>CAWBNP010000002.1:0-2365719 GCA_963790245.1 uncultured Thermoleophilaceae bacterium
GTAAACGGCGACGGCTACGACGGCGATGAGGAGTGAGTGGGTTCGTTCAGTTCGAGGCGTGGTCGTGCGGCGCTTGTGAGAGCGACGATCGCGGACGGGCCGCGATCGGTGGATGCGTCGCGCCGACCTCGGCGTTGTTGGGTCCGTTGATCCGCGGCGCTCGTGTCGAGCCGACGCAGTCCGAAGGTCGGCGGAGCCGACCGCCAGCCTCCGAGGCGAGCACGCCGACGCTCCGAGCTAATCGCGCCCCACGCCCTCCTATGTGCTGCGGTAGACGGGGGCGAGAAATCGGGCAGAGCCCCTTCTACTTGCATGGAGCAACGTGCAAGAGCACAAGCGACACGAGCGTTCCTGGAGGTGATGCGCGCTCGCCAGCCCGAGCGTGCGTGGTCTGTTGGCTCACCACTCAAGCGCGGTGGGGACTACGTGCCGGATGCCGGGCCGCGGCAGGCCGGCCGGAGCGCTACCCGCCGGGCAGATCAACAGACGCTCGCCGACCGGCGGTTGGCGGCCCGAGCCCAGCACGCGGCGGATGAAGATCGCGTCGATCGAGCGGCGTAGGACGGTGTTCTGCTCGGCGGTGTCAAGCCCATCCCAGGACTCGCGAAGCTCGTGGGTCGTGCAGGCAAGGTCCAGCGCCGCTCGTCTCGACGCGCCAGCGCCAGAGCTCTGAGTGCATCTTCAAGCGCGCGGCTGCGGGGTTCTAGGCCCTTCGGCGAAGCGCTCGGGCCCGAGCGCTCGGGCGATCCGCAGGTCGTCTCGATACTCGCGCAGGTCGGCATCGGCGAGCTCCACGGAGCGCTCGAGCTCGTGCAGGTCTGGATGCCGGAGCTCGGAGCGGATCGGGTCAGCGCCGACGTGCTCAAAGAACCAGTCAACGACGTAGGGCTCGACGAGTCGACCGAGGACCGAGCTGCGCGCTTGGCAGACGCCGGAGGCGTGGCGACCCCGACAGCGATAGAGGCGAAGTGTCTGACCGTCGCGATCGCGCATCGTGTCGGCCTTGATCATGTAGCGACAGCCCGGCGCAGCGCAGCAGACCACTTAGCAGCGCGCCATTCCGCCGGGCGGTGTGCCCGGCAGGGCGCTGGGCGGCGAGCCAGGTCGAGCGTGTCGATCAGCGGTTCGTGCGCGCCCTCGCAAAGGAACTCGCCCGAGCGCGCCTCGCCGAGGTAGACGCGATTAGCGATCACGTGGTAGACGGCGCCCGGTGTCCAGCGCCGGGCCTTGTAGGGCCCTTCGACCTCGCGCTCGTCTAGGAATCGGCAGAGGTCCAGCCAGCTATGCCCGGCGGCGCGGCGGGCGAAGAGCTCGGTGATCGCCGGCGCGGCGTGAGGGTGTGGGCTCAAGGCGACCGTCGTCTGTTCGCTGGTAGCCGGTCGGGCGTTCGCGAGGAGATGTGAACGCCGCGAGAGACAGCCTCGCGGCGAGCGACATTCCAGCTCTCGCGGATCCGATCGAGTTCGAGCTCGGCGAGTGAGAGCATCATGTTCAGGGCGAAGCGCCCGAACGGTGTCGAGGTATCGAGCGTCTCGTGCGCTGAGAGCAGCGCCCCACCCGCATCAGTGATCCGTTTGATCGCGGCGGCTGCATCGGCGACCGAGCGCGCGAAGCGATCGAGCTTTGCGACCGCGACGCCATCGGTCTCGCGCGCCTCGACTCGCTCGAGTACGGCTTGGAAACCCGGGCGCTGGGCCCGCGAGCCCGGCTCATCGAGGTCCTCGTGCCAGTGGATGATCTCGTGGCCGCCAGCCGTCGCGAGTGCCTGGATTCGGTCGCGCTGGACCTTCGGCGAGATGAAGCTGGCGCCTCCCCGACCGCCGACCCGGGAGACCCGTATGTAGCCGTCAAGACGCATCGAGGACTTAAGCGAGATGGGATCCAAAGTTCGTCCCCCCTCGCCGTCAGCGGTCAGAACATCCTGCTGCTGGCGATCCTGGCGCTGGTCGGACTGCGCGTCACGCCGCTCTCAGACCGGGGCCGGCTCGTCGTGGTCGCGATCCTGATCCTCGCCTACATTCCGCTCGCCGGCGCCGCTCCCTCGCTGCAGCGCGCAGGGGTGATGGGAATTGCGGCGCTCGCTGCCGCGCTGGCGAGCCGCCCTGCCTCGCGCGCGTACGCCGTGCTGCTCGCGGCGGCGGTCACGCTCGCGCTCAATCCGCTCGCGGGGGGAGACCCGGGCTGGCAGCTCTCCTTCGCCGCCGTCGTGTCGATCGCCGTGTGGGCTCCGGCTCTGCGCCGCCGACTCGACCTGCTACCCGCTCCGCTCGCCGAGGGCGTTGCGATGACGGTCGTCGCGACCCTCGCGACGGTACCGCTGCTGGCGCTTCACTTCGAGGCGGTCTCGATCGCCGCGTTGCCGGTCAACGTGCTCGCGATCCCCGCGATCGCCCCGGTGATGTGGGCGGGGATGATCGAGATCGCGGTTGGCCAGGTCAGCGTGGTTCCGGTGATCGGCGACCCGATCGTCGAGCTGGCCTGCAGTGCGATCGGATGGTTCGTCGCGGTCCCACTCGGCTTCCTCGACGGATTGGCCCGGTTCGCCGCTTCGCTTCCGTGGGCTCAGGTGACCACCCCCGCACTCCCCGCCTACGCCGGCTTGACGCTCGGATATGGAGCGCTCGTCGCGGTCGCGCTGGTCGCCGGCCGGATAACGAGACTGGCCGGCCCGCGGGCGGCCGAGCTGGCCGGACGCTGGCGGACCGCCGCGCCGGCCGTTCGCCGGGCTGGGCTCGTGACGGCACTGGGAGCGGTCGCCCTCGCCAGCGCCGCGGCCGTCGCTCCCCCGGCAGGACCGGACCGACCCACGATCAGTTTCCTCGACGTCGGGCAGGGGGACGCGATCCTGATCCAGGATGGAACCGGCGCGGCGGTCCTCTTCGACGGCGGTCGCCCCGAGGCGCGGGTTGCCCACCTCCTGCGGGCCTCCGGGGTGAAGCGCCTGTCGCTTGTCGTGGCCACCCACGTCTCGGCCGACCACCACGGCGGCCTCGCCGAGGTGATGCGCCGTCTTCCGGTCGACACGCTGCTCGAGAATGGCGACGGAACGACCGACCCGACGTTTCTCGACCTGCTGAGCACCGCTCGCGCCCAGGGCATTCAGACGATCTCGGCCCGCGCCGGCCAGCGACTCGAGATAGGTGCGATCGAGATCAACGTTCTCTCGCCGCCCATCCGTCCGTCCGGTCCCGCTCCCGAGGATCCGAATCCCCGTGCCGTGGTCAACCACGTCCGGATCGGCGAGCTCGACCTGCTGCTCTCCGCGGACGCGGAGAGCCCGGCGATCCTCCCGCTCGAGCTCCCCCGCGCCGAGATCCTCAAGGTCGCCCACCACGGCAGCGCCGACCCCGGCCTGCCGACGCTGCTCGAGCGCGTCAGGCCAGCGCTCGCGGCGATCGACGTCGGCGCTGAGAACACCTACGGCCATCCACACCCCTCGACGCTCGCCGCGCTCGACGAGGCGGATGTGCAGACCTACAGGACCGATCTGCACGGGACCGTCCGCTTCACGCTCGAGGCCGGCCGGCTGGCGGTCCGGACCGGCCGCTGACCTCGGCCCTAGACTCGTTCGGGATGGCCGAGCTCAAGCCCGTGTACCTGATCTGGGGTGACGATTCCGTCCGCGTCGACGCCTGGCGCGATCGCCTCCGGGCCCGCGCCGAGCAGGAAAGTGGTCCGGGCGCGCTGGAGTCCTTCGCGGCACCGGGCACCACCACAGAGGACATCGCGACCGCTCTGTCGACGCTGAGCATGGCGATCGGGGTCCGCTACCTGCTCGCCGACCAGGTCGAGGGATGGAAGGCCCGCGATCTCGACCCGCTCGAAGCAGCGCTCGCCGACCTCCCTCCAGAGACGGTGCTCGTGCTGATCGCACGGGCGAGGCCGCTCGATCGGCTGGTCGCGGCGGTCGAGCAGGCCGGAGGAGAGGTGCGCAGCTACCTGGCGCCGAAGGCCTGGGAGATGCCGAAATGGGTCATCGAGCGCGGTCGCGCCGATGGGCTCAAGATCGATCAGGCTGCCGCGCGAGAGCTCGTGGGCACGGTCGGCGGAGGCGCTCAGCGACTGGCGTCGGAGATCGACAAGCTCGCGCTCTATGTCCATCCGAGGACCGAGATCACGCTCGAGGACGTCGAGCGGCTGACCGGTTCGGAGACTTCGGTCCAGGCCTACGAGCTCGCCGATGCGATCGTGTCGGGCGAGGTCGAGCGCTCGGTCGCGCTCGCGGAGGAGCTGGCGCGCGACGACGACCGCCCGGCGCGGCTCGCCTTCCCGATTATCCGCAGGCTCCGCGAGGTCCACCGGGCCACGGCGCTGATCGGGGCCGGCCTCTCGGAAAAGGACGCCGCTGCCAAGCTCGGTCAGCCGGCCTGGCTCGCGAAGCGGACGCTCGCCCGCGCGCGGACCTCGGACCGCGAAACCCTCGAAGCGGCGATCTGCGCGTTCGCCGAGCTCGAGGTCGCGACCAGGGGCGGCGGAACGCTCGACGAATCGACCGCATTCTCGCTGACCCTCGTGCGGGCGGCGGGCGGTTAGGAGTCGAGAGAAGAACGCACGCGCGTAGCGCGGGCCTTCTTGCGACCGGCGGTGTTGCGATGCATGGCACCGCGGGAAACAGCGCGATCGATGTAGGAGCTGACGTTGCGCAGCTCCTCGTCGGCGAGCGTTGCGTCACCGGCCGCGACGGCGGCCTCGAGGCGGCGGAAGTAGGTCCGCACCGACGAGGTGTAGCGCCGGTTCTCGAGCCGCTCGCGCTCCGCCCGATGAATCCGCTTTTCTTGTGACTTGATGTTGGCCATATACGCAACTGTGCCGCGAGCCGGGTCGTCCGGTCGCGGCGAGCAAGCACTATAGCGGGGCAGCCGCCCGATCAGGCGGCCGATCGGGAGGGGCGCGGCCGCAGACTCGGCCTCAGCACCGCGTTCTTCTCGTTCGCGACCGCCCTCTCGCGTGTCGCAGGCCTGGGCCGCGAGATCGTAGCCGCCGGCTTCTTCGGCGTCAGCGCCCAGGCGACGGCCTTCACGGTCGCCTTCCAGATACCCAACTTGGTGCGGGCGCTGTTCGCCGATCTCGCCTTGACCGGCGCGTTTGTCCCGGTTTTCAGCGAGCTGATCGAGCGCGGCGAGCGAAAGGAGGCGTTCCGCGTCGCCTCGACCTTCCTCTTTCTGCTGACGCTCGTCCTGGGCCTGTTGACGGGCCTCTTCATCCTCTTTGCGCCCGACATCATGCCGCTGTTCCTGCCGGGACTGCCAGAGCTGAGCGGGCTGACGGTCGGTCTCTCGCGGCTGCTCTTCCCGATTGTCCTGATGCTCGCGATCAACGGGCTCGTCGTCGGGATGCTCAACTCCTTCGAGCACTTCAGCGTCCCCGCGCTCGCGCCGCTCGCCTGGAACGTCGTCATCATCGCGGCCCTCGTCGGCCTCGTCCCGGTCTTTCCGGAGGGCGAGCAGATCTACGCCTACGCGATCGGGATCGTGGCGGGCACCTTCGTCCAACTCGTGCTGCCGATGCCCTGGTTGCGCGGCCGCGGCGGTCGGTTCAGCTTCACCTTCGACTGGCGCAACCCACACGTCATCCAGATCCTGAAGCTGATGCTGCCCGTGACGCTTGCGCTCGGGTTGATCAATTTCAGCCTCGTCATCAACTCGATCGTCGGCTCGCTGGTGAGCGTCAGCGCGCCGGCCGCGATCGACAAGGCGTTCCGGATCTACATGCTCCCGCAGGGGATCTTCTCGATCGCGATCGCGACGATCCTGTTCCCGACGCTTTCAAAGCTCGCCGCGCGCGGCGACTACGCCGACATGCGCGACACGATGGCCAACGGCGTCCGGCAAATGTCGATGTTCCTGATCCCCTCGGCGGTCCTGATGGCGGTGCTCGCCGAGCCGATCATCCGCCTCGTCTACCAGCGCGGCGTGTTCGACGCGACGGCCACCTCGCTCGTCGCGACCGCGCTTTTCTGGTGGGCGCTTTCGCTGCCCTTCCAGGGCGCGAGCCTGCTCTACTCGCGGACCTTCTTCAGCCTCCAGCGGCCGTGGGTCAACACCGGACTCGCCGGCCTCAGCCTGGTCGTCAACATCGTCGTCTCGGTGGCGCTGTACGAGCCGCTCGGGGTCGCCGGGGTGGTGCTCGGCACGGTCGTCGCGACAATCGCGATGACGCTCGCCCAGGCGCTGTTGCTGCGCGGTCGTCTCGACGGGATCGACGGGCTGCGGACGATCGCGGCGGGTGCCAGGATGTTCGCCGCCAGCGCCTTGCTCGGAACGGTCAGCTATTTCAGCTGGGTCGAGCTCGACGCCCTGCTCGGACGCTCGCTGCTCGGGCAGATCGGCTCGGTCGGCATCGCGATCGGGCTCGGATCGCTCACTTACGCGGTCGCGGTATGGGCGCTGCGGGTTCCCGAGGCCGCCCAGGCCTGGAGCCTGATCGCCGGCCGCTTCGGCCGCCGCTGACCGGCCAACCCGATCGCTCTCCATAATTGGCGGCCGTGACACAACCGGCCTCCAACATCCGCAACTTCTCGATCATTGCGCACATCGACCACGGCAAGTCGACGCTCGCCGATCGCATCCTCGAGCGCACCGGGGCGGTCGATGCACGCGATCACCGACCGCAGATGCTCGACTCGATGGAGCTCGAGCGCGAGCGCGGCATCACGATCAAAGCCCAGGCCGTGCGCGTCGAGTACCTGGCCGCCGACGGTGAGACCTATCGCCTCCACCTGATCGACACCCCCGGCCACGTCGACTTCAACTACGAGGTCTCGCGCTCGCTCGCGGCCTGCGACGGTGCCCTGCTGGTCGTCGACGCGGCCCAGGGCGTGGAGGCGCAGACACTCGCGAACACTTATCTGGCGATCGACGCTGGCCTCGAGCTGATCCCCGCGCTGAACAAGATCGATCTGCCGGGCGCCGAGCCCGAGCGCGTGGCCGGCGAGATCTCCGAGCTGCTCGGCGAGCCCGCCGAGGGCGTGATCCGGATGTCGGCCAAGACGGGGGAGGGGATCGACGAGCTGCTCGAGGCGATCGTCGCGAAGATCCCGCCGCCGGGCGGCGAGGCCGATGCCCCGCCGCGCGCTCTGATCTTCGACTCGGAGTTCAACCAGTACCGCGGCGTGATCGCCTACGTCCGGATGGTCGACGGCGAGCTGACCAAGGACGAGCCGATCATCGCGATGCAGAACCAGACCGAGGCCGATATCGACGAGATCGGGTTCTTCGGCCCGGACATGCAGCCGGTCAAGACCCTGCGCGCAGGCGAGGTCGGCTACGTGATCACGGGCCTCAAGGATGTCAACCTGCTGCGCGTCGGCGACACGCTGACCAGCCGCCGAAACCCGGCGGCCCAGGCGTTGCCCGGCTACCAGGAGGTCAAGCCGGTCGTCTTCTGCGGTCTGTTCCCGGTCGATACCGACCGCTTCGCCGACCTGCGCGACGCGCTCGACAAGCTGAGCCTCAACGACGCCGCGCTCTCCTATGAGCCCGAGACGAGCTATGCGCTCGGGTTCGGCTTCCGCTGCGGTTTTCTCGGGCTGCTCCACATGGACATTGTCCGCGAGCGACTCGAACGAGAGCACAGCCTCGAGCTGCTCGCGACGATGCCCAACGTCCAGTACGAGGTGTCGCTGACCGATGGTTCTGAGATCGAGATCCACTCGCCGGTCGACATGCCCGACCGGACGCGGATCGAGGAGATCCGCGAGCCCTACATCCGCGCGTCGATTCTGTGTCCCAAAGAGTACGTCGGCCAGGTGATGGAGCTCTGCCAGGAGCGTCGCGGCACCCACGTCGACATGAGCTACCTCTCGGACCAGCGCGTGCAGCTCCACTACGACCTGCCGCTCGGCGAGATCGTGCTCGACTTCTTCGATCAGCTCAAGTCACGCACGCGCGGCTACGCATCGCTGGACTACGACCTGACCGGGACGCAGCCATCGGACCTCGTCAAGCTCGACATCCTCCTCGCCGGGGATCCGGTCGACGCGCTCTCGATGATCGTCCATCGCGACAACTCCTACGCGGTCGGGCGGGCGACCTGCGAGCGGCTCCAGAAGCAGATTCCCCGCCAGCAGTTCGAGATCGCGATCCAGGCCTCGATCGGGACCAAGATCATCGCCCGCGAATCGGTCCGCGCGGTGCGCAAGGACGTGACGGCGAAGTGCTATGGCGGCGACATCAGCCGCAAGCGCAAGCTGCTCGAGAAGCAGAAGGCGGGCAAAAAGCGGATGAAGCAGGTCGGCGCGATCGAGGTCCCGCAGGAGGCGTTCCTCGCGGTCCTCGCCGTCGGTGACGAGGGCTCTTAGGGAGAGTTCTCGATCGCCCCCGGCGCTTCCTCGGGCGAGTCGTGCTCCTCGCCGGCGAGCACGAGGACGCCGCCGACCATCAGGCCGAGGGCCACGAACGAGCCGATCACGGAGCCGCTCGATGCCCGCAGCTGCTCGTCGAAGATCAAGACGCCGAGCGCGACGCTGGCGACCGAGTTGAGCATCACCGAAGCGGTCACGGCCGGCGCAAGCACGCCCGCCTTGAGCGCGAGCTGGTTGAGGGCGATCGTCACGCTCGCGACGAACGCGGCCGCGTAGAAGTGCCAGTCGGCGAACATCGCCGTCAGCCCGTCGCGCTCGAGCATCGTGACGACCTCCTTGATCAGCGCCGCGCCGAGCGCGAAGGCGCAGCCCGCCGCCGCGCCGCGGAGGGCGGCTTTCCGGGCGGGCCCGAGCTTTTGTGCGAACCACATCAGGCCCGCGACGACCACCGAGATCACCGCCGAGGCGGCCAGCCAGTCGAGCAGCGGAGCGTCACGGGCGCCGCCGCCGGGGTCGCTCAGCAGCAGGAACCCCGACAGGCCCGCCGCGACCGCGCTTGCGGCGAGGACGGCCCGCAGGCCGACCCGCTGCCCGGTCAGGACAACACCGAGCGGGAGCGCGAACACGACGTAGCTCGCGAGCAGCGGCTGAACGACGAGCAGCTTGCCGATGCCGAGCGCAACAGCCTGGGCGACGGCGCCGATCGCGTCGGCGGCGAGGCCCGCGATCCAGAGCGGTCGCCGAATCAGCCGCCAGGTCAGGCGGGAATCGGCGCCATCGGCGACCTCGTCGATGACGGCGCGCTGCTGCAGGACCGCGCCGAGCGCGAAGAGGGCCGCGGCGCCGAGAGCGAGCAGAACGGACACGCTCGGAAGCTATCCGTCCTCGCGACGGCGCAACGACCACATCTGCGCGGCGCGCTCGGCGTCGAGGGCGATCGGCCAGGAGACGGCGGGCGGCCCGAGCTGCTGGCGCATCGAACGCGCGGTGCGACGCGCGAGCGCCGGATCGGCCGCTGGACGGCTGGCGAGCTCCAGCGCGCGCGCCTCGACTGCGCCTGCCGGGAGTGACTCCCAGGCGAGTCCGAGGCCGACCGCTTGCTCGCCGGAGATTCGTTCCCCGAACAGGGCCATCGCCGACGCGGTTTCGCGTCCCGCGGCGCGGCCCAGCAGGGTGAAATGGCCGCCGCCCGGGTGCAGTCCGATCTGGAGGAAGCCGGAGATGATCTTCGCGTCGTCAGCGACGATCCGTGTGTCGGTCGCAAGCGCGAGGTTGACCCCGGCACCAACGGCGCCGCCGACCACCGCCGCGATCGTCGGCGGCTCGAGCTCGCCGACGCGCGCGAACGAACGGTAGATGCGGCCCATGCTCTCGAACATCTCCTCAGAGGCCGGGTCGCGCCCCGCGCCCGCGAGCGCGTCGCGGTGCGCGCCGGCGCAGAAGTAGCCGCCACTCCCGCTGACAACCACAGCGCCGACGGCCGGATCGGCGTCGATCGTCTCGCAGGCTTCGATCAGCGCGCTCGCCATCTCCGGCGTCAGCGCATTGCGGCGCTCGGGCGCGTTGAGCGTCAGCCGAGCGACTCCGTCGACGACCTCGAGACTGACCTCGTTCACTCTGGACTCTCCTTTAGATCAACCGGCCGAGCTGAAGACCGCAGTATGCGGCCGCGAGGCCGAGCAGTACGGATCCGACCACATAGAGCAGTGCGGTTCCCTGGGCTGCGCCTTCAGCGAGTGCTACCGCCTGGTAGGTGAAGGTGGAGAAGGTCGTGAAGGCGCCGAGAAAACCGACGCCGACCGCGAATCGCCAGTTGGCGCTCTCCAGTACCCCCGAGCTGGTCAGCGCGACCAGGACGCCGAGCGCGAAGGAGCCGGCGATGTTGACCGTGAAGGTCGCCCACGGGAACTCGCCGCGGCCGATGCCGCCGAGCCATCCGTCGACGAGGTGGCGGGCGATCGCCCCGAGTGCGCCGAAGCCGCCGATCAACAGGACGCGGGTCACAATCGCGCAGTATCTCTAGACTCACTCGCCTTCGGGGCGTGGCGCAGCCTGGTAGCGCGCACCGTTCGGGTCGGTGAGGTCCCCGGTTCAAATCCGGGCGCCCCGATTGGCGCTGCGGCTGAGCCGCGCTGGCGGCGTCGCCGGCGCGGCGGCCGTGCGGAGCACTGCCCGCCGCTCCGCTTCTTGCCGGCGGGACTCATCGGCTCGCCCAATTCAACAGCTCGGCGGCGCGGTCGATCGCCTGCCGCCGATCGGCGTTCCCCGGTTAGCCGGGGGTTAGGCACGCCTTGAGCTGGCATTGTGCGTCCGGCGATGTCCGGAAAAGACACAACTCCTGGCGGCGAGCGGCGTTGAAGCCTGCGATGCGAAGGGTCACTATCCCGCTCTGCGCGGCCCTCGGACTGCTGCTCCTGCCCTCCGCCGGCCAGGCGCGCACGGTCGACTTCGGCGTCCAGGCCGAGCGCCAGGGCTCGGAAACGCTTAGTCGCGAGGAGGTCATGCGGATGCGCCGCGGCGGGGTGAAGCTGCTCCGCACGCCGCTCGAGTGGGAAATCGTGCAGAGCAGCGGTCCCGACCAGCCGTATGACACGAGCAACTTCGATCAGCTCGTCGAGTGGTCTCAGGAGGGTGATCTGCCGAAGCTCGAGATCCTGCCGATCCTGATCGGCACCCCGGCGTGGGTCGAGGGCGCCGAGACCAACAACGAGCCGCCGACGACGGCGCTCGACCTCGAGCGCTGGCAGGCCTTCGTCACCGCGATGGTCGACCGCTACGGAGCGAACGGACCAATCGACGCGTGGCAGGTCTGGAACGAGCCGAACCTGAGCGCGTTCTGGACCGATCGCGACCCGGATGTGCGCGAGTACGCCGCGTTCCTGCAGCTGACCGACCGCGCGATTCGCGACGGCGAGACCAGGGCCAAGACGGTGCTCGCCGGCATGCCCCAGCGCCCCGGCGCGCCCAAGCCGCAGACCGAGTTCCTGCGGCCGCTTTACAGGATCAAGGGCGTCCGCAAGGCCTTCGACATCGTCGCGACCCACCCGTATGCGACCAGCAAGGACCAAGCGGTCGATAGCGTCAAGGCGATCCGCGGGCTGATGAACCGCTTCAACGACAGGCGGACGCCGATCTGGATCACCGAGAGCGGCTTCGCCTCGGCCGGACCCAGGCATCCGTTCCGCCGTCCCGGTCACAAGCAGGGAACCGAGCTGCGCCGCGTCTTCACGGCCTTCCAGCGCAACGCGAGCAAGCTCGACATCGAGAAGGTCGTCTGGTTCTCCTGGCGCGACAGCGACACCGATCCGCCGACGCTCCCGCAGAACAACGTCTGGCAGACCTACACGGGGCTGTTCAGCTTCGACGGCGATCCGAAGGCCGCATGGAAGCAGTTCACGAGGCTTGCCGGTGGCGAGGCGGGATCAGGCCGGATCGGCGCCGAGATCGAGCCGACGCCTCCGGCCGAAGAGGGCGGACTGGACCCGCAAGGGAAAGTCCGAACTCCCTAGCGGACGCGGCCGAAGACGATCGTCTCGCTGCTGTCGTCCTCCTCGACCAGCCCGTCGGCGATCAGCAGATCAAGGTGACCGAGGATTTCCGAAAGGGTCAAGTAGGCCTGTGTGACCGCGATCTCGCCGAACATCGCGGTTGCGAGCGCATGGCCCGAGCGAGGGCCGTCGGCCAGTAGTTCGAGCAGCGCGGATGCGCGGCGGTCCTGCCCCTCGATCCGCCTGTCGATCAGCGCCCGGTGGTCGGTGACCGGCGCCCCGTGACCGCCGAGCGCGATCTCGATGTCGAGCGCCCGGGTCGCGAACAGCGAGCTGCGGTACTCGAGCAGCGGCTTCGGACGCCGCCCGTCCCAGTCGCGGTTGAGCGGCCGGCAGATGATTGCGTTGGAGGAGATCTTCGACAGCAGGTGGTCACCGCAAAGCGCGATCTGCGAATCGGAGTCGAAGAAGATCGTGTCCGATGGGGAGTGGCCGGGCCGGTAGAGGACGTCGAACTCGCGGGCGCCCATCTGGAGCTGCTGTCCGTCCTCCAGCTCGAGGTCGACCCGGCTCGGGGCCGCATACCCCCGGATCACGTCGCCGATCGATTCAAGCGCGGTCGTCGCCGACGGGTCGACTCCGTGGCGCGTCATCAGCTCGACGGCGTAGCGGTCATCGGCGCGCGAATGCTGCTCCCAGCCGCGCAGCACCGGAGCGAGCAGGTCCAGACAGGCGACATCGGCCTCGCTGCGGCGCGCGATCGCCCCCGCGAGGCCGAAGTGGTCCTGGTGCTGATGGGTGACCACGATCAGGTCGAGATCGCCGAATGCGTATCCGAGTCCCGAGAGCCCCAGCTCGAGCTCATCGAGCCCGGTCCCCGAGTTGGGGCCGCAGTCGACCAGCGTCAGGGGATTCCCCTCGACGAGGTAGGTATTGATTGCGCCGACGTTGAACGGGGTTGCAATCGGGAGGCGGTGAATCCCGGCTTTGGCGGCCGCGCTGAGCGCCTCGCTTTCGGCGGTCTGCTCCGCCTGTGTTGGAGCTGACAAGGGGATCAGTCTAGATGCGGCGCGAACCGCATACCGAGCGGGTGTTCCGTTAGTTTCTCCGCCATGGTGGCAGGCCTCGAACGACTGGCCGCGCTCGGCGAGCGCACGCGTGATGAGCTGATCTCGGCCGGCGTACTGGCCCGCGCAGGTTTCATCAGGCTTGAGGGTCCGCGCCCGACGGTTGGCGTCCTGAGCGCCCTGCGGGCCTACGGCGCAGTAGGCGCCGCGACCGCGATCGCAGCCGCTCGTACGCCTGAGCGCCGCGGCCTGGTCGACGACCTCGGCGAGCTGACCTTCGGAGAGCTGGACCGGCGGGTCAACTGCGTCGCCAACGATCTCCGCGCGCGCGGCCTGAAGTCGGGCGACGCGGTAGCGATCCTCGCTCGCAACCACCGGGGCTTCGTCGACGCTGCGTTTGGTGCCGCCAAGTGCGGAGCGCGGGTCGTATTCCTGAACACCGATTTCGCCGGGCCTCAGATCCGTGAGGTGGCCGAGCGCGAGGGCACTCGCCTGCTGATCTGCGACGAGGAGTACGTCGACCTGCTCGCCGGCTACGAGCCGCCGCTCGGTCGGTTGCGCTCGTGGGCGGAGGAGCCGGGGCAGGACACGCTCCAGGCGATCATCGATGCCGGCGACCCAACGACGCCGCCGGCGCCCGAGAGCCACTCCTCGGTCGTGATCCTGACGAGCGGTACGACCGGGACCCCGAAAGGCGCGCGCCGGGAGGAGCCGAAGTCGCTGATCATCCCCGCGGCGCTGTTCTCGAAGGTGCCCTTCCGCGCACGCGAAGTGACTTCGATCGCCGCGCCGCTGTTTCACGCGCTCGGTTTCGCCCATTTGATCGCCTCGCTCGCGCTCAGCTCGACCGCCGTCATCCGCCGCCGCTTCTCGCCGGAGGGGCTGCTTGAGGACATCGAAGCCCACCGGGTGACGGCGATGATCGTGGTGCCCGTGATGCTGCGACGGGTACTTGCGCTCGGCCCGGAAACGGTCGGTCTGCACGACACGACGCCGCTGCGGATCATCTTCGTCGGCGGGTCGCAGCTCGGGGCGGAGCTTTGCGAGCGGACGATGGCCGCGTTCGGGCCGGTCGTCTACAACCTCTACGGCTCGACTGAGGTCGCGTACGCGACGATCGCGACGCCCGAGGACCTGCGCGTTGCGCCGGACTGCGTCGGTTGCACGCCACGGGGCGCGACGGTCCGGATCCTCGATCCCGAGGGCCGCGAGCTGCCCACGGGTGAGACGGGCCGGATCTTTGTCAGCAATGGCGCGGCCTTCGAGGGTTACACGGGCGGCGGGACCAAGGAGGTGATCGACGGGCTGATGTCGTCCGGCGATGTCGGTCACTTCGACTCGGCCGGCCGGCTGTTCATCGACGGGCGCGACGACGACATGATCGTCTCGGGCGGGGAAAACGTCTTCCCGGGCGAGGTCGAGGAACTGCTCCACGCCCACGCCGCGGTTCACGAGGCGACCGTCATCGGCGTTCCCGATCAGAAGTTCGGTCAGCGGTTGGCAGCCTATGTCGTGCTCGCCGACGGGCAGGCGCTGACCGAGGACGAGGTCCGCGAGCACGTGAAGCAGAACCTCGCGCGCTTCAAGGTCCCCCGCGATGTCCACTTTCTCGCCGAGCTGCCGCGCAACCCGACCGGCAAGATCGTCAAGCGGAAGCTGCCGGGGGTTGCGGAATGAACCCGCTGCGGCGGGCGACGCGGATGATCAGCCGGCCGGCGAAAACGGTCAACGCCGTGCTCAGCCGGCCGACGGCGGGCCTCACGCCACACGCCCTCGCCAGCCGTGTTCGGGGCCGACCCAGCCTCGGGGACACTCTTCGCGAGCAGATCGTGATGGTCACCGGCGCCTCCTCCGGGATCGGTGAGGCGGCGGCGCTGCAGATCGGCGAGGCGGGCGGCACCGTCCTGCTCGTCGCGCGGACCGAGGAGAAGCTGCGCACCGTCGCCGGCCGGATCGAGGCCGTCGGGGGAACGGCACACGTCCACCCCTGTGACCTCTCGGATGTGGAGGCCGTCGATCGGCTGATCGCGACAGTCCTGGTCGAGCACGGCCGCGTCGACATCCTGGTCAACAATGCGGGCCGCTCGATCCGTCGCTCGCTGGCCGACTCCTACGACCGCCCGCACGACTTCGAGCGGACGATGCAGCTCAACTACTTCGCTCCGGTCCGGCTGATGCTCGGCCTGCTGCCGGGGATGCGCGAGCGCGGGCGAGGCCAGGTGATCAACATCTCGACCGCCGGCGTGCAGACGCGGGTGCCCCGGTTCGCGGCCTACATCGCGTCCAAAGCCGCGCTCGACACGCTCTCGGATGCCTTCCAGGCCGAGACCGAGGACGAGGGAGTCCGCTTCACGACGATCCACATGCCGCTCGTCCGCACCCCGATGATCGCGCCGACGAAGATGTACGACCGCTTCCCGGCGCTGAGCCCGCGACAGGCTGGCGCCGTGATCTGCGACGCGATCGTTGCGCGCCCGCGGCGGATCAGCCCGTTCTTCGGGCGGGTCGCCTCGTTCGCCGATTCGGTCAGCCCCGAGGCGATGGACCAGGTCCGCAACAGGGGGTTCAAGATGTTCGACGATCCAAAGGGCGCCGAAACTCCCGGCAGCGAGGCTTTCGTCGAGGCGACCCGCGGCGTTCACTGGTAGGCGACGCCCGGCGGCCTTGCCGTCTCCCAGGCATCCCACTAGTCTCGCCGCCGAATGGTCGAGCGCGCAGCAACTCCGACGATCTCGCCCTGGCGTCGCCGCGTGATGCAGGCTGCGAAGGCGATCACGACGCCGCTCGTGCCCGACGACTACCTCGGCCTGATGAACCCGGCCTGGTCGGCGCGCGAGCTGACCGGGACGATCGACCGGATCAAGCCCGAGACCGAGCAGGCCTCGACGGTCGTCGTTCGGCCGAACTTCCCCTGGCCGGGCCACCGCCCGGGCCAGTACCTGAGGATCGGCGCCGAGCTCAACGGGATCCGCCACTGGCGCGCCTACTCGCTGACCTCCGATCCCGACCACCCGGACGGCCTCGTCTCGATCACGGTCAAGCACGTCGAGGAGGGCCTCATGTCGCCGTGGTTCACACGCAAGGTGGAGCCCGGCACGACGGTCTTCCTGGGCGAGGTCGAGGGTGAGTTCCGGCTCCCCGACCGGCTCCCCGAGCGGACGCTGTTCATCAGCGCGGGCAGCGGTGTCACCCCGATCTGGAGCATGTTGCGCGACCTCGAACGCCGCGACGGGCTCGACGACGCGCTCCACGTGCACTGCGCGCGTGAGCCCGACCAGGTGATCTTCGGAGCCGACCTGCGACGGATGAACGGGACCTACGACGGCTACACCTTCCACGAGCACCACACCGGGAAGCTGCCGCGGATCGTGCCCGAGAACCTCGACGAGATCTGTCCCGATTGGCGCGATCGCCACACGTTCATGTCGGGGCCGCGCGAGCTGATGGACGTGATGGAGGCGCACTGGGAGGCCGAGGCCGACCCCGAGCTGCTGTTCACGGAGCGGTTCCAGCCGATCATCGGCCGCGGCGACGCCGACGTCGGATCGGGCGGGACCGTCTCGCTTCCGCGTCACCGACGTCGAGGCGACCTGCGATGTCGGCGTATCGATCCTCGTAGGGGGTGAGCAGGCCGGCGCGTTGCTGCCGTTCGGCTGCCGGCTGGGCATCTGCCACACCTGTGTCGGTAGGCTTCGCTCAGGTCAGGTCCGCGACCTCCGCACCGGAGAGCTCCACGGGGAGCAGGGCCAGACCGTCCGCACCTGCGTGAACGCCCCCGAGGGCCACGTCGAGATCGAACTCTGAAAGGACTCAACAGATGCCCGGCCTCGAAACCTTCACAAGCAGTGATCCCAGCCATCCGCTGCACCGGCTGAGCGCCGCCCAGATCGAGGAGATCGGCGAGGCGTTCCAGGCGATCGGGGACGAGGTCCGCGCCGACCTCGGCGACCGCGACGCCGTTTACATCCGCAGCCTGATCCAGTTCCACCGGCGGCTCGGGGCACTCTCGCGGATCGTTCTGATGGCCTCCCGCTACCCCCCGGCGTGGGTGCTCGGGACGACGGGCCTGTCAGTCGCCAAGATCCTCGAGAACATGGAGATCGGTCACAACATCCTCCACGGTCAGTGGGACTGGATGAACGATCCGAACATCCATTCGTCGACCTGGGACTGGGACACCGCCTCGACCTCTGCGGCCTGGAAGCACTCCCACAACTACCTGCACCACACCTACACGAACGTCGTCGGCCTGGACAAGGACGTCGGCTACGAAATCATGCGCGTCGACCCGAAGCAGAAGTGGGAGCCGCGGTTCCTCGCCCAGCCGGTGATCAATGTCTTCCTGATGCTGTTCTTCGAATGGGGCGTCGCCGTCCACGACATGGACATCGACGCGATCAAGGCCGGCAAGAAGGACATGAAGCAGTTGCGTCGCGAGCTGAAGGAGTTCGGCCAGAAGGCCGGCCGCCAGATCCTCAAGGACTACGTCGCCTTTCCGGCGCTCAGTGGTCGCAAGGGATTCAAGCGGACCCTGCAGGCGAACTTCACCGCGAACCTCGTGCGCAACATCTGGTCCAACGCGATCATCTTCTGCGGACACTTTCCCGATCAGGCCTACACCTTCACACAGGAGGAGGCAGCCGACGAGAGCCGCGGGGCCTGGTACATCCGCCAGCTGCTCGGGGCGGCCAACATCGACGGCAGCGACACCTTCCACCTGATGAGCGGCAACCTCAGCTACCAGGTCGAGCACCACCTGTTCCCGGATATGCCGAGCTCGCGCTACAAGGAGATCGCGCCGAAGGTCAAGGCGATCTGCGAGAAGTACGAGCTGCCTTACAACACCGGGCCGTTCGCGCAGCAGTGGCTGATGGTCCAGCGGACGATCCTGCGTCTGGCATTTCCCGGTGGCGAGCCGCGTCCGAAGGCGCCGCCGTACGTCGAGCCGCCGGTGTATGAGACCCCGGGCCCGGTCGTCTCGAGCACCGCGGGGCCGATCCCGGCCTTTCCCTAGCGGTCGCGGGCGGTCTCAGCCCGCCGGTCCGAGGCGGATGATCTTGTCGTCGCCGGCTCGGCGCAGGCCGCGGCCGTCGCGGTTGCTCGTTGTCACCCAAAGCGAGCCGTCCGGGGCGGCGAGCGCGTTGCGGATCCTGCCCAGCTCCGCCTCGAGCAGCGACTCGCGGCCGATGATCCGGCCGCTGCGATCCAGATCCAGTCGCCAGAGCCGCTCGCCCCGTAGGGCCGCGACGAACAGGTCGCCCTCCCACTGCGGGACCGCGCCGTCTCTGAGCACCGCCGCGCCACTCGGTGAGGCCTCCGAGGTCCGCCAGGTAGTGATCGGATTGACGAAACCCTCGCGCTCGGCCTCGCGACCGCCGTCGCCCTCGAAGGCCGGCCACCCGTAGTTGGCGCCGGCGACGATCTCGTTGACCTCGTCGAAGTTGTTCTCGCCGAACTCCGAGGCGTAGAGGCGGCCGCCCTCGTCCCAGGTCAGGCCCTCGACGTTGCGATGGCCGAGCGAGTAGACGGCGCTGTCCTCGATCGGGTTGTCGCGCGGCACCGATCCGTCGGGCTCGACGCGCAGGATCTTGCCGGCGGGTGAGTCCGGATCCTGGGCGGAGTCGGGGTCACCGGCGTCACCGGTCGCGACGTAGAGCCGGCCATCCGGGCCGAAGGCGATCCGGCCGCCGTCGTGGAAGGAGTTCTGCGGAATGCCGGTCAGGATCGGCTGCGGCTCCTGGCCGAGCTCGAACCGGACGACGCGGTTGTCCGCATCGGTCGTGATGTAGGCGTAGAGCAGGCCGTCCCGCTCGAAGTCGGGTGAGGCGGCGAGGCCCAGCGCGCCACCCTCGCCGTTGCCGCGCGTCGGCAGGACCTGGATCTCCTCCGGCTGGCCGTCACCGGGGGCGAGCCGCAGCAGCCGACCGGAATCGCGCTCGGTGTAGAGCGCATCGCCGTCGGGGAGAAACGTGAGGCCCCACGGGACCTCGAGCCCCTCGGCGATCGTCGTCTGCTCGATCGGGACCTGGTCCGCCTTCTTCGTCGATGCCGGCCGCTCGGGTGGGGTCGAGGGCGAGTCCGCGCCGCCGCATCCGGCCAGCGCGGCGCCGAGCAGGAGAGCGGCCGCTGTTCGCATCGGTTGACGATCGCAGACGCCACCGGTCGTCGGGAGGATGCCGCTACCCGTCGAGCGCTCTCGAGCCGAGCTGCTCGACCGGTCAGCGGCCGAGCGCCGCTGCGCTAGCGTGAGTGTGTGTCCGATCCCGCCTTTCACGTCGTATGCGGACCATCCGCGCTCGACGGCGCCCCGGATGGGTGGGCGGCAGAGATGCTCGGCGACGGTGAGATCTCGCTGCTCGCGGGCGCGGGCGGCCTCGCCGAGGTCGACGCGGTCGCTCACGCGCTCGACCTGGTCACGGTCTCGCTCGTACGCAGCGAGACCGATCCCGCGCGCCAGGAGCAGACGGTGATGGTGCGTGCCGGCGGTCTCCCACTCATCTGGATCGCCGCCGGCTTTGGGGAGGAGGCGCGGGCGTGGGCGCAGCGGCGCGGGCCTATGACCTTGCTGGTCGAAAACCCCGGACCGCTCTCGACGGGGGAGCGGGAGCGGATCGATCGGTTCGTCGCGCTGCTGGGCCGCCAGGCCGAGTAGCACTTACAACTCCTCGAGCAGCTCCGGTGTGAGCTCGCGGATCGAATCGATCACGATCTCCGCTCCCTCGACCGCATCGGCGGCCGGCGGGAAGTGCGGGTTCGGAATCGCGACCACCACGAAGCCGGCGGCCGTCGCCGCGCGCAGGCCATTTGAGGAGTCCTCGATCGCCGCGCAGTTCTCCGGATCGACGCCGAGCAGTGTCGCAGCGCTCAGGTAGACGTCGGGCGCAGGCTTTCCCCGCGCCACCTCCTCCGAGGAGACGGCCACGCCGAACAGCTCAGCCAGGCCGCTCTCGGCGAGGAACAGATCGATCAGTGGGCGGTTCGCCGAGGAAGCGATCGCCAGCGGCCAGCGCTCGCCGATCGCGCCGACGGCCTCGAGGGCTCCATCGATTACCGGCAATCGCTCGCGGTAGCGCTCCTCCATCCGCGCCACGACCGCATCCGAGATCTCCTTCACTGTCCCGGGAACGCCAAGGTCCTCGCGCATGTAGGCCGACCACTCGGTCGAGCTCATTCCCATCATCCGCTGCTGGGCGTCGGCCTGCCATGCGCCGCCCCGTTCGAGCGTCAGGTCGCGCCGGACCTCATCCCAGAGCGACTCGGAGTCGACCAGCACGCCATCGAGATCGAAAACGACGGCTGCCGGGCTCACCCGCGTGATTATGCTCCGCCGATGACTTTCAACAAGAAGAACCTCCGAGACGTCGAGGACTCGGCGCCCAAGTTCGGCTTTGAGGAGATCCAGGAAGCGCGCTTCCCCGGCACCGACCTGCGCGCAGAGACGACGGGCCTCGCCTACCACGTGCTGCGCCCCGGCAAGCGCCAGGCGTTCGCCCACCGCCACGAGCAGGCGGAAGAGATCTACGTCGTGCTGTTTGGGAACGGCCGGCTGAAGCTCGACGACGAGGTTGTCGACGTTGAGACGATGGACGCGATCCGCGTCGCCCCTGAGACGGCGCGCGCCTTCGAGGCAGGCGATCAAGGGCTCGAGCTGCTTGTCTTCGGGCCGCGCCACGAGGGTGACGGCGAGATCATCAAGGACGGTTTCTGGGGCGACTGACAACTACCGTGCGGGGGGATTCGATGCGTGGTCTTTGGAGCAGAGGCGGAGTGGTCGTGGCTGCGTCGGTCGCGGCGCTGGCGGGTTGCGGAGGCAACGGGACAGCGACTGAGGCAGACAGACTGGAGAGTCCCGACGCGGCCTTCATCGCAGAAGCTGACGCGATCTGCCTCGAGGGCGATGCCCAGCTCGCCCGCTATGGCGGGTTCGGCCTGTCACTGCCCGGGCTCGCGCAGGAGCTCCAGGGAACCGCGCAAGCCGGCGCCGACCGGCTCGCCGCGCTCGAGGAGCTGATGCCCCCGTCTGCCCTCACCGAGGACTACGACGGCTGGCTGGAGCTAGTCGGAGATGCCGAGGACGCGTACGCCGAAGCGGCCAAGGCCGCGGCCAGGGGCGACCAGAAGGCCACGGACGCGGCGCTCGCCAACGCGCTCGGTGATGAGATCAAGTCGACCGCCCGCGAGGATCTCGGCCTCGAGCAGTGCTTGACCCCGGACAGCCCGGCTGCCGACAGCCCCGACCTCGAGCCGGAGCTGAGCGGCGTGGAGGCACCGACCGGAATCGACTTCAAGCCCGCGTCGAACACCGTGGCCGAAGCAGCCGAGAGCTACCTCG
The DNA here is from genome assembly GCA_963790245.1 of uncultured Thermoleophilaceae bacterium. Lineage (GTDB taxonomy): Bacteria > Actinomycetota > Thermoleophilia > Solirubrobacterales > Thermoleophilaceae > JACCVG01. Next base: position 21,190 of record CAWBNP010000002.1, read on the forward strand.
CGGCTGTCACCAAGGGCGATTGCGACGAGATCGACGATCAGATCCACTCCGACAACGGCGAGCTCGACCCCGCCGGCTGCGAGCTCGAGCAGAGCAACCAGGGGCTCGACATTGTGGCGACCGAGCAGTGGGGCCCGGCGGGCGTGGCGGTCTTCTACAACGCCGAAACTGGCGCACGGTTCGCGATGGCCTTCGGGCAGGACGACGACGGCGTGATCCGCAGGCTGACCTCTTCGGTCGCGGGCTACTACCCGCTGGCCGGCCGGGCGCCGGAGGGCAACGACGCCGACAGCAAGCTTACGGCGGCACTCGACGCGATCCGCTCCGACGACGTCGAGGCCTTCAACGCCACGCTGCCGCCTGATTCGCTGCCGCCCGAGGACGGCGGGTTCGAGCAGACCGGCGTGACGATCGACTCACTTGGCCCGGACGGGGAGGTGTTTGTCGACGCGATCAAGGGGGCGCCCGATGCCGAGCCGGTCCCGCTGGGTATCAACGCCGCCTACGCGATCTACCTGATCGACACGGGTGGCCGTTCGTGGATCCTCGCGTTGACTCGCGAGCCGGGCACGCTCGACGAGTACGGGTTCAGCGGCTTCTGGCCGATCGCGCCGGTCGAGGGCTAGGGCGATCTGAGCCGGCTGACGGCGCTCGCCGGAATTGCGCTCGTCGCTCTAGCCGGAGTGTTTCCGGGCTCCGCACTCGCCGCCGGAGGCGAGGGTGGCTGCCTGCTCGCACCGGACGATCTCGGCCCGCCGAAGCCGCCGCGCGCGCTCCGCTTCGGTGTGACGCCCGGGATCGCCGGCAGCGCCGGCGGCGAGCAGGGTGACTCGGTGCCAATCGACGCCGCCGCCGAGCGCGCGGCGCTCAAGCGTCTGCAACGGCCGCGGCGGACGGTCGTTCTGCGCCTCAACCGGCTGTTCTCGGCACACGGCGCCGCCGGTATCCGTCGATTCGCTCGCGAGGTCGATCGCCGCGCACGCGAGGGGTTTCGCTCGGAGGTTCAGCTCCGCTACCACCCGCTTCCGGCTGATGAAGGGGACATCACCGCCTTTAAGCGGTTTGTCGAGCGGGCTGTGCGCAGGATCGGGCGCCGCCGCTCGGTGGTCGCGTTCACCGTCACCAACGAGGCCAACTTCCCGATCTCGTCGAACACCTCCGACGGTGTCTACGACGGGGTGATCGACGCGCTCGTCGAGGGCGTGATCCTCGCCCGTCGCACGCTCGACCGGATCGGCCGGCGTGGGGTGGACGTGGGGTTCACGATCGCGTGGCGCTATCTGCCGAACGCCGACCTCGCGTTCTGGCGCTCGATCGGCGCGGCCGGCGGCAGCCGGTTTGCTCGCGCGCTGGACTTCGTCGGCGCCCAGGTCTATCCGGGGCTCGTCTGGCCGCCGCTGCCGCTGCCAGGTCGCAGCTCGGGGGTCGAGATGGTCGACGCGCTCGCGCTAATCCGGCGCTGCTACATGCCGCTCGCCGGGCTGGAGGCACGGACCGACCTGTGGGTGTCAGAGAACGGCTACGCGACGAACCTCGGTCGGACCGAGGCAGGCCAGGCCGACGAGCTCGGATCGACGCTGCGCGCCGTCCACGAGGTCTCGGGGACGCTCGGCGTCACCGACTACCGCTACTTCAACCTGCGCGACAACGATTCGGCCGGGCTCGACCTGTTCTCGAGCGTCGGGGTGCTGCGCGATGACTACCGGGCCAAGCCGTCGTTCGAGGTGCTGCGCGCGGGCATCGAGCTCTACGGGCGGCGCTGAGGGCGCGCTGACCGCCTCCTGCCAGGCGACTGAGCGCAGTGGCATAGGATCGCCGCGACACCCTTCGAGAGAGGAGCCGCGGTGAGCGAGCAGTCCGAGCTTGGGATGGTTGGCCTTGGCCGCATGGGGGCCAACATCGTGCGGCGCCTGATGCGTGCCGGGCACCACTGTGTCGTCTACGACGTCAACCCCGAGACCGTCGCCGAGCTGGTCGCCGAAGGCGCTGAAGGTGCGACGTCGCTCGAGGAGCTGGCGCAGAAGCTGAGCGCCCCCCGCACCGTCTGGGTGATGGTGCCCGCCGGGCACATCACCGAGTCGACGGTCTCCGGCGTCGCGGACGTGCTCGAGCAGGGCGACGCGATCATCGACGGCGGCAACTCCTACTACCACGACGACATCCGTCGCTCCAACGAGCTCGCGCCACGCGGGATCGACTACATCGACTGCGGAACCAGCGGCGGCGTGTTCGGTCTCGACCGCGGTTACTGCCTGATGATCGGCGGTCCCGATGCCGCCGTCGAGCGGCTCGACCCGATCTTCTCGACGATCGCCCCGGGCGTCGAGACGGCGGAGCGGACCCCCGGCCGCGACGGCGAGCCCGACACCGCCGAAAACGGCTATCTGCACTGCGGGCCGGCCGGCTCGGGCCACTTCGTGAAGATGGTCCACAACGGGATCGAGTACGCGATGATGGCCTCCTTCGCCGAAGGGTTCAACATTCTCAAGAACGCCAACATCGGCAAGACCGAGCGCGAGGCCGACGCGGAGACCGCTCCGCTGGACCACCCCGAGCACTACCAGTACGACCTGGACATCCCGGCGATCGCCGAGCTCTGGCGCCGCGGCAGCGTCGTCGGCTCCTGGCTGCTGGATTTGACCGCGGCCGAACTCGTCCGCTCACCCGAGCTCGAGGGCTACTCCGGCCGCGTCTCCGATTCGGGCGAGGGTCGCTGGACGTCGATCGCCGCGATCGACGAGGGGGTGCCGGCGCCGGTGCTGACGACCTCGCTCTACTCGCGCTTTGCCTCACGCGACCTCGACAACTACGCCAACAAGATCCTTTCGGCGATGCGCAAGCAGTTCGGCGGGCACGACGAGAAGGCCTCCTGAACGTGCCGGGCCTGCGTGACCGCGCGGCCTGGACCGCGCTCGAGCGGCACCGTCGGGGGATCGCGGCCAAGCACCTGCGCGAGCTGTTCGCTACCGATACCGACCGCGGGCAGCGGCTGACCGCCGAGGCAGCCGGCCTGTTCCTCGACTACTCGAAGAACCGGGTCGACGACGAGACCTTGCGGCTGCTCGTGGCGCTCGCGGAGGAGAGCGGGCTTGCCGAGCGTCGCGCCGCGATGTACGCGGGCGAGCGGATCAACGTCTCGGAGGACCGCTCGGTGCTCCATGTCGCGCTACGGATGCCGCGCGAGCGGTCGTTGATCGTCGAGGGCACCGACGTCGTCAAGCAGGTGCACGAGGTGCTCGACCGGATGGCTGCTTTCGCCGACCGGGTTCGCAGCGGCGAATGGCGCGGCCAGACCGGCAAGCCGATCACCGCGATAGTCAATATCGGCATCGGCGGCTCAGATCTCGGGCCGGTGATGGCGTATGAGGCGCTGCGCCACTACGCGAGCCGTGCGCTGACGCTGCGGTTCGTATCAAACGTCGACGGAACCGACTTCGCGGAGTCGACCCACGACCTCGACCCCGAGCAGACGCTGTTCATCGTTTGCTCGAAGACCTTTACGACTCTCGAGACGATGACCAACGCCGAGACCGCCCGCGACTGGGCGTTGGCTGGACTCGGGGGTGACACAGAGGCGATCGCACGCCACTTCGTCGCCGTCTCGACCAACGCGCAAGCCGTCACCGAGTTTGGCATCGACACCGCCAACATGTTCGGCTTCTGGGACTGGGTCGGGGGGCGCTATTCGATGGATTCGGCGATCGGTCTCTCGACGATGATCGCGATCGGTCCCGAGCGGTTTGCGGAGCTGCTCGCGGGCTTCCACGCGATCGACGAGCACTTCCTCGAGACGCCGACAGGCGAGAACCTGCCCGCCCTGATGGGGTTGCTGGCGGTCTGGTACGCCGACTTCTTCGACGCCCAGACGCTCGCGGTCCTGCCTTATGACCAGTACCTGCATCGGTTCCCGGCCTACCTACAGCAGCTGACGATGGAGTCCAACGGCAAGCACGTCACCCTGGAGGGAGCGGAGGTCGATTACGAGACGAGCGCCGTCTACTGGGGCGAGCCGGGGACCAACGGCCAGCACTCCTTCTACCAGCTGATCCACCAGGGGACGAAGCTGATCCCGTGCGACTTCATCGGCTTCGGCCAGTCGCTCAACCCGCTCGGTGAGCACCACGACATCCTGATGGCGAACGTCTTCGCCCAGTCAGAAGCGCTCGCGTTCGGCAAGACCGCCGAGCAGGTGCGCGAGGAGGGCACCGCCGAGGAGCTGGTCGCCCACCGGGTCTTCGAGGGAAACCGCCCGTCGAACACGATCCTCGCCGAACGGCTGACGCCGGCGATCCTCGGCAGCCTGATCGCCCTGTACGAGCACAGCGTCTTCACCCAAGGAGTCGTATGGGGGATCGATTCCTTCGACCAGTGGGGTGTCGAGCTCGGCAAGCAGCTCGCCAAGCGAATCGTCCCCGAGCTCGGTGGGTCGGGCGAGCTCGACCACGACAGCTCGACCAACGCGCTGATCGAGCGCTACAGAGGACTGCGCAGCTGAAGGCCCCAGCTCGCGCTGTGGCTCTCGCCCGGCTCGAGCACGACGAGCCCGTCGCCGCTGTTGAAGCCGTTCGGCGCGCAGGTCATCGGCTCGATCGCCACGCCGCGGCGGCGGCGGTTCGGGGCGAGCGTGTCGCCGGTGAAGACCATCACGTATCGGTAGGGCGAGTCCATCCAGAGCGTCGCCTCCGAGGCTTCGGTTGACACCCGCGCGCGCGTGATCCCGTCGGCATCGGGCGCGAGGCCGGTGAAGCCCGTGTCGAGCTCCTGGTCACCGATCGCGCGAGGGGCGCGGAAATCGAACTCGCCGCCTTCGACGGGCACCGCCTCGGTCGGGATCCCGCGCTCGTCGGCCTCGAGCCGCTGGCTGGCCGGCAGCTCGAGCACGAGCTCGTCGATCGTGTCGGTGCCGAGCGTCAGGTAGGGATGGAACCCCGCGCCGTACGGACATGAGCCCGGGCCACCGTTGGTCGCCGTCGCGGTGACGGCGAGCCCGTCGTCGGTCAACCGGTAACCGATGCTCAGCTCGAGCGTGTGCGGGTAGCCGGTCTGGGGGTGAAGGGTCAGCTCGGCGCTGGCGGCATTCTCCGCCGTCGGAAAGACCTTCCAGTTCGCCCAGCGGACGAGGCCGTGGATCGCGTTGCTGCGCGCAGGCTCGGTCAGGCCGAGCTTCTGCCGCTTGCCATCGAACTCGTACTCGCCGTCGCGGATCCGGTTCGGCCACGGGATCAGCGGCTGCCCGCGGCCCGAGGAGCAGATCTCATCCTCGGCGTAGCCGTCGAGCAGTGCGTGATCACCGACGAGGTACTCGCGCAAGCCGCCGCCGACCTCGACGATCACCGCACGCTGGTCCTCGTGCGTGATCCGGACCTGTCTGCCCGATGGGGGCGCCACGGTCTAGACGAACAGGTCCGGCAGCAGGTCCTCCTCCGACGCGCCCTCGAACCCGTACACGGAGAGGTCGGTGACGCCCTCCTCGGCCATCACCTCGTCGTCCATGAAGAAGTTGCCGGTGCACTCGCTCGCCGGGCGGCAGAAGATCGCATGCGCCGCATCGGCCATGATCGCCGGCTTGCGCGAGCGCGCCATCGACTCGTCGCCGCCGAGCAGGTTCTGGACGGCGGCGGTCGCGATGATCGTCCGCGGCCAGAGCGAGTTGAACGCGATCTGATCGCCCCGGAACTCCTCCGCCATCCCGAGCGTGCACATGCTCATCCCGAACTTGGCGATCGTGTAGGCGACGTGCGTCTTGAACCAACGCGGCTCCATGTTCAGCGGCGGTGAGAGTGTCAGCACGTGCGCGTTGTCGGACTCGCGCAGATGGGGGACGCACGACCGCGAGACGAGGAACGTGCCGCGCGTATTGATGTCCTGCATCAGGTCGTACCGCTTCATTGGCAGGTCGACCGCCCCCGACAGGTTGATCGCGCTCGCGTTGTTGACGCAGATGTCGATCCCGCCGAACTTCTCGACGCAGGCCGCGACGGCTCCCGTGACCGATTCCTCATCGCGGATGTCGCCGACGATCGGCAGCGCCTTGCCGCCCGCCGCCTCGATTGCCTCGGCAGCGGTGTGAATCGTGCCGTCGAGCCGCGGATCCGGCTTGTCGGTCTTGGCGACCAGGCAGACGTTCGCTCCGTCGCGCGCGGCGCGCTCGGCGATCGCCAGGCCGATCCCCCGGCTCGCGCCGGAGATGAACAGCGTCTTGCCTTCGAGCGAGCCGGCCATCAGGCTGCAACCGGCTTGTAGATCGACACGACGGCCGCGCCGCCGAGCCCGATGTTGTGCTGAAGGGCGATCTTGGCGCCGTCCACCTGGCGCTTATCCGCCGTTCCCCTCAGCTGCCACGTCAGCTCCGAGCACTGGGCGAGCCCGGTCGCTCCGAGCGGATGACCTTTCGATATCAGGCCACCGGAGGGATTGACCACCGGCCCGTCGCCGCCATAGGTCGTCGCCTCGGCGTCGACCAGCTTGTGGCCCTCGCCCTCGGCCGCGAAGCCGAGCGCCTCGTAGGTGAGCAGCTCGTTGGCGGAGAAGCAGTCGTGCAGCTCGCAGACGTCGACCTCCTCGGGCGAGACCTCCGCCTCTTCGTAGGCCTGGCGCGCGGCCTCCTTCGACATGTCGGCGCCGACGATCTTGATGCAATCCGAGCTCTCGTCGAAGGTCGAGGCGAGGTCGGTGACCATCGCCTGTCCGGCGATCTCGATCGCCCGGTCCCAGAGCGAGTGTGCCTCGACGTAGCGCTCCGAAGCGACGACGACGCAGCCGGCGCCATCCGAGGTCGGCGAGCACTGCAGCTTGGTAAGCGGGTCGTGGATCATCTTCGCCGCCTTGATCTCGTCAAGCGAGTACTCGGTCTGGAACTGCGCGTAGGGGTTGTTGACCGAGTGCTTGTGGTTCTTCCAGCCGATCCACGCGAAGTGATCGGGGGTCGAGCCGTACTTGTCCATGTGGTCGCGGCCGGCGTTGCCGAACATCTGGGGGGCGAACGGCGATTCCTCCGGCTTGCGGAAATCGAACATGCGCATCATGTGCTTGTCCATCGCGGGAGTCCGGTCGGTGTACTTCATCCCGAGCGAGCCCTTCTCCATCTTCTCGAAGCCGATCGCCAGGGTGCAGTCGGCAAGACCGCCACGAATCGCCTGGCGGGCGAGGTAGAGGGCCGAGCTGCCGGTCGAGCAGTTGTTGTTGACGTTGATCACCGGGATGCCGGTCAGGCCGAGCCCGTAGATCGCGCGCTGCCCGTAGGTCGAGTCGCCGTAGACGTAGCCGGCGTAGGCCTGCTCGATGTCGTCGTAGGAGATCCCGGCGTCGGCGAGCGCCATCTCGCCAGCCTCCTTGGCCCAGTCAGGGTAGTCGCCCTCCTTCGTCCCGGGCTTGTCGAACTTGGTCATACCCACGCCGATGACGAAGGTCCGGTTGCTCATTCAGGCTCTCCTTGGCGGCTTAGTTTGGTCCGGCGGGGCGGATTCTGGCACGACGGTCCTTCCCGCAGTCGCCCGAGTCTGTTAGACGTAGGCGCGACGGGTTCGGAAGCCGACCAGCGAGAGAGGGAGAGATGGAACAGATCGAGAGCCACCATGAGGCGGGCTCCTCGCGCAAGCGATTTCTCCAGATGGTCGGAGGAGCAGGCGCCGCCGGCGCGCTGGGACTGCTCGCGACGGCCTGCGGCGATGGCGGCGGCTCGGAGCAGGAGAAGCCCAAGGACGCGGTCGCGGGCGACCTGACGATCGTCCAGTACGCACTGACGCTCGAGTACCTCGAGGCGAAGTTCTACGCCGACGTGCTGGATGCGGGCGTGCTCAAGGATCCCGGCCTGATCAAGACGGCCGAGGACATCGCCCAGAACGAGCAGGAGCACGTCGAGGTGCTGCGCGCGCTCGTCTCCCAGCTCGGCGCCAACCCCGTGCCCGACCCCGAGGGCGACTTCCGGTCGGTGATCGATCAGGGCGAGCGCGCGGTGCTCGAAACCGCCGCGATCGTCGAGAACGTCGGCGCCGCCGCCTACCTCGGCCAGGCTCCACTGATCCAGGACCCCGACATCCTCGCCGCCGCGCTCTCGATCCACACCGTCGAAGCGCGCCACGCGGCCGCGCTCAACAAGGCCTACGGCTTTGCGTTCGCCACCGACGATCCGCTCGAGGGCTCGGTGCCCAACGGCCCGTTCGCCAAGCCGCTTGACATGGAAGCCGTCCTCGAGCAGATCGAGCCGTTCCTGCCGAAGGACCGAGCCGCCTCGAACGGGAAGGAGAGCTCATGACCGGCTCGCGATTGGAGACGGTGGGGATCGAGGGGATCACCCGCCAGGCGTTCGTGCTCCGTGGCGCGCTCGCCGCGGGAGCGGTCTACGGCGCGGCCGCCGTCGGCCCGGTCGTCGCGGCGGCACTCGCCCAGGAGGAGACCGAGCCCGGCATCCCGCAGACCAGCGACGTCTCAATCCTGAACTTCGCGCTGACGCTCGAGTACCTCGAGGCGGCCTTCTACACCGAGGCGCTCGAGCAGGTCCCGAATCTCTCGAGCGAGGCGACGGAGCTCGCCGAGGAGCTGCGCGACAACGAGGACGCCCACGTGGAGGGCTTGATCGACACGCTCGAGAAGCTCGACGCCGATCCGGTCGAGGAGCCGCGCTTCGTATGGGGCGACGTGTTCGCGAGCGAGGGCCGCTTCCTGAAGACGGCGGTCGTGCTCGAGGACACCGGCGTCAGCGCCTATAACGGCGCTGCCCCGCTGCTCCAGAGCAAGGAGATCCTGGCGGCCGCCGGGAGCATCGTGCAGGTCGAGGGCCGTCATGCGGCGCTCGTGCGAGCGCTGAGCGGCCAGGAGCCGACGATCTCTGCCTTTGACGCCCCGCTGACCGAGAACCAGGTCCTGCGGGCCGTCGAGCCCTTCATCCGTTCCTGACCCCGATGCCGCTCGGTGACCGGCTGGCCGGGGCGCTGTTTGATCGCGGCCTGAACCCCCTCGCGGCGCGCCTGCTGCGGGCCAACGCTCGGGCGGAGGGGGCGATGCCCGACCCGCCGTTGTTCCGGCCGACGACCGGCCGACGTAGGTCCGGGTTCGCCCACTACAACGTCGTCATCCCGCAGCTGCCCGAGCCGCACCGCTTCTTCGCCTGCATGGTGATAATCGGCCAGTCGGGCGCGCGGGTCTTCGACGACGACCATGCGCTCGTCGGCGGTAGCCCGCGCGATACGGCGACGGTCGCGTGCGGAACCGCGGTGACGGCGCCCGAGCGGTTCGAGCGCTTCTCGATCTCGCGTGATTGCGAGCTGCGCCCGGACGGCTCGCTGCTGCGCTTCGGCCAAGAGCTCGAGATCAACGGACTGTTTCCGACCTACGCGGTCAAGGTGAGGCAGCCCGAGCTCCAACTCGACCTCGAGCTGACCTGCACCGATGAGATCACCTGGTTCGCGCGAGGACCGATCTACGACCACATCGGGCTGCCCGCCCGCTGCAGCGGTGAGATCAGCTGGCGCGCGGAGGCCCAGTCGGTCTCGGGCCTTTGCTCCTTCGAGCACGCACAGGGGATGAGCGCCGCCACGCTGGTCGACCGGCCGCTGCCCGCGACACTCAAGCTTCCCTGCGACCGGTTCATCTACCAGGTGCTCCAGCTCGACGCCGACCGCCTGCTGCTGCTCACAGACGTGCTGGTCGCCGGCCGGCCGATGATCGCGACGGCATACCTCAAGGAGCTTGGCGGCGAGCAGCGCCGGTGGGTCGACGGCGTCCACTGCGAGCCCGCCCCGGGCGGCCAGAGCGCCGCAGCCCCCGACGGCAGGCCGACGGCGCTCCCGCGCTCCTACGGCTGGCGGCTGGGAGGGGAGCTCGAGCTCGAGGTCATCCCCGACACCGCGACGATCTACGGCGTCGGGACGGGCTGGATCGGCGGGGCGGAGTTCCACGGCAGCTTCCGCGGCGAAACCGTCTCGGGGCGGGCCTACTGCGAGTACGTCGATCGGCGCCGGGGGTCGCCTCCGAGCCTCTTGTAGGCTGCCGCCCCGATGGCCATCAAGACCGAAGCGATCGGCAAGACGTTCCCGGCTACGAGCTACGAGGTCGGCGCCGAGAAGATCCGCGAGTACGCCTACGCGACAGGGGCAGACGGGCCGGTCCATACGGACCGCGATGCCGCCACGGCCGCGGGATTCCGCGATCTCGTCGCGCCGCCGATGTTCGCCGTCGTCTACTCGGCCCCGTCCTTCATGCCGGCGCTGTTCGACCCCGAGGTCGCGATGAACTTCGCGACGATGGTCCACGGCGGCCAGGAGTTCATCTGGGGCGAGCCGGTCTGCGCCGGGGACACGATCTCGACAACGATCGAGGTCAAGGACATCAGCCAGCAGGACGACAAGGGCTTTTACGTGTTCGAGACGGTCTCAATAAACCAGGACGGCGACGAGGTCGCCCGCGGCACGTGGACCAATATCGTGAGGGGGGTCTGATGGATGTCGGCGACCAGATCCCGGAGCGCAAGGTGACGCCCGACAAGTACCTGCCGCACCGCTATGCAGGCGCCTCGGGGGACTTCAACCCGATTCACATCGACCCAGAGTTCGCGAAGTCCGTCGGGTTGCCGTCGAACATCCTTCACGGCCTGTACTCGATGGCACAGGTCGCGATCGCGAGCACCGCCGCGGCGGGCGGCGATCCACGGTCCCTCAAGCGGCTGTCGGTCCAGTTCAGGGGCATGGGGCTGCCCGAGCAGGAGATCACCGTCACGGGCTCGGTGACCTCGGTCGACGGTGAGCGCGTCGTGATCGAGACCGCCGCCGAGCAGGGCGGGAAGAAGATCATCCGCAACGCCGAAGCCGAAGTCCAGCTCACCTGAGCTTCTAGAGTGGCTGGCGTGGAACTCACGCCCAGACAGGAGTTCGTGATGCTCAAGCTGGTCGAGGGCTACGTCGCCCTCGGCGAGCCGGTCGGCTCCAAGTGGCTCTCCCAGCAGCCCGGCGTCGACTGGGGCTCCTCGACGATCCGCGCCGAGCTCGCCCAGCTCGAACAGCGCGGCCTGCTGGCCCACCCGCATACGTCGGCCGGCCGAGTTCCCACAGAGCGCGGCTACCGATTCTTCGTCGATGACCTGATCAGCTCCGGCGATCTCCCGGCGATCAATCCGCAGCTCAGCCTGACCGACATGCGGCGCGAGGTGGACGAGGCGATGCGCTCGACGACCGAGCAGCTCTCCCAGATCACCGATCTCCTCGCGATGGTCTCGGCGCCCCCGATCGGGACGACCTCGATCCATCGCGTAGAGGTGATCCAGCTCCAGCCGCAGGTCGCGATGGTGGTCGTGATCACCTCGACCGGCGGGGTGACCAAGCGCGTGATCACCTACGAGCGGGCACTCGACCCGGGCCTCGTCGCGTGGTCGGCGAGTTACCTCAACGAGCGGCTCACCGGGCTCGGGCTGGGTACGCGGATGCTCGCGGGCCGGCTCGACGACCCGAGCCTCTCACCGCCCGAGCGAGACTTCCTCGCCACGCTCGCGGGCGCCTTTACCGACCTCGAGGAAACCGCCGAGGACACGCTCTACGTGAGTGGTGCGACGCGCCTGCTCGCCGAGGACCGCTTCCAGGAGCTGAGCCAGATCGGCGACCTCGTGACCGCGCTCGAACGTCGCGTGGCGCTGCTCCACTACCTCCGCGGAGCGCTGAATGAGCCGAGCGTCTACCTGCGGATCGGCAGCGAGAACAAGGCGCCCGAGCTGCGGCAGGTGTCGCTGGTCGCAGCCAACTACGGCATCGCCGGCCGCAACCTCGGCGCGGTCAGCGTGATCGGACCGTTGCGGATGGATTACGCCGCCGCGATCAGCTCGGTGCGTGGCGCCGCGGCCGAGCTCTCGCGCTTCGTCGACGAGATCTACAGCCAGTGAAGCGCGATTGTTATGCGGTGCTCGGTGTCTCCAGAGATGCCGGTGAGACCGACATCAAGAAGGCTTTCCGGAAGCTGGCCCGCGAACTCCATCCCGATGTCAACGCCCACGATCCGGAGGCCGAGGAGAAGTTCAAGGAGGCCGCCGAGGCCTACGAGATCCTGTCTGACCCCGATCGTCGCGCGATCTATGACCGTCACGGCCACGACGGCCTCAGCTCGCGCGGCTTCGCCTCCCAGACCTCCGGGTTCGGCTCGGTGGCGGACATCTTCAGCTCCTTTTTCGGGGATCAGTTCGGCGGACCGGGTGGCGCGATGCAGGGCGCCGACCTCGCGGTAGCCGTCGAGGTGACGCTCGCCGAGGCCGCGACCGGCAAACAGGTCGACGTCGACTACGAGGCGGTCGCCGCGTGCGAGCGCTGTCACGGAAACAAGGCGGAACCCGGAACTCCGATCGAGACCTGCGAGACGTGCGCCGGTCAGGGTCAGGTCCGCGTTGTCGCCCGTTCGCCGTTCGGCCAGGTCGTCCAGGCGCGCGCCTGCGACGCCTGCGGCGGTGACGGGAGCATCGCGCGCGAGCCGTGCGGCGAATGTGCGGGGCGCGGCCGGGTCCGCGTCGATCGCTCGATCGTGGTCGACGTACCCGCCGGTATCTCCGACGACCAGAGGATCCGGCTCTCGGGCCGCGGCCACGCCGGCGAGCGTGGCGGGCCGCCGGGCGACCTCTACGTGGTCGTGGCGGTCCAGGAGGACGAGCGGTTCGTGCGCGACGGCAGCGATCTCGTGACGGTGGTCGATCTCGCCGCGCCGGACGCCGCGCTGGGGACGACGATTACGGTCGAGACGCTCGACGGCGGACACGAGCTCGACATCCCCGCCGGGACCCAGCCCGGCACGATCTTCGAGCTCCGTGGGCTGGGCATGCCGAGCCTTGGCCGCAGCCGTCGCGGCAGCCAGCGGGTCGTCGCCAATGTGGTGATACCCCGCAACCTGAGCGAGGAGCAGCGGCGGCTACTGGAGGAGTTTTCCGAGACGATCGGCGAGCACAACCTTGGCGAGGCCGCGCAGCGCTCGATGTTCGAACGGCTGCGCGGCGCCCTGTCCTGAGCCGATATTGAAGAGCCAGGTCTGTACGCGTTGGACTGCTCGCCACGCTCCGGAGCGCGATTATCGCCGGCCCCACAACCAAGATTGTGGGCGGCAAGGTTCTCTGAGTAGAGCCACATGATCAGGCTCGCGCTGCGCGCACCGATTGGCGCGGCCGAGCCTGTTCTCGCCGCTCTGCTCGAGCTGGCCCCCTCGGGCGTCGAGCAGGTCGACGGCGACGGGTGGGTCGAGTACGCGGTCTATGGAGCTCCCGGGGAGTTGCCGGAGCTGGCGATCGGTAGGGCCGAGGTCGGCGGCGTGCTGGTCGAGGTCCGCGGCGAGCAGGTGCCTGACGATTGGGCTGAGCGCTGGCGGAACTTTCACCACCCGGTGCTCGTCGGCGGGCGGCTCTGGGTTCGTCCTCCGTGGGAGAGGGCGGCGATCCGCCCCGGCGTCAAGGAGATCGTGATAGATCCCGGCCGCGCGTTCGGGACCGGGTCGCACGCGACGACGCGGCTCTGCCTGGAGCTGATGCTCGAGCTCGATCCGTCGGGTCCGCTGCTGGACCTCGGCTGCGGGTCGGGGGTGCTGGCAATCGCGGCCGCAAAGCTCGGCTTCGAGCCGGTCCACGCCGTAGACGCCGATTCGCTCGCGATCGACGCAACGCTCGAGAACGCGCGCGTCAACGGTGTCGAGCTCGCGTCCGTGTCACGTCATGACCTCCGCAATCAGGCGCCGCCCGAGTCGCCGACGATCGTCGCCAACCTGATGCGACCGTTGCTGGTGCGGATCGCGCAGCTGATCGCCCTTCCTCCGAAGCGACTGATCCTCTCCGGCCTGCTGGAGCAGGAGGCCGACGAGGTCGCCGCGGCATTCGCTCCGCTGGTCGAGCGCCGCCGGCTCAGCGACCAGGGCTGGACGGCGCTGCTGCTCGACGCGGACCCGTAGGGTGGCCCGATGATTCTCGCGATCGTGATCTTCGTGGTCGCCCTGGTGGTGATCGCATTCGAGTGGACGCACCGGACCAAGGTCGCGCTGATCGCCGCGACGCTGCTGATCCTGGCCCAGACGATCGATCAGGAGCAGGCGATCGAGGCGATCGACTTCGACACGATCGGCCTGCTCGCGGGGATGATGCTGATGGTCAAGCTGACCGAGCCGACCGGCGTCTACAACTTCCTCGCGATTCGAGCCGGCCAGATCTCACGCGGCCGTCCATTGCTGACCGTGATCGCGTTGACCGGCACGACGGCGCTGCTATCCGCGTTCCTCGACAACCTGACGACCGTTCTGCTGATGGTGCCGATCACTTTCCTGCTCGCGGATACGCTGGACATCGACCCGATCCCGCTGGTGATCATGGAGATCATCGCCTCCAACATCGGGGGTACCGCGACCCTGATCGGTGATCCGCCGAACATCCTGATCGCCGGCGAAACCGGGCTCTCGTTCGGCGAGTTTCTGGTCAACCTGGCCCCCGTGTCGATCGTCACGCTCGTGATCGTCATCGGCGTGCTCTACGCGTTCTTTCGGAAGCGATTCCAGATTGCCCCCGAAGCCCGCGCTCGGGTGATGGAGCTCGACGCGCGCGCCGCAATCGAGGACCCGGACGAGCTCAAGCGCACGCTCCCGATCCTCGTTCTGACGATCCTCGTGTTCTTCGTCCATGGTCCGCTCGGCGTCGAGCCCGCTACGGTCGCGCTCGCCGGGGCTTCGGTGATGCTCGTCACGAGCCGCCAGAACCTCGAGGGGGCGCTTTCCGGGATCGAATGGGCGACGCTGTTCTTCTTCTTGGGTCTGTTCGTGATGGTCGGGGCCCTCGAGCAGACCGGGGCGATTGCGATCGTCGCGGACTGGATCGGCTCGGTTACCGCCGGAGACCGGACCGCGGAACTGCTCGGTATCAGCTGGGTGGCGGCAATCGGCTCGGCCGTGGTCGACAACATCCCGTTCACGACGGCGATGCTGCCGGTCGTCTCCGAGCTTGCCGGCGACAGTGGTGACAACGCCTACTGGTGGGCGCTGGCGCTCGGAGCCTGTTTCGGCGGCAACGCTACGATCATTGCCGCGGCCGCGAACGTCGCCGCAGCCGGCATGGCCGAGCGCGCCGGGCGACCGATCGGCTTCGTCCAGTTCGCAAAGATCGGAATACCCGCGACACTGCTCTCGATCCTGATCTCGACCGTCTACATCCTGGTGCGCTACGTATGAGCCCGCGCACGCTTTCGGACGACACGATCCGGCAGGTCCCGCTGCTGCGTTCGGAGCAATCGCTGGGCGATGCGGTCGGCGAAATTCTCGACGCCGGACTTCCCGCGCTCCCTGTCGTATCCGAGGACGGCGCGCTCGTAGGCATCCTCGGTGAGCGGGAGTTCATCGCAGCGATCTTCCCCGGCTACATCGGCGAGTTGAAGTACGCCGGCTTCGTCCGCAAGTCGGTCGACGAGGTGCTCGAGCAGCGGGCCGGTTGTGTCGCCGAGCCCGTCTCCAAGCACATGAACACCGAGCACATCGATGTCGGCACCGATCACAGCGACGCCCAGCTCGCCGAGATTTTCCTCCACCACCGCGTACTGATCGTCCCGGTTGTCGAGGACGGTGGGGTTAGGGGAGTTGTCACGCGTGGGGACTTCTTTGCCGCTCTCGCAGCGCGCGCTCGCCCTTGAAAATCGGCACTGTACGCCGTATAGTTACTTACGGACTATAAGTAACACCGAAGGAATCAAGTATGGCTAACAACGTTATGAGCACTGACAGCGTTCAGCACCTGATGAACGCCGCGGGACAGTACCCGCTGCTAACCGGTGCCGAGGAACTCGAGCTCGCGAAGCGGATTGAGCGCGGCGATATAGCCGCCAAGGACCGCTTGGTCAACTCGAACCTGCGGCTCGTGATCTCGATCGCGCGCAAGTACCAGGGCCAGGGCCTTCCGCTCGAGGATCTGATTCAGGAGGGCATCCTGGGTGTGATCCGCGCCGCGGAGAAGTTCGACTGGCGCAAGGGGTTCAAGTTCTCCACCTACGCGACGCTCTGGATCCGCCAGGCGATCCAGCGCGGCGTCGCCAACACCGGTCGAACGGTGCGGCTCCCCGTGCACAAGGTCACCGAGGCACACAAGCTGAATGCCGCCGAGCGCAAGCTGATGGCGACCTCGGAGCAGGAGCCGTCGCTCGAGGAGATCGCCGAGGAGGCCGGCATCGACCTCGAGGAGGCGATGGCGATCCGGCTCGCCGATCGTGGACCCTCGAGCCTCGATCTGCCCGTCGGAGAGGACGGAGACACCCGCCGCGGCGACCTGATCGCCGGCAAGGATCCCGAGCCCCTGCAGGAGATCGTCGCGGCGCTCGACGAGGCACTCGTCGAGCGGGCGGTCGAGACCCTTCCGAGCGACGAGGCGAACGTCATCCGTCTGCGCTTCGGGGTCGCTGGCGAGGGCGAGCACGGTTTCGCGGAGATCGGCCGGCGGCTTGGGCTGTCGACCAACAAGGTTCGAAGCCTCGAAGACAAGGCCATAAAGAGACTGGCCGGAGACGAAGACCTGAACGCCCTCAGAAGGGCTGCGTAACCCGTCCACAGCAGGTGTGGTCGAGGGGATGTGACGGTGGAGATGGCCCGGGCCGAGCGGTGAGCGAGGTCCGGGGCGCTCTACCGGAGCAACGCCCCGAGCAGCAACTCAGCGGAGGCCGCGGCGTGAGACCACGCCCGCGGCTTCCTGCCACCAGGCCCGCGACTCTTCGTCGGAGGTTCTGCCGATCCGCTCTCGGCAGTAGCGGCGGACTGAGCGCGGACCGCCCACGGCGAGGACGCCATCGCCGGTGACAGCGAATCTTCCGTCGACGAGCTGCACGATCACATCCGGAGCGCCGCGACGGACGCGCAACGTTCGCGAGACCTCGACTCCAGTCACCCTGGCGAGTTCGGGATCGGGCTTCTCGGTCTCGATCCAGGGTCGGACGGTGAAGATCGCCGGCCGGCCGGCGGGGGTGATCAGCTCTAGATCGTCGTCGCCGATCGGACCGTCGCTCCAGCGGTCGAAAAGCTCCTCGACCTCCGCCCGGGCCGAGACGCGGACGAAGATGTGGAGCCGGTCGCCCGCCTCGATTCGTGAGGAGCCGCGAGGCAACAGGGCCTGGCCGTCGCGCACGATGATGCTCACCAGCGCATCACGGGGCAGGCCGAGCTCGTTGACGACGTGGCCGACCGCGGCGTCGGCAGGTTTTACCGGGTACTCGACGGTCTCGGCGCCGAGCCTGCGGAAAGTGCCGAGCTCGATCAGAGGGAGGCGCGGGAGAGCAGGTTGGTTGCTGCGCAGACCGAGGGCTTTGGCCAGCCGTTCGAAGGTCACCCCCTGGACGAGCGTCGAGACGAGCACGACGAAGAAGACCAGACTGAAGAACTTCTCGGCCTGAGGCACACCCGCGATGACCGGGAACGTGGCGAATACGACGGGCAGCGCCCCGCGTAGCCCCGCCCAGCCGAGTAGCAGCGACTCACGCGGTGAGTAACCGAACGGCAGCGTGGCGAACAGCGTCGCGACCGGCCGGGCTACGAGCGCCAGGAAGGCCGCCAGCAGCAGCCCCTGGCCGGCGATCGCCGGCAAGCTGCTCGGGAAGACCAGCAGCCCGAGCGTGAAGAACAGCGCGATCTGGGCAACCCAGGCGACGCCGTCGTGGAAGTCGACGATCGTCCGCCGCGCCGGGATCGGAGCGCTGCCAAGCGCGAGGCCGGTCAGGTAGACGGCAAGAAAGCCCGATCCGTCCAAGCTGGTCGGCCAGGCCATACGCGAGTGCCGCCGCCGCGATCGACGCGACGGGGAAGAGCCCGGGTGTAGCGAGCTTGATCCGCTCGAAGGCGAGCACCGAGAGCCGTCCGACCGCGAGGCCGACCGCGAGACCGATCGCGAGCTGGCTCAGCAGCAGGAGAGCCATGTCGCCGATCCCGTAGTCGGGGAGCGTGATCCACTCGATGAATCCGATCACCAGGAGGAACGCCATCGGGTCGTTGAAGCCGGACTCGGCCTCGAGCGTGCGCGCCAGCCGGCGCTTGATGCTCGAGCCGCGCAGCACCGAGAAGATCGCCGCGCTGTCGGTGCGTCGAGACGATCGAGCCGAGCAGCAGGCCCTCGAGCGGCGAGAGACCGAGGAGGAGGTAAGCGGCCACGGCCGTGATCGCTGCAGTGGTGAGCGTGCCGACCGTCGCGAGCGAGATGCTCGGCCAGAGCACCGGCCGGATCTCCGACCAGCCGGCCGCGAGCCCTCCCTCGAACAGGATCAGCGAGATCGCGATGATGCCGATCGTGCGCGTCAGCTCGACGTCGTCGAACTGCAACACCGCCAGGCCGTCGGAGCCGAGCGCCATCCCGAGCAGCAGGAAGAGGACGAGGCCGGGGACCCGCAGTCGGCCCGCCGCGAGCGTCGCGCCGATGCCGAGCGCCAGCAGGAGTCCCGCGACGAGGATCAGCCTTCCGTCGGTCAAGCGACGAGCGTATCTGTCGCTCCTGCGGCGTCCTTGGCCGATTGGCGGGTACGCGGGACCGGCCCCGCGGGCACGACCCCGGTGGCGCCTAGACTGACGGTGATGTCAATCGCTCGAGCAGCTGAGAGCCGACACCACTAAGGCCCTGAAAGACGGCGATCGCGAGCTTTCGCGGAGCGCTCCGGATGCTCACCTCCGAGCTCCAGAAGGCCGAGAAGGAGGGGGGCGCCGACGAGGTCGCCGTCCTGCAGCGGGAGCGAAAGCGCCGGCTCGAGTCCGCCAAGGCCTTTCGCGACGGCGATCGCGCAGAGCTGGCCGAGTAGGAGGAGTGCGAGGCGAAGCTGATCGAGGGCTATCTCCCCGAGCAGATCTCCGATGACGAGCTCGACCAGCTGGTCGGTGATGCGATCGCGGAGATCCGCGGCCGAATCGATCCGCGACATGGGCAAGGTGATGGCAATCGTGATGGCCAAGTCGGCCGGACGAGCCGATGGGACGCGTGTCAGCGGGCTGTCAAGGAGCGTCTCTCGTGAGAGCCCAGCTGGAGCTGTCCAACGAGGTCGCCGAAGAGCTGGCGGGCGCACAGGACTCGATCCTGCGGACGCTCGAGGCCGAGCTCGACTGCCAGGTCTTCCTGCGCGGCAACGTGTTGACGCTCGACGGCGGCGACCACGAGGTCGCGTCCGCGCAGGCGGTCGTCCACGAGATCGGTGAGCTGGTCCGGCGCGGTCACGATCTCGGGCCCGGCACGATCGCGGCGATCACCGAGCGCGCTCGACCGCCATGCGAACCCCACAGAGGTACTCGACGACGTCGTCTGGCGCCATCGCGGTACGAAGGTCGCGCCGAAGACCGTCAACCAGAAGCACTACGTCGACGCGATCCGCGAGCACACGATCACGGTCGGCATCGGCCCGGCCGGAACAGGCAAGTCGTTCCTCGCGGTGGCGATGGCCGTCGCGGCGCTCTCCCGACGCGAGGTCAGCCAGGATCGTCCTGACGCGGCCGGCGGTCGAGGCCGGCGAGCGGCTCGGATTCCTGCCCGGCGACCTGATGGCGAAGGTCGACCCTTACCTCCGCCCGCTGTTCGACGCGCTCTACGACATGCTCGAGCCGGAGCGCGTCAACCAGCACCTCGAGCGTGGCGTGATCGAGATCGCCCCGCTGGCGTTCATGCGGGGCCGGACGATGAACGACTCCTTCGTGATCCTCGACGAGGCGCAGAACACGACGCCCGAGCAGATGAAGATGTTCCTGACGCGGCTCGGTTTCAATTCGAAGATGGTCGTCACCGGCGACGTCACCCAGATCGACCTCGATCGCGACCAGCGCTCCGGCCTCGTGGTCGTGGGTGACATCCTGGCCGAGGTCGAGGGGATCGAGTTCGTCCGGTTCGGCGGTGACGACGTCGTTCGCCACAAGCTCGTGCAGCGGATCGTCGCGGCCTACTCCGAGCACGCCGAGCAGCAGGCGCCGTCGATCAGGCAGGCCCGCAAGCAGGCCTGACGCCGAGATCACAGCGATCCAGATCGAGATAGACGGGGATCATCCGGCGCTCGCCGAGCGTGCGGCAGAGGCCGCGCTCGCGGCCTGCGGTGTCGAGGACGGACACCTCGCAATCGCGTTCGTCGACGCCGAGGAGATTCGCACGCTCAACCGCGACCACCGCGACCGCGACGCCCCGACCGATGTCCTCTCGTTCCCTGTCGACGGTCCCGGTCATGCACACGGGCCGCGCGAGCTCGGCGACGTCGTGATCTGCCCCGAGCACACCGCCGATATCGCCGAAGCAGTCGTCCACGGGGTGCTCCACCTCTGCGGCTATGACCACGAGACAGACGACGGCGAGATGCTGAGCGTCCAGGCGGGGATACTCGAGGGGCTCGGGTGACTCGCAGCGGGGTTGTGGCACTGGCGGGCCGCCCGAACGTCGGTAAGTCGACGCTGCTCAACCGGCTCGTCGGGGAAAAGGTCGCAATCGTCTCCGAGCGGCCGCAGACAACCCGACGGGCGATCCGCGGGATCGTCACCGCGGTGGATTGGCAGATGGTGCTCGTCGACCTCCCGGGCGTTCAACGCCCGCGCGATCCGATGACCGGCCGGATGCAGAGTCGGATGGCCCGTGAGCTGCGCGATTCTGACGCCGCCCTGTTCGTGCTCAACGGCCAGCAACGGACCGGACCCGGCGACCGCTACATCGCCCGAGCCGTCGCCGACGCCGGGGTACCGGCTCTGGTCGCCGTCAACAAGGTCGACCTGCTCGACCGCGCCGGATGGCCGCGGCGCTGACAGAGGCCGAGGCGCTCGGTCTCGAGGACGCCGAGATCTATCCCGTCAGCGGGCACACGGGGGCGGGGTTCAAGCCACTGCTCGAGGCGCTGGTCGCGCTGATTCCACCGGGGCCTTTCCTCTACCCGCCCGAGGATCGGACCGATCTCGCACCGAGCGTGCGCGTCGCGGAGCTCGTCCGGGAGCAGGTCCTGCGCCGCACCCGTGACGAGCTGCCGCACGCGGTCGAGGTCGAGGTCGATGAAACCGAGGAGCGGCCCGACGGCCTGCTCGTGATCCGCGCCAGCGTCTGGGCTGAGCGGGAATCGCACAAGCGGATCCTGATCGGCGCGGGCGGCGACATGATCCGCCAGACCGGCACGGCGGCGCGGCGCGAGATCGAGCGTGTCGTCGAGCGCCGCGTTCACCTCGAGCTGACCGTTCGCGTGCGCAAGGGCTGGCGCGGCGACGACGCGATGCTCGACCGCCTTGGGATCGAATAGCTTGGTCGCATGCGGATCCGGCCCTGGCTTCTTCCGGCCCTGATGGTGCTCGCCGGCTGCGGCGAGCCTGGCGGGCCGCTGACCGCGGCCGAGCTGATCGCCGCCGGCGACGAGATCTGCTCTAAGAGCAACGCTCGGCTGATCGATCTGCGCGAGACCGAGGAGGGTGTGGCACTCGAGGAGACCGACCGGGCCGCGATCGCGGTCGAGCGGCTCAACGCGCCAGGCCTTGAGACGACGCGCGCGCTCGCGGCGCTGCAGCCCCCGCCCGAGCTTGCAGAGCCTTACGCACGGCTGATCGCGCTGCGGCGCAAGCGCGACAGCGGTCTCCAGGAGAGCGCGGAGGCGCTGCGCGCCGGCAAGCCGGGCACGGCCGGGAACCTGCAGACCGAGGTGATCGATCTCAGCGAGGGGCCGTTGCGCAAGCGCGCCGAGGAGCTCGGATTCGAAGTCTGCGGCCAGCCTCTGCCGCCGCGTCAGCAGCAGGACCTCGGCCGCGACGCCGACCCGGCGCCTGCGGACCGATAGGGCGCCGTCGTCTGGGTTAGGGTTGCGCCGTACCAGCCTTCGACAGGGAGAGATATGACCGAGCAGCCTCCGCAGTCCCCGCAGTCCCCTCAGTCACCACCGCCGGCGGGCGGGGGAGGGCTTCCGCCCGTGCCGACCGCACACGGCGGCGCTACCAACGGCGTCGCCGTAGGCGCGCTTGTTCTGGGAATCCTGGCCATTCTGTTTGGCTTCCTCTTCTTCCCGGTCGGCATCATCCTCGGCATCGTCGGGATCGTGCTCGGGGTCATGGGCCGCAACGCGGCTAAGCGCGATCCTTCGATCGGCCGGGAGGGCATGGCGCTCGCCGGACTGATCACGAGCATCATCGGGATCATCATCGGCGTCGTGCTCCTCGTCGTGACCGTGATCTTCGTCGGCAGCGCCGTAAATACGCTCGAGAACAGCCCTGACTTCCAGGAGCAGCTCGAGACGCTGACCATCCCTCAGGAGTAGGAGCCTGAGAATCCCGCTGCCCGGCCTCGCGCCGGGCAGCGGGCTTCTAACATCACCCCATGGACGGGATCGCCTTCGACGATCGCGGCCTCGTGCCGTGCGTCGTCCAGGACTGGGCGCACGGGCGAGGTCCTGACGCTTGCCTACATGAACGAGGAGGCACTCGCGCGCACGCGCGAGACCGGCGACGTGCACTTCTTCAGCCGCTCGCGCCAGGAGCTCTGGCACAAGGGCGAGACCTCCGGCAACTTCCTGCGGGTCAAGGCGCTGCGCTTCGACTGCGATCTCGATGCCGTGCTCGCGCTCGTCGAGCCGGCCGGCCCGGCCTGTCACACGGGAGAGCGGACCTGCTTCCACAACGGCGCCGCCGAGCCGCCGGCGCCCGACGAGGCGCTTCCCGCTGCTCGAGCGAACGATCGACGCAGCGCCGCGGAGCCGAGCCCGCGGACACGAGCTACACGGCGAAGCTGCTCGCCGATCCGGACTTCAACGGCGACAAGGTCCGCGAGGAGGCCGAGGAGGTCGGCCGCGCGGTTTCCGAGCGAGTCCGATCAGCGCGTACGCGAGGAGGCGGCCGACGTGCTCTACCACCTCACCGTGCTGATCGCCGGGCGCGGCATCAAATCCCTCGCCGACGTCTTCGAGGAGCTCAATGACCGTCGCCGCTGAATCTCGGCGGCTGCCGTCTCGAGCCCGACCTCCGAGCGACTCGCGCGCTGGCGGCGAGCCACACCGTCGTCCCTGTCCGTCGCAGCGATTCATCGACGACTGCGAGACGCCCGTTTCGGCATACCTGAAGCTGCGCGGCGACGGCCCGTCCTTCCTGCTCGAGTCTGCGGAACAGGGCCAGCGGTTCGGACGGTGGTCGTTCCTGGGCAGCCGGGCGCGCACCGTCATCAGGATCGACGACGGCGTGCTACGGTGGATGGCGCGGAGGTCGCGAGTTCGACGATCCCTACGGCGGTCGTCGACCAGAGGTCGCGCGCCATCGGATGGCGCCGAGATGCCCGGGCTGCCGCCGTTCGCGGGGGGCGCGGTCGGCCTGTTCTGCTACGACCTCGCGCGGTATGCCGAGCCATCGATCGGGCCGGCCAACCCCGACCAGGTCGGCGTGCCCGATCTCGCGCGTGATGGTCCCGGAGGTGCTGCTCGCTTTCGACCACCTCCGCCACGAGGTCACGATCGTGGCCTCGGCCTTCGTCGGCGAGGGCGAGGACGTCGGAGGCCGCGCACGCTGCGGCGGTCGCCTCGATCGCCGAGGTGCGCGAGCGCCTGGCCGCGCCGGTTCCGCAGGCCCCGCCCCGGCAGCGTCCGCAGCCGCCTGCGTTCGAGCTCCAACCTCGGGTCGAGGGCTACGCCGTCCGCGGTCGAGTCGCGTCAAGGAGTACATCCGGGCGGGCGACGCGTACCAGATCGTACCGAGCCAGCGCTGGAGCGCTGAGTGCCCGGTGCGACGCGTTCTCGATCTACCGCGGCCTGCGCACGATCAATCCGAGCCCCTACATGTACTTCCTCGACTTCGGCGACTTCGAGATCGCCGGCGCCTCGCCGGAATCGCTGGTCAAGGTCGAGGGCCGACGCGCCGCCCAGCGCCCGATCGCCGGCACGCGCCCGCGCGCGGACACCGCCGAGGAGGACCTCGAGCGCGCCGCAGGAGCTGCTCGCCGACGAGAAGGAGCGCGCCGAGCACGTCATGCTCGTGGACCTCGGCCGAAACGACCTCGGCCGGGTCTGCAAGCACGGGATCGGTCGCCGTCGACGAGATGATGGTCGTCGAGACCTACTCGCACGTCATGCACATCGTCTCGTCGGTGTCCGGCGAGCTGGCCGACGGCGTGAGCGCGATGGATGCGCTGCGGGCCTCGTCTGCCGGCCGGGACCCTGTCCGGCGCGCCAAAGATCCGCGCCATGCAGATCATCGACGAGCTCGAGCCGGTCAAGCGCGGTCCGTATGGCGGGGCGGTCGGCTACCTGTCCTTCAGCGGGGATCTCGACACCTGCATCTACATCCGTTCGGCGGTGGTCAAGGACGGCCAGGTGCACGTCCAGGCCGGCGGCGGGATCGTCGTCGACTCCGAGGCCGGCTACGAGGTTCGCGAGACCGAGGCCAAGGCGGGCGCGGTGTTCGGCGCGATCGCGCTGGCGTGCGGCCAGCCCGACTGGGGCAGGGCGTGAGCATGCAAGTCCTGATCGTCGACAACTACGACTCGTTCACCTACAACCTGGTCCAGTACCTCGGCGAGCTCGGGCGCGCGAGCTCGAGGTCGTGCGCAACGACAAGGCCACGGTCGCCGAGCTCGTCGCCCGCGCGCCCGACCGCGCTGTGGTATCGCCCGGGCCGTGCACGCCCCAGGAGGCCGGCGTCTCGATCGAGGCGATCCCGGCCCTTGCCGAGGCCGGGATCCCGACCCTCGGGGTCTGCCTCGGCCACCAGGCCATGGCCGTTGCCTTCGGCGGCGAGGTCTGCGCGGCGACCCGGTGCATGGCAAGACCGCCGAGGTCGAGCACGACGGGCAGCACGATCTTCACCGGCGTCGAGCAGTCCGCTGTTCGTGGCGGGGCGCTACCACTCGCTGATCGTCGAGAGCCGACCTGCCCGACTGCCTCGAGTGATCCTCGGCGCATCGAACGGCACGGTCATGGGCATCCGCCACCGCGAGCTTCCTGCCGAGGGCGTCCAGTTCCACCCCGAGAGCGTGCTCACCGCCGACGGAAAGGCGATACTGCGGAACTTCCTCGAGCGACGCTGATGCCGAACCCAGTTCTACACCCCGCTGGAGATAGCTCGTCGGCGGCGAGGATCTCGGCTCCCACGAGGCCTCGGCCGAGGCGCTCACCGAGATCATGGAGGGCCGCTCCTCCGAGGCCGAGACCGCCGCGTTCCTGATCGCGCTGCGGACCAAGGTGGAGACCCTCGACGAGGTCGTCGGCCTCGCGCGGACGATGCGCTCGCTCGCGGTCCCAGGTCCGAGTCGGGCGCGACGGACCTGCTCGACACCGCCGGAACCGGCGGCGGCCGCGCCGTCGTTCAACGTTTCGACTACCGCTGCGTTCGTCGCGGCCGGGCGCGGGCTGTCCGGTCGCCAAACACGGCAACCGCTCCTCGACCGGGACAAGCGGATCGGCCGACTTGCTCGAGGCGCTCGGTGCGCGGATCGACCTCGAGCCTGCCGCGGTCGCGGAATGCATCGACCGAATCGGCTTCGGCTTCATGTTCGCGCCCGCCCACCATCAGGCGATGACGCTACGTGATCGGGGTCCGCCGCGAGGCCTCGCCGTCCGTACCGTCTTCAACATCCTCGGCCCGCTCAGCAATCCCGCCGGCGCCACCCGCCAGCTGATCGGCGTCTCCGACCCGCGCGCACCTGCCGAGCGATCGCCGGCGCTCTCGAGGCGCTCGGAGGCCAGCGCGCGCTCGTGCGTCTCGAGCGATGACGGCTATGACGAAGTCAGCGTCTCGGCTCCGACCCGTGCCGTCGAGCTGCGCGACGGAGCGCTTACTGAGCTGACGATCGAGCCCGAGGAGCTCGGTTTCGATCGCGTTGCCGACGGTGCCTTCAGCGCCGGCACGCCGGAACAGAACGCGGCGATCACCCGCGCGGTGCTGGTGGCGAGCCGGACCCGAGCGGACGGTCGTGCTGCCAACGCCGGAGCGGCGATCTACGTGGCCGGCGGGGCGGCTTCGATCCCGATCCGGGGTGACCAAGGCCGCTGCGACGATCGATTCCGGAGCCGCCGCACGACCTGCTCGAGCGCTACCTGGCCGTTTCGACGGAGCTGGCCCCGAAATGAGCGAGCGGCTGGCACCTCTGCTCGAGGCGACCCGTCGAGCGGCTCGACCGCGTCCGAACCGAGCGGCCGCTCGGCGAGCTCGAGGCCGCACTCGGGGAGGCCCCGGAGGCCCGCCCGTTCGCGAGGCGATAGCCGGCACGGTACCTCGGTGATCGCCGAGCACAAGCGCCGCTCGCCGTCTGCCGGGACGATCCGCGATGGCTCGACGGTCGAGGAGATCGTCGGCTTCTACGAGCGCGGCGGCGCTGCGGCGATCTCGGTCCTGACCGAGGAGGCGCACTTCGGCGGCTCGCTCGACGACCTGGTCGCGGCTCGTGTGGCCTGCGAACCTGCCGATTCTCCGCAAGGACTTCACGATCGACCGCTACCAGCTCTACGAGGCGCGGCTGGCCGGCGCCGACGCGATCCTGCTGGTCGTCGGGACGATCCGAGCCGGAGCTGCTCGCCGACCTGCACTGCCGAGGCACACGCGCTCGATCTCGACGTGATCGTCGAGGTGCACTACGAGGACGATCTCGAGTCGGCGCTCGCGATCGATGCCGATGTGATCGGGATCAACAACCGCGACCTCGAGGACTTCAGCGTCGACCTGGGCGACGACCTTCGAGCTGCTGCCGGAGGTCCCGGCGGGCAAGACGGTCGTCTCCGAATCGGGGATCCGACGCGCGAGGACGTCGAGGAGCTGGAGCGGGTCGGTGTCGACGCCGTTCTGGTCGGCGAGGCGCTGATGCGCCGCGATGATCCCGAGGCTGCCCTTCGCACCTTGACCGGGCGACCGCGAGGAGATAACGCCTGGCTCTTAACGCCGGCCTGGCCGTTTCTTTAGCCTCGTGACCACAACCGAAGCTGCGAAGGATCCCCACCGCTCGATGAACTCCCGTTTCACCCACCTCCTCTCCGGCCTCGCCGGCGGCGCACTCGCGCTGGTCCTCGCCGGTTCTGCTGGTCGGAGCCGGCCTGATCGACGTCGGCGGCTCTGGCAGCTCGAACGGGATCCAGGACCCCGTCGACACGCGCCCCGTCGAACAAGTCCGGGGGAAAGACGATCGCCCAGATCTACGATGAGGTCGCTCCTGGAGTCGTTTACATCGAAGCCCGTGGAGTCGCCGGCGCGTCTCCGTTCGGGCTCCCGGGCGAGGAGGGCGGCGCCGCTTCCGGGTCGGGCTTCGTGCTCGACGACGAGGGACGAGTGCTCACCAACGCGCACGTCGTCGACGGCGCCGACGGCGTGACGGTCAGGTTCGGAGAACGCGAGATCGTCGACGCCAAGATCATTGGAGTCGACCTTTCGAGCGATCTTGCGGTGCTCCAGGTCGATCCCGAGGATGTCAACGACCTCCAGCCGCTAGGGCTCGGCAACTCGGACTCGCTCGAGGTCGGCGATCCCGCGATCGCGGTCGGCAACCCGTTCGGCTTCGACCGGACGGTGACTACCGGGATCATCTCAGCCGTCCAGCGGGAGATACCGCGCTCCAAACGGCTTCTCGATCGACAACGTGGTCCAGACGGACGCCGCGATCAACCCCGGCAACTCGGGTGGCCCGCTGCTCGACGCCGAGGGTCACGTGATCGGGGTCAACTCCAGATCGTGAGAACGCCTCGACCGGGGGGTCGAACGGCTCGGTCGGAATCGGTTTCGCCGTACCGATCAACACCGCCAAGGATCGTCGTTCCCGAGCTCGAGAACGACGGCGAGTTCGAGCGGTCGTTCATCGGCGTCACGACTGCCCCTGTGACGCCAGCAGATCGCGGACGATCTCAACCTCCCGCGCGATTCGGGTGCCCTGGTCCAGGATGTCGTCGAGGACGGGCCGGCCGACGAGGCGGGGATCCGCGCCGGGCGTACCGAGATCACGACAGGGCTCGTCGCGGGTGGCGACCTGATCGTCGGCATCGACGGCGAGGACGTCATCACGCCGGAGGACGTCGCGGGCGCTATTGCCGACATCCCGCCGGGCGAGACCGTCGAGATCGAGTTCTACCGCGGCGGCGAGCTGCAGACCGTCGACCTCGAACTCGGCAAGCGGCCGCGAACCGCTCAGAGCGCGCTCGGGCAGCCACGCGGCGGAGGCGAGCAGCCGCCCCCGGGGATCTTGCCGTTCCCCTAGGAGTTTCGTGCCGCCCCGGCGGCGTGGCAAGATCGGAACGTGACCGAATCAAGATCTGTGGGATCACGCGGCCCGAGGACGCCCGTCTGGCGGTCGATCGGGGCGCGTGGGCGATCGGCCTGATCCTGGCCGAGGAGAGCCCGCGCCGCTGCGAGCTCGCGGTGGCCGAGCAGATCTCGGCGGAGCTCCGTCGCGAGGTCGAGGTCGTCGGGGTGTTCGTCAACGCGACGCTTGACGAGCTGAGCTATGCCGCCGACCGTGCGGCGTTGTCGATCCTCCAGCTGCATGGCGAGGAGGGGCCTCTCTACTGCGTCGAGGCGGCGCGCCGGACCGGCTGCCGGGTGATGAAGGTCGCGCGCGTCCGCGACCTATCGTCGATCCGCGGGCTGACCGCCTATCCGGTCGACTTCCACATGCTCGATGCCTATAACCCCGATCGCCGCGGCGGGACCGGGGAGACGTTCGCCTGGGATCTGTCCCGCAGGGCCAGCACCCCGCTGGTGCTCTCCGGCGGCCTCGACGCCGACAACGTGGCGAGGCGATCCGGTCGTGCACCCCTACGCGGTCGATGTCGCTAGTGGCACCGAGGCCGCACCAGGCATCAAGGACGAGGCGCTGGTCCGCGCCTTCTTCCGCGCGGTCGAGCAGGCCGACGCAGCGATCCTCGGGGCAAGCGCGGCGTGGAGGCGGGCCGAGGAGCGCTGAGCCTCGAGCGCCGCTTCGGCCCCTACGGTGGCCGTTACGTCCCCGAGACGCTGATCCCGACGCTCGACGAGCTCGAGCGCGGCTGGATCGAGCTTCGCGAGGATCCCCGTTCCGGGACGAGCTCCACGGGTTGCTGCGCGACTTCGCCGGACGGCCGACTCCGCTGTACGAGGCCAAGCGGCTCTCGGAGCGGGTCGGCAATCGGGTCCTGCTCAAGCGCGAGGACCTGATGCACACTGGCGCGCACAAGCTCAACAACGCTCTCGGGCAGGTGTTGATCGCCCGCCGCCTCGGGAAGACGCGGATCATCGCCGAGACGGGGGCGGGCCAGCACGGGGTCGCCACCGCGACGGCCTGTGCGCTGTTCGGGATCGAGTGCGTCGTCTACATGGGCGCCGAGGACATCCGTCGCCAGCAGCCGAATGTCGAGCGGATGGGGCTGCTGGGCGCGACCGTCGAATCGGTCGAGATCGGCGCGCGAACGCTCAAGGAGGCGGTCAGCGCGGCGATCCGCGACTGGGTCGGCGAGCTCGGACAGCACTCACTACGTGCTCGGATCGGCGGTCGGCCCGGCGCCGTTTCCGGTGATCGTCCGCGACCTCCAGCGAGTGATCGGCGATGAGGCGCGGGCCCAGGTTCTCGACCGCTGGGGCACGCTGCCCGATCGGGTGATCGCCTGCGTCGGCGGCGGGCTCCAATGCGATCGGCACCTTCACGCCGTTTCTCGGAGGACGGCGAGGTCGAGATCGTCGGCGTCGAGGCCGCCGGCGAGGGGCTCGAGTCCGGTCGACACGGTGCGCCGCTCAGCACCGGCGCCCGCGGAGTCCTGCACGGCTCCTACTCGGCGGTCCTCCAGACCGAGGACGGCCAGATCCTCGAGGCGCATTCGATCTCGGCCGGCCTCGACTACCCGGGCTCCGGCCCCCAGCTCGCGGAGCTGCGCGACACGGGGCGGATCCGCTTCGAGGCCGTCACGGACCGCCAGGCCGCGGTCGAGCGCGTTCCGGGAGGTCTCGCGCCTCGAGGGGATCATCCCCGCGTCTGGAGCCCGCCCACGCGATGGCCTGGCTCCTGGAGAATCGGGCGCCGGAGGCTCGGCCTCGACCTGCTGACGCTGTCCGGGCCGAGGCGACAAGGATCTCGCCGAGGTGCTCGGCACGTGGCTGAGCGGATCGCCGCGGCCTCCGACGGCGCACGGGCAAGTGCGCCGGCGGCGCTGATGCCCTACCTGATGGGCGGCTACCCCGACCTCGAGACCTCGGTCGCTGTCGGCGAGGCCTGCATCGACGGCCGGTGCAGACCTGGTCGAGCTCGGCGATCCCGTTCTCCGACCCGCTCGCCGACGGTCCCGGTGATCCACGCCGCCGCCACCGCGGCGCTCGACGCGGGGGCGACCGTAGACGGCGTGTTCGACGTCTGCACGCGGTCAGCGCTTCGGTTCCGTGTCGTTCTGATGGTCTATGCCAACATCGTGCTCGCGACGGGCGACCGAGCGGTTCGCGGGACGCGCCGCCGCGGCGGGCGCCGACGGAGCTGATCGTTCCCGACCTGCCCCGTCGACGAGTCCGACGGAGCTCCGCGCCGCCTGCGACGTGCCGGCGTCGCGCTGGTCCCGCTGGTCGCGCCGAATACGCACTCCGGAGCGGATCGCCGAGATCGGGGCCGACGCGCGCGGCTTCGTCTACACCGTGTCGGTCGCCGGGACGACCGGCGAGCGGACAGGGACTCCCGGCGGAGCTCGCCGACACCGTCGGGCGCGTCCGGGAGGTCACCGAGCTTCCCGTCGCGGTCGGCTTCGGCGTCTCGACGCCCGAGGACGCCCGAGCGGTCGGCGAGCTGGCCGACGGCGTGATCGTGGGCACACGGCTGGTCCGGGCGGCGGGGGAGGGCGGCGCCGAGGCGGTTCGGCGAGGTCGTCGCCTCGCTGGCCAAGAGCCTTTCCTAGGGCGCCGTCGGTTACATTCCCGGCCGTGGTCGTGCTCGTTGCACTAACCGTTGGACTGGTCTTCTGGATCATCGCATGGTCTCTCGGGATCGGCGTCGTTCGACTCGTTCCTCGTGACAATCGCCCTGGTGGTCGGCGCCCTCGCCGTCCGCACGATCGGTCCGTTCGTCAAGCAGCAGCTAGGAGGCTGATGAGATGACGAAGCTTCGAGTGATGCTCCTGCCGGCGCTGGCGGCGACCGCCGTGCTCGCCTGCATGCGGTGGCGAACCGGCGACGGACCACCGACGGCGACGGACGAGCTCCAGACGATCGAGGCGGGCAAGCTGATCGTCGGCTCCGACATTCCCTACGAGCCGTTCGAGGGCGGTGACGCCCCCGATTACGAGGGCTTCGACATCGACATCATCAACGGCGTCGCCGAGCGGCTCGAGCCTCGAGACTCGAGATCGTCAACACCCCGTTCGACACGATCTTCCGCGACCTCGGCACAGGACAAGTTCGACATGGTCGCCTCGGCTACGACGATCACGCCCGAGCGCGAGAAGGAGGTCGCGTTCTCCTCGCCCTACTTCCAGGCCGATCAGTCGCTGATGGTCAAGGAGGGGACCGACATCGCGTCGGTTGAGGATCTCGCCGGGCGCACGATCGGAGCACAGAAGGGCACTACCGGAGCGACCTACGCCGAGGATGAGACCGAAGCCGCGGACGTCCGGACCTATCCGGAGATCGTGCGACGCGTTCAACGCGCTTCAGAACGAGCAGATCGAGGCCGTGATCAACGACTTCGCGATCTCGAAGTTCGCCGAGGAGTCGAGGCCCGATCTGACGGTGATCGAGACGATCCCGACCGACGAGAGCTACGGACTGGCGGTCGCGCTCGGACAACACGACGCTGCTGGACGCCGTCGACGCGGCCCTCGCGGAGATGATCGCCGACGGCAGCTACGCGGAGATCTACGAGGAGTGGTTCGACGAGGAGCCGCCGGAGGGCTTCCGCGAGGGGGAGTAGCGCCGCCGGCCGCGAAGTAGTGCCGGGTGGGGCTCGACGCTCCTCCCGGCTATGGACGCATTCCTCAACCAGTACTTCGATCTGACCTGATGTGGCAGAGCCTGCCCGAGATTCTCGGCGGGTTCGGATCACGATCCAGTTGTGGCTGGTCGCCAGCGTCCTTTCGCTGATCTGGGGCCTCGTGCTTTCGCTCCTACGGCAGCTCCCCGGCCGGGCGGCGGCGCCGATCCGGGCGGTCACGTCATCTACATCGACGCGCTCCGGGGAGTCCCGCTGCTGCTGGTCGTGCTGTTGATCTCGGGAGGACTCGGTGCGCTCGCCTCCGAGGATGTGATCCCGGATTGGATCGGGCTCCCGCGCTGGCTCGGAATGCCAGATCCGTTCTGGTACGGCGTCTTCGCCATCACCTTGACCTACGGCGCCTACATCGCCGAGGTCTACCGTGCGGGAATCGACGCGGTCCCGGGCGGCCAGATGCAGGCGGCGCGCTCGCTCGGGAATGTCCTACCCGCAGGCGATGCGCAAGGTCGTTGTCCCTCAGGCGATTCGTAAGGTCTTCGCGCCGCTGCTCAACGATCTGATTGCCCTCATGAAGGACACCTCTCTCGTCCTCGTGATCGGCCTCGCCGAGGTCGTCTCGATCGGCCAGGATATCCAGGCCGAGACCTTCAACAGCTCGGCGCTCGTGCTCGGCGCGATCCTCTTCCTGATCGTCACGATCCCGCTCGCCCGGATCGTCGATCGGCAGATCGTCAAGCAGCAGATCAGGTACCAGCGTGTCTAGCTCAAGCGGCGACCGCGACGGTCACACCTCGCCGGAGCATGGCCCGGTGGGATCTCAGGGCCGTCTCACCGATCCCGCCGGCCCGGTCTCGGCGACGACCTCGATGGTCCGCCTCGAGGGAGTCTGCAAGTCGTTCGGCGAGCTGTGCGTGCTCGACGGGATCGACCTCGAGGTCAGGCGGGGAGAGGTCGTCTGCGTGATCGGGCCGAGCGGCTCCGGCAAGAGCACGCTGCTGCGCTGCATCAACCTGCTCGAGCCGGCCGACACGGGTCGGGTCTTTCTGGAGGGCGCCGAGATCACCGACCCGCGACGACGTCAACGACGTCCGCCGCCGGATCGGGATGGTCTTCCAGCAGTTCAACCTGTTCCCGCACAAGACCGTCGCCGAGAACGTGACGATGGCCCAGACGACGGTTCTCGACCGCTCCAAGCAGGAGGCGGCCGACCGCGCGCGGTCTCTGATCGAGCGCGTCGGCCTCAGCGACAAGCTCGACGAGTATCCGGAGCGGCTCTCGGGCGGTCAGCAGCAGCGGGTCGCGATCGCGCGCGCGCTGGCGATGGACCCGCACGTGATGCTCTTCGACGAGGTCACGAGCGCGCTCGATCCGGAGCTCGTCAAGGAGGTCCTGGACGTGATGCGGGAGCTCGCGCGCGAGGGCATGACGATGATCGTCGTCACGCACGAGATGGGCTTCGCGCGCGAGATGGCCGACCGGATCATGTTCATGGACGAGGGGCTGGTCGTCGAGCAGGGTTCGCCCGCGGAGGTCTTGGACAACCCGCGCGAGGAGCGCACCAAGCGCTTCCTCGGGCTCGTCCTCGAGCACTAGGCGCGTTCATGGAAACGGCAGCAACAACGGCTCGGTTGCCGCCGTTGCCGTCGTGAGTCGGCAGCTACTTGCCGAGCGCGGCCCGCAGGGCGGGCTCGAGCTCGGGATGCTTGAAGCCGAAGCCGAGCTCCTGGAGTCGCTTCGGGACGACGTTCGCGCCCGTGACCACGATCTGGGACATCTCGCCGTAGAGCAGCTTGATCGCGAACTCGGGCACCGGCGCGATCGCCGGGCGGTTGAGGACCTTCCCAAGCGCCTTTGACAGCTCGCCGTTGGTCGCCGGGTTCGGCGCCGTCAGGTTGACCGGTCCGCTCGCCGAGTCGGTGTCCAGCAGGAAGATCAGCGCGGCGACCTCGTCGGCGAGGCCGATCCACGGCACGTACTGCTTGCCGCCCGCGACCGGTCCGCCGATCCCCGCTTTGAACGGCGGCAGCATCGTCTTCAGCGCGCCGCCCTCGCCTGTCAATACGACTCCGGTGCGCGCCAGCACGACGCGCATTCCGAGCGCCTCGGCGCCGGCGGCCTCCTGCTCCCAGTCCACGACGACCTGGGCGAGGAAGTCATCGGCGGGCGGCGCTGCCTCGTCGACCGGCTGATCATCGCGGGCGCCGTACCAGCCGGTCGCCGACTGGGCGACGAGCACGGGCGGGCGGTTCTCGCAGAGCTTCAGGCCCTCGATCAGGTTGCGCGTCCCAAGTACCCGCGAGGAGTGGATCTCGTGCTTGACCTCCTCGCTCCAGCGCTGCGCGACCGGCTCGCCGAGCAGGTGGATCACTCCGTGGCAGCCCTCGAGCGCGCCGTGGGGGGCGGGCTCGAGCTTGGGGTGGGTCCAGGCGACCGCCTCGACGTCGGCACCGAGCCTGCTCTTGGCACCGGTGGGGTCACGGGTCAGCGCAACAACCTGGTCGCCGCGCTCGAGCAGCGCCGTGACCAGCGCCTTGCCGATCGTCCCGGTCGCGCCTGTGAGAGCGACCTTCACGCGAGCGTCGGCTGGTCGACGGGGTCGATGTCATCGCCGACTTCGGCCTCCCGGGCGACGGCGGCGGCCACGTTCTGTGTGACATCGCGGTTGAACACGCTCGGGATGATGTAGTCCTCGGCCAGTTCGGCGTCGGTCACGACCTCGGCGATGCCGCGCGCGGCGGCGAGCTTCATCGCTTCGGTGATCTTGGGTGCCCGTACATCGAGTGCGCCGCGGAAGATCCCCGGGAAGGCGAGCACGTTGTTGATCTGGTTCGGGTAGTCAGAGCGCCCGGTAGCCATCACGCGGACGTAGGGGGCGGCTTCCTCGGGCCGCACCTCGGGGTTCGGGTTCGCCATCGCGAAGACGAACGGGTCCTTGTTCATCGTGCCGAGGTCCTTCGGCTGGATGATCCCCGGGCCCGAGAGGCCGATGAAGACGTCGGCTCCGTCGAGCACCTCGCCGGGCGAGCCGACGCGGCGCTCCTGGTTGGTGTTGTCGGCGAGCCAGGTCTTCGGGACGTTCATCGCCGAGCCATAGTCGGGACGCCCGGTGTGGATCGCGCCGTGGCGGTCGCAGGCGATGATGCTCGTGATCCCGGCGTTCATCATGATCTTGGCGACGGCCATGCCGGCAGCGCCCGCGCCCGCCATCACGACCTTCAGCGACGCGATGTCGCGCCCCGTCAGCCGGCAAGCATTCTGGAGTGCGGCGAGCGTGACGATCGCGGTGCCGTGCTGGTCGTCGTGGAACACCGGGATGTCGAGCTCCTCGATCAGCCGCTCCTCGATCTCGAAGCAGCGCGGCGAGGAGATGTCCTCGAGGTTGATCCCGCCGAAGGTCGGGGCGATCGCCTTGACCGTCTGGATGATCTCCTCGGCGTCCTTGGTGTCCAGGCAGATCGGGAAGGCGTCGACATCGGCGAACTCCTTGAAGAGCATCGCCTTGCCCTCCATCACCGGCATCGCGGCCTCCGGCCCGATGTCACCGAGCCCGAGCACGGCGGTTCCGTCAGAGACGACGGCGACCGTGTTCGACTTGATCGTGTACTTGAAGGCCTTGCGGCGGTTCTCATGAATCGCCATGCAGACCCGCGCCACGCCCGGTGTGTAGGCCATCGACAGGTCATCACGGGTCTTGAGCGGCGAGTTGAGGCCGGTGTGGAGCTTTCCGTTGCGGTGCAGCTCGAAGGTCCGGTCGGTCGTCTCGAGCAACCTCGCACCCGAAACGGCCCCGACGGCGGTGATCACCTCGCCGCGGTGCTCGAGCCCGTGGCAGTCGACCGTGATCGCCCTGATCGTGTGCTCGCCGGTCGTCTCCTCGGCGTCGACCGCGACGATCACCCCGCCCGCGTTGCGGATCGCGTCGGTGACCGCACTCAGGACGTTGGAGTGGGCCGGTAGCTCGACCCGCAGGGTCAGGGAGTACTGGGCGCTTGGAGTCGCGGACATGCGACGCCGCACGATAGCGTGAGCCCAATGCCGGACGAGCGCGCGCGAGAGCTGTTCCTGATCGACGGGAACAGCCTCGCCTACCGCGCTTTCTTCGCGCTACCCGAGTCGATCGCCACCTCGAAGGGCATGCCTACCAACGCGATCTTCGGATTCGCGTCGATGCTGGTGAAGATCCTGACCGAGTACGGGCAGGCCCCGACGATCGTCGCGTGGGACGCGGGCATGTCGGGCCGGGAGGTGGAATACCCGGAGTACAAGGCCCAGCGTGACTCGCGGCCGAGCCTGCTCTCGGAGCAGTGGCCGCACCTGATGCCGCTCGTCGAGGCGTTCGGCTACGCCAACGTCAAGGTCCCGGGCTACGAGGCCGATGACGTCATCGCGACACTCGCCGCGCGCGCGAAGCAGGCGGGGATTCCGGTGATGGCGGTGACCGGCGACCGCGACGCGCTGCAGCTGGTCGAGGACGGCGTCCGCGTGATGACCACCAGCCGCGGAATCACCGACACCCGCATCTACGACGAGGCCGCCGTCGTCGAGCGCTACGGCATCACCCCGGCGCTCGTACCCGACTTCATCGGCCTCAAGGGCGACACCTCCGACAACATCCCCGGAATCCCGGGGATCGGCGACAAGACCGCTTCGGCGCTGCTGCAGCAGTTCGGGGATATCGAGACCGTCCTGGCCAGCGTCGACAAGATCTCGGGCACGAAACGGAAGCAGAACCTGATCGAGTTCGCTGACCTCGCGCGGGTTTCGAAGGGGCTGGCTACGGCGATCCGCGACGTCCCGGTCGAGCTCGAGCTCGACGGCGTGATGGCGAGCGAGCCCGATCGCGCCCGGCTGCGCGAGGTGTTCCGGGAGTTCGAACTGCGCGACCCGCTGCGCCGGCTCGAGGAGGCGCTTGGCGGCGAGGGCGAGGCCGCGCCGGCTGAAGCCGTCGCGAGCAAGACGACCGCCGCGGCGCTCGGGGGTCGGCTCGGAGACCTGAGCGGCCCGATCGCGATCGCGATCGATCGGCCGCCGCCGTTCGAACCGGGGGAGGGGGACCAGGAAACCATTCCGCTGGCGCAGCCCGCCGATGACGAGCCCCCGCGCTTCGCCGCGACGACCGGCGGGGGCAAGGTCGTCCACGGCGAGCTCGACGTCGTTTCGGCGCCGGTCATCGCTCACGACTGGAAGGGGATCGGCGGGCGGCCGGGCGAGGAGCTCCGCCATGACACGATGATCGCCGCCTACCTGCTCGATCCGGCGCGGCGCTCCTACCCGCTGGAGGAACTGCTCGCCGAGCGCGGCCGAGGGGTGGAGATCACGGGCGTCGAGGACGGCTTCATCCGCGGACTCTGCGAGCAGGCGCTCGCGACCCACGAGCTCGCCGGGCTCCAGCAGGCCGATCTCGACGAGCAGGGGCTGCGCGCGCTGCTCGACGAGGTCGAGCTGCCGCTGGTCGACGTGCTGATCGAGATGGAGCGCGTCGGGGTGCGGCTCGACACCGCCAAGCTCGCGGTCGTCGGTGAGACCTATGGCGCGCGGATCGCCGAGCTCGAGCGCGAGACCTGGGATCTCGCGGGGGAGGAGTTCACGATCGGTTCGCCCCAGCAGCTCGCGCAGATTTTGTTCGAGAAGCTCGGCCTGACCAAGAAGCGGCGCGGCAAGACCGGGTTTTCGACCGACGCCCGCGTGCTGGCGGCGATTCGCGCCGAGCATCCGATCATCGAGAAGATCGAGGCCTGGCGCGAACTCTCCAAGCTACGCTCGACCTACCTCGACGCGCTCCCCTCGCTGGTCGATTCAGACAGCCGCCTGCACACGACCTTCGGACAGGTGACGGCCGCGACCGGTCGACTTTCGAGCACCAACCCGAACCTCCAGAACATCCCGATCCGGACCGAGCTCGGCCGCGAGATCCGCGGTTGCTTCACCGCCGGGGCGGGCGCGCAGCTGATTTCGGCCGACTACTCCCAGGTCGAATTACGAATCCTCGCCCACGTCGCCGGTGAGGAGACGCTGCGCGAGGTACTCGCGCGCGGGGAGGACGTCCACACCGCGACCGCCGACGAGATGTTCGGCGAGGGCGCGGCAGCCGACCCGGGCCTGCGCTCGAAGGCCAAGATGATCAACTTCGGGATCGCCTACGGCCTGTCCCCGTACGGGCTCTCGGACCGGCTCCAGATTCCGATCGAGGAGGCGACGGATGTGATCGACCGCTACTTCGCTCGCTTCCCGAAGATCCGCGAGTTCATCGACGCGACGATCGCCAGCGCGACGACCGAGGGGCATGTGACGACCCTCTTCGGCCGCCGTCGGCCGATCCCGGAGCTGATGGACAGCAGCTACCAGACCCGCATGCTCGGCGAGCGGCTCGCCGTCAACACCGTGATTCAGGGAACCGCGGCCGACATCATCAAGGTCGCCATGATCCGCTGCCGCGACGGGTTGCGAGCAGCGGGCCTCGAGACGACGCTCGTGCTGCAGATCCACGACGAGCTGCTGTTCGAGTCCCCGGCCGCCGAGGTCGAAGCCGCCTGCGAGATCGTCCGCACCGAGATGGTCGGGGCCTATGATCTGGATCCACGGCTCGGCGTCGAGATCGGGACCGGCAGCGACTGGCTGGAGGCCAAATAGCCATGGAACGCGGCTGGATGCTGGCCCTGATGATGCTCGCCGGAGGGATGATCGCTCTCCAGGCTCCGATCAACGCCGGGCTGGGCCGGAGCGTCGGGACCTTGGCGGCGGCGACGATCTCCTTCGGCGTCGGGACGATCGCGCTCGTCGGCATCACGCTGGCCGTCGGCGGTGGCTTCGGGGAGTCGGGCGCAGCGCTTCGCCTGCCCTGGATCTACCTGATCGGCGGGCTGCTCGGCGCGGTGTATGTCGCGAGCGCCCTGTTCACGGTCAAGACGCTCGGGGCCGGCGGCGTCGCGGCGGCGACGATCACCGGCCAGTTGGTCGCGGCGATCGTGATCGACAAGGTCGGTGTGCTCGGACTCGACGCGCGACCGCTTACGTGGGAGCGGGTCCTCGGAGTCGCCCTGCTGGTTGTCGGCACCTACCTGGTCGTCACCAAGTAGCCGAGGGCATCTCTGGCTACCCTCGGTGTGTGGGCGCCACCACGCTTGTAACGGGAACCTGCCTCGACGAGATCGCCGGCGAGCTCGCAGCGACGCGCTGGGCGGCCCAGGTCTTTGATGCGCAGTGGCGGCTTTGCTGGGTGTCGGACGAACTGCGGGCGTTGCTCGGCGACCCCGACGACGACGCGCTCGGGATCGGCCGGGACATCGGCGAGTCGGTGAATGACAGCCTCTGGCCACGGGCAATCACCGACGACTCGCAGCTGCGCTGGCTGGGCGAGATCCTGCCGCGCGCCCTCGCCGACTGCCCGGCCTGGGTACCGAGCGCGCGCGAGGAGCTAGGCGACGAGGCGGTCGACTGGGGACTGACGGAGACCGAGCGCGCCCGCAAGGACATCTGGGCCTCCCACATCGACTTCCTGCGTGGCGAGCTGCCGCCGATGCGCGTCAACTACGTGGCCAACCGCGTCCGCAACCCCGACGGCTCCCTGGCGGGCTACGTCTATGTCTACGGCACGGCGCTGCCCGCCTCGCTGCTACCGCTGTTGACCCAGGGCGACGAAGGGATGTTCCACCGCATGGCGCGCCTGGTCGAGCCCGGCCGCCGGTCGGCCGCGATCCTGTTCGCCGACCTGCGCGCGTCTGGGGCGCTCTCCCGCAGGCTGGCGAGCGCGACGTACTTCAAGGCCGTGCGCGACGCGACGACCGCAATCGACGAGGTCGTCGTCTCGCGGCGTGGGATCGTCGGCAAGCACGCGGGTGACGGCGTGACCGCCTTCTTCGTCTGCGACGACTTCGAGTCCGAGAGCGCAACCGCTCGCGCGGCGCTCGACGCGGCGCTGGCGATCCCGCCCGCCGCGGCCGAGGCAGCCGGACGGACGCTCGACCTCGCGGACCTGCGGGCGCACCCGATCAGCGTCGGGGTCCACTGGGGCGGAGCGCTGTACATGGGTCAGGTCGTTACCGGCGGGCGGCTCGAGGTCACGGCGCTCGGCGACGAAGTCAACGAGTGCGCGCGGATCCAGCAGGTCGCGGCGGGTCGCTCACTTGCTTCCAAGGGGATTGTCGAGCGGCTCGACATCGCCGACGCGATCGCGCTGGACATCGATCCCGATCGGCTTGTCTACAAGACGCTTGCCGAGGTCGGCGGAGCCTCCGAGAAGGCGCTCCGCGACGCCGCAACCGTCCCGGTCACGGCGATCGGCACGATCCCGCTGTAGCGTTCCAGGTCGACGAGGTGTTCACCCGCTACCTGGACAACTCGGCTTCGGGATTTTCGCCCTACTCGGGCCAGGACCAGCACACCACTTACGCCTTTGACCGCGAGGGGTTCCGCTACCGCGATCAGGATCCCGGCAACCCGTGCCTCGCCAAGCCCGACTCCGAGGTGATGCAGGATCCGGTCAAAGGCCTCGACGACGATGACGAGCTCGTTTTCATGGCCATCGACGGAGGTCCCGCCGCACCTGCCGGCACCGCGCTGCCCGATGGTATCGAGGCGGCTCGCACGGTCCGGGTGCTCGATCCGCGCAACCCCGCGGCCGCGTCGTTTATCTATGTGATGCGGGCCGCTGCCTCCGGCCCCGCGGCCGCCTTTGACGCCAGCAACGGCTACGTCCAGTACGAGCGCGACGCCAACGCTGACATCTACGAGAAGTCGCAGTCGAGCTATGAGAATTACGGCAACGCCCCGCGCGGGACGGTCTGCGACGCAGACGGCATGGTGATCGCCGAAGACGAGCGACGCCGCCCCCGAGATCACGCCTGGATCCAGACCGACCGCTACCGATTCCGCTACGACGGCCGCTGGCTGATGACGCAGATCCGGATCTCGGATGACGACGGCAAGACGTACGGCCCCGATGTGATCGACCGATGGAAGGCGCGCGCTTTCGCGCAGGACCCGGGATCGGAGACACCCTGCTGCGGCTACGAGGAGGAGGACACCAACTGGGGCGGCTCGAGCAGCCTGCTCGGCGAGTTGAGCGGTCCGGTCAGGACGGTCCGCGAGACCTGGGGTGCCGATTCGGGCACCAACGTCATCCGGCGCGAGACCTTCTACCGGCGGGAGTTCCAGCAGAAGACGTGGCTTCGGGTACATCCGATCCCGCCGCTAGACGGTATCTACGCGCAGTGGGACATGGCTGCCGGCCGGATGACGCGCTTCTACAACCCATCCGTCCCGGGCGGCGTGGCGATCGATGGTCGCAACGACGAGGTATTCGGAAACCTCGATGACCCCTGCAACGTCAATTACGACGCAAACGACACGAGCGATTTTGACCAGGGCTACCGCACGCTCTCGGAAATGCTCGGTCTCTGCCGGCTGCCCTACCACCAGAGCGTGGACCTCGTGGATCCGACTTTCTCCGATCTCAATGTCGCGCTCGGATGGAGCCAGACCTCCGGCCCGCACGGAACGATCGTCGACCGCTACAACGCGAGCACCAGGGACATCTCGCCGGGTGGGTCGGTGCAGTCCCTGCTCGCAGTCCCGTATTACCGCGACGACTCGTGCTTCGATGACGGCACGGGCCTCGACCCCGGGCCTAAGCTCAACCTGCGCTCGGGCGAGGAGCCGCGGACGGCCGCCGATGGGTCACCCCGGCGCTGCTGGACGCCCGCGGACGGGATCCCGGACGGCAGCGACAAGTTCTTCCAGGGCTCGATCGGCACCCACGGCCTGCACATCCTGACCGTTGCCGAGTCCGACAACGCCCGGCTCCAGCTGCCCGCGAGATCTCGGGCTAAGCGACCGCGCGCAGCCTCGCCGGCTTCGGCGAGGGAGCAGGGCGGGCCAGGGCGAACGCCGGGTTCGCGACGTCGAAGTAGTGGGTGAAGGACCAGTCGATGAACCGCTTGGCACCCATCGCGCGGACCGCCGGGCCCAGCAGGCGTGGCGGAACTCGCGGGACGAGCCGTTGGGTGGCGAGCATCGCGCGGTACTTCCATTCGTGCCCCGCGCTGAAGGCGTGGTAGCGGGTCAGCGCCTGCGAGCGCGTCGAGCGCTGCTCGACGACCGCCCGCAGCTCGCGCCCGAGCGCGATTCCGAAGTAGAGCGCGGTCCGGATCCCCTCCGCGGTCAGCGGCAGGCAGTGGCCGGCCGAGTCGCCCGCGAAGAAGATCCCGTCGGCCGTGGCGGCACGCAGCTGGTGGGGGATCCAGTTGCCCTGGTAGCGGACGGCCTCGGCACCGAGATCTTCGGCCAGCAGGACCGTCGTGTCCTTGACATGGAAGCGGGGGTCGAACGACCCGACCCCGATCCGGATCTCGTCGCCGGCCGGAAAGCTCCAGCCGTAGCCCGCCGGGACGTAGCGGCGGTCGATCCAGATCTCGAGGTCGCCCGAGCTGCCGAACGGATGGACCTCGAGCCCGCGCGACAGCGGAGCGTCGGGCGGTTGGAAGCCCTCGTCGCCCGCGAGCACGCGCCGCCAGCCGAGCCCATCGACGATCAGCGGCGCCGTGATATCACCGCGATCGGTGTGGACGGTGTTGCCGGTCCGGCCGTTGACCTTGGCGGTCTCGAAGCGGGCGTCGTTCTGGTCGTCGAGCAGCGAGCAGAGCGCCGGATAGTCGAAGGTCGAAAAGGTAAATGGAAGGTCGTAGCGAGCGGTCCCGTGAGGGGTGTGGACGACCAGCTCCGGGAACTCCTGGCGGAAGGAGCCCATCAGGTCGAGCGCTTTCAGCCAGTCGGTCGGGATCCCGCAGGCCGAGGTCTGGCGCTCGCCGACCTCGTAGCGGTCAATCATCATGACCTCGGCGCCCGCGCCGGCGAGTTCTCGCGCGACGGCAAGCCCTGCGAAGCTTGCGCCGCAGATCAGGACGTCGACGTCGCCTGAGAGGGGCGTCCGCTCGGCTCCGCGCTTGGTCGCTCGTCGCGGCATCGCCGACCAGCTTACGCAGCCTGGGCGCGCGGCGGCCTTCCTGTCGCTAACCTACGCCGTCGCTTTGTCAACCACCGAACTGCTTACCGAACCTCGGCCGGTCGAGGGATCAGACGGACTGCTCCTCGAGATCGACGGCCAGATAGTCCCGAACTATGACGCCACGATGGTGCCCTTCGAAGAGGGCGACGTGGTGACCGGGAGCGTCGTCCGCATCGATAAAGACGAGGTGCTGGTCGACATCGGCTACAAGTCGGAGGGCGTCATCCCCTCCAACGAGCTGTCGATCCGCAAGTCGGTGGACGCTCATGACGAGGTCGAGATGGGGGAGGAGGTCGACGCGCTCGTCCTCACCAAGGAGGATCTCAACGGTCGCCTGATCCTCTCCAAGAAGCGCGCCCGCTTCGAGCGCGCCTGGCGCAAGATCGAGGCCGCCGCCGAGTCCGGCGAGCCGGTCGAGGGCACCGTCATCGAGGTCGTCAAGGGCGGCCTGATCATCGACCTCGGCGTGCGTGGCTTCCTGCCCGCGTCGCTGGTCGACATCCGCCGCGTCCAGAATCTCGACGAGTTCCTGAGTACCAAGATCGAGTGCAAGGTGATCGAGCTCAATCGCTCGCGCAACAACGTCGTCCTCTCCCGCCGTGCTGTCCTTGAGGAAGAGCGCAAGGAGGTCCGCCAGCAGATCCTCGATCGACTGCAGCCCGGCCAGGTCGTCGAGGGCGCGATCTCGAACATCGTCGAGTTCGGTGCGTTCGTCGACCTCGACGGGATCGACGGCCTGATCCACATCTCCGAGCTCTCCTGGAGCCACGTCAACCATCCTTCCGAGATTCTCTCGATCGGCGACGTCGTCCCGGTCAAGGTGCTCGACATCGATCGCGATCGCCAGCGGATCTCGCTCGGCCTCAAGCAGACCCAACAGGATCCGTGGCAGCGGATCGTCGACACCTACACCGTCGGCGACGAGCTCGAGGGCAAGGTCACCAAGGTCGTCAGCTTTGGCGCGTTCGTCGAGATCCTCGACGGGGTCGAGGGCCTCGTCCACATCTCCGAGCTCGCCCAGCACCACGTCGAAAGCCCGCGCGAGGTCGTCAACCAGGGCGATGAGCTCAAGGTCAAGATCCTCGAGATCGATTCCGAGCGGCGTCGCCTCTCGCTGAGCGTCAAGCGGGTCGAGGGCCAGGATCTGCCGATCCGCGAGCTCGGCCCCGAGGAGCTGGGCGAGGTCCGCGACCTCGATCTCTCCGACGAGGTCTTCCCCGAGGGCGGCGGCGAGCCGGTCGCTGAGGCCGCTGCCGACGAAGTGCCTGCCGAGGCCGCCGACGAGCCCGTCCCCGAGGCGGAGGCAGCGGTGGAGGAGGCGCCCGCCGAGGAAGTGGCCGAGCCGGCTGCTGAGCCCGAGGCCGTCGTCGATGAACTCCCCGCCGAAGCCGAGCCCGAGGCCGCCGCGCCGGCCGAGGACGAGCCCACCCAGGAGTAGTCGTCTTCGTCGGTCTGACCGGGGGCATGGCCGCCGGCAAGTCCGAGGCGCTCGCCGCACTGCGGCGACTCGGCGCCGAAACCCTCTCGTCTGACGCGGTCGTCCACGAGCTGCTCGGCGAACCCGAGTTGCGCGATC
This sequence comes from uncultured Thermoleophilaceae bacterium, assembly GCA_963790245.1. GTDB lineage: Bacteria > Actinomycetota > Thermoleophilia > Solirubrobacterales > Thermoleophilaceae > JACCVG01. Next base: position 65,548 of record CAWBNP010000002.1, read on the forward strand.
TGATTGCCGATCGCCTCGGCCCGGGGGTAGTCGATAACGGCGTGCTCGACCGCGGCGCGGTCGGCCAGGCCGTGTTCGGCAGCGAGGCCGATCGGGCCTGGCTTGAGCAGACCCTTTGGCCGCGCGTGGGTGAACGGGTCGCCGCTTGGTACGGCGCTCTGCCGGAAGGGACGGTTGCCGTGGTCGAGACTCCACTCCTGTTCGAGGCCGGCATGGAGACCGCCTACGACGCGACGATCGCCGTGATCGCGTCCGATGAGATCCGGGCCGAGCGAGCGGGCGCTCGCGGGCACGCCGCACTGGGCGAGCGGGAGGCGCGACAGATGCCCCAGGAGGAGAAAGCGCGCCGCGCCGATCACGTCGTCGTCAACGACGGGACGGTTGACCAGCTCGAGGCGGCCCTGGCTGACGTGCTCGCGCGTCTGGCGTAGCCGTCGTACCGGCCTGACACGATGGTTTCATGCCTCCGGTGAGCACAACCGGCAACGGTCGCGCGCGCGGCAAAACGCGGCGCCCACCCCCTCGGCGAACCGCCCGGGGGCGTCGCTCGCCCTGGCCGCGCCGATTGATCGGCCTCGCTCTCGTGGCGGCAATCGGGGGGGTCGGCTACCTGATAATTCGCGAGCCGTTCGGTGAGGCCGTCCGCGAGGTAACGCTGCCGCTGCGCCACGAGGACGTGATCAGGCAGCAGGCGCGCGAGAAGGGTCTCGACCCGGCGCTGATCGCGGCGATCATCTACGAGGAGACCCGCTTCCGCCCCCGCACGTCGTCGGCGGGCGCTGAGGGTCTGATGCAGATCGTCCCCGAGACAGCCCAGTTCATCGCCGATCGATCGGGTGGGACGCAGTTCGAGCTGCGCGATCTCGACACGCCGCAGATCAACATCCAGTACGGCTCCTTCTACCTCCGCTACCTGCTCCAGCAGTACGGCGGCGACGAGGATCTCGCTGTTGCGGCCTACAACGGGGGCGAGACCAACCTCAACGACTGGATCGCCGAGGCCGGCGGATTTGAGTCGTTCGACGTCGGCGACGACATCCCGTTCCCCGAGACGCGCGAGTACGTGGAGAACGTCGGAGAGCGTCGCGACGAGTACGCAAAGCACTACCGCAAGGAACTCGGTCTGTAGCTCCCGACGAAGCAGAGCGGCGGGCGATCTGCCTGCTAGCTTCGATCGGGTGGCCGCGTTCGACCTGAATCCCACATACGTCCCGATCGCGGATCAGCCGAAGGCGCGCGACGGGCTCGTCGAAGGGCTCAACGGCGAGGATCGTTTCCAGACGCTGCTCGGTGTGACCGGCTCGGGCAAGACGGCGACGATGGCCTTCACAATCGCCGCGGTCAAGCGGCCGGCGCTCGTGATCGCGCACAACAAGACGCTTGCGGCTCAGCTCTGCAACGAGTTTCGCGAGTTGTTTCCGAACAGCGCGGTCGAGTACTTCGTCTCCTACTACGACTACTACCAGCCCGAGGCCTATGTCCCGGCCCAGGACCTCTACATCGAAAAGGACTCCTCGATCAACGAGGAGATCGACCGGCTGCGCCACGCCGCGACCGCCGGGTTGTTCGCGCGCCGCGACGTGATCGTCGTCGCCAGCGTCTCCTGCATCTACGGCCTTGGGTCGCCGACCAAGTACAAGGGCAACATGCTGCTGCTCAAGCGCGGCGAGTCGCGCGATCGCGACGAGATTCTGCGGCGGCTCGTTGACATCCACTACACGCGCAACGACGTCGCGCTCGCCCGCGGCAGCTTCCGCGTCCGCGGCGAGACGCTCGAGGTCTTCCCCTCATACTCGGAGCACACCGCCGTCCGGGCTGTCTTCTTCGGTGACGAGGTCGAGACCCTCCAGCATTTCGACCCGCTGACCGGCGAGGTGATCGAGGAGCTCGAGCACGCGGGGATCTGGCCCGCGACCCACTACAACACCGACCGCGAGACGATCGAGCGCGCAGTCCCCGAGATCCGTGACGAGCTCGAGGCCCGCTGCGCCGAACTCGAGGCCGAGGGCAAGCCGCTCGAGTCCCACCGACTGCGCCAGCGGACCCAGTACGACATGGAGATGCTGCGCGAGCTCGGCTTCTGCAACGGGATCGAGAACTACTCGCGCATCCTCGACAACCGCGCGCCGGGCACCCGCCCGTTCTGCCTGCTCGACTTCTTTCCCGACGACTTCGTCACGTTCATCGACGAGTCGCACCAGACCGTGCCGCAGATCGGCGGCATGTTCGAGGGCGACCGCTCGCGCAAGCAGACGCTGATCGATTACGGCTTCCGGCTCCCGAGCGCTCTCGACAACCGGCCCCAGACCTTCGAGGAGTTCCTCGACGTGACCGGCCAGATCGTGTTCGTCTCGGCGACGCCGGGCCAGTTCGAGCAGGGCCACGCCTCGCGCGTGGTCGAGCAGATTGCACGGCCGACCGGGATCGTCGACCCCGACGTCGAGGTCCGCGAGACGAAGAACCAGATCGACGATCTGATGAACGAGGTCCGCGCCGTCGCCGGGGCGGGCGAGCGCACGCTGGTTACGACGCTGACCAAGAAGATGGCCGAGGACCTGACCGGCTACCTGCTCGAGTACGGCTTCCGCGTCCGCTATCTGCATTCCGAGATCGACACACTCGAGCGGATCCAGATCATCCGCGAGCTGCGGCTCGGTGAGTACGACGTGCTGGTCGGCGTCAACCTGCTGCGCGAGGGGCTCGACCTGCCCGAGGTGTCGCTTGTCGCGATCATCGACGCCGATAAGGAGGGCTTCCTGCGCGGGGAGACGTCACTGATCCAGACGATCGGCCGCGCCGCCCGCAATGTCAACGGGCGCGTGATCATGTACGCCGACAAGCGCTCGGCGGCGATGGACAAGGCGATCGAGGAGACCGACCGCCGCCGCGAGATCCAGGTCGCCTACAACGAGCAGCACGGCATCACTCCGGCAACGATTCAGAAGGGGATCTCGGACGTATCGGACTTCCTCTCGATCGAGTCACGCGTCCCGAGCAAGGGATCGCGGACGGCGCGTCAGCGCGAGCAGGCTATGGAGACCCCCGACCTCGAACGGACGATCATCGAGCTCGAGGAAGAGATGCGGCTCGCCGCCGAGGACCTGCGGTTCGAGTACGCGGCGAAGCTCCGCGACGAGTTGCGCCAGCTGCGCCGCGAGCTGCTCGAAGCACAGTCGGTCTAGAAGTCGATGGCCGTAGCCCTCGCGCTGGTGACGGCGCTCGCGTACGGGGTCGCGAACTACGTGGGCCCGACGCTCAGCCGGAACGCCCCGACGCTCGTGGTGATCGCATCCGGCCAGGTCATCTCGCTCGTGCTGTCGGCCGGGTTCGTGGTCGCGCTCGGAGCGCCCGAGGCCACTTGGACGACGACCGGCTGGGGATTGCTGGCCGGAGTCGGGAATGCGCTCGGCGTCCTGATGTTCTACAAGTCGGCGCGTCTCGGGCCGTTGTCGATCGTCGTTCCGATCGGGGCGCTCGGGGTGGTCGTGCCGGTCGTTGCCGGTCTCGCCGGCGGCGAGACCGGCACGACGATCAAGCTCGTCGGCATCGCGCTCGGCGTCGGTGGGGTGATTGTGGCATCGCGCAGCGGGAACGATGACGGGAGCCACGTCGACCCGCGCGCAGCCGCGATCTGGGCGGCGGGGTCGGCCGTCGCCTTCGGCTTGTTCCTGTCTGCGATCGCCCCGGCGGCCGAGGGCGGCGTGTTCGCAGCCGTGGCGGCCTCGCGCATCAGCCTGCTCGCGATCGTGCTCGGCGCCGGGCTCGTCCTCCATCGACCGTTGACCGCGCCGCTCGAGGGCCTATGGCGATTGGCCGTACCGGGAACCCTGCTGTTCGTCGGCACGGTTTCCTACTCGTTCGCGACCCGGCTCGGCGAGCTGTCGGTCGTGTCGGTCGTGGCGTCGTTGTTCCCGGTTGTGACGGTCTGGATCGCGTATACGCTCGGGGGCGAGCGGCTCTCGAGGATCCAGGGTGCCGGGGTCGTGGCGGCACTCGTCGGGGTCGTTCTGCTGTCGGTGCGTTAGACGCGATCCGATTCGTCGCAAATTGCACGAACATCCGCTTAGAGGGGCTTGACGGGGGCGTCGGGCGCGGTAAAGTTCGTGGCAGGTCAAGGCGCAAGCCGAGACTCAGACAGCGCCCCGGCCTCGGTTGGGGCGTTCGTCGTTTTCGGGTCCGCTACGCTCGCTGGGCGCACCGATAACCGACTACGACGAGGAGAGCATGGACCCCAAGACGATCGAACGCGAAGACTTCCCATCGGCGCGTCGGGGCTGGGATCCGGCCGCCGTGCGCGCCCACCTGAACCGAGTCGCCGAGGATGTCGCCGCGCTCGCGGCCGCCGCCAGCGCGCCGGTGGCGACCACCGCCAGCGCCGCCGCCGAGAAGGTCCAAGCGATCGTCGGCGCCGCCGAGCAGACCGCAAACGAGATCCTCGCTGATGCTCGCGCGCAAGCCGACGAGCTGATCGCCGCCACCGAGGTCGAGGTCGGTGAGGTGCGGGCGCGCGCAGGCGCGGAGGCCAGGTCCGACGTCGATCGCGTTCGGGCGGTCGCGGCGACCCTGCTCGAGCGTGCCGAGGATGTCCTCACGCGGCTGGATGAGTTGGGCGACAGTATCCCCGGCCTCGCCGGCGAGTGGGACGAGGAGCAGGAGATCGAGGAGGACGATGGGCCCGTCGAGCAGGAGCCGGTGATCGAGGAGGACGACGAGATCGAGGAGGAGGGCACCGCCGAGCCGGAGTTCGCTGCCGAGGCCGAGCCCGAGCCCGAGCCAGTCGCCGTCGACACCGGGTCGGCGCCGCAGCCGGCACCGGCTGTCATCGACGCGGCTGAGGGCGAGGTCGACAACTCCGCCAAGGCCCGTCTGATCGCCTTCAATCTCGCGCTCGGGGAGACTCCGCGCGAGCAGATCGCCGCTCGGCTGGCCGAACTCGGCATCGACGATGCGGACGAGATCATCGAGGACGCGTACACGCGCGCCGGGGCCTGATCGACGACCAAGGGAACATCTGTTCGCATCACTAGAATGGTGTGAATGGCTGAACCGGGCAAGATCGTCGTCGCGGGTGCGCGCGAGCACAACCTGCGCGACCTCCACCTGGAGATTCCCCGCGACTCGCTGGTTGTCATAACCGGGCTTTCGGGCTCGGGCAAGTCGAGCCTCGCGTTCGACACGATCTACGCCGAGGGGCAGCGTCGTTACGTCGAGTCCCTGTCGGCCTACGCGCGTCAGTTCCTCGGGCAGATGGACAAGCCCGACGTCGACTCGATCGAGGGCTTGTCACCGGCGATCTCGATCGATCAGAAGACGACCTCGCGCAACCCGCGCTCGACGGTCGGGACGGTCACCGAGATCTACGACTACCTGCGCCTGCTGTGGGCGCGGATCGGCCATCCGCACTGCCACAACTGCGGTGAGCCGATCGCGGCCCAATCGGCCGAGCAGATCATCGACCAGGTGATGATGCTCACGCCGGGGACCCGCTTCATGGTCGAGGCCCCGGTCGTGCGCGGCCGCAAAGGCGAGTACCGTGACCTGCTCGATCACCTGCGCTCGGAAGGGTTCACCCGCGCCAAGGTCGACGGGGAGCTCGTCCGGCTCGAGGACGAGATCGTGCTCGACAAGAAGCGCAAGCACGACATCGCGGTGATCGTCGATCGGCTCGTGATGCGTGACGAGCTTCGCAAGCGGCTCGCCGACTCGATCGAGACGGCGGTCGCGTTGGCCGACGGGATGGTCGGCGTCGAGATTCTCGGGGAGGACGACGAGCCGGGGGAGACGCGGATCTTCTCCGAGCGGTTCGCGTGCCTGGAGTGCGGGACCAGCATGCCCGAGCTCGAGCCGCGGATCTTCTCGTTCAACAACCCGCACGGGGCCTGCCCACGTTGCACCGGGCTGGGATCGCAGATGGAGATCGATCCGGAGCTGGTCGTGCCCGACCCGTCGCTGAGCCTCTCGGAGGGCGCGCTGCTGCCGTGGTCGGGGAGCTCGTCGAACTATTACGAGCAGATGACCCAGGCGATCGCCGAGCGGTACGAGATCGACCTAGAGACCGCCTGGGAGGAGCTGCCGCTCGAGGCGCGCGACACCTTCCTCTATGGGACCGGTGGCGAGAAGCTCTACATCACCTACCGCAACCGCTACGGCCGCAAGCGGTCCTACACGACCAGCTTCGAGGGGATCGTTCCCAACCTCGAGCGCCGCTACCGCGAGACCGATTCGGAGTGGTCGCGCGAGCGGATCGAGGAGTACATGTCGCTCGTGCCGTGCCCGGAGTGCCATGGGGCGCGGCTGCGTCCGGAGAGCCTCGCGGTCCGGATCGCGGGGATCGGCATCCATGAGCTGACGAACATGTCGGCGCGGCGGGCGATCGAATGGTTCGAGGCGCTCGAGGTGACCGATGTGGAGCGCCAGATCGCGCGACTGGTCCTGCGCGAGATCAACGAGCGGCTGCGGTTCCTGGACAACGTCGGGATCGGCTACCTGTCGATGGATCGGGCGGCGGGAACGCTCTCGGGCGGCGAGGCCCAGCGGATTCGGCTCGCGACCCAGATCGGGTCGAGCCTGGTCGGCGTTCTCTACATCCTCGACGAGCCCTCGATCGGGCTCCACCAGCGCGACAACGAGCGGTTGATCGCGACGCTCAAGCGGCTTCGCGACCTCGGCAACTCCGTGATCGTCGTAGAGCACGACGAGGGCACGATGCTCGCCGCCGACCACCTGATCGACATGGGCCCCGGGGCCGGCGAGCACGGTGGGCGGATCGTCGCCGAAGGTACTCCGGGCGACGTCATGGCCAACCCCGACTCGCTGACCGGGCAGTACCTGTCCGGCACCACCGAGGTGCCCGTTCCCGAGCGGCGCCGCTCGCCGAGTGGCGTGATCGCGATCGAGGGTGCGAGCCAGCACAACCTGACGGGGATCGATGTCGAGATCCCACTCGCGACCCTGTGTTGCGTCACCGGGGTTTCGGGCTCGGGCAAGTCGACGCTCGTCAACGAGGTCCTGTTCAAGGCGGTCGCAAACCGGTTGCACCGCGCCAAGACCCGCCCCGGGCGCCACGATCGGGTGACCGGGCTGGACCAGGTCGACAAGATCATCAACATCGATCAGTCGCCGATCGGGCGGACCCCGCGGTCCAATCCGGCCACCTACACAGGCCTCTTCGATCCGATCCGCGACCTCTTCTCGCGCACCCAGGAGGCGCGCGCACGGGGGTACAAGCCCGGGCGCTTCTCCTTCAACGTCAAGGGCGGACGTTGCGAGGTCTGCCGCGGGGACGGTCAGATCAAGATCGAGATGCACTTCCTGCCCGACGTTTACGTCCCGTGTGAGCAGTGCGACGGCAAGCGCTACAACCGCGAGACGCTCGAGGTCCGCTTCAAGGGCAAGACGATCGCCGACGTGCTCGAGATGCCGGTCGAAGACGCGCTCGGCTTCTTCGAGAACATTCCCAAGGTCAGGCGCAGGCTGCAGGCGCTAAACGACGTCGGGCTCGAGTACATCCGCCTCGGCCAGCCGGCGACGACGCTGTCGGGCGGCGAGGCCCAGCGCGTCAAGCTCGCGACCGAGCTCGCGAAGATCGCGACCGGCCGGACGCTCTACATCCTCGACGAGCCGACGACCGGTCTGCACTTCGCCGACGTGCGCAAGCTGCTCGAAATGCTCCAGCGGCTGGTCGACACCGGCAACACGGTGGTGGTAATCGAACACAACCTCGACGTCATCAAGTGCGCCGACCAGATCATCGATCTCGGCCCGGAGGGGGGCGACGAGGGCGGCCGGCTGATCGCGACCGGCACCCCCGAGCAAGTCGCCATGACCGCCGGGTCACACACAGGCCGGTTCCTCGCCGAGCTCGTCGAGACGCGCGCAGCGCGCGGCAAGCCGCGCCGGGCGAGCGTCAAGGCCGCAGCTTAGTCGCGCACGCCGCGGCTTCGGGCCAATCGCAGACGCCTATGCTCGCCGGATGAGCGAAGCGAAGTCCCCGCGGCGGGGCATGACGGTATATCGGCTCGCCGGCTTCGCGACGGCCGCTGCGATCTTCGTGTCGAACCTGGTCGGGACGGCGATCGTGTTTGCGCTGTCGGCGTGGGTTCTGCCGACTCCCGAGGTTGCAGACAGCTCGCATGCGGAGCTCGTCAACCTGATCGCGGCGGCGATCTACGTCGGGCTGGCGCTGCCGATCGGCCTCGGCTGGGGGCTCAGCAAGCTCAGTCCGACCCGTCGCTTCTTGCGCGAGGAGCGCCGACCGACCGCCGAGGAGCTTCGGGCGACGCTGCGCGCTCCGATCAGCATCTTCGTCATCCAGGCGACGCTCTGGCTGATCGCCGCGGTCGGCTTCGGGATCCTGAACCTCTCGTACTCGGGCGAGCTTGCCGTGCGGGTGGCGACGACCGTGGCGCTCGGTGGACTGGTGACCAGCGCGGTCGGCTACCTGCTCACCGAGCGACTGCTGCGTCCCGTGGCCGCGCGTGCGCTTGCGGCCCGCTCGCCCGAGAAGAACGCCGTACCGGGCGTCGCGGCGCGCGCCGTGCTCGCGTGGGTGCTCGGATCGGCGATTCCGACGCTCGGCCTGCTCCTGATCGGCCTTTCGGCGCTGACCGAGTCGGACTTCTCCCGAAGCTCGCTGGCGGTCGCCGTGCTCTCCCTGACCGGAACCGTGCTGGGGATCGGCTTCCTCGCGACGGTGCTCGCCGCGCGCGCGACGGCCGATCCGATCATCTCGGTCCGTCGTGGCCTCGCGCGGGTCGAGGCCGGGGACCTCGACGTCGAGCTGCCGGTCTACGACGGTTCCGAAGTCGGGCTGCTGCAGAGCGGATTCAACCGGATGGTCGCGGGGCTGCGCGAGCGCGAGCGGATTCGGGATCTGTTCGGACGCCAGGTCGGCGAGGATGTCGCCCGCTCGGCGCTCGAAGGGGATGTGGAGCTCGGCGGCGAGGTGCGCGAGATCGTCGTCCTGTTCGTCGATGTCGTCGGCTCGACCGAGCTCGCCGCGACCCGGCCCGCCGAGGAGGTCGTCGAATTGCTCAACTCGTTCTTCGCGGTCGTGGTCGCGACCGTCGAGGACCACGGTGGATGGGTCAACAAATTCGAGGGCGATGCGGCGCTCGCCGTGTTCGGCGCTCCCGTCCCGCTCGAGGACGCGCCGGGCCGGGCGCTCGCCGCGGCGCGGTCGCTCGCCGCCGACCTGCACCGCGAACTGCCGGAGCTCAAGGCGGGAGTCGGGGTCGCCGGGGGCCCCGCCGTCGCGGGCAACGTCGGCACCGAACATCGTTACGAGTACACCGTCATCGGAGATCCGGTCAACGAGGCTGCGCGCCTGACAGAGCTCGCCAAGTCGGTGCCCGGCCTGACGCTCGCCACGTGGGCGACGGTGGAGAAATCCAGTGAGCCGGAGGCGAGCGCCTGGGAGGCCGGCGAGGAGATAACCCTGCGCGGTCGTTCGACGGCCACCCGGTTGGCAGTGCCGCGCGATCGGGACGGCTGACTAGGAGAGGTTCCCGCTCAGGGCTGCCTCGACCTCCGTGGCCGACAGCCCGAGTGCCGCCAGGAGGCGCACCGCCGCCGACTCCTGATCGCGCAGGAGCGCGTAGAGCAGGTGCTCGACACCGAGGCGGCGGCTACCATCGCGCACCATTTCCCGGAGTGACTGCTCCATCGCGACGCGACAACGCCGCGAAACCGGCAGCAGGACCGCGGCGTCCGGGCCCGAGGGCGGCGGGGTCTGCGGTTCACTGAAGTAGTCCAGTTGACGGCGCGCGATTTCCGTCGTCAGGCCGAGTTGGCGAAGGGCCTGCGCGCACGGGCCCTCCGCGACCAGAAGCGCGCCCAGCAAGAGATGTGCCGTGTCCACGGTCCGGTCGCCACGGCTGAGCGCTTCCCGGCGGGCGTGAGCGACGGCTTGTCGGGGCCCGGGCGCTACGAGCGCCTCTGTCGTCTCGCGCTCGGAAGGGGGGGCGAGCGGCCGGCTCGCGTATCTCCGATGTGCCGCCTGCTTGGTTATCCCGAGCGCCGCACCGATCTGGGACCAGGTCCATCCGGCGCGGAGAGCAGCCGAGACATGGGCGTCCTCGAGTCCCGCGATCGCCTCGCGCAGCTCGGCAACCGAGGCCAGTCCGGCCTCGGGGTCACTCGCCTGGGCCGCCGCCCCGGCCAGGTCGATCACCTTGTCGCTAACCCCTGGCACAGAGCCCCGGTACCCGCTCGCCCGCCGACGTCAAACGCTGTTGACGGCCGTTTGCGGAGCAAATCGGCTGGAGATCAGAAGTCCATGCGGCTCCGGCGAATCATCAGCGAGAGGTTCGAGAAGGAGTCGGAGGGCGTCTCGATCGCGGCGGCCGTCAATGCCGTGGCGTCGGTGAACGTCGGCGAGGAAGACGCCCAGTCAACGAGGACATCGTCTCGTCAGACGGTGAGCGCAGGTACTGACGGCGCTCACCGGACGAAGCGAGATCCTGACCCGAACACGAAGGAGACATCATGACCGACGAGACCAAGGAGACCAAGAACCTCAGCGCCGAAGAGCTCGAGGAGCTCGGCGGGGAGGAGCTGCCCGAGCGCTCGGCGATGTCGCTCGTGAATGCGAACGTAGCGGCGCCCGTGAACGCTGCCGTCGCGGCCAACGTCCTCTCGGACAACTCGGTCGCCTACGCGAACGCCGAGCAGGACGTCGATATCGAGCAGGGCAACTGATGACCGACGAGGCCAGGGAGTCCAAGAACCTCAGCGCCGAGGAGCTCGAGGAGCTCGGCGGGGAGGAGCTGCCCGAGCGCTCGGCGATGTCGCTCGTGAACGCCAACGTCGCGGTGCCGGTGAATGCGGCCGTCGCGGCCAACGTCCTGTCCGACGGTTCGATTGCGTACGCCGACGCGAGCCAGGTGGCGGACATATCCCAGGGCAACAACCAGGCTGCCGAACCCGCAGCTGGTGCCGAAAGCAACGAGCCGGCACCCGCCGAGGAGGCAGCGCCGACCGACGAAGGAGCATCACAATGACCGACGAGCACACGGAGGCCAAGAACCTGAGCGAAGAAGAGCTCGAGGAACTGGGCGGAGAAGAGCTCCCCGAACGTTCGGCGATGTCGCTGGTCAACGCCAACCTAGCTGCGCCGGTCAACGCCGCCGCCGCTCTGAACGTTGCATCAGACGATTCAATCGCGGTTGCGAACGCGGAGCAGACCGGCACGATCGATCAGGAGAACTGATCGCGAACAGGCAGGTTTGACGCCGACGGGGCGGCCAGTCCGGCCGCCCCGTCGCGTCCTTCGCTAACCCAATGAAGCCACCCCAGACCACAGCCCCCAGCCAGACGAAGGCGCCCGCCGCCTCGAACGGCGATGCAATCGAGGAGACCCCGAACAGACCTCCGGAGCTCTGCGAGGGCATCGAGCTGATCGGTCAGTACGAGGACTCTGGCTTCAAGGAGGCGCCGTTCATCATCCGGCGCTCCGACGGGCAGATCCTTCAGTTCCCCGAGCCGCTGTACCGGATCGCCGAGGCCTCCGACGGCCAGCGCTCGCTCGATCAGATCGCAGACGATGTCGGCCCCCGGGTCGGGCTTGACCTCTCCGGGAAGGAGGTCGGCTTCCTGGTCGAGAAGAAGCTGAGACCGCTCGGAGTGATCGCATCACCCGACGGCAAGAGCCCCGAGTTCGAGAAGGTCGATCCGCTACTCGCGCTCTCCTGGCGCAAGTCTGTCGTGCCGGAACGCGCCGTGGCTGTCCTGACCTCGTTCTTCAAGCCCCTGTTCTTCACCCCGGTCGTCGTCGTGCTCTCGGTCGCCTTTGTCGCGTTCGCGATCTGGTTCTTCGGAATTCACGGTGTGGCTCAGCCGGTTCGCGCGATGCTCTATCAACCCGCCCTGCTTCTTGCGATGTTCGGAGGCGTGATCATCGCGACGGCCTTCCACGAGTTCGGCCACGCGACCGGGTGCCGCTACGGAGGCGCCAAGCCGGGCGCTCTCGGCGTCGGGCTCTACGTCGTCTGGCCCGTGTTCTACTCCGACGTCACGGATTCGTACCGTCTGGGTCGCGCCGGGAGACTGCGCACCGATCTGGGCGGCATCTATTTCAACGCGATCTTCGCCCTCCTGATCGGTGGCGTCTATTTCGCCACCGGCTTCGAACCGGTGCTGGTCCTCGCGATGGTCGGAACCTTCGCGATGGTCCAGCAGCTGTTGCCGCTCGGCCGCCTGGACGGCTACCTGATCATGACCGACCTCACCGGCGTCCCAGACATGCTGACCCGCATGAAGCCCGTACTACAGAGCCTGGTTCCGGGCCGCGAGGCGGACGAGCGCGTCCGGGAACTGAAGCCGTGGGTACGCGTGGTCACCACTTCGTACCTGGCGCTGCTCGTTCCCGTGCTCCTGTTCCTGTTCGTGATGATGCTGGTCAGCGCACCGCGGGTGTTCGCCACCGGCTATGACTCGCTGGGGGTCCACCTCGACGCCGCGAGGGAGGCGTTCGGATCCGGGAAGATCCTCCCGGGCCTCGGCAGCGGCCTCCAGATGGTCGCGCTGCTCATCCCGGCGGTCGGGATGGTGGCAACGACGGCCCGTGTGGGCAAGCGCGCCGGCAGCGGCGCCCTGTCGTGGTCCGCTGGGAGTCGTCCGCGTCGTGCCGGACTCTCGGCCCTCGTGGCTGCCGCGGTCGGGTTCGCCACCTTCATTCTCTGGCCGAACGGCGACTACCAGCCGATCCAGCCGGGCGAGCGCGGGACGGTCGGAGCCGGCATCAACACCCTCGAGGACGTACCCGGCGGGCGTCCTGGCCTGACTTCGGAACGTGCGAAGGAACTCGACGGCGCGCCTTCGATCCGACAGCTCAGTGGGTCCGAGCAGAAGCGCGCGGGCGATGATCCCACCGAGCGGAGCGACGCTCCGACGAGGACGCCGGAGGATGACCAGGCCGCTCCGGCGGAAGACGGGCAGGCGGGCGCGTCAGAGGCCGGGGCCGGCGAGGGTTCGGTCGCCGAGCCCGGCCCGGCAGCCGGGTCGGACGGGACCGGTGCCCCGGCGGAAGCCGCTCCCCAGCAAGCGGCTCCGGCTGAACCTGCACCCGCTGCCCCCGCTGCGGCGGAGTCCGCACCGGCGCCGGAACAGTCAGCGCCGGTCGAACCCCCACCGGTGGAGCCCGCCCCGTGATCGGGCGCCGCGCAGCCCTGCTGCTGCTCCTGGCCGCGCTTTCGCTCTTCGGGTTCGCCGGAGCGGCGCCCGGAGCCGAGGGAGACAACTCTGCCGTCGCCATCAACGAGCGAGACGGCAGCTCGATCTTCACCTTTGCCTTCTCGATCAAGGAAATCTCGGGAGAGGTCGTCGATCAGACCAACGCGGCGGTCGCGTACTCGAGCTGCGAGGCCTGTCAGACCGTGGCCGTGGCAATCCAGGTGCTGATCGTCACGAGCAGCCCGGACACGATCGCGCCTGAAAATTATGCGGTGGCCGTCAACGAGAACTGCACATCGTGCGTCACGGCCGCGCTCGCCTACCAGTTCGTGGTCGGGAACGGAGGCCCGGTCCGCCTGACCGCCGAAGGGCGACGCCGGTTGGCGCTTGTCCGACGCGAGTTCGCCCGGCTCCGAAAAGATGACGTTCCGATCGAGGAGATCCTCGCTCGCGTGGAGGAGCTTCGAAACGAGGTCCGCGACGTCCTCGCCAACGAACTCGTTGCCCGGGGCGACGAGGAGGACGAGGACGAGGCTGACGGGGAAGACGTCGACGAAGACGGCGACGAGGAGGCCGGGGAAACCGATCCCCAGGGCGAGGGTAACCCCGAGGCGACGCCCACCGGTGCTCCCGAGACGGAAGGGAGCGCCGCCGGTGCCGGTGAGCAGCCTCCCCCTTCAGCGGCGCCGGCGGGCGCTGGCGAAGCCTCGGCCCCGCAAGGCGATCAGCCGGAGAACGGCACCGCTGGAAGCGGGCAACAGCCGGATCCGGCGGTCTCCCCGGATTCTCCGGAACAGGCTAGCCCGGAGCAGGGTGCCGGTGGCGACCAGTGAAGGTCGCCGCCCCGCTGCTCGGCGGCATCGTCCTGGTTCTGGCGGGCTGTGGGTCCGCCGCCGACGATGCCGTCTCGGAGACGGCCGCAAAGCTTGGAACGATCCGCAGCGGTGAGCTCGAGATGGCGCTGACGGTCTCAAGCGGCGGCGGCGGGGCAGGCGATGTCGGCTTCGAGCTGAGCGGCCCGTTCTCGCTCCCCGGTGAGGCGGGCGAGCTTCCCGACGCCGAGATCACTTACACCCAGCTGGCGGGCACGGAGTCGGCGAGCGCGACGCTGGTCTCATCGCCCGGTGGGGCTGTCATAGAACTCGACGGGGTCGAGCAGGAACTACCCGCCGCCGCACTGGCGGACCTGGAAGATGCGAGCGCACCCGGTAGCTCACCAGCGGAACTTGACATCGACGACTGGTTCGACGACGCATCAATTGAAGCGGACGGCCAGGAGGACGGGGCCGCGATCGAGCGGGTGGAGGGGACCCTGAACGTCCCGAACACGGTTGCCGGCTTGCTGGAGATCGTGGGTGAACTCGACGGCGGACAGGGCGCGACCGCCCCGGCGCTCGAAGCGGCGAGCGAGGGACTGGAAGGCGAGGCAAGTGGACGCTTCGAACTGAGAACGGGAGCGGAGGATCGGCTGCTGCGGTCGGTGAGCTTGTCCCTTGCCCTGCCACTCGACGAGGACGCTCAGCGCCTGCTCAGCGACAGTGGCACTGATGCACCGGACCGTCTGCAGATCAATTTCGAGATGTCGATCGCACGACCCGCCCAGCAGTCGGTTACGAGCTGAGCCGAGCCGCGCAACGGTCGAGCACTCCGGACCGGTCGATGATCGGCCGGCCGACGCTCTGGCGGCTACCCCGTCAGGATTGCTCCCGTGGGCCGCGCTCGCCTCTATGGCCAAAAGCTCTGGTGGTACGAGCGTAACCGCCGTCCGCTGCGGCGACTACGCATCCATCGCCACATGCTGCGCGCCGGCGCTTACATCCGCTTCCCGGTCGAGGGCGACGTTCTGGAGGCGCTCGACGACGGTCGGCTGACGATCGGCGAGGGGACCATGCTCGAGCCCGGCTGCTGGCTGACGATTGCGCCGGAGGGCCGCCTGAGGATCGGAGAGGGCAGCTTCCTCAACCGAGGCACGATGGTCGCGGTGCTCGATCGGGTCGAGATCGGCGACCACACGATGTTCGCCAACCACTGTTTCATCGGCGACGCCAACCACCGCTACGACGACCCGACCGTGCCGATCACCTGGCAGGGCTTCGAATCCAAGGGTCCCACGATCGTGGGCTCGAACTGCTGGTTCGGCGTCAACTGCGTCGTCACGAGCGGTGTCACGATCGGCGATCGGTGCGTGATCGGATCGAACTCCGTGGTCACCGCCGACCTTCCCAGCGGGGTGATCGCGGCCGGCGCACCGGCGAACGTAATTCGCGAGATCCAGTTCAAGACGCCCTGAGCCGACCACGGGGCGGCGTGCTCCGCGCCTGGAGCCGGTGTTTTGGCTAGGTTGGGGCGCGATGCCAGAGGGGAGTCAGACAACCGGGGGCGGAAGTCCGGTCCGCGACGCGGCGATAACCGCCGTCGCCGACCAGCCGGGGATCGAGCTCGAGCAGCTTGCCAACCGGATTCGTGAGACGGCCGGGGTTCCGATCGCGGCGGCGATCACCGCCGTCCGGGCGCTGGAGCGATCCAAGGCACTGACCGCCGACGGACCGGGCTTTTACCTGGCCGAGGGAGTGACGCCACCGTCTCGGCCCTCGGGTGAGCCCGAGGTCGAGGCTCCGGCCTCGGGGCGGGCTGGGCCGACCGGTCCCGATCCTGCAAGCCCCGGGCCACCGAGCCCGGAGCCGTCTGTTGTTCCCGATCCGGTACCGCCTGAGATCGTGCGTCCCGTCACCCCCGAGCCGGCCTCGGGCTCATTGTCCGAGCGGGTTTCAGCCGGTGACCGGGCGGCGCTCGCGCAGTACCGGGGCGCGCGTGAGCCCGCTGTTCACGCTTATTGCTCACGCGTGTGCGAGATCGAACTGATCTCCACGGCAGTCGAATCCGCCTTTGCTGGGTTTGCCCAGGACGTCGCGGGCCGCGAGCTCTCGGCAGCCGATCTCGATCAGGCGCTGCTAATGCGCACGCGTGCCGAGGCTTCTCCGCGCGCGGTGATGCCCGGCCCCGTCCGTCGCGGAGGACTGCTGAAGAGTCGACAGCTGCGCGCGATCATCGGCGACCCCGACTCGTCGCAGGCCGCCGAGACGATCGCTGCGAAGTTCGAGGACGCGGAGGCGGTCTTCCTCCTGCGCGCCGCCGAGGCGCCGATCGAAGGCGACCCGGCATCGCGGGTCGAGCCCGAGGCGGCGGCGCCGCAAGAGCCCGAACCGGACCCCGATCCCGAACCGGAGCCCGAGCCCGAACCGGAGCCCGAACCGGCCCCCGATCCCGAACCGGAGCCCGAGCCCGAACCGGAGCCGACGAACCGGAGCCGGAGCCCGAACCCGAACCGGAGCCCGAGCCCGAGCCCGTCGTAATTCCGGCTCCTAGCGTGTTCGCGAGCGAGGCGACGGGTGCGACGCAGCCGTTCTCAGCCGAGTTTGAGCCCCAGCCGTCAACCGCCCGATCGGGCGCTGACCGCCCGGCGTCCAGCCGCGCTCGCCGGTCTCGGTCGGCCGGACCCGGGTTGCTCGCGACTCCTTCGCGCGCGGTCGTGGCCGGCCTGCTCGTGGCGGCGCTCGTCATCGGCGTCGGCGTCCTGCTGGTCAACGGCGATCGTGAACTGCCGCCGCTGACCCCTACTGAGTCTGCGTCGACGTTGCCGGAGGATCGGCCGGCGGATCCGAAGAAGAACCGGAAGGAGCCCATCTTCGACACCGGGCAGGTGACCGTCACGGTGCTGAACGGCAGCGGTATCGACGAGCTCGGCAAGGAGACGGCCAAGCGACTCGAGAAGGAGGGATTCAAGATCGACGACGTCGAGGATGCCGCCGAGCAGGTCGACGTCACGCGCGTCCTGTTCGACAAGAAGGAGGCCAGCTCGCGCAGGTTCGCGCTCGCCGTCAAACGGAACCTGCTGCCCACCCGCAGCGTCATCATCGAGCCGTTCGACGAGATCTCCGATGGGCTCGCGGGCGAAGGCGAGATCGTCGTGATCGTCGGCCCGGACCTGGAAGGCGACGAGTTCTAACGGCCCTAGGCCCCTACCAGTCGCTGAACAGGTCGGCGCTCGTGCGCCCGAGGAACCGCCGCTCGATCAGTCCGGCGAGCTGCTCGGCCTCGTCCGGAGCCATCGTGTAGCCGTGCGCCTCCTCGGGGTAGCGGCGCGCTCTGACGTCGGCGGCGAACTCGGTCACGCCGGTCGTCATCGTCTTCTTGACGTCGGCGTACCGCTTGACGAAGCGAGCCGCGTGGCCGTCATAGATGCCGAGCAGGTCGTGGAAGACGAGCACCTGGCCGTCGGTCGTCGGCCCAGCGCCGATGCCGATCACCGGAATCTCGAGCAGTGGCATGACCGCGTCGGTCAACGCGCTCGGTACGGCCTCGAAAACGACCGCGAAGCAGCCCGCCTCCTGGAGCCCGAGGGCGTCGGCGGCGACCTCTACAGCGCGTTCGGCGGTCCGCCCCTGGGAGCGATAACCACCGAGGGCGGTGGCGGTCTGCGGCGTCAGCCCGACGTGGCCCATGACGGGTATCCCGGCGTCGACGATCGCCCGCGCGCGTTCGACCGATGAACCCCCGCGCTCGAGCTTGACCCCGTCGCAGCCCGCTTCCTTGACGAACCGCTGCGCGGTCTCCACCGCCTGCTCGTTCGACCGCTCGTAAGAGCCGAAGGGCAAGTCACCGACCAGGAACGGCGTCGTCAGCCCGCGGCGCGCGGCGCCGGCGAGCATCAGCATCTCGTCGAGGGAGACCGGAACCGTGCTCGGGTAGCCGAGCACGACCATCGCCCCGGAATCACCGACCAGGACGAGGTCGACGCCAGCTTCCTCGGCGACCTGTGCGCTCGGGTAGTCGTAGGCGGTGATCATCACGAGCGGCTCGCCGAGTGCCTTCTTCTCGGCCAGCACCGAGAGGGTGACCTTCCGCCGGCGCGGCGCGCCGTCACCGGGGGCCGGCTTGCCCGCGGGAGCGTGTGCGCCCGAGCTCATGGCCGGTCGCCCAGCAGCTCGGCGACGGCGGAATCGACGGTGACGATCGCATTCTCGGCGTCGACATGGACGACGACCGGCTCGTAGTCGGCCAGCTCGGCTTCGTCGTAGGAGGCGTAGGACACGACGATCACCTTGTCGCCGGTGTGGACCAGGCGGGCGGCCGCCCCGTTGACCTTGACCTCGCCGGTGCCGCGCGCTCCGGCGATCGTGTAGGTCTCGAACCGTGCGCCGTTGTCGATGTCGAGCACGTGGACCAGTTCGTGCTCGAGCATGTCGGCGGCGTCGAGCAGGTCGGCGTCGACCGTGATCGAGCCGACGTAGTTGAGGTCGCTCCCCGTGAGCGTCGCGCGGTGGATCTTCGACTTCAGCATCGTGCGGTTCATCGGTTGGAATCTCCCAGAATCGTGTTGTCGATCAGGCGCGCCGGCCCGATCTGGGCGGCGATTGCAAGCAGGGTCGATCCGTTGACGTGATCGACCGGGGCAAGATCTCGAGCGGAGCGCAACTCCACGTAGTCCGGCGCCACGCCGGCCTCGTCGAGGACCGCGTGGGCTGCTCCGAGCACGGCGGAGGCGGAGCGCTGGCCGTCGGTCACCACTCGATCCGCCGCGCGCAGGGCGCGCGAGAGGGCGAGCGCACGTTCGCGCTCGACCGGAGCAAGGTAGGCATTGCGCGAGCTCATCGCGAGTCCATCGGGCTCGCGGACGGTCGGGCAGACGAGCACCGTCACCGGGAAATCGAGGTCGGCGACCATTCGCTCGACCACGAGCGCTTGCTGGGCGTCCTTCTGGCCGAAGTAGACGCGGTCGGGCCCGACCATGTTGAGCAGCTTTCCGACGACCGTGGTCACGCCGCGGAAATGCTCCCTGCCCCGGCTGTCGGGGTGGCCGCAGAGAACCTCCGTAAGGCCGGAGACCTCGATCGATGTCGCGAAACCGGTCGGGTAAACGACCTCACGGGCCGGGGCGAACAGGATGTCCACTCCGGCGCCCGCGGCGAGCTCGGCGTCGCGGTCCTCGTCACGGGGGTAGGAGTCGAGATCCTCGCCAGGCGCGAATTGCGTCGGGTTGACGAACAGCGACATTACGACCGTGTCGCACTCGGCCCGGGCCCGCTCGAGTAGCGAGATGTGGCCGGCGTGGAGGAACCCCATCGTCGGGACCAGACCGACGGACGGCGCGTCCGGCTCGACCCGCCGTCCTCCGAGCGTCGAACGGAGATCGTCGACTGTGCGGACGGTCTCCATCACGCCGCCCGTCCGAGGGGTGTGGTCCGCGCCGCCAACGAACGGCCGCGATCCAGCAGCGCGTCGAACAGGTTGAGCAGCTCGGGCGCCGACTGCTCGATCGCCGCTCGCTGGACGCCGATCGTCGCCTCGTCGCCGCGCGCGACCGGTCCCGTGAGAGCTCGTTCCGGCCCCAGCTCGGCCCAGTTCTCGACGCTCGCCCTGACCAGGGGGGCGAGCGCGGCGCGGGCGGCCGCGCGCTCGAGGCCGGCGTGCTCGGCGATCTGCTCGGCCGCGTCCTGGAGCACGATCAGGAAGTTCGAGGCGATCGAGGCCGCCGCGTGGTAGGCCGCCCGGCGGGTCTCGTCGATCGTGATCGGGTCCATGTCCAGCACGAGCGCCAGCCGATCGGCGAACTCGAGCGCCGCGGGCGAGGTCCCGGCGACCGCCGCGGCGCAACCTTGGAAGCGATCGGCGTCACCGTCGCCACCGGGGAAGGTCTGGAGCGGGTGCAGCCCGAAGCACTCGACCCCGGTGCTCGCGGCAACCACGGCGATTGAGGTCGCGCCGCTCGTGTGGCCGACCAGCGGCGCCCAGGCCGCGGTGGACAGTGCTGCTTCGGCGATCGCCGCGTCGGGAACGCAGAGCAGAGCGGCGTCGGCCTCGGCGCTTGCGTCACGACCGAGCGGCCCGACCACGTCGGCGCCCGTCCGTGCCAAGGCGGCGGCCAGCGCGGTCCCGAGCCGTCCGCAACCGACGATCGCCACCCGTCCAAGGGTGCTGGGTACCGCGGATCCTTCCGTGGAGACAGACGTAGGTGAGTTGGTGTCGATTGTGGTTTCCCGTTCCAGTTCTCGCATACGAGATACCGGTCGGTCTGCTTGCAATCCGGCGATCTCGACGGCTGAGATCACCTGCTCGAAAGGGTACACCGCGGCCCCTTCGGCGTAACCTGCCCGGATGCCCGAAGCGACCGCCGCCGAGCGCCGCGACGAGCTCGTCGTGCTCTACAGGCACTTGCGCGACGAGCACCAATGCCCGCTGCGTGCGACCAGGACCAAGCTGGTCTTCGGAGCGGGCAACGCCGACGCCGACCTGATGTTCGTCGGCGAGGCACCGGGTGCACAGGAAGATCTCGACGGGATCCCATTCGTCGGGCGAGCCGGTCGCCTGCTCGACGAGCTGCTGGCAGAAGTCGGTCTTCACCGCGATCGCGATGTGTTCGTGGCGAACGTCCTCAAGTGCCGCCCGCCCGGGAACCGGGACCCACTCGCGGAGGAGATCGCCGAGTGCAGCCCCCACTTGTTCCGCCAGATCGAGCTGATCCGCCCGCGGCTGGTCTGCACGCTCGGCAACTTCGCGACCAAGCTGCTGTCCGGTAGCCCGGAGGGCATTACGCGCGTTCACGGGACCGTGCAGGAGGTGACGGTCGGCGGCCTCGACATCCGACTGTTTCCGCTGTTTCATCCCGCGGCGGCCCTGCGGACGCCGTCCGTAAAGGAGCTGCTGCGCACCGATTTCGGCCGGATTCCAAGCCTGCTCGAGGACCGTTGACCATCCTGACGACCGCTGCCGAGCAGACCGAGCTAGAGGGGTTCAAGCTCGCCCGCGGCCTGCAGCCCGGTGATGTCGTCCTCGTCTCCGGGGACCTCGGCGCCGGCAAGACGACCTTCGTCCGCGGCGCCTGCGCGGCGCTCGGGGTCACCGACGTCGTTTCGAGTCCGACCTACGCGATCGGCCAGGTCTATGCCGGGCCGGGGATCGAGGTCGCCCACCTGGACCTCTACCGGATCGAGTCCGCCGCCGACGAGCCCGGCCTGCTCGACGACTACCTGACCCCGCAGCGCGTCGGGTTCGTCGAATGGCCGGGGGCGGGGGACGCGTTCGGGCGCGTCACGGCGACCGTCCGAATCTCCCATGCGGGCGGGAATCGCCGAGAGATCGAGGTCACCGTGCCGTGAACCTGCTCGGAATCGATACCTCGACCGCGACTACGGCGGCCGTCTTGCGGGCCGACGGCGAGGCGTTCGGCGGGCCCGCCAAGCTCGCTGAGCCCGGCCCCCACCGCGGTCACGCGGCCGAGCTGCTGCCGGCGGTCGCAGAGCGGCTGAAGGAAGCCGGCCTCGGCTTCGAGCAGATCGACGCGATCGCGGTCGGAGTCGGCCCCGGGGGCTTCACCGGTCTCCGGATCGGGCTCGCCACGGCGATCGGCCTGGCGCGCGCCCACGGCGCCGAGTTGCGCCCGGTTTCCTCGCTCGCCGCGCTCGCGGCCGCCGCCGCGGGCGAGGGTTCCCTGCGGCTCCCGCTGATCGACGCTCGCCGCGGAGAACTGTTCGGAGCCCTCTACGAAGACGGAATCCAGCGCTGGGAGCCATTCGCCGCGGCGCCCGCGGCGCTCGTCGGGCGGCTGCGACATGAGCTCGGGGATGACGTCAGACGGTTGATCGCGGCCGGCGACGGATCGCTGCGGTTTCGCGACGAGCTCGAGTCGGCCGGACTGCGGATCGCACCGCCGAGTTCGACGAGTCACTCGGTCAGCGCGCTCGCCGTTTGCGGGTTGGCCGCTACCGTCGAGCCGGTCAGCCCCGAAGCCCTGATCCCGCTCTACGTTCGCGAGCCGGACGCGATCGCCACGACATGACAGACCAGCTGGAAATCCGCCCGCTGCGCTACTCCGACCTCTCGCAGGTCGTCGCCGTCGAGCGGCGCGCGTTCCCGACGCCCTGGTCGCTCGCGATGTTCGTCCTCGAGCTCTCCAAGGAATCCGGGATCTGTCTCGCCGCGCTCAGCGAGGGGCGGCTCCGCGCGTACGCGATCTGCTCCCGCTATGACGCGGTCTGGCACATCATGAACATCGCGGTCGATCCCGATCAGCGCCGTCGCGGCATCGCGCGCGCCCTGCTGATGGCGCTGTTCGCGCGGGCCGATGCACCCGGTGTCCAGTACACGCTCGAGGTCCGGCCCTCGAATCGCGCCGCGATCGAGATGTATGAAGGGTTCGGGTTCACCTCCGCGGGCCGGCGGCCTGGCTACTACCACGACAACCGCGAGGACGCCGTGATCATGTGGCGGACCGTCGGCGAGCCGGGTCCCGACGCGGCGTGGCCTCCGGCTTCCGATCAGGCCGCTCCCGCATGATCCTCGGAATCGAGACCAGCTGTGATGACACCTGCGCGGCTGTCGTCACCGATGCGGGCGCCGTGCGCTCGAACGTGATCGCTTCGCAGGGGCTTCTGCACCAGCGCTACGGCGGCGTCGTCCCGGAGATCGCGGCCCGCGAGCACCTGGCCGTAATCGGCCCCGTGATCGACGACGCGCTCGAGCGCGCGGGCGTGGAGCTCGCCGACATCGACGCGATCGCCGCGACCAATCGTCCCGGGCTGATCGGCGCGCTGCTGATCGGATTGTCCGCCGCCAAGGCGCTGGCCGCGGCGCGGCGGCTGCCGCTGGTCCCGGTCGATCACTTGCACGCGCACGTGGTCGCCTCGGCGCTCGGGGAGCGGCCGATCGAGCCCCCGTTCGTCGCACTGGTGGCGAGCGGCGGCCACACCTTTCTCGCGCGCGTCGAGCAGCTCGCGGAGCACAAGACACTCGGGCGGACGCTCGACGACGCGGCTGGAGAGGCCTTTGACAAGGGTGCGCGGCTGCTCGGACTGCCCTATCCGGGCGGGCCTCAGATCGACCGGCTCGCGTCAGAGGGGGACCCGGAGGCGTTCGCCTTCCCGCGCTCGGCGCCGGGCGACGGGCTCGATTTCAGCTTCAGCGGGCTGAAGACCGCGCTTCTCTATGCGGTGCGCGATCTCGGTGAATCGAGGGCGGCCGAGCGCCGCGCCGACCTCGCGGCCTCCTACCAGCGGGCAATCGTCGAAGCACTGCTGACGCGCCTTGAGAGTGCCGTGCTCCGGGAGCGGGTCATGCGGGTCGCGATCGGCGGGGGAGTCGCCGCCAATCGCGAGTTGCGCTCCGGGATCGAAGCGCTCGGCGAGCGGCTGGGCGTCGAGGTGTGGATCCCCGATTTCTCCCTCTGCACCGACAACGCCGCGATGATCGCGGGGGCCGCCCGCTTTGGGCCGCGGCTTGAATACCCGAGCTACCTCGGGCTCGATGCCTACGCGCGCGCGGCCTGAGCCGCAAGCGCCGCGAACGCGGCGTCCGCGGTGACGAACGTACGCAGGCGATCGACGCGCCCGTCCGCGATCTGGATCACGTGGACCGTGGCGATCGTGCCCGGCGGCAGCTCGGCCGCGGCCGGCACGACGTCGAAATCGAGCTCGACTATGTATTCGCCGGCGAGCACGGTGATTTGCTCGACCCTCAGGAGCGGCACACCTATGTCGGCGGCGAGGCTCACGACCCGGCCGATTACCCGCTCGCGGCCGACATAGATCCCGCCCTGCTCCAGCTCGGGGGGATCGTGCCACTCGATCCGTTCGGACCAGTACCGCTCCGCGATCCGCGCGAGCGCACCTTGGTTCCAGGCTTCGTAGATTCGCTCGATCGTCTCGATGTCGTCGGCCCGGGTCACCTGCCGACCATACGGCACAATCGCCGAGTGCCGAAAATCACCCTCTACGGCAAGGCCGGCTGCTGTTTGTGCGATGACGCGCGGCTTGCGCTCGATGCCGTCGCGAGCAGTCACGAATTCGAGCTCACCGAGGTCGACATCACCCTCGACCCGGTTCTGATGCGGCGCTACGGCGAGCGGATCCCGGTGATCGCGGTCGACGGCCACGACCGGCTCGAGCTGCAGGTGGAGTCCGCTGAGCTAAGGGATCTGCTCGATAGGCTGGCCCCGTGACCCTGAGCGGCCGTCATCCGCAGGCGGCTGCCCCTCCGCCACGCGAATCCGAGCGCTTGTCGCTCGGGGTGGCCGCGCGCCTCTCGCGCTATCTCCAGGTCCTGACCCAGGCCAAGAAGATGGGCCGCGACACGATCTCCTCCCAGGAGTTGGCCGAGTACACGCACGTCAACTCGACCCAGATTCGCCGGGATCTGTCCGGTTTCGGCAAGTTCGGCAAGCGGGGCGTGGGCTACAACATCGACTCGCTGCTCGCCCAGATCCGCAGGATCCTGCGCACCAGCGGCCAGCACAACATCGCGCTGTTCGGGGCCGGCCACCTCGGTCAGGCGATCGCCAGCTCGGACGTGTTCGCCGACCACGGCTTCCAGATCGTCGCGATCTTCGACACCGACTCCGGCAAGGTCGGGCAGGAGATCGGTGATTCCCTGCGGGTCCGCAACTACGACGACCTCGCAGCGGTGGTCGAGGGCGACGACATCGTCGTGGGTGTGCTCGCGCTGCCCGCGGCGGCCGCCCAAGCCGTCGCTGACGATCTCGTCGACCACGGCGTGCGTGTGATCTTCAACTACTCCGAGGCGCTGTTGCAGGTGCCGCCGGAAGTGACCGTCCACACCTCCAGCCCCGCTGTCGACCTGCTCTATGCGCTCTACTTCTACCTCGCCTAGGGACCTCAGCTGATGCTCGACATGACCCGCACGCGCGAGATCTTCGACGCCTCGACCGACTTCACAGTCGGCATCGAGGAGGAGTTCGCGCTCCTCGATCCTGGCTCGCGCGACCTGATCGCCCGCTTCGAGGACCTTGAAGCGGCAGCCACAGCCGACGACGTTCTCCGTGACGCGGTCGCCGGCGAGCTGATCTCCTCCGAGATCGAGATCCGGTCGAAGCCCGGCCGCGATTTTGCCGATGCGCTCGACAGCCAGCGCGAGAATCGACGGAGGCTGTTCGCGTTAGCAGCCGCCCAGGGGGTCGAGCTCGGATCGACGGGCACCCATCCCTGGAGCCCGTGGCAGGAGCAGCGGATCATCGACACCGAGCACTACCGCCGGTTGAACGAGGACCTCGGCTACGTCGCCTGGCGCAACAACACCTTCAGCCTCCAGGTCCACGTCGGGATCGAAGGCGCCGATCGGGCGATCGCCGTCTGCGACCGGATGCGCCACGTGCTCCCGGAGTTGCTCGCTGTATCTGCGAATTCGCCGTTCCTCGACGGTCGTGACTCCGGCCTGGCTTCGGTCCGCTCCCAGATCTTCACGCGCAGCTTCCCCCGCTGCGGGATCCCGGATCCGTTCGGAAGCTTTCAGGAGTACGCGCGCTACGTCGACCTGCTGGTCGAGATGCACTCGATCGTCGAGTTCACCCAGCTCTGGTGGAGCATCCGCCCCCACCACCGTTACGGCACGATCGAAGTCCGTATCTGCGATGCCCAGTCGAGCGCTGCGGAATCCGACGCGCTGGCCGGGTTGATGGTCGCCTGCGTGGCCCAGGCGGTAGTCGATCACGATGAAGGGGTTCCGTTCGTGGCGGCCCCCGGGATGCTGATCGAGGAAAACACCTGGCGCGCGATCCGCTACGGGACCGAGGGGAAGCTGATCGACCTCGGCGAGCGGCGCGAGTTCCCCGCTGCGGCGCTCGGCGATCGGCTGCTCGCCTGGACCGCACCCGTCCGCGCCGAGCTCGGAATCGCGTGTGAGCTCCCGGAGCAGACCGGGACGATCCGCCAGCGCCGCGCGCTCGCGGAGGGTTCGCTCGAATCGGCCTACGGCGCCGAGGTCGATCGGACCCAGACAACCTTTGCAAGCAACGAGGAGGTCGTGGTCGATGGTTGATTCCGGTGGGGCCGATCCGTTCGGCGATCCGACGCGCGGTGAGCCGACGGAGGAGGAGATGCGGGCGGCGATCGAGGAGCAGCTGCGCAACCTGCACGTCGAGGACGTGGTGCTGCAGTCGGTTGCGACGCTGATGAGCCTCGCGGGTCGCAGGCTCGGGCTCGCGCCGGGCAGCGAGGGCGAGCGCGATCTCGTCCAGGCGAAGCTCGCGATCGACGGCACGCGGGCGCTCGTCGGCCTGATCCCCGATCCCCAGGCAGGTCAGATCCGTGAGGCGCTGAGCCAGGTTCAACTCGCCTTCGCCCAGCTCTCGGGCCAGCCGGCCCCGCAGCCGCACGAGGCTCCACCGGAGGGCGAGGATGTCTCGCCGCCGGCGCCCGCCGAAGCGCCGCCCGGGCCTGGGGGCCTCAGCGACGAGGAACGGGCGAAGGCGCGCGCGAAGATCTGGACGCCGGGGAGCTAGACCCGACCCGCAAGCCGTTTCGGAGCCGCCCGCGATACGATCGCCCGCGCTTTTCCGTCCCGCGTACGCAGCGCCCTGGTCGGGCGCCGGCCCGCGGGGCTTTACGCGAGAGGGCCCGGGCTGCCGGGGCCGCGCGTCAAACAATCATCCGGAGGGATTTTCCTTGACTGAGTTTCTGACCGAATACGGGATCATCGTCGCGCTTGCTTGTGCCGGTGCCGCGGTGGTCTATGGCATCGCCACCTCGCGCTGGCTGCTGGCGAAGTCCCCGGGCAACGAGGAGATGCAGGAGATCTCCGCGGCTGTCCAAGAGGGCGCCCAGGCCTATCTCCGCACCCAGTACACGATCATCGCCGGCGTTGCCGTCGTGCTCGTGGTGCTGCTCGCGCTCGCGCTCAACCTGACGACTGCAATCGGCTTCGCGATCGGCGGCTTGTTCTCCGGTGCGGCCGGCTTCATCGGCATGAACGTCTCGGTGCGCGCCAACTGTCGCGTCGCCGAAGAGGCTCGCAACGGCATCTCGGGCGCCCTCCAGGTCGCCTTCCGCGGCGGCGCGGTCACCGGCATGCTGGTTGCCGGGCTCGCGCTGCTCGGCGTCGCCGGCTACTACGGGATCCTCCTGGGCACGGGCGCGACCGAGAAGGAATCGGTCGACGCGCTGATCGGCCTCGGTTTCGGCGGCTCGCTGATCTCGGTCTTCGCCCGGCTGGGCGGCGGCATCTTCACGAAGGCCGCCGATGTCGGCGCCGACCTCGTCGGCAAGGTCGAGGCCGGAATCCCCGAGGACGACCCCCGCAACCCGGCCGTGATCGCCGACAACGTCGGCGACAACGTGGGCGACTGCGCCGGTATGGCCGCGGACCTGTTCGAGACCTACGCCGTCACGGCCGTCGCCGTGATGCTGCTCGGCGTCCTCACCTTCAACCAGGTCGACCAGGTCGCGCTCTACCCGCTCGTGATCGGCGGCGTCTCGCTGATCGCATCGATCATCGGCACCTACGCCGTCAGGACTCGCACCGGCAACGTCGAGCGGGCGCTCTACCAGGGGCTGTTCGTCTCCGGCCTGCTGGCGGCGATCGCCTTCTACCCGGTCACCAAGTGGATGATGTCCGATCTCACGTTCGCCACCGACTCGGTGCTGCTCACCGGCGGCGCTTCGGCGGCGCCCGACGCGGGCGCGCTCTACCTCTGCACTCTGATCGGCATCGGCATCACGGCGGGCCTGTTCTTCATCACCGACTACTTCACCTCGACCCGATTCCGCCCGGTGCGGACGACGGCCAAGGCGTCGGTTACCGGTCACGCGACGAACATCATCCAGGGCCTCGCCCAGGGCTACCAGTCGACGGCGCTGCCGGCGATCCTGCTGGCGCTCGGCATTCTCGGGGCCAACGAGCTCGCGGGCATCTACGGGATCGCGGTCGCGGTCATGGCCCAGCTCTCGCTGACCGGCCTGATCGTCGCGCTCGACGCCTTCGGTCCGATCACCGACAACGCGGGTGGCATCGCCGAGATGGCCAACCTGCCGGAAGAGGTGCGGGCGATCACCGATCCGCTCGACGCTGTCGGCAACACGACCAAGGCCGTCACCAAGGGTTACGCGATCGGCTCGGCCGTCCTGGCCGCCCTGGTGCTGTTCGCGGCGTTCATCGAGGAACTCCAGGAAGCGGCTGGCGGTGAGGTGATTCCATTCGACCTCTCCTCGCCGGAGGTCCTGATCGGTCTGCTGATCGGCGGCATGATGGTCTACCTGTTCGCCTCGATCTCGATGGAGGCCGTCGGCCGCGCCGGAGGGCTCGTCGTCGAGGAGGTCCGTCGCCAGTTCAAGGAGAACCCGGGCATCATGGACCGCACGGCCAAGCCCGACTACGCGACCTGTGTGCGGATCGTCACCTCGGCAGCGCAGAAGGAGATGATCGTTCCGGCTCTGATCCCGATCGTCATCCCGGTCGTCGTCGGGCTGCTCTCCGCGCAGGCGCTCGGCGGGTTGCTGATCGGCGTCATCGTCGTCGGCTTCTTCATGGCCGTTTCGATGACCTCGGGTGGCGGCGCCTGGGACAACGCCAAGAAGCTGATCGAGGACGGCGAGTTCGGCGGCAAGGGCTCCGATGCCCACGCCGCGGCGGTCACCGGCGACACGGTCGGCGACCCCTACAAGGACACCGCCGGCCCCGCGATCAACCCGATGATCAAGGTCGCGAATATCGTCGCGCTGCTGATCATTCCGTTCCTGGTGTAGGCACCCGATAGCCGTCGTCTGGCGGAGTCATACGGAGGCTCGCGTGCGGAGCACGCGACGCCTCCGTTTCCGCCGCCATACTCGGTTCTCGGGCACCTATGACGGGAGGCGTGATGGATTACGAGACGTTGCTCTACGAGCTGGACGACCATGTCGTCACGCTGACCTACAACCGGCCCGACCAGCACAACGCGGTCAGTCGGAAGATGAACGAGGAGCTGCACGACGCCTGGCAGCGGTTCCGCGACGACGATCAGGCCTTCGTGTTGGTCATCACGGGCGCCGGGAGCACGACCTTTTGCGCAGGCTGGGACTTGGCCGATGCGGCGGAGCTGACCTTCGAAGACATCGGGAGCTGGGATTCCTTTCGCAGCTACCTGCACAACTGCCCGGGCGAGTGTGGCTACACGCGCAAGGCCGACATCTTCAAGCCGGTGATCGCCGCCGTCAACGGATACGCGTTTGCTGCGGGACTCGAGACGGCTCTGCTGGCCGACATCCGGATTGCGGCGGAGAACGCCGAGTTCGGCGCGCTCGAGCGGCGCTGGAACATCGTCGGCGGCGACGGCCTCACGGTTCGGCTGCCGCTCGTGGTGGGTTACGCAAAGGCAATGGAGCTGATCATCACGGGCCGTCGGATTGATGTCCACGAGGCGGAGAGGATTGGTCTCGTCAATGAGGTCGTGCCCTCAGGCAAGGCGCTCGAGCGGGCCCAGGCGCTCGCGCACGAGATCGCGGCACTTCCGCAGGGCGCGATTCGCAGCGACAAGGAATCGGTGATCCGCGGGCTCGGTCAAACGCTCGAGGAGCGGCTGCGGATCGAGGCCGAGCTCACGCTCTCGATGTTCATGCGCAAGGACTCGCACCGGTTGGGCGCCGCGGCATTCAAGGCGGGAAACCTGGCTCCGGAGTGGCCCAACCACGGACTCTAGGCGGCAGGAGTAGCTTTCCGCCGTGGCTGAGAGGCGACCGAAGAACGCTGGGCTCGAGCGTGTCCTTGGAACGGGCGCGCTCTTTTCCACGGCCTACGGCAACGTAGGCAGCTCGATCTACTACGCGCTCGGCCTGGTTGCGGTGTTCGCGCTGGGAATGACGCCCGTGGTCTTCCTGATCGCGGGCATCATCTTCATCTTCACGGCCGCGAGCTACACCGAAGCGACGACGATGTATCCCGAGGCTGGCGGATCCTCGTCGTTCGCCCGCCACGCGTTCAACGAGTTCTGGTCGGCCCTGACGGCTTGGGGCCAGATGCTCAACTACATCATCACGGTCGCCATCTCGGCGTTCTTCCTGCCCCACTACCTGGGGGCCGTGTGGGAGCCGCTGCTCCGCGCGCCCTGGGACATCGCGGTGGCAGTCGCGGTGATCGTGTTTCTCGGCGCGGTCAACATCCGTGGCCTGAAGGAGGCCGCGAGCTTCAACACCGTGCTCGCGGTCGCAGACCTACTCACCCAGATCGCACTCGTGTCGCTCGGCGCGGTACTCGTCCTTTCGCCCGAGATCCTCGTCTCGAACATCGATTTCGGGGTCAGTCCGACGCTCGCCGACTTCCTTATCGCAATCCCGGTCGGGATGGTCGCGTTCACCGGAATCGACACGATCTCCAACATGGCCGAGGAGGCCAAGGACTTCGGCGAGACGATTCCCCGCGCGATGCGGATGGTCGTCGGCGCCGTGATGCTGATCTCGCTGACACTGCCCGCCGTCGCGCTCTCCGCAATGCCGGTCGAGAACGGAGTCACGCTGCTGGCTCTGCCGTCTGAACAGGGTGGCTTCGCCGACAACCCGATCGCGGGTGTCGTCAGCAGCCTCGATCTCGGCGCCCTGAAGCCGATCGCCGAGATCTACGTCGGGTTGCTGGCCGCGACGATCCTCTTCATCGCGACCAACGCCGGCCTGATCGGCCTCTCACGGTTGAGTTATTCGATGGGGCAGTACCGCCAGCTGCCGCAGGTCGTTCGCCAGCTCCACCCGCGCTTTCGGACCCCCTACGTCGCAATCATCCTTTTCGGGTCGATCGCCTGCCTGACGCTGATCCCGGGCGAGGCGGAGTTCCTGGGCACCGTCTACGCCTTCGGGGCGATGCTGTCGTTCACGATGGCCCATGCGTCGGTGGTTGCGCTGAGGTTCCGCGAGCCCGATCGTGAGCGGCCCTACAAAGCGCCCTGGAACGTCCGCGTGCGGGGCGTCGAGATACCACTCGTCTCAGTCCTCGGGGCGCTCGGGACCGGGGCTTCGTTGCTGGTGGTGACGATCCTCAACGTCGAAACGATGATCACCGGCGGAATTTGGTTGACGATGGGAATGCTGATCTATGTCGCATACCGCCGCAACCAGGGACTGTCGCTGGCCGGGACCTCGAGGATCGTCCTGCCCGACGCGATCGTCGAGCACGAGGTCGAGTACGAATCGGTGCTCGTGGTCTTCGAGGACGGCGTCTATTCGCGCGAGGTCGTTGCCACGGCGGCCAAGCTCGCGGCCAAGCGGCGCCGGGGAATCCACGTGCTGGCGACGATCACCGTCCCGGCAAATGCGCCGATCACGGCCGCGCTACCCGAGCAGGAATCGCGTGCCCAGTCCGCGATCGATTCGGCCAAGGTGCTCGTCGGTCGACGGCTGACCGGTCACTACGAGAAGGTCCGCGCCGGCGAGGCTGGCCGGCGGATCGTGCAGGAGGCCCGGGAGATCAACGCGCGCGCGATCGTCATGGCGATGCCCGAGCGGCGGACCGGTAGCTCGCTGTTCGGCCGGGCGATCGAGACCGTTCTCGAGGAGCGTCCGTGCCGGGTGATCATTGAATCCCGGCCCGCCAAGGACGAGCACGGCGCCGCCGCCCCGGGGGCGCGATCATGACCGGGCGCGCGTATCTCTCGGGGTCCCTGATTCTCGCGGCTCTGCTCGTCATCCTGGGGGCGGCGATCGTGGTGCGGACGGTCCTGCTGGGCGGCGAGATCCTGTCGTTCGGCTTGATCTTCGGCGTGCTCGTCGCGCTGCTCGGCCTCGGCCGCCTCTACATTGCCTACAAGGGCGCCCGCCCTCGATGAGCTTCCGGTCAGGACTCAACCGAGTCGCCGGGCGCGACGCCCCGCCGCCCGGCCCGCGTTTCAGCCGCGTGCTCGGGGTCCCGGCGCTGATGGCCATCCTGCTGAGCGCGGTGGGCGGCTCGATCCTCTACGGGTTGGGAGTGGTCGCCGGCAGCGCGCTCGCCCTGACCCCGGTCGCGTTCCTCGTCGCCGGCCTGGCGTTCGTGACGGCCGCCGCGGTCTACTCGGAGGGCAACTCGCTCCATCCGGAGCGCGGCGGCGCGTCGATGTTCGCCCGCTACGCGCTGGATGAGTTCTGGAGCTTTGTCGCCGGGTGGGCGATCCTGCTCGATTACCTGATCGTGATGGCGCTGGCGGTTTTCGCCGCGACCCATTACCTGACGGCTTTCCTTCCGGCGGCCGGGGAGTGGCCGGGCGAGGCGCTCGCGGCGCTCGCGATCGTCGGTTTCGTCGCCTGGTCGAACATCCGCGGGATGTCCGCTCTGCGGCTGAACCGGCTGCTGCGGGCCGGCGTCGCCAACTTCGCCCTCCTGATCCTGATCGTCGTTCTCGGGCTACTGACCCTCGGCGATCCGCTGATGGTGTTGCGCTCCGTCGAGCTCGGCGGCTGGCCGGGCGTCGAGGATCTGATCTTCGCGACCGTGATCGCGGCCGCCGCCCTGACCGGGATCGAATCGGCGTCCGGCTTGGCCGGGGAGCTGCGGGTCGGGCGCGGCGGACTGCGACGGGTCGTGCTGCTGACGCTGCTGGTCGTCCCGGCGACACTGGTCGGCGTGTCGATCGTGGCGCTGATGGCGTTTCCCGTCGTCGACGGGGGCACGGCGCTCGCAAGCACCTGGATCGACGCCCCGTTGCTCGGCGTGGCATCGGCCTTCGAACCCGCCGGGCTCCGCTCCGCGCTGACGGTCGCCGTCGGCGTGGTCGGCGTAATCGTCCTGGTGCTCGCCGCCAACGGCAACATGCTCGGGCTCTCGCGGCTCGGCTACTCGCTTGCGACCAACCGCCAGATTCCGAGCGATCTCGGCCGCCTGCATCCCGAGCGCGCGACTCCGTTCGTCCTGATCGTCATCGCGGCGACGATCGTGTTCGCGCTGTCGCTGTCCTCGGACATCGACTTCCTCGCCGGGCTGTTCGCGTTCGGGGCGACGTTGTCGCTCACGATCGCCTGCGTCTCGGTGATCGTGCTCCGCTTCCGCGAGCCCGACCGGCCCAGGCCGTTCCGGATCCGGCCCTCGATCGCCGTCGGTCGCGGGTCGATCCCGATCCCCGCGTTACTGGGTGCGATGGCCGGTCTGGCCGCCTGGGTCAGCGTGATCGCCTATCACGAGGGCGCCCGGCTCGCCGGCAGCGCGTGGCTGCTCGGCGGTGTCCTGATGTACGTGATCTACCGAACGGCGCAGGGCAAGTCGCTGCGCAAGCGGTTCGTGATCCCCGAGCAGTCGTTGCGCGACGATCCCGACCTCGCCTACGGCAGCATTCTCGTGCCCGTCTTCGGTCGCGAGCTCGACGATGACATCGTCGGCACCGCCGGGCGCCTCGCGGCCGAGGAGGCCGAGGACGACGAGGTCATCATCGACGCGATCTACGTGATCGAGATTCCGATGTCGCTGCCGATCGACGCGCGAATCCCCGACGAGCGGGTGCGGGTCGCCCGCCGCGCGCTGACGCGAGCGAAGGAGGTCGGCGAGGAGTACGAGGGGGTGCTCGTCGAGACCGCGACCGTGCGCGGGCGCAATGCGGGCCAGACGATCGTGTTCGAGGCGCGACGGCGTGGTGTGGAGGTCATCGTCCTGGCCGCCGAGGACCCGACGCGGACCCGTGGAGGCTCGCTGCTGGGCGGCCGCGGAGCACCGCGCGACCGGGTCGTCGGCCAGGTGACCCAATACGTGATCGACAAGGCTCCCTGCCGTGTGGTCCTGACCGCGCCCCCGACTGGAGAGGACACGATCCGGGAGGGCGTCGCACCCGACTGAGCCGGCGGCCGCGGGCACGCACCCCCAACGACGGGCGCCCGACAAGCGGGACCTCTAGAGTGCCGGGAATGTTCGTTCTCATCGTCGGCGCGGGGCGCGTCGGCTCAGCCATAGCCAAGGCGATGCTGTCCGAAGGGCACGAGGTTTCCGTCCTCGACGAGGATCCTGAGGCGATCGCGCTGCTCGAGCGCGGCCAGGACATCGGCTGGGAGGACATGGGCGGTCAGTTCACCGTCGGCACGGCGCTCGAGATCGATGCGCTGCTGGCCGCAGGCATCGAGCGCGCCGACGCGTTTGTCGCCTCGACCGACGGCGATAACACCAACCTGATCATCGCCCAGATCGCCCAAAAGCGGTTCAACATCGAGAAGGTCGTCGTGCGGGTGCTGGATCCGCTGCGAGCCGCCTGGTACAGCGAGCAGGGCCTGCACACCGTCTGCCCGACCCAGGTCGCGATCGAGATGCTCGAGACCGCCGTTCGCGAAGAGGTCGCCTGATGTACGTCGTCGTGGTCGGTGGCGGCAAGGTCGGCTGGAACCTCGCGCGGGAGCTGATCGACAGGGGTCACGAGCTGACGCTGATCGAGGCCAACCAGCGGCGCTATGCGACCGTCGAGGACGCCCTCGAGCACCGCGTCCACTATGGCGACGGCTCCGAACTATGGGTGCTCGAGCGAGCCGGGATCGAGCGCGCCGACATGGTCATCGCGGTGACCGGGGACGATGAGGACAACCTGCTGATCTGCCAGGTCGCGCGCGAGAAATACGGCGTCGAGCGCGTGATCGCCCGCTGCAACAACCCGCGCAACCTGCCGCATTTCGACCTGCTCGGTGCCAAGCCCGCTGTCTCGGCGACCGATCTGATCCTCCGGCTGATCGAGCACGAGGTTCCGCAGTACGGGATGGTCCATCTGCTCGACCTGCCCGAGCAGGAGCTCGAGATCGTCGAGCTCGAAGTTGTCGAGGGTGCGCCGGCGGCCGGGATCGAAGTCCGTCAGCTCGGGCTTCCCGACGGCGCGCTGCTGATCTCGATCGTGCGGGAGAACCGCGGTTTCGTTCCACGGGCCGACTCGACGGTCGAGGCCGGCGACAAGGTGCTCGTGATGCTCGAGATGGGGCTCGAGGACGAGATCAACAAGCGGTTCGCCGAGGCCGTCTCGGTTGGCTGATCGCTCGGTCGACCATCTCCTGATCGGCGGGTTTGCCGCCGGACACTGCGCCAAGAAGCTCCGCGAGGAGGGCGCCACGGGCTCGATCCTGCTCGTCGCACGCGAGGCCGATGCTCCGTACGAGCGGCCGCCGCTCTCGAAGGAGTACCTGCGTGGCGACGCTGCCCGCGATGACGCGCTCGTCGTCCCCGCCGGCTGGTGGGAGGAAAACGACGTGGAGCTTCTGACGCGGACGAGCGCGATGAAGCTCGACCCCGAGGCACGAACCGTGAAGCTGTCGACGAGGGAAGAGGTCGGCTTCGACAAGCTGCTGGTCGCTACGGGAGCGAACGTACGCAGGCTGCGCGTCGACGGCTCGGACCTCGACGGGATCCACTACCTGCGGGCCTTTGGTAACGCCGACGCGATCCGCGAGGACATCGCTGAGTCCGAGCGAGTAGCGCTGATCGGCGGGAGCTACATCGGCGCCGAGGTGGCGGCATCGCTGACCGAGCTCGGGAAGCAGTGCACGATCTTGATGCAGGAGAACACCGTCCTGGAGCGATCCTTCGGCCCCGAGGTCGGCCGCTACTTCCAGGGCCTGCTGGAGGACCACGGCGTGATCGTCCACGGCGGGGACGAGCTCGGAAGCTTCGACGGCGAGGACGGGCGAGTCAACGCTGTGATCAGCGCGGCGGGCGAGCGGATCGACTGCGACTGCGTCGTCATCGGTGCCGGAGTGATGCCCGACGCGACGCTCGCCAAAGCCGCGGGGCTCGAGATCGGCGAGAGCGGGGGGGTGCTGGCATCGAGCTCGCTCGAGAGCTCGGCCCCGGGGATCTATGTCGCCGGGGACATGGCGGAGTTCGACTCCGTCGTCCACGGCCGAGCGCTGCGCAAGGAGCACTGGGATGTCGCGCGCGGCCACGGGGAGACCGTCGCGCTGGCAATGCTCGGGCGAGACCCCGTCCATGACGACGTGCCCTACTTCTTCTCCGACCTCGCCGACTGGGTCTCGCTCGAGTACGTCGGCGACGGGTCCGGCGAGCCGGTGATCCGCGGCTCGCTCAGCGACGGCGAGTTCTCGGTCTTCTATCTGGACGACGAGGGCCGGGTCACGGCCGCCCTCTCGGTCGAGCGCTCCGACGAC
Source organism: uncultured Thermoleophilaceae bacterium (assembly GCA_963790245.1). GTDB lineage: Bacteria > Actinomycetota > Thermoleophilia > Solirubrobacterales > Thermoleophilaceae > JACCVG01. Next base: position 101,559 of record CAWBNP010000002.1, read on the forward strand.
CTCGAGCAGGCTCGGCGGATGATTCGCGAAGGGGCGAGCCCGTCGCGCGAGGCGCTCGCGGACAAGTCGTCGAGCTTGTCCGATCTGTAGGTCGCAGTGGACCTGCTCTCGGGCACTTTGAAGCTATGATTGCGACCGCTTTGCGGGGTCGTCTAATGGTAAGACGCGACCCTCTGGAGGCCGTTATCGGGGTTCGAGTCCCTGCCCCGCAGCTGCGTTTCTAGGCCACGTTCCGGTCCCAGTCCCGGTACAGCGCCGCGTAGGCACCTTCAGCCGCCACCAGCTCCTCGTGGGTGCCCTGCTCGACGATCTGGCCGCCCTCGATCACCAGGATCCGCCCCGCACGCCTGATCGTGGAGAGCCGGTGAGCGATCACGATTGCCGTGCGGCCCGCGAGCAGGCGGCGCAGGCCCTGCTCGATCCGAGCCTCGGTCTGGACGTCGACGTTCGAGGTCGCCTCGTCGAGGATCAGCAGCCGCGGCTGGGCGATCGCAGCGCGCGCGAAGGCGAGCAGCTGGCGCTGGCCGGCGGACAGGTGCCCGCCGCGCTCGCCGACCTCGGTCTCATACCCCTCCGGCAACGCCTCGATGAACTGGTCGGCGCCGACCGCCGCAGCCGCCGCGGTGATCTCCTCGGCCGTCGCGTCGACCCGCCCGAAGCCGATGTTCTCGCCGATCGTCCCCGAGAAGAGGTATCCCTCCTGCGGGACGATCCCGAGCTGGGAGCGCAGTGATCGCTCGGTGACCGAGCGCAGGTCGTGGCCGTCGATCAGCACCCGTCCCGTCGTCGGGTCGTGGAACCGGGCGACGAGCTTCGCGAGCGTCGACTTGCCCGGCGCCGGTCGGACCGACGAGTGCCACCGTCTGCCCCGGCGGCACCACCAGATCGATATCGCGCAAGCGCGAGCTGGTCTCCCGCGGCGCCGCCGTAGGAGAACGACACGTTCTCGAAACGGATTTCCCCGCGCACGGTCTCGAGTTCGATGGCGTCGGGCGCGTCGGTCAGGTCGGGCTCCTCGTCGAGCAGCTCGAAGACCTTGTCGAGCGCGGCCATCCCCGACTGGTAGGTCGTGTAGAGCTGAGAGAGCTGCTGGATCGGGTCGAAGAAGCTCTGCAGGTAGAAAACGAACGTGACGAGAACTCCGATCGTCACGCCGGTCGATGCCTGGCCGCCGAGCACCTGGGCGCCGCCGTAGAGCAGGATCGCCGCCGTCGCGAACGCCGACAGGAACTCGACGCTCGGGAAGTAGACGGCGTTCAGGTGAACGGTTCGCATGTTGGCCTCGCGGTTGGCCTCGTTGAGATCGGCGAACTCGCGTACGTGCCGTTCCTCCTGGCCGAACGCGCGGACGATCCGGATGCCCGAGAGCGATTCCTGCAGATAGGCCGTGACGAGCGCGATCCGCTCCCGCGTCTGGCGGTAGGCATCGGCCGAGACGATGCGGAATACGACGCTACCGATCAGCAGTACGGGGAACACGAGGAAGGTGATCAGCGCCAGCTCGAGGTCGAGGAACAGGAGGATGACCGCGGTTCCCAGCAGCGTCAGCCCCGCCGAGAAGAGCGTCACGATCCCGTCGGTCACGAGCTGGTCGAGCGCCTGCACGTCGTTCGTCAGCCGTGAGATCAGGACCCCTGCGCGGTTGCGCGAGTAGAAGCCGATCGAGAGCCGCTGGAGGTGCGCGAAGATCCGCAGCCGAAGGTCCTGGAGCGCCCGCTGCCCGACCCAGCTGACCAGGTATGTCTGTGCCGCGGAGGCCAGGGCGTTGATGAGCGCCGCACCGACGAACGCCAGCGACGATCACGACGAGCACGTCCGGGTTGCGCGCGGTGATGCCGTCGTCGACCGCCCGCCCCGCGAGATAGGGCGGCGCCAGCGCGGCGGCGGTCGCAGCAGCAGCGCGAGGAACATCAGGATCACCCGGCCGCGGTAGGGCCGCAGCAGTTCGAGCAGTCCACGCAGCTTGCGCCCGCGGTCCCCCGGGCCCGCGCAGGGTGCTCCAGAGCTCATCAGGCCCACCATTTCTCTCACAGCGCAGCTCGTCGGCCGCGCAGACGCACTCACTCGGGCTCCCCCTGCTCGGCGATCTGGCGGTAGATCGCCGAGTCGCTCAGCAGCTGCTTCGTGAGTCCCGCGTGCGCCGATCGATGCCGCCCGTCGGCATCACCACGATGTGGTCGGCGAGCCGGATGGTCGAGAGCCGGTGGCCGATGACGAACGTCGTGCGGCCTCGCATGACCCCTGCGAGCGCGCTCCAGGATCTCTTCTTCCTTGCTCGCGTCGACGCTCGATGTGGCGTCGTCGAGGATCAGGATTCGGGCGTCGCTGATCAGCGCCCGTGCGATCGCGACTCGCTGGCGCTGACCGCCCGAGAGCGTCAGGCCGCGCTCCCCGACCCGCGTGCGCGTAGCCGTCCGGCAGCGACTCGATGAAGTCGTGCGCGCCGGCGCGCGGGCCGCATCGCCTCGACCTCGGCGTCGGTCGCGTCCGGGCGCGGCGTAGGCGATGTTGTCGCGCACGCTGGTCGAGAAGAGAAAGGCGTCGTCGGAGACGAGCGCGACCTGCTCGCGCAGCTGGGCCGAGGTCGACGTTCGCTTCACGTCGACCCCGTCGACCAGACACGGTGCCGGCGATCGGGTCGTACAGCCGCGGCACGAGCCCGACGAGAGCTCGTCTTGCCGGAGCCGGTCGCTGCCGACCAGGGCGACCGTGCTCCCGGCCTCGACCGTCAGATCGATGCCCGTGGAGCATCGGGTACCGACCCGATAGCCGACGCCGACGCCTCGCGGATCTCGCACCGCCGCGCCTCGCGGCAGCGGCATGGCGTCGGCGGGGCGAGCGTAGCAGCGGCTCTCGATCGAGGATCTCGAACACCCGGTGCCCGACGCGACCGCGCGCTGCGCCATGCCGAGCGAGACCCCCAGCGTCCGCAGCGGACCGACCAGCATCAGCACGTAGCCGTAGAACGCGACGAAATCGCCGACGTTGATCGTGCCGGCAAGTACCTGCCGACCCCCGACGACGAGAATCGCCGCGAGGCCGATCTGGGGCAGGAAGCCGATCAGCGGCTGGTAGAAGGACGCGGATCCTGGTCGAGAGCATCGACTGGTCGAACACGCGTGCGACCCGGCCGGTGAAGCGGGTCGAACTGCCGCGGCTCCTGCGCGAAGGCCTTGACCACGCGGACCCCGGAGACGTTCTCCTCGGCCTCGGCGGTGAGCTCGGCGATCCGTTGCTGCACCTCCTGGCTGGCCGGCCGGTTCAGCGTGCCGTAGCGCGACGCCGCCCAGATCGACGAACGGGACGGGGGCCAGCGCGACCAGCGGCGAGCTCCACGTTGACGACGAGCATCACGATCGCCGGCCACCACGAGGCTGAGCAGGGATTGCGCGATGAAGATCAGGCCGTAGCCGAGGAAGAAGCGAACCGACTGACAGGTCGACGGTGGCGCGCGACATCAGCTGGCCGGTCTGCTGCCCGTCGAAGAAGCCGAGCTCCAGCGCCTGGAGGTGGCCGTACATCCGGTTGCGCAGGTCGAACTCGACCGCCAGCGACACGCGCCCGGCCACCAGCGCGGCGCAGGCACGCTGAACACCCAGCGGAGCACGCCGGCGCCGACGATGCGCCGACGATAGGGGAGGAGGTCGCCCTGCCCGTCCTCGATCCGGTTCACGGTCATGCCGATCAGCGCCGGGAGGGCGACTCCCATACCGGTCGCCATGGCGGCGAGCACGAACGATGCGCCGACGCCCGGCTTGTAGGGGCTGAGGAAGCCCAACAATCTCCAGAAGACTCGCATTCAGCCCAATACTTTACTTCATGAAGTATTGCGCAGAAGGCCGGCAATCTTGTCGCGGCGGTAGTCGAAGATCCGCTCCAGATCACGTCGCACCAACAGGCGGTGTCCGATTTCCCCGAGCGGACCGAGCGGCAGTCGGTAGCGGACGAGGTCACACATCTCGGTCCGGCCATCGCGCTCGATGAAGCTGTGCGTGTGGTGCCACAACGCGTAGGGGCCCTCGATCTGGCGGTCGACGAACCGCTCGCTCGGACGCCACTCCTCGATCTGCGTCCGCCACCGGATCGGGACGCCGTGCAGGCGCAGGCGGTACTCGATCAGGGCGCCCTCGGCCATCTCGATCTCGTCGGTCCCCACGATCCGGAAATGGAGCCACGGAGGGGTCAGCGCCTCCAGGTTCGACGCGTCGGCGAAGAACGCGAAGGTCTGCTCGATGCGGATCGGCAGGATCTGTTCGCGTCGCAGGAGATGTTCGGCCATCCGTCGTCAACCTAGCCGTCCCGCTGCGCGGCACCCCGTCGATCGTTACCGTGGCCCGGTGCCTCATTCCGGACTTTCCCTCTACGCGGTCTGCGCCGCGCTCGTCCTCGTAGCGGGTGGGGTCGCGTTCGCCTTCGCCGACCAGAGCGCCGGGACGCTCCGGACACTCGCGGGAATCCTCTTCTGGGGCGCCGGTGTGTCGTTGATCGCGATCGGCGTGATCGCAATCAGTCGTCGGGTCGGCTCGTAGATCCTTGCTGCTCCAGCCCGCGGGTGACTGACCAGTAGCTCCGGGAGGACTCGAACCTCCGACCTCACGATTATGAGTCGTGCGCTCTAACCAGCTGAGCTACGGAGCCGCGGCCGTCCAGTCTAGGGGCGACAATCTCGCCATGCCGGGTCCGCAGCTGCTCGCCGTGCCGAACTTCAGCGAGGGGCGCGACCGCCCGGCCGTGGAGACGATCGCTCACGCCTTTGCCCCGGCGCGCGTGCTCGACATCCACACCGACCCCGACCACGACCGCTCGGTGATCACGCTGGCCGCGACCCAGGGCGAGCTCGTCGAGGGCCTGCTCGCTGGCGTGGCAGCCGGCCTTGAGCGGATCGACCTCACGCGGCACGAGGGCCTCCACCCCCGGGTCGGAGCCGCCGACGTGCTGCCGGTCGTCTACCTGCACCGGGCCGACCGCGGCGCGGCGATCGGCCGCCGCGCTGACCGCCGGAGCGCTGATCGGCTCCGAGCTTGGATTGCCGACCTTCCTCTACGGCGACCTGGCGACCGCGCCCGACCGGCGCGAGCGGGCGGACCTCCGCCGCGGGGGGCCGGCACGGCTCGCCGCGCGTGTTTCGACGGGTGAGTTGTTGCCGGACTTCGGGCCCGCTCGGATCGATCCGCGAAGCGGCGCGCTGCTTGTGACGGCTCGACCTCCGCTCGTCGCCTTCAATGTCGACCTCCTGACCGACGATCCGTCGGTCGCCAGGGCGATCGCCGACGAGCTCCGCGAGGCGGGCGGCGGGCTGCCGGGCGTGCGCGCGATCGGCCTGCGGCTCGACGCGCGCGGCCGTGCCCAGGTTTCGACCAACGTCCACGACCCGCTGGCGGCTCCGCTCGCGGAGATCGTCGCGTTCGTGGCGGCGCGTGCGCCGATCGCCGAGGCCGAGATCGTCGGGCTGGCGCCACGATGCGCCCTCGACCGATTTCCCGCCGATGTCCCGCTGCGCGACTTCGACCCCGCGACGACGATCATCGAGAACGTCCTCGGAGCGGGTGGTTGACTAGGCTCGGAGACCAATGGCTCAGACCAAGCGCAAGCGCAAGCGGAAGCACGCCGGAACCCAGGCGGGGACGATCGAACGTCGTGGCCGGACTTCGAAGCCGGGCGAGAGCAAGGCCACCGCCGGGCGCGCGCCTCGTGCCAACCGCCTCGATCAGCCGCCGACCTGGCGCGGGGCGGCGACGCGCGCGATCATCTCGGCTGTCATCTTCGGCGTTCTGGTGGTCGTGATCTTCAACCGCCCGCCGCTCGCCGGACTGATGCTGGGCGCGGTCATGTTCGTCGTCTACATCCCGATCTCCTACTACACCGATCGGGTGCTCTACAACCGCCGTCAGCAGCGAAAGCAGAGCACGGGGAAGAGCTGATGGAAGTCCGGATGCTGACGGTCGGGCAGATCCAGGAGAACTGCTTCCTGCTACGTCGCGACGGTGCCGACCAAGCGCTGATCGTCGATCCCGGCGAGGAGGCGCCGAGGCTGCTCGCCGCGATCGAATCGCTCGGTGTCGAGCTCGCCGGGATCCTGCTCACGCATACACACTTCGACCACATCGGGGCCGTCGCCCCGCTAGCCAAGGCAACCGGCGCAGAGGTCTGGGTACCCGACGCCGAGAAGCACGTCCTCGCCGACATCATGAGCTACGTCCCCTGGCCCGGATTCGGACCGTATGAGAGCTGGGAGGCCGAGCACACGCTTCTCGGCGGCGAGCGGCTCGAGCTGGCGGGGATGGAGATCGACGTGATATCGACGCCCGGCCACAGCCCGGGTCATGTCAGCTTCTCGATCGCTGAGGGTCGGGTTCTCTTCTCCGGCGACGTGTTGTTCGAAGGGTCGGTCGGCCGCGTCGACCTTCCTGGCGGCGACTGGCCGACGCTACTCGGATCGATCAAGACGCTGGTCGAGACCCTGCCCGGCGAGACGATCGTCTACCCGGGGCACATGGGTGTCACCACGCTCGGCGCCGAGCGCGAGTCAAACCCGTTCCTCGTCGAGCTGGCCCAGTAGCGCGGTGGCCAAGGCAGACCAGCTGCGTGCCCCGAGGGGAACCTTTGACGTGCGGGCCGAGGACGGCCGCGCGCGACGCACGCTGCTCAGCCAGGCGGCCGCGTCAGTTCGATCTCGCCGGCTACGAGTTGCTCGAGACACCGATTTTCGAGGACACTGAGCTGTTCGCGCGCGGGGTGGGACAGAGCACCGACATCGTGCAGAAGGAGATGTTCTCCTTCGAGGATCAGGGCGGCCGTTCGATCACGCTTCGGCCCGAGGGGACGGCCGGCGCCTGCCGGGCCTACATCGAGCACGGAATGCACAAGCTGCCCCAGCCGGTTCGCTGCTGGTACAGCGGGCCGTTCTTCCGTTACGAGAGCCCCCAGGCGGGCCGCTTCCGGCAGTTCTCGCAGATCGGCGCGGAGTCGATCGGCTCAGACGATCCCTCAGTCGACGCCGAGCTGATTCTGCTGCTCGCAGACATCTTGGCCATAGCCGGTTGCGGCGGCGTCGAGCTGCGTCTCTCGAGTCTCGGAACCCCGGAGACCAGGCGCGCCTACGCCGACGAGCTACGTGCATACCTGCGCGCGCGCGAGGGCGAGCTCTCCGAGGAGGTCCGTCGCCGGCTCGACTCGAACCCGCTGCGCGCCTTCGACTCCGATCACGAGGGCACCAGGCGGGTGCTGGCCGACGCTCCGCGGCTGATCGACCGTCTCAACGACGAGGACGCCGCCCATCTCGCCGCGGTCCGCGCACTGCTCGACGATGCCGGGCTCGCCTACGCAGCTCGACGGCACCCTCGTGCGCGGGCTCGACTACTACACCCGCACGGTGTTCGAGTTCTCCACGACCGAGCCCTCGGCGCCCAGAGCGCGCTCGGCGGCGGCGGGCGCTACGACGGACTGGTCGAGCAGCTCGGCGGTCCGGCCGACACCCGGCCGTCGGCTGGGCCGCGGGCATCGAGCGGATCCTGCTCGCGGCCGGCGAGTCGCCTGCTGCTCCGGCACCGCGCGTTTACGTCGTGCTCGACGAAGGGGCCGACCGCCGAGCGGCGTTCGGCCTCCTGCGGGCTTTGCGCGAGGCCGGGATCGCCGCGCAGAGCGACCAGGCGGGCCGCTCGCTCAAGGGCCAGCTGAAGCAGGCCGACCGCCTCGACGTCCACTTCGCGGCCATCTTCGCGGCCGATTCGGTAAGCCTGCGCGACATGGCGACAGGCGACCAGGAGCAGCTCGACCCCGAGACGATCGTCGCTCGCGCGGTCGCGGTGAGTCATGAAGGCGCCACGTGCGAATCGCTACCGCACCCACTGGGCCGGTGATCTGCTGCGCGCGAACGCGGACCAGGACGCCGCGCGTGGCCGGCTGGGTCCACCGGCGCCGCGACCACGGCGGCCTGATCTTCATCGACCTGCGCGACCGGACGGGCCTGCTGCAGCTGGTCTTCCGACCCGAGAGGCGCTCCGAGGCCCACGCGCTCGCCCAGGCGCTGCGCTCCGAGGACGTGATCTCGGTCGAGCGGCCGCTCGAGCTCCGCTCCCAGGAGACGATCAACCCGCAGATGGCGACCGGCGAGGTCGAGCTGAGCGTCACCTCGATCGATCAGCTCGCCGACGCCGATACGCCGCCGTTCGAAATCGAGAGCTTCTCCGGCGAGGTGGGCGAGGAGACCCGCCTGCGTTATCGCTACATCGACCTGCGCCGCGACGAGATGCGCGAGGCGCTGGAGCTGCGCGATGCCGTCGTCAAGACGATGCGTGCCCACCTCGACGAGCGCGGCTTTCTCGACATCGAGACGCCGATCCTGACCCGCTCGACCCCCGAGGGTGCGCGCGACTACCTCGTGCCCAGCCGACTCCAGCCGGGCAACTGGTACGCGCTGCCCCAGTCGCCCCAGCTGTTCAAGCAGCTGCTGATGATGGGTGGGCTCGAGCGCTACTACCAGATCGCGCGCTGCTTCCGCGACGAGGATCTGCGCGCCGATCGCCAGCCCGAGTTCACCCAGCTGGACATCGAGATGTCGTTCGTCGAGGAGGAGGACGTGATCGCGCTCGTGCGACGACCTGATGCGGGAGGTGCTCGCCGTCGCGGAGGTCGAGGTCAGCCTGCCGATCGAGCGGCTGCACCTACGACCGACGCGATGCTCCGCTACGGCAGCGGATCGGCCCGACCGGCGGATCGGCATGGAGATCGCCGGATCTCGGCGATGTCTTCGCTGGCGTCGGAGTTCAAGGTCTTCTCGGGCGCGATCGGCGACGGCGGCGTGGTGCGCGGCTTCTGCACGGCGCGCGGCGAGTTCCCGCGCCGAAGCGGTTCGACGAGCTGACCGAGAAGGCGCAAGTCGCTCGGCGCGAAGGGCCTGGTGTGGGCGGTGGTCGAGGCCGATGGCTGGCGCAGCGCCGATCGCGAAGTTCCTGACCGCCGAGGAGATGAGCGCCGCCGCCGGCCGCGCTCGGGCGGACGAGGGCGACGTCGCTCTTGATCGTGGCCGACGACCGCCGAGATGGCCGCCCGCGTGCTCGGAGAGCTGCGCCTCGAGGTCGCCGAGCCGGTCGAGGGGCACGACCTCGTCTGGATCACCGATTTCCCGATGTTCGGATGGAACGACGAGCGAGCAGCGCTGCGACCCGCTCCACCATCCGTTCGTCGCTCCCGTCCGGCGACCTCGACGGCGATCCCGGGACCTGGAGCAGTCGCGGCTATGACCTCGTGACTCGACGGCACGGAGATCGGCGGCGGGTCGATCCGTATCCACGAGCCCGACGATCCAGACGCAAGGTCTTCGAGGCGATCGGGATGTCGACGCCGAGGAGGCCGAGCGCCGTTTCGGCTTCCTGCTCGAGGCGCTGCGCTACGGCGCGCCGCCCCACGGCGGCATCGCCTTCGGGCTCGACCGGATCTGCGCGATCCTCGCCGGTCGCGACTCGATCCGCGACGTGATCGCGTTTCCGAAGACGGCCAGCGGTGGCGATCCGCTGACCGGTGCCCCGGCCGCCGTCGACCCCCGCAGCTGCGGGACCTCGGCTCATCGTCCCCCGCCCGACCTTCGACCTGAATCCCGGCCATGCACCGGGGTGGTAGCGTTGCTGCAGGCCCGAGCTTGTACGCCAGTCACCCTTCGTTGAGCCAACACGACGGGATGGGTGTCCGGTCTCGGGGTGGGCCGAGGTCCGTTCCGGAGGACACCCGAACTTGCTAAGGCAGGTTCAACTCCCGGTGGTAGCGGCAAACTGGGGCCGACTTCTTTCGTCCGTCCACTGCTCTCGTGACCGCGCTTCGACCGGCCTCCTCGAACACCATCTGACCTCTCCGTCCGGACGCGGCGCGCTTCCCGATGCGCCCCACGCCGGAGCGGCGGGTGGCGCAGCCTGCGGCGACCTGATCCGGATCGCGGTGAGGGTTGAGCAGGGGACACGGTCGCCGAGGCGGGTTTCAAGGCCAGCGGCTGCGCGGCAGCGCTAGCGGCCGGCAGCGCGGTCGTCGAGCTGGTCTCCGAGGGCCGACCCGTTCTCGAGGCGGCCCCCTCACGAGCGATGACATCGAGAAGGAGCTCGGCGGGCTTGTCCCTCGCGCGACGTCATGCGGCCGTCCTGGCCGCCGACGCACTCCATCGCGCGCTCGGCGCCGCGGCCGGGGATGGGTCGATCACCCTCGCCCCGAACCCCAACCGCACGCTCGTGGCGATGAGCGGTGGGGTCGACAGCGCCGTCGCGGCCGGGCTGGCGATCGAAGCAGGGCACGAGGTGGTCGGCGGTCACGCTCGAGCTGTGGGCCGATCCCGAGACCGACGGAGCGAAGAGCTGCTGCTCGCCCCAGGCGCTCGTCGGAGCACGCGCTCTGGCGCATTCGAATGGGCCTCCCGCACCTCACGCTTGACTGCCGCGCGAGTTTTCGCAGCTGAGGTGGTGGACGACTTTCTCGCAGAGCACGTGGCCGGGAACACCCCGAACCCGTGCGTGCGCTGCAACGGGCGCGTCCGCTTCGGAGGCAATGCTCGAGCTGGCCGAGCGGCTCGGAGCGCCGCGCCTTGCCACCGGCCACTACGCGCGCCTGTCAAACGAGCGACGGAGAGGATGGCCCGCTGCTCAGCCGCGTGCTCGCGATCGAGGACAAGGACCAGACCTACATGCTCGCCGCCGTGTCCGGCGAGCCAGCTCGAGCGGCTCTGGTTCCCGCTCGGCGAACTGACCAAGCCCGAGGTCCGTGAGATCGCCCGCCGGCAGGGGCTCGGCGTTGCCGAGAAGCCCGAGAGCCAGGATCTCTGCTTCCTCGCCGGGACCGCGCGGGCGCGTTTCTTCGAGCGCCACGGAGCCGGCGAGCTTCAAAGCGGGGCGGGCGCCGTCCTGATACCGAGGGTCGCACGATCGGAACCCACCCCGGCCATGAGCGGTTCACCGTCGGCCAGCGCCGAGGGATCGGCGTAGCGGCGGCCGAGCCGCTGTTCGTGGTCGCCAAGGACGCGCCCGCCAACACGATCACGGTCGGACCGAGAGCGGCGCTGGCCGCGAATGGCGTCCGTCTCGTCGACGTGCGGCTACGGCGCCCCGCGAGCGCGGTCGCGGCGGTCAAGCTGCGCTACCGCCAGGACCCGATTGGCTGCCGGGCACTCGAGCCGCTGCCGGCCGGCTCGCACGAGCGGCTGTCGCTGCGACTCGCCGAGCCGGCCGACGGAGTCGCGCCCGGCCAGACGGCCTGCCTGATGGACGGGGACACCGTGCTCGGATGGGCGCGAATCGAGGCGGGACTTGCCGATGTCTGAGCGAGTCGAGCTGGAGCTCCCGCTGGCGCGCGACTGGGTCGGCGTCGTGCGGATCGTGATGGGCGGGATCGGCGAGCGGCTCGAGTTGCGCTTCGACGAGCTCGATGACGTCCAGCTCGCTGTGGAGCGGCTGCTCGACGAAGCCGCCCCGGCGTCCGCCGACACAGAGGCGCGCGTCACGATCGCGTTCGAACTCGATCCTGAGCGCCTGCGGGTGCAGATCGGCCCGTTGGCCGCGGCCGGAGTCGGCCCTGCGCTCGAGCAGGAGTCGCAGCCGGGCGAATTCGGGTTGCGCCGCGTGCTCGAGACCGTCGTGGACTCCTTCGACGTCGTCGACGGTGGCGATGGTCGGTCGTTCGTGAGCCTCGAGAAGCGCCTGAACAGGCTCGCGTGAGCGAAAAGCAAAAGCGACTCGACCCGACGGTCGTCGCGACCGAGTCCGACGCAACGTTGCTGCGTCGCTACCGCGACCACGAGGACCAGCTCGCGCGCGAGGTCCTGGTCGAGCGGCACATGCCGCTCGTGCGCTCGCTCGCGCGCCGCTACGCCGGCCGCGGCGAGCCGCTCGACGACATCGAGCAGGTTGGTGCGATCGGGTTGATCAAGGCGATCGATCGGTACGACCTCGAGCGCGGAGTCGCGCTGAGCACCTACGCCACCCCGACCGTCGTCGGCGAGATCAAGCGCCACTTCCGCGACCGCGGCTGGTCGATACGAATTCCGCGAAGCCTCCAAGAGCTCAGCCAGGCGATTCCCAAGGCGATGGAGCGCGTCGGGGCCGAGCTCGGCCGCTCGCCGTCACTCTCCGAGCTCGCCGCTGACCTCGGGGTTTCGCTCGAGGAGGTGCTGGAGGCACTCGAGGCCGGAAGCGCCTACGCGCCGGATTCACTCTCGGGTGGGCCGGTTGGCTCAGAGGAGCGCGACCCGATGGAAGCGCTCGGTGGAGAAGACGTCGAATTCGGCCGTTTCGAGCAGCGGGCCGCGCTCGAGCCGGCACTCGAGGCGCTTCCCGATCGCGAACGGACGATCCTCAGGATGCGGTTCGTCGACGGGCTCACGCAGACCGAGATCGCCGAGCGCGTCGGGGTTTCGCAGATGCACGTGTCGCGGCTGATCCGCAAGTCGCTGACCGCGATGCGCTCCGAGATGGAGGAGTGAATCAGGGCTCTCGATCTACACTGAAACGGATGCGTGCCGCCGACATCCGTGAGACATTCCTGTCCTTCTTCGAGGAGAACGGGCACCGGCGCGTGCCCTCCGCGTCGCTTGTTCCCTCGGCCCATGACCCCTCCGTGCTGCTGACCACGGCAGGGATGCAGCCGTTCAAGCCGTACTTCCGCGGTGAGCAGCAGCCGCCCGCGCCGCGGCTGACCTCCGTGCAGAAGTGCTTCCGGACGACCGACATCGAGAACGTCGGGATGACCAAGCGCCACCTCACCTTCTTCGAGATGCTCGGCAACTTTTCGTTCGGGGACTACTTCAAGGAGGGTGCGATCGATTTCGCCCATCGCTTGTCGATCGAGGGCTTCGGGTTCGAGTCCGAGCACGTCTGGGTGACGGTCTTCGGCGGCGACCCCGAGCTCGGGCTCGGCCCCGACGATGAGGCGATCGAGCTCTGGCGCGCGGCCGGCGTGGAAGAGCAGAGGATCGTGCGCCTCGGCCGCGAGGACAACTTCTGGCAGGCCGCTCCCACTGGCCCCTGCGGTCCGTGCTCCGAGCTCTACCTCGACCGCGGTCTGGAGTTCGGCGCCGCCGAGGATCGTCCCGGTGATGACAGCGAGCGGTTCCTGGAGTTCTGGAACTGCGTCTTCATGCAGTACGAGCTTCACGCCGACGGCTCGCTCACCGATCTTCCTGCCCGCAACATCGACACCGGCCTGGGACTCGACCGGATGGCCGCGATTCTCCAGGGGGTCGACTCGGTCTTCGAAACCGACCAGTTCCGGCCTCTGGTCGCGCTCGGCGAGGAGCTCTCGGGGTTGGAGTACGGCTCCGATCGGGATACCACGCGCGCCCTGCGGATCCTCGCCGACCACGGACGAGCGATGACCTTCCTGCTCGCCGACGGGGTCGTCCCCTCGAACGAGGATCGCGGCTATGTGCTGCGGCGGGTCATGCGGCGGGCGATCCAGCAGACCCGTCCCCTGGGGATCGAGGGCGAGCTGCTGGGCCCGCTCTGCTCCCGTGTGATCGAGGTGATGGGCGAGGCCTACCCCGAACTGGAGACCGAGCGCGAGACGATTCTGGGATGGGCTGCCGCCGAGGAGGCGGGCTTCGCGCGCACGCTCCGCCAGGGCGAGGCGTTGCTCGGTGAGCTGATCTCCGAGGCGAAGGGATCTGGCGCGGCCCAGATACCGGCTGAAGCCGTATTCCAACTCCACGACACCTACGGCTTCCCGTCCGAGATGACCAGGGAGATGATCGCTCGCCCACGGCCTGACTGTCGACGAGCCCGCTTTCGAGGTTCTGATGGAGCGGGCACGGACCGTCTCGCGGGCCGGCGGAGGGTCCTCAGCGGCCGTCAACGGCGCGCTGCCTTCGCGCGAGGCGGCCTTCGAGTTCGCCCGCGAGGCCGGCTTCGCGACCGAGTTCAAGGGCTATGAGAGGACCGCCCTCGACACGGTGCTCGGAGCCGTCAGGAGTGGCCCGGAGGGCACCGTGCTCGCAAAGCTCGAGGAAAGCCCTTTTTATCCCGAGGGCGGCGGCCAGATCTCGGATTCCGGCGTCGTCGAGACCGATGGCGGCCGCGGCCGGGTAGCGGGCGTCTACCGACTCGGTGATGACCAGGTGCTCGCGATCATCCCCGAATCGGGAACGATCGGCGCGGGGGAGACCGCTCGTGCGGAGGTCGACCGCGGCGCCCGGCTGGCGACCGAGGCCAATCACACGGCCACCCATCTGCTGCATGCCGCCCTGCGCGAGCGGCTCGGCGATCACGTCCGCCAGGCGGGCTCCTACGTAGGCCCGGACAAGTTGCGCTTCGACTTCAACCATGGCGAGCGGATGTCGGAGGCCGAGCTGGCTGACGTCGAGCAGCGGGTCAACGGCTGGATCCTCGACAACGGCCGGGTCCACGCGATCTCGACGACGCTCGACGAAGCACGGTCACTTGGTGCGATGGCGTTGTTCGGCGAGAAGTACGGTGAGATCGTGCGCATGGTCGAGATCGATTCAGTCTCGCGCGAGCTGTGTGGCGGGACGCACGTCGCCAGCAGCGCCGAGATCGGCCTCTTCCACCTCACCGGCGAGACCTCGAGCGCGTCCAACGTCCGGCGGATCGAGGCGACCACCGGCCCGGTGAGCGCCGCGCTGTTCGCCGAGCGCAACCGCCAGGTCGCCGAGATCTCGGAACTACTGCGCGCCCCGGAGTCGGCGATCGTCGAGAACGTCCGCCGGTTGGCCGAGCGGGTCAAGGATCTCGAGCGCCGCGCCACCGAGCCGACCACCGACCACACCGAGGCGCTGCTCGCGGCGGCGACCCGGATCGGCGGGGTCGCGGTTGTGGTCGAGCCGGTCGAGGAACTCGACGCCAAGTCGCTTCTGGCGCTTTCAGACCGCGTCCGGCAGAAGCTCGGCGCGGCCGCCGTCGTGCTCGGCTCGTCGACCGACGGCCGGGTGCACTTGGTCGCGAACGTCGCCGAGGAGGTCGTTGCTCGAGGGCTGGAGGCCGGCGACCTCGTGAAGCTCGCCGCCGAGATTGTCGGCGGAGGCGGTGGCGGGCGTCCGACGATGGCCCAGGCCGGCGGCCGCGATCCGGGGAAGCTCGGTGAGGCGCTCGCCGCCGCTCGCACCCGCATCGAAGGGGTGCTCAACTAGTGCGCGTGCTCGCTCTCGACTACGGCAGCGCCCGCTGTGGGTGCGCCATCTCCGATCGCTCGGGCACGTTGGCGACCCCGCTCTCTGCGATCGAGCGGGCTCCGACGCGACGCGGCCTCGCCGCGCTGGCGCGGCTGGTCGAAGCCGAGAGCGCGGAGCGGGTCGTCGTCGGCCTGCCGCTGACACTCGACGGCGGTGAAGGTGAGCAGGCGGCCCAGACGCGGGAGTTCGCCGAAGCTCTGCGCCGCCGGGTGCAAGTTCCGGTCGAGTTCCACGATGAGCGGTTGACCACCCGGCAGGCCGAGCGGACCGGCCGCGAGTCGGGCAGCTCCGCAGACCCGGATTCGATCGCCGCCGCCCATCTGCTCGAGAGCTACCTCGCGGTCCAGCTCGGCGGAGGCCAGGGCCTGATGACCGATCGCTCGCCCGAGGAACGGGCTCGCGCGCGGCTCGAGCGGCTCGCCCGTCGGACCGGCGAGCCGCCCCCGTCCGGCGAGATCGACCCGATCGCCGACGCGGTTCCGCCCCCGGGAGCCCGGCCGAGCTCACCGTTCTTTCGCGGCGGCTCCAGCGAGCCACCGCAACCGTCCGCCGAACCGACGCC
This sequence comes from uncultured Thermoleophilaceae bacterium, assembly GCA_963790245.1. Lineage (GTDB taxonomy): Bacteria > Actinomycetota > Thermoleophilia > Solirubrobacterales > Thermoleophilaceae > JACCVG01. Next base: position 117,275 of record CAWBNP010000002.1, read on the forward strand.
GACGGCCGCGCCTGTCGAGCCCGCGCCGGTCGAGTCTGCACCGGCACCGATCGATCCAGTGACACCACCACCACCACCACCACCACCACCACCACCCGCGCCGCCGTCGGCTCCATCGCGATCGCGACCCGTCACACCCCCGCAATCGGCGCCATCTGGCGGCGCCGGGATTCGCTCGCGGCGGATTCCGCTAGTGATCGCCGGTCTGGTCGCGGGCATCGTCGTTGCGCTGGTCGTGTTGATCTACCAGCCCGGCGCGGGGCCGGGGGGCGCCCCGGTCGCCGTTCAGATTCCAGAGGAGTCGGGCGTCGGCGAGATCGCCGGGCTGCTCTCGGACGCCGGCGTGATCGGGAGCCCGTTCTTCTTCGAGGTCCGTGCGACGCTTGACGGACGCCGGGGGGACCTGCGCCCGGGAGAGTTCGAGCTGGCCCAAGGCATGAGCTTCGGTGCGGCACTCGATGCACTGACCGCCGAACCGGAGCTCGCGGAGGACGCCGCGCAGGCGGGCGAGCCGGTCACGATCACGATCCCGGAAGGCCAGTCGCGCAACGAGATCGCCGAGATCGTCAAGGATGCGGGACTCGAAGGGGACTACGTCGAGGCGACGAAGAGTTCCAAGGACTTCAATCCCGGCAAGTACGACGCCAAGGACGCTGAGAACCTCGAGGGCTTTCTCTGGCCGGCGACCTACGAGCTGCGGGCCGGCGACTCGGTCGACAAGCTCGTCAAGCAGCAGCTGCAGGCCTTCGCGGACAACATCGCCGGGATCGACCTCAAGCCGGCGGAGAAGAAGTACAACCTGACCCCGTTCGACGTGATCAAGATCGCGTCGATGATCGAGCGCGAGGCGATCCTCGACGACGAGCGGCCGATCGTCAGCTCGGTGATCTACAACCGGCTGCGCGACTCGATCCCGCTTGGAATCGACGCGACGATCCGCTTTGCGACGGGCAACTGGACCGAGCCGCTGAAGGAGTCCGAGCTCGCGATCGAGTCGCCCTACAACACGCGCCTCAACCAGGGCCTGCCGCCGGGGCCGATCGGCAACCCCGGCCTCGCGTCGATCGAGGCGGCCGCCAAGCCCGACAAGACCGACTTCCTCTACTACGTCGTCAAGCCCGACAGCGACGGTGCGCACGCCTTCTCCGAGACCGACGAGCAGTTCCAGCAGGACGTCCAGAAGTACAACACAGCGCGCGAGGCCGCCGGCGGCAAGGCGCCCTAGCGACTGATGCGAAATCCCCGCATCAGCCGCTTGACGACTCTCTGCGGGGTGGTCGGATGGCCGGTCGCCCACAGCCGGTCGCCGGCGATGCACAACGCCGCCTATGCGGCGCTCGACATGGACTGGAACTACCTCGCCCTGCCGGTCGAGCCCGACCTGTTCGAAGAAACCGTCCGGGCGCTGCCCGACTCCGGCTATCGCGGGGTCAACGTCACCGTGCCGCACAAGGTCGCCGCGCTGGAGCTGGCCGATGAAGCGAGTGTGGCGGCGCGCGCGATCGGTGCGTCGAACTCGCTGAGATTCGAGTCCGATGGCCGGATCCTGGCCGAGAACACCGACGCGGGCGGATTCATCGACGCGCTCGGTGAGGAGCCAGCGGGCCGGACGGCGCTGGTACTCGGCGCGGGCGGGGCGGCCCGCGCGATCGTCTACGCGCTGCGCGAAGCGGGCGCGGCCGAGGTACGGGTCTGGAATCGCACTCCCGGGCGAGCCCGGGAGCTCGCCGCCGACCTCGGCGTAAGTGCCGTCGAGTCGCCCGGCCCGGCCGACTTGCTGATCAACTCCACGACCGTCGGCCTCGACCGCGCACTCGCCGAGGCCGACGCGGTCGCCGCGCTCGGCCTCACGGATCTGGAGCCGCCTCCGATCGTGGTCGACCTGCTCTACGGCGAGGGTGACTCGCCCGTCTGCGCCTGGGCCCGACGCGGCGGCGCGCAGGTGTTTGACGGCCTCGAGATGCTCGTCGGGCAGGGTGCGCGCTCGTTTCAGGACTGGACCGGCCGCGAGGCGCCGATCGAGGTCATGCGGGCGGCAGCCCGCGGCGCTAGTCGCTGACGACCAGCATTCCTATCCGGCGCGGCTCCCCCTCGCCGGCGGACTCGAAGCGGACCTCGAACTCGCCGGCACGGTCGGGAAACAGATCGAAGACGGCGGGTGTTCCCGGGTTTACCGGCTCGACGCGCCCCAGCCCTTCGAGCGTGATCTCTCCCGGCTCGCCTGAGCTGACCGTGACGACCACCCGCCGACCGCGTTCGAGGTCGGTCGGCTCGAGCTCCCGCTCGGCCTCACCCTCGAGAACCTCGAGCTCGATCCGAGTGACCCCGGAGGGGCCGGGTTCGACGGTCTTTTGCCCGGGACGCGCGTCGGCCTCGGGCAGCTCCCTGGTCGTCGAGTCCGGGCGTCCGGTGCTCGTCGCCGCGGTGGTCCCGGGAGCGGCCGGCCGGGGCAGCGGATTGACGAGTGCGGCGACGCCCGCGGACGTGAACAGCGCGAGGAAGAACAGCAGGACTATCCGGGCGGCGCGCATCGGCCAGTCAATGTAGACCTGGCCGGGATCGGACGTTCGGCCAGACGAGCGGTCCTGTCGGCCAAACGCGGCTAATGGTTCGTCGACCATCTGCCGATAGCACCGCGTATGAAGGTGCCACGCGCAGCGCTACTGGGTGTCCTCGGGGTCGTCCTGATCCTCGGTGTGTTCCTCTTGACGCGCTCGGCAAGTCCCGAGCCGTCGCCCCCCGTGGCGGGTACGCCCGCCCCGCCGGTCCCAACTACCGAGCCCGCCTCCTCCGAGACGGCCGCCGCCGCGGTCCCCGGCCCGGTCGAGCGCGCCCTCAAGGCTCGCAAGGTCGTCATCGTCACCTTCACGCAGGAGGGGGGCGCCGATGACCGCGCGACCCGCAACCGCGTCGAGGAACTCGAAGCGACGGGCTCCGGCTCCTTCAGGGACGAGTTCTCCGTCTTCACGGCCTCGGTCGAGCAGCTCGCCGACTACGCCGCGCTGATCGGCGACCTGGGGATAAGCCAGGCGCCTTCGACGGTGATCGTCGCCCCGAGCGGAGACGCACGGGTCGTCGAGGGGTTCCTGGATCGGCGCTCGCTGCGGCAGTACGTCGCAGATGCGCTCGAGTGAGCGACTTGCCTCCGACCGGACACCTGCACGCCATCAACACCGACGGCGTGGCTGACGACACCCAGACGCCCGCTGCAACACCGTCGGGGATCAACCCCCCGACCCGGCGCGGCGGACAGAAGCGGTTCCTCACCGACGTGATCGTCGAGATGGGCCTGCTGCGCGCAGGAGTATGTCGAGCAAGGCGATCGAGGAGGCCAAGGCCACGGGCCAGCGCCCCGAGCAGGTCATGCTCACGACCGGGCTGCTCACCGGCGACCAGCTCGCCACGGCGATCGCCGAGCGCTTCGGCCTCGACCATATCGACCTGACCACCTATCGCCCGGACGACGCGCTGCCGTCAACCTGATCACCGCCCAGGCGGCCCGCCGCTACGAGGCGGTGCCGGTCGGATTCGACGCGAACAAGGTCCTGATGATCGCGATGGCCGATCCGTCGAACGTCCTCGCGCTGGACGACCTGCGGCTGATGACCGGCGCAGGAGTTGCGGCCGGTCGTCGCCTCGCAGCGAGGACATCGCCGGCCGTGATCTCCCGGATGACGCCGCCTCGACGACGCGGTCGCGGCGGCGGTCGACGAGGAGGCCGAGATCGAGGAGATCACCAACATCCGGGAGTCCGCCGAGGACGCCCCGGTGATCAAGCTCGTCAACTCGATCGTCGCCGACGCGGTCGAGCAGAGGCGCCTCCGACATCCACTTCGAGCCCGACGGCAACGAGATGCGCGTGCGCTTCCGCGTCGACGGCGTGCTCAGCGACCGGACCACGATCCCCAAGCGGATGGTCCCGGGCGTCGTCTCGCGCGTGAAGATCATGGCCAACCTCGACATCGCCGAGCGGCGTGTGCCGCAGGACGGCCGCGTCGGCCTGACCGTCGAGAAGCACTCGATCGACCTGCGGATCGTCACCCTGCCGACCAACCGCGGCGAGGGCGATCACGATGCGAATCCTGGACAAGGAACAGGTCCTGATGACGCTGGACAAGCTCGGCATGCGCGAGGACAGCCTCGGCCGCTTCGAGATCGCGTTCCGCAAGCCCTACGGCGCGGTGCTCGTCACCGGACCGACCGGCTCGGGCAAGTCGACGACGCTCTACGCGCGCACTCAACGCGGTCAACTCCCCGGATCGCAAGATCATCACGATCGAGGACCCGGTCGAGTACCAGATGGAGGGAATCACCCAGATCGGGGTCAAGCCCGAAGGCCAACCTGACGCTTCGCCAACGGGCCTGCGCTCGATCCTGCGCGCCGACCCCGACATCATCATGGTCGGCGAGATCCGGGATGCCGAGACGGCGCGGATCGCGGTCGAGTCAGCGCTCACCGGCCACCTCGTGCTCAGCACCCTCCACACGAAGGATGCGCCCTCGGCCGATCGCCCGCCTGACCGAGATGGGCATCGAGCCGTTCCTCACCGCTTCGGCGGTCGACTGCGTCGTCGCCCAGCGGCTCGTGCGCAGACTCTGCACCTACTGCAAGAAGCGCGCGGTCGTCAGCGCCGAAGTCGCTGCGCCGGTCCGGCTTCCGCGCCGACTTCGACATCGAGGCCTACGAGCCCGGCGGCTGCCAGCGCTGCAACCTCACGGGTTACCGCGGCCGCCAGGGCCTCTACGAGGTCATGGACGTCTCCGACGAGATCCGCAGCTCTGACCGTCGAACGCGCCTCCGGCGATCGCATCCGCGTCGATCGCCATCGACCAGGGAATGCGCACGATGCGCGAGGACGGCCTCGACAAGGTCCGGATGGGCGTCACCTCGATCGCCGAAGTCGCCCGAGTCACGTGATCGCCCAAAGTCTGCCGATAGGAGAACTGATGAATCTCGAAACCCACATGCCCGACTCGGCGACGACCGCCGAGACGAGTCTCCGTGGTCGTCGCAGAGCCCAAGAAGTTCGACTTCGCCGACGTCCTCTGGACGTCGTGAGCATGAACGCCTCGGACCTCCACCTCACCACCGGCGCACCGCCGATGATCCGCGAGCACGGCAAGCTCCGGCGCTCGACTACCCGGTCCTGGACTCGCAGCTCGTGCGGGAGACCGTCTACTCGATCCTCACCAACGATCAGCGCCAGCGGCTGGAGACCGAGTGGCAGATCGACTTCTCGTACTCGATCCCCGGGATCGCGCGCTTCCGTGTCAACGCTTACTTCCAGCGCGATTCCGTCGGCGCCGCCTTCCGCCTGATCCCGACCGACATTCCGGCGTTCGAGACGCTCGGGCTTGCCCGAGATGCTGCTCGACTTCACGCGCAAGCCGCGCGGGTTCGTGCTCGTCACCGGGCCCGACCGGCTCAGGCAAGTCGACCACGCTCGCCTCGATGCTCGATCGCATCAACAAGGAGCGCCACGAGCACATCATGACCGTCGAGGATCCGATCGAGTTCCTCCACCGCCACCAGAACTGCATCGTCAACCAGCGCGAGCTCGGCTCCGATGCCAAGAGCTTCTGCGCTCGCGCTCAAGGCGGCCCTGCGCCAGGACCCAGACGTGATCCTCGTCGGCGAGATGCGCGACCTCGAGACGATGCAGACCGCGATCACCGCGGCCGAGACCGGCCACCTGGTCTTCGCGACCCTGCACACCCAGGACACCGCCCAGACGGTCGATCGCATCATCGACGCGTTCCCGCCCACCCAGCAGCACCAGGTCCGCACCCAGCTCTCGGTCGCGCTGCAGGGGATCGTCACGCAGCAGCTGCCTCCCGACGGCCGACGGCACCGGCCGCGTTTGCGCCTGCGAGGTGCTGGTGCCGACTCCGGGCATCCGCAACCTGATCCGCGAGGGCAAGACCCACCAGATCTACTCGGCGCTGCAGACCGGCGGCGGCGTGGGCATGCAGACCATGGACTCGGCGCTCGTCGACCTGGCACGTCGCGGCCTGATCACGACCGAAGCTGGCCGAAGCGCGCGCAACCAGTCCCGACGAGCTGCGCCGTCTGCTCGGGACTCCCACAGCCGTTCGCCGCCTGATGACCACCTACGCCTTCAAGGCGCTCGACATGGCCGGCGTCGGCGACGCGCGGCGAGGTCGACGCCGACAACAAGCAGACGGTCGCCTCGCAGCTGCGGTCGCGCGGACTGATCGTCGTCGACGTCGAGGAGCAGAAGCCCACCGACGTCGGCGACATCTTCGCCCGCTTCACGCGCGTCAAGGCCGAGGATCTGACGGTCGCGTCGCGCCAGCTCTCGACGATGATCTCCTCGGGGATGTCGATGCTGCGGGCGCTCTACGTGCTCGAGGACCAGGTCGAGAACGACAAGCTGCGCGACGCCTTCGTCGAAGTTCGCAAGGACATCGAGGCCGGCCAGTCGCTCTCGGGCGCGCTGCGCCAAGCACCCGACGGTCTTCAGCGAGCTCTACGTCGCGATGATTCGGCCGGCGAGACCGGGCGGCAAGCTCGAGGACACGCTCAAGCGGGTCGCCGACCAGCTCGAGAAGGACGATGTCGCTGCGGCGACGCGTCAAGTCGGCGATGATGTACCCGTCGCTGATCATCGGCTTCTCGTTCGTCGTGGTGATCGCGCTCGTGGCCTTCCTGATCCCGGTCTTCGAGGACGTCTTCAAGGAGTTCGGCGGCGACCTGCCGTTCATCACGAAGATCACGGTCGGCGCCTCCGATCTGCTGCTCGGGCAGCTGGTACTTCCTGTTCGCAGGAACGGTTCTCGCGTCTTCGGCTTCATCAAGTGGAAGAAGTCCGAGCGCGGCCGCAAGCAGTGGGACACGCTTCAAGCTGCACGTGCCGTGGAAGATCGGCGAGGTCGTCCACAAGGTGGCGCTGGCCCGCTTTTCGCGGACCTTCGCCGCCCTGACCTCGGCCGGTGTCCCGATGCTCGAGGCGATCGACATCACCGGCCGGACGGCGGGCAACTGGGTGATCGAGAAGGGGATGGAGGACATCCTCGAATCAGTCAAGAAGGGCGGCACGATCGCCGCACCGATGCGTAACAACCCGAGGGCTTTCCCCACGATGGTCACCCAGATGGTCTCGGTGGGCGAGGACACCGGCGCGCTGGAGACGATGTTCTCGAAGATCGCCGACTTCTACGAGGATCAGGTCGACGCCGCGATCAAGACGCTGACCTCGCTGCTCGAACCGATCATGATCATCGTGGTCGGCGCGATCGTCGGCTTCATCGTGATCTCGATGTACCTGCCGCTCTTCAGCGTCTACGACAACATCCGCTGACCACCCGCCGTAGACTCGGGCGCGTGAGAAGCCGCACTCTGATCACCGTCGTCCTGCTTGCGCTGTTGGGCCTCCCGGCGGCCGCGGACGCGGCGCCGAATCGCGATCCGAAGCGCGAGGTCGTGCTGGTCGGCAACAACTGGGCCGGCACCGCCGACGTCGTCGACCCGCGCACCCACAACCGCATCGCGCGGCTGAACGTCATTCCGGACCTCTCCGAGCGGCTCGCCGAGATCCGCGCCGACCCGGTCCGCCTGGGTTACTTCCTCGGCATCCGCGAACTCGTGGGGGAGGGCCACGACCAGTTCGTCGACGACATGTTCGCCTCGCGCGACGGGCGGCTGATCTTCGTCTCCCGGCCGAGCCTCGCCGACGTGATCGCGCTGGAGGTGCGCACCGGCAAGATCGAGTGGCGGGTGGCGGTCGCCGGCCAGCGCTCCGACCACATGGCGATCTCGCCTGACGGCAGGCAGCTGCTCGTGTCGGCCTCGACCGGCAATGTCGTCCACGCGATCGACACTCGCAGCGGCGAGATCGCGGGCGAGTTCGCCTCAGGGGACCAGCCGCACGAGAACAACTACTCCGCCGACGGCAAGCGGATCTTCCACGCGAGCATCGGCTCGGTGTTCACGCCGCTCGACGCTCCGACGCTCGACGGAACGAAGGGGGAGCGCGTTTTCCTGATCGTCAACTCGAGCACGCTGAAGGTCGAGCGCGAGATCGACATTGGGCAGGAGCTCGCCGAGGCCGGCCACCCCCAGATGAGCAGCGCCGTGCGGCCGATGACGCTCTCGCCCGACGAACGGTTCGTCTACTTCCAGGTCTCGTTCTTCCACGGCTTCGTCGAGTACGACCTCAAGCAGGGGCGGGTGACCCGGCTCGCCAACCTGCCGCTCAGCGCCGAGGCAAAGTCGATCCCGCGCGAGGGATATCTGCTCGACTCCGCCCACCACGGGATTGCGATGAACCCGCAGGGGAGCCGGCTGTGCGTCGCCGGGACGATGTCGGACTACGCGGCAATCGTCTCACGCAAGACCTTGGAGCACGAGATCGTCGCGCGCGGGGAAAAGCCCTACTGGTCGACCAACAGCGCTGACGGTGACCGCTGCTATGTCTCGTTCTCGGGTACCGATGAGGTTGCCGTGATCTCCTACCGCAAGCGGCGCGAGATAGATCGGTTCCCGGTCGGGGATCATCCGCAGCGGATTCGTACGGGCGAGCTGCGACTCGGGGCCCGGTAGCTCTTTCGGTGCTGCTCGGGCCTTGCTCCGGTAGAGCGCCTCGTCTCTCACTCACCGTTCGAGACGAGCCATCTCTACCGTCACATCCCCTCGATGGCACGTCCGGGCACACGTTTAGGCCGGTTGCGCGAGGCTAGAAAAGCCTGGTTTGCAGGGAAGATTAGAGCTTGGTGGACGTTCGTTTGATTTGGTCCCCAGGGGATCAAGTGATCTGGGGGGAGGTCGATAACTCCGCAAGAGCCGGACCGCGGGAGACCTCGGAGCTGGCCAGGTCCAACAACACCCTCACAAGGAGGCGTCGTAATGCTCACCAAGCTCCAGTCCCGACTGCACAACGAGGAAAAGGGCTTCACCCTCGTTGAGCTCCTGGTCGTAATCCTGATCATCGGCATCCTCGCCGCGATCGCCATCCCTTCGTTCCTGTCGCAGACCGATAAGGCGCAGGACGCTCAGTCGAAGTCGGGCGCCCGTAACGCTCAGACCGCTGCCGAGACGTTCAACGTCGACTCCAACGGCGACTACACCGGCATGACCGCCGTGAACCTGACGACGATCGAGCCGACGCTGGCCGACGCTGGAACCCTGGCGGTCGTCGCAGCTGGCGCGGACACTTACGAAATCTCGATGACGAACGCCGAGACCGGCAACGTCTTCAGCGTCGAGCGTCTCGCGAACGGTACGGTCGACCGCACCTGCACCGCCACCGGAACCGGCGGTTGCCCAAGCAGCGGCATCTGGTAGTCCGCACGAAGACCTCGACGCAAACGGGCGGCCTACGGGCCGCCCGTTGCGGTTCCGGACCGATTCAACCGAACTCGTACATCCGTCCACTTCCCTCGCTTGCGGTCCTACCGCGGGTCACGCGAGTCGATCCACCCGCATGGATCGGGATCCCGGCACCGCCCGTGCGCCGACTGGCGAGCAGGGCTTCACGCTCGTCGAGTTGCTGGTCGCGACCTCGATCGGCCTCGTCGTCATGCTTGCGATCGCCGGCTTTGCCGACATCGCCCAGCGCAGCCAATCGGACACCGGCGCGCGGTCCGACCGCCTCGGCGCCCAGCGCCAGGCGCTTGAGCAGATGACGCGCGAGTTGCGTCAGGCGACGACCATCAACGCCGCGACTCCGGGTCTCGTCGACTTCCAGGTCTACGGAAGCGCTCCCGGTGCGATGCGCCAGATCCGCTACGACTGCCGCACCGGCCAGCGCTGCCGCCGCTACGAGGGTCCGGTGCCCGGCTCGCTGGCGCTGACCAACGATTCGCTCGTCGAGAACGTCGACACCGCGACCTTTACGACCCAAACGCTCGCCGCCAGCCAGGACTACATCGGTATCGAGCTCCGCGTCGCGTTGCCCGATCGACCGCTTCCGATTTCCCTTAGCGACGGCGTCCACCTGCGCAACAAGGCCGCGCTCTGATGGTCAGGACTGCCCTCACCCGGCTCGACGCCGACCAGTCCGGCTTCGGGATCGTCGAGGTGCTCGTCGCTTCCGTCCTGCTGGCGGTCGGGATCCTCGCGACGATCAGCGCTCTGGACGGAGCGGCTAAAGGCACCTACAGCGCCCAGCGCCACGAGCAGGCGATCTCGCTGGCACAACGCGAGATCGAGCAGATCGTCGCGCAGCCGTTCGAGGAGATCGCGCTCAGCACGATGCCGACCGCGGTCGCTGATGCGACACCCAACAACCCTGCCGACCCGCGCGCCTACATCGCGGGGACCAACTTCATGATCAAGCGCAACTACTACAACAGCGCCGCCGGCCCGCCGCCCGACCACCCCGACCGCGAGACGCTCGTCGTCGACGGGTCCTCCTCGATCACGCCCCTGACCCAGAACGTCCCGCTCGGCCCCGCGAGCGCCGGCGGCGTGCAGCCCGAAGCGACCATCTGGCGGTTCGTTACCCGCCGCGAGGACGATTGCGCGCTGCTCGATCTCCCGCTGGTCGACCTCTGCGCAGCCGAGCAGGGAACCAAGCGCATCACCGTCGCGGTCGCGCTCGAGTCCTCGGGCAACGGCGCCGCACCGAGCAAGCCGACCTACCTGACGACGGTCGTCACCGACCCCGACGCCGCGCCGCTCGACCTGCCCCTCAACCTCCTGGGACTGTGATGAGAACTCTCCGAAGGCTCAGATTCACCCTGAACTCCGAACGCGGCTCGGTCGCACTGCCGATGGCGGTCGCGATGCTCGTTCTGACGCTGGCGCTCGGTGCCGTCGCAGTCGGCCAGGCGACCTCTGCGCTCGACGGCAGCCAGCGCGACGTACGCGTGAAGCGAGCCCTACAGGCGGCCGACGCCGGCCTCGAGACTGCGGTGTGGCGCAACAACACGCTGTCGGAGGCGCTCAGCAACCCGCTCGCGACGTCTGACCTGCGCGGTGCGAGTCAGCGGTGGAGCGCTCGATCTGGTGGCCCCGCAGGGAATCGGCGGCACACAGTGGTGCCCCGCGAGCGGCCCGGAGGAGATCGGCAACGGCGAGAGCTTCAGCTACTCGATCTCGGCGCTCGCGGCGATCGATCTCGACAACCTCGACTCGACCCTCGACCGCAAGATCGTCGCGACCGGTACCTCGGGCAACGTCACGCGACGCGTGACCGCCAACGCGACGGCGCTCGACCTGCGCTTGCTGTTCCGCGACTACACGGTCTTCTCGAAGGAGGATCTGAACCTCAGCAACCAGGCCGACGTCGGTAGCCCGGAGATTCAGGGCAACGCGCGCTCGAACGCCAACATCTTCCTCAACCACCCCAACGCGCGCGTCTACGGCGACGCCACGCCGGGTCCGGGCTTTACCGTCAACGAGCCGACGCGCGCCAGCGGGAGCACAACCCCAGCGCTTGAACAACTCAGCCTGCCGCCGGTCACGATGCCGACCGCTCCCGAACTCAACGGAAACGTCTGCAAGACCCCGGGAGGTCTGCTCAACCTGCTCTGGGTCAACTGTTCGAATTCCGTCTGGAACCCGACGACCAGGCGGCTGAACGTCAGCGGGAACCAGGTAGTGGCGATGCTCGGCAACGTCCACGCGCGTCTGCTCGATCAGCGCCTCGAACAGCTCCCAGATCCTGTTCACCGCCCCGGTTCTCAGCACGACCCAGCCGGTCCGCGTTTACATCGACACGCCCGCGAACTGTGGCGGAAGCTCGGGCGTGAGCTACTCCAACAACCCTACGATCCGAACCGCGCAGCTCAACCTCGGCCTGAACGTGCCGCTGCTCAACAACATCCCGAGCCTGACGAACCCCGTGGTCCAGTTCTATGCCGTCGGCGCGAGCACGCTGACGCTCGCGAACAACAACGCCACCCCCGCACTGCAGATGACGTTCTACGGGCCGAACGCGAACGTGACCGTCGACAACCACGCCCGTGTCATCGGCGGGATCTCGGCAAACCGCGTCACGATGAGCAACAACTCGGAGATCATTCCGGCTAGCCCCGGCCTCGGTGACCTCGTCTCCTCGATCCTTCCGCTCTACAGCGTCAGCCGCTACCGCGAGTGCAGCGCAACGCCGCCAGCCGCCGGGCAACCGCCCGACACCGGCTGCTGAGCGGCCCGGACGCTGTAGAAACCACGACGTGGCGGCGATGCTCGTTCTGATCGGAGTGCTCGGGGCCGCGATCGGCTCGTTCCTGAACGTCGTGATCCACCGGGTCCCGCTGAAGGAGTCGATCGTCTCGCCCGGCTCGCGCTGCCCGCGCTGCGGCCACGCGGTCCGGTCGATCGACAACATCCCGGTTCTCTCGTGGCTGATGCTGCGCGGACGCTGCCGCGACTGCGCGAACCCGATCTCGGCCCGCTACCCCGCGGTCGAGCTGCTGACCGCCGTCTGCTTCGTCGCGGTCGCGCTGATCGATGGCATCGACCTCGACCTGCTGCTCGAGCTGCCGTTCGTCGCGATGCTGATCGCGGTCGCGTTCATCGATTTCGACCACCGGATCATCCCGAACCGGATCGTCTACCCGATCCTCGTCTACGGCCTCGCAGTGACGGTTCTCGTTGCTCCGGACCAGCTGGTCGAGCGGCTGATCGCCGGCGCCGGCGCGTTTCTGTTCCTGTTCGTCACGGCGGTCGCCTATCCGAACGGGATGGGAATGGGCGACGTAAAGCTCGCCGGGGCGATGGGGTTGTTCCTCGGGCTGTCGGTGCTGCCGGCGATGCTCGCGGCGTTCCTGTTCGGGTCGCTTGTTGGAGTCGCGCTGCTTGTCAGGCACGGCGCCGAGGCGCGCAAGCGCGCGGTTCCCTTCGGCCCGTTTCTCGCGCTCGGAAGTCTGGTCGGATTGCTTGCCGGCCCACAGCTGATTGAGCTGTACAGCTCGAATTTCCTCTAGCCACTTCGAGTCGATAAGGTCGTCCCGATGCGCGGCGGCCTCTTCTCCACGATCTACATCGTCGTCGGTGTTCTCGTCGGTGTCGGCGTGATCGGTGGGACCAACCACTTCGCCGACGTCGAAGGGCTGCTCGGCATCCTCGAGGCGATCCTCGTGGTGCTGATCTGGCCGCTCGTCCTGTTCGGAGTCGACATAAATCTGACCGGCGCCGACCTGGACCTGAACGTGGAGTCCGAGGGCGGCGGCGGTCGGCGGCTCTGAGGGCGGCAACGGCGGGGGCGGGAAGGGCAAGTAGCCCAGTCGTCGTCGGTCGGTCCCGTGATGTGTCCAGCATCGCGGGCCTCTAGTCGATCATTTGTCGAGAGTCGCTCGCCGAACGGCTAAAGGTCGGCCCGGCATCTGTCGATGGGAGTCGGGAGATGGCGCTCGGCTTCAGCAAGAACAACGGCTCTCAGGGGTCGATCGGTCTCGACGTGGACGGCGGCTACATCGCAGCGGTCGAGGTCGAAGGACGGTCGATCACCCGCGCGTTCAGCGCTGATCTCCCGGCCGGCGTGATGGCCGACGGCGAGGTCCTCGACGGACTGCGGCTCGGCCAGGCACTGCGCGAGTTCGCCACCGAGCACGGTCTCTCGCGCAACGTGCGGCTAGGGGTCGGTAACCAGCAGATCGCCGTCCGCCCGCTCGAGTTGCCTCCGATGGAGGCCGGCCCCGAGCGTGATGCCGCCGTGCGATTCCTCGCCGCCGACGCGATCGCGATGCCGCTCGACCAGACCGTGCTCGACTACCAGGTCGTCGGCGAGCGCACCGGCTCCGACGGGGTCACCCGCACCCAGGTCGTCGTCGTCGCCGCGCGTGAATCGATGGTCAGCGGCCTGACCGAGGCCGTCCGCTCAGCCGGACTGCGCCCGGAGGGAATCGATCTCAACGCCTTTGCCCTCGTCCGCATGCTCGCCGCCGCTCCCGGCGGCGGCGGGACGCACGTCTACTGCCACTTCGGCGAGCTCGTCAACCTCGCGATCGCGGTCGACTCGACCTGCCTCTTCACGCGCCCGCTCGCGGTCGTGCGCGACGAGTCCGGCGCGCCGGTCTCCCACGCGCTCGCCGAGGACATCCGCCTTTCGATCGACTTCTACATGGCGCAGGACGCCGCGACTCCCGTCGAGAGCATCCTGCTCTCCGGGCCCGGCGCCAGCCGCGAGGGCCTGGCCGAGGAGATCAGCTCGGTCGTCGGACTTCCGGCGACGGTCGTCGACCCGCTGGAGACGCTCGACACGAGCGCGATCGATCCGCAGGACAACCAGTTTCGCTACACCGTCGCCGCCGGGCTTGCGATCGGAGCCACTTCATGAGGCCCGTCAACCTGCTCCCCGCAGAGCAGCGGGCGATCGTCGCCTCGGGCGAGCGCGCCGGTGCCTCCTACTTCCTGCTGGGCGCCCTGGCGCTCGTGCTCGTCGCCGTGATCGCCTACGCCGTAACCGGCGCCCAGCTCGCCCAGAGCAGGGAAGACGCCGTGCGGATCGGCCAGCAGGCGACCGCTGTCGAGGCCGAGGCCGCGGCTCTCGCGCCGTTCGGCGAGTTCTCCGAGCTGAAGAACGCGCGGATTACGGCCGTCAGCCAGCTCGCCCTCGGCCGTCTCGACTGGGAGCGACTCGCCCGCGAGCTCGCGCTGGTCCTGCCGCGCGGCACATGGCTGACCGCAATGGATGGCAACGCCAATGGTCAGGCCGCCGCGGCGCCGGCTCCCGCGACCGCCGGCGCCGGCACAGTTGCGCCGGTCCCGACCGTCACTCTCACGGGCTGCGCGAAGGATCAGCCGACCGTGGCCACGGCGCTCGTCCGCCTGCGCCGGCTCAACGGCGCCCAGAGCGTCGAGCTGAAGAGCTCCGATCGCCCCCGTGCCGAGAAGGCCTCCGGCGGATCCGGTGGAGCGGGCGGCTGCGGCAAGTTCTACAGCTTCAATGCGGTCATCGAGCTCGACCCGCCCGGCCCCCAGAACCTCGATCCAGAGACCGCCAAGCAGGTCCCGACGGCCCTTGGGGGCGGATCATGAGCATGACCAGCCGAGATCGCAAGGTGCTCGCCGTCCTCGTGGCGGTCGCCATCCTCGCCGGCTACTGGTTCCTGCTGCTCGCTCCCAAGCGCGAGCAGGCGGCGACAGCGGCGGCCGAGGTTGCGACCCAGGAGCAGCGACTTCAGGGAGCACAGGCCCAGCTGACCACTCTGACCGCTGCGAAGGCGACCTACGCCGAGGACTACACCGCCGTCGTGCGACTGGGCAAGGCGATCCCCGCCTCGGTCGATACGCCGAGCCTGCTGGTCCAGCTCCAGAAGGCCGCCGACGGCAGCAAGATCGATTTCTCCAGCTTCAAGGCCGGCACCCGCACCGTCGCCGCTCCGGCGCCCGAGTCGCTCGGCAAGCAGGCCGCCGACGCGAATGCCGAGCAGGGCGTCCCCGCCGCCGGTACCGCGACCGCACCCGCGGGCGGCACGGGGACAACCCCCACCTCCGAGGCCAAGGCGGCCGTCGAAGCGGGACGCGAGGACACCCCCGCCGCACGCAAGGCCGCACGGGAGCAGGCCGGCGCCTCCGCGGGTACCGTGCCGCCCGGCCTCGAAGCGGTCCCGCTCGAGTTCGCCTTCGCCGGCAGCTTCTTCGACCTCGCCGACTTCTTCCACGAGCTCAAGCGGTTCGTCCGGGTCTCGGGTAACGACATCGACGTCAGCGGTCGGCTGATGACAATCGACGGGCTGAAGTTCGGTGAATCCGAGAGCCTGACCGACATCACCGCAACCGTTTCCGCGACCGCCTACGTCAGCCCGAAGGCACAGGGCGCCACCGGCGGCGCGACGCCTGCCGGCCCACCCCAGACCGTTCCCGCCGGCACCGCGCCGACCGCTCCGCCCTCGACCCCGACCGCATCGGTGACGCCATGAAGGTCCTGCTGCTCGATATCGCCCACGACCTGCGCAGCAAGCGCCTCTGGCCGGTAGCCGCGGTGCTCGTGATCGCGATCATCGCTGTTCCCGTGCTCCTGCTCGGGGGCGGGTCAGACGCCGAGCTCCCGCCGCCGGTCGCCGTGGCGCCCTCGCCACAGAGCCAGCTGCCGACCGAGGTGCGCGTCTCCGAGACCCCGGAGGGCGGTAGCTCAAAGCTCGGCGAATTCACCAAGCACAACCCCTTCAAGCCGAGCAGCAAGGCAGGCCTCGAGGATTCCGAGGAGGCCGCGGGAGGCGGCAGCGCAGGCGCGGGCAACGGCCAGCCGGAAGCGGCGAGCGCAGCACCGGCGCCCCAGCCGGACGCCGCCCCGGCGGCTAAGGAGCCCAAGGCCGAGAAAGCCCCGAAGGCTGAAAAGGTCGCGAAGAGCGACTCGGCTCCCGCCCCGGTCGACACCCAGCCGATCAAGGTCGACAAGAACGCCGCCAAGTCCAAGAGCGAGCGCGTCGATCCGCAGGTCGTCGTCTACAAGGCCGACCTGGCCTACGGCAAGGCCGGCCAGGTCAAGCGCCACAACGGCGTCGAGCCGCTGACGATCTTCCCGCGCAGCAGCCGTCTGTTCCAGTTTTCCGGCATCGATGGCCAGGGACGCTCGGTCTTCGCCGTGCTGCATCCCGGCCTGATCGCCGAGAAGGGCGAGGGTCAGTGCACGCAGGTCGCCGACCGTTGCACCGTCCTGCGCCTCAAGGAGGGCGAGGAGCGCTCCTTCCGTAACGCCGATGGCGATCGTTTCCGCCTGCGGGTCGGCGGATACAAGCCTGTTGAGCTCGGTGTCTCCGACTTGACGAGCGACCTCCAGAAGACACTCGAAGACCTGCTGTAAGGGCCGCTCCTGGCCTCAGTAGGGTGAAGCGGTATGGGAATCCGCTTCATAACGGCCGGTGAGTCACACGGGCCCGGCCTGACCGCGATCGTCGAGGGCCTGCCCGCCGGGCTCGAGCTTTCGGCAGAGGAGATCGACCGCGACATGGCCCGGCGCCAGCTCGGCCACGGCCGCGGCGGCCGGATGAAGATCGAGACCGACAGGGCCGAGGTGACCTCCGGCGTCCGTCACGGCCGCACGCTCGGGTCTCCGGTCGCGATGCTCGTAGCAAACCGCGACTACGCCAACTGGGAGGAGCGGATGAACCCCTGGCCGGTCGAGGCCGAGGTTGCCCAGGTCCACCTCCCGCGCCCCGGACACGCCGACCTCGCCGGCCTGCAGAAGTACGGCTTCGAGGACGTCCGCAACGTCCTCGAACGTGCCAGCGCTCGGGAAACCGCCGCGCGCGTCGCGTGCGGAGCGCTCGCCAAGGCCTACCTCGCGGCGTTCGGGGTCGAGGTCCGCAGCCATGTCACGCGGATCGGCGGGGTCACCGCACCCGAGCCACCGCTCACCGCGAGCGACGATTTCAAAGGGGTCGACGACTCGCCGGTCCGCTGCCTGGACGCGGACGCCTCTCAGGCGATGGTCGATGAGATCAACCGCGCGCGCAAGGCCAACGAATCGCTCGGTGGCGTCTACGAGGTCGTCGCCTTCGGCCTCGTCCCGGGGATCGGATCGCACGTTTCGTGGGAGACGAGGCTCGACGGCCGCCTCGCCCAGGCGATCATGTCGATCCAGGCGATGAAGGGTGTTGGCATTGGCGACGGTTTCGACCTCGCCTCGCGCGATGGCTCCCAGGCCCACGACGAGATCTTTTGGAGCGAGGAGCGCGGTTACCACCGCGAAACGAATCGCGCGGGTGGAGTCGAGGGTGGAATGACGACCGGGGATCCGCTGCTCGTGAAGGCCGCCATGAAGCCGCTGCCGACGCTCACCAAGCCGCTGCGCTCGGTCGACACCGAAACCAAGGAGCCGGCCCAGGCGCTGCGCGAGCGGACCGACTCCTGCACGGTCCCGGCGGCGGGAGTGGTGGGTGAGGCGATGGTCGCGCTGGTGCTTGCCGACGCCTACCACGACAAGTTCGGCGGCGATCACATCGACGACGCGGTCGCGGCGCTGGGCGCCTACGAGGACCGGATCGGGTGGAAGCGGTAGCCGGCTCCGGCCCGACGAGCCGAGGGTCATCCCAGCCCGGCCGTGCGCTCGTGTTCGTCGGCTTCATGGGCGCGGGCAAGTCGAGTGCCGCACGGGTGATCGCGCCCGAGCTCGGCGTGAGCGCACTTGACTCCGACCGGCTGATCGAGGCGCAGCTCGGTGAGCCGATCGAGGCGTTCTTCGATCGCGCCGGCGAGGCCGAGTTCCGGGCGCTCGAGGAGCGGGTCGTGCTCGAGATGCTCGGTCGACCCGACGCGGGGGTGATCGCGCTCGGCGGCGGTGCGCTCGGCTCCGCCGCGGTCCGCGCGGCGCTCGCCGCCCACACCGTCGTCGCGCTCGAGGTCGAGCCCGACCAGGCGTGGCGGCGTGCTTCGGGCAAGGGCCGGCCGCTGGCCCGCGACCGCGCTCGGTTCGACGAGCTGCACAGCGAGCGTCGGGCGCTGTATGCGAGCGTTGCCAACGCAATCCTTCCGCCGGGCGGGCGCGAGCTGGCCTACCGGGCGTTGCCCGCGTTGATCGCGTTGCGCGACCTCGGGCCGGGAGCCCGGCTGCTTTGGGCGCGCTCGGCCTCGGGCGACTACCCCGTGTTCGTCGGCCGCGGGTTGATCGAGCGTGGCTTCGTATACGGGGCGCCGCGGCGGTTCGTCATCAGCGACGAGAACGTCGCGGCGTTGCACGGGCTCGGCGGCGAATCGGCGCAGCTGACCGTCCCGGCCGGCGAGTCGTCGAAGACGCTTGCCGAAGCCGAGCGGCTCCTGCGCGAGCTCGCGCGCGCCAGGGTGACGGGCGCGGACACGATCGTCGCGCTCGGCGGGGGCGTTGTCGGCGACCTGGCGGGTTTCTGTGCCGCCGTCTATCGCCGGGGGATCGACGTCGCCCAGGTGCCGACGACGCTGGTCGCGCAGGTCGATTCGGCGTTCGGGGGCAAGACGGGTGTCGACCTTCCCGAGGCCAAGAACTACGTCGGCGCCTTCCATCAGCCGGTCAGCGTGACCGTCGACCCGGCGGCGCTCGAGACCTTGCCCGAGGCCGAGGTGGGCGCGGGTTTCGCCGAAGTCCTGAAGACCGCGCTGATCGCCGGCGGGCCTCTGTGGGCGCGCGTGCGGCGGAGCGAGCAGATCGACGAGCAGACGATTCTCGACTGCATTCGTACGAAGCTCGAGGTGGTCGGGGAGGACGAACGCGACGCCGGTCGGCGGCAGGTCCTCAACCTCGGCCACACGGTCGGCCACGCGATCGAGGCCGCGACCGGCTACAGCGCTTACCGCCACGGCGAGGCGGTGGCGATCGGTCTGATGGCCGCCCTCCGGCTCTCGGCGCAGGATCGGTTACGCGAGGAGGTCGGCGAGCTGCTCGCGGCCCACGGGCTTCCGCTCGGCTTCTCGGGGCCATCTACAGACGCGGTCGCCGAGCTGGTCGCGCGCGATAAGAAAGGCTCGGGTGGGAAGGTTCCGTTCGTGCTGGTCGAGCAGCCCGGGCGGGTCACCCACGGACACGCGGTCTCGGACGAGGCCCTGCGCTCCGCGATTGAGGAGGTCAGGGTCGGATGAAGAACCGCATCGGCGTGATCCACGGAGTCAACCTCGACACGCTCGGCGATCGCGACCCGGGCATCTACGGCAAGCACACGCTCGGCGAGCTCGAGTTCAAGATCGGCGAGTTCGCAAGCGGATTGGGGCTCGAGGTCTGGTTCGAGCAGACCAACCACGAGGGCGAGTACTGCGAGCTGCTCCACCGCGCGAGGGAGGTGGCCGACGGCCTGATCCTCAACCCGGGCGCCTGGACGCACTACTCCTACGCGATCCGCGACGCGCTCGAAGTCTCGGGGCCGCTGCCGGCGATCGAGGTCCACATCTCTGAGGTCGACAGCCGCGAGGAGTGGCGCCGGGTTTCGGTGATCCGCGACATCTGCGTCGGGCGGGTCCAGGGCAAGGGCGCGGACGGTTATCGCGAGGCGCTCGAGCTGCTGAAGCAGGAGTTCGACGCCGAGTGAGCTCGGCGCGTGCCGATCGTCTCGCCGCCAAGCTCGGCGAGGCCGAGCTCGACGGTCTGCTGATCACCCATCTGCTGAACATCCGCTGGCTGACCGGGTTCACCGGAACCAACGCGGTCTGCGCGATCACCGAGGTACTGCGTTCCTTCCACACCGACTTTCGCTACACCGAGCAGGCGGTTCGGCAGCTCGACGGCTTCGATCTCGATGCCGATGACAAGGAACTCGCCCGCTCATCGCTCGCGCGGCTCGGCGAGTCGGGCGCGCGGCGGGTCGGCTTCGAGGATGCGCATCTGACGGTCCGCCAGCTCGAGAAGCTGCGCGAGGTGGCGCCCGACGGGCTCGAGCTCGTCCCGGCCGGAGACCTCATTGAGCCGCTGCGGGCCGTCAAGGACGGCGGTGAGCTGCGGGCGATCTCGGAGGCGGCCAAGGCCGTGACCGGGATCTACGACTACCTGCGGGAGATCGAGTTCGGCGGCCGCAGCGAGCATGAGCTCGCGCTCGCGCTCGAGAACGAGATGCGGGCGCGCGGGACCGAACCCTCGTTTCCCTCGATCGTCGCCGGCGGCGCCAACGGCGCGCTGCCCCACCACACGCCCGGGGAGGATCGGATCACGCCGGGCTCGCTGGTCGTCGTGGACATGGGCTGCGTCGTCGACGGCTACTGCTCGGACTGCACCCGGACCTTCGCGGCGGAGGGCTGCTCGGAAGAAGACCGGGAGATCTACGAGCTGGTGCTCGCCGCACAGGAGGCAGCGCTCGCGGCTGTCGTGCCGGGTGCTTCGGGTAAGGACGTCGACGCGGTTGCGCGCGATCTGATCATCGAAGCCGGCCACGGTGATCGGTTCGGCCACGGGCTCGGCCACGGTGTCGGCCTCGAGGTCCACGAGCGCCCGACCCTCTCGCAGCGTTCAGGCGAGAGCGTTCTGGAGATCGGCAACGTGGTGACCGTCGAGCCCGGCGTCTACCTGCCGGGTCGGGTCGGGGTCCGGATCGAGGACCTGGTCGTGGTGCGGGACGGCGCACCGCGGGTGCTGACCGGCTTTCCGAAGGCGCTCGTGACGCTGGAGTAGGGTGCGGCGCCTCAGTCGGCGAGACAGGCGGCCGCACGCTTCTCGAACGCCTCGCGTGTGCAGTAGCCGATCTTTGGCAGATAAGGGCCGAGCAGCGGCGCGAGCGGGTCGCCCTTCTCGACCAGCGCGAGCGCCCGATCGAAGCGCTGTGAGGCGACCAGCTGGCGGTAGATCAGCAGGCCGCTCGAGTAGATCCCGCCCCACGGCAGCCAGTTAACATCGCGCTTTCGCACGGCGTTTCCCGGCCGGTTCTGGGGGTCTGAGATCACGAACGTCGCCCGCCGCTTGCGGTCGAGCACGGTTTCGTGATCGGCGAGGCAGTCGACGTAGCGCTGGGTGATCGCGTGGTTCTGGCAGATCGACCAATAGCGCAGCTGCGTCCGACGCGCGGCGGGTTGGCCGGCACGCGTGTCGGGGAACGTCGGCATCTTCGCGCGCAGCACGACGACGTTGCCGAAATCGCGGCTGATCGACGCCGTCATGTAGTCGTTGTCGAGGTTGTTCAGAAACCCGCCACCCGGCAGCGCGCCGTCGAGGACCGGGCGCAGCTCCTCCGAGCCGACCATGTCAGCGATCGCCCCGCCGAAGCCGAAGAACTTCTTCCAGCGCGGCGGATCGGTCGCGCCGCGGGTCGGGATCTCGATCTGATCGGGCCAGTTGAGCTCGCGGATCGCTTCGTTGAGGCCGCTCGGCGGCAGCGCCGAGGTGATCGAGCAGCCCGGAAATCCCGGGCCCGCTTCTGTCCCGGCGAAGGTCGGATGGATGCTTGGCAGGCCGACGGAGCCCTCGGGGTCGGCCTCCCGTTCGGAGACGTAGACGCGGTAGAGGAGGATCGAGGCGAGGTTGGGCACGCCGCCGCTCGAGCCCGTGTAGATCGTGTTGTCCGGCGCCGAGGCAGGGCGGTCGCCGGGCAGGACGCGCACCTCCCAGCTCCCGCCCGCCCGCGACCTGTGCGAGCCGCGGGTAAAGGGATTGCGTCCGGAGCTCGGGCGGATCTCGTGGTCGGCGAGCGCGTCGTAGGCGCCGAGCGTTGCGTTGTAGGTGTGCAGCGAGAAGTAGCGCGCCTTCGGGTACCGACCCCGGATGACGATCCCGGACTGAGGGATCCCGGAGGCGACCGAGCCCCAGTAGTGGGCCGATTCGTCGGGGAAGGCGACGTTGACGACATCCGAGCTGTCGCGCACCGGCCACGCACAGGCGCCGCTGATCGTGCTCTGCGCCGTCGCGGCCGGTGCGAGCACCGAGGACGCGGCGGCCGCCAAGGCGACGATCAAGACGCTCGCTCTTCCCCCCGACACGGACGAGAGGGTAGTTGACGGATAGGAGTGGATGGTCAGGCCCTTACACTGGCTCAATGGATCGGGACGCCTTACGGACCCTGCAGGCTCCCCTGAAGGAGCGCTACACCGAGCAGCCCGAGACCGCGCTGCTGACGCTCGCCGCCAACGGGACGCTCAGCGACGGGATCGCCTGCTCGGTCGGGACCGGCCGGGCGATGGCCGACGCCGGTTTGCACCCGCTGGCCGGGGGCGACGGATCGCAGCTCTGCTCCGGCGACATGCTGCTGGAGGCCCTGGTCGCCTGTGCGGGGGTGACCCTGCGGTCGGTGGCCACCTCGCTCGGAATCTCGGTTGCCGGCGGCAAGGTCCGCGCCGAGGGTGACCTTGACTTTCGCGGAACCCTGGCGGTGGATCGCGACGCGCCGGTCGGGTTCAGCTCGATCCGCCTCTCGATCGAGCTCGACGCTGATGCCGACGAGGGGCAGTTGGCCACCCTCGGCCGCTTGACCGAGCGCTACTGCGTTGTCTACCAGACGCTTGCCGCCTCTCCGGCGCTCTCCACGAGCCTTGAGCTCGCCTAGCTAAAGGGAGCGGCCGCGACCGAGTAGGGCTTGACCCTCATGCGAACATGTGTTCGTAATGATCGTCTGTGTCCTGATCCCCCGCTTCAGCCTTCTGGGAGCGCTCGGGGACGGTCGCCGACCGCTCGAGGAGCAGCTCGCGCTCGCGCCCGAGCCGGGCGGTGTGCAGCGGATCGGGGAGGTGTCGCCGGCCGCCGAGGCGGTCGGGGTCGTGGCCGGGATGGGTATCGGTGAGGCGCTCGCGCGCTGCCCCCAGCTGTCGCTGGTCCCGCCCGATCCGGAGGGGGTGCGGGCACTCTGGGGCGATCTGCTCGACGCACTGGAGCGGATCGGTGCCGAGGTTGAATCCGACCGTCCGGGGACGGCCTGGTTCGAGGCCGACGGTCTGCGCCGCATCCACGGTGGCCGGACCACGGATGTCCTGAAGGCGGCCCGTCGCGCCCTACGTGCCGAACGGTTCGGTTCCGCGCGGATCGGCGCCGCTCCGAGCCGCTTCGCCTCCTACGCGGTCGCACTGCGCAGCCGGCCTCGGCGGCCGATCGAACCGATGGGGGAGAAGGCGGTCGCGGCCTTCCTGTCCGGGTTGCCGGTCGGCCTGCTGCGCACCCGTCCCGAGCTCGCCGCCCTGCCCGATGCGCTTGAGCGGCTCGGAATCCGCACGCTCGGCGAGTACGCCGAGCTGCCGGCCGGTGCGGTCGCCGAGCGGTTCGGTCACCCCGGTCTGCTCGCGCTCGATCTCGCCCAAGGCCGCGATACGCCCTTGCAGCCGCGACGGCCGATCGAGCCGCTCCTGGAGCGGATCGACTTACCCGAGCCGAGCTCGGGGGTCCAGCTCGACCGGGCGCTCGGCCTGCTGATCGCGCGGCTGCTCGCGCGGCCTGAACGCCGCGGGCGGACGCTGCGCGCGCTGATCCTTACGGGCCGCTTCGTGGAGGGCGGGACCTGGCGCAGCTCGGCGACGCTACGGCGGGCCAGCGCAGAGTCCGAGCGGATCGAGCTCGCACTGCGTCCACGGCTGGCGGAGCTGCCGGCCCCGGTCGAATCGCTCGCGCTGGGGGCCGAGGGGTTTGGCCCGCCCGCGCACGAGCAGCCGCGCTTGATCGAGTCCGAGGACCCTATGGCCGCTCGCAGGGCGCGGCTGGCCGAGGCGGTCCACCAGGCCCGTAGCGCCGCGGGCGAGGACGCCGCGCTGCGGGTGCTCGAGGTCGACCCCGATTCGCGCGTGCCCGAGCGGCGCGCGGTGCTCGCTCCCTATCCGGTCGAGAGGACCTGACGACGATGGCGGCCGCGAGGTTGCGGCGTCTTTCACGCCCGCGCCCCGCGCGCGTGGTGGTGGGCGAGCACGGCGAGCCGCGAGCGCTTGACGGCCGCGCGGTCGAGTCGGTCGCCGAGGACTGGGTCGTCGAGGACCGTTGGTGGACCGATCGCCCGCTCCGCCGCCGCTACTTCGAGCTCGTGCTGGTCGACGGCGCCAACGCGGTCATCTTCCACGACCTGCTCGGGGGGAGATGGTTCAGCCAGGCGGCCTGAGGTCCGATGGAAGGTTTTGGTGACCTGAGCCCCTAGAACTTCCATCGGCGGTTGCGGCGCCGGCGCCGCTTGCGGTCATGGCCGATGGCGTCGATCGCGCCCAGCGCTCCGATCGAGGCGATCGACCCCGCCGAGGCGATCGAGCCGATAGCTCCGATGCTGAGGATGCTGCCGATCGAGCCGATACAGCCGATCGAGCCGATTGATCCGATCGAGGCGATGCTGCCGACCGATCCGATCGACGCGATCGAGCCAATGGAGGCGATCGAGGCGATGCTTGCTACAGAGGCGATCGATGCGATCGATTCGTCGGCCTGAACTATCTCGTCCATGGGACGAACGGTACCCAGCAATCCGTTGAACAGGCGGATCGCTCCAGGCCATATGCGAACATCTGTTCGTATATGGCCTACGTCGAGCTCCACTGCCATTCGGCCTACTCGTTCCTGGACGGAGCGTCGCATCCGGATGAGCTCGCCGCCGCAGCCGCCGAGCAGGGCCACGGCGTCCTTGCGCTGACCGACCACGACGGGCTCCACGGCGCGATGGAGTTCGCCCAGGCGGCGGGGCCGCTCGGCGTTCGGCCGATCGCCGGCGCCGAGCTGACCCTCGAGGACGGCCACCACCTGACGCTGCTGTGCGCCGATCAGAGCGGCTGGCGCAACCTCTGCCGATTGATCACGTGTGCGCACTCCCAAACTCGCGGGCCCGAGAATCCGCGACCGGCCTGTCCCACGCCGACACCGCCCGAGGCATCTGGCGGGATGTCGCAGACCCGCTCACGGCCATTGACCCAAGCGCCACAAACGACACTCGCCGACCTCGAGTCCCACGCCGAGGGCCTCATCTGCCTCTCCGGTTGCGCCCACGACGGGGCGCTCGCCGCGCGCATCGAGCGCCGCGAGCACTCCCCGGCCGCCCGGATCGGCGAACGGCTCGTGCACACCTTCGGCCCCGATCGCTTCCGGGTCGAGATCCAGCGGCCGTTCTCACGCAACGACCGGCGGCGCAACCGGCTGCTGGCCGAGCTCGCCGAGCGGCTCGGGGTCCCGGTCGTGGCGACCGGCAACGTCCACGTCCACGATCGCTCACGCTCGGCGCTCCAGGACGCCATGGTCGCGGTCCGGCTCGGCGCGACGCTCGATGAGTCAGAGCCCGGCCGCCGTGGCAACCGCTCCCATGTGCTCGCACCGCCGGAGAAGATGGCCGAGCGGTTTTGCGACCACCCCGATGCGGTCGAGGAATCGGCCAGGATCGCCGAGCGGATCGAGTTCGACCTGACACGTGATCTCGGCTACACCTATCCGGGCGCCGAGGATCCGGGTGCCGGGCGCCGGCTGGCCGAGATCTGTGACTCGAAGCTGGTCGAGCGCTACGGCGCCCGCCGCGATGCGCGTGAGCGGCTCGATGAGGAGCTGCGGCTGATCGCTTCACTCGGCCTCGAGGGATTCTTTGTGCTCCACCGCGACATTCTCGAGCTCGCGCGCGAGGTCGCGCTCGAGGTGCGCGGGGCCGACGCGGCCCGCAACGTACTGCCGCCCGGCCGCGGCCGGGGCTCGAGCGTCTCCTCGATCGTCTGCTACCTGACCGGCCTATCGCACGTCGATCCGATCGAGAACCGGTTGTTCCTCGGGCGGTTTCTCAGCGAGGGGTTGACGAGCCTGCCGGATATCGACCTCGACTTCCCGCGTGACATCCGCGAGCGGCTGATCCCGCGCGTGCACGAGCGCTACGGCCAGGAGCGCTCGGCGCTGGTCGCGACCTTCCCGACCTATCGCGTGCGCGGGGCGATCCGTGACTTCGGCAAGGTGCTCGGCCTGCCGGTCGGCGAGATCGAGCGCGCCGCGCGATCGGCCGATCCATGGCAGGCCGATCGCAGTTCCAGCGACATCACCGAGGCGGTCGGCTCTGAGCGCGCGAGCTCGACTCGCTGGCGGGCGCTCGCCTGGCTCGTGCGCGCATCCCAGGGATTGCCCCGCCACGTCGGCCAGCACCCCGGCGGGATGGTCGTCTCGACGCGTCCCCTGATCGACATCTGCCCGATCCAGCCGGCCGCGATGGAGGGTCGCCAGATCGTCCAGTGGGACAAGGACTCCTGCTCGGATGCCGGCTTCCTCAAGATCGACCTGCTCGGGCTCGGGATGCTCTCGGCCGTCGAGGACTGCGTCACCCGCGTCGCCGGCGCGCGCGGTGAGCAGATCGACCTTTCGCGGATCCCGCTCGACGACCCCGAGGTCTATGACTGCATCCAGCGCGCCGACACGATGGGCGTCTTTCAGATCGAGAGCCGCGCGCAGATGCAGAGCATCGTGCGCACTCGACCGGAGACCCTCGACGATCTGACCGTCCAGGTGGCGCTGATCCGGCCGGGCCCGATCCAGGGCGGCGCCGTCCACCCCTACATCGAGCGGCGCAAGCGGTTGCGCGCCGATCCGGCGTATGAGATTCCCTACGAGCACCCCTCGCTCGAGCCGATCCTGGCCGAGACGCTCGGGGCGATCGTCTTCCAGGACCAGGTGCTCGAGGTCGCGATCGCCCTGGCGGGCTTCTCTGCCGCCGAGGCCGAGGGGCTGCGCCGCGCGATGAGCCGCCGCCGCTCGGAGGCGGCGATGCGCTCCTACGAGGTCAAGTTCGTCGAGGGGGCGATCCGCAACGGCGCCTCGCGCGAGGTCGCCGAGCAGGTCTACGCGAAGGTCGTTGCGTTCTCGGGCTTCGGATTCCCCAAGGCCCACTCGGCCGCCTTCGGCCTGCTCGCCTACCAGTCGACCTGGCTGCGCGTCCACTACGGCCCGGAGTTCCTCTGCGCGCTGCTCAACGAGCAGCCGATGGGCTTCTACCCGCCCGACGCGCTCGTCCACGAGGCGCAGCGCCGCTGCATCGAGGTGCTCGGGCCGTGCGTGCTGCGCAGCGGCGTGAACTGCGGTGTCGAGCGCACCGAGGAGGGAGAGCTGGCGGTGCGGATCGGCCTCGGCCACGTCAACGGGGTCAAGGAGGAGGACGTGCGCGGGATCTTCGCCGAGCGCGAGCGGGGCGGACCGTTCGGATCGGTCGCCGACCTGGCCGCGCGCTGCGGTGCGCGACGCGACTCGCTCGAGCGGCTGGCCTGGGCAGGCGCCTGCGACGCGCTCGTCCAGCACGGCCGTCGCGAGGCGCTCTGGCTGCTCGGCGCGGCGAGCGGCGCGAGAATCGTCCCGGCGGGGACGCAGCTCTCACTCGGTTTCGACCCAGCAGCAGCGCCCGCGCTGCGCGAGCTCGGCGCCTGGGAGCGGATGCTCGCCGACTACGGCTCGACCAACGTCACGCTGGCCGAGCACCCGCTCGCGCTGATGCGCCCGGAGCTGCCGGAGGAGCTCGTCACGAGCGCCGACCTGGCGCGCCTTGCGGATGGCTCGCGGATCCGGGTCGCGGGACTCGTCGTCGCCCGCCAGCGGCCCCAGACCGCGAACGGGATCACGTTCATGCTGCTCGAGGACGAGCACGGGATGATCAACCTGATCGTTCCGGTGAAGGTCTATGAGCGCAACCGCATGACCGTGCGCTCGGAGGTGCTGCTGAGCGCGGAGGGCAGGCTCGAGCGCCGCGAGGGGGTGACCAACGTGCTCGTGTCCGAGGTCGTGAAGCTCGAGCGCCCCGACCTGCCGCGTGCCGAGGTCCGCAAGATCGAGCCGCGCGTGGCCTGGAGCACGGAAGAGGACGGCGCTTCCGCCGGGGAGCTGCGGGCGGTATTGCCGCGGCCGCAGAGCTTCGGCGGGCGGTAACGGCTGTTATAGTCAACCATATGGTTCAGTATCAACCGGGATTGGACGACACCTTCTCGGCGCTGTCAGATCCGACGCGACGAGCCGTGCTCGAGCGCCTCGGGAACGGCAGCGCGACGATCAGCGAGCTCGCCCGGGCGGCCGGCATGTCGCTGACCGGGCTCAAGAAGCACGTGGGAATCCTCGAGGACGCTGGGCTCGTGACCACCGAGAAGCGCGGCCGGACCCGGTACTGCCGGCTCGGCCCGAAGCGACTCGACGACCTCGGCCACTGGCTCGAGACGTACCGCAGCAACTGGGCGGACCGCCTCGACCGGCTGGAGGAGGTCATCGAGCGCAAGAAAGGACAGCAGCAATGAGCAAGTACGAGACAACGATCGAGCGGCTGAGCGCGACCGAGGTCCGCATCGAGCGGCTCTTCGACGCACCCCGCGAACTGGTCTGGGAGGCGTATACCGACCCCGAGTGCATGGCTCAGTGGCTCGGCCCGCGATCGGTGGAGATAATCGTCGACGAGGTCGACATGCGCCCGGGCGGTAGCTATCGATATCGGGCTCTCAGGGAGGGTCAGGAGTGGAAGTTCTTCGGGGAGTTCCGCGAGGTCGAGCCGCCGGGCCTGCTGGTCTCGACGTTCGCGTTCGAGGGGATGGACGGCTCGCCGTCGGTCGATCGGCTGGAGCTCGAGGATCTAGACGACGGCCGCACCAGGTTGGTGGCGACTTCGATCCTCGAGAACGAGGAGCAGTGCGAGGCGATGCTCCAGTCCGGCATGGAGGTTGGCGTCAAGGAGGGCTACGAGAAGCTCGACGAACTGCTCGAGCGATTGGTGGCGGTGCGCGCGTGAGCTGCCGCGACGCAGGCGGGGTCGTCGGTCCATAGCCGCCGACCCCGCCGCCTCTCTTACGACTCCTCAGCCATCATCTCCGCGGCGCGCTTCTCCATCTCCTCCGGTGGGACGTCCTCGACGTGGGTCGCGACGTGCCAGCGATGGCCGAACGGGTCCTCGAAGGTGCCCATGCGGTCGCCGTAGAACTGGTCGGTCAACGGTCGCTCCTGCTTGGCGCCGGCGTCGATCGCCCGTTGGAAGACATCGTCGACATCCTCGACATAGACCATCAGCGTGATCGGGCTGCCCCCGAAGTGGCCCGGCGCGTGGGCGTTGTAGTCGGGGGACTGGTCGGCGATCATGATCACCGAGTCGCCGAGCCGCATCTCGGCGTGGCCGATCTTGCCGTCAGGTGCCTCCATCCGCGGTCCGGGCTCGGTCACACCCAGGACCGACTTGTAGAAGTCGATCGCCTCGGCGGCTCCGTCGACGACCAGGTAGGGGCTGACGCGCGGGTACTCGTCTGGAATCGGGCTGACCATCTTTCACTCCTTGAGCTCGTGGTGCGGTCGTTCGGAACGGTCTACCACGCTCGCTACCGTCTCGGAGTGGCCGCAAGGATCCTCGTCGGCACATCGTCCTGGGCCGATCCGGGCTTCGTCAAGCGCTGGTACCCCGGCAAGCTCCCCGCCAAGGATCGCCTTCCCTGGTACGCCGAGCGGTTCGCGGCCGTCGAAGTCAACTCGACCCAGTACGCGATTCCGGAGCGCAGCACGGTCGCCCGCTGGGCGGAGATCACCCCGGAGCACTTCACCTTCGACATCAAGCTCCACCGGCTGCTCTCGCGCCACGCGGCCAAGCTCGCCGAGCTCCCGCCGGAGATGCGCGATGGGCTCGAGGTCAGTTCACGCGGCCGGGTGAAGCTGACCGACGACGTCGAGGCCGAGGCGATCGACCGGACCAAGCAGGCGCTCGCGCCGCTGGCGCAGACGGGCAAGCTCGGTGCGCTGCTGCTCCAGCTCACGCCGAGCTTCGGCCCCGACCGGCATTCGCTCGACGAACTCGCACCGATCGCCGAGCGGTTCCGGCCGTGGCGGCTCGCGGTCGAGTTCCGCAATCGGGGGTGGGTCGAGCAGGATCAGGCCGAGCAGACCCTCGGCTTCCTCGCCGACAACGACATCGCGTTCGTCGCCGTCGACGCTCCGAAGGAGGTCCACGTGCCGATCATGCCCGATATCGACGCGGTCACCTCGAGCTCGCTCGCCTACATCCGGATGCACGGCCGCAACGCCGACGGCTACATGCGGGGCAAGAGCGTCGCCGAGCGGTTCGGCTGGGTCTACTCCGACGGCGAGCTCGAGGAGATCGCGGCGCGCGTGCAGCGGCTGGGGGAGGAGGCCGAGACCGTCCACGTGATGTTCAACAACAACCGCGACGACGACGCGCCGGTCGCGGCGCGGCGGTTCAGGGCGCTGCTCGGCCAGGACCCGGGACCGGACGCCGAGCAAGGCCAGCAGAGGCTGCTGTGACGAGCTCGCCTAACGCGCGAGCAGCTCGAAGGCGTGTTGCATCGCCGGAGCCAGCTCGCCGCCGATCTGGGCGATGCTCGGCGGGTTGCCGGGGAAGTTGATGATCAGCGTCCGTCCGCGGATCCCCGACGCCGAGCGCGAGAGCATCCACTTGTCGGTGTGCGGGCGGGAGGCGATCCGCATCGCCTCGCCGATCCCCGGCGTCTCGCGGTCGATCGACGGCGCGTGTCGCCTCGGGCGTAACGTCATCGGGCGAGAAGCCTGTGCCTCCCGTCGTCAGGACCAGCGTGCAGGACCGAGCTCGTCGGCAAAGTGGATCAACCGTTGCTCGATCGCCGCGCGATCATCGGCCACGATCTCGGCGGCGACCAGCTCGAGCCCGAGCTCGTCAATGAACTTCGCCAGCGCAGGACCGCCCTCGTCGACGCCGTCCCCGGCCGCCTTCGAGGTCGAGACCGTCAGCGTCGCGGCGCGGATCACTCGGCTCGCCAGTCGTTACGGCCGCCGGTCTTCTCGATCAGGCGGACGCGCTCGATCGAGACGCCGCGCTCCAGCCCCTTGACCATGTCGTAGATCGTCAGCGCCGCGACGGAGCAGGCCGTCATCGCCTCCATTTCGACACCTGTGCGCCCGATCGTTCGCGCCTCGGCCGCGACGGTCACCAGGCCGGCGTCGGCATCGACCGCGATCTCGATGTCGATGAACGACAGCGCCAGCGGATGGGCGAGCGGAATCAGGTCCCAGGTGCGCTTCGCCGCTCCGATTCCGGCGATCCGCGCCGGCCCGATGACATCGCCCTTCGGCCCGTCGCCACGCTCGACGGCAGCCGCGGTCGCCGGCTCCATCCGGACCAGGGCTGCCGCCCGGGCGCGCCGCTCGGTCTCCGGCTTGGCGCCGACGTCGATCATCCGCGCCGAGCCGTCCTCGGCGATGTGCGTCAGCCGTTCATCGCTCATGTGCTCGGCACCGTCCCCTCGACCCATTCGGTCCGCTCGCCGTCGATCTCGCGCTTCCAGATCGGCGCTTCGGCTTTGATCTGGTCGATCGCCTCGCGGGCGGCCGCGAAGCTCTGCTCGCGGTGGCCTCCCGCGACGGCGACGACGACGCTCGGCTCTCCGAGGGCGACGGCGCCGGTGCGGTGCTCCGCAGCAATCCCGATCAGGTCGTGGCGTTCGAGACAGCCTTCGAGCAGCTCGCGGATCTTCTGCTCGGCCATCTCGGCGTAGGCCTCGTAGTCAAGCCGCTCGACCGTTCGCGTGACTCCCTCGAAGGTGATCACGGCACCTGCCGCGGGACCGCGAACCAGATCGGCGATCGCACGTGGATCGAGCGGTTCGGGGGTAACTCGAACGTGGATCGGCGCGCCACCACTGACAGGCGGGATGAGCGCGAGTTCATCACCCGGATGGAGCGTCGTGTCCGGCCGCGGCGTAGTCGCGGTTGACCGCCATCACGACCGGCATCCGTTCGAGCGCGGGGCCGAGCGCCCCGAGCTCGCCCAATGCCCGCAGCGCGTCAGAGACGGTGGCGCCCTCTGGAAGCGAGAGTTCGACTGACGGGCTGCCGGCGAGCTCGCGCAGCATCGCGAACATGCGAACGCTGACCTCCACCTCAGCCGCCGATCGCGCTCATCGTCCGCGGTGGTTGCTGGAAGCCCGGGTCGCCGACCCGGTGCTTGAGCTCCTTGCGCCAGACCGCCTCGCGGATCAGCGATTCGAGGCCGTCATCGTCGATCCCCGAGCGCAGCGCGCCGCGCAGGTCCGTCTCACCGAGCGAGAAGAGGCATGTCCGCAGCTGGCCGTCGGCGGTCAGGCGGATGCGGTTGCAGTCGTCGCAGAACGGCTCGACTGACGGGGTTGATGAACCCGATCTCGCCCTGACCGTCGGCGAAGCGGAACACCCGTGCGGTCGAGGAAGGCTCACGCGGCAGCGGCTCGAGGGGGTGGACCGCGTCGATGATCCTGCGCAGCTCCTCGCCCGGGAGCACGTCGTCGGGGGTCCAGGCGTGGTCGCCGTCGAGCGGCATGAACTCGATAAAGCGGACCTGGTAGCCGGTGTCGCGGGCGAACTCGGCGAACGGGACCGCTTCCTGCTCGCTGAAGTCACGCAGCGCGACCGCGTTGACCTTGATCGGGCGGACCGACTCGTGTCTGCCGATCGCCTCGATGCCGCGCAGCACCTGATCGAGTGAGTCACGCCTGGTGAGCTGGAAGAAGCGGTCACGCTGGAGTGAGTCGATCGAAACGTTCACCCGCTGGATCCCCGCCTTGACGAGCGCATCGGCGTCGCGCTCGAGCAGGTAGCCGTTGGTCGTCAGCGAGAGGTCGGCGAGCCCAGGGATTGCGGCGAGGCGCGCGACGAGCTGCGGGAAGTCACGCCGGACCAGCGGCTCACCTCCGGTCAGGCGGACATCGGAGACGCCCATCGAGACGAGCAGCGCGACGATCCGCTCGATTTCCTCGAAGCTGAGAATCTCCTCCCGTTCGAGCCACTTCAGCCCGTCGGCGGGCATGCAGTACTGGCAGCGGAAGTTGCAGCGGTCTGTGACCGATACCCGGAGATCGCCGATCTCCCGTCCGTGGCCGTCGATCAGCGGGTCGCGCGCGTTGACCATGCCCACAGGGTACGCACCGCACGATTGAGTCCGGTGGGGACGGGGTATTCAGACGGCGAACCCAACCGAGAGGATCACCAGATGAGTGACGAAGGAAAGGTCGATGAGGCCAAGGGACGCGTCAAGGAGGCGGCGGGCAGCCTGACCGGCGACGACGACCTCAAGAACGAGGGCAAGGTCGACCGCGCAGCCGGGACCGTCAAGGACAAGGTCGGGGACGCCACCGACAAGGTCAAGGACGCGCTGAAGTAGACGGCCGTTCGCTCCCGCAGCCGAACCGTGCTAGACCCTAGGAATGGCACAGCGGATCGGCGCGGGAGTCTCGGCGGGTAGCCCGGGAGCCGCGCGCTTCGCCGAAGCCGCGGCTTCCGCGGCGGCCGGCCTCGACGGAGCCGCACCCGACGCCGTCGTCGTATTCGGTGGTGGCGCGAACCTGCCCTGGTTCGAGGACGGGATCGCCGCGGTCCGCGACCACCTGCCCGTCGACACGATCATCGGCTGTGGCGCGCAAGGGGTTCTCGGCGCCGGCCGTGAGGTCGAGGGCGGCGGGGTCGCCGTCTGGGCCGCGTCGCTGCCGGACGCGCACATCGAGCCCTTTCACATCGAGACCGAGCAGCTCGACGACGGGCGGATCGCCGTCGGCGGGCTGCCGGACCTCGACGAAGCGGAGGCGCTGATCGCGCTCGTCGACCCGTACAGCTTTCCGATCGAGCCATTGCTCGGACAGCTCGCCGAGGCCCAGCCGGGCCTGCCGGTTATCGGCGGGCTCGCCAGCCTCGGCGGTCCCGCTGCGGGCGCGCTGATCGCCGGCGGCGAGCTCGTCGGCAACGGCGCCGTGGGTCTTGCGCTCTCGGGTGTCGATTTTCATTCGTGCGTGTCTCAAGGCGCGCGCCCGATCGGCCCGGAGATGGTCGTCACCGCGGCCGAGGGCAGCATCGTCTACGAGCTCGCCTCGCGCCCGGCGCTCGACCGCATCCACCAGGCGATAGCCGAGCTCGACGCCGACGAGCGACAACAGGCGGCCCGCGGCTTGCTGATCGGCGTCGTCGTCGACGAGAACCAGCCCGACTACGGCCGCGGCGACTTCCTGATCCGCGGCCTGCTCGGAGTCGATGAGGAGGAACGCTCGGTGCGGATCGGCGAGTCGATGCGCGTCGGGCAGACCGTTCGCCTCCAGGTCCGCGACGCGCGCTCGGCGCACGAGGACCTGCACGCCGCGCTGGCGGCGAAGCGGGCCGAGCTGAGCGCTCCGCCGGCCGGCGCGCTCCTGTTCACGTGCAACGGGCGCGGATCGCACATGTTCGGCACGCCCGACCACGACTCCGGCCTGCTCGACTCAGCCTTCGACGGCGCCGCTGCCGCCGGGTTCTTCTGCGCCGGCGAGATCGGCCCGGTCGGCCTACGGAACTTCGTTCACGGCTTCACCGCGACGATCGGGGTGTTCGGGGCGTGATCGAGGGGGTCGAGCTGGTCCGGGCCTCGAATCCCGGGCCGTTCACGCTCGAGGGGACCAACAGCTGGATCGTCGATGGCACGTGGGTCGTCGACCCCGGGCCCGATGACGAGCAGCACCTCCACGCGCTTCTGGCCGCCGCCGGAGGCGCGCTCGAAGGAATCGTCCTGACCCACGACCACGCTGATCATTCGGCGGGGGCGCCGCGCCTGGCCGAACTCGCCGGTGGTCTTGCGATCAGCCGTCCCGGCGGCGGCGAGCGGGTCGGTCCCTTCGAGGCGATCGCGACGCCCGGCCACGCGCCCGACCACGTGTGCCTGCTGCGTGGCAGAACGCTCTTCAGCGGCGACACGGTCCTCGGCCACGGCAGCGTCTTCGTCCAGCCGGGGAACGGCGCGCTCGCCGCCTACCTCGATTCGCTGCGCGCTCTGCTCGAGCGCGATCTGGACGCGATCTGCCCGGGACACGGGCCGCTCGTCACCGATGCCCGCGCGAAGCTCGAGGAGTACCTCGAGCACCGCCTCGCGCGTGAGGCAGCGCTCCTGGGAGCGCTCGATGACGGCCTGCGCACCCAGGACGAGTTGCTCGACGCCGTCTGGTCAGACGCACCGGCCGCACTGCGGCCCGCCGCGGCAATCACCCTGGCCGCCCACGCCGAGAAGCTGCGCGACGAGGGCCGGCTGCCAGATGATGTAGAACGGACCGTGCTCGGATCCGCGGCCTGATCAGCGGCCGCGTGCCCTTCAGGACGAGCCGAGCACCCGCGCCTTCGCGGCGCTGAACTCCTCGTCGCTGAGCGCGCCTGACCGTCTCAGATGGTCGAGCTGCTCGAGCGCAGCAGCGACCGGAGTATTCGCGGCGGCGGGCGCTGCCGCGGGGCGGCCGGTGACCGTCAGCGCGCCCGACTGATCACGCACGAGCGCGACGGCGCCGGCGCGCGCAGGGTCGAAGGCGACGGCGATTCGCTCGCCCGGCTCGGGAAGCCAGGAGCTCGGCAGCGTGACCTTCTTCGCGACGGTGAACGGGCTACGCCCGGAAGGCTCGACTCTCAGCCGCAGGTTCCAGCGCGGGACGTCGTTGATCGAGACGTGGGTGTGCTCGACGGCCTCGACGAGCGCGTCGGCGCGCGTCCCGGTCGCGAGCAGCTTGCGGTCAGTGCCGCCACCGGCCATCGTCAAACCGCCGGAGAGCTTGACGATCACCGCCGCGACGACCGACACGGCCAGCCAGATCAGCCCGATCATGCGCAGCACGGGGCTCGCCGGGTCGGAGTCCTCTGTCGCGTTCGCGTCGAGAAACGCCGTCACCGGATCGAGGTAGCTGATCGCGACCAAGGCGGCGCCCGCGAGCAGGAAAAACCCGAGTACGCCCCACCTGACGAGCCAGCCCGGGTTCATCGGCCGATTATCGCCTGATCGGTGTTACGGTCGCCGAATGGCCGACCGACCGCAGCCGTCCGGGGAGGGGCAGGTCACAGCCGTCGAGCGGTACTTCACAAAGCCCGCGATCGACCGCCGGCTCCCCGACGAGAGTCGGGATCCCAGGACGGCACTGTCGATCGTCCAGTCCGAGATGCTGCTCGACGGCGATCCGGCGAAGAACCTGGCGACGTTCGTGACCACCCATATGGAGCCGGAGGCCCGCCAGGTGATCAGCGAGAACCTGCATCGGAACTTCATCGATCACGCCGAGTACCCGCAGACCGCTGAGGTGGCCAACCGCTGCGTCCGGATGCTCCACGACCTCTTCAACGGGCCGGGGGAGCCCGACAGCCCGGGGACCGCGTGTGCCGGCTCCTCGGAGGCCGTGATGCTCGGGGCACTCGCAATGAAGTGGCGCTGGAAGGCCGCTCGTGAGGCGGCCGGCAAGTCGACCGCCCAGCCGAACCTCGTCTACGGAGGCGACGTCCACGTCGTCTGGGACAAGTTCTGCCGCTACTTCGACGTCGAGCCGCGATCGGTGCCGCTGGTGCCCGGCCGCTTCACGATCGGGCCCGAGGACCTGGCTCCGCGGATCGACGAGAATACGATCGGCGTCGTGGCCGTCGTCGGGACCACCTTCACCGGGGAGTGCGACGACGTGCGCGGAATCGACGCCCTGCTCGAAGAGCTGCGGGGCCGGGGGATGGATGTGCCCCTGCACGTCGATGCGGCCTCCGGCGGGTTCGTGTTCCCGTTCTCAGAGCCCGCCTTCGAGTGGGACTTTCGCCTGGACTCCGTCAAGTCGATCAACGTCTCGGGCCACAAGTTCGGCCTTGTCTACCCCGGAATCGGATGGCTCGTCTTCCGCGACGAGCAGCAGCTGCCGGAGGAGCTCGTCTTCTACGAGGACTACCTCGGCGAGCGGGACGCGACCTTCACGCTCAACTTCTCGGGGAGCTCGTCGTTCATCCTCGCCCAGTACTACAACTTCGTCCGCTACGGACGAGCCGGATACGCGTCGCTGGTGCGCGCGATGGCGGCCAACGCGGCGAGCCTGGCGGCCGCGCTGGCCGACGAGGACGCAATCGAGGTTTTCGGGGGCGAGCCGATGCTGCCGCTCGTCATGTCACGCGTACGCGAAGGCGAGCCCTTTACCGCAAGTGATCTGGTCGGGGAGTTGACCCAGCGCCGCGGCTGGCTGATCCCCGCCTACGGGCTCCCGCCGGCCAACGAGAGCCAGCACGTGATGAGGATGCTCGTCAAGGTCAATCAATCACGCGAGCTGGCCGACGCGCTCGCAAACGATGTCCGCCTCTCGATCGCCCACCTGCGTGAGCGCGGCGCCGGGCACCCGCCCCGCCGGCACGTTCATCGCGGGCACGGTTACTGATTAGCCGCGCCGGTACAGCCGGCTCGTCAGCGGCGCGAACACCAGGGTCAGTCCGGCGGCGACCGCGAGCACGATTGCGATGTCACCAGTCGCCGGGGTTCCCTCCATCAGGCCGCGCGAGGCGGTCGCCAGCAGCGAGATCGGGTTGACGGCGACGAACGCCTCGAGCACCGGCGGCAGCGTCTGCGGCTCGACGAACACGTTGGAGATGAAGGTCAGCGGGAAGATGCCCATGAACCCTGCGTTCATCACCGCGCTCGGTGAGCGCAGCAGTAGGCCGAGCGTCGCGAACACCCACGAGAGGCCGAACGCGAACACGACGACCAGCGCGAGGGCAGCGAGCACGCCGAGCAGGCCGGCGCCGGGCCGGTAGCCGAGCGCCAGCCCGAGCGCGATCAGGACGATTCCCGCAAGCAGATAGCGGACGCTGTCACCGAGCACGGACCCCACGAGCGGGGCCGGTGCCCAGATCGGCAGCGAGCGGAAGCGATCGATCACGCCCTTGGTCAGGTCGGTGTTGAGCGCGACGCCCGAGTAGACGGTCGTGAACAGCACCGTCATCACGAGCAGGCCGGGGAAGATGTACTGGAGGTAGTCGCCGGTCGAGCCGGCGATCGCGCCGCCGAACAGGTAGGTGAACATCAGCAGGAACATCACCGGCGTGATCGTCACGTCGAGCAACTGCTCGGGGACGTGCTTGACCTTGAGCATCCCGCGCCAGCCAAAGGTGATCGCCGCCGACAGCGCAGTCGCGCGAGGCGGCCGCGGCGTCGATGCGAGCGCGCTGCGGACGGCGGCCTGCTCGGCGGCGGTCGGCCGGGTACTCGCGGTGGTGGCGGGCTCGGCGCTCATCGGGGGGCTCCGTTCGGAGCGGAGTGGTCGGTGCCGCCCTCTTCGGCGGGGCGGCCCGTGAGGGCGAGGAATACCTCGTCGAGACTCGGCTGCCCGAGCGAGAAGTCGGCGATCCCGACCCCGCTGCGACCGAGCTCGGTGACCAGCGTCGCGGCGCGCTCGGGGTCCGCGCAGGGCGCCGAGAGAGCGGCGGGATCGGACTCCAGGTGGATCGTTTCGAGCTCCCGGCCGAGCAGCCGCTCGGCTTCGGGGCGCTGCTCGGGGTCGAGCAGCCTTACGTGTAGGGCGCCCGAGCCGACCGAAGCCTTGAGTTGCCCGGGGGTGCCCTCGGCGATCACGCGGCCGTGGTCAATCACCGCGATCCCGTCGGCGAGCCGGTCGGCCTCGTCGAGGTACTGGGTGCAGAGCAGGATCGTCGTCCCGCCGTCGACCAGCGCGCGGATGATGTCCCAGACCTGGTTGCGCGAGCGCGGATCGAGGCCCGTCGTCGGCTCGTCGAGAAACATCAGCCGCGGGGTCACGACGATGCTGGCGGCGATGTCGAGCCGGCGGCGCATGCCGCCCGAGTAGTTCTTGACGAGCCGGCCGGCGGCTTCCTCGAGGCCGAAGGCGTCGAGCAACTCGCCCGCACGCGCCTTGGCCCCGGCACGCCGCAACCCGAGCAGCCGCCCCACCAGGATCAGGTTCTCGCGTCCGGTCAGATCCTCGTCGACCGAGGCGAGCTGGCCGGTCAGGCTGACGAGGCCGCGGACGGCGTCGGCCTCGCGGAGGATGTCATGCCCGAACACTCGCGCCTCGCCCGCATCCGGGCGGATCAGCGTGGCCAGCATCCGGATCGCGGTCGTCTTGCCGGCGCCGTTGGGGCCGAGCACGCCGTAGACCGAGCCGTCACGTACCGCGAGATCGACGCCGTCGACGGCCCGCGTCTCGCCAAACGTCTTGACGAGTCCGGTGGCTTCGATTGCGAGCGGGTCGGTCACCTGAATCGGCTCCGACGATAGCGACGCCCACCCGCGGCAGCCCTATCTGTTCGAGCTGCTCTTGACACCGGGCCACACATCGGGCCACCGATCGGTGCGAGTAGCGGAGAGGCTCGTGATCGGCGGCGATGTCACCCAATAGACGAGCCGCAGCATGCTGATCGCGCCGACTATCCTGCATGGCCGGATGATCTCAACGAACCAGTTCAAGAACGGCAACCACATCGAGGTCGACGGCAAGGTCTTCAAGATCGTCGATTTCCAGCACGTCAAGCCGGGCAAGGGCAGCGCGTTCGTGCGCACGAAGCTGAAGCGGATCGAGGACGGCACCAGATCGACAAGACCTTCCGCGCGGGGGAGAAGTTCCGCTCGGTGCGCACCGAGACCCGCAAGATGCAGTTCCTCTACACCGACGGGACCGACGCTCACTTCATGGACACCCAGAGCTATGAGCAGAGCGCGGTTCCCGAGGCTTCGGTCGCCGACGGCCTGCGCTGGGTGCTGCCCAGCGAGGAGGTCGAGGTGCTCTATGTCGATGACGTGCTCGCCGACCTCCAGGTACCGAGCGCTGTCGAGCTGAGCGTTTCCGAGACCGAGCCCGGCTTGCGCGGGGATACCGCCTCCGGCGGGGGCGACAAGCCCGCGATCCTCGAGTCCGGGGTCAGCGTGCGCGTCCCGCTGTTCGTGAACGTCGGCGACAAGCGTGCGCGTCGATACCCGTACCGGCGAGTACGTCAGCCGCGTGTAGGAATGCGCCGCACGGACCAGCGCCGTGCGGCGGTCTTCGCCCTCTACCAGGAGGACGTGACCGGCCGGGGAGCCGCCGGCCAGCTCGACCCGACGAGCCGTGCGCTCACGCATGAGCTGGTCGAGGGCGTAGAGGCACGACCGCGAGCAGCTCGACGCGCCTGATCGAGTCGCCACTCGCGCGGCTGGACGCTCGAGCGGATCGCTCCGCTTGAGCGCAACATCATGCGCGTCGCGCTGTTACGAGATGCTGCTACCGCGACGACGTGCCCGACGAGGTCGCGATCGACGAGGCGGTCGAATCGGCCAAAGAGCTCTGCGGCGCGGACGCCCCGACGTTCGTCAACGGCGTGCTCGGCGCGGCCGAGCGGGAGCAGGCGCGCGCATGACGGAGCCCGGGACAGAGGTGGACGCACTGGTCAGCGACCTCGAGCTGGCCGCCGAGGGCCTGCGCACCGGCAAGCTCGACGCCGAGGAGGCCGCCGTCCTCGTCGAGCGCTGCGCCGAGCTGGCCGCCGGGATCGCCGCCGAGCTCGATCGCCAGGTCCGGGAGCTCGAGGCCGACACCTCCGCCGGACCAGGAGCGCCTGCTCTGAGCGCACCGGCGTGCAGCGACGGTTATCCCGGAGGATCTCCGCGCCGAGGTCGACGACTACCTGGCGAGATCGCTGAGCTTCTCGGACGACGCCCGCTACGGCCGGGCTCGAGGAGGCGATGCGCTACTCGCTGCTCGCCGGCGGCAAGCGGATCCGTCCGGTGCTCGCGCTGGCGACCGCCGAGGCACTGGGTCGCGACCCGGCGAGCGTGATGCCGTTCGCCGCGGCGCTCGAGCTGATCCACACCTACTCGCTGATCCACGACGACCTGCCGGCGATGGACGACGACGATCTCCGGCGCGGTCAGCCGACCTGCCACGTCGCCTACGGCGAGGACGTGGCGATCCTCGCGGGTGACGGCCTGTTCGCCGAGGCGCTCCGCCACGTGCTCGAGCGGCAGACCGATCCGGCGCCGACACGTGCTCGCGGCGGCGATCCGGCTGGTCACCGCCGTCGGGGTCGAGCGGGATGGTCGGCGGCCAGTACATCGACGTGACCGCGATCCGAGGATCTCGACGCCGGCGGCCTGCGCGACCTGCACGAACGCAAGACCGGCCGGTTGATCGGCGCCGCGATCGAGTGCCGTACTGCTTCTGAGCGGCGATGATCGACCTGCGACAATCGCGCTTCAGCGGTTCGCCGCGGAGCTAGGCGTCCTGTTCCAGATCGTCGATGACATCCTCGACGTGACCGGCGACGACGCGTCGCTCGGAAAGCCGCGCGGATCGGATGAGCGACACGGCAAGCGCACATACGTGAGCCGTCTACGGGCTCGAGCGGGCGCGCGAGCTGGCCGAGGAATCGCACTCGGCGCCCGCGCGGCGCTGGCCAGCCTCCGGGACGACACCGAGACCTTGAGCCGGATCACCGACTACATCCTCACCCGCAAGCCATGACCATGAAACGGACTCCTCCACTCGACGCGCGATCGACAGCTCCGGCGGACCTCCACGGCTGACCGAGCCCGAGCTCCAGCAGGTCGCCCAGGAGGTGCGCGAGCTGATCATCGACACGATCGGCGAGATCGGCGGCCACTTCGGCGCCAACCTCGGCACCTGCGAGATAGCGGTCGCGCTCCACAGCCTGCTCGACTCCCCGCGCGACAAGGTGCTCTGGGACGTCGGCCACCAGGCCTACCCGCACAAGATCCTCACCGGCCGTCGCGATCAGCTCGCGCACGATCCGCAAGTACGAGGGCCTCGCGCCGTTCTGCTCGATCGACGAGTCCGAGCACGACATCATGGGCGCCGGCCACGCCTCGACCTCGATCTCCTACGCGGTCGGCCTCAAGGAGGCCATGCGCCAGGGGCACGGCGAGGACGGCCACGTCGTGGCGGTGATCGGCGACGGTGCACTGACCGGCGGCGTCGCCTTCGAGGCGCTCCACAACGCGGGCGGACTCGACCTGCCGATCGTGATCGTGCTGAACGACAACGGGATGTCGATCTCGCCGAACGTCGGCTCGCTGTCGCGCTACTTCAACCGCATCCGGCTCAACCCGAAGCTCTACCACGCGCGCGAGGACGCCGAATCGCGCCTCACGAAGCTTCCCGCTGGGCATCGGCGAGCGCTTCGAGCGCTTCGGCCCGATCCTCAAGGAGTCGCTCAAGGCCTACTGGGCGCCGGGCCTGCTGTTCGAGGAGCTCGACGTGGCCTACGTCGGCGTGATCGACGGCCACGACGTGAGCGCGCTGCGCGAGGCCATCGGCGAGGCGCTCGAGGCCGACCGCCCGGTGGTCGTGCACGCCAAGACGGTCAAGGGCAAGGGATTCGCGCCGGCCGAGGACGGCGGGCTCGCGGGCATGGAGAAGTGGCACGCCGCCAAGCCCTCCTCGATCGTCAGCCGGCGCCCGGCCCAGCCCAAGGAGACGAGCCCGCCGACGCCCGCCGCCCCGCCGCAGTACACGACGGTCTTCGGCGACGCCCTGGTGGCCGAGTGCCGAGCGCGACGAGCGCGATCATCGGCATCACGGCCGCCATGAACTCCGGCACCGGCCTCGACATCCTCCAGAAGGCGCTGCCCGATCGCTACTACGACGTCGGCATCGCCGAGCAGCACGCGGTGCTGTTCGCCGCCGGGCTCGCGCTCCAGGGGGCGCAAGCCGGTCGCGGCGATCTACTCGACCTTCCTCCAGCGCGGCTTCGACCAGATCGTCCACGACGTCTGCCTGCAGAAGCTCAACGTGGTCTTCGCCATGGACCGCGCCGGGTCTCGTGGGCGACGACGGCCCCACCCACCACGGCGCCTTCGACATCAGCTATCTGCGCTGCCTGCCGCAACATGGTGCTGATGGCGCCGCGCGACGAGGCGATGCTGGTGAACATGCTGCGCACCGCGGTGCTCTACGACGACGGGCCGATCGCCATGCGCTACCCGCGCGGCGAGGCCGAGGGCGTTGCCCTTCCCGGCCGAGCCGGCGCCGATCGAGATCGGGCACGGGCGAGGTCCTGCGCGGCGGGGAGCGCGTCGCCCTCGTCGGCTACGGCTACGGCGTGCCGCTGGCGCTCGGCGCGGCCGACCGGCTCTCGGTCGAGCACGGGATCGACTGCACGGTCGCCGACGCCCGCTTCGCCAAGCCGCTCGACGCGGCCGCTGCTGACTCGAGCTCGCGGCCGAGCACGAGCTGCTCGTGACGATCGAGGAGAACGTGCTGGCGGGCGGCTTCGGTGCCGGGGTGCTCGAGCACCTGGCCGACGCCGATGCGTTGAACCGCGCGCGAGATCCTGCGCTGCGGGCTGCCCGACCGCTACGTGACCCACGGCAAGCCGGCGCTGCTGCGTGAGGAGGTCGGCCTCACCCCCGAGGCGATCGCAAAGCGGGTTGCCGACGCGGTGCCTCGACCCTGCCGTCCGCCCAAATGAAACGCCCGCCGGGGGAGGCGGGCCGTTTCGAGGGAGGAGTATGTGATGCGTCTTATTTGATCTGTGCGGGAAGTTTGGTCCGGTGGAGTACCGGGTGGTGGCGATCAGCGCGATGAGCGCGAGCGCCGCGCGAAGAAGAAGGCCGCCGCGTCGCCGCGAGTCGGCGGCGATGGCCAGGACGAGCATGAACCCGGCCGTCATCTGGTCGAGGCGGCGTGCCAGGTGGCGGAGAAACGGCCGCGGTCGTCGCTGATGGTCGCCCCGGTGGCGGCGCCCAT
This sequence comes from uncultured Thermoleophilaceae bacterium, assembly GCA_963790245.1. Taxonomy (GTDB): domain Bacteria; phylum Actinomycetota; class Thermoleophilia; order Solirubrobacterales; family Thermoleophilaceae; genus JACCVG01. Next base: position 160,947 of record CAWBNP010000002.1, read on the forward strand.
GATGAGCGCGCCGACGCGAAGGCGATGGTGGCCGAGACGGCGGTGGCCCCGATGAGATCGGACGAGAGCGATGGAGTCCGACCGCGAACTCGATCGCGCATGAAGTGGGAGGGATAAGTCGAACCAACATAGTTCTAAGCAACGTACGCCGATCGGAAGAGTTGTGTGACGTCGGTCACACGACTCCGCGCGGGTACCCTCCGCTCCATGTCCCGCACGAGGCTGGACTCGCTGCTGGTCGAACGCGGGCTCTATCCGACGAGGGCCCGCGCGGCGGCGGCGGTGATGGCGGGACGGGTACGGATTGGCGCGCCGGGGCGAGGCCAGAAGCCCGGCCGCCTGGTCAAGGAGGACGTCGCGCTCGAGGTCGACCCGGGCGCCGAGTACGTCTCGCGCGGCGGGAATCAAGCTCGCGAACGGCCTCGACGCGACCGGGATCGACCCCCGTGGCCGGGCCTGCCTCGACGTCGGCGCCTCTACCGGCGGCTTCACCGACTGCCTGCTCAAGCGCGGCGCGGCGCGAGGTCGCGTGCGTCGATGTCGGCTATGGCCAGCTCGACTGGGCGCTGCGCCAGGATCCACGCGTCACCGTCATCGACCGACGAACGCCCGCGCTCTGACTCCTGACTCAGCTGCCCTTCGCGCCCGACCTGGTCGACGGCCGACGTGTCCTTCATCTCGGTGCGAAAGGTCCTGCCGGCGGTGCTGGCCTGCACCGCCCCTCGGTTTCGACTGCCTGGCGCTCGTCAAGCCGCAGTTCGAGGTCGGCCGCGGGCAGGTCGGCAAGGGTGGGGTGGTTCGATCCGCTGAGGACCGCCGCGCCGCGCTGGTGGCGGTTGGCGAGACCGTTGTCGACCTCGGCTACACGCCACTCGGCTTCGCTTCCTCCGGCTCTGCCCGGGCCGGCCGGCAACCGCGAGACCTTCATCTGGATCGGCGAGGCCGGGCGCAGTGGCGCGATCGATCCCGCTACAGCCGGCGCTGGAGCTGGAGCCGTGAGTGACTGTCCCGAGCTCGATCAGCGTTGTTCACCCACCGGTCCGCGACGGACACGGGGGAGGCCGTCATCAAGCTGCTCGATGCTGCTCGCGAGGCCGGCATCGGCGTACGGGCGGCGGAGGAGGAGATCGAGAAGCACGGCCTCCAGAACGACGAGCGCGTCGCGCTGATCGATGACGGAGCAGATGGTCCACGTGAGGCCGACTCGCGGTCGTGCTCGGCGGCGATGGCACGATTCTGAGCTCGCGTTGCGGGAGTTTGCGCGGCACGAGCGTCCCCGTGTTCGCGTTCAACTTCGGCGCGATCGGTTTCCTGGCGACTGTCGACGAGCTCGACGACGGGCTCGAGCGGTTGCTCTCCGGCCGACTACGAGGGAGTGTCGATGCCCGCTCTGACGATCACGACCGAGGCCGGGGTGCGGACGCCGCGGGGGACGTCTCCCTGCACCGCCGGCCGGGGCACCGAGTGGCCGAGCTCGGATACTGCAGTCGACGGCGAGCCGCTGGGGCAGGTTCGCTGCGATGGCCTGGTCGCCTCCACGCCGGCCGGGTCGACCGGCTACAACCTCGCCAACGGTGGCCCGCTCCTCGCCTGGGGGGTCGAGGGGTTCGTGATCTCCTTCATCGCTCCGCACAGCCTCACGGCGCGCCCGCTCGTGGCGGCCCCCGACGCGAGTCCTCATCGATGGCCAGAACGGCTCGACGAGCGAGGCCGTCGACGTCACGACCGACGGACGCCCGGCCGGTGAGCTGGGGCCGGGAGAGCGGCTCGAGGTCCGATTCGAGCGCGACGTGTTGCGCCTCGCACAGACGCCGGGATCGAACTTCTACCACCGCGTCCGTGAAAAGTTCGGGCGAATCGCGTACTGAGCCGCGCCTTGCGGCCTCGCTCCGTCAGGGCGCGGTGCTACACCAGCCGCGATGCTGCTGGAACTGCGTGTCGAGAACCTCCTGCTGATCGAGCGGGCCGAGTTGCGGCTCGGCCGCGGGCCTGAACGTGATCACCGGCGAGACGGGGGCGGGCAAGACCGTCCTCGCGCATGCGCTCGATCTGCTGCTCGGTGGCAAGCCACGACCCGGGATCGTGCGGCCGGGCGCGACGGAGGCGTAGGTCGAGGGCGTCTTCGTCCGACCTCGGCGGGGCGCTCGACGCGCCCGAACTTGGCCGATCTGCGCGAGCGGATTCCCGCGGGCGAGGAGATCGTTCTCGCGCGGCGGGTGGGCGCCGACGGCCGGACCCGCGCGTTCGTCCAGGGTCGAGGCGCTTCTGCGGCCGATCTGCGTGAGCTCGGCGGCCGGCTCGTCTCCTTCTACGGGCAGCACGAGCACCGCAGGCTCACGATCGCCTCGGCGCAGCTCGAGATGCTCGACGGCTACTGCGGGCCCGGCTCAAGCCGACCTGCGCGAGCGGATGGTCGCCGAGCATGGGCGGGTCACTCGCCCTCGAGCGAGAGCTCGCCGAGCTGCGCGACCGTGCGGGCGCAAGCGAGCGCGACCGTGACCTGCTCGCCTTCGAGCTCGACGAGATCGACGATCTCGATCCGACTGGCGCCGACCGTGCCGGGCTGAGCGAGGAGCGCTCGCGGCTGCACGGCTTCGACGCAGCTGCGCGAGGCGGCCGGCGCGGCGGCCGAGCGCTCTTGCCGGAAGGGTCCGAGGCGGCCGGGTGCGATCGCCCAGCTTGCCGAGGGCGAGACCGGGATGGAAGCCGCTGGGGAGATCGACAGCCGGCTCGCGGACCTCGACGATCGGCTGCGAGGCGGCTGCGACTCGAAGCCGAGGATCTCGGCGCCGAGCTGAGGGACTATCTCGTCGGGCTGCGAGGCCGACCCGGAGCGGCTCGAGGAGGTCGAGCAGCGGCTCGACCGCTACGACCACCTGGAGCGCAAGCACGGCGGGACCGTCGAGGCGGTGCTCGCTCACGCGAAGCGCTGCCGCGAGCAGCTGGCGCTGATCGATGGCGGGTCGAGGCGCTCGAACGGGTGGAGGGAGAGCTGCGCGGCGCGACCGAGGCCTCGAACCAGACCGCGGCGGCACTAGGCAGGCGCGGCAAGGAGGCCGCTCCCAGGCTCGCCGAGCAGGTCGTCGGCGAGCTCGCCGAGCTCGCGATGGAGGATGCGACCTTCGAGGTCTCGATTCAGGAGCGTGAGCAGCGCGGTGCCCGCGGGCGATCGAGCGGGCCGAGTTCCTGATCGCCCCCAATCCGGGGGTGCGGCGACGCCGCTCCGCGATACGGCCTCGGGCGGCGAGCTCTCGCGCTCGATGCTCGCGATCATGGGCGTCGCCGCAGCCGGCGGCGGACCAGCACGCTGGTCTTCGACGAGGTCGACGCAGGCATCGGCGGGCAAGACGGCGCGTGCCGTCGGTGAGCGGCTGCAGCGCGCTCGCAGCAGGTCACGGCAGCTCGTCTGCATCACCCACCTGCCCCAGATCGCGTCGCTCGCCGACAGCCACTTCCGGATCGCCAAGGAGCGCGCAGGACGATCTCGCTCACACGACCGTCATCGCAGCTGGGCGCGGACCAGCTCGAGGGCGAGCTGGTGCGGATGCTCGGCGCCGACGGCGACGACGCGGCGGCCCGGAAGCACGCGCAGGGCCTGCTGAAGGCAGCCGCCTGAACCGACACCGGCCTGCTTAGAAACTGCTGCTCGTCCGTAGACTCGGACGGTCCGTGCCCGTCTCTCGTCTCAGAATCACTTCCCGCGCCCTCGCCGGCCGTGGGCCGCCCGCCGTCGGATCGGTCGGTGGCAGACCGCGGGCGAGTTTCACGGGACCGCCAGGCTCGGGACGGCGGACCAAGCGGCTGATTCCTCGCGTCGGTCCGGCCGACATCGCGATCCTCGACCACGAGAACATCGATCGGGTCTGCGCGGAAGATCTCGTAGCGACCGGCGTCCGCCACGTGGTCAACTGCTCGCGGTCGACGTCTGGCAGCCTATCCCAACCGGGGTCCGCTGATCATGGCCGAGGCGGGCGTCCACCTGATCGACATGCCCGGGAGCGACGCTGTTCGACTCGATCCGTGACGGTGAGACGCTCACCGTCCGGGGTGCCGAGGTCTTCCGCGGCGAGGAGCGGGTCGCGGACGGAGAGGTCCAGGATCTGGCCAACTGCTCGAACTCGCCTACGAGGACAGCCGTCGCACCATCGGAGAGTCACTCGAGGCGTTCGCCGACAACACGATGACGCACGTCGCTCGAGGAGCGCGACCTGCTCGCGGGCCAGATCGACCTGCCCGATTTCGACACCGATCTGCGTGATCGGCCGGTGATGATCGTGGTTCGCGGCGCCGATCATCAGAAGGACCTGCGCGCGCTGCGACCCTACGTGCGCGACGTCAAGCCGGCGCTGATCGCGGTCGATGGCGGCGCCGACGCGATCGTGACCGAGGGGTTTCGCCCGGACATGATCGTCGGCGACATGGATTCGGCCAGCCGACGCGACGCTGCGTGCGGCGCGCGAGCTGGTCGTGCACGCCTACCCGGACGGCCGCGCGCCGGGCCGCGAGCGGCTCGATTCGCTCGGGCTCGCCTACAAGGTCGTCCCGGCCCCGGCCACGAGCGAGGACGTCGCGATGCTGATCGCCTCGGAGAAGGGCGCCTCAGCTGATCGTGTGTGTCGGAACCCACTTCAACCTGGTCGAGTTCCTCGACAAGAACCGCCGCGGCATGTCCTCGACCTTCCTGACCCGCTTGCGGATCGGCGAGATCCTCGTCGACGCCAAGGGGGTGAGCCGGCTCTACCGGCCCTCGGCCGGGAATGGGCCCGATCGTGGCGATTGCGCTGGCGGCGCTGGTCGCGTTCGTGATCGTCGTGGCGACCTCGCCGAGCCTCGGGCCGCTGCTCGACCTGATCTGGCTCAAGGTCCAGGTCCTGCTGGGCATTCGCTGGCTGCCATGTTCGACTTCCGCTACCACGCAATCTCGCTCGTCGCGGTCTTCCTGGCCCTGGCGATCGGGATCCTGCTCGGGGTCACGATCGGCGACTCGCTGGTCTCGCAGGCCGACAAGGGCCTGCGGGAACTCGCTCCGCGAGGACGTCGTCTCAGCGCGCGACGCGAGCAGCGGGCCCAGGTACGGGCTCGATCGGCGCGAGGAGCTGATCGCCGAGATCGCTCCCACGCTGATCGACCGGCGGCTCGCAGAACGAGCGATCGCGGTGGTGGGCGTCGGGCCGCTGCCCGAGGGGTTCGAGGCCGACGTCCGGTCGACGGTCGACCCGGCCGGTGGCTCGCTGGACTCGGTATCGATCGCTACCGATCGAACCAGCGACTCGCTCCGCGAGACCCTCGGCCTTCACGGCCCCGAACCTGAGCGATGCCGCGCTGGCCGATCGGCTCACGCGCAGCATCGTGCCGAGGGCGGCGCGCCCGCGGCACGGCTCCGCAACGAGGAACCGAACGCGTTCATGGGCTCCTTCGAGGGCGCCGATGCGGTGGTCTTCCACGGCGTCCCGCCCGGCGAAGAGGATGCCGACCGGGCCCAGCCCTGGGAGGCGGCGCTGATCGCCGGCCTGCTCGATGCCGGCGCCCGCGTGGTCGGTGCCGAGCAGACTCCCGACCGGAGGCGGGCCCGACGATCCGCCTGGGCCGACTGCCCAGGCACCGTTCTTCGCCGATCAGGGGATCCCGAGCGTCGACAACATCGACACCGCCGGCGGAGCGATCGCACTCGTCTACGCGCTCGCCGGCGCGGACGGACGGTTCGGCTACGGGGATGACGCCGATGCGGTCCTCCCGCCGGGCCCGCGCGTCGTCCGCTAGCGCGCGCTAGGTTGCGGCGGTGCTGTGGCTGCCGCTGCTCGTTTCCATCCTGATCGCGGCGGTGACGGCTCCCCGGGTCGCTCGCCGAACTTCAGCGCCGCTCGCTGACGCGTGAGAACTACCGCGGTGTCGCGGTCCCGATGCCCGGGCGGGATCACGATCGCGATCGCGGCGATCGTGGCGCTGGTCCCGCTGACGCTGGCTGTCTATGGCCTGCGACTCGACTTCGTGACGGCGGAGCTCGGTGTGTTCGTCTACGTCCTGGGCGTCGCGTTCCTCGGCCTGATCGACGATCTGACCGGGTCAGCTCCGGATCGTCGCCGGTGATCGCGATCTGCCGCGTGGCTGGCGCGGTCACGGCGGCGGCGATTCTGAGCGGCGATTTCTCGAGCGGCGCGCTGAAGGCGGTCGGCACCCTCGGGCTCGCGCTGGTCGTGCTAGCGAATCCGGACCTGACCGTGCTCGAGGTCGCGCTCGCGACGCTGCTGGTCGTCACCACGACGAACCTGTTCAACCTGCTCGACCTCCGGCCCGGACGGTCGATCAAGGTGTTCGTGCTGCTGGGGGCCGGGCTGCTGATCGGTTCGGCCAACCTCGAGCCGCTCTGGTGGCTCGGCCTGTTCGTCGGGCCGATCCTCGTCTTCCTGCCGTTCGACCTGCGCGAGCGGGGGATGCTCGGCGACACCGGATCGAACGTCGTCGGCGCGGTTGCCGGGCTGTGGATGGTCATGACCCTGCCGATGGCGGGGCAGGCGATCGCCCTCACAGTCGTCCTCGGGATCACGATCTACGGGGAATTTAGGTCGATCTCCGCGCTCGTCGAGAAAACCCCGGGGTTGCGAGGGCTAGACTCGCTCGGTAGAGCACATGCGTGAAGGCCCCCCCACTCGTTACATCTTCGTCACCGGGGGAGTGGTGTCGGCATCTGGGCAAGGGAATCGCGGCCGCGTCGATCGGCCGGCTGCTCGTCTCGCGCGGCCTGAAGGTCGCCCTTCAGAAGTTCGATCCCGTACATCAACGTCGACCCGGGGACGATGAGCCCGTTCCAGCACGGCGAGGTTTTCGTGACCGAGGACGGTGCCGAGGCCGACCTCGACCTCGGCCACTACGAGCGGTTCACCGACGTCAACGCGACGCGCGGGTCGAACGTCACGACCGGTGCGATCTACCACTCGGTCATCAGCCGCGAGCGGCGTGGCGACTACCTCGGCGGGCACCGTCCAGGTGATCCCTCACATCACCGACGAGATCAAGCAGCGGATCCGCCTCGTCGCCGAGTCACACGACGTCGACTTCGTAATCACCGAGATCGGCGGCACGGTCGGCGACATCGAGTCGCTGCCGTTCCTCGAGGCGTTGCGCCAGTTCCAGGTCGAGCACGGCCGGCGCAGCTGCATGTTCGTCCACCTGACGCTCGTTCCCTACCTCGGCCATGCGGGCGAGCTGAAGACCAAGCCCACCCAGCACTCGGTCCAGGAGCTGCGCCGGATCGGCATCCAGCCGGACGTGATCATGTGCCGTTCGGAGGGTCCGCTGGCTCGCGACATCCGGGAGAAGATCGCGTTGTTCGCCAGCCTCGGAGTCGACGCGGTCGTCTCGGCGCGCGACGTCGACTCGATCTACAAGGTGCCGCTCTACTTCCGCGCCGAGGGCGTCGACGATCTGGTGCTCGACCATTTCGGCGTCGAGGCGCCTCCCTCGGATCTGTCGGACTGGGAGGAGCTCGCGGCCCGTCGCGATGCCGCCGCCGAGCCGGTCGTGATCGGGATGGTCGGCAAGTACATCCAGCTCGAGGACGCCTACCTGTCGGTGATCGAGGCGCTCTACCACGCGGGAGTGCACCACGGCGCGAAGGTCGAGATCCGCTGGATCGACGCCGAGACGCTCGACGGCGAGGAGACCCAGCGCGAGCTCGAGGCCTGTGACGGGATCCTGATCCCCGGCGGTTTCGGCGTGCGTGGGGTGGAGGGCAAGATCAACGCGGCCCGCTTCGCCCGGGAGGAGGAGGTGCCCTATCTCGGCATCTGTCTAGGCATGCAGATCGCGGTATCCGAGTTCGCACGCAGCGTCTGTGGCATGGACGGCGCCAACTCGACCGAATTCGACCCCGAGACGCCCTTCCCGGTGATCGACCTGCTGCCCGGAGCAGAAGGAGGTGCGCGACCTCGGTGGCACGATGCGCCTCGGCGCGGACCCGGTCAAGCTCCACGAGGGCTCGCGGGCACGCGAGATCTACGGTGAGCCCGTGATCTACGAGCGCCATCGTCACCGCTACGAGGTCAACAACCACCTGCGCCCCCGGCTCGCGGCCGAGGGAATGGTCTTCTCCGGCACCTCGCCGGACGAGCGGCTCGTCGAGTGCATCGAGCTGCCCGACCACCCGTTCTTCGTCGCCTCGCAGTACCACCCCGAGTTCAAGTCGCGACCGCTGCGGCCGCACCCGCTGTTCCGCGAGTTCGTGGGCGCCGCCCGCGATCGCGCCCGGGCACGGGCGCCCGAGGGCGAGCCGCGGGTGTCGGCGGGCGAGAAGCGCACGACCGCGTCGCAGTAGATGTCGTTCCCGGACGGCGGTGACCGTCTGGCGAGCGAGTTCGTGCGGCTCTGCGAGATCGAGAGCCCCTCTCGGCGGGAGCAGGAAGTCGGTCGCTACCTGCGCGACGAGCTAGAGGGGCTCGGGCTCGCGGTCGAGGAGGATGCCAGTGCCGCCGAAACCGGATCCCAGATCGGCAACCTGCTCGCCCGCATACCCGGGCCCGAGGGCGCTCCGGTCGTCCTCTTCTGCGCGCATCTCGACACCGTCCCGCTCGCCGATGCAGTCGAGGTGCGAGGAGCGCAACGGGTTCTTCGCCAACCGCAACGAAGCGATCCTCGGGGCCGACAACAAGGCGGCCGTCGTCGTCCTGCTCGAGCTCGCGCGCGGGCTCGTCCGGGATCCGCCACCGGTCGGGGTCGAGCTGCTGTTCACCACCTGTGAGGAGCTCGCCCTCCGTGGCGCCAAGGCGTTCGACACCGATTCGCTGAATGCCCGGTTCGGGTTCGTCTTCGACCACGCCTCACCGATCGGCGAGCTGATCCTCGCGGCGCCGTCCTACTACCGTCTCCAAGCCCGCCTGCACGGGCGCGCCGCCCACGCCGGGGTGCGGCCCGAGGACGGCCACAACGCGATCGCCGCCGCGGCGGCCGGAATCGCCGCGCTGCGGCTCGGCCGGCTCGACCCCGAGACGACCGCCAACGTCGGAACGATCGAGGGCGGGAGCGCACCGAATGTCGTAGCCGAGCACTGTCTCGTCGAGCTCGAGGCGCGTAGCCTCGATCACGAGCGGGCGGGCGCGCTCGTCAGCGAGATGGTCGATGCCTTCACCGCCGCCGCGACCGATTCGGGGTGTGACCTCGAGGTCGTCGTGGAGGAGTTGTTCCGCGCCTACTCGCTGCCGCGTAGCGCCGAGCCCGTCCGGATTGCTGCCGCGGCGCTCGAGCGCTGTGGGATCGAGCCGGTCTACGTTTCGACCGGAGGCGGTAGCGACGCCAACGCCTTCAACCTTGCCGGCCTGCCGTCGGTCAACCTCGCGAACGGAACCGAACGCAACCACCAGCCCGATGAACGGGTCTCGCGCGCGGCGCTCGAGCGGATGCTGGACGTGGCGCGGGCCCTCGTCACCGAGAGCGCATGCTGACGCTCCGCCGCGGCACGGTCGAGTCGGTGCAAGGACCGGGCTCCTTCATCGAGCTGGTCGTTCGGGTCGGGCCGGAGAGCCGCCGTGCGATCGCCGACACCGCGCTGCTCGGTGAGTTCGAACCAGGCGACGAGGTCGTCGTCAACACCGCGGCGGTCGACCTCGAGCTCGGCAGCGGCGGCTTCGACATCGTGCACGTCAACCTGACCCGTGGTCTTGACGGCGAAGGCGTCCCGCGCGCGCACGTCATGAAGCTCAACTACAGCTCGCTCCAGCACGCGGTCGATCCGGTCGAGCCCCTTGATCGCGGCTCGCCGAAGCCGGTAGCTGTCCTCTCACTCCACGGCCAGCTGCCTTGCGTCGCATGGGCCGCTGACCAGGGGGGACGCAGGATCGGGTACGTGCAGACTGTGGGCGGTGCGCTGCCGGGTGGCTGGTCGATGATCGTCGCGGAGCTGCTCGAGCGCGGACTGCTCTGCGACCACCTGACCGCCGGAGCAGCCTACGGCGGCCGGGGCGAGGCGATCACGACCGCGGGCGCGCTCGCCGCCGCCGATTGGGACGCCGCGATCGTCGGTCCCGGCCCCGGGATCCTCGGGTCGGGAACCGCACTCGGCCACGGCGGCCTGGTCGCGCTTGACTCCGCCCACGCGGCGCTCGCGCTCGGCTGCCCGACGCTGCTCGTGCCGCGCATGTCCTCGGCCGACCCTCGCGAGCGCCATCGCGGCCTCTCGCACCACAGCGCGACCGTGCTCGAGCTGCTGCTCGCCCCGGTGCAGGTCGCATGGCCGAGCGGGGTGGAGGGGGTGGATAGTCTCGGCGGCCACACGATGCGCCCGACCGACCCCGACCTCGACGGCTATTTGGCAAGCGGCCTCCCGGCACGGACGATGGGCCGCGACGCGGAGCAGGACCCTCTCTTCTTCCGCGCCGCGCTTGCGGGCGGACTCGCACTGGGGGAGATGATCGATGGCGTTTGAGCGGACCCGCTCCGAAGAGGTCTTCAGCGGCAACCTGCTGCGCGTCAGGCGCGAGTTCTACCGCCACGACGACACCGGCGAGGAGGTCGAGCGCGAGCTCGCCGCACATCCCGGAGCCTCGGTGATCGTCGCCCACGACGGCCGCGCGATCTACATGGTCGCCCAGCCGCGTGAGGTCGTCGGCGAGCAGTCGCTGCTCGAGCTGCCGGCCGGCAAGATCGACCCCGGCGAGAGCCCGGAGCAGACCGCCCGTCGCGAGCTGATCGAGGAGATCGGCTACTCGGCAGCCTCCTGGGAGCCGCTCAAGACGGTCTATGCCTCGCCGGGGTTCACCGACGAGACCTTCCATCTGTTCCTCGCGACCGATCTGACTGAACAGCGGACCGAGCCCGACGAAGAAGAGCGGATCCTCGTCGAGCGGTTTCCGCTCGACGAGCTCGACGAGATCCTCGAGCGGGTCAGCGACGCCAAGACCCTGATCGGGCTGCTGATGTTGCGCGAGCGGTTGCGCCCGGCGTAGCTTCGCCGCTGTAGGATTCGACCCGGATCAGGAATGGGTCAGCGCAGAGACAGGCGATGGGGGAACTGGGCGGTGGCCGTCTCGCTCGTCGCCTCCGCGGGTCTGCTGGGCGGGTGCGTCAAGGCCGAGTTGACCGTCAGTCCCGAGCCGGGGGCTCGCTTCGTCGACGAGGAGATCAGCTTCGACGGGATCGCTCGCAACGCCTCCAGCAAGGGGCGCAAGCTCACGCGACTCTTCGATCTCGACGGTGACGGACTGTTCGAGCACAATCAGGGTGACGGCACGATCGCAGTCAAGACCTACGGGCGGCCCCAGACCTTCCGGGCGGGTCTGCACATCCGCGACAACGGCGGAATCTTCGGGTCGGTCTCCACCGACTACGAGGACGTCACGATCCTGTCTCGGCCGCCGCCCCCGCCGCCCCCACCGCCGGCCCCGCCGCCCAACGCGGCGCCGATCGCGGCGCTGGCTGCAAGCCCGAACCCGGCGCCTGCCGGCTCCACGGTCCGATTCGACGCGAGTCGCTCGGGCGACTCCGACGGCCGGATCGTCCGCTACGAGTTCGACCTCGACAACAACGGCAGCTTCGAGCGCAGTCAGACGACTCCGATCCTGCTTCGCTTCTTCCCGGACGCCGGCAGCTTCCTTATCCGGGTGCGTGTCACAGACGACGATGGCGCCACCGCCACGGCACAGGTTCGCGTCCTCATCACGCCGGTCAACCAACCGCCGATCGCTTTGTTCACCTTAACCCGCCAGGGCAACGACGTGTCAGTCGACGGATCGGCCTCCTCAGACCCCGACGGCCAGATCGTCCGCTACCAGTGGGATTTCAACGGCGACGGCGTCTTCGATTCGACGACCCTGACCCCGACGACGTCGGCGATGAACGTCCCGACTCCCTCGACCGTCCTCCTGCGGGTGACCGACGACCAGGGCGCGATCGGCGAGACGACGCGGACCGGTAAGGCAGCCGCCACCTCGGCCCAGGGCTCCAGCGGGCTCGCCAAGCCGCCCAAGCCGACCGCGCTGCGCTTCAAGACGACCTCCGCCCGCACGGTCAGCCCCGGGACCCCGATGCTCGCGGGGCGGGTGCTCTCACTCACCGGTCAAACAAACGCCGGGCGCGGAACCTTCACGGGTACCCCCGAGCAACTGAAGCTCCCACGCAAGTCCAAGTGGGCGCTGCGGCTCGACAGCACCCAGAATGCCGACACTGGCAGGTTCACGGGCAAGGGGTTCATGCTGATCAACTTCCCCGGCGAGGGCAGCACCTGCCTGTCGCTTTCTCTCCTCGACAACCCGGACGGTCGTCCACGGGGCGACTTCCAGGTGGTCGGCGGCAGCGGCAAGGCGCGCAAGCTGGCCGGTGGCGGGACCTTCGAAGTCCGCGGGCCCGGCAGCGATGCCCCGAGCATCCGTGGGCGGGGAGCGACCTCGGTCGCCAAGCCGCGCGCCTTCGCGCGCGGTACTTGCGGGTCGCTCAGGCGGCTCGTCCGCCGCTCGGGCTGAACAGCGACTGACGGCGGTTCCGTTGCAGGCGCAGGGATCGCCGCACCCGCCAGCGAATCGATCGCCATGGGCTCAGTCGCCGAATCCCCGCTCGCATCGAGCTTCGAGCACCAGATGCTCGACTTCCTCGCCTACCTCGAGTTCGAGCGCGGTCTCTCGCAGGAACACGCTCGAGGCCTACCGCTCGGACCTGCTCCAGTTCGGCCGGTTCCTCGGCGAGCGGGATCAGACCGCGCTCGACGCCGAGGGCGCGTGACATCGCCGCGTTCCTGGAGCAGCTGGGCGACGGCAACGGCCGGCCCGCAACACCGGCGACGGTCCACCGCAAGGCGGCCTGCCTGCGGTCGTTCTACCGTCACCTCCGGCGTGAGGGCGTCACCGAAGCCGACCCGACCGCGGCGCTGACGCCTCCGCGGCGCTCACGCAAGCTGCCCCACGTCCTGACCCGCGGCGAGATCGCCAGTCTGCTCGGCCAGCCCGCGGGCACCGAGCCGCCGGCGCTTCGGGATCGCGCCCTGCTCGAGCTGATGTACGCCTGCGGCCTGCGCGCCTCGGAGGCGATCGGGCTCGAGCTGGCCGACGTCGACCTCGAGGACGGCGTGCTGCGGGCTCGGGGCAAGGGCTCCAAGGAGCGGATCATCCCGGTGGGGAGCGCCGCGATCGCTGCGACCGTGGCCTACCTCGAGCGCGGCCGCGGCACAGCTCGTCCGTGACCCCGACGAGACCCATCTGTTCGTCAACGTCCGCGGCCGCCCGCTCACCCGCCAGGGGCTCTACAAGATCATCCAGAAGCACGCGCGCAGCGCGGGCCTCGGCGGATCGGATGAGCCCCCACACGCTGCGCCACACCTTCGCGACTCATCTTCTGGCCGGCGGCTGTGACCTGCGCTCGGTCCAGGAGATGCTCGGCCACGCCGACGTCGCGACGACCCAGCTCTACACCCACCTCTCGAGCGAGCGTCTCAAGGACGTCTACTTCAAGGCCCACCCGCGCGCGACCGCGCGCTCCTGACCGAGCAGCTAACCTGCTCGGCGTGCCCGAGCTGCCCGAAGTCGAGACCGTTCGGACCCAGCTCGCGCCCTGCCGTCGAGGGAGAGACGATCGAGGCGCTCGAGGTCCGCGACCCGCTCTGGTGCTCTCCTGCCGCCCCGGCCGAGCTGGCCGCTGCCGTCGACGGTCGTCGCGTCGAGCGGCTCGCGCGACGCGGCAAGTACCTGATCTGGACGCTCGAAGAGGAGGTCCATCTGATCATGCACCTGCGCATGACCGGGCAACCTGCTGCTGGTCGACGCCGATGAGGATTCGGACGAACGCAGCTATCTGCGGGTGCGAGTCCGCCTCGATGACGGGCACCGCGTGCTGTTCGTCGATCCGCGCCGTTTCGGCACGGGCATCGTGCTGCTCGGCGACGCGGCGCTGGAGGACTACTTCGCGGCTCGTCTCGGCATCGAGCCGCTGACGCCCGAATTTTCGATCGACGCGTTGCGCGCCCTCGCAAGGGGTCGGCGCGCGCCGATCAAGGCCTTTCTGCTCGACCAGCGGCGGGTCGCGGGGGTGGGGAACATCTACGCCGACGAGGCTCTCTTCCGGGCGCGGATCCATCCGCTCCGAGAGACCGGCACGTTGAAGCGGGCGCAGATCGCGGCCCTTCGGGACGCCGTCGTCGAGTCGCTCGAGCTAGGGGTCGACTCGACGCGGCGCGACGATCGACGATTTCCGCGACATCGACGGCGCGCGGGGCTCATTCCAGGACGCGCTTCCTCGTCCACCGCCGTGAGGGGGAGCCATGCCCGGTCTGTGGCGCGGACGATCCGCAAGCTCCGCGCCGCCGGCCGGGGCACCTACGTTTGCGAGCGCTGCCAGCCGCCTCCGCGCCGCCGCAGGGCGTCCGACGCGTCCTCCAGAGTGGGCTGATGCCCGGGTCCTTCAAGGCGGAAGCGATCGTCCTGCGCTCGATCCGCCTCGGCGAGGCCGACCGCGTTCTGCATCTCTACACCCGCGAACGCGGCCGTATCGGCGCGGTCGCCAAGGGGGTTCGACGGACTCGCTCGCGGTTCGGTGGGCGGCTCGAGCCCTGCGCGCGCGTCGCGCTCGTACTGCACGAGGGTCGCAGCGACCTCTGCACGGTGACCGCCGCCGAGACTGTCCACGCCCACGCCGCGTTGCGTGAACGGCGCGAGCCGCTCGAGCGCGCGACCCAGGCCTGCGACGCGGTGCTGCGGCTGTTCGATGCGCCCGGAGGCCAACCAGCCCGCCTACAACCTGCTCTGCCAGGAGCTGTGGCTGCTCGACGCCGAGCCTTCAGCCGCAACCCGGTCCCAGGCGCTCGCCTTCCGGCTCAAGCTGCTGCTGGCGGCCGGCTTCATGCCCGAGCTCTCGACCTGCGCGAGCTGTGGCGAGCGCGAGCCCGACGCGAACCTCGGCGGGTTCTCGGCGGCAGCAGGGGGGCGTTGTCTGCGACTCGTGCGAGGCGGGCTCCTTCAGGCTCGACGGCCACGCGCGCGGCTTCATGGCCGGCGCGCTGGCGAGCCCGCTCGCGGAGGTGCCCACCGGTACCGACCTGGCGCTGCGCCAGGCCGACCGCGCGATCGCCGAGACACTCGAGTACCACGCGAACGTGCGCTTGCGCCGCGTAGCCTAGAACCATGCGCGCACCGAACGTGCGTCGCGCCGGCTTCGCCGACATCACCCCGCTCTCGCGCGCGATCGCGCGCGCCTTCTACGACGATCCGGTGCTCAGCTGGACCTTCCCCGACGACCGGCGGCGGCTCGCCCAGGCCGAGGCGTTCTTTGCGCTGCGGCTGCGCGGGATGATTCCCGACGGCGACGTCTACGCGGCCGAAGACCTCCGTGCGGGCGCACTCTGGGCTCCACCTGAGCGCTGGAAGGTCGGCCTGCTCGATTCGCTGCGGCTCGTGCGCCTGCTGCCGTGGCGCGGGCTCGGGCAGACGATCAGGGGCTTCACGGCGATCGAGGCCGCGCATCCGAAGGCCCCACCGCACTACTACCTCGCCGTGCTCGGAACAGAACCCGCTGCCCAGGGCCGCGGCCTCGGGAGTGCCCTGCTCGCGCCGGTGCTGGCCGACTGCGATGAACTCGGGATCGCCGCCTACCTGGAGAGCTCGAAAGAGAGCAACATCGCGTTCTACGCGCGCCACGGCTTTCGAGTCACCGGCCAGGTAGACCTACCGAACGGGCCGCGTGTCTGGCTGATGTGGCGCGATCCGGCCTGAGGCCGGACATCTGGGAACCTAGGCCCTCGATGGCCGAGCGCTACGTCTACGACTTCGCCGAAGGATCGCGCGAGCAGCGCGACCTGCTCGGTGGAAAGGGGGCCAACATCGCCGAGATGACCCGGGTGCTCGGTGCCGACCGGGTGCCCGCCGGGTTCACGATCACGACGATGGCCTGCGTCGCCTACATGGACGGCGGCCGGGTGGAGCCGGACGGGCTGGCCGATCAGGTCGCCGCGGCGCTGACCCAGCTCGAGGAGCGGGTCGGCAAGCGGCTCGGCGATCCTGAGGACCCGTTGCTCGTCTCGGTCCGCTCCGGGGCGCGCGAATCGATGCCCGGAATGCTCGACACCGTGCTGAACCTCGGCATCGGGCCGGCAGCCGTCGAGGGGCTGGCGGCGCGTACCGGCAACGAACGGTTCGCGTGGGACTCCTACCGCCGCTTCGTCCAGATGTTCGGGAACGTCTGCCGCGGTGTGCCCGGCGACGCGCTCGAGGCCGCGATCGCGTCGCGCAAGCGGGAGGCCGGGGTGGCGCTTGACACCGAGCTATCGGTCGCTGACCTGCGCGCTCTCGTGGCCGACTTCGAGGCGCTCTACACCGACCGCACCGGCGAGCCGTTCCCGACCGATCCGGCCGAGCAGCTGCGCCAGGCGATCCGGGCCGTCTTCGACTCCTGGGTCGGAGAGCGCGCGATCGAGTACCGGCGGATCAGCGGCATCCCCGAGGACTGGGGCACCGCCGTCAACGTCCAGCAGATGGTGTTCGGAAACAAGGGGGAGACCTCGTGCTCGGGCGTCGCCTTCTCGCGCGATGAGATCACCGGCGCCCCGGAGCCCTCCGGTGACTTCCTGATCAACGCCCAGGGCGAGGATGTCGTCTCCGGGGTGCAGAACGCCCGACGACCTGACGGGTCTGGCCGACCGGATGCCCGCCGTCTACCCGGAGCTGCGTCGACATCCTCGCGCGGCTCGAGGCCCACTACGGCGACATGCAGGACACCGAGTTCACGGTCGAGGAGGGCCGCCTCTACATGCTGCAGACGCGCAGCGCAAAGCGTCCCGCACAGGCCGCCGTCCGATTCGCAGTCGACGCGGTGGAGGAAGGACTCCTGAGCCGCGCCGAGGCGCTCGCGACGATCGATGCAGGGTCGCTCGATGCGCTGCTGCATCCGACCTTCTCCGCGGATGCAGAGCCCGAGATCCTCGTCCGCGGGGTCAACGCCTCGCCGGGCGCCGCCAAGGGACAGATCGTCTTCACCGCGCCCGAGGCCGTCGCGTGGGCCAACCTCGGTCGCGACGTGATCCTCGTGCGGCCGTTCACCGAGGCCGACGACGTCGCCGGGTTCTTTGCCGCGCGCGGGATCCTGACCTCCGAGGGCGGCAAGGCGAGCCACGCGGCGCTGGTCGCGCGCGGGATGGGCAGGCCGTGCGTCTGCGGGGCCTCGGCACTCGACATCGACCTGGCCGCGCGCGAGGTGCGCGTAGGCGAGATCGTGCTCCGCCAGGGTGACCAGATCGCGATCGACGGCACCTCGGGGCTCGTGACCGTCGATGACGTCGACCTGGTCGAGCCGCCACCCGACCCGAACTTCCAGCGCACGCTCGAATGGGCCGACGAGCTCCGCCGGCTCGACGTGCGAACGAACGCCGACACGCCCGAGGACGCGCGCCGCGCGCGCGAGTTCGGCGCGCAGGGCATCGGCCTGTGCCGCACCGAGCACATGTTCATGGCGGCCGATCGCCAGCCGAAGATGCGCGCGATGATCATGGCGGAGGGCTTGGAGGAGAAGACGGCAGCGCTCGATGAGCTGCTGCCACTCCAGCAGGGCGACTTCGAAGGGATCTTCGAGGAGATGGCCGGCCTTCCGGTGACGATCCGGCTGCTCGACCCGCCCCTGCACGAGTTTCTGCCCGATCCCGGAGGAGCTTGCGCTCGAGATCGAGCGCGGCCGGACGGACGGCCGCGACGACCTCGAAGAGCTCGAGCGGACGCTCGAGCGCGTACACACCCTCCACGAGACCAATCCGATGCTCGGCACCCGCGGCTGCCGCCTGGGACTGATCCGGCCCGAGATCTACGAGATGCAGGCGACGGCGATCGTCCGCGCGGCGCAGGCCGTCGAGGCGCGGACGGGACGGGCGCCGCATCCCGAGGTGATGATCCCGTTGGTCGCCTACGAGAAGGAGCTCGAGCGGATGAGGGCGCTGGTCGAGCGGGTCGTCGAACGCGAGGGCGGCGCGGACGTCGGGCTCAGCGTCGGAACGATGATCGAGCTTCCGCGGGCCTGTTTCGTGGCCGACCGGATCGCCGCTGTCGCGGACTTCTTCTCGTTCGGCACCAACGACCTGACCCAGACCGCGCTCGGCTTCTCACGAGACGATGCCGAGGGCACGTTTCTCGCCCACTACCTCGAGACGAAGATCATCGACCGCAGCCCGTTCGACACGATCGACAAGCCCGGTGTCGGGTGGCTGGTGCGGCTCGCGGCCTGGACCGGACGCGAGGCAAAGCCCGACCTGAAGCTGGGAATCTGCGGCGAGCACGGCGGCGATCCCGATTCGATCGTCTTCTTCCACGACGTCGGGCTCGACTACGTCAGCTGCTCGCCGTTTCGGGTACCGATCGCGCGGATCGCCGCGGCCCAGGCCGCGGTCGCAGAGGCGAACGGCCTTCCGTAGGCTGCAGGCCAACTCTTGTAACCGAGCTATCGGAGGTCGTCGATGTCGAAAGGTCCCCGGATCGCCTTGCTGATCGCCGCCGTGGTGGTCGTGGTCGCCGTATTCCTGCTCGTGCGACCGAGCAACGAGGGGCCCGCCCCGACGACCAGCGCCGGTGGCGCGACGACTTCGACCGAGCCTGCGCCATCTGGGGAGCAGAAGCCCAGGACGAAGCCCAAGCCGACCGTCACGGAGATCGAGGTCGTCGACGGCGAGCCGAAGGGCGGCATGGCGAAGATCGAGGTCGACAGCGGCGAGGCGATCGAGTTCACCGTGACATCAGACGTACCGGAGGAGATCCACGTCCACGGATTCGACCTCTACGAGGACGTCGGCCCGGGTCAGAAGGCCGCATTCGACTTCGAGGCTGACCTCGAGGGCATCTACGAGGTCGAACTGCACGGCAGCGCTGTTCAGATCGCGGAGCTGCGGGTCAACCCCTGATGTATCGGCGAAGGAAGCTGACCCGCGGATTGATTGCCGGGGCGATCGGGCTCGCCCTCGCCCAGCCCACGGCAGCCGTCGCGCACGGGCTGGTCGTCCGTGCCGACCTGCCGATCCCGGAGTGGCTGTTCGGCTGGGGTGCCTCGGTCGTCCTGCTGGCTTCGTTCGTCGCCCTGGCCGTCATGTGGCCCGAGCCCAAGCTCCAGGCCGACAGCTGGCGACCATTCGGCGGCGGGGTCGGCCGGGCAATTGCCTCGCCGGTGGTCGAGGCGGTCAGCGGCGCGATCGGGGTCGTCCTTCTCGGCGTCGTGATCTGGAGTGGTCTGGCGGGGGTGCAGATCTCAGCAGCCAACTTCGCCCCGAACTTCGTCTACGTGATCTTCTGGGTCGGCCTCGTCCCCATCAGCGTCCTGTTCGGAGACGTCTTCCGGGCCTTCAACCCGTGGCGCGCTGTCGGGCGGGCGTTCGCCGGCACGGCCTCAGCCCTGTCGCGCGCTCCGCTTCCGGCTCCGCTTGCCTATCCGGAGCGGCTCGGGAACTGGCCCGCCGCGCTCGGTCTGCTCGCATTCGTCTGGCTGGAGCTGGTCGCCGATACCGGCGACACGCCCGGATCACTCGCGCTTGCGACGATTGTCTACTCGGCGGCCACCTTCGTAGGGATGGCGCTTTACGGGGTCAACGCCTGGATCGACCGCGGGGAAGCGTTCTCGGTCTACTTCAACCTGTTCTCGCGGATCTCGCCGTTCGAGGTCCGTGACGGGACCCTGGGAGTTCGCAGGCCGCTCTCGGGACTGCCGCACTTCGAGCCGACCGATGGAACCGTGGCGCTCCTGATGGTGATGATCGGCTCGGTGACCTTCGACGGGCTCAGTGGTGGGGTGCTGTGGAACGAGGCGCTCGCGCCCGCCCTCCAGGGGGGCTGGGGCCTGCTGAGCCTGCCTCCCGCCCTGACGCTCGAGATGACCTTCGCGACCGGACTGATCGGTTCGATCCTCCTGGTCGCCGGCTTCTACCGCCTCGGAATTCTCGGGGCCGTCAGCGTCGGCGGCGACAAGACGCCGAGCGAGCTCTCGCGCAGCTTCGTCCATTCGCTGGTTCCGATCGCGGTGGTCTACGCGCTCGCCCACTACATAAGCCTGCTGCTGATCCAGGGGCAGGCGATGGTGTTCCTCGTCTCCAATCCGCTCGGCGGCGATGCCGACTACTTCGGGACCGCTGCCGTCGGCATCGACTACGGCATCGTCGGTCAGACGACCTACTGGTACCTCCAGGTCGCGTTCGTCGTGCTCGGGCACGTCGGCGGCCTGGCGCTCGCCCACGACCGGGCGTTGGCGATCTACTCCAACGCCCGGTTGGCCGTCCGCTCGCAGTACTGGATGCTCGCGGTGATGCTCGGCTTCACGAGCCTTGCGCTCTGGCTGCTCGCCTCGGCGAACCAGAGTTGACCGATCAGCTCCCCCGGGGGCGACGCAAGGCGACGAGCAGCGCCAGCGCGGCGAGGACCGTGGCCACGACACCGAGAATTACCGGTAGCGGCGAACTGCCGGCGATCACCGCAGCCGGGGCGGCCGCGTCCGATTCGTTCGCCGAGCCCGTTTCGTCGCCGTGGACGCTGACAACGTCGACCGGCGTGACGTCCTCAGCGATACGGACCGCCGGCGTCGGCTCGTCTCCGTCCGCCGGGCCGATCCAGCGCGCTTCCGTCCCGTCGTCGTAGGTCTGGATCGTCGGGAAGCGCGCCTCTCCGACCTCGACCGGGTTTCGGGCGATGAAGCTCAGCTCGCTGAATCCGTCGGCGGGCAGCTCACCGCCGGTCCAGCGCAGCTCGGCGGGGAGACCGTCCTTGCGGATCAGCTCGGCGTCCCAGCCCTCGGTGTCCTCCATGAGCAGGAAGTCGATCCCCTCCGGCAGGCCGACCTCGACACCGGTCGTGTCAGCGCCGTCGCTGCTCTCGTTGGGCACGATCAGCCGATAGAGCTGCAGATCCGCCGGCCGGGACTCGCTCGGCTGGATCGTCACGTGGGCTTGGGCCATCGGCGCTCCGAGCGCCACCAGCGCGAGGGCCGTGAGGCCCCCGCGCTTGATGATCGCGCCGGTCACTTGTCGACGACCGTGATGCACGACGCCGGCCGTGCCGATCCGCTCGGACCGTCCCAGGCGACGATCTCGGGATTCTTCCGGGAGCCACGTTCGTTGCGGTAGTACTGCTTGAACGCCACGCAGAGGCGACCGGCCGTCGCTGGGTTCACGAACCGAACACCGAACTCGCCGAACTCCGATGGACGGATCTCGTCGCGCTCGGTATCGGCGAGCCACGAGATACGGCGGATCTCCTGAACCTCGTTGCCCTCGGCGTCGATCTCACCGGTGCCGGACTTGGTCAGGCGGATCTCCCAGTCGGAGTTCTGCTTGACGCTGATCACGCGCCGCAACTCCTTCGGCACCCGCATGACGACTTTGAACGTGTTCTGGGTTGGTGTCTCGTTCGGCGCACGCACGACGTAGAGCGTCCGCGCCGCGGTGAGCGACGGACCCTGCGGCTGCATCGCGCTGATCGTGGTGTGGGCCGAGGAGGTCGCGGGCGCGATCATCGCGACGGCAACTGAAGCGGCAGCGACGGCTGCCGCGCGGCTGGTCTGGGTCTTCATGGTCTTGTTTCTCCCTTGAGTTCGGTTGTCGGTCATCGGGCGCGAATCGAGAAGCTCGTGACGAACTTCTTCGAGCCCTTGTCGGCCTTGTACTTTCCGGAGAACTGGATCCGGTAGGCGCCGGAGCGGGGGAACGTGATCGACGTCTTCTTGGCTCCGGCCTTGTCGAGGACGGTTCCGCCGCCCGAGTCGGTCACCAGCAGGCGCGACTTGCCAAAGGAGAACTTGCCGCCCTTCGGGGTCTTGACCTTGACGACCTTGATCTTCGTCGATTTGCCGGCTTCGGGCTCGTCGTCGGGTTCGACGTGGATCGTCACGGTGGCGCCGTTGCTGGACGCCGTCTGATGGGCGGCGGCCGTCCCGGCCACCGACGAGAACACGGCCAGGCAGAGCGCGGCCACGATCGGGATCGGTCTGATTCGAGTAAGCATGAGACCTCGTTTCGCGCCGGTCGCGAGCGACCGGCATCGGTTGGGTTAGCGGTCGGGCGATCCGGCCGCCGGTCAGTCGAAAATCAGGTATGCGCGGTGAACTTCAGACGGCTATGCGCACACATGGGCCGCGCGGGGCGGAGGACGCGTCGCGAGAAAGCTCGCGAGCAGTCGGCCGCCACGGGGCAGCAGATCGAGCGACGAACGGCGTGCGACCGCGCGCTCGGAGGTGGGTCGCTCGTGGACGACCGCGGCTGGACTGAGCAAGGAGACGATCGTGTCCTCGCCGACGTACCGTCCGCCGAGCAGCGGCAGGACCAGGACGAGTAAGGGGGCGACATGCAGGATGACGTCGCCGCCGAGCAGCGCCTGGAGGCCCAGCAGGACCCCGAGAACGCCGGCAAAGCCCAGCAGGAGATGTCGCTCGCGGCGAGGCATTCGCGGGATCGTAGCGGCCGGACGTGCCGACGGTCGCGCTCAGGCGCTGCGAACGGCGCGCGGCAGGAGGACCGTGGTCAGCGCCGTCATCACGACCGCGCTCGCGACGCGCCACTGGCAGATCGCCCGGATCTCGAACAGCTCGGCGTACGTCAAGTAGGCGCTGAAGGCGGTGCCCGCAAGGCCGAGCAGCGCTCCGCCGGGGCGGGCGCCGAAGCCCGGCAGCGGATCATCATCATCATGTGATTCTCCTTAGGTGCGGGTTCGACGGGGCCTGAGGGTAGGCGTCGGGTGCGAGAATCGAGCCGTGACCCCGACCTCCGCTGATTCCACCGTGCGCGAGCGCACCGAGCGCTGGGAGAACGAGTATCTGGCGGCCCAGGCCGTGCGGTCCTATCCGGCCGAGCGCATCACCGCGGAGCAGGATTCGCCCGTGCGGACGCCGTTCCAGCGCGACCGTGACCGGATCGTTCATTCGAAGGCCTTCCGCCGTCTCAAGCACAAGACGCAGGTGTTCATCTCGCCCGAAGGGCGATCACTACCGGACGCGGCTGACCCACACGCTGGAGACCTGCGGGATCGCGCGCACGGTCGCTCGGGCCCTGGGCCTGAACGAGGATCTGACGGAGGCGATCGGCCTCGGCCACGATCTCGGCCATCCGCCCTTCGGCCATATCGGGGAGACGTGCTCGATCGCTGCGTCGAGGAGCGGTTCGGCCAGCGCTTTCTGCACAACCTCCATTCGCTGCGGGTGGTCGAGCGGCTCGAGCGCGACGGTCGGGGGCTCAACCTGACCGAGCACGTCCGCGACGGGATCCTCAACCACGGGGCTCGGGCTAGCCCCCTCGACGCTCGAGGGCGGGATCGTGCGTCTCGTCGATCGAATCGCCTACATCAACCACGACATCGACGATGCAATCCGCGCCGGGGTGATCGCGCGCGACGATCTGCCCGACCGCGGAGATCGCGATGCTCGGCGAGACGGGATCGGAGCGGATCGACATGCTCGTCAGCGGATCTGGTCGGACAGTTCCGCAGCTGCCGGCGAGATCCGTCCAGACCGAGGAGATCGGTGCAGGCGATGCTCGGTCTACGCAAGTTCATG
The DNA here is from genome assembly GCA_963790245.1 of uncultured Thermoleophilaceae bacterium. Lineage (GTDB taxonomy): Bacteria > Actinomycetota > Thermoleophilia > Solirubrobacterales > Thermoleophilaceae > JACCVG01. The sequence goes on from CAWBNP010000002.1 coordinate 184,413, forward strand.
TTCGACCGCGTCTACCTGGGCGAGGCGGCCCAGAGCGAGAGGCGCGAATCGACCGGATGCTCAGCGCCCTGTTCGACCACCTGGTCGCCGAGCCCGCCGGCGATCCAGTCGTCGAGGACGCGACCGACGCCGAGCGGGTCGATCGACTACGTCGCGGGGATGACCGACCGCTACGCGATCCGCTGTTTCGAGCGCCTCAGCGTGCCGCAGGGGTTCTAGCCGATGACTGGTCCGACAGGGTCGAGCGGCGGGTGGCACGACCCCGGTGGGGTCTAGGGCCTCTTCCGTGGCGCTCTATACGCAGGAATCGATCGAGCCGCGTCAAGCAGGCGATCGACATCGTCGAGCTGGTCGGTGCGCGGACCGAGTTGCGGCGGGTCGGGAGTCGTTTCACCGGCCTGTGCCCTTTCCACGACGAGCGGACGCCGTCGTTCGCGAGTCAACCAGGAGCTGAGCCTGTTTCACTGCTTCGGCTGCGGCGAGTCGGGCGATGCGATCGGGTTCGTCCAGAAGACCGAGGGGCTCGATTTCCGCGAGTCGATCGAGCTGCTGGCCGAGCGGTACGGAATCGAGCTGAAGCTCGAGAACGAGGATCCAGCCGAGGAAGAGCGGCGGCGCCACCGTGCGCGGCTGATGTGCGCTCCTCGACCGGGCCGCCGAGTACTACGAGCCGCTACCTGTGGGACTCCGACGAGGCCGCCCGGGCTCGCACCTATCTTTCCGATCGCGGACTCTCGGAAGAGGTTCTGCGGGCGTATCGCGTCGGCTTCGCGCCGTCGGCATGGGACAGGCTGACCGGCGGGGCTCGGCGCGATGGCTTCTCCGACGCCGAGCTGGTTGCCGCCGGGCTCGGCCAGAGCGGCCGCGATGGCAGGCTTCTTCGACCGCTTCCGGGGCCGGATCATGTTCCCGCTCGCCGATCCGCGGGGCCGCGTGCTGGGGTTCGGGGCGCGGATGCTGGGCGAGGGTCGTGGCCCGAAGTACCTCAACACCTCGCAGAACGAGATCTACCACAAGGGTCGCCAGTTGTTCGGACTACACCTGGCGCGCGGTCCGGCCGCCAAGGAGGCGCGGATGGTCGTCGTCGAGGGCTACACCGACGTCCTCGCGCTGCATCAATCGGGGCTCGAGGGCGTCGTCGCGATCATGGGGACCTCGCTGACCGAGGAGCAGATGGCCGAGCTCGCCCGGGCGGCAAACCGGATCTACCTCGCCCTCGACGCGGACAAGGCGGGCCAGAACGCGATGCTGCGCGCCGCGCGGATGGCGGGCAGCCGCGACGTCGAGCTGCGGGTCGTCACGATGCCCGAAGGCCGCGACCCCGCCGAGATCATCGCGACCGACGGTCGGGGCGCTTTCGACGGACTGCTGGCCGATGCTCTGACCGTCCCCGAGTTCGAGGTCCGACGGGTGCTTGCGACCGCTGACCTGTCGACCGCCCGGGGGAGGGATCAGGCGCTCGAGCTCGCCCGCCCCCTGATCGCGACGGTACCCGAGCGGACCGCCAGTCGCGACGAGCTCGTCCGCCACGTCGCCGATCGGCTGGATGTCCCGACTTCCTACGTCGTGACATCGCTCGACGGCCGGCGGGCTCCGTCCCGTCCGGCGACGCGCGAAACCGACTCTCGGGAGGACCCAGGGCCCGAGGGGGGAGCCCCCGGCTCGGCCCCGATCGAAGCGCTGATCGGCGCGGAGCGGGACTTCCTCGCGATGGTCATCGCCGAGCCGCGGACCGCGGCGCCGTACCTCGCGAAGCTGACTGACGGCCACCTCTCATCGGGCCCCCTACGGCGTCTTCGCGCCTTAATCGCAGAACACCCCACCGATCCGATCGCCGCACTGCCGAGCGGCGATCCCGAGCTGGCCGCGGTCACCGGAGAGGTCGCCATGCGCGCCGAAGAGGTGCCGACAGAGGGCGTTGTGATTCGGCTCGGGTTCCTCCAACTCGATCTCCGCCGGATCGATCGCGAACTCAGGGCAGCCGGGGCAGCCGGCGATCACGCGGCCCAGCGGCGGCTGTGGGCCGAGCGCGAGGCGGTCCGCAACGAGCTCGAGGAGGTCATGGGGCAGGCGAGTTAGGCGGCCGCTACCCTAGGGCTCGCCGGTCGACCGGTAATCGGTGCGGGGTAGCTCAATCGGTAGAGCATTCGACTGTTAATCGAAGGGTTGTGGGTTCGAGTCCCACCCCCGCAGTTCGCACCTCCCGCGCCCGAAGGACCGAGTACCGTCCGCGTCGTGACGATGCGCTTCGGCTACAAGGCCTCCGCCGAGCAGTTCGCCCCCCGTGAGCTACTCGACTACGCGCGACTCGCCGAGCAGCTCGGCCTCGAAACGATCGCGATCTCGGACCACTTCCAGCCCTGGCGGCACAACGGTGGTCACGCCCCGAACGCGCTCACCTGGCTTGGCGCAATCGGGGAGCGGACCGAGCGGGCGCTGCTCGGCACGAGCGTGTTGACGCCAACGATGCGCTACGAGCCTGCGATCATCGCCCAGGCCTTCGCGACGCTGGCCTGCCTGAATCCGGGGCGGGTGTTCCTCGGCGTAGGCACCGGCGAAGCGATGAACGAGACTCCGGCGACCGGGCGTGAGTGGCCCGGGGTAAAGGAGCGTCGGATGCGTCTCGCCGAGGCGATCAGGTTGATCCGCCGGCTCTGGACCGAGGAGCGCGTTGACTTCGAGGGCGAGCACTTCACGACCGAGCGCGCGACGATCTATGACCGCCCTGAGGAGCCGGTCCCGATCTACGTAGCCGCGTCCGGACCGCTCGCCGCAAAGCTTGCCGGTCGTGCGGGCGATGGGTTCATCTGCACCTCAGGCAAGAAGGCCGAGCTCTACGAGGAGCTGCTCGGCAAGGTCGAGGAGGGCGCCGCCGACGCGGGCCGCGACCCCGGTTCAGTCGCCCGGATGATCGAGATCAAGGTCTCCTACGACGAGGATCTCGACTTCGCCCGCCAGGCGTGTGGCTTCTGGGCCGCGCTCGCCCTGACCCCCGAGGAGAAGTCCGGCATCGAGGATCCGATCGAGATGGAGCGCGCCGCCGACGCCGCGATCGACCGCGCGCCGACCCGCTTCGTCGTCTCCGATGACCCCGACGAGGTCGTCGAGCGGATCGCCCCGTACGTCGAACTCGGCTTCGAGAACCTCGTCTTTCACGGTCCCGGACACGACCAGGAGCGCTTCCTGCGCGCGTTTTGCTCCGACGTCCTCCCGCGGCTGCGCGAGCGCTGGCCGAACTAGGCGCGCGACTTGAGGGCGAGTTGCTCCACGAGCTGAGCTGCCCGTTCGCCGGGCGGGTTGGCCGTCGTCCAGCGCGAGAGCTCGCCGGCCCGCTCGGCGTAGCCGGGATCGCCAATCACCTTGCGGACGGCCAGCCTGACCCCGAGCGCGCTCACCATCCTCCGCGGGAGCGCGACGCCCGCACCAGCCCAGGCGAGCCGCGCTGCGTTCTCGGCCATGTCTCCGGCGGCCGGGCAGGCAATCACCGGGCTGCCTGAGACGAGCGCGCGCGCGACCGTCCCATGGCCGCCGTGGCACACGACGGCGTCCGCGCCGGGCATCTCCCGCGAATGGGAGAACCAATCGACCAGTCGCGCGTTCGGCGGGACAGTGATCCGCTGCTCGGGCTCGCGACGGTTGGTCGTTGCGAGCACCCGGACGGGCTCCTCTGCGAGCCCTGCCAGGGTGGCCCGCAAGAGGGTGTCTTCGGGGTCTTGCGAGGTGCTCGGGGCGACCAGCACGAGCGGGTCCTCCCCCGGCGGAGTTTCGCTCCCGTCGTACGGCGGCTCCCAGAGCAGCGGCCCCGTGACCTCCATCCAGCCGTTCGGTTGCTCGCGGACGTACTCCAGCTGAGGGAACGTGGCCACCAGAGCCAACCGGCGCGAGATCCCCCCGTGTAGCTCATCGATCGGCCGGAGGCCGACGCGCGTCCGCGCACCGTTGAGCTCGTCCCGCCCCTGGCGCTCGCCGCGGCGAACCAGCGGGTCAAAGCCCCGCCACATCACGCGCCCGATCGGCGAGCGCGGGATCCGGGCGCCGGTCGCAAACGGCGGCCAGTGGGGCTCGCGGGTCGGCAGGGGGTGGGGTACGAGCGTCGCCCAGGGCACGCCTTCGAGTTCTGCGGCGAGCGTTGCAGCAACGGTCAGGATGTCGGCGACAACGACATCAGGCCGCAGGTCGCGAACGACACAGCGTGCTTGGTCGGTCGCCCGGACGGCCGCTTGGTAGGGCGCCAGTGCGGTCTCGCCCGGGCGCGGGAAGACCGTGTACTCGGGCGCGGGCGAGAACTCCATCCCCTCCCGCTCGGCGTCGGGTCGCCAGCGCTTCCAGCTCTCGAAGCAGACGCGATGGCCGCGACCGACAAGCGAGCGCCCGAGTGCGAGTGCCGGGAAGGCATGGCCCGGATCTCCGAACGCGGCGACGAGGACGCGGAGCTGCGCGGCGTCGCTCAGAGGGCCTCGGCGAGATCGCGGAGCATCGCCGCGCGCCGCTCGCCCTCGGCGGCCACCGGGGTGACGATCAGGGTCCCGACGCCGGCGTCCCGGTAGGCCTCCATCCGGTCGAGCACGCGGTCCTTCGGCCCGACCAGGCAGATCTTGTCGATCAGCTCGACCGGCAGCGCCGCCGCGGCTTCCTCCTTCTTGCCGTCCAGGTACAGGCTCTGGACCTCTTCGGCGGCCTCCTCGAAGCCGTAGCTGCGCATCAGCGCGTTGTAGAAGTTCTGCTTTCGCGAGCCCATCCCGCCGACATAGAGGGCGATAAACGGTCGCATGACGTCGCGGGCGCGGTCGAGGTCCTCGTCGATACAGAGGTTCACCCCCGGTGCGATGTCGAAATCGGCAGCCAACTGCTTGCCCGCCCGCGCGGCGCCCTTCCCGAGCAGGTCGCGGAACTGCTGGACCTCCTCGGGAGCGAAGAAGATCGGCAACCACCCGTCGGCGATCTCCCCTGTCAGCTCGGTGTTTCGCGGTCCGATCGCGGCGATGTAGACCGGGATTCGCTCCTGCACCGGTCCGATCGTCAGCTTGAGCGCCTTGCCCGGTCCATCCGGCAGCGGCAACTCGTACTGCTCGCCGCTGAACTCGAGCCGCTCGCGGGCAAGCGCCTTGCGCACGATCGCCACGTACTCGCGCGTCCGCTGTAGCTGGGCGCCGAACCGCTCGCCGTGCCAGCCCTCGGCGACCTGGGGGCCGGAAGAGCCGATCCCGAGCAACATGCGGCCCCCGGAGAGGTTGTCGAGCGTCGCCGCTGTCATTGCGGTCATCGCGGGCGAGCGCCCCGGCATCTGGAAGATCGCGGAGCCGATCTTGATCGTGGTGGTCTGGCCCGCGAGCCAGGCGAGCACGGTCGCAGCGTCTGAGCCGTAGGCCTCGGCCGACCACGCCGAGTCAAAGCCGAGGGTCTCGGCTTGCTTGACGGCCTCGAGCTGCTGCTCGGGGGTGAACCCGAGGCCCCAGTAGCCGATGTTCAGGCCCAGCCTCATGCAAGTCTCCTCTCAGATCGGTGCGCCCGTTGAAGGTCTGTGGCCCGCTCGTTAGCTTGGCGGGACGGAAGGCGCGGGATGTTAGGTCAACCCGCCGAAGCGACACGGCCTGGGAGGGCTTCGCACATGAAACGCCAGAGAGGGCCCGCCGAGGCGCTCCGCAATGCGATAGCGGCCCTGCCGCATCGTTCGAAGACCGCGATGCTCGAGGGGATCGAGGACAACCCGATCATCGTCGGCGCCTACGTCGACGGCGACGGCGGCGTCTGCCCGATGCTCGCGGCCCACCGCAACGGCGGCCGCACCAGCCTGGCGAGCTTCGCCCGTGCCTGGGACCGCTATACGGATGCAAGCCGTGTCCGCCGCGCCAGCGTGCGCGAGGTCGACACGCTCAAGGCGATGCTCTCGGCGAGCCTCGCCGACGATGTCGACATCGACGAGCGTGACGTCGCCGAGGCGATCGCCGACCACAAGCGGCTGGTCGCCCTTCGCCAGGCCACGAACGTTGAGAAGCCGCGCAGGCGCCTGCGCCAGGGGGATCGCGATCGCTCGCAGGAGCTTCGCCGCCGCGAAGGGTGGGCCTGGACCAGGCCTTTCCGGCGCTACGACCAGTACGAGGCGGCGCTTGCCGCGATCGAGGAGACCGCGCCCGCGCAGGAGCGCGAACTCGTCACCTCGTAGCGACGTCCTCGCTCGCGGGGGCTAGAGCGCGTCGCCCGGACGGATGAACTGGATCTCCGGGACGCGGCAGGCCGGCGAGGTCTTCAGCAGGTAGCGGACGGCTTCGGCGATGTCCTCGGGCTGGATCATGTCCTCCTTGGGGACGCCGTCGACCCAGTCGGTCATCGGCGTCGCGACGAAGGCCGGGCAAAAGGCCGTCGTTTGGATCCCGTCGTCGCCGAGCTCCTTGTGGAGCGCCTGGCTGAGACCAACCACGCCCGCCTTGGTCGCGGAGTAGGCGGCTAGCCAGCCCTGGCCGAACTTGCCTGCGATCGAGGCGATGTTCACGATCAGGGCTTTTTGGTGTTCGGCACCCGCCTCCTTGAGCAGCGGTATCGACTGCCGCGTCATCAGGAAGACGGCACGCAGGTTGACGTCGAGCTGCATGTCGAGCTTCTTGGTCGCGTGGTCGGCGACGGCGCCCCCGATGCCCACGCCGGCGTTGTTGACGAGCACGTCGAGCCGCCCGAACCGCTCCTTGTGTGCATCGACCAGTGCGATCACCTCGTCCTCGCTGGCCATGTTGGTCGCTACGGCATGGGCGTCGATACCGGTGTCGACGAGGCCGGCCACGGCCGCCTCGAGCTTGTCCGGTCGCCGCGCGGAGACGGTCAGCGAATAGCCTTCCTCTCCGAGCACCCGGGCGATCGCAAGCCCGATCCCGCTCGAGCCACCGGTGATCAGCGCCGCCCGTTCAGCCATCTGCTCCTCCTCGATTGATCTTGCCGCTCCGCGCGGACGATAACCGCCGGTCTCGCCGGGGGTCTTCCCCTAGGGTGTCTGAGTTGTGCCGCTCGCCCGCCCCGTCTCCTTTCTGCTGGTCACGCTGTTGATCGCCGGCTGCGGTGCGGCGCCGAGCGAGCCTCCGGCGACCACGCCGACCCCGGGCGCGACCGAGTTCCCCGAAGCCGATGGCCGCACGCTGGTCGAGTTGCGCGACGGCTTCGAGCAGGGCGACGTGGTCCTGGCGGCCGCGATGTCGGTACTCGAGCCGAACAAGACCAACCGCTTCGGCTTCGGCCTGTTCGACCTCTCGCGCGCCCAGCTCAACGACGAGACCGCCGCCGTCTACATCGCTCGCGCAGGCGGCGGTCCGGCGCTCGGTCCGTTCCCGGCCTCGGCCGAGTCGCTTGCGGTCAGCCCGCAGTTTCGCAGCGCCGGATCCGAGGCCGAGGGGGCCCAATCGGTTTACGCCGCTGATGTTCCGATCAAGGGCGGCGGCCAGTACGAGTTTCTCGGCGCGGTCGCACGGGACGGCGAGATCGTCTCCGCCGATCCGGCTTCACCGCCGCTGACCGCCGATCCCGACAGCGAGGTCCCCGACGTCGGCGATCAGGCGCCGCCGGTCTCGACTCCGACCTATACCTCCGTGGGTGGCGACCTCGAGCAGATCGACACCCGGGTGCCGACCGCGCGAGAGCTCCACGAGGAAGACTTCGCCGACGTCGTCGGAAAGCGGCCGGCCGTCCTGATGTTCGCGACCCCGGCGCTCTGTCAAACGCGCGTCTGCGGGCCGGTGGTCGACGAGATGCTCGAGGTCGCGGCCGAAGCCCCCGAGGAGATCGCCTTCATCCATCAGGAGGTCTACGTCGACAACGAGCTCGAGAAGGGGATCCGTCCACAGCTGACAAGGTTCGGCCTGGAGAGCGAGCCGTGGACGTTCGTCGTCGGCGCCGACGGCAAGATCGTTGAGCGGTTCGAGGGCGCTTTTAGCATCGCCGAGCTACGCGAGGCCGTCAGCCGGCTCTAGCCGCGAGTACGTCGAGGTCGACAGCGGGCCGACCGGCGGTCCGGCGGTGGAGATCCTCGAACTCGTCGAGCGTCCGTCCGATGTCGTGCTCGGCGGCGATCTCGATGCTGCGGGCGCCCATCCGCCTGCGCAGCTGCTCGTCGGTCAGGAGGGTCGTGACGTGTGCTGCCAGCTCCTCCGGATGACCGCGCGAGTAGGTGTAGCCGTTCTCGCCGCTCCTGGCGAGGTGGGGGAGGGCGAGCGCGTTCACGGCGACGACCGGCCTGCCGACGGCGAGTGCCTCGAGCGTCACGATGCTCTGCAGCTCGGCTGTGCCGGCGATGCAGAAGACGTCGCAAGCCGCGTAGATGTGGGGCATGTCCTGATCGGCGAGGAAGCCTGTGAAGACGACCCGCTCGGCGACACCGAGCTCGGCGGCGAGCCGTTCGAGCTTGGGGCGCTCCTTGCCCTGGCCGACGATCACGAGCTGGGCGTCGACCGTCTCCCGGATCAGCGGAACGGCTCGGATCAGCTCATCGATCCGCTTCTCGACATCCAGGCGGCCGACGAACATGAGGGTCGGCCGATCTGGGATCGAGAACCGCTCGCGGGTGGGAGCGGTCTCCTCGGTCGGCGTGAACACCGACAGGTCGAGCCCGCAGGAGATCGGCTGGACGCGGTGCAGGACCCCCTCGGACTCGAGTAGGCGAGCGGCCGTCGGCGTGGGAGCCGAGACGGCGGTCGCGCCGTTGTAGACGCGCGCCAGGTCCCGGCTCATCAGGCGGCCGATCGCCGTCCGCACGCGCTTCGGGGCGAACTCGATCTGCACGAGCAGGTTCTCGGGGACGAAGTGATTGGTCGCGAGCACCGGAATGCCGTTGTCGTGCCCGATGCGGATCAGCAACCGGCTGAGCAGGAAGTGGTTCTGGGTGTGGATCAGGTCGGGCTGGAAGTCCGCGACCGCGGCGGCGAGATCCTGCTTTACGTGCCGCAGGGGCAGGCAGAAGCGCAGTGCCGGATAGGTCGGGATCGGAAGCGAGGCGATGCGCGAGACCGGGATGTCGTCGAGCCGGTCCTCTGCCGAGCTGCGCGACAGGGCGGGACAGACGATCCGCAGCTCGTGGCCGCGATCACGCAGTCCGCACGCGAGCCGCTGCGTGAAGTAGGCCGCCCCGTTGATGTCGGGCGGATAGGTGTCGGTTCCGAGGAGGATGCGCATACGAGCTCCCGCGTCGTCGGGTGCGCCGGCGACGCTCCACGGTACAGACACCAGACTCGCGAGATGTTTCTCCGAGGTGCTCCGCGCCCGGCCGTAAGGTTGGCTCCGCGGGCCGGTAGCTCAGCTGGTTAGAGCAGCGGACTCATAATCCGTCGGTCGAAGGTTCGAGTCCTTCCCGGCCCATCGCACGAGGTGACACGTGATCCTGGAGGGTCTTGTGGCGTGGGCGCGTGAGTAACCTGGGGTCGTGGCCTACACGACCGCCGAGGCACGCGAGCAGATCCTCGAGGACGTGGCCGTCGCCGTCGATCACCTGGCGCTCGCGGCGGCCTGCCTCGGTGAGGCCTACGAGCACCTTCACGGCGCCAGCGCCGATCGGCTCGAGGAGGACCTGTACCGACCGGTCCAGGGCGCCTACGGCCGTACGCGCCGCACCTACCTCCAGTTCGCCGAGCGGGTCGGGCTCCCCGTCGAGACGTTCGAGCCCGCATCCGCGGGGGTCGGCTCACAGGGAGTCCGCCTGTTCATCGACCGCGCGGTGTCGGCCTCGGCGGACGCCGGACGCGCGCTGGCCGAGCTCCAGGACTCGATGCTGCCGATCGAGGCCGGCGACTCCGAGCTGCGTACCGCGCTCGCCGAGATCCGCGAAGTCGTCGACGGAGTCCCCGCCCGCGCTCGCGAGTTCATGCGGGTTCTCGGCCGCTGACTAGACTCGCCGACCCCTTCCAAACGCGACCAGGAGATCCGATGAGCGCCACCGACGACCTGCTGCAGAACGCCGAGACCTACGCGGCGAACTTCGCCAAGGGCGACCTGCCGATACCTCCCGCCAAGAAGGTTGCTGTTGTCGCCTGCATGGATGCGCGGTTGGATCCGGCCCGTGTTCTCGGCCTCGAGGAAGGCGATGCGCACGTGATCCGCAACGCTGGAGGTGTGATTGCCGAGGACGAGATCCGCTCGCTGGCGATCTCCCAGCACCTGCTCGGCACCGAGGAGATCATCCTGCTGCACCACACCGGCTGCGGCATGCTCACCTTCACCGACGAGGAGTTCGCGGCAAAGCTCGAAGCCGAGACCGGGACGGCACCGGAGTGGGAATCGCGATCGTTCACCGATCTCGACGCTGACCTGCTCGACTCGATCGAGCGGATCAAGGCAAGCCCGTTCATCCCTAACAGCGACCATGTCCGCGGGTTCGTCTACGAGGTCGAGACCGGCCGGTTGCGCGAAGTCTCCTAGCGCCGGCCTCTCCGGTCCTTCTCGGCTTGCCGACGCGCGCGCCGCGAGAGCGCCGACGCGCGCGAGCGCAGCTGGGCAGAGCTGCCGCGCGGCGGCTTCAGGGCGCGCAGCGGAACCAGTGCGGTCGCCGGGTCCGGGACCGTGCCCGGCGGCTCGAACAGCACGAAGCGCGGGCTGACAGCGCTTTCGCGCCAGCCCGCCTCCCGCAGCCAGTTGGCCTCGGGGCTCGTGGAGTCCCGGATCGGGCCGAGGCCGACGATCAAGGACGTGTAGTCGCCGCCCTCGACGAGCGCCAGGAACCGCGGCTTGCTCGTCGGCCGCAGGAGCTCCCGGTCCCTGGTCGCGCCGACGAAGCGGACCTGATTGTCGAGCCGTCGGCCGAACGCCGGATAGATCGGGCTGATGTCGCCGGAGACCCACAGCCCGGCGAGCCCCACGCGCCGGTCGGCCAGCGGGGGTGCGGTCAGCACCGCGTCGAGCACCGGATCCTTACCGAGGAACCGTTCGCGATCGTAGACCACCTGCAGCGCCCGGCCGCCCACCGCGCCGACGAGCAGCAGCAGGACCGCTGTGGCCGCCGTGAAGACTCGTGGATCGATGCGGGCCGAGCCCCTCCGGATCTCGGCCGACAGGGTCAGCGCGACGGCGCCGATAGCAACCGCCAGCGCCGTCACCGCGAGCGCCGGAGGTTGAAGCCACACGTCTCCGAAGACCGACAGGGTCGCCTGGGTCACCGCGACCAGGGCGAGTGCCTCGATGACGATGGCAAGCTTGTTCGCGCGGCCGACCAGCCAGCCGAGTAGTGCCGCCGCCGCGATTGCCGCCGGGACCAGCTCCGATCCTGGGACGGCGTTGATCACCGGTTCGCCAGCCGGTCCGAAAGCTGAATAGGGAATGAACAGGTAAGTCAACGCCAGCGCGAATGCGCCGGCCGCGAGCGCGATCACCGCTGAACGCGAACCGCTCGGCGGTTCGCGGCGCACGGCGGTCCAGAGCGATCCGGGAACGACCAGCGCGAGCAACGCTCCGACCGCCGCGAACGCGACCCACAGCCCGGGCACGATCGCCGTCCACAGGAGCGGGTCGAACAGGTAGCCGGCGATCGTGTGGCCCGTCCCGAGCGCCGGCGCGGGCGGCACGGCGCCGAGCAGGTCGCCCGAGGCGACCAGGTTGCGGATCGGCCAGATCATCATGCAGATCAGGGTCACGGCAGCCAGGAAGCCGAGCCGGCGGGCCGTTGCGCGGGTATCGCCCGAATCGATCCTCGTCGTGATCGCCCAGAGGAGGACGACGGTCAGCACCATCGGAATCGCGTACCAGCCGCTGCCGGCGGCAAGTCCGAGCCCGATGCCGGCGAGCGAGAGCTCGGCGCGGCTGGCACTGCGCGCGTGGCGGACGAGGAACAGTAGACCGGCGGAGAAGGTCGCGAACAGCACCGAGTCGGGCGTCGGGTCGACGAGCCCCTCGACGAGCATGACCGGAGCGGCGATCAGTGCCGTGGCGGCGAGTAGCGCGCCCGCCCGCGGCGCCCGCAATTCGCGGGCGAGGGCGAAGACGGCGAGCCCCGTCAGCAGCAGAAACGGGACCATCGCGACGCGTACCAGCTGGTCGGAGCTCCAGGGCAGGACTATCGCGAGGTTGACCAGGTCGCCGGTGTTGGGCTCGAACGGACCGGCCAGCTGCGGCACGAACTGCTGGGTCGTCCAGATGCTCCCGCTCTGGATCCAGCGCGCGACAGTCGGCAGGTCGAAACTGAGCGCCTCGAAACCCTGGACCGGGACGAGCAGGCGCGTGCTCAGGTAGGCCGCCAGGTGGATCCCGACGATCGCGGCCGCGGCCAGGGCGAGCGTCCAGGACCCCCACGAGCTCGGGTCCGGGCCCTCGGGGGCGGTGGGCAGCTCGCCGTATCGCGCGCGCGGGAACCGGCTGCAGAGCACCACCAGACCGGCGGTCGTGAGCAGCACGGCGAGTGGTGTCAGCAGTCCGACGAGCCCCGGGGCGAGGTGCACAAGCACCAGCGCCGCGGTGAACAGCAGCCCGAGCGCGACCCAGCGCGGCGGTCCGGTCAGCCCCGGCAGTGCGCGGACGACGACGAGCGCCGATGCCCCGCAGCATCCGGCGAGCACGAGCACGAGCTGGGCATAGCCCCCTAAGTACTCAATCAGGCTCACGGCGGGCCGGAGAGTAGTCCCCTCGGCCGTCCGATCGCGTCGCGCGCAGCCCCAGCCGGCGCTCCATGACGGCGATCGCATCGGGATTGGAGTCGATCAGGACGAACTCCCGGCCGAGCTCGGCGGCAACCGATCCGAGCGTGCCGCTGCCCGCGAAGAAGTCGAGGCAGCGATCGCCGGGAGCGGTCGAGGCGCTCACCATTCGGCGCACGATCCCTTCGGGCTTCTGGGTCGGGTAGCCGGTCTTCTCGGCGCCGTTGGTGTGGACGATCGTGTGCCACCAGACGTCGGTCGGGAGCTTGCCGCGCGCGGCCTTCTCGGGGCCCACGAGCCCCGGCGCCATGTACGGCTCGCGCTCGACCTCCGCTGAGTCGAAGTAGTAGTGGTCGCGATCGCGTACGTAGACGAGGATCGTGTCGTGCTTGGCGGGCCAGCGGCGTTTCGGACGGCCGCCGTAGTCATAGGCCCAGATGATCTCGTTGAGGAACCCCCGTTCGCCGAAGATCTCGTCCAGCAGGATCTTGCAGCGATGCGCCTCCCGGTAGTCGATGTGGAAGTAGAGCGTTCCCTGTGCGTCGAGCAGCCGATGGGCGTGCTCGAGCCGGGGGCGGAGGAACTCGCGGTAGTCGGCGTGCGAGTCCGAGTAGGTGTAGCCGGTCGCATCACGTGTCTGCGTCGACCCGGTGTTGAACGGCGGGTCGATGTAGATCATCCGAAAGCTCGCCTCGGGCAGCCGCGGGAGGATGACGCCGTTGTCCCCCGCGATGATCTGGTTCATCGCGGGGGAGCGGTGACGCCATTGAGCTCGTCGACCGCTCCGAACAGATCGCCCTCGTCGACGAAGTCGACGGCCAGCAACCCCGGAAGCCGCCCACGCTCCTCGGCGCACCGCCGCACACGTGCCAGCAAGGTGGCGCGGCGGTTGGCGAGCCGCGCGTTGGTGGGCCGCGGCGCCGGGGTGGTATCGACCCAGTGGTTGATCAGGAAAAGCGGGTTTGTCGCCGCTCCGCGGTCCGCGTCACAAGCGGCTGCTGCGTCGAGCGCGGCGAGCGTCGGGAAGCTGTAGGGAGTGTCCTGGACGAGCTGCTCGAACTGGGGGTGGTACCACGGGACCGAGCCGTCGGTCGTCTCGCCCATCACCAGCACGCGGCCGCCGCGCTCGATCATCTGACGGGGGGTCGGAAGCGGATCGACCGAGCCTTTGTAGACGTACTCCAGCAGGCCGCTCTTATCGAAGGCGTCCGCCGTGTCGGCGGCCGAGACGCTGTCCTCGAGGCTGAGCACCAGCACCTCGTGCGGGTTCGCGACGAGGAAGTCGCGGATCGCCCTCAGCCCTGCCTCGGCCTTGGTGGCGCCCAGCTCGCAGAAGGCGTGGCAGAGGAACACCCCGCGGGGTTCCTTACCGACGAAACCGATCCGTGCACGCGCGCGCTCTGCGGCTTCGACGAACTGATCGCCGAGTTCGTCGGCGATCTTCGCGCGGCTCTTGGTGTCGAGATCGAGATCGGTCGCGACCCCACGCGGCGTCTCGAAGCCGTAGTGCGTGTCGATCAGGAGCGCGCGCACCCCGGCTTCGAGCTGGTCGCCGATGCCGCGTTCGTGGGCGGCGAACAGCCAGCCCGGGTCCGACGCGGCCGACATCGCGTTGTGGCTCGCGGCGATCGCGATCTGATCGAGGGGGCGGTCGCAGAGCTCGGGATGTCCGTTGCAGGCGCGCACCACCTTGGGCGGTGGCTCCGGCGCCAACACGGCAAGGCCGACGGTCGCGAAGACCGCGATCGACGCGAGCGCCGCGGCCGCCACCGTCAGCGCTCGCCGACGTGACGGGCGCTGCGGGTGGTCTCGCGCCTCGCGGAGCTCGGGGGCCGCGCCCCGCGACGCGAGACCGAGCCGCATCAGCTCGGCCACGCCGACGTAGAGGACGGCGAGGCCTACCAGGATCGGGGTGATCTCGATCACCAGCCGATGGGCGAGGATGATCACCAGGCCGAGGGCGATCAACCCGAGTGCGCGGCCCGCGCGCGTCCACGGATGGCTCGGAGTCGCTGTGACGAGCGCCGAGACTCGCTCCAAGCTGTCGCTGAGGTCGATCGGTCGGATCAGCGCCGAGGCGGCCGCGCCTCCGATCGCGCCACAGCCGGCGAGGATCAGCCCCCAGACGCGGAGCTCGGCCAGGAACGAGGCCGCGACCGCGCGCAGCGCGGCAGCGCCCCGCTCGTCCTCGATGCCCACACCCGCCAGCGAGACGGCCAGGATCGACAGCGCGACGATCAGCAGACCGACCGCGGCGAGGGCGATTCCGATCCGTCGCAGGGCGAGTCGATGGCGGCGGGCGGTCGCCACGTGGCCCGCAAGTGCGGCGACGGCGATCAGCAGCGCGAGCCACTCGAACCGCTGTACGTCACCGGCGGCGCGCCCGATTTCGGCGACGACCGTGCTTTCGCGGGCGTTGGACAGCTCGAGCAGCTCGGTCTGGAGCCCGGGGGGCACCCGCCGAGCGAGCTCCGGTGAGACGCTTTTCAGCGCGTCGATCAACAGGACACCGACATCGGCGACCGTCAGGGTGATCGTCGTGGCCGATCGATCGAGGAGCGCACGATGGACGTCGAAGGCCGCGCTCCGGAACAGGCTCCGGAACGGAGGCGTCCCGACGATCCCCTCGACCACCGCCTGGATCACCGGCCGTCCGGCGATCGTGTCGGGCGCCACTTCGATCACCCGGTCGGTCACCAGCTCCGCGACCGCGGCCCTGCCGCTCTCGCTGGCGAACACAGCAGCCGCGCGGTCCGCGAAACCGCGCGGCTCGAGCAGGGCGCGGTCGGCGTAGAGAGCGAGCACGCCGATGAGCAGCGCGACCGATCCTGTGACCAGCAGCGCCGACGCCGCGATCCTCCGTCCCCGTGCCATCGACCCAACATCTCATATGGTGGGTCGCCAGTGAGCGAGGTCTTTCCCTTCATCGTCGGCAGCGGTAGGTCCGGCACGACCTTGCTGCGCGCCCTGCTCGATGCCCATCCCGAGCTTGCGGTGCCGCCGGAGTCCTATTTCGTCGTAACCCTCGCGCGCAAGGCTGAGGCCTACTCGGGGGCCGAAGGCTTCGATCAGCAGGCCTTCGTGGAGGACGTCCTCGCGCACCCTCGGTTTGAGCGCTGGGACCTCTCGCCCGATGCGGCGCGCGCTGCGCTGGAGGCGGCGGCGCCGGCCGACTACGCGGCGGCCGTCCGCGCCCTCTACGGCGCCTACGCGGCCGCTCAGGGCAAGCCGCGCTACGCCGACAAGACCCCGAAGTACGTCAAGGACATCGCGCGACTGAGCAACCTCTTTCCGGAAGCCCGGTTTGTCCACATCATCCGCGATGGCCGCGACGTGGTGCTCTCGTTCAGGGATCTCGAGTGGGGCCCCAGCGGCCCGATCGAGGCGGCGCTGCGCTGGCGCGGCTGGGTGGAGCTCGGTCGCGCGGCCGGCCGCGAGCTCGGGGACGGGCGTTACATGGAGGTCTCCTACGAGGATCTCGCGGCCGATCCCGAGCCCGTGCTGCGCCGGATCTGCGATTTCGTCGAGCTCGAGTTCTCCGAGCAGATGTTCGGCTACGTCGACAAGGCGGAGGAGATCATCGGTGCGAACTACTACCCCGAGGGCCATGCCCGGATCCGGATGCCGCCGACCAAGGGGCTCCGCGACTGGCGCCAGAACATGGAGCGGGCGGACCTGATCAAGTTCGAGCTGGTCGCCGGCGACCTGCTCGACGAGCTCGAGTACGAGCGCGGGGTGCCGGAGGCGACACTCGAGCGCCGGCGGGAGAACGACGATGCCCAGGTCGAGGGAGAGCGCCCGATCGAGGCGGCGACGGAGGTCGAGATCGACTCCGACCTGCTGGCGACGATCGACGAGATGAACTACCTGCGCAAGCGGACCCGCCGACTGGAGTACCGCACGCGCAAGTTCGGCAAGCAGCGCGACCGTTATCTGCGGCAGAGGGACACCCGCCAACGCCGACTGGAGCGCGCCGAACGGGTCCACGCCCGCAAGATCGCCAAGCTCGAGCGCCGTCGCAAGACGGCCGTACGTAGGCGCAAGAAGGTCGAGCGGACGCTCCAGGGCCTCGAGCAGACACGCTGGTGGCGGACCCGCCTGCGGCTCGCACGGTGGACGCGCCCGCTCACTTCCTTGCGCGCGCGCAACAAACTCCGCTCCTGAGAAACATCGTCTGAGCAGGAAAGGATCCGTCGCGGGCGAATCTTCCGCTCGTGGCGAGATCCGCAACAGCCGCGCTGACCCTCTCCGAGGAGATCCGTCAGCGCTTCGACGAGTTCTCCCGTTCGCAGAAGGACGTCGGGCAGTACATCGTCGATCATCTCGACGAAGCCGCGTTCCACACAGCCGAGGAACTGGCCCGGCGCGCGAACACCTCGAGTTCGACCGTCGTTCGGTTCGCCCAGGCGCTCGGCTTCGACGGCTTCCCCGAGCTGCAGTCCTCGGCTCAGGACGAGTACCGACGCCAGCGCGAGGACGGCAACGGCAACGGAGCTCCATCGGTGTCGGCGCCGCTCTTCCCGATTGATCAGACCGAGTTCGAGGCGGCGCTGGCCGCCGACCACGCGAACATCGAGGACACAGCGCGCAAGTTCGACCGGGAGGAGGTCGCCGCGACGATCGAGCTGATCTGTCGCGCGCAGCGGATCGTGCTCGTCGGCACCGATCAGATGACCTTCTTCGCCAGCTATCTGCGTCACCTGCTGATGCTGCTCGACCTCCGCTCCGAGGTCGTCGCGAGCCCGAGTCAGGAAGGACTCACCCGGCTCGGCCGCATCGACCAGGAGACGCTCGTGATCGCCTTCTGTGCCGGACGTCCGCATCCGCTGGTGCTGCGCGCAATGAAGCTCGCGCGCCATCGTGGCGCCCGCACCGTCGCGATCGTCGACGCAACCCTCTCGGAGGTGGCCAAGCTCTCCGAGCGCCGGATCTACTACTCCTCCAATAGCCCGACCTTCGTCCGGTCGCACACGGCGCTGCTCGGTCTGGTGCAGGCGCTCGCCTACGGTGTCTACGCACTCGATGAATCGGCCTACGCCGACCGCATCAAGGCTTTCAAGCTCAAGTAGACCCCGGAAAGCCGTCAGTATCATCGGTGGGGTGAAGGATCTCGCCACATTTCGCGTCAAGGCCGGCCTGGCCGAGATGCTCAAGGGCGGCGTCATCATGGACGTCGTCACTGCTGAGGAGGCGAGGATCGCCGAGAACGCCGGCGCGGTCGCCGTGATGGCGCTCGAGCGGGTCCCCTCCGACATCCGCAAGTTCGGCGGCGTCGCCCGCATGTCGGATCCGTCGATGATCGAGGGGATCCAGGCGGCCGTCACTATCCCAGTGATGGCCAAGGCGCGGATCGGCCACTTCGCCGAGGCGCAGGTGCTTCAGGCGCTCGAGATCGACTACATCGACGAGTCGGAGGTCCTGACCCCGGCCGACGAGGCCAACCACATCGACAAGTGGGCCTTCGAGGCTCCGTTCGTCTGCGGGGCCACCAACCTCGGCGAGGCACTGCGGCGGATCGCCGAAGGCGCCGCGATGATCAGGACCAAGGGCGAGGCTGGGACCGGCAACGTCGTCGAGGCGGTGCGTCACATGCGGACGATCACGGGCGACATCAGGCGGCTCGGAGCGCTCGAGGAGAGCGAGATTGCGGCGGCCGCCAAGGATCACCGCGCCCCCCTCGAACTGGTCCGGACGGTTGCCGCCGAAGGCAAGCTCCCGGTCGTCAACTTCTCGGCCGGCGGCATCGCGACGCCGGCCGACGCCGCACTGATGATGCTGCTCGGCGCCGAGGGCGTCTTCGTCGGGTCCGGGATCTTCAAGTCCGAGGACCCCGAGCGCACGGCTGCGGCGATCGTCGAGGCGACGACGCACTTCGCGGATCCGGTCCGCGTCGCGGGCGCCTCGCGAGGTCTCGGCGCCGCGATGCCCGGGCTCGAGATCTCAGAGCTCGACGGTCTGATTCAGCACCGTTGAAGCGGATCGGAGTGCTCGCCCTCCAGGGCGACTTCGAGGCTCACGCCGCAATCCTCGAGCGGCTGGACGCGCTCCCGGTCCTCGTCCGGACGCCCGACGGACTCGACGGGCTCGACGGGCTCGTGATCCCCGGCGGAGAGTCGACGACGATCGCGATCGGGATCGAACGGGAAGGGCTTGCGGATTCGCTGCGGGAGTTCGACGGCCGGATCCTCGGGACGTGCGCGGGAATGATTCTGCTCGGGCGCGAGCACCTCGGGATCCTCGACATCACCACGAGACGGAACGCATTCGGCCGCCAGATCCGGAGCTTCGAGGCCGACCTTGAGCTCTGGGGAGAGCCGGTTCGCGCGGCCTTCATCCGCGCGCCGTGGGTCGAGCAGATCGGCGACGGGGTCGAGGTGCTCGCCGAGGTCGACGGACACCCGGTCGCGGTGATCGGGAACAATGCACTCGCAGTGGCGTTCCACCCCGAGATCACGGACGAGACCCGCCTGCACGGCTGGTTGCTCGCATGAGACCCCACCGGGTCAACATCCGGCGAGGAATGCCCCGGCGGGGTGCGACTCGATGAGGGATCAGCGCGCCGAGAAGCTCGCGGCGATCCTCGTCCAGTATTCGACCAAGGTCCAGCCCGGCGACGTCTGCGTGATCCAGTCCACGACGACCGCCGAGCCGCTCGTCCAGGCGGTCTACGAAGAGGTGCTGCGCGCCGGGGGGCTGCCGATCATGCAGCTCTCGACTGAGGGCGCCGGCGCGGCGTTCTACGAGCTCGCCTCAGACGCTCAGCTGGACTGGATCCCGCCAACGGCGACCTGGACGGCCGAGAACGCCGACGTCCGGATCGCGATCATGGCCGACGCCAACAGCCGCGACCTGTCTCAGGCCGACCCGGCCAAGCAGCAGCGCACCTCGCGCGCTCGCAAGCCGTTGATGGATGCCTCGATGAAGCGCTCGGCGGCGGGCGATTACCGTTGGGCGCTGACGCTTTTCCCGACGCACGCCTACGCTTCGGAGGCGGGAATGTCGCTGGCACGGTACGAGGACTTCTTCTATGCCGCCTGCCTTGTCACCGACGACGATCCGGTGACGGCCTGGGAGCGCCAGTCCGACGAGGTAAAGCGGTTGACCGAGTGGATTCAGGGCAAAGAGGAGGTCCACATCACCGCTCCAGGCACCGACATCAAGCTGAACGTCGCCGGCAGGACGTTCATCCCGTGCTTCGGCAGCCACAACATGCCTGACGGCGAGTTCTTTACCGGGCCCGTCGAGGACTCCGTCGAGGGCCAGGTTGCGTTCTCGTTTCCCGCGACCTACGCCGGCCGCGAGGTCGCCGGCGTCCGCTTCAAGTTCGAGGGCGGCAAGGTCGTCGACGCGACCGCCGAGCGGGGCGAGGAGTTCCTCCACGAGGTGCTCGACACCGACGAGGGCGCACGCCGGCTCGGCGAGCTCGGGATCGGCACCAACTACGGGATCGCGACCGGGACGAAAGAGATTCTGCTTGACGAGAAGATTGGCGGCACGGTCCACATGGCGATCGGGATGAGCTACCCCGAGAGCGGTGGGGTCAACGATTCCGCGGTCCACTGGGACATGGTCTGTGACCTGCGCAGCGGTGGCTCGATCGTCGTCGACGGGATCGAGCTCCAGCGCGACGGCAAGTTCAGCGTTTGACGGCGATCCGCCCCGTGTAGTCGATCCGCGTCAGCAGGGGAGGCCGGTCGAGCGCGGCGAAGTACTCGTCGACCGCGCGCCGGGCGCCCTCGTAGTGGCCGTAGTCGTCGACGATCAGGACGCCGCCCGGGACGAGCCGGGGGTAGAGCGTTTCCAACTCGTGCTTGGTCGACTCGTACCAATCCGTATCGAGCCGCAAGAGGGCGATCTGGGCGGGCGCCTCGCCGGGGAGCGTGTCCTCGACCTTCCCGGCGATCAGATGGACGCGCCCGCCCGGGTAGCCGGTCGAGTCCATCGCCGCACGGACGGCTTCGGTCGGGACGGCCGCCCAGCCATCGCTCTTGCGCTGCCACTTGCGGTGCGGGGAGTAGCCGTCGTATGGCGAGGGGACGTCGGCCTCGGTCGGCTCGGCCATGCCACTGAAGGTGTCGAACAGGTAGAGGTCGCGCTCCTGGGACTCGAGCGTCAGCGCAGCGGCCATCATGCTGCCGCCCTTCCAGACGCCGCACTCGACCAGCGCCCCGGGGATCGCCTGACGCTCGAGATGGGAGACGGCGTCGCAGAGGGCGGCGATCCGCTCAGCGCTGGAGAGCGTGTGGCGGCGCACCCGCAGGATCGTGGCCCGCAGCTCGTCGTCGAAGTCGACGGGGACGCGTGTGCCCATCAGATAGCCTGCGCGCCAGCGCCAGCCGTGAAGCAGTTTGCGAACGTCGGCCACGGCGGGCGACGCTAGCATCGGCGCCCGTGATCGACTCTGCCGGAACCTGTGCCGCCTGCGGCGCGACCAGGCTCGACTCCCACTTTCGCGTAACTGGCGAGCTCGGGGCTGACGGCCTGATTCCCACCACCAAGCAGTTCGGCACCGCGCTTTCGGACATCGTCCGCTGTGCCGGTTGCGGACACATGCAGCTCGAACGGTTCCCGAGCGAAGCGGAGCTCGACGCCGAGTACGCGACCGCCGCGTCAGAGGACTACGTCGACGAGGAGCCGGGGCAGCGACTGAGCGCCCAGGCTGTGCTCGAACGGGTGGAGCGACACCGGTCGGTCGGACGGCTGCTCGACGTCGGCTGCTGGGTGGGGTTCCTGATGTCGGAGGCTGAGCGGCGCGGCTGGGAGACAGCCGGAATCGAGCCCAGCGCCTTCGCGTCGGCGCGCGCGCGGGATGTGCTCGGCCTCGACGTTCGCACCACGGGCCTGTTCGAAACGGAAGGGCAGTGGGACGTGGTCGTCCTGGGAGACGTTCTCGAGCACCTGACGCGCGCGAACGCGGCGCTCGAAAAAGTAGCCTCGCTGACGAGCCCGGGCGGGGTGCTCGTCCTGCTGCTCCCCGACGCCGGCAGCCGCGTCGCACGTCTGCTGGGCAAGCGCTGGTGGTCGGTGATCCCGACCCACGTGCACTACTTCACTCGCAAGAGCATCGCCACGATGCTCGAGCACCACGGCTACGAGGTGCTCGAGTTCGGGACCGACCCGAAGGCGTTCACGGTTCGCTACTACCTCGCCAAGGGCGGGGGTTACTTACCGCGCGTGTCGCGAATACTGGTCTCGCTGGCGCAGCGGCTCGGCTTCGCCGACCGGATGTGGACCCCCGACTTCGGCGACCGAATGCTAGTTCTTGCGCGCCAGCCCGTAGAGGTCGTTGCCGAGGAATAGCCGCAGCGGTCGTAGGGCGGCCAACCGCTTCGCGAGTCGCACCGGGGCGCTGTCGAAGCCGCTCAAGAGGTGGTACTGACCGGAGCGAAGCACGTCCGGGTCGAGCCACACCCGTGTGTCCTCGAACCCCGCGTCGCGGAGCGCGCGCCGCAGCGAATGGACGGTCTGCTCGTTGACGTGGTACTCGGTTGCGATATCGAACCAGTGGTCGACCCGATCGACGATGTCACCGTGGCCGAGCAGCCGGACGAACGGTCGCGACAACGGCCAGCCGACCGTCATGAAGAGCCGATTGGGCGCGGTGTGGACGAGCAGGTGGCCGCCGGGCTTGAGTACCCGCCGGAACTCCGCCAGCGCGGGAACCGTCTGCGGCGCGTCGAGATGCTCGATCACATCTGAGAACTGGATCCGGTCGAAGCTGTCATCGGCCCACGGGAGCGCGGTCACGTCGCCGCGGCGGATGTCGGCGTCCGGATACGCCGCCAGCGTCTCCTTCGTCAGCTGCACCGCGGCTTCCGAGTAGTCGAGGCCCGCGACCTCCGCGCCCGCAGTGGCGCAGGCGAGCAGGACCTCTCCTCGGCCGCAGCCGGCGTCGAGGATCCGCAGCCCGGGCGCCGGAGCGAGCTGGCGGACCTGCTTGGACTTGTTGTGGGAGACGCCGCCACCCTCCTGGAACTCGTCGTAGCCCTCGCAGATCTCCGACAGGAAGTAGTCGCGGTCATAGACGTCGGGCGGGATCGACTGGCTCATCGGCCGATCAACTCCCTGACCGCGCGCTCGCCGATCTCGACGGCGTAGTTGGTGCCCCGATCGTCGGGATAGACCTGGGTCGTGTTGGCGAGCATCAGGCCCGGCGCCGGGGTCTGAAGGGCGGGCATCCGGTCGCGATAGTTCGGCAGGACGACCGGCTGGGCGGCGGGATCCTTGAACAGCCACGCGTTCCGGATCCACTCGGAGGAATAAGCGGGGTTGACTTTGCGCAGGCCGGCCTCGTAGACCTCCATCACCCCGTCGAGGTCGAGGTCGAGCAGCTCGTCGTCGCGCGGCAGGTAGTTGGCGATGTAGAGGAACCGGCGGCCGCCGTAGCGCTCCCTGGGAACGAGGTTGGTCTGCTCGATCAGCCCGATGAAGCGCAGGTCGGCGTCGGCGATGTTGGTCCAGTAGTAGGGGTGGAACTGGCGATCGAGTTCAAGCACGACGCAGAGCGCGGCGAAGTACTCGATCGAGCGGAGCTTGCCGAGGTACCGCTCGCCGATCTCTGCGCGCGAGATCCGGGTCCAGTAGCTCCTCGAAGATGTCGGAGGGCAGCGCTGCGACGACGCCGTCGTAATGCTCCACACCGGCGTGCTCGAACTCGCGCGGGTCAAGCCCCCGCCGGAAGGAGTCGGGCGCGCCGGCGGTGACCGCGAACCCGTCGCCGTCGCGCGCGACTCGGGCCGCCGGGCGGTCGATCAGTACCCGTCCACCGCGCTCCTCGATCCGCTCGACGAGCCGGACGAAGATCGTCTCGAAGGTGCCGTTGGGATAGACGAGCAGCTCCTGCCGAGCCTCCTCGCCGGTCGTCTGGCGGCGGTTGTGAAGCTTCGCCCAGAGCCACGACATCGAGATCTGGTCGGCCCGGTCACCGAACTTGCCGCGCAGCAGTGGACCCCAGAGCTTGGCGTAGACCTCGCGGCCCATATTGCGCTCGACCCACGCGCGGATTGTGATCGGCTCGTAGGGCTCGACGGCCCGGCCGCGCTTCTGGAGCAGGACGACGGCGATGCCGAGCCGGATCCGAGACAACAGCGAGAGCGGCTTGTAGCGCAAGAGGTCGAGCGGGCTGGTGAAGGGATGGAGCGCGCCCTCTGCGAACATCGCGACGCTCGAGGGCCAGCGCTCGAGCACGTCCGGGAGGCCGATCTCGTCACACAGGTCGGCGATGTGCCGGTCGCTCGTGAACAGGTGGTGGTAGTAGCGCTCGAGCAGCACGCCGTCACCCGTGTCGAGCGTGGCCGCCTCCCCGCCGAGTCCCGGCCAGCGCTCGTAGACGTCGACCTGATGGCCCTCGCTCGCCAGCCGGTGCGCCGCCGTCAAACCCGCCATGCCCGCGCCCAGAACCGCGTACCTCATCGGTCCTCTTCCTTGACCAGGTAGAGCGGCCGGCGCTTGACCTCGTCGTACACCCTCGCGACGTACTCGCCGACGATTCCGAGAGTGATCAGCTGAATGCCGCCGAGGGCGAGCACCGCGAGCAGGACCGAGGTGATCCCCTCGACGTACACGCCGAACAGCCGGCCGATGATCACCAACGGAATCGCCAGGAACGTGAGCGCCGATACGAGGAAACCGATCACGGTGGCGAGCCTCAGCGGCGCGCGTGAGTAAGAGGTCAGGCGCATCGAGCGAGATCCTGATCAGCGTCGCCCAGCGGTAGCGCGTCTTCCCGGCGTGACGCGCGTCGCGCACGTAGGGGACGGTGGTCTGCGTGTAGCCGATCCAGACGGCCATCCCGCGCATGAACCGACTGTGCTCGCGCATCGAGAGCAACGCATCGACCGCGCGGCGGTCCAGCAGCCGGTAGTCGCCGACGTTGTGCGGGAGGTCGATCTGCGCCACCCACGCGAACAGCTTCGTGAACCAGCGCGCCGTCGCGAGCTTGACCCAGGTCTCGCCCGGACGCTCCTCGCGGTACCCGTAGACGACGTCGGCGCCGGTTCGCCAGCGGTCCAACATGTCGAGAATCAGCTCGGGCGGGTCCTGGAGGTCGGAATCGATCGTCACGATGACGTCCCCCTGGGCGTGGTCGAGCCCGGCAGTGACCGCCGCCTGGTACCCGAAGTTCCGCGACAGCGTGATCACGCGGACGCGCGGATCAGCCGCCGCCATGCCACGCAGCAGGGCGGGCGTCCCGTCGGTCGAGCCGTCATCGACCAGCACCAGTTCGAACGGGAGCGGCTCGAGTGCGCTCCTGACTCGCTCGTGGAAGGAGCCGACTGTCGCTTCCTCATCGAGGACTGGCGCGACGACGCTGATCAGCGCCGGCTCGCGCGATCGCGCGCTGTCGGTCGAGGCGTTCAAAGGGGGGCCAGGATAGTCGCGGACGACGCCTGAGGCGCTCGCGCGTCGGATGGCGATCTAGAATCGAGCCATGTCAGGTCATTCGAAGTGGTCTTCGATCAAGCACAAGAAGGGCGCGGCTGACGCCAAGCGGGGCAAGCTCTTCACGAAGCTTTCGAAGGGGATCCAGGTCGCAGCGCGCGAGGGCGGCGGAGACCCGATCGGCAATCCCGCGCTCGCCCTGGCGATCCAGAAGGCCCGGGACGCGAGCATGCCCAAGGACAACATCGAGCGCGCGGTCGCCAAGGGCACCGGCGCCGACGCCGACGCGGCAGCGATCGAGCACGTCGTTTACGAGGGCTACGGCCCGGGCGGTGTCGCCGTTCTGGTCGACGCCCTCACCGATAACCGCAATCGCACCGGGTCCGAGGTGCGGTACATGTTCAGCTCGAGTGGCGGCGGGCTCGGCGAGCCGGGCTCGGTCGCGTGGAACTTCGAGAAGAAGGGTGTCGTGATCGTCGACGGCGCCCGTCATGTCGAGGAAGAGCTGATGGTGGCGATCGACGCCGGCGCGGAGGACGTGGTGACCGAAGCGGATCTGTTCGAGATCGTGACCGAGCCGGCCGCCTTCACGGCGGTTCGGGAGGCGCTCGAGGGCGCGGGCGTCCAGCTCGAATCGGCGGAGGTGACGATGCGGCCCGCCAACCGGGTCGACGTCACCGAAGCCCAGCTCGGCGCGCTGCTGCGGTTGCTGGAAGCGCTGGAGGATCACGACGACGTCAGCGCGGTGCACGCCAACTTCGAGGCCGACGAGGAGTTGCTCGAGCGCGCAGTCGCGTGACCTCACCGGGTCCGGCGCACGCGATCTTCGGCCGGCCGCGCGATGTTTCGCGCCGATCGGGGCGGAAGGCGTCCGCGCTGCGGCGCAGAATCAACACGATGGTGATCGTGTTGGGCATAGATCCGGGAACCGCCAACACCGGCTACGGCGTGGTGATGAGCCGCGGCGCCGAGATGGGCGCGCTCGACGGTGGCGTGATCCATGAGTCGCTGGTCGGCATCCATGCGCGCGTGACCAGGCTGATCGCCGAGTACGAACCTGATGCAGTGGCCGTCGAGGACCTGTTCTTCAACCGCAACATCCGCAGCGCGATGGCCGTCGCGGAAACCCGCGGCGTCGTCCTGCTGGCCGCCGGCCAAGCCGGGATCCCGAGCTTCTCCTATACCCCGCAGGCGATCAAGAAGAGCGTCTGCGGCAGCGGGAGCGCGCCCAAGGACCAGGTCCAGCGGATGGTCGGCGCGCTGCTCGGATTGCCTGCGCCGCCCGAGCCCGACCACGCGGCCGATGCGCTCGCGGTCGCCATCTGTCATGCGAGCTCCGCACCGATGAGGGCGGCCGTAGCGTGATCGCCTCGGTGCGCGGGACCCTGCTTTCACGGACGCCCGACCATGTCGTGATCGAGTGCGACGGCGTCGGGTACCGGCTCGCGGTATCGGCCGAGACGCTCCGGGGCGTGCCCTCGCCCGGCAAGGAGGCGCTGTTGCACGCCCACCTGATCGTGCGCGACGACAGCCTTCAGCTCTACGGGTTTGCGACCGACGACGAGCGCGACCTATTCCTGATGCTGCTCGGTGTCCAGGGCGTCGGCCCGAAGGTCGCGCTGGCGGTGCTCTCCTCGGGTACCCCACGTGAACTGCTGAACGCACTGGCGAGCGGCGACGCCGCTCGCTTCCAGTCGGTGCCGGGAATCGGCAAGCGAACCGCCGAACGGGTGATCGTCGAGTTGCGTGGACGGGTGGCCGATCGGCCCGTCGACGACATCGTGATCACCCGCAGCGACGATCCGCGGACCGTCGCGCGCGAGGGTTTGACCGGCCTCGGCTTCACTCCCGAAGAGGCCGACCGGCTGCTCGACCGAACCGCCGGCGAAACCGCTGAAGAGCTCATCGCCGGTGCTCTCCGGGGTGCTCGGTGATTCGTACGCCCGGGATCGAGCGGATGGCGCAGCCCGATCCGATCCCGGGGGAGGAGGACGTCGACCGCTCCCTTCGGCCCCGGCGACTCGAGGATTTCGTCGGCCAGGACGGCGTCAAGAGCCAGCTCGCGGTTTTCATCGAGGCGGCGCGCGGCCGAGGCGAGCCGCTCGACCACGTGCTACTCGCCGGCCCTCCGGGCCTCGGCAAGACGTCGCTCGCGCAGATCATCGCCAACGAGCTGGAGGCGACGTTCGTAGCGACCAGCGGTCCGGCGCTGGAGCGCAAGGCCGATGTGGCAGCCTTCCTGTCGGCGCTCGAGCCCGGCTCGGTGTTCTTCGTCGACGAGATCCATCGGCTGCCGCGCGCGCTGGAGGAGACCTTCTACCCGGCCATGGAAGACCGTCAGCTGCCGATCACGGTCGGTGCCGGAGCGGGGGCCCGCGTCGTCACGCTCGACCTGCAGCCGTTCACCCTGATCGGCGCCACGACCCGGGCGGGTCTGCTGACGACGCCGCTGAGGGATCGGTTTGGCGTCACCCATCGCCTCGATCACTACGCGCCAGCCGAGCTCGCCGAGATCGTCGTGCGGTCGGCCGGCATCCTCGGTATCGAGATCGATCCGGCGGGCGCGCTCGCGATCGCGACCCGCTCGCGCGGCACGCCGCGTGTCGCCAATCGGCTGTTGCGACGCGCGCGCGATTTCGCTGAAGTTCGGGGCGCCGGGCGGATCGACGCCACCGGCGCCGGCGAGGCACTCGACCTGCTCGAGGTCGACGCAGAGGGGCTCGACCGGCTCGATCGCGAGATCCTGCGCGCGATCTGCGAGAAGTTCGGCGGGGGTCCGGTCGGTCTCTCGACGCTCGCGATCGCCGTCGCCGAGGAGGCGGACACGATCGAGGACGTCTACGAGCCGTACCTCCTCCAGCGCGGTCTGCTGCAGCGGACGCCGCGAGGACGAATCGCGACCGCGGCGGCTTACGCGCACCTTGGTCTCGCCGCCCCGGGGCGCGCGGGCGAGCGGTTGTTCTAACCTCAGCCGTCGAGATGGCCCACTTCATCTGCCCCAACTGCGGGAACCGCAGCGTCGCGAGTGAACGAACGGCCGGCTTCAGCGAGCGGGCGCGTGGCTGCTCCAACTGTGGTTTCGGCTTCCTGTTCGAACTGCTCGACGATTACTACCCGGCGCCGACGGCGGCGTTTGTCGTCTGCGACGCCGACGCGCGGGTGATCGGCGTGGGCCGCGGTGTCCGCGAGCTGACCGGCCTCGGCGAGGAGGAGGCCCTCGGCCAAGACGTGCGCGAAGTGCTGGGCCTGGACTTCGGCGCCGACACCGACCACATCGGCACGGCGCTCGAATGGGGCGTACGCGTGCTCGACAAGCCAGTCACCGTGCACGCCGACGGCGACCGCCCCGAGCCCGCGAGGGCCGACATCTTCCCCGCCTACGACGACGACGGCGGCCTGCTGCTCGTCCTCACGCCGAGCGCCGAGCGCACACCCCAGTGACCGACCGCCGCCGCAATCTCGCGATCATCCTCGCCGTCCTCGCCCTGCTGGGTGGCGCGGTCGCGGTGATCCTGACAATGCCGACCCGTCTCGGCCTCGACCTGCGCGGCGGGGTGGAGTTGATCTATCAGGGCGTTCCGACTCCGAAGGTTCCCGAGATCACGCCCCAGACGATCGATGACGCGATCGGCACGATCCGCAAGCGAACCGACTCGCTCGGCGTCT
This sequence comes from uncultured Thermoleophilaceae bacterium, assembly GCA_963790245.1. Classification (GTDB taxonomy): domain Bacteria; phylum Actinomycetota; class Thermoleophilia; order Solirubrobacterales; family Thermoleophilaceae; genus JACCVG01. The sequence continues at coordinate 213,053 of CAWBNP010000002.1, forward strand.
CCGAGCCGGAGATCCAGCGCGCCGGGCCGGACCAGATCTCGATCAGCCTGCCCGATGTGGCAAACGCCGACCGGGCGATCGAGCAGGTCGGCACTACCGCCCAGCTCCAGTTCTACGACTGGGAGACGAACGTCTTCACCAGCGAGGGGGAGATCGCAGACCCTGGCTGAGGTCCAAAGCGCCTTCATCCCCGGAGAGCCCGACCCGTCCACACGCGTGCGGCCGCTGCTCTTGCGCGACGCCATCGAGCGCGCCGCCAAGGTCGAGCCGCGCGCGGACGCCGACGACGTTCCGCCGGAGTCGACCGCGACCCCCGAGGACGCCGATCGCCTCAACGACACCGGCGCCACCAAGTACTACCTTTTCGGACCGGACGAGCGCCGAATCGCCGGGCCGCGACCCCGACTGCAAGAGCCTGCTCTCCGAGTTCGTCGAGAACGCCGAGGGCTCCGGGCAGCGGCGCAAGGTCCCGGAGGGCATCGACTGCGCGGCACGAGCTCGAGGCGATCCCGCCGAGTCCGGAGCTGCCTGACGACAGCGACGTACTGACCGTCCCGCAAGGCGTCGTCCTGGTCCAGCAGGAACTGGCGCCTGGAGCCCCGCCGCTCCAAGCCGGGCGCGGAGCGCTACTTCATCCTCGAGGACGATGCCGCTCTCTCCGGCAACGAGATCAAGGACCCGCAAGGTCCAGACCGACTCGCGCACGCAGGAGCAGGTCGTCGCGATGGAGTTCACGGAGTCGGGCAGAAGGCGTTCGCCGCGATCACCCGCCAGATCGCCGAGCGCGGCCTCGGCTCTGCGGCGTCTTCGGCCAGGCGAGATCGACGAGCTTCCAGAGCGTTCGCGATCACGCTCGACGACCAGATCGTCTCGCTGCGTCGATCGACTACGTCGAGAACCCCGACCGGCATCGACGGTCGCACTGGCGCCCAGATCAACAACATCGGCGACCTCGACGCGACCAACGACCTGGCCAACAACCTGCGGATCGGCTCGCTGCCGATCTAGCTCAAGCTGATCTCCCAGACCCAGATCTCGGCCTCGCTCGGTGCCCAGGCGCTCGATCAGGGCCTGATCGCGGCCGCCGTCGGGCTACTCCTGACGCTGCTCTTCCTGATCGCTCTTCTACCGCGTCCTCGGCATGGTTGCCGCTCTCGCCCTCGTCACCTACGCGATCTTCCTGTTCGCGCTCGTGAAGCTGATCCCGATCACCCTGACGCTTCCCGGGATCGCCGGACTGATCCTGACCCTCGGCGTCGCGGCCGACGCGAATATCGTCATCTTCGAGCGAATCAAGGAGGAGGCGCGCGCCGGGCGGTCGATTCCGGCGGCGATCACGAGCGGCTACGGCAAGGCCCTCCGAACGATCATCGACGCGAACGTGGTGACGATCGGCGTCGCCTTCATCCTGTTCACGCTCGCGACCGCGGGCGTCAAGGGGTTCGCGTTCACGCTCGGTATCGGCGTGCTCGTGCTCGCTCTTCACGGCGGTGCTCGCCACCTCGGCGATCCTCGGCTCGATCGCCCGACTCGCGGATCCTCCGCTCCCGCCACGCGCTCGGCGCTCGGGGCGAGAAGGCCTGCGCTTCCGCTTCGACTTCACCGGTGCCTCGAGTGGTTCTTCTCCGCCTCGGGGCTGATCATCCGCGCCGGAGCGCTCGCGATCGCGACACTCGGGATCAACTTCGGCATCGATTTCTCCTCGGGCACGCGTATCAAGACTCCGCTCGAGCAGCCGGCGACCGTCGACCAGGTCCGCCAGTCCCTGCCGGAGAGTACCGCGACGCCAAGGTCCAGACGGTCGAGGAGCCGGAGCTCGGCGACACCGTCGTGCAGATCGCTGTCCCGGCGCTGCAGCCCGACGAGTAGGCAGCTGTTCGCGACGCACTCGACGGCGCTTTCGGTGTCAGCCAGGCGGACTACTCGACGAGCTCGATCGGGCCGACGTTCGGCGAGCAGATCGCGTACACGGCGATCATCGCGATCATCGCGTCGCTGTTCCTGATCTCGATCTACATCGGGCTGCAGGTTCGAGTTCAAGTACGCCGTCCCCGTCCTGATCGCGCTGACCCACGACATGCTGATCACGGGAGGGGTCTACGCGCTCACAGAGCGGGAGCTGACGACCTCGACGGTCGCGGCCCTGCTCACGATCCTCGGTTACTCGCTCTACGACACGATCATCGTGTTCGACCGAATACGGGAGAACGTGCCCCGGATGCCGCGCGCGACCTTCTCCCAGATGGTCAATCGCTCGATGTCCGAGGTGCTCATCCGATCGCTGGTCACGAGCTTCTCGACGCTGTTCCCGATCGCCGCGTCTGATGTTCTTCGGCGGCGAGACGCTGCAGGACTTCGGCTTCGCGCTGCTGGTCGGCGTCGCGTCGGGCACCTACTCCTCGATCTTCATCGCGGCCCCGGTGCTGACGGAGTGGAAGGAGCGGGAGCCGCTATACCGCCGCCGGCGGCAGATCGTGATGGAGGATCACGGTGGCGTCGTGCCCGCCTACTTCGAGGTCTCGCTCGGCAGCCTGATGGCGAGCGGTCCCGCGCGCAAGCAGCGCGGCCCCGAAGCTCGATCAGCCACAGACCGCCGAGCCGACGCAAGGGCGGTTCGGCCGTCAGCCGGCTCGGACGCGCCGGACGGAAGGAGGACGGAGAGCGATGACCGTTCTGGTCTGGGTGATGATCGGCATCGCCGTCTGGCACTTCACGGTGTGGGTCCCGGATCGGTTCTGGGGCGGGATCGTCGGCTCGTTTCTCGTCGCCGCGGCCGGTGGAGCCTCTTCGGGTTCATCGTGTCCGGCTTCGGTTCCGCCCGGCAATCCACCCGGGATGCTCGAGGCGGTCATCGCGATGCCCGGCGCGCTGATCGCGCTCGGGCTCTCGTACGTCTACGGTTCGAAGCTGGAATAGACCGAGGACTGAGCGCGCGCGGTTCCGTCGGGCGGCGTCGTGATGATGGCCCGATGGAAGATCTCGTCCGCTGGTCGGCGTCCCCCTGCCCGCCGGCCCTGGTCGACGGCCTCGCGCACGAGCTCGGGATTGTCGCTCGCAGCTCGCGGCGATCCTGTCCGCCGCGGCTTACGCCGGTCCTGAGGCCGCCCGTCGTTCTTCGCCGCCGATGAGCACCACCACCCGTCGCTGCTCGGGGACATCGCGGACGCGTGCGACCTCATCATCGAGTCACGTCGCGCCGTGGCAGCCGGATCGTCGTCCACGGGGACTACGACGTCGACGGCGTCTCCTCGACCGCGATCCTCGTCGGCGCGCTGCGCGACCTCGGGGCCGATCCCGCGTGGCATATCCCGAGCCGGCTGGAGGACGGCTACGGCTTGATCCGACGCACTGTCGATCGGCTGTCGGCGCCGGGCACCGGGTTGCTGATCACGGTCGACTGCGCGATCACGCGGTGCGCGGAGATCGACCGCGCCCGGGCCGGCGGACATCGACTCGATCGTCACCGACCACCACCAGCCGGCCGATCCGCTGCCGGACTGCCCGATCCTCCATCCGGTGCTCGAGCGGATACCCGTTCGCGGATCTGTGCGCCAGCGGGCGTAGCCCACAAGCTCTCGGTCGCGCTCCGGCAACGTCGCCGGCTTCCGGCGGCGGAGCACGACGAGCTCGATCTGGTGGCGCTCGCCACGATCTGCGACGTCGTGCCGCTGCACGGCGAGAACCGGCGACTGGTTCGGGACGGGCTCGGCGCGCTCCAGCGCACGCGCCGGCCCGGACTGCGGGCCCTGATGCGCTCGCGGGTTGGAGCCGGGGTCAGCCGACGAGCGGACGGCCGGGCTTCCGGCTCGGGCCCGAGGATCAACGCCGCCGGCCGGATGCGGACCGCCGAGGCGGCGCTCGAGCTGGTGCTCACCGAGGATGAGGACCGAGCCGGCGCGATCGCGGACGAGCTCGACCTGCTCAACCGCGATCGTCGGGACCGGGAGACCCGCATCGTCTTCGCGCCGAGAGCGCGCGTGCCGAGTACGAGGAGGATCGGCGTGACCGTCGTGGCGGGGGAGGGACTGGCATCCGGGCGTCCTCGGGATCGTCGCCTCGCGACTGGCCGAGCGCCACCACCGGCCGGCGCTGGTGATCGGGCTCGAGGACGGGGTTGGCCGCGGCTCGGGCCGCTCGTGGGCGGGCTTCGACCTTCACGGGGCGCTCAGTCGGGATGCGCCCACCTTCTGAGCCGGTTCGGCGGCCATCGTGCGGCTGCCGGGGTCGAGCTCGACGCCGATCGCCTCGACGCGTTCCGGACGGCATTCGAGAGCGTCGCCCGCGCAAGGATCGACGAGCGCGATCTCGGCGCCTCGGCTGAGGTCGATGCAATCGTCTCGCCGGCACGGCTGGGTCTCGACCTGGCCGAGTCGCTGCGCCTGCTCGCGCCGTTCGGCGCGGCCAACCGAGAGCCGGTTCTGGTCGCCCCCGGGGTGTCGGTCGAGGACGTCCGGCCGATGGGCGACGACGGCCAGCACGCGCGGATGGCGCTCGTCGGGGGAGGAGGGCGCGCCCGGTCGGTCGCGTTTCGGTGCACGCCCCGGTCACTCGAGGACCGGATTGGGGCTCCACAGGATGCAGTCCTGACACTCGAGATCGACCGTTGGGGCGGCTCGGTGTCTGCGCGGCCGATCCTGAGCGGCATGCTCGCGACACCGTCCGGATGGTGGTGGACGCCGCCGCGGGTGAAGGGTTCATGGACCGCGTGCGGGCGCTGTCGGCGCCCGCGACCGGCGCCGGCGGCCCCGCCGGGGCGTTAATCGACCGGCGTGGTGTCGGCCTCGTCGCGACCGCGGCTGAGCTGTTCAGCCTCGAGGCTCCGATCCTCGTCGTCTGCGCGGATCTCGGTGCCCGTCGCGAGGGCATCGAGCGGCTGCTCGCGGGCCGGGCGCCCGAGGGGCGGCTGGCCGCCTGCGAGTGGGTCGACCTGCTCGCCGGACCGCCCTCCGAGTTCGGCCATCTGCTCGCCCTTGACCCGCCGGTCGTGGAGTACGAGGGGCCATGCGAGGTGGTCGCCGCGTGGGGCGAGCCGGAGATCGCATTCGCCCTCGAGGTCCTCGAGCGCCGGACCGCTCTGCGCAGAGCCCCTCGCAACGCTCTACAGGACGCTCAGGGAGAGCGGGGGGAGCTGGCCGGGCGCGAGCTCGAGGCGGCGCTGCGAGGCCCGCAGAAGCGCTCATACGACCCGCGGATCTGCGCGCGGCTGCTGGCGGTGCTCGCCGAGCTCGAGCTGGCCGCGGTCGATCTCGCCCCGGGGGCCGAGCGGTGCCGGCTGCTCGAGCAACGGCCCACTTCCCTCGAGAGTTCCGCCACGTTCACCGCGGCGGTCGCCGAGCGGGATCGGCTGCGTTCCGGCCTCGAGGCGGAGCAGACGGCGCTGAGCCGTCGGCGAGCCGCTAGACCGGACCAGTTCGGCGAACAACTCGCCGCTGAACTCGCGGAAGCGGTCGGCGTCGGGCTTCAACCGTTCCACGAGCTCTGTCTGGAGCGATTCGTCGATCACCGGGCGATCGACCGGTTTGCCGAGCGGCAGCACGCGCTTGCATCCGGTTGTAGTTCGGGCGCGAGAGGTTGTTGAGCGCCCAGGCGCCGAAGCGGTTGAGTCGCTCCTTATCGGCGGTCCGGTGCTTTTCCTCCTTGTACTTCTTGGAGGTGAAGCCATCGCGACACCGACGAACCGGAAGATTCGCGCGAGCGTCTCCATCCGGTCGTCGCGCAGGTCGCCGGAGTCGAGAATCAGGAATGTACTCGCGCGGGTAGTAGGGCAGGAACTGCTCCACTGGAACATGTAGCGGCTGCGGTTCACGTAGGTCTTGCTTCGGATCGAGCAGCGTTGTCGCGAGGTCTCGGTGCTCGGCGCGCTTGGTGTAGTTGTGGATGTACTGGGAGATCATCCGCGAGACCGGGTCACGGACCAGGAAGATCGAGCTTCGCGTCCGGCACGACCTCAGCGCATCTTCTCCGGGACCCCGCGGAAATGCGGATGCGCCGTGTAGTTGGGCGAGGCCTCGCCGCGCACGGGCTCGGAGCCGTCGGCCAATGGCTCCTAGTACCAGTCGACGCCCTGGCTCCCAGTTGCGCGTCTCGATGAAGAAGTTGAGCTCCTTCGGCTTCGACATCGCGATCTCCGGGTGCTGGCGGAGGTAGTAGTGGAGTGCGCTGGTCCCGCATTTCTGCGCGCCGATGACGATGAGGTTCGGTTGCAAAGCGGGTCAAGGGTAGCGGCCACGCCATCTAGAATTGGCTGGGATGGCGCGCACGACCGGCAATCAGGAGTTCGAGCGGAGTCCTGTCGGGGCGCTCGCGCGTATCGACGGCGATGCTCCCGAGCTGCTCGCGGATCTGTTCGCGGTGATCGAGGAGCACGCGCCGCCCGACGGCCGAGCGCGTCTGGATCGCGACCTGATCGACGCGCGCCTTCGAGTTCTCCTACAGCCGCCACGACAACCAGCGGCGCCGCTCCGGCGAGGAGTTCATCACCCACCCGGTCGGCGTGGCCAAGATCTGCGCGGGCATGCGACTCGACTCCGAGACGCTCTGCGCCGCGCTGCTGCACGACACCGTCGAGGACACGACGCGCGTCGCTCGACGAGGTCCGGCCGACTTCGGCGACGAGGTCGCCGCGCTCGTCGACGGCGTCACGAAGCTGACCGGCATCACGTTCTCGAGCCGCGACGAGAGCCAAGCCGAGAACTACCGCAAGATGATCGTCGCGATGGCGCAGGACGTGCGCGTCGTCCTGATCAAGCTCGCCGATCGGCTGCACAACATGCGCACGATCGCCGCGCTGCCGAAGCAGAAGCAGCAGGAGAAGGCGACGCGAGACGCTCGAGATCTACGCTCCACTCGCGCATCGGCTCGGGCATCCACGCGATCAAGTGGGAGCTCGAGGACCTGGCCTTCGCCACGCTCCACCCGCGCAAGTACAAGGAGATCAAGGGGCTGGTCAACCAGCAGCGCAAGGAGCGCGAGGAGTACGTGGCGCGCGCGGCACGCTACCTGCAGCAGGAGCTCGACGAGGTCGACATCGACTCCGAGATCTCCGGCCGCGCCAAGCACTTCTATTCCATCTACGTGAAGATGACCCGCAAGGGGCGCGAGTTCAACGAGATCTACGACCTGACCGCGATGCGCGTGCTGGTGGACTCGGTCAAGGACTGCTACGGCACGATCGGCGTCGATCCACTCGCTCTGGAAGCCGCTCCCGGGCCGCTTCAAGGACTGGGTCGCGATGCCCAAGTTCAACATGTACCAGGCGCTCCACACCACGGTGATCGGGCCCGAGGGGCGGCCGCTGGAGATCCAGATCCGAACCCGGCGAGATGCACGAGACCGCCGAGTTCGGGGTCGCGGCCCACTGGCTCTACAAGGACGCCGCCGGCCGCGCCGAGAGGCAAGGTGGAGTGGCTCAAGCAGATGGTCGACTTCCAGGGCGACCTCAAGGACCCCCAGCAGTTCGTCGAGGGGCTCAAGGTCGACCTGTTCGAGGACGAGGTCTTCGTGTTCACGCCGCGCGGCGAGGTCAAGTCGCTGGCGGCCGGCGCCACGCCGCTCGACTTCGCCTACGAGGTCCACACGGATGTCGGCCACCGCTGCGTCGGGGCCAAGGTCAACGGCAAGATCGTGCCGCTGCACTACGAGCTCAAGTCGGGCGACATCTGCGAGGTGCTGACCTCGAAGAAGGAGCGCGGCCCCTCGCGCGACTGGCTCGCGCTGGCCAAGACCACGCGCGCGCAGTCGAAGATCAGGGCCTGGTTCCAGCGCGAGCGCCGCGAGGACTCCGAGCGCGCCGGGCGCGAGCTGCTTCCACGAGACGCTCAAGCGCCAGGGGCTGCCGCCGCAGCGCATCACCGGATCGCCGCTGCTCGCCGACGTGATCCGCGAGATGGGCTTCCGCAAGGCCGACGAGTTCTACATCGCGCTCGGCCAGTCCAAGATCTCGGCCCGCGTCGCCACCAACAAGGTGCATGCAGCGGCTCAAGGAGGGCGAGTCGGTCGCGGAGCCGGGAGTGGCCGACGACCTGATCTCCTCAAGAAGGTCGAGGTCGCCAGGCCCGACGCGACAGTCCTCGAGCTACGGGATCAAGGTCGAGGGCGCCGACGACGTGATGCTGCGGATGGCGAAGTGCTGCCGGCCGGTGCCCGGCGATCCGATCGTCGGCTACATCTCACTCGGCAAGGGCATCACGATCCATCACGAGCACTGCCCGAACTCCAAGGCGCTCATGCGCAATCCCGAGCGGTTCACCAAGGTCGGCTGGGACTCGGAGTCGATCACGTCGTTCCGGGTCGAGCTCCAGATCGACGCCTGGGATCGCCCGCGGCTGCTCGAGGACCTCTCGCGGGCGTTCTCCGAGAGCGGCGTGAACATCCTCGAGGCGCGCTGCATCGTCGACCAGCCGATGGTCAAGGACCGGTTCGTGCTCGAGGTCGGCGACGTCAAGGCCCTCAAGGCCTGCATCCAGCGGGTGAGGAACATCGAGTCCGTTTTCGACGCGTACCGGATTACTCCCACGCCGTAGCGGGCGTGATCGAGCGGGCGACCTGCTCGAACTCGTCGGCGACGCGCTGAGTTCCGAAGTCGCGTAGCACGCGGGCCCTGCCGCGCTCGGCCATCTGGGCCGCGAGCTCTCGATCACCGAGCAGGCGGGTGAGTGCCGCGGCGATCGCGCCCGGATCCTCCCTCGGGACCAGCAGCGCGTCCTCATCCGCGCGCAGAACGGATGGGATCGCACCGACCCGCGTCGCGACGACGGGGCATCCGGCCAGCAGTCCTTCCAGCGCCACGCGGCCAAAAGGCTCATTGAAGCGGGCCGGGTTGAGCAGCACGTCGGCCGCGGCGTAGACGTCGGCGATCTCGCTGATGAAGCCGCCGAAGATCACCGCGTCGGCGAGCTGCTCGGCGCCGGCGATTGCGCGCAGCCGCTCGGCGTAGGCGGAGTCGGCAGGCCGGTCGTGGGCCGCTCCGGCGATCAGCAGCCGCGCGCCGGGGTGGCGGGCGCGAACCTGCGCGAGGGCGGTGATGGCGAGGTCCTGGCCGCGGGCTTCGGTGATGTTGCCGACCACGGCGATCAGCGGTTCGTCCGGCGCTATCCCGAGGCGAGTCCTCAGCCCCGCGCCATCTCCGTTGGCGTGGTGAGGATCGATTCCCGGTGCGATCGTCCTTACCGGGGCGCTGAACTGGGCCGCGATCGGCTCGGACGAGCACACGATCACATCCGCGGTCCGCTGCAGAACGGCGAGCAGCGCTTGTCCGGCGACCCGCCGTGCGCGGCCTTCGACGTGACCCTTCTCGAAGATCTCCGCAACCCGGGCTATAACGGGCACTCGCTCGAGCCGCGCCGCGAGCAGCGCGGAGGGGAGAACGCCGGTGGCGACGACGACCAGATCGGGCGCGAGCGTCCGGAAGTGCCGGCGAAAGGCGATCACCTCCCGGTAGCAGCGACTCGGCTCGCGGACGAGGGCACCGACGGTCCGTGGGACCATGAGGGTGGCGTAGGGGAGGGAGGAGAGGCTCGCCAGGGCGGAGTAGTCCGCCGCCACGGTCCCCGGGAGGACGGCTCCTCCGGGCAACGGCACGACGACCTCCAGCGATCCGTGTTCAGCCAGCCGCTCGAGGCTCGGGAGGAGGGTCTTCGACGGGCCGCTCGTTTCGGCGATGTGAAAGACGGCAACTGTTCTCATCCGGCCAGCAGCGGGTCGATGATCGCGCGCATCCGCTCGACGAAGCGCTCGGTCGAGAACTCGCGGGCTCGATCGCTGAGCGCGCCCCGATCCCAGTCTCGGCCGTGGATGCCGGAAATCGCCGCTCGCAGCGATGCGCGGTCGGCGTCGTCGATCAACAGCCCGTCGATCCCGTCGCGGACGATGTCGGTCGCGCCGCCGCGCGCCAGGCCGATCACCGGCGTCCCGGCCGCTAGGGCCTCGACCATCGAGATCCCGAAGTCCTCCTCGCCCACGTGGATGAACCCTTCGGCTCCTCGGTAGAGCTCGACCAGCTCGTCCCGGTCCACCCAGCCGCGCAGCTCGACGTTTTCGGGCAGCGACGCACGGAGCTCCCCCTCGAGGGGACCCACGCCGACCATCGTCAGCCGCGAGTCGAGCCCCCGGAAGGACTCGGCGACGAGCAGCGGCTGCTTGTAGGGCACCAGCCTGTGGACCCAGAGAAAGCCCGATCGCCGCTCGGGGCCCGGCGCGATCGCCGCGGTGTCGACGGGTGGATGGACGACCGTCGAGTCCCGTCCGTAGAACCGCTGGATCCGTTCTTGCACGGCAGTCGAGTTGGCGACGTAGACGTCTGGCAGACGCGACGCGCGCCGGTCGGCAGCTCTCATCCGGCGGGCGAGCAGGCGCAGCATCCGGCTGGCGAGCGGACCTGCCCGGCGATCGTCGATCTCGGGGTTCCAGGCGTATCGCATCGGGGCATGGCAGTAACAGACGTGGACTGCCCCGGGACGCTTGTGGACGCCCGCCGCGCAGGCGTGCGCGGAGGAGAGCACGAGGTCGTAACGATCGAGGTCCAGCCGGCCGAACCAGCGCGGCATGTAGGGCAGCAGGTATCGCCAGCGCCCATTGTCGTGGCCGCGCTGGCGGACGCCCGGGAGCCGCGCGAGCCGGGACTCGGCGACGATTGCGGCCGCGAGCGCCGGGGGGATCAGGTCGTGCTCGGCGTGGAACGTCATCACGTCGGGTTCGAACTCGGGCGCAAACAGGCACGATCGGAGCGTCTCGACGACCCGATCTGACCCGTGGTAGCCGGCGAACCAGTCGTGAACGATTACGGCAGGAACGGCGAGTGGGGCGCGGCTCACGGGTTGCGCCCCGCCAGGTAGCTGGCGCGACGACGAGCTGCCGCGCGCAGCCCCCGCGTCGGGGCGAGCGGAACCGGACGGCGTGTCGACGCCCCGATCCGCCGGTAATGGCGCCAGTCGCGCAGCCCGAGCAATCGGCCGCGGAGCGGAGCCAGCGTCCGGTCGACCGCCACGTGAAACGTCACGTACGCGAGGTCGTAGACGATCATCCCGACGGCCCGTCGCGCGAGCGCCCTCGAATCCATGTTCTTGGCTACGAGCCGGACCCGGTTGCGACCGACGTGCAGGTGCTTGAACGCGGAGCGGTGACGAGCGGTCGCCGAATGGTGGTGGTGGACGACGGCCGAGGGGACGTATACGCACCGCCAGCCGGCCATCCGCGCCCGCCAGGCGACGTCGGCGTCCTCCATGAAGACGAAGAAGCTGGGGTCGAACCCTCCAATCTGGTCGAGCATCGCCCGCCGGTAGAGCGCCGCGCCACCCGATGCCCCGAACACCTCGGTCGGCAGCGTCTCCGACCGATCAAGCGGGAGGCCCAGCAGCCGGTCGTAGGAGACGCCGAGCGCGTCGACCTCAATGCCGGCGGAGTTGAGCCGCGGGGGCCGGTGGGCAAAGCGCAACTGGGCGGCCAGCGAACCGATGTCCGGAGCGCTGGTGCCGGCGGCGAGCAGGTCAGCGATAGCGTTGACGGCGATGGTCGCATCGTTGTTGAGCAGCAGCAGCCACTCGCCCGTGGCCCTCTCGGTGGCCGCCTCGACCGCCGTGGCGAAGCCGCGATTCTCGGGCAGCTCGATCAGGACGACGTCCGGGTGCTCTTGCCGCACGCGATCGCAGGAACCGTCGCCGGAGCCGTTGTCGACGACGATCGTCTCGGTCGCCCCGGGGACCTCCTCGACCGCCAGCGCAATCGATCGCAGGCAGTCCAGCAACAGGTCGGCGCGCTGGTGATTGACGACGATCACGGAGACGGTGGTCGCGGTCACCGGGCTAAGGTAGCGGGCTCCCAGGCCGCAGGTCAGCGGCCCGGGATCGCCATAGTGATCCCGTTCGCCGGTTCCGAGGCAGCAGCCACGGAGTGTCTCCTGGCGGTTGCAGACCTGCCTCGTTCTGACGGCGACGAGCTCGTGGTCGTCGACAACGGGGGGCGTGGCGCGGTCGAAGCCGCGGTCCTCGGCATGGATCGTCCACCAGCCGTGCGGGTGGTGCAAGCAACCGGGCGCCGCTCCTCCTACCACGCGCGCAACGTCGGGACACACGCAACAAAAGCCGACTGGCTGCTGTTCATCGACGCCGACTGCCGGCCGCGGGCAGACATACTCGACCGGTTCTTCGACACCCGGCCGGCGGCCGGGTGCGGAGCGCTCGCGGGGCTCGTCATACCCGCGGGCGGCGCTGGTCGACTGGTCGAGCGTCACGCGCGCTCACGAGCGCTGCTCGACCAGCGGGCCTTTCTCGGGCAGCCGCGCCCGTTCGCGGTGACCGCCAACCTGTTGGTCCGGCGTGCGGCGCTCGAGCAGCTCAACGGCTTTGCAGAGGTCCGCTCGGGCGGCGATGTCGACCTGAGCTGGCGGTTGGCCGAGCGCGGATGGACCGTCGAGCTGCGCGACGAAGCGGTCGTCGAGCACGAGCATCGCGCGACGCTCACGGGACTGCTGCGCCAGCGCACTCGCTACGGAGCCGGTGCGCGCTGGCTCGAGCTCCGGCACCCCGGCTCACGTCCGGCGCCGCGCCCCCTTCGTGGCGCAGCCCGCAGCGCCCAGGCAGCCGCCGAGCAGGCGTTGAGGGGAGCGGGCGAGGAGGCGACCTTCAACCTGATCGACGCGGCGGGCTACATCGCGCACGCAATCGGCCGCAGGATGGGAAACGAGCCTTAAGCTCAGTCCACGCCGCGGACGTAGGCGCGGACCATTGCGGCGTACTCCGCAGCCGGTCTCGAGCGCCGGAGCAGCGACAGCGCCACCCAACGGAGCGCGAAGCCGGCGCCGGTGATCACCCGGATGACCGTCCGGCGCGGCTCGGAATAGTGGGTCTCCAGGAAGACAAGTTCGCTCGACGCGACCCGCCGGGCGCGCTCCGGGTCGGACCAACGCTGCCTGTTCGAGTGGTTCCCGACGTGCATCACCTCCGCGTCGGCGACAAACCGGACACGCCGGCCCCGCTGCGCTGCGCGGAACGCGAGGTCGCTCTCGGACCCGTACATCAGGGGCCAATACCCGTCCAGCGCGCGAAACAGGTCCGCATCGATCGCGACGACGGCGCCCATTGCGACGTCGACTTCGCGGCTCCAGCCGTGCGACCAGTGGGTCGGCGCCAGACGCGCCCGCAGCCGATCGGGAAGCAGCCGGTGGAGCCCCGTCGCCAGGAGACCCGCTCCGCCGATCGTCGGGAAACGGGAGCAACTCGGCTGAAGCGATCCGTCAGGGCGGTGGTAGCGCGGGATCGCCAATCCGATCCCCGAGATGTCGAGCGCGCCGACCAGTCGTTCTAGCGCGTCCGGACCGAACTCGATGTCGGAGTTGCAGAGCAGGAGCGCACGGCCGGTCGCCAGCGCAGCGCCCTGGTTGATCGCGGCGCAGTAGCCAACGCTGCGCTCGTTGCGGACCGCGCGCACGGACCCCGCGCGCTCCGCGAGCAGGGCGGGTGTCGAATCGGTGGAACCGTCGTCGACGACGATCACCTCGACGTCCCCGTCGGCCGCCGACTCCGCGAGGCTGTCAAGGCAGGAGGCGAGGACAGCGTCGGCGTTCCAGGCCGCGATCACGACAGACGCGCGCACGATCAGTCGAAGGGGAGCTCGTCGCGTACCTCACGCAGCAGCGGCGCCGAGGAATCACGGTCGGATACCGAGAGCTCGAGGTCGGGCCAGTCGATCCCGACGTCGGGGTCGTTCCAGGCAATTCCTCGCTCGAGGTCGGGCTCGTAGTAGGACGAGCATTTGTAGCTCACATCCGCGATCTCGCTGGTCACGCAGAACCCGTGTGCGAAGCCGATAGGGACCAGCAGTACGCGCAGCGCTCGGTCATCGAGCTCGAAAGCCTCCCACTCCCCGAAGGTCGTGGAGCCGCGCCGGAGATCAACGATCACATCGACGATCGAGCCACGCGTGCAGCGGACGAGCTTGGCCATGCCGTCGCCGACTTTGAAATGCATGCCGCGGAGGACCCCGCGCGAGGACCGCGAGTGGTTGTCCTGAACGAAGTCGATGTCGACTCCGTGGTCGGTGAGCCATTCCCGCCGGTAGCTCTCGATCAGGAAGCCGCGCTCATCGCCGAAGACGGCGGGAGCGAGCAGCAGCGGCCCCTCCAGACGCGTCGAAATCCGTTCGGCGGGCACGCTAATACGCGCCGTGCTTGCGGAAGATCGCCGAGACGGTCTTGAGAAGCAGCTTGAAGTCGCGCCGCAGCGAGTGATTCTCGACGTATTCGCGCTCGACCGCGACCCGCTCCTGGAAGTTGAGCTCACCGCGGCCATGGACCTGCATCGGCCCCGTGATACCGGGTCGCATCTCGTTGCGGAAGCCCAGCCCCGGGTCGTATCGCTCGACGAGCCGGGTCTCCTCCGGCCGTGGCCCCACGATGCTCATCTCTCCGCGCACCACGTTGATCAGTTGGGGCAGCTCGTCCAGGCTCCAGCGCCGCAGCACCCGTCCGACGCGCGTCACGCGCGGGTCGGAGCGCAGCTTGAACATCGGATCGGCGAGCTCGTCGATCCGTACGACCTCCGACAAGCGGTCCTCGGCGTCGCGAACCATCGTGCGGAACTTGACGATCATGAATGGCCGACCGCCTTGACCGGTGCGCTGCTGGCGGAAGAAAGCGGGTCCCGGCGAGTCGATTCGGATCAGCAGCGCCAGGAGGGCGAACAGCGGGAGGCAGACCAGCAGTGCAAAGGAAGCGAAGGCGAGGTCAAACACGCGCTTCAGCAGCGCGGTGGAACGGGAGGGATCCCAGGTCTTGAACTCGATCAGGGGTAGCTCGGCCAGGTGGTTGAGGCGCACTGCGGTTCCGAGCATCGCCCTCAGCGGCGGAGCGACGCTCAACCGCACGGCGTGCTCTCGACAGGTGCTGACGACCGTCGAGAGGGTTCGCTCATCCAGATCGCTCGCCGCGAGCACGACCCGCTCGATATCCCGCTCCTCGAGCAGCGCTCCGAGGTCGCTCAGCACGAGGGCGCCTTCGTTGGGGTGGTCGAGATGGCGCTCGATCGGGAGCGACGCAACGAGCTCGAGATGGTGCCCCTGCTCGAGCGAGAGCTTGCGTGCAACGGAGTCGGCGAGCGGGCCTTCGCCGATCACGAGACCGCGCTCGGCGGGCACCACCCGCCGCCAGATCCCGCGCGCAGCGACGCGCAGTAGGAACGAAATCAAGAGTACCTCGGTCCAGATGCACGACGGCGGCGGTAACCGAGAACTCGATCGGGGTCAGATTGAGGATCAGGCTGGTCGCTACGACCGACAACGTCACCCAGTAGAAGAGGTTTGGGAGCTCGTCGGTCGTCAGGTGGCGGATCCGCGTGTGGTCGTGGTCGTACAGACCGTGGAACTTGGCGATCAGGATCCAGAGCGGCAGGATCGATGCGGCCGCGATCGTCAGCGTTATGCCGCCGCTGATGTTGCCGGCGGCGACACAGCCGAAGAGGATCGCGACAACGTCGGCGCCGGCGAGCATCCGCCGCAGGAGCGCGTGCTTCCAGGGACCCTGGCGGCGGACGAGCGAGAAGGGTCGCCTGCCCGGATCAACGGCCGGCTCACGTGCCGGCAAGGACGCGTCCGTGATCTGTCCGGTGGTCACCTCGGTGTCGGAAGGTTCCATCGTCTTCTAGCGCCCTACGAGGCCGACATCCGGTTTCAGGGAGTTCGTGCGTAGCGTAGCCTCGCGGGCCCCCTCGAGGTCCTCCTGCGCGCGTCGCAGGCGGGCCTCGGCGAACCAGAGCTGCCAATCATCCGGCGCGCGGGCGATTGCCTGGTCGAGAGCGGCGGAGGCAGCGGGAAGGTTGCCCGCGAGTTCCTCAGCCAGTGCTTCCTGGAAGCGCGGGCCTGCTGCCCAGGGTTGTGCGGCGCGCGCCTCCCTTGCGTACTCGCCCGCAGCGGCGGCATCGCCTCGGCTGAAACTCTCTCGGCTTGCGTTGAGCTTGAGCTCCGTGAACAGCGCAGCCGACCCGGCGAGGACCGCGATCCAGGCGACACCCAGCGTCGCGACGCCGATGCCGAAGCGGTTTGTCTGACCATCGTTCGCTCGTCCCAGCGCGGGCCCGGCGAGCAGCCCGAGGGCGATCACGGCCGGGACGAACGCGGCCGGAAGCTGCCAGATCCAATCGATCGAGGCGGAAAACAGCCCGGCCAGAGCGACAGCCAGCGCGGGCACGAGCGCCGGAGAAGGGGCCCGGCTGCGCACCTGGGCAATTCCCGCGATCAGTGGTGCGAGGACGAACGTCAGTAGCAGCACGAGGCCGACCAGGCCGAGTTCGGCGAGCGATTCAAAGAAAAGCGAGTGCGCGAACTGGGTGTACTGGGGAATCGGCGCGTTCTGGCCCCACCAGGACTCGTAGGCCCCCGCGCCGAGGCCGGTCAGCGGTGCGGACCTGAATCCGTCCAGGGCGACCGCCCAGTACTGGGCCCGGTATTGGGCGCTGACCGTTAGCAGCTCGCTACTGGAGCCCTGGCCGGGAACGGCGGTCGGCGGCGCGGTGTAATCCGTGATCCGTTCGACCGGGTTCGCAACTGCGACGAAGGCGATCAGGACGAGTGCGGCCGCCCCGAGGCACAGCCGGCGATTGGGGATCGGCGGCAGCCGGAGCTGCGGGAACCGGCTGTGCAGCGAAGAACGGGCCAGTCCTGTCAGCGCCATGACGACGACGGTGACGAGGAGCAACCGGTCGCCTTGGCCGCGCGCCGCGGCCGTTTCGACCAGCCCGTCGACGAGCTGGGGGCTAACGGCGGCGAGGATCAGGAGAGGAAGCGTGGCCACCGCGCCGAGCACGATGCTCGTCAGATGTTGCGCTCGCTGTCCGTCGAACAGCAGCACTGCGAGGCCGAGCGCGAGCGCGATGATTGCCCCCTGGGAAGAGGTCAGGTGGAGCGCCAGCGCGAGCGGCGGGATGAATGCCGCGGCGAGCGCCGCGCCGCGGCGGGTGGTCGCGCGGGAGGTCTGCCAGACGAGCAGGATCAGCCCTGCGGCGACCATGGCGCCGAGCCCGTTCCAGTACTCCAGCGGGTAGGAGAGCCGTGCGGCTGCGTCAGCGATTGTCTCGGTGACGGAAAGGACAGGGAAGGGCTCGGGCTGGAGGCGGCTGAGCAAGGCGACGCTGGCCACGGCGGTGATGCCGATCGTCAGGCCGCCGAGCCAGCGGACGGCGTCGCCTGGCCGAGTCGAGAGCACCACGACCGTGAACAGGCCGAGGTAGCTGAGCGCCCGCACGAGTTCCCCGAAGGCCCGTCCGTCGTCGCTGGCCCAGAACATCGACACCCCGGCGAGCGCGGCGAACAGCGTCAGAGCAGCCCCGGCGACCAGTCCGGTGCGCGGGACCGGATCGCGTGGCCACAGACCGAACCCCAAACCGACGATCACCATCCACCAGAGCCCGACCACCATTCCCGCCCTGATTTCGGGGTCATAGCCACCACCCGCGAACGCGAGCCCTGTAAAGGCCGCGGCGAGGATTGCCGAAACAATGGGCGCAAGGCCGTGTTTCTGTTCGCTAGTGTCCTCCGCCCACGAATCGCCAGGAGTCCACCCTTGACCGCCGTCCGAGATCTGCTCGACAGTTTTCACTCGCCTAAGGATAGGCAGCCGCGCCTGATCGGCCCTCTGCTGATCAGCTTGCTGGCGATGGCGATCGCACCAGCCGCGGCGTTTGCCGGCGCGGCGGAAGACAACTATGTCCCGTCCGCGGAGACGGGCGGGGGCGGGGGCGGGGACGGCGGGGGCGGCGGTCCCTCCCTGACGCCGGAGGATTTCGCCGTCCAGGAGCCGGCTGAGCCGCGCGCCGCCGAGCCGGTGCCGGCCGCGCCGGCCGCACCCACCGTCGATCCCGCTGCGGCTGAGGACGCCGCCGAGGCCCAGCGACGGGCCGCTGCGCGGGCCGAGCGACTCGCCGAGAAGCGCCGTGAGGCGCGTCAGCAGAGCCGCCGCGAGGCGCGCGAGGAAGCCGAGGCGATGCGGCTGCTCGAGGCCGCCGCCGAGGCCGAGGCCGCACGCTCTGGAACAGCGCTCGGGCCCGACGGCAGGACCGTTGCCAGGGCCGCGTTCAAGGGAGACGCCGGACCGCTAGCCTTCGTGATCGGGTTGCTGCTGTTGGTGACCGGCGCCGGCCTGATCGTTCGGTACCGTCGAATGCAGGACCACGGCGCATAACGCGCCCTAGCTCAGAAAGCGACTGATGCAGCCCCACTCCGCACTGACCCCTCCTCATGCTGCCCGCACCGCGTTGGCCGCGATGCTTGTCCTCGCCGCACTCGGCCTCTTGCTTCCGGCAACGAGCGCCGCGGGGAAGATCCGCTACGGCGTCCACGCGCAGAATGACCTGACCGCGTCGGAGATCCAGAGAATGGCCCGCGGTGGGGTCGGCGTCGCCCGCATGATCTTCCGTTGGAGCGAGATCGAGCCGACCGCCGGGAGCCTGCGCAACTTCCGGCGCTACGACGCGATCATGAGAACGGCTGCGACCGAGGACGTCGACATCCTGCCGATCATCGTCGGCATTCCGGCCTGGGCACGCGACCCCGGGGCGGTCTCGCCCGAAACCGGGCTGGAGGCCTGGCCGCTGAACTCGGACGGCGCCGCCCGCCTCCAGCTCTTCATCGAGGCGGTCGTCGAGCGCTACGGCCACGACGGAACCTTCTTTGCCGAGAACCCCACCATTCCGAAGAAGCCATTGAACGCCTACCAGCTCTGGAACGAGCCCAACCGTCAGGTGTTCTCCCCTGGTGGACGC
The DNA here is from genome assembly GCA_963790245.1 of uncultured Thermoleophilaceae bacterium. Lineage (GTDB taxonomy): Bacteria > Actinomycetota > Thermoleophilia > Solirubrobacterales > Thermoleophilaceae > JACCVG01. Next base: position 231,796 of record CAWBNP010000002.1, read on the forward strand.
AGCAGGGCTGGCGACTACGCCGAGCTTCTCAAGCTCAGCGCGGCGACGATCCGCGGGACCGACCCGCGCGCCAAGGTCGTGCTCGCCGGGATGCCTGAGCGGACCACGACCAGCAAGCCGCTCGACGTCTACCTCAAGAACCTCTACAAGGCGCCGAAGGTCAAGAAGGACTTCGACATCATGACCCTGCACCCCTACGGGGTGGACCAGAAGGGCGTCGAGGGTGCGATCAAGCGGCTGCGGTCGCAGCTCAAGCGCCTCGGTGACAAAAACCGCAAGCTCTGGATCTCAGAGGTCGGCTGGGGCAGTGGCGGCAACCCGAGCCCGTTTCGCAAGAAGGCCTCGGAGCAGGCGCGACTGCTCGAGAAGACCTTCAAGATGCTCGAGAAGCGCCGCAAGAAGTACAGGCTCGGGACGGCGATCTGGTTCAGCTGGCGCGACCGGCTGCCGCCGGGCAACTCCGGCGAATGGCAGGAGCACACGGGCCTGTTCAAGATGGATGGCGGGATCAAGCCCGCCTGGATGAGCTTCACCAAGGTGAGCGGCGGCGAGCCGGGCAGGGGCGACCTCCGAGACGGCCTCGGCCTGCCGCTGCGGCTGGACAGCAACCCGGCGATATCCGAGCTGCTGCCCGAGTTGCTGCCCTCCCAGCCAGCTAGCTGACGACCCTCAACGCTCCGGGGCGGACGCGGAAGTCAAAGTGCGTCTCGTCCCCGACGTAGTCGCCGTCAACCTGCATCGGGAGCGGCCGGTCGTCGGTCGAGACGACGCTGAGTCGCCGAAGCTGCGATTGGCCGACGATCTGACGATGGCGCTGGACGGTTTCCGCCCGAGCCGAAAAGACGCGCGCCACCAGGGTCGGGACATCGATCGGGCGGGCGCGGCAGAGGGTCGTCGTCGACAGGGTCTCCGAGGTTAGGTCAACGTCGCGCGCCAGTCGGATCGGCCGCGCGCCGAAATAGGTGTACGGGTCGGAGTTCTGGACGATCGCGGTCACTCCGTCCACCGAGCCGGTCGCGCTCTGGACTCGCAGCCGCGGCGGGTTGACCAGATAGCGGCGCGCGAACGCGCTGAGCGCGGCCCAGGTGAAGTAGTACTCGCCCAGGCGGGCCTTGAGGGCGGGATTGGAGTCGACCCGCTCGACGACGCTCGCGTCGAGTCCGACGCCCGATCCGAACACAAATGCGCGGCCGTTGACCTCGCCCAGGTCGACCGCGCGCGGTCGCAGGTCGTCGGCCAACGCGAGCAGGTGCTCGGTCGCCTCGACGACGTCGCTCGGAATGCCGAGCGTGCGGCAGACCACGTTCGTCGCCCCACCGGGCAGGCACGTGAGCGGCGTGTCGGAGCCGGACAGGCCGTTGGCGACCTCGTTGACCGTCCCGTCTCCGCCGAAGGCGACGACGAGGTCATACCCCTCGCGAGCCGCCTCCAGCGAGATCGACCGCGCGTGGCCGCGGGCGTCGGTGTCGATCGCGTCGACGTCGTAGCGCGCCTGGAGGGCGTAGACGACGAGGTTGCGCAGTCGGGCGGAGACCGTCGTCGCATAAGGGTTGACGACGACCAGCATCCGGCGCCGGACGGTCGGCTGATCGAGCAGCTGCTCCAGGAGCCGGCGCTCGGCGGCCGCTCCGGTCGCGCTCACGCCGCGGGTGGCGGCTCGAGCTCTGGGGGCTTCTCAGCCGGACCGATCTTCTTGCCTGCGAGCCCGTAGAGCAGCGGCTCTGCGATCTCGCCGAGCGCGACGATGCGACGAGCGCGGAACGACTCGGACGATCTCCGCGATCCGCCGCGAGACGAAGTCGTCGTAGTCAGCGGGATCGAACCGCTGCTCCTATTCGGCCCGCGCAGGGATGTACTCGAAGTGACAGCTGCCCTTCCCGAACAGCGCATCGCAGTCGGACACGACGAGTATCCGCTCGGGCCTGCGACCTCCGATCTCGAGCATCCGATCGCGAATCCGCTCGAGCTCGGGACGGTCAACGCCCCAGGCGATGCACATCAGGTGCGCCTCGGGGGTCAGTGCGGCGAGCGCCGCGGCACGCCGCCTGGCGCGCGGTCGCAGCGCCATCACGACGCTCTGCAGTCGCCGGGCCTGCTTACGCGAGAGGCGCGAGATCAGCGCCAGATAGATCCGCCTAAGCATCGGCTCCTGCCTCGCGTTGCTCGACGAGCTCCGCTATCCGGGCGGCGGCTCCAGCCGCCCCGTTGCCGAACGACAGTGCCGCCGCCCGCTCGCGCATGCGGGCCCGCTCGGCCGGGTCGAGCAGGAAACCGAGGTGCTCCTCCAGCGACTCCTCGCCACCGTCCTCCCAGCTGCGTGCGACACCTTTCTCCTGGGCGTAGCGCGTACGGGCGACCTGGTCGTCGAGCGGGGTGCCCGGCGTTCGGGATGAACAGCGCCGGGACCTGGTAGCCGACCAGCTCGTGAAAGATGTTGTAGCCGGCGCCGCTGACCGAGAGGTCGAACGCGCGGTAGACGCGCGCCAGCGGGTAGGTCGAGACGGCTTGAGCCCCTCCGGCAGCGGGACGATCGGCTCTTGAGCGGTGACTGGGCGACGACGATCTGCACCTGTTCGCCCTCCGGCGTAGCCGCTCGACGAAGCTGCGTTCCGGTCGGCGTGTATTCGTCGTTCTCCCATCCGGGTTGGATCAAGACGTTCACTCCGCCGGGGTCGAGGTCAAGCTCGGCCTCGGCCTGCTCGCGGCTGAGCAGTTCTTCCTCGTCGCAGAAGAGGATCGGGTCGACCATCGTGACGCCTTCGCGGTGCTGGGTCGTGAGCCCCTGGTCGACCTCGTGGGCGAACTCCCCGGGCTCGATCACGGCGTCGAAGTAGGAGGTGAAGGTCAGGTTCGAAACGCCCCCACCGGGACGCCACATCCCGCGGCGCGACCAGACGAACTTGCGGCTCGGCGTCCGCCTCGAAGGCCTCGCGCATCCCGCGGTAGGAGTGCGTGCCGTCGAAGATCACAACGGCCGGGTCGTACTCGCTCGAAGACGTCGCGCAGCCGGGTCCGGAGCCGGCCGTTCCACTGGTCGGCGGTCTCGGAGTCCCGCGACGCGAAGTACTCGGCGTAGAACCCCTGGCGACGGACGATCGGCAGCGCTTCGGACAGCGTGAAGATGATCGGCTCGATCTCGGGCGGGAGACGCGTGACGATCGCCATGCAGCGGGTGACGTGGCCGAGGCCGAACCCGTTGCTGGTGATGAACAGGATCGGCGCTCATGCGGCCAGACTATGCCGGCTCGGCCGGTGGAGAGCAGCTCGCGATAGACCTCGATCAGCTTGCTCTCGCTCCTGGTCCAGTCGATCTCGGCCGCGGCGCGAGCCGTCGCGGCGCGAAACTCCGCGTTGCGCACCGGGTCGAGCATCTCGCGTAGCGCGGCGGCGATCGCGTCGACGTCCTCCGGATCGACGATCAGCCCGATTCCGCGCTCCCGACGAACCTGACCGATGATCGGGGAAGTCGCTGCCGAGCACGGGCAGGCCGGCGAGCATGTATTCGAAGAGCTTGTTCGGCATCGTCAGCACATAGCTCAGGCAGGCCGGCTGGATCAGGCAGAGGCCCACGTCGGCATCGGCCAGGGTTCGGACCACATCTCCGAGGATCGAACGGGCGGGACGAATCTCGACCTGATCGCCGACTCCCGTCTCGCCTCGATCAGCGCGTCGAGCCCGGCGCGGAACGCGGGCGCGCCCGGCCCGACGATCCGCAACCGTCGCGCCCGGGACCATGCGCGATCGCGCGAATCGACTGCTCGATGCCCCGGTTGCGCATCAGCCCGCCGACGTAGACGGCCTCCCGGCCCGCTCCGGGCTGATCGCCGCGGACCGGTGGCAGCGATGGCCCGTTCGTCGGCGGTCAGCTCGGGCACGTTGCAGATCGCCGGCGGGACGGGCGATCCGGTACCGGCGAGCCATCTCCTCCGAGTAGCCCGGGCTGGCGGTGATCACGGGTCGACGAGGCGGACGAAGAACCGCTCGCACAGCAACAGCCACCAGCGGGGCTCCGGGCGGCGGTTGCGGTCGGGCCAGAGCTCGTGCGAGTCGTAGATCACGCTGGCTGCCGGCAGAGCCATCGGCCGCAAGACCCCGATCCACATCGTGTTGTAGTCGTTGCAGTGGACAAGATCCGGGGCGAGTCCGCCGCACCTCAGTGATGCCCTGGCCGGTAGTAGACGAGCGTCGAAGCCCAGCGCATGAATGGGCGCAGCAGCCGCTTTGCGGGCTCCAGCGAGAGCCTCGCGGGGCTCAGCGCGCGCGGCCCTGGCCGAGATCGGCGCCAGCGTTCGAAACATGTTGCGGTAGACAAACCAGGCCAGACGCGAGGTCGGGCCGATCCGCCGTACTTGGATGCCGTCCTGATCGGTAAGCTGGCGACGCTCGGTCAACGAGACGACGGCGAGAACGGTAGTCTCGAAACCGAGCGACTGGAGCGTGTTCGCAGCGCGCAGGACCCTCGAGTCGTGATCGAAGGCGTTGCGTACGATCAAGGGCAGGGCCACTCTCGGTGGCGCTCTTGCACCGCGCGCAGTCTAGACACGAGCACCCCCAGCCAGATGAACCGAAGCCGACACACGCCGCCATCCCACCGCTACCGGCCGGAGCGCCGGACCCGATGTTCGTCGGCGGGACGAGCCGCAGCGGCACGCACGCAATGGCCCGGCTCGTCGGCGAGCACTCGCGCTTACCGCTACATCTACCGCGAGGTCCGCTTCCACGCCGATCAGGGCAGCCTGCCGGACCTGCTCGCGGGCGACACCACGATGGACGAGTTCCTGGCCCAGATGCGCGGCCACTGGTGGAAGCGCGAGCGGCCGGGCGATCGGGTCGGCGGCCTGCACGGGATCATCGACGAGGCGCCGTTCGAGCGGCTGCTCGCGGAGTTCGAGCGCTCCTTCGAGGACGACCCCAAGGACGCCAGCCGCCAGCTGATCCGCGGGATCCTCGATCCGGTCGCCGAGCGCGCCGGCAAGCCGAGCTGGATCGAGCAGTCGACGCGCAACGTGGCGCGCGGGCCGGTCCTGCTCGAGCTGTTCCCGGCGATGAAGTTGATCCACACCTACCGCGACGGCCGTGAGGTCGCCTGCTCGGTGGTCAATCGGCCCTGGGGTCCCAACGACGTGCCCAAGGCTCTCAAGCGCTGGGAGCGGCAGCTGCGCGTTATCGATGCGGGAGCCAGCAAGATGCCCGCCGACAAGTTGATGGTGATCAACCTCGAGGACATGGTGCGGCTCGATCGCGAGGGGTCCTATCGCCGGCTGCTCGAGTTCCTCGAGATCGAGGATGAGCCCGGCAATGCGCGACTACTTCGACGCGACGATGACGGCCGACCGCGCGAACCTCGACCGCTGGCGCACCGACATCGATGAGGCGGAGCAGGAAAAGCTCACCCACGACTACGGCAAGGCGCTCGAGCGGTTGGTCGCTGACGGCATCGCGGTCGCGCCCGACCTCGCGACGCGCGGGATCGCTGACCTCGAGCCGAGTCGGGGCGGCGGGACCGGGTCTCGCCTGGGCGCCGTCGGCTGGGTCGTCTGCGCTGAGGTGAGCGCTCCGCCTCCGCTGTTCGTCGGGGGGACCGGCCGCAGCGGGACCCACGCCGTCGCGAAGCTGCTCGGCCGTCACTCGCAGCTACTTCTACGTCTCGCGCGAGCTCCGCTTCCACACCGACCGGGGCGGCTTTCCGGATCTGCTCTCAGGGCGTGATCGACCGTGAGCGGTTCGTGGCCAACATGCGCGAGTACTTCTGGCGGCGCCCCGGCGCCGATGGCCGTGAACGCGGACTGCACAGCAAGTTCAAGAAGCGCCGCTTCGAGGCGGCGCTCGAGCGGTTCGAGCAGCGGTACGACGAGTCCCCCGAGCAGGCTGCTGCGGGGCTGCTATCCGCGTTGCTCGACCCGATGGCAGAGGACGAGGGCAAGCCGAGCTGGATTGAGCAGACGCCCCAGACCGCGGCCTCGGCCGAGACGCTCTATTCGATCTTCCCCAGATGAAGCTCGTCCACATGGTCCGCGACGGTCGCGACGTGGCTTCCTCGCTCGGGGGACAGTGGTGGGGTCCGAGCTCGATGCGGGGCGGCTTGAAGTGGTGGGAGAAGCGCCTCCGCGAGGCCGACGAGGGGACGCGGGGGGTGCCGGCGGAACAGGTGCTGGTGCTAGAGCTCGAGGATCTGATCGTCGAGCGATCGCGAGGCCTGCTATGCCCGGTTGCTCGACTTCCTCGAGATCGAGGACGAGCGCAGGATCCGCAAGAACTTCGACAAGCATCTCAGCCCGGCCAACGCGCACATCGGCCGCTGGCGTGAGGGCATGTCCGCGCGCCGTCAGCGGAAGGTCGACCAGCGCCTACTTCAGCGCGCTCGAGCGCCTGCGCGCAGAGGGGGTCGAGAGCGCTCCACGGCCGGAGAAGGTGCTCGAGCGTGATAGGTAGATGAGCGCGCTCAACGAGTTCGGCAGTCGTGTCGGCAGACACGCCGGGATCTACACGATCGGCTCCGCGGTCGGCGTCGCGCTGGGGCTGGTCAACCTGGTCGTACTCACCCGGTTCCTCGATCCGGGTGAGTTCGGCCTCTACGCGCTGTACCTGACCCTCGCCGCCCTGCTGACGTTGATCTATGGCCTGGTCTGGTTTAAGGGAAGCATCCGGCTCGTCTTCGGCGGCGACGACGACGAGGATGACGAGAATGGGGAGGAGCGCGATGTCGCGTGGCAGGCCCGCTCCGCGCTCGGGACGGCTCTCCTGGTCACCGCCGTCGTCGCCCTCGTGGGCACCGGAGTCGTCGCACTCTTTCCGGGGTTGCCCGGCGCGCTGATCGGGGGAGCGGGTGCCTCCCCCGAGCTCGTTCTCTATGCGGCTGTCGCAGGCGGGGTTGGGGCCGTGTGGCGGTTGGCTGCGGGCGTCCCACGGCGCGAGCGGCGGTCGATCCTGTTCGTGGTCCTCCAGGCGTCCTTGCCACTATGCACGTTGCTGGTAACCGTGCCACTGGTTGCGCTCGGTTACGGAGTGCGCGGCGCCGTTATCGGGCTCGCGGTGGGGACCTCGGTCGCGGGCGTGATCGCGCTCATCGCGATCCGCGACAGCTGGAGCGCTGCGATCCGTCTGTCGTTCCTGCCGACGATCATCCGGCGCGGCGCGCCCTATCTCCCACTGGTCATCTCTTTCTGGGTGATCCAGAACGCCGGGGTCTTCATCCTCGTTCAATACGACTCGACTGCCGAGGTCGGATTGTTCCGCCTCGCCTGCCAGGTAGCCGCGTTCGGCTCCTACGGCGTGACCGCCTTCCTCAGGGCTTCGGGCCCGCTCTCTCGCGAGCCGATCCACCAGGCAGCGCGCGACGAGCGCGGACCCGAGCGGATGGCCACCTTGATGTCGTCCTACTTCGTGCTCGGCACGATCGGGGTCGTCCTGTTCTTCGCCCTGGCTGCCGATGTGCTCGTCCAGGTCGCCCCGCCGAGCTACGCCGCAGCGGCGCCACTCGTACCGCTGATCGTCATGAGCGTCGTTCTCAACGGGTGGTTCCGAGTCGCCTACCGCTACGCCCGCGTTCCCAACAAGCAGCGCGTCAAGATCTCGCTCGCGGCACTGGCGGGAGTCGTCTTCGTCGCCGCCGGATTCCTGCTGGCGCCGCGGTTCGGTGCCGTCGGGGTCGCGTGGTCGATGGTGATCGCCTTCGCCGTCGCCACCGCCGGGCATGGTCGCGCGTGGCAGGCGAAGTCCCAACCCGATTCCGCTCGCCCACCGCAGATTGCCCGCGGGCATCCTGCTGGCGCTCGCGTGTTACGCGCTCGCGCGGGTGGGAGAGGAGCTGACCGGGTTGCCGGCCGTGATCTTCGGGATCCTCGGCCTGATCGCCTATCCGGTCCTCCTGCTCGTGACGGGAGTCATCCCGCGGGGCCACATCCGGCCGCTGGGCAGCATCTCGACCTCGGCCGTCCGCGGCGCCGCGGCGCCGTCCGCCGCCCCGCGGCTCGCTCGGCTCTCGCGTCGCGAATGGCGCGTCCTGCGGCTGCTGGTTCGCGACGGGCTCGAACCGGCCGCGGTCGCCGAAAAGACCGCTCGCAGCGAGACCCAGACGCTCGAGGACATGGTCGCCGGCCTGCGCCAGATCGGGGAGATCGGGAAGCCCCGTCCCGGGGACGCCCGCCTGGGTGCCTTCCTGATCGCTGGCGGTGCCATCGCCGATCGCGATCAGGCCTGGAAGCGGCTGGCCGGCGAGGGGATCGATCCGCGCGAGACCGATCGGCTGAGCCGTACCCTCGACAGCGTGCGTCGGCTCAGCCGCCAAGAGTGGAAGCGTCCCGAAAGCCGCGCCCCTTGAGCCGTCGCGCGGCTGCGCCGGCGGCGTTCCTGATCGTTCTGCTGCTCGCGGCGACGCTCTATGACGGCGCCTATGACGTCCGCCACTGGGGACCTGTGGCGATCTTCGCCCTGCTCCTGCTGGCGACCGTCGTGCTGGTCGGCAGCATGCGGCCGCTCGACCGCGCTTCGGCGATCGCGGTCGCCGCGATCTGGGGCTTTGCCGCGTGGTCTGTGGCGTCGGCGATCTGGGCGCCGTCGGTCGGGCTCGCCCTGGAGGCCGGCGCGCGCAACTGCTTCTACGCAGCGCTTGTGACGGTCGCGCTGGTTGCCGTGCCCGGACCACGTGAAGCACGCCGGCTCGGCGCGCTGATCGTCGGGGGGATCGTCCTGATCGGGATCGTGACCCTGCTGCGGCTCTATTTCGACGGAACCCTGCTGGTCGTCGCGGGCAGGCTCGACGCGCCGACCGGCTACCGCAACGCAACCGCGTGCCTGTTCGCGATCCCGTTCTGGGCCCTGCTCGGCGTCGCTGCGACGAAGAGCCGCAATCCGAGCCTGCGAGCGACAACCTTCGCGGCGGCGACCCTGACCCTCGGCCTCGCGGTGATGACCCAGTCGCGCGGCGCGCTGGTCGGGCTGGTGATCGGCGGCGTGCTAGCGCTCTATATCGGGCCGGAGTGGATCCGCCGGCCCTGGCTCGCGCTACTCGCGGGCCTGGGCATGGTCCTCCTCTGGGGGCCGATGCTCGCGGCCCACCGGGCCTTTGAGAGCGGCACCGTCGGGGTCAGCACCGCCGACATCCAGACCGCGGCGGGAGCGCTTGCGTTCCTCGTCGTCAATGCGCTGGTAATCGGGCTGCTGTTTGCTTTGCTCGACGGTGGCTTGCGCGCGTCTCCTCAGAACATGCGCCACGCCAAGCGGGTCGCCGCCGCCGGTCTGATTGTCGGCACCATCGCCTTGGTGGTGGGCGCGATCACCGTGGCCGGCAACCCGATCGAGTTCGTCGACGAGAAGCTCCAGCAGTTCCAGAAGGTGCCCGATCGAACGGAGGAACTCGAGCGGCTGATCTCGACCGGTGGCGAGCGGTTCGACCTCTGGCGGGTGGCGGTCGAGGACTTCACCGGGCGGCCGGTCGCGGGCGTCGGCGAGGGCGGGTACGCCCCGTCCTACTACGCGCGCCGGGCGACCGGCCGCAACCTGACCGATCCACACAGCCTGCCGCTGGCGGTCCTCGCCGAGACGGGGTTGATCGGCGCGCTGCTGATCGGAGTGTTCCTGGCTGCGCTGCTCTACGCCGTCCTCGCGCGCGGTGGACGGGCCTCGCTCCCGGCCCGTCGCGCCGCCGCAGGCCTCGCGGGTGGTGCGGGGGTTGTCCTCGGACAGGCACTGGTCGACTGGATCTGGCTCGTGCCGGGCGTTATCGGCCTCGGCCTCCTGTGCCTCGCCTTGAGCGCTGTCGCCGTGACGCCCCGGCCGCCGGCGCGGACGCCCGCCGCAGCGCCGCGCGTGCGTCTCCTGTTGCGCGCGGCCGCCGCCACGGGGCTGATGGTTGCGGCGCTGCTGGTCACAGCCGGGGTAATCGCCGATTTCCACGTCGGCGAGGCGCGGGCCGCCGCGCGCAATGCGCCCGAGCGGGCGCTCTCGGAGGCGCGGGCGGCAGGGGTACTCACGCCGTGGGCGCCGATCCCGCGCTATCTGGAGGCGGGAGCCCTCGAACGGCTCGGCCGGGTCGAGGAGGCGCGGGCTGTGCTGCGCGAGACCCTCGAGCGATCCGGCGGGAGCTTCGTCGTCAAGGCCCTGATCGGCGACCTCGAGCGGCGGGCCGAGAACAAGCGGGCGGCGCATGCCCGGTACCGGGAGGCGCTCCAGCGAAACCCGCGTGACATCGGCCTGCGGCGAATGGTTCAGAAGACGCGCAGCCGGGAGGCCAAGCAGGTGCGCCGCAGCCTGACCACCGGTATCGCGTTCGGCGTGCTGCTCGAGGGCGAGCTACGGGGCAGGCCCGTCGGGCCGAGTGCTACCGCCGGGCGACGAGATCGCCGAGCAGCTCCGCCCACTGCTCGGTGACCAGCGCCCGGCTGAACCGGGCGAGCGTCGCCGCACGTCCCGCCCGGCCGAATTCAGCGACGCTTGCGGGGTCGTCGTGAAGGCGCGTGAAGAGGGCTGCGAGCGCGGCCGGATCCTCCGGTGGGGCGGCCAGGCCGGCACCGACCTCGGCCACCAGATCCGCGGATTCGCCGTGCGCCGAGAGCGCGATCGCCCGGCCGGCCGCCATCGCTTCGAGGAGCTTGGTCGGCAGGGCACCCTCGAATATCGGGCGGTCGCGCAGCAGGACGGCCGCGACGTCGGCGTCCGCGTACAACGCCGGAACCTTCGCGTGTTCGACGCTGCCGATCATCCGCACGTGACCGAGCCTTTCCCGCTGGATCCGGTCGGCGAGCGCGGGGGCATCGTGGCCGTCTCCCGCGATCGTCAGGACGACCCGCCCGGGCCCCGCGAGCCGCGCGGCCTCGACGAGGGTGTCGAGACCCTGTGCCATCCCGATCGTGCCGGCGTAGAGGACCCGCAGGGGACCGCTTGGTCGCGGCGGCTCTGGGTCGAACAGATCGACGTCGATCGACGGCCCGAGGCGGTGGACCCGCCCGCTGGCCGACGGCAGCGCCCCGAGGTCGCGCAGCAGGCCATCGGTGGGGACGGTGATTGCGGCGCTGCGCCTGTAGATCGTCGTTCGAGCGATTCGGCGAGCGCGACTGCACGCGCGTTGGTGAGCGCGCCCAACTCGACTGCCGACGCGGGCCAGCGGTCCGCGACGATGACCACCAGCGGCGCCCGCTTGATCCGCGGCGTACCGCAATTGCCGGCCGCCGGCCGTGAACAGCGGCGGGGATTCGACGACGACGACATCCTGCTTTCCGCTCAGACCGACTGCCCGCAAGCGCCGAGGAGCAGAACGACAGGTGGTTGGCGATCCGCTTGACGAACCCGCGATTGGCGGTTGGGTAGATCGCCGTACGGATGATCCGCAGGTCACCGTCGTGTTCGACCTCGTAGGGCCGGTTGCGATACGGCTTGCGGATCTCCCCGTCGGGATAGTTGGGAAAGCCCGTGTGGACGATCACCTCCGCACCCCGTGCGCGGAGCCCGTGGGCGAGAGCGGCGATCCGCGCCTGGGGAGCGCCCACCTCGGGCGGGTAGTAGTGGGTCAGGAAAAGGACTCGCAGAACCGAGCGAGGATATGACGGATACCATCGCCGCGATGCGCCCAAGGTCGCTGATCGTCGTCCTGGCGGCCTGCCTGGGCCTGGCAATCGGCGCCGCCGAAGCGCCCGCAAAGGGACCGCCGACCGACCCACGGCCGGGCAGCCCGTCGGAGGCCGTCTACGGCATTCCGCTCGAACGCGCTCGCCGCGACGCCGCACCCGGTGGCCGCCGCGGCCAGGCGAGTCGCTCGGAGATGGGGGTCGGCATCCTCGGCGCTCGTGCCCGGCACCCGTGCCGAGTTGGAGCTGCGCGGCGCAGGCGACCCGCCCGAGGGCGGTGACCGATCCGGTATCGCGCTCGCCATCCTGCTCGTCGGTCTCGCGGCGCTCGCGGTCGCCGGCGGTGTGGTGGGCACGCGTGCCGCCCACGCCTCGCGACCGCGGGACCAGGAGCAGGCTTAGTCGGCCGGTGCTAAGGCAGAGGACCCGACTGGATCAGGTAGGACCCGACGAGCACGAAGCCGCCGGCCAGCCCGAGGGCCGCGAGCGCGATTCGGCGCATGCCGGTCTCCTGTAAGGCCCGCACGACTCGCGCGCCGAGCTTGCGCAACGGCAGGGACCCGGTGTGGGCGAGGATCGACAGGTCGCCGCGTAGCGTCCGCGAGTCGATGTAGTCGAGGTCGACCTCGATCTTGCGCGGCAGAATCTCGCGGGCGTAGAGCTCGGAGGACCCGTGGGCATCGGCATCGGCCAATAGCCGCCCCTCCTCGACGTACTCGATCTGGGCGGGGCCGGTGATCCCGGGGGTCACCGACAGGATCATGTCGTACTGCTCAGGGAACATCCGTACGAACTCCTCGACCTCCGGTCGCGGGCCGACGAGGCTCATCTCACCGCGCAGGACGTTCAGGAGCTGCGGTAGCTCGTCGAGCTTGGAGGCGACCAAGAAGTGTCCGAGCGGGGTCAGCCGCTCATCCTGATGCCGGGTCAGCGACGGGCCGGCGGCGTCACGGCGCATCTTGCGGAACTTGAGCATGTGGAAAGGCTTCCCGCCGCGGCCGATGCGGCGGGCGCGGTAAAAGATCGGGCCCGGGGAGTCGACGAAGATCAGGACGGCGACAGCCGTTCCGGCAAGCAGCGCGAACGGCAGCGCGAGCAGGGTGAGTCCGAGGTCGAAGGCGCGCATCACGTCGATGTCCGATCGTCTGGCGGCCACCTGGCCGTCCATCAACCGGGTCCGACGGCGGGGTGCGTCGCGGTGTCGGTCACGAACGTGTCGGCGGCGCCCTCGAAGTCCTGGACGGCCTCCTCGAGGTTGTGGAGCCGGCCGATGTCCATCCAGTAGCCGGGGTGCTCGTAGGCCGCCACCGTCTGCCCACCGGCGATCAGGCGGGTGATCAGGTCGGGGAAGTCGGTGCGGGTCCCGCGCTCGACGATCGCCTGAACGCTCGGCTGCACTGCGTAGACGCCCATGCTGACCGGCCAGGAGTAGCGCGGCTTTTCATCGATCCGATCGATCCGACGCGCGGTCCCGAGCTGCTCGCTCAGATGGAGGACGCCGTAGTCGATGTCGATCTGCTGCAGCGAGCTGGCGATCGTCAGGGCCGCGCCCGACTCGCGGTGGGCGTCGAGCAGGTTCGGGTAGAGCGCTTGATCGGTCAGGACATCCCCGTTCATCATGATGAAGGTGCTCCTCGAAGGCGGCGATCTCGGCGAGTGCGCCGACCGTGCCGAGCGGGTCGTCGCTCCCGGAAGTAGGTGATCTCGACGCCGTACTTGTCGCCGTCCTGGAAATGGTTTCGATCATCCGGCGAGATGTAGCCGGTCGCGAGCACGATCTCGCGGATCCCGCAATGGCGAGCTGGGCCGGATGATGACCTCGAGGATCGACTGCTCGCCCGACCGGCAGCATCGGCTTGGGAAGCACGTGTGTGTAGGGCAGTAGACGTGCGCCCTTGCCCACCGGCGAAGATGATCGCTTTCATGAGCGCGCCGCCAGGGCTATCGGTGAGGGTGGTCATCGCCGCAGCGAATGCCCGGCGGGCCAGACCCACCTGCGCGGAGGGGTCCCGGCACGGACCCTAGAATGTCCCCAATGACCTCTATTGGGCTGCCAAGCTGTCGCGGTGACGGGCGCGGGCGGCTTCATCGGCAGCCATCTCGTCGACCGCCTGGTCGCCGAGGGCGCCGATGTGCGCGCCTTCCTGCGCTACAACTCGCGCGGTGACATCGGTGCGCTCGCCTGGGACAGCGATGTGTCCGCGGTCGAGCTCGGCTTCGGGGATCTGCGCGACCTCCAGGCTCCGACAGCGCTGGTCGACGGGTTGCGACACCGTGCTGCACCTCGGGGCCCTGATCGCGATCCCGTACACCTACCGGCCACGCGGGATGTGATGAGACCAATGTCGTCGGCACCCACAACGTCCTGTCGGCGGCGCTGCGGCAGGCTGAAGCGCGTCGTCTCGATCTCGACCAGCGAGGTCTACGGCACGCCCCGCGGTGACTCGATCACGGAGGACGACCCGCTCAACGCCCAGTCGCCCTACGCGGCCTCGAAGATCGCCGCCGATCAGCTCGCGCTCAGCTACCACCGTTCGTTCGGTCTGCCGGTCGGCGTCCTGCGGCCGTTCAACACCTTCGGGCCCCGACAGTCGGCGCGCGCCGTGATCCCGACGATCCTCGCCCAGGGCCTCGCCGGACTTCCGCTCTCGCTCGGATCGCTCCATCCGGTGCGGGACTTCCTGTTCGTCGAGGACACGGTGGCCGGGATTCTGCCTTCGCCGAGTGGGAGAGCGCAGCCGGGCCAGGTCGTCCACTCGGCACCGGGTCGGCGTATCGATCGGCGACGTCGTGAGACTGGCCGGCAAGGTCCTCGGACGCGAGCTCGAGGTCAGGCTCGACGAGCAGCGGGTCCGGCCGGACGCGAGCGAGGTCAGCTCCTGATCGCGACGCCTCGCTCGCGCGGGCCGAGCTCGGCTGGGCCCCCGAGGTCGACCTCGAGGCCGGGGCTCGCGCAGACCGCGGAGTGGATCGAGCCGCAACCTGCGAGCGCTATCGCCCCGACGTCTACGCGGTGTGAGCGCGACGGGGGGCGAGGAGGCTGCGTCGGTCCCGCAGCGGTCCGTGCCACTGGCCGACGTCCGGCTTCCGGCCGAGGCCATCGCCGCGGCCGCGACGGACGTGCTCGAGGGCGGCTGGCTCTCGAGGGGCCCGGAGGTCGAGCGGTTCGAGCGCGCGTCGCCGAGGACGCGGCTCGCCGCACGCGGTCGCCTGCAACGAGCTGGGACGGCCGCTCTTCAGCTGGCGCTCGCTGCAACGGGGGTTGGGCCCGGGCGACGAGGTGGTGATGCCGTCGCTGTCGTTCGTGGCCGGGGCCAACGTGGTGGTCGAGCTCGGGGCGGAGCCGGTGTTCTGCGACGTGATTGCCGCGGATGACCTGACTCTCGATCCGGCGTCGCTCGAGCGGTGCATCACCGACGCGACGAAGGCCGTCATCCCGATGCATTACGGGGGCTACCCGTGCTCGCGCGGAGCTGCTCGACGTGACCCGGTCACCACGGCGTGGACGCGTGGTCGAGGACGCCGCCCACGCGATCGGCGCGAGCGTCCCGGACGCGGGCGACGATGTCGAGTGCGGCACCTGGGGGGAGGCCGGTTGCTACAGCTTCTTCGCGAACAAGAACCTCCCGCTCGGCGAAGGCGGCATGCTCGTGACGGCGACGACGGATCGGCGGCGCCGTCCGCGCCTGCTGCGCTCGCACGGCATGACGACGGTCACCTGGGAGCGCCACAGCGGCCACGCGAGCTCCTACGACGTCACTGCGCCCGGGCTACAACCAGCGCCTCGACGAGCTGCGGGCGGCCATGGGACCGGTGCTGCTGGCGGAGCTCGACGGTCGAACGCGGCGCGCGGCGAGCGGTGGCTCCGCTACGACGCCGGTATCGACGGCGGATCGATGGCGTGATCGTGCCGTTCTCCGGACGCGGCGAGCCCGGGCGCAGCGCGAACCACATGGCGGTGGTCGTGCTGGACGGCGGACGTCGATCGGGACGGGCGTGCGAGCGACGCTCACCAGGCCGGAATTCAGACCAGCTTCCACTACCCGCCGACGCACACGTTCACCGCGTACCGCGGCGCTCGCGCCGACGTGCCGGTCACGGACGCGATCGGCGCCCAGGTTGCTGACGCTGCCGCTCTTCCCGCACCTGACGGACCGACCAGCGTCGATACGTGGTCGAGGCGCTGGCGGCAGCCGTCGCTCGCTGATCTCTAGGCGCGAATCAGCTCGAGGACCAGGTCGCGCTTCGCGGCCATGTCGTCCTCGGAGACCAGCGACTCGAGGTTGAGCCGCAGCAGCGGCTCGGTGTTCGACGGTCTGACGTTGAAGTGCCAGTCGTCGTAGTCGACCGAGATCGCCGTCGAGCCGGCTGAGACCTCTCCGTCGGAGATAGGCGCTCGGCGATCTCCGGCATCTTCGCGTCCGGGTCGCGCGACCTCGGAGTTGATCTCGCCGGAGATGAAGTAGACGTCCCGGTAGCGGGCCAGCAGTTCGCTGAGCCGCTGTCCCTTGCGCGAGAGCAGCTCCAGCACCAGCAGCGCGGGCAGCGTGCCCGAGTCCGCGCAGTAGAAGTCGCGGAAGTAGTAATGACCCGATACCTCGCCGCCGAAGATCGCGCCCTCCTCGCGCATCCGGCTCTTGAAGAATGCGTGGCCGACTCGGTTCACGGCTGGCGGTGCCGCCCGCGCGCTTCGACGGTGTCGGCGACCGCGCGGCTCGCGCGCACGTCATAGAGGATCTGTGGCGCCAGGACTCTTGGCGAGGATCGCCTCGCCGAGCAGCGCGGTGAGGAAGTCGCCGTCGACGAAGCGACCGGTGTCGTCGACGAAGAAGCAGCGGTCGGCGTCACCGTCCCAGGCGATGCCCAGGTCGGCTCCTTCGGAGAGCACTCGTTTGGTCAGCTCCGTCGGTTCTCGGGCAGCAGCGGATTGGGCTCGTGGTCCGGGAACTCGCCGTCGGGGGTCCAGTAGGTCGCGCTCTGGTCGAGTCGGCAGCTGGTCCAACAGCGGTCCGACCATCGGCCCGGCCATCCCGTTGCCGCCGTCGAGGACGACCTTCGCCGATCGGATGCGCTCGCGGTCGATGAACGCCTTCGGCGGCCGCGCGGAATGCGCGGAGCGATGTCGAGCTCCGCGAGCTGGCCGCGAGCGACGGAGGGGGCGCCGGGTTCGCCCCGGCCGATCAGCTCGGCAAGCTCCTTGATGCCGCTGTCGCCGGAGAGCGCCAGCGCGCCGCTGCGGACGAGCTTGGCACCCGTGTAGGCCTTCGGGTTGTGCGAAGCGGTGCACATCAGGCCGCCGTCGAGGCTCTGGCTCCCGACGGCGAAGTAGAGCATCTCGGTGCCGACCATCCCGAGCGCGACGACGTCGGCGCCGTCGTCGAGGATCCCCTCGGCGTAGGCGCCGGCAAGAGCTCGGCGGCGCAGCCGCATGTCGCGACCGAGCGCGACGCGGAGTCCGTCGACGGGCTTGCCCTCGAGCTCGGCCAGCACCTCGATGAAGGCGCGACCGATCCGGTAGGCGAGCGATTCGTCGATCTGCTCGCCGTAGAGGCCGCGCACGTCATAGGCCTTGAAGATCGACTGATCGACGACGGGAGCGCTCACGCCCGGCACTCTAGACGCGCCGTCAGAGACCGCGCCGGTGCAGCACCACCGGCAGCGTGCGGAGCAGAAGCTTGACGTCGTTCCAGAGCGACCAGTCGGTCACGTAGAGGTAATCGAGCGTGATCATCTCCTCGAACGGAACCGACGTGCGGCCGAGCACCTGCCAAGGCCCGGTCAGACCGGGGGTCAGGTCGAGGCGGGCGCGGTGGCGCCCGATGATGAACCCGTCCTCTTCCGGGACCAGCGGTCGCGGTCCGACGAGGCTCATCTCTCCGCGCAGAACGTTCCAGAACTGCGGCAGCTCGTCGATGCTCGTCCGGCGGAGAATCCTTCCCCAGCGTGTTATCCGGGGATCATCCGCAATCTTGAACATCGGCCCTGTCGCCTCGTTGAGGTGGTCGAGGGTCTCCTTGAGCGCCTCTGCGCCGTCGACCATCGTCCGGAACTTGAGCATCTGAAAGCCGCCCTGACTCCCGATCCGCGGCGAGCGAAACAGCACCGGGCCGGGGGAGCCGAGCTTGACCAGGAGCGCAACGCCGAGCAGGAGGGGGGAGAGAACCGCGAGGGCGCCGGCGGCGCCGACGATGTCCATTGCGCGTTTGAGGGCGAGGGAGGAGCGCGTCCGGGTGACGCCTGGGAGGCCGAGCAGCGCGGTCCCGCCGAGCTGGTCGACCGCGACCGAGTGGCCGATCACCTCGAACAGACGCGGCGCGACATTGACCTTCATCCCGAGTTGGCGTGACTCCTCGACCAGCCCGATGGTGTGGCCGATCGATAGTCCGGAGAAGGCGATGATCACGCGCTCGACCCCCTCGTCCCGGCATATCTGCGCGAATTCGTGCTGATCGAGGATGCGGAAGAACCGTGCCTCGGTCAGCAGCTCGGTCGTTGGACCCTCCACGTCGGCGATCCCGACCAGCTCGAGGCCGTGGTGGGGATCGCTGACGATCTTGCGCGCGAGCAGGTCGGCCAGGGGCCCCGATCCGATGATCAGGCAACGCTCGGCATCCGAGCGCCGCGCCGTCAGGGTCCGCGCGAGAATCCGCATCAATGGGGCGACCAGCGCCAGGCCGACGATCAGGCCGAGCAGGCCCGAGCGAGGAAGGGCGCCGGAGCTGATGCTCGGAGCTACGACGTACAGGACGAAGCCGGTGATGATGCTCGTGTTGAGCAGCCGCGGTATCTCGTCGAGCGTCGACTTGTGGATCAGGCTCGCATCACGGTCGTAGAGACCGGCGAGCTTGTTGAGCAGGATCCAGACCGGGATCGCGATCGCGAGCAGGCGACCGTTGCCGGTGAACAGGTTGGCGGAGGAGAGCCACTCGGTGGCGCCATAGGCGATGAGCAGCGCGATGAGGTCGGCGATCGCGAGCGACCGCCGCCGGCGGGAGTCGCGGACCACGGCCGCCGACTCGCGCTCGGGCGGTTGCGGGCGCGAGTAGAGCCCGATCGCGAGATCGAGCTCATCCCGCGCCGTCAGGCCCGTGGCTATCGGCAGGGATCGCGGATGTGGGGGGAGGGCTTCGTAGCCTGCCCCCACAGCTGCTTCCCTGCTGGTTTCCAGATTCGGCTCCATGCTCCCTCTCGCCAACGCATTGGCGCGTGATCGCGATGATAGCGTCGCTTGGCCGCTCAGCCAACTGTTGCCGGAAACCGCTCAGCTACGATCGCTGGCCCCGATGCGCGCCGCGATCAGTCAACCCTCGGTCAGCGTCGCCCTGGCTGTCTTGATGGTTTCGGGATGTGGCTCGGCCGGATCAGAACAGCGGCCCGAGCCGGAGGCCGGGAAAGGCGCAACTCTGAAGTTCGACACGCGGCTGGCCGACTCGGCCGTCCTGCTCCCGGCAGACTTCGACGGGCGCGGTGCGCTGCCGTCGCTGGAGCTCGGCCCGTGCTACGCGCCCCTGCGCGTTCCTGACCCGGTCATCCGGCCCGGCTTGTGCGGCGATGCGGGCGACGACACGCTGCTCGGGGGCGGCGGGTCCGACGATCTCTTCGGCGGGCCGGGGACCGACCGCTGCGAGAGCGCGGAGGCGGGCACGGCCACGGAGTGCGAGCGATCCGCCGACCGAGCCGCGAACCGCTGCGACGAGAAGGTGACGATCGAGGGGACCGCGGCCGGAGAGGTCCTGATCGGTACCGAAGAAGCCGACGTGATCGACGCCGGCGCCGGTAACGACACGATCGACGGGGGGGGAGGCAATGATGTCCTGTGTGCGGGACCCGGGGAAGACCTCGTGATCGGCGGACCGGGCAGCGATCGGATTCTCGGCGAGGGTGGGCGGGACCAGCTGCTCGGCGGGAGTGGCGAGGACCTCGTGGACGGCGGCGATGACGATGACGGGATCGGACTGGCTCGGGTCGCGCAGGCACCCGATGCCGAGCGCGCGGGGGTTGGAGACAGCGGCCAGGCGACCCTCGTAATCGTGGCTCTGCTCGCCGTCGCTGCCGGCCTGATCGCTGGCGGGCTGCGCAGACGGCGCTCGCGCCGGCGCTCTAGAAGGAGAACCCTCTCGGGATCGGGAGCCGCGGGTTGAGGGTCAGCGCTCGTTGCAAGGCAGCGCTGGCGGCCCTCGAATCGCCGCTGCGGGCGAGCGCGAGGGCGAGGTCACGTTGAATCACCCAGTTGCGCGGCTCTCGCTGTGCCGCGCGTTCGAATGCACGGGCCGCGTCGCGATCCCGGCCGAGGTCGCGCAGAGCGTAAGCCTGGAGCAGGCGAGCGCGGACGACGTTCGGCGGCGCGGGATCGGCTGCTGGGGCGATTTCGCGATCGTCGATCCCCGGAGGAGGCTGGCGCCGGTCAAGGATCTCCGACTCGGAGGCGCTGTCACCGAGGTACACCGCACCGATTACGCAGGGTGCAGCGATGAGTAGGGCGAGCAGGCGGGTGCGCAAGGCGGTCCGGGCGGAATCCCGCCGACTGTCGCGAGCGGGCGAGCTCATGCTGCGCAGCTGGCCGTCGATGATCGCCGGCCTTGCCGCGGTCGTACTGCTGGTCGCGCTGGCATTCCAGGGCGGAGGTTACTTCCCGTCCGCGTTCGCCCGCTCGGGCGCGATGGCCTTGATCGTCCTCGCCGGACTGCTCCTCCTGAAGCCGCCCCACTACCGGCTCTCGCGCCAGGCGCTGTTCGCGGCGGGTGGTCTCGCGGCTCTGGCTGCCTGGACGGGGATCTCAGCCCGTTGGTCACCGGTCCCCGACACCGCCGTCGCCGACATGCAGCGCGTCATCCTGTATCTCGCGATATTCGCGCTTGGCCTGCTCGCGGCGGGGTCGGGCCGGCTCGTGCGCTCGGTCGGGTCGATGATCCTGATCGGGATCGGGATCGTGATCGCCTCCGCGCTGATCAGCAGGGTCGATCCCGGCGTCTTCGAGATCGTCGAGGGGGAGCTGGACCTGACCTACCGACTCAATTTCCCACTCGGTTACGCGAATGCCCTCGGCGCGCTGGCGGCGATGGGTGGCGTGCTCGGCCTGGGGCTCGCGGCGGATGTGGCTCGGGCGGCCCCGATGCGCGGTTTGGCAGCCGCGATCGCGGTCCTGGCTGCGGTGGCGGCCTTCGCGTCCGTGTCACGCGGTGCGTTGCTCGCGGCCGGAGTGGGGCTCGGAGTCCTGATCCTGATCGCGCCCCGCCGGGGCGCGCTGCTCGTGTCGACGGCGATCGCCGCCGCGTGTGCGGCGGGCGCCATCTACTCGCTGCAGAAATTCCCGGGCCTGCTTGATGACCCGACCGCGGGTTACGGCCGGGTCGTCGAGGGTCAAGCCTTCGCGCCCACGCTCGTCGCCGCAGCGGTCGCGGCGGGCGTGGTGCAGGCAGCGGTCGCGGCGATCAGGCTCCGCACGGTCGCCGTGGCCAACCTCGGACGCGTCGGACGACCGCTGGCGCTCGGTCTCGGGGTGGCCGTGCTGGCGGGCGCCGTCGCGCTCTACGCCGTGAAGGGCGATCGGATCGAGGGCGAGAGCGCCAGCCGCCTCGGCTCCGTCGAATCGTTCCTCGACCGCCAGGTCGACGAGTTTCTGTCTCCGTCGCTGATCGCGCGGCAGGGAACGGATCGGCTGGCCGACGCGAGCGGATCGCGCAGTGACCTCTATCGGGTGGCCCTCGGCGGGTTCGCCGAGCGTCCGCTGACCGGCGGCGGCGGAGGTTCCTTCGAGCCGCTCTACTACGAGCGCCGATCGCTGGATGTCGGAACCCGCGATGCTCACTCGCTGTACCTGGAAACGCTTTCGGAACTCGGGATAGTCGGGTTCGCGGCACTCGCCCTGTTCCTCGGCGCGTTCGGGTTCGCCGCGGCGCGCGCGCTTCAGTCGGGGCGCACTGACAGGGGGACCGCGGCGGCGGCGGTGGCCGCGGTCATGGTCCTCCTGGCGCATTCCGCGGTCGACTGGGACTGGCAGGTTCCCGCGTTGACGGGATTTGGGCTGCTGCTTGCCGCGCTCGTCTTCCCGATTCCCCGCGCGCGGTCCAGGGAAGCCAGGGAGCCGCTTGTGCTGGCGGGCGCCGAGTAGACTCTCGCCGCCGATGGCCGAGACCAAGCGTGCGCTGATCACCGGGATAACCGGCCAGGACGGCTCCTTCCTCGCGGAGCTGCTGCTCGAGAAGGGGTATGAGGTGCACGGGATCGCACGCCGCGCCTCAACGCCCGGGACCCTCGGCAGGATCGAGCACATCGTCGACCGGATCGAGGTGTACACCGGTGACCTGCTCGATCAGCGCTCGCTCGGCGATGCCGTCCGCGCTTCCCAGCCTCATGAGATCTACAACCTCGGCGCGATGTCGTTTGTCGGCGCCTCGTGGAACCAGCCCCTGTTGACGGCGGAGTTCTCGGCGCTCGGGGTGACGCGGATGCTCGAGGCGATGCGCGAGGCCGTTCCGGAGGCCCGCTTCTACCAGGCCTCCTCCTCGGAGATGTTCGGCAAGGTTCTCGAGGTGCCCCAGTCGGAGACGACGCCGTTCTACCCGCGCAGCCCGTACGGGGTGGCCAAGGTCTACGGCCACTTCATCACCGTCAACTACCGCGAGTCGCACGACCTGTTCGCCTGCAACGGAATCCTCTTCAACCACGAGTCCGAACGGCGCGGCCTCGAGTTCGTGACGCGCAAGATCTCGCACGGCGTGGCCCGCATCAAGCACGGCCTCGACGACGGGCTGGCGCTCGGCAACCTCGACGCCAAGCGCGATTGGGGGTACGCCCGCGACTATGTCGAGGCGATGTGGATGATGCTCCAGCAGGACGAGCCCGAGGACTACGTGATCGCGACGGGCGTCTCGCACAGCGTCCGCGAGTTCGTCGATCTGGCTTTCGCCCACGCCGGCCTGGACCCTGCCGATCATGTGCGGATCGATCCCGCGTTCCTACGGCCCGCGGAGGTCGAGGATCTCGTCGGGACCTTTGAGAAGGCGCGCTCGCAGCTCGGTTGGGAACCCCGCACCAGCTTCGAGGAGCTCGTCCGGCTGATGGTCGACGCCGACCTCGAACTGCTCGCCGAGGGACCGCACCGGAGCCTCTCCCGCTGAGCGTCGGCCTCCGCACCCTCTCGGTCGTCGGGGCGCGGCCGAACTTCGTGAAAATGGCTCCGGTGCTGGCCGCGTTGCGCCGCACCCTCCCGGACGGACGCCACGTCCTCGTCCACTCCGGCCAGCACTACGACCGGATGATGTCGGAGGTCTTCTTCGAGCAGCTCGGGGTGCCGGCGCCCGACCACTCGCTCGACGTCGGCTCCGGGACCCACTCGGTGCAGACGGCACGCGTCATGGAGCGGCTCGAGCCCGTGATCGATCGGGAGCAACCCGATTTGGTGATCGTCTCCGGCGACGTCAACTCGACGATGGCCGCGGCGCTCGTGGCCGCCAAGGCCGACGTGCCGATCGCCCACATCGAGTCGGGGCTGCGCAGCTTCGATCGGACGATGCCCGAGGAGGTCAATCGGATCGTCGCCGACACGCTCTCCCGGTACCTGTTCGTCCACTCGCAGAGCGCGATCGAGAACCTGTCCGCGGAGGGCATCGCCGGCGAGCGGGTCGATTTTGTCGGCAACACGATGATCGACTCGCTGGTTGCGGTCGAGGAGCGGTTTCGAGCACTCGAGGCTTCGCGTACCCTTGGACTGGAGCCCGGTTCCTACGTGCTGGTCACCCTCCACCGGCCGGCGCTCGTCGACGGGCCGCTGCTCGCCGCGGTGGTCGAGCAGCTGGGGAATTTGGCGCGCGAGATCCCGGTCGTGTTCCCCGTTCACCCGCGTACGCGCAAGATGCTGGAGTCGCTCGAGGTCGATCCCGCGATCAAGCTCTCAGAGCCGGTCGGCTACCTCGACTTCCTGTCGCTCCAGGCCGATGCCGCGGCCGTGCTCACGGACTCCGGCGGGATCCAGGAGGAGACCACCTATCTCGGAGTGCCGTGCTTCACGCTGCGCGACACCACCGAGCGGCCGGTGACGATCGATGCCGGCACCAACCACCTGCTCGGCCTCGATCCCGCCCGGATTGCCGACGTCCTGCCCGCGCTCGAGACGTTCGTGGCGCCCGAAGTGGCGCCGCCGCTGTGGGACGGGCGGGCGGCGGAGCGGGTGGTGGAGGTACTGCGGAACAGTGCTGGAAGGCAGCGATGAGGGCGTGGGGCGGACCCGAGCGGGTTTCGGCCGCCACCTAATCGCTGCTGCAGCCGTCAGAGCCAGCCGCGGCGTTTGAATATCGCGAGCAATCCGCCGAAGACCGCTACCAAGCCCGCGATGATGATCCAGAAAGCGGTCGGCGACCCCTCGCCCGGGACGGCGACGTTCATTCCGAAAATGCTCGCCACGAGCGTCAGCGGGAGCAGCAACACGCTGAACGTCGTCAGCACGCGCAGCACATCGTTGACCCTGTGCGAGAGCACCGACTCGTTCGTGTCTTCGAGCGCCTCGACGACTTCCTTGGCGTTCTCGAGCATGTCCCAGATCCGCTCCGAGGCGTCCTCGATGTCGTTGAAGTAGATGTCCATGTCCGGCGCGAGGTAGCGCTGCTTGTGGCTTTCGAGGTCGCCGAGCACGGTCCGCTGCGGCCGGATGATCTTGCGGAAATTGATGATCTCCTGTTTCGCGTTGGAGATGTCGCGAACGACCTCATCGGAGCGGCCTTCGAAAATCTCCTGTTCGATCCGATCGAGCTTGTTGCCCATCTTGCGGATCATCGGGAAGCAGTAGTCGAAGCAGTCGTCGACGATCCGGTAGAGCAGGTAGCCGGTGCCCTTGGACAACAGTTCCTCGCGCACCTCGGCCGACTCCCGGCAGCGCTCGAACAGGAACTCGACCGGCTTCAGCGGTGTGTTGGGGATCGTGATCAGGTAATCGGGGCCGATGAAGATGTCGAGTTCGCCGGCGTTCAGCCGTCCGACCGTCTTGTCGAAGACAGGGAAGTAGAGGACGATGAACAGATAGTCGGGGTAGACATCGATCTTCGGCCGCTGGTTGCGGGAGGCGACGTCCTCGTGGTCGAGCGGGTGGAAGTCGAACTCTTCCCGGAGCCACTGGAGGTCGACGGGGCCGGGTCGCTCGATGTTGATCCAGCGCAGCGAGCCGCGCTCGGCTACTTCGAACTTCGGCTCAGTGCCGGCGAGCGTGGGGTGCGGATCGACGAATCCGCGCGGCGTGCGCCGCAGGCGTGGCTTCGGAAGGGTCGGCATCGGCTATGGGTGGGTCGTCGATCAAAGCGGGGCTCCCGAGTCAGTCTAGCCGCCGCCGAGTGGGCGGCCATGCCGGAGCTTCCAGTCGCGACGCGGCCGCTCAGAGAACCGGTGTTCGCCGCCGGAGGCTGTGTGTGATGAGGGAGACACAGCCAACCGTGTCGGCGGCGACTTCCGCCACCAGCACGGCCGGCCCCCGACGCCGCCACCGTCCGGCGCGTCCTAGCGCGATGAGCGCGTAGGGCAGCGCGGCTGCCAGCGGCAGGCGAGACGCGGTGAGCCGAGTCGCCAGGGCGGCCGTCAGGGCGAGGTCGAAGGCGGCCGATCGACGTGTGAGAAAGAAGCGGGCGAACAACAGCTTCCCGCGCAGCTCCGGGACCAGCTCCACGAGGCCGGCGAACTGGCCTGCGCGCGCTTGCTCGGCGATCATCGACCGCGCGTTCCCGGGCAGCACCGCGTGCTCGACGAGCGCTTCGGCGCAGAACGCCGTTCGCGCGCCGGCACGTCGTAGGCGCCAACCGAGCCACGTGTCCTCGCCAAACGGACGATCGTCGGTGGCCTTGAACCAAGCTGCGAAGCCCCCGACCTCCTCGAACATCGGGCGCCGGACGAACAGGTTGGCCGTCTCGTAGAGGCCCGTCTCGCTTTCGACCCAGATCGAGCGATCGAAGGGCCCGAGCGGAGCTCCGCGCACTGGCCGAACCCGGCCCTGGACGAGGTCCGCGGTGTTGCAGGCGGCGACGCCTGCGGCCAACCAGCCGGGCTGCGGGATGCAATCGCCGTCGGTGAACGCGAGCAAGTCCCCGGCTGCCTCGGCGACACCGCGGTTCCGCGCCTCGGCTGGTCCCCGATTGGTCTGGCGGATCACGCGGACAGGCGAAGCGAAGCCCGCCGCGAGCTCGGCCGTTCCGTCGTCGGAGCCGTTGTCGACCACGATCACCTCGAAGTCACCATCGAGGCGCTGACCGACGGTGGCTTCGAGCGCGGCGGCGATCGACCCACCGCAGTTGCGCGTCGGGATGATGACGCTGACCAGCACGCGCGGAGAGTACCCACGGTTGGCTGTTAGCTTGCGGCGGATGGATGACGTCGAGCCCGAGATCGCGGTCGTCGTCGCGACGTTTCGGCGAGCCGATCGGTTGCGTGCGCTCCTAAACGGGCTCGCCGACCAGGCCCGGGACCTCAGTCGCGTCGAGGTGATCGTCGTCCACGAGCCGTCGCCGGACACCGCCACGGCGCGCGTGCTGGCCGACCATCCGCTGGCCGCGACCGGAACGCTGGAGGCGCGCCCCGGTAGCCGCGGCACGAGTGCCGCCCGGATGCGAAACGTCGGTTGGCGGGCTGCGCAGGCGCCGCTCGTCGCCTTCACCGACGACGACTGCCGCCCGGCACCCGACTGGCTCGACCAGTTGCTCAGCGCGGCGCGCCAGGCCCCGGGCGCGATTGTCCAGGGACGGACTGTCCCTGACCCCGCCGATCACGCCGTGTTGGAGCAGACGCCCTGGAACCGTACGCTGAGGGTCGACCCCCCGACCCCAGAGGCGCAGACCTGCAACATCGCCTACCCGCGCGAGCTACTCGCGCGGCTGGACGGGTTCGACGAGGACCACTTCCCGGCCGCGGGCGAGGACACTGATCTGTGTGCGCGCGCTGTTGAGCTCGGGGCGTTGCGCCGAGCGGCGCCGCAGGCGGTCGTCTATCACGCGATCGAGCCGATCGGCTTTATCGGCGCGCTGCGGGTGACCCAGCGGTGGGACGCGATGGCATACGTCCACAAGCGCCATCCGACCCTCCGCTCCGGGGCGACCCTGGGGATCTTCTGGAAGCCGCGCCATCCACTCGTCCTGCTGGCCTCGATCGGTGCCCTGGCAGCCCCCGGACATCGGCTCGCAACTCTTCTCTGCCTGCCCTATCTCTGGCGCGTGCGCCCGTCGCGACGGGCGCTCCTGAAGGAGCCCGGCCAGACGGTCGCGACACTGCTCGGCCGCTGGGTGATCGATCTCGCGGAGGTCGCGGCGCTCGCGCGTGGCAGCCTCCGCTCGCGGACGCTTTTCCTCTAGTGCGGGC
The DNA here is from genome assembly GCA_963790245.1 of uncultured Thermoleophilaceae bacterium. Classification (GTDB taxonomy): domain Bacteria; phylum Actinomycetota; class Thermoleophilia; order Solirubrobacterales; family Thermoleophilaceae; genus JACCVG01. Next base: position 258,687 of record CAWBNP010000002.1, read on the forward strand.
AGAGCCTCGGGACCCGGGCGGTTTTATCCCGTGCGCCGCGGCCGCTATGCTGGGCGGCACATAGCCGTACGCATCCAGAGGGGTGGAGGGACATGGCCCTGCGAAGCCCCGGCAACCATTCAGCCGGCTCTGGCCGGTGGAAACGGTGCCAATTCCATCAGGCTCCAGTCAAGGCCTGGGAGATGTGACGAAGCGCCTCACGGCCTCCGTCACGAAACAGACGGAGGTTTCGACCCGGATGAGGTGCATATGTCGGTAGAGGACCTGAAGTGCAAGGAGTGCGGTCAGCGGTACCCGCTCGAGGCGCGGTTTGTCTGCGATAACTGCTTCGGTCCGCTCGAGGTGACTTACGACTTCAGCGGGCTTGATGCCGACGAGACGCGCCGTCGCATCCAGGCGGGCCCCCAGACGCTGTGGCGCTACGCCGACTTTTTGCCGTTTGACGGGCCCCAGCAGACCGCCCTGGCCGCCGGCGTCACGCCGCTGGTGCGAGCCGACCGGCTAGCCGAGCGCCTCGGGCTGGGCGAGCTATGGATCAAGAATGATGCCGCCAATCCGACCCACTCCTTCAAGGATCGGGTCGTGACCGTCGCCCTCGCGAAGGCCCGCGAGCTCGGGTTCGAGGTCGTCGCATGCGCCTCGACCGGCAACCTGGCCAACTCGGTGGCCGCGCACGCCGCAGCCGCGGGAATGCGCTCCTACGTGTTCATTCCATCCGACCTGGAAGAGCAGAAGGTGCTCGCGACCGGCGTGTACGGAACCAATCTGGTCGCCGTCCGCGGTAACTACGACGACGTCAATCGGCTCTGCACGGAGATCTCGGGCGAGCGCGACTGGGCGTTCGTGAACGTCAATGTTCGCCCCTACTACGCGGAGGGGTCCAAGACGATCGCCTACGAGGTCGCCGAGCAACTCGGATTCGAGCTTCCCGACCGCGTCGTCGCGCCGATCGCCTCCGGCTCCTTGTTCGCGAAGATCGCGCTCGGGTTCGAGGAGTGGCTCTCAGTCGGCTTGATCGACGGCGCGCTGCCCGTCTTCAACGGTGCTCAGGCCGAGGGCTGCTCACCGGTCGCGCGGGCGTTTGAGGCCGGGTGGGACGTCTGCAAGCCGGTCAAGCCGGACACGATCGCCAAGTCGCTCGCGATCGGCAACCCGGCCGACGGCCCTTACGCCCTGGAGCTCGCGCGTCGCTCGGGCGGAACGATCGAGTCCGTCGACGACGACGAAATCCGGGCCGGCATCCGCTTGCTCGCCGAGACGACGGGCATCTTCACCGAGACAGCCGGGGGGGTCACGATCGCGACCCTTGCCAAGATCGCCGAGCGAGGCGACATCGACCCTGGCGAGCGGGTGGTCGCGGTGATCACCGGCGAGGGGCTGAAGACGCTCGACGCCGTCCGCGGGAGCTTCGACTCCTACGAGATCGACGCGTCCTTCGACTCATTCACCGAGCGCGTCGAGTCGGCCGCCCTCGCGGTCTGAAACACTGGGCTGCAATGGCGATCACCGTCAAGATTCCCACCCAGCTGAGGGCGGTCGCCGGCGGCGAGGCCGAAGCGGCCGTCGAGAACGCGGCGACGGTCGGCGAGGTACTCGACGGTTTGTATGAGCGGTTCGAAGGTTTACGCGACCGGATCGCCGAGGACGGCGACCTGCGCCGCTTCGTCAACGTCTACGTCGACGGAGAGGACATCCGGTTTCTCGACGGTCTCGAGACGGCCGTCCAAGACGGTGACGAAGTCACGATCCTTCCCGCCGTCGCCGGGGGCTGACCTGGGCGCCGCCGCGGCGCCCCACACGACGGTCGTGATCCCGACGCGCAACCGGGCGAGCCGTCTGAAGGCGCTGCTCGACGCGCTCGCCCTGCAGACGCTGGCAGCCGATCGCTGGTCGGTGATCGTCGTGCACGAGGCGCCGACCGCCGACCCTGAGACCGCACGGGTGCTCAGAGAGCATCCGCTGCGTGAGGCGCACCGGTTGGAGGTCCATCCCGGGGTCAACGGACCAGGTCCGGGCCCGATGCGCAATGTCGGATGGCGCGCGGCGGACCCCGGACTGATCGTCTTCACCGACGATGACTGCCGTCCGCCGCCCGAGTGGCTCGAGCGGATCACCGCTCGCGCCTCCGCTGTCGAAGGAGCGGTCGTACAGGGTAGAACCGAGCCCGACCCGACCGAGCGCGACTTGCTCCGGACCCGCCGCTGGGTCGTCACCCAGAGCATCACCCCGCCGAGCATCGAAGCTCAGACCTGCAACATCGCCTATCCGCGCGACCTGCTGGAGGCGCTCGGCGGCTTCGACGAGTTCCACCTGCCGGCGCTTGCCGGCGAAGACGCCGACCTCTGCCTGCGCGCGATCGAATCCGGAGCGCGCCATGTCGGCGCACCGGAGGCGCTGACCCACCACGCGGTCGAGGTGTTCGGCGTACGACGGATGCTCGCGCGGGCGCTCCGTTGGGGCGATCTGGCCTACCTCCATCGCCGCCACCCCGCCTACCGCCGGGCGGCCGTGCTCGGGATCTTCTGGAAGCAGCGGCACGCGCTGTTCCTGCTCGCCTGCTCGGGGCTGATCGCGGCGCCGGTACGCCGCATGGCCATGCTCCTGGCCCTCCCGTGGCTGTGGGCCTCGCGACCGCCGGAGGGGGCGGGGCTGCGCGGTTACCTCGCCGCCGGCAAGGTGATCCCGGTCAAGTGGCTGCTCGACGCGGCCGAGGTCGCCGGACTCGCTCGCGGCAGCGTCCGACATCGGACCCTTTTCCTGTGAGCGGCGGGGGGCGCCCGATCGTGTCGGTCGTCGTCCCGACCCGCGCGCGTCCGACGCGCCTTCAGTGGCTGCTCAACTCGCTCGCCGACCAATCGATCGCGCCGGAGGTCTGGGAGGTGATCGTCGTGCACGACGGGGACCCGGACACGGCGCGGGTGTTGGCCGGCCATCCGCTCGCCCGGGCCGGACGGCTCCGGTCGATCCAGCTCGATCGAGGGGCTGGCCCGGCGCCCAAGCGAAACGCCGGCTGGGTAGCGGCCGGGGCGTCGATGGTCGCGTTCACCGATGACGACTGTCGTCCGACGAGCGACTGGCTCGAGCAGCTGCTGGCCGCCTCGGCAGGCGGGAACGACGTCGTCCAGGGGCGGACCGTCCCCGACCCCGATGAGGCGCACGTCGCACGTCTCACGCCGTGGTCCTGGTCTCAAGCGGTCAGTCCCCCATCGTTCGCGGCCGAGACCTGCAACATCGCCTACCCGCGGGCGCTTTTGGAGCGGCTGGGAGGCTTCGACGAGGCGAACTTCACCGGCGTGGCGGGGGAGGACACCGATCTCTGCGTCCGCGCGCTGGCGGCCGGCGCTCGCCAGGTGGCTGCGCCGGCCGCGATCGTGTTCCACGCGGTCGACGACATCGGTCTGGTCGGTCTGCTGAGGATCGCTTCGCGATGGGGTCCGCTCGCGAGCCTCTACGCGAAGCATCCAGGGCTCCGTCGCGAGCTGACGCTCGGCGTCTTCTGGAAGCCGCGCCATCCGCTCGTCCTGCTCGCGGCCGCGGGACTGTTGCTAGCAGGACGGGACCGCCGAGCGCTGGTGGCGGCGCTGCCCTACCTACGGTCGGTTCGCCCTTCGAGCGGCCGCGGCCGCCGGGCATGGATCGCGGGCGCGCTGACTGTTCCCGGGCGCGCAGCCGTCGATCTGGCGGAAGTCGGCGCACTGGCCCGCGGATCGATCCGGCACCGCACCCTGCTGCTGTGAGGAACCCCGACGCCCCCGACGCGCAGCGGTCGTTGCGGATAGCGCTGCTCAACCCCTGCTACTGGCCCGAGGTGCGGCGCGGAAGCGAGCGATTCCTGCGCGACCTGGCGGACGGTCTGCTCCAGCGCGGCCATCGGCCGACCCTGATCACGAGCCATCCAGGGGGAGGGGGGAGGACGGTCGAGGACGGGCTCGAGGTCATCCGCGTCCGCCGGCCACCGGACGGCCGTCTTCGGCGGCGCGGCTTCGAGGATCACCTCACGCACGTACCGCTGAGCTATCTGGCGTTGCTGCGGCGTGAGTACGACCTTGCCCATGCCCTGTTCCACTCCGACGCCGTCGCGGCGATTCGCTGGGGGCGCCGGCGCCGGCGGCCCGTTGTCTACTCCCACATGGGGGTGCCCGATCGCGCCGACCTGGTCTGGCGCCGCCGACGGCTGAGGCTGGTGGAGGCTGCGACGCGCGGTGCCGACGCGACCGTTGCGCTCAGTTCCACGGCCGCCGCCGGCTTCGAGCGGGCGCTCGCGCTGACCCCGCGCATCATTAGCCCCGGTGTCGATCTGGCGACCTTCGTTCCGGCGGCTGCTCGTTCGGCGCGGCCGATGGTTTTGTGCGCCGCCGATCCGACCACTCCGCGCAAGCGCGTCCAGCTGCTGATCGGGGCGGTCGGCCGCCTGAATGCCGCTGGTCGTGAAGTGCAGCTCGTTTTGTCGCGTCCGCGCGACCCGCGTGTCGCGAGCGACCTGGCCAGGATTGCCGACTGGATTGAACTGCGTGACCTCGACGATCGCCGGGTGCTGGCCGCGGCCTGCGGCGAGGCGTGGGTCGGCGCGCTTCCGTCCCTCGGGGAAGCCTTTGGGCTCGTGCTGGCGGAGGCGCTCGCCTGCGGAACGCCGGTCGTCGCCGCCGAGGACGGCGGGATGACCGAGATCGTCGATGACCCCGGCCTCGGACGGCTGGTCGCGCTCGGGAGTGCACTTGAGGGGGAGGAGCAGGAAACCGCGCTCGCCGAGGGGCTCGTGGACGGGCTGGCTCTTGCCGGCGACCCCAGCACGGCTGAGCGCTGCAGGCGATCGGCGGAGCGCTTCTCGGTGCAGCGGACGGTGGATGCCTACGAGCAGCTCTACCGGGAGCTGCTCCGCGCCAACGGGGTCTGAGCCCCGCGCTGACAGGGCGACGCTCTACGGTTGCTCGCGTGAACGATGCCCCGACCAGCGGCCCGGAGCGCGCCACGTTCGATGGCCTGCAGGTGCGTTATGAGCGCCGCGGCTCGCTCGGCGGGCAGAAGGCCGATCTCCCGGTGTTGGTCCTGCACGGGTGGGGTGCGGACCTCGCCGCCGTTGAGCCGATCATCGGCGAGCTGGCGAGCGCGACCGAGGTCGTGGCACTCGACCTGCCGGGATTCGGCGAAAGCGAACCCCCAGGCGAGCCCTGGGACGCGGACCGGTACGCGGAGTTCGTGGTCGGCTTCCTCGACGCGCTCGGGTTGGGCCGCGTCCATCTGGTCGGCCATTCGAACGGAGGGCGGGTCGCGATCTGCATTGCCACCACTCGACCGGAACGGGTCGGGCGGCTATTGCTCTGCGATGCGGCCGGACTGCGTCCGCGCCGGCCGCTTCGCTACTACCTCCGCGTGATGATCGCAAAGCTCGGCCGGCTGCTTGGTCTGTTCGGGGCGCACGGGGGCTCGTCTCCAGGACTCGCTCCGGGGGCGGGTCGGCTCGGCTGACTACCTATCCGCCACGCCGGCGATGCGCGAGACCTTCAAGCTGCTGATCGCGTCCGACCTGGAATCCCGGCTGGGCTCGATCAAGGCCACCACGCTCCTGGTCTGGGGCGAGAATGACCATGACACGCCACTCTGGATGGGTGAACGATTCGAACGTGGGATCGAGGGCGCCGGCCTCGTCGTGTTCGAGGGCGCCGGTCATTTCGCCTACGCCGATGACCGCGCGCGGTTCGGGGCCGTCGCGCGACTGTTTCTCTGCGAGCAGCCACGGTCGGTCGGATGACCGTCGCCGGGCTCGTGCTCGCCGGGCTGGCCGGGCTGGCGCTGTTGGTTGCACGCCTCCACGAGCTGCTCCATCTCCTGCAGCTCGAGCACTACGAGCTCGCCCGACTGAAAGTCTGGATCGACCGCCGTCGCGAGCGGCTCCAGCGGCGGGAGCTCGGGCTGATAGCCACGGTTGCCGCGCTCGTCGTTGCAGGGTCTGTGATTGGCGGGCCGGTGCTGACGATCGCCGCGGGCACCCTCGGCGCGGTGTTCGCGGGGCTGCTGGCGACGCCTCGGCTGAGGCGCCGGCAGGCGAAGCCGCTGGTGTTCACGGCCCGCGCGCGGCGGCTGTTCGCGGCGGCGCTCGTCCTGGAAGCCGCCGGCGTGGTGGCGATCGCGCTGGCCGGCGGAATGTCGAGCGCGCCCGCTGCGATCGCCGGGGCGGGCCTCGCGGTGGTCGTGGCGCACGTCTACACCGACGTATTCCTCGGCCTGGCCGGGCGCATGCTCGCACCGCTCCAGGCGCTCGACAACGGCCGCTACGAGCGCCGCGCGCGGGCGAGGTTGCGGGCGGTCGCGCCTGAGGTCGTCGGGATCACGGGGTCGTACGGGAAGACGACGACCAAGGCGTGCATCACCGCGGTCGCGGCTCTGCGCGGCCCCGCCTACCCGACGCCCGCGTCGTTCAACAGCCGGCTCGGTGTCGTGCGCGCGATCAACGAAGGCCTCGAGGGGCGACATCGGACGTTTGTCGTCGAGATGGGCGCGTACCGGCCCGGCGACATCGCGGAGCTGTGCGAGCTCGTCGAACCTACGGTGGGCGTGCTGACGGCGATCGGGCCCGCTCACCTCGAGCGGTTCGGCTCGCTGGCCGCGATTGAGCAGGCCAAGGGAGAGCTCGGCGCCGCGCTCCCGGCCGATGGCCTGTTCGTGACTCGCGCTGATGACGAGGCCTGCCGGCGCGCGGCCGAGCGTGCGGACTGCCGCAGCGTCCTGTTCGCGCCCGACCCGCACCCCGATGCGGAGGCGTTCGCCGAGGACATCACGCTGGCCGAAGGTCGCACCCGGTTCACCCTCTGCCTCCGCGGCCCACGCGAAACCGAGCGGGTGGCCGTCCGGGCGCAGCTGCTCGGGCGCCACAACGTGGCCAACCTACTGGCGGCAGCCGCCTACGGCTTCGGCCGCAAGCTCCCGGCCGCGACGATCGCCCGTGCGCTCGCCGGCGTCGCCCCGCCCGCTCATCGACTTGCGCCGATCGTCAACCAGGCGGCCGGCATCGTCGTGATCGACGATGCCTACAACGCGAACCCTGAGGGCGCCGCCGCCGCGCTCGACGTGCTCGGAGCCCACCCGGCGCAGCGGCGACTGCTCGTCACGCCGGGCATGGTCGAGCTCGGGGAGCGCGAGGTGGAGGAGAACGTCGCGCTCGGTGCTCGGGCGGCCGCGGTCTGCGACCTGGTGATCCTCGTCGGCGATTCGAGGACGCGCCCAGTCCGGGAGGGGCTCGAGCGGGAGGACTTCCCGGCCAAAGCGGTGCTTGTTGTCGAGGACTCGGCGGCGGCCGCAGAGCTGCTTGCTCAGATGACTCAGCGGGGCGATGTCGTCCTGTTCGAGAACGATCTTCCCGATCTCTATTCTGCGAGCTGATGCCCGAAGCCGGAACGCGAGTCGCCGTCATCTTCGGTGGCCCGTCCGTCGAGCACGACGTGTCGATCATCTCCGGGCTGCAACTGCTCGCGGTCCTCTCCGAGCGCCACCGGCCGCTGGCCGTTTACCTCGCGCGCGACGGTCGGTTCTACACCGGCGAGGCCCTTCTGGACGTTGCGGCGTTCGGCGCGAGCCCGCCTGCGGGCGGCGAGCCGCTCGAGCTGGTCCTGGGTGGTGAGGGAGCGCCGTTCCAGGTGCCCAGCAGCTCCCGACTGCGTGGCGCGCGGGAACTACCGATCGACGTCGCCGTCTGCGCGATTCACGGGACTGGCGGGGAGGACGGCTCGTTGCTCGGCGCGCTTGAGCACGCCGGGCTGCCGTACGTCGGGGGTGGCGTCGGGCCCGCTGCAGTGGCGATGGACAAGGCGCTCGCAAAGCTCGCGTTCGCCGGGGCGGGGATCTCGGTCAACCCCCACGCGCTCGTGACCCGCGAGCGGTTCACCGCCGATCCCGAGGCCGTCGTCGAGGCCTGCCTCGCCGACCCCGGGCTCCCGTGCTTTGCCAAGCCCGTGTCGCTCGGCTCCTCGATCGGCGTATCGCGCTGCACCGGCGCCGATCAGTTGCGGGAGGCGCTCGAACTGTGTCTCGAGCTCGATCGCCGAGCACTGGTTGAGCCGGCGCTCGACGACGCGATCGAAATCAACTGCGCGGTTCTCGGCAGACCGGGCGAGCCCGCCCGGGTCTCGCTGCTCGAACAGCCGCTCGGCGCGGGTGGAAGTCTCTCGTTCGAGGACAAGTACATGCGCGGCGGCAAGGGTGGCAAGGGGAGCGACGCCAAGCACGGGCCGAGCGCCAAGCTCGACGAGGGCGCGGCCGGCGGGATGGCCGCCCAGGATCGGTTGATCCCGGCGCCCGTCGAAGACGACCTTGCCGACCGGATCCGGGCGATCGCAGTGCAAGCCCATGCCGCACTCGGCTTCGCCGGTGTCGTCCGGTACGACTTTCTGGTCGACGAGCGCAGCGGTCAGATTGTCCTCAATGAGGCGAATACCGTCCCGGGTTCTTTCTCCTTCTATCTGTTCGAGCCTGCGGGGCTGTCGTTCCCCGATCTGGCCGACCAGCTGATCGACATCGCCATTGCCGAGGCCGCCGAGCAGCGGGCGACGACGCGCACCTTTGAATCCGCCCTGCTCACCCGGCATGGAGCGGGCTGATGGCAGGCACCGTGGTCGTCGCTTGTGGTGGGCGCAGCCTGGAGCGCGAGGTCTCGACCCGTTCGGGCCGGCGCGCGGCCGGCTCGCTCAGGAACCTCGGCTTCGAAGTCGAGATGGTCGACCCCGACCATGGATTTGTCGAGCGCGTCCGCGGACTCTCGCCCAGCTTCGTGTTTGTCGCGCTGCACGGGCGTGGGGGAGAGGACGGCACGCTCCAGGACCTGCTCGAGATCCTCGAGATTCCTTATACGGGATCCGGGGTCCATGCCTCCGCCCGCTGCCTGGACAAGCACTCGTTCAAAGAGTTGTTGGCGCGCGAGCACCTACCCACGCCCGCCTGGCACTCCTTCAACAGCTCCGCCTTCGCGGCCTTCGGCGCGGCCGACACGCTGTCCGAGCTGATCGATCAGCTCGGGTTGCCGCTGGTGGTCAAGCCCTCGCGGGAGGGCTCCTCGATGGGCATCAAGTTCGTCCGCGATCGCGCCGAGTTCGGCCAGGCCGTGCTCGGCGCGCTCTCCTACGACGACCGCGTCGTGATCGAACAGTTCGTCGAGGGACGCGAGCTGGCGGTCACGGTTCTCGGCCCGGCGGCTGAGCCCGAGCCGCTCCCGATCGTCGAGATTACGACCGATGAGCCGTTCTACACCTTCCGTGCCCACTACGAGCCCGGCAAGGCCGTGCTGTCGATCCCCGAGCTTGACACTGCGACCGAGCAGCGTGTGTCCGCCGCCGCGGTGGCGGCCTACTCGGCGGCCGATTGCCGGGACTTCGGTCGCGTCGATCTGATCCTCGACGCCGCGGGCGTCCCGCAGATCCTCGAGATCAACACGATCCCCGGTCTCACCGAGACCGGCCCTACCCGATTTGCGGCGCAGGCGGCGGGTCTCAGCTTCGACGAACTGATCGCGCGGATCGTCGATCGCGTCACCACGCGCTAGGCCCGTGAGGCCACGGGAGTGCTGCGGCCCCTCAGGTACCCGACGACCTCACGCAGCAGATCCCGCTCCATCAGGAAGGTCGCCAAGGCAGTCAGCGCGAGATATAGGCCCAGCTCGAAAAGGGCGACGAGCGCGCCGCGCTCGAGCGGGTCCAGTGCCCGCACCGCAACGATCGCGGCGATTGCCGGAACGCTCGGGAGGACGGCTCGGGTGACATACCGGGCGAGCTCGATGTCGGGGAACAGGCGCAGCACGTACCTGACCCGGCAGATCAGCGCGACGAACGTCGTCGCCGCGAGCGCGATCGCAAAGCCCCCGAGACCAAATCGGGGCATCAGGGCGACGAGCAGAACGAGGAAGACGGTGGTCGCGATCACGTTTACGATCGCCAGCGGGCGCGTGTCATCCCGAGCCAGGTAGTAGGCGTACCAGTTGAAGCCGATGTGGTTGACCGCGGCGATCAGTCCCATCACCTGTAACAGGCCGATCGCCCCGTTCCACTGCTCTCCGATCACGAACCGCACCAGGTCGGGCGCGAACAGTAGGAGCCCGATGCCGAACGGGAAGCCCCACATCAATGCCAGCCGGTTCGACTTGATGAACGATTCGGACAGCAGATCGACCCGGTCCCGCACCGCGGAGATCGTCGGATAGAGCGTCCCCGAGAGGATCGAATCGACCTTTTCGGTGTAGGCGGTGATCGACGCCGCAAGGGTGATGATGCCGGCTCCGGCGAGGCCAAGAACCGCCTCACCCAGCAAGATCGACACCTGGGTCATGAGGACAACGCTGATCGCGACGATCAGGATTGGCCACGAAAAGGAGAGGTAGTCACGCAGCACGACCCCGTCGGTCTTGAGCGCGTATGGGTAAGGCGACGCGATCGCGGCCGCGATCGCACCGGCCCAGGCGCCGGCCGTGAACCCGGCGACCAGCGCCCAGTAGCCGAACCCGGCCGCCGCCAGCCCGATCGTCACCGCGAACCCGACCAGCGGCTCGAAGGACTGCAGCGTCCGCTGGCGCGCGAACTCCATCCGGCGATAGAACACCCAGGTCGGCGCCTGAAGCGTGATTGCGGGTATCGCAAGCACCATGACAAGTGCCGGCGCGACGATCTCCGGGTTCGCGGTGATCGCGACGACGGGCGCGATCAGCGCCACCATCAGGATGAGCACCGCGCCGTTGGCCATGGCACCGACAGTAAACGCATGCTGGAAGGCCAGCGCGGGGTCCTCGTCCTGGTCCTGCTGGACGTACTTCTGGCTGACGCCGATCGACCGGGACAGGCCGAGCACGGCGACGATCGCGACGACGATGCCCCAGACTCCGTAGTCGGTCACCGACAGAAACGCCGCGACGATGAATGCGCGCAGGATCCCGAGCGTGTCGACCCCGACCAGGAAGACGGCGTTGATGATCGTGCCGCGCGCGGCACGAACGCGCAGGCCGGCAGAGCGCCCGAACCGTGCGGCGCGCCCCGCGGCCGGTCCTGGGGCCTCGGTGTCCACCTGCAGATGATCGCAGGGAAGACCCCCGACAGCGTTGCCAGAACCGCGAAGTGGCGAAGCTGGCCAGGGGCTGCAGATGGTGAAGATCTGCACCGACTCAGGGTGTCCGGGCGCGCTCGCGCCCGGTGATGACCAATACCATCGCGGCCATGTACCCCGTGGCGATCTTGTGTGGCGGCAAGGGCACGCGGATGCGCGACGCCGAAATCACCGTTCCCAAGCCGCTGGTCGAGATCGGCGGACGTCCGATCCTGTGGCATGTGATGTCGATCTACGCCTCGCAGGGTCTGCGCCGATTCGTGCTGCTGCTGGGCCATGGCGGAGAGGAAATCCGTGCCTTCGTGGCGAGCCTACGCGAGGATTGGGAAGTCATCTGCGTCGACACCGGCCTCGAGACGGCGACGGGCGGGCGGGTGGCGCGCGCCGCAGACGAGCTCGGGGAGGGAACCTTCTGCCTCACCTACGCCGACGGGGTGGCCGATATAGACCTCGGAGCCCTGCTGCGGTTTCACCAAACCCACGGCGGGCGGGCGACGATGACGGTCGTGCAACCGTTCAATCAATGGGGCGTCGCGCACCTCGCCGATGACGGCCTGGTCACGGGATTCGACGAGAAGCCGCGGCTCGAGAGCTGGATCAACGGCGGTTTCTTCGTGATGGAGCACTCGACGGTCGCCGAGATCGGGGTGGACGACGTGCTGGAGCGTGGTCCGTTGGAGCGGCTCGCGGCCTCCGGCGCTCTGTACGCATACCGCCACGATGGGTTCTGGGACTGCATGGACACCTACAAGGACACGCTGCTGCTCAACGAGCTGTGGGCCTCCGGCCGCGCGCCTTGGCGGGAGCTGGTGCGCGCATGAGCGGGTGGTCCGATCGCGTCGTGCTCGTCACCGGGGCGCAGGGGTTCATCGGCTCGTGGCTAACGGAACGACTGCTAGGGGAGGGCGCGCGGGTGGTCGTTCCGCGGCGTGACGTGCCGGCCCTCTCCAGATTCCGCCTCCAGGGGCTCGAGCCGCGCTGCGACATCGCCCAAGTGGATCTGATCGCTTATGAGGCGGTCGCCCGCGTCCTCAACGAGTACTCGATCGACACCGTCTTCCACCTAGCTGCGCAGACGATCGTCGGTACGGCCAACCGGTCGCCGCTATCGACCTTCGAGGCCAACATCCGTGGCACCTACAACCTGCTCGAGGCCTGCAGGACGATCGGGGATCCTGTCCAGCGGATCGTCGTCGCCTCCTCCGACAAGGCCTACGGCTCGCACGAGCAGCTGCCCTATCGGGAGGACTTCGAGCTGCGGGCCACCTACCCGTACGACGTCTCGAAGGCCTGCACCGACATGATCGCGCGCAGCTATGCCGCAACCTACGACCTGCCGGTCGCCGTGACGCGGCTCGCGAACGTGTACGGGGGAGGCGATTTCAACTTCTCCCGGATCGTGCCCGACAGCATCCGCTCGCTGCTCGCGGGCCAGCCGCCGGTGATTCGCTCCGATGGCACGCCCGAGCGCGACTACATCTACGCGCCCGACGCGGTCGAAGGGTACCTCGCGATCGCCGAGTCGCTCGAGGGCGATAAGCACCGGGGACGGGCATGGAACGTCGGCGCGGGAGAACGGGTCTCGGTCTCGGAGATCGTCACCCGCCTGATCGCCGTGTCGCGTTCGGATCTGGAGGCAGATATCCGCGGCGCCGGCGTCCCGCACGGCGAGATCGACCGCCAACAGCTGGACTCGGCCCTGATCCGTGCGGAACTGGGCTGGACCCCGCGCTACTCGCTCGACGATGGTCTGGCGGAGACCTACGGCTGGTACCGCGAGGTGCTCGGCTAGAAGGGGTCGACGTCGATCTCGACTTCGCAGGCGGCGAAGTCGGGCGCGCCGTCGTCTTCGCCCGTACCGGGGTCATCGCCGTCGCAGATGTCACGGCCGCCGTTGCCCTTGAGGTCGTCCTGGCCCGGCCCACCGAACAGGCGGTCGTTCTTGGGGCCGCCGAATACGAAATCGTTGCCGTCACCGGCGAAGATGCGATCGCGGCCGCCCTTGCCGAGGATGCGATCGTTGCCGCCGCCCCCATCGACGGTGTCGCGTCCCGGGCCCGCGCAGATCCGATCGTCACCGCCCTTGGCCTTGATCCGATCATTGCCCCTGCCGGCGATGATCACGTCGTCGCCATTCGTCCCGCGGATGAAGCTGTTCCTCTTGCGCTTGACGATCGTCGCTGTCTCACCGTCGCAGCGCGCAGATGAGCGGTCGCCGTCGCGGTCGCGCTTGCCGAGCGCGAACGTCGGAACCAGCGCGACCGAGGCCATCAGCGCACCGAGCGCGAGTGCGAGGCTGATCTTGAAGCGCGGCATTGCGGAAACCCTAGCCCTTCGTCACGCCAGAGGGCGCAGTTTGCTGTGCAGCCTCACGTGGTGTCGATCTCCGGCTGGTGTCCGGCGATGTGCCGTGCGAGCGTCGACCGGACCCAGGTCTGGGTCGCTGAGTCGGCGAGCCGATAACGGCCGAGCAGCTCGCGTTGATTGGTCAGCGGCAGGCCGGCGATCGTCCAGGACACGGCGAAGCGCTCGAACAGGGTCTCCATCCGACGGTGCCAGTCGTCCTCCAACGACGCGCCTGCCCGTCCACGCTGTGAGCGGTCGGGGGCGCTGGCCGCCGAGATCGATTTCCTCAGAGCGAGCACGTTTCCTTCGGAATCGGCGTACTCGACGAGCTCGGCGGCTGTGCGGTCCCGCCGGTTACGCTTGCCCATGACCGGGCTAGGCGGGCCGGTCGGTCCTCACGACGGGACGTACTCGTCGGGCGGAACGTAGAGATCGCCCTCCGAGGTGTCAGTCGCTGAGGTGCAGTCCGGATCGGCGGTGTCGATCTTGCTGTCTCCGTCGTTGTCGCGTCCGTCGGCGCACTGCGTCGGCGTGCCGCCGCCGCCGCCACCACCACCGTTGTCAGCGCCGTCCCCCGCGGCCTTTTCGGCCTTCTTCGCCTTCTTCTCACACTTCTTGAACGCCTTCGACCCAGCGCCGGCTCCGTTCGCCTTGCAGAACTTGCCGGCGGCACCCTTCGCCTTCTTCCCGCCCTTCTTCTTGCGGTCTGCCTTGCTCGCATCCTTGACGGCGTCGCGAGCTTTCTCGGCGAGCTGCACGCACTTGCTGGTGGCGCCACCTGCCTGCTTGCAGAACTTCTTCGGCGACTTATCTGCGCCTAGCGCGGGCGCTGCCCCGAGGGCGGCCAGCGACAGCGAGAGGAGGAAGGCGGGGATCAGAGTACGCAGCTTCTTCATGAGTCTCCTGCCGCTTCGTGCGGCCAAGGTCGGGGGAACAGAGCGCGGGAGCAGCCCGGATCCCCAAGCAAACTAGCGATAACGGCGCCGTCGCGGGTCAGCTGGCCGGCTAGGACGGCCTCCGGCACTAGAACTGCAGCGGACTGGCGCATTGGCGCACGGGGGGGTCGGAGAGTCGGGCCTCCTCCTCTCCATCAATACAGGAGGAGGTCGCAGATGTTCCGAGCTTCACGGAGCCGCAGCGGCGTGTAGGGCGGTGCACCTGACCTGTAGAGGCCCCGCTGTCGCCCCGCTCTATGCAGACGCAGCGAACGTCAGGGGTGCGGGCGCAATGAAGCGGCGCATAAGGGAGTTCAGGCCGGATGCGACGCGTGCGTGTCTGACGGTTGACAGCGGCTTCGGGAGACGAATAAGGTCGCCATCCCCGACCAAAGGTTGCCCTGAAATGCTGAGCACCCCGTCCGTAACACCCTCTCGCGTCGGGCTGCCTGCGAGCCGCTCCCTTTGCGCCTTCGTCCTGGCGTTGACCGCTCTCGCATCCCTGACCTTTGCGCCAAGCGCCTCGGCTGTCTCAACACTCACCTTGGATGTCCAGCCCACTGGGGTAGTCGGCGAACCTGTCGGATTCAGGGCCACGCTGACGGGAACCAATCCGAGCCCGGGGGGCAGGATCACGGTCATCGCCTATCGACCCGGAGACAACAACTGCTTGTTCACTGGCACGACGGTCGCAGACGAATTGGCGACGAGTTCGCCCGTGATCGGGGACTTCACGCCAACTACTCCCGGCACATACCGGCTTCGTGCCTTCTTTAACGGCAATCCCCTTGACCTCCCAGCCGAAACGGCCTGCAACGCTCCCAACACGACCGCCGTCGTTAGTGAAAAGCCCCAGCCCCAGCCTCAGCCCGGCCCTCCCGGTGGTCCCGGTCAACCTGGACCTCCCGGGCCTCCCGGACCTCCTGGGCCTCCCGGTCAACCCGGACCACCCGGACCTCCCGGACCTCCCGGTGACCCAGGCTCAGGCGGCGGATCCGAAGATCCAGACGGCCAGGTCACCTGCGGGGGCGAGGAAGCGACCATCATTGGCACCTCCGGCCCCGACACGCTCCGAGGCACCCCTGGGCCTGACGTGATTGCGGGCCTGTCCGGAGGAGACGACATCGAGGGTAGGGGCGGCAACGACATCGTCTGCGGCGGCCACGGTGCCGACGAGCTTTCGGGCAACCGGGGAGATGACGCGCTGCGCGGCGGCTCCGGCGTAGACGAATGCCGTGGCGGCACTGGTGTCGACACGTCCCGAGGCTGCAGGGAAACACGCTCGATTCCCTAGTTCGGATCGGCTTGGCAAGTGGCTCGGGACGCGGCGGACGCGTTTCGGGCCTGGGCTACTTGACGGCGCCGTGAGGGAGGGGTGCCTAGACTGCTTGGTCGGGCCTAAACGCGAGCGGCCGCGACACCCGTCCTCGTCGGAAGAATGGGCACGCCGGTGCTCATCGGAAGAATGTCGCGGGCTGAGATGACAAAGCGCCCGATCTTGAATACTCGCGTCTGCGGGCGGCCCTGAATGGTGGCTAGCGTCCTCTGAGACTTCGAGTCGTCCACCTTGATGCCCTGGTTGACCTCTTGGGCGGAGCTGCTGCCGCCGACTCCAGACACGCCAGCCTGTGCGGAAGCCGGGAGAGCTGTCGCCGAGAAACTAAAAGCTGCGGCGAGGACAACGGCGGCGGTGCGGATCTTGCTGCTGGGCATCTGGGGCTCCCTTGGTAGGTGCTGCTCGGCTGGTAGGAACCACCATCGAGCCTCGCGTCAATTGCGGTAAGCCACCCTGGGGTTTGGGTTTCCACACCTGAGGGAGCGCAGCGGCCTAGTGCCTACTCCGGCGAGACCACGGCTTCGAGGGCTTCGGACTCGCTCCGGATCGAGTCGAGTCGTATGACCTTGCCACCACGGAAGGTCCAGAGCTGGAAATAGTTGATGTCGGTCCGAATACCGCTCCCCTGCCCGACGCCGGTCTGCCTGACGCCGACGAGAACCGAGTCCCCAGCTTCGCGGAAACGATCGGCCGAAATCGTCAGCAAATCCCAAGCTTCCAGGAAATTGGTCATGTACGTCCGTATGCCCTCGCGGCCGATATGCACGCCGCCATCCGGAAGCCCGCTGTCGATCACGAGGGTTGCATTGCGCTCGAAGAGCGAAACCCCGACCGTAAAATCGCCCTGCCCCCACGCGGCATAGATCTGCCGCACGATCTCCATGTTCTCCTGCGACATCCTTACTCCCCACGACGCAGGCGGTAGAAGTGCTCGTTGAACCTGAGCAGTCTCGCGATCGCGTCGGGCTCGGTATCGGCCACTTCGACGTCGGTGATTGTCCATTGGGGGAAGGCTGTCTCTACCGCTTCACGGGCTGCCCCCCGCGGCAGCGGCCCTCGGCGACCGGGTGCGAACACATCAAGCAGAACCACGGCGTCGTCGCTGGCGATCGCCGTGATCTCTCTCCCCATCGCGGCACGTTGGGCATCGCTGAGGCCGTGGAAAGTCCCGGTGTCCAGGACGAGCCGGAACCCGGTACCGATTCCGGCGCCCTGAAGGGCGGTCGCGTCGCCCCTCACGACCGCTACGTCGACCCCAGCCTCCCGGACCCGCCCCCGCGCCCGGTCGAGAGCCGATTCGACGATGTCGACGCTCGTGACCTCCCAGCCGCGCTGCGCCAGTTGGACCCCCCAGACCGCGCTCCCGCATCCGAGATCGAGCGCCGGGCCGTAGGGCGGCAAGCGTCCTTCCTCTTCACACCCGATCAGCTCCAAGAGCTTGTCGGCAAACGGAGGATGCTCCGCCAGGTCCTCCCAGGGGTGAAATCCAAGACGGTAGAAGAGCTTGTAGGGAACGCCCATCCCGGCTCCTTTCGTCGATCGCGCGAGCTTCCCGCACCCCGTCGTCTGCGCAGTATCGCCAGTGCAGGCCAATTCCCGCAAGGACGCCGCACTGCGCCTGGGATTCTCCCTTAGACCCCAGGCGCTCGATCCGGTCCCGAATTACAGGCTGAACTGGCGCATCGGCTGGGAGGACCGCCACCAAGCCCAGCCACAGAGCCAAACGCGCCCGGCTGGATTCGAACCAGCGACTTCTGCGACGGCCCCAGTCATAGAGCGAGGTTCCGCTTGCCACTGCGAAATCGTGGAGCCCTCAACCCGCTGGAGACCGCTGGAAACAGGTGACGACTGGCGCATCACTGGCGCACGGGGGAGGGGTGCCGGAGAATCGACCCTGCTCGCCTCCATCAATACAGGAGGTGGTCGCAGATTTTCAGAGCCTCACGGGTCCGCCCGCAACGCCCATACGGCGTGATCGCCTGGTCGCGGCCTTAGACCGTGCAGAGCAGCGACCGGAGCCTGTTCGGTTGCTGGGCTGGGTCTAGCGGCCAGATCGAGCCTCAGGCACCACTGCCCCTGCTCTTTGTCTGGATGACCGGAACCTCGGCAGTTTCGCCACGTCCCTCACTGGCCGAGCTAGTCGGCGGGCTGGTTGGCTGGACCGTGCTCGGCTGCGAGGGGCCCTTGATCTCGGTCGCAGATGCGGGTCCTGCGGCAGTGAGGGCGAGCGTCGCCGCGAGCAGGACGGCTGCGGTGCGGATCTTGGTCGTGCTGAACATTTGAGGCTCCCTTGCTAGGTCCGAGGTGACTTCCAAGACCAGCTTCCACTCAGAACGCGCCCCTGGGTAGGCACCCAAGGGCGAGACCTGCCACACCTGACTCCAGCCCCTACTCCGACAGGCCCACGGCTTCGAGGGCTTCGTCGTGGCCACGGAAGAACTCGATGATGAAGATCCTGCCGCTGCGAACCGTGTAGACGCCCGTCAACTCCATCCCCACCTCCTGAGCCTGGATAGCGGTGCGCCAGCGAATCTGCACCACAACCGTGCTGCCCGACTGGATGAACTCGCTAACGGGCACCACCGTGGCGTCATCGCCCGGTCGCACGTCCTCGTAGAGGGCCATGACGGCATCCCGGCCTATGACTGGCCCCGTTTCGGGGAAGCCCGCCATGAAGCGCATGATGGCCGCGTCGGGATCGTGGCTCTCGCGGAAGTCGTCCCAGCGTTGCTCGTTCCACGCTTCGAGCATCGCCCGCACGATCTCCACGTTCTCCTGGCTCATCGTCCGCGCAGTATCGCTCGTCGTGTCCGTACAGAGGTGCGGCGCGCCGCACTATTCGGATTGAGGGCCACGCAAGCATCTCGATCACCCTTGATCGATACGGGCACCTGATGCCGGGCAACGAGCAGCAGGCTGCGGGCCTCTTGGACAACTACCTGGCCACGTCGCTGCGGGCGGTGTGAAACGACCCCAGGCGCTCGATCCGGTCCCGAATTACAGGCTGACTGGCGCATGTACTGGCGCATCGGATGGGAGGACCGCCACCAAGCCCAGCCAGGGCGAAGCGCGCCCGGCTGGATTCGAACCAGCGACTTCTGCCTCCGGAGGGCAGCGCTCTATCCACTGAGCTACGGGCGCCCGCGGCGAGTCTAGTCGGCCGCTCGGGTCATCGGAGATGCGTCTGGGAGCGCGCTGCCCGGCGCTCGGGTCCGTCATCGGCCCGAATGGGCCTTGGCGCGTCGCGGGCCTCCCGCCAGAGCTCGCTAGGTTGTCGGCCATGGATCTGGCTGCGCGCGCTGCGGAGATTGGCTGGTACCACACGCTCGAGCTCGCTCCCGGGTTGACCACACCGGGAATGTTCGATCTGCGGGGCTACGTCGAGAACTATCGGTTGCCCGAGCGGATGGACGGCATGCGGGTTCTAGACATCGGAGCCTGGGACGGCTTCTGGTCCTTCGAGATGGAACGCCGTGGCGCTCAGGTTCTCGCGCTCGACCTCGACGATGAGCGCGAGCTCGACTTCCCGCCCCGCCGGCGGCCGACCAGCTTCCCCGCGACCCCACGCGGAGCCGGGTTCGCGCTTGCACACGAGGTCTTCGGATCTCGCGTCGAGCGGGCGGTCTGCTCGGTCTATGACGCGACTCCCGAGCGGTTCGGGCTGTTCGATCTCGTCTTCTGCGGCTCGGTGCTGATGCACTTACGCGATCAGCTGCTCGCGCTCGAGCGGATCGCGGCGCTCTGTCGTGGAACGCTTGTCTCCGCCGACGAGTACGACCGGGCGGCAGGGCTCGTTCCATTTCCGGTCGCTCGATACCGCGCCGATCGCGAGGCTTCGGTCATCTTCTGGCAGCCCAGCGCCCGCACGTGGAAGCGGATGCTCTCGACCGCTGGTTTCGACACCGTTGAAGAGAAAAGCCGCTTCACGATGCGCTCGCCACATGGCTTCGGCGTCCGCCACGTGGTGCTGCACTCCAGCGACTCGATGGCCGCACGGTGACTTGCCCGGGTGGCCGCCTCAGCTCTTCTCGGCACGCCGCGCGTGGACGACCAGGCTCAGGCCGACCGGTGGTCGAACGCGTTGCTCGACCGCACGCCAAGGGACCAGGAGCGCCTCGTAGGCGCGCAGGGCGAGCGGTCCGATGCCGGCCGAACCGAATCGGTTTTTCAGCCACCAGCCCGGAAGTCCGAGTGCGTTGAAGTAGTACAGATCGACGACCTCGAGGCCGGTTCCCTCGACCAGTGATCGAAGCGAAGCGGGGGTGTAGCGACGGAAGTGCCCATAGGTCACATCGAGCGTGCCAAACAGCGCGGGAACCGCGGGCACGAGCAACGTCAGCGTCCCACCGGGCCGCAGGGCGCGCGCCATCGCGGCGGTGGCGGGTGCGTCGGCCTCGATGTGCTCGAGCACGTTCTGGCAGAGGACGAAGTCGCAGCCTGACGCCCGGTCTGCCAGCGCCGCCGACTCGGGCAGCAGTTCGCGGGCGATCACGACTCGAGGATCCTGCTCGAACCGTCGCTCGAGCTCGTCCGCGCAGGCGGTTTCCGGTTCGATCGCCAGTAGTTGGTCGGTCCCACCCGCCAGCAGCCGCGAGCTGAACGTGCCGATGCCGGCGCCGACCTCCACGACCGCGCCGCGGCCGTACTCTGAGAATTGCGCGAACATCCAATCGCACAGCCTCGGCGCCCCTGCCAGCGTTCGCAGCTCCTCGAGGATCGCAACCTCCGTTGAACGGCCCGCGCGATCGGCCGACTTCGGCAGGCGGGTGCCCGTCAGCCGACGACCGGCAGCGCGCCCGGTGCCGTTGTCGCTGCGCCGGCGCGCATAGAGGACGAACTTGGTGTGGGGGTCGAAGCTCACTTGTCGCTCCCCGAGCCCGCTCGCGTGCAGCAGGGGACCGACTATGCGGGCGGCGGCGGGCAGCGCCGGGGCGACATCGGCGAGCAGCGTGATCGCCGAGGAGGTCTTACCGACTGAATGCCACCCGACTACCTCGTAGCCGTGCCGGGAAACCAAAGACGAGACACCCCTCACCGAGAGCAGGACGAGGTGCTCCCCGGCGCGCTGGATCTCGGGCCAACGGCGGCCGAGTGCGCGGCTGACGAGCGAGCCCGCGTCGGGCGTGAGCAGCGCGAGCATCCCGCCAGGTCGGGTGACGCGCGCGGCTTCGCCGATCAGCGCGTCGGGATCCGAGACGTGCTCGAGCAGGTCCATCATCGTGATCGCGTCGAAGCTCGCGGGTTCGAACGCCGCGGATTCGAGCCGGTCGCGGATGACCTCCACCCCGAGCTGCTCGCGCGCGTAGCTGGCGGCCCACGGGTTCAGGTCGAGCCCCCGAACGCCCCAGCCGCGCTCGCGTGCGGCCGACAGCATGAACCCGGGACCGGCACCGACATCCAGGAGTCGGCCGGGCTCGACAAAGCGCTCGATCCAGGCGAGTGTCTCGGCGAACTTGGCTTCGATCGGCGCGCGGTCGGCGATGTAGTCCCGATAGCCGTGGAAGCTGCCGCTCTCGGGCGGGCCGTAGTCAGGGTTGATGTAGTAGCGCGCGTCGTCGTAGAGCTCCGCGCTGAGCTCGCTGTCCGGGGGGTTCTCGGCCCAGAGCGATCGACAGTCCGAGCAGCGCCGAAAGCGCAGGCCAGCGACGGTCATGGCAGAGCGCGAGCGCACCCCGAGGCACGCCGGGCAGATCGATCTCGGTGCGCTCACGCCGGGAGCCGAGTGTGTCGGTGCTCCGGCCCTTCGGCGCGACGGAGCAGCGCCGCCACCCCGCCCGTCGCCGCGAGGACGACGAACGGATAGAGCGGCGCGCGGTATCGCGGGCTGCCGAGGATCGGAAGCGCGGCCGCGACCAGCAGAACCGGGACGAGCCAAACGAACCACGGCACGCGCTGCTCTCGCGGCCGGCGCCGCATGAGGGCCAGACCGATGACGGCCAGTACGGCGAGCAGGTAGAAGGACAGGCGCTCGAGTGCGGCCGCCCGGGGCGAGAGGCCAAGCTGCCGGGCGTTCGCGAGCGCCGACGCGGGATCCTGGGGAAGCAGCTCGAAGGTGCGT
Organism: uncultured Thermoleophilaceae bacterium; assembly: GCA_963790245.1. Taxonomy (GTDB): domain Bacteria; phylum Actinomycetota; class Thermoleophilia; order Solirubrobacterales; family Thermoleophilaceae; genus JACCVG01. The sequence goes on from CAWBNP010000002.1 coordinate 280,438, forward strand.
AGCCCGTTCAGGGCAGTTGCCTCGAGCGCATAGGCCGGGCGGGCTAACGCGTAGGCCAGCGCGTCCTCGAGCAGGACCTCGTCGAGCGCGACCTCGTCGAGGTCGCGCCGCTCGTACAGCGGCGCGTAGCGTGCGGTCGCCTGCGGGAGGATCCAAGTCGCCCGGTAGCCGGGGAAGTTCTCCGCCTCGGGGTTGTAGGTCCCGGCGAGCGCGAATCCGGTCTGGCTCGTGATCGGAACGAACCGGTCGAAGGTCTGCGCGTTGCGGATCGCCCAGGGCGCGAGCGTGAGAAAGGCGGCGATCGCCAGCGTGGCGGTGGCGACCAGCTGGCTCCGCCGCGGTCGCAGCCCCGAGGCGAACAGCAGCCCGACCCCGATCGCGAGCAGCAGCAGGAGCCCATTCGACCGAGTCAGGGCGGCCAGCCCGCAGCACACTCCCGCCGCCCCTACCGCCCAGAGGCTCTTCTGCCTCTGGTGGCGGAGCACCAGCAAAACCGCGGCCAGCACCAGCGCGAGGAAGATCGGCTCGGTCACAAGGGCCGTACCGAGCAGGAACAATGGCGGCCAGAACGCGGCCAGCGCGGCGGCGATCAGCCCCTCACGACGGCCGAGCAGTTCGGCCCCAACCAGGTAGAGCAGGCCGACGACGAGCACCCCGAAGAGCGCCCCGAGCACCCTTCCGGCGAGCACGCCGTGCTCCCCGACGACCGCGTAGAGCGCGCCGAGCATGTAGGGGTAGACCGGCGGTCGGAACGCGGTCGGGCCACCGGCCGCGGCGAAGACGCTCTCGGGGTAGCCCTTGCCGGTGGCGATCGCGGTCGCGTGGCGGTCATAGTCACCCGAGTCGTAGCTCGGCTCGTAGGTCGGGGTCGCGACGATGACCGCGATCCGCACGACAAGCGCCAAGACGAGGATCGAAGCGAGTACCCAGCGGTGATGACGATCCAGGAGGCGGAGCGGGGCTCGCACCCGCTCCATCAGACGAACCGGCAGCGCAGCAGCGTCCGGAGCACCCGCAGGCCGTCGAAGACCGTCAGCTTCTTGCCCTCGGCCCGCGTCCGCGCCCGGTAGGTCACGCCGACCTCGTAGATAACCGCCCCGCGACGCAGCAGGCGCGCCGGAATCTCGGCGTCGATCCCGAATCCGTCCTCCCTCAGCCCGAGCGCACGGAACTCGCGCGTCGGCACAACTTTGAGGCAGTTGAGGATGTCTGAGATCCATGCGTTGTAGAGCGCATTGGCGGCGAGGTTGATCCCTCGGTTGCCAACGACGTACCAGAACCCGTAGGCCGAGTGGCTCTGGAACAACCGCGTGCCGAAGACCGCGTCGGCGTCGCCCGCCAGCAGAGGCTCCAACAGGTTCCCGATCTCGGCGGGCTCGTACTCGAGATCGGCGTCGAGGATTGCGGAATAGGCGCCGCGGGCTTCGGCCAGCGCCCGCCTAACGCCCGCGCCCTTGCCCCGGTTCACCTCAAGCTCGACGATCCGGACCTGCTCGGGCCAGCTGCGCTCACGCAGGAGCCGCCGGGTGCCATCCGTGGATCCGTTCTCGACGACGACGAGCTCCCAGCGTTCGACGGGATACTCGGCGGCCAGCACGCGTTCGATCGCGCGTCCGATCGTTTCCTGCTCGTTGTAGGCGGGCATCAGGATCGATAGGTCGATGCCACCCGCGTCTTTGTTCTGCTCGCTCGGGCCGTTCACCCCCCGAAGATATCGGGCAGGCCGTGAATCGACCGAACCGGCGAGTATGTGCCCTATGGAACTCGAGGTCCTCTTCCTCGGCACGGGCGGGGCGGTGCCGAGCGCTCGTCGCGGGCTGCCCGCGACGCTCGTCACCCGCGGCGGGGATCGGATGCTCTTCGACTGCGGCGAGGGCACCCAGCGCCAACTCCTGCGGTCGGTCGGGTTGCTCGACCTGCCCGAGATCTTCATCACGCATTTCCACGCCGACCACGTGCTCGGACTTCCGGGGATGCTGAAGAGCTTCGGCCTGCGCGGGCGCGAGGCTCCGCTGAGGATCTTCGGCCCGCCGGGCCTCGCCCGCTTATGGCGCGAGCGGCTCGGTCCGCTCGTCGGGCGGGTGCCCTACCCGCTGGAGCTCATCGAGCTCAAGCCGAACGAGCCGCTCGTGCGGACCGGCTACGCGGTGACGCCGTTCCGGGTCGAGCATCGCGGGGACGCTTATGGCTACGCGATCGTTGAGCAACCGCGCCCGGGCCGCTTCAACGAGAAGCTCGCCGTCGAGCTGGGCGTTGCGCCCGGACCCGACTTCGGGCGGCTGCACCGCGGGGAGACGGTCCCCGGCTCGGACGGACCCGTGTCTCCCGAGCGTATCGTCGGACCCGACCGCCCCGGCCGCAAATTGGTCCTGGCGGGCGACTGCACGCCCTCGTCCTCGACCGGGGTTGCGGCCAACGGCGCCGACGTGCTCGTACACGAGGCCTCCTTCACCACAGAGGAAGCTGCGCGCGCGACCGAGACCGGGCATTCGACCGCAGCCGGTGCGGCGGAGCTCGCGGCCGCGGCCGGGGTCGAACTGCTCGCGCTGACCCACGTCACGCCTCGCTACGGGGGCGGCGAGCTGCGCGCGGAAGCACGCGCGGCCTTCCCGGGAGCCATCGTTCCCCGCGACTTCGATCGGATCGAGATCCCGTTCGCCGAGCGCGGCCGACCGGTTCACGTACGGGGCGATCGCAACCCGGATATGCGAGCCGTGGCGGACGCGGACGACGGCTGATGGATGCGCCGGTCGCCTCGGTCGTCGTGCCCACGCATGAGCGACCGGCCCGGTTGCAGCGGTTGCTCGATGCGCTCGAAGAGCAATCCTTCCCGCTCGGGCAATTCGAGGTGATCGTCGTCCACCACGGCGAACCACGCACGCTCGCCGTGTTGGGTTCGCACCCACTCGCCGACGACGGGGTCCTGCGCGTGGTGGCGGTCGATTCCCGCAACAGCGGACCGTCGGCCAAGCGCAACGCCGGCTGGCGTGAGGCGCGGGGGGCGACCGTGGTCTTCACCGACGACGACTGCCGCCCGCCGGCTCGCTGGCTCGAGCGCATCGTCTCCGTCGCCGTCGAGAACCCCGGTGACGTGGTGCAGGGAGCCACACGCCCTGACCCGGAAGAGTCGTGGATGCTCGAGCGGCCGGGCTCGAAGACGCTACGAGTCGAACCGCCTTCGCCGTGGGGCCAGACCGCGAACATCGCCTACCCGCGGGGCCTCCTCGATCGGCTCGGCGGATTTGATGAGGGCTTCCTGACCCCCGGTGGCGAGGACGCCGAGCTTCTCTACCGCGCGCTCGAGGAGGGTGCCGGACACGTTGCGGCGCCCGAGGCGCTGACCCACCACGCGGTCGACGTTCTCGATCTGGCGGCTCGATTGCGGGTGGCCCGGCGCTGGGGTGGGGCGGTGCTCCTCGTCAAGCGGCATCGGGCCTTCCGCCGCCATGCGGTCCTGGGGATCTTCTGGCGTGCCAGTCACGCCTGGCTCGCGCTCGCTCTGCTCGGCCTCACGCTCGGTCGACGCTGGCGCCCCGCGCTCGCGCTCGCGCTGCCCTACGTCGTTCTGACCCGTCCGCCGGGGACCCGGGCGCCGGTAGCGCGGCTGCGCGCGCTCGGGCGGCTACCGGCGACCGCGCTGGTCGATCTCGTGGAGCTGGTCACCCTCGCCGAGGCCAGCGTCCGCTACCGCACCGCCCTGCTCTGACTGCCGGGCAGTTCACGGCGGGGCTCCGAGGCCCCTGCTACGCTCGCCTCCGATGTTCCTTTAACCCGGTCCGAGAGGCCAGGAAGGAAGCAGTGAACGAGAGGGCCGTACTCGACCGCGAAGAGATGCGGCGCACGCTGGTGCGCATCGCACACGAGATCGTCGAACGAAACGCCGATCGTCCGCTCGCCGTCGTCGGCATCCACCGTCGGGGCGCCGTATTGGCCGGTCGGCTGTGTGAGCTGATCGCCGAGCTCGTGGGCAGCGAGATCCCGCTCGGGGACATCGACATCTCCTTCTACCGCGACGATCTCTCACGTCACTCGCAAGCGCCGGTCGTCCACGCGTCGCACATCGGCTTCGATCTGTCGGACACGACGGTCGTGCTCGTGGACGATGTGCTCTATACCGGCCGCACGGTCCGCGCCGCGATCGAGGCGCTGTTCGACTACGGCCGACCCGACTGCGTCCAGCTCGCCGTGCTCGCCGACCGCGGCCATCGTGAGCTCCCGCTGCGGCCCGACTACGTCGGCAAGAATCTTCCCACTGCGCGCGCCGAGCGGGTAAACGTGCGAGTTGCGGAGCTCGATGGAGTCGACGAGGTGTCGATCGGGCCGGCCGTCGCGGAGGTCGCATGATGCCCTGGGCAGGGGACCGGCGCCACCTGCTCTCGATCGACGACCTCGCGCGCGAGGACATCGAACGGCTGCTTGCGCGCGCCGAGAGCTTCGCGGAGGTCTCCGGCCGCGAGATCAAAAAGGTTCCGACGCTCCGCGGACGGACGGTGATCAACCTCTTCTACGAAGCATCCACCCGCACGAGCGCCTCATTCGAGCTCGCGGCCAAGCGGCTGTCCGCGGATCTGCTCAACATCAAGTCGGCCGGGTCCTCGGTCGAGAAGGGCGAGTCGCTCAAGGACACGGTCGAAACGCTCTCGGCCTATGACCCCGCCGCGATCGTCATCCGCTCGCCGCACGCGGGGGCCGCCCAGATGGTGTCGCGCTGGACGGCGGCCTCTGTGATCAACGCCGGCGACGGGAAGCACGAGCACCCCACCCAAGCGCTGCTCGACCTCTACACGCTGCGACGGCGGGTCGACTCGCTTGATGGGCTCAAGCTCTGGATCGTCGGCGACGTCCTGCATAGCCGCGTGGCGCGCTCGGGCATCCTCGCGTTCGCGCGAATGGGTTGCGAGGTGACCGTCTGCGGTCCGCCGACGCTTATTCCACGCGGCATCGAGGCCCTTGGCTGCAGGGTCCGCTACACCCTGGATGAACTCGCCGACGCGGACGTCGTCTACACCCTGAGGATGCAGCTCGAGCGGATGAAGGGTGCCTACGTCCCTTCGCTGCGCGAGTACGCGGCGAGGTACCAGATCGACTCGCGCCGCCTGACGCCGACCCAGCTGCTCATGCACCCCGGGCCGGTCAACCGTGGAGTCGAGCTCGACGGGCGTGTAATGGACTCTCCACAGGCGCTGATCGTCGACCAGGTCGAATCGGGCGTGGTGGTCAGGATGGCCGTCCTGTTCGAGCTGCTGGCCGGAGGCGGCAGCGGCACCCGGGACGCCGCCGAGCTGGAGCCGCAGCCCGCATGACGATGCAGCTCGATAGTCGTGGCGACGCCCACGGCGCCGACATGTTGATCCGCTCGGCGCGTTTGCTCGATCCGCGCTCCGGTGTTGACCAGAACGGCGATCTGTTGCTGCGCAACGGCCTGATCGCCGAACTGGGGGCCCCGGGAGCGATCGAGCCGCCCGAGGGGGCGGAGATCGTCGCCGGAGAGGGGCTCCACGCCGTACCCGCATTCTTCGATCCTCACGTCCACCTTCGAACCCCCGGTGGCGAGCACGAGGAGGACATCGATTCCGGAACCCGGGCGGCCGCCGCGGGTGGGTACTGCGGGGTCCTCGCGATGCCGAACACCTCGCCCGTCGTCGATTCGGCCTCCGTCCTCGGCTCGCTGCGCGAGCGGGCGAGGCGTGAGGCGCGCGTACCGACCGGGTTCCTCGCAGCCATCACCGTCGACCAGGCGGGTCTCCAGCTGACCGAGATGGCTGAGCTCGCGGACGCCGGCGCGGTCGCCTTCACCGACGATGGGTTACCGGTGCGCGACGCTGGGGTGATGAGGCTGGCGCTCCAATACCAGCGGCTCTGTGACGGGGTGCTTGCGCTGCACGAGGAGGATCCGTCGCTCTCGGGCGAGGGCGTCATGCACGAAGGCGCCGTTTCAGCCGTGCTCGGCCTGGCCGGGATTCCCGCGGTCTCGGAGTCGACGATGATCGCCCGCGACGCTGCGCTGGCCGCCTACGAGGAGGCGCGGATCCACATCCAGCACCTTTCCGCCGAACAATCCGTGATCGCCGTGGAGCAGGCCAAGGCGGCTGGCGTCCGGATCAGCTGTGAGGCGAGTCCACATCATCTGACGCTGACCGACGATTCGGTCCGGTCGCTCGATGCAAACTTCAAGATGAACCCGCCGCTACGGGCCGAATCCGACCGCCAGGCGCTGATCCGGGGTCTGCGCTGCGGTGCGATCGATTGCATCGCGACCGATCACGCGCCGCATGCGCGGGAGGAGAAGGAGCAGCCTTTCGAGCTGGCGCCGATGGGCGTGACCGGGCTCGAGACCGCCTTCGCAGTGCTCAACACCGATCTGGTGGGGCCGGGCCTGCTGCCACTCGGGCTCGTGGTCGAGAAGCTGAGCGCCGGAGCTTCGCTGTTCGGGTTCGCCGCGCCGGCACTCGTGGTCGGGGAACCGGCCAATGTCTGCCTACTCGACCTGGGTGCCGAGTGGCGGGTTGGGGAGGGCGGCTACGAGAGCCGTTCGGCCAACTCCTGCTTCGCGGGGCGGTTGCTCACCGGGCGGGTCCGGATGACGATCGCGGCGGGTACCGTCGTCTACCGCGAGCGAACGTTCACGCTCCAGATCGCCGGCTAGACCGGAGTCGATCATGCGGATCCTGACATGACCGACGCACGCGATTGCCTCCTGTGCGGGGCTTGTGGTCCGTTCCCGCTCCTGTTCGAGGCTGAGCCATACGCGCTGGTCCGCTGCCGGTGCGGCCTCGTGTTCCAGGACCCTCAGCCCGATCGGGCCACGCTCGCGCGGGCCTACTACCACGACGAATCGTTCTCCAAGGCACTGCTCGCAGAGCTGCGTCCGATCACACAGCGAAACGCGCGCGAGAAGCTCCGTCTGCTCGGCGACGCGATCCGCCCCGGGATGCGTGTGCTGGACGTCGGGGCATCCTCGGGGGCCTGGCTCGAGCTCGCCGAGCGGCACGGGGCCCGCGCAACCGGTGTCGAGATCGGGATGGCCACCGCGGCGGCTGCGCGGGAGCGAGGTCTGGACGTGCGATCCGGCACTCTGGAGCAGGTGTTCCCCGAGATCGCGGGCGAGCGGTTCGACCTGATCACCTACTGGGACGTCCTCGAGCACCTCGCCGACCCGGTCGGCGAGCTGGAGCTCGCCCAGCAGCTGCTTGCCCCAGGGGGCCGGATCGCAGCGACCTTTCCGAACATCGAGGGGCTTTACCCTCGCCTCAGCTACCGGCTGTTCGGACACCGGACCGGCGTCTGGGAGTACCCGGAGCTCCCGGTTCACCTCTATGACTTCTCCCCGGGAACCGCCGCTCGTCTGCTTGAACGCGCCGGTTACGAGCTGGAACGGACGCGCACCTTCGCGATCCCGTTCGGCTTCTACCGCGCCACGTCGCTGTCGCGGCGGAGAGTCGGCGGCGGTCGGCGTGGGCGCCTTCTCAGAGCGGCGTTCGAGCTCCTGCGGGTTGTCATCTATCCAATCGCGCGGCTGATCGATCGCGGTAACGCGCAGTTCGTCCTGGCGCGTCAGCGGGCAACCCAGGCGGGACCGGCATGAGACCCCACCGGTTTTTCGTCCGGCAGCGCTCACGCCGTAGGGGCGCGGCTCGATGAGCGCCTTCCTGCTGCTCGAGGACGGATCGCGCTTCGAGGGCTCGCCGACGACCGGCGAGCGGGCCCACGCGACGGGGGAGGTGGTCTTCAACACCGCGATGTCCGGCTACCAGGAGGCGGTCACGGATCCCAGCTACCGGGGGCAGATCATCGTCTTCACCTACCCCCACGTCGGCAACTACGGGGTTTCGGCCGCGGCTCAGGAGTCCGACCGCGTCCACGCGAGGGCCGTGGTCATGCGCGAGGGCGTCGATCGGGAGGATGCTCCCAGCGCCGAGGGCGGCTGGCTCACCTGGCTCGGAGACTGCGCCGTGCCGGCACTCGATGGGGTCGACACCCGAGCGATCGTGCGCCACATCCGCGACAAAGGCGCAATGCGGGGCGGAGTCTTCCTCGGGTGACTGGGACCCCGAGGAAGCGCGCGCGCTCGTCGCCGCCGAGCCGCGCATCGACGGCCTCGACCTCGCCCGCGAGGTCACTCCGGAGTCGATGCTCGAGATCAACCCCGACGGGACCGGCCCGCGCGTGGTCGCCCTCGACACCGGCATCAAGGACTCGATCGTCAGTCAGCTGCGCGAGCGTGACGTGCGGCTCGAGCTGCACCCGTGCACGACCAGCGCCGAGCAGCTCCTGGCGCGCGAGCCCGACGCCGTCTTCCTGGCCAATGGCCCCGGCGATCCGGCGGCGCTCGACCACGTCGTCGAGGGCGTCCGCGGCGTGATCGGCAAGGTCCCGGTGTTCGGCATCTGTCTCGGCCACCAGCTCCTCTGCCGCGCGGTCGGCCTTGAGACCTTCAAGCTGCCCTTCGGCCACCGCGGCTCCAACCACCCGGTCAAGCAACTCGCCACCGGGCGGATCGACATCACGTCCCAGAATCACGGGTTCGCGGTGGTCGGACCGGGCGGCGAGCGGACGATCCAGGGCGATGAGCCAGTCCGCTGGGAGACCGACTTCGGCGCGGCCGAGCTCTCCCACCTCAACCTGTATGACCGCACCGTCGAAGGGCTCGTGCTCCCCGGGGTCGGCGCGGCGACCGTCCAGTACCACCCCGAGGCCGGTCCCGGCCCGCACGATGCGCGATACGTATTCGACGACTTCTTGAGGATGCTCGGCTGATGCCCCGCCGCGACGACCTCCACCGGATCCTCGTGCTGGGCTCAGGGCCGATCGTGATCGGGCAGGCGGCCGAGTTCGACTACTCGGGCGCCCAGGCCTGCAAGGTGCTGCTCGAGGAGGGGTACGAGGTCGTGCTCGTCAACTCCAACCCGGCGACGATCATGACCGACCCCGAGTTCGCCACCGCTACCTACATCGAGCCGCTGACCCCCGCCTCGGTCACGCGCGTGATCGAGCGGGAGCGCCCGGACGCGCTGCTGCCGACGCTCGGCGGCGGCACGGCGCTCAATCTCGCGCGCGAGCTCTCCGAAGACGGGACGCTCGAGCGCTACGAGGTCGAGCTGATCGGCGCCGACTATGAAGCGATCCAGCGCGCCGAGGATCGGCTGATCTTCCGCGAGACGATGGAGGCCGCCGGCCTGCGGGTGGCCCGCTCCCATTCGGTGACCAGCCGCGAGGAAGCGGTCGCGGCGCTGGCCGACATCGGCCTGCCGTTGATCGTGCGGCCGGCGTTCACGATGGGCGGCGAGGGCGGAGGGGCGGCGCGTACGCCCGAGGAGTACGAGCGGCGCATCAAGGAAGGGCTCGCAGCGAGCCCGATCGGTCAGGTACTCGTCGAGCAGTCGGTCGCCGGCTGGGGCGAGTTCGAGCTCGAGCTGATGCGCGACCGCAACGACAACGTGGTCGTCATCTGCTCGATCGAGAACATCGATCCGATGGGCGTCCACACGGGAGATTCGGTGACGGTCGCCCCCCAACAGACGCTCACCGACAGCCAGTATCAGGCCCTGCGCGACCAGGCGATCACCTGCATCCGCGCCGTAGGAGTCGAAACGGGCGGGTCGAACATCCAGTTCGCGGTCAACCCCAAGACCGAGGAGATCGTCGTCATCGAGATGAACCCGCGCGTGTCGCGCTCCTCGGCGCTCGCGTCGAAGGCGACCGGCTTCCCGATCGCCAAGATCGCCGCGCGGCTGGCGGTCGGCTACGCGCTCGAGGAGATCGACAACGACATCACCAAGCGCACTCCCGCCAGCTTCGAGCCGACGATCGACTACGTGGTCGTCAAGTGGCCGCGGTTCGCCTTCGAGAAGTTCCCTGGCGCCGACGGGCTGCTCGGCACCTACATGCAGTCGGTCGGCGAGGCGATGGCGATCGGACGGACCTTCAAGCAGGCGTTCGTCAAGGCGATGCGCTCGCGCGAGCTCGACATCGTCGCCGAGCCCCCCGCCGACCGTGGCGAGCTGCTCGAGCGGCTGCGCGAGCCTGCCCACGACCGGTTCGAGATGCTGTTCGCCGCGATCGGCGACGGCGTCTCCGAGGGCGAGCTTTGCGAGCTGACGGGGATCGATCCCTGGTTCATGGCCGAGATGGCCGCTATCGCGCGCGGTGAGGATCCGACCGACGGGCTGGTCCGCACCTACAAGGCGGTCGACACTTGCGCCGCCGAGTTCGAGGCCGAGACGCCCTATTTCTACTCGGGCTGGGAGTGCCCGTCGGCCGGCGGCCCGGCGCACGAGGCGGAGCCCTCCGGCAACCCGACGGTCGTGATCCTCGGCTCGGGGCCCAACCGCATCGGGCAGGGAATCGAGTTTGACTACTGCTGTGTCCACGCCGCGATGACCGTCCGCGCCTCAGGCCGCGATGCAGTGATGATCAACTGCAATCCCGAGACGGTCTCGACCGACTACGACACCTCCGATCGGCTCTATTTCGAGCCGCTGACGCTCGAGGACGTGCTCGCGGTCGTCGAACTGGAGCAGCCCGAAGGCGTGATCGTCCAGTTCGGCGGCCAGACGCCGCTGCGGCTCGCCGAAGGGCTCGAGCGGGCGGGTGTCACGCTGCTCGGCACCCAGCCCGAGGCGATCGACCGCGCCGAGGATCGGGGCCGCTTCAGCGCGCTGCTCGACGAGCTCGGACTAATGGCTCCGCCGTGGGGCACGGCGACGACCCGAGCCGGCGCGCTCGAGATTGCCGAGACCGTCGGATACCCCTTGCTCGTACGCCCCTCCTATGTGCTGGGCGGGCGCGCGATGGAGCTCTGCTACTCGGCGGACGAGCTGAGCGACTATCTCGAGCGGACGGGCGCCAAGGACGGCGTCACGATCTACCTCGACCGGTTTCTCGAGAACGCGATCGAGATCGACGTCGACGCACTCTGCGATGGCGAAACGGTCCAGATCGGTGCCGTCATGCAGCATGTCGAGGAGGCCGGGATCCATTCCGGTGATTCGGCCTGCGTGATCCCCGCGATGTCGCTCGGCCCCGAGATGCTCGACAAGGTCCACGACGCGACCCACCGGCTCGCGCTCGAGCTCGAGGTGGTCGGGCTGATCAACATCCAGTTCGCCGTATACGGCGATGACCACCTCTACGTGATCGAGGCCAACCCGCGCGCCTCGCGGACCGTGCCGTTCGTCTCCAAGGCGGTCGGCGTGCCGCTTGCGAAGGTCGCTTGCCGGCTGATGCTCGGTGAGCGGCTCGCCGACATGGAGCTTGGCCTCAGCCGGCTCGGCGCCGGGCGGCTCGAGCACGTTTGCGTCAAGGAGGCCGTGCTTCCGTTCGACCGCTTCCCGCGCACCGACTCGCTGCTCGGGCCGGAGATGAAATCGACTGGCGAGGTGATGGGCGTCGCGGGCGACTATCCGATGGCCTTCGGCAAGGCCCAGGCGGCCGCCGGCGCCGCGTTGCCGACCTCGGGCGGCGTCTTCATCAGCGTCACCGATTCGGACAAGCCCTCCGCCACCCAGCTGGCCGCCTCGCTCCACGACCTCGGCTTCCTGATCTACGCGACCGGCGGCACTGCGCAGGCGATCCGTCGAATGGGCATCCCGGTCGAGCGGATCGCCAAGGTGGCCGAAGGCTCGCCGAACGTCGTCGACAAGATCGAGTCAGGCGATATCGGCCTCGTGATCAACACTCCCACGGGTTCGGGTGCGCGGGCCGACGGTTACGAGATCCGCAGCGCGGCATGGGCGCGTGGGATTCCATGCATAACGACCCTGACCGGGGCGACCGCGGCCCAGCGGGCGATTGCGGCGCTTCGCGGTGGAGAGCCCGAGGTCCGCTCCCTCCAAGAGCTGCACGGCTTCGAGCGAGCGCTCGCCTCAGACGCGTGAGTGGGGCGGCGCGCAGAACGACGGCGCCCTTCGAACGGCGGGCCACCGAGGTCACGGCGGTCGAGCGGCTCGGCGCCTACGTCCTGATCAGCGCGTTCGACGGCGACGGGCCCACCGATCCGGTGCCGGGACAGTTCTACATGCTCGCGACGGGCGAAGGGTGGGGGGAGGGGCCGAGGAGCGGCCGTACCTCGGCCGGGCGTTCTCATTCGCGCGGGCTCTGCCTGAGCCGCACGGGGTCACCCTCCAGTTCCTGCTCGAGGCGATCGGTCCGGGCACCGAGCGGCTCGCGTCTCTGGTGCCCGGCGATCCACTGCTGCTGGTCGGCCCGCTCGGGATCGGTTTCGACATCCCCGAGGCGCCCGAGAACGCCTTGTTCGTCGGCGGCGGAATCGGCATCGCGCCGCTGCTCTGCCTGGCCGACGGCCTCGAGGGCGAGGCGGCCGCGACGCTGCTCGGCTTCCGCGGCGCGGACCATGCGGTGGCGGGCGAGCTCTTCTCGGGCGAACCGCAGATCGCGACAGACGACGGGACGGTTGGGCACGGCGGCCTCGTGACCGACCTCCTCGTGCCGTACCTCGAGGAGCGGGCCGGCGACGTGGCTGTCTACGCGTGCGGTCCCCCGCCGATGCTCGAGGCAGTCCGCGCCCTCTGCGAAGCCGCCGGCGTCGACGCGCAGCTCGCGCTCGAATCGGGCATGGCCTGCGGTTTTGGGGCGTGCTTCGGGTGCGTCATCCCGACGCGCGACGGCTTGATCCGGCTCTGCCTGGACGGACCGGTCCTGGACGCCGACCGTCTCGACTCCGCCCTGGTCCCCGGGGCGGGCCACTGATGGACGGCCCGGTCGATCTCTGCGGCGTGCAGCTCGCCGGGCCGATCCTCAACGGATCCGGGACCTTCGACGTGATCGCCGCGCGGCGCGTGTTCGGTGACGCCCTCGATCGCGAGTTCCCCTTCGACGCGTTCGTCTCCAAGACGGTCACTCTCGAGCCGCGCGCCGGCAACCCACCGCCGCGGCTGTGGGAAACCGCCGCCGGGATGCTCAACTCGATCGGCCTCCCGAATCGCGGTCTCGCGGGGTTCTTGGAGATCGATCTGCCGCAGCTCGCTTCGCTGCCGGTGCCGCTGGTCGTGTCGGTCATGGGGTTCAGTGCGGGTGAGGTCGGCGAGCTCGTCGAGGCCGTCTGCGCGCGTGCGGAGGTCTCACTGATCGAACTCAACGTTTCCTGCCCGAACGTCGAGACCGGCCTTGTGATGGGGGCCGATCCGACCGAGACCGCGGCGCTGCTCGACGTCATCCGACCGCTCGCGGCCAAGCCCTTGATCGTCAAGCTGAGCCCCAACGCGAGCGCACCGGAGGAGGTGGCGCGGGCCGCCGAGGCCCACGGCGCCGACGCCGTCTCCCTGATCAACACGCTCAAGGGCACCGCTCTTGCTCCAGACCGCAGCGGTCCTTGGCTCGGAGGTAAGGGTGGCGGACTGTCCGGTCCGGCGATCCGGCCGGTCGCGCTCGCACAGGTCGCCGCGGTCGCCGCGGCGGTCGCCCTACCGGTCGTCGGGATGGGAGGGATCGCCTCGGGCGCCCACGCCGCCGATTTCCTGAGCGTCGGCGCGCGCTGCGTCGCAATCGGGACTGAGAGCTTCCGCGACCCCGCCGCCGCCAGTCGTGTTCGGGCGGAACTCGCGGCGGTTGTCCGCAAAGAGCGGGAAAAGATCTAGCGGCTGTCCGCGGTGACGCGGTAAAGCCCCTGCAAAAGACCGGTAAACCGTCAAGTACCCCGAAGTTCCCTCAAGCTACAGTCGAGGTCTAGGTGAATTCGCCGGAAATCGGCCTCCGCGGCCGTCCGGGCCCGGGGTCCGTGTGTATTATCGCCGCCGTGCCGTCCGCCGCGCCAACGCAGACCAAGTCCTCGGGAGTCGCCCCCGAGCGGTCGCTCACCCAGCGGATGGATGCGCTCAAGCGCGCCAACGATGTCCGGACGCGCCGCGCGACGCTCAAGCGAGACCTGCGCGCCGGCCGCACACAGATCCACGGGCTGCTGCTCGACCCGCCGGAATACCTGCAAACGGCCAAGGCTTTCGACCTCCTGATGGCAGTCCCGAAGTACGGCCGGGTGAAGGTGAACAGGATTCTCTCGCAGTGCCGAATCTCGCCGAGCAAGACGATCGGCGGACTTTCGGAGCGCCAGCGAAACGAGCTGGTCTCCTACCTCCGGCCGCGTCCGTAGGAAGCCCATGATCGTCATAACCGGGCCTTCCGGGGTCGGCAAGGGGACGCTGATCCGCACCCTGATCGACCGCCTGCCCGGCCTGCGGTTGTCGGTTTCCGCAACCACTCGTGCGCCGCGGCCCGGCGAGCAGGACGGGCGCGAGTACCACTTCCTGACGGGTTCGGAGTTCGATCGGCGGCTTGCCCAAGGGGACTTCCTGGAGCATGCGACCTACGCGGGCAACCGCTACGGCACGCTCCGTAGCGAGATCGAGGGGGAGGGGATCGTCGTGCTCGAGATCGAGGTCGAGGGCGCGCGTCAGGTCCGGGCCGCGAAGCCCGACGCGCTGCAGGTCTTCATCGCGCCGCCATCGCTCGAGGCGCTGCGCGAGCGGCTGATCGGCCGGGGAGCCGATTCTTCGGAGACAATCGAGGCCCGCCTGGAGGCCGCCGAGGCGGAGCTGGCGGCCAAGCACGAGTTCGGTCACGTGATCGTCAACGACCGGCTCGAGCAAGCCGTCGAGGAGCTCGCGGCGCTGGTCGGTACCATGGAGAGCCCGCAACCCTGAGGAGCCGGCCTGTGATCAAGCCCCGTCTCGACACGCTGCTGGAGCGTGTCGACTCCAACTACGCATGTGTTCTGGTGTCCGCCAAGCGGGCACGCCAGATCAATTCGTATTACCACAACCTCGGCGAGGGAACTTTCGACGAATTCCCCCCGCCGATGGTCGACACCGACTCCAAGAACTACCTCAAGATCGCCCTCGAGGAGATCGCGGCCGGCAAGATCAAGTACACGTACCGCTAACGAGAGCGGTTCGGAAGGAGGCCAACGAATGGCCAGGATTCTCGTCGGAGTCAGCGGCGGAATCGCCGCCTACAAAGCCGTCGAGTTCGTCCGGCTCGCCGGCAAGGCCGGGCACTCGGTGCGCGTCCTCCAGACGGCGGCCTCGGAGCGATTCGTCGGTCGCGCGACGTTTGAGGGGATCACCGGAGCGCCGGTCCTCGTCGAGGAGTTCGAGCCCGATCCCGCGCGCGGCACGTTTCCCGGCGATCCCGCGCCCGACCACGCCCCGATCTCGCACCTCGCGCTGGTGGAGCGCTGCGACGCCTACGTGATCCTTCCGGCCAGCGCGAACACGATTGCCAAGCTGGCCGCTGGGCTCGCCGACAACATGCTCACGAGCGCCGCGCTCGCCTGCGCGGCGCCGCTCGTGATCGCACCGGCGATGAACGGGAAGATGTACGACAACCCGGCCACCCAGGCGAATCTGTCGCTGCTCGCAGAACGTGGAGCCCATCTGGTCGGGCCTGAGATCGGATCGCTCGCCTCGCGTGGGGAGTGGGGGAGCGGCCGGCTGACCGAGCCCGCCGAGGTGATGGGGGCGCTGGAGGGGATTCTCGCCGGGGGCTTCACGCCGCGATCACTCGACGGTCTGCGCGTGCTCGTGACCGCAGGCGGGACGCAGGAGCCGATCGACGCCGTGCGCTATGTCGGGAACCGATCATCGGGCCGGATGGGCTTCGCGCTCGCCGCCGAGGCCGCGCGCCGCGGGGCGGAGGTGACGGTGATCGCCGCCAACGTCACCCTGGCCCGCGACCCGGACCGCATCCGCTACATCGACGTCGAGACGGCCGCCGAGCTGGGCGCCGCAGCCGCCAGTGCGTTCGGTGACGCGGACGTTCTGTTGATGAGCGCCGCCGTCGCCGACTTCCGTCCGACCCGGCCCGCGAGCGAGAAGATCAAGAAGGGCGGTCGCGACCGCCTGGAGCTCGAGCTCGAGGCAACAGACGACGTGCTTCTCGGACTGTCAGGCGCAGCTCGTCCCGACCAGCTGCTGATCGGGTTCGCGGCCGAGCATGGCTCCACGGGCCTCGATAGCGCGCGCGAGAAGCTCGCGCGGAAGGGCCTCCACGCGATCGTCCACAACGACGTATCGGTTGCCGGGATCGGGTTCGATGCAGCCGACAACGAGGTGTCGATCATCACGCGGGCGGGCACCGAGACGGTCCCCCGTGCATCCAAGGCCGAGGTCGCCGCTTCGATCCTCGACGCCGTTGAGCGGTTGCGCGTCGAGACGGCGCTCCGATGAGACCCCGCCGGGTCCTCAGCCAGCTGCATTCGAACGAGCGGGGGTCTTCTTGCTGAGCGATCCTCCGACCGCCCCGCACGGCGACGAAGGCGCCTACGAGCTGTTTCGTCGCGGCAGCGGCCTGCTCGCCAGCGGCGACTTCGGCGCCGCGACGGTTTCACTCGAGCGCGCTCGAGCTCTGGAGCCCGACAAGAGCTCGATCCGCGAGGCTCTCGGGCGCGCCTACTTCAGCCTCGGGAGGTTCACCGCCGCAGCCGAGGAGTTCGCGGCGATCGTCGATCGGCACCCGGTTGATGACTTCGCGCTCTTCTGTCTCGGCCGCTCGCTCGAGAAGAGCGGCCGAAGACAGGAGGCCCGGCCACATCTCGCGCTCGCGGCCTGCCTGCGGCCCGAGCGCGCCGACTACCGCGCCTATCGCGACCGGCTGCGCGCCGCCTAGCGACCTCAGCCGTCGCCGACGCTGGTCGCGTAGCGGCGACCAACGAGCGCGCCTTCGACGATCAGACCGAGCAACCGGTCGAGCGCGTCGGCGTCGACCGACTCGACCGCCAGGTCGCCCTGGATCCAGACCTCGCCATCGCGGGTCGCGCTGAAACGCACCAGCCGGGTCTGGCGGTTCCAGTGCAGGAAGAGCCACGGGTCAAGTCGCTCGCCGCGACCGGCGACCGGGGCCTGAGCGCGGAGCAGGCCCTCGCGCAGCCGCAGGCCGATGTCGAGCGGCCACCCGCCCGCCTGGTCGGCCTCGACGGTCACGCCCCACTGGCTCGGCCCCAGCGTCCGCGTCGGGCCCGGGAGGGCCGTGAGGTACTCGGAGATGAGATCGGCGACCGCCATCGCCACTAGCGTAGGCACCAGCGATGCGCGCCCTGGTCCAACGTGTTCGCTCGGCGTCGGTCGAGGTCGCCTCCGGACCGATCGCGTCGATCGGTCCGGGGATGCTGGTCCTGCTCGGCGTGCACCGCGACGATGAGCTCGCTGACGCCGCCGGGATCGCCCGTCGCCTGGCGGCGCTTCGGATCTTCGACGACGGCGCCGGGCGGGCCGACCTCAACGTCAGGCAGGCCGGCGGGGAGGTTCTCTGCGTCAGCCAGTTCACACTTTACGGCGACCTGTCGCGCGGCCATCGGCCTAGCTATGGCGCCGCCGCCCCCGCGGTAGTGGCCGAGCCGCTCTACGAGGCCGTTTGCGACGCCCTCGGCGCCGCCCGCGGCCGCTTCGGGGCGCAGATGGGGGTCAGCCTCGTCAACGACGGCCCGGTCACGGTGATGCTCGAAAGCTAGCCGGACGAGGGAGCCTCGGCGGGCCTTCGAACGCCGTTCGAGCTGGGCTATACTGCCGGTCTGGACTTTCATCTGCGGAACCGGGCGACCGGCGTTCGTACCTGAAGGTGGGCTTCACAGCCCACTTTTTTTTCGTCCTGGATCGGTAACTGAACACCATGAGCGACCAACGTCACACCACAATCGAACGCCGTCTGGCAGAGCTCGATCCGCAGCTCGAGCTGCTCCTGGTGGAGCCGGTCTCGGCGGGCGTCACGAGGCTCACGATCGACCACCCCGGGGGCGTCGACCTATCGCTCTGCGAGCGCGTTACCGGCGCGCTCCGCGATCTGCTCGAGGAGACGGCGCTCGAGGTTTCCTCACCCGGTCCCCAGCGACCGCTCACCAAGCCGGACCACTTCCGGCGGTTCCTCGGCCGGCGCGCCCGCGTTCGGACGCGCGGCGAGCACGACGGCCGCCAGAGCTTTACCGGCGAGCTGGTCGGTGCCGACGATCAGGCCGTGACCGTCGCCGCCGGGGAGGGGGTCGTCTCGATCCCCTATTCAGACATCAAGCGAAGCAACCTCCTGGAGGGCTGACAATGTCGAGAGAGATCGTCGAAGCCGTTGGCGTCCTGGAGCGTGAGAAGGGCATCTCGGCCGAGCGGCTGATGGAGGCGCTCGAGGACGCCCTGCTGTCGGCCTACAAGAAGCAGCCCGGTGCCGCCAAGTACGCGCGCGTTGACATGGACCGCGCGACCGCCGACTTCAAGGTGTTCGAGCTGATCGTTCCGGCCGACCTCGAGGAGCGTCTGCTCGCCGAGGTCGAGGTCGAGGAGGTCTCCGAGATCGACCCCGAAACGGGCGAGCTGCGCGAGCCCGTCGAGCCGGAGATCGATCAGGAACTGCTCGCACAGCACTCCGACCAGATCGACGAGCGCGATGTCACGCCCGAGAACTTCGGCCGGATCGCCGCCCAGACCGCCAAGCAGGTGATCCTCCAGCGGATCCGCGAGGCCGAGCGCGACATGATGTTCGACGAGTTCCAGGACCGTGTCGGCGAGCTGATCACGGGCATCGTCCAGCAGACTGATTCGCGCTACACGCTCGTTCAGCTGCGTGAGCGCGTCGAGGCCCTGCTGCCGAAGTCCGAGCAGGTCCACAACGAACGCTACGACCACGGCTCGCGGATCAAGGCGATCATCACCGATGTTTCATCGCAGTCGAAGGGCCCGAGCATCATCGTCTCGCGCCGCTCGCCGGAGCTGATCCGCGCCCTGTTCGAGCTCGAGGTGCCCGAGATCGCCGACGGCCTTGTCGAGATCGAGAACGTCGCCCGCGAGCCCGGCTACCGCTCCAAGATTGCCGTCGTCTCGCATGCCGCCGGCGTCGATCCAGTGGGCGCCTGTGTGGGCCCACGCGGCTCGCGCGTGCGGATGGTCGTATCCGAGCTGCGCGGCGAGAAGATCGACATCATCCCCTACAACGAAGAGCCCGCGCGGTTTGTCGCCAAGGCGCTTTCGCCCGCGCGCGTGCGCGAGGTGCTCGTCGACGACGAGAATCGGCAGGCGACCGTGATCGTGCCCGACGACCAGCTCTCGCTGGCGATCGGCAAGGAGGGGCAGAACGCCCGCCTCGCCGCGCGCCTCACGGGCTGGCGGATCGACATACGTTCGGAGACCGAGTTCGCCGAGGAAGAAGTCGAGATGGGCTACGAGGAGGAGGAGACCACCGGCCGCTGTGCGGCGATCATGTCCAACGGCAAGCGCTGTCCGAACGCCGCGCTGCCTGCATCGCACTACTGCGGACTCCCTCGCCACCAGGCGCTCTCGAGCTTCAAGACCCCGCGAGTCGTGATCCTCGACGGTCTCGACGACAGCCAGATCACGCTGCTGACCGGCGACGGCGAGAGCGCCGATGCCGAGCAGCTGATCGCGGATGCTGAAGCGCGCTTTGCCGCTCTCGAGGATGCCGAAGCAAAGGCCGAGGCTGAGGCACAAGCAGCGGCCGAGGCGAGCGCGGCCGCGGCCGAGGCGGCCGCAGCGGAGGCCGAGGCAAGCGCGGACGGCGAGGTGCCGGCGGAGGGCGAGGACGAGGCGGCGGCGGTAGCGGCCGCCGGAGAGGAAGAGCCCGGCTAGCCGGGCTCAGCGAGGGGCCTGATGGCAAAGAAGCGCGTTCACGAGATAGCCAAGCAGCGGGGCATGCCCAGCAAGGAGGTCCTCAAGGTCCTCCAGGCGGCCGGCCTCGACGTCAAGGCCGCTGCCTCGAGCGTCGACGAACAGGACGCCGAGCGCGCTTTCAATCCGCCTGAGCCCGAGCCGGAACCGGAGCCGAAATCCAAAGCCAAGGCCAAGGCGTCGCCTGCACCGGCTCCCGCGGCGGAAAAGGCCGCTGCGGCCGCCAAGCCCACCGAACAGCCCGCTGCCGATGCGGATCGGCCGAGCCGCCCCCGCCCCGCCGGCGAGGCCGCAGGCCGCCGCCGCCGCGTGATCATCGACTCCCAGGCCGCCCGGCGGACCACCGGGGCCCCGCCACCCCAGCACCAGCCGCCACGCCGCGGCCGAGGCCGGCGTCGCCGGACGCCATGGGTCGAGCCAGATCTCAATCAGGTCGAGGAGGTCAAAGAGGATCCGATCACGCAGCTGAACGCGGGTGCGACCGTCAAGGAGGTCGCCGAGTCGCTCGGTCTCGGCGCGGGCGAGGTGATCAAGAAGCTGATGGAGCTCGGAGAGATGGCGACGCTCACCCAGACCCTCTCCGACGACGCGATCCAGGTGCTCGCCGACGAATTCGAGAAAAAGATCGAGATCATCCACGTCGGCGACGAGGTTGAAGCCGCGCCGGTCTTCGAGGACACCGCCGAGGAACTGGTCGAACGCCCGCCGGTGATCACGATCATGGGACACGTCGACCACGGCAAGACCTCGCTGCTGGACGCGATCCGCCAGACCGAGGTCGCCGCTGGTGAAGCGGGCGGGATCACCCAGCACATCGGCGCGTACCAGGTCCACCACGACGGAACGACGATCACCTTCCTCGACACCCCCGGTCACGAGGCTTTCACCGCGATGCGCGCGCGCGGCGGCAAGGTCGCCGACATCGCCGTGATCGTCGTTGCCGCCGACGACGGGGTGATGCCCCAGACCGTCGAGGCGATCGACCACGCGAAGGCGGCCGAGGTTCCGATCATGGTCGCCGTCAACAAGATCGACAAGGAGGGCGCCGACCCCAACCGGGTTCGCGGCGAGCTCGCGCAACAGGGCCTGACGCCCGCCGACTGGGGTGGGGAGACCGAGTTCCGCGATGTCTCGGCCAAGACCCACGACGGTCTTGAGGGCCTGCTCGACGACCTGAAGACGATCGCCGAGATCCAAGAACTGCGCGCCAACCCCGATGCCGAGGCCTCGGGCAGCGTGATCGAGGCGCGCCTTGACCCAGGCCGCGGCCCGGTCGTCTCCGCGCTGATCCAGCGCGGAACGCTCAACGTCGGCGACGCCGTCGTCGCCGGCGCACACTGGGGCCGGGTCCGGGCGATGCACGACTACCGCGCCACCAAGATCCAACAGGCGCGGCCCGGGGACCCGGTCGAGATTCTCGGGTTCGACGGGGTGCCCGAGGCGGGCGACCACTTCCAGGTCGTCGAGAACGACCGCCGCGCCCGCCAGATCGCGGGCGACCGCGCCAACCGGCTCAAGACCGAGGCGATCGCTCGCCGTTCCGGGGTCAAGCTCTCGCTCGAGGATGTGTTCGCGCGCGCCAAGGAAGGCGAGCTCGCCGAGCTCAACCTTGTCGTCAAGGCCGACGTCGCGGGTTCGCTGGAGGCGCTCGCCGATGAGATCGCCAAGCTGCCCCACGATCAGATCTCCGCGCGGATCATCCGCGACGGGGTCGGCGGCATCAACGAGTCCGACGTGATGCTCGCCTCCGCCTCGGGCGCGATCGTCGTCGGGTTCAACGTCAGGCCGGTCCAGGATGCCCGTCAGATCGCCGCGCGCGAGGGCGTCGAGATCCGGACCTACGGAGTCATCTACCGCGTGATCGAGGACCTCCGCCAGGCGATGGAGGGCATGCTCGAGCCCGAGGAAGTCGAGGCGACGGTCGCTACGGCCGAGGTCCGCGAGACGTTCAAGGCTTCGCGCGTCGGGACGATCGCCGGCTCACACGTCACCGACGGGACAATCCGGCGCGGGGCGACAGTCCGGCTGGTCCGCGACGGGACCGTCATTTACGACGGCCGAATCGGGTCGCTGCGCCGCTTCAAGGACGATGTCCGCGAGGTTCAGGCGGGCTTCGAGTGCGGCATCGTGCTCGAGAACTACCCCGACGTAAAGGTCGGCGACGTCATGGAAGTATTCGAGGTCAAGCAGGTGGAGAGAAACCTCTAGAGTGACCGCGGCCCGCATGAGAAGGGTGAACGAGGCGGTCCGCGAGGTCGTCTCCACGCACATCGCCGACGACCTCCGCGACCCCCGAGTTGGATTTGTGACCGTCACCTCTGTTGAAACAAGCCCCGATCTTCGCCATGCGCGCGTCTACGTGACTGTCCTCGGCGATGAGGACGCGCGCGGCGCGGCGCTCGCCGGCCTCGGCTCGGCGAGCGGTTTCCTCCAAGCCCAGATCGCGCGCGAGCTCCGGATGAAGAACACCCCGACGCTTGACTTCGTCTACGACGAGACCACCGACCGTGGCTTTCGCATCGACCAGCTGATCCGCGAGCAGGAGGAGCGCGGCTGATGGGCACCGACGGCCTCAGGGAGATGGCGGATGAACTCTGCGGCGCGGACAAGTTCCTGCTCACCACCCACCTGAATCCCGACGGCGATGCGCTCGGGTCCTTGCTCGGCATGCACGGCGTCCTGCGCGCGCTCGGCAAAGACGCCGTGATGTTCCTCGCGGCCGACCAATTCCCGCTGCCGGAGGAGTTTCACGCGATGCCGCTCGAGGAGGTCTCCAGCGAGATCCCATCCGATATCAGCGAGCGCGTCGTCGTCTTCCTCGACTGCGGCAATATCGATCGGATGCCGGTCGAGGAGCTGAAGACCGGGGGCCGACGGATCCTCGACATCGATCATCACCACGACAACACCCGCTTCGGCGACGTCAACCTCGTGGTGGCCGACGCTTCCTCGACGGCAGAGATCGTCTTCCACCTCGCCGAGCTGCTCGACATCGAGCTCGACGCGGCGATCGCCGAGCCGCTCTACATCGGGCTGATGACCGACACCGGCCGCTTCATGTACGAGAACACCTCGCCCGAATCCCACCGCGTGGCGGCCCGGCTGGTCGAAGCCGGCGTCGACGTCCCCAAGGTCTACCGCGACATGTTCGAGGGGCTTCCGGCGCGGCGGCTGCTGCTGCTCGGCCGGGCGCTGACCCGCTTGCAGCGCTATGAAGACGTCGGGCTGACCCTGACCAACCTCGAGCTAGCCGACTTCCGCGAGACCGAGACCGTCGAGGCCGACGCCGAGGGCGTCGTCGACTACTTCCGCGCCGTCGAGAACACCGCAGTCGGCGCACTGGTGCGCGCGCGGCTGACCGAGGGCGACGAGAGCTCCTACAAGGTGAGCCTGCGGGCGACCGATGACCGCGTTGATGTATCGATCATCGCGCGGGAGTTCGGCGGCGGCGGCCACCGCCAGGCCGCCGGCTTCTTCACGGAGCTGTCGCTCGACCAATTCGTCGAGCAGCTGCGCACCCACATCGGCGCTCAGCTGTAGCCCCGATGGCTCCACACGGGGTCATCCTCTATCCGAAGCCGGCAGGCGTCACCTCTCATGACGTCGTCGCTCGCGTTCGCCGCCGCCTCCGGGAGCAGACCGGGGAGCGCCTCAAGGTCGGGCACGCCGGGACGCTCGACCCGTTCGCGACCGGTCTTCTGCTCGTGCTCGTCGGCCAGGCGACGCGCGTCCAGCGCTACCTGCTCGGACTGCCGAAGAGCTACCGCGCCGTTGCCAAGCTCGGCTGGGTTTCCGACACCGGTGATCGCGACGGGGCGCTCGAGCAGACCGGACGGATCCCGGATGATCCGCGGGTCCCGGTCGGCCCCCAGCTCCAGCGCCCGCCGGCCTACTCGGCCGTCAAGGTCGACGGCGAGCGGCTCTATGACCGCGCCCGGCGCGGCGATCCGGTGCAGGGCGCGCCGCGGCCGATCGAGGTCCTCGATGCACAGTTGCTCGAGCGCGAAGGGGAGCGGGCGACCTTCGAGCTGCGGGTGACCTCAGGCACCTACGTCCGCGTCCTGATGGCCGACCTCGGCGATGCCTACTGCGAAGCCCTGGAGCGGACGGAGATCGGACCGTTCCAGCTCTCCGAGGCCGATCCGGAACGGATCGTAGGGCTCGATGCGGCGCTCTCGTTCTTGCCCGCCGTCGAGCTCGACGCGACGGAGGCCGGCCGCACGGCGAACGGGGTTGCGACCCGCGCAGCCGGGGCGGGCGATTCGCCGGTGCGGCTGCTCCATGGCGGATCGTTGCTCGCGATCGGAGAGCCGCGGGACGGACTGCTGCGCCCTGTGGTGGTATTCGGAACGTGAAGGTCATCCATCTGCCGGATCTCGCGGCTGCCGACGGCTCCTCCGGGACGGCCCGCCGGGTCGCGATCGGCACCTTCGACGGAGTCCATATCGGCCATCGCGCGGTCATCCGCGGGTGTGACACGGTGCTGACCTTCGATCCGCACCCGCTCGCGGTCCTACACCCCGCCGCGCTCCCGAAACTGCTCGACGCGCTGCCGATCAAGCGCGATCTGCTCGCGGGCCTCGGCGTCAGCGAGCTGGTCGTGATCCCCTTCGATCGGGAGTTCGCGGAAATGGCGGCGGAGCAGTTCGTCGAGGAGATCCTGATCCGCAAGCTCGGCGCCTCGCACGTGTCGGTCGGCGAGAACTTCCGCTTCGGCCAGGGGGCCGGAGGCGATGCGGCGATGCTGGCCGCACGCACCGAGTTCGAGACCACGGTCGTCCCGCTGATCGAGCTCGGAGCCGAGACCGTCTCATCGACCAGGATTCGAGCGCTCGTCGCCGCGGGTGACGTCGAGCAGGCGACGCTCTGCCTGGGTGGCCCGTTCCTGCTCGAGGGCGAGGTCGTCGGAGGAGACCGGCGCGGGCGCGAGCTCGGCATGCCGACGGCGAACATCGTTCCCGACGACCGTCTCGCGTGTCCCGGCCACGGGGTCTACGCCGCGTGGGCTCACGGGCGCCCGGCGGCCGTCAACGTCGGCGTCCGACCGACCTTCGACACCGGTCGCGGCCTGCTGATCGAGGCCCACATCCTCGACTTTGACGGCGACCTCTACGGGGAGATCCTGCGCGTCGCCTTCGTCCGCCGGCTGCGCGGCGAGCGGCGGTTCGACAGCCCGGAGGAGCTCGTCGAGCAGATGCACCGGGACGTGGAAGCGACCAGGCAGGCATGCGCGGCTGGTACGGTTCCCGGCCGATGACTCTCACCGTCGACGCAAAAAAGGAGATCGTCGCCAAGTTCGGCAAGGACGAGGCGGATACCGGCTCGACCTCGGTCCAGGTTGCCCTGCTCAGCGCGCGGATCACCGAGCTGACCGAGCACCTGCGCGCCCACAAGAAGGACCACCACTCTCGCCGTGGGCTGCTGATGCTCGTCGGCCAGCGCCGCCGGCTGCTCAACTACCTGCGCGACTCCGACCTCGATCGCTATCGCGAGTTGATCAAGGAACTCGGCCTCCGCCGCTGATGGACCCGGGGACTCCCGCTCCGGAGTTCACGCTTGCTGACCAGGACGGCGACGAGATCTCGCTCGCCGGCCTGCGCGGATCGACCGTCGTGCTCGTCTTCTATCCGCTCGATTTCAGTCCGACCTGCACCGACCAGCTGAGCATCTACCAGGAGGTGCTGAGCGACTTCCGGGAGCGAGGCGCCGAGCTGTACGGCATCTCGGTCGACTCCGCCTTCGCGCACAAGGCCTTCCAGGAGAAGCTCGGCTTGGAGATCCCCCTGCTGGCCGACTTCCAGCCCAAGGGTGCCGTTGCCAAGGCCTACGACATGTTCATCGAGGAGCGCGGCCACAACCACCGCGGGTTCGTGGTGGTCGATCCGGACGGCGCCATCAAGCACTGGCACCGCGAAGCCACACCGCTGGACATCCCGGGCGCCAACCTGATCTTCGACGCGCTCGGCTGAGCCGCTGAGCCGGGACCTTGGCAGCGCGCCGTTGCCCCCGGTCGGCAGCGACGACCACGTGCGCGGATCGGGGACGACGGTCGTGATCGAGTACGGCGACTACGAGTGCCCGTTCTGCGCGCGGGTAGACCTCTTGCTCGCGAATCGCCCGCTGACCCGTGTCTTTCGCCACTTTCCGGTCGTCTCCAAGCACCCCCGGGCGCGGGTGCTTGCCGCCGCGGCCGAGGCCGCCGGACTCCAGGACCGGTTCTGGGAGATGCACGACTCGCTGTTCGGGGATCAAGGTCACCTCGACGATCCCCACCTCTGGCGGCGCGCCGAGTCCTTCGGCCTCGATCTCGAGCGGTTCGAGCGCGATCGACGCTCCGAGGCGGTTGCCGAGCGGGTCGCCGAGCACTTCCGCGGCGGTCTCCGCGCAGGCGTGATGGGTACGCCGGCCGTTTTCGTAGACGGTGTCGCGCAGGCCGCTGATACCCTCGTCGCAACTCTTATCGAAGAGGTATAGCTAGCTGCCGCCATCCGGGCGGCCGAAAGGAAACAGAATGAGTGATGTGAACGGACCCGTCCACCGGGTCTCCGTCGATGTGGGCGGTACTGAGATTTCGTTCGAGACGGGCAAGCTCGCCAAGCAGGCCAGCGGCTCGGTAGTCGTCGCCGCCGGCGACACGATGGTCCTCTCCACGGCGACCGCGGGCAACCTGCGCGACGTCGACTTCCTCCCCCTGACCGTCGACGTCGAGGAACGCATGTACGCCGCGGGCAAGATCCCCGGCAGCTTCTTCAAGCGCGAGGGCCGTGCCGGTGAGAAGGGCACCCTGACCGCGCGAATGATCGACCGGCCGATCCGGCCGCTGTTCCCGAAGGGCTGGCGTCGCGAGACCCAGCTCGTCGCGATTCCGCTCTCGATCGACCACGTGAACCCCTACGACATGCTCGCGATGAACGGCGCCAGCGCCGCGCTGATGGTGTCCGACATCCCGTTCCCGATGCCGATCGGCGCCGTGCGGATCGGCCAGAACGAAGAGGTCGGATTCGTCGTCAACCCGGACGAGGAGGACATCTCCGAGGGCTCCCTCGATCTCGTCGTCGCCGGTACCGAAGAGGCGATCCTGATGGTCGAGGCGGGCGCCAACGAGGTCTCCGAGGCGGAGATCCTCGACGCGCTCGACATCGCCCACACCGAGATCAAGAAGCTTTGCGCCGCCCAGCGCGAGCTCGCCGAGAAGGCCGGCAAGCCGAAGGTCGAGGTCGAGGTTCCGCAGGTCGACGAGTCGGTGCTCGCGCAGGTGCGGGACCAGTTCGGCTCCAAGCTGACCGCGGCTACCCAGGTCGAAGACAAGCTCGAGCGCCAGGATGCGACCAAGGCGGTCGAGACCGAGACGCTCGAGGGCCTCTCGGGCCCGGCTGACGCCGAGGACTACAGCGCCAAGCGCGCCGCGGTCCAGATGGCATTCGACAAGCTCGAGAAGGAGACGATCCGCCAGCGGATCGCCGTCGAGAAGAAGCGTCCTGACGGGCGTGCCGCCGACGAGATCCGCCAGATCTCGATCGACGTCGGCCTGCTGCCGCGTACGCACGGCTCGGCGCTCTTCACCCGCGGGCAGACGCAAGCGATCTCGGTCGCCGCGCTGGGCACGACGCGTGAGGAGATGCGTCTGGACACGCTCGGCCTGGAGACCACCAAGAGCTACTTCCACCACTACAACTTCCCGCCGTTCTCGGTCGGGGAAGCCGGGTTCATGCGCGGGCCCAAGCGTCGCGACATCGGTCACGGTGCGCTCGCAGAGCGCGCTCTGGTGCCGGTGATCCCGAGCGTCGAGGACTTCCCGTACACGATTCGGGTGGTCTCGGACATCCTCGAGTCAAACGGCTCCTCGTCGATGGCCTCGGTCTGCGGATCGAGCCTCTCGCTGATGGACGCGGGTGTTCCGATCAGCCGCCCGGTCGCGGGTATCGCGATGGGGCTGATCAAGGAGGGTGACGAGTACATCGTCCTCTCCGACATCGCCGGCGTCGAGGACCACCTCGGCGACATGGATTTCAAGGTCGCCGGCACCGAGCAGGGCATCACCGCGCTACAGATGGACATCAAGATCACCGGCGTGACCTTCGACATCCTGCGCGACGCGCTCGCCCAGGCCAAGGAGGGTCGGACGTTCATTCTCGGGAAGATGGCCGAGGCGATCGACACCCCGCGCGAGGAACTTTCAAAGTTCGCTCCGCGGATCTCGGCGATCCAGATCGACACCGACAAGATCGGGATGATCATCGGCAAGGGCGGCGAGACGATTCGCGCGCTCTCCGAGGAGTTCGAATCCCAGATCGATGTCTCCGACGACGGCACGATTCGCGTCTACGCGCAGACCGGCGAGCTCGGCGACGCGCTGATCGACCGGATCCGTCAGATGACCAAGGAGGTCGAGATCGGCGACGAGTACAACGGCAAGGTCGTCAAGACGACGACCTTCGGCGCGTTCGTGGAGCTGGCGAAGGGAACCGACGGCCTGCTGCACATCTCGAACATCGCACCGGGCCAGCGGCCCGACACGGTCGAGGAGATCTTCGATCGCGGTGACGAGATCAAGGTCCGCGTGGTCGAGGTCGACAAGGAGCGCGGCCGTATCGGCCTGCGCCTCTCCGACGATCCCTCGATCGCGGGCAAGACCAAGGAGGAGCTCGCATCGATGGGCTCCGGCGGCGGCAGTCGCGGTGGCGGTGGCGGCGGTGACCGCGGTGGTCGCGACGGCGGCCAGCGCAGGGACCGTCGCTGACTCCCGCTGGTAACGGTTCAGGGCCCAGGATCTCCGAGCTCGACTCGGGGATCCGGGTCGTGACTGAGGCGACCGAGGCAGTCCGCTCGGTCGCGCTCGGCTTCGGAGTCCGGGTCGGATCACGCGACGAGGCGGTCGAGCAGGCCGGCCTCTCGCACTTCCTCGAGCACCTGCTGTTCAAGGGGACCGACCGGTTCAGCTCGACCGAGATCGACGAGTTCTTCGACGGCATCGGCGCGGAGGTCAACGCCGGGACCGGCAAGGAGACCACCACGCTCTACTCGCGGTTCCTCGACCAGCATCTCGACAGCGCGTTCGACGTGATGTCGGACATGCTGCTGCGCCCGTCCTATCCGGATATCGACTCCGAGCGCCAAGTGGTGATCGAGGAAATCGCGATGTACGAGGACGAGCCCTCGGACAAGGTCCATGACGTGCTCGACGTCGCGATGTTCGGCGATCACCCGCTGGGCCGTCCGGTGATCGGCCGCGCCGAGGTGATCGATTCGGTCCCGGTCTCTGATATCGCGCGCTATCACGGCGACCGCTACGGCCTGTCCAACCTCGTGGTCGCAGCCGCCGGCAACGTCGATCACGACCGCGTTGTCGAATTGGTCGAGAAGACCTGCGACAGCGAGCTACCGGCCGGTCAGGTCGCTCCGACAACACGGGGGGGAGCACCCGACCGCGTGTCCGCGGGGCTGCGGTTCCACGTCAAGGAGACCGAGCAGTGCCACCTGTCGGTCGGTGGTGCGGGCATCGACCGCGGCGACGAGCGCCGGTTCGCGCTGCGGGTGCTGGACACGATCCTGGGCGGCTCGACCTCTTCGCGGCTGTTCCAGGAGGTGCGCGAGAAGCGTGGCCTCGCCTACTCGGTCTACTCCTATTCGAGCGCTTACGTCGACAGCGGAAAGATCGCGATCTACGTCGGCACACGGCCCGACAACGTCGCCGAGGCGCTCGAGGTGATCGGCGACGAGCTGCGCAAGCTCGGCTCCGAAGGCGTGTCGGCGGCCGAACTCGAGCGTGCCAAAGAGAACGTCAAGGGGCGGACCGTCCTGTCGATGGAGTCGACGATGGCGCGCATGAACCGGCTCTGGACCGCGGTCCTCCACGACCTGCCGGTTCTCTCCGCCGATGAGGTGATCGAGGCCGTCGAGGCCGTAACGTCAGACGAAATCGACGCGCTGCTGGCCGAGTTCTATGACCCGGCGAACATGTCGATTGCCGGAGTCGGCGGCGACGAAGACGCCTTCCGCGCGGCCGCGGGCGCGGTCAACCCGACAATCGCAGCGTAAGCTCCGGGCCGTGATTCGCGTCGGTGTCTCAGGGGCGGCGGGCCGGATGGGCCAGACGGTCTGCGCTGCCGTGGACGGAGCCGAGGACATGGAGCTCGTCGGTCGCGCCGACCCGTCGCTGGACAGCTCGCTGAGCGACCTGTTCGCCGATGCTGAGGTGATCGTCGACTTCTCGATCCCGGATACGGCGCTCGACAACGCGCGCGCCTGCCTCGAGGCCGGCGTCCACTGCGTGATGGGCACCACCGGCGCCGACTTCACCCAGCTCGAGAGCGTCGGGAGGGCCAACCTGTTCGTCGCTCCAAACTTCGCGATCGGCGCCGTGCTGATGATGGAGGCCGCGAAGCTCGCGGCTCCGCACATGCCCGAGTGCGAGATCGTCGAGCTCCACCACGACGGCAAGGTCGATCGGCCGTCCGGTACGGCCGCGCGGACCGCCGACCTGATCGCCGCGGCCGGCGGCAACGTCCACGAGATCCATTCCCTGCGGTTGCCAGGGCTCGTCGCCCACCAGGAGATCGTCTTTGGCGGCCTCGGGCAGACCCTGACGATCCGCCACGACTCGCTCTCGCGCGAATCTTTCATGCCCGGGGTGCTGCTGGCGGTCCGGCGTGTCGGCGGGCTCGAGCACTCACCGACGTTCGGGCTCGAGACGTTGCTCTTCGACTGATCGCTCAGGCTGCGATGTCCAGCAGCAGGCTGTCGACCCCGGACTCGCGCGGACCTTGACGGACCCGCTCGGCGATCGAATCCATCAGGCGGTGTGCGGCGACGTTGTCGGCGAGCATCGTCGCCGTGAACTGCGCGATTCCGTGCTCGCGGGCGATGTCGGCCAGCTCGAGGCCGATCCGCTTGCCGAGGCCGCGCCCCTGTAGATCGTCGCCGACGACGATCGCGATCTCAGCGGTCTCGGGCTCATTCCGCAGCCTCACGTAGCGGCCGACAGCCACGATCCGCTCCGGGGCATCGGGCGGGGTCGCGACGAGCGCCACGTGGTCGGCGCCGTCGACCTCGGTCAGGTAGCGCAACTCGGAGGAGGTGAAGTCCGGCTTCGGGGAGAGGAACCGCTTGTGGACCGTGTCGGCCGACAGCCTGTGCAGCGCGTCGGTCAGCGCATCCTTGTCATCAGCGGTGATCGGCCGTAGCACGAGCCCGTGGCCGGGAAGGAAGATCTGCATGTACTAATTATGGGTAAGTCTGACCCGGTCAGTGTGAGGGTCGTCACGCTCCGCGCAGCGCGCGGGGGACTACAAAGCGGATGCCGGAGCGACCGGCGTCGATCGAGCAAGTCTTGTTGTCGATGTAGCCGAGCTTCTTGGCCCCCGGGACGAGCTCCATCTGGTTGAGGTAGCGGTCGTGGCCCCGTTTCCGCGTTACGAGCCACAGATAGCCGGTGTCATGCAGGCGGCCGCGGTAGCGCAGCAGGGCCTCGTGGCCCTCATCCAGCGATTCGACGAGCACGATCGCGCCGTCGAGGTCACCGTTGCGGACCAAACCGCGTCCGAGCGCCTCCTTGACCTCGGTGCGCAGAGCGCTGCCGACATCGCCGGTGATCTCGATTCTCTGATTGGGCTTGATGCCCAGCTTCTGCACCACTGTTCGGTGACTGTAGTCCTTCTCGGGGCTCATGTTTGACCTGCAAACTATGACCACGACCGGGGACGGTCCCCGGAGCGCGAGCCGCTAACCACTACTCTGCGTGCGATGGCAATCGAGGGAATCATCACGGCGATGGTCACGCCGCTGGACCCCGGTGGCGCGATCGACGAGTCGGCGACCGTCCGACTGATCCACCACCTGCTCGATAACGGCTCCGATGGGCTTGTCGTGGCCGGGACCACGGGCGAGGGATCGACGCTCGACGACGACGAGAAGTGCGCGCTGTTCGAGCTCGCGGTCGCCGAGGCGCCCGACGCGCTCGTGATCGCGAACACTGGATCCAACGACACCGCCCATTCGGTCCACCTCACGGAGCGGGCGACCGCGCTCGGCGTGGATGCGGTGTTCGCTGTCGCGCCCTATTACAACAAGCCCAATCGCCGCGGGCTGATCGAGCACTACCGGGCGATCGCCGGCGCCACCGATCGGGATGTCGTCCTCTACAACATCCCGAGCCGCTCGGTGGTCGACATGGACAATGACCTGCTCGCCGAACTTGCGGAGATCCCCAACGTGACGGCCGTCAAGCAGGCTCGCGGGGAGGACATCGCGATGATCCCCGGGCTTGACCTGCTGGCCGGCGACGACCTGCTCTTCCGCCAGGTGCTCGACGCGGGCGGGACGGGAGGCATCCTCGTCGCCTCACACCTCGCGGGCACGCGCATGCGTCAGATGATCGACGAGCCCGAATCCCGCGCGGCGATCGACGAATCACTCCAGGACCTCTACGCGGCGCTGGCCGTGACCACCAACCCGATCCCGATCAAGACGGCACTCAACCTCGTCGGTCTGGAGGTCGGTGGGCTGCGGCTCCCGATGGTCGAGGCCTCCGAGACCGAGTGCGAGGCGATCGGCGCGGCGCTCGACCGCCTCGGACTGCGCAGCACGGTTTGATTTCGTGAGCTCCAAACTGCGCGTCCTGCCGCTGGGCGGCCTCGGTGAGATCGGCAAGAACATGACCGTCCTCGAGTACGAGGACAGGATCGTGGTCGTCGACACCGGGCTGATGTTCCCGACCCCCGACCAGCTCGGCATCGACCTGGTCCTGCCCGACTTTGCTTATCTGCGCGACCGGGCTGAGGACATCGAGGCGATCGTCCTGACCCACGGCCACGAGGACCACGTCGGCGCGCTCCCGTTTCTCCTGCGCGAGCTGCGTGCGGGCGGTTCGGCGCTACCGCCGATCTACGCCGGGCCGCTGCCGATCGAGATGGTCCGCTCCAAGCTCGACGAGCACAAGATCAAGGAGGCCACCCTCGAAGCGGTCCATCCTGGCGACCCGTTCGACGGCGGCCCGTTCTCGATCGAGATGGTCAAGA
Organism: uncultured Thermoleophilaceae bacterium; assembly: GCA_963790245.1. Classification (GTDB taxonomy): domain Bacteria; phylum Actinomycetota; class Thermoleophilia; order Solirubrobacterales; family Thermoleophilaceae; genus JACCVG01. The sequence continues at coordinate 313,067 of CAWBNP010000002.1, forward strand.
TGGCCCACTCGATCCCGGACGCGTTCGCGGTCGCGCTGACGTGCGAGCTCGGGACGACCTTGATCACCGGTGACTACAAGTTCGACCAGACACCGGTCGACGGCATCCCGGCCGATGTCTCGCGGCTCTCGGAGCTCGGACGCGACGGCGTGTTGCTGCTCTGCGGCGACTCGACCAACGTCGACCGGCCCGGCGTGGCCGTCTCCGAATCGAGCGTCGGACCCCACCTCGAGGAGACGTTCGCGCGCTGCAGCGGGCGAATCGTCGTTACCTGCTTCGCCTCCAACATCCACCGTGTACAGCAAGTCGTCGACGCGGCCGGCGCACTCGGGCGTAAGGTCGCCCTCGTCGGGCGCTCGATGCGCAAGAACGTCAACATCGGCCGCAATCTCGGCCACATCGACGTTCCCGAGGGGATGCTCGTTGGCCCCCGCGAGATCGCCGACTTCCCCGAGCACAAGTTGGTGATCATCTCGACCGGCAGCCAGGGCGAGCCGCTCTCGGCGCTGCGCAGAATGGCGCACGGCGATCATCGCCAGGTGGAGCTGCAAGACGGCGACACGGTCGTTTTCTCAGCGACACCGATCCCCGGCAACGAACGGGCCGTCAACGAGACGATCGACCGGATCTACCACCTCGGCGCAGACGTGATCACCGCCCAGGATGCGCCGATCCACGCATCCGGTCACGGTTACGCCGAGGAGGTCAAGCTGATGCTCAACCTGACCAAGCCGCGCTATGTATTCCCGTTCCACGGCGATCACCGCCGGCTGCGCCTGCACGCGCAGCTCGCCGAGGCGGTGGGTGTCGATCCGGAGGACATCTTCCTCGGAGAGAACGGCCTACCGCTCGAGATCGACGCCGAGCGCGCGCGGTTCGGGGAGCGCGAGCAGGCGGGGATGATCTTCGTCGACGGGGTCGACGTCGGCAACATCGAGGACGTGGCGCTCCGGGACCGCCGGATGCTCTCGGCCGACGGGATCTTCATCGTCGTAGCCACGATCTCCGAGCAGGACGGGCGGTCGGTCACCGCGCCGGAGATCATCTTCCGCGGGGTTCCGTTCCTCGACGGAGAGGACGACCTCGTCGACGAGATCCGTGACGCGGTCGAGCGCTCGCTCGCCGATTCCGCGAACGAGCAGATCCGCGAGATCTCGATGCTGCAAAGTCACCTCCACGACGACGTCGCGAAGTTCGTCTACGACCGCCTGAAGCGCAGACCCCTCGTCCTGCCGGTCGTCGTAGAGGTCTGAGCGGACCCCTCCTCGGCGTCGTCGGGGGCGAGCGCTCCGGACGAGCCGTCGACAGGTAGCCGCACGACGAATCGTGCCCCGCCCTCCGGGGAGTCGGTCAGCTTGACGGTTCCGCCATGCGAGGCCGCGACGGTTCCGACGATCGCCAGACCGAGACCGCTGCCCTTACCCGAGTACCCGCCGCCGCCGCGCACGAACCGCTCGAAGATCCGTTCCCGCTGCTCTTCGTTGATCCCCGGGCCGTTGTCGGAGACCTCGAGGATGACGCTCTCGGCGACCGGCTCGCCACCGTTGGTCGAGGGACGCATGGTTCCGGCCTTGCGCCGCAGACGCAGCCGCACGATTGTTCCGGGAGGCGTGTGCGAGAGGGCGTTCTGGACCAGGTTGACGACCAGGCGGTGGAGGTCGTCCTGAATTCCCGAGACGAAGATCCCGCCGGGCGGACACTCGACCCGCATCACGTGGTCGTCTGCCAGCGGAGCGGTCTCCGCGATCGCGTCGGCCACCACGAGCGCGAGGTCGGTCGACTGCTTGCCGGCCGCGTGGCCGGTGTCCGCGCGCGCCAAAAACAGCAGGTCGGCCACCAGCCGCCGCATCCGCTGGGTCGAGCGGAGGGCGGAGGCGGCGATCTCGGCGTCCTCCCCCTCGAGCTGCTCCTGGAGGAGTTCGAGGTTGGCGAGCACGCTCGTCAGCGGCGTGCGCAACTCGTGGGAGGCGTCGGCGACGAACTCCCGCTCGCGGGACAGCGTCGCCTCGGCCTCGCGCTGGGCGTCATCGAGCGCCCGAAGCATCCCCTCGAGCGTCCGCGAGAGGTCGGCGATCTCGTCCTTGGCGCGGGTGCGCGGGAGCGTCACGGCCGGGTCGCGCGTGCGCGCCACGTGTCGGGCGACGTAGGTCAGATCGGAGATCGGTCGCATCGCCCTGCGCGCGACCGCCAGGCCGGCGAGCAGCGCGAGCCCCGTTCCGACCAGCACGCCGAGCCCCAGGAAGTACTGCACGCGGCTGATCGTCTCGTCCAGCGCCGAGAGCTGGCGGCCGAACATGATGAACCCCTGCGGGCTCCCTGGGTCGCCACCGGCCAGGATCGGGGCCGTGTAGACCCGATAGGTGCAGGTGCAGGCCTCATCGTCGATGTTGACGAGCGAGTTGTCGGGAGGGAGCACGACGTCGCCGCTCGCCCGGGCCGGGCTGTTGAGCTCGAGCTCCCCGGTCTGGTCGAACAGCCAAACGGCCGCGTCGTCGGCCGCGGCGGTGTCGATCACCAGCTCCGAGGTCTTGTCCGGATCGATCGCGATTAATCCCTCCTCGAACTCGCGGGTCGGGATCCTCGAGGTGAGATTGGTTGCGTCGGCCTTGATGCTGGTCTCGAAGTCGCTCTTCAAACGCGAGGTCGTGAACGCGCTGATCACGAGCGCGAAGCCGAGCAGGATCACGAACGTCAGCGCCGCGCTCGTCAGGGCGAGGCGCCAGCGGATCGTCATCGAGCGCGATCTGCGCATCAGTCGGTCCTGAGCACGTATCCCGCCCCTCGGACCGTGTGAAGGAGCCGTGGCCGGTCGCCGGCTTCGAGCTTGCGACGCAGTGTCGAGACGAACACGTCGACCGTGTTGGTCTCGGCGTAGGCGTAGTAGTCCCAGACGTCCTCGAGTAGCTTGCGCCGCGAGACGACGATCCGCTCGTTGCGCATCAGGTACTCGAGCAGCTCGAACTCCCGTGTCGTGAGGTCGAGCTCGACGCCGCCCCGCTCGACCTCGCGCGTCTGGGGGTTGAGGCGCAGATCCCCGACCGACAGGAAGGCCGACCCGCGTGGCGGGCGACGACGCAGGAGGGCGCGCAGGCGAGCGAGCAGCTCCTGGCGATCGAACGGCTTGACCAGATAATCATCGGCGCCCGAGTCGAGGCCTTGGACACGCGCGTCGACGCCGTCGCGGGCGGTCAGGATCAGGATTGGTACGTCACTCTCGGCGCGCAGTCGCCGGCACACCTCGACGCCGTCGAGCTTCGGCAGCCCCAGGTCGAGCACGATCGCGTCTGGCGAGAACTCCTTGGCGTCGACGAGCGCCTGCTCGCCGTCCTCAGAGACGCGGACGTCGTAGCTCTCGAGACGGAGCGACCGCCGCAGTACGCCTCCGATCTCAGGGTCGTCCTCGACGACCAGCACTCTGGCGTTGGAGTTCATCGGCCCAATGGTAGGGCGGGGCAGGGCTGTCGGCGCTCGCGTCGAAGGTTTCTCTCGCCCGATGGCCACGCGCAAGACGACCAGTCGAAGAGCAACTTCCAGCCGTGCAAAGCCCCGGCCGAAGGCCCGTGCCCGGCGCAGCGCGGGGCCGTCGCTGCGGATGCCCGAGTTCCAGCAGCGCGATCTCGACCTGATCGGGCTGGCGCTTGTCGCGCTCGCGGCGTTCCTCGCGTTCGTCTTCTACCTCGGCTGGGATGGCGGCCAGGTGGGCGGCGCGATCGCTACTGCGACCCTGATGCTGCTCGGCGGCGTCGGCTATCTGATGCCCGTCCTGCTATTCGGCGCCGGGGCCCTGCTGATCGTCGGGCCGATGTTGCCCACCGTCCGTCCGTTCCGGACCGGAGCCGCCTTCCTTGTCGCCGCACTGACGCTCGGACTCGCCGGTCGCGTGCTCGGCATCGGGCCGAGCCTGCCTGTCCGGGAGGCCGCCTTCGAGACCGACCCCGCTTTCCTCTCCTCCCACGGGGGACTGGTCGGGGAGCTGCTGCACTGGGTCTCGGACAGCCTGATCCAGGACGCGGGCACCTCGATCCTGTTCGTCTTCCTGCTGCTTGCCGCGGTCCTGCTGCTCACCGGTGCCTCGGTCTCTGGAGTGCTGCGTGCCACTCACGCCGGGGTTCAGTCGACTACGGCTCGGGTTCGCCGTTCAACGGGCGAGTTCGCGAGCGTGATCACCGGTCGTGAGCCGCATCCGGTGATCGAGGGCCGCGACGACTACCAACTCCCGGAGCCGCCCGACGTCCGGCCGCCCGAGGTCGAGCCGGTCGTTCACGCGACTCATGTCGAAGCCCCGATCCCCGCGTTCGAGGAGGAGGAGTCGGTGGATCTCACCGTCGAGGTCCCGGAGTTCGACCCGGGCGTCGATGTCGAGGTCGTCGACCTGCAGGTGCAGGGAACGACCGAGCACGAGCCGATCGCGCTCACCCCGATGGGCAATCCCAGGACGCCGGTCACCGAGGGCGATGGCCAGGACTACGTACTTCCCGGAGAGGGGATGCTCCGCCGTTCGGAGGGCGGCGGACTCAAGATCGATACAGCCGCCGCCGACCTCAAAGGTCTGGAGCTTGTCCAGGCGCTCGGCCATTTTGGCGTCGAGGCGAAGCTGATCGGGACGGTCTCCGGACCGCACGTCACCCGGTTCGAGCTGCGGCTCGCGCCGGGAACCCGGGTCTCCAAGGTCGCGCAGCTCAAGGACGATCTCTCCTACCAGTTGGCGGCAGCGGACGTGAGGATCCTCGCGCCGATCCCTGGCCGCCAAGCCGTCGGGGTGGAGATCCCCAACGACATCCGGCGAACCGTGCGCCTCGGAGATGTGCTTCAGCCGAACCCGAAGGACTACTCTCCGCTCGCCGTCTGGCTCGGCAAGGACATCGCCGGCAACGCGATCGGCACCGATCTCGCCAAGCAGCCCCACCTCCTGATCGCGGGCACGACCGGGTCGGGCAAGTCCGGGGCGGTCAACGCGATGCTCTGCTCGATTCTGCTGCGAGCCACGCCGAATGAGGTGAAGATGGTCCTCGTCGATCCAAAGGCCGTCGAACTCAACTACTACGAGGGCATTCCCCACCTGCTCACACCAGTCGTCACGACCCCGCGGCTCGCGGCCAACGTGCTCTCCAACCTGATCAAGGAGATGGAGCAGCGCTACGCCGTGATGGCGGGCGTCCGCGCGCGCAACATCGTCGAATTCAACAAGCTCCGTGCGCGTGAGGGCGAGCCGCCGCTGCCCTACATCCTTTGCGTTATCGACGAGCTCGCCGATCTGATGATGGTCGCCGCGACCGAGGTCGAGGACTCGATCATCCGGCTGGCGCAGAAGTCGCGCGCGGTCGGGATCCACTTGCTGCTCGCGACCCAGCGGCCGAGCGCCGACATCATCACCGGAATGATCAAGGCCAACGTCCCCGCCCGGATCGCGTTCGCGGTCTCCTCGCAGACAGACTCGCGTGTGATCCTCGACCAGAACGGCGCCGAATCGCTGCTCGGTCAGGGGGACATGCTGTTCAAGCCGGTCGGCCAGTCGCGGACCTCTCGGATTCAGGGAAGCCTGATCGAAGAAGCGGAGATCGAGAAGATCACCGACTTCTGGCGGCGCCAGGGCGAGCCGGAGATGAAGCTCGAGCTGCTGGAGGAGGTTGAGATCCAAGAGCCCGAGGGCGACCCCGACTTCGATCCCGACGCCGACGACCTGCTCGCAGAAGCGATCGCCACCGTCGTCCAGATGGGGACCGCGTCGACGTCGATGTTGCAGCGGCGGCTGCGGGTCGGGTACACACGTGCAGGCCGGCTGATCGACATGATGGAGCGCCGGGGCGTGATCTCGGGATTCGAAGGCTCCAAGGCGCGTCAGGTGCTCGTCGGCGAAGGCGACTTGCCGCGGCTGCTCGCGGGCCTGTCCGCCGGTGAGGACGCGCTCCTCGCCCCGGCGAACGGCCCCTCGACTGAAACCTGACGCCCGTTCCTACCGGACGGGACGGCGCGCTGACAGAATGCGCCACGCATGCCTGCGATCGGAGAGAGTCTGCGCGAGGCGCGGCTCCGCCACAACGTCGACATCGGCGAGGTCTCGGCCCAGACGAAGATCCGGGCGAAGTACCTGCGCGCGCTCGAGAACGAAGAGTTCGATCAGCTCCCCGGCCCGACCTATGTGCGGACCTTCCTTCGGACCTACGCCGAGTACCTCGGCCTCGATGCCGCCCTGCTCGTCGAGGCCTATCGAGCCACTTACGGGGCGGCCGCCGAGGATGAGGCCCTGACGCCGTTCGCTCCGGGGGCGACGGGCCGGCGCGGGGGGCGAGATCGCGGCCTCAACAGGCCGAACCCGGTGCTCAGCGGGCCGCTGCCCGCGATCGCCGCGGTGGCGGTCGTGATCGTCGTGGGACTGCTGCTGATCGGGCTCGTATCGGGCGGGGACGATGACGGCGACGATCCGAGTCCGTCGCCGATCGGGGCGGCCGAGACCGATGCCGATCCGGAGCCGAAGAAGCAGGCCGGCGGTCGACGGGAATCGGAGCAGAAACGCTCCAAGGGGCCAATCACGCTCGAGATCGAACCGGCGGCGCCGACCTACACGTGTATCGACGACGGTGGCGGGGAGGTGATCTTCGAGGAGACGATCGCTGAGCCCGAGCGGTTCAAGGGGAAGGTCCTGCGCGTCAACCTCGGGAACGGCCAGGCGAAGCTCTCTGTCGATGGCCAAGCCGTTGACGTCAAGGGCGGACCGAACCCGATCGGGTACGAGTTCAGCGCCAAGGGCGAGCGCGAGATCCCCGATGGCGAGCGGCCCTGTCAGCTGTGAGCATCCGTGCTGGAATCGTCGTGACAGGTACCGAGGTTCTGACCGGCCGGGTCCGCGATCGCAACGGCCCGTGGGTCGGGGAGCAGCTGAGCGAGCTTGGCGTCGACCTCGCCCACATCACGATCTGCGGGGACCGGCCCGAGGACATGGAGGCCCAACTGCGCTTTCTCGCGTCCGAGGGCGTAGAGGTGATCGTGACGAGCGGCGGACTCGGTCCGACGGCCGATGATCTAACGATGGCCGTAGTGGCCCGCTTCTGCGGACGGGAGATGCGGCTCGACGAGGCAGTCGAAGCTCGGATCGCAGCGATTCTCGAGCCGCTGATGAAGCGCTGGCCGGACCTCGATCCGGAAGCGGTGCTCGCCGCCAACCGCAAGCAGGCGATCCTTCCGGTCGGCGCGGCCGTGCTCGACCCCGCCGGGACGGCGCCGGGAGCGGTGGTTCCGCCACAGTCGGAGGGCGGGCCGACCGTCGTGGTCTTGCCGGGACCGCCGCGCGAGCTGCATCAGATGTGGCCCGCCGCGGTAGCGACGGACGAGTTCCAGCAGGCGATCGCCGGAGCGGGCGAGTACCGGGGACAGATGCTGCGGATCTTCGGCATCCCGGAGTCGGAGATCGCCGAAACCCTGAGGCTCGCGGAGAGCGAGCTTGGACCCCCGTTCGCCGAGGTCGAGATCACGACCTGCCTGCGCCGCGGCGAGGTCGAGCTCGTAGCCCGCTGGCAACCCGCCGCGCAGGCGACCTGGGAGCGGATCGCCGAGATCATCGGTGAACGCCACGCGCGGACGCTGTTCTCGACCGACGGGTCGCTCGTCGACGACCAGGTGGCCGAGCTGCTCGCGACCCGCTCGCTGGCGCTCGCCGAATCCTGCACCGGCGGGCTGATGGCCGCGCGGCTGATCGACAGACCAGGGGCATCGGCTTATGTCGCGGGCGCGATCGTCGCCTACGCGGATCAGGCCAAACGTGATCTGCTCGGCGTCGAGCAGGCGTTGCTCGAGCGCCACGGCGCGGTGTCACCGGAGGCCGCCGAGGCGATGGCCGACGGGGCGATGGAGCGGCTCGGCGCCGATACCGCGCTCGCGATCACGGGAATCGCCGGACCCGGGGGAGGGACCGAGGGGAAGCCGGTCGGCTACGTCTGCTGGTGCGCCAAGCGATCCGACGGCGCCGTCCTGGCGCGCTCGATGACGATGCCCGGAAACCGGACTGAGATTCGCGATCGATCAACGACGTTCGGCATGCACCTGCTGAGGCGGCTGCTGCGCGGCGAGGAGTTCCCGCTTTAGCGCTCCGTAAGCCCAGAACCGTCACTTCCGCGTGGCGATCACGTCCGAGCTGGTTCCTAGGCTCCCCGGACCAAGACTTCGAGGAGGAACCATGGACAAGGAACAGGAAAAGGCAGCAAAGGCGCGTGATTCGGCCCTCTCGGGTGCGCTAACCCAGATCGAACGCGCGTTCGGCAAGGGGTCGATCATGCGGATGGGCGACGACGACGCGATCGTTCCCGTCTCGGCGATTCCCACCGGCGCTCTCTCGTTGGACCTCGCGCTCGGAGTCGGTGGTCTGCCACGCGGCCGGATCGTCGAGATCTTCGGCCCGGAGTCATCGGGCAAGACGACGCTCGTCTACCACATCATCGCCGAAGCTCAGCGGCTGGGCGGCGTCTGCGCCTTCATCGACGCCGAGCACGCGATGGACCCCGCATACGCCGGCCGGATCGGGCTGGACGTCGATGAGCTGCTCGTCTCTCAGCCCGATCACGGGGAACAGGCGCTCGAGATCGCCGACCTCCTGATCCGCTCGGGCGCGGTCGACGTGGTTGCGATCGACTCGGTCGCCGCATTGACACCAAAGGCCGAGCTCGAGGGCGCGATGGGCGACCAGACCGTCGGGCTCCAAGCCCGGATGATGAGCCAGGCGATGCGCAAGCTCGCGGGCAACCTGAACAGGACCGGCACCTTGTGCGTGTTCACCAACCAGATCCGCGAGAAGGTCGGCGTCATGTTCGGCTCTCCCGAGACCCAGCCGGGCGGGCGGGCGCTGAAGTTCTACTCCTCCCAGCGGCTCGATATCCGACGGATCGAGACGCTCAAGGACGGGACCGAGGCGGTCGGCAACCGGGTGCGCGTGAAAGTCGTCAAGAACAAGGTCGCGGCGCCGTTCCGCCAGGCCGAGTTCGACATCGACTACGGCCTGGGCATCTCCTCGGAGGGCTGCATCCTCGACCTCGCGATCGAGCACAACGTCGTCGAGAAATCAGGGTCGTTCTTCTCGTTCAACGAGGAGCGGCTCGGCCAGGGTCGCAACAACGTCAAGGGGTTCTTGCGCGAACACCCGGAGATCGCTCGCACGATCGAGGACAAGATCTACACCGCCCTCGGGCTCGACCGGGGAGGGAAGGCCGTTCCCGTCCCGATCACCGCGGTGGAAGACGAGGCGCCGATTTCGGAGCCCGAACCCGCTCCGGAGCAGCAAGCCGCTTAGGCCTGGTGGTTGGACCGCGGTCGCCGGGATTGATCGGCGACCGCGTCCGTCTCGTAAGGTTGGGGTAGGCCCGCTGCCGTGAGGCGCTGGGCTCGGATGCCCAGCGAGGCGTCCTCAACGAGAACTCCTAGCAACTGAATAGCCGGAGGGCGTGACTCATGGAGATCCTGCTCGCAGGAATCGCTGGTGCACTGGCGGTCGCCGTCGTTGCGCTGGTCACCCTGCGTAATCGCACTACGGCGAGTGACCCGGCCCGCGAGCCCGATGGCCTGTCGGTCGCCCTGACCGATCTCGCCGAGCAGCAGCGTCTGCTCGCCCGCCAGGTGGCCGAGGTCAGCGCCGAGCGCGCCGCACTGGACGCAGAGCGGGCCACCCAGACCGCGGAGCTCGAGCGCATCGCTGGCCTCAGCGCGAGCCAGGCGAAGACCCAGCTGCTCGAGCGGCTCGAGGAGGAGCTCCGACAGGAGCACGCGCGAGCCATACGCCGCTCGGAGGAGGAGACTCGCCACGACGCCGACCGCCGCGCACGGAGCATTCTCGCCGCCGCGATGCAGCGGATCGCCGCCGGCCACGCGGCCGAAACGACCGTCTCGGCCGTCCCTCTGGCCTCCGATGACATGAAGGGCAGGATCATCGGGCGCGAGGGGCGCAACATCCGCGCACTCGAGACGCTCACCGGCATCGACATCATCATCGATGACACGCCCGGGCTCGTCGTACTGTCCGGCTTCGACGGGATGCGGCGCGAGATCGCCCGGCTGACGCTCGAGCGGCTGCTGCTCGACGGCCGCGTTCACCCGGCCCGTATCGAAGAGGTCTTCTACCAGTGCCGCTCGGAGATCGACAATCGCGTGATCGAGGTGGGGGAGCAAGCGGCGTTCGAAGCGGGCGTGGGGACCGTTCATCCGGAGCTCGTGAAGCTGCTCGGCCGGTTGCACTACCGAACCAGCTATGGCCAGAATGTGCTCGCCCATTCGATCGAATGCGCGCGGCTCGCCGCCCTGATCGCTGCGGAGCTCGGCGCCAACCAGACCACCTCTAGGCGCGCGGCGTTGCTGCACGACATCGGCAAGGCCGTCTCGCACGAGGTCGAGGGCCCGCACGCCCTCGTGGGAGGAGAGATCGCCCGTCGCCACGGCGAGCCCGAGGCGGTCGTCCACGCGATCGAGGCGCACCACAACGAGGTCGACGTGCAGACGGTTGAGGCCGTAATCGTCCAAATCGCCGATGCGCTGTCGGGCGCGAGGCCCGGCGCGCGCGGCGAATCGCTCGAGGGTTATGTCAAGCGGATGCACGAGCTCGAGCAAATCGCCACGCGACACGACGGGGTCGAAAAGGTCTACGCCATGCAGGCGGGACGCGAGCTGCGGATTATCGTCCGACCCGAGGCCGTCGACGATGACCAGGCGACGATCCTCTCACGTCAGATCGCCCGAGACCTCGAGCGTGAGCTCGAGTACGCGGGGCAGATCAAGGTGACCGTCATTCGCGAGAGCCGGGCGATCGACTACGCCAAGTAGGGGTAGGCGGAGGACGTCTATCGTGGGGCCCATGAAGGGCTTCCACCTGACCACGTTCGGCTGCCAGATGAACGAGCACGACTCCGAGCGGATGAAGGGGATGCTGGTCGCGCTCGGGTACGCCGAGGTCCCCGAGCGGGACGACGCGGACCTGATCCTCTTCAACACCTGCTCGATCCGGGAGTCCGCCGACAACCGGTTCATCGGGCATCTCGGCGAGGCGAAACGGCTGAAGACCGAGGATCCGACGCGCGTCGTCGGCGTGGGGGGCTGCTGGGCACAGTCGGTCAAGGACGAGGTGTTCGCGCGCTTCCCGTTCGTAGACGTCGCCTTCGGCCCCGGACAGATTCACAAGCTCGCCGAGTTCCTCACCAGCGACAGCCTGACCGCGCAGGGCTACTTCGAGTTCGAGGGCTTTCCCGGCGAGCTTCCAGCCCACCGAGCGCGCGATCACCAGGCCTGGGTCCAGGTCTCCGTCGGCTGCAACTGTGTCTGCGCGTACTGCATCGTCCCGTCGACGCGCGGCCGGGAGGCGAGCCGGGCGCCGCGGGAGCTGATCGCGGAGATCACGCGGCTCGCTTCGGAGGGTGTTCGCGAAGTGACCCTGCTCGGCCAGAACGTCAACTCCTACGGCCGCGATCTGCCGTCCGGGACAAAGGCGACCTTCGCCGAGCTTCTGGCGATGGTCGATGCCGTCGACGGCATCGACCGGATCCGGTACACGAGCCCGCATCCGAAGGACATGCGCGAGGACGTCGTCCGCGCCCACGCCGAGCTGCCGTCGGTTTGCGAGCACATCCACCTGCCGCTGCAGGCCGGCTCGAGCCGGATCCTGAAGGCAATGCGCCGCACCTACGACAGGTCGCGCTACCTCGACCGCGTCGACATGATCCGGGAGATCGTGCCGGACTGCGCGCTGAGCACCGACATCATCGTCGGATTTCCAGGGGAGACCGAGCAGGACTTCGAAGAAACCCTGGAGGTTGTCGATCGCGTCGGTTATGACTCGGCTTTCACCTTCGTCTTTTCGGCACGCCGGGGAACACTGGCCGCGGATCTGCCCGACCAGTTGACCCACGCCGTCAAGCGCGAGCGGATGGAACGGCTCGTCCCGCTGGTTCAGCGCCATGCTCGCGAACGATCCCAACGGTTTGTCGGGCGTCGGATGGAGGTGCTCGTCGAGGGGGCCTCCCGCACCGACCCGGCACGGCTACGAGGTCGGATTCGTCACAACAAGACGGTCAACTTCGACGGAGCGGCCGCGCCCGGCGAGCTGGTCGAAGTCGAGATCAGTTCCGCGACGAGCACCACCCTGGCCGGCAGCGAGCGGTTGCTGGCCCGACTCGGCTAGAGCGCGCCGTGGCGGACGTGATCGCGCTGTTCGGCCCGACCGGGGTCGGAAAGACCGAAGTCGCGATCTCGCTGGCTGAGCGGCTGCGCGAGCGGGGGGAGGATCCGATCGCGATCTCGGCCGACGCGATTCAGGTCTATCGGGGGCTCGAGATCCTCAGCGGCGTGGCAAGTCCGGGCGACCAGTCCGAACTCGAGCACCGACTCGTCTCATTTGTTCCGATCGGCGAGACGTTCTCCGCCGGACGTTTCGCCGCCCTCGCGCACGCCGAGATCGATGGCGCCTTGAAAAGCGGGCGCAGGCCACTTGTCGTCGGTGGTACCGGCCTTTACCTTCGCTCCGCCTTGACGGCGCTCGACTTTCCGCCGAAGGTCCCGCCGTTGGTACGGGATCGGCTCACGCGCGAGGCCGAATCGATCGGCGTCGAGCGCTTGCACGAGCGTCTGAGCCAGGCAGCCCCGGAGATCGCCGCCCGGATCGACCGCCGCGATCGATCGCGTGTCCTCAGAGCGCTCGAGCTGCGCGCTATCGGGGCCCTTCCTCGCTCACGCGACGCGGGAGGGGAGCTGTGGACGACCAGCACCCGGGTCCCGACGCGCCTGTTCGGCCTCGTGCGAGATCGGGACGAGCTTCACTCCAGGATCGACGCGCGCGTTGACCGCATGGTCGCCTCGGGCGCCGCGGCCGAGGTGCGTCGGGCGGACCTCGCGGGGGCATCGGATACAGCACGCGCGGCGATCGGCTTCGCCGACCTGCGTGACGGCGACATCGAAGCCATGAAGCGCCGCACACGCCGGTACGCCAAGCGCCAGCTGACCTGGATGCGGAAGCTGGGCGGCATCTCGCTGGTCGATATCACGAGCGTCGCGCCCGCCGCCACCGCCGCCGAGATCCTGGCGGCGCTAGACGCCGACCCTAGTTCAGCTCGACGCGCGGCACGCCGCGCTTGACGGTGAAGTCGCGCAGGGTTCGTATCGGACTGTTCCGTCTCTGGATCGACTCGGCCGTCTTGAACGACACCCTCAACTCATCGCGGGTTGCTTCGAAGACGGCGTAGCCCTTGTCACGGATGTTGGAATAGCGCAGGTGGGGGTTGTCGAGCGGAATCACGGCGCCGTCGCCCAGCAGCACCCCCGCCTCCGGGGCGTCCTGGAGGCGGACCGTGCTCAACAGACCCTGCGAGGTGACCGAACCGCAGACGAACTCGGTCGCAACTGGAGGAGGACCCGTCTGGGCGACCCCCTGACGACCTAGCGGAGTCACATCGCCGGCGAAGAAGGTGTGGATATCCCCGGTGAAGAAGGCCACGTCGGCGATCCGCTGGTCGCGCACGTAGTTCAGCAACTCTGTCCGATCGGCCCCATAGCCGTCCCATTGGTCGGGGTTGATCGGGTTGCCGAGCGGCAGGTCGACCGACATGATCATCACCTGGTTGCCGACAGCCTTCCAGACCGCATTCGACTGGCGCAGGCCGCGCTTGAGCCAGCTCATCTGCTCCTTGCCGAGCAACGTGCGGCGCGGGTCGTTGCGCTCCGCCGGGGGGCACGGGGCGACGATTTGGTCTCCGCAGGGCTGATCGGAGCGGTACTGCCGCTCGTCGAGCAGAAACAGTTCGAGGTTGCGGCCGAAGCGCAACTTGTCGTAGATCCGGAATCGCTCGCGACGGTTCTGCATCCGCGGCATGTGTTCAAAAAAGGCTCGGAACCCGTTGTGACGGCGCTTCAGGAACGCGACCCGCGGATCGATCGTCGCCTCGCCAGGCAGGTCACCGGCCCAGTTGTCCTCAACCTCGTGGTCGTCCCAGATCGCCATCAGCGGAGCGCTGGCGCGTAGCTCGCGGAGCTCGGCGTCGGTGTGGTAGAGCGCGTACTTCTGGCGGTACTCCTTGAGGCTTTGGACCTCTCCGTCTCCGTTGCGGCCGGTCGCGTCGACCCGGACCTTGGGCTCGTAGAAACTACGCTCGTAGATGTAATCGCCGAGACAGATGACGACGTCGAGGTCGTCATTGGCCAGCCCACGGTGGCTGGAGTAAAAGCCGGACTCATAGTCCTGGCAGCTGAAAACGCCGACGCGCACCTTCTCGTTCGAGTCGGCGGGCAGCGCCGATCGGAACTTGCCGACATCGGAGTCGCGCTTGTCGGTGAAGAACCGGTAGTAGTACTGCTCGCCCGGATCGAGGCGGTGGACCTGCTCCTTGACGGCGTAGTTATCGCGCTTGCGGGCGAGTACCTCGCGCCGCTCGACGACGCGGTCAAAGCCGCGGTCCCGCGCCACCTCCAGCGTCAGACGCGCATCGCGCTCGAGTCCGTCGACGCGGGTCCAGACCGTCGCGCCGCGCGGGGTCGGGTCACCCGAGGCAATGCCCTGGCGGAAAGTGACGTCACGGGCGCGATCGAGACCACCCTTCCTGAGCCTGCGCTCGGCGGCGCCGGCGCCGCGCAACGGGCTGCCGACCAGCGTGAGCGCGCCGGCGGCGGCCGCAGCGCCCACGAAAGTTCTCCTGTCCAGAGGGTGATCCACCTGCGTAAGCCTCCCGCACTCTCGCGATCGTCGGTAGGTCGTGTGAAGCAGTCTCCCACGACAGGCGGCGCAGGGTGTCAGGCGAGCGATCGTCTAGCTTCTCCGACCGTGCGTTTCGAGAAATGGCAGGCACTGGGCAACGACTACGCGATCGTGGAGGCGGACGAGCTCCCGTTCGAGCTGACAGCCGCGCGGATCGCCGCCTTCTGCGCTCCGCACACCGGCGTCGGGAGCGACGGCATCCTGTTGCTCGACAAAAGCGACCAACCGGGAATGGTCGCGCGACTGCGGATCTTCAACCCCGACGGCTCGGAGGCCGAGCTGTCGGGCAACGGCGCGCGCGAGGCGATCCTCTACCTCCGGCAACGCGGCTGGTCCGACCACGACAGCTTCTCGATCGAGACCGCCGCCGGGGAGATCCGCCCCCGGATCACCGGTCCGGACACGTGCACGGTGGACCAGGGACGGGCGCGACTGCGCTCGCCCGACTTCCCCTCCGGCTCGGCGGATGGGCTCGGAACGGTCCTCTCCGCCGAGCGGGCGTTCGCCTTTCAGCACGTGCAGGTCGGCAACCCGCAGTGTGCGATCGAGGTTGCGGCCGCGGAGCTGCCCGGTCTCGATCTCGGCCGCTACGGGCCGCCGATCGAGGCCAGTCAGCTCTTTCCAAACCGCACCAACGTCTCGTTCTGGTGTCGCGAGTCAGGCGACGCGATCCGGGCACGGATCTTCGAGCGCGGGGTGGGGGAGACGCTCTCCTCAGGAACCGGAGCGACAGGTGCGGCGATCGCAGCCGTCCTGCGGGGCGCCGACAGCCCCGTCACGGTCCGGCTCGACGGGGGAGAGCTGGAGGTCGACGTCGGCGAAGACCTGCACGTGAACCTGACCGGCTGGGCGCGCCATGTCTACAGCGCGACGCTCGGCGAATCGATGATCGAGGAGTTGAAGCGAATCCGATGAAGCCAAGCCAGCGGCTCGACCGCATGCCGCCCTACCTGTTCGCCGAGCTCGAGCGCAAGATCGCCGAGAAGAAGGCGGCCGGCGTGGATGTCATCAGCCTCGGGATCGGCGACCCGGACACCCCGACGCCGGCGCCCGTCGTCGCGGCGTTGCAGGACGCCGTCGAGCGCCCCGACACCCATCAGTACCCGTCCAATCGTGGTCGGTCGGAGTTCCGTGAGGGCATCGCGCGCTTCTACGACCGTCGGTTCGGGGTCACGCTCGATGCCGAAACGGAGATCCTGCCGGCGCTCGGCGCGAAGGAGTGCATCTTCAACCTGAACCTGGCTTTCCTCGATCCCGGCGATCTGGCGCTCGCCTCCGATCCCGGCTACCCGGTCTACACCGGCGGTCCGCTGATCGCCGGCGGGGAGCCCGCGCTGATGCCGCTCCTGCCAGAGCGTGGCTTTGCCCCGGATCTCGACGCGATCACCGCAAGCGACCGCCAGCGAGCCAAGGTGATGTTCCTCAACTACCCCAACAACCCGACCGGAGCGGTCGCCCCTGAGGGGCTGTTCGAGCGCGCTGTCGAGTTCGGGGCCGAGCACAACGTGCTGATCGTCCACGACGCTTCTTACACGGAGACAACCTTCGACGGTTACGTCGCCCCGAGTTTCCTCGAGACCCCCGGGGCCAAGGACGTCGGCGTCGAGGTCTTCTCGCTCTCCAAGGGGTACAACATGACCGGCTGGCGAACCGCCGCGATCGTCGGTAACCCAGACGCGATCGCGGCTTACTGGCGGCTCAAGACCAATATCGACTCCGGCATGTTCGACGCGGTCCAGCTGGCGGCCGTCGCCGCGCTCTCCGAGGGCGATCAGGCGTTGGCGGAGATGCGCGTCATCTACCAACGTCGCCGCGACCTGGTCTGCGGAGCCCTCGCCGAGATCGGTGTTGACGTCACCGCGCCGAGAGGGACGATCTACGTCTGGGCTCCGGTCCCCGATGGGCACAGTTCGGCCTCGTACTGCGAGCTGGTGCTCGAGGAGTCCGGGGTGGTGGTCTCGCCCGGGGGCGCTTATGGGCCGAATGGGGAGGGGTTCTTCAGGATCTCCCTGACGGTCGACGACGAGCGGCTGGCAGAGGCCGTCGAGCGGATGCGCTCCAGCCTCGGGGGCTGACCGAGCCCCCGATCTAGACTGGAGGCATGCGACCGGCTGACAACGGCAAGGCTCCGCGCGCCCGCCAGCGGGCGCTGTGCATCGCCGCAGCCCCGGAGGATCCCGATCTGGCCGAGCTGCGTGAGCTCCTCCGGACCGCGGGGGTCGGAGTCACCGGCGAGTTGACCCAACGCCGCGCCACTCCGGATCCGGACCGCTATTTCGGCAAGGGCAAGCTCGCCGAGCTCAAGCGCGCCGTCAAGGAGTGCGACGCAAACCTGATCGCCTGCGACGACGAGCTGCTCCCGCGGCAAGAACGAAACATCGAGGAGGAGATCGGGGTGCCGGTGATCGACCGGACGGCGATCATCCTCGACATATTCGCCGATCACGCGAACTCGGCCGAGGGCAAGCTCCAGGTCGAGCTCGCTCAGCTCGAGTACAACCTCGCACGGATGCGGGGGCTGTGGACCCACCTCGAACGGCTCGGTGCCGGGCGAATGGACGGCGGAATCGGCACGCGGGGGCCGGGCGAGACCCAGATCGAGACCGACCGTCGACTGGCGCGCGACCGGATTGCTGCGCTGCGCCGAAAGCTGGCGGAAACCGCCGGGACGCGGGCAATCATGCGCCGCGAGCGGGAGCGGGCGGCGCTGCCGACGGTCGCCCTGGCCGGCTACACCAACGCCGGCAAGTCGACGCTCCTGAACGCCCTCACCGGAGCCGAGATCCCGACCGACGACCGGCTCTTCCACACGCTCGATCCGACCACCCGCTCGTTCGACATCTCAGGCCGGGCCTTCCTGCTGACCGACACCGTCGGGTTCATCCGCAAGCTGCCACACCAATTGGTCGATGCGTTCGCCGCAACTCTCGAGGAGGCGCTCGGCGCGGACCTGCTCGTCCACGTCGCGGACGCCTCGACCGGTGAGGATGAACTGACCGCGATGCTCGGCGCCGTCGATGACGTCCTCGCCGAGATCGGCGCCGGCGATCGCCCGCGGGTGCTGGTGCTCAACAAGATCGATTTGGCCTCCGAGGATCGCCGCCGCGAGCTGTCCTTTCGCCACCCGCAGGCGGTGCAGGTCTCAGCGGCCACGGGCGAAGGACTCGACGAGCTCGCGGCGCGGGTCGAGCAGGACTTCGTCGCGACGCTCGAGGAGGTCGACCTGCTGCTGCCCTACGCCGAGGGCGGCAAGCTCTCCGAACTACACGAACTGGCCGGAGAGCTCGAGCGCACCGACACCTCCGAGGGCGTTCGCGTCAAGGCCCATCTGCCGCACGGTGCGGCGCGCCGATTCGGCCGTTTCGCCATCGACGGCGCTGGGCGCTCCTGACCTCGATGCGGCTCGAGTTCCGGCGCCTCGATGATGCCGCGGCAGCGCCGAGCCGGGCTCACGCCGCGGATGCCGGGTGGGACTTGCGTGCGATCGAGGCCGTCACGATCGGTCCGGGCGAGCGCGCGTCGGTCGGGACCGGTATCGCGGTGGCGATCCCGGACGGTCACGCCGGTCTCGTGCTGCCCCGCTCCGGCCTCGCCCGCGATCACGGGATCGGGCTGGTCAACTCACCCGGCCTGATCGACGCCGGCTACCGCGGAGAGCTGCGCGTCCTGTTGATAAACCATGACCTGGCCGTCGAGTTCGCCGTCTCGGCGGGGGATCGGATCGCCCAGCTGCTGGTCGTCGCCCATGCATCGATCGAGGCTGTCGAGGTCGAGGCGCTCGAGCAGACAGAACGGTCCGGGGGCGGCTTCGGCTCCAGCGGTCGCTGACGGTCCTATACGCCGGCGGCATGCAAGGCCGCCTCGTGAGCGAGGTGCTCGAGCGTGTCGTCGAGCGGCTCGAGCGCGATGTCGAGCGCGAGCTCGATCAGGACGTCGGCGAGCCAGGCGTTCTTGGGTAGCAGCGGGCCGTGGAGATACGTGCCGAAGACGTTGCCCTCCCG
Source organism: uncultured Thermoleophilaceae bacterium (assembly GCA_963790245.1). Classification (GTDB taxonomy): domain Bacteria; phylum Actinomycetota; class Thermoleophilia; order Solirubrobacterales; family Thermoleophilaceae; genus JACCVG01. Next base: position 331,778 of record CAWBNP010000002.1, read on the forward strand.
GACTCCCTCGAGCCGGTCCTCACCGTTGTTGCCGTGGCCCTTGACGACCCGCCCGAGGGCCGCCGCGCCGGGGCCGAGATGGGTGCGTCCGCCGTGGTTCTCAAAGCCCGCGATCTGTCGCGGCCCCGTACCGAGATCGGCCTCGATCACGCAGTTGCCGATCAGGCGCGGCCCCGTTCCGCGAACGGTGCGTAGATCGACGAGGCCGACGCCGGGCAGCGTGCGCTCGCCGAGGGCGTAGCTCTCGCCGAGCAGCTGGTAGCCGCCGCAAACCGCCAGCAGGACGACGCCGGAGCCGGCGGCCTCGTGAACGGCGTCACGCTTGGTGGTGACGAGGTCCTCGGCGACGAGCGCCTGGTCGCGGTCCTGTCCGCCCCCGATGTAGAGCAGATCGTGGGCGGCGGGGTCGAGGCGGTCGCCGAGCCCGCAGCCCGCCAGCTCGAAGCGGATGCCGCGCCACTCACAACGACGCTTCAGGAGGATCAAGTTGCCCCGATCGGCATAGATGTTCATCAGATCGGGATAAAGCGCGCAGACGCGCAGCACGGGGCTCATGAGGGCCTGCTCAGGACGACGGCGATGCTTCCGACGTGATCGTCCGTCTCGGGAATGATCAAACGCTCTCCGACCTCGAGCCCGGTCCGCGCGCCCGCCTGCTCGAGTTCGCCCGGCGGACAGCGGTCGAGCAGGATCGAGGCCCGCTCGAGGGTCGTTTCCCCGCCGTCGCAGTGAAGTTCGCGGCGCCGCTCGATCCAGAGCCCGGGAGCGGTGTCGCGCATCGCAACCGGCGTGCTGACGAACCGAAAGCCGGGGCGCTCGAGCACGTCGGGGACCAAGTGGGCCCCGCCGAGGACGATCGACGCGCCTTCGCCACCCGGGCCGACCGGTCCGGCCAGCGCGATCGCAGCCAGACCACCGGGTGTGAGATGCGCGGCGATCGCCTCGATCATCTGAACCCTCCCGCTTTTCCCGCCGAGCAGCTGTGCGACCTGCATCGGCGCGAGGATCAATCCGAACCGGCGGTCGAGCGAGAAGTCACGCGCATCGGCGACGATCGGTTCGACGATGACCCCAGCCGCCCCGGCGCGCTCGGCGAGCGCCGCGAGCAGGTCTCCGTCGCTGTCGAGCGCCGTCACCGAGTGACCTGCGCGCGCGAGGACCAGAGCAACGCGCCCTGTGCCGCAGCCGAGATCGAGGACGCCCTCGGTGCCGAACCGGTCGGCGAGGTCGAGCCACAGCGGGAGGTCTCCGCGGTAGGACCCGCATTCGGTGTCGTGCCAGCCGATCGCCAGGCTCGCGGCGGACGGCTGTCTGGGCGAGCGTTCCACCACCGGGCTGGGCATCGCGTGCCGAGGACCCCGATGGGGTCTCACGCCGACCACCTGGGGGCCGCGCCGCGGCGAGCGAGCAGGCTCCGCAGCTCGAGCAGGGCCGTGTAGGTGGGTAGCGCGTAGAGCGTGCCCGCGTCGGCCCGGGCAAGCGCCGCATCCAATGACCGCTCGATGTCGGGCTCGACGGTCGCCTCGACGTCGACCCCGGCGTACTTCAGTCGCAGCGCCAGTTCCGCGGCCCGCCGTCCCGAGCAGGTCACCGACCCGACTCGACCGGCGAGCAGCTCGAACTCCGCGTCCCAGATCCATGAGATGTCCCGACCATCGGCAATGCCGTCGTTGAGGCCGATCCACAGGTCGAGCCGGCCATTCTCGAGCGACAGCGTGCGCAGGACCTCGTCGGCGCCGACCGGGTTCTTGATCAAGAGCACGGCGAGCTCGCGGTGCGCTATCGGGATCCGCTCGACTCTCCCGAAGGCCGCCGGCATCGCTCGAAGGGCATCCGCAACCTGCCCCGGCTCGATCCCCGACGCGACCGCCGCGGCGAGCGCGGCGAGCGCGTTATAGACGTTGTAGAGACCGGGCAGCGACAGCGACAGCACGACGTCCCCCCGTGGTGTGGAGACCTCTACCTCCGATCCGCGCATCCCGTCGAGTCGGACCCGCTTTGCCGCAACGTCGAGTCTCGGGCGGCGGCGGCCGCAGGAGCCGCAGTGGTAGTCCCCGAGGTGGCCGAGATAGACGGCGTCGTAGACGTAGTTCGCGCCGCAATTCCGACAACGCTTCGAATCGGCGGAGTGGCTGAGCCCGGACCGACGCTGTGCATCGTCGTCGAGCCCGAAGTAGACGACATTGTCACGGTCGCGGCCCAGATCGGCCACCAGAGGGTCGTCCGCGTTGAGCACGAGCTGGGTTCCCGCGCCGTGGTGGCCGGTCAGCTCGGCCCAGGAATCGGCGAGGTACTCCAGTTCCCCGTACCGGTCGAGCTGATCGCGAAACAGATTGCCGAGCACGATCTGCCCGGGCTTCGTCTGCTCGGCGACGGGCACCAGCCACGCCTCGTCGACCTCGAACAGACCGATCGCGCCGCTGTCCTGTCGCGCGTCGAGCAGCGCCGTCGCGATGCCCCAGTGCATGTTCGACCCGGCTCCGTTCGTGACCGGGGGCGATCCCGCGCGTGCATGAGCCGCGGCGAGCATCGTGGTGGTGGTCGTCTTGCCGTTGGTCGCGGACACGAGCGTCACTCCGCCGCCGAGCCGCCCGGCGAGTTCCTCGATCGCCCCCGGTCGTACGAAGAGCAAGGCTCGGCCCGGGAGCGTCGTCCCCCCAGAGCGGCCGAGCAGCCGCGCGAGCCGGCGCGCGAGGCGCGCGAGCGCAACTTCAATGCGAAAGATCACGCCGCCGCCGGTGCGATCAGACGCAGCGATCGTTGTTCGACCGTGATCGTCACCGGCGTCGATGCGATCGGGTCTCCGTCGGCGTAGGCGATGAAGGGCCGATCTGCGTCGATCTGGATCACAGCGCCGGCGCGCAGGTGGACCGCGGGCTCGTCGACGTGTGTGCCCTTGAAGACCTTGGGGAGGCCACGGATGTAGGCCCACTTGGACTGTCGCGAGATCATCACGACCTCGAGCCGCCCGTCATCGAGCTCGGCGTGCGGGGCGAGGTACATCCCGCCCCCGAAAGCCTTCGAGTTGGCGACCGCGACCGAGAACCCCTCGATCGTCTCCGCCGCCCCGTCGACGGTCACGTCGAAGCGCGCGTGGCGCCAGCCGGCGAGCGCGCGCAATGCGGAGTAGGCGTAGACCAGGTTTCCGCGGATCAGGCGCGCCTCGTTCGCGATCCGGTTGACCTCGGAGTCGAAGCCGAGGCTCGCGATCCCCACGAACGGCCGTCCGTTCGCGAGCGCGACGTCGACCTCCCGGACCTCGCCGTCGACCGCGATCAGTGCAGCCTGGCGGGGATCGAAGGGGATCCCGAGTACGCGCGCGAAATCGTTACCGCGGCCGCCGGGAATGATCGCGAGCTCGCCGGTCCCGCCGCGCAGCACCCCGGCGAGATGTCCCACGAGGCCGTCGCCGCCGATCGCCAGACAGACCTCGCCACCTTCAGCAGCCGGGCGCGCCTCCTGAGCCGCGTGATCCAACCCGGTCGTCTCGATGATCCGGACGGTCGCTCCGGCCCGGGTCAGTGTCTCGACTGCGACATGCGCCGCCTCCCGACTGCGGCCGCCGGCCGCGTTCGGGTTGACGAGCGCCAGGAAGCGGCGGTTCACCGATGCCGTGGCAGCTCGCGGCCGCCACGTCGCTTCGCCCCATCGCTCATGCGCGGGAGCCTATCTGCGGCCGCGTCAGAATCCGGAACGCACATCGCTCTCGGCGGCCACCTGGTCCTCCAGTCCGGACACCCGCTTCAGCGTCGTCCCGGTCCGCTCGCGCTCCCGGAGCTCGAGCCGGCGCGAGAGCCGCGAGAGCAGCAGGTTGACCACGATGAACAGCACGCCGATGAATATGAACACCTGCAGCACCGGGGCCTGGACGCCCCCGAAGAAGTTCGAGCTCGTGACGATCCGCCCGTGTCGCATCACCTCTTGGATCGCGATGATGCTGACCAGCGTCGTGTCCTTGTTGAGCGTGATCAGCTGTGAAACCGTCGCAGGAACCATCCGGCGCAGGCCCTGGGGGAGGATGATCAGCCGCATCGACTGCGAGTAGGTCAGTCCCAATGAAGCCGCTGCCTCGCCCTGGCCACGCTCGAGCGAGGAGATGCCGGAGCGCATGATCTCGGCGAGCACGGCGGAGTTGTAGAGAACGAGCGCGCCAAGAGCGGCCAGCACGCGTCCGGAACGCAGGGCCTCCGGGAAGAACGACGGGACGATCGACTCATAGGCCTCTCGCCATTCCTGGGGCATGGCCAGCGCGAAGTAGAGGATCATGAAAATCAGCGGAAGGTTGCGCCAGAGGTCGATCCAGAGCCCCGCCACGAGGCTCAGCGGCCGCAAGGTCGAGATCCGCCCGAGCGCCAGGACGAGGCCGAGGATCAGCGAGAGGACGATTGCGATCGCCGCGATCTCGAGGTTCACCAGGAACCCCTCGAGGATGAAGAGGACGTCGCGACCGGTAACCAGCCACTCCCAGTTGGCCGGGTCGAAGAGGTAGCTCATCGAGCGGCGCCCCGCTGGGTCGGGCGCAGCCGGATGAGGACCCGGTGGGGTCTCACCTCCGCACCTCGAAGCGGCGCTCGAGGAACCTGAACACGATCGTCGTTGTGAGCGTGAGGATCAGGTAACCGATCGCCGCCCAGAAGAAGACCTCACCGGTCTCGAAGGTCCGCGACTGGATGATCCGCGCTTCCTTGAGCAGATCCGGGAGCGCCAGTAGCGAGACGCCGACGATCGCAGAATTGCGGATCATCGCGATGACCAGGCTCCCGATCGTCGGGATCACCGATCGGAACGCCTGGGGGATCACGATCCGCCGGAGCGTCGCGGCATAGCTGAGGCCGAGCGACAGCGCCGCGTCGATCTGACCTTTGCCGACAGAGAACGCTCCCGACCGAAGCGCCTCGGCCACATACGCGGCGGTATAGAGGCCGAGGCTCGCGCTGCCCGCGATCCAGGGCGTGATCGGAACCCCTGCCCTGCGCAGACCGGCGAACGATATGAACAGCAGAACGAGCAGCGGGATATTGCGGAACGTCTCGACGTAGACGCCGCCGATCCGCTGCAGCCACTTCGACGGTGAGACGCGCAACGCCGCAACGAGGGCGCCGACGACCATCGCGATCAAAAACGCGATCGCGACCAGGCGAATCGTCACCCAGAACCCGGCGAGCAACTCGGGGGAGTGCTCCTGGAGCACTCCCCAGAGTCCGCTCACCGTCCCGGTCCCGGCAAGACGGCGGTCAGCCGCCCTCTACGGAGCGAGTTTGATCGCCTCCTTGAGCGTCATCGTCGGGGGCTGCTGCTCGATCCCCGTGTACTGCCCGACCCACTTCTCGTAGCTGTCCTCCCAGCGACCGTCCTGCTTGTACTTGTCGATCGCTTCGTCGACGGCCTTCTTGAACTCGGAGTCGCCGTCCCGCAAACCAGCGCCGTAGGGCTCGGTCGTCAGGTCGTCGCCGACCAGCTCGAGCGAGTCGTCCTGGATGATCATGCCGGTCAAGATGACGTCGTCTGTCACGACGGCCTCGACCGATCCGTTCTGGATCAGCTCAAGGCATTCGGAGTAGGTGTCGACCAGCTGCAGGTCGGCGTCGGGTGCCTCCTCCTCGACGGTATCGGCGTAGGTCGATCCCAGCACGGTGCAGACCGGGCGACCGGCCAGATCATCCAGGCTGGCGATGTCGGAGCCCTTCGCCACCAGGATCCGGCCGTTGGCGATGTAGTAGGGCTCGGAGAAGTCGATCTCCTGGTCGCGCTCGCCGGTGATCGTCATCGTCGAGAGGATCAGATCGACCGTGCCGTCCTGGAGGAACGGGATCCGGTTGTCTGAGATCGCCTCGACGAAGCGGGGCTCGACGCCCAGATCCTCAGCGATCGCGCGGCCGAGCTCGACATCGAACCCTTCGACATCGCCCGTGTCGGGGTTGCGGAACCCGAATGGCGGGACGTCGTACTTGACGCCGATCACGATCTCGCCGTTCTCCTCGATGCGATCGAGGCTCGCCGCCGGAACCTCACCGCCGGTCGCCGCCGTGTCGGTCGTCTCGGTCGGCGTTCCGCCGCAGCCCGCGGCAACGAGCACGGCGAGCGCGATCAGCGCGACGGCCATCAGTCGCAGTCGATCCGTGGTTCTCATGAGTACCTCCTCAATGGTGGATGATCTTGTCTACGAACTCTTTCGCCCGGGCGCTCCCGGTCGCCTGGAAGAACTCCTCGGGAGGCGCGTCCTCGACGATCACGCCCTCGTCGATGAAGATCAGGCGGTCACACACCTCGCGCGCGAAACCCATCTCGTGGGTGACGACGATCATCGTCATCCCGTCGCGCGCGAGATCGCGCATGACGTCGAGCACCTCGCGGATCATCTCGGGGTCGAGGGCGGAGGTCGGCTCGTCGAAGAGCATCAGCTTCGGATCGACGGCAAGCGCGCGCGCGATTGCGACACGCTGCTGCTGTCCCCCGGAAAGATCGGCGGGGACTTCATCGGCCTTGTCCGGGATGCCCACCCGTTCGAGCAGCTCGCGTCCGCGCCGCCGTGCCTGCTCGATCGAGGCGCCCTGGACGCGCACCGGCGCGAGGGTGATGTTGTCGAGCACCGTCATGTGCGGAAAGAGGTTGAACTGCTGGAAGACCATGCCGATCTGGGCGCGAACCCCGTAGATGTCGCGCCCGATCCCCTCAATCGCCCGGCCATCGAAGCGGATCGACCCTGAGTCGATCGGCTCCAGCCCGTTGATCGCGCGCAGCATCGTTGATTTCCCCGAGCCGGATGGGCCCGCAACCACGACCGCCTCACCGTGTTCGATCACCAGATCGATGTCTTTGAGCACGACGTTCTCACCAAAGCTCTTGGTGACGGCGCTCAACTCGACCAAAGGGCCATCCGAGCCCGCGCGCTCCTCCATCGTCCAACCCTACAGCCCGATGTGAGAGGGTCGGTTCCCCTGCAACCACGAGGCGAGGAGCACCCATGGCAGACAGTGTCTACCGCGTGACCGAGGTCATCGGAGTCAGCAGCCAGTCGTTCGCCGATGCCGCGGCGAAGGCGGTCGAAACCGCGGGCAAGTCCTTGCGCGACCTGCGGATCGGCGAGGTCGTCCGCCAGGAGGTCGTGATCGAGGACGGGAAGGTGACCGGATACCGCGTCCGGCTGGGGATCTCGTTCAAGTACGACTCAGCCGACTGACCGGTGGGAGGGGGGCCCTTGCTGAGCAGGGGTCCCGCCGCTCACCCGCTCTAGCTCCAGCCCGCGTCCGCGATCGCGCGCTCGACGTCCTCTGGCCGATCGGTGATGACATAGGCGTCGACGATCGCGCCCTCGGTGTTGATCGTGATCGAGAGCCCCGATTCGGTGCGGCGGACCTTCGAGATCGTCGCTACCGGCCGTCCGGATCCCATTCTGGGCTTGACCCGCCCGGTCGCGACCCGGTGGACCCCCTCGATCTCCGCCAATGCGTCGAGCAGCTTCCGGTAGCCCTTCTTGGACGAGTGCTTGTGGTGGGTCTTCCGCGCCACGGATTCAGGCCGGGCCGAGGACGAGCGTCGCGAGGGTCGCCGCGACATGGTCGGGGCGGGGATCGACCGCGGCGGCGGCTTCCGCCGCGGTCGTCCCTCCCGAGAGCACGAGGGCGGCATCGAGCCCGAGTGCGCGCGCGGCAGCGATATCGGAGTCGAGCTTGTCTCCGATCACGAGCGTCCGGCCGGTCGGGCCGAGGCGGTCGAGTGCCGTCTGGAACAGCCGGGGCGCCGGCTTGCCGACGATTGTGGCGACGCGGTCGGAGCCGTACTCGACCGCGCTGAGCAACGCTCCGGTTCCCGGCCAGAGTCCGTCGGGCATCGGATAGGTCGGATCGCGGCCGGTTGCGAAAAACTCGGCGCCGCGACGCAGCGCCTGGACCGCAACCCGGAGATCGTCGAAGACGAAGTCCTCGGTCCCTGATACGACGACCACTTCGGCGCGCGAAGCGAGATCCGTGCCGTTCAGGACGCGCAGGCCAGCCGACTCGACGTGGTCGACCATCGCCACGGTCCCGATCACGAACGCAGTCGCACCGCTGCAGCTCTCGTTGAGCACGTGCTGGACCGCCCCGCCGACGGTCACGGCCTCGCCGAGCGACGCCTGAATGCCCATCCTCCAGAGTCGCTGGACGTAGTCCTCGCCGCGCAGCCGCGAGTTGTTCGTCACGAAGGCGATCCGCTTGCCGGCATCCCTGAGCGCGGCGATCGCCTCGGGCGCGCGTTCGGTCGGCTCCTCACCGACGTACACGCAGCCGTCCAGATCGAGGATCAGCTGGTCATAGGAAGCGAGCAGGGGGGAGAGGGGCACGCTTCGATCGTACGGCCGCCCGGCGGCGGCCGCCGGTCAGGGGCCGGCTCGCTCGGCTTCGGCGCGCCGTTGCCGGCGCCGTCCGAGGAACGCGAGCCCGCCGAGTACGAGGATCACGATCAGCAGGCCGACGACTGCGGTGCCGGCGGTCGACACGCCACCGAAAGGCAGCAGTGCGAGCGTCGCGATCCCGTAGCCGATCGCCAGCAGAATCACGGCGATCAGGGCCAGCACCGCGAACCCACGGGCGCGAGCGAGGCCGCCGGCGCCGGGTGGCGGAGAGATCAGGCCCATCAGCCGCAGCAGCATCAGCTGCCGTCCGGAAGGTGCCTCCTGGCCGAGCTTCTCGACGGCGGCCTTGAGGTCGTCGGGCCGGCGCTCAGCGAGTGCCAGCGAAGCGTTCATCATCTGACGGAGTGCGGGCCGCTCCTGCGGATGGCAGCCGGCGAGCGCCTCGTTGAAGAACTTGCGGGCGGTCTGCGCGTCATAGCGCTCCGCCGCCCGGGCGGCCAGAATCGCCCGCGCGGCGGCGCGGTGCTTGGACTCGCTCAGCAGCTGCTCGTCGGTCCGCGACTCGAGCAGCGGAATCGCACCGAGGCTCCCGACCTGCATCTGCATCCGGCTTGCGCGCTCCTTGGCCACGGCGTGAGTGTAGACCCCACCGGGGTCATCCCACGCTTTGATCGCGCCCTCGGGAGCAGTCGGGTAGCCACGCCCGTGTGTCAGAGTCCCGCCGTGTCCGAACCGTTCTATGAGGCCCTCGGCGGGGCGTTCTCGGCGACCGAGCAGACACGCGGCCCGTGGGCGGCGACCGATCAGCACGCCGGTCCGCCGACCGCGTTGATCGGCCGCGAGATCGAGCTGCTGGTCGGTTCTGAATGGCTGATCGGGCGGCTGACCGTCGAGATTCTCGGGCCGATCCCGATCGCTCCGCTGCGGGTCGCGACGCGCATTGTCCGGCCCGGTCGGCGGGTGCAGTTGCTGGAGGCCGAACTGTTCGCCGGTGAGCGCCTGCTCGCGCGGTCCCGCGCGTGGGTTCTGCGCCGTCGCGGCGATGCCACGGGTGGACCCCAGGTAGACATAACAAGGCCGCGCGACCCCGATCAAGCCGTTGAGAAACCGTTCTTCGATACAGGGTGTGACCGTGGGTACCACTCGGCGATGGAGGTCCGGTTCCTGGAGGGCGGCTGGCTCGAGCCGGGACCGGCCGCCGCGTGGCTGCGGATGCGTGGGCAGTTGGTTGACGGCGAGCCGTCGAGTGCGCTCAGCCGGGTCTTGGTCGCTGCGGACGTCGGCAACGGGATCAGCGGCGTGCTCGACTACCGTGAGTTCCTGTTCATCAACACCGATCTCACGGTCAATCTGTTCCGCGATCTCGTCGGTGACTGGGTGCTCGTCGATGCCCGCACGCTGATCGGGCCCGAAGGGATCGGCCTCGCCGAATCGGTCCTGTCCGACCTGCAGGGGCCGGTCGGCCGCGCCAGCCAGACCCTGCTGATCGCGCCGCGTTAGCCGGCTCTTCCCTGTTGGTTGTCATAACCCTCATTATCGAGCGTTAACGGAGAATCGCTCAACGAGCGGGGCTTCATCCCCGTTACAGGCCATCGAGCGCCGGCAACCCATCCAGGCTGCGCGCGTTGTTCTCGGCCCGGCGTTGCGCGAGCGCCTCGGGACCGCCGGTGCGCAGCTTCTTGGCCGCGAACAACTCGTAGTGGTCGCGATCGGCCGCGAAACTCATCAGCGGGACGCCGTACCCGCAGGAATCGGCGATTCGCTCGACGTCGACCGCGATCACCGACCGGCTCGCCTCGGGGGGACCGATGCTCGGGATCCCGGCGCTCAACTCCGCGAAGCGGGGATCGCCCTCCGGGATCACGGTTCCCCGACCGTGCAGCCGGAGGATCCGCGGTGGACCCTGGAAGGAGCAAAGCATCACGACGATCCGCCCGTTCTCGCGCAGGTGGGCGATCGTCTCGACGCCGCTGCCGCCGACATCGAGGTAGGCGACCTGTCGCGGGCCGAGGACCCGAAGCCCGCCGGCCGGTCCCTTCGGCGAAAGGTTGACGAGCCCGTCCCCGCTGAGCGGCGACGTAGCAACGAAGAAGATCGGTTGCTCGGCGATCCAATCTCGCCACCGGTCGTCGATCTCGTCGTAGGTCTGACCCATGGATGGACTTTACGCAGCGATCCGCGTCAGCTGTCGGGGAACGGCTGCAGCTCGATCCCGTGGTCCAGCTCGCGCATTCCGAGCTCGTAGGTCCCGCTGGCGGCGGTCCTCAACGCCGTCCTGCCGTGCGGCCCCTCGAAATCGAGCTCGAGCTCGGCGATCGAGCAATTGACCGCGTTGTGCTCGGAGCCGTCGGGGTCGGCGTAGATCCAGCCGACGAAGTCCCGGGCGGCGGCGCCCACACGCCCCCGCAACACCGTTCCCCTTCCGTGCAGCTCGAACGAGCAGCCGGTCGGGCGCTCGTCGATCCGGGTCTGGCGGACCCTCCTCGGCCCGCCGAGCAGATGCGCCCGGCCGTCGATCTCGAGCCGGGCGTTGCCGATCCAGGGCAAGGTCAGCGGCCCCACCTTGATCCGCCCAAGCGCGGCATCGAACCATGTCGTGGCGGGATCGTGGCCGTCGAAGCCCGCCGCGTGCAGCCAGATCCACCGCTCGGCGTGCTGGGCGCCCCAGTTGTGGCCGATCGTGCCCCGCCACCCGTCGAGCTCGAGGCGCCGACCAGCGACCGCGAGCGTCCCGCCGAACCGCGCCGCCGGACAGGGGCTCAACACCTTCGTCTTCGGCAGCGCGGCTTCATACATCCACGGCCGCGGCAGATGGCGATACGGCGCCGTGTCCGAATCGACCGTCAGCTCCCAGCTGGCGCGACGGCCGAGGCCGGCCGCGACTCCGACCATCGTGCCGGGCTCGAAATGGCTCTCGCCGATCCGGATGTACTCCCCGGGCGGCGCGGCGGTCTGCTCGGCCGAGAATGTCTGTTTGACCGCGTAGGGCGGCGCGCCGCGCTCAAAGAGCGTGAACCACAGCGACCCTCGTGGGGCCGCGCCCGGAGGCTTGTGAACCGTGTAGCGGATCCACGCCCCGAGCGGATCGAGCGGGTGGACGAGCTTCGCGAAGAAGCTCTCGTAGTGGCCGCGATCGGATCCGACCCCCGGGAACCTGGGCTCGCTGAGCAGACCACTCATCCACGCGAGTCTAAGGCGGCGGGAGGAGCCTGATAGAACAGCCCGATGAGCTCGGACCGGACCCTTTACATCACCGGCGCCTCGAGCGGGATCGGCGCCGCAACCGCTCGCCGGGCCGTGGAAGCGGGCTGGCGGGTCGCGCTGGCGGCACGCTCAGAGGACAAGCTCGCCGCGCTGGTCGAGGAGCTTGGTGACGCCAAGGCTCTCGCGGTCCGGTGCGACGTGACCGAGTGGGACGATCAGCAGGCCGCCGTCGCGGCGTCGATCGACCGATTCGGCTCGATCGACGCCGTGTTCGCCAACGCCGGGTTCGGCGCCGCGCGCGGATTCCTCAAGGAGAGCCCCGAGCAGTGGCGCTCGATGATCGACACCAATGTCTACGGCTGCGCCTTGACGATCCGTGCCACCCTCCCCCACCTGCTCGAGCGCAACGCCGGCCACTTCCTGCTGACCGGGTCGGTCGCCGGTCGCGTCGCGCTCCCGGGGTCGCTCTACTCGGCGACCAAGTGGGCCGTGACGGCGATCGGCGAATCACTGCGCAAGGAGGTCGGCGAGACGCCGATCCGCGTCACTCTGATCGAGCCGGGAATGGTCAGCACGCCGTTCTTCGACAACCCCGTCGAGGGCGGCCTCGAGCCCGAGGACATCGCGGAAGCCGTCCTCTACGCACTCTCCCAGCCCGCGCGTGTGGACGTCAACGAGATCCTGATCCGGCCGGTCAACCAACCCGTCTAGCGCGAGAGCTCGCGCACCGCGGCGAATGTCGCTCGCGCACGACCCGGTGGGGCTCCCGCTCCGCCGGATCCCGGCGTAGCCTCCAGCGGGTGACTTCGCCCGCCCGATGGCCGCGCTGCTACGCGCTGGTCGACATGGACGCGTTCTACGTCAGCGTCGAATTGCTGCGGCGGCCGGAGCTGCGCGAGCTGCCGGTGGTCGTCGCCGGTTCGGGCCCCCGGGCGGTCGTCACGACCGCGAGCTACGAGGCGCGCCGCTTCGGGGTCCACTCGGCGACGCCGGCGAGCCGAGCGCGGCGCCTCTGCCCGCAGGCTGTCTTCATCGCGCCCGACTTTGAGCACTACCGGACCGCGTCGGCCCGCGTGATGGAGCTACTCCGCGCTCACTTCGAGACAGTCGAGGTAGTGGGCCTCGACGAAGCCTATGTCGACCTGTCGGGCCTCGCGCGGCCACGGGCGTCGGTCAAACGAGCCCGGACGGAGATCCTGTCGACCTGTGGCCTCAACTGCTCGGTGGGTATCGGGCCGAACAAGCTGATCGCGAAGATGGCGTCCGATCTCGAGAAGCCGAATGGGTTCGTGCTGCTCGACCAAGCGGCGGCGCGTGCACGGTTCGGAACGTTCGCGGCCGGAATCATCCCCGGCGTCGGGCCGAAGACCGTCGAGCGGCTCGCCACGCTCGGGATCGAGACCGTCGCCCAGCTCGCCGACGCCGAGGAGGAACGGCTGGTCGACGCGTTCGGCCCGCGGCTCGGTCCCCACCTGCGGGCGCGCGGTCGACTCGAGGATCTCCGCGAGCTCGATACGGCGCGGTTACGAAAGTCGGAATCGCGTGAGACGACCTTCGACCGCGATCTCCGCGGTGTCGGCGCGCTCGACGACCCGCTCTGTGATCTCGCCCGGCGGCTGTGCGAGGACATGGGCGCGCGCGGGGCGCGCGGCCAGACGATCGGAATCAAGGTCCGGCTCGATGACTTCTCGACGCACACCCGCGCACGAACGTTGCCCTCAGCCACGGCCGACTATGCCGTCGTGCTGAGCGTCGCCCGTGAGCTACTGCACGCCTTCGACCCGCCGCGACCGGTCCGGCTGCTCGGGGTGCGAATCGCCGGCCTCGATCAGCAGACGCCGACGCCAGAGACGACTCCGCAGCTGGAGCTCACGCTCTAGTTGTGGCCTGCCCGCCGTGGTCAACGGCTGGACCAGACCTTCTGGACGCCCTCGACCTTGAGCTTCGCGGCCGCCGCAGTCGTCAGATCCCACTCGCGGCCCTTGATGAATGGCCCGCGGTCGATCACCGGGACCGTGATCGACCGGCCCTTGCGCTGGAAAGTGACCTTCTTCCCGCAGGCGATCTTCTTGTGGGCGACGCCGACCGTCTTGCGCTCGAGCGTCTTGCCACAGGCGGTTTGCCGACCATAGAATCCCGGACCATAGATTGAGGTAACCGACTCGCGAAACGCCGTCACCGGCGCAGCCTCGCGCTCGCCGAGGTTGCGCTTGTCGCCCTCGAAGCTCGCGCGCAGCTTGTAGGAGCCGACCCGCTGAGGTCTCCAGCTGACCTCGAACGGGTCGCCGGCGTCTACCTTCTCGACTTTCTTCCAGTCCCCCTTGCGGCGGGCCTCTACGAGGATCCGGCGTCCGTTGCCGCCCGGCAGCAGCTCACCCGAGGCATCGACTTTGCGCCCGGTCAGCGTCGCGGGCTCGACCTCGAAGCCCAGCGTCGGTTTGACCTCGACGTCGACCTTGTCGGTCTTGAGGTCCCCGTTGCGATCGAGCGCTCGGTAGTGGCCGGTATGCGCGGGGCGGTGACGGACCACGTAGCGGCCTTCCTTGTCGGTCCGCGCCTTCGTGATCGTCTTCGGCTTCTCGCCACGCGCCTTGTATTCGACCTTGATCAGCTTGTCGCGCTTCCGAGAGGAGTGGCGGCCGGTCAGCTTCACGCGGTCGCCGAAGCGGAGGGTCTCCTCCGTGCGCCGCAACAACGACAACGATGCCGGCTCGCCGGCCGTCTCGGGGCGCCCCTCGCGACCGCGTGGCCGTGGAGAGCTCGGGCCAGGGGCGACCGGCGGCGCGGGCGTGGTTGTCGTGGCCCGGGTTGTCGTCGTGGCGGGACCGGTGGTCGTGGGAGCCGGTGCGGTTGTCGTGAACTGCCCTCCCGGCGTGGGCATTTGGGCCATCGCCCCTGCTGATGCCGCGAGCGGCAGCAGGAAGCCGCTGACCACGGCCTTGTATATGCGGGTGCTCGTAATGATCTGTGACTGACCGGTTCGCGCCTACGGGGTTAGCTGTCGGGATCGCGCCGTGCGCTACAGCCGGATGACCGGCCGATTCGCCCCACCACTTCGACAGAAGTGGACTGGTTCCCCCGTCCCCCGCCGCAGGCGGAGGTTCGGCAGGCTGGTTACATAACTCGCCCGGGGAAGCTACCAGCCCCCGCGGATGCTTCATATGATCTCGGTCGCGCCCGGCTGCGCGCCGCTCGCCGGTGATCCCTACCCTGAGATGCGTGGGGCGCTGCCAGGATGAGTTGAGCCGATGAAGGACCGGGTGGTTCACGCCGCACGTGAGCGCGGCATCGAGCTCGACGTACGCCACCTCGAGGGCTCGCCCAAGACGGCCGACGACGTAGCGACCGCGCTCGGGTGCTCCTGCTCGGAGATCGTCCGCTCGGTCGTCTTCGTCGCCGACGGAGAGCCCGTACTCTGCGTCATCGGGGAACTTGACCAGATCGACCCGGGGCTCGTCTGCGAGGCGCTTGACTGCGCCGAGGCCCGGCCGGCGAGTTCGGACGAGGCACGCGCGGCAACCGGCTTCCCGGCCGGCTGCGTCCCGCCGCTCGCTCACGACGTGCGGCTCGTCGTCGACGCCGCCGTCGCCGAGAAGCAGCTGGTCTATGCCGCCGGGGGCGATGGGCGCACGCGCGTGGCGGTCTGCCCGCTCGACCTGCTGGCCTCGGTCGACTCGCTGGTCGCGCCGATCGCCGCCTGATCCGGCCGCCATTCATACTGGCCTGATGGACCCGCTCCGGGTGGCACTGGCGCAGTTCAACGCCGTCGTCGGCGACCTCTCGGGCAACGCTGCTCGGATCGCCGACTGGTCCGAGCGCGCGCGGTCCCACGGTGCCTCCCTGGTGGTTTTCCCGGAGCTCGCCCTGAGCGGCTATCCCCCGGAGGATCTCGTCCTGAAGGCCGACTTCCTCGCGGCGGTCGACCGCCAACTCGCCGAGCTGGCGAGCTCGATCGCCGGGATTGCGGTTCTGGTCGGCTTCCCCGAGCGACGCGGTGAGCGGCTGGCGAACTCCGCCGCGCTGATCCGGGATGGAGAGGTCGAAGCGGTCTACCGCAAGCACCGGCTGCCCAACTACGGCGTCTTCGACGAGCGCCGCTACTTCAATCCGGGGACCGACCCGCTCGTCTTCGCCATCAACGGCCGTCAGATCGGCGTGACGATCTGCGAGGACGAGTGGTTCCCGGACGGACCCGGGCAGCGCGCGGCAGAGGCCGGCGCGGAGCTGATCGTCAACCTCTCCGCATCCCCCTTCCACGCCGGCAAGGGGCTCCTGCGCGAGCAGGAGGTCCTGGCGGCGAGGGCTTCTGAGTACGGCGCGCCCGTGTTGCTGTGCAACCTCGTCGGCGGCCAGGACGAGCTCGTCTTCGACGGGGCCAGCCTCGGCGCCGACCCCGACGGGACGATCGTCGTCCGCGGCCCCCAGTTCGCTGAGGAGCTGCTGCTCGTCGAGCTAGCCGAAGGTCGGCTTGACGGACCACTCCACGACGCGCTGGGGCGCGAGGCCGAGGCCTACGCAGCGCTCGAGCTCGGGCTTGGCGACTATGTCGCCAAAAACGGCTTCAACGGAGCGCTGATCGCTCTCTCCGGCGGCATCGACTCGGCGCTCGTAGCGTTGATCGCCGTCGATGCGCTCGGTCCGGAGCGGGTTCGCTTCGTGACCATGCCCTCGCGTCACTCCTCGGAGGGCACGCGCGCCGACGCGCACGCGATCGCCTCCAACCTGGGAGTCGCAATCGATGAGCTGGCGATCGAGGGCGCGTTCGTCGCCTTCGAGACGACGCTCGCCGCGCAATTCGACGGGCGAGAGCCCGACGCGACCGAGGAGAACCTCCAGGCGCGGATCCGCGGGACGCTGATGATGGCTCTGTCCAACAAGTTCGGGCAGCTCGTCGTGACGACCGGGAACAAATCGGAGATGTCGGTCGGGTACGCCACGCTCTACGGCGACATGGCGGGCGGGTTCGCCGTCATCAAGGACGTCTTCAAAGGGGACGTCTACCGTCTTGTCATCGACCGCAACCGCCGAGCGGGGCGCGAGCTGATTCCCGCGTCCGTGATCGACCGCGCGCCATCCGCCGAGCTGCGCCCCGATCAGACCGACCAGGACTCGCTGCCCGCCTACGACGTCCTCGACGCGATTCTCGAGGGCTATGTCGAGCGTGACCTCGGCGTCGACGAGTTGGCCGCCGGCGGGTTTCCGCGCGCGGTGGTCGAGCACGTCATCCGGCTGGTCGACCTGGCCGAGTACAAGCGTCGCCAGGCGCCGCCCGGGATCCGCATCTCGACCAAGGCCTTCGGCCGCGATCGGAGGATGCCGATCACGAACCGTTTTCGCAGCCGGCGCTAACTCGTTGCAGCGGCGCGGCCGGGTAGCGCCCGCACGGCGATCGTCATTCGCGTGACCGCGCAAAGCTGCCCGTCGTCGTCGGTGAACTCGACCTCCCAGACCCAGCTGGTGCGCCCGCGGTGGATCGCGCGCGCCGTGGCAAGCACCCAGCCCGACATGATCGGACGCAGGAAGCTCGTCTGATTGGACTGACCGAGCGCCATTTTGCCGTCGCCGAACACCGCCTCGAAGGTCGCCATCGACGTCAACCCCTCCGCCATTGCGGCGTAGGCACCCCCGTGAACGACCCCCATCGGCTGGCGCACGCGGTCTGTGACCTCGAAACGGCCGACCGCTGAGTCCGGACCGCTCTCCAGCGTCTCGAAACCCAGCACGCCCGGGAGCGTCAGCGCAAGATCTATGGTGCGGCGTGGATCGTCAGACACGCGCGGCAGGTTACCCTTCGCGCCGTGCCGACTCTCGATTCACTTTCCGATGAGCGCCGCGCGATAATCGAGCTGGTCATTCGCCGCGGCAAGAGCTACGCGGAGATCTCTGACCTCCTGACCCTGCCCGAGGATCGCGTCCGCGCCTACGCCCGGGAAAGCCTGACGGAGCTCGCGCCGCGAACCGCCGAGCGCGTCGAGTCCAGCTGGCGCGGCCAGATCGCCGATTACCTGCTGCGGCAGCAGAGCGGCCCCGAGGCGCTCGCTACCCGGGGCCACCTCAAGAGCTCGGCCGCCGCGCGGACCTGGGCGCTGTCGCTCGCCGACTCGCTGGCCGACCTCTATCCCGACGACGTCCAGCCCGACATCCCGGAAGCGGGCGCTCCGCAGGCAACCGCCGCGCTGAAGTCCCGCCTGTCCTCACGGTCCTGGAGGCCTGCTCACCCGGCCGGGACTCTGTCCCGGAGCGCGGAGGCGATGCTCGTGCGTCGCCGGATCATCGGGGCCGTGGCGGCCACCGTCGCAATCGCCCTGGTTGCTTTCGGGTTCGGCAAGATCCTCGGAGAGGAGGAGGCTCCGCCGGTCGCCGGCACCGAAACCGAGCCCGCCGCCGAGATCATCCCGCTGGGTGCCGTCGAGCTTCGGCCGCTCGAGGGCGAGCAGGGCATCGGGCTCGTGACGCTCTTCTCTCAGGCGGGTGCCCCGGGCATCGTCATCGAGGCCGCGGATCTCGAGCCGACCGATAAGGCGCAGGCCTACCAGGTCTGGCTCTACAACTCCGATAAGGACGCGGTCGGAATCGGCGCCGCCCAGACCGACGAGCAGGGTCGCCTGGCGGCGAGCGGAGCTCTGCCGACCGACTTCGTCAACTACAAGTTCATCGACGTCTCGCGCGAGCCGATCGACGACGACGACGCGCATTCCGGCGAGTCGGTGCTGCGGGCCAAGGTCGCCGACATCCAGACGGCCGACGAGCTCTCGGGCAGCGCCGCAGAAGGTGGCGCACCGCCCGCGGAAGGGGGCTCCGCCCCCGCGCCGCAGGAAACCGCCCCGCCGGCCCCCTAGGCCTGCGTCGCCTCCCGAGCGCAGATCCGCTCGAGGCCCTCGAGCGCTTCGTCGAGCTGATCGACGATCGCGCGCTTCAGCATGAAACCCCCGAAACGCGAGAGCCCACGCGGCTTGCGCAGCGCACTGAGGGTAACCCGCGTACGCTGACCGTCACCCTCGAGATCGATCCTCGTCTCGGCCTTCGCGAGGATTCGCTCGAACGGCGTCTCTGAGAGCTCCTGAGCCCACGCCCGCCCATTCGGAGGCGTCTCCTCCAGAAGCGTGAAATCCGCCCGCACGGGACGGCCCCGCTCGGTCTGGAGCACTTCGGTCCAGCCCGAGCTGTTGACGTCCTCGACTCTTGTGACACGCGGCCACCAGCGCGGCAGGTGGTGGGCGTCGGAGACGACCGCCCAGATCGTCTCGCCGCTCGCGTCGATCGTGCGCGAGCGCGCTACCCGCGCCATGGTGCTGGCCTCAACCCGTGATCTCGCGCAGGTCGCGCACGAGCAGCAAGTGCTTCAGGTGGGATGTGATCGCCGCCAGGTTCTCGAGCGCCTCGACCGCCTCCTTGCGGCGGTCCGCATTGCGCGATCGCAGCGCCGGGGCGAGGATTTGCTCGAGCAGGTTGGCTTCGCGATCTGCCGAGGTGCGGAACACGCGCAGGTTGCGCCCCCCCACTCCGAAGCGCGCGAGTTCACAGACCGCCCGGATGATCTCCCGCTCGGTATCGTCGTAAAGGGTGTCGCCGTCGCGTTTCTCGCCCTTGACGACCCCGAAGTCCTCGAGCTCGGCGACCAGCGACGCCTCGGCACCGGTCTCCTCGAGCACGTCGGCGAGCTTGTAGAGGGCGCCGCCGCCCTTGACCTTGACCGTCGCCCTGCGCAGCGGACGAGGATCCGAGCTGGCGGCGGCGATGTCGGCCTCGCTACGGCCCGCAGCAAGCTCCTGGCGGATCACGCGCAGGGGAAGGAACTCGTCGCGCTGGAGTCGGAGGATCGTACGCAGCCGGGTCACGTCGCCGCCTGAGTAGAGCCTGTAGCCACCGGCCGTGCGGCGCGGCGAGAGGAGCTTCTGATCCTCGAGGTAGCGGATCTTCGAGATCGAGATGTCCGGGAACTCCCGCTCGAGCTGTTTGCACACCGCGCCGATCGTGAGCGACTTCGGCGGCCGGGCGGGCGGGACGCCCTCCGGGGTGGTCTGCTCGGCGTCCAGTACGGGCTCGGTCACGGTTCAGCGCTCCAGATAGCTGAGCTTGTATTTGCCGATCTGTAGCTCGTCCCCATCGGCGAGCTTCCGCGACTCGATTCGCTGGCGGTTGACGTAGGTCCCGTTCAACGACCCGAGATCATCGATATAGACGCCGTCGCGCCGCAGGACCAGCAGCGCGTGGTTGCGCGAGACAGTTACGTCGTCCAGGAAGACCGCGGCCTCCGGGCTGCGCCCGATAGCCGTTCGCTCCCCGGCGACCGGGAAACTCTCGCCGGCCCGTCCACCGCCCGAGCGGATCACCAGAGTGGCGCCTTCCGGCGCGCCTGCGCCCAGGTCGACGGCGCGTAGCTCGCCGGTCTCGCCGATCTCATAGGAAGCCGTCGTGTCCTGACCCCCGCCGGCGCCGCCGAGGAAGGCGCCGCACTTCTGGCAGTAGTTGGCTCCCTCGCCGTTGACGAAGTTGCACTCGGTGCAGTGCATGATCGCGCCCCTAGGACGCGCTCTCCTTCTGCCCGCGGCCGGACAGGATGTCGGTCAGCGCCTCCACGTCGGAGCCGGAAATCAGCGCCTCGCCCCCCTCGCGCTTGGCACGCAGCCGGTTGACGAGCTCGGCGCGCAGGATGTCGATCTTGCCGTGGAGGATGCGCCGCTCGTAGGAGACCTTGCGCTCCTGTTCTGTCAGCTCTTCGATCAACGCCTTGAGCTCTTGGTCGCTCAGCGCGCCGAGGTCCGGAAATGTCTCCATTACTGTCCTCCGTCGACGGAGGCCCAGCTTATACCAGGGGTCAACTGGAGGTTGAGGGTGGTCCCTCCCACTGCAGCGCGACTCGGACGTAGAGCGCCGTCGCGAGCAGCGACATCAGGACGCCGAGCCCGAACACGAGCGAAGCGACCAGCCCGGGGTAGAGCATTGCGAGGAACAGCGCCGACATCGTCGGCCAGACCGCCCAACGCCCGACCCAGTTGATGCTCACTTCCTGCCCGCGTCGCAGCGCGATCTGGCTCATCACCAGCATGAACAGCTCGCGCGCAGCGAGCACGCCGAGCAGCCAGCGCGGCAGCAGCTCGAAGTGCCAGCTCACCGCGACTCCCGCGAGCACGAGCAGACGGTCGACGAGCGGGTCGAGCAACGCCCCGAAGCGGCTGTACTGTCCGGTCAGGCGAGCAGCCATGCCGTCCAGGTAGTCGGCGGCGGCGATCGCGAAGTAGACCGCGGCCGCCTGAAAGCTGACGCCGTCGCCGGAGCGAAACGCGATGACCAGGAAGACCGGCAGGCCGGCGAACCGCAGGATCCCGATCGCATTCGGGATCGTGAACGGACGGAGCGGCTGATCGCGGCCGGTCTCGGCCGGAACCACCGATCGATCGAGGCCGACGAGACGACGGAAGGTCAGGCGAGGCTCTGCCACCGCTCCAGGATCTCCCGCGCGGCTCCATCGAGCGCCACCGCGCTCTGTTCCAGGCCGCGGCGAACCTGGAGCTCGAGCTCACCGGCCTCGAGGCCGCGTCGCCCGATCGTCACGCGTAGCGGGCACCCGAGCAGCTCGGCGTCGGCGAACTTCTGTCCCGGGCTCGCCTCGCGATCGTCGTAGAGCACGTCGAGTCCGAGCGTCCGGAGCTCTTCGTAGAGCTCGGTCGCCACTGTCGCCACCTCCTCGTCCGCCTTGCCGAGAGCGACGAGCTCGACGTCGAACGGTGCGATCGCCCGGGGCCAGCAGATGCCGGCCTGATCGGAGAATTGCTCGACCGCGGCCGCCAGGATCCGGGCGGGACCGATGCCGTAGGAACCCATGACGATCGGCCGCTCGGCGCCGTCTTCGTCCAGGAAGGTAGCTCCAAGCGGCTCGGAATAGCGGGTGCCGAGCTTGAAGATGTTGCCGACCTCGATCGCGGGCTCGATTCTGACCTGCGCTCCGGCCGGGCAGCGGTCCCCCGCCTCGACTGATCGGAAGTCTGCCCACTCCGCGCTCATGTCGCGCTCGAGATCGACGCCGCGCAGGTGCGTATCTGCGCGGTTCGCCCCGGCGACCATTCCCGACATCGCACGCAGCGCCTCATCGGCGAGGATCGCGGCCGGGCTCCCGACCGGGCCGACGAACCCGACCGGCGAGCCGAACAGGTCGGCGATCTCCTCCGCGCGCGCCTGGCGGACGGGCTCGCCGAGCGCGTTGGCGAGCTTGATCTCGTTGAGCCGGTGATCGCCACGCAGCAGGCACAGCAGCGGGCGGTCCTCGCCCGCGATCATGGGCATCGCCTTGATCAGCGCGCCTGGCGGGACGTCCAGCAGGGTCGCCACATCCTCGATCGTCCGGGCGCCGGGTGTCGCGACCGGCTCCGGCGCGTCGAGTGGCTCCGGGAGGCCCTCGACCGGCGCCGCGGTCGCGCAGGCGACCTCGACATTGGCCGCATAGCCCGAATCGCTCAGGGCGACGTCATTCTCACCCGCCGCGCATGGGGCCATGAACTCATGAGCCCCGGAGCCGCCCATCATCCCGACGTCGGCCTCGACCCGGTACCACTCGAGACCGCAGCGGTCGAAGATCCGCTCATAGGCCTCGCTCTGGCGGCCGTAGGACGCATCCAGGCCAGCCTCGTCGCGATCGAAGCTGTAGGCGTCCTTCATCACGAATTCGCGCGTCCGCAGGACCCCCGCGCGCGGGCGCGGCTCGTCGCGCTCCTTGACCTGGAGGTGGTAGAGCATCAGCGGCAGGTCACGGTAGGAACGCACGTCGCCGGCGATGTGCGAGGTGATCGCCTCCTCGTGGGTCATCGCCAGGACCATCGGCGCGCCGCGCCGGTCCTCCAGCTTGAACAGCTCGTCGATCCCGTAGCGGCCGGTCTTCTCCCAGTTCTCCGCCGGCTGGAGCACCGGGGCGAGGATCTCGTGGGCGCCGATTCCGTCCATCTCCTCGCGCAGGATCGCCTCGATCTTGCGATGTACCCGCCACCCGGCCGGCAGATAGGTCCAGAGCCCGGCTCCGAGCTGGCGGACCATGCCGGCGCGGACGAGCAGCTGGTGGGAGATCGCCTCGGCGTCCGCGGGCGGGTCCTTGAGGGTCGGGAGGAAGTAGGTCGAGAGACGAGTCATCCGTCGCGCGAGTCTATTGGCGCCCCTGGCCGTCGAGAGTCGAGCCCCGCGGGGGAACAGGTCGCGATGCGTCCTACGGACGCGAGCGAGCGAATGACGCCGCCGGGCGACGACTCCCGACGGTCAGGCCCGGGTAAACCGACGGCCGGCAGTGGGTGAGGCGTCCTCGTCGAGGGAGATCGCGCGGCGCTCGGGCTGTGCGCTCGCCATCGGAAGCGCCGCACCCTGATCGAGCGACTCCGCGGCGGCGGCGGCGGCCTCCAACGCGGCGATCCGCTCAGGGGTCAGCTCGCCCGCGTTCTCCTCCTCGATCTTCGCCAGCCACTCGGCGCCGACCGCGGCCTCCTGGGCGTCGATGATCGTCTTGCCGGCCGCGAGCGATTTGTCGATCTCTGCGAACAGCTCGTCGACCAGCCGGTCCTGCGGCACCTTTCGCAGAGGCTCGCCGTGGGCGAAGATCAGCCCCTCGTTCTTGGCCCCGGTGATCCCGAAGTCTGCGTGCGAGGCCTCGCCGATCCCGTTGACCGCGCACCCCAGGACGGCGACCTCGATCGGCTCGCCGTAGGACTCGAGCCGCTGCTCGATCTCGGCGACGACCGTGTCCATGTCGAACTGCAGCCGTCCACAGGTGGGGCAGGCGATCAGCACCGGGCCGCGCTCGCGCAGCTTGAGCGCCTTGAGGATCTCCCAGGCGACCTTGACCTCCTCCTCGGCGTGGAAGGTCGACAGCGAAATCCGGATGGTGTCCCCCACCCCGTCTGCGAGCAGCGTCCCGAGTCCGACCGCCGACTTCAGCGATCCGGACCATTTCGTGCCGGCCTCGGTGATCCCGAGGTGCAGCGGATAATCGATCTTCTCGGCGAGCAGCCGGTTGGACGCAATCGTGTTCGGCACGCTCGTGGACTTGACCGAGACCTTGAAGTTCGTGAAGTCACAGCGCTCCATGAGGTCGACGAACTCGACGGCGGCCGTCACGAGCGCCTCGACCGAGTTCTCCTTCTCGAGCGCGTGCAGGTGCTTGGGCAGCGACCCCGAGTTGACGCCGATCCGCATCGGCGTGCCCGCCGCGTTGGCGCGCGCCGCGACCTCGGCGACCTTCTCGGGCCCGCCGATATTGCCCGGGTTCAGGCGGATGCAGTGCGCCCCGGCCTCGATCGCCTTGAGCGCGAGGGTGTGGTTGAAGTGGATGTCGGCGATCACCGGGATCGGCGACTCGACGACGATCCGCTTGAGCGCGTCGATGTCCTTGTCACGCGGGACGGCGACCCGCACGATGTCCCCGCCGGCATCCGCGATCGCGCGGATCTGGGTCATCGTCGCCTCGTAATCGGCGGTCTCGGTCTTGGTCATCGACTGGACGGCGACCGGTGCGCCGCCACCGATCTTCACGCCGCCGACGTCGATCTGCTTCTTGGATGCCATGCTCTTGTCAAAGGGTACCTGGGGCCGCTCATCCGGCCCGGACGGGTCGCTTGCCAGGACGGCGGTCCGGGGAATAGGCTGGGCGCCGAGGTAACACGCGTGTCTACACAGGGGGCCGACATGAACACCTACGCAATCCTTCGTCGCTCCGGCTGGCGCTCCGGCGCCGACCTCGAAGCGGCGGCCGGTCGATCCAGCAAGGTCGGCGACGAGCAGATGTCCGACGACATCCGATGGATCCGCAGCTACGTACTCGAGGAGGACGGTGGCAGCGTCGGGACCGTTTGCATCTACCAGGCGACGAGCCCGGAGAAGATTCGCGAACACGCCGGCCTCGCCGACCTCCCTGTCGACGAGATCATCCCGATCGGGGACACCGTAATCGTCCGGGAGGATCCGGCTTAGGACGCACGCCGACAGCGCGTCTCCCCCTCGACCGGAAGCGAGACCGATGACTGATCTGGCGGCCAGGACCGACGCGCTTGCCGAGAGCTCGGGCTGGGACTTCTCGGACCTCGGAGCGCTGTTCATCAACTGCACGCTGAAGCGTTCGCCGGAGGCCTCCAATACCCAGGCACTCGCCGATATCGCGATCTCGATCATGGAGCGCAACGGGGTCGTGGTCGAGGTCGTGCGTGCCGTGGATCATCAGATTGCGATCGGTGTCCAACCCGACATGACCGAGCACGGCTGGGATCGCGACGACTGGCCCGCGATCTACGAAAAGGTCCACGATGCCGACATCCTCGTCCTGCTGACGCCGATCTGGCTCGGCGAGAAGTCCTCGGTCTGCACGCACGTCATCGAGCGGCTCTACGGCAACAGCGCCGAGCTCAACGAGGAGGGGCAGTACGCCTACTACGGGCGGGTGGGCGGGTGCCTCGTGACCGGCAACGAAGACGGCGCCAAGCACTGCGCGATGAACATCCTCTACTCGCTCCAGCACCTCGGCTACGTGATTCCACCGCAGGCCGACGCCGGCTGGATGGGAGAGGCCGGGCCCGGTCCGAGCTACCTCGATCCGGGCTCGGGCGGCCCCGAGAACGACTTCACCAACCGCAACACGACGTTCATGGCCTGGAACCTGATGCACATGGCGCGCATGATCAAGGACGCCGGCGGCATCCCCGCACACGGCAACCAGCGCGCCAAGTGGGACGCGGGCTGCCGGTTCGACTTCGAGAACCCCGACTACCGCTGAGGGCCCGCCGTACGCGACCCCCGTTCACCTATGTCGAGGATGTCTAAAGCGACGGGCTGCCGTGGTCGCCGACACGCGTCACCCCGAGAAATCGACGGTCACCTCGGAGGCCCCTGCCGGGGGTGTGAAGGTGCAATTTCGGGGACCGTTGGCGCCCTCACGGTTGCACGCGCCGGTGTAGGTAATGAACTCCGTGCTGTTCGTCTGGATCGTCAGCGGCTGCCCTGACTGGAAGCTCGCCGTACAGGTCCCGCTCTGCGGGCCGGACGCGTTGCCTGTCTTCACACAGTTGAGGCCGCCGGGCGAACTCGTCACCGTGCCTGGGCGGTTGCCCTGGGTGATGATCGTGACCTGGGCGTTGCCGGTCGGCGTAGTCGTCGTGGTTGGAGTTGTTGTTGTCGATGGAGTCGTCGTTGTCGGAGTCGTCGTCGTCGGGGTCGTGGTGGTCGTGGTGGTCGTCGTGGTCGTTGGCGGCGGCGCTGAACCCGCCCCGCCACAGCCGACCCCGGCGTCGAGGATGTTCACGCCCGCCGCGAGCGGGAACAGGTCCTGGGTCGAGGTGAGGTCGTTGATCACTAGCTCGTGGGCGCCGCTTCCCGGCCTGGTCAGGTCGAGGCTCGCGACATGGCCGCTCGGGAGCCCGCACGGCGCGACGTTGTTGCTCGACGCAGCCGGCAGACGCACCGGCGCTGCAGTGCCGGGATTCTGCAGACCCGCCTGGGAGAGGGTGAACAGCGTCTCGTCCTCGCCCATGCTCTCGAAGACGATGCCGCCTCCGGCGAGGTAGTCCGGCGAATGCAGCGAGCCGGCTCCGGTCGCGGTGGCGTTGACGATCTCGCGTAGGCCGGACCCGTCGGTACCCACCTCGCAGACCGCGATATTGCCCGAGCCCGGATCGTCGGCCGGACCGCAGTCGAACAGGACCCGCGAACCGTCAGCCGAGATCGCCGGGTAGGTGTTGTGGGAATCGTTGGACGCGCTTGTCAGGAGAACGGGGTCCGACCACGTGAGCGCCGTGTCGCTCGCCCGGTTGATGACCCAGAGATCGCGCTCGTGGGGTCCGTCGTTGGAGTCGAAGACGATCCGTGTTCCACCATTCGCGATTGCCGAGTAGCCCGACACGTGCACCCGGCCATCGGCATCAGGACCAGGGTTGGCGAGTTCCACTGGGCGTCCCGAAGAGAGATCTCCACGAACGATCGCCAGGCACGGGAAGCCGCCGCAGCCGAGCGCCTTGTTGGTCTCGACCAGCAGCCAGCCGCCGTCCGGCGAGATGTTCAGGCGCGCGTCGTCGCTGCCGGGGCCGAGCAAGGTGGTGAGGGAGTTGGAGATGTTCTCGGTCACGCCCGCGACCGAGGTTCGAAAGACGTTGTTCTCCTGTCCGTTGATCCCGTGGACGAAGCTGCCAGTCGGGGAGCCGATCGGTCCCGGTCCCGGTCCCGGTCCCGGCCCTGGTCCTGGAGGGTCCGGGACGTTGTTGCCTTCGAGTCCGAGCAGCACGGCGGTGATGCCGTCAGCGGCCGACGCGTCGTCGCAGAGCAGCCGCCCGAGCGAGTCGGCGACCGCCTGCCGCGCGTTCCGCGGGACGCCGCCCGCCTCCAATATCCGGGCGCGCGCGTCGCCGACCGTGCCCGAGCACGCGATTCGCTTGACCCGTGTAACGGCGGTGTCCAGCGCGTCCGTGACCGTCGGGGTACTTCCGACCAACGGTCGGTTGAGCCGTAGCGTCAGGCGGCCGAAGCTCTGCGCGGTGCTGACCTTGCTATTACGTTTGGTCGCCGCACCGGGGGCAGGCCCCGGGTTGACGATCGAGACGGCGGTCTGGACCTTCTTCTTCCGCGGCTTTCCGGAGCGCGTCGTGATGATGATGTCTTTGGGGAACCTGCCCCGGGGCTTTATACGCGGCTTCTTGCCCGTCTGAAGTCGTGTCACGTCGACCTGGCCGTCAGCTGGGACCTTGAGCTTTACCCGCTTGCTCGACTTCGCGTCCGCTGCGGCCGGCATGGCGCCGACGCCACCGAGAGTGATCACGACCAGCACCGCGGTCAACTTCCGCATTCCGTCTCCCTTGCCCGTCAGGATTCCTTGACGGGCGCATCATGGACCCTGCGGGGGGCGATTTGGGTGGGGGCTACCCCACTGTTCGCAAAGAGTAGGGTCAGCCGGCCGGACCGGCGTGGTTCTCCTGTAGCGCCAGTTGGAGCTGCTGGCGTGAACCGATTTCGAGTTTCGAGTAGGCGCTCGACAGATGCTTCTCAACGGTCTTGAGCGTCACGAACAACGCTCCGGCAATCTCCTTGTTCTTCATGCCTTGAGCTGCCAGGCGCGCGACGCGGCGTTCTGCGGCCGTAAGAGACTGAGCACCCGATAGTCGGAGCGACCGAGGCCGCGCGCCGAGCCCGTGCAGCGCGCGCTGACCCCGTGCGACAACAGCCTTCGACCCGCAGCGATGTGCCAGATCGACACCGCTGCTCAGTAGCTCGTGGGCCTCTGAAGAAGCGCCCGAGGTGGCTCGGCGGCCCTCGCGGGTAAGCGTCACGCCAAGATCGACCAACGCGCGCGCGTAGTCGAGGCGGGCCCGCGACGTCGCCAGCGTGGCGACCGCATCCCGTTGTTTGGCCAGCCCCGAGACACCCCCCTCGCAGAGCCCGACGATTCGCAGCGCGCGCCCGGTCAGGTAGGACAGGTCGATGCCCCTGACGATCTCGAGTTCCTCGAGCGCGAGTTCTCCGGCGAGGTCCCGGTCACCCATCGCCCAGTAGATCCTGGCGGCGGTTGAGCGCCACGCGCCGAACGCTGGGCTTCGGAACCCCCACCGCTCGCGGATGCGCCCGGCTTCGAGCACATCCTCCAGCCCTCCCGAGCGATCACCGAGCACAGCCTTCAGGCGGCCGCGACTGATCAAGAGCAGGTCCGAAGGATACGCCGGTGGCAGGTCGCCGCACATTCCGAGGGCCTCGAGCTCGCCCTGGGCAGCCCCCGCTGCGTCCTGCTCGAGCAGCAGGTCGACGACCACGGACGCGGCCCCGACGGCTCCGACCGAACTGACCTCGAGCATGGCTCGCAGCGCATCGCGCGCGTAAGCCTCCGCATCGGCCACGTCGCCGTTGAGATAGGCCAACGTCGCCGCCGATGAGGAATGGTTTGCGAATCCGTGCAGGGACCCGACCTCGGGCCCGATCCGAAGCGCGTGCTCGAGCTCGGGCGCGAGTTCATCCCCGGCGTGCAGGCACGCGAGCGTCCAGCTCGGCTCAGCACTCATCATCGTGCTCGGCCCGTGCTCGGCGATCAGGGCCCCGTTGGCTAGCGCTGACTTGGCGGCGGCGATTGCCGTATCGGCCGGCGCGCCAGTCGCCATTCGACACCACGACAGGGGTGCGAGCACGGCGCGTCCGGCGGGCGAGTCGTGATCGAGGACCCTCGCTGCCGCCTCGAGCATCTCTCCGATTGGACCCAGCGGACGTGTGGCGAATACCAGCCAGGCCGCCTGCTCTCCGCGCAGCATGAGCTCTAGCTCGGGGTCGCGCCCCTCGGCCAACTCGCGAGCCTGCATCGCCACCGACTCTGCGGCGCTCCAGAGGCCGAAGTTGGCTGCCGAAGCCCAGGCGAGCGCTCTCAGCACCTCGATCCTGGCGATCGGATCGCGAACCAAGTCACGGGCTTCTTGGAGGTGATCGAGCGCCTCGGGCGCCGAGAGCAACGCCTCGGCTTGACCGAGCTCGAAAAGCACGGCACCCCGCCCATCGGGCGACGGCGGTTCGCGCAGCGCTCTGCGGAGATAACTTACCCCCGTCTCCGGGGCACCGCGCTCGAGCGCCCGGCGCGCTGCGGTGCGCAAGATGTGCACGACGTCAGGGTCCTCCGCCGGTAACACGGCGAGCAGGTGATTGGCCGCGGCTTCGCTCGACTCGCCGCGGGCGAGCAACAGCTCCACGATTCGCCCGTGCGCATCCGAGCGGTCGAGCGCAGGAATCTGGCTGTAGACAGCGGCCCGCTGCAGGGGATGGGCGAATCCGAGCTCGGGCGAGGCGACTATGAGACCGGCTGCGACGAGCTCATCGACCGCCGCCTGCGCCGCGGGACCAGCGAGGCCTGCGAGGTCGGCGGCGATCGTCGCGTCAGCGACGTCGAACAGCGCGATCGCGGGTGCGAGCCGTTGCGCGTTGGTCGAGGTCCTTGCCAGACGATCGGTTACCGAGCGCACGACCCCGGCCGGCGAGAGGTCGCCGATGGAATCGATCTGGTCGGCTCCCACCCCGATTCCGTCGGCAACGATCGAGCGGACCAGCTCGTGGAGAAGGAACGGGTTCCCGCGCGTCGCGCGGTGGCAGGCCTCGCAGAAGCCCGCTTCGGCGTCGGCGCCGCAACGCGCCTTGATGATCGTCGTGCACTCGGCCGCGGTCAGGAACCGCGGCCGTAGCGTGGTCGACGAGGCGGCCGCGGCGATATCGGTTCCGAGTTGTGGATAGCGGCCCTCCCCTGGTCTATGGCTGATCACCAGGACGGCAGGTAGATCGGAGATCCGCCGCGCGAGGTAGGAGATGAATCTGATCGAAGCGGGGTCGCTCCAGTGCAGATCGTCGATTGCCAGCACCAGCGGTGCCTCGCTGGCCATGTTGGCAGCCACCCAGTAAAGACCGTGCAGTGCGGCGTAAGGTTCGGGCAGTAGCCCGGACTCGGACTTTGGTGAATCGTTCCCAGGGAGCAATACGGGCCGCGCCAGGGCCGCGGTCCCGGTCAGTAGCGGGCCATCGCCATCGGCATCACGTTGGGCGACGACCTCGAACAGCTGTCGAATCACGCCGAATGGGAGCTCGCACTCGCCCTCGCCCGCGAACCCGCGCACAACGCGCATCCCCTCCGCCCGACCGATCTCGACGGCCCGCTCCAGGAGCGCCGTCTTCCCGATTCCGGCTTCGCCCTCGATCACCACGGTCGCACCGAACCCGGCGACGGCATCCTTGACACACATCTCGATGCGACCGACTTCCACGTCTCGACCGAGCAGCCGATCCGACTCCCGCGCGACCGTCGTCTTCCGTGAAGTCGCCACCGCCCCCGTGAGCCTAGCCGACCCCTAGGAGTACATCGCCTCGATCTCGGCGTCGTACTTCTCCGCGATCGGCTTGCGCTTGAGCTTCATCGTCGGCGTCAGCTCGTCGCCGCCCGGCGCCCAGTCACCTTTGACGATCGTGAACTTCTTGATCTGTTCGACGCGCGCGAGCTTTGCGTTGGCCTCGTCGATCCCTTCCTGGACCGCCGCGATCACCGCCTCCTGCGTCGCCAGGCCTTCGAGCGAGCCGTCCTCGATGTCCTGCTTCGCGGCCCACGCGGGCGCGAAGTCGGGGTCCAGCACGATCAGGGCCGTGTTGTAGGACCGTCCGTCGCCGATCGCGCAGGCCTGGCCGATCAGCGGGCTCGCGGTCTTGACGGCCGCCTCGATATTGGCCGGCGACATGTTCTTGCCGGCGGCGTTGATGATCAGCTCTTTCTTGCGGTCGACGATCTTGAGGAAGCCGTCCTCGTCGATTTCGCCGATGTCCCCGGTCAGCAGCCAGCCGTCGGGACCGATCGTCTCGGCCGTCTTCTCGGGCAGGTTGCGGTAGCCGACCATGATCGAGTCGCCCCGGACGAGCACCTCTCCGTCCTCGGCAAGCTTGATCTCCATCCCCGGTACGACCGGGCCGACGGTCCCGAGCTTGACCTCGCCCGGCCGGTTGCAGGTCGCAACGCCCGAGGTCTCGGACATCCCCCACAGCTCCGCGAGCTCGATCCCGATCGCGTGGAAGAACTCGAGTACTTCGATCGGGGTTGGCGCGGCGCCGACGTTGACGGTGATCGCCCGATCCAGTCCGAGCTGCTTGCGCAGGTGGACGAACATCGCCTCATCCGCCGCGGCGACCTTCGCGGCGAGCTCCTCCGGTACGGGCTTGCCGGCTTGCTCGAGGCGCACTTTCTCGATCGCGGCGCCGAGCGCCGCCTCCGCCTGCTCGCGTGCCTCGCCCTCCTGGGCGGCGAGCATCGTCTCGAGCCCCGCCTTGAGCTTCTCCCAGATCCGCGGGACGGCGAAGAACCATTCCGGCCGCACCTCGGGCAGGTATTCCATGATCTTGCGGCCGTCGTCGCAGCAGTGGACCGTGCCCGCGAAGACGAGCGGGAGGTAGTGATGGGCGCCCCGCTCGGCGATGTGGGCGCTCGGCAGCCACGAGATCACGCTCAGTCCCTCGGGCATCCTGACGACGTCCTTGACGCCGCGCACGAGGCTGAAGAGATTGCGGTGGGATAGCTGGACGCCCTTCGGCGGGCCGGTCGTGCCCGAGGTATAGATCAGCGTGAGGATGTCCTCGGCGTCGATCTCGGCGCGCGCGGCGCGACCGTCGAAGTCGGGGTCCATCGCCTCGAGCTCGGCGAGTGAAATCGTCCCCTCGGGGGCATCGCCGTCGATCACGACCAGGTGCTCGAGTTCGGGCAGGTTCTTTCGAGCCTCGAGGAAGTTGGCGAGATAGGCCTGCTCGACCATTCCGACCCTGGCTGCCGAGTCCGAACAGACGTACTCGATCTGGCCGGGCGCGTAGGTTTGGTAGATCGAGAACGGAGTCGCGCCGACGGTTACCGCGGCCAGGTCGCAGATATGGAACTCGGGGCGGTTGCCGAACATCAGTGCGACGCAGTCGCCGGCTCCGATGCCGAGCTTGCGCAGTCCGCCGGCAATCGCGTCGACCCGCGCCCGCGCCTGCTCCCAGGTCAGCTCGAGGCTACCGTCCCTCGTCCTGAATGCGACTCGCTCGCCGGCCCGGTCGGCAGTCAGGTCGAGCGCCTCGCCGATCGTCGTCGCGTCGATCGCTGAGCGACCCTCGCTGGTGCTCGCTTCCACTGCTCCTCCTCCGTTCGCGGGACGCAATCCTCGGCCCAAACCTAACGGACGACGGACTATCGGACGCTGAACCCCTCGCCTAACAACCTTCCGATGTCGTTGGTGAATCCGATCACGAACAAGGGGATCAGGAGCATGATCCCGATCACCCCCGCGCGCTCCATCGTCGCGAGCTGAACCGGCTTGCGGCGGATCTTCTCGACGACCGCCCAGAAGATGTGGCCGCCGTCGAGCGGCAGGAACGGGAACAGGTTGATGATCGCCAGCGACAGGCTGATGACCGCAAGGATCAGGACCACGTCACCCGGCGCTTGGATGATCGCCTGACGCGTCGTCTCGTAGGAGCCGACGACACCCGTGATCTGGGCGCGCTGGACCGGATCGAACAGCCGGGCGGGCAACTCGACTGTCAGGCGCGCGAGGCGAAGCGATCCGTCCAGACCCCGCATCACGGCCGGGCCGAAAGCCATCGGCTCGCGGTCGAGGCCGTAGCGGAACCCAACCCGGTTGCGCTTGGTGGCGACGTCGTAGGTCGGCGTGAGCGCGATCTGCTGGCGACTCCCGTCGGCGCGCTCGATGAGGAGCTCGGCGGGGTCGGCGGCGCGACAGTTCTGGAATGGCACCGCGACCGGACACCTGTGTCCGTCGATTACCGCCGAGAGCGCCTGCGGGCTCCACCTCACTCCATCGACCGAGATCAGCCGATCACCGGGTTCGATCACCCCGGCGGCCGGACTCCCCGCCACGACTTCGTCGACCCGATCGGAGATTGCGGTGGGCGGGCCGATCAGCCAGAGGAAAGCGATCAGCAGGACGACGCCGATCACGAGGTTGACCGCCGGACCCGCGGCGATCACGACGATCCGCTTCCAGACCGGCTGCGCGTGGTATGCGCGATCGCGGACGTCCTCGGGCAGATCCTCGGCGGGGCTCATCCCGCTGATCCGGACATAGCCGCCCAGCGGAACGGCGCCGATCGCGTACTCGGTTTCGCCGATCTGCTTGCGGAAGATCAAGGGCGGGAAGAACAGGGCGAACCGCTCGACCCGCATCCCAACCGCCTTGGCGGCCGCAAAGTGGCCCGCCTCGTGCAAGACGACGAGCGACGCGAAGCCGACGAAGGCCAGCACCCACGGCAGCAGACCGCTCAGGAACGCGAGCATCGGTTAGCTCGCCACGCCGGCGAGCAGTGCCTCGGAGCGCTCACGCGCGACCGAGTCCGTCCGGTAGAGGTCCGAGAAGTGGCCCACGGGCTCGGCCGGGATCTCGTCGAGCACCCGCTCGATCAGATCGGCGATCCCGGTGAACGGGAGCGTGCCATCGAGGAACGCCGCGACGGCGACCTCGTTCGCCGCGTTCAGCACGCAGGGCGCGGTCCCGCCCGCCTGCGCCGCTTCGCGGGCGAGGCGCAGGCAGCCGAAGGTCGCGGCGTCGGGCGCCTCGAAGGTCAGCTGACCGATCGCTGCGAGGTCGAGCGACGGAACGTCGACGTCGGCGCGCTCGGGGTGGTGTAGCGCGAAGGAGATCGGGACGCGCATGTCGGGCAGCCCCATGTGGGCGAGAGCCGCGCCGTCGTTGAGCGCAACCAGCGAGTGGACGATCGACTGCGGGTGTACGACGACGTCGATCCGCTCGAGCGGCACGCCGAACAGGTGGTGAGCCTCGATCAGCTCGAGCCCCTTGTTCATCAGCGTCGCTGAGTCGATCGAGATCTTGCCCCCCATCGCCCAGGTCGGGTGGGCGAGCGCCTGCTCGATCGTCACGTCGGCCAGTTCGGCCGCGGTCCGGCCCCTGAAAGGGCCGCCCGACGCCGTGAGGATCAGCTTGTCGATCGTGCCCGGCCGCCGCTCCGCCCCGATCAGCTGATGCAGCGCCGAGTGCTCCGAGTCGACCGGGATCACGCTGGCCCCGGTCGCCTCCGCGAGCGCCATCACCAGTTCCCCGCCAACGACCAGGCTCTCCTTGTTGGCCAGCGCGAGGTCGATCCCCTCCCCGAGCGTCGCGATCGTCGGACCGAGGCCGGCCGACCCGACGAGCGCGTTGAGCACCACGTCGCAATCGGTCTCACAGATCAGGCTGACGAGCCCCTCGGCGCCGCTCAAGACCTCACCCCCGCTCCACGCTCGCGCCGCGGCCTCCGCAGAGCCCTCGTCGGCGAGCGCGACTCGATCGACACCGACCTCTTCGGCCTGGGCGAGCAGCCGCTCGAAGCTCGTGGCGGCCGCGAGGCCGACGATCTCGAGCGTTTCGCTGGCCCGGACGACCTCGATCGCCTGTCGGCCGATCGAGCCGGTTGACCCGAGTATCAGGACGCGCTTCATCGACGGTCGAGTGTACGGACAGGGTGCCCGCGCTCGCGCGCCTTACAGGATCAGCAAAGCGACGTAGTACCCGACGACGACGCTGAACAACGCGGCGTCGATCCGGTCCAGGACGCCGCCGTGAGCGCCGAAGAAGGTGCCGGTGTCCTTGGTCGCGAGGTCTCGCTTGATCATCGACTGGAAGAGGTCGCCGACGGGCGCCGCGAGCGCGACAGCGAAGCCGATGATCAGCGCGTCGGTTCCCGAGAACCAGTCCTGGTAAGCGACCGCGAAGCCCCAGAAGGCAAGCGTCCCGCCGAGGATTCCCGCGAGTAGCCCCTCGAGACTCTTGTTCGGCGAGATCAGCGGCGCAAGTGGCCGGCGGCCCCAAGCGCGGCCGCCGAAATAGGCGCACGTATCGCCGATGAAGGTGCCGATCAGGATGTCGAGGATCAGCCCGCCGCCGTTGGGCAGCTCACGGATCAGCACCGCGTGCGCGATCGGCAGCCCGATCCAGAGGATTCCGAACAGCGTTACCGCGATCCCCCACGAGACGTTCTCGCGGCGCGGTCGAATGACCGCCAGGACAAAGACGAGCGGGAACGATGCGAGCAGCACGATCAACATCTGATCCGGCCCCCCGTAGAGCGCCGCGATCACGAGCCCGAGCATCCCGAGGAACCCCGCTAGGTCGATCGGCCGGACGCGGCGCATCAGCGTGTAGAGCTCGTGCATCGCGAGGATGCCAAGCCCGAGCAGGCCGACCGCGAAGATCTCGCCGCCGTAGGCGATGATCAGCAACGCGAAGGCGATCGCGGGGATCGCGGTCAGGACGCGTGCGCGCGTCTCGCTGCGCCGCCGGCGACTTTTCATCCGCTCCGGCCGCCGACGTGCCGGCCGCTCGCGGTCCGTACGGGGTTCGTATATCTGCTGTGGCGAGCCCGGACGACGTTGGGGAGGGTCTGACCGCGTCCGGCGACGCGGCTCCTCGCCGTCGGGCGGATCCTCGAAGTAGGACACCTAGCGCGCCCCGAAACGTCGTTGGCGGGCATCGAACTCGGCCAGCGCGGCCTCGAGGTCGGTGCGCCCGAAATCAGGCCACAGCCGGTCAGTCAGGACGATCTCGGCGTAGGCGCACTGCCAGAGCAGGAAGTTCGACAGCCGCGCCTCGCCGCTCGTGCGAATCAGCAGCTCCGGATCGGTCAGCTCGGGCGCGTAAAGCAGCTCGGCGAACTGTTCCTCGGTCTCGCCATCGAAGCGCCGCGCGGCGTCGACGATCTCGGCGCGCCCGCCGTAGTTGAACGCGATGAACAGCCCGAGCCGGCTGTTGGCCGCCGTCCGCTGCTCGGCATCGTCCATTCGAGCACGAAGCTCGTTGGAGACCTCGTCGCGGCGACCGATGAACCGCATCCGCACCCCTTGCTCGTGGAGCTCGGGCGTCTCGGACTCGATCAGCTCGGCGAACATCGCCATCAACCCGCTGACCTCGTCGTCGGGCCGGGTCCAGTTCTCCGTCGAGAAGGCGTAGACGGTCAGCTCGGCGAGATCAAGCGCGACCGCGTCGCGAACGATCTGCTTGAGCGCCTGCGCGCCCGCGCGGTGGCCGTCGAGCACGGGCACTCCACGATCGCGCGCCCAGCGCGCGTTGCCGTCCATGATGATTGCGACGTGCCTGGCGGCCATGGCGTCGCTCCCCTCGGGTCGCCCTCGTGGCCGGTCGGCCGCCGGGTCAGACCTCGAGGATCTCCTCTTCCTTGCCGGCCAGCGTGTCCTCGATCTCCTTGACGTGGCGGTCGGTGAGCTTCTGCAGCTCGCCTTCGGCGCGGCGCTCGTCGTCCTCGCCGGCGTCGCCCGCGCTCTTGAGCTCGCGCAGATCGTGCATCACGTCGCGGCGGACGTTGCGAATCGCGACACGGCCGCTCTCGGCGATGCCGTGCACGACCTTGACGAGGTCGCGGCGGCGCTCCTCGGTCAGCTCCGGGATCGAGAGCCGAATCAGGTTGCCGTCGTTGGAGGGCGTGAGCCCGAGGTCGGACTCGATGACCGCCTTCTCGATCGCCTTGATCGAAGTCTTGTCGTAAGGAGTGATGGTCAGCAGACGCGCCTCGGACGCGGAGATGTTCGCGAGCTGTTTGAGTGGCGTAGAGGCCCCGTAGTAGTCGACCTCGACGCGGTCGAGCAGGTGCGGCGAAGCGCGGCCGGTGCGGACGGTCGAGAACTCCGATCGGGTCGCCTCGACCGACTTCAGCATCCGCTCTCCGGCGTCTGCGAGCAGTTCGTCGATGATCTCGGTTGCCACGCTCTCCCTCACTCCTGAATAGTGCTTTTCAGCTGCGTACGACGGTGCCGACCCGCTCGCCGCACACTATCCGGTCGATGTTGCCGTCGTCGTCCATGTTGAACACGTGGATCGGCAGGTCGTTGTCCATGCAGAGCGACAGCGCCGTCGAGTCCATCACCGCGAGCCGGCGCTCGATCGCGTCGCGATGGGTGAGCTCCGGGATGAACGTTGCGTCGGGGTTCTTGCGCGGATCGTCATCGAAGACGCCATCAACCCCGTTCTTGGCCATCAGGATCGCCTCGGCCCGGATCTCGAGGGCGCGCAACGCGGCGGCGGTGTCGGTCGTGAAAAACGGGTTGCCGGTGCCGGCCGCGAAAATCACGA
The DNA here is from genome assembly GCA_963790245.1 of uncultured Thermoleophilaceae bacterium. Taxonomy (GTDB): domain Bacteria; phylum Actinomycetota; class Thermoleophilia; order Solirubrobacterales; family Thermoleophilaceae; genus JACCVG01. The sequence goes on from CAWBNP010000002.1 coordinate 368,897, forward strand.
TCCGGCCCTTCTCCAGATGGCGCATCGCGCGGCGACGGATATAGGGCTCGGCGACCTCTGAGATCGTCAGGGCCGACTGGACGCGCGTGTCGGCCCCGACCTTTTCCAGCGCGTCTTGGAGCGCCAGGGCGTTGAGAACAGTCGCGAGCATCCCCATGTAGTCACCGGTCGCGCGGTCCATCCCCGCCGCAGCGCCCTTCAGGCCGCGGTAGATGTTGCCACCCCCGACCACGATCGCGATCTCAACGCCACGCTCGGCAACCGTCTTGATCTGCCCCGCGATTACGGCGATTCGCTCGGGGTCGGCGCCGTATTCGGCGTCGCCCATCAGCGACTCGCCGGACAGCTTCAACATGATCCGCGTGAACACGGGAGCGCGCCCGTCGGTGCTGAGCGCTCCGTCGCCTGCCGACACGAGCTAGCTCAGCCCTCGCCGACGGAGAATCGGGCGAACCGCTTGATCACGACGTTCTCGCCGGTCTTGGTCGCGGCTTCGGTCCGCAGCTGTTCGATCGTCTTGCCCTCGTGCTTGTCGCCGTTGACGTGCTCCTGGTTGAGCAGCACGACCTCCTCGAGCCACTTGCGCAGCTTGCCTTCCGCGATCTTGGGGCGGACGTTCTCGGGCTTATCGGCGGCCTGCTCCTCGAAGACACGTAGCTCGCCTGGCGCTCCTCCTCGGGTACCTCGTCCTCGGTGACGTAGCGCGGGGCGGCGGCGGCGATGTGGAGCGCGATCTCGCGAGCGAACTCGCGGAACTCGTCGTTGCGGGCGACGAAGTCGGTTTCACAGTCGACCTCGACGATCACACCGATCTTGCCGTTGGCATGGATGTAGCTCTCGACGACGCCTTCGGAGGCGGCGCGCTCGCCGCGCTTGGCGGCGGAAGCCTCGCCCTTGACGCGCAGGATCTCAATTGCCTTGTCGACCGCGCCCTCGGCCTCGGTGAGCGCCTTCTTGCACGCCATCATCCCGGCGCCGGTCTGGTCGCGGAGCGCCTTGACGGCGCTTGCTGAGATGTTCACGAAGCTGCCTCCTCGGCGCCCTTCTCCGGGGTCTCAGCGGCCTTGGCCGCCTCGGGCTCGGGCGCGGCGTCAGCGGTCGGTTCAGCAGCCGGCTCGGGCGCCGCTTTCGCGACGGGCGTCGGCTCCTTCGCGGCAGGCGCGGGTGCCGCGGGCTCGGCAGCCGGTTTCGCAGCCACCGGTGGCGGGGTCGACGGCGTCTGCTGCGCCGCGGCCTGCTGAGCGGCCTGGGCCGCGGCCTGCTGCCTGGCCGCCTCCTCGGCGGCTGCCGCTTCCGCTGCCTCGCGAGCGACCTTCTCCTCGGCTTCGCGTTTGGCGCGCTCCTCGGCCTCGATGCGGGCCTTTTCCTCGGCCTCCTTGCGCTGGCGCTCCTGCTCAGCGCGGTAGATGTCGGCCTGCTCGGCCGCGACCGAGCCGATCGCCTCGACGATGATCTTGCACGAGCGAATCGCATCGTCGTTGCCCGGGATCGGGTAGGTCAGCGGGGCGGGATCGCAGTTGGTGTCGACCAAGCCGATGATCGGGATGTTGAGCCGCTCGGCCTCCTTGATCGCGATCACCTCGGTCTTCAGGTCGATTACGAACATCGCGTCGGGCGGGCGCTGCATGTCGCGCACGCCACCGAGGTTCACGGTCAGCTTCGCCCGCTCCTTTTCGGCGGCGATCCGCTCGCGCGTCGGAAGCAGCTCCAGCGTTCCGTTCTCGACCCAATCATCGAGGTCGTGGAGCCGCTTGATCCGCTTGGAGATCGTCTGGAAGTTGGTCAGCAGCCCGCCCAACCAACGCTGGTTGACGTACGGCATCCCGGCCGCGTCGGCCGTCTCCTGGATTGCGTCGCGGGCCTGCTTCTTGGTCCCGACGAACAGGATCGTGCCGCCACGGGCGGCGACCTGCTCAGCGAACTCCTGGGCCTGGTCGAGCAGACGGGAGGTCTGCTGAAGATCGATGACGTGGATTCCGGCGCGCTCTCCGAAGATATAGCGCCGCATGCGCGGATTCCAGCGACCTGTCTGGTGACCGAAATGGACTCCGGCCTCCAGCAGCTCTTTCATGCCTACTTGAGCCACTTGGTACTCCCTTGTTGTCTCGTTGGTACGGCCCTGCGAGGCGGTTGGTGGACCCGGAATCGGCTCCGGGCAGGGTCACGCCGCTACTGCGCGGGGATAGTTGGTTGAGGGCGAAGGATAGAGGGTCGCCCGCTCAGGCACCGGGCTGCTCGGCGCGGGCGAGCTCGAGCGCCGCCATCAGGTCCTCGGGGAGCTCGGAGGTCGCTTCCACGACGGCGCCCGACACTGGATGGTCGAGCCGCAGCCGACGGCTGTGCAGGAACTGGCGCCGCAGGCGGAGCCGGGCCGTCCCGACGCCGTAGGTCGGATCGCCCAGCACCGGATGACCGATCGCCTCTAGGTGAACCCGGATCTGGTGGGTCCGGCCGGTCTCCAGGCGGACGTCGAGCAGGGTCGAGGCGGGAAGCCGCTCGACCTCCTCGAAGTGCGTCCGTGCCGCGCGCGGCTTGTCGGAGCTCGTCGAGATCGCGGTACGACGACGTCGGTCACGTCCGATCGGCGCGTCGATCGTGCCGCTGCGAGCGTCGAGGTGTCCCCCGACCAGCGCACGGTACTCGCGTGTTATGGCGCGGCTGCGAATCGCCTCCTGGAGGGTACGGTGAACGGCGTCGGACTTCGCGACCACAATCAGCCCGGAGGTGTCTTTGTCAAGCCGGTGGACAATCCCCGGGCGCCATGGCTCCCCGCCGGCCGCGCCGCGGGCGGCAAGCGCTTGCGACAGGGTTCCGGTGCGGTGGCCGGGCGCCGGATGTACGACGACCCCAGCCCCCTTGTCGACGATCAGCAGGTGGTCGTCCTCGTAGGCGATCTCGAAGGCAACGTCTCCCGCCGGCGGAACCGGAGGCTCGGCCGGCCCCTCGAGCACCTCGACCCACTCGCCGATCCCGAGCACGTGGCTCTTAGGGCGCGGCTGGCCATCGACCCGGACGAGGTCGCGTTCGATCAGCTTCTGGGCGGCCGCGCGGGAACCAACCTCCGGTCGCTCTCCGAGGTAGGTGTCAAGCCGCTTGCCCTCCTGCGGTTCGGCGACGGTGCCCTCGAAGCTCGCCGTCACCTGGCGGCCGACGGTTCGCGCCCCTCCGAGAGAATCAACATCACAAACCCGACGACGCCGAGCACGATGAACACGTCGGCGAGATTGAACGCCGGCCACGCGATCGGGTCGATGAAGTCGATCACCTTGCCGATCCGCAGCCGGTCGATCAGGTTCCCGATCGCCCCGCCGAGGATCGCGCCGACCGGCACCCAAAGCAACCGCTCACGAGCGTGTCGGGCGAAGTAGGCCAGCAGCAGGGTCACGGAGGCGGCGACCAGGATCAGAATCAGCGGACCCGCGCCACCGAGCGCGCCGAAGGCAACGCCGTCGTTGCGGACGAGGGTGATGTCAAGGCCGTAGAAGATGTTGACGCTCTCCCCCGTGTTGAGCGAGGCGAGCACCAGCGCCTTGACCGCCTGATCGGCCGCGACGACGCCGACGGCTACGAGCAGCACGCGGCCCCAGGCCCCCACGAGACTCAACCGCGGATCAACGGGACGAGCAGGTAAAGCCCGACGAAGACGAGCGCGAGCGTCGCCACCATCGGCGAGAGGTCGAGCGCCGCCGGTCCCAGCCGGGGCGAGGGCAGGATGCGCCGGAACAGACCGAGGTAGGGGTTGGTCACGCTCTCGACGAACTCGAGGAACGCGCGCAGCGCCGGGATGTAGGGGATCCGCGGCAGGAACGAGATGATCACCCGGATGAAGATAAGGATGATGAACAGGACGATCAGGTTCGCGACGAAGCTCGCAACAAGCTCGCGCGTGATCATCGTGCCGGCCCCGCTACGGCGCTGACGGCATCATCGAAGGCGGCACGCAGGCCGGCTCGCTCGAGCGCGGCCAAACCGCGCGCGGTCGAGCCGCCGGGCGAGGTGACCCGACGCCGCAGTTCGCGCGTGTCGTCGTCGGAGGCGCGCAGCACGGCCGCCGTCCCGGCCATCGTCTCGACCGCCATTCGGCCGGCCTGCTCGGGAGGAAGACCGTGGCGGACGCCCGCGTCGACCAGCGCCTCTACGACGAGCGCGAAGAACGCGGGCCCGCAGCCCATCAACGCCGTTGCGGGCTCAAGCAGCGGCTCGGAGAGGGTGATAACGATCCCGGCGGCTCCGAACAGCTCGAGGATCTCGGCCTCAGGACCAGCCGCCGCGCGCGATCCAGGCGCGTAGCAGAGCACTCCCGCGCCGATCTCGGCCGGGATGTTCGGCATGAACCGGTAGACGGGACGATCGGGATAGGCCGCCTCGACCTCGGCCGTAGTCGTACCGCCCAGCAGCGAGACGACGGCGCTCGCCCCGGGCGCGGCGACCTGAGCGACCTCGGCAAGCTGCGCAGGCTTGTGCGCGAGGACGAGCACGTCGCTCTCCTGCGCCGCCCGCTCGCTGGTCGCGACCTCACCGCCGATCGCCTCGGCCAGCGCCTCGGCGCGCTCGGAGTCGGCATCGGAAACGAGCGCGGGCTGCCCAAGGCCGCGCGCGATCGCCGCACCCATGTTTCCCGCTCCGATCAATCCGATCCGCATAGCGGGACTGAGGATACGCGGCGGACTCGCGGCGCGACAGACGGGAGATGGTTATGCCGCGGAAGGTCTTCCGCTTGAGAAAGCCAGAGGTCCTAGGACTGGTTGAAGAAGCCCTTTTAGCGGGTCCGTCTGCTTGTCGACCAGGACGCCCGCGCCGGTGGCGATGACTTCCCGCCGTCTGATCTTTCACGGCTGCGGATGGCCGGGCGCGCCGCGCCGGAGCCCTACCTCGACCTGATGTTGTGAGCGACGCTCGGACCGTTCGCTTGGAAGCGCGAACGGTCCGAGGTAGCTAGATCGCTATCGCTTCGCAAATCCGCCGGGAGGACCGGGAGGACCGGGAGGACCGGGAGGACCGGGAGGACCCTGGTCACCCGTCCTGCCCCCGTCGCCCTGGATTCCCCTTTCGCCCTGCGGTCCCTGCGGACCCGTCCTGCCCCCGTCGCCCTGGATTCCCCTTTCGCCCTGCGGTCCCTGCGGACCCGTCCTGCCCCCGTCGCCCTGGATTCCCCTCAATGTCGATTCGTCAATGTCATCACCCGTCAGCGAGTTGTCCTTGATGTCGCCACCGGCGACGCTGTTCTGCCTGAGGTCCTTGCCCCCGACGCTGTTGTTCTCGATGTCTTGACCGCTGATCAGGCCCTCGGCTGCGATGGCTCCGCCACCAAGCGCCACAAAGAGGGCCATCGTTGCCACCACGTTCGCGTAGGTCAGTCGCCTGCGGAGTCCGTCCATTTTCTCCCGCTCCTTTGATCGTCCACCAGGGAGCCAGGTCCCGGGTCCGGCAAGAGGACCCCTAGCGACTAGTTAGTAACAAAGGCTACTCGCCCTACCTAGCTGCAATCCGGCGTGGGGACGATCTCGTGAGCCCTTTGAGAAGTTTCTTGGGACGTATTTGGCCGGGAACGTGCAGTTGCCCAACGTCTACTGGCGTTCCGCCGGTCAGCGACTGAGGCCCAGATCCCGCTCGGGCAGCCGGTTCAGGGGCTGCAGAGCGGATACGCCGTCAACCCTAACTCTGGTTGAAGAAGCCCTTTTCGTCGAGCAGTCGCGCTTGCTCGGCGGCCGAGACCTCGACGTTGCGCGGGGTGAGCATGAAGACCTTGTCGGCAACGCGCTGCATCCCGCCGTCAAGCGCGTAGGTCAGCCCAGAGGCGAAGTCGATCAACCGCTTGGAGAGTTCGACATCGGCGCCCTGGAGGTTGAGGATCACTGGAACCCGGTCCTTGAACCGGTCGGCGATCTCCTGGGCGTCGTTGAAGCTCGTCGGATGGACGAGGTGGACCTGGACCTCGGGGCCCTGACCGTTTCCGACCGCGCGCAGGACACGGGTCTCCGAGCGGGCGGCCGCCGGCGACCCGTCGTCGGCGAAGATGTCGTCGAAGTCATCGCGCCGCTCGCGCCGGGGAAGGCGACGGATGTTCTGGCTGCGCTCCCGATAGCCGTCCTCGAGCGCGGTTTCGTGGGTCGCCTCAGGGGTCTCTTCGCGATAGCCGTCGTCGTCCTCTGCAAGGCCGAAGTAGACGAGAGATCTGTGCCAGGTATCGCGGAGCGCCATGATTCCGTCGTTGTTCGCCCATCCGGGCCGAATTCCTTTGACTGAGGTTAGCGCGTGTCAGAGCCCCACAAACCAACTCGCCTGCCCGATTCGACACCGTTCTCGGTGCGGTGCGGCGACGTGACCCTGCGCGGCGAGCGGTCGGGGGCCGGCCCGCCGATCGTCCTCCTGCACGGTTTGACCGCAACCCGGCGGTACGTCGTCATGGGTTCCCGGCTGCTCGAGCGGCGCGGCTACGAGCTGATCTCCTATGACGGGCGCGCGCACGGAGGATCGACGGCTCCGCAAGATCCGTCCGCGTTTGAGTACGCCGATCTCCTGTCTGACCTTGAAAGAGTGCTCGACGCGCTAGGGCTGGACCGTGTCGTGCTCGCCGGAAGCTCGATGGGCGCGGCTACGGCGATCGCGTTCGCGCTGGCCCATCCCGAGCGGGTGGCGGGACTGGTTCAGGCGACGCCGGCCTACACAGGATCGGCTTACACCGATCCTGAGGGCCTCGCGGGCTGGGACCGCCTCGCCGACGGCCTCGAGCGCGACGGCGTAGAGGGGTTCATCGAGGCCTACGCGGTCCATCTGCGCGGCCGGTTCGCCGAGTCGATCGAGCGACTCACCCGCCAGCGCCTCTCGCGCCACGCCAACGTCCGCGCCCTGGCGCCGGCGCTGCGGGTCGTCCCGCGCTCGACCGCGTTCGATGGCATTGGGCGGCTGGCCGAGCTCGCGGCCCCCACGCTGGTCGTCGGCAGCCGCGACGAGGGTGACCCGACCCACCCGCTCGCGGTCGCCGAGGAATACGCTCGCCGTATTCCGACTGCCAAGCTCGTCGTCGAGGAACCGGGCAAGCCGCCGCTCGCCTGGCGCGGCGCCCAGGTTTCGCGCGCGATCGCGGCGTTCCTGGCCGAGCACGCCGTTCACTCGTAGATCGCCCGGCCGAGCCGGACGATCGTCGCCCCCTCCCGGACGGCATCCTCGAAGTCCTGGCTCGTCCCCATCGAGAGGCGCACGAGACCGTGCTCGGCGGCAAGCTCGGCCAGCGCCGCGAAATGCCGGCGGTTCGCGCCCGGCGCGTCGCTTTGCGGCGGCATCGTCATCAGGCCGCCGACCGGCACCGGGACCCGCTCCAGAAAACCGGGGAGATCCGCAGGGGCGATCCCGGCCTTGCCCGCCTCGCCTGCGACGTTGACCTCGATCAGCACCTCCCGAGCCGGATGCGCGGCGAGCTTTCGGGCCGCGCTTTCGCTTGCGAGCGAGTGGATCAACCGCGCCAGCGGCGCAACGTCACGAACGCGCCGGCTCTGGAGGACGCCGATGAAGTCCCACTCGAAGAGCTCGCCGTGGAGCGCGTGCGCCCGAGCCATCCGGTCCGCTCGGTTCTCACCCACCAGCCGGACGCCCGCATCGGCGAGCGCCGGGAGGTCCTCGTCCTCGACGTACTTGATCGCGACGCACAACTCGACGCAGTCGAGATCCCCTCCGGCGGCGACGATTCGCTCACGAACGCGATCGAGGTTGGCCCGGATTCGATCGGGGTCCGTCAAATCAGCCACGCGACCGCCGCCTGACGGCCGGTCACGCCTCCGTCGCGGCGGTGCGAGAAGAACAGGTCGGAGCGACAACTCGTACAGAGATCGAGGCGGTCGATGGCTCGGACCCCGGCCCCCGTCAGCCTTGCCTCGATCACCGCGCGCAGGTCGAGCATCCTTCCTGCCGCAGCCTCCGGAACGTCGGCGAAACGGGCCCGCACCTCGTCGCCGACCTCGAAGCAGCACGGGCCGATGCCCGGCCCCACTACGCCCGAAGGTGGTGTGTCGAACTGCTCCATCGCACGCTCGATGATCCCCGCTGCAATCCCGCGCCATCCGCAGTGCAGCATCGCGACCTGACCGCCACCGCTCAGAACCACCGGGAAACAGTCGGCGACTAGCACCAACAGACCGAGACCGGCGACGCGCGTGATGTGGCCGTCGGCCTCCTCGACCACCAACGGATCAGGCGCGGAGCAGAATGCGGGCGGATCCTCATCGGCTTGCCACCGCCGCAGGCCGTCGCCGTGGATCTGGCGCGCGGCGGCGATCCGACCCTCCCCCAGGCCGATCTCGGTCGCGAGCCGCGCCCGGTTGGCGAGCACGTCGCTGTAGTCGTCCTCCGTGTTCAGTCCGAGGTTCAAGGACTCATACGCCCCGGTGCTCACGCCACCCGCCCGGGTCGAGAACACGACCGCGACCCCGTCGCCCTCCAACATGAACGTCACGGGGCGCCAGCCCGTGCGTGTTCGACCGCGGCGGCGAGCTCGGCATCTCGCCCGTCCACTAGCCCGTCGAGCTTCGCGAGCAACGTCCTGTGCAGCGCCGCTCCGATCGCCGGCGACGGAGCGAGACCCGCTTCGAGGAGGTCGTTCCCCCCGATCTCCAGCGAGACGTGCCGCAACGAGGCGAGGTAGCGCAGCAGCGGCTCGGGTGCGGCGCCGAGCGCGAGCGCGAGCGCCATCGCTTCCGGCGAGACGCCGTCGACCAGCTCGAAGATCTCGGACGGTTTCGCGTCAGATCGCAGTTCGGCCGCCAATCGTGGGCCGTCCTCGAGCGCTCCTCGCACCCGCTGGGCTGCGCCGGCGTCGAGTTCCAGCTGTTCGAGAAGCGACGGTGCCCCCGAGCCCAGGGCCAGCAACAACCCCCCAAGCGCGCTGAGCACCCGATCGGCGCCGGTTTCGACGGCGGCCAGCGCCGTAGCGCCGCAGAGCGCCGGGTCGATCCCCCCCGGCCAGCGCTCGTGGAACCCGAGGTCGACCATCCGCTCGAGCGCCGGCACGAAGTCGACCTCGCCGAGCAGCAGCAGGAGCTCGGTCCCGAGTCGCGCGCCGGAGACCGTGCCGAGCGCGCCACCGTCGATCGCGGCGCGCGCGAGACGCTCGGTCTCCGCGTCCATGCGCGACTCGAGCCTGACCTCGTACCGAACCGCCCGCAGCAGGCGAGTCGGATCATCGAGGAAGCTGCGCGGATGCAGTACCCGAATCGTCTTGGTGGCCAGGTCGGCCCGACCATCGAACGGGTCGAGCGGTTCGCCGACCTCGGCCCCAAGGAACAGCGCGACGGCGTTCACCGAGAAGTCCCGGCGCGCCAGGTCCTCCTCGATCGCCGCAGGCTCGACCTCCGGCAGGGCCCCGGCCGCGAGGTAGCGCTCGCTGCGGGTGCGCGCGAGGTCGATCCGCACGCCGCCGATCGCCATGCGGGCCGTCCCGAACCGCTCGTGCTCGAGCAGCTCCGCGCCGAAGCGATCCGACAATGCCCAGGCGAGCGAGCCGATCTCCCCCTCGACGGCGATATCCAGATCGACCGGGGCCGCCCCCCGCAGCGCGTCACGCACCGCCCCGCCGACCAGGTAGGCGGGCGGAAAACCGGCGAGGGCGTCGAGCAGCGCCGCACCCTCGGGAAGCGCGCGCACGATCTCCCGCCCGGTCGGCATCTTTCTCATCAGGCTTCCAGTCTGACGGGCACGACCGACGCGCCCGAGCGCTACTCGACGTTCAGCCGCGTCCTGGACAGCTGCTGGTCGCTGAGTGGGCGGTTGCCGGAGATCAGGTTCAGCAGTGGCTCGATGTAGCTCATCGCAATCGCGGCCGCCGGGTCTGAATCGGCCGGGATCAACTCACCGAGCGCCTCGAACAGCGGACGGATCGCGACGTAGGTAGTCGGCGAGTAGTCGGTGCCGAGGCTGGCTATCGCGGCCTCGTAGGCAGCGTCATCAGACAGGATCGACTGCGGCTCGAGCGCCCGCTTGGCGGCCGTCTGCCCGTAGGCGATCACGACCTTGGCGTCGCGCTGGATCACCACGAGCGGCTTCGGGAGCTCCGGGTCGCGGACCGAGAAGCCCGCGTCGCCCTCGATCGGCGGGCCGCCGATCTGCGCTCCGCCGCCAATCTGCTTGCCGATCAGCTTCTCGAGCTGCCCGATCGTCGTGGCCGATGCCTCGGGGTCTGTGGTCCCGATCATGAGCGCGCCGTCGGCGTTCGCGACCGTGGTCCCACCCGCGAAGATCGCGAGGTCGCCCATCCAGGCGGTCGCCGCGAACGGGTTGAAGCCGACCTGCGACTCGGCGATCGACCCGAGCGTCTCGACGTCGAGCCCGCTGCTCGCCACCGCCTGGGAGACGGCCTCGTTGATCGACTTGCCGATCTCTGGAGCACCGATCGCGATCAGCGAGTTGCTCGGGAGGGACCCCAGTAGCTCCGGGGACGAGACCGGTGCCGGGGCGTCTCCGGGCGTCGCGACCGATGGCCCGTCGAGGACCAGGCCGCCGTCATCGGCGGACAACACCGCCGCGAGCGGCGGCTGATCGTCGAGCTGGGCGAGCGCATCGTTCTGGGCCGCGGCTGGCAGGCCCTGATCGGCGAGGCTCGCTTCGACGATCGAGCGGAGGTCGGCGAACAGCGAAACGAGTCCATCCTCGGGCAGCTCCGCGAACGCCTGGGTGTAGCGCTCCGATTCAGCGAGCGAGGCGTCCTCGGCGTCGACCGCGGCCTTGAAGCCGGTTTCGGTGCCGATCACAACGAACCCATCGACGAGACCGACCGCGATCGGCGGCCCCGCCTCTGGCGGGGCGATCCGGTACTCGGCGCCGTCGTAGGTCCGCCCGGAACCGCCAGGGAAGATCTTCTCGAGGGCGGTCGCCGCCGCTTCGGTGTCGTCGGTCGAGAGAACCAGCGCACCGTCGGGCTCTTCGGCCGCGACGTTGGTGAGAAACACCCCGGCGCGCTCGCCGAGCCACGGCTCGATGTCGGCAGCGAAGTCGATCGGCGCGCCCGATTGCTCGAGCCCGGTCTCGATCAGATTGCTGATGAACGCTCCCGGCTCGGCGTCGGCGCCACCCGGGAACTTGGCGTACAGCGCGCGCAGCGCGGTCTCCTGGTCACCGGCCGGGTCGACGGTCGCCTCGATGTAGACAGAGGACGCTGCGGGAGCGAGGCCGGAAGGCGGATCGTCGCCGCTGCCTGCCTGGCCGCACCCGGCGAGGACCAATGCCGCCGCTGCGATTGCGAAACCCGGGCCCTGCCTGTGGAAACCGTGAAGAATGCTCATAGGGGCGGCAGCCTATAACCGGACGGGAATCCCGGCCGCAGCCAGCTGCGCCTTGGCCTCGCCGACCGTGAACTGGCGGTAGTGGAAGATCGACGCGCAGAGCACGGCGTCGGCGCCGCCCAGCTCGATCGCCTCAACCAGATGCTCGAGCCGCCCGGCCCCGCCCGACGCGATCACCGGCACCTCCACCGCCTCGCTCACGGCGCGGGTCAGACCGAGCTCGTACCCGTCCTCGGTCCCGTCACGGTCCATGCTCGTGAGCATGATCTCGCCCGCTCCGCGTTCGGTCGCCTCGCGCGCCCATTCGACGGCCTCGCGGCCGGTGCTCGTCCGGCCGCCGTTGACGAGCACGTCGTAGCCGCCCGCGACGGCCCCCGCGCGGGCGTCGATCGCGAGCACGACACACTGGGCGCCGAAGATCGCAGCCAGCTCGTCGATCAACTCCGGCCGCGCCACGGCGGCCGAGTTGACGGTGATCTTGTCGGCCCCGGCGTCGAGAACGGCCTGGGCGTCCGCGGCCGTGCGGATCCCGCCTCCGAGCGTGAACGGGATGAAGACGTCGTCGGCCGTCCGCTTCGCGAGCTCGACCATCGTGTCGCGCTTTTCATGCGAAGCGGTGATGTCGAGGAAGACGAGCTCGTCGGCGCCCTCGGCTTCGTAGCGGGCCGCGAGCTCGACCGGGTCGCCCGCGTCGCGGATATCGACGAAGTTCGTCCCCTTCACGACCCGCCCCTTGTCGACGTCGAGGCAGGGGATCACGCGCTTGAGCAGGCTCAAGGCGCGAGCGCCTCGAGCGCCTCGCGGACGGTGAACCGGCCCTCGTAGAGCGCCTTGCCCGAGATCACCCCGTAGAGGTTCGCGATACCGAGGCCCGCGAGCGCGCGCAGATCGTCGAGCTGCCCGACCCCCCCTGAGGAGATCACGCGGCCGGTCGTCGCCTCGGCGACCCGCAGCAACCCGTCGAGGTCGGGCCCGTCGAGCATCCCGTCCCGGTCGACATCGGTGTAGACGAAGGTCTCAACGCCGGCGTCGTCGAGCCGCGCGACCACGTCCTCGGGGGATTCGCCGGTCGTCTCGGTCCAGCCCGCAACCGACACGGCTCCCGCGCGGGCATCGACCCCGACGACGATCCTCGGACCGTGCTCGCCGACGGCCGCCCTCAGCAGCTCGGGGTCCCGCAACGCGACCGTCCCGAGGACGACCCGCTCGGCGCCGGCCGTAATCGCCTCGTCGATCGCCCCGCGCGTACGCAGGCCGCCGCCGTACTGGACCGGAACGCCCGCGGCATCCGTGATCCGAGCGAGATGGTCGAGGTTGGCGGGCGCACCGTCGCGCGCGCCGTCGAGGTCGACGACGTGCAGCTCCTGCGCCCCGTCCCGCACCCAGGCGAGCGCGGCGGCGAGCGGGTCGTCGGCGTAGACGGTTTCGTCGGCGAAATCTCCCTGGCGGAGTCGAACGGCCTGGCCACCGCGGATGTCGATCGCGGGTAGGAGGATCATCGCGCCACCTTGGCCGATGCCGGCTGGGTGGCACAGATCGTGGCGAAGTTGGCCAGCAGACGCCAGCCCGTGCTCGCCCGACTTCTCGGGATGGAACTGGACACCGAACAGCGCACCATGCTGGACTGCCGTGACGAAGGGTTCTCCGTAGGTAGACGTGCCCAGGGCATCGGTTGGGTCGGATGGCCGGCCGGCGAACGAATGCACGTGATAGAAGGCACACGGATCGGGCAGGCCGTCCGTCAGCGCCGAGGCTCGCGACCATTCGACCGGGTTCCAGCCGATCTGCGGCAGCTTGAGCCGCCCCGCCGAGAGCGGCGAGACCTCCCCCGGGATCAGGCCCAGGCCCGGTGCACCTCCGAGTTCACTGCTGCGCTCGAACAGCAGCTGCATTCCGAGACAGATCCCCAGCACCGGCTTGCCCGCGGCCGCGGCGTCGCGCAGCGTCGAGGCCAACCCCCGTCGGCCGATCTCCTCGACTGCCCGTGGGAAGGCGCCGACACCCGGCAGGACGATCCCGTCGGCAGCGGCGATCTCATCGGCGCTCGCGCTGATCAGGACAGCTGCGCCGACCCGCTCGAGCGCTTTCTCGACCGAGCGCAGGTTGCCCATGCCGTAATCGACGATCGCGACCGTCACAGAACGCCCTTCGTCGACGGGATCCCGCCCTCGAGCGGGTCGATCGCGACGGCCTGGCGAAGCGCCCGCGCGACCGCCTTGAAGACCGCCTCGACAATGTGGTGCGCGTTGGTTCCGGCCTCGATCTGGACGTGCAGCGTCAGCTTGGCGGCGTTGGCGAGCGCGCGCAGGAACTCCTCACACAGATCGGTGTCGAAATCGCCGACGGTCGCCTCGGGGAGCGACCCCTCAAACGCGGTGAACGGCCGCCCCGAGATGTCGATCACCGCACGCGCGCGCGCCTCGTCCATCGGGACGATCGCGCTCCCGTATCGGACGATCCCCGCGCGCGTCCCGAGCGCTTCGTCGAGCGCGCGGCCGAGCAGGATGCCGGTGTCCTCCACGGTGTGGTGGGGGCCGGTATCGAGGTCGCCGCGAGCCTCCACCCCGAGGTCGAGTCCCCCGTGACGGGCGAACGCGTCGAGCATGTGGTCGAAGAAGCCGACTCCCGTGCTGCGCGTCCCGAGCCCGGTTCCCTCGAGCGACAGCGACAGCGAGATGTCGGTCTCGCCCGTCTGGCGGCTGACTTCCGCGGTCCGTGTCATCGGGCGCGCACCTCCATCGATTCGGCGTGGACCGGAAATCCTTCGGCGCGCGCGAGCGCGGCCCCGGGCGTGGCCAAGGTCCGCGCGGCCTGCCCGTCGATCGTCACGCACGCCATTCGCCGCCTGAAGGTCTGAACCGAGAGAGCGCTCTGGAAACGTCCGGCGCCCCCGGTCGGTAGGACGTGGTTGGAGCCCGCTACGTAGTCACCAAACGCCGTCGCCGTGCCGGCGAAGACCGCGCCCGCCCGCCGCACCCGATCAAGCAGCGCCAGCGGCCCCTCCCCGAGCAGTTCCAGGTGCTCGGGTGCGAGCTCGTCGGCCAACGCCACCGCAGGCTCGAGCTCGGTGAGGGTCACGATTGCGAGCGAGGCATCGCAGACGCTTGGCCGCTGCGCCGCAAGTTGATCGCAGCTGGCCGCGACCTGGTCGGCGAGCTGGGCATCGATCGTGATCAGCGCCAGCAGTCCATCCTCCCCGTGCTCGGCCTGTGCGAGGAGATCGAGTGCGATCGGCTCGGCGTCGACACCCTCGCCGGCAGCGACGACGACCAGCTCGCTCGGTCCGGCGATCCCGTCCAACCCCACGATCCCGGCGACCTGGCGCTTGGCCTCCTGGACCCAGGCGTTACCGGGGCCGACGATCACGTCGACGGCGTTGATCGACTCGGTCCCGTAGGCCAGCGCGGCGATCGCCTGCGCCCCGCCCACCCGGTAGACCTCGTCGACCCCGCACAGCCGGCAGGCGGCAAGCACGATCGGATCGGGACGGCCGTCAGGACCGGGAGCCACGCAGACGGCCAACCGTTCGACACCGGCGGCGAGTGCGGTCGCCGCGCACATGACGACGCTCGAAGGGTAGGGCGCGCGCCCGCTCGGAATATAGGCGCCCGCGCGAGCGACCGCGAGCTCGCGCAACTCGATCCGCTGACCTCCGGGAAGCTCGATCACACGGTCCTCCCCAACCTGGGCACGAGCCACGATCTCGACGTTGGCCTTCGCGGTCTCGATCGCTGCGCACACCTCGCCATCGAGCAGCTCGACCGCGGATTCGAGCGCGGCCCGCGTGACACGCAACGGCCGGGAGGCGAGGTCGACGCCGTCGAGCCGCCGCGTCTCCGCGCGAAGTGCCTCGTCACCTTCGGCACGCACGGACGCGACGATCGCGCGAACGTCCTCCTCGACGGCGCGCGGCGCAGGTGCCAGCCCGCGGATCGCGGCTGCATCGACGCCCTCGCCGAAGCGGGTGATCCTCATCGCGAGATCAGCTCGCTAATCCGTGCGACGAGCGAGTCGATCGCCGCCGCCTTCAGCTTGTGTGCAACCGGGTTGGCGATCAGCCGTGCCGTGCAGACGACGATCTCCTCGCGCTCCACGAGGCGATTCTCGACGAGCGTGCGACCGCTCGCCGTCAGGTCGACGATCCCGTCGGCCAGGCCGGTCAGCGGGGCGAGCTCGACGGAGCCCTTGACCTCGACGATCCCGACCGGGCGGCCGGTGGCGGTGAAGTGATCGAGGGCGATCCGCGGGTACTTGGTCGCGACGGTGAAAGTCCCCAGCCGACGCAGCGACTCAGCAATCGTGTCCTCACCCTCCCGCTCGGCGACGATCATCCGGCAGCGGCCGAACCCGAGATCGAGCAGCTCGTAGACCTCGCGCCCACCGCCCTCGAGCAGCACGTCCTTGCCGGTGATGCCGATGTCGGCCGCTCCGTGCTCGACGTAGGTCGGCACGTCCGACGGGCGCATCGTCACGATCCCGAGCTCGGCGAACAGCAGCTTGCGCTGGTTTGTACGGACCTCGGAAACATCGAGGCCGAGCGCACCCAACAGGTCGAGGGTCTCGCCCATCAGGGCGCCGCGCGGAACGGCGATCGTCAGCCCTTCGTTCGGGCTCATGGAGCGCTCCCCCGGTCGAGTCGCTCCTCGGCCGCGCCGGCAGCGTGGATCCGCTGCAGATCCAGGGCGATGCCACAGGCCGGGAGGTCACGTCCGAAGCGACCGAGCAGCTTGTCGTAGCGGCCGCCGCCGCCGATCGCGTAGCCAACCGCCGGGTCATACACCTCGAAGACCGCGCCCGAGTAGTAGCCGAGCTCGCGAATCAGGCCGAGATCGAAGAGCACGCGATCGCCGACCCCGCGCTCGACCAGCAACGCGTTGAGCGCTCGCAGGTTCTCGACCGCGCGGCCGGCGCGGTCGTCGACGCGGTCGAGGATCTCGGCCGATCCCCGCATCGACGGCAGGTTGGTCAGCAGATCGAGATCCGCGCCGCCGATCCCCAGGTCGGCCAGCTGCGTGCCGAGACCGACGAGGTCGCGCCGCGCGAGCGTCTCGAGCAACGGCATGCGCTCGCCTTCCGGAACACCGCAGTCGGCGAGCAGCGATCGATAAAGATCTCCGTCACCGATCCCCACGCGGTGCTCCTCGAGTCCCGCTTGGCCGAGCGCGTCGATCACCAGCGCGACGACCTCGGCCTCGCCCTCGGGCCCCGGCGCACCGATTAGCTCGATCCCGGCCTGGAGGAACTCGCGCGCCTGCACCTGACCACGGCTGACAGCGCGGTAGGAGTGCGCGAAGTAGGACAGGCGGATCGGGACCTCGGCATCGCGGTAGCGCGCACCGACCAGCCGCGCGATCGGAATCGTCATGTCGAAGCGCAGCACGAGAACCCGCCCTGAGCCGTCGAAGAGCCGCAGACCGGCGCCCGCCGCGCGCTGATCGCCACGCTCGAGGACCTCCTCGTACTCGACCGTCGGCGTCCAGACCTCGCCGTAGCCGGCGCCCTCAAACGCCGCCCGCAGACGGTCGGAGATCGCCCGCAACTCGCGCATCTCGTCCGGCAGCATGTCCCGGGTCCCCGGGGGGGTCGGCGTGATCATCGTCTGATTCTTTCGCGCCGGAGCGCCCGGCGCCTCTCGGGGAGCCCTCGGCCAGACCCCAACGGGGTCGTGCCATGCGCGGATCGACCCGCGCGGACACAACGTCGGCTAAGCGGCTTCGAGCTTCTCTCCGACGCGCTCGATGCGCGCGCCGAGCCCGCGCAGCCGCTCGTCGATCCGTTCGTAGCCGCGGTCGATCTGGCGGATGTTCCCGATCTCGGAGCTGCCCTCCGCGCAAAGCGCGGCGATGAGCATCGCCATCCCCGCTCGGATGTCGGGGCTCTCCATGCGGCCGCCGTGAAGCCGGCTCGGGCCGCTCACGACCGCGCGATGCGGGTCGCAGAGCAGTACCCGAGCGCCCATGGCGACGAGCTTGTCGACGAAGAAGAGGCGGTTCTCGAACATCTTTTCGAAGATCAGGACCATCCCGTCAGCCTGCGTCGCCAGCGCGAGGGCGATGCTCGTCAGGTCGGCGGGGAAGGCCGGCCAGGGCCCGTCCTCGATCTTGGAGATCGCGTCGCCAGCGTCATCGCGCACCCGCAGCCGCTGCTCGGGCGGAACGATCACGTCGTCCCCGTCGAACTCGATCTTGCAGCCGAGCCGCTCGAACACGAACCGCGTCATGCGCAGGTCATCGGGGTTGGTGTCGGTGATCCGCAGCTCGCCACCGGTGACCGCGGCGAGCGCGATGAAGCTACCGATCTCGATGTAGTCGGGTCCGATGGTGAAGTCCGCCCCGCCGAGCTTGTCGAGTCCGTCGACGAGCAGCACGTTCGATCCGATGCCCTCGATCCGCGCCCCCATCTGGAGCAGCAGCCGGGCGAGGTCCTGGACGTGCGGCTCGGACGCCGCGTTATGCAGCACGCTCGCGCCCGGCGTGAGCGCTGCCGCCATCAACGCGTTCTCGGTCGCCATCACCGACGGCTCGTCGAGGAAGAAATCACACGCTTTCAGCCCGTCGGGCGCGGTCAGCCGGTAGTAGGAGCCGGCGCGGTCCATCTCGACCGACGCGCCAAGCGCCCGGAAGGCGTCAAGGTGCGGATCGAGCCGGCGGCGCCCGATCACGTCGCCTCCCGGTGGCGGCATCGTCGCCTCGCCAAAGCGGGCGAGCAGCGGCCCGGCGGTCAGGAAGGAGGCGCGGATGCGGCTCGCGATGCTCGTCTCGAGATCGGTCTTACGTACATTGGCAGCGTTCAGTGCGATCACGCTGTCGCTCCGCCACTGGACGTGCACGCCGAGATCGACGAGCAGCTCGATCATCGCCTCGACGTCGCGGATCCGCGGGACATTGCGCAGCACGACGTCCTCCTCGGTCAACAGCGCAGCGGCCAGCACCGGCAGCGCCGCGTTCTTGTTGCCCGCGGGCGCAATCGTCCCGCTCAGCGGTGAGCCGCCTTGAATGAGAAATTTGTCCATGGTGGGATCGCCGACCCGGGGTCCCAGGCGGGTTCCCTAAGCGACCGACCTAGCGTACCGGAGCCGCGACGGGCGGGAAAACCCCTGCAAACTCCGGTCTACTCCGCGTCATCCAGGCCCGCAGCCCTACGTGCGGCGCCATGACGGTGGCGACGCTCGCGGCGGACGAAGAGGATCCGTTGGACCGACAGCGTCAGCACGCCTGCCAGCAGGATCGCCCCGAGGTTGATCGTCAGCTGCAGCGCTGCGCCACCGACTTGCCCCCAGTCTCCAAAGGCGGCGGCGACCCCGATGTTCGCTGCCGCCGGAATTGTCGTAACGGAGATCAGGACGCCGATCAGCGCTCCCGACTTGGCGCTCGTCAACGACAGCACCCCAGCCGTCCCGGCGAGCGCGGCCACGACGAACGAGAAAAGGTCCGGGCGCGAGATGAAGTTGGTCAGCGGGTGCTGGGTCGTCGAGAAGTCGGCCGGTGCCTGTCCCGCGGCGATCAGCAGTTCCACTCCGAGGTAGGTCGCGAGGATTCCGATTGGGAACGCGACGGCGAGGGCGGTCAGCGAGCGACGGGCGAGGCCCGGCCGGCGCTGCACGATGGCCACGCAGACACCCGCGAGCGGCCCGAACTCCGGTCCGACGACCATCGCCCCGACGATCAGGATCGGCGAATCGAGCATAATCCCGACCGCGGCGATCAGCATCGCGACGATCGTGAAGAGCAGGAAGCTCGCCGACAGCTCGATCGACTCAGAGGTGCGCGCCTCGACCTCCTCCCAGACGACTGCGTCAGATGGCGCCCCCGCCGCGGCCCTGACGGCGGCGTCGGCGGACGCAGATATCTGACTGTCGACCGTCGTGAGCGCGATCGAGCCTTCCGCCGGCACCCCGAGCTCGCGTAGGTCGTCGACGATTACGCTTGCCTCCTCGCGGGCCACGTCGCAGAGGATCAGATCGCCGGGCGGCTTGAGCGCCGCCTCAGGCAGGTGGACGACGTTGGTCACGGAGTCCGCCGCGCTAAGCAGCTCTACAACCCGGGTCGAGCAGGCCGGTGGCGCAACGATCCGCAGGTGAATCACGTCGAGGGCGCCTCAGGCCCCAGGTAGGGCTCGAGCCCCTCCCGCACCGCCGGAGGGATCTGGTGCTTCGTGAACTGCTGAGCGTCTACGAAAACATGGCGCAGCCAACCCCCGGCGCGCGACTCCTCGCCGCAGCGGACGGTGTAGGCGGTCGTCAGCGAGGTCTCCCCGATTCGCTCAACGGCCACGGACACCGCGATCCATTCATCGAAGCGGACCGGAGCCCGGTAGCGAACCGAGGCCTCCGCGACCATCATGTCGACGCCCTGGGCGGTCATCCACTCATAGCCCCCGAAAGCTTCTCGCCACAACTCCGTGATCGCGAGATCGAAGTAGGCCAGGTACTGGGCATTGAAGACGCACCCCTGGGCGTCGCATTCGGAGTAACGAACCCGGAACTCATGGGAAAAGCTGGGCGCCACCGCGGCCGAGCGTAGCGGACACGGAATTGTCGTTTTTTTCCGTCCGGACCCCCTCGTAACTTCTACGAACACATGTTCGGCACGATCAAAACTCGCTTCCTGGATGGGATCGACCTGGCGGTCGAGTTCTCGACGCTGGGCGAGTACCGGCTCGACGGACCGATCGGCGCCAGCGGCGCCGCGGCCGGGCCCTGCTCCAGCTCATCGTTTGACTGGCCTGCACCCTGCGAAGGCTCCGCTCGGCGGCGGACCGCCGTGCGGGTCAGCTCCGACGTCTGCTGATCCGCTGGCGCTCGTCAGCGCGCCTGGGCCAGCGCGGCGGCCCACTCGCCGCTGCCACGGGTCAGGAGCACCTCGATGGCGGCCCCGTCGGTACATCTGACCATAAAGCGCGCCTGGTCGCCCTCAACGCCCGGGAGGTCCTCGACGAGCACCAGATGCAGCTCCTCAATCACGGCATCCGGCCGGCTGGCGGCGACCGCCCGTCGCACGGCGCCCTCGAGAGCGTCTCGATCCCAGCCGCGGTCCGTGGCCCGGGCCAACTCCAGCGCGGCATCGGCGCGTGCGACGTCGGCGGCGAACCGTGGATCGATGCTGCGATCACGCCGAGCCGCGCCGAGCAGACCGCCGATGAAGAGAATCACCAGCAGCGCCGCGACGACGACCAACACGATCTGAAGAGGGTCCACGGCGGGGAGTCTACGGGCCAGCGAGCGGCGAGCGCACCCGCCAACGACCAAGGGCCGCCCTTGGGCGACCCTTGGTGAAGAACCGGCGGCGACCTACTCTCCCAGGCCCGCGAGGGCCAAGTACCATCGGCGCAGAGAGGCTTAACTGCTCTGTTCGGAATGGGAAGAGGTGTTTCCCTCTCGCTATTGCCACCGAAAATTGCGAGACCAGGCCCTTGCCGAGCCTTGAAAACTGCACAGTCGGCCGCCCAAAATTGAATGGGTATCACAAAGTATCCGTCAAGCCCTCGGAGCATTAGTACCGGTCTGCTGAAGGCGTTACCGCCCTTACACATCCGGCCTATCAACCTGGTGGTCTTCCAGGGCTCTTACTCCCTCTAGGGGATGGGAGAACTCATCTCGAGGTCGGCTTCCCGCTTAGATGCTTTCAGCGGTTATCCGATCCAGACGTAGCTAATCTGCGATGCCCTTGGCAGGACAACAGATACACCAGAGGTCTGTTCATCCCGGTCCTCTCGTACTAGGGACGACTCCTCTCAATTCTCCAACGCCCACGGCAGATAGGGACCGAACTGTCTCACGACGTTCTGAACCCAGCTCGCGTACCGCTTTAATGGGCGAACAGCCCAACCCTTGGGACCTACTACAGCCCCAGGATGCGACGAGCCGACATCGAGGTGCCAAACCGGGCCGTCGATGTGGACTCTTGGGCCCGATAAGCCTGTTATCCCCGGAGTACCTTTTATCCGTTGAGCGACGGCGCTTCCACTTGCTACCGCCGGATCACTAAAGCCTGCTTTCGCACCTGCTCGACATGTCCGTCTCGCAGTCAAGCTCCCTTGTTGCTTTTACACTCTACGCACGATTTCCAACCGTGCTGAGGGAACCTTTGCGCGCCTCCGTTACATTTTGGGAGGCGACCGCCCCAGTCAAACTACCCGCCTGACACTGTCTCCCACCCGGTTTCACGGCGTGGTGTTAGAAGCCCAGAACACCAAGGGTGGTATCTCAAGGTTGGCTCCACAGCACCCGAAGGCACTGCTTCAAAGCCTCCCACCTATCCTGAGCGAGATATCCCAAACTCCAATATCAGGTTATAGTAAAGGTTCACGGGGTCTTTCCGTCTGGCCGCGGGTACTCGGCATCTTCACCGAGACTGCAATTTCACCGAGCCCCTCGTTGAGACAGCGTCCAAGTCGTTACGCCATTCGTGCAGGTCGGAACTTACCCGACAAGGAATTTCGCTACCTTAGGACCGTTATAGTTACGGCCGCCGTTTACCGGGGCTTAGTTTCGCTGCTTCACTGTCCGAAGACAGCTGACAACTCCACGTAACCTTCCGGCACCGGGCAGGCGTCAGCCCCTATACGTCGTCTTGCGACTTAGCAGAGACCTGTGTTTTTGGTAAACAGTCGCTTGGACCAATTCACTGCGGCCCCCTCGAGCTCCGTCCGCGAAGGACGTCACCCTACCGGGGCGCCCCTTATCCCGAAGTTACGGGGCAATTTTGCCGAGTTCCTTAACGAGGGTTATCTCGATCACCTTAGTATTCTCTACTTGTCCACCTGTGTCGGTTTTGGTACGGGCACGCGCATCCTGCCTAGAGGATTTTCTCGGAGGTATGGCGTCGGAGACTCGCCGGCCTTCCGGCCAGCTGGCATCGCGCCTCACCGTAACGCGCTCCCGGATTTACCTGGAAGCACTGGCTACACGCTTACCCCTGGACAACCATCGCCAGGGTTCCCTTAGCCTTCCTCGTCCCCCCATCGGTCATAACGGACACGACGTGGTACGGGAATATCAACCCGTTGGCCATCGACTACGCCTTTCGGCCTCGCCTTAGGTCCCGACTAACCCTGGGCAGACGAACTTCACCCAGGAAACCTTGGACAATCGGCGGAGGGGATTCTCACCCCTCTTTCGTTACTCATGCCGGCATTCTCACTTCCCAACGCTCCACGGCTGGCTTACGCCGCCGCTTCACTCGCGATAGGGAACGCTCTCCTACCACGCTTTCGCGTCCGCAGCTTCGGTGACTAGCTTGAGCCCCGTTACATTTTCCGCGCTCGAACACTTGACCAGTGAGCTGTTACGCACTCTTTCAAGGAATGGCTGCCTCTAAGCCAACCTCCTGGTTGTCTATGCACTCGAACATCGTTTCCCACTTAGCTAGTACTTTGGGACCTTAGCTGGCGGTCTGGGCTGTTTCCCTTTTGCCTACGAAGTTTATCCCCCGCAGACTGACTCCCAGGGTAAACGTAATGGTCTTCGGAGTTTGCCTGAAGTCGGTAACCTGGTAGGGCCCCTAGTCCAAACAGTGCTCTACGGCCACAACGCAATTTACCTGAGGCTATACCTAAATATATTTCGGAGAGAACCAGATATCTCCAAGCTTGATTAGCCTTTCACTCCGACCCACAGGTCATCCGCCCAGTTTTCAACCTAGGTCGGTTCGGTCCTTCACGGGGTCTTACCCCCGCTTCAACCTGCCCATGGGTAGCTCGCTTGGTTTCGGGTCTGCCGCCAGTGACTGAATCGCCCTATTCGGACTCGCTTTCGCTGCGGCTCCGCTCATCGCTTAACCTTGCCACTGACGAGCAACTCGCCGGCTCGTTATGCAAAAAGCACGCCGTCACACCGAAGTGCTCCGACCGCTTGTAGGCACGCGGTTTCAGGTACTATTTCACTCCCCTTCCGGGGTTCTTTTCACCTTTCCCTCACGGTACTAGTCCGCTATCGGTCACCAGGGAGTACTTAGCCTTGGAGGGTGGTCCCCCCAGGTTCAGACCGCGTTTCACGAGAGCGGTCCTACTCAGGAACGATGCGACGGAGAGGCTATGCGTTTTCGCCTACGGGACTATTACCCTCTGTGGTGTCTGTATTCCACTGCTCTTCGGCTAACGCACAACTTTGTAACTTCCGCCGAGTCGAGACATGATCCGGAACACATCGTCCTACAACCCCCAGCAGGCAACGCGTGTCCGCTTGCACCTGCTAGGTTTGGGCTGATCCCCTTTCGCTCGCCACTACTCGGGGAGTCTCGGTTGATTTCCTTTCCTCGGGGTACTGAGATGTTTCAGTTCCCCCGCTTGTCCTCGCCACAGCCTATGTGTTCAGCTCGGGATAACGCCGCACTACCGGCGCTGGGTTTACCCATTCGGGAATCCACGGGTCAAAGGCCGTTCAACACCTCACCGTGGCTTATCGCAGTCGTCCACGCCCTTCATCGACTCCTGGTGCCAAGGCATCCACCGTGTGCCCTTACTATCTTGACGGTGATCAACTCACGATGCGACGAGCCGTCCGACTCGATCATGGTGATACCCAACTATTTGTTTGGCCAACTGTGCAGTTTTCAAGGACCGTGCAAGAGCGCTGCCCGGGTGATGCCCGGCTGGTCTCTCAAAACTCAACAGCATGTGTGCGGTCCCGAGGGACCACGTTTCGTACAGGCTCGGTCGACATGCTAGGTACGCCGGCTGCTCATCGGCGTTGATGCCCGCAAGCAGCACGACGGACTCCTAGTCAGGAGCTCCCTAGAAAGGAGGTGATCCAGCCGCACCTTCCGGTACGGCTACCTTGTTACGACTTCACCCCAATCACGAGCCCCACCTTCGACGGCTTCCTCCCCGAGGGGTTGGACCACCGGCTTCGGGTGTTGCCCGCTTTCGTGGTGTGACGGGCGGTGTGTACAAGGCCCGGGAACGTATTCACCGCGGCATTGCTGATCTGCGATTACTAGCAACTCCGGCTTCATGGAGGCGAGT
Organism: uncultured Thermoleophilaceae bacterium; assembly: GCA_963790245.1. Lineage (GTDB taxonomy): Bacteria > Actinomycetota > Thermoleophilia > Solirubrobacterales > Thermoleophilaceae > JACCVG01. The sequence continues at coordinate 393,130 of CAWBNP010000002.1, forward strand.
TTCAGCCTCCAATCCGAACCGAGACGCACTTTTTGGGATTCGCTCCACCTCGCGGTATCGCAGCCCTTTGTATGCGCCAATGTAGCACGTGTGTAGCCCTGGACATAAGGGGCATGATGACTTGACGTCATCCCCACCTTCCTCCGGTTTGTCACCGGCAGTCTCGCATGAGTCCCCAACTTAATGCTGGCAACATGCGACGGGGGTTGCGCTCGTTGCGGGACTTAACCCAACATCTCACGACACGAGCTGACGACAGCCATGCACCACCTGTGATCGCGTCCCGAAGGAAAGGTGTGTTTCCACACCGGTCACGAACATGTCAAGCCCAGGTAAGGTTCTTCGCGTTGCGTCGAATTAAACCACATGCTCCGCTGCTTGTGCGGGCCCCCGTCAATTCCTTTGAGTTTTAACCTTGCGGCCGTACTCCCCAGGCGGGGCACTTAATGCGTTAGCTGCGGCACGGGAGGAGTCGACACCTCCCACACCTAGTGCCCATCGTTTACGGCGTGGACTACCAGGGTATCTAATCCTGTTTGCTCCCCACGCTTTCGCGCCTCAGCGTCAGTACCGTCCCAGCGAGCTGCCTTCGCCATCGGTGTTCCTCCTGATATCTGCGCATTTCACCGCTACACCAGGAATTCCACTCGCCTCTTCCGGACTCTAGTTCAGCAGTATCCACCGGCATTCCAGGGTTGAGCCCTTGACTTTCACAGCGGACTTACTGAACCGCCTACGCGCTCTTTACGCCCAATGATTCCGGACAACGCTTGCCCCCTACGTATTACCGCGGCTGCTGGCACGTAGTTAGCCGGGGCTTCTTATGAAGGTACCGTCACCTCACGCGGCTATTAACCGACAAGGCTTCGTCCCAACTGAAAGGGGTTTACAACCCGAAGGCCGTCTTCCCCCACGCGGCGTTGCTGCGTCACGCTTTCGCGCATTGCGCAAGATTCCCCACTGCTGCCTCCCGTAGGAGTCTGGGCCGTGTCTCAGTCCCAGTGTGGCTGATCGTCCTCTCAGACCAGCTACCCATCGATGCCTTGGTGAGCCGTTACCTCACCAACAAGCTAATGGGCCGCGGGCCCATCCCGATCCGGAGGCCGAAGCTTCCTTTACACACCCCACTGATGTGGGGTGGGCACATCCGGTATTAGCCCGAGTTTCCTCGGGTTGTCCCAGTGATCGGGGCAGGTTACCCACGTGTTACTCACCCGTTCGCGGCTCTGCCCCAGGGCAAGCCCTGGTTCGTCGCTCCACTTGCATGTGTTAGGCACGCCGCCAGCGTTCGTCCTGAGCCAGGATCAAACTCTCCGTGAAAGACTGGCGTGTCAATCCGTCTCCGGCGAAGGCCGGATCCGGCGTCACTGTCTAGTCAGGAAAGCTGTCACTCCCGTACTGCGTCGCCGACCCTGTACACCACTTGCCGGCATCGGAAATGACGGTTTATACTCAGTTATGCGCCGCCACCAAGGACGGCGGTCGAACCTGGACGCAACTGAAGCTCGAAATCTTCGGTTGCACATGCTGTTGAGTTTTCAAAGACCGTCGCGCTGGCCGGCGGGGATTCCGCCGTATTCACGCTCCGTGTGGACATCGAAAAAGGCCTCTCCGGGAGAGGCCAGGTCTCTGCAGGCTCCGCTCTGCGCGGCCCTCAGGGGTGCGGCAACTCCCAGCAGGTCTTTGTGAAGTCCATTCGGGACCGAGCCAATATAGCGGGTGGAGCCGCGCAGGTCAATCTCGCGAGCTGCGCCCGCCTGCCCGGCCGCCGGAAGCGCCCTCAGCGTCTGACCGGCGCGGTCAACTGTACCTGCGGTGACGCCGTCGGCCGATCTGCAGCACCGACCCGTCGAGCCGGCCTCGGGGCGAGATCGAGGTCGTCCGCCGCCCAGGGCGGCTCGCCGTCCAGCCTGACCCCTCCCTGCAGCCAGCAGCCGGCGGGCCTCAGAGCGGGAAACGCCGAAGCTCTCGGCCAGGAGTGTCGGGCAGGTGGATCGCTCTCGCCGTCGGGGAGGGCGTCTACCTCGACGTCGTCCGGAATCTCATGGTCCACGTGCAGGCGGTCGAAGGCCTGCTCGGCGCGCGCCCCTGCGCCGTCGCCGTGGAACCGGTCGACCAGCTCGGCAGCCAGGGCGCGCTTGGCGATCACCGGCGGCGCGGCCGGATCGACCTCGCGCCCGAGCAGCAGCTCGTAATAGGTCGCGCATCACCTCGTCCGGGATACGCATCAGCTTGCCGAACACTCTCCTCGGGGGCGTCGGTGACGCCCACGTAGTTGCCCGAGCGACTTCGACATCCGCTTGACGCCGTCGATCCCCGGCAGGATCGGCATCGTGAGGATCGACTGCTGGGCGGCTGCCGTAGGCCTGCTGGATGTCGCGCGCGAGGAGCAGGTTGAACTTCTGGTCGGTTCCGCCGAGCTCGACGTCGGCGTCGACCGCGACGCGAGTCATAGCCCTGAAGCAGCGGGTAGAGCAGCTCGAGGATCGAGATCGGTCGCCGGTCCGCGAAGCGCTTGGCGAAGTCGTCGCGCTCGAGCAGCTGGGCGACCGTCGAGGTCTCGGGCGAGCGCGAATAGATCCTCCATCTCCATGTCGGAGCCACTCGCCGTTGAGGCTGTACCTCCGTCCGTTCGCGGTCGAGCACGGTGAATGCCTGGCGCTGGAAGGTTTCGGCGTTGGCGTCGATCTCCTCGGGGCTGAAGCATCGGGCGGGTCGCCGACCGGCCGCTCGGGTCGCCGACCCGTGCCGTGTAGTCGCCGACGATCAGGACGACCGTGTGACCGAGGTCCTGGAACTGGCGGAGCTTGCGCAGGAGCACGACGTGACCCAGGTGGATGTCCGGGGCGGTCGGATCGATGCCGAACTTGACGCGCAGCGGGCGCCCGACTCGAGCTGGGCCTCTGCAGGACGCCAGCCGGCAGGGCGTCAACGGCATTTCGGAGCAGCGCGGCGGCCTCCTGCTGGCGGGGGATCGGTCATCGGGCCAATGCTAGACTGGCGCTGCGGCGCAGGACGGGTTCGTTCTCCGGTCGCCGCCCGCCCGTCCAGCCACCTCCCTCGCAGTCTCGGGAATGACATGGCGCAATGTCAAACACGAGCCAGACACCCGCCAGCCCCGACGCCCGCCTGCCGCGGGTGAGCGCCGGTGAGCGCCGACAACGGGGACGGCTCCCAGCGACCGAAGCTCAAGAAGCTCCGGCTGCTTCTTATCCTTTCCGGCCTCTTCGTGCTGGCCGGCATCTCGACTGTCTTCGGCATGATGATGGCCGTGGTCGACCGACCTCCGACGACCTCGATAACACGGCCGAGTACAAGGCGGCGCGCAACTCGGTCCTACTCGACCAGAGCGGTCGAGCAGTTCGCGCGGCTGACCGGCAACCAGAACCGGATTCTGATCGAGCGAGGCGCGAGGCATCTCCCGATCGTCAAGAACGCCGTCATCTCGGTCGAGGACCGTCGTTTCTACGAGCACAGCGGGATCGACTTCACGGGCATCGCGCGAGCCATCTACCAGGACGTCCGCCAGCAGTGGCGAGGCCCAGGGCGCCTCGACGATCACCCAGCAGTTCGTGAAGAACGCGCTCGCCGCCCAGGGCGACCGATCCGTCTTCCAGAAGCTGCGTGAGGCCGCGCTCGGCCTACCACCTCGAGCGCCAGTGGACCAAGCAGAAGATCCTCACCCAGTACCTCAACACCGTCTACTTCGGCAACGGCGCCTACGGAGTCGAGTCGGCGATGCGGACGTACTTCGGCACAGCACGAGTGCCTCGATCAGGAGTACCTCACCGGGACCCGACGATCCGGCTCTCCCGCAACGGACCAACGCCGGCCAGGCGGCGCTCCTGGCGGCGGTGATCGCCTCGCCGTCGGCGATACGACCCGATCCAGAATCCCGGATGCCGCCATGGCGCGGCGCAACCTGGTGCTCGACAACATGCTACGAGCAGGGCATGATCGACGAGGCGCGAGTACCGCGGCGAGGGCGACCGGCACGCCGCTCCCGACCCGAGGATCGAGATCCAGCCGCCCGCGCTCGATTCCCAGCAGCCCTACTTCACGACGTGGGTCACCCAGCAGCTGGTGGACCGTACGGCGCGGGCGCGATCTTCGGCGGCGGCGTGAAGATCAGGACGACGCTGGATCGCGATCGCTCCAGGACGACGGCCGAGGACGTCGATCACGAATCGCAGCTCGGCCGGACTCGGGCCGAGCGCGTCGCTGGTCGCGATCGACAACGGCACCGGCGAGGTCCGCGCGATGGTCGGCGGCGACCGACTACAACACGCGACCCGTTCAACCTCGCCACCAACGGCCACCGCCAGCCCGGCTCGGCGATCAAGCCGTTCACGCTGATCGCCGCGCTCGAGAACGGCCACGACCCCGGAGGAGGTCTTCACCTCCGAGGAGAAGCACGCTGCCCGATCCGGACACCAAGGGCGGGTTCGAGGTGCACAACTACGAGGGCAGCTACACCGGCGTCACCACCCTGCGCAAGCGCGACCCGCTCGGACAACTCGTGTTCGCCGAGCTCGGCGTGAGCACCGGGACCAAGAAGATCGCGGCCTCGCCCGCGCATGGGCATCCGGACCCCGCTCTCGACGAACCCCGCCATGACGCTGGGCGGTCTGGAGCAGGGCGTGACCCCGCTCGAGATGGCCTTCGCCTACGCGACGATCGGCAACGGCGGAGTGCGCGTTCGGGGAGCTGCTTCGCCCTCCTCCGCGGGGGCCCGGTCGCGATCCAGGGTCTACTAGCCGACCGACAGGCGGATCCGACGACGCCATCGGACGCCGATCGAATCAACCAGCGCCGAGAGCCCGCGGATCTACCCAGACTCGGTGGGCGCACGACGCTCGAGACTGATGCCGGGGTGGTCGAAGACGGGACGGCACAGGCCGCGCAGGTCGTCGAGCTCCGACTGGGGCAAGACGGGCACGACCGAGAGCTACGGTGACGCGTGGTTCTGCGGCGGAGTCTCCGACTGAGTATGACCGTCGTGGTTTGGGTCGGCTACCCCGACGCCCAGCAGCCGATGAAGACCGAGTACAACGGCGGGCCGGTCGCCGGCGGCACCTATCCCGGCCCTGATCTGGCACGACTTCATGACGGTCGCGCTCGAGATCCGACCGAGAAAGAGGCTGGCCGAGAAGAAGGCCAACCCGGAGAGATCCAGACGTCGACCGAGGACGCGATCACCGAGCCGGTCGAGAGGTGCCCGGTCCGAGGAGGAGGCCGATCCGGAAAGGCGGTCGACGCCGAGGTGGTTGACGAGGCGCCCGTCGAAGAAGCGCCGGTCGAGCAGGAGCCCGTCGAGGAGCCTGCTCCGGCGCCCGATGGTGGCGGCGGCGACGGTAACTCTGGTATCGACGACGGCTTCATCGAGTAGCCGCCGTGCGTGAGAGCCACTGGCTCCCCGCAGGCAGAACCGCCAGGCAAGCTCCGTGGCCTTGGAGATTCCGATCCGCCGCCCGGCGACCAAAGCCGTCCGACAGTCGCCCTCGGGCGGGCGTTCGAGCCGGAGCGGACCGTCCTCGAGGGCGTTCGCCGTTCAGGTCGAGGCCAATGCCCATCGCGACGGTCAGCTTGCCCGGGCCCGAGCAGAGGTCGTGTTCGGACTCAAGGCCGCGACGCTCGCGCATCGGTCGAGGCCCTCAAGCGGCTCGAGTGCCCGGACCAGGACGGCCGCGCCGATCCCGTCGGCGTTCGGTGACGAAGTTCAGCAGCGCGTGGATCCCGTAGGAGCGGTAGACGTAGAGCACCCCCGGTGGACCGAACAGCGGTGGCGGTGCGCGGCGTGAGGCCGTCGAAGGCGTGACAGGCGGGTTCGTCCGTCGTGGTAGGCCTCGACCTCGACTATCCGGCCGGCCGTGTCGCCGTGGACGGAGCGTGCACCCCGAGAACATCGCGCGCGACCTCATGGACCGATCTGGCGTAGAAGGCGGTGGAGCTGCGGGTCGAGCAGGACGACGCCGCTCAAGCCGGCTTCCTCGAGCACGTGCCTGGCCTGGGCGAGCTGCTCCTTGACGCGTGCCGAGGCGGTACCACCCTCGCTGCAGCTTCGACTCCAGCCAGGCGCCATCGGCCAGAATCGCCCGATACGCGGGCTCGTCGAGCTGCGGCGCGATCTCGGCGAGGTCGTCGGCGGAGACCTGCGCCGAGCGGCAGGCCCGTTCTCGACCGCCGTGCGCACGAGCTTGGCCACGACCCCGTGCGCCTCGCGGAACGGGACCCCGCTCTTCGACCAGCAAGGTCGGCCACATCGGTCGCGCCCTGGAAGTCGTCGGCGGCGGCCTCGGCCATCCGGTCGCGGTCGAAGGTGAGGGTCGCCGACCATGCCGGTCGGCGGCAGCGAGGCACAGCTCGAGCGTGTCGACCGCGTCGAACAGGTGCTCCTTGTCCTCCTGGAGATCCTTGTTGTAGGTCAGCGGAAGCCCGTGGAGGACCCCGTGGAGGGCCACCAGGTGCCCCGCGACCCGGGGCGCCTTGGCGCGCAGCAGCTCTGCGGCGTCCGGGTTCTTCTTCTGCGGCATGATGCTCGAGCCGGAGGTGAACGAATCGGAGACCTGGCAGAAGCCGAACTCCTGACTCGACCAGAGCACGATCTCCGCCCCGAGCTGCGAGAGGTGGGTCGCGCAGGTCGCCGCCGCCGAGAGGTAGTCGAGCACGAAGTCGCGGTTGGACACGGCGTCGATCGAGTTCTCGGAGATGCCCCGAACGCCAGGTCCTGGGCGACCGACATCCGGCTGGTGTCGAAGTTGACGCCGGCCAGCGCGCCCGCCCCAAGCGGCAGGTCGTCGGTCTCGTTCAGGCAGAAACCGAACCGGTGGTGATCCCGGCGAAGCTTCCAGAAGTAGGCCAGCAGGTGGTGCGAGAGATAGACGGGCTGGGCGCGCTGAAGATGGGTGTAGCCGGGCATCGGCCAGTCGAGGTGCGCCTCGGCCACGATCGACCACGCACCCGCATCAGCGCCAGGACCGCCTCGCGGGCGCCCATCGAGTGGGCCCGGACGAACATCGCGAGGTCGGTGGCCACCTGATCGTTGCGCGAGCGCGCGGTGTGGACCCTGCCGCCGACCGGACCGACGATCTCGGTGAGCCGCCGCTCGATCGCCATGTGGATGTCCTCGTCGTCGGGTGGACCTGCGAAGCGAGTCGGCGTCGATCTCGGCGCGGACCTGCTTCGAGGCCCTGCTCGAGCTCGTCGGCGATCCTGCTCTGCGATGATCACGGAGCAGCGCGCCAGCATCCGTGACGTGCGCCAGCGACTGCTCGATGTCGTAGGGCGCGAGCCGATAGTCGAACGAGATCGAGCTGTTCAGCGCGTGGAACGCGGCGTCCCACGGCTGCGAGAAGCGATCGGAGAAGGGCCATGGGCGGAGTCTAGGTCCGTAGGCTCAGCCGCGGGCGCGGCTTCCTGCCGCCCGGCGCGGCGGTTGCTCGAGCGCGACGGGAGCATGCCCGGCCTCGAGCGAGTCGACCAGCGCGTCCCAGCTCGCCTCGATCACGTTCTCGGAGACACCGATCGCGCCCCAGGTGTCGGTCCCGTCGGAGGCGTCGAGCAGGACGCGGGTGACCGCGCCCGTGCCCTTGCGTCTCGTTGAGGATCCGGACCTTGAAGTTCACGAGCTCGATGTCGCGCAGGTGGGGATAGGTCTCGCCGATGGCGTGCCGCGCAGCGCGGTGTCCAGCGCGTTCACCGGGCCGTTGCCCTCCGCGGTGCGCACGTAGCGCTCACCATCGACCCAGATCTTGATGGTCGCCTCCGTCTGGACCTCGCCGTCCTCGCGCTTCTCCACGATCACCCGCCAGGACTCGAGCCGGAAGAGCGGCTCGTAGTCGCCGGTCTCCCGACGGATCAGCAGGTCGAAGGAGCCATCGGCCGCCTCGAACTGGTAGCCCGATGCTCGAGCTCCTTGACGCGCTCGACCGTGCGGGCCGCCGTGGCGTCGTCCATCTGCACACCGGTGCGCTCGGCGCGCGCGCTAACCGTCCCCTTGCCGGAGAGCTCCGAGATCAGCAGCTCGCGGGCGTTGCCGACCGCGTCCGGGCTCGATGTGCTCGAAGGTGCGGGCGTCGGCGTCGATGCCGGCGACGTGCATCCCGCCCTTGTGGGCGAACGCGTTGCGTCCTACGTACGGAGCGTTGGCGTTCGGCAGGACGTTGCAGAGCTCGTCGACCAGGTGAGAGGTCTCGGTGAGCTTGCGCGAGTTGCCCGGCGGGCAGGCAGTCGAACCCGAGCTTGAGCTGGAGCGACGGGGCGATCGAGACCAGGTTGGCGTTGCCGCAGCGCTCGCCGTAGCCGTTCATCGTGCCCTGGACCAGACGCGCCCCGGCCTCGACGGCGAGCAGCGAGTTGGCGGCCCCGCAGCCGGCGTCGTCATGGGTGTGGATACCGACCGACGCTCCCGGCCCGAGCTCCGCCGACGACCGCTTGCACCGCCTCTGATACCTGGCTCGGCAGGGATGACCCGTTGGTGTCGCAGAGCGTCACGTTCTCGGCGCCCGCCTCGAGCGCCGCCCTCAGGCAACTGCACGCGCGTAGTCCGGATCGGCGCGGAAGCCGTCGAAGAAGTGCTCGGCGTCATAGATCACCCGCTTGCCCTCGCCACGAGGAAGGCGACCGATTCGGCGATCATCGCCAGGTTCTCGTCCGGCTCGACCTTGGTGACCTTCTCGAGGTGCAGCCGCCAGGTCTTGCCGACCAGCGTGCAGACGGGCGCGAAGGAGTCGCGAGGAGCCGCAGGGCGGGATCCTCGACCGCGGCGAGGTCCCGGCGTGCGGGTCATGCCGAAGGCGGCGACGTCGCGCGTTTGCGAACGTCTGCGTCGCGAGCAGCTCGAAGAGCGCCTCTTCCTTCGGGTTCGAGCTGGGGAAGCCGGCCTCGATGTAGTGCATACCGAGGTCGTCGAGGGCGTGGGCGACACGCAGCTTCTCCTCTGCGGAGAGCGACATTCCCTCACCCTGCATCCCGTCACGAAGGGTTGTGTCGTAGAGCAGGACCTGGTCTGAGTCATGAAATGCCTTTCTGTGTAGTTGCGAGCGATTACGGCGGGGGCCTTCCGGCCCAGGAAACGAGCGTCAGCGCGTAGCGCGCCGACCGTCCGTAATTCGCTGGAACGGCAGGCATCACACTCTCGATGGTACCGCCACGATGTCGAGCCAGTCGGCGTAGCGCTCGCTCGCGCCCGTGGAGCGCGTCTTCGAAGACCTTCTGCGATCGCGAGCGTTATCTCGCCGGGACGGCCGAGGGAATGATCGTCGATTTCGCTGACCGGGATGAGCTCGGCGGCCGTGCCGGTCAGGAACACCTCATCGGCGAGCGTCAGCTCGGCGCGCGCGACGTCGCGCTCGACGACCTCGTAGCCGAGATCGCCGGCGATCTGCATGATCGAGCGGCGGTTGATCCCGTCGAGGATGCTCGAGGTGTGACCGGGAGTCGCGATCACCCCGTCGCGGACGATGAAGATGTTCTCGCCGCTGCCCTCGCAAACGTGACCCTTGTCGGTCGAGCATGATCGCCTCCTGATAGCCCGACTTCGACGCCTCGATCTTGGCGAGCACGGAGTTGAGGTACTGGCCGGAAGCCTTGGCGTGGGGGATCAGCGAGTCCGGGCGAGATCCGCCGCCACGAGGAAACGCGCGCGCGGATGCCCTCGGACTTGCCCTCCTCGCCGAGGTAGGCGCCCCACTCCCACACGGCGATCGAGACATCGACCGGGTTGTCGAGCGGGTCGAGCCCCATCGGGCCGTAGGAGCGGTAGGCGAGCGGGCGGATGTAACAGCTCGAAAGATCTGTTGCGGATGATCAGCTCGTTGGTCGACCTCGCGCAACTCGTCGAGCGTGTACGGCAGGTCCATGTAGAACAGCTCGGCCGACTGCGGAGCCGGTCGAGATGCTCGCGGTGGCGAAAGATCGCCGTGCCCTTGCTCTCGGTGTCGTAGGCGCGGATGCCCTCGAACACGCCCGTCCCGTAGTGGAGCGCGTGGGTGAGCACGTGGACCTTCGCGTCCTCCCAGGCGACGAACTCGCCGTTCATCCAGATGACTGTTCCGCGGTCTTCATGCTCACTCCCCCCTAAAGCCTCTCGAGGATCGCCCGGGTGGCCTCCTCTGTGGCGGCCCCGCCGCCGAGGTCCGGGGTCCGCAGCCCCGCCTCGAGCGCGCCGTCGATCGCCGATTCTAGCCGCGCGGCCTCGGGTTCCATGTCGAGTCCGTAACGGAGCATCATCGCCACCGAACCGAACATCGCGAGCGGGTTCGCCTGGCCGGTGCCCGCGATGTCGGGCGCCGAGCCGTGGACCGGCTCGAACAGGCCTGGACCGCCGGCGCCGACCGAGGCACTCGGAAGCATGCCGATCGACCCCGTGATCATGGCGGCCTCGTCGCTGAGGATGTCGCCGAACAGATTCTCGGTGACGATCACGTCGAAGTCGGCCGGCCGCGCGACGAGCTGCATCGCGGCGTTGTCGACGAGCAGGTGCTCGAGCGGCATGTCCGGGTGGCCGGCTGCGACCCGCTCGACGGTCTCGCGCCAGAGCCGCGAGCTCTCGAGCACGTTCGCCTTGTCGACGCTGGTGACCTTGCGCCGAGCAAATCGGAACGCGACCTCGGCGATCCGCTCGATCTCAGATGTGGAGTAGAGACAGTTATCGCAGGCCTCCTCTCCGCCGCCGTCGACGGTGGCGCGGCGGCCGCTGTCGCCGAAGTAGATGCCGCCGGTGAGCTCGCGCACGACCAGCAGGTCCGTGCCGTCGATCCGCTCGGGCCGCAGCGGACTCGCATCGATCAGCGCGGGCGATGGGCGGACCGGACGCAGGTTTGCGAACAGCTCGAGCCCCTTGCGCAGCCCCAGCAGCCCCTGCTCGGGCCGCGGGGCCGCCGGGTCGGTCGTGTCCCACTTCGGGCCGCCGACCGCCGCGAGCAGCACCGCGTCGGACGCGCGGCAGGCGTCCAGTACCTCGTCGGTCAGGGCGGTCCCGTGGGCATCGATCGACGCGCCGCCCAGCAGCCGCTCATCGAGCTCGAACTGGCCCAGCTCGGCGAGCACGGACTCGGCGGCGGCCATGATTTCGGGGCCGATGCCGTCGCCGGACAGCGTGACGACCCGGTGGGGTCTCATCGAGTGGCCGCGATGTTGAGCCGTACGTAGTCGAGCCGGACGGGATCCTCGCAACCGGCGAGCACCGCTTCGGCGAACTCACCGCGCAACGCTTCGGGCAGCATCTCGAGGTGGTGCCCGAGACATACGGTTTGCAGATAGGCGAGCGGCTCCGGCGGCTGGACCGGGAGCGGCTCGAGCCAGCAGGCGGCGGCACTGAACCCCGCCCGGAGCAGCCGTGCTTCGGTCTCCCGGGGCGAGGCGAAGTTCCAGGGCGTCTGCCAGTCGGCGAAGTGCTCGGCGAACGGGTCCCGCGCCGCGACCTCGGAGGCCACTTCGTGGAAGCGATCGACGTTGCCCTCTCCCCCACATTGGGCGACCAGCCGCCCGCCCGGCACGAGGGTGGCCCGCAGGCTCGCGAACAGCGAGTCGTGGTCGGCGATCCAGTGGAAGACCGCGCTCGAGAAGACGGCGTCCACGTGCTCGTCCAGCGCGAGCGAGGTCAGCTCGGCCTGGAGCACGGTGGCTCGTTCGCCGGCGAGCGTCTCGCGTGCGAGCTCGACCATCGATGGGGCCGCGTCGACGGCGATGACACGGCCCCGGGGCAGCTGTTCGAGCAGCATCCGGGTTACCCGGCCCGAGCCACAGCCCGCGTCGAGCACGGTCTCATCTCCACGGAGTGCCATCCGCTCGATCACCGGGCCCGCGAAGGTCACGTGGGGCGCCGAAACACGGTGGTAGGTGTCGGCATCCCAATCGCGCGTGCGCTGTGCGCCGGAGGTCGTCATAAGGCGGTCGTCACCGGACCCGGCCGTTCGCGGTCGGCTTCGTAGGCTGCGATCGCGGAGTCGTTCGCGAGCGTGATCCCGATCTCGTCGAGCCCGTTGAGCAGCCGGTGGCGCGCGTCGACATCGATCTCGAACGTGATCTCGCGTCCCGCGACCCGGACGACCTGCGCTTCGAGATCAACGGTCGCTTCGCCGGCAGCCATGACCTCCCGGACGTCGGCCTCCGCGAGCGCGACCGGCAGCAACCCGATCTTCGTGCAGTTGGACAGGAAGATGTCGGCGAATGAAGGCGCGATGATCGCCTTGAAGCCGTAGTCCTGCAGGCCCCAGGGAGCGTGCTCTCGTGAAGAACCGCAGCCGAAGTTGCGGCCGGTCGCGAGGATCGGGTTGCGAGGTAGATCCCAACCGGGCTGCTTGGCCCAGTCGAAGAAGAGGAACTCGCCGAAGCCCGACCGCTCGACTCGCTTGAGGAACTGCTTGGGCATGATCTGGTCGGTGTCGACGTCGTTGCGGTCGAGCACGGACACGCGCCCCGAGATCGTCTTGATCGCCTCCATCAGGCGACCACCTCCTTGTCGTAGCTGCGGATGTCGACGAAGTGTCCCTCGATCGCTGCGGCGGCCGCCATCTGCGGGCTGACGAGATGGCTGCGGCCCCCGCGACCCTGTCGTCCCTCGAAGTTGCGGTTCGAGGTCGACGCACAGCGCTCGCCCGGCGCGAGCGTGTCCGGGTTCATCCCGAGGCACATCGAGCAGCCCGCCGAGCGCCAGTCGAAGCCCGCCGCGCGGAAGATTTCGTCGAGCCCCTCGGCCTCGGCCTGGGCCTTGACCTGCTGGGAGCCCGGCACGACCATCGCCGCAACGGTCCCAGCCACCTTGCGACCCTGGACCACCGCGGCGGCGGCGCGCAGGTCGCCGATCCGCGAGTTCGTGCAGGAGCCGATGAACACGCGGTCGATCTCGATCTCCTCGATCGGCGTTCCGGCCTCCAGGCCCATGTACGCAGCGCGCGCTCGTCGCCCTCTCCGTCGGGCTCGGGGATCGAGTCGGTGACCTGCGCGACCATGCCGGGGTTGGTCCCCCAGGTGACCTGTGGAGCCAAGGCGGCGGCGTCGACCTCCACCTCCACGTCGAAGCTCGCGCCGGGATCGCTGCGCAGCGCCATCCAGTCCTCGATCGGGAGCACGTCGGGCGCGGCGGGGCGGCCTTCCAGCCAGGCGAAGGTCGTCTGGTCCGGCGCGATCATTCCGGCACGGCCGCCACCCTCGATCGTCATGTTGCAGACCGTCATCCGACCCTCCATCGAGAGCGCCTCGATCGCCTCGCCGGCGTACTCGATCACGAAGCCGACACCGCCCTCGACGCCGATCTGACCGATCGTGCCGAGAATCAGGTCCTTGGCAGTTACGCCGAAGCCGAGCTGCCCGCTGTAGTTGATCCGCATCGACTTCGGCTTCTGTTGCCCGAGCGTCTGGGTGGCGAGCACGTGCTCGACCTCGCTGGTCCCGATTCCGAAGGCGAGCGCTCCGAAGGCCCCGTGGGTGGCGGTGTGCGAATCGCCGCAGACGATCGTCATTCCCGGCTGGGTGACGCCCAGCTCGGGACCGATCACGTGGACGATTCCCTGCCGGTCGGAGCCCAGCGAGTAGGCCGGGACGCCAAACTCGGCGCAGTTGCGCTCCATCGTCTCGACCTGGACGCGCGACAGCTGATCGCGGATCTGGGCAGCGCGCGTCGAACCGTCGGTCGGGACGTTGTGGTCGGCCGTCGCGAGCGTGCGATCGGGACGGCGTACCTCGCGGCCGGCGAGCCGCAATCCGTCGAACGCCTGGGGCGAGGTGACCTCGTGGACGAGGTGCAGGTCGACGAACAGCAGCCCGGGCGCAACCTCGTGCGCTTCCCAGATCTTGTCGAGCAGCGTCTTCGCCATCGGGTTCAGCTCCTTCTCAGCCCGGCGGAGACAACGGCCACGAAGCGGGCTTCGTCGGGACCGTGGTTCTTGAAGTGGTGCTGCAGGTCGGCGTCGAAGGTGACGCAATCGCCCTCGCTCAAGGCGTACTCGACGCCGTCGCAGGAAAGCGTCAATGCGCCGCCTGTGACAACCGTCGTCTCCCGGCTGCCGGGCTCGTGGATCGGCGGGTCGTCGGGCCCGCCCGTGCTCGCGCCCGCGCTGAGGACGTGCTCGGAGAGCTCGGCCCGCTGACCGGGGAGTGGCGGCGTCAGGATCTCGTACCGATGGCCGCGCCGGACCGATCCGCCGCCGCGCCGATCAGCCCTCCGGACGATCGACACGCCGTCACCCTCGTCGAGGCGCAGCAGCTGCGAGAGCGAGAGCTCAAGACCGGCCGCGATCCGGGCGGCGACAGCGAGCGTCGGGCTCGTCTCCTCTCGCTCGACCTGAGACAGCATCGGCGCGGAGACCCCGGAACGCTCGGCGAGGTCGCGCAGGGACAGATCGTGGGCCTCGCGCAGCGCCCGCAGGCGAGGGCCGATCGTGGCGGGCTCGGATGTCGCGATTGCCATTACGCTCGTACGTTATCACGTACGGACCGGGCCGACCGTCACAACGCCGTCGCGAGCAGGGCCTCGATCTGCTCACGCGTCGGCTTCGAGGGCGGCGTATTGGCCAGGGCCGGATGCTCGGCGACCGCCTTCGCGATGTGCTCACTCCATTGCTGCCGTACACCGAGCTCTCCGAGCGTTCTCGGCCCAGCATGCGCCGCGAGCGCGGCGACAGCGCCCGCGGCGGCGTGAGGATCATCCCCGGCCCCCAGCGCCTGGGCAAACGCACCCACCGCCTCCGGCGCCAGCTCGGCCATGAAAGCCACCGTATGGGGGAGCATCACTGCATTCGTCTCGGCATGCGGCGTCGAAACCATCCGCACGATCGTCTGACAGGTCGCATGATGGATCGCGAAGCCGGTCGTCCCGACGGCGTAGCCCGCGAGTACGGCGCCAAGCGCCAGCTCCCCCGCATCCGGCGCGTCGGGATCCGCGAGACCGGCCGCAAAGCCACGCGCCGCCCGCAGCGCTGCCGACCGTGCCACCGGATTGGCGAGCGGGGTGTAGAGCGACTCGAACGCATGGGCCAGCCCGTTCATCGCGGTTGCGGCTAGCAGCGGCTGCGGTGCCGAGGCCATCAGCTCCGGATCGGCGATGACGAGGCTCGGCCGCACGAGACGGCCGCGCGGGGCGTCGCTGGGCAGTCGATGGAACGGCGTCATCGGCGAGCCCGCGAGCGTCGTCGGGATCGCGCCACAAACAACCCCCTCCGCCCCGGCAACCGCCTTGGCGACGTCGACGACTCGGCCTCCGCCAAAAGCGAGAAGCGGTCGACCAGCCAGATCGGCCCGTGCAGCAGCGGCGAGCTCGGGGACCGCTCCCGCCCCGACCTCGATCACCACGTTTGCTTCCGTACCGAGATCGCCGGCGAGCGGACGCGCCCGGGCCGTGGTGAGCAGCGCGTACCCCTCGAACCCGCGCTCGGCGAGCAGCTCACCCGCCTCGCCGAGCGCGCCCGACCCGAACCGAATCAGCCGCTCCCCGTCGACGAACGTGAACGGCTCGGCGGGCGTGGCCGACTCCGCTATGGCGTCGGCTGCCGCGAAGCCGCCCGTTCGAGGTGGTGCTCGGCCTCGGTCACGGGCGAGGTCTTCGCCAGCGCGTTGGTCAGCGCGCGCAGATACGCCTGCCCCGAGGCGGCAAGGATGTCGGTCGAGACGCCCTGGCCCGATGCGCTGATGCCGTCGAGCTCGATCCGAACGGTGACCTCACCGAGCGCGTCGCGGCCGCCGGTGACAGCCCCCACGAGGTACTCCTTGAGCCGCCCTTCGCGCCCGGTCGCGGCGTTCAGCGCGCTGAAGAACGCATCGATCGGGCCGTCCCCGGTGAAGCTGCCCTCGGCGATCTCTCCCCCGGGCAACCTGACTCGGACACTCGCGTGCGGCGAACGGCCCGAGGAGGCCTCGACCTCGAAGGACTCGAGCGCGAACGCGCCTTCCTGGGTCGCGCGGATCTCGTCTGTGACGAGCGCCTCGAGATCCATCGCGGTCACCTGCTTCTTCTTGTCGGCGACCTCCTTGAACCGCTTGAAGGCGACGTTCAGCGCGTGACCGTCGACCTTGAAGCCGAGCTGCTCGAGCGCATCGCGCAGGGCGTGGCGGCCCGAGTGCTTGCCGAGCACGATCGAGTTGGCCTCCAGGCCGACGTCGGTGGCGTCCATGATCTCGTAGGTCGTCCGCTCCTTGAGCACGCCGTCCTGATGGATCCCGGACTCGTGGGCGAAGGCGTTGCGGCCGACGATCGCCTTGTTCGGCTGCACCTGGTAGCCGGTCAGCCGCGACACGAGGCGGCTCGTGCGGGCGATCTCGCGCGTCGCGACCTCGCTGTAGAGGCCGTGCCCGGCCTCGCGGACGCTGAGCAGCATCACGATCTCCTCCAGTGAGGCATTCCCCGCCCGCTCCCCGAGCCCGTTGATCGCGCACTCGACCTGCCTGCAGCCGGCCTCGACGCCCGCAAACGAGTTGGCGACGGCCAACCCGAGATCGTTATGGCAGTGAACTGAGGTCGTCACCTTGTTCAGGTCCGGGACCAGCCGGTAGAGCTCACTCCACATGTGGGCGTACTCGTTCGGCATCGAATAACCGACCGTGTCGGGGACGTTGATCGTGGTCGCGCCCTCCTCGAGCGCGATCTGGATCACCTCGGCGGTGAACTCCCAGTCCGCCCGGGTCGCGTCCATCGGCGAGAACTCGACGTCCTCGCAGTACTGGCGAGCGTGAGCGACGGCGGCCTTCGCCTGCCCCTTCACGTCCTCGCGAGTCGTCTGGAGCTGATGGACGATGTGGATGTCGCTGGTCGAGATAAAGGTGTGGATCCGCGGCCGCGGCGAGTCCTTGACCGCGTTCCAGGCGGCGTCGATGTCCTGATGCGCGGTTCTTGCCAGACCGCAGATGACCGGGCCCTCGACCTCCCGCGCGATCGCCTGGACCGACTCGAAATCACCCGGTGAGGAGATCGGAAAGCCGGCTTCGATGATGTCGACGCCGAGCCGTGCGAGTTGGTGGGCGATCTCGACCTTCTCCTGGCGGTTGAGCGAGATGCCGGGCGATTGCTCGCCGTCGCGCAGAGTCGTGTCGAAGATCCGCACGCGCCGCGTGGGGTCTCGGTCGGGATTGGGATGTGGGTCAGTCATGTCGTTCCTTTCGATGTTCGTCCCTCGAGGTCTCTCCTGGTTCGCGGCTTTCGGCGGCCGCCACGCGCTATTCCCCCCGAGGGGGGAGGAGGAGAAGTCGAAGGTCGAGCAGGAACGTCATCCCGACGCAGGGTACCACCGAGCGCACGGCCGTTCTAGAGCGTCAGGACGACCTTGCCGACGTTCTTGCGCTCCTGGATGAAACGGTGTGCATCGGGCCCCCGCTCGAGCGGAAACGCCTCCGCGACGACGGGCCGCAGCGACCCCGCGGCAATCCACTCCGACAGCGGCTGGACGTATTCGTCCAGCGAGCCCTTGGCATCCCAGAGCGTCAGCATGTTGAGGCCGATCACGGCCTTCGACGGCGGCATCAGCCGCATCGGATTGAACCAGGGCGTCTCGATCACGCCGCGCAGGGCGTGGACCACGTTGCGCTTCTCGCCCGAGACGAACGACGACGCTCCGAAGCAGACGAGCCGACCGCCGGCGCCGAGCAACGAGAAGCTGCGCCGGAAGCTCGACCCGCCGACCGCGTCCATCACGATGTCGAGCGGCTCCTTCATCCCGGTCATGCGGCGGATCTCCTTGACGAAATCCTTGTCGCGGTAGTCGATCGGGTGATCCACGCCGAAGCCGCGAATCGCCTCATGTTTCGAGGGCGAGGCCGTGCCGAACACCTCGGCGCCGACGAGCTTCGCGATCTGGGTGGCCGCGATCCCGACGCCGCCGGCCGCGGCGTGCAGCAGCACCCGCTCACCGCTGAGCATCGCGCCGTAACGGCAAAGGCCCGCGTAGGCGGTGGCGTAGTTGACCGGGAAGGCCGCGCCCTCCTCGAAGCTCCAGTCCTCCGGCAGCGGAATCAGCTGTTCGGCATCGGTGACGACGAACTCGGCGTACCCGCCGAACCTGCTGCCGCCGAGCACCCGGTCTCCGACCGCGACGCCGGTGACATCCGGGCCCAGTGACTCGACCACGCCGGCGAACTCGTAGCCGACGACGCTCGGGAGCTTCGGCGCGTCCGGATAGAGCCCCATCCGCGCCATCACGTCTGCGAAGTTGATGCCGGCGGCTTTAACGGCGATCCGGACCTGTCCGATTCCCGGCTCGGGATCAGGACGCTGCTCGACGCGAAGCACCTCCGGGGCGCCGTGGGCTGTGATCACGAGCGCCCTCACAGGTTCACCGCCCGTCCGTCGTGGAACCCCTCGAGCGCGACGATCGCGTCGATCACCGCCGGCGGGACGGCGGCGTCCGTAGTGACCGTCATGACGGCCTCGTCGCCGACGGTGCCCTCGGCGCCGATCGCCGCCGAGGCGATGTTGACCCCGTGCTCGCCGAAGATCGAGCCGACCCGCCCGACCATCCCCGGTTGGTCGACGTAGCGGAAGACGGCGAGGTGCGGAGCGAGGGCGAGGTTGAAGCTCTGCCCGTGGACCGAAACGAGGTGGGGCACGCTCTTGGGGCCGAAGCCGGTGCCGGCGACGTCCACGCGCGCCTCGCCCGAAACGATCGCGACACCGACCAACTCGTTGAAGTTGACCGACTCGCCCTGCTTGCGCTCGGAGATCACGATTCCGCGTGCCTCGGCGAGCGACGGGGCGTTGACGACGTTCACGTGCTCCTCGGTGTGATCGCGCAGCACGCCGATCAGTACCGCGGTCGTCAGGGGCCGGGTGTCGAACTCCGCCAGCCGGCCCTCGAAGCTGACCTCGATCCGGTCGATCGACGAGGCCGATGTCAGCCCGACCGCCAGCCGTCCGAGGCTCTCGCAGAGCGGCAGCAGGGGTCCGAGGACGGCCATGTCCTCAGGCCGGACGGTCGGAACGTTGACGGCGGTCGTCACCGAGCCCCCGTGTAGCGCCAGGATCACCTGCTCGGCGGTCTGGACGCCCGCGCGATCCTGGGCCTCGGTCGTTGAGGCGCCGAGGTGCGGGGTGACGACGACGTTGTCGAGCGCGAACAGCGGGTGCTCGGTGATCGGCTCGGTCGGAAAGACGTCCAGGGCGGCGCCGCCGAGCTTGCCGGACTGAAGCGCTGCGAGCAGCGCGTCATGGTCGACCAGTTCGCCGCGAGCGCAGTTGATGACCAGCGCGCCATCTCGCATCTGCGCGAAGGCCTCGGCATCGAGCCAGTTGGCGGTGTCGGGGGTGTTCGGGAGGTGGATCGTCACGATGTCGGCGCGCGCGTAGAGCTCAGCTGAGCTCTCGGCCTTCTCCACCCCTAACTCGCGGTAGCGCTCGGCGGCGACAAACGGGTCATAGGCGAGCACGTTGATGTCGAACCCCTGGGCGCGCTCGGCGACCAGCTGCCCGATCCGGCCGAAGCCGACGATGCCGAGCGTCTTGCCATAGACCTCGATGCCGCCGAAGCTCGACCGCTCCCACTTGCCGCTCTTGAGCGATCCGTGGGCCTGCGGCACGTTGCGGCAAAGCGCGAGCATCAGGGCGATCGTGTGCTCGGCCGCGGCGACCACGTTCGAAGCTGGAGCGTTAGCCACGATCACCCCGGCCTTGGTCGCCGCCTCGACATCTACGTTGTCGACGCCGATCCCGGCGCGGCCTATAACTTTGAGACGCTGCCCCCGCTCGATCAGCTCAGCGGTCAGCTTGGTCGCCGAGCGGATCAGGATCGCGTCGTAGTCGCCGATCCGCTCGATCAGCTCCGACTCGTCCCAGTCAACGCCCAGGTCGACGTCGAAGTGCTCGCGCAGCAGATCGACCCCCGAGTCGGCGAGCTTCTCCTTGACCAGGACGCGCGCCCGTCCTTCGGTGCCGCTCATCGAGTCGCGCCCCTACGGGGTGAGCGCTGCTGGATGAGGACCCGGTGGGGTCTCATCCCCGTACCTCCGAGTCGTTGTCGACCACCCAGTCGATGCATGCGGTCAGCGCCTCGATGTCGGCGGGGTCGATCGCCGGGAACATCCCGATCCGCAGCTGGTTGCGGCCCAGCTTGCGATAGGGCTCGACATCGACGACCCCGTTCGCTCGCAAGACCTTCGCCAGGGCCGTCGCATCGACGGTGTCGTCGAAGTCGATCGTGCCGACGACGAGTGAGCGGTTCGCCGGATCGGCCACGAACGGCGTCGCGGCCCCCGAAGCATCGGCCCAGCCGTAGAGGTGGTCCGAGGACGTCTTCGTCCGCTCCACGCACCACTCCAGCCCGCCCGAGGAGAGCATCCACTCGAGCTGCTCCGCGAGCATGATGAGCGTCGCGAGCGCGGGTGTGTTGTAGGTCTGGTCCTTGCGCGAGTTCTCGAGCGCCGTCGCGAGCGACAGGAAGCTCGGCTGCCAGCGGCCGGAGGCGCCGTCGAGCTCTCCGATCCGCTCGATCGCTGCCGGGCTCATCAGCGCGAGCCAGAGCCCGCCGTCGGAGCCGAAGCCCTTTTGCGGCGCAAAGTAGTAGACGTCAGCGGCCGCGGGGTTGACCGGAAGCCCTCCGGCGCCGGAGGTGGCATCGACGAGCACCAGGGCATCGCCAGCGCCCTCGGGCCGCTCGACGGCCGTCATCACGCCGGTCGAAGTCTCGTTGTGGGCCCAGCCGATGACATCGGCCGCGGGGTCGCCGACCGGCACGGCGGCGCTGCCCGGTTCGGCGTCGATCACGATCGGGTCCTCGAGGAACGGGGCACCCGCGGTCACCTGGGCGAACTTGCCGGAGAACTCGCCGCAGACCATGTGCAGCGCCCGCTCGCGGACCAAGCAGGTCGCGGCCGCGTCCCAGAACGCCGTCGTGCCTCCATTGCCGAGTACGACCTCGTACCCGTCCGGGGCCTCCAGGAGCGCGGCGGTGCCGGAGCGAACCCGCGCCACCAGGTCCTTGACCGGCTGCTGCCGGTGCGACGTTCCCATCAGCTCGGCCGCTTCTACGAGGCTCTGAAGGGCCTCCGGCCGCACCTTTGACGGCCCGCACCCAAAACGCCCGTCAACGGGCTTGAGCTGTTCGGGAATCGCCGGGATCGGAGCGCCCGGACCTAGAACTCGGTGTCGATCCAGGGCATCATCGAGCGGAGCTGCTTGCCTTCGCGCTCGACCTGATGGTTCTGCTGCTCCTCGCGCATCCGCTGGAAGTTCTCTTGGCCGGCGGCGTTCTCGGCGATCCACTCGCGCGCGAACTCACCCGACTGGATCTCCGAGAGGATCTGGCGCATCGAGGCACGGGTCTCGTCGGTGATGATCCGCTTCCCGCGGGTGAGGTCGCCGTACTCGGCGGTGTTGGAGATCGAGTAGCGCATGCCGCTGATCCCCTTCTCGTACATCAGGTCGACGATCAACTTCAGTTCGTGGAGGCACTCGAAGTATGCGAGCCGAGGGTCATAGCCGGCATCAACGAGCGTCTCGTAGCCCGCTCGGACGAGCTCTGAGGCGCCGCCGCAGAGCACCGCCTGCTCTCCGAAGAGGTCGGTTTCGGTCTCTTCGCGGAAGGAGGTCTCGATCACGCCGGCGCGGGTGCAACCGATCCCCTTGGCGTAGGCGAGGACGAGGTCGCGCGCCGAGCCCGAGGCGTCCTGGTGGACGGCGGTCAGACCGGGGACGCCACTGCCCTCGACGTACTGTCGACGAACGAGGTGACCGGGCCCCTTCGGGGCAGCCATTCCGACGTCAACTTCGGGGCCGGGCGCGATCTGATCGAAGTGGATCGAAAACCCGTGCGCGAACATCAGGAGGTTGCCCGGCGCAATCCCGTCGCGTATATCGGACTCCCATACCGCGGCCTGCTGCTCGTCCGGGAGAAGGATCATCACGACGTCGCCGCGGCTCGCCGCATCGGCGATCGGGAGGACGGTCAGGCCGCCCTGCTCGGCCTTTGCGACCGAGGAGGAGTCCTCGCGCAGGCCGACGACGACATCGACCCCGGAGTCTTTGAGGTTGAGCGCGTGCGCGTGGCCCTGAGAGCCGAAGCCCAGGATCGCGACGGTCTTGCCGTCGAGCTTGGAGAGGTCTGCATCGTTGTCGTAGATCATCGGCCGGGCACTCTAGCGATCGCTTTCGGGATCCGGGATTCGCAGTTGAGCGCGGAGCAGCTTCCCGGCCACGTTGCGCGGCAGCTCCGCAACGCGCTCGATTCGCTTCGGGACCTTGTACCGCGAGATCCGCTCGCGGCAGTGAGCCAGCAGCTCCGCATCCTCGGCCGGGCCTCGCAGGATCACCAGAGCGACGATCGCCTCCCCCCACTCCGGGTCGGGAACGCCGAGAACGGCGGCGTCGGATACGGCCGGATGGGAGAGCAGCGCTTGCTCGACCTCGACAGCGCCGACGTTCTCGCCGCCGGTCACGATCACGTCCTTGAGTCGCCCCCCGATCTGCAGCAGCCCGTTCTCGTCGACGCGGCCGAGGTCTCCGGTGTGGAGCCAGCCGTCCCCCGAGATCTCGCCCGGCGCGACCATCGGGCCACGGACGAGCAGCTCGTCCTCGGGCGAGGTCTTCAACTCGACCCCGGGAAGCGGTCGCGCCCCGCGGACGCCGGCGAGCGCCTCGGCGGGGGTCAGCGTCGCGACCTGCGATGCGGTCTCGGTCATGCCGTAGGTGGGGACGATCGGCAGGGCCGCCGCGCGCGCCCAGTCGAGCAGGTCCCCCGGGACCGGAGCGCCACCCAGCAGGCAGGCGCGCAAATCGGGGGCCGAGCCGAGACCGCCGTCGCGCAGCCGGCGCAGCATCGTCGGGACGAGCGAGCAAAGCGTGATCGCGCGGCGCTCGAAGGCGTCGATCACCCGATCGGGCTCGAACCGCTCGTGGATCACCGCGGTCGTCCCATAGATCGCAGCCCGCAGCACGATCGCCAGACCACCGATGTGGAACAACGGCAGCGCGCTGAGCCAGCGATCGTCGGGATCGAGGCCGACGTTCCAGGCCGCGGCGAGTGCGCTGCCGGCGTGGTTGGCGTAGGTCAGCTCCACCGGCTTGGGCTCGCCGGTCGTTCCGGACGTGAAGATCACCGTCTGGATCGCGCCGCGGTCGAGGTGCGCGGCGTGTACTGACCCGCGGCTCGGATCGGGCAACTCGCTGAGTACCGCGACGGTCGCGGCCGCCCGCTCGCGTTGGGCACGCTCCGCGCCCGTCGACCGTGGGTCGAGCGCGACCGCAACGGCGCCGATCCGGCCGATCGCGTGCAGGCCGACGACGAAGTCCGCGCTCGGCGCCAGCGCAAGGCCGACGCGGTCATCGGGCCCGAGCCCCAGCGCCGTCAGTCCGCCGGCAATCCCCTCGACGCGTCCTTCGAGGTCGGCGTAGGACAGCGTCGCGTCGCCAGCCTCGACGGCGATCCGGTCGGGATGGGTACGTGCTCGGAGAGACAGCCAGTCGTCCAGGCGAACTATCGTAGGCCCCGCCGATGACCGACTTCGCCCAGCAGCACTCAGGACGCGTGATCGAGCCCGGGGCCGAGTGGCAGACGAGCGGGGAGCCGTTCACCGACATCCGCTACGAGACGGCGGGCGGAATCGCCAAGATCACGATCGCCCGCCCCGAGGTCCGCAACGCCTTCCGGCCCCAGACGCTGATCGACATCTCGCGCGCGCTGGAGTTCGCCCGCGAGGACACCACGATCGGCGTGATCGTCCTGACCGGAGAGGGGCCGCTCGCGTTCTGCTCCGGTGGCGACCAGCGGGTCCGCGGCGACTCCGGCTACCTCGCCGAGGACGAAGCCGGTCGGGCGGGCGTCGGCCGCTTCCACGTAACCGACCTCCAGGTTCAGATCCGGCGACTGCCGAAGCCCGTGATCGCGATGATCGCCGGCTACGCGATCGGTGGTGGCCACGTGCTGCACGTCGTCTGCGACCTCTCGATCGCCGCTGATAACGCCCGCTTCGGACAAACGGGTCCGCGGGTCGGCTCGTTCGACGGCGGCTTCGGTGCGAGCCTGCTCGCAGGCCAGATCGGCCAGAAGCGCGCGCGGGAGATCTGGTACCTCTGCCGCCAGTACGACGCCGAGCAGGCGCTCGATATGGGACTGGTCAACACGGTCGTGCCGCTCGAGGAGCTCGAGCGGGAAACGGTCTCGTGGTGTGAGGAGATGCTCGCCCTCTCCCCCTTTTCCCTGCGGCTGCTCAAGGCGAGCTTCAACGCAGCCGACGACGGTCTGTCGGGCATCCAGCAGCTCGCGCACGACACGAACCTCCTCTTCTACGGCAGCGAAGAGGCCCAGGAGGGCCGCGACGCCTACCGCGAGGGTCGGCGACCGGACTTCGCGAAGTTCCCGAAGCGGCCTTGACGGCAACCGCCGGACGATCTCTGTCGCCGCTGCGCGTCTGGGCGATCGCAGCGCGACCGCGGACCCTGCCGGCGGCGATCGCGCCGGTTCTCGTCGGCAGCGCGCTCGCGTGGACCGAGGCGGCGACGTTCCGGCCGGCAGCGTTCGCAGCGGCGCTGATCGGCAGCATCTTCATCCAGATCGGAACGAACCTCTCCAACGACTACTCAGACGCGCGCCGCGGCGCCGACACCGACGACCGCCTCGGTCCGCTGCGGGTGACCGCCGGCGGACTGGTCCCGCCCCGCCGTGTGCTCGCCTGGACCTACCTCGCGTTCGCGATCGCGCTCGCCGCCGGCGCCTACCTGGTCGCGGTCGCCGGAATCGAGCTGCTCTTCGTCGGACTCGCGTCGATCGCCGCCGGCGTTCTATACACCGGTGGCCCGCGCCCGTACGGCTACGCCGGACTCGGCGAGCTGTTCGTCTTCCTGTTCTTCGGCGTCGTCGCGGTCGTCGGCTCCTACTTTGTCCAGACCGAGAGCTACGCCTGGCAGGCGTTCGCGCTGTCGGTCCCGGTCGGAATGCTGGCGGCGGCGATTCTCGTGATCAACAACGTCCGCGACGTGGATACCGACCGCCGCGCCCGCAAGCACACGCTCGCGGTGCGGCTGGGGCGTGAGCGCGCCGCGATCCTCTTCGACGCGATGCTCGTGACCGCCTACCTCACGCCGCCCGCCATGCTGCTCGCCGGGGCGCTCTCGCCCTGGATCCTGCTGACGCTGCTGAGCGCGCCAATCGCCCTACGGCTGGCGACCACGCTGCGCGACCGTCGTGATGGACCGGCGCTCAACCGCGCGCTGGCCGACGCCGGCTTGCTGCTCGGCGGCTACTCGCTGCTGCTCACGATTGGAGTCCTGCTGTCCTGAGGCGCTCGCTGATCCGGGTCGAGGTCCCGTTCCGCGAGCCGTTCGCGACGGCGCGTGGCTCGCTCTCGCAACGGTCGCTGCTGATCCTGCGACTCGAGAACGAGGACGGGGTGATCGGGGTCGGGGAAGCGGCCCCGCTCCCGGGCTACGACGGTCAGACGATCGAGGACTGCGTCGCGTTCCTGCGCGGACCCGCCGGCGGCGGCAGTCCCCCACCGGCGGCGCTCGCCTGCCTGGAGTTGGCCGAGCTCGACCTGCGAGGTCGGAGTGAGGGTCTACCGGCGCTGGGCGCCGAGGGCTCGCCGATCGCGGTCAACCTGACCATCCCGGCCGCCCCGCCGGGCCGGGCCGCCGAGCTCGCGGCCGCCGGCGCGGCCGCCGGCTACCAGCACTTCAAGGTCAAGGTCGGGCTCGCCGACGACGAGCAGCGGCTGGCGGCCGTGCGCGGGGCGGTCGGTCCCGGTCCCGCCCTTCGCGTCGACGCCAACGGGGCCTGGACGGTTGCCGAGGCGGTGCGCGCGATCGAGGCAATCGAGCATCACCGCCTCGAGTTCGTCGAGCAGCCCTGCGCGACACTGCCCGAGCTCGCAGAGCTGCGCGGTCGCATCTCCGTGCCGATCGCGGCGGACGAATCGATCCGAGGCGCCGCGGACGTGCGCGGGGCGGCGAACCGCGACGCATGCGACCTCGTCTGCATCAAGCTCTCGACCTGCGGGGGTCCGGAGGCGGCCGTCGAAGCGCTGAGGGAAGCCGAGCGCGCGGCACTCGGGGCCTATCTCTCGAGCACGCTGGACGGACCATGGGGGATCTCCGCCGGCCTGCGGCTCGCCGCGACCCAGCGAGTGACGACCGCATCCGGCCTCGCGACGCTGAACCTGTTCTCGGGTCCGCTTGCAGCTGCACTCACTGGCGCTCGAGGCGGCCAGATCTCCGTTCCCGCTGGCGCCGGGCTCGGGATCGCCCTCGATCCGCTCGACCTACCCGAAGCGAGCGTCGAGGAACTCGAGGATTGAGCTCGCCGTCTCGGCCGGACGCTCCAGCTGGGGAGCATGCCCCGCCGCGGCGATCGAGACCGACTGACCGTCGGGGACCGCTGCCGCCAGCCGCGCGGCGTGTGCGAGGTAGGCGGTGTCGAGCTCACCCACCAGGGCGAGGACGGGGATCTGAAGGTCGCCGAGCCGGTCCCACACGGGCTCCATCGCACCCTGCCCGGCCGAACGCAGCAGCGTCGCGAGCTCCACTGGGTCGTGCGCCAATCGCCCAGCCCGCTGACGGTCGACGAGGTCCGAGGACTGGGTCGCGAAGATCGGCTGACGCTCCCACCGCTCGACGATCGTCTCGATTGGCTGGGTCTCGATCCAGTCGGCGAACGCGCGATCGGCCGCGAGTCGACGAGCGCGTTCGGCCGGGTCGGTGATGCCCGCACCGGCCCCGATCGTGATCAGGCCGCGGAACGCTCGCGGCGCGGCCAGAACGGCGCCCAGCGCGAGCCGCCCGCCGAGCGAATACCCGGCGAGCACCGCATCGCGACCCGCCGTGGCAACCTCGTCGACCCGCCCCGCGAGCGTCGCGCTACGCGGATCCAGGCAGATGCTCCGGTACCGTTCGCCGACGATCTCGGCCACCGGACGCCAAGCTTCGCCCCGCTGCATGAAGCCGGGGATGAACAGGACCGTGGGCTGCTCGGCGATGTTCACAGCGTGATGATCCCAACCAACCGAACCATTGCTCCGATCCAGGCGATGGTCGACGAGTTTGCTCGCTGCGGAGTGACCGACGCCGTCTGCTCTCCCGGGTCGCGAAACGCGCCGATCCTGCTCGCGCTCGAGGGCGAGCCGGCGATCGAGGCCCACTCGGTCCTCGACGAGCGCAGCGCGGGCTTCGTCGCGGTCGGCCTCGCACGTGCGTCGGGCCGCCCTGTACTCGTCACCTGCACCTCCGGAACGGCGGCGGCGAACCTGCTGCCGGCCGTCGTCGAGGCCGATCAGGCAGCCGTCCCGCTGATCGTCCTGACCGCGGACCGGCCGCCCGAGCTGCGCGACGTCGGCGCCGGACAGGCGATCGATCAGATCAAGCTCTACGGCGACGCGGTTCGGTGGTTTGTGGAGATCGGCTCTCACGAGCCCGGACGAACGACCGCCACACACCACCGCGCGCTGGCGTGCCGAGCCGTGGCCGAGGCGGCCGCCGGCCGCGCCGGACCCGTTCACTTGAATCTCCCGCTGCGCGAGCCGCTCGACGCTGCCCCCGAGCCGCTCGACGCCGCTGACTGGGGCGGCCGTCCTGACGGGCGGCCCTGGACTCGATCAGCCCAACCCGCGCGCCACCCGGACCCGGCGCTGATCGAGGCGGTCGCCGAACAGTTGTCCGGCTCGCGCGGTGCAGATCGTCTGCGGCGAGGGCGTCGCGGGCGTCCGCAACGAGGTCGCCGCGCTCGCCAGTGCACTCGGTTGGCCGCTGCTCGCCGATCCGCTATCGGGCCTGCGCTGCGGCCCTCACGACCGCTCACACGTCGTCTGCCACTACGACGGCCTGCTCCGCCATCACGGTTTCGTGGCCGGAACGGCGCACCGAGTTGGTCCTGCGCTTCGGGGAGACGCCGACCTCCAAGCCGCTGCGCGCCTGGCTCACCGCTCGCCGGCAGGTCGTCATCGATCCGGGCGGTCGCTGGCATGAGCCGACGCGCACGGCCGAGCTGATGGTCGGTGCAGACCCCGGCGTGTTCGCGGCGGCGCTGATGGAGCTCATGACGACAGCGCCGGACCCGGGCTGGATCGAGGCCTGGAAGACAGCCGACGGGGTCGTCCCCGAAGCTCTTGCCGCCGTCCCGGCTGTCGAGCCGCGGACGGCCCGGGCGCTGCGGCACGGCGCTCGCCGATGGAGACACTCTCTGGGTCAGCTCGTCGATGCCGATCCGCGACGTCGAGGCCTTCTTCCCGTCGCTGCCCGCCGACGCGAGAGTCCTCGTCGAACCGCGGCGCCAACGGCATCGACGGGGTGGTCTCCTCGGCCGCGGGCGCGGCGTTGGCGACGGCCGGCCGCACCTTCCTGCTGATCGGTGAGCTCGCGCTGATCCACGACGTCGGCGGACTTGATCACCGCGCGCCGCCTCGGCGCGCAGCTGACGATCGTCTGCATCGACAACGGCGGCGGCGGGATCTTCGACTTCCTTCCGGTAGCGACCGGGCCCCCGCCGGGCTACGAGCGCTTGCTCGCGACACCCCATGACGTGTCGCTCGACCGACCTCGCGGCGCTCGCAGGGCTCACCCATCGCGTCGTCACGCCAGGAGGACCTCCCCGCCGCGCTCGCCGACGGAGGCCTGCTCGAGGTTCGGTCCGATCGCGCCGAGAACGTCGCGGCCCACCGGGCGATCGAGGCGCATGTCGGCGCCGCGCTGGCTCTAGCCGACGAAACGTGATCGATGGTCCGGCCGCGCGTGGCACGACCCCGGCGGGCTCTACACCAGGAGCGGTAGCAGCGCCTGCAGCTTGATCTCGGCCTCGGCGAGCTCCTCGGCTCGGGACCGAGTCGCGAACGATGCCGCAGCCCGGCATACAGGTGCGCCGTCCGGCCGCGCAGCAGCGCACAGCGGATGGCTACGCAGAACTCGCCGTCCTCGGACGAGGTCGGTCCACCCCACGCCGCCGGCGTACCAGCCGCGATCGAAACCCTCGAGCTCGGGAATCAGCTCGAGCGCCACGTCGCTGCCGGCTCACCGCCGACCGCCGGAGTCGGGTGTAGGAGGTCGGCGAGCTCGAGTGCCGACATCGACCGCGCGAGCTGGGCACGGATCGGCGTCGCCAGGTGCTGGACGTTGTGGACCTGGACGAGCGACGGGCTCGTCGGCGGCGGTGACCCAGACGCTGACCGGATCGAGCGAGCGCTCGATCCGGCGGGCGACGATCGCCTGCTCCTCGCGGTCCTTGGCGCTGCGCAGCAACTGCTCGCCGAGATGATCGTCGACGGACGGGTCGGCGCTGCGACGGGTGGTGCCGGCGAGCGCCACGGTCTGCGCGCGGGCCCCCTCGCGGCGGACGAGCAGCTCCGGGCTGGCCCCGAGGAAGGTGGTCTCGCCCTCGCCCACCAGATAGGAGAAGCAGCGCCGGGAACACGCGAGCGCAAGCCGTCGAAGACGGCGCCCGCCTCGAACGGTCGCGGAGCCTCGACCGCGACCTCGCGGGCCAGCACGACCTTGCTCAACGCCACCGGCGAGGATCCGTTCGATGGCGCGGGCGACCGCGCCCTCGTAGTGGGATGCAGCCGCAACCCCCGAAACCCTGACGGCCGCGACCGGATCGGGGTCCAGCAACGGCATCGAAGCGACGCGCAGCCCTTCGACACGGGCGAGCAGCCGGTCGAGGTGGACGGCCTCGTCATCGCCCGGCTCGACCACCGCGCAGACGGTCATGCGCGCCTCCCCATCCGCCCGCGCGAAAGCGATCTCGGGAAGTACGAGCTGCGCCGGGGCGAGCCCGCGCCAGTCATTCGAGGACCCGCCGCTGGGCGCGAAGGCGAACCCACCGGTCCAGACCGACCCCGCGTGGGCAGGCGCGTGGCGGTCGCGCGCGGGATCGTCGACGAACGCGGACGCGGACAGGGCGCGCGTCCGCTCGAGGAGGTCGGTCAGACGCCCGGCGCCGGTCGACTCGAGCATCCGTGCGCAGCCGAGGCCCGCGAGCACGAACCCGGAGCGGTCGGGCTGCTCCATGCAGAACCGCCGCTCTCCGGCGTCCGAGGCCGCCGCCAGGACGCACGCCGACAGGTCCAGATCGGCCGGCACAGGCACCGTGATCGCGGCCAGCGCCGGCGCGCCACGCCGGCCGACCGCGGAGCAGGCGCTCGCCAGTGACCTTCGAGCCGGGCGCGGGTGGCACGGTCGAGCTCGAACGGACCCGCGCTCTCGCGTGTCCGAAGGCTCATGCCTAGGTGGCCGAGCGACCTCGGGCGACGGCGATCTCGCCCGTTCGCACCATCTCGATCAGCCCGAGCGGCCGGACCATCTTCTCGAGTGCCGCGATCTTGTCGTCGGTCCCGGTGACCTCGATCGTCAACGACCTACGCGAGACGTCCACGACCGTACCGCGGAAGATCTCGGCGAACTGCATCACCTGGTCGCGGGCCTGGTCGTCAACCGAGACCTTGAACAGGGCGAGCTCTCGCGCGACCGTGTCCCCGGGCTCGAGGTCGCGGATCTTGATCACGTTGATCAGCTTGTGGAGCTGCTTGGTGACCTGGTCGATCGGATGCAGGCCGCCGTCGACCGTGAGCGTGACGCGCGAGATCGCCGGGTCGTCGGTCGGCCCGACCGCGAGGCTCTCGATGTTGAACCCGCGCCGCGCGAACAGCCCGGCGATCCGGGCCAGCACGCCCGGCTTGTTCTCGACGACGATCGACAGGATGTGCCGCCGCCCGGTCCGGAAGCCGCTCGCGGCCTCCAGATCCTCGAGGTTGAGCACTTCCTTGGTGCCTGGCTCGCCCATGTCTCAGCCCACCATGTCCCGCGCGGCGGCACCGGCGGGAATCATCGGATAACAGTTCTCTTCCTTTGTGACCTGCACGTCGAGCACGACCGGGCCGTCGGTCGCGAGCGCCGCGCGCATCTGCTCGACGAGCGTGCCCTTCTCCGTGGCGCGCATCCCCGTCGCCCCGTAGGCCTCGGCGAGCTTGACCCAGTCGGGCAGCGTGCCCATGTCGACCTGGGAGTAGCGTTTGTCCCAGAACAGCTCCTGCCACTGGCGGACCATCCCGAGGAAGCCGTTGTTCATCAGGAAGACCTTGACCGGGATCTTCTCGGCCACGCAGGTCGCGAGCTCCTGCGAGTTCATCTGCAACGAGCCGTCGCCGGCGAGGCAGACGACCGTCTCGATCCGGACAGCCGACCTGCGCCCCGAGCGCGGAGGGCAGTCCGAAGCCCATCGTGCCGAGGCCGCCGGAATTGATCCATTGGCGGGGCCGGCTGAAGTGGTAATACTGCGCCGCCCACATCTGGTGCTGGCCGACGTCGGAGGTGATGATCGCCTGGCCCTCGGTCGCTTCGTACATCGCCTCGACCATGTACTGGGGCTTGATCTCGGAGTCGTCCGAGTCGACGTAGCCAAGCGGGTGGCGATCGCGCCATGACTGGACCCGCTCCCACCAGCCGTCGAGCCGCGTCGAGTCGGTCTCCAGCGCTCGATACTCGCGAGTCAGCTTGGAGACGATCGACTTCGCGTCACCCACGATCGGGATGTGGGCCGGCACGTTCTTCGAGATCTCCGCCGGGTCGATGTCGATGTGGATGAACTTCGCTCGCGGCGCGAACTCCGACAGCTTGCCGGTGATCCGATCGTCAAAGCGCGCGCCGATGCAGCAGATCAGGTCGGCCTCGTCCATCGCGTAGTTCGCCGCACGGGTGCCGTGCATTCCGAGCATCCCGAGCCATTGGTCGTGCGGGGCAGGAAAGGCACCGAGCCCCATCAGCGTGCAGGTGACCGGGAAACGGTCCGACGCGCAGAGCTCGCGCAGCTCCTCGGCGCCGTCGGCGTTGACCACGCCTCCACCTGCGTAGATCACCGGCCGGCGTGCGTTGGCCAGCGCCTTGGCAGCCAGCCGGATCTGCTTGACGTTGCCGTCGGTCGTCGGACGGTAGCCCGGCAGCGCGATCGCGTCGCTGGGCTCGTAGTTGATCTCGGCGCGCGAGAGGTCCTGCGGGATGTCGACCAGCACCGGGCCGGGACGGCCCGTCCGTGCGATGTGGAACGCCTCGTGGATCCGGTCGGGGATCTCGCGCGGGTCCGCGATCTGGAAGGAGTGCTTGACGATCGGCAGCGTGATGCCGGTGATGTCGGCTTCCTGGAAGCCGTCGGTACCCATCAGGTCGGTCCGCACCTGGCCGGTCAGGAAGACGGTCGGGACCGAATCCATGACGGCGTCGGCGATCGCGGTGACGAGATTGGTGGCACCCGGTCCGGAGGTGCCGAGCGCGACTCCCACCCGGCCGGTCGCCTTGGCGTAGCCCTCGGCCGCGTGGCCCCCGCCCTGCTCGTGGCGGCAGAGGACGTGGCGGATGCCGGCGTCATAGAGCGCGTCGTAGGTCGGGAGGTTCGCGCCCCCGGGGATGCCGAAGACGACATCGACGCCCTCGGCCTTGAGGCTTTCCATGATGGCGTCGACTGCTCTCATCGGTACGGCTCCTTCCGGGTCGGATTGGCGGGTGCTCTGCTGCCGGATCGCGGCAGCGGCCCCCGAGCACGGAATCTTAGCGCGGCGCGAGCGTCTGCTCTGGGAAGGAAAGATCCTCCCCGCAGCTGAAGCAGACCTGGTTGGTAAGCGGCAGGACCCTTCCGCAGCCCTCGCATTCGCGCCGCGCCTCGTCGCGCTCGAACCGGTACAGGAACGCCGCCAGAATCCCGATCAGCGGCAGGCAGAAGCCGATCAGGAACCAGAGCAGCGCAGAGCTGCCCTTCCAGCGGCCGACGATTGCCGCTGAGAGCCCGCTGGTAAAGAGGATCAGGAAGAGCTCCACGATGTACCCCTAGAGGACGCGGATCGCCCAGATGATGGCGATCGCCGCGACGACGCCGACCACCAGCCAGAGCAACGTGCTGACGAGCCCGAGCGCGAGCTTGAAGAGCAGGTACGCGGCGGCGACGAGAACCGTGACCGCGACCGCTTTCCGCCCGACCGTTGCAATCGATGCGCCCATGCAGTCGATTCTCGCAGACCCCACCGGGGTCCGGCGCACGCGACGCTCGTTCCCGGGCACGAGTTCTTGCGCCAGACCCGGCCGAGCGTCAGAGCAACATCGGCGAGCGGGAAGGCACGTATCGGTCGAGACCGGGGATCGGCTCTGTGCACATGATCCACGAG
This sequence comes from uncultured Thermoleophilaceae bacterium, assembly GCA_963790245.1. Lineage (GTDB taxonomy): Bacteria > Actinomycetota > Thermoleophilia > Solirubrobacterales > Thermoleophilaceae > JACCVG01. Next base: position 426,172 of record CAWBNP010000002.1, read on the forward strand.
GAAGCCTCAACCAGAAACCCGAGGCCGCGCAGGCGACGCAGCACCCACCAGGCGATCGTCGTCAGGTGGAGCACGAGGTGTTCGGGCCGCTGCGTGTTGGCGATCCGGTCGAGCGCTGCGAGCACAACCGGGACGAGGTGCTGGGGCTCGGCGCCGACCGCGGGGCCGACCTCCCCCGAGGCGCTGACCCAGCAGAGGCCGCTCGGCTCACCGCTCTGGGCGTTGATCAGGGCCAGACACGAGCGATCGCGGCCGAGGAAGTCGTGCAGGCCCGGCCGTTCGTGGCCGAGCGCCAAGGGCTCCAACCGGTTCCACGCCTCGACCGCCCGCCCGTGCTCGAGCACGCTGACGGTGTCCGGCTCGACGTCCTCGAGCTCCTGGGCGCGCCGCTCCACGTAGGCGTCGGAGCTCTGGCGCAGCCGCCAGCGTCCGGCGACAGGCATCGCGCCGTAAGAGGTGAACAGCGCGAGCGATGCGGCCGAGCCGCCGGCGACGGCGATCCGGCCGACCTCGGCGGTCGGGTCTCCGGGCCAGCAGCGCTCGAGCAATCCGCCGGCGATCCCGAGACCGTGATGGGCCGGCGAGACCTCGAGTTCGGTGACCTCCTCGATGCGGCCGAACCGAACGACGCGCGCGTAGCCCGCGAGCTCGCCCTCGCGCTCGCAGAGCCAATAGGCCCCGTCGGGCTGGGCGGCCATGAATTGGATGAACGGCCTCGCGGAGGGCCAGTCGGGCCTCGGGTCGACGGCACGCTCGTCCGCGGGGCGCAGCTCGAACGTCGCGCGCAGATCGCGCGCGGTGCCTTCGCGGAAGCGCAGTCCGCCGCCCGAGCGCTCGGCAACCACGCCGCAGCCCGCTACCGGCGCTCGCAACGAGCCGCGCTCGCCGCGGCGCGGATCGCGGGGCGCATCTCGACGCTCACGCGACGTCGCAGCCGCCAGACGGCGCCCGAAAACGCGTTGTTGGCGACGGTCGCGAACCCGATCTCGTCAGAGCGCAATGCAAGCAGTAAATGGGCGACGCGATCGGACGGTGGCAGCTCGGGATCAGGAACGCCGACGCAAAAACAGTGGACGCGCCGGCCGCCGGGTGGGAAGAGGACGGCGCCCTTCTCACCGACCAACCAGGTCCCGAGCTCGCCGCGCTCAAGTGCCAGGCCCGAAGAGCGCTGAAGGTCGCGCTCCTGATGACCGAGCAGGTCGCCGAGCAGCCCTTGCGCGACTCGCTCGGGCCCGCCGGAATCGGATTCGGCCCTGCGCCGCGGACGGGCGACGTTGGCCCCGCGAAAGGCATAGAGCTCAGGAATGATCCAAGCGTGCGCGAGCGCCGCGAGCGCGACCGGCGCCGAGAGCGGCTCGAGTGCAATCAGGACCCCGGACACGCCGACGAACGGAACCGTCTGGAGCGTCGTCCAGGCGGTCCAGATCCGCCCGCTGCGGCGCAGCGCCGCAGCGTCGGTCGGAGCGCGCCAGTGGACGGCGCCCAACTCCGGCAGCGGCTCCCCGCGCTGTGCGGCGACGGGCTCGACGGCGCTCAAGGTCAGGTCAGCCGCCGGCGATCGGACGGCGCAGCAGAACCAGCTCGGCGTCGGCCGGGAGCGTCCTCACCTGCGTCGCCTTGCCGGCCCCGTGGTCGACGACGCCGATGTAGCCCTGATCCAGTTCCTCCAGGAACGCGGCGCAGGCGAGGTCGAAGGACTCGTCCGCGGCGCTCCACTCCGCAAGCGTCGTGTGACCGGTGGAATCCATGCGAACCAGTCGTGCCATCTGCTGCTCCAATCGCTGGTGGTGGTCTCCGGTCATTGTACGCGGGCCCTGAACGGCTTCGGCTAACCGTCGATCTGCTCGCGTATGAGCCGCTGGACCTCGCCGCCGTCGGCACGGCCACGGGTCTCGCGCATCACCGCACCGATGATCACGCCGATCGCCTTGCCGTTGCCGGCCCGGATCTGCTCGACCGCGTCGGAGTGCTCGCTGAGGACGCGCTCGACGATCCCGCCGAGCTCGTCGGCTCCGGCCAGCGCCAGTCCCGCCTGCTCGACGATCACGCGCGGCTCACCGCCGTCGGCCACCAGCCGGTCGAGCACCTCCTTTGCGGCCTGGTTGGAGATTTCTTTGCCTTCGACCAGGGCGACCAGCTCGGCGAGCGCCGCCGGGGTCAGCTTCGCCGCGGCGGGATCGCCGTCTCCGATCCGCGCGACCAGCTCGCCCGTGACCCAGTTCGCGATCGCGACCGCGTGGTCTGCGCCCCCGACCGCCGCCTCGAAGAAGTCGCCGAGGTCGGTTCTGAATCCGAGCTGGTGCGCCGTGTCGGCGCCGAGCCCGAACTCGCGCTCGAGCCGCTCGGCGCGCGCCGCGGGCAGCTCCGGCAAAGCGGCCCGGGCGCGTTCGATCATCGCGTCGGTCGCGAGGATCGGCGGCAGATCGGGCTCGGGCAGGTAGCGATAGTCGTGGGCCTCCTCCTTGGACCGCAGGGAGCTGATCGCCCCGGTCTGGGGATCGAAGTGGAGCGTCTCCTGGACGACAACCCCGCCGTTTTCCAGCAGGGCGACCTGGCGCGCGATCTCCGCGTCCACGCCGCGCTGCAGGAATCGGAAGGAATTCATGTTCTTGAGCTCGGTCTTGGTCCCGAGCGTTTCGCTGCCGACCGGGCGCACCGACACGTTGGCATCGCAGCGCAGCGAACCCTCCTCCATGTTCACGTCGGAGACCGCGAGCTTGCGCAGGGTCGCCCGCAGCAATCGCAGCCAGGTCGCGGCCTGCTCGGCGGAGCGGACGTCGGGCTCGGTGACGATCTCGACCAGCGGGGTGCCGCCGCGGTTGAAGTCGACAACCGACCCGGCCGCGCCGTGGATCCGGCCCGAATCCCCGGCGTGGACAAGTTTCGCCGCGTCCTCCTCGAGGTGGACCCGATGGATGCGCACCTCGCCGAGCCGGCCGTCGCGGGCGAGCGGAATGTCGTACTGGGAGATCTGGTAGCCCTTGGGCAGGTCCGGATAGAAGTAGTTCTTGCGGTGGAAAATCGACCGCGGGGCGATCTCGCAGCCGAGCGCCAGGCCGATCATCAAGCCGAAGTGGATCGCCTCGGCGTTGGTGACCGGGAGGACGCCAGGGTGCCCGAGACAGATCGGGCAGGTGCGCGTGTTGGGCGGCTCACCGAAGGACAGCTCGCAGCCGCAGAACATCTTCGTCCGGGTTGCAAGCTGGACGTGTATCTCGAGACCGATCACCGGCTCGTACGCCACGGCGCTCACGCTGTCTCCCACGGGGCTCCGGTGAACCCGATCGCCTGCTCGAGCGCGTAGGCGGCCTCGAGCAGGCGCTGTTCGGCGAACGCCGGAGCGGCGAGCTGGATCCCGACCGGCAGCCCCGCGGAAATTCCCGCCGGGATCGAGATCGCCGGGATCCCGGCGAGTGACATCGGGACCGTGCAGTAGTCCGAGAGATACATCGAGAGCGGGTCCGCGGTCCGCTCGCCGAGCTTGAAGGCGACGGTCGGCGAGGTCGGCGTGATCAGCAGGTCGACGGCATCGAACGCGGTCCGGAAGTCCTCGACGATCCGCGTGCGCATCCGCTGAGCGCGGCCGTAGTAGGCCTCGTAGTAGCCCGAGGACAACGCGTAGGTGCCGAGCATGATCCGGCGCTTGACCTCGTCCCCGAAGCCGTCCTCGCGCGTCTGCTGGTACATCCCGAGCAGGTCAGATGATGCCGACCGCAGGCCGTAGCGGACGCCGTCGAAGCGAGCCAGGTTCGCGCTCGCCTCGGCCGGAGCGAGGACGTAGTAGGCGGACAGCCCATGTCCGCAGTGGGGCAGCCCGACCTCCTCGACATGACCGCCCAGCGTCTCGATCCGGGCGATCGTCTGCTCGAGCACGTCGCGCACGCCTGGCTCGATGCCCTCGCCGGTCAGCTCCGGGGGCACGCCGAACCTGATTCCGTCGAGACTCTCGGCCGAGGGCGGCGCGATCGACTCCGAACCGCCGCCCACGGCGGTCGAGTCGAGCGGGTCGGTGCCGATCATCTCGGCGAGCAGCAGCGCGGCGTCGGTCACATCGCGGGTGATCGGCCCGGCCTGATCCAACGAGGAAGCGAACGCGATCATCCCGTAGCGCGAGATCGAGCCGTAGGTCGGCTTGAGTCCGACCACCCCACAGAGCGCGGCGGGCTGGCGGATCGATCCACCGGTGTCGGTACCGAGTGCCCACGGGGCGAGGCCCGCCGCAACGGCGGCAGCCGAGCCGCCCGATGACCCGCCCGGGACGCGCTCCTCATCCCAGGGATTGCGCACCGCTCCGAAGGCCGAGTTCTCGTTCGACGATCCCATCGCGAACTCGTCCATGTTCGTCTTGCCGATCATCGGGGCACCGGCGCAGAGCGCCCGCTTCACGGCGGTCGCCGTGTACGGGGGGATGTAGCCCTCGAGAATTCGTGACGCGGCCCGGCTGAGGACGCCCTCCACGCAGAAGAGGTCCTTGACCGCGAGCGGGACGCCACCGAGCGCCGAGCCGGCGGCTCGGTCGAGATCCGGAGCCTCCTCTGCAACGGTCAGGAATGCGCCGAGGCTCTCTCCCGCGGCCCTCGAGCGGTAGAGCTCGAACAGCTCGCCGGCGTCGAGATCCCCCGAGCGGACCGCCGCGCCCGCCGCCGCAGCGGTCAGGCGGCTCACGTCGCCGAGCTCAACCACCGGGGCTGGGGACGGCGAAACCGCCGGCGGCCTCGACCGGTGCGTTGGCGAGCGCCACCTCACGCGGAAGGCTCGTCGCGGGAACGTCCGGGCGGAGAACGTTCTCGACCGGGACGACGTGGGTCGTCGGCGCAACCCCATCGAGGTCGACCTGCTCGAGCTTCTCGATGTGGTCGAGCACCGTCGAAAGCTCGCCGGCCATCCGCTCGACCTCGTCGTCGGTGAGCTTCAGCCGCGCCAAGCGGGCGACGTGCAGAACCTGTTCGCGGTCGATCATCGGGGAGCCAGTCTAGGGAGCGAGATGCTCACGGCGCACGGAGTGCGCGGGCAGACCCGGCCGCGATCACCACGAGTGCGATCACGGCACCCACCAAGCCGATCTGGGCCTGGCCGCCCGGACCGGGCGGATCGAGCATTCGGTAGAGCAGCAACAGCGCTCCGAGAAGCGCAACCGGGGCCGCGACCGCCGTCAGCCGTTCCGGACGATCGGCGGCGATCAGGAACGAACCGGCGATCGTCAAGCCGATCGCCGCCAGGACGAGTACCAGGATCACCCGGTCCACCGGCCGATCGGCCTGCCACCCGTTGCTCTCGGCTTCCTCGGCGGCCGCGCTTGCCTGGCGCTCTACGTCGAGGCTCAGCGATTCGGCCGTCGGCGACTCGGCCCGAGCGGTCTGCTGGAGACGTTCGATCCGTCGCGCCTCGGCGCCGGCCTCCGTCGTGTACCAGTCGGCCGCGAGCAGCAGGATCAACGCGAGAGCGGCGACCAATGCGGCCACCCGGCCCGGGGACAGCCTCGCGAAGGTCACTCGTCGCCGGAGCCGCGGACGCCGGCGAGCGGCTCCTGGCCGGGCCAGAAGTCGGTTCCCTCATCGCGGCCGCTGATGAAGCCCCCAACCGTGCAGAGCAACGCGGCCGCGACACCCGCGAGCGCCCACTCCCGATCGAGACCGGCGCCCGGCGGGCTGAGCAGCGAGATCGCAGCCCAGACGACCCCGACCACTCCCAAAAGCGCCAGCAGCGCGGAGATAGCCGTCGGCACGGCGCTCGTCGGCTGGGTCATCTCAGTGACCATCAGGGCGATGCCGAGGGCGGCGAGCACGACCAGGACGATGTCGAGCACCGCGAACGCCTCGAAGCCGGAAATAGGCTCCTCCGCATTCGAGTACCACGGAAGGAAGAGCGAGCTGAGCAGGGCGCACCCCGCGAGGCCCGCGATCAACTCGCCGAGCCGTGGTGCCTTGAGTCTCACGGCGCGAACGTTAGCGCGCTGCGACCACCGGCAACGCGACCTTGACGCTCTGGAGCTGGGCGACTCCGGCGGACCGCTGGGGACCCCATACGGTCGTTCCGGCGACGAGCTGGAGGGTGTAGGAGGAACCCGGGCGGCCGGAGGCGGCGATCAGCTCGAGATCGCGCGTTTACGGTGTGGGTCCCACCGTCAAGCGTGAGCGGGATCGGGGTGATCTGGTGGCCGAGCACCTCGCCGCTGCGGTTGTCGACGATCTGGCCATAGATCAGGGTCTTCGACGGGGCCGCGGCCCCGGAGTAGGTGATCTCGACCTTCGGCGGGCCGACCAGCTCGACCGCACCGTCGGGCGCCGGGATATCGACCTCGACCGACAACGGCGGCGCGACGGGCCTGGACAGGGTCAGCTCGCCGCTCACGAGGCCGGGAGCCAAGGCCAGGGAACCGGTCCCCTGGCCGCGCAACGCGCCGCGCGAGCGAAGCGGGTAGCGGGATGCCGAGTGCCAGGCGCCATCGGGCTCGGAGATCCAGCGGAACTTGCGGCCAGTGTTGACCTTGCGATCGCTGAGGTAGCGATCGAACCAGGTGATCATCGCCCGGCCGACGCGCCCGGTGTTGCCGGGATCGGTGCCGCACGTGCCGTGACCGCCGCAGAACCAGATCATCTTGACCCTCGTTCCCGCTTCTTCCAGCGCGCGGAAGTTGCGATCGGCCTCGCCCGGAGCAAAGAGCGTGTCAACGGTCCCCTGGACGAGCAGTGTCGGCGCGCGTACCTTGCGGATCAGCGGACCGGGGCCACGGGATGCGAAGTACCGTCGGTCGGCGTCGCTGAAGCTGCCGGTCGCGATGCCGTTTGCGAGCGCCCCGACCGCCTCCGGCGGCAAGTAGCGCACCTGCGCGCCGTCCGGGTCGCGCAGGCCGCCTGGGATTGAGGTCGCTCCACCGGCCGAGAGCAACAACCCCCAACCCGTCTTGATCGCGCCGTCGCGGTTGAAGGTGTCCACGAGCGAGTGCCACGAGATGTTGGGAACGATCGCGTCGATTCGCCGGTCTCGGGAGGCGGCCGCGATCTGAACGCCACCGCCGTAGCTCCCTCCCCCCATCCCGACACGCGGGTCACCGCGCCGGTCAAGCAGCGCCGAGGGTTGCTCGGCGACGTAGTCGATCAGGGCGCTCACATCGCGCCCCTCAAACGCCGGGGAGTCGATCATGATCTTGCCGCCCGAGTCACCGAACCCGCGGGCGTCCCAGGTGAGCACGTTGTAACCCGCCTCGAGCAGGGGCCGTGTTCCGATGTACCCCGAAGCGCCCCTGTATGGGCTGTTCGGGCCGTCCCCGCGCCCGCCGAAGCCGTGCCCGACGAGCACGGTCGGGCGGGGTCCCTTGCCGGTCCCCTCGAAGTAGTTGAGCACGATCCGCGTGCCGTCGAAGGAGCGGACCTGGTCGCGCGCCGCGGACGCGGAGGCGGGCATGGACGCAAGCGCGACCACGAAGACGACGAGCGCCGAGATCCCCCTCCACCGCATCGGCGTCAACGGTAGCGGGTCGCGGCCGCCCTCGAGCCCGCCGATCAGGCGGCCGACAGCCGGGCGGCGGTCAGCGTGTTGACGAGCAGCATCGCCCTGGTCATCGGTCCGACGCCGCCCGGGACCGGAGTGATCGCGCCCGCGACCTCGACGACCGCATCGAAGTCGACGTCGCCCACGAGCGCATCCCCGACACGGTTGATCCCGACGTCGATCACCGTCGCACCGGGGCGGACCATCTCCGCGCCGATCATCCGCGGCACCCCGACGGCGGCGACCAGCACGTCTGCACGGCGGCAGCTCTCGCCAAGATCGCGGGTGCGCGAGTGGCAGGTCGTAACGGTCGCGTTGCGTGCCAGCAGGAGGGCCGCGAGCGGCTTACCGACGAGCGTCGAACGGCCGACGACGACAGCATCGGCGCCGCTCAACTCGGTCCCGACTCGGTCGAGCAGCTCGATCACTCCGGCCGGGGTGCACGGCACGAGTCCCGGGCGTCCCTGCATCAGCAGCCCCGCGTTGGTCGGCGTCAGGCCGTCGACGTCCTTGGCGGGATCGATCAGCGCCGTCATTTCCGGGCCGTCGAGATGATCGGGCAGCGGCAGCTGGAGCAGGATCCCGTGGACGGCGGGGTCGATGTTGAGGCCAGCGATCAGGGCGCTCAACTCGGCCGCAGTGGTGTTGGTCGGCAACTCGTGATGGATCGACGCCATGCCGGCCGCCTCGCAGTCCTTGCGCTTCATCCGCACGTAGACATGCGAGGCGGGATCGTCGCCGATCAGGATCGTCGCGAGTCCCGGCCGCTCGGCACTCGTCCCGGCCAGCTCGGCGACTCCGGCGGCGACGCGCTCGCGGACCTCGGACGCGACGAGATTGCCGTCGATCAGACAGGCCGCCATCGCCTCACCTCTTTTTGAGCGGGGCGTAGTCGACCATCAGCCGGCGCTCGGAACCGTCGCCCGCGAACCGGACCATCACGACACCGCTGCCGTCGGTCCCCGTCACCACTCCGTCGCCGAGCGTCGCGTGGACGACGTCGTCGCCGAGCGAGAAGCCGGCGCCCGTCGGCACCGCCGGTGATCCGTCCCCCCAGGTGGTGGCCGACGCACCGGGCTGCTCGTCGAGCTCACGGTCGGTCAGCTGCGACCGGAATCTCGCCGAGGAAGCGGCTCGGGAGGTTCCAGTCCCTACCGCCGAACAGGCTTCGGGTTCGCGCGATAGGTGACATACAAACGCTCCCGCGCGCGGGTGATGCCGACGTAGCAGAGCCGTCGCTCCTCCTCGAGGTCGCCCTCCTCGATCGAACGCATGTGCGGGAAGACGCCGTCTTCCATCCCGATCATGAAGACGACCGGGTACTCGAGCCCCTTCGCGTTGTGGAGCGTCATCAGCGTGACGATGCCCTCGTCGTCGTCGATCGCGTCCTGAGCCGGAGAACAGCGCGATCTGCTGGAGGAACTCCTCGATCGAGGGCTGCTCCCCCTCGTCGGCCCCGCCGACGGTGTCGTACTCGCGCGCCACCCCGACGAGCTCGGCGAGGTTCTCGAGCCGACCCTCGGCCTCGATCGTTCGCTCGGCCCTCAGGGCCTCCAGGTAGCCGGTCTCCTCGAGCAGCTCGTCGAGCAGATCGCCGACCTTGGCCTGACTCAACGCGCTCGCGCAGCCGCTCCATGACCGACATGAAGCGACCGATCGACTTGACCGCCGCCGCGCCGAGCGCGGGGATCTCCTCCGGCTTGGCCGCGATCGACCAGATGTCCTCACCGAGCGTGTTGGCGTAGGCGATCACGCGCGACTGGCTGGTGTCGCCGATCCCGCGGCGCGGCGAGTTGACGATCCGTTGGAAGCTGACCGCGTCGCTCGGGTTGACCAGCCAGGTGAGATACGCGAGCGCGTCCTTGATCTCGGCGCGCTCGTAGAAGCGTGGTGCCGCCGATGATCTGGTAGCCGACGCCGTAGCGGACGAGCGTGTCCTCCAGCACCCGGCTCTGCGCGTTGGTCCGGTAGAAGACTGCGACCTCGTCGCGCGAGCGCCCCTCGGACGACGAGCCGGTCGATCTCGCCCGCCACGAAACGCGCCTCGGCGTGCTCGTCCTCGAGCTCGCGTACAGCGACCGGATCGCCATCGCCCGCATCAGTCCAGAGCGCCTTGGTCTTGCGGTTGCGGTTGTTGGCGACGACCGCGTTGGCGGCCGACAGGATCGTCTGGGTCGAGCGGTAGTTCTGCTCCAGCTTGATCACCTGCGCGTCGGGAAAGTCATCCTCGAAGTCGAGGATGTTGCGGATGTCCGCGCCACGGAAGCCATAGACCGACTGATCGTCGTCGCCGACGACCGCCAGGTTGCGGTGCTCGCCGGCGAGCAGGCCGCAGCCAGCGGTACTGGGCGCGGTTGGTGTCCTGGTACTCGTCGACCAGGATCTGCTGGAAGGCGTGCTGGTAGCGCTCGAGCACCGAGCGGGAACAGCTCGAGCAGGTTGACGCAGCGCATCAGCAGGTCGTCGAAGTCCATCGCGTTCATCTGGTGGATCCGCTGCTCGTAGAGCTCGTAGACATCGGCGGTCGTCTGCTCGAAGAACGAGCCGATCTGCTCGCGGTAGGCCGAGGCGTCCTTGAGCATGTTCTTGGCGTCGGAGATCTGGCGCTGGATGCCACGCGGCGAGAACCGCTTCGGATCGATGTCGAGCGCGTCGACGCACTGCTTGATCAGCCGTAGCGAGTCGGGCTGGTCATAGATCGTGAAGCCGCGCGTGTAGCCGAGCCGCTCGCCGTCGGCGCGCAGCATCCGTGCGCAGGCGGAGTGGAAGGTCATGACCCACATCAGCCTCGCCCGCGGCCCGACGAGCATCGCGCGACCCGCTCGCGCATCTCCGCGCGGCCTTGTTGGTGAAGGTGATGGCGAGGATCTCGCTCGGCCGGGCGCGTCCTGAGTGCACCAGCTGCGCCATCCGCCGTGTGAGCACGGCGGTCTTGCCCGACCCCGCGCCGGCCAGGATCAGCAGCGGTCCGGAGCCGTGCAGGACCGCCTCGCGCTGGGGCTCGTTGAGCCCTTCGAGCAGATCGGACGGTCGGGTTCTCCTCGGTGGAAATGGTCATCTGCGCCATCTGAGATCCAGCATAGGGATGCACTGGGATGCTTCCGCGATGAGCGAGCTGCCCGACGCGTCCGCGCCGAGTGCGCCCGGATCGCCGCGAGCGCCGGGTCCGTTGTCGATCGACTTCGACCGGCTGCCGACCGTCGCACCGGGGCCGCCGCCGACCCTCGACCCGGAGCGCCACTTCCTCGAGGGCACCCGCGAGGACGTCGCCGCCTACCTGCTGACGCTCGGGCACGATCAACTTCGGCTCCGGCTGGTTCCCGACACTGCGCAAGCGGCCGGGGTGTTCGGGCTACTTCACGATCGCGTGGGCGCTGACGGATCGCTTCCGAGCCGACGGTTCCTGGAGCCCGGCGGAGCTACGGGAGCTCGCCGGCGACGACCTGGCCGCCGTCCTCGGACAGGACCGCGGGCACGAGCTCGTCGACCTCTACGCCCGAGCACTGCGCGAGCTCGGCGACTTCCTCGGTGACCGACGGCCGATCGATCGTGATCGAAGCCGCCGATGGATCAGCCGAGGCGCTCTCCCAATCGCTCGCCGATGGTCTTCCGACGTTCGAGGATCACCGGCTTCTGGAAGCGCGCCCAGATCATCCCGGCTGACCTCGCCCTCGCCGGTGTCGCGAGCTTCGCCGACCTCGACCGGCTGACGATCTTCGCCGACAACCTCGTGCCCCACGTGCTGAGGGTCGACGGGGTGCTCGTCTACGAGCCGGACCTCGTCGACCCGGATCGATGCCGGGAGAGCTCCTGCCCCCGGGACGCGAGGAGCAGCGAGATCCGCGCCTGCGCCGTTCACGCCTGCGGGCAGATCGCCGAGCGGTTCAGGGTCAGCGAGCCCGACGCTCGACAACTGGCTCTGGAACCGCGGGCAGGAGCCGCGACTACAAGGCGGTCCCGCGCCACCGCACCCGGACGACCGCCTATTAGCTAGCCCGCAGCCGGGTCGGAGCCCCGCGGACGGAGCGGCCGCACCTCGGCCCGGCGCTGGGGCTCGCGGCCGGTCGAATCGGCCAACTCGGACTCGAGCTCCTCGACGCGACGGGACAGCTCCCGGATCGCGTCGGCTACAGGGTCGGGCAGGTGCGCCCAGTCGGCATCCGGCCCATCCGGCCGCTCACCGTCGACCCGCACCGGATGTCCGGGGTTGCCGACGACGGTCGAGTTCGAGGGCACGTCGCTGATCACGACGGAGTTCGCCCCGATCTTCGACCCGCGGCCGATCCGGATCGGCCCGAGCAGCTTCGCTCCGGATCCGACGACCACGTCGTCCTCGACGGTCGGGTGGCGCTTGCCGCGGGCGAAACCCGTCCCTCCGAGCGTGACGCCCTGGTACAGCGTGACGTTGTCGCCGAGCTCGGCGGTCTCTCCGATCACGACCCCCGACCCGTGGTCGATGAACAGCCCCTCGCCGATCCGCGCAGCGGGATGGATCTCGACACCGGTCAGCGCGCGCTGAGCCGCTCATCAGCACGTGCGGAAGGACGGGAATCCCGGACTCGTGAAGCGCGTGCGCGATCCGATGGGTCAGGAGGGCGTGCACCCCGCTGTAGGTGAGCAGGATCTCGAGGCGGCCGATGCCGCGCGCGGCGGGATCGCGGTCCTGCGCGGCGGTCAGGTCCTCGCGCAGCTCGCGCGTGACACGCGTAAGGGTTCCCAGCCCGAACATCTCAGCGATTGTGGCGCATCGCCGGCGTTGCTCGCCGGCGCTCCGCAGTCGGCGCAGTCGGGTCGCCGCGCCGTGCCGACTCGCAGCTGGGACATCGTCGTGCCGTCGAGCGTGAGGATCGTGTCGAGCAGCGGTTCTCCCACTCCGGCGACGAGCTTGAGCGCCTCGAGCGCCTGCACCGAGGCGATGACTCCCGCCATCGGCCCGAGGATCCCGGTCTCGGCGCAGCTGCGCGCGTCGGCGGCGGCCGTCGGGAACGCGCAGCGGTAACAGGCCGAGCGGCCCGGCAGGATGCTGAAGACGAGTCCCTGGAAACCAGCGACCCCGCCCTCGACCAGCGGCACACCCTCCGTGCAGCACCCCTTGTTTACCGCGTAGCGGGAGTTGAACGAATCCGTGCAATCGACGACGACGGCCGCGCCCGCAACGATCGCCTGGGCGTTCGCCTCCTCGAGTCGCACCGGGTAGGGCTCTGCGACGACATCGGGGTTGAGCGCGCCGAGCCGACGGGCAAGCACCCCAGCCTTGGCCTGCCCGAGATCGGCGGTCCCGTAGAGCGGCTGCCGGGCGAGGTTCGAGAGTTCGACGGCATCGTCGTCGACGATCCCGAGCCGGCCGAACCCGGCGCCCGCCAGGTACGCCGCCACGATCGTCCCGAGCGCGCCGGCGCCGACGATGATCGCCGCGGCCTCGCCGACGGCTTCCTGCTGCTCGGCGCCCCAATCGGCGAGCACCAGTTGGCGGGCGTAGCGCTCGAGTTGTTCGTCGGTCAGGGTCACCGCTCAGCGCGGAACGAAGAATGGGGCCGAGACGTAGCGCTCGCCGGAGTCGGGAAGGATCACGACGATGTTGGCGCCCTCCGACTCCGGTCGCTCGGCGACCTGCAGCGCGGCTGCGAGCGCAGCGCCGCATGACATTCCGGCCAGTACGCCCTCGGTACGGGTGATCCGCCAGGCGGTCTCGATCGCCTCCTCGTCGTCGACCGCGATGATCTCGTCGACGACCCGACGGTCGAACACCGCCGGAACGAAGCCGGCGCCCATCCCCTGGATCTTGTGTGGCCCCGGCCGGCCGCCCGAGAGCACGGCCGACGCCGAGGGCTCGACGGCCACGACCCGCAGGCCGGGCTTCAGCTCCTTGAGCCGACCGCCGGCGCCCGTGACCGTCCCCCCGGTCCCGACGCCCGCAACGAGCGACGTCGACTTCGCCTGCGGTATCGCGCCAGATCTCCTCCGCCGTCGTCCGCCGATGGACCTCGGGGTTCGCCGGGTTTGAGAACTGGTCCGGGCGGTAGGCGTCTCCCCCACGCCGCTCGGCGATCTCGCAGGCGGCGGCGACGGCCTCGTCCATCCCGCCCATCGATTCGATGATCTGTACCTCGGCGCCGAAAAGCCGCAGCAGGGTCTCCCGCTCGCGACTCATGCCCGCCGGGATGGTCAGCACGAGCTCGTAGCCGCGCGCCGCGCAGACGAACGCGAGCGCGATGCCCGTGTTGCCCGAGGTCGCCTCGACGATCGTCGTGCGGCCGGGCTCGATCCGGCCCTCGGCCTCCGCGGCGTCGATCATCGCCACGCCGATCCGGTCCTTGACGCTGCCGGCCGGGTTGTAGGCCTCGAGCTTGGCGATCAGCTGGGCTCTGCATTCGGGCGCGAACCGGTCCAGCGCCAGCATCGGGGTGCCCCCGACGAGCGCCGAGAGGTTGTTCGGGATGCCGTCGATCCGCGGTGCTGGCACCAGGCCAGACTAGATGGAGTGCCTCCGATGTAGTACCTACTCCCGTGATGTCGCAGGAGAACGTCCAAATCGTACGACGGCTGTACGAGCGGTGGAACGGGCCTGGCCCGCCGGAGACGTTGCTTACGTTCCTCGCGCCGGACGTCGAGTACGTGAACCCTTCGAACGCCGTAGAGACCGGAATTCGCCGTGGACACGCGGGCATGCTGGCGGCCTTCGCGAGCCTGGATGCGGCCTTCGACGAGTACCGGCACGAGCCGGAAGAGTTGATCGAGCTGGGCGATCGCGTCCTTGCCTGGGTGATATTCCGTGCCCGCGCGACGACCGGCGGGCTCAGTTACGAACAGGCCGAAGCGCATATCTGGACGGTTCGCGACGGCCTGATCACCCGTCTGGAATGGTTCCACGACCGGGCCGCGGCGCTCGAGGCGGCCGGCCTGTCGGAGAACGGGTAGGCCCCCGTCGCTCAGGTGGCGTCGGTAACGGCTTGGGCGCCGAGGCCATCCGCCGTCGGGAAATCCGGGCCGGCGGTCAGCACATCGTCACGCGAGTAGTGGCCGACCGCGTCGAAGATGCGCTTTGCGTGGAGCCCGAGCCGCAGATCGCAGTCGTAGAGGAGCATGCCTTCCTCGCCGTAGAGCGGCCCGGCGACGATCTCGCCCCAGGTCGGCTCGATGATCACGACACCGCCGTTGCCGAAGACCTCCCGGTCGGGCAGCTCGAGCGGGAAATCAGCCGGAAACGCGCTGCGCGGAATGTACTGAGGGACCGAGACGACGAACGCACCGGACTCGATCGCGAGCGCTCGCATCTGGGCGATCCACCCGTCGGAATCATCGGCGGTCGGCGCGGCCCAGATCTGTGGGCCCTGGCGGTAAACGGTGTGGCGGGCGATCGGCATCCGGTTCTCCCAGCAGATCAACCCGCCAATCCGGCCGCACGCGGTATCGACCGCCAGCAGATCATCGCCGCGCCCGATCCCGTGGAACAGGCGCTCGTGCTGCGTGGGCATCAGCTTCCTGTGCTTGTGCAACAGACCTTCGGGGCCGATCCAGAGCATCGTGTTGTAGAGCGTCCCGGGCCGCTCTGACTCCCGCTCGTTGACTCCGATGACCGCGTGGATCCCGAGCGATCGGCATGCCGCTGCGAGCTCGTCCACAAGTGGGCCGGGGACGTCCACCGAGCTCATCCACATCCGTTCCCAGAGCTCGTCGCAGCCGCCAAATGCCGCGGCCCGTTGCGCCCAGGCATTCGACGGGTAGAGCGACACGAACGTTTCGGGCAGCACGGCGAGTTCCGCTCCTGCGCTAGCCGCCTCGCCGAGCAGTCCGACCGCCTTCGCGACCGTCGCCTCGGAATCGAGGATCACGGGCGTCGCCTGGACCGCGGCGACACGGATCGTGCGAAGAACAATCACGGGCGCATTCTACGCCCGGGGCGGCGCGCGCTCAACAAGTCCTAGATGTAATACATCGAGCGCCCTGCGGCAGCGGCCTCCCGCTCGGCGACCTCGGCGATCGTCGTCCGCGCGAGCACGCTGCGGGCGGCCTCGACGGCCTCGACCCAGAGCGGGCCGGCCGAGGCGGCGTCGGCCGCGAGGTCGCCCTCCAGCAACTCCACGATCTCGAGCACCGTGACTTCGGCGGGCGCACGGACGAAGCTGTAACCGCCTTTGACCCCGCGCTGGGACTGCAGCACGCCGGCGCGCCGGAGCGTCGCGAAGACGCCCTCGAGGAACTGAACGGAGATCCCGCGTGCGCGAGCCAGCTCACCGATCGAGACCGGTTCAGACCCGCCGCGGCGCGCGAGCTCGGCGAGCGCTCGCAGCGCCTGCGGTGACTTGGTGGTGATCGCGAGCATCGGCCGCTTTAGGTTAGGGGCATGAACCGCCTCGGGTCGATCGCGCGGGCTTGCGAGCCGTGGCTCTGGCCGCTGCTCCTGATGGCCGCGATCTTCGCGCTCTCAGCACAGCGCGACCTGACAACGGGGCTCGGCGCACTCGACCTGATCGCGCGCAAGATCGCCCACGCGTTCGAATTCGGCCTGCTGTTCGCGCTCTGGGACAGGGCGCTGCGCACGGCCCTCGATCCGCGCCGCGCACTTCCGATCGCCGTAGCGATCGCGCTCGTCTACGCCGGTCTCGACGAGTGGCACCAGACGTTCGTCTCGGGCCGCGTCGGGTCGCCGCTGGACGTCGCGATCGACGCGATCGGAATCGCGGTCGCGGTGCTGCTGACCAATCGCCTTACAACCAGCCGCGCTCGGTAGCCATCAAGACGGCCTGGGCGCGATCGACGGCGCCGATCTTGCCGTAGATGTTGTGCAGGTGAGTGCGGACGGTGCTGGTCGAGAGACCGAGCTCCGCGGCGATCTGCTTGTAGACCTTGCCCTCGGCGAGCACCCTCAGGATCTGGACCTCGCGCGCCGAGAGCGGGCAGGGCTCGGGGCGACGGCGGCCGCTGGCGGCGCCGTAGGGCAAGCTCGTACATGATCGCGCGCAGCGCCGGGGCCTCGAGGCCGAGCGCACGGGCGACGCCAAGCAGCCGGCCGGGCTCGACCGCCCGCTCCTGAGCGTGGTGGGCGAGCATGTCGGCGAGGCGGATGATCGCGGCCGCGCCCTGGGCGTCGTCGGAGTGGTGACGTTCAATTGCACGACCGAGAGCCGGCGGCAGCCCCCAGCGGCGGGCGAGGACGCCACCGACGACGGCGTGATCGACCCCGAGCTCACGGCGCTCGCGCATCACCCGCTCCTCGGGCGTACGGGCGCCGCGATGGATCTGCTCGGGATAGCCGGGATAGGCGTGCGTCAGGACGAGTTTGCCAACGTCGTGAAGCAGGGCGGCGACGATCAGCGAGTCGCGGTCCTCCCAGCCGATCTCACGGGCGACGCGCTCGGTCGCACGCTGGGTGGCAACGGCATGGAGGCGGAATCGCTCGGGAGCGGTGTCCCAGGCGGCGGTGCGCTCGAAGAAGTCGAAAACGGCAGTCCGCATCGTCAGCGTTTCGACGCCAGCCGGACCGAGCACCTCGACCGCGGCGGGGATCGTCCCGATCTGGCCTGCGCGGGGGCCGGCACGGTTGGCAAGTCTGAGGACGGCGATCGCGAGCGCTACGTCGGACTCGACCGCGGCGATCACATCACCGTTGGACGCGTGCTCGTCGCGCACGAGGCGCAGCAAGCGGTTGCGCGGCTCGGCTAGCGCCGGAAAGTCCTCGAGCGCTTCGAAGGCGGCAGTCAGCCGCTGGCCATGGCCCTGTGCGCGGCCGGGTCCGGCCTCGGCGCGGGGCGCCGGAGTGGCTCTTTCTGCTGCTTCCAAGGGGCTGAGCTCCTTCTGGGCCGGGGGTGGCCGAACGTGGGACCGCTCTCCCGTCCTACATCGACCGTTCGGCCAGAAGCTTTAGCGATGCTCAGGAATCCTTGGCCCGTGCGAGCGTCGCGTCGATCCGCTCGAGCGAGGTCTCGCGCCCCAGAACCGCCAGCGATTCGAAGATGCCGGGCGAGATCGTCGTCCCCGAAATCGCCAATCGCACCGGCTGGAACACCTCGCGCGGCTTGACGTCGGTCAGCTCGACGACCGTCCTCAAGGCGGCCTCGATCGGCTCCGGCTCGAAGGTCGACCAGTTCCGCGAGCGCCGCGCGCGCCAGCCCGAGACGCTCGGCCGCATCGTCCTTCATCACCTTCGTCCACGCTCGCTCGTCGATAGGGCTGGGCCTCGACGAAGAAGCCGGCCATCGGCCAGAACTCCGACAGCGTCTGCATCTTCTCGCGCGAGATCTCGACCGCTGGGCCGAGGCCGGCGCGGCCGGTGAAGCTCCTCGAGTCTGCGGGTCAGCTCGGCCCCGTCCAGCTCACGCAGGTAGCGGCCGTTCATCCAGCGCAGCTTCTGCTCGTCGAAGACCGCCGGGGAGCGCGAGACCCGCTCGAGCGAGAACCGCTCGATCATCTCCTCGGTGGTGAAGAAGGTCGGTTCGGCGTCGATAGCCCCAGCCGAGCAGCGCGATGTAGTTGCGGACCGCCTCCGGCAGGTAGCCGGCGTCGCGCAGCTCCTGGACCGAGGCCGCACCGTGGCGCTTGGAGAGCTTCTTGCCATCCGGGCCCGTGCATCAGCGGCAGGTGGGCGTAGATCGGCGGGTGATCGATCCCCAGCGCCTCGATCACCATCAGCTGACGGGGGGTGTTCGAGAGGTGGTCCTCACCACGGACGACGTGCGTGATCTCCATGTCGCGGTCGTCGACCGCGACCGCGAGGTTGTAGAGCGGGCTCCCGTCGGACCGGGCGATCACGAAGTCGTCGATCGTCTCGTTTTCGAAGGTCACCGTCCCGCGGATCACGTCCTCGACGATGGTCTGGCCCTCGGGCACCCGCAGCCGCACGGCGCCGTCGTCGAGTAGGCCTTGTCCTCCTCCACCAGCCGGGCGATCTCCTCGCGGTGGCGCTCGCCTCGCTCCGACTGCGAGATCGGCCCTTCGTCCCAGTCGAGCTCGAGCCAGCGGAGCGCGTCGAGGATCTGCTCGACGTTCTCGGGCGTCGAGCGCTCGCGGTCGGTGTCCTCGATCCGCAGCACGAGCGTGCCGCCCGATCCGCGCGCCAGCAGCCAGTTGTACAGTGCCGTCCGCGCGCCTCCGATGTGGAGGGCGCCGGTCGGCGACGGCGCGAAGCGAACTCTCATGGACATCGACTCGATGCTAATCGGCGGACACGTCTCGCCGGCGGGCGGCCTCGCCGAACGCGCTGATCCGGGGCGAGGAGATCGGCGCCGAGTGCGATCCAGATCTTCCACCAGTCACCGCGCGCCTGGCGGCCCACCGACCACCGGCCCGAGCAGATCGCCGAGTTCGCGAGAAGCTCGGGACCGGAGCTCGATCAAGGCGGTCGTGATCCACGCCGTCTACCTGATCAACTGCGCCTCCAAGGACCCGGAGATCGGCGCAAGTCGATCGACGTCGCTCATCCACGCGCTGCGGCTCGGCGACGCGATCGGCGCCGACGGCGTCGTCCTGCACCCCGGCTCGACCGTCGGCGAGCCCCACGAGGCCGGCGATGAAGCGCGCCGCCAAGGTCTTCGCCGAGGCGCTGGCCGAGTCCGATCGACTGCCCGCTGCTGCTCGAGGACACCGCCGGCGCCGGCAACACACTCGGGCGCATCGTTCGACGAGCTGGCCGAGCTGATCGACCTGACCGGCGGCCAGGAGCGACTCGGGCTGTGCCTGGATTGCTGCCACATGCTGGCGAGCGGCTTCGACATCACGACGATCGACAAGCTGACCGCCGTGATCGACGACTGCGACCGGATCGTCGGCAACGACCGGCTCGGGCTGCCTGCACGTCAACGACTCCCAGATGCCGCTCGGCTCCAACCGCGACCGGCACGCCGACCTTCCCGACGGCGAGCTCGGCGAGCGCGGGATCAGCGCGTTCCTCTCCGAGCCGCGGTTCGAGGGCCTGCCCGCGCTGCTCGAGACGCCTGGTCCGACACGGACCAGGATCGGATCGCCATCGCAGGCTGCGCAAGAAGGGCCGCCTGCGCCGCAAAGGCCGCGGCACGGAAGCGACGAGCGCGCAGCGCCGCTAGCAGCGACGTCGCGGAGGTCGAAGGCGTCGTCCGCTGCGACCGGGGCGTCGAAGAAACGCGGGTTGATGCAGTCGAACGGACTGCCGTTGCCGAGGTAGGCGCGCTCGACCGATGAGCGACAGGCGCTCGAGCGGCTTGCCGGTCATCTTCACGCCGCCGAAGCCGGCCCTCGTGCGCTCGGCCTCCTGGAACAGCACGAGGTCGATCTCGACCGAGAAGACCTTGCTTCATGCAGCCCATGAACCGGCGGCCCGACTGCTCGTCGTCATAGAGGTACAGGTACTCGCAACCCAGTCGAGGCAGCCCGCCGGATGGACGAGCCGGTCGCAGAAGGAACAGCACTTACGACACTGGTGACCGGCCGATTGAGCGGCGATTTGACTCACCGGGAAAGTGTAGCCCCGGCGAGCGCCAATCGGGCCTACTCGCCCACCGACGCGGCCCTTCGCTCAGGCGCCGCCCCGGTCGCGTCCCGATCGACGATCGAGACGCCCATCGCAACGAGATCGGAACGGCAAGCGCTCGAGTCGTTGACGCGCCATTGCGGGCCGAGCACGAGCCGCCGGGCACCGACCTCGAGGCGTAGCTCGCTCTCGCCGGGGAAGCGGGCGACGAGCTCGCGGAGGTCGTCGAGGAACGTGTCGGGCACCTCGGGCGCGACGCACAGGTGGATCTGCGGCGGAGGCGCCGGCCCCTGCGCCTCGACCTCACGCGCGCGCTCGACCTCCTGCTGGGTCGGCTCGAAGGCTTCGACCTTCTGCACGACGAGCTTGGTCTCGTCGCTGCTCGGCTTGTCGATCCGGGCTCGGACGATGACGACCTTGTCGAGCGCGAGCCGGTCGACGTTGTCGTCGTAGGCCGTGTTGAAGACCAGGATCTCGACCTGGCCCTCGAGGTCGTCGAGCGTGGCGAACAGCATCGGATCGCCCTTGCGGGTGCGGATCTTCCTGAACTCCGTGATGACGCCGCCGACGGTGACCCAGTCGTTGTCCTTGCGGTCGGGCAGCGCGGCGATCGAGCACTCGACGTGGGCGCGCAGCGCGGCGCGCACCTCCTTGAGCGGATGGCTGGAGAGAAACAGGCCGAGCGTCTCCTTCTCCATCGCGCCCCGCTCGCTCGGGTCATCCTCGATCCTCGGCACGAGCTGGGGCGAACCGGGCCGCCGGGCGCCTGGCGCGGCCGGCGTCGTCGTCGAGATCGAAGATCGATCCCTGGCCGAGCTGGGCGTCCTGCTGCTTCTTCTGGCCCGCCGCCTGGGCCTGGGCCATGACGCGAGCATCCCGTGACGGGTGGCGCCCGTGGAGTCGAGGGCGCCGCACTTGATCAGCGACTCGATCGCCTTCTTGTTGACCGCGCGCGCGTCGACGCGGGCGCAGAAGTCCCAGATCGACTCGAACCGGCCTTCGTCGCGGGCGCGCGATCACCGCGTCGACGGCCGCGCCGCCGACGTTCTTGACCGCGTCGAGGCCGAAGCGGATGTTCCCGTCGACGACGACGAAGTCGTGGTCGGACTGGTTGACGTCGGGCGGAAGGACCTCGATCCCCATCTCCTCGCAGCGCGAGACGAAGAACGGGACCTTGTCCTTGGTCGACATCACCGAGGAGATCAGTGCGGCCATGTACTCGGACGGGTAGTTGGCCTTGAGCCAGGCCGTGCGGTAGGAGATCAGGCCGTAGCAAGCGGCGTGACACTTGTTGAAGGAGTAGTCGGCCGCAGCCTCGTTGGCCGCCCACAGGTCCTTGATCACTCGGTCGGATGTCCCGGTCTGGCGGGCGCCCTCGAAGAAGCGGTCCTTGAGGGTCGCCATGCGGTCGCGCTGCTTCTTGCCGATCGCCTTGCGCAGGTCGTCGGCCTCCGGGCCCGAGAAGCCGGCGATCTCCTTGGCGATCCGCATCGACTGCTCCTGGTAGAGGATCACCGAGTAGGTGGTCTCGGTGATCTCGCGCAGCCGCTCGTCGATGTAGGTCACGCCGTCCGGGTTGCGCTTGTTGCGGGCGTAGGTCTGGATGTGGCGCATCGCGCCCGGCCGGTAGAGCGCGACGAGCGCGACGAGATCCTCGAACTCGGTCGGCTTGACCTGGCGCAGGGCGTCGCGCATGCCGTCGGACTCGAACTGGAAGACGCCGATCGAGTCGCCGCGGCGCAGCATCTCGTAGGTCCGCTCGTCGTCGAGCGGCAGGGCGGCCATGTCGGGGCGCTCGCCCGTCGAGCGCTCGATGATGTCGAGCGCCGACTCGATCACGTCGAGGTTGCGCAGGCCGAGGAAGTCCATCTTGAGCAGGCCGATCTCCTCGATCGGGCCCATCGAGTACTGGGTGATCGTCTTGTAGGCGCGCGTCCCGTCGTCGTTGACCCGGCCCTTCACCTCGGCGAGCGACAGGGGAACGAGATCGGTCAGCGGGCGGTCGGCGATCACGACCGCGGCCGCGTGGATGCCGGCGTTGCGGACGATGCCCTCGAGCCCCTGGGCGGTGTCGATGATCTGCCGGGCTTCGGGCTCGTTCTCGTAAGCGTGCTTGAGCGCCGGCTCCTCCCCGAGGTACTCGTCGAAGCTCTTGGTGCGGCCCATGATCGGCTCCGGGATAAGCTTGGCCAGCCGGTCGCCGGCGCCGAAGTCGAAGCCGAGCACGCGCGCGGCATCGCGGGTCGCGGCGCGCGGCAGCATCTTGCCGAAGGTGATGATCTGGGCGACCGACTCGGCGCCGTACTTGTCGGCGACGTAGTGGATGACGCTGGTCGCGGCCCTTGACCGAGAAGTCGATGTCGATGTCCGGCATCGAGATCCGCTCGGCGTTGAGGAACCGCTCGAACAGCAGGCCGTACTTGAGTGGATCGACGTCGGTGATGCGCAGCGCGAAGGAAACGATCGAGCCGGCTGCCGAGCCGCGTCCGGGACCGACCGCGATCCCGTTGTCCTTGGCGAACTTGACGAAGTCCCAGACGATCAGGAAGTAAGCGCTGAAGCCCATCGCGTCGATCACCGTGAGCTCGATCTCGAGCCGCTCGGCCGCCTCGGCCGGCACCGGGTCGCCGTAGCGCTCGCGCAGCCCCTTCTCGGCCAGGCCGCGCAGGTAGTCGACCTCGCTCGACCCGTCCGGCGTCGGGTACGTCGGGATCAGGATCCGGCCGAGCTCGATCTCGATGTCGCAGCGCTCGGCGATCTCGATCGTCGAAGGCAGCGACTCCGGCCATTCCGCGAACGCATCCGCCATCTCGGCGTTGTCCTTGAGGTAGAACTCGTTCGTGTCGAAGCCCAACTTCGGCTCGGCGAGCGTCGAGCGCGTCTGGACGCAGAGCAGCGCGCCGTGGGTGTCGTGGTCCTCGCGTCCGAGGTAGTGGACATCGCCGGTGGCGATCAGCGGGCGGCCGAGCTCGCGGGCGATCCGGACGATGCCCTCGTTGACCTTGTCCTGTTCGGCGATGCCGTTCTTCTGGACCTCGAAGTAGACGTTGCTCCGCCCCGTAGATCTGGATCAGGTCCTCGGCATGTGAGCGAGCCTCGTGCGACGCGTCGTCGACCAGCCGCGACAGAACCGCGAGGCGAGGCAGCCGGTCAGCGCGATGACGCCCTCGGAGTAGCGCTCGAGCATCGGGCGGTCCGCATTCGGATGGCCATGGCGTGAACCCTCGAGGAAGCCCGCCGAGCTGAGCTTGACGAGGTTGCGAAAGCCCTCGTCGGAGGCGGCGAGCAGCGTCAGGTGGTTGCGCTCGCGCTTGGGAGCCTCGGAGGTGATGTCGTCGACGAAGTAGGCCTCCAGGCCGACGATCGGCTTGATTCCGTGCTTGCGGCAGGCCTTGTAGAGCTCGATCGAGCCGTTCATGACCCCGTGATCGGTGAGCCCGATCGCCGGCTGGCCGTAGGCCGCGGCGCGCTCGACAAGCGTCTCGATCGGGCACGCGCCGTCGAGCAGCGAGTACTCGGAGTGGACGTGGAGGTGGGCGATCGGGTCGGGCGGCACGTCGGCCAGTCTAGGGTCCGCTTCGGAGGTCTCGGGGGTCGGGTCCCGACCGCGCCGGGCTTTCCCCGCTCTCTCCGGGAACCGGCCGCGCAAGCGTGTATAAACGCGCTTGTGAGACCTCACCAGGTCCTCGGCCCGGCGACGTCCGTCCCGGCGGGGGTGTTCTAGCTGAGTCGCCAAGGGCCGCTGCCCCTCTTCATGCACGGGGCGATCGAGTACGTGGCCGCGCTGGCGTTCATCGTGGCGCCGTTCGTGCTCGGATTTGTCGCCGGCACCGCGATCGCGGCCTCGATCGTCGTCGGGGTCATCGTCCTGTTCGTCGCCGCGACGACGAAGGGTCCGACGAGCCTCGTGGACACGATCCCGCTAGCGGTCCATCAGGCGCTCGACTTCCTGCTCGCGGTCGCCCTGATCGCCGCGCCCTTCGCGCTCGGATTCTCGGACGAGACGAACCCGACCGTGTTCTTCATCGGACTGGGCGTCGTTCACCTCCTGGTGACGATCGCGACCAAGTTCCAGCCGAGCAACCCCTGAGCCATCGCCTGGCGGCGTCCCTCGCTCGCTCCTGCCCAGGCTCGCCTCAGCGGCGCTCGCCGCTGGCGATTGCCAGGCCCGCAACGACGACGGCGATGATCACTGCGAGGGCGCCGAGCTGGACCCGGCTCTGGGCCAGCTTGCGTCGGCCAAGCCGCACTCCGAGCTTCCAGACGATCCAGCCGATCAGTGTGTAGCCGCGATTGCTCATGAGTCCTCCTTACCCCGCTGGCGGATTCCGTAGGCCATCCGTGACTGCAGTGTCCAGAGCTCGATGAAGCCCGGGCTCGACTGCTGGGAGAACAGCCCGCCGGACTCGCTGAAACCCGCGAGCACCTCGTCGTAGAGTGCGTTCGGCGAGGAGCGACGGACGGCGGCGACGTTGCCCTTGTAGAGCTTGAGCGTGATCTCACCGGTGACCTGCTCGTTGACCGAGTCCATCAGCGCGTCGAGGTCCGAGAGCAGCGGTTCGTACCAGAGCCCGGCGTAGACGAGGTAGGCCCAGTGGTCGTCGAGGTGGCGCTTGAAGTTGTTCTGGTGAATCGTGCCGACCAGCTTCTCGAGCTCGCGGTGGGCGCAAAGGACGATCGCGGCGGCGGGGACCTCGTAGAGGTCGCGGACCTTGAGCCCGACGATCCGGTCCTCGATGTGGTCGACGATCCCGAGCCCGTGGCGGGCACCGATCTCGCCGGCGCGCTCGAGCAACGCAACGAGGTCGAGCCGCTCGCCGTCGAGCGATACCGGCCGGCCCCGCTCGAAGCCCACCGCCAGCATCTGGGGCTCATCGGGCGCGTCCTCCGGGCGCGTCACGAGGTCGAACACGTCGTCACGCGGAGCCTCGTCGAGATCCTCGATCGGCCCGCCCTCCGAGGACCGTCCCCAGAGGTTGTCGTCGATCGAATACGGCGGAGCCTCGGTGCCGCCCTTGACCGGGATGCCGTGTTCGCGGGCGTAGGCGATCTCCTCCTCGCGACCCATCTGCCAGTTGCGCACCGGCGCGATGATCTTCAGCTCGGGCGCGAGCGCCGCGACCGTGCCCTCGATCCGCACCTGGTCATTGCCCTTGCCGGTGCAGCCATGGGCGATCGTGTCGCAACCTGCGGCGCGGGCGTGCTCGACGGCGAGCTTCGCGATCAGCGGGCGACCGAGCGCGGTGAACAGCGGGTAGCCGCCGCCGTAGAGGGCGTTCGCCTTGATCGCCGGGAGCACGTAGTGCTCGGCGAACTCCTCGCGCGCATCGATCACGTGGCATTCAAGCGCGCCCAAGTCGATCGCCTTGCCGCGCACGACGTCGTAGTCCTCGCCCGGCTGACCGAGGTTGACCGTCAGCGCGACGACCTCGGCCTCGTACTCGTCCTGGATCCACTTCAGCATCACGCTCGTGTCCAGGCCGCCCGAATAGAGCAGCAGCACGCGGCCGACCTCGGCGGGATCGGCCTCGTAGGAAGCAGTTCGGCGCAGGTGCTCGCGGGGCTCGCTCATCGGGGCGGGGAAGCTAGCCGATCGCCGCCGCGAGGCGCTCCAGGGCGATGTCGATCTCCTCGGCCGAGACGGTCAGCGGCGGCAACAGCCGGATCCGGTCGGGTCCCGTGGCATTGACGACCAGTCGCTGGTCGAGCAGCAGCGAGCGCACCAGCGAGGGCGCCTCGGGCGAGTCAAAGCCCCACATCAGGCCGGCACCCTCGAGGTTCGCGACCCCTAGTCGTTGAAGGCCCTCCTCCAGCCGCCGGCCCTTTTCCCCGACCGCATCCAGGAATGGCTGGTCGTCGATCACCTCGAGCACGGCATTCGCGACCGCCGCGATCATCGGCCCTCCGGGGAACGTCGAGCCGTGGTCGCCGGGCTGAAACAGGTCGCCGTACTCGGGGCTCGTGATGCAGGCGCCGATCGGCACCCCGCCGCCGAGCCCCTTGGCGGTCGTCATCACATCAGGCGTCACCCCGAGGCCCTGGTAGGCCCAGAGCGTTCCGGTCCGTCCGTTGCCGCACTGGACCTCGTCGAAGATCAGCAGCGCACCGGAGCGGTCGCAGGCGGCGCGCGCGGCCGCGAGCGTCTCGAGCGGGATCGGGTGGATGCCCCCCTCCCCCTGAATCGGCTCGATCAGCACGCCGGCGGTCCGCTCGTCGACCGCGTCGGAGAGCGCCCGGGGATCATCGCGCGGGACGGAGCTGAAGCCGGGAACGAGCGGCTCGAATGGGACCTGCTTGGCGCGCTGGGGTGTCGCCGAAAGCGCACCGAGGCTGCGGCCGTGGAAGCCGCCGTCGAGCACCACGAAGTTGCCGCCGGGGCGGTGACGGCGGCCGAGCTTGAGCGCGCACTCGGCAGCCTCCGCGCCCGAGTTGCAGAAGAAGACCTTGCCGCCGAGCGACGAGCGCGAGAGCCGCTCGGCGAGCCGCAGCGCGGGCTCTGAGTAGTAGAGGTTGCTCGTATGCATCAGCCGGCCCGCCTGGACGGCGATCGCATCCACGACCGCGGGGTGGCAGTGGCCGAGCGAGACCACGGCGATCCCGCCGAGGAAGTCGAGGTACTCCTTCCCATCGGAATCCCACAGCGAGCAGCCGCTGCCGCGCACGAACTCGACCGGATGCCGGGCGTAGGTCGGCATCAGGTAGTCGCGCTCGAGCGCCTGGAGGTCGGCGAGCGTCATTCCCGCTCCTCGAAGGCCCCGGCGATCATCGTGCCGATCCCGGCGTCGGTGAACAACTCGAGCAACAGCGAGTGGGGCTTGCGCCCGTCGAGTATGTGGGCCGCGGCGACCCCGCCCTCGACCGCGCGCAGGCAGGACTCGAGCTTCGGTCGCATTCCGCCGCTGACCGCCTCCAGGGAGCCGCGCAGCCGCTCGGTCGTCGCGCGCCTGATGAGCGTCGCCGGATCGGCCGGGTCCTCGAGCCAGCCGGGCACGTCGGTCAGGAAGATCGCCTTGTGGGCCTGGAGGGCGGCCGCGACCGCCGCGGCTGCGGCGTCGGCGTTGACGTTGTGCGATTGACCGGTCGCGTCGGCTCCGACAGAGGCGATCACCGGGATGTAGTCCTCCGCGACATGCAGGAGCACGTCGACGTCGACCGACTCGATCTCGCCGACGAAGCCGATGTCGCGGCCGCCGGGCATGTGCCTGCGGATCTTGAACAGCCCGCCGTCATCTCCGCAGAGCCCGATCGCGGGCTGACCCTGACGGTTCAGACCGAGCACGATGTCGGCATTCTGCTTGCCGAGCAGGACCATCTTCGCGACCTCGACCGTCTCGGCGTTGGATACCCGCAGGCCGTCAACGAACTCGACGTCCATGCCCAGCCGCTCCATGTAGCTCGTGATCTCCGGACCGCCGCCGTGGACGACGATCGGATTCATCCCGACGTACTTGAGCAGCACGACGTCGCGCGCAAACTCGCGCCGCAGCTCGGGATCGATCATCGCCGCGCCGCCATACTTGATGACGATCGTCTCGCCGTGGAAGCGGCGGATGTAAGGCAGTGCCTCGAGCAGTGTTGCGACGTCACGCATTGGCTTCCTCAGTCCTAGGTCGTGTAGTCCGCGTTGGCGCTGACGTAGGCCTGCGAGAGATCCGAGAAGAAGACCTCCGTCTCGCCGCCCTCGCCCGGGATCGTCAGATCGAACTCGATCTCGGTGGCCTGGATGGCACCCTGCAGAGCCGCCCGCTCGGCATCGCTGAGCGGCACCTCGGCCCCGGCGCTCATCACCTGGATCCCCTCGACGGCGATGTCGACCGCGAAATGAGTTCCCGACATCGCCTGCCCCGCGGCCTGGGCGATCCGGCCGAAGTTCGGGTCGCCGCCGTTGAGCGCGGCCTTTACGAGCGGCGAGTCGGCGATCGCCCGCGCTACCGGCTCGACGAGGCCGGCGTCACCACGCACGACGACCCGGCCGGCGCGATCGGCGCCCTCGCCGTCGTGGACGATCATCACCGCAAGTTGCCGCATCACCGAGTCAAGCGCCTGCCCGAGCGTCAGCTCATCGGCGCTCTCGGGCTCGACCCGGACGCCGGAGGCGCCGTTCGCCAGCACGTAGACGGTGTCGCTGGTCGATAGCTGACCGTCGACCGAGATCCGGTCGAAGGAGCGGCGGACCGTAACGCCGGTCAGCAGCTCCACGGTCTCGGCGTCGAGATCGGCGTCTGTCTCGACGAAGCAGAACATCGTCGCGAACCGCGGCGAGATCATCCCGGCGCCCTTGGCCTGGGCCGAGAGCAGGACCGTCCCGCCGGACAGGGCGACCTCGAGCGAAACCCGCTTCGGTCCCGAGTCGGTCGTCAGGATCGCCGTCGAGAAGTCGAGCGCGTCGGGCGCCAGCACCGCCGCCGCGCTCGCGATGCCGCCGAGCAGCAGTTCGCGCGGCAGCTCCAGCGCCACGCCCCCGGTCGACGCAAGGCCGACCTGCTCGGCGTCGACGCCGAGCAGCTGCGCGGCAGTGTCGCGGGAGGCCTCGGCCGTCGCCAGGCCGCGTGCGCCGTCGCCGACGTTGGCGCCACCGGAGTTGGCGACGATCGCGCGCAGAGCGTCCAGCTGCTGGGCCTGGGAAACAGCAACCGGAGCGCCGACGAGCGCGTTGGTCGTGAAGCGTGCGGCCGAGACCGTCGCGGGCTCGTCCGAGACGAGCACTGCGACATCGGGCTTACCGGAGGGCTTGAGCCCGGCGGCGACGCCCGCGGCCCGGAAGCCTGCCGGCAGGACGTTCGCGTCGATCAACTCGGTGTTCGCAGGGCGATCCACCCAGCGCGAGGTGAAAAACGACTCGCTCATCGAGCCGCGCCCCTATCGGACGCGCGCTGCTTGATGAGGGCCCGGTAGGGCCTCATCCGAGCCCCTCGGTCTCGGGCAGGCCGAGCATCAGGTTGAGCGCCTGGACTGCTTGCCCAGCCGCGCCCTTCCAGAGGTTGTCGATCGCGGCGAACACGATGATCCGCCCGGTGGCCGGCTCGACCGTCCCGTGCACTGCGCAGCGATTGGTGTCCCGCACCTCGCGAACCCCGGGCGGTGCATCGACGACCTCGACGAACGGCTCCTCGTCGTAGGCCTCGTGGAGCAGGTCGGCGACCTCCCCGGCGTCGACCGGCTCGCGGGGGGTCAGGTAACAGCTCGCGAGCAGCCCTTGGTCGATTGGGAGCAGATGCGGCGTGAAGGTGATCGGCAGACCCTCGGGCAGCTCCTGCTCCAGCTCGGCGCGGTGGCGGTGCCCCTCGACCTTGTAGGCGCTGACGTTCTCCGTGACCGCGACGAACCCGGTGCCCTCGGTCGGTGTCCGACCGGCGCCCGACACGCCCGACTTGGCGTCGACGATCAGATCGGTCGCGAGGGCCGCCAGCGGAGCGGTCGCGAGCAAGGCAGCCGTCGGGTAACAGCCCGGCGAGGCGACCAGCTGCGCCCCGGCGATCGCATCGCGGTGGAACTCGGGCAGGCCGTAGACGGCGTCGGCGAGCAGGTCCAGCGCCTCGTGCGGCTGGTAGTAGCTCTCATAGGCGTCGCGGCTCAACCGGAAGTCGGCCGACAGGTCCACTACCCGCAGCCCCCGTGCACGAAGCCCGGCAACGATCGGCGCCGAAGCGCCGTGCGGGTACCCGACGATCGCACTCGACGCGCGATCGGCGACCGCGTCGAGGTCGGGCGCGTCGAGGACGATGCCGGTGCGGTGGCGCGGGTAGAGCTCGTCCAGGTTGCGCCCGGCGTCGGTGCGAGCCGTCGCCGCGACCAGCTCCAGCGTCGGGTGGCGGCGGACGATCGCGGCCGCCAGCGCGCCGGCAAAGCCGCTCGCACCTACGACGGCGACCGTGTTGGGTCCGGACTCAGGCACGGAGCGCACCCCCGATCTCGCTCAGAGCGGTCGCGATCGCCTCGCGGCGAGCTACAACCTCCTCGTCGGTGAGCGTCCGATCGGGCGCGCGGAACTCGAGTGCCAGGGCGAGCGACTTCTTGCCCGCGCCGACCTGCTCCCCGCGGAACAGATCGAACAACTCGACCGACTCGAGCAGATCTCCCCCGCCGCCGCGAACCGCGGTCAGGACGGTTTCCGCCGCGACCCCTTCGGCGACGACGACGGCGATGTCCTGGCGGACGGCTGGAAAATCGCTGATCGCTGCGTAGGTCGGTACGGTCCGCACCGCGCTCATCAGCTCGTCGAGATCGAGCTCGAACCCGGCGATCGGCCGGTCGCCGCCGGGACCGTCGAGATCCCACGCCCTGAGGACCAGCGGGTGGAGCTCACCGACCCAGCCGAGCTCGGGGCCGCGCGGGCCGCGAGTCAGTACCGCTGACCGGGCCGGGTGGAGGTACGGCCGATCGCCCGGCTGCGGCCGCTCGATCGACGCCTCCACTCCGTAGATGCCGAGGACCGCCTCGACCAGGACGCGGGCGCCGTAGAAGTCGGCGGCGGCCCGATCAGAGCGCCACGTCCCGGTCTCCGAGACGCTGCACACCGCCCCGAGCGTCATCCGCTCGATCGCGGGCGTAGCCCCGGCGGGTGAGGCGTCGACGACCGGCGCGGGGCCGGTCCCCGGGGCGAATACCCGCGCTACCTCGTACAGCGCGATGTCGGTCTCGCCCCGAGCGAGGTTGGCAGCGACCGCGTCAAGGAGTCCGGTCAGCAGGGTCGGGCGCATCACGGCCTGCTCCTCGCCGAGCGGGTTGGCGATCTGCAGCGGCGCCTGCTCGATCCGCAGCCGATCGATGTTCGCCTGTGAGGTGAAGCTGTAGGAGATCGTCTCGGAGAGCCCCCGGCCGCGCAGGGCATCCTCGGCCGCAGCGCGCAGCCGCTGGTCGCGGGGCCGACGTCCGACCGCGGCCCGGCGGGCCGGAAGCGTCGCGGGCAGCCGGTCGAGGCCGTGGATCCGCGCGACCTCCTCGATCAGGTCGGCCTCACGCTGCACGTCACCGTCGCGCCAGGGCGGAACGACAACCTCGATCACACCGCCCGCCTCGCTCGCCTCGAAGCCGAGCCGGGTCAGGATCCCGACCGCCTCTTCTGAGGGGATCTCGTTCCCGAGCAACCGAGTCATCCGCTCGAGCCGCAGCGTGGCGCTCCGCACGGGCAGCGCCGCGGGGTAGGCGTCGATCGTCCCCGGGACCAGCCGCGCGCCGCAGAGCTCGACCATCAGCGCCGCGGCGAGCCGCTGGGCGCCGATCGCGAGCTCCGGGTGGAGCTGGCGCTCAAATCGCGCGCTCGCCTCGCTGCGCAGACCGAGCCGCTTCGAGGTCCGCAGCACGTTTGGACCGACCCAGGTCGCGGCCTCCATCAGCACCCGGGTCGTCTGCTCTCCGACCTCGCTCACCTGGCCGCCCATGACGCCCGCGATCCCGGAAGGCCGCTTCTCGTCACAGACGAGCGCCATGTCGGCGTCGAGTGTCCGCTCCACGCCGTCGAGCGTCGTCATCCGCTCCCCCTCCAGCGCGCGGCGAATCACGATCTGCGATCCGGCGACCAGGTCGAGATCGAAGGCGTGGAGCGGCTGGCCGGTCAGCAGCATCACGTAATTGGTGATGTCGACGACGTTGGAGATCGGCCGCTGCCCGGCAGCGGTCAGCCGCTGCTTCAACCAAGGGGGTGACGGCCCGACCGCGACGTTCTCGAATGCGCGCGCGGTGAATCGCAGGCAGATCTCGGGACTGGCGATCTCCACGCTGACGTGATCGGTGACCTGGTCTTCGCCGCTCGGCTGAGCGTCGGCGCCGGTTGGATCCTCGGCCAGCGACGCGCCCGTCAGCGCGTGCAGCTCGCGTGCGACGCCGTATACGGACATGCAATCCGGCCGGTTGGGATTGATCTCGACCTCGATCACCTGATCGGCGATCGCGAAGGCTTCTGCCAGCGGCACGCCGGCGGACTGCTCGTCGGCGAGCACCATGATCCCGTCGTAGTCATCTCCGATTCCGAGCTCGCGCTCGGAGAGAATCATTCCCGCCGAACTGATCCCGCGTAGCTTCACCTCGCCGAGCTTCGTCCCATCCGGCATCACCGCTCCGGGGAGCGCAACCGCGACCGTCTGGCCGGCGGCGACGTTCGGCGCTCCGCACACGATCGTCCGGGCTCGGTCGCCGGTGTCGACCTCGCAGACCCTCAGCCGATCCGCATCTGGATGCTGGTCGGCACTGAGCACCTTGCCGATGACGAAACCCTCGGCCGCGGGAACACCAACCTGCTCGATCCGTTCGAGCTCGGTCCCGCTGCCGGTCAGCAGGTCGGCGACCTGCTGGGCGTCGAGGCCGGGGTCGCATAGGGAGCGCAGCCAGCTGAGCGGAACCCTCATGCGCCGCTCCCGAACTGCCCGAGGAACCTCAGGTCGCCCGAGAAGAACAGCCTCAGGTCCGGGATGCCGTGCTTGAGCATCGCGATCCGGTCGATCCCGAACCCGAACGCGAACCCCTGGACCCGCTCCGGGTCATAGCCGTTTCCGGCGACGAAGCCGAGCACGTTGGGGTCCACCATCCCGGCGCCGGCGATCTCGATCCACGTGGTGCCCTTGCAGACGTTGCAGCGCGCGCCGTCGGCAAGCACCCCCTCCGCCGCGCAGGCGAAGCAGGAGACATCGACCTCGACGCTCGGCTCGGTGAACGGGAAGTAGCCGGCGCGCAGCCGGATGCTGCGCTCGGCGCCGAACATCGCGCGCACGAACTCGAGCAGCACGCCGCGCAGGTCGCCGAGCGTGATGTCGGTGTCGATCGCGAGCCCCTCGAGCTGGTGGAACATCGGCACGTGGGTCGCATCGGTCACGTCACGCCGGTAGACCCGCCCCGGAACGACGACGTAGATCGGTGGCTCCTGCGCCTCCATCGCCCGCACCTGCATCGGGGAGGTGTGGGTGCGAAGCACGACCTGCTCGTCGAAGTAGAGGCTGTCCTGGGATAGACGCGCCGGGTGGTGCGCGGGGATGTTCAGCGCGGTGAAGTTGTAGTAGTCGAACTCGATCTCGGGCCCCTCCAGCACGGTGAACCCGAGCCCGAGGAAGATCTCCTCCATCTCGCGCCTCGTCTGGGTGATCAGGTGCATGTGTCCGCCGGGCCGCGCCGGGTCGCCGGGCAGCGTGATGTCGAGTGGATCCGCGAGCAGCGTTGCGTCGAGCTCGGCACCTTCGAGCGCGGTCTCGCGGCCGGCCAACAGCGACTCGAGCGCCTGCCGGACAGCGTTCGCTCCCTTACCAACCGGCCCGCGCTGGTCGGCCGGCAGCTCGCCGATCGAGCGCAGGATTCCCGTCAGCTCGGCCTTTCGGCCGAGGTAGCGCACGCGCTCCTGCTCGAGCTCGGCCGTGGTCTTGGCCGCCGCGATCGCCGCCTCGGCCTCGCTGCGGATCTGATCGAGGCGGGTCGCCGGGTCAACCATCGCCAGCCATCCTATTTCCAAGCTCGTGCAGCGCGATCGCGGCCGCGGCCGCCACGTTGAGCGATTCGGGACCGTCGCCGGCCATCGTGATCCGAGCGGTCCGGTCGGCAACCGCGAGCGCCTCCGCGCTGAGTCCGGAGCGCTCTCCACCAAGGCAGATGACGAGTGGTGGGGCGACATCGACGGCGCGCAGATCGAGCTCGGCCGAGCCATCGAGACAGACCTTCGTGCCGTTCAGATCGGAGAGCACCGCCCGCGCCGGTGGCCGAGCGAAGATCGATCCCATGCTCGCTCGGACCGCCTTCGGGGAGTAGGGATCCGCGCACCCGGGGCCGAGCACGACGGGACCGTCGCAGAGCGCGTGGGCGGTGCGGACGATCGTTCCGAGGTTGCCCGGATCGCCGACGTTCTCGAGGTAAACCGTCAGCGCCGCGCCTCCGAGGCTCGCCCACCGCTGCCGATAGACACCGATCACCCTGGTGCCGGAGCCGAGCAGACTCGCCTTGTCGAGCAGCGTCTGCTCGACGTCGACGCCGCCGCGCAGGACGATCTCCGCCGTGATGCCCTGCGGTATCTGCGGCCGCGATCAGATCCTCGCCCTCGACGGCGAACAGGCCGGTACGCGAGCGCAGCTTCTTCTCCCGCAGGCCGCGGATCGTCTTGAGGTGCTGGTTGTCGGGTGAGGTGATCATCGGATCTGGTCGCTGAACCAAAAAAGGCGC
Source organism: uncultured Thermoleophilaceae bacterium (assembly GCA_963790245.1). Lineage (GTDB taxonomy): Bacteria > Actinomycetota > Thermoleophilia > Solirubrobacterales > Thermoleophilaceae > JACCVG01. The sequence goes on from CAWBNP010000002.1 coordinate 460,241, forward strand.
CCTGCAAAGGCGCCCCGGGGTGGTAACTGCGACTGCGGCCCAAGCGTCAGGCAGCGGCCGCCTCCCGGGCGCGTTCGGCAAAACGTCGGAAAGTCTCGGGGTCGCGGACGGCGATGTCGGCGAGCACCTTGCGGTCGAGCTCGATCTCGGCAAGCTTCATTCCGTGCATGAACTGGCTGTAGGTCATGCCCTCCTGCCGCGCGGCGGCGTTGATCCGCGTGATCCACAGCCGACGGAAGTCACGCTTGCGGTTGCGCCGGTCGCGGTAGGCGTAGGACTCGGCCTTGAGCAGAGACTCCTTGGCCCGCTTGTAGCTGGACTTGCGATCGCCGCGGTAGCCCTTCGCCCGCTCGAGCGCCGACCGCCGCTTCTTGCGCGCGTTGACGCTGCGCTTCACCCGGCTCATGAGGAGAGCATCCTCTCGACGGCCCGCTTGTCGTTATCGGAAACGCTCACGGGACGACCGAGATGGCGCTTCTGCTTGGCGCTCTTCTTGCCGGTGTTGTGGCTGGTGGTCGCGTGCCTGGCCTTGATCTTGCCGTTGGCCGTGACCTTGAAGCGCTTCTTGGCGCCGGAATGTCGCTTCATCTTGGGCATCGGCCTCTATTGAAGCAGCCCGGACCCGCGCGCGCGCTCCGGCGCGGCAGGATCGCTCTCAGGCGGCGGGTGTCTCGGTCGCCTCGGCCGCGGGGTCGGGAGTGGGCTCGGCCGCCGGCTCGGGGCCGGCTCGGACGCGGGCTGCGCGGTCGCTTCGGCGCCGGCCTCCGCGCTCGGCTTGGCGGCCTCTCCCGCTGTTTGACCGGTCCGAGCACCATCGTCATGTTGCGGCCGTCCTGAATCGGGCGCTGCTCGACAGCGCCGAGCTCGGCGACATCCTCGGCGAGGCGCATCAGCAGTTGTTCGCCGCGCTCGGGGTGGGTCGTCTCGCGGCCGCGGAACATGATCGTGACCTTGACCTTGTCCTGACCGCGCAGGAAGCGCTCGACGTGGCCCTTCTTGGTCTCGTAGTCGTTGTTGGCGATCTTCGGCCGCAGCTTGATCTCGCGCAGGTTGATCTGCTTCTGGTGGCGCTTGGCCGCCTTCGCCTTCTGCTCCTGCTCGTACTTGTACTTCGAGTAGTCGAGCACGCGGCAGACCGGCGGACGAGACTCGGCCGCGATCTCCACGAGGTCGAGATCACGCTCCTGCGCATAGCGCAGCGCGTCGTCGATCTTCAGCACGCCGACCTGCTCGCCGTCCTCGCCGATCAGGCGGACCTCGGCGACGCGGATGCGCTCGTTGGTACGAGTCTGGTCGCGCTCCGGAAGGCGCCGATCGAACCTACGCGGGATCGGCACTACGAAAGGGTTGCGCTAGACGTCAAAGGCAGGGGCGTGAGACGGGAGAGGCGGAAGGCACGGGCGCAGGCGTGCCGAGCGCTGTGAAGGGGCCCTCATTCGCTGGCGAGTGTAGCAGTGGAGCCAGAACGTGACGCGATCTCCGCTTGTGCGCGCTCGGCGAACGCGGCCGTCACCATCGCGCCGGTATCGCCCTCGCGGTGGCGGCGGACCGAAACCAGCCCGTCGTCGACCTCCCGATCGCCGACGATCAGCATGTAGGGCGCCTTGCGCAGCTCGCCGTCGCGGATCTTGCGCCCGACCGACTCGCCGCGCTCGTCGACCTCGACCCGCAGTCCCGCGGCCGCGAGCTGTTCAGCGACCGCCCGGGCGTACTCGTTATGGCGGTCGGCGACCGGCAGGACGAGCGCCTGAACCGGCGCCAGCCAGAGCGGGAACTCGCCCGCGTAGTGCTCGATCAGGATGCCGATGAACCGCTCGAAGCTCCCCATCAGCGCGCGATGGATCATCACCGGGCGGTGCTCGGCGTTGTCGGCCCCCGTGTAGGTGAGGTCGAACCGCTCGGGCATGTAGTAGTCGAGCTGGACCGTTCCGAGCTGCCAGGAGCGGCCGATCGTGTCGGTCATGTGGAGGTCGATCTTGGGGCCGTAGAACGCTCCGTCGCCCTGGTTGAGCTCGAACTCGAGCCCCTTCTCGACCAGCGCACGCTCGAGCGCGGCCTCCGCCCTGTCCCACATCGCTTCGCTGCCGACCCACTTCTCCGGCCGGGTCGAGAGCTCGAGGCGGGGCTCGAAGCCAAAGACGTCGTAGATCAGGAAACCGAAGTCCAGGCAGCGCTGAACCTCCTCGGGGATCTGCTCCTCGGTGCAGAAGATGTGGGCGTCGTCCTGGGTTATGTGACGGACGCGGAGCAGGCCGTGGAGCGTCCCGCTGGGCTCGTGGCGGTGCACCAACCCGGCCTCGGAGTAGCGGATCGGCAGGTCGCGATAGGACCGCCGCTCGCTCGAGTAGATCTGGGTATGGGCCGGGCAGTTCATCGGCTTGAGCCCCATCGAACGGCCTTCGACTTCGGTGAAGTACATGTTCTCGCGGTAGACGTCCCAATGGCCGGAGCGCTTCCAGAGATCGACGTCGTAGAGGATCGGCGTCTTGACCTCGCGGTAACCGCGGGCGGCGTTCTCGGTGCGCCAGAGGTCGGTCAGCTGGTTCCAGACCTGCGTCCCGTTGGGCTTCCAGAACGGCGAGCCCGGCGAGAGCTCCGAGAAGCTGAACAGGTCGAGTTCGCGGCCGAGCTTGCGGTGGTCGCGCAGCTTCGCCTGCTCGAGCCGCTCGAGGTGCTCGGCGAGGGCGTCCTTGGAATGGAAGGCCGTGCCGTAGATCCGGGTGAGCATCTTCCGCGACTCATCCCCGCGCCAGTAGGCGCCGGCGATCGAGGTCAGCTTGAAGGCCTTGATCCGGCCGGTATCGGGCGCGTGCGGGCCGCGGCAGAGATCCAGGAAGGGGCCGTTCCGATAGAGCGAGACTCGATCGACCCCCTGGTCACGGACGAGGTCCTCGATCAGCTCGACCTTGTAGATCTCACCCGCCTCACCGAACAGCGTGAGCGCCTCGTCGACCGGCAGCTCGGAATGGTCGAACTGCTCGGCGGCCTTGACGTGCTCGCGCATCTTGGCTTCGATCGCCTCGAAGTCGGCGTCGGAGACCTTGGTGCCCTCCGGGAACTCGAAGTCGTAGTAGAAGCCCTTCTCGATCGGCGGTCCGATCGAGACGCGGGTCCCGGGGAACAGCTCGACGACGGCGGTCGCCAGGACGTGGGCGGCGTCGTGGCGGACCAGCCAGAGCGCGTCCTCGCCCAGCGCGCCCTCGCTCTTGGAAGTGACGATCTCGATCGCGGCGCCGTCCTGCAGCGGTGCGGTGAGGTCACGCAGTTCGCCGTCGACGCGAATTCCGAGCGCCGCGCGCGCGAGCCCCGGACCGATCGCGCTCGCAGCGTCAAGACCGGTCGCGCCCCCGGGGAGCTCGAGCCCGGAGCCGTCTGGCAGTGCGACGTTCACCGGCTGCACGCTACCTGCGGCGCGCTGGGCGGGTACTTGCAGGTTGCGGACGAGTGTGACCAGCGTCACACAACCGAACACCCGTTCGCCTAGCCTGCCTGGACGTAAGAGCCGATCCGATCGGGCGCTCATCGAGGCCCGCGATCGGCCGTTTTCCGCTCCAGACCTAGGTCTGCGTGGCGGTTCGGTGGAGAGAACCGAAATCGACCCCGACTTGAGAGGTATCCCATGAGGAAGCTCCTTGCTTCCCTAGCCGTACTCGGCGCGCTCGCTCCCGTCGCGATCGCCGTGGCGAACGAGACGACCCCGACAGCCAGTGTTCCGAGCGCTGAGCTGACGACCGAGCGCGCGATCCGCGAGGCGCGCGGCGAGCTCCGGCGCAAGGCCCGGGCCGCGCAACGGCGCGAGGCCGCCCGCGAGCGCCGCGCCGAACGTCGTGCCGAGCGCGCTGCTGCGCCGCCGGTCGAAGGCGGGCCGAGTCAGGCCACACTGGATTCGATCGCGGCTTGCGAGTCCGGCGGTGACCCCGCCGCCATCGGTGGCGGTGGCACGTTCCGCGGCAAGTACCAGTTCATGCAGGCCACCTGGGAGGCCGTCGGTGGATCGGGCGATCCCGCCGCGGCCTCCGAGGCCGAGCAGGACCGTCGCGCCGCGATGCTCTACGCGCAGTCGGGCCCGGGCCAGTGGCCCGTCTGCGGCGCGTAGCTAGGAGCCGGCTCGCCAGCTAGTTTGCGCCGGTGAGCCGGCTGCCGACGCCCGTCGAGGTGACCCGGCGCTCGATCCACTTCGAGCGCCGGGCGCTCGCGCCGGCGTTCGGAGTGCGCGCCGCGGCCGCGATCCCCGAGCGACGACAGAAGACCGACGGCTAGCCGCTGCGAGCGACCTGCGAGCCGGGGACGATGTCGTCCTTGCCGGTCTCTGGCCAGCGGACCCAGGCCTTGTGCCCGCCGTCGTAGTCGGGCGCGAACAGAACCAGGGTCGCGGGTTCGCCGGCGACCTCGCAGGACTCCTCCCCCTCGGGCTCCAAGCCCCGCCAGACGCGCACAAACGCGTTCGACTCCCATTCCTCACCGATCGTCGTCGGGTCGGTGTGGCCGGGTCGGACGACGGTCTCGGGCGGCATCTTCATCAGCACTTCCATGATCGACTCGCGGATGTCCTCGAAGCTCGTCGAACCGGGCGCCCGGACTCCCCCGACGGAGCCCTTGAACAGCGTGTCGCCGGTGAACACCTCGCCCTCGACGATGAAGTTGAGCATCCCGGCGGTGTGCCCGGGAGTCAGCACCGAGTCGACCGTCAGATTGCCGATCTGGAGCTTCTCCCCCGCCTCGATCGTTCGATCGACGTCGGCGAGTAGCGCGGCCTCGGTCGGGTGGGCGAGGATTTCGACTCCGAGCCGCTCCTTGTAGACCGCGTTCTCGGCGACATGGTCGTGGTGGTGGTGGGTCAGCAGCAGGTGCTCGACCGTCAGGTCGTGGCGCTCGATCGCATCGAGCAGCTCCGCCGGTGGGGCTCCTGAATCGATCAGGAAACCGTGACCGCCCGGCTCGTCGCCAACCAGGTAGGCGTTCGAGAGCCAGTCGGGGCTCATCGCCTTCTCGACGATCACCTACTGCTCCCCGGCCTCACCGGACGCCGGGCCCAGGGCCCCGCCGTTGAACCGCCAGCCGTTGTTGTCGAGCACCATGAACCAGATCCCCGTCAGCTCGCCGACCGTCACCTCGACCTCGGCTTCGGTCCGCCCGAGGATCTCGACGGCGCTGATCGAGAACTCGCCCTCGGCCGCCTTCTGCTGGTCCTTGATCTCCTTGCGGAGGCTCTTGATGCAGAGTCTGCTTACGGCCCCGGCCTCGTTGAGCTCCTTGGCCAACTCGAGCCGCTTGTCCGCGCTGGTGAACTGGCAGGCGGCCTTCGGGTCGCCGTTGACGATCGCGTCGCGGTAGTTGGTCGCGGCCTCGACGATCTCCTGCTGCTCAGGCGTGTAGCCATCGTCGCCCGTGGTATCGGTCGAGCCGCCTGAACCGCAGGCGGTGATGGTCAGCGCCACGATCGCCGCGACGGCAATTGACGTCGTCCTCAAGGTCGGTCCCCTCTCATCGCACGGCGGTCGGTGGATGGGCCGTGCTGGGCTCGAACCAGCGACCCCCAGCTTGTCGAGCTGGTGCTCTCCCAACTGAGCTAACGGCCCCGGTGGCTGATCGTAGCCAAATCCGCGTCGGGTCAATCTTCCGGCGGCGCGGCGAGCTTACGAACAAAGCGTACGCTGAAGGGCTGCGGACCGGGTTTGTTTTTGGGCAGATCGGACTTCACGAGCAGGTGATCGCCGCGCCGTAGATCGCGGTGATCGGTGTAACCGTCGTCGTTGACGTCCTTGACCTGGATCGGAGCGGTTCGCATGTCGTAGCGGACTTCTGTCCCGACGAGGCCGGCCTCCGGTCCGGCATGGCGATTGGCGCTCTTGGCCCTGACGGTCTGTCGCCCGACGTAGGTGCCGCGGACGATGTAGGTGACCGGCGGAGTGTCGACGCCGTCGCCCGGGGCGCTGATCTGGGGGCGCTCGCCCGACCCCGCGCCGAGCAGCGGGATCGCCGCGACAGCTGCTGCAGCCACGATGCCGACCGTTGTCGACCTCAGTCCTCGCATCGGATCACCTCGTTGTCACCATCGCCTCCGCTCGCGCGCGAACGGCAGTCGTCGCGGCCGGAGGAGCCGTCGAGACGGTTGCGACCGAGCGCATCCCGGAGGCGATCGTTGGCGTCTCCGCCGATCAGCCGGTCATCTCCGGACTCGCCGACCAGCAGATCGTCATCGGCGTGCCCCTCGATGCGGTCATCCCCACCGCCGTTCCGCGCGTTCAGCGTTACATTCGCCCAATCACCGTAGATCCGGTCGGCACAACGCTGACGCGTTCCGCCGCAACGCCGCGCAGCCCGGTCGCTGGAGAGGCTACCTCCCGCAATCCGATCGTCGCCCGCGCCACCCACGAGCAGGTCTGCACCGCTGTCGACGGACGGGTCTCCGGAGATCCGGTCATCGCCCCGATGACCGGAGATCTGATCGTCGCCGATCGAGCCCCGCAGCACATCGTCGCCGGGCGAGCCCTCGATCGCGCAACGCGCGCCGATGAAGTCACGCCCCGCGCCGGTCACCTCGCCCCGCGAGAGGTCGGCGACTATCGGCCCGGGGGAATCCGCGTAGCTGACGGTGTCAAAGCCGAGCTTGCCGGGCGTACATACGAAGCGGTCGTCCCCCGGACCTCCCGACAGGACGTCATCGCCGTCGTCTGCGTCGAGGAAGTCATCGCCGCCCTCGCCGACCAGCGTGTCGACGCTCTTTCCACCGCGCAGCGAGTCGTTGCCGTCCCCTCCGCGGAGGTTGTCGATCCCGTCAGCGCCAACGATCGTGTCGGCTCCCCCGTTTCCGAACAGCGAGTCATAGCCCTTCCCACCATCGACCGAGTCGTCACCCTCGTCCCCGGTTAGCTTGTCGAACCCGTCTCCCCCGATCAGGGTGTCGTTGCCGGGTCCACCGCAGATCAGATCAGAGCCTTCGAGGCCGTCGATCACGTCATCACCGGCGCCGCCCGCGATCACGTCGCGGCGATCGGTCCCGGTCAGGCGATCGGGCAGAAGCGTGCCGACGACCGTCGCTTCGACCCTTTCCCCGGAGAGGGGATCGACGCAGCTGAGTGCGGTCGGGAGGAGATCGGGAAGCTGGGCGAACGCGGAGCCACCGCCGATCAGCACCGCCGACAGCACCGCTGCCGGCAGGAGCATGCGCAGCCGTTTCATCGGCACGATCCTAGCCAGGGGGCTCAGGACGGGCCTCGGTAAGCCGCGAGCGCCTGTAGGGTCCGCGCGGTGAATCGTCCGGAGGCCAGTACCGGGGCCGAGCGCGCGTGCCTCGAGCAGCTCCGCGCCGCAGCCGGTGCGACCGACGGCCCGATGGAGCGCCATTGCCTGCGGGTCGACATGCTCGCGCGGGCGATGGCCGCCGAACGGGGCGTCTCGCTCGACGAGGAGACCCTGCTGTGCGCCGCCCTGCTCCATGACATCGGGCTCTACCCCGCAGCGTCCAGAGGCGGGGTCTACACCGACGACGGCGCTGAGCTCGCCCGCGAGCTGCTCGCGCCGCTGGGTTGGAGTTCGGAGCGAATCGAGCTGTGCGCGGACGCGATCTCCCAGCACCACGCGCTGCGCTCGCAGTCCGACCGAGGGATCGAGGTCGAGCTTCTTCGTTGCGCGGACCTGACCGACGTCAGCGCGGGCCTTGTCCCCCACGGACTACCGCGGACGACGATCCGCGAGATCTTCGCCACGGTTCCTCGATCGGGCACCTACCGCCACATCGGCAGCCTGGTCGGCCGGGCCCTCCGCGAGCGGCCAGTCACCGTCCCGCAGATCTTCAAGCTGCACTGAACGGCAAGGCGACGACCGGAATCGAACCGGTGTAAACGGCTTTGCAGGCCGCTGCGTAACCACTCCGCCACGTCGCCAGAGGTCGCTCCGAGAGCCTAGCGAGCAAGCGGTTCGACAACCGCCCCGGCGGCCACGGGTCCGCCCTCGATCACGCGGAGGTAGATCCCCGGCCGGGCGGCTTGGGTGAACCGCTTGACGAAGGCCGCGTCGCCGACCCGCTCGCCGAGCTTCCAGCATGGCTCGCGTGGCTCGGTTGCCTCGAGGATCGCGCCGCCGACGGCCCAGCGGTCGCCGGCAGCCGCCGCGGTCACGTCGACTCCGCGCAGAGTCAGGTTCTCCCCAAAGATGCCGTTCTCGAGCGCCCGGCCGAGCTGCACCTCCCACCAGTCGATGTCCTCGCGCGCGTAGGCGTAGACGGCTTTGTCCTCGCCGCCGTGGTAGCGGGTGTCGATCTGACGATCACCCTCCAGTCCGAGCCGCCCGACCTCGACCTGCCCCACCACCGGGAGCTTCCAGATGCCCGTCTGAATGGCCTGCCCACGCCTGACGAGCGTCCGGACCTCGGCGAGATTGACGCTGATGACCTTGCCCACCACCCGATCTTAGGGGCGGGTAGAGTGCGCCCGATGGCTCTTCCTGCCGCTCCCCCGCTCGGCTCGCTGAGAACGCGTTTGCTGCGCCACGCGACAGATCTGCATGTCGCGGTCATGCGCTTGAGTGGCGGCCGGATCGGCGGTCAGGTCGGCAAGGCACCGATGCTCAGCGTCCATCACGTCGGGCGCAAAAGCGGACAGAAGCGGATCACGCCGCTGCTCTACCAGCCCGACGGCGACGGCTGGGTGATCGTCGCCTCCCGGGGCGGCTCCGACCAGCATCCGGCGTGGCTGCTCAACCTCCGCGAGATGAGCGAGACCACGATCGAGATCGGGCGCGATCGAATCCCGGTGTCGATCCGCGAGGTGACCGACGAGGCGGAACGTAGCCGGCTCTGGTCCAAGGTCGTCGCGGTCTGGCCAGACTACGAGACCTACCAGTCACGCACCGAGCGACTGATCCCGTTGATCATGCTCGAGCCACTCGGCAGCCAAGCCTCACCCGCCTGACCCCGCGTCTTACCTGAGCGAGCACGGCTATGATGGCGCTCGCGCGGATGTAGCTCAGTTGGCTAGAGCGTCTGCTTGCCATGCAGAAGGTCGAGGGTTCGAGTCCCTTCATCCGCTTGCCGTCTTTCGCCCGACACAGCGCCGAATCATGCGCTTTCTGTGCCTCAGTCCGTCGCTGCTTCTGAGGCTCGCGGGTACGAGACGGGTACAGCACGACCCCGAGCCTCCCGAATTGCCCCTTCCGCGCTCATGAGGTCCATGCCCTCTAAGTTCGTCAATGACGTGCCCGTAGCGGCTGAGGGTCAGCTTCGCGTCATGGCCCAGTTGCCGAGCAACATAGATCACATTTTTGCCCTCATAGAGGAGCAAGGACGCGAACGAATGCCTCAGGTCTAAGGGACGAGCATGGCCTAGTCCCGCTGCTCGCACTCCAGGGGTTGCGAATCGCGGCAAGGCAATGGCCCGCCCGCCACCCGAGAGCGACAGACGGGCCAAGCCGGCTAGACCGCGGTCAGTCTCACCTAGGGCTTGCTGCACCACGCGACGCTCTTAAACGACACGTCGTCGCCGCCCGGCTCCGCTCCCGCGTCTACGGTCCACGCGCTGCCGTCCGCCTCAGGAAAGTCTCTCCAGACCGTTATTTGATGAACGAAGCCGCTTGTCATCTGATATCCCCCGCTGACAAGCGTCTCGTTGCCCTCGCATGGTGCCGAGGAAGTTCCGGTCGTGCCTGCAGGCATCGTGACGGTGGGCCCGTCATGTCTAACGAGCGTCGAAAGACCGCTAGGTCCTGGCGCACCTGGTGAACCGTTGTCACCCTTTGGCCCCTGGGGACCCGTGTCACCCTTCGGCCCCTGGGGACCCGTGTCACCCTTTGGCCCCCGCTCTCCGTTGGACCCCCGTTCACCGTCCTGGCCCGGCGCACCAGAGGTTCCCGCAGGGATTCGCAAGGTTGACTCGTCTACGTCATCGCCGGTCAGGCTGTCGTCCTTAACGTCGTCCCCAGTAACGCTGTTGTCCTTAAGGTCCCCGCCCGCAACGCTGTTCTGACGGATGTTCTTACCGCCGATGCTGTTGTTTTCGATGTCTCCACCGTCGATCTGCCCCGAGGCCGCGTACGCGCCTCCACCGAGCACCATGAAGACCGCTATCGCGGCCATCACATTCGCGAAGTTCAGATTCTCTCTCAGCAAGCGCATGTTCCTCCTCGCCGTTCCTTGGTCACGGGCCCATCGGGTCCCGCCGATGAACTATCGGCGCGCAATGTACCGGCTAAAGGCGACCGCGTGGCCGAATCGTCGGCACCCTCCCCGTGCGCTAAGGGTGCGTCGCGGTGGATATAGGTCAGCTCCCCTGAGTGCGCTTGCGTACGGCTCTGAGGCCGCTCTAGCGTTCGTCCAACCTTGGCCTAGGCGGGCCTGCTCAACGTCGCAGATCGCCTCTATCTGAAAGTGCGCCGGGCGCACCTCTGTACGGACACGACGAGCGATACTGCGCGGGATGATGAGCGAGGAGAACGTGCAGAGAGCGCTTCGGGCAATGAAGGCCGCGACGGCCCCTAGCCCCGATATCGCCACGCTCGAAGAGCTGTACTCCCCCGATCACGTGCTGGTTCCGATCGGGGCGGGCGGCATCGAAGCAGAAGGTCATGGCCTGGATGGATTTCTCGCTTGGCGGCAAGAGACGAGCGAGGTTTTAGCGCCGGAGTTCAGGTACGAGGAAGCGCTTGAACTGAGTGCGTCCGCAGTTCTGGTCGCCTCGACCGTCCGCATCCACGGGGCATCAAGCGGCATGGAGCTTGACGAGAGGATCTGGCTGATCGCGCGATTCAACGAGGGCAAGATCTTTCGGACCGAGGCATACTCGACGCGCGCCCAAGCCCTTCAAGCCGTGGGCCTGTCGGAGTAGGCGATGTCGCGGGAGAACGTCGAGACCGTCGAGCGGGCCATCGAGGCCCTCAACGCACGGGACTGGGACGCCCTGGGAGCGTTGGTCCACGGCGAGTTCGAGTTCCACTCGGCCTTCGCGGCCCTGGAAGGCCCGAGGCCCTATCGAGGGGTCGCTGACGTGGTCGCCGTCTTCGACGAGTACGACGCGATCTGGGATGACCTTCAGTGGAGGCTTGATTCGATCCGCGACACCGAGGAGCGTTCCCTGGTGATCCTCCACGTCACGGGCATCGCCGCCGGGAGCCGCGTGCCGCTCGACCAGCGCATCGGACAGGTGTGGACCTGGCGAGACGGGAAGCTGGCGCGTGTCGTGAGCCACAGCGATGTGACCGAGGCCCTCGACGCGGTGGGCCTGTCGGAGTAGGGCCCACGTGAGGCCCCGAAAATCTGTGACTACCTCCGTTATCGAATGCTTGCCATGCAGAAGGTCGAACGTTCGAGTCCCTTCGTCCGCTTGTGAAAAGCCCTGCTTAGCGGGGTTTTTCTGTTTTCACGGACCTTCCGGAAGTGCAAACAGGTCCCGAACGGGGCCAAACATTTTGGACCGAAGTTGACCGGTGGCGGTTGCGCGCGGCTGCCAGGCGTTGTCGATCGGCGGGACCCGATCGCGATTGCCCGCGTCTGCAGGAGGCTCCGAGCGGGTATCGCCCACCCGGAACTCTTAGAGTGGCGAGCACCCCAGAAGGGAGCGATATGGAAAAGCACGACATCGAGAAGATTCGCCGCGCCCGGTTCGCCGAGTCCCGCCGCGGATACGAGAAGCGGGAGGTCGAGCAGTACCTCAGCTCGATCGCCGAGTGGCTCGAGTCCGGTGCGCAGGACGAAGCCGGCTCCTATGCGGTGCAGCGCAAGCTGGAGCGCGCAGGCGACACGACCGGCCGGATCCTCGCGACCGCCGAGGCGGAAGCGCAACGCCTGATCGGCGAGGCGGAGGAGGAGGCTCGCCAGGCGCGGGCAAACGCGGCAGCAACGGCGCGCGAGACAGCCGAGGCGGCACGGGCGCGAGCCCGCCGCACAGTCGAAGAAGGCGAGCAGCGACGGGCCGCGATCGAGACGATCATCAAGGATCTGGTCGCCAAGCGCGACAACGTCCTGGCCGAGATCGACCGGCTCGGCGCAGGGCTTGCGGCCTCGGCCGCCCAGCATCGGCCCCCCGCGGGCGCAGACCCGTTTCGCACCCCGGCCGTTCTGGATCCCGTCGAGCGATCGAAGTCGGAGTCCCGGCCAAAACGCGCCAAAGCCGCGGCGCCCCCGTCCACGGGCTGACCGAGCTGCATCCCAACGTCGCCGGCTTCGCCGCGGAGGCCGCCGCGCTGTTTGACGCCGGTCGCGGGGGCTACCCGGGGGAGGTGATCACGGCGGCCCTGCGGTCCTACTCATTCATTGCGCGGATGGGCGATTCCGCGCGGGCCGCCCTGATCGGCGAGATCGCCGAACTGACACCCGCGGGCGATCTGTCGATCCATACGCGCGCCGACATCTGGACCACGCGCCGCCGCTGAGCGGTCAGGTCTTGTCGGCGACCTTGCGTTTGCCCTTCTCGCTGATCTCCCAGGTCGTGGCGCCGTTCTCGCCCGCACCGCGGGTGATCAGACCGTGCTGGGCAGCGCTGTCGAGCTTTTTCTTCACGATCTCGCCGTCAACGTCGGGCCCGAGGGCTTCCCTGATCGCGGCGTCGGTTGCGGAGGGCAACTCGCCGATCACCTTCGCCACCTCGAATCGGTTCAACTGGCTCATCGGTCCATCTCCTTGCGCCTTCTGGAACAGGGCCGCACGAAAGAGGAGCGCAGAACTCGCGAGCGACAACTACGGACCCACTCTAGCGGTAAAGCTCGTGTCATTCGATACGAGCGGCTCCCGCGTAGACGTTCACGGTTCCCCCGCGGGCGAAACCGCATAGCGTGATCCCCCGGTCTACGGCCAGCGATATCGCCAGCGAAGTCGGGGCTCCGACCCCGACCAGGATTGGCGCTCCGGCGAGCGCCGTCTTCTGAACGAGCTCGAATGCCAGTCGGCCGCTCACGCAGACCAGGCGATTCGACAGCGGCAGCTCACCGTCGAGCAGCGCGCGCCCGATCGCCTTATCGAGCGCGTTGTGCCGGCCGACGTCCTCACGCACGATCAACGGCTCGCCGTCTGAATCGAAAATCCCGGCCGCGTGAAGGCCACCGGTCAGTTCGAACGCGGGCTGGCGCAGCCGGTCCGGCAATGTGGCGACCACTGAACGCGAGACGCGCGGACCGCCATTGATGGTGGGCGCCCGGCGGGCGACCTCCTCAAGCGCGCCCTTGCCGCAGATCCCGCACGAAGAGGTCATGTAGAAGCTGCGCGCCCCGGGATCGAAGCGGAGCTTCGCGGTGACCTCGACGATGTTCGCCGCCAGGTCCTCGGTCAGCGCGACCCGAGGTGCCTCCTCGAGCAGCCCCTCACCCCACAAGAAGCCCGCGGCGAGCTCGTCGTCGTGACCGGGCGTCCGCATCGTCACCGCGAGCGGCTCGCCGTTGACCCTGACTTCGAGCGGCTCCTCAACGGCGACCCGGTCCTCGACGCCTTCGCGTTCTACCTGGACGTACATGCGCGCGTCCGCGCGGTCGGGGCTCACGCGATAAGTATCGTCGGCCCCGATGGCCCGGCACCTCGGACGGTTCGACAAGCGGCTTCGCGCGAGCCTGCGGCCGTTCGGGATCGGCGAGCAACGACCGAACAACTACATGGAGATCGTCAAGGCGGCCTGGGCGAGCCGACGGCACCCGATCTACGCCTGGCGGATCCTCACGCGCGGCGTCTGCGACGGATGCGCGCTCGGGACGAGCGGCCTCAAGGATTGGACCCTCGATGGGCCCCACCTCTGCAACGTCCGGCTGCGGCTCCTGAGCCTGAACACCGCTGACGCCCTCGACCCTGCGGTGCTCGCCGATGTGTCCGTGCTACGTGGCCGCAGCGCAGCGGAGCTGCGCGAGCTCGGCCGTCTGCCCCACCCGATGATCCGCCATGCCGGCGAGCCCGGGTTCACCCAGTCGAGCTGGGACGTGGCGCTCGATCTGATCGCAGCGCGGATCCGCGCCTCCGCCCCGGAGCGGATCGCCGCCTTCTTGACCAGCAGAGGGATGCCGAACGAGTCCTACTATGCGGCGCAGAAGGCCTGGCGCGCGCTCGGCTCGGGGTCGATCGACAACGCCGCGCGCATCTGCCACTCGCCGAGCACCTACGGATTGCGCGAAGCGCTCGGGGTCGCTGCCACGACCTGCTCCTACAGCGACTGGATCGGCTCCGACCTGGTCGTCTTCATCGGCTCGAACCCCGCCAACAACCAGCCGGTCGCGATGAAGTACCTCCACCACGCCAAGCGCGCGGGGACCCAGGTGGTCTGCGTCAATCCGTACCGGGAGCCCGGCATGGAGCGCTACTGGATTCCGTCGATTCCGGAGAGCGCCCTGTTCGGGACGCGGATCGCCGACCGCTTCTTCCAGATCGACAGCGGCGGAGACCTCGCCTTCCTGACCGGCGTGATGAAACAGATGATCGACCACGGCTGGAGCGACGCCGACTTCGTCACCGGCCACACCACCGGCTTCGACGCGCTCGCCGCAGCGCTCGCGGCGCTGGACTGGCCCGACCTCGAGCGGGCAGCCGGTGTCGATCGCACCGAGATGCTCGAGCTCGCGCGGATGATCGGCGCGGCCGAGAGCGCCGTCTTCGTCTGGTCGATGGGCGTCACCCAACACGCCTCTGGCGAGGACAACGTCCGCGCGATCGTCAACCTCGCGCTCACCAAAGGGTTCGTCGGTCGCGAGCGGTGCGGAGTGATGCCGATTCGCGGCCACTCAGGCGTCCAGGGCGGCGCCGAGATGGGCTGCTACGCCAGCGCGCTGCCCGGGGGCCTACCGGTAGACGCCGACCACGCCGCCCCGCTGTCGGAGCGCTGGGGGTTCGCGGTCCCATCGTCCCCGGGACTGAACGCCCCGGAGATGATCGAGGCCGCCGATCGCGGGGAACTCGACGTCCTGTTCTCGGCGGGCGGCAACTTCCTCGAGGTGTTGCCCGACCCCGACTGGGTCGAGCAGGCACTCTCCCGCATCGGCGTCCGCGCCCACATGGACATCCTGCTCTCCCCCCAGATGCTCGTCGACCCGGCCGAAGCGGTCGTCCTGCTGCCGGCGGCGACGCGCTACGAGATCCCCGGTGGGGTCACCGAGACCAGCACGGAGCGACGCGTGATCTTCTCCCCCGAGATCCCCGGCCCGCGGATCGGCAGCGCACGGGGCGAGTGGGAGGTCTTCGGCGACCTCGCGGCCCGGGTGCGCCCTGATCTGGCCGACCGGGTCGCCTTCGGCTCGACGGCCGCGGTACGGGCCGAGATCGGGGCGACGATCCCCGACTACCGCGGGATCGAGGAGCTGAGCGAGCAAGGAGATCAGTTCCAATACGGCGGGGCGCATCTCTGCGCGGACTGGCAGTTCCCGACGAGCGACGGCCGTGCCCGGTTCAGCCCGGTCGTGCCCACCTCCTCCCCGGCACCCGACGGGTGCCCTCCGTCTCACGACCCGCCGCGGGAAGCAGTTCAACTCGATGGTTCAGGAGCGCAAGGACGCGCTCACCGGCGCGCTGCGGGAGGCCGTCCTCGTGAGCGCCGCGGACGCCACCCGGCTCGGCCTTGCCGACGGGGCCCGGATCCTCTTGCGCAGTGCCTATGGCGAGCTCGGCGGCACCGTCCTGATTGCGCCGGTCAAGCCAGGCAACGTACAGGCCCACTGGCCGGAGGCCAACGTCCTGATCGAGCGCGGGGTCCGCTCGTGCGAGGCCGGGATCCCCGACTACAACGCGTGGGTCGAGATCCATCCGCGTCCAGGCCCCGCCCCGAAGTAGCCTGGTCGAGAGGTCCGCCCCCGACAAGAAGGTTTCCACGTGTCCTCGCTCCCGCTCTCAGGACTCGGCCGCTACAGCGATTTCGGGCTGCTGCTCGCTCGCGTCATCGTCGGGGTCCTCCTGTTCGCACACGGGTACCAGAAGCTGTTCGAGATCGGGGTGGCGAACTTCGGCGACGTGTTCCTCGAGCAGCTCGGGATCCCGCTCCCGGGCCTCGCCGCCTGGATCGTCGCGCTGGTCGAGTTCGCGGGCGGTCTCGCGCTGATCCTCGGCCTGCTCTCACGGGTCGTGGCGCTGCTGGCCACGATCCTCCTTGTAGTGGAGATCCTGCTTGTTAAGTTGCCGGTCGGCCTGATCGCTCCAGTCGAGGGCGGACCCGCAGCAGAACTCGACCTGGCGCTGATCGCCGGGCTGCTCGTATTCCTGCTCGTCGGGCCGGGGCGCTACTCGGTCGACGCCGGACTGACCGGCGGCGATCCGGGCGTCCGGGCACGGTCTCGCTAGCGGCTGAGGACGCGATCGAGTTCGATATTCACGAGCTCGTCCGCGCGTTCGTTGTGCTCACGCCGGACGTTACGGATCCGCCACTCGGCGAACTCCCGCAGCGCCCTCATCGTCTCGAGGTAGAGCGGTTTGAGGCCTGCGTTCTTGACCTTGTAGGCGCCTGAGATCTGCCGCGCGACGAGCTCGGAGTCGTTGACCACCTCGACGCGATCGGCGCCGAGGTCACGCGCGAGCCGCAGCCCAAGCTGCACCGCCCGGTACTCGGCGACGTTGTTGGTCGTCTCCCCGATGAACTCGGCGGCCTCGCCGGCGGTCGCACCGTCGGCGTCGGTCGCCACCGCGGCCACCGCGGCCGGCCCCGGATTGCCGCGCGAGCCCCCATCGACGTGGACGGTCAGCGCCAGTCCCATCGTCACCCGGCCGATAGGCCGCCGACGAGCGAGCCGTCCGCCTGGGCCGAGGCGTTCCAGTGGCGCAGCGTTTCGTCGAGCTCTTCGAGCTCCTCCCCCTTGGCGAACAGCAGCACCGGGTCCGTCGAATCGCCGAGGTCGACGCGGAACTGGTACCAGGAGAGCTCCCAGGCGACGACGATCGAGATCTCGCTCGGGGCATCGCGCAGCGGCAGCGCCGAGACCCACGGCGGGCCGAGCGTCCGGCAGAGGCCCGCGACCGTGCGGGCGTGCTCTGTCTGGTTGAAGATCTCGAGTGCGTGGGACGCGCGGACATCGGTGTCGGTAGGAACCGCGCGCACGTGACGCGGGTCGCGAGGGCCCTCCCGTTCGCGCTCCTGCACACGGGCCTCGGCGGAGCGCGAGATGTATTCCTCGTACTCGGCCCGCCAAGTCTCCTCGGCTCCCCCCTCCCCGCTGGACGGGACCGGCGTGGCGTCGGGGTCAGCACCATCGGATGCGGCGTCGGCGTCGGTCCGTGAGCGCAGCCGGCCGAACAGCGACCCGCGACGATCAGGCCGGGCGAGCGGGGCCCCGACTCCAGGCTCGTCGGACTCGCGCATCCAGCCGGCCCGATCGGCGTTGCGCCGGCACAGCTCGCAGACGAGGTGGCGTTCGCGATCGCGCGTCACGTAGGACTGTGGCCGCTCGCCCTTGAGCAGGGTCCGCCCGCAGATCCGCACTCCTGCGGCTCGTCGTCCGGCACCAGTTCCTTCTTCTTGCTCACGCGAGCGATGCTAGCGATGCCCGCCGAGCCGGCGCGGCCGTCTGGTTACGTGGCGACCTCGGTGCCCGCCCCGCGCAGCTGGTCGACCAGCTTGCCCGCGATGTGCGGCGGTACCTCGTCGTAGTGGTCGAACTCCATCGTGTAATCGCCCTGGCCGCCGGTGATCGACCGCAGATCGGGCGCATAGCTGAGCATCTCGGCCATCGGGACCTCGGCCTTGACCTCGGTCATCGCGCCCTTCGGTCTCCATCCCGAGCGGATGCCCCCTACGGCCGTTGAGATCACCGATCACGTCGCCGACCGAGCTCGTCGGGGACCGACACCGAGACGCCCATGATCGGCTCGAGCAGAACCGGTGAGGCGTCCCCCATCGCGTGCTTGAACGCCATCGAACCGGCGATCTTGAAGGCCATCTCCGAGGAGTCGACCGAGTGGTAGGAGCCGTCGAACACCGTCACGCTGAGGTCCTTGACCGGGTAGCCGGCCACGGTGCCGGTCGCCATCGCCTCGAGCACGCCCTTCTCGACGGCGGGGATGAATCCCGACGGGATGACGCCGCCCTTGATGCGGTTGACGAACTCGAAGCCGGCCCCGTGCTCGAGCGGCTCGATCTCGATGTGACAGTCGCCGAACTGGCCGCGACCGCCGGTCTGCTTCTTGTAACGGCCGTGCGCCTTCGCCACGGTGCGGATCGTCTCCTGGTAGGGGACCCGCGGCGGCTTGAGCGTCACCTCGGCGCCGAATCGCTCCTTCATCCGCCCGACGATCACCTCGACGTGAACCTGAGTAAGACCGGCGATTATCTGCTCGCCGGTCTGCTGATCGCGGTGCAGATCGATCGTCGGGTCCTCTTCCTGGAGCCGTCGCAGGGCGGTGAAGACCTTGTCCTCGTCGCCCTTGGTACGCGGTTCGATCGCGAACGCCATCACGGGCGCCGGGAGCTTTGGCAAGCTCCAGCTCGAGGTCGAGGCGCGCTGCGGCCAGCGTGTCGCCGGCGTGCGTCTCCTTGAGCTTGGCGACCGCGCCGATGTCCCCGGGGCCGAACTCGTCGGCGTGGCCGGAATTCTTGCCCTGGGGCACGAGCAGCTGACCAATCCGCTCCTTCGAGCCGGTTCGCTGGTTGATCGCGTGCGAGTCGTGCTCGAGCACCCCCTGGTAGACACGGAACAGGTTGACACGGCCGGCGTAGGGATCGGCGAGCGTCTTGAAGACGAACGCCACCAGCTCACGATCCTCGACCGGGGCCAGCTCGACACCACCAGCGGTCGTCGCCCCTCGGTCGGCCGGGGAGGGCAGATCCTCGACGATCGCATCGAGCAGCCGGTTCATCGCGAGGTTCTGGGTAGCAACGCCACAGGTGACGGGGAAGATCAGGCCGGCGGTCACTCCGGTCTTGAGTGCGGAGACGATCTCGTCGTGGGAGATCTCCTCGCCCTCGAGGTAGCGCTCCATCAGCTCGTCGGAGACCTCGGCGACCTCATCCATCAGCTTCTCGCGGTACTCGGCCGCGATGTCAGCCAGCTCGGCGGGAATCTCGATCTCGGTGCAGTTCTCACGGCTCGTGCCCTCGTACTCGTAGGCCTTCATGTCGATCAGGTCGATCACGCCGCTGACCTCGTGCTCGGCTCCGATCGGAATCTCGGTGGCGACGACGTGGGGCCCGAAGGCCTGCTTGAGCGAATCGAGAGCACGAAAGAAGTCGGCCCGCTCGCGGTCGAGCATGTTCACGAAGATCAGGCGCGAGAGGCCCAGCTCCTGGGCGCGCTGCCAGAGTCGTCGCGTTCCGACCTCGACGCCGAGGACGGCGTTGATCACGAAGATCGCCCCTTCGGTGACGCGCAGCGCGGCGAGGGCGTCGGCGACGAAGCTGGGCTCACCGGGAGTGTCGATCAGGTTGACCTTGCGGCCCTCCCAGCGGAACGAGGCGAGGCTCGCCGAGATCGACATGCTGCGCGCCTGCTCGTCCGCCGCCGAGTCCGAGACCGTCGTGCCGTCTGCGACCGTCCCAAGCCGGCTGATCGCACCGGCCTCGAAGAGCAGGGCCTCGTGGACTGAGGTCTTTCCGCCGCCACGGTGGCCGACCAGGGCCACGTTGCGGATCGCTTGAGCGCCTTCGTGTGCCATATCTGTCCTCTCCTCGGGGAGGACTGACCATACCCCGCGATCAGGCTTCTGTCAGCACGCCGCGCAAACCGATCATCGCCTTTGTGTGGAGCTGCGAGATCCGCGATTCGGTGACTCCGAGCACCTCGCCGATCTCGCGTAACGTGAGGTTCTCGTAGTAGTAGAGGGCGACCACGAGCTTCTCCCGTTCGGGGAGCAGCGCCACTGCCTCCCCGACCCGGTCGCGCCGCTCGCTGTCGTCGAGCGCTCCCGAGGGATTCTCGGCGAGCGGATCCTCGAGCGTCTCGATCAACGACACCTGATCGCCGGAGCTGTCGTGCAGCGTCCACGGCTCATCGAGCGCGATCATCTGTGAGTTGGCGATCTTGGAGAGGTCCTCGCGGAAGTCATTGACGGAGGTATCGAGCGCCTCGGCGATCTCGTCATCGGTCGGAGCGCGGCGGAGCTCTGCCTGGAGCTTGCGCGTCACCCGCTCGATCGCCTTGGCCTTGGCACGGACAGAGCGCGGAACCCAGTCCTGGGAGCGCAGCTCGTCGAAGATCGAACCGCGAATCCGCTGCAGCGCGAAGCTCTCGAACTTCGTCTCGCGACTCGGATCGAAACGCTCGACGGCGGCGCCGAGGCCGATCAGGCCGTAGGAGATCAGGTCGGCCTGATCGACGTGCTGGGGCAGGCCGCTCCCGACCTTGCCGGCGACGTACTTGACCATCGGGGAGTAGGCGAGCACGAGCCGGTCGCGTGCCGAGAGGTCGCCATCCTCGGTGTAGCGGCGCCAAAGATCGCGCAGCTCGATCGATCTCACCTCGGTCATTCGCTCCACCAGTTTAGGCCCGCGGGTGGGCATCCCGGTAGGCGCGCCGCAGCCGTGCGGCCTCGACCCGCGTGTAGATCTGGGTCGTGCTGATGCTCGCGTGGCCGAGCAGCTCCTGAATCGCCCGCAGATCGGCTCCACCTTCGAGCATGTGCGTGGCGAAGCTGTGACGAAGCGCGTGGGGCGAGATTCCCGCCGTCTGGCCGGTGCGGCGCGTCCAGGTTCGCAGGCGGCGGCGCACGTCGGAAGTCGATAGTCGCCGTCCGGTCTTGGAGACGAACAGCGCCGGCTCCTCGACCCCGCCGCCCCCCGCCAGAGCCGGACGACCCTGGGTCAGCCACGTTTCGATGGCGGTCCATGCCTGCTCGCCCGCCGGGATGACGCGGACCCGGGTGCCCTTTCCGGTCACCCGCAGCTCCTCTGCATCGGGATCGATGTCGGCGAGATCGAGGTTGACGAGCTCTTCGGCCCGCAGCCCGGCGCCGTAGGCGAGCTCGAACATCGCCCGGTCGCGCCGCTCGAGCGGTGTCGAGGCGGGGATCGCATCGAGCATCGCGGCGGCCTCGGCGGGCTTGACGATCTCGGGTAGGTACTGGTCGCGCTTGGGCGAGGCGACCAGGTCGGCGGGGTTGCCCGTGATCTCGCCCCGCTCGAGCAGACAGCGGTAGAAGCTGCGGATCGCGGCGAGCTTGCGCGCGGTCGTCGAGCGCGAGGCGCCGCGCTCGGAGATCACCGCCGCGTAGCGACGAAGATCACGGGCGCCGAGCGCTACCGGAGCTAGATCCCGTGCGGATGCCCATTCGGCCAGCTGCGCGAGATCGGTGCCATAGGCGCGGCGAGTCTTCTCGGCGAGCCCGTGCGTTCGCAGGCTCGTGTCGAAGGCCCGGAGGGCCGCACTCCAGGCCCCACCGGGGTCATCCCACGGGCGATCGGTCTCGGCCGGCCCCCGCCGTCGGGTGACTACCCTCATTCGCCGTGTCTCCGTTCTTCATCAACACCGCCGACGGTCGCGTTGCCACGCGAGCTCAGCTCGCCGAGGCCGATTGCGTGGATGCCGCCGGGACGCCGGTCGCACCCTGGCATCCGATCCGGGGCGGCAGCGACGCCTCGACGCTCTGGTACGCGGTGATGAGGAAGCGGGAGCGGGGCGTTTTCATCGGCAGCCTCTGCGTTCGACACCAGGACCACCACACCCTCCTGTTGTCTCGCGGCTGGGAGGAAGTTCCCGTGGCCCGAATACGTCTCTGAGCGCTCAGCCGATGTAGACCGGAGTGGAGACCGGGACGATCTCGTAGAGCTCCTCGACGTCGGGAACCGCCATCCGGATGCAGCCGTGTGAGGCAGCCGAGCCGAGCGATCCGATGTCAGAGGTGCCGTGGATTCCGGCGCCGTTGTAGATACCCATCCAGCGGGACTTGAGCGGGTTGTTCGACGCGCCGCCGGGAACCGTCGTCCCGGCCAGCTTGCCCGCCCACTCGCGGTCTGGGACGTACCAGGTCGGATCGATCTGCTTGTCCTGGATGTTGTAGAGGCCGGTCGGCGTGTCATAGCCCGCCGCGCCGACCGCGACGTCGTAGGTCTTCTCGAGCTCGAGGTTGCGGTAAAAACGCAGCTTGAAGGCGCCGCGGTCAACAACGATGTAGGTCGGGTACTCGCTTGCGAGGTCGGCGGTCTTGACCGCCGGCTCGACGCGGGCGAGCTCGGCCTTGACCTTGCGCTTGCCCGAGGCCGCGACCAGCTGCTCGCCGATCTCGCGCTCCAAGCGGCGCTCCCCGAGCGCGCGACCCTCACTCGAGGCGACGGGGTCGAGGCCGCTGGACGTCGGCTCGACGGTCGCGTCGACCGGGTCGCGCTCGACGTCGGCCGCGATGTCGGCGACCAGCTGCTTGACTCGCTTCTTCGAGTAGGTCGATCTTGATATCGAGTGCCAGGTCGAGCCCGGAGCCGCTGATGTCGCGCCAGACGCGCTCGATGATCCCGGGCTCGCGCGTCGCCGCGAGCGCCTCGCGCAGCTGGCCCTCGGTGTCGAGATGGACCTTCGCGTCCTTGGCCGAGAGTTTGAACTGCTCCTCGCCGACCTTGATTTTGACCGGTTGACGGAGTGGCTCGGCGAGATCGTTCTCGAGCAGCTCACGCGCCTGCTCGATCGTCCGTCCGCCGACATCCACGCCGCCGATCGTCACGCCGGAGGCGATCAGGCCGTCGCGCCCGGAGTCATACGAATAGACCCCGACGGCGGCGACGACGAGCAGGGCGATGAGAATCGCCGCGACGATCAGGGGGGCTCGCGTCATCTGAGGTGACCGATTGTAGGGATGCCCTCAGGCCGCGCGCCAGTACTGCAACCTCTATTGCGGGAGCCGAACACGGTGAAGGAGTCCTACCCTCCACCACGACGGTCAACCCCCGCGAGCGAGCGTCTCCTCGATCGCCTCGAGCACCGCGGTTCGACCGGCTCCCGCGCGCTCGTGCGCGTGAAGCTGGGAGAGCTGGTCGGCCTCGAGCGAGTCGAGCAGCGCCACGAGCTCCTCCTCGCCGAGGTCGTCATAGCTCCCGAGAGCATCGATCGCGGGCTTGAAGCGGGCGACCGACGGGGCGCCCGTGACAACCGCCTTCTGGAGCTCGACCAGCTGGCGCGGGTTGAGCCGCGGCTGCCCGCGGTAACCGGAATCGCGGACGCTCGGGCTCCAGCGCAGGAACTCCTCGACCTCCTCCTCGTAGCGGTACGGCTGCTCGGCATCGCGGAGGATCGGGTGTAGCCGCAGGTGCTCACCGAGGCGGACGACCGTTTCCCTGGTCGTGTAGCGGTAGCCGAACCCGGTCGCCTTGAACTTACGGTTGTCGATCGCGCGTCCGAAGCGGAGCAGATTGAGCATCTCCGGGGGGATCTCCACCCCGAGCCGCCTTGCGGCGGCCGCGGCGAGCCCGGTCCCAACCGGCGGGAGCACCGGGACGTAGGTCTTGCCGAGCAGTCCGACGACCTCCGTGAAGGCGAGCACGCCGTCCCCGGCGACGTTGTAGACGCCTGGCAGATCATTGAGGACGGAATGCGCGAGCGAGGCGACGACGTCGTCCTCATGAACGAACTGGTAACGCGGGTCAAAGCCGAGGATCATCGGGACCACCGGCAGGGCGAGCAGCTTGGTGTGCGAGGTCCGAACGTCTGGACCCAGTACGTGCGCACAGCGCAGCTTGGTGACGCGCACCGCTTCGTTCTTGCGTTCGAAGTCGTTGACCGCCTGCTCGGCGTCGAGGATGTCCCGCTCGACGGCGGTCTGCGCCGGGTGCGGTCGGCGCATCTCCTCGGTGAAGTAGCCGGGGTCGTCCTGCTCGGCGCCGTAGTAGTGGCCCGAAGACTTGAGCACGAACTTGCGCACCGGCGAGTCCGAACCGCTGCACGCGGCGAGGATGTTCATCGTCCCGATGACGTTGGTCTCGTGCGTCTCGCGTGCGCTCGCAACGGTCGAGTCGACGATCAGCCGCGTGTCGACGACGGTGTCGATCTCGGCGGCCATGACGACCCGCCGCAGCAGCGCGTGCTCGGTGCCGACGCGAACGAACTCGGTCCGCTCGAGCTCGCGGGTCGGATCCTTGGAGTCGACGCCGATCACGGTCTCGATCTCCGGGCGCTGCTCGAGCGCCTGGGCGAGGCGGCCACCCCAGTAGGTGGAGAGACCGGTAATCAGGATCCGCTTGGACCCCGCGCGGACGAGCTCGCCCGCGCTCATCCGAACCAGACCGACTCGCGCTCGGAAACCATCTCGAGCAGGCTCTCCTGGATCCGGGCACGCACCTCGTGCGCGTAGGTCTGGACCAGCGAGCGATCCTCGTGCATCCCCTCCTCCTCGAACGGGATCGGCTCGAGAAATCGGATCTTGAACTTGGCCGGCAGGTAGCCGAGCATCCCGAGCGGGCCGAAGTGCGGGAACGTCGGCGTGACCGGTGCGTAGATCATGCCGGTCATCTTCTGGAGCAGCCCGAGGTGGGCGAAGATCGGCTGGGCCTCCTCGGCACCGACCACGCAGACGGGCACGATCGGGACCTGCGCCCGCATCGCCGCCTCGACGAACCCACCACGACCGAACCGGCGCAGCTTGTAGCGGTTGCGGTACAGCTTCTCGGTCCCCTTGCGACCCTCGGGGAAGACGAGCACCAGTTGCTGCTCGTCGAACAGCAGCCGCTGGACGTTCGCGGGGTGCGCGGCAACGCCGCCGATTTTCGGAATCAGCATCGAAAATCCGGGGAACCCCTTGAAGAAGTGCTCGACTGTCAGGTTGAGCGGCCGGGGGCGCGGGTGCTCCTCCTTGATCGCCTTGGCGATCATCGCGGCGTCCGGCGGAAGCGCACCGGAGTGGTTGGAGACCAGCAGCGCGCCTCCATCGGCGGGGACGTTCTCGATCCCCTCGACCTCGCAGCGGAACCAGTAGTTGTAGAAGAAGTCGTAGAGCAGCCGGTCCATCACGCCCTCGACGCGCTCGGAGCGGCCCCAGTCGGTCAACCGGCGATCAGGCTCGACACCGGGCAGCTGGCGGCGCAGCTCCGTCCTGCGGGCGAGCTCCGTGCCGCCGTCGGGCCGTTCCCCCGGCGCGCGATCGGGGTCTTCTACAGGGAGGCTGAGTCGTTCATCGGCCATCGGGCGATTGTGTCAGGCCCCACCGGGGTCATGCCTCTCGCGGCTTGTCCCGCGGGGAACGGTGGTCGGGCAGGTGGGGTTCGAGCGCCTTTCGCAGCCCGGGCCAATCGGCGGCGCCGATCGCCTGTCCGGATCGGACCAGCTCGGCGTTCCAGGGGTGGACGATCGTCGCAGCCTTGATCCCGCGCTCCAGAGCCCCGGCGATGTTGACCGGGCTGTCGTCGATCAGGACGTCGATCTCGAGCTCGACGCAGCGGCTGATCTTGTCGTAGGAGCAGTGCAGGTCGTCATAGGGCAGTCCAATCGCCTCCAGCCACTCCCCCGTCACCGCGAGTGCCTCAGCCGAGCGATGGCTCGTTATGTGGATCCAGTGTCCAGTGCGGTGCCAGTCCTGGACGGTCTCGACGGCGCCCGGGTAGGGAACGGCGCCGAGCACGTTGGCCGCGGAGTGGGTCTCTCGGACGCAATCGATCAACTGCTCGCGATCGAGCCCGGGGATCCCCCAGTCGTCCTGGGTGTCGTAGGGGAGCGCGACGCCGTAGCGCTGCTGGGCGACCTCGGCGAGCAGATCCCAGTAGTGGTGCAGGGTCGAATCGATGTCCAATGCGATCTTCGCCATCTCTCGATACCGTAGGCGGCCGGTGGCACGCGCGCGTTCACACCCGAGTGAAGAGCGGATCTACCGCAGCGTCGGTCGGGTTCTGCCGTCCAACGCCCGCCCGGCTGCGATTCGCGCCGCGACACAGGCCGATCCCGGCTACGGCGCCCCGGGCACTCCCGACTGGCGTGAGATCGACTGGAGCAAGCACGTCCACGACGTGACGATCGCCGGCCGGCGCGTCCGCTACGCCGACTACGGCTCAGGTCCCGAGGAGCCGGTCGTCTTCATCCACGGCTGGACGAGCAACTGGCAGTGCTGGCTGGAGAACATCCCCGCGATGGCCGCCCCCGGCCGCCGAGTTATCGCGCTCGACCTCCCGGGCAGCGGGCTCTCGGAGATGCCGGTCGAGAAGATCTCGATCTCGGGCTATGCCCGCACCGTCGAAGCGCTCTGCGAGCACCTCGGCCTCGCCACGATCGTCGTAATCGGTAACTCGATGGGCGGCTTCATCTCCGCCGAGCTCGCGATCGCTCACCCGTCGCGCGTCGAGCGTCTGGTGCTCGTCTCGGCGGCGGGCATCTCGAGTGCCAGCATGCGCAACGGCCCGGCGATCGCCTTCGGCCGCGCGCTCCAGATCGGCGTCGGGCAGCGTTGGAAGCACAGCACCAAGCATCCGGTGCTGCTGCGCCCGCGGCTGCGGCACGTCGCGGTATCGACCGTCTTCCGCCATCCGACGCGAATCTCCACCGATTTGCTCTACGAGATGATGGGTGGGATGGGCCGTGACGGCTTCTACGACCAACTGATCGCCAACATCAGCTACGACTACACAGAGCGGCTCGGGGAGATCGCCGCGCCAACGCTCGTGGTCTGGGGTCGGGAGGACGGGCTCGTTCCCCTCGCCGACGCCTACGAGTACGACCGGATCATTCCCGACTCGCGGCTGCTGATCCTCGAGGACACCGGCCACGTGCCGATGGCCGAGCGGCCACAGGCCTTCAACGAGGCCGTGCTTTCCTTCGTCGAGGAAACCGGCTCAGCGGACCAGCACGGCAGCCGCGAGGCCGCCGCCCAGTCCGCCTAGAGGCGGTCAGCTCGTAAGAGCGCCCTCGGAGGCGGAACCGACGTGCCGCGCGTACTTGCCGAGCACGCCGGTCGTGTAGGGCGGCTCGGGCGACTGGTACTCGGCGACCCGGCGCGCGATCTCCTCGGGGTCAAGCTCGACGTTCAACTCACGGTTGGGAACGTCGAAGACGATCATGTCCCCGTCACGAACCGCGGCGATCGGACCGCCGTGGACCGCTTCCGGAGCAACGTGTCCGGCCATGAATCCGTGCGTCGCCCCCGAGAACCTGCCGTCGGTCAGCAGCGCGACCGAGTCGCCGAGGCCTTCGCCGATCAGGGCTGCGGTGACGGCCAGCATCTCGCGCATCCCCGGTCCGCCGGCGGGGCCCTCGTTGCGGATCACGACGACGTCCCCTGCCTGGATGGCCTGCGCGGTCACGGCCGCCATCGCGTGCTCCTCGGATTCGAACACGCGCGCCGGCCCGCGGTGCTCAAGCCGCTCGTGGCCGGAGAGCTTGACCACGCACCCTTCCGGGGCGAGGGTCCCGCGCAGGATCGCCAGGCCGCCATGGCCCTTGATCGGATTGGCGAACGGACGCACGACCTCCTGCCCCGCCGCCTCCTCGGCCTCCGCCGCCTCCTCGGCGACGGTTCGCCCGGTGACCGTGATCGACTCGGAATGGATCAGTCCTCCCTCGATCAGCCGTGACATGACGAGCGGGACTCCCCCCGCCCGGAACAGGTCGGTCGCCACGAAGCGGCCGCCGGGCTTTAGGTCGGCGAGCAGCGGAGTCGACCAGTTGATCCGATCGAAGTCGTCGATATCGAGCTCGACGCCGGACTCGTTGGCGACGGCCAGCAGATGGAGGACCGCGTTGGTCGAGCCCCCCGTCGCGGCGACCGACGCGATCGCGTTCTCGATCGAGTCCTTGGTGATGATCGCGCTCGGACGAAGGTCGCGCTCGATCAGCTCCATGACGAGCCGGCCGCAGTCCTCGGCGACCTGACCTTTGCGGCCGTTCTCCGCCGGGACCATCGAGCTGCCCGCGGGCGAGATCCCGAGCGCCTCGAAGGCGACCGCCATCGTGTTGGCCGTGAATTGGCCACCGCACGCTCCTGCGCCGGGTGAGGCGACGGTCTCGAGCTCTTCGAGGTCGGCATCGGACATGTCCCCGGCGGCATGCGCGCCGACGGCCTCGAAGACGTCCTGGATCGTGACGTCCTTACCGCGGAACTTGCCGGGCGCGATCGAGCCGCCGTAGAGCATCAGTCCGGGGAGGTCGAGCCGGGCGAGCGCCATCACGCAACCGGGGATCGTCTTGTCGCAGCCCGACAGGGCAACGATGCCGTCGAACGCATAGCCGCGGGCGACGAGCTCGATCGAGTCGGCGATCACCTCGCGACTTACAAGCGAGGCCTTCATCCCTTCGGTGCCCATCGTGATGCCGTCGGAGACCGCGATCGTGTTGTACTCCATCGGCGTTCCGCCGGCCGCTCGAACGCCCTCCTTGACCTTCTCGGCGAGCCGCCGCAGGTGGAAGTTGCACGGCATCGTCTCGGTCCAAGTGTTGGCGATCGCGACGATCGGGCGTGCGAAGTGCCTCGCGGTCGAAGCCGATTCCGTGGTAGTAGGCCCGCGCGGCGGCGCGCTCGGGCCCCTCGACCATGGCGCGGCTGCGCAGACGGCGGGGCGGAGAGGCAGCCATCGCTCAGCCGGCGCTCGCCGCAGCGGGGCCGCTGCGGCCGCGCTGCCGATCCCATTCGGAGAGCCGCCAGAGATCCCGACGAATCCGACCCGGATCGACCTGACGGCCCGGCAGGTGCATGTTCGAGTCGGCGATCAGCCGGCGCTCATCACCGGTCAGAGCCATCCACTTCGCGAGCACGTCATCGGAGTCCGGCAGGCGACTGCGAGCGATGGCGCCGGTCAGGTCGGGGAACTCGACGCAGTACTCGCTGAGCAGTTCCAAGGTCGACGGCACGAACGCGACGACGGGCTTGTGGGGGTAGATCAGGTAGGCGTAGTCGGCGGCGGAACCATCCGGCGGGGTAAGCCCGCCCGCAACCCGGATGAAGCCGAGGTCGCGGTACATCTCCCATTCCTCCTGGTTGACGCACGAGCGCAACAGCTCGCGGGCGCGCTGCTCGGCACGGCGCTCGCGGCCGGGATCGGCGATCTCCAGCCGCGCTTTGCCGCTCGGCCGGGCGGCCCGCGCCAGAGCGCGGCGATTGCGCCAGGCGCGGAGGATCCGCAGCGAGGTGGGAAGAGCCAGCGCGGCGGCGGTCAGCCCGATGATGATCAGGGCGAGCAGCACGACGGTGGCGGCTCGACCCTCAGCCGCCGGACGCGCGCGGAAAGAAAATCACGCGTTCGGCGTCCGCCGGAATGTCTGTGTAGGCGCGCACCATCTCGGCCTCGCGCTTGCCCGTGGCCGCGTCTTCGAGCGGAACGGCGGCCCACATGCCCTCGTCGAGTTGTCGTCGAAACTCAGCCACGAGCGCTTCCTCCTGCTTGCGCACACGCGGGTCGCCCTCAGCTATGAGGACCTCGCCATACCCCGGTTTCATTCTCAGGAACTTGATCTGAACCCCTTCGTCGCGCCCGTCGATTGACAGCGATTATGGCAGAGCGACTAGCGGCGCAGGCCGGCGAGCACGTCGACCGGGCCCGGGCCGACCCCCAGCCCGCGGAGGCCGTCCCGGACGGCGTCGCCGGCGAGGGCTCGAGCGGTGCGGGCGGCCTCGAGCGGCGGTCGACCGAGCGCGAGCTGAGCGGCGAGCACCGAGGCGTGGGTGCAGCCGGATCCGTGGGCCGCGCCGTCGGGGTGGCGCGGACCGGTGATCGTCGTTGCCTGGTGACCGTCGAAGAACAGATCCTCGGCGCTGTCGAGGTGTCCGCCGGTGACGACCACGAAGCGGGCGCCGAGCCCGTGGACCGCCGTGGCAAGCTCGAGCGGGTCAGCGTCGGGCGCCGCTCCCGAGAGCGCGCGCGCCTCGGGGACGTTGGGGGTCACGACCGTCGCGAGTCTGACGAGCCGCTCGCTCAACGCGCAATGGGCGTCGGGCTCGAGCAGCGGAGCGCCGCTCTCGGCGACCATGACCGGATCGAGGACCACCGGCGCATCGATGCCCGCCAGCGCCTCGATCACCACCTCGATCGTCGCCAGGTCTCCCAGCATCCCGATCTTGACCGCATCGATCCGAATGTCCTCCGTGACCGCCCGAACCTGGGCGATGATGATCTCTGGCGCGATCGCGGCGATCGCGGATACGCCGACGGTGTTCTGCGCCGTGATCGCGGTGATCGCCGTGGCGCCGTGGACGCCACAACGCGCGAACGCCTTGAGGTCGGCCTGAATCCCGGCGCCGCCGCCGGAATCGGAGCCGGCGATGCTCAGCACGGTGACCGGCCTGCGGGTGGGATCGACGCCCGAGCTCATTGCGCCCAGCGTATTGCCCGGCCGAGCGATCTACCGTGCTCGATAGCCACCGAACGGGTCGCGGACGAGGCGCCCGTCGAGCTCGAGCTGCCCGAGGGCCCCGCGGATGGCGCGGGCCGGAAGCCGCTCGCCGATCTGCTCGAGCGTTTCCCCGCCTTCGATCGCCTCGAGCACCGCCAGCTGCAGCGGATCGCCGGGTCGCGCTTGCTCCGGAGGTGGGATCCGCTCGCCGAGGCCCACCCCGAATAGCTCATCCAGTACGTCGCTGACCGACAGGATCGGCGGCGCTCCCTCCCGCAAGAGCGCGTTCGAGCCGGTAGCGAACGGCGTATCGATCGCACCGGGCACGACTGCGACCGAGCGGCCCAGCTGCTGGGCCTGGGCGACCGTGATCAGCGTGCCCGACCGCTGGCGGCACTCGACGACGATGGTCAGCAGGCCGAGCGCCGCCATCAGGCGGTTGCGGGCGGGGAACCCCCAGCGAAACGATGGCGACCCCGGAGGCATCTCGGAGATCACGGCGCCGTGGGCGACGACGGCGGCATACAGCCGACGGTGGGTCCGCGGATACGGGGCATCGGCGCCCCCGGCCAGGACGGCGAGCGCGCTCCCCTTGCCCGACACCGCCCCGCGGTGGGCGGCGGCGTCGATTCCCAGGGCGAGGCCACTGATCACCGTCACACCCGCCGCCGCGAGCCCGCGCCCGAGCTGCTCGGCGACCGCGATCCCGTAGGCCGAGGCCTTGCGGGCACCGATGATCGTGACGGCGGGGCCGACGCCCGCCTCAGCGATGGATGCGGGGTCGCCGACGAACCAGACGACCGCAGGCGACCCCAGGCCTACCTCGTCGAGCCGATGCAGCCGACGCGGGTAGCCGTCGCTGTGGCGGCACACCCACCCGACGTCGGACTGGATCTCCCGCGGCTGCACGGCCAACGCCTGGTGATCCATCGATCCGACCGCCGCGACGAGCTCGTGATCGGAGAGCCCAAGCAGCGGAGCCGCCGCCGTCGGTCGCCCCGCGACGGCGCTGTCGATCGAACCGGCGATCCGTCCGATCAGCCGGCTGCGCCGCATGCAGACCGAGCAGGACTCCCGCAGCACGACGGTCACGCCGCAGTGGGCGCGAGAGCGCCAGGTCGGTAGGAGACGGCCTCTGCGACCGCAGCTGCCGTGACTCGGCTGCGGCCATCGAGATCGGCGATCGTCCGCGCAACTCGCAACACGCGATCGTGACCGCGCCCCGACAGGACACCGAAGCGGTGGCCCTCCAGGAGTGCGGTGCGCCCGGGCGGATCGAGCCGCGCGTGCCGGCGGGTCAGCGCCACGCTCATTTCCGCGTTGCAGCCGGCTGCGGAGCCCTTCAGTCGCGCCGCCGAGCGCCCACGGGCCTCCATGACCCGAACGCGCACCGCCGCCGACCGTTCTCCGGGCGGCCGATCGGCCGATTCCAGGCCCGGCGGCGGTGCCGCGCCCAACGTGCAGACCAGATCGATCCGGTCGAGCAAAGGTCCGCTCAGCCGGCGGGAGTAGCGCTCGCGCTCCGACTGCGGGCACTCACAGCCACGGCCCGCGCCGCCGCACGGACATGGGTTGCATGCCCCGACGAGCATGAACCTGGCCGGGAACTCAACCGTGCGCTGGGAGCGGGTGATCGCGATTCGGCCCGACTCGAGCGGCTCACGCAACGCCTCGAGTGTCGGTCGGGACAGCTCGGCAATCTCGTCGAGGAACAGCACGCCGTGGTGGGCGAGCGTGATCTCCCCGGGCCGCGGGACCGCCCCGCCGCCGGTCAACCCCGACGGCGAGATCGTGTGGTGCGGCGCCCGAAACGGCCGCTCGCCCGCGAGCCGTCCGTCCCCCAGTCCGGCGACCGAGTGGATGCGGGTGATCTCCAGCGCCTCGTCGAGGCTCGGCGGCGGCAGAATTCCCGGGAGCCTGCGCGCCAGCATCGTTTTACCCGATCCGGGAGGTCCGACCATCAGCAGGCTGTGGCCCCCGGCAGCCGCTATCTCCAGGGCGCGGCGGGCGTCGTGCTGACCGCGGACCTCGGCGAGATCGGGCCCGAGATCCCGGCTGCCGATCACGATCGGCCGCGGAGCCTCGGGCGACGGACCACCCCGGAGGTGGTCGGCCAGCGCCGCGAGCGCGGAGACGGCGATCACCTCGATCCCTTCGACGAGCGCGGCTTCCGGACCGTTCTCCCACGGCACGACCAGCCGCCGGTGGCCAGCTGCGCGGGCACCCGCGGCGAGCGCAATCGCGCCGTGGACGGGCCGAAGACGGCCGCCGAGCGACAGCTCTCCGCAGATCGCCGCCCGGGCGAGGCCGGCCGAGGGGATCTGCGCCGATGCCGCAAGCAGGGCGAGAGCCAGCGCAAGGTCGAAGCTCGGGCCCGACTTGCGCAGGTCCGCTGGCGCGAGGTTCGCCGTGATCCGCTGTTGCGGGAACTCGAGCCCGCTGTTGAGCAGCGCGGCTCTGACCCGCTCGCGCGCCTCCCGGACCGCGGCGTCCGGTAGCCCTACGACCGTGAACGCCGGCAGGCCGCGCCGGACATCGACCTCGACGCAGACCTCGACGGTGTCGACGCCCTCGATGGCGAAGGTGGTGGCGCTCGCGAGCACGCCGCCCAAGCTAGGGCGCACTCAGCGAACGATCCGCGCCCGGCCGTTACGGAAGCGACGCTCGATCGTCACGATCGCGCCCGCAGACGCGATTGGACCCGGGCTAGCTTCGTTCGCATGGTTACGCCGACCACGCGCAGCACCGGGATCGCAGGTGAGCGAGCGGCGATCGATCACCTGAGCGCCGTGGGGTTGCGCGTGATCGACACGAACTTCCGCACGCGTGAGGGCGAGCTCGACATTGTCGCGATCGACTCACGGACGCTTGTCTTCTGCGAGGTCAAGGCACGGCTCGGGGCTCGAGCGGCAAGCCGCGCCCTCGAAGGGATTGGTGCCGCCAAGCGGAGGAAGATCCGGGCGATGGCGCGCCTTTGGCTCTCCGGGCGCGCCCCGCTGCTCGGCGACTGGTGCGGTGACAGCATCCGCTTCGATGCAATCGGAGTCGGCGTCGACGGTGCCGGAAGGGTCCTCACGCTCGAGCACGTCGAAGACGCGTTCTAGACCTGGGCCCTTACAGCGACAACTGGGTGTAGGCGATCGACGCGAACGACATCCGGTGCAGCGGCGAGATGCCGTTCGCGACGATCGCCGCGCGGTGCTCCGGAGTCGAGTAGCCCACGTTGGTCTCGAAGTCCCAGTCGGAATGGCTCAGCGCGGCGCGGCGCATGTAGCGGTCGCGCGTGACCTTCGCGAGCACCGAGGCCGCGGCGATCGCGGCGCTCGTCGAATCGCCCCCGACGACCGCGCGTTGCTCGAAGCCGAACTCCGGTACGGAGAACCCGTCGACGAGGCAGAGGCTCTCCGGACAGGCGACGGCCCGCAGCGCGCTGCGGAGCGCTTCCAGGTTGGTCTTGTGCAGCCCTCGGTCATCGATGCCCCGCACGCAGCGAACGACGACCGAGGTGCGGGCCGCCGCCCGCATCACGAGCGGATAGAGCGCCTCCCTACCGGCCTCGTCGTGCTGCTTGGAGTCGTTCAGGCGCGCGAGCGAGCGACGATCGGCGAGGCTCAGCCGCTCGGTGTCGAACAGGACCGCCGCCGCGACCAGTGGTCCGGCCAGCGACCCCCGGCCAGCCTCATCCGCTCCAGCGACGAACCGCCGGCCGAGCTCGCGGTCATAGGCGAACAGCTTGCGGCCGACCGGGCGGCGCCGACGGCGCTTCTTGGGCTTAGCCCGGGCGTCCGGGCCGCCGCTACAGGATTCCGACGCGACCGGGGGGCCAGTAGGTGAAGAAAGCGGTGCCGACGATCTGATCTCTTGGAACCGGTCCCCAGACGCGGCTGTCGGCGCTTCCTCCACGATTGTCGCCCATCATAAAAAACTGATCCGCCGGAATCGTGATCTCCTTCTCGAGATCGCAGGAAATGCAGGAGGAGTCCGGCTTGATGAACGGCTCGTCCTGGAGCTCGCCGTCGATGTAGACGCGGCCGTCCGCAATCTTCAGCCGATCGCCGGGCAGCCCGACGACCCGCTTGATGAAATTCTGGTCTGAGACCTCCGGGGTACCCTCCGGGCAGGGTCCGTTCCCGTCGTGATCAACCCCGCATTCACCCCTGTCGGCGCCCGCAGGCGGCCGGAAGACGACGACGTCGCCGCGGTCGGGATCCGAGAACCGCTGCGTGACGCGATCGACGAGCACCCGCTGGCCAACTTCGAGCGTCGGAACCATCGATCGGCTGGGGATCCGAAACGGCTTGACGAGCACAGCCTGGATGCCGAGCGCCAGGCCGAGGGCGACCGCCACGATCACGACGAGCTCGACGAGCGAGTTTGGTGCCGCCGGGAGCTGCCCGCCCGGACGACGCTTTCTCGGCCACTAGCCGGTTGAGGCCGGCGGGACTTCTTCGGCCTCGTCAGCGTCAGCGTCGGCTCCGTCAGCCTCGGCGTCGGCTTCCTCGGTGGCGGCGTCGGCTTCCTCAGCCGGCTCGCCTGCGCTGTCGGCAGCTGCCGACTCGGCCTCCTCGCCGACCGCGGCGCCCTCGTCGGGCTGCGGGGAGATGACCTCGCCCGTCTCGGGCACGATCGCCTCGGGCGGCGCCTCCTCCTGGAGGCCTTGCGCGTCGGCCATATCGTCGAGTTCGTGCTCCTCGGCGCCGGTGTACTGCCGCTCGCGCACGCGCGCGGCGCGGCCGACTCGATCGCGGAGGTAGTAGAGCTTCGCGCGCCGGACGTCACCGCGACTGGCGACCTCGATCTTCTCGATCTTCGGCGAGTGAAGCGGGAACGTCCGCTCTACGCCGACGCCGAAGGACTGCTTGCGCACCGTAAACGTCTCGCGTGCGCCGTTGCCCTGGATCTTGATCACGACGCCATCAAACACCTGGGTCCTGCGTCGGGTCCCCTCGACGACCTGGAAATGGACGCGAACGCGATCACCGGCCTGGAAGGCCGGGCGGCGGCGCAGCTGCTTGCGCTCGATGCTTTCGATGACTGAGCTCATGGCGAGGGGCTCCGCGAACCTCGGCCACGACGGCCGGACCAGAGCGACGGGAAGCTTAGCGAGCCGGGCGCTCGGCCCGCGATTCGGTGCCCCGGGCTCGGCTCTGCTCGCGGCGCCACGCGTCGATCCGGCCGTGGTCGCCGGAGAGCAGAATCTCCGGAACCCCGTGCCCACGCCATTCGGCCGGCCGCGTGTAGTGCGGGTACTCCGGATCGCCGCCGAGCGCACTGCTGAACGACTCCTCGACGGCGCTGCGCTCATGCCCCGAGCGCGCCGGGCAGCTTCCGGATCACGGAGTCGCAGATCGTCATCGCCGCGAGCTCGCCGCCGGACAGCACGTACGGGCCGATCGAGACGACGTCTGAGGCGAGCTGCTCGTGGACCCGCTCGTCGAACCCCTCGTAGCGGCCGCAGAGCAGGGTCAGGGCGGGCTCAGCCGCCAGTTCGTCGACCAGTCGGTCGTCGAGCTGGCGCCCGGTCGGCGAGAGCGCAACCACCCGCGAGGTGCGGGCGCGGTCGATCGGGTCCTCGCCGTAGTGCGCCTCGAGCGAGGCGGCCACGACATCGACGCGCAGGACCATCCCCGCGCCGCCGCCGTAGGGCGTGTCGTCGACCTGGCCCCCCGACAGCGGCGTGTCCGACCCGCAGGTCGATGAAGTCAAGCTCGAGCCCGCCCGCGCGAGCGTTGCGGACGTGGCGCTGCTCGGCGAACCAGTCGAACCAGTTCGGAAAGAGGGTGAAGACGTCGATCCGCACGGCGATCGCCCCTCCGGCGCGGCCTCTACTCGGGATCGACGACGTCGACAAGGATCCGCTGCTCGCCTTGACCGCCGCGGCGCGCACGACCGAGCGGATCGCGTTGATCGTGCGGCCTCCGCGGCCGATCAGCTTGCCGACCTCGTCGTCGTCCACGCTGATCTCGATCACCAGCGTTGCCGTCGTCCTCCTCGAACGAGGAGACCGTCACCGAATCGGGCTGGTCCACGAGCGTCTGGCCACGAACGCGACGAGCCCCTCGACCTTGTCGGCGGCCTCGGTCAGCTCGCGTCAGCGGCCGGCTTGGCCGAGACGCCACTCGCGCGCATCAGCTGCTTGACGGTGTTCGTCGGCTGGGCGCCGCGCGCGAGCCAGTGCTTGAGCCGCTCGTCGTCGAGCACGATCTCAGACGGATCGGTCTGCGGGTTGTAGCGACCGACCGTCTCGATGATCCGCCCGTCGCGCGGGGAGCGCTGGTCGGCGACGACCACCCGCCAGATCGGGTTCTTCTTGCCGCCTACGCGCGTCAGTCTCACTCGTACAGCCAAGTTTCGTACACCCCTTCAGGGTCAGGGTCTCGCCCGTCGGCGCCAGGGCGGCGCGTCGAGCCGACCGCTGAGGTTAGCGCGGATGGGGCCTCAGCGGCCGCCGGCGAGCTGCTGGAGCGTGGGCATCTTGCCCGATGCGATCTGTCGCATCATCTTGCGCATCTGGCCGAACTGCTTCACGAGCTGGTTGACCGATTGGACGGAGGTGCCCGAGCCGTTGGCGATCCGACGACGCCGAGAGCCGTTGATGATCGACGGATTCGCCCGCTCGGCCGGCGTCATCGAAGTGATGATTGCCTGGATCCGGTCGATTTCGCGCTCGTCGAGGTTGAGCTGGGAGAGCTGCTTGCCCGAGAGGCCGGGCAGCATCCCGAGCAGGCTGGTCAGCGGCCCCATCTTGCGAATCTGCTGGATCTGCTGGAGGAAGTCATCGAGCGTGAACTCGTCGCGGCGGAGCTTGCCCTCGAGTTCCTGGGCCTGGCTCTGGTCGAGTTGGCGCTCGGCCTTCTCGACGAGCGTCATCACGTCACCCATCCCGAGGATCCGCTGGGCCATGCGATCGGGATGGAAACGCTCGAAGGCGTCGAGCTTCTCGCCGGTCGACGCGTAGAGGATCGGCTTGCCGGTGCTGGCGCGGATCGATAGCGCGGCACCGCCGCGCGCGTCGCCGTCGAGCTTGCTCAGGATCACACCGTCGAAGTTGGCGCTCTCGCCGAACGCATCCGCGATCGCGGACCGCTTCCTGCCCCGTCATTGCGTCGAGTACGAGGACGACGTTGTGCGGCTTGACGCGGCTCCGGATCGCGGCCAGCTCGTCCATCAGCTCGACGTCGACGTTGAGCCGGCCGGCCGTGTCGACGATCAGGACGTCGCGGCCCTCGGCCCGCGCCCGCTCTAACGCCCAGCCGGCGACCTCGACCGGGTCGGCGGCGGTTCCCCGCTCGTAGACCGTGGCCCCCGCCTGCCCTCCCACCTTGACGAGCTGATCGACCGCCGCCGGCCGCTGTAGGTCACACGCGGCAAGGGCGACGTCGAGCCCGCGCTCCTCGCGGAGCGCGACGGCAAGCTTCGCGCAGGCCGTCGTCTTACCCGAGCCCTGCAGTCCGGCGAGCAGGATCACCGTCGGCCCGGCCGAGGCAAAGACGAGCTCCCGGCCGGCGCCGCCCATCAGCTCGGTCAGCTCATGGGAGACGATCCCGACGACCTGCTGCCCGGGGTTCAGCGACTCGAGCACGTCCCGCCCGCGGGCGCGCTCGCCGACCGCGGCGGTGAACTGCTTCACGACGGCGAGGTTGACGTCGGCCTCGAGCAGCGCGAGGCGGACCTGCCGCATCGCGGCCTTGATGTCGTCCTCGCTCAGGGCCCCGCGCGAGCGGACGCCGGACAGGGCGCCCTGGAGCCGGTCTGAGAGCGTCTCGAGCACGCCTAGGTCCTGACGGTGCTCAGCGGATCGAGCGCGGCGGGTCCGGTCGCTCGCTGTCGCCCATCGCGGAGCTGACGCGCTCGAGCGCCGCCGTGAACTCGCTCGGGATGACCCACAGCTTGTTCGACTCGCCGCGCGCGATCTCGGGAAGGGTCTGGAGGTACTGGTATGCGAGCAGCTTCGGGTCCGCGTCGCCGGCGTGGATCGCCCCGAAGACGGTTTCGATCGCCTTCGCCTCGCCCTCGGCCTCGAGGATCTGCGACTCGCGCTGGCCCTCGGCGCGCAGGATCGCAGACTGCTTCTCGCCCTCAGCGGTCAGGATCTGTGACTGCTTGAAGCCCTCGGCGGTCAGGATCGCGGCGCGCTTGTCGCGCTCGGCGCGCATCTGCTTCTCCATCGCCTCCTGAATCGAAGCCGGCGGGTCGACCGCCTTGAGCTCGACCCGGTTGACGCGGATCCCCCACTTGCCGGTCGCCTCGTCGAGCACGGCTCGCAAGCCGGCGTTGATCTGGTCGCGCGAGGTCAGCGTGTCCTCGAGCGTCATGCCGCCGATCACGTTGCGGAGTGTCGTGACGGTGAGCTGCTCGATGCCCGCGATGTAGTCGGCGATCTCGTAGGTCGCGGCCATCGGATCGGTCACCTGGAAGTAGATGACGGTGTCGATGTTGACGACGAGGTTGTCCTCGGTGATGACCGGCTGGGGCGGAAAGGAGACGACCTGCTCGCGCAGGTCGATCAGCGGGCGCAGGTTGTCGATGAACGGGATCAGGATCGTCAGGCCGGCGTTCAGCGTCCGCGTGTAGCGGCCGAGCCGCTCGACGACCCCGGCGCGCGCCTGGGGAACGATCCGGATCGTCCGCGCGAGCACGAACAGCACCACGATTGCGATTACGAGCAAGGCGATCAAGCCGGTCATTTCATCCTCCCGATGGTTTGTGCGTTCGCGATCGACGAGAGCATGTCAATCGGAGACGAGCGCCGTGGCGCCCTCGATCCGCATCACCTCGACGCGATCGCCCTTGTCGAAGCGCGCGGTCCTCGTCGTAGGAGCGTGCGGTCCACTCCTCGCCACCGATCTTGACCCGTCCTCCGTCGCGGTCGACGGGTTCGAGCACCAGCGCGGGACGGCCCACCAGCGCTGCCGTGCCTGTCCGTAGCTGGGCCGGCGTGCGCATGTGCCGCTGCGCGATCGGCCGGAAGAGGAGCAGCGACGCCAGCGAGCCGAGGATGAAGATCACGAGCTGCACCTCGGTCGAGGCCCCCGCCCCCGCTGCAGCGGCGGTCACCGCGGCGGCAAGCGCCGAGCGGGCCGAGCAGGAAGCCGAGCGTCAGCACCTCTCCGCACGGCGAGCGCACCGGCGACGATCAACCAGATGAGCCATGAATCGAGCACGGACGAATCGTAGCCCTCTACGGCTCGATGATCGGCTGCCGCGAAGTCGTCAGCGTCGAAAGGACGGAGGTCGTCGAGCTGCTCACCGATCCCGATCAGCTTGATCGGCATCGCGAGCTCGGAGGCGATCGCGAGCGCGACCCCGCCCCGCGCGCTGCCGTCGAGCTTGGTCAGGACGACGCCGGTGACCTCGACGGCCTCGGCGAACAGCTGCGCCTGGCGGACGCCGTTCTGCCCGGTCGTCGAGTCGACCGTCAGGAGCGTCTCGTGCGGAGCTCCGGGTCGTTGCGTGGCGATCACCTTGCGGATCTTGCGCAGCTCGTCCATCAGGTGCTGCTGGGTGTGCAATCGGCCGGCCGTGTCAACGATCACCACGTCGATGCCGCGCGCGGTGGCCGCGCTGAGCGCGTCGTAGACGACCGCACCCGGGTCCGAGCCCTGCTCGGCCCGCACGACTTCGGCGCCCGATCGCTCGGCCCACTGACCGAGCTGCTCGACGGCGGCGGCGCGATAGGTGTCGGCGGCCGCCAGCAGCACCGATAGGCCGAGCTCGCGCCGGAGATGCCAGGCGAGCTTGCCGATCGTCGTCGTCTTGCCGGTTCCGTTGACCCCGACCATCAGGATCACGGCCGGCGCATCGGTCAGGTCGAGCACCGCGTCCTCGCGGTCGACACGGGCCGCGTCGGCGAGCGTCTCGCGGACTCGCGCCGTGAACTGATCGCCGGCCGCGAGCTCGCCGCCCGCCACCTCGCCCTCCAGCCGCTCGATGATCGATACGGTCGTCGGCACGCCGACATCGGCGGCGATCAGGATCTCCTCGAGCCGCATCCACGCGTCCTCGTCGAGCGTCTGGAAGACGGTCGATCGCAGCTCGGCGCCAAGCGCCTCGCGCGTCTTGGACATGTTCTCGCGCAGCCGCTTGAAGAACCCGCCGCGGCTCGCCTCGGGCGGAGCGTCGGCGGGATCGCTTTCGACGCCCGCGGCAACCTCCCCGACGCGGCGCGCGAGCACGAACTCGTTCCAGCTGCGAGCGATCGCGCGGCCCCGATCAGGCCGCGACGTCGGCGGCCTGCGGATCGGCGGCGAGCCCGGCGGCTTCCAGGCCGTCGCCTTCGAGGCGGCGCGAGACGACCTTCGAGACCCCGTCGCCACCCATGCTGACGCCGTAAAGGCAGTCGGCGGCGTCCATCGTCCGCTTCTGATGGGTCACGACGATGAACTGGGCGCGCTCCGCAGCAGCGCCGGACGAGTTTCAGGAAGCGGTCGATGTTGCGATCGTCGAGCGCGGCCTCGACCTCGTCGAGGATGTAGAACGGGCACGGCCGGGCGAGGAAGACGGCAAACAGGAATGCCAGCGCGACGAGCGTCTTCTCGCCGCCTGAGAGCAGCGACAGCCGGCGCATCGATTTCCCGGCCGGGGTCACCTCCACCTCGACGCCCGGCTCGGCCGCCTGCTCGGCATCCTCGTCGGGCTCGGGCTCCTCGCCGGCAATAACCGCACGCGGCGAGTCAGGCTTGACCAGCCGCAGCCTCCCCTGGCCGCCGGGGAACAGCTCGCCGATCACCTCCTCGAAGTTTCGCGCGGTGGCGGCGAAGGTCTCCTCGAAGTTACGGCGAATCTGGCGGTCTGCCTCGGCGATGACCTGCTCGAGCTCGACGAGCGCGGCCTCGAGGTCGCTGCGCTGCTCGGCGAGCTCCTCCACGCGGGCGACCTCGCGCTCGTACTCTTCGCGTGCCAGCGGGTTGACCGGCCCGAGCTGCTCGCGCCGCCTGCCGATCCGCTCGACGCGCATCCGCAGGGCTTCGCGCTGCTCGTCGTCGAGCGCGGATCCAGCCGGCTCGGCCTCGAAGCCAAGCCGCTCGGCCAGCCGACCGAGCTCGGCCTCGAGCTCACCCGCGCCGTCGCGGGCCTGCTGGGCCAGGACCTCGGCCTGGGTCACCGCTTCTCCAGCCAGCTTGAGCTCTGACTGGACCTCGGCTTCCTCGGTGGCCAGCCGTCGCATTTCGACGCCTGGCTCGCCGCCCCCCTCGTGCTCGCCGAGCTCGCCGTGCAGCCACTCCCGTCGTGCGGAAACCGTGCTGAGCGCGGTCGCGAGCACCTGCTCGGCGACCTCGACCCCGTTGGCGAGCGTTCGCGCTCGTTCGAGCAACGCGGCGAAGACTTCGCGCTGCTTGGTCCGCAGCTCAGTCCGCCGGGCGGCTTCGCCGGCCGCCCGGCGGGCGGCGCCACCATCCTCGGCGCCCGCATCGAGAGCCTCCTGGAGTGCCTTCACCTCCGCCTGCAGGCGATCAAGCGCTCCGTCGGCCCGGACCACTTCGCCGAGCGCGTCGGCTAGTGCTGGATCCGCATCAGCAGCCCCAGCAAGGGGCCGCAGGCCGACCAGGGCGGCATCGACCGCGTCAGCGGCGGCGGACTCCGCCTCGACCAGCCGGTCGATCACGAGGCCGACCGCGTCGGGCTCGACGGCCCCGGCAGCGCGCTCGGCTTGATCGATCGCGGCGATGCCGGTCGCGCAGCGGGCCTCGACCCGCGCCGCGGTGGCGGCCGCGTCGCGAATCCGCTCGAGCCGAATATCGATCCTGTCGATCGACGTCGTCGCCGCGAACAGGCTTCGCGACAAGGTCTCGCGCGCCTGGCTGCGCTCGGCGAAAGCCTGCTCGGCTGCCTTGCGCCGCATCGCGACCGCGGCCAAGCCGTGCTCGGCGCCCTCGTAGCGCCGCGCGCGCCTTGCGGGCGGCGTCCTCCGCCTTGACGCGGGCGGCGCCGGCATCGCGGGCGAGATCGGCCGCCAGCTCGAATCGGGCCTCGAGCGACTGGCGCTCCAGTCGCGCGTGCAGATCGGCCGCCTCGGCCTGGCGCTTGAGCGGGCGCAGGCGGGAGCGGGCCTCGCGCTCGACGTCGAGCGCGCGCGAGAGGTTCTCCTCCGTTCGGCGCAGCTTGAGCTCGGCGCGTCGCCGGCGCTTGCGGTGCTTGCCGAGGCCGGCTGCCTCTTCGATCAGCATCCGCCGGTCGGCGGGCTTTGAGTGGATGATCCCCTCGACCCGCCCCTGGGAGACGACCGAGTGCATCTCCTTGCCCAGGCCGCTGTCGGAGAGTACCTCGGCGACGTCGATCAGCCGGCAGCGCGCCCCGTTGAGCCGGTACTCGCCCTCGCCGCTGCGGTCGAGCCGGCGCTGGATCGCGATCTCGGAGAAATCCGACTGGAGCCCCTGTTCGCCGTTATCGATCACGATCTCGACCTCGGCGAAGCTGCGCGAAGGGAGGCCGGCGCCGCCCGAGAAGATCACGTCCTGCATCGTCTGGCCGCGGACCGTCAACGGGCTCTGCTCGCCGAGCGCCCAAAGCACGGCGTCGGTGACGTTGGACTTACCGGAGCCGTTGGGCCCGACGATCACGGCGACCCCGGGGCCGAACTCCAGGCGCGTGCGGTCGGGGAAGGACTTGAACCCCTTCATCGTGATCGAGCGCAGGTGCATCAGCTCGACCTGCGCTCGTCCAGGTAGTCGAGTGCGCGCGCTGCGGCCGCCTGCTCGGCGACCTTCTTCGACCGCCCCTCGCCGCGGCCGATCTCGCTGCCGTCGACCTCGGCGATCGCGACGAAGCTCCGCTGGTGGGGCGGCCCCTGCTCGGACTCGATCCGGTAGACGACGAGCTCGGCGCGTCGGGCGAGCCGCTCCTGGAGGCTGCTCTTGAAGTCGATCGAGTTCGACGAGCGCGTCCTCGACCTGCTCGGAGAAGGCCGCGACGACCGCCGGGGCGACCGCGTCATAGCCGCCCGTCAGGTACGCGGCGCCGATCACCGATTCGCAGACCGATGCCAGCACCCGCTCGGAGGCCACCAGCGTCTCGGCGCTCTGCCCGCCGGCGACGACTTCCATACCGCGCAGCCGCTCGGGGATCCCCAGCTCGCGCGCGACCTCCGCGCACGCCGCCTGGGCGACGGCCTGGGCGCGAACCTTGGTCAGGCGGCCGGCGCCGGTCCCCGTCAGGCGGGGCACGAGGTCGGTCGAGATAGCGAGAGGCTCAGGACGACGTCTCCGAGGAACGCGAGCCGCTCGTAGGAGTCTGCGCGGCTCTCGACCCACGAGGCGTGGGTGAGCGCCTGGCGCGCGAGATCCGGAGGGAGCGCGTCGAGCAACTCGGCCAGCGCATCGGTCCGGCCGGCCTCAACCGGCATTCGCCGCGACGTAGTCGGCGGCCTGCCCGACCGTGTGGATCTTCACGGCCCGCTCGTCCGGGATGCGGACCCCGCAGCGGTCCTCGAGCTCCATCACGAGCTCGACCAGGTCGAGTGAATCGGCCTCGAGATCCTCCTTGAACCGCGTGGCGTCACCGATCGTGGTCGGGTCCACCTCGAGTTCGGTCGCCAGGTGGGTCCGGATCAGCTCCAGGACTTCGTCTCTAGACATCGCTCGCGACGCTACCAGCGGGTGCGGATCGCAAGACGCCTGCGGACCCCAGCGCCGCCGCCGTGCGCTCGACCATCTGCTCTTCGACGGCCCGCGCGGCGAGCGCGATCGCCGCGGCGATCCCATCGGCGCTCGAGGAGCCGTGGGCGATCACGACTGGCCGGCGGAGCCCGAGCAGGATCGCTCCGCCGACGGAGTTGGGGTCGAGCTGGGCGCGCAGGCCGGCGAGCTTGCCGCGCACGAGCAGTCCGCCGAGGCTGGAGACGGCGCCCGACCGGATCGCCGAGCCGACCGATCCGGCGACCGCGCGCGCCGTGCCTTCGATCGTCTTGAGGGCGACGTTGCCGGTGAATCCGTCGGTCACCACGACGTCGGCTGCGCCCGCCAGCAGGTCACGGCCCTCGACGTTGCCGATGAACCGCAGGTCCTGTTCCGCAAGACGGCGGTGAGCTTCGACCACGTCGGGCGTCCCCTTGGAGGCCTCCTCACCGACCGACAGCAGGGCGACCGTCGGAGCCTCGATGCCGTGAACGACGCTCAGGAAGGCCGCCCCCATGTGGGCGAATTGCACGAGGTGCTCGGGGCGGACCTCGGCGTTGGCACCGGCGTCCAGGAGCAGGGTAGGACGCCCGCCGAACGCGGGCAGCAGGGCCGCGACGGCAGGACGATGGACGCCTCGAAGCCGTTTGATCGACAGGACCGAGGCGGCCAGCACGGCGCCCGTCGGACCAGCCGACACGAGCGAACCCGCCTCGCCACCGGCCACGGCGATCGCGGCACGCACGATCGAGGACTCCCCGCCGGAGCGGACCGCGAGCGCGGGCTCGGCGTGGGGGTCGATCGCCACCGGCGAGTCGATGACCGACGATCCGGCGGGCAGATCCCGGAGGTCGGCTGCCGGACCGAAGGCGAGCACGGGCCGTCCTGCGCTGCGGGCCCCGGCGGCCATCACGCCCGCGCCGCCGTCGGCACCGTGCGCGTCGAGCGCGATCACGGAGCTCGTCGAGTCAGGAAG
This sequence comes from uncultured Thermoleophilaceae bacterium, assembly GCA_963790245.1. GTDB lineage: Bacteria > Actinomycetota > Thermoleophilia > Solirubrobacterales > Thermoleophilaceae > JACCVG01. The sequence continues at coordinate 504,932 of CAWBNP010000002.1, forward strand.
GGTCGGGAACGATGATCTGCTTGCCCGCGTAGCTGCCACAGGCGGTGCAGACCCGGTGCGGGAGCCTGGCGGCGCCACATTGCGGGCACTTCGCGATCGACGGAGCGTCGATCTTGTGCTGCGAGCGCCGCTTGTTCGTGCGCGCGTGCGACTGACGTTGCTTTGGAACGGCCATGGCGCGATCTTAGCCGAGCGGATCAGTCCGCCGGGTCCTCGCGTAACAGCGCCGCCCTGACCATCGGCTCGGGGGGAGAGATCGTCGCCCGGTATCCCGCCCTCACTCGAAGCGCAGGTCGGAGAGCTTTGCCCAGCGCGCATCCGGCTCGGCGGGATGGTCGTGGTCGGGGTCCGCTTCGTTGAGGTCGGCCCCGCAGATCGAGCAGATGCCCAGGCAGTTCTCTCGGCACAGGATGTAGGTCGGAAGCTCCAGGACGACGGCGTCCCGTGCCCAGCCGCGCAGGTCGAGCGCCCCCTCCTCTATGTAGGGCGAGGTCAGCTCCTCCCCACCGCCAGGCTGGTCGTACTCCCGCAGGTCGAGCTTCAGGGCGGCGCGGGCGCTCTCCAGGCAGCGGGTGCACGGGCCCTCGACCGCTGGGTCGAAGCGCAACCTCAGCGACCACCCCGAGGCAGTGCGCGAGACGTCCAGTCGCGCCGACACGGTCGCTGGCGCGGGCTCGTAGGTCTGGGCACCGACGGTGACCGGCTCCAGCTCGATGTCGAGCTCGACGGTCCGGGCCTCGCCCGGGTCGAGCGCGAGCGAGCCGAGCTCGAAGAGATCCGCGCGCGGGGCCACGTTTCGAGGTTAGCGGCCGAGAACTGATCCAATGGCGGGATGCAGACCCCCGATTCAGGCTCCGGCGCCGTCGTCCTCGCGGGGGGCGGTGAACTCGGGATCGCCTGGCAGTCAGGCCTCGTCGCCGGCCTGCTCGATGAGGGCGTCGACCTGCGATCGGCGACGCCGATCGTCGGGACCTCGGCGGGCTCGGTGGTCGGCTCCCGGCTGGCAGGCGGCGTCGACGCCCGCGAGGTCGCCGACCGCCTGGCCGCGCGGGCAGACGATCCGAGCGCTCCCGCCCGCGAGTCCGCTCGAGGCGCAGCACCCAGCCGCGACGCCAGAGGCGCTGGCCGCGGCTTTCGGCCGACTCTTGGAGCGGTTTGCCGCAGGCGAGGCCGCGGGTCAGAGCAGCGCCGAACTCGGCGCGTTCGCCCGAAGCGCGTCCGAGATCCCCGAAGAGATCTTCCGAAACACCTTGGCCGCGAGGCTGCGAATCGAAGGTGACTTCCCAGCGAGCCTCCGCGTCGCGACGATCGACACGGAGACCGGGGATCTCGCCGTCCTCGACCACGCCTCGGGAATCCCGCTCGCCCACGCCGTCGCGGCCTCCTGCGCGATTCCCGGCATCTTCCCCCCGATCACGACTCCGGACGGGCGACGGCTGATGGATGGCGGGGTTCGCTCCGTGACCAACGCCGACGTGATCCTCGATTCCGATCCCGGTCCTGCGCTGATCGTCGACACGCTGTTCGAAGGCGCGCCCGAGGGAACTCTCTTCCACACCTGGCTGCGCCGCACCGAGCGCGAGATCGCCCAGCTCCGCGACGCCGGCTTCATGCCGATCGCGGTCCGGGCCAGCGGCGAGGACCATATGGCGATGGGCTTCAACCCGATGGACGGCTCCAAGGCGCCCGCGGCCTGCGAAGCCGGCCGGGCACGGGGACGACGCGAGGCACCGTCAGCCGCTTTCGACCCTTGGAGAACCTAGTTCACTAGGCGGCGTATGAGCGAGCCTGGCAAGGAGCGAGGCTGCGACGCGTGCTCCGCGCGCGAGCAGCCGAGGGACACCGCCAGGCGAAGCTCAGACCTCGCCTAGGCGTCGTCGTCGCGGCCTTGCAGGCGATCACGACCACGCGAGACGGCCGCGAGGAACTTCTGGAGGTTGACCTCGAGCGTGTTGAGGATGTCGTCGGCGTAGTCCTCGGCGCCCGAGCCGGATCTCGCGCTCGCGGACGCGGGCGTCCTCGACGATCTCCTCGGCCTGGCGCTCGGCCTGCTTGACGACCTCTTCGCTGGAGACCATCCGCGCCTGCTCGTCTCGCGATTCCTTGATGATCCGCTCGGACTCGCGCTTGGCCTCGGCGAGCATCTCCTGACGCTCCTTGACGATCCAGCGCGCCTGCTTGATCTCCTCGGGGATCGTGGCACGCATCTGATCGAGGATGTCGTAGATCTCCTCCTTGTCGACGCGCACCTGATCGGTCAGCGGCACGGGACGTGCGTTGTGGACCAGATCGTCGAGTTTGTCAATTAGTACGAGAACGTCCATGGGTGAACCTCAGTTCGTCACCGGCGCGCGGCTTCCTCCAGCCGCTCGGCCACCTTTGGCGGTACCAGACCCGTCAGATCGCCACCGAACATGGCTATCTCCTTCACTCCGCTCGAGCTCAGGAAGCTGAATTCGGCGAGCCGACATCATGTAGATGCTTTCGATGTCGGGCGCCATCTTTCGGTTGAGCTGGTTCATCTCGAACTCGTACTCGAAGTCCGAGATCGCTCGCAGACCCTTGAGGATGGCCTTTGCTGCAGTTCTCCCGGGCAAAATCGACGACGAGGTTATCAAAGCTTTTCACCTGCACATTGCCGAGTTTTTCGACCTCGGCCTCGATGAACGCACTGCGCTCCTCGGTCGAGAAGAGCGTCTTCTTCTTGCGCACCGGCTGACCGACGACGCCGACGATGACCGTGTCGAACACGGCGGCGGCGCGGGTGATGATGTCGATATGCCCGAACGTGACCGGGTCATAGGACCCGGGGCAGACGACCGTTCTGTTGTCAGTGGACATTGTGGATCGCGATGCGGGTGCCGCCGTAGATCCGCTCGCTGTCGAGCGGCAGATCGAGCAGCAGTGGGTTGCGCTTGTCTGATTCGGTCACGATTCGGGCTTGGGCGGCAAGCACGCCGGGCAGCAGGCGCGACAGGTGCTCTCCGATCAACCCGGCGGAACTATATGGCGGGTCGGCGAAAACGAGGTCGAAGTGGGCGGAATCCTGCACGCTGCTGACTTCAGGTAGGTCAGGACATCGCGCCGTACGACCGTCGCGGCTTCACCGATCAGCGCTAGGTTGGCGTCGATCGCGGCCAGGGCCGTCCGCTCTCGTTCGACGAACGTCACCGCCGCGGCACCCCTCGAGAGCGCCTCTATGCCGAGCGCGCCGGACCCGGCGTAGAGGTCCAGAACGGTAAGACCGGGGAGCGGGCCGAGAATCGAGAAGACCGCCTCTCGAACGCGATCGGCCGTTGGGCGGGTGGCGGCTCCCGCCGGGGTGCGGAGCCGCCGCCCCCGGTGTGCTCCGGCGATCACGCGCATCGGGTTGGATCAGCCATTTACGCGGGGATCGGATCGAGCTCGGGCCCGAAGCGCGCGGCCGCCGCGCTGCGCAGCAGCGCGTGCTCGGGCAGAACCAGCCCGGGATCGGCCTCGACGATCGGCTCGGCGACGTCGCGGGCGCGCTCGATCAGCTCGGCGTCCTCGGGGATCCGCGCCACCCGGAAGTCGGGCATCCCGCTCTGACGGCGCCGAGCACCTCGCCGGCGCCGCGCAGCTCCAGGTCGATCTCGGCGAGCTTGAAGCCGTCGGACTCATCGCCGATCGCCTCGAGGCGGGGCAGGCCGGATCGCCGAACAGGATGCAGATCGACGGGTGTCGCCCGCGCCCGACCCGTCCGCGGAGCTGGTGCAGCTGCGAGAGGCCGTAGCGCTCGGCCGCCTCGATCAGCATCACGGTGCGTTGGGCACGTCGATGCCCACCTCGATCACGCTCGTCGCGACCAGCACGTCGGCCTCGCCGGCCGCGAACGAGCGCCATCGCCGCCTGCTTCTCGCGGGCAGTGCATCTGGCCGTGGATCAGCTCGACGCGAGGTCGGCGAACTCGGTGGCGGCGAGCCGCTCGGCCTCGGTCGTCGCGGCCGTCGCCTGAAGCGCCTCGGACTCCTCGACCAGCGGGCAGACGACGAACACCTGGCGACCCGTCCGCGATCTCCTCGCGGGCTCGCTCGTAGGCCCGCGCCCGCGCCCGTGCGCCGTCGACCACGAAGGTCTCGACCGGGCTGCCGACCCTTCGGCAGCTCGCGCAGCACCGTGACGTCGAGGTCGCCGAACGCGGTCAGCGCCAGCGTGCGCGGGATCGGGGTCGCCGTCATGTGGAGCACGTGCGGGGCGCGGCCGCTCCGGGGCCTTGGCGTCGAGCGCGGCGCGCTGCCGGACGCCGAAGCGGTGCTGCTCGTCGATCACGCAGACGGCGAGCGACCGGAACACGACTCGGGTCCTCGATCAGCGCGTGGGTGCCGACGACCAGCGCCAGCTCGCCGCTCTCGAGCCGGCCGAGCATCTGGCGGCGCTGGGCCGCCGGCGTCGACCCCGTGAGCAGCGCGATCGGGGTCAGTCCCGCCGAGCAGCGGTCGAGCGTGATCGAGGTGCTGCTCGGCCAGCGTCTCGGTCGGCGCCATCAGGGCCGCCTGGCGCCCGCCGCCGGCCGCTCGCAGCATCGCGTGGAGGGCCACCACGGTCTTGCCCGTACCCGACCTCGCCCATCAGCAGTCGCTGCATCGGCCGATCGCCGGCGAGGTCCTGGGTCGATCGCGGTCGAACGCCGCCAGCTGGTCGCCGGTCGGCTCGAACGGGAGGCCCTCGCGCCAGCGCTCGATCAGTTGCTCCGCCCCGGCGAGGCGGCTCGGCCGGCTGCGCTCTCGACGCGCGCTCGGCGACGGGCCGCGAACGCCAGCTCGAGCAGGAAGAGCTCCTCGAAGGCCAGCCGTCGACGGCCGCGCTCCTGCTCCTCGAGCGTCCTCCGGAAAGTGCATCGCCGGAGACGGCGGCCGGTCGATCGGGCAGGCCGCGCCGGCGAGCGGAGCCGGCCGGGCAGCGGCTCCACCACGTCGTGCGACAGCGGCCGGGCGCCCGCCACCAGCTCGCGGATCCGTGCCGCCGGGAGCCGTCTCAGTCGCCGGGTAGACCGGCACGAGACCCGCAGTGTGCACGCTGGTCTGGCCCGCCGCGCAGCAGCTCGTGCTCGGTCACCCAGAACTGGTTGCGCGGTTTGGCGGTGCCGTGCAGTCGCACGCGCGATCCTCGGCAGCGAGCTGCCGGGCGATCCAGGGCTGGTTGAACCAGACCGCCAGCAGCGGGCCCGACTCGTCGACGACCCGGGCCTCGACCCGCTTCTGGCGACGGTTGCGCATCGGCCTGACGGCGATGCTGCTTGACGACGACCTCGATCGTCGCCTCCTCCCCGACGACCAGGTCCGCGACCTTGCTGACCTCGCGCCGGTCGCGGTGGGTGTGCGGGAAGTGCTCGAGCAGGTCACCGAGCGTCGCGAGGCCGAGCGTCGCCGCCCCCTCGGCCGCGGCGCCGTCCAGCCCAGCGGCGTCGGCGAGCCGCGAGGGCTGCGGCAGCGAGCGCAGCGGCGCGGCCAGCGCAGGTCGGCATCGTCGACCGCCGCGCCGCCGATGCGGCGAGTCTGCCGGATCGCTGCGCGGCCTCGATCGGTTCGATTTAGTGAGCGACTCGGACAGCTAGCGCTACTCGGCGGCGAGCAGCCACCACCAGGCGGGCTGACCGCCGGGGTGGTAGTCGAGCTCGACGTCGGCTCGGGGACGAGCGCCAGTCACGCCTTCATGCCCGAGCGGCGGCCGCTGCCCGGCGACGCAGGTGATCAGCTCGCGCCGGTCGGCGCAGAGCGCCTCGAGCGTGGCCTCGAGCGTTGCCCGCGGGCTCGCCCCAGGCGACGAGCTCCTCGTTCGACGTAGCCGACGGCATCGCCGGTCCGATAGCGCCCCTCGCAGGTCATCCCGCGCGGCCTCGGCCACGCCGCCGTCAGGCCACCCCGGCGGCGGCCTCGGACCGCGCGGCCAGTTCTGCGGCGGCCGAGGCGGCGGGGTCGAATGCGACCAGCACGGCCAGACCGGCCTGCTGGCGCGTGATCGGAGCGACCACGCACGGTCTTCTCCGACAGCTCGGCCGCGCGCTCGGCCGCCATGATCACGTTGGTGCTGTTCGGCAGCACGACGCACCTCGTGCGCCGCCGCCGAGTGGATCGCGGCCAGCAGCTCGTAGGTCGACGGGTTCAGCGTGGGCCCGCCGTCGACCACGCATGGCGCCGAGGTCCTCGTACAGCGCACCAGCCCGTCGCCGGTCGCTGACCGCAACCGCCACGGCAGAGACGCTCCTCGGGCTGCGGCGGCGGCGTCGCCGCCAAGCCGCGCGCTCGCGCTCGGCCACCTGCTCGCGCATGTCGGCGACGTCGAAGCGCGACACCTCGCTCCGCTCCGTCGAACAGAGCGGCGGCGCGCTCGGGCTCGTCGGTGTGGACGTGGACCCGCAGCGTCTCGTCATCGCCGACGACGAGCACGCAGTCGCCGATCGCCTCGAGCTGCGGGCGACTAGCGCAGTCGCCCACGAGTCCGCTGCCGGTGACGGCGAAGTTGGTGCAGTAGCGGTACTCGCTGGACTCGTGCTGGGGCAGGTGCAGCGTCCCGGCCGCGGGCGGGGCCTGGTGCTCGAGCTCGGGGGCGTCTGCTCGCCGCGCAGGTGCGCCGAGGACGCCGGCGATGATCACGGTCAGGCCGTAGGCCGCCGGCATCGACGACGCCCGCCTCGCGCAGGACGGCGAGCTGCTCGGGGCCCTGCGCTCGACCGCCTCGGTGCCGGCCTCCAGCGCGCCCTCGAGCACCTCGGCGAGCAGGGCGTCCTGCTCGGCGGGGTCGAAGTCGCTCGAGCCGCTGCTTCTCCATGTGGGCCAGGTCGCGCGCCGACGCGGTGGGCCATCGCGCGGACCGCGGACAGCATCGTGCCCTCGGCCGGGTCGCGGACCGACTCGTAGGCGGCGTCGGCGGCGCGCGCCAGCGCGGCGCTGACGAGCACCGGGTCGACCAGCTCGCCGGGCCGCGAGACGAGCTCCTCGGCCGCGCCGCGGACGATCTGGGAGAGGATCACGCCGCGAGTTGCCGCGCGCGCCGAGCAGGGCCGCGCGCGTCGACGGCGTGGACCACCTCGTCGCGGCCGATGTCGTCGAGATCTCGGTGCCGTCGAGCCCGTCGAGCTCCTCGATCACCGCCCGCAGGGTCATCGCCATGTTGTCGCCCGTGTCGCCATCGGCGACCGGGAACACGTTCAGGTCGTTGACCTCCTGACGGCGGCTCTCCAGCTCGGCGTAGCCGGCCGCCACGACGCGGCGGAACGCGAAGAGGCTCTCGATCAGGGGCATCTGCGCCCTGCTCGGGCGGTTGGGCTCGTCCGGCACGGTTGAGGTTCTACACCACCACCGGAGAGGTTGCGGCTTAGACAGCCTTGGTGACCTTGCCCGCTTTGAGGCAGCGGGTGCAGACGTATTCGCGGCGCGGGGCGCCATCGACGCGGATCCGCACCTTCTGCAGGTTCGGATTGAAGCGGCGCTTTGTCGCGACCATCGAGTGGCTGCGGCTGTTGCCGAAGGCGGGACCCTTCCCGCAGCTGAAGCAGATCTTGGCCATAAGCGACGATGGAGGGTAGCGAATGCGCAGGCGAGGGCTACGCGAGGTGCCGGCGCAGCTCGACCATCTCGCAGCACCGCCTGGGCGGCGTCCTCGCCCTGGTGGCGCTTCTGCCCGAGCCGCGCGAGCGCCTGTTCCTGGTGTCGACCGTCAGCACCCCGAACGAGCACGGCACGCCGGTGTCGAGACCGACCCGCGAGATGCCGTTGGCGGTCTCGGAGCACACGTAGTCGTAGTGGTCGGTCTCGCCGCGGATCACGGCGCCCAGGCAGGCGACGCCCGCGTAGCGACCCGACTCCGCGCAGTAGCGGGCGGCGAGCGGCAGCTCGAAGGCGCCGGGGACCTCGTGGACCTCGACCTCGTCCTCCGGCCGCCGTCGAACGCCCGCCGTGGCGCCCTCGACGAGCGGTCGGCCAGGTCGCGTAGAAGCAGCCGACGACGATCGCGAAGGGTCAGCCATCCTCGGCCTCGCGGCCGCCGGTCCTCGACCTGCTCCTCGTGGATCATCTCCTCGTCGAGCGCCAGCCCCTGGTGGTGCAGCAGGTGGCCCATCCGCTGGGCCTTGGCGCGCAGGTACTCACGGTTGTGCTCGTTGGGCTCGTGCTCGATCGGGATCTGGTCGGTGACCTCGCAGGCCGTAGCCCTCGAGGCCGACGATCTTCTTCGGGTTGTTGGTCAGCATGCGGATCGATCCGAGGCCGAGGTCGACGAGGATCTGGGCGCCGATCCCGTAGTCGCGCAGGTCGGCCGGCAGCCCGAGCTCGAGGTTGGCGTCGACGGTGTCGAGCCCCTCCTCCTGGAGCTTGTAGGCGCGCAGCTTGTTGAGCAGCCCGATACCGCGACCCTCCTGGGCGAGGTAGAGCAGCACGCCCCTCCCCTCGCTGCTCGATCCTCATCAGCGCGTCCTCGAGCTGCTGGCCGCAATCGCAGCGCAGCGAATGAAACACGTCGCCGGTCAGGCACTCGGAGTGGACTCGGACCAGCACGTCGTCCTGCCGGTCGACCTCGCCCTTGACCAGCGCCACGTGGTGCTTGCCGTCGACCAGCGAACGGAAGCCGACCGACGTTGAAGTCACCGAAGGCCGTCGGCAGCGTGGTCTCGACGACCCGCTCGACCAGCCGGTCCTCGCGCCGCCGGTAGGCGATCAGGTCGGCGACCGTGATCATCTTCAGGCCGTGGCGCTCGGCAGTAGACCTCGAGATCGGGCACGCGCGCCATCGTCCCGTCGTCGTTCAGGATCTCGCAGATCACACCCGAGCCGGATAGAGGCCGGCGATCCGGGCGAGGTCGACGGCGGCCTCGGTCTGGCCGGTGCGCTCGAGCACACCGCCCGGCTTGGCCTTGAGCGGGAAGACGTGGCCGCGGCCGGCACGATCGTCGGGCCGGGTGCGGGAGTCGATCGCGACCTGGATCGTGTGCGCGCGATCGTGCGCCGAGATCCCGGTCGTGACGCCCTCGCGGGCGTCGATCGAGACGGTGAAGGCGGTCTTCAGATGCCGACTCGTTCTTGGCCGGCATCAGGTCGAGGCCGAGCTGGTCGCAGCGATCGGGGGTCAGCGCCAGGCAGATCAGGCCACGGGCGTGGGTCGCCATGAAGTTGATCGCCTCCGGGGTCGCGAACTGGCCGCGAGGACGAGGTCGCCCTCGTTCTCGCGGTCCTCGGCGTCGAGACGATGACCATCTTGCCCGTGGCGGATGTCCTCGAGCGCTTGCTCGATCGTTCCGAAGGGCGATTTCGTCTCGGCGTCGATCATCTCGCGGACCAGCCTTTCCACGTACTTTGCGAGCACGTCGACCTCGATGTTGACACGGGACCCGGGAACGACTGCTCCGAGCGTCGTGCGCTCGAGTGTCTCGGGGATCAGCGACACGACGAACCCGTCCGGGCGAAGCTCGGCGACGGTCAGCGAGACGCCGTCGATCGTCACCGAGCCCTTCTCGACCACGTAGCGCAGCGACATCGGCGGCGCGGCCGACTCGATACGAGCTGTGCGAAGCCCTCGTCGGCTACCGCCGTGACCTCCCCGACGCCGTCGACGTGGCCCTGGACGATGTGACCGCCCAGCGGATCACCGACCCGCAGGGCGAGTCTCGAGGTTGACCGGCGATCCGAGCCTGAAGCGGACCGAGCGACGAACGGCGCAGCGTCTCGTCCATCACGTCGGCGCTGAAGCTCGTCGGGCCCGGTGTGCACCGCAGTCAGGCAGACGCCGTTGACCGCGACCGAGTCGCCGGGCGCAGCCGGCGGCCAGCCCGGCCTGCGATCGCCAACCGGGCGCCGTCGGCCGACGGTCGGCCATCGTGACCGTGCCGATCTCCTGAACCAGGCCGGTGAACATCACCACTCCCGCATTCGGCCGATGATCAGGACGTCCTCGCCGATCTGCTCGCACCGCGGTGTCCTGCATCGGCAGCGCTTCGGAGATCGACCCGGCGCCCTCGCCGTCGATCGGCGGCGCGGGCCTCGCGCCCGCCGAGCATGATCGGCGCGATGAACACGCGCAGCTCGTCGATCTCGCCGGCGTCGAGGAAAGCTCCGACCAGGCGCGGGCCGCCCTCGAGCAGCAGCGACTGGATCTCAGCGCGCCCGAGCTCGTCGAGCGCGGCGCCGACGCGCGCGCCCGCGGTACCCCCGCTGACCACGATCACCTCGGCGCCGGCGGCGTCGGAGCGCCTCGACGGCGGATCGCGGAGCCGCGCGCGAGCAGACCACGATCAGCGCGCATCCTCGATGCGCCGAGCGCACCAGCTCGCCGTCAGCGGCAGCCGTGCCTCGGAGTCGAACACGACCCGCCGCGGCTGGGTCACGACCCCTCGACGCGGGCGGTCAGCCGGGGATCGTCGGCCAGCGCCGTGCCGATCCCGACCGCGACGGCGTCGCACTCGGCCCGCCAGCGATGCGCCCGCGCCCGGCTGTACTCGCCCGAGATCCACTGCGAGTCGCCGGTCCGCGTCGCGACCCTGCCGTCGAGCGTCATCGCGACTCTTCGACGATCACAAGCGGCCGCCCGGTCCGGGCGTGCTTGCGGAACGGCTGGTTGATCAGCCGCGCGCTGCGGCCGAGATCGCCGTCGACGACCTCGACCCGTGATGCCCTCGTCGCGCAGGATTCCGAGGCCCCGTCCGGCGGCCTTGGCGGTCGGGTCATCGGAGGCGACCACGACGCGCGCGATGCCGGCGTCGATGATCGCCTCGGTACACGGCGGCGTGCGACCCTCGTGGGCAGCACGGCTCGAGGCTGACGAACAGGGTCGCCCCGCTCGGGTCCTCGGTGCACGCCGCGAGCGCGACCCGCTCGGCATGCGGCTGCGCCCGCGGCCTCGTGGAAACCCTCGCCGATCGTTCGGCCGTTCTTGACCACGACGCAACCGACGAGCGGGTTCGGACTCGTGTGGCCGCGCGCGGCCTCGGGCGAGCTGCTATCGCCCGCTCGAGGTGGCGATCGTCGTGCTGGTGGCAGACCGTTTGGGACACGTTGACTCGCGAGTCAATTCTACGCCGCCGACCCGGTCCGGCTGCTTTTCGGGAGGTGAACTCGCGCTAGATGGCGCGCAGCATGTCGCCGCCGCAGTTGCGGCACGAGAGGTTGGCCGAATCGGAGAGACGCGCGATCGTCGAGTGCGAGCCGCAATCGGGGCATTCCGAGCGCAACTCGAACCGGCGCATGCAGTAGAGGCAGCGGTAGCGGCCGGGCAGCGACGTCGGACGGAGCCAGGGCTCGCTGCAGGTCGGACAGCTCGGGCCGAGGTCGATCTCGGCATCCCCGGTCATGATCGGTCGACTATGACGGCTTCGCAGGACCGGCGGGGAAACGGCTAAGGCCGGAGTCGCGGCCGGCGCCGCGCAGGAAGTCGGCCGCATCCATCGCCCGCCCACCCGGCGCGATCCGTTCCAGCTCGAGGCGCCCCCGGCGTGCAGCCGAGCAGCAGCCGGCCCTCGCGCCCGACCAGCCGCCCGGGCTCGAGGCCGGTGTCCACGAGGACGCTCGCGCGCTCGACCCCGAGCGGCTGTCCGTCCTCGAGCGGCAGCGAAGCCCCGACGTGGGGGTGAGGGCGCGGACCCGTCGCTCGAGGTCGACCGCGGGCTGTCGCCCATCGAGCAGGCGATCCTCCGACCCGATCTTCTCGGCGTAGGTCAACCCGTCTTCCGCCTGCTCGACGAACGGCGCGGCCGAACCGATCGTCTCGCTGAGCAGGTCGCCGCCGACGCGCGGCGAGCCTCGCCGAGAGCGACCCGAAATCATCGTCGGGTCGGATCGGCTCCTCGGCTCGGGCGGACACCGGCCCGGCGTCAAGCTCGGCGACGAGCCGCATGATGCAGACGCCGGTTTGCCGATCGCCGGCCTCGATCGCCCGCTCGATCGGCGCCGCGCCGCGCCAGCGCGGCAGCAGCGAGGGATGGACGTTGTAGATCAAGGTGATCGGAGAGCAGCGGATCCTGGATCAGGGCGCCGAACGCGCAGACGACAAGCGCCTCGGGCCGCGCGGCCGCGATCAGAGCCCGTGACTCCTCGTAGTTCACGTCGGCCGGCTGGATCAGCGCGATGCCGAGGTCGCGGGCCAGGTCGGCGACCGGCGGTGGCGTGACCTTGCGACCGCGACCACGGCCGCGGTCGGGCCGCGAGACGACCAGCTGCGGACGGTGGGCGGACGCCGGCGAGCCGCTCGAGCACCGTCCCGGCGAACTCCGAGGTGCCGAGGTAGACGGTGCGCATCGGCGGTCAGCGTATGCCACATGCGGCTGACCGGGTGGGTAACCTGAGCCGCTCTGTCCGCCAAGCAGACGTGTAGCCCAGCCGCCGGGCGCCGTCGCACGCAGGAGGTCTCCGACGTGAAGCACCTGCCCATCGCGCTGCTGCTCGCAGCCATGATCGTCGTCCCGACGTCCTCGCTCGCCGCCTCGGAGCGGTTTGAGGGCAAGGGCGACGACAAGATCGACGTCAGGTTCCAGCTCAAGGACGACGAGGTCCGCAACTTCACCACCAAGAACGTCGAGTTCACCTGCTCGGAAGCGGGCGACACGGTGGTGCTCGACCCGAAGAAGTTCAAGCCGATCGACGTGCGCGACAACGGCCGCTTCGACGATCGGTTCAGCAACCGGTTCCGGGATCGCGACAGCGATGCGAAGGTGAAGCTGACCTCCGAGGTCGATGGCCGGCTGACCGACAAAAAACCGGTCAAGAACCGAGACGCTGAGGTCAAGAGCGGCGAGGAGGCCTTCCAGAAGGGCCGGGGCGACCTCGAGTTCACGCTCGAGTTCGAGACCGGCGACAAGTGCGAGAGCGGCGTGCTCGACTGGAAGGCGAAGGCTCGGTAGCACCGCTCCGATGGCGGGCACGCCGTGTTTGGGGTGCGACAAGACCGCCGACCATCGCCTAAGGTGACGGGTCGGAAGTGACACCACACGAGCGAGCCCGCGCGCCGGGCTTCGCGAACCGGAGGTTCAGATGAAGCGATTCACCCCCGTCGCGCTGCTCGCCCTGCTGATCGTGCCGGCCGTCGCCTTTGCGGCCGCCGACAAGTTCAAGGGCGGAAGCGACGATGACAACAAGGTAAAGATTAAGTTCGAGCTCAAGGACGACGATCGGATCAAGGACTTCACCGCCAAAGAGGTCGAGTTCAGCTGCAACGAGCGCGATGATTTCCGCGCCAACCCGCCCGAGTTCACCAAGGTCGACGTCGAGAAGAACGGCGACATCGATCAGGAGTACAAGATCAACGAGAAGGGCCGCAACAGCAAGGGCGAGAAGGTCGAGATCCGCTTCAAGGCCAAGCTCGAAGGCCGGCTCGACGGCAAGAAGAACAAGTACGACGAGGCCGAAGGCGAGATGAGCTTCGACGCCCGTTACAAGACCGACGGCGACCGCTGCGAGTCCGAGGACCTGGAATGGGACGCTGAGCTGAAGGACAAGAAGGACTGACTTACGGCGGTCGTCTGGCGAACTTCGTCAGGCGGCCGCTCTTTGTTCCAAGTCCCTGAGCTCCCTGATCGCTTGTTTGCGCTGCTCGCGCGGGGCGCGATCGAGCATCAGGACACCGTCGAGGTGGTCGATCTCGTGCTGGATGACCCGCGCTTCGAGCCCTGAGGCCTCGACGACGCGCGGCTTCCCGTGCTCGTCGCGGGCTCTGACGCGCACGTGCACCGGCCGGTCCACGTCGACGTGGACCCCGGGAATCGACAGGCAGCCCTCCTCCAGCGTTTCGAGCTCGTCCCCGCGCCATTCGATCTCGGGGTTGACGAGCGCCACCAGCGGAGCCTCGTAACCGACGCGATAGACCAGCAGCCGCTGGCTGACGCCGAGCTGAGGGGCTGCAAGGCCGACGCCGATCGCGTCATCCATCAGCCCCGCCATCCGCCGCACCTGAGTCCGGAGCGCGTCGTCAAAGCGGTCGACCTCGGTGGCGCGGCTCTTGAGCACCGGATCGCCGAAGCGCCTGATGAACGACATCGCGGCGTTGCGTCGCGCCTGCCGTTCAGGATCTATCTGCGGCTCCTCGGCCTGCTCGTCGTCGATCGGATCGATCAGGTCGTGCTCGTCGTCCATCGGATGGATTCTAGGCGCTGGACGGGGAGCCGCCTACTGCGGATCGACATCGACGGCGAACGCGACCGGCCCCGAGATCGGCTCGGCCGCGGTCGTCTCGACCGCCTCCCGCACCGCGACGAGTGCCGCCGACCGGGAGTCCGACTTGACGAGCAGCTGAGCCCGCTCGCGGCCCTTCAGCCGAAACAGCGGCGCCGGGCCGGCGATCGTCGCCTGCGGTGCGAGTGCCGCGATCCGACCCGCCAGCAGGCTGGTCACCGCCAGCTCCGGACCGCGCTCAGCGCTGCTGCACACGACACGGATCAGGTTGCCGAACGGCGGGTAGCAGAGCGCCGCGCGGCGCTCCAACTCAGCGGCGAGGAAGGCGGGCGCGTCGTGCGCCGCAGCGAGCCGCAGGCATTCCACGTCGGGCTCGAGTGCCTGAACCAACACCCGGCCGCCACCCGGCCCCCTGCCGCTGCGACCGGCGAGTTGCGCGACCAGCGAGAAAGTTCGTTCCTCGGCACGGAAATCGGGGAAGCGGAGCGTGGCATCGGCGTCCAGCACGACACCCAGCGCGACGTCTGGGAAGTCGTGCCCCTTTGCGACCATCTGGGTTCCGATCAGAACGCCGGCTTCGAGGGCCTCGAACCGTTCCAGCAGGCGTGCCGTCGCCTCGCGGCCCGAGCCCGTGTCGGAGTCCAGCCGCAGCACTTCAAGCGGAGCGAGCAACTGGTCGAGTTCGTGCTCAAGACGCTCGGTCCCGATGCCGTGGCGGCCGACCGAGACCGAGCCGCACTCCGAGCACGCGCCCGGCGCGGCCTCCGAGTGTCCGCAGTGGTGGCAGGAGATGCGCCCGGCGGCCTGGTGGAGGACGAGCGTGACATCACAGTTGGGACAGCCCCAGGTGTGGCCGCAATCGCGGCAGGCCAGGAAGTTCGACCAGCCGCGGCGATTAAGCATCACGATCGCCTTCAGTCGCTGCTCGCGGACCTCGGCGAGCGCGTCCACCGTGCGCGGATGGAGCGCTCCCTGGATGCCCGCCATCCCGACGACCTCGACGGCGGGCAGCGGCAGGGAATCCACGCGATCAGGCATCGACAGCCTCGGAAAAGAGGCCCAGCTCTCGGGACGCGGCGTTGCGCTGCCCGCGAGCACCACCGCCTCGGCGGCGTCCGCTCGCAGCTCGGCGACGCGACGAGCGTCGTACCGGGGATCACCCTCCTGTTTGTAGGAACCATCGTGCTCCTCGTCGATCACGATCAGCCCGAGCTGCTCGAGCGGCGCGAAGACGGCCGAGCGCGGGCCGACGCAGACGCGTGCCTCGCCGCGTGCGCAGTCGCAGCCACTCGTCGTAGCGCTCCCCGTCCGAGAGCTGGGAATGGAGGATCGCGACGGTGTCGCCGAAGCGCTGTTGAAAGCGGGACGCCGTCTGCGGCGTGAGCGCGATCTCGGGCACCAGCACGATCGCCGAACGGCCGCGCTCGAGCACCGCGGCGACTGCCGCCAGATAGACCTCCGTCTTGCCGCTGCCCGTCACGCCGTGGAGCAGCAGACGGCGATCCGCGTCGCCGCGCCGATCGAGCAGCGCGAGAACCGCCGCGAGCGCCGCGGCCTGATCTGCGCTCAGGACGTGGGGCGTGTCCGAGCGCGCGCCAACCGGCCTGATCCGCGGACGACGCCCGACGGTCTGCCGCTCGAGCGCGACGAGGCCGCGCCGCTCCAGCGCCCGCAGCGTGGTGTGGCTCCCGCCGCATTCGCTCAGCAGCGCGCCGGCGGATTGCTGACCTTCGAGCAGCGCGGCGAGCAACGCCTGCTGGCGGGCGCCGAGGCGCGTGCCATCCTCGAGCGCCGCGGCGCCGGTCTCGGTGATCGAGGCCGTCAGCCTGCTGCGCGACCTGGTCCGCGCGATCGCACCGGTGCCCGTCCCGGGTGGAAGGACGAGCGCGAGCCCGCGCGCCGGGGTCGAGCAGTACTCCTCGCCGACCAGCAGCCCGAGCTCGACGAGCTGCTCCGGAACGTCGGTCTCGAGCGCCGAATAGGGAGCCAGCAGACGGTCCACCGGCACGTCGCTCGAATCGCCGAGGCCGACGACGACGCCGAGGCAGCGGCGCCGGCCGAATGGGATCACCAGCACCGAGCCTGGCCTGACGTCGAGCGACTCGGGAACGCGATAGTCAAACGGGCCCCGAAGGGCCCGCGCGCGCGTCAGCGGCTCGACTCGAGCGATCTCCATCTCGAAGGCCACAGTAGGGCGGCACGAGGACGGGGGCGTGACGGGCAGATCTGTTACCCGACCAACATGTGCGCTGACCCCTGGTTGGAGCTCGGGTTGACCGGGTGGGGTCTACACTGCCGCGCCATGGCCGTCGAGCTGCAACAGGGCGAGGAGATCATCTTCGAGGGGCACCCCTCGTGGCGCGCGACGCTCGCCTTCTACCTCAAGGGCGAGCTGGCGGCGATCGCGATCGGCGCAGCATTCGCGGGGCTGACCTCGGTGCTCGGCGGTCGGGCGAAGGTCTTCGAGGCGATCCTGATCACGGTCGCGGTCGCGGTGCTCGTACTCGCGATCGGTTTCGTGAAGCGGTACGCGACCACCTACACCGTCACCAGCCGCCGGCTCAACATCCGTCGCGGGATCATCGCGCGCAAGGTGCAGGAGACGCGGTTGGAGCGGGTCCAGAACGTCAACTACTCGCAATCGTTGCTCCAGCGGATTCTGCAGGTCGGCGACGTCGACTTCGACACCGCCGCCGGCGATGACTACAACTTTATCTTCGCCGGCGTCTCAGAGCCCGAGGAGGTCGTCGAGGCCGTCGATCGGGCCACGGGGCGCCACGCTGGCCCCAAGCCGCTCTGAAGCTCAGGCTCCCCTCAGTGCTGCCGTTCGTTCGGCAGCACTGAGCCACTGACGAGCCGCTAGGCGGGGACTTCGATCCCGGCGGCCGCGCGCAGCGCATCCGCGCGGTCGACCGCCTCCCACGAGAAGCCGTCGCGACCGAAGTGACCGTAGGCGGCCGTCGGTGCGTAGATTGGCCGGTGAAGGTCGAGGTAGTCCCGGAACGCTCCCGGCCGTAGGTCGAAATGCTCGCCGACCAGCTCCGCGATCCGCGCACGCGGGATCTGCTCGGTACCGAAGGTCTCGACCATGATCGAGACCGGGTGGGCGACACCGATCGCGTAGGCGACCTGGACCTCGCAACGGTCGGCGAGGCCGGCCGCGACGACGTTCTTGGCGACGTGCCGGGTCGGCGTAAGCCGCCGAGCGATCGACCTTCGACGGGTCCTTGCCCGAGAACGCACCGCCGCCGTGGCGAGCCATTCCGCCGTAGGTGTCGACGATGATCTTGCGCCCGGTGAGACCGCAGTCACCGACTGGTCCGCCGATCACGAACCGCCCGGTCGGGTTGATCAGGAAACCCTCTGCGATCTTGGCCTCGTCGTATAGGCCGTCGGGGAGTACCGGGAAGACGACCTGTCTCGAGCAGGTCCGGACGGATCTGCTCGTCGCGGTCGATCCCGTCGGCATGCTGGGTGGAGATCAGGATCCGCTCGATCTCGACCGGCCGGTCATTCTCGTAGCGAACCGTGACCTGGGTCTTGCCATCGGGCCGAAGGTAGTCCAGGGAGCCGTCCTTGCGCACCTTCGCGAGCCGCTCGGCGAGCCGGTGTGCGAGATCGATCGGGAGCGGCATCAACGAGTCGGTCTCGTTGGTCGCGTAGCCGAACATCATCCCCTGGTCGCCCGCGCCCGCGACGTCGTCGCTGTCGCCCGAGCCCTGCTCGCGCGCTTCCTGGGCGGCGTCGACGCCCTGCGCGATATCGGGAGACTGGCGGTCGATCCGCACGAGAACCTCGGCGCTGTCGGCGTCGAAGTCGGGATCGAAGCCGACGTAGCCGATTTCGCGGATCGCCTCACGGGCGATCGCCTCGAAGTCGATGTCGGCGTCGGTACGGATCTCGCCCGACATGACGACCAACCGCGTGTTGACGAGCGTCTCGGCGGCGCAGCGGCCCTCCGCGCCGTCGGCCGCCATGACCGCGTCGACGACTCCATCGGAGATGCGGTCGGAAACCTTGTCCGGGTGGCCCTCGGTGACCGACTCGGAGGTGAACAGGTACTCGTTCTCTGGGAGCTGGGTGCTGGTCACGTTTCCTTCCGCAGGTTCGGGTCGGCGTAGGGTAGCGATCCGTCAGTCGCTCGCGCGGCCGCCCGACCGTCGCGGGCCGTCGTCGCGACCTCGGTAGTCGATTACGAGCGGCACTCCCTCGAGCGCGAAGCGCTCGCGGAGACGGTTCTCGAGGAAGAACGCGTAGTCGCGCACGATCCGTGAGCGGTCCGAGACCTGGATCGCGAACCGCGGCGGACGGGTCTCGTACTGGGTCATGTAGTACATCCGCAGCCGCCGACCGCGAACGGCGGGCGGGTCGCGCTTGGCGAGCAGATCCGAGAGGAACCGGTTGAGCTCGCTGGTCGGGATCCGCTCAGCGGCGCGATCGGCGAGCCGGATCGACTCCTCCAGCAGCCGGCGGGTGCTGCGCCCGGTCAGCGCCGAGGCCGACAGGACGCGCGGACGGAGGCGCAGCTTCTTTTGGACTCGCGCCCGGGCGTCGTCGATATCGGTCTGGGCGATATCCCACTTGTTGAGCACCATCACCGTCGCGCAACCGGTCGTCATCGCGAGCTCGGCGATCCGGAAGTCCTCGCTGGTGATCCCCTCGCTCGCGTCGCAGACGACGAGCGCCACGTGGGCACGCTCGGCCGCCTGCTCGGAGCGCAGCTGCGCGTAGTAGTCGACAGTGCCGGCCACCTTCGTGCGGCGGCGCAAGCCCGCGGTGTCGACCAGCAAGACCGCCCGACCGTCGAACTCGAGCCGCGTATCGATTGCATCACGCGTGGTGCCGGCGAGATCGGAGACGATCACGCGCTCCTCGCCGAGGAAGCGGTTGACGAGCGAGGACTTGCCGACGTTCGGACGTCCGATTACCGCGAGACGAACGATCCCGTCGTCGGGGTCGGGCTCATCGGGCCGCTGCTCGCCGAGGCCCGCCACGATTGCGTCAAGCAAGTCGCCGGTCCCGAGCCCCTGGGTCGCGGAGACCGCAACCGGCTCGCCCAGCCCCAGCCCGATGAACTCCGCCGCCTGCGGAATGAGCGAGGCGCCATCGACCTTGTTGGCAGCGACCAGGACCGGCAACGGGGCCCGTCGCAGCTCGCGCGCGAGCTCGTCGTCACCGGGCCGGATCCCAGTGCGGGCATCGACCACCAGGACGGCGAGGTCGGACTCGGCGATCGCGCGCCGCGCCTGGGCCTGGACCTCGGCGGCGAGCGCGTGACCGTCCTCGGAGTCCACCCCTCCGGTGTCGATCAGCAGGAACCGCCGACCGTTCCAATCCGCCTCGAGCTCCTTGCGGTCGCGCGTGACCCCGGCGTCCTCGTGGACGACGGTTTCGCGACCACCGGCGAGGCGGTTGACGAGCGTTGACTTGCCCACGTTCGGGTAGCCGACGACCGCGACCTTCGGCAGCGCCATCGCCGCTCAGCCGTCGCGCCGCGCGTCGACGAGCGCGACGATCTGGGCGACGACATCCTCGATCGAGCGGTCGGTCGTGTCGAGTTCGACCGCGTCCTCGGCCGGGCGCAGCGGCGAGTGCTCCCGGCTGCGGTCCTGCTCGTCACGGAGTGTCTGCTCGGTCAACACCGTTCCCCAGTCGGCCCCCAGCTCGAGCGCCCGACGGCGTGCCCTCGCCTCCGGACTCGCCGTCAAGAAGACCTTCAAGCCTGCGTCGGGAACGACCACGGTGCCGATGTCACGACCCTCCGCAACCCAGTCTCCGACGCCCATCAGCGCCCGCTGCTTGGCGACCAGCGCCTCGCGAACCTCCGGGTCGGTCGCGACACCCGATGCCGCCGCCGTCACCTCGGGAGTTCGTATCTCGGCGGTCACGTCGCGGCCCGAGGAGCGCACCCGCGAGCCGAGCTCGATCTCGAGCGCGGCCGCGCATTCGGCGGGCTCCCCGCCGTCCTCCAGCACGGCCAGCGCCACGGCTCGATACATCGCACCGGAATCGAGGTAGGTGAACCCGAGTGCCGCCGCGGTCGCGCGTGCCACGGTGCTCTTGCCGGCGCCCGCCGGTCCATCGATTGCGATGACCATGAGTCCGAGGCTACGTTACGAGCGTCGCGAGGTCCTCGGCGAACGAGGGATAGGAGACCGTCGCGGCTTCCATCCCCTCGACCACGACCCCCTCGCTGGAGGCGAGCCCGGCGATCGCGCCGAGCATCGCCAGGCGATGGTCACCGCGCGAGTCGATCACGCCGCCGCGAATCGCCCCGCCACGCACGGCGAAGCCGTCCTCGGTCGCCTCGATGTCGACGCCGAGGCCCGCGAGGCCCTCGACGACGCCGGCGATCCGGTCGGATTCCTTCCAGCGCAGCTCCTCCGCCCCGCGCACGATCGTCTCCCCCTCCGCGCACGCCCCGAGCAGTGCGACCAGCGGTAGCTCATCGATCGCCAGCGGGACCTCCTCCGGCTGCACAACGGTGCCCTCGAGCGCCGCCGCGGCTACATCGAGGTCGCCGATCGGCTCCGATTCTGGAACCTCGGCCTCGGTCTGGGGCGGCTCCTCAAGTTCGCCGACGATCACGGCGCCCATCCGCGCGGCGATCCGCAAGAAGCCCGTCCGCGTCCAGTTGAGTCCGACACCCTCGACGAGCAGCCGGGACGAGGGCACCACGCAAGCCGCGGCGATCAGAAACGCCGCGGAGCTCGCGTCACCCGGGACCGTGATGTCCTCGAGCTCGAGCTCGTCGACCTCGCGGACCTTGACGGTCGTGCCGATCCGCTCGAACGGGACACGCGCCCGGCGCAGGATCCGCTCGGTGTGGTCGCGGCTGCGACTGGGTTCGGTGATCGTCGTCTCGCCGTCGGCGAGCATCCCGGCGATCAGCAGGCAGGACTTGACCTGCGCACTCGCGACCGGCAGCACGTGCTCAGTGCCGTGCAACTCGGATCCGTAGACGGTCAGCGGGGTCAGGCAATCGTCGCGGGCCTCGATCCGCGCGCCCATCGCGCGCAACGGCTCGACGATCCGGTCGACCGGCCGCCGCTGGATCGAAGGATCGCCGTCGAGCGTCCAGAACCCGCGCCCCTGACCTGCGAGCCAGCCGGGCAGCAGGCGCAGGAGCGTGCCGGCGTTGCCCACGTACAGGCTGCCGCCGGTCGCCTCGATCGCCTGGTGGAGCCCCACCCCGCGAATCACGAGACCCTCCTCCTGTTGATCGACCCCGGCCCCCAGCGAGCGCAGCGCGTCGAGCGTCGAGAGCGTGTCGTCGGCCATCAGGTAGTTGGTGATCGTCACCGGCATGTCGCTCATCGCACCGAACAGCGCCGCGCGGTGTGAGATCGACTTGTCCGGCGGCGGGGTGATTCGGCCGCGCAGCGGTCCGACCGGGCCGAAGCGGACGCCGGCCATCAGCTCGCCTCGGCGACCGCGAAGCCGAGCTCGGCGATCAGCTCGCGCGCTCTGGTCGCCGCTTCGTCGCCCGTGATCCAGAGGGTGATCGCGCCAGAGCGCATGTCGGCGGCGGGCGAGAGAGCCATGTCGGCGATGTTGACACCCGCGCGGCCGAGGGCGAGCGCGACCTGGGCGACTATTCCGGGCTCGTTCGGAACGGTCACGCGGAGCTCGTGCAGCGGACCGCCGGCCAGCTCCGATTCGAGCAGGCGACGGCGATCTTCCCGCGCACGCTCACCCCACGCGGCAATCGCGGCTCCGTCGCCGGCCCGCAGGGCTTCCGCGACGGCGCTCAGCCGCTCGATCGTCTCTGCGAGCTCGGAAGCGATCGCCTCGGCGTTGGATGAGTAAATGGCGTTCCAGATCGACGGGTTCGCGCCGGCCACACGGGTGGCGTCGCGAAAACTCGGGCCGATCCGCGGAAGTGGCTCGTCCTCCCGGGAAAGCGTGCGGGCCGCTTGGGAGACGAGCACGTTCGCGAGCACGTGGGGAACGTGGCTGACCGTCGCCAGCAGTCGATCGTGGCTCTCGGGATCAATCGCAATCGGGTGCGCTCCGAGCGCGGCGACGAGCCGATGGAGCCGCTCGTACAGAACGCCGGAGGCCTGATCACCGGGCGTCAGATACCAGGCCGCCCCGTCGAACAGATCCGATCGGGCGTGGCCGATGCCGGTCCCCTCAGAGCCCGCGATCGGATGGCCGCCGACGAACCGCTCGTCATCGGTTGAGGCCGCGATCGCCTGCTTGGTCGAACCTACGTCGGTGATCGCGCAGTCGCCGGCGGCGTGCTCGATCGCCGAGCTGAGCAGCTCGGGAAGCCGGTCGACCGGCGCGCACAGAAAACAGGCGTCCGCACCGTCGAGCGCTTCGGCGACCGAACCCGCCGCTCGCCCGACCGCGCCGCGCTCCCGCGCGGCGGCGAGCCCGTCTGCGTCGGGGTCGAACCCCGCAACCTCGGTGCCCGGCTCCAGCCGCTCGCTCGCGGCCAGTCCAATCGAACCGCCGATCAGGCCGACGCCGAGGATCGCGATCCGCATCAGCCGCTGCGTCGCTTCCGAACGTCCGATGCGAGCCCATCGAGCACCGCGACCGTCGTCTCCCAGTCGATGCAGCCGTCCGTGATCGACTGACCGTAGGTAAGCGCATCGGCCTCCGGCGCCTGGTTGCCTGCGACCAGGAACGACTCGAGCATGACCCCGGCGATCGCTTCGGCTCCCGCGGCGACCTGCTCGCCGATCTCCGCGGCGACGCGGGGCTGCTCATCGGGATCCTTGCCGCTGTTGTCGTGGGAGGCGTCGACGATCAGCCGGCCCGGCAGGCCGGCCGCCTCGAGCTTTGCGACCGCGTCGGCGACGCCCGGCGCCCGGTGGTTTGGCGCCCCCCGGCCGCCGCGCAGGATGACGTGGCAGTCGGGATTGCCGCGCGTGTAGAGGATCGCGGAGGTCCCGGCCGAATCGACGCCGGCGAAGGCGTGCGAAACGGCGGCAGCGCGCACCGCGTCGACCGCAACCTGAACGTTTCCGTCGGTCCGGTTCTTGAATCCGACCGGCATCGACAGCCCCGACCCGAGCTGCCGGTGGATCTGGCTCTCGGTCGTGCGCGCCCCGATCGCACCCCAGGACACCGTGTCGGAGATGTACTGGGGCGTGATCGGGTCGAGGAACTCGCAGCCGACGGGCAGGTCGAGCTCCAGCACCTCGAGCAGCAGCCCGCGCGCGAGCCTCAGCCCCGCGTTCACGTCGCCCGACCCATCCAGGTGCGGGTCGTTGATCAGACCCTTCCACCCGGTGGTGGTGCGCGGCTTCTCGAAGTAGACACGCATCACGATTCGCAGGTCGGCGCTCAGCTCAGCGGCCTTGCCCGCGAGCCGCTCGGCGTAGTCGCGCGCAGCCCCTACGTCGTGCACGCTGCACGGACCGACGACGACGAGCAGCCGGTCATCGGTGCCGCCGAGGATCGCCGCGACCTCCGAGCGTCCGCGCAGAACGACCTCGACGTGGTTGTCCTCGAGCGGGAGCTCGTTGAACATCTCCAGCGGCGTGGCAAGCGGCACCGCGCGCTCGATCCGCTGGTCGCGGACGTGGTCGTTGGGATCAGGGAGCGCGACGCCGGAGCGATCGCTCTCGCCCGGGGATCCCCCGCCCTCTTCTCCTGGTGTCCTGTTGACGATCATCATCTGAATCTGAGCCTTTCAAGTATCTGAAACCGTGACGGGCCGGGTGGCCGTCTGGAGCCGCTATGAGGGCGCCCGGCGAGGGCTGGGGTGGGCTGCCCTGAGGACAGCCGCGGGCCGGACGCCTAAATAAATCGCCAGCACGGATAGGGACGTCCCGCGGCGGCCGTGTTGCCGCGCGTGTTATGGCTGGACGTGCCCGAGAGACTCATCAGATCTTGTTTGTACCACGTCCGGGATCGCCGGTCGAACCCATCACGTCGGTCAATCGGAGACATCGACGTCGAGCGAGCCACCGCGGCTCGACGCCGACAACAGCTGTTCAGCGCCGTCGCCGGCCTCCAGCAGGACGGCGTCATCCCTCCCGTCGACGGGCCGGGCCGCCTGCGCCGCGCCACCAAGGTCGATTGTCATCACGAGCACCGCGTCGGCGGCGTTTGAGCCGAACGTAACGGTCGAGCGCTTGACCCGTTGGCGGAACTCCGGGAACAAAAAACCCTCGGTCGGGCTCTCCTCCCCGCTGCGGATCGCCACGTCCGCCGGCCCGGAGGACGAGGCCTCCGAGAGGGTGCCGGCGAACCCGGGCGCCGTCAGCCGCAGCGCGCCTTCGATCGGCTCGGCCTCGATTCCCGGCTCGAGCTGGATCCGGCGCTCGTAGCGGTGCTCTTGCTCGGCACTCAGCGAATCGAGCACGATCAGGGCATCCAGAGGCCTGTAGAGGAACAGCCGCTCGTGGTCGACCCCCTGACCGAGCAGGCGCGGATTTCGGGCGCGGATCGCGAACCAGCCCTCACCGGCTCCGGAGGCGAGGATTCCGCTGCCGTACGGCTCGCGATCGAGCGTGCCGAAATCGACTCCGTCGACGGTCAGCGTGCTGTGCGCCTGGGCCGAGCGCGCGAAGCCCTGGAAGCCGGTCTTGCTGAAGCGCCCGGTGTCGGAGACGATCCGCCGCCCGTCGTCGAAGAGGTCGAAGCTGAGGTCATCCGCGTGCTTGTGCGTGCGGCTGAAGTGGGTCGCCGTGACGCCGAGATAACCGCGGGTCGCGCGATCCTTGGCGAACGCGTATCCGCTCTCATTGAACGGACGCAGGCCGTCCTGGCCGGCGGCGTCGTCACGAATCCGCAGCGACGGGATCGATCGGTAGGTGTCCCCGAACTGCACGAGCGACCCCGCGGGCGTAACGAACCAGGCAGCCGCCCGCTCCATCCGATCGGTGAGCCGTCGCAGCGACGACCTGCCGGTGACCTGCGCCATCCGTCGAACGACCTCCAGCACGAGCAGCTGGTAGGTCGAGGAATGCTCCAGCCAGATCCCCTCGCGCGATTCGATCCGATCGTCGAGCACGCGCCCGAAGCGCGCGACCGCCCTGTCGGCGAGCCGGTCTAACTCCCCGACGAACGGGAGCTCACGGCCGATCAGCGCGAGTCCGTAGGCGGCGAACAGACCGTGGTTGTTGGCCGTCCGGTCGCGGTCGAGGAACCGCGCGTGAACGCCGAGCGAATCGATCAGCAGGCGGAGATGCCGATCGGAGATGGCTCCTTCGCAGCTCGCCTGGCGAAGCACGTAGGCGATGTAGCCGGCGCGCTCCCCCGCCACCTTGTTGACCCACGCGCGCTTGTCGACTCCACGGCCGCGGAGCGGGTTCTCGCGAACCCAGTCGATGACGATCCGGCGAGCTGTGATCAGGGCCCGGCGGCGGTCGGACCCAGCCGTGATGGTCGCCGACTTGCCGCGATAGATCGCGAGTAGCTGGTCGATCCACTCGAGAGAATGGAAGCTCGAGCGCCAGTCCTGGTCGCCGTAGGGATCGGCGCGCCAGTCGATCGGGACCTCGAGCCGGTCCGGTCCGAGATCCTTGTAAACGACGAAGCCGCCGCCGAACGCCTCGGCAAGCGTGCGCTCGTCATAGCCGAGCTCGGTGCGGAAGTACGAAGCCTCCGCCGGACAGGGCAGCGCCGCCAGCGCCGCGACCGACGAACGTTCACGCCCTGCGCGCTCGCCGCCGGTCTCGACCGCGCCGGTGGTCAGCGCCAGCAGACCGAGCACGAGGACGATCCCCGATACGCGACGCCGGCCCTTCGGTCCCCCCTCCTCCGCTAGTGCCACGGCGCGACTCTATCCAGGGATCACGTCGTCCAGCGCAGCCAGAAAGCGATCGTTCTCCGGGCGTGTTCCGTAGGTCACCCGCAGGAATCCACTGCGGCCGAGGGCGGCTCCGGCGCGTACGATCACGCCGCGCTCGGCGAGCCCGGCCATGATCGCGTGCTCGTCGTGATCGCCGAGCGAGACCCAGGAGAAGTTCCCCTGGCTGTCGGTGACCCCGAGGCCGCGCGCAGTCAACTCCTCTTGGACGTGCAGCCGCTCGATCGCGGTTCGCTCGACCCGCCGCGCGACCTCGTCCTGGTGGACGAGCGCCTCCTCGGCGGCGGCGAGGGCGAGCGCGTTGACCGAAAACGGCTGGCGGACCCGATCGACGGCGTGACGGAAGTCCTCCGGCCCCAGCGAGTAGCCGACCCGCAGCCCGCAGAGTCCATAGACCTTCGAGAAGGTGCGCAGCAGAACCAGGTTGGAGTGCTTCGCCAGCAGTCCGATCGAGTCGTCCGGATCCTGCAAGGTCGAGAACTCGACGTAGGCCTCGTCGAGGATCACCGTGAGATGTCGCGGCAACGCGCCGACGAACGCGTCGATCTGCTCCAGCGGAAGCGCCGTCGCGGTCGGATTGTTGGGGTTGCAGACGAGCACGATTCGGGTTGCGGCGGTGACCTCGGCGGCCATCGCGTCCAGATCGTGGAAATCGCCGTCCGCAAGCGGCACCTCGATCGCGCGGGCACCGGTCATCGCGGCGAGGTGCGGATAGATCGAGAACGACGGCCACGCGTAGACGATCTCCGCGCCCGGTTCGAGCATCGCCTCGCCCGCGGTCAGCAGCAGCTCGCACGACCCGTTGCCGATCGCTACCTGCTCCGGTACGAGCCCGTGCCGGTCGGCGATCGCCTTGCGCAGCGCGCTCTTGTCGGGGTCGGGGTAGCGGTTGAGACGCTCCAGCCGGCCCGCGATCGTCTCGAGCACAGCCGGGTGGGGCGCCCACGGAGCTTCGTTGGAGGCCAGCTTGACCAGCTCGCCGTCGTAGGAATAGCTCTCGGCCGCCGGATAGACCGGGATCGCCGCAACGCGGGCGTTGATCTCGAGCGCCACTACTGAGCGGCCTCGAGGTCGCGGCGCAGAGCCGCGGCCTCCCCGAGGTACACGTGCCGTGCCTCCGCCCCCTCGGGCGGGTAGCAGTGGACGAGGATCCTGATCACGCGGGGCATAGCGCCCGACACCGACAGCTCACGCGCGCAGAGCAGCGAAACGCGGTCGAGCCCGATCCGCCGCGCCGCGACCGCCGGGAACTCGGCGTCGAGGTCATCGGTCGCGGTGAAGATCGCGCTGACGATGTCGTCGGGCTCGAGGCGGTTGCGGGACATCAGCTCGCGCACGAGCTCCTCGGTGGCGTCGAGAATCTGGTCGGCCTCGTTGGCCGCCACCGAGATCGCGCCGCGCAGGGCGACTATCCGGGATCCGTTCATCGCGGCGATTCTCCCACCTCGCGCAGCTGCTCGACCTCCGCGGGCGACAACTCCCGCCAGCTCCCCGCTGGCAATCGCCCCCCGTCAGCCGCGAGCCGGTCGAGCCGCAGCGGGCCGAACGCGAACCGCTCGAGCTCGACGACCCGATGCCCGATCGCTTCGCACATCCGCCGCACCTGCCGCTTGCGACCCTCGCCCAGCCAGAGCTCGAGCCTGCCGGGCTCGAGCTGGCGTACGGACGCCGGCGCCGTCAAGCCGTCCTCGAGCTCGACACCCTCGCGCAGCCGGCGCAGATCGCTTTCTGCAACAAGCGTCGGGGCGACCCGCGCGTGGTAGCCCTTCTGGACCCGATAGCGAGGATGGGTCAGCAGGTCAGCCAGCTCGCCGTCGTTGGTCAGCAGGATCAGGCCGGTCGTCTCGGCGTCCAGGCGCCCGACCGGATAGAGGCGGTTGACCGACTGCACCATCGCGACGACCGTCGGACGCCGGTGCGTGTCCTTGGCGGTCGACACGACCCCCGCGGGCTTGTTAAGTACCACCACCTGACGCGCTTCGCGGGCGATCGGAGCTCCGTCGACGGTCACGCCGCTGTCCTGATCAACATCGCGCGCGGGATCGGTCACGACCGCTCCACCGACGGTCACCCGCCCGGCCGCGATCATCTGCTCGGCGGATCTGCGCGAGGCCACCCCGGCGTGCGCGAGGAACTTTGCGAGACGCATTGGGCCAGGCTGCCACACTCGGTCGATGGCAGATCTCGAGCTTTTGGAGCGCATGCTGAAGGAGGCCGGCGAACCGGCCTTCCGACTCGGGCAGGTCTGGCGCTGGCTCGCCGCGGGCGCCGACTCCTATGAGCAGATGACCGATCTGCCGGCGGCGCTGCGCAACCGGCTGTCCGGCGAGCTGCCGCTGTCGGTACTGGCTCTGGAACGCGAAGCGCTCGCCCGCGACGGCACCGAGAAGGCGCTTTTCCAGACCATGGACGGACGGCCGATCGAGGCAGTGCTGATGCGCTATCACGACGGGCGCCGGTCGCTCTGCCTCTCGAGCCAGTCGGGCTGTCCGCTGACCTGCACCTTCTGCGCGACCGGCGCGATGCGCTTTGGGCGCAACCTGACGAGTTCGGAGATCCTCGACCAGGCGCTCCACTTCCGCCGCAAGGAGGCGGTCAACCACGTCGTGTTCATGGGGATGGGCGAGCCGCTGCTCAACCTCGACGCGGTGCTGAGGAGCTGCGAACGGTTGCCCGACATCGGGATCGCGACCTCGAACACGGCGATTTCGACGGTCGGGTGGATCCCCGGCATCGAGCGGCTGGCGACCGAGGGGCCGCGCGTCAGACTGGCGCTCTCCCTGCACGCGGCCGAGGAGTCTCTCCGTTCGGAGCTGATGCCGGTCAACGAGCGCTACCCGCTCGCTGACGTGCTCGCCGCGTGCCGCGAGTGGTCGGCTCGTCGCAACCTGCCGGTGTTCGTCGAATACCTGATGCTCGCAGGGGTGAACGACCGCTACGAGCAGGCTGCCGAGTTGGCCGAGGTGCTCACGCCGCGCGAGTTGTTCAAGGTCAACCTGATCCCCTACAACCCGACCGACTCGGCCTTCGGGGGCTCGAGCCGCACGGCGATCGCCGCCTTCAAGGAGGCGCTCGAGGAGCGCGGTCTGCGCGCGACGGTCAGGCTGACGCGCGGGCGCGACATCGACGCCGCGTGCGGTCAGCTCGCCGCGCGCGAGCTGACGGACTCGACAACCGCCTAGGCCCACCGGGGTCCTGCCACGCCGCGTTCAGCGGGGATCCGTCGGTTCGTCGGCTAGGGGGAATCGATCAACCCCCCGGTCGTCGCCCCCGGCAACCCGAACAGCAGCAGGGCGACGGACAGCGCCACGATTGCGAGCGCGGCGGTGATCAGCCATGCGCTGCGCGGTGGCCGACTCCCGAGGAGGAGCAGGGCCACCCCGATGACGATCCCCAACGGCGGAAGGAGGAAGGCGGCCAGCAAACCCAGTACGACGCCGACCGGCCGCCGGCGCTGGGATCGATCCGTCGGGCCCGTCACTTCACACCATTCGATTCGTTCGCGGTCCCGTCGTAGTGGACCCGGAGGTTGATGAACGGGCGCAGCTGGGTCGCGCAGGCAGCTCGTGGTGGGCAGTATTTGAAGAACCCGCGACGGTAGGTCCAATGCCCGCCCCTCTTGACCGGCCGTAGTCGTAGCGGTAGTCGGCCTTGCCCTCGGAGCCCCTGTAGTCCCAGCCGGCTGCTCCCGAAGCCGTGTTCACGCTCGGCTCGACGCTCACCGCGCCATCCTTGACGGTGACCGTCCGCTTGGCACGGTTCCAGCACCAGTACTTGCTCACTGCGCCTCATCGATCAGCCCGCCGGAAACGGCGCCGGGAGATTGTTCTCCAGCGAGCGCAGCGCCCGGCGACAGCAGCGCGACAACTCCCACGACGGCGATTAGCGACCTCCGCACAACGCACCCCATGCACCCTCCCCGCCTGGTTGGTCAGTTGCACTGAGAATGGCGTCGGGCTAGCGACGAACAAAGACGCGACCGCTTCGAATCGCTACTGGTTCGGCAACAGTCCGCGCGCTCGCAACTCGCCCGCGATCGCCTCGCGATGCAGTCCGTCGTAGAGCTGTTGATCAGCCCGGAGCAACGCCTCAGCCGCGTCCCGGAAGCCGGCCCCGGCGGGTAGCGCGAAGTTGGACTGCAGTACGACCCGATCCATCACGGACTTGCCGGCGCCGTCTTCACCGAGCTGGCCCCGCAACCGCCACAACGCGCTCGACCAGACCTGGCCCACGCAGTGGAAGTCCTGGCTGCAGGTGGGATCGAGCGAGTCGAGGCCGCCGGCGAGATCGGTGCGACGCAGACACGAAACCCCGAGCGGCAGGCTGTCCCAATCGAACACGCAGGCCGCGTCCTCCCCGCTGGTGCTCTGGGTCTCGGCGGTCATCACCGCGCCGAGGTAGTCGCCGAACCCCTCCCCGATCGCCTGGCCCTCTTCCCGCTCGCGGAAGTTCGCGCCCTGAACGTCCTGCACGGCGTGTCCGTACTCGTGGACGATCACGTCGCCGTCCTCGGCGTCGTCGACTCCGCCTTTCCCGAAGGTGATCGAGCGATCGATCGGGAGGAAGAAGGAGTTGTCGTCCGGGATCCCGTTCGCGATCACGCGCAGCCTTCTGGGTGTGGCCTCGCCGAGGCCGAGCGAGCGGATGTAGGCCGCCGCCCGGTCGATGTGGAAGTACGCCATTGCCCCCTCGAACTCGGCATCGCCGCGGGTCAGTGATCGCCAGTCGCGTGACTTTGAGCAGACCTGCCGGGCCCGCACCTGGACGGCCGCGAAGGTTCCCTGCAGGCACTTGCTGCCGCCGCGCAGGCGCGGCAGGACGACCGATGCCCGCAGACCGGTCAGTTGCGCCGAATCGGCATCGCGGGCATCGGCAAGGCCGTCTCGGACGCCGAAGTTCTCGACCACCGGATTGGGCACGAACAAACGTGCCCGGCCGCGCGCGGAGACGGCGAGGTCGCGCTTTGAGAGGACCTCGCCCGACCGTGCTCCGACCAGCACCCGGAAGTCGCCGAACGGTCGCTCCGATGGGACCAAGACCTCCCAGACCAGCCGATCGCGGCCGCCGCGCGCATCGATCCCGGTGTCGGCTCGCGTCGGCGCCCGCTCGGCGCGTACGCCGACCGCCTCGTGGGCGATCGCGATCGCTTCCCTCCGCGACACGTTGGCATCGCCCGAGGGTCGGACCGCTCGCCGCGTCCGGTCCGCGACGACGCGCGGCCGCTCGCCGTCGGGCTCGACCACGACGACTTCCGAGTCGAGCACGGGGACGCCGTCAACCACCTGCCGGTAGCGATCGAAGCTCACTCCCACGCTCTCCCGCGAGGACTCGGGCTCGAGCTCGCTGATCGGAGCGTCGACCTGATCGGCCAGCCGATCGGGAAGCTCCGCGGCGAGGACGGGGGCGGAAATCAGGAGAACCGACCCCGCGGCTGCGCCGGCGACTATCGAGCGAAGGGCGTTCATGGCGGTCGCGGCCCTGCGGCCGACCGCATCATTGTGTCAGCCCGAGACTCGCTGTTCGCCGGCTCTCAGCAATCGCTGGCGGAGCCCGCCCTCCTCCTCCGGGCTCGGATCAAAGGCCGTGATCTCGGGCAGCTCGCTGAGGCCGGCGAGCCCGAACAGCCGCTCGAACAGCTCCGAGGTCCGGTAGAGGACGGCGCCGAACTGGGAACGCCCGGCCTCCTCGATCAAACCGCGCGCGAGCAGGGTGCCGACACCCGACTCGGAGGAGACCCCGCGAATCCGAGCGATCTCCGGGCGCGAGACAGGCTGCAGGTAGGCGACGATCGCGAGGCACTCCGACTGGGCCTGGCTGAGCGGTGGGGTCCGGGGCTTGGCCAGCAACCGGCGCGCGCTTGCTTCGGCGCGCGGATCGGTCGCGAGCGCCCAACCGCCGCCCAGCTGGCGCAGGACCACGCCTCGATCGCCGTCGGTCAGGCTCCGGCCGAGCTCGGTCAGCGCCTCGGCGACCTGATCGGCTGACGCTTCGCAGGCACGGGCGAGATCCTCGGCGGGCACCGAGTCCGGCGCGAGGAACAGCAGCGCCTCGATCTGCGCGCTCAGCGAGAGCTCGTTCACCTGGCACCACCGGCGGCGCTTACCCGGATCGGCTCGAACGGGCCGGTCTGGCTCCATTGCGCCTCGCCCGCCTTGTAGAGCTCCAGCAGGGCGAAGATCGTGACCGCCTCCGTTACCCGGTCGGCGCCGAGCACGGCGTCGTCGAAGTCGAACGAGCCACGCTCGGCGAGCAGGCCGCGCAGATGGTTCAGCCGCTGTTCGAGCGTGATGCGTGCCCGCGCGACGTGGCTGAGGTCGAGCGGCGGGGGATGGCGGAGGAGCTCGCCGATCGCCGCCGCGAGGGTGACCGGCTCATATGCCTGCTCGGCGGCCTCGAGCGTGACCTGTCGCAGCTCGGTCGGCAGCGGTGCCGCGCGGAAGCGATGGCCTTCCTCGGCGGCCAGCCGGTCGATCAGCGCTAGCCCGGCGGACCGGTAGCGGCCGTACTCGAGCATCCGCGCGAGCAGCTCCTCGGCCGCCTCGCCGGGGTCGAGCTCGGGCTGCTCGTCCTCCTCGCCCGGAAGCATCATCCGCGACTTGAGCTCGAGCAGGGCAGCGATCAGAACCAGGAACTCGGTCGTCGCCTCGAGGTCGACCTCGCCGCGGCGCTCGAGATCCGCGACGTAGGCGAGCACGACATCGGCGAGATCGACCTCGAGCAGATCGACCTCCTCGCGCAGGACGAGCGTCGTCAGCAGGTCGAAAGGACCCTGGAAGACCTCGAGATCGAGATCGAGCGCGCCGAGTTGCACGCCAGCAGGGTACGGCCTGGTCCGGCGGGGACTCCGGCCGGCGCATCGGATCGCGCTGGTACCGTCGGCCGATGGCTGATTTCACGGGAGCGTGCGTGGGAGAGCCGAAAAGGCCGAGCTGGGGTAGGACGCAGGGTGAGTTCATGCCCGTGCGGCATGGACGAACCCGAGGACGCCGCCCCGCGACCGCGTTTTCGGCTCTCCTGCGTGCGGTTCCCGTGGAGTCAGCCATCTAGCCCCGATGGACGAGCGCCCGAGCAACCCATCTCGCGAGCGCGCACGTGAGCTGCTGCGCTCCGGCGAAACGCACCACCAGTTGCTCCGCTATCTGATCGCCGGCGGTTCAGTGTTCGTCTTCTACGTGCTGCTGACGTTGCTGCTCAGCGGCCCGGTCGGGCTGCCCGTCCAGCTGGCGCTCCTGATCGGCTTCGCGTGCGCGATCGGCGTCCACTTCTTCGCCCAGCGGTTTTTCGTCTTCGCCCACGTCGAGAGCTTTGCGATCTCCGGCTCGCACCAGGTCGCGCGCTACGCGCTGTTCGCCTGCGTCCAGTACGCGGCCACTGCGCTCGGGACCGCGACCATCCAGAGCGCCTTCCAGACATCCGGACAGGTCTCCTACCTGGTGGCGGTCTCGCTTGTGACCGTGGTCGTCTTCATCGTGCTCCGCACACGGATCTTCCACGGCGCGGCGCCGGCCGAGGGACTCTAAGCCGCGCCAACGCCCATTCGGTCTCGGACCGTGGTGAGTGTGGTCGCGGCGATCGCTCGCGCTCGATCGGCCCCCTGCGCGAGCACGACCGCGAGCGCGGCCTCGTCAGCGCGCAGCTCCAGGTAGCGCTCACGCACAGGCCCCAGATACTCGACCAGCTCGTCGGCAACGGCCTGTTTGAAGTCGCCGTAACGGACCCCCTCGAAGGAGGCCTCGACCGCGCGGGCGGTCGAGCTCCTGACAACGGCGAGGATCTCGATCAGGTTCGTGATCCCGGGCTTGTCGGGAGCGCAGACGACCTCGCTGCCCGAGTCGGTGACGGCGCTGCGCAACTTCTTGATGATCGCGGCCGGCTCGTCGGTCACGAACAGGAGCCCGGCCTCGCTGCCGGCGGTCGTCGACATCTTCTGGGTCGGATCCTGGAGATCCATGATCCGTGCTCCGACCTCGGGGATCCGGTGGGCCGGAACCGTGAAGGTGTCGCCGAACCGTTCGTTGAACCGCTCCGCGATGTCGCGGGTCAGCTCGATGTGCTGGCGCTGGTCATCTCCGACCGGCACCTCTTCCGCCTGGTAGGCGAGGATGTCGGCGGCCTGGAGGACCGGATACAGGAACAGCCCGGCCGAGATCAGCTCTCGCTGCCGCGCCGACTTCTCCTTGAACTGGTGCATCCGGTTGAGATCGCCGTGCGCGGTGACCGACGCGAGCAGCCAGCACAGCTCGGAGTGTTCCCGGACATCGGACTGCCGGAACAGGATGCAGCGGGCCGGGTCAAGACCCGCTGCGAGCAGCATCGCGGTCGTATCGAGCACGCGCGCGCGGAGCTCGGCGACGTCGTAGGAGACGGTGATCGCGTGGAGGTCCACGACGCAGTAGATCCCTTCGCCACGCTCCTGCCCGTCGACGTACTGGCGAATCGCGCCGAGGTAGTTGCCGAGGTGCTTGCGGCCCGTCGGCTGGATCCCGCTGAAGATTCGCACCGCTACTCCGGCAGCGGCTGACGCACAACCGGCCGACGGGCCGCCGCCGCCTCGTCCAGCCGGCGAACCGGCGTCGAATACGGCGCGTTGCGGGCGATCTCGGGGTCCTCGGCGGCCTCGGCCAGCAGCTCGCGCACGATCTCCGCAAACCGGTCGAGCGTCTCCTTGGTCTCGGTCTCGGTCGGCTCGATCATCAGCGCCTCCTCGACGAGCAGCGGGAAGTAGACGGTCGGGGGATGGACGCGGTGGTCGAGCAACCGCTTGGCGATATCGAGCGTCCTGATCCCCAGCGCCTCGCGGGCGCCCGAGCCCGAGAGGACGAACTCGTGCATGCAGGTTCGATCGAACGCTACGGGCAGGTACTCGCCGATTCCGTCCTCGGCGAGTAGCGCCTTGAGGTAGTTCGCGTTCAGCACGGCGGTCTCCGAGACCTCGCGCAACCCGTCCCCGCCGACCGAACAGATGTATGCATAGGAGCGCACGAACACGCCGTAGTTGCCCTGGAACCCGCGCAGCCGCCCGATCGAGGACGGCCGATCGAAGTCGAGGTCGTAGAACGGGCCACCGCCGTTGTCCGGCGCGCGCTGGATCACCTGCGGCTTCGGCAGGTAGGGCTCGATCCGCTCCGACACGGCGATCGGGCCGGCTCCCGGTCCACCGCCTCCGTGCGGCTGGGTGAACGACTTGTGGAGGTTGAAGTGAACGATGTCGAAACCCATGTCCCCGGGACGGGAGATGCCCATCACCGCGTTGAGGTTCGCCCCGTCGTAGTAGAGCGTGGCACCGACCCCGTGGACGATCGCGGCGATCCGCTCGATATTGCGATCGAACAGGCCGAGCGTGTTGGGGTTGGTCAGCATCAGGCAGGCGACGTCGGGGGTCGCCTTGCGCTCGAGGTCCTCGAGATCGATGCCGCCGTCGGGAGCGGTGCCGACCTTGACGACCTCATATCCCGCCATGACGACCGTCGCAGGGTTGGTCCCGTGTGCGGTATCAGGCGTCAGCACCTTGGTCCGCTGCTCGCCGCGGTCCTCGTGGTAGGCGCGGGTCAGGAGCAGCCCGGCGAGTTCGCCGTGGGATCCGGCGCTCGGCTGCAGCGAGACATGGGGCAGGCCGGAAACCTCGGCGAGCGCGCCCTGCAGCCGCCACATCAGCTCGAGCGCACCCTGAGCGTAGGCGGGATCCTGGAGCGGGTGGAGCTTGGCGTGACCGGGCAGCGCGGCGACCCGCTCGTTGAGCTTCGGGTTGTGCTTCATCGTGCACGAGCCGAGCGGGTAGAAGCCGGTGTCGAGGTCGAAGTTCTTTTTCGAGAGGTTGTTGTAGTGGCGGACGATCTCCGGCTCGGCGATCTCCGGTAGTCGCGGCGGCTCGCGGCGGATCGCCTCTGCCGGAAGGAGGTCCTCGATCGCCAGCTCGGGGACATCGGTCGGCGGTGGCATGAACGCTCGCCGACCGGCCTTGGACCGCTCGAAGATCGTCACGGCCTCGGCGGGCTCGGGGACCAAATGCCTGGCCATCAGGCGCTCACCTGCTCGTGCGCGCAGGTGCCGACCAGCTCGGCGAGCCGATCGATCTGATCGCGCGTCCGCCGCTCGGTGATCGCCACCAGCAGGCCGTCGCTGAACTCCGGGTAGTCGCGACCGAGCCGGTAGCCGGGGTTGATCCCGCCCGCACGGGCACGTTCGAAGAGCCCGTCGAGGTCGGGCACGCGAACCGCAAACTCACGCATCACAGGTCCGGGATTGATCGCCGCGAGCTCGCCGAGCGCCTCGCGCGCGTAGGCGGTGCGACGCAGCATCAGCTCGCCCAGCTCGACGAGTCCCCGGCGGCCGAGCCACGAGAGGTAGATCACCCCGGCGAGCGCGTTCAACGCCTGGGCGGTGCAGATGTTGTGCGTGGCCTTCTCCCGGCGGATGTGCTGCTCGCGCGTCTGGAGCGTCAGCACGAAGCCACGCCGGCCGTCCGCGTCGACCGTCTCCCCGGCGATCCGGCCGGGCATCTTGCGGATGTAGCGTTCGGCGGCAGCGAAGAAGCCGAATGACGGCCCGCCGAAGTCGAGCCGGTTACCGAGCGTCTGCCCCTCACCGATGCAGACATCGACGCCGAAGTCGCCGGGCGGGCGGAGCACGCCGAGCGTCAGCGGATCGACCGAGCAGACCAGCAGCGCGCCGGTCCGCTTGGCGGCCTCGGAGAGCTCGCCCATCGGTTCGACCGTGCCGAGGAAGTTCGGCTGCTGGATGAAGACCGCTGCGGTCCCATCGTCGACCAGCCGCGCGAGCTGCTCGGCGTCGGTCGCGCCGTGCTCGTCCAGCGGCGCCTCAACGACGGTCGCCCCGAAGCCGCGCGCGTAGGTTTCGAGCGTCTCGCGCGCGTGTGGGTGGACGCCGCGCGAGACGACGAACCGCGAGCGCCCGTTCTCCTGGATCGCCAGGTAGCCGGCCGCCGGGAGCGACGAAGGACCCTCATACAGCGACGCATTGGAGACCGGCAGGCCGGTCAGCTCGGAGATCGCGGTCTGGAACTCGAACATCACCTGCAGCCCGCCCTGGGAGATCTCGGGCTGGTAGGGCGTGTACGGGGTCAGGAACTCCGAGCGCGACAGGATCGAGTCGATCAGCGCCGGCACGTAGTGGTCGTACATCCCGGCGCCGAGGAAGGTGACCTCGCGATCGGTGTGGCGGTTGCGGTCGGCGAGCTGGCCGAGGTGGTCGAAGACCTCCTGCTCGGAGCGGCCGTCCGGCAGCGCGAGCGGCCGATCGAGCCTCACCGACGCGGGGATCTCCGCGAACAACTCCTCGATCGAGCCGGCTCCGATCCGCGCGAGCATCTCGCGGCGGTCGGCGTCGGTCGCGGAGGTGTAACGGGTCAAGTCAGCCGCCGAGCAGCTCGCGGTACGCCGCGACATCGAGCAGCGAATCGCGCTCGGAGGCCTCGGCCGTCTTGATCCGCACGAGCCATCCCTCGCCGTAGGGGTCGTCGTTGATCCGCTCGGGCGAACTCGATAGATCCTCGTTGACGGCGATCACCTCGCCCGAGAGTGGCGCGTAGACGTCCGAGACGGCCTTGACCGACTCGACCTCGGCGTAAGACTCGTTCGCCGTCAGGGTGGTCCCGACCGCGGGCGGGTCGAAGAAGACGACCTCGCCGAGGGCGTCCTGCGCGAACCAAGTGATCCCGAGCGTCGCCTCCTCGCCATCGATCCGGGCCCAGTCGTGTTCGGGGTGGTACAGCAGTTCGTCGGGGTAGTTCTCGTCGGCCACCGCTCAACTCTCTTTCTCGTACAGGGGCTTACGGCGGATCTCCGCCGAGCGTAGCTTGCCACGGACGTCCACTTCGATCGCGGTTCCCGGCTCGGCGATCGCAGCCGGGAACGTACGCCATCCCGATCCCGATCTCCAGGCAGGGAGAAAAGCCGCCGCTGGTCACCTCGCCGGCGCTCGTGCCGCCGACCAGCACCGGGTTTCCGTCGCGCGGTATTCCGGGACCGGTGAATGCGAACGGGACCAGACGCTGCTCGACCGCGACCGTCTCGAGCACGCCCGAGCCGATGAAGCCGGTTTCGAGCTTGCAGCACCAGCCGAGGCCGCGCTCCGATCGGGTCGCGCTGCTCGGACAGATCGTTTCCGTAGAGGTGGAAGCACGCCTCCAGCCGCAGGGTGTCTCTGGCACCGAGGCCAACCGGCGCGGCACCCCCCTCGATCAGCGCGTCCCAAAGTCCGCCGACCTCGTCAGCGGCGACGATCAGCTCGACCCCGTCCTCGCCCGTGTAGCCGGTCCCGCAGACGAGCGCGGAGGCACCCGCCACCTCGATGGTCGCCGTCCGCATCCGTCTGGGCAGCTCGGCCGAGGCGAGGCGTGGCGACCAGCCCTCGCGCGGCCGGGCCCTGGACCGCGAGCATCGCGAGCTCGACGGCGCGGTCTGTGATCTCGACCTCGAACCCGGTCGCCTGGCTCCGGAACCACGCGAGGTCCTTCTCGTGGTTGGCGGCGTTGGTGACGGTCAGGAACGAGCCGTCGGCGAGCCGGTAGGTGAAGAGGTCGTCGAGCACGCCGCCGTCCTCGCGACAGAGCACCGAGTACTGAGCGCCCCCGAGTTCCAGCTTCGATCACGTCGTTGGACAGCAGCCGCTGCAGGAACGGCTCCGCCTGCGGGGCCGGTCGTATCGATCTGGCCCATGTGCGAGACGTCGAACACTCCGACCGCTTCGCGCACCGTGAGGTGCTCGCGGCGGATCCCCTCGTACTGCACGGGCATCTCGTAGCCCGCGAACGGCACGAGCTGCCCCCCAAGCTCGGAATGGCGCCCGTGGAGCGGTGTTCGGCGCAAATCCTTCATGCGCCGAGGCTAGCGGTCGACAGCTGCGCCGCTACAGCGGCGGATGGCCAAGCCTGGGTAGGAGCGAGGTTGCGACGTGTGCGCCAGCACACGAGCAGCCGAGGGACACCCCCGGGCGCCGGTCAGCCGCCGCTGTAGCTACTTCAGGAAGTCGGGGATGTCTATGTCGGAGTCCGGGATCTCGAGCGACGCAGCGCTGGCCCTCGTCGAGCGAGACCTCCCGGCCCGCGGCGCGGACGCGAGCGCTCGCGGCGCTTGTCCGGGGCCCCGTGAACGGCGTGCGGAGGCCGTCCTTGTCGAACCCGGTCGCGATGACCGTGACGGCCAGCTGGTCGCCCAGCGAGTCGTCGATCACCGCGCCGAAGATGATGTTGCATTGCGGGTCGGCTGCAGCCTGGACGATCTCGGCGGCCTCGTTGACCTCGAACAGCCCGAGGTCGCTGCCGCCAGTGATGCTCAGCAGAATGCCGGTCGCGCCGTCGACCGACAGCTCGAGCAGTGGGCTGGAGATCGCCTCGCGTCGCCGCTTCGCTCGCGCGCCGCTCGCCACTCGCCAGGCCGACGCCCATCAGCGCCGAGCCGGCCTCGTGCATGATCGTCCGCACGTCGGCGAAGTCGAGGTTGATCAACCCGGGCACGGTGATCAGGTCGGTGATCCCCTGAACGCCCTGGCGCAGGACGTTGTCGGCCTCGCGGAAGGCGTCGAGCACCGAGGTGTGCTTGTCGACGATCGCCAGCAGCTTCTCGTTCGGGATGACGATCAGGGTGTCGACCTGCTCGCGCAGCCTGTCGATCCCGTCGACGGCCTGCCGGGCGCGGGTGGCGCCCTCGAACTCGAACGGCCGCGTCACGACGCCGACGGTCAGCGCGTTGACCTCGTTCTTGGCGATCTCGGCGATCACCGGTGCGGCGCCGGTCCCGGTTCCGCCGCCCTCGCCGGCCGTCACGAAGACCATGTCGGCGCCCTTGAGCGCCTCCTTGATCTCGTCACGGCTCTCGCTCGCGGCGCCGAAGCCGGCGTCCGGATTGGCGCCTGCGCCAAGTCCACGGGTCAGGTCCGCGCCGATCTGGAGCTTGACGTCGGCGTCGCATGCCTGGAGCGCCTGCGCGTCGGTGTTGACGGCGATGAACTCGACGCCCTTCAGCCCGGCATCGACCATGCGGTTGACCGCATTGGTTCCGCCGCCGCCGACGCCGACGACCTTTATGACCGCCAGATAACTCCCGGTATCCATTTTTGTGTCCTCAGTTGTTACGGCGTCGATCCGAATTGCGGAGGGCCTTCTCGTGGTCAAGGCTCATGCCGACCTCGAAACTTCCGCTACCGGGGAAAACGCCGGAATTGCGGCACTCTAAGCAGTTTTTCGGGGAGGTGTCAACGCGAAGCAGGAATTCGTGCAGGGCCAAAGTCTCAAGTGCCAGTTGAGAGTTGCCCATATCTCGATCTCAGGTCGAGGGTTGCGGAAATGTCCGTTACCGCTTCCCTGCGCCCCCTTTCAGATCCTCGGCGACGGGCCGCTCCGGAAGACTGACATCGATGTAGCGAGAGACCCTCACCGCCGGCGTCGGCGAGCACTGCCGCGACCGCCGTCCACTTCTGGTCGAGTTCGCTGTCGTCACCGAACAGGAGCCGGACACCGCCGCGCAGGAGGACCTCGATCGGCTGGCCCGGGAGGACGTCCACCTGCTCGATCGCGGTGCCGAGCGGCGGCGGGGCTCCTGCCGCGACCTCGATCGCCGTGAGCGCGTCGGGGTCGGTGAGCCGGGCTCCGGTGGGCAGGTCCTCGACCCCGATCACCGGGAGGCCGGTCGCGTCGACGCCCTCGAGCAGAACGCCGTCTGCCGCGACCGGGACGTGGCGGCCATCCCGTCCTCGAGGATCACTCCCGGGAGCCGTTCGACGATGTCGATCCGGAGCCCATCGGGAAAACGCGCTCGGCGGTGAAAGACCGGATCGCGGGGTAGCGGGCCGCGACACCGGTCCAGCGGGGTCCGGTCGAGATGAGGGTCGTCATGCTTCCGGCCCACGCGAGCGAAGTCCGCCTCGATCGAATCCGCCTGGCCGCTCGTCAGGCCGACGAGCCGCAGCTGCTCGATCCGGAACAGCGACAGGTCGCGCACCCAGAACAGTACAGGCCTCCGACCAGGGCCAGCAGGACCGCGCCGATCGACCAACGGCTTACGGGCGCGGGCGAGCATCGCCGCGGGATGCGGTTCGGGTGGCGACCATCTAGCGGGCCGCCCTCCGCCGAAGCAGCGCTACCTCGGGCTCGAGATCGATCCCGAAGGCCTCGCGCACCCGCGCGATCCCGAGCTCCATCAGCCCGAGCACGTCGGCCGTGCTCGCCGCACCGGTGTTCTCGACGAAGTTCGCGTGCTTCTCCGAGAATCGCGCCCCGCCCGAACGTCAGCCCCTGGCAGCCCGCGGCCTCGAGCAGTTGGCCAGCCGTCCGCCCTCTGCGCCCGGGTCCTCGGGGTTCTTGAAGGTCGATCCGAAGGTCTTGATCCCCGAGGGCTGAGCCGCCCGCCGGCGATCGCGGAGATCGGCAAGCGTGGCCTTGACTATCTGCCGGATCCGAGCGACGGAGGGCGAACCGAGCACGGGAGACGACCTCGGCCGCGCCCAGGTTGGACCGCCGGTAGGCGAAGCCGAGCTGGTCGGGAAGGCGTCGCTCGGTCCCCGCCGGACCGGTTACCTCGACCCATTCGAGCACGCGCGCGAGCTCACCGCCGTACGCGTTGGCGTTCATCCGCACGGCACCCCCGACGGTGCCGGGGATGTTGACGCCGAACTCGATCCCCGCCAGTCCGAGGCCGGCCGCCGTCGCAGCGACCTTCGGCAGACGCGCCCCGCCGCCGCTGATCAGACCGTCGCCGACGTGCTCGATCGCGACCAGTTGACCGTCGAGCTTGAGCACCAGCCCCCGAAAGCCCGTGTCGGCGACGAGCAGGTTCGATCCGGACCCGATCAGACCGATCTCGATCCCCTCCTGCTCGGCCCAGCGCAACATCTCTCCGAGCTGCTCGGCATCGCCGGGCCGGGCGAAGAAGTCCGCCGGGCCGCCGGTGCGGATCGTCGTCAGACGGGCGAGCGGATAGTCGCGGGCCGTCCCGCTCGGAGGCGCGCTCACCGCGCTCGATCGCTTTCCGCGACGATCGACCCAGCGACGCGATCGACATCGCCCGCGCCGAGGGTCAGCACGAGATCCCCCTCCCGGGCGAGGCCGCCCACCAGTGCCGCTGCCTGATCGAGGGTCGGCATCCAGTACACCGGGCGACCGCCTCCTTCGTCCGCGGCCGCTGCGGCGACGGACCATCCGCTCACACCGGGGAAGTCCTCCGCTCGCTCGCGGGCCTCGTAGACCTCGAGCACGCAGACGATGTCGGCCAGCGCCAGCGCGGCGCCGAACTCGGCGGCGAGCCGCTCGGTTCGCGAGTAGAGGTGGGGCTGGAAACATGCGATCACTCGCCCGGGCGCGGATGCCCGGGCGGCTTCGAGCGTGGCGCGTACCTCGGTCGGGTGATGGGCGTAGTCGTCAAAGACGGTCGCGCCGGCAGCCGTCTGGCCCCGCGGTTCAAATCTCCGCCGCGCGCCGGAGAAGGTTTTCAGACCTCGCGCGACCTGATCCACCGACAACTCGGCTCTCAGGCACGCTGCAAGGGCGGCGAGCGCGTTGAGGACGTTGTGGGCGCCCGGAACGGCGAGGCTGAACTGCACGCCGCCGACCTCGAACTCGGTGCCGAGGCTCCGGTGGGCGACCGCCTCCGCCCGGACGTCCCCTTCGGCGATCCCGAACGACGACAGCCCGCCGTGCGCGGACAGGTCGAGCTCGCCGAGCAGCGGATGCCAGACGATCGCCGCGGGCGCCAGCGCAGCAAAGCCCGTGAACGCCGAGCGCAGCTCCGCGATCGAGCGCCAATGGGAGTGGTGATCGAGTTCGACGTTGGTGAGTACAGCGACCTCGGGCGCCAGCGCCAGGAACGAGCGATCCGATTCGTCGGCTTCGATGACCGCCCATTCGCCCGCTCCCCAGCCGGCGTTCTGGCCTGTCGAGCGCAGATCCCCACCGATCAGGTATCCGGGATCGAGCCCGGCGTCGCGCAGGACGTGCGCAACCATGCTCGCCGTGGTCGTCTTTCCGTGAGTCCCGGCGACCGCGATCACCCGCTTCAGCGCCGCGACCTGGGCCAGCAGCTCGCTGCGGTGCAGAATCGGGAGGCCCCGGGAGCGAGCCTCGGCGAGCTCGGCGTTGTCGGCCGCGATCGCCGTCGAGACGACCACCTCTCCCCCGTCGGCCGGGAGATTGCCCGGATCGTGGCCGATGGAGACGCTGATCCCTCGCTCGGCGAGCCGGTCGTAGTAGGGCGAGCGCGCGGTATCGGACCCGCTGACCTCGGCCCCGAGTGAATCGGCGACCGCGGCCAGGGCGCTCATCCCGGCGCCGCCGACGCCGATCAGATGGAGCCTCCGGTTCCGCCACGCGGCCTCGTTCCGCCCGACCGCCATCACAGCGCCCTCAGAACCTCGTCCGCGATCCGGTCGGCCGCATCGGGCCGTGCGAGCCTGAGCGCGGCATCACCCATCGCGCGCAGCCGCCCGGGCGAGCTGAGCAGGTCGCCGACCTCGCGCGCGAGGCGTGGCCCGTCGAGCCCTCCGTCGGCGATGCTCACCGCCGCCCCGCGGTCGGTGAGCCAGCGTGCGTTGAGGGTCTGGTGGTCGCCGGTCGCGTGCGGATAGGGCACGAGGATCGCCGGCAGCCCGACGGCCGCGAGTTCGAAAACCGACCCGCCCGATCGCGCCACGACGAGATCCGCGGCGGCGAGTGCGTCCGCAAACGGCTCGACATAGGAGTGGAGCCTGTAGTGCGGCGGCGATCCGAGCGCCGCGAGCCGATCGACGATCTCGGCGTGGTCGCGCTCGCCGCTTACGTGCAGCACGGCGCACGGCGCCGTCTCGCCGAACGCGTCGATAGTGGCGCGGTTGATCGTGCGAGCCCCGAGCGAGCCGCCGAATACCAGCAGGCAGGGCTGATCCATGGCCAGGTCAAAGCGCGCCCGTGCCGCCGCGCGGTCGGTGCTCAAAAGAGCGGCCGGAACCGGGCGGCCGGTGACCAGGTAGCGGTCCCCGTCCAGTCCGTCGATCGGAAACGCCAAGAAGATCCTCCGCGCGATCGGGGCGAGCGCTCGGTTGGCCACGCCCATCTGGCTGTCGGCCTCGAGCAGAAAGACCGGCAGCCGCAGTGTGCCCGCCGCCGCAGCGACCGGGCCGGAAACGTAGCCGCCTGCCCCGATGACGGCATCGGCGCGCAGCCGCCTGAGCAGCCTCCGCGCGCGGGCGCCGGCCGCGCCGGCCAGTGCGAGCGCCTTCACCGCGCGGGCAGGGCGGCGGCGGTCGAGGCCTTCGACGCGTAGCCGGTGGAGCGCGAACCCCGCAGCGGGCACGAGCCGCGTCTCGGCGCGATCGCCGCCGACGAACTGGACGTGGGCGCCCCTAGCCCGCAGCGCGGCGGCCACGGCGAGCGCCGGCACCACGTGGCCGGCCGTTCCGCCCGCTGCGATCACGACCCGTTTCACCGCGACCCTCCCCCAGCCCCCGAACGACACTCAGGGGCGGCTGCTTGGCGGATGCCGAGGCGACGCCCCGGCTCGATGCGACGTTCATCAACAGCCCCATCCCAAGCAAAAGGACGAGCAGGTTGCTGAGGCCGTAAGACATGAAGGGCAGCGGTACGCCCGTCAGCGGCGCCATCCCCATGACTGCGAACAGGTTGAGCGAGGCCTGGCAGACGATCAGCGAGGTGA
Organism: uncultured Thermoleophilaceae bacterium; assembly: GCA_963790245.1. GTDB lineage: Bacteria > Actinomycetota > Thermoleophilia > Solirubrobacterales > Thermoleophilaceae > JACCVG01. Next base: position 549,454 of record CAWBNP010000002.1, read on the forward strand.
TCGAGACAGCGAGCAGCTTGGAGTAGCGATCGGGCGCGAGCTTCGCCGTGCGCAGCCCTGCGTAGGCGATCAACCCGTAGAGCGCCACGACCAGTGCGATCCCGAAGACGCCGATCTCCTCGCCGATGATCGCCAGGATCATGTCGGTGTGGGCTTCGGGCAGGTAGAAGACCTTCTGGACGGACTCGCCGAGCCCGTTCCCGAACAGCCCGCCCGATCCGATCGCGATCATCGACTGGACGACCTGGAAGCCCGAACCCTCGGGGTTGGCCCATGGGTCCAGGAACGAGAGCAGCCGCTCGCGCCGGTAGGGCTCGATCAGGATCACCAGCATGCCGAGCGCCGAGGCGGCCGCGACGATCGCACCCAGGTCGCGCATCCGCGCCCCGGCGGCGATCAGCAGACCGCCGATCGCGAAGCAGATGACGATCGCCGTCCCCATGTCGGGCTGGGCGAGCAATAGCACTGCCGCGGCGCCAACCACGAGCAACAGTGGCCGGACCAGTCCAGACAGCGAGCGCAGCGCCTTGGGCCGGCTCGCGAGCATCTGTGCCGCGTAGAGCATCACCGCGAGCTTCAACAGCTCGGAGGGCTGGAACTGGAGCGGCCCGGCCGCGATCCAGCGCGTGGCGCCGTTGATGTTGACCCCGACTCCCGGGATCATCAGCGCCGCGGTCAGGCCGAAGGAGACCAGCAGCAGGACAGGCGTGGTCCTGCGAACCACCTTGAGGTCGATCCGCGACGCGACCCAGAGCAGTGCGAGCCCCGCAGCGCCGAAGATCAGGTAGCGCTTGAAGTAGAAGGACGGATCGCCGCTGCCGCCGAGCAGCGACTCGGCGGAGCTCGCCGAGTAGACCATCACCGCACCGAAGGCCATCAGGCAGAGGGTGGCGGTCGACAGCAACGTGTACTCGAGCGGTGGCTTGGCCGCGCGCTTTGCCCGCGCGCGGGTCCGCCTCCCTTCGAATGCTGTGGCGGCCATCCGATACTCCTTCGACGGGGCCTGGAGATCTCCTCATGAACTTTCCCCGAGGCTCCGGACGGCGCTGCGGAACCGCTCGCCCCGCTGCTCGTAGTCGCGGAATTGATCGAAGCTCGCGCAGGCCGGCGAGAGCAGGACGACCTCCCCACGCACGGCCGCCTCGGTCGCGCTCGCAACAGCGGTTTCGAGATCGCCGCAGGGCCGCAGCTCGACCGCGCCGGCGAGGTCCGATGCGAGGCTGTCGGCCGCCTCGCCGATCAGGTAGGCGACACGGCAGCGATCGGCGGCAATCCCGCGCAACCCCGCAAAGCCACCGCCTTTGAGACTGCCGCCGAGGATCACGTGGACGCCGCCTTGGAACGCTCCGATGCCGGCGATCGCCGAGGCGACGTTGGTCGCCTTGGAGTCGTTGATGTAGAGGACGCCGTCGCGCTCGGCGACCTCCTCGAGCCGGTGCTCGACCCCCTTGAAGCCGCGCAGTGCCGGCGCGCACGGCGTCCGGGTCGACGCCGCGCGCCAGCGCAACCGCCGCGGCGCCCATCGCGTTCTCGAGGTTGTGCGCGCCGCGCAGCCCCACCTCTGCCGCCGCCAACAGCGGCTCGCCGTGCCAGATCAGGGTCGCCTCGCGCAACTCGAGCGCCGCACCGCGACCACCAAAGGAAACGCGTTGGGCCGGGCCGCCCGGATCGATCCCGACCGGCGCGCACGCGATGTCGCCGGGGCGCTGGCGGCCGAACATCGACAGCTTTGCGGCCCGATAGGCGGCCATGGTCCCGTGCCTGTCGAGATGATCCTCGTCGAGGTTGAGCAGCAGCGCGGCCTCGGGCGCGAAGTCTGGGGCGTCCTCCAGCTGGAAGCTCGAGCACTCGCAGACAAACACGTCCGGGACCGGTCCCCCGACGAGGGTGGTCAGCGGAGTGCCGACGTTTCCGGCGACCCCGACCTCGATTCCGGCTTCGCGGTGGATCGCGCCGAGCAACTCGGTCGTCGTCGTCTTCCCGTTGGTTCCCGTCACGGCGAGGAACTCGCCGTCCAACAACCGCCAGCCGAGCTCGAGTTCACCGATCACGTCGAGGCCGCGCCGCAAAGCCTCGGCGATCACCGGCGCCTCGCGCGGGACACCCGGGCTCTTGACGATCGTCCGCACCCGGTCGAGCAGCTCGAGCCCGTCGATTCCCAGCTCGACGTCCAAATCGTCCAGATCGGCAGGCACCTCCGGCGTGCCGCGGTCGGTCACGATCACCTCACCGAACTCGCGCAGGACACGGGCGGCCGCGAGCCCCGACCGCGCGAGGCCGACCACCAGGAAGGGCCCGGGCGGCAGCTCCGGGCGCGGCCGCGAGGGTGCGCTCAACTCAGCGACTGCTGGTAGACCGTGAAGCCGATCGCCGCGCAGATCGCCCCGACGATCCAGAACCGCAGGATGATCTTCGTCTCAGACCAGGCCATCAGCTCGAAGTGGTGATGGACGGGTGCCATCAACAAGACCCGCCGCCGGAAGCGCTGAAACGCGAATACCTGGATCGCCACCGATAGCGCCTCGATCACGAAGATCCCACCGATTACCAGCAGCAGGAGCTCGGTCTTGGTCATCACCGCGAGCGCCGCGATCGCGCCTCCGAGCCCGAGCGCGCCCGTATCCCCCATGAAAATCGCCGCCGGAAACGAGTTGAACCACAGAAACCCGACGCAGGCCCCGACCAGGGACGCGCACAGCAGGGCGAGATCCTCCTGCCCGGTCGTGATGAAGGTCATCCCCGTGTAGGCCAGCAGCACGATCGCCGCGCAGCCGGCGGCGAGCCCGTCCAGTCCGTCGGTGAGGTTGACCCCGTTGGTCGCCCCGCCGAGCACGAGGAAGATCAGGATCGGGTAGAGCAGGCCCAGGTCGAAAGTGACCCCGAGGGTCCGCGACTGCAGCGTCGGGTCGAGCCCGACGACCTCGACCGCGAGGTACCAGAGGCCGGCGGCGATCAGCGCCTGAGCGATCAGCTTGTGACGTGCCGACATCCCGAGTGAGCGGCGGCGGACGATCTTGGTCCAATCGTCGGCGAACCCGAGCGCGGCACACGCGAGCGCCGTCCCGAAGACGGCGAGGCTGACGGCGTCGTAGCTCCCGAGGATCAGGAACGGAACGCCCACCGACAGGAAGATCAGGAGCCCACCCATCGTCGGGGTGCCGGCCTTCGCGTGGTGGCCGGCCGGCCCGTCCTCACGTATGTGCTGACCGAACTCGCGGTCGGCGAGAAACCCGATGAACTTGGGACCGAGGAAGATGCAGATCAGCAGGGACGCCATCCCCGCGATCAGGATCTCCCCCATCTAGGCGCTGGCCGCGGACGAACCGCTGTCGTGGGGCCGGTCGATCATCGGGGCGAGTATGGCGACTGGCCGTCCGCACCGGCCAGCGCACGCAGGGCCTCGCGGACCACGTCGCGATCGTCGAACGGCTCGATCCGGCCGGCCTCGAACTCCTGGCCCTGCTCGTGGCCCTTGCCCGCAACCACCACGATGTCGCCGCCGCGCGCGTCGGCCAGCGCGAACTCGATCGCCGCGCGCCGGTCGGGCTCGCGCTCGGCGCCGGTCGGGGCTCCCGCCATCACCTCGTCGATGATCCTCGCCGGATCCTCCGAGCGTGGGTTGTCAGAGGTCACGATCACGCGATCGGCCAGCGCCCCGGCGGCGGCGCCCATCAGCGGCCGCTTGGCGCGGTCGCGGTCTCCTCCGGCACCGAGCACGACGTGGAGCCGGCCGTCGGTCAGCTCGCGCGCCGCGCGCAGGACGTTTTCGACCGAATCGGGCGTATGCGCGTAGTCGACGAGCACGCCGAAATCCTGCCCTGCATCGACCGGCTCGAACCTCCCCGGCACCCGTTCGGCGTCCGCCAGGGCCCCGGCCGCATCACCGAGCTCGACCCCGAGCTCGACGGCCGCGGCGATCGCGCCGAGGGCATTGAGGACGTTGAACCTGCCGGGAAGGCGCGTCCGGACCTCCACGGTCCCGCCAGGCGCCAAGCATCGAAAGCGCGATCCAGCCCAATCGAACCCGACCTCGACCGCGCGATAGTCGGCCGCATCCGAGTCGATGCCGAAGGTCTTCACGATGTCCAGCTCACCCGCCAGCCGCGCGCCGTACGGATCGTCGAGGTTGACGATCGACGGGCCGGGAGACTCGAACAGCTTCCGCTTCGCGAGGTAGTAGTCCTCCATCGACGGATGGAAGTCCAGATGCTCGGCGGTCAGGTTGGTGAAGACCCGGCAGCGAAACTCGACGCCGTCGGTCCGGCCCAGCGCGAGGGCATGGGAGGAGACCTCGATCGCAGCGGCGAGGTCGCCGGCCTCGACCATCCGGCGGAGCGACTCCTGGATGTCGATCGCCTCGGGAGTGGTCCGCTGCACCGGCTCCTCCATCCCGCCCACGACCGACTTCACCGTGCCGAGCATGCCGGCGGGCACGCCGGCCGCGTCGAGCAGGTCGCGGACCAGGAACGCAGTCGTTGTCTTGCCGTTCGTCCCGGTGATTCCGCAGACAGCGAGCTGTCCGGATGGGTTCCCATGAAAGCGCGCCGCCAACGGCCCCATAGCCGCGCGCACGTCTGGCACGATCAGCTCGGGGACGCCGAGCGCGAGCGGCCGCTCGCAGACCAGCGCGCTCGCCCCCCGCTCAACCGCCTCGGGGGCGAAATCGTGTCCATCGGCGTTGAATCCACGGACGCAGAAGAACAGCGTGCCCGGCCGCACCGCGCGGCTCGAATAGGCGAGCCCGCTCACCGTCACAGAAGGGCCGTCGAGGCCGGTCAGCTCGCTCAACAGCATCGAGCCGAGTCTATTCCGGCGGAAGACGTCCGAGCTGACTAGTCGGGCGCGATCTGCAGGTAGGGCAGGGCGAACTCGACGATTTTCTCGAACGCCGGGGCGGCGACCTCTCCGCCGTAGTAGCTGCCCTGCGGCTCGTCGACCGCGATCGCGACCAGCAACTCGGGCTTGCGGGCCGGCGCAAAGCCGACGAACGACCCGACAAAAGCTGTGTCGGAGTACCCGCCGTAGCCGTCGGGCTTCTCCGCCGTTCCCGTCTTTCCGGCGATCCGGTAGCCGTCGATCGAGGCCTCGGATGCGGTTCCGCCGACCGCCAGCACCCCTTCGAGCATCTTCGCGACCCGCTTGGCCGTCTGCCCCGAGACGACACGACGAGATTCGGGCGCGGAGCCGGCGATTACGTGCGGGGTCGCCATCACGCCGCCGTTGGCGATCGCCGCGTAGGCGGCCGCGAGCTGGACCTGCGTCACCGCGAGCCCCTGACCGAGCGGGAGGTTGCCCATCGTGGAGCCGGAGTAGTCCTTCGGGTCGAGCGTGATTCCGCTTGCCTCGCCCGGTACATCGATCCCCGTTCCGGCCCCGAAGCCGAACTCACGGACCCACGCGTCGAACCGCTCAGCACCCAGCAGCAGGCCGATCTTGACCGCGCCGACGTTGGAGGACTGAGCGAGGATCTGGGCGACGCTCAACGACACCGTGCCGCGATCGTGCGACTCACCGATCTCACGGTCGGCGACCTGGATTACGGGCGGGAGGTCGAACATCGTCGCCGGCTTGACGAGACTCTCCTCGAGCGCCCCCGCGACGGTGATCGCTTTAAAGGTCGAGCCGGGCTCGTAACTCGCGGCCACGGTTCGGTTCTGACGGTCGTACTCCGACGCCTCGCCGAACACCTCCGGATCGACCGCCGGCCAGTTTGCCATCGCGAGGATCTCGCCGTTGGCCGGATTCATCACGAGCGCAGTTGCTCCCGTCGGGGAGTACTTCTCACCGACCCCGGCCAGGACTTCCTCGGTCCAGGCCTGGATCGGGGTGTCGATCGTCAGCTCGATGTCCTGCCCCGGAACGGCGGCCTCGTGCTCCTCGATCGAGATCGCCTTGCCGAGCGCGTCCTTGACGACGCTCTGCCGGCCCTCGGAGCCGTGCAGCAGCTCCTCCTGGCTCTGCTCGATTCCCGCAAGCCCGAAGCCGTCGACCCCGACCGACCCGAGCAGCTGACCCGCGAGGTCTCCCTGCGGATACACCCGCCGGGCCTCGACCAGGGTCTCGATGCCCTCGATCTCGAGCTTCTCCACAGCCGAGCCCTGGTCAGGCGGCAGCCGGCGCGCGACATAGACGAAGCCGCGGCCGGGCTCGGTGAGCTTGGCCTGGACCTCCGGGGCGCTGAGACCGACATGAGGCGCGAGCTGCACGGCCGCATCTTCCGGATCTGCGATCAGGAAGGGGTTCGCGAAGACGGTGATCGCGTCCTCGGAGACCGCCAGTTCCTTGCCGTCGCGGTCGAAGATCGTTCCCCGTCGGGCGGGGATCACGAGCTCGGCCTCCTGCTGGGAGGCCGCCCGCGATCCGAGCTCATCTGCCTTGACCCCGCCCAGCCATGCGGCGCGGCCGAGCGCGCCGATCAGCAGGAACAGGAAGATCGCGAACAGCAGGCCAATCCTGCGGTTGACCAGTGGCATCAGATCCTCATGGTGGGCCACCGCCGGCTGGCGTGGCCATGGCAGCGGGCGTCAGCGGACGCGCTTCCGGCTCGGGCTCGGCGACAGGAACGAGCGGATCGGCGAGCGGATCCTCCGCCGGAACGGTCGGCGCGAGCGCGTCGAGCGTCGCCAGCGCAGCGGCGCCATCTGCGGTGCCGTTGGTCTGGACGTAGCGGATGTCACCCGGAGCCGGCCGGACGAAGCCGCGCTTCGCGGCTTTCTTCTCGATCCGGTCCGGCGCCGCCAGCTTGGCTACCTCCTGGCGCAGCAATGAGTTTTCGCGCCGCAGCTCGCTCGAGCGCTCGCCCATCCCGGCGATCCCCGAGTTCACTTCGAGCAACGAGACGTTCAGGAAGACGATTCCCGCGAGCAGCGCACCCACGCAGGCGACCCAGCAGCGACCGCGCAGAACGCGATCGAGCAGCCCGAGGGGAGCGTGGACGACCTGCGCGCGGGCGTTCTGGCGCAGCGCGCCCCGCGCGACCTTGCGCTGGGCCCTGCGCAGCGACTTGGTCGAGCCGGCGGTGCGTGCGGTGCCCGTCGGCGTACCTCCGGATCCGCGCGACCGAGTCCGGCGAGCGGGCTTGACGGTCTTGGGCGCGACCGGCTTGGAGGCCGGCCGGCGGCGACCAGTTTTAGGCGCGGCCTTGACGACGGCCTTCGGGGCCTTGGTTCGCGCGGACGGCGTGGGAGTCGCCGACCGCTTTCCTCGCGATGTCATTTGGGGGGAAGGCGCGAATGCTGCCGGGGCCTGCGCGGCCGAGGAGCTGCCCCGGCGCCGGGCCGCGACCGTGCGCGCCTCCATCTCCGGGATCAAAGCCGCGGCGGCGCGCGACATCAGCCGTTCACCTCTCCGAGTCTGCGCGCTACTCGCAAGCGGCCCGATCGTGCGCGAGCGTTCTGAGCGATCTCGCCGGACGTCGGAGCGACGGCCCGGCGCGTGATCGGATCGGCCTCGGGATCGTGGCCACACACGCAGATTGGAAGGTCCGGCGGACAGATACATCCCCGGGCACGTTCGGCGAGGAACTGCTTGACCCTGCGGTCCTCTAGCGAGTGGAACGAGATCGCGGCAAATCGCCCGTCCGCGCGCAGCAGCGCCCAGGCGCTCGGCAGTGCCCGCTCGAGCGCGTCGAGCTCGCCGTTGACGGCGATTCGCAGCGCCTGGAAGACGCGGCGCGCCGGGTGTCCGCCCGCGAAATGTGACGGCGTCGGGGTTGCGGCCTTGATGATCTCGACCAGCGCGTGGGTCGTCGCGATCGGCTTGCGCTCGCGCTCGCGCACGATTGAGCGCGCGATCTGGCGCGAGTACCGCTCCTCGCCGTAGGTGAAGAAGACCTGCGCGAGCTGACGTTCCTCCCAGCCGTTGACGATCGCACGCGCGTCGAGCTCCTGGTTCGTGTCCATCCGCATGTCCAACGGCGCGTCGTAGGCGTAGGAGAACCCTCGCTCCCAGCTGTCGATCTGGGGTGAGGAAAGGCCGAGATCCATGTAGACGACGTCGGCGCGCAAACCCTCGCCGAACAGCAGCTCGAGCGCGTCGGCGAAGTTTGCGGCGATGAAGCGGGCCTCGCAGTCAAGCTCGCCAGCGAGTCGGTCGAACCGCTCCTCGGCGGCCGGATCGCGGTCGATGCAGACCAGCGTCCCGGCCGGGCCGATCCGGCCGGCCATCAGCTCGGCGTGACCGCCGGCTCCGAAGGTGCAGTCGACGACGGTCTCGCCCGCGGCCGGCGCGGTCAGGTCGATCAGCTCGCCGGCGAGAACGGGGACGTGCGCGCGAGTCATGTCAAGCAGTGTGGCCAAGCCCGCCCACGATCTGCTCGATGTCCGTGCTGTCCTGCGCGGCCTCCCAAGACTCGGGATTCCAGATCTCGATGTAGTCCTTGCAGCCGACGATCAGGACCTTCTTCTCGATGCTCGCGTAGTCGAGCAGGACGGACTCGATCCTCACCCGCCCCGAGGCATCGAGGTCGAGCTCGAACGCATGGCTGTTGAACTGGCGCCGGATGTCGCGGTGCTCCGCGCTGAACGGACGCACGCCGTCAAGGACGCGCTCCTGAATCTCATCGAACGCGTCGGGCGGGAAGATCGTGATGCAGCGGTCGACGCCGCGCGATACGACGAGGCCGTCGGCAAGTTGGGCGCGGAACTTGGGTGGCAAGTTGACCCGGTTCTTCGCGTCCAGCGAGTAGTCGTACTGACCCCTGAAAGCCACGTTGATCGGAGCTCTCTCTCCTCCCGTGGACAATGAAAACTCAACCGGGGTGGTGGAGTGGGAGGAGCCCCACCACCCCGGTCTTTTCGAGAAGGCGCGGCCACTATAACCCACTCACCCCCACTTTTGGACAATTTCCTCCACCATCCGTCCGCCGAGGGTGGTAGCCGGGGGCCTGCGGGGCTCCGATCCCTGTCCCAGAGCGGAACCAAAGCGGTGGGTCGCTGGTGGCCAGGTACTTGTCCGCGAGCCCGATTCGAACCTCCTGCTGCAAGCTCACTTGCAATCCGTCCTCGAGCTGCCCGTTTACAGGAGCGGCAAGCCGCCGCCGTCGGCGAGCGCGACGACCAGCGCCGCGGCGATGATCAGGAGCACCGACGGCACGAGCATCAGCGCCACGACGAGCTGGATCTTCGGCGCGGCCCGAGCCGACCGCTCCCGGATCTTCCGGGCGCGGGCTGCGCGGGCGTCGCGCGCCTGTGCAGCCAAGGTCGCCGCCAGTGGGGCGCCATGGATCAGCGCCCGATTCAAGGCCGCCACGAACGCGGTCACCTCGGGCTGCGGCAGCCGGCCCGATAGTCCGGTCAGTGCCGAGGACAGTGGCACGCCGAGCTCCGTGGCCGCGGCAACGGACCGGAGCTCAGACGCCAGCAGGCCCGCCGAGCGCTGCGAGACCTCGGCGAGGGCCGCGCGCAGGCCGAGACCGGCCTGCACCGAGACGCGCAGCAGGTCCAGCACGGCGGGCAGTTGCGTTCTGACCTGCTCTGCCCGCGCAGCCGCCCTCCGCGCAAGGACCAGATCCGGCGCGAAGAACAGCGCCGCGGGCAAGCCGGCCAGCAGGAGCAGCCCGAGGCGGCCCGGAAGCAACGGGCCGACGATCAGGGCAGCGGCGCCGCCGGCGAGCGCAGATCCCGCCTTCAGGCCCATCAGCGAGCCGGGGTCAAGTCTTCCCCGACCGTCGCCGTCGAGACCTGCCGCGCGGATCTGAGCGGCGAGCTCTCGCGGGACCGATCGGTCGCGGCCTCCGCCGAGCACCCGCGCCAGCCGGGCCATGCGCACGACGAGCGGCGCCTTTCCGGCACGCGCTGACCGGCCTCCGCGGGCGAGAGCGATCGCCGCGGGCGCGGCCAGCATCCCGATGCCCAGGGCCCCAAGCGCACCCGCCGCGAACGCGAGCGGTCCGGCGCTCATAGCCCCGCCCGGCTGAGGCGGCGAATCGAGATTGCCGCGACCACCTGCAGGACTGTCGCGACGAACAACAGCCAGACCGCGATCAGGTTCCCGAACAGCGAACCGATGAACCCCGGGCTCGCAGCCTCGGCCACGAGCGCGCCACCGAGCGGCAGCAGCACGACGAGTGTTCCTGTGAAGCGAGCCTGAGCCGTCGCCGCGCGCGCCTCACCGGCGAGCCGGGTGTTGTCCTCAAAAGCCAGTGACAACTCCCGCAACAATCGCGCGAGATCCCCGCCCACGCGGCGCTGCATGACGATCGCTGCGGCAAGCGCATCGAACTCGTGCGTTGCGGCACGCCGCCTCAGGCCGTCGATCGTCACCTCGGTATGAGCACCAAGCGCGAGCTCTGCGCCGACCCGCTCCAGTTCAATCGCGACCGGGCCGCTGAGGCCGTGGCGCACCTGCGCAATCGCGCCTCTGACGGAATGGCCGCCGGCGATCGCGTCCGCGAGCGCGAGCGCCAAGTGAGGAGCGGCCTGCGCGAGCGCCGTGCGGTACCGCTCCCGGCGCCAGGCGAGCAGCCGCGCGACGGCGAGCGGGCCCGCCAGCGCGACGAGCAGCCCGATCAGGACGCCCCCGGCGAGCAGTCCGGCCGCGAACAGCAACAACGATGCACCAATCAAGAGGCGCCTGCGCTCGAGCGCGCCGGGCTCGCGACCTGCGCGGCCGGCCTGGAGCATCAAGCGGAGCAGGGAAGCCAGCCGCTCGACGGGCCGCGCCGACCGGACGGCCGTCTCGGCCACCAGCGCTCCACCGAGTGCGCAAAGCCCACCCGCGAGCGCGGCGAGGAGGGCGGGATCGACTAGATCCATCCGCTTTCGGCGTCGTAGCGCTCGCGCGTGCCGGCGCCGCCCGCGACGCGAACGACCTCGGCCACGTTCTGGATGCGACGCTCCCCGGTGGCGCACCGCTGCTGATGGACGACCAGGTCGATCGCCCCGACAACCTGCTCGCGCACCGCCTCGTGCGGGAGTCCCAGACCCGCCATCAACGCGAGCACCTCGAGCCGCCGCAGCGCATCGGCCGGCGAATTGGCGTGCACGGTGGTCAGCGAACCCGAGTGCCCGGTGTTCAGCGCCAGCAGCATGTCTAGCGCCTCGGCGCCCCGGACCTCGCCGACAATGATCCGATCTGGACGCATGCGGAGCGCGTTGCGGACGAGCTGGCGAATCGTCACCTCCCCCCTGCCCTCCAAGTTCGCCGGGCGCGTCTCGAGTCGAACGACGTGGCGCTGCCTGAGGCGAAGCTCGGCGGCGTCCTCGATCGTGACTATTCGCTCGCCCTCGGGAATCGCGCCCGAGATCGCGCCGAGCGTCGTCGTCTTTCCGGAGCCGGTGCCGCCCGAGACGAGGATCGCCGCGCGGCGCCGCACCGCATCGACCAAGTAGGAGCGCAGCGACTCCGGCAGCGTTCCACCCGCGACGAGATCCTCAAGCGAGAACCCGCTCGGGCGAAAGCGCCGGATCGTCAGACACGGACCTGACAGCGACAGCGGCGGGATCACGACGTTCACGCGCGACCCGTCGGGAAGCCGGGCGTCGCAGAGCGGCGAGCCCTCATCGACGCGTCGCCCGAGCGGCGCCAGAACACCTTCGATCGCGTGCATCAGTTCGGCGTCGCTGCCGAAGGCGGCATCGGTTCGTTCCAGCAGCCCGCCGCGCTCGACCCAGACATCGTCCGGTCCGTTGACCATCACCTCCTCGACCTGCGGATCGGCGAGCAGGGCCTGGAGCGGCCCCAGCCCACCGGCGAGCCGCAGGATCCGGGTACCGAGCTCCTCCCTGGCCTGATCTGAGAGCGGCGCGGCCTCGGCGTCGACGAGCGCTCGAACCTCCCGGTCGATCTGTGCCGGGTCGACCGCACCCGAGCGCGCCCGGCCCACGAGTCGCTCTCGCAGCGTTCCGGCAAGCGAGTCGAGCGGATCGCCGCCGCGAATCGAGCTCACAGCTCTGCTCCTCTGACCGTCGCTGGGCCAACCGGCCGCTCGTCGCCGGGCGGCCGCTCGACGAGCCGCACCTCAGCCGCGAAGTTCGCGGCAGCCGTCAGCATCACCGCCTGATCGGAGTCGACGAGGAGCGTGGCCAAAGCGCTCCCGCTGCGCCGGCCGTCGAGCTCGGGCGCAGCGGCTCCTTCCGCAAGGCCGAGCAGCTCGACGCTCTCGAGCGCGACGTAGCTGCGCCCATCGGCCCCGGCTCCGATCTCCGAGCTGACGATGACGTCGACGCGCGTGCCGGGGACGGGGTCGACGAGCGTCCCAGCGGCGGCGACCGGGACCTCGATCGTACGCTGTCCGGGTTGGATCGGGGAAAACCGGTTGCCCCTGCTGCGATCGACGACGTGCGCGGTAGTGATCGCCGCACCGGCCGGGATCGCCGCCTGCACCGTCGCGCCCGCGATCTCGTCCGGAGCGGCGAACGAGTCGGGTCCGACGAACGCCGCCGGGACCTGGCGAACAGTCAGCAGCTCGCCCACCGCCCGCCGCCCGAGCTTGGTGTCAGGCTCGATATCGCTTGCGGCGACGACGACTGGCGTTGGCTGCCCCACCGATCGGCGCGCGGCATCGGTGCGCGCTCCGACCTCGGAGGCCGCGAGCCCGCCGCAGACCACCGCCAGCGCGACCAGCGTCAGCCCGCGGCGACGTCGACGGGCGTCGCTCACCGCCGCACAACGGGCAGATCGAACCCGACGGTGAAGGCTCCGTCGGCGCGATCAACCTGGAGTCCGGAGTCGAGCTCACGGGCAGCCCGCTCGGCGATCCGCAGGCCCCTCCCCCGGCCCGTACGCCATCGCGACCGTTCGGCGGAGATCGGGACGACCAGCGCGTCGCGACCCTCGTCGCTGACCTCGATCCGAACGCCCGTCGGAGTCGCGCTCCCCACCACCTTGACGGTCCCCGACCCGTGCTCGAGAGCATTGCCGAGCAGGTTGGGGACGATCTCGGCGAGCCGCAGCCGGTCGGTCTCGAGGGCTAGGTCGCCGGCGCGCCAGTCGACCTCGACCGCTCGTGACGAACCCGTCGCCAACGCGTGAGCCGACGCTGACTCGCGAATCCACCGCTCGAGCGCCAGGGGCTCGCGCAACCGCGCCCGCCCACGGGACCCCGACAAGGCTTCGGCGCCCGCCACCGCGCGATCGAGCGCGGTCCGAAGGACGCGTGCCAGCTCGGAGTGGCTTGGTTCGCGCCCGAGCGAGTCAAGCGCTAGCGAGAGCGTGCAGAGCCCGCCGCGGATCTCGTGATCGGCGCGCGCGACGGCTTCCAGGCGGCACAGGGCCGCGGCCAGCAGCCCGGCCAGCACGAGCGCGACCATCCACCCACACGCGGCGAGCATCCGGACTCAGAGCCCCTCGGTGAGCCGGTAGCCGACGCCGCGAACGTTGAGCACGAACGGGCGCCCGGTTCCTGAGAGCTTCTTGCGCAGCCGGCAGGCATGCGCGTCGACCGTCCGCGTGGAGCCGATCGCCAGGTATCCCCAGACCTCGCGCAGCAGATCGGCCTTCGGATACACGCGCGTCGGGTCGCCGGAGAGGTGATGGAGGAGCGCGAACTCCTTGACCGAGAGATGGAGCGGCTTCCCGGCCAGCCTGACCTGACGCGTCATCGGGTCGAGGGTCAACTCCCCGACCCGTACGATCCCGCGCTCGGAACGGACCGAGCAGCGGCGGAGCACCGCCCTCATGCGGCCGAGCAGTTCGTTGTACGAGAACGGCTTGGTCACGTAATCGTCGACCCCCCGGTCGAAGCCGCGCACCCTGTCGGCTTCGCCGACGCGGCCACTGAGCACGATTACCGGCGTCGCGGGATCGATACGGGACGCGAGACCGTCGGCGCATCGGATCGCGTCGAGGGCGTCGAGCCCGCTGCTCTGCTCGAGGTTGAGGTCGAGCAGGATGAGGTCCGGCTTTCGGACCTCGGTCTGGCGGACCGCCTCGCCGGCCGCGGTCGCCACGGCGACTGAGAAACCGTCGGCGGCGAGGTTGTCGGCGAGGAAGGCGCTCATGCGCTCGTCGTCCTCGACCAGCAGGACCGAGAAGTGTGATCGTGTCTGTTCTTGCATGCCCCCTAAGGGACGGGCGCCGGTTTTTCGCCCCCGCGACAACTGACCGGGCGGGGTGCAGGAAGCTTTGCAGCGGTTGCCGCTGCGCAGGACTCGGACCTAGGATGCCGACGTGCCGCAGGCCTGGGAGGGCTTTTCACGAGAAGCGGCCCATAACCCAACGTTCGAGAAGGCGATGGCGACTACCAAGCGCGGCAACTACGAGTCCGGCTCAGACTACGTGCTCGAGTACGGAGAGCTCAGATTCACGTTCAACGAACGTGATTTCTCCGAGCGCGTCGAACAGGCGGCGATGAAACTCGACTTCATCGATGGCCGCCTGGGCGAGGACGAGCGCGAGGATCTGGTCAACCTGGCCGTCAACGGCGAGGTGATCGACCCGCTCTCGCTGCTCGGAGAGCACATCCACGAGTTCTGGCGCGAGCTGTCCGGACCGGCCGACCGCTCGCTGGTTCACTGGCTGCGCCGGCTCGTGTTCCGCGGCGCGTGGCTCGATCAGCGCGTGATCGAGGGCGAGCTCGACATCGTCTTCGACGACCGAGACCAGACCTTCGGCTACGCCCAGCCGGACCGGGACTTCGAGTTGATCGAACTCTCGCCCGAACCCTCGTGGGCCCGCGTGGCCTACGCCCGCTGAGCCGGGCGCGGTAGCGCGCTCAGGTGCTGCTGAGCAGCTCGGCGTGCCAGGTGGCCGACTGCTCCGGATCGACCTCGGCGGGACCGCCGTCGGGGCCGGGGCGCAAGACGATCCAGCTCGTCGCCTGACGCTCGGCCTCGCGGCTGGTGCCCGTGGCGACAACCGTCACCGACCCTCCGGCTTCGAGCTTGCGGCCCGCGCCCAGCACGCGGCGGGCGGTTTCCGGCGCAAGCGCATCGAGCGAATCGACGATCAGAGCCGTGTGCTCGCCCTGCTCCGCCGAGCGCTTCGCCGCGTCGATCGCGGCCAGGACCGCATCGGTCTGCTGTGAGGGTGAGTCGTCATAGGAGCCGCCCACGACCGAAACGCGTTCGCCCAGCTCCTCGCCCCACTGGGCGACCTCCTCCGGCCGCACGCCGATCAGGGCGACCACGACGGTCAAATCCTTGTGATGCTCGGCGAGCTTGGCGGCGATCAGGCGCATGACGGCACCGGCATCGGCGCGTGCCGGGCCGCTCAGCAGGACGCGCGAGCCCCGGCCGAAGGCTGCCTGCTCGAGTCCCGCCGGGGCGAGCAAGCGCTCGGTTGCGAAACCGATCGGAAGTCCTTCGAAGCGCGGTCGGTCGGCGGCCGCCTCGGGCTCGGCGCCGTTGACCAGATGGACGCGGACCAGCGAGGGATACCGCTCAGAGCGGCGCGGTGGCCTGACCGGGCCGGAGACCTCGTCGCCGGAGCGGAGCTCACAGCGGCGGATCTGCGCGGGCGAGATGTAGATGTCCCCGGGCGACTGGGTATCGGGCTCGGCCCGCAGGAACCCGCTCCCGTTGCCGAGCACGTCGAGCACACCCGAGCCGATCACCTGTTCCTCGTCGGAACGGTCGGCGGCCGGCTTTTCCTTGGCCTCGTCCCTGGCGGGTTCGGCGCGGCCTCGCGTGCGTGGCTTGCGCGCCCGGGCCGGCTTCTTCTCCGCGACGTCGGCAGCGGTTTGGTCGTCGCTCTCGCTTGGCGGCGAGATCGCGTCGATCAGGTCGGCCTTGCGCATACGTCTGAACCCCTCGATGCCGAGATCGGCGGCGAGGGTGTGCAGGTCGGCGAGCGGACTCTGCTCCAGGTCAGTGCGGTTCAGGACGGCCATCAGCGGCGGCGATCATGTCACACGACACCGTCGACCTGACGCCGCAGGTCGATCGGGAGCGCAAGGTCGGGATCCACCTCGACCGCGCCCCTGAGCGCAGCACGCACCGCCAGGAAGTCCATCGTCGCCCCCACGTCGTGCACCCGCAGGACCGCGGCGCCGGCGTCGAGGCCCTCGCCGATCGCCGCGAGGGTTCCCGCCCCGCGCTCGCTCGGCATGCGTCCGGTGAGTGCGCCGATGAAGTCCTTGCGGGAGACGGCGAGCAGGATCGGGTGGTCGAGATCGGCCAGCTGCGGCAACGCCCTCAGCGCGCTGATCGTCTCGGCCGGTCGCTTGGCGAGGTCGGGACCTGGGTCGATCATCAGCGATCGCTCTCCCACCCCGGCTGCGCGGGCGATCTCGATCCGCCCGGCGAGAAACTCGTGTATGTCGGCGACAACGTCGGCGTAGTCCGGGAACGCCTTGTGCTTTGGCTCGGCGCGGGTGTGGGTGATCACGAGGCCGGCGCCGAAGCTCGCGCAAACCTCCGCCAGTCGGTGGTCGCGCAACCCGCTGACGTCGTTGATGAGCGCCGCACCGGCGGCCAGGGCCGCTTCGGCGACCGCCGGCTTCCAGGTGTCGACCGAGACCACGATGCCCTCCGCGACGAGCCGCTCGGTTAGGCCGACGACACGCCGCGTCTCCTCGGTCACCGACACGGGCATGACACCGCTGACGCCCGACTCGCCACCGACATCGATCAGCGCAGCGCCCTCGCCGACGAGCCCCCGTGCCCGCTCGATCTGGCGCTCGAGGTCACCAACCTCCGCCCCGTCGGAGAACGATTCCGGCGAGGCGTTGACGACGCCCATCACGAGTGCTACTCCCGGCCCGAGCGCCAACCGGATCCCGCCGGACAGCTCGAGTTCGTGGCTCATCGCGAAGCGGCGCTGCCCGCCGGAGCGAGTCCTTCGGCTTCGGCGGTTTGGTGCCAGTCCTCGATCGCCGCAGCGAGCGCGGCCTCGTCCCAGCCGAGCTCACGGCCGAGCAACTCTCCGACGGTGGCGACCTCCGGCGAGCCGCGTTCGCTGAGCCTGGGGCCGTCGAGCAGCCCCAGGCGGGTGCGACGCAACAGCACGTCGGCGATCGTGCACGCCTGCTCGTGACGCGCCGCGATCGCGACCTCGGCGAGCAGGTCCGGGAGGTCGGGAACGATCCGGCGGGCGAGCGCGGGCTCCGAGCCCGCGATCCGAAGCACCTCGTTGGCGGCATGACCGTAGCGATGGGCCAGCAGAGCAAGCGACTCCTGATCGACGCCGTCGATCGCCGGGAGGTCGCCGGGCTCGGCCGGCAGTCCGAGCGGGATCTCGCGCGTACGGCAGGGAGCCTCGCGGCCTTCGCGTTCGACGAG
This sequence comes from uncultured Thermoleophilaceae bacterium, assembly GCA_963790245.1. Taxonomy (GTDB): domain Bacteria; phylum Actinomycetota; class Thermoleophilia; order Solirubrobacterales; family Thermoleophilaceae; genus JACCVG01. Next base: position 566,613 of record CAWBNP010000002.1, read on the forward strand.
CCGGTCGACGGTCAGCTGCGCCATCGCCCGCCAGGTCGTCAGCTTGCCCCCGGTGATCGTCAGCATTCCCGAGCTCGTCTCGTACAGCTCCTCCTTACGCGAGATGTCGACCGACTTCTTCGGATCGCCCGTCGAGATCAACGGCCGCACTCCCGCGTAGGCCCCGGTCAGGTCCGCGCGCCCGATCGTCGAGCCGAAGAACTCGTTGACGGCATTGAGCAGGTAGTCGATGTCCTCTACGTCGGGCGCAACGTGGGTCAGATCGCCGTCGTAATCGCGATCGGTCGTCCCGACCAGTGTGCGGCCGAGCCACGGCAGGACGAAGATGCTCCGCCCCCCGCCAGCGGGGACAATCACACCGGCGTCGACCGCGAGCGTCGAGCGCGCAACCGTCAGGTGGGTGCCGCGGCTCGGGCGGATGACGGGTACCTCGGCCTCCTCGTGGAGCTCGGAGGGACGCAGCTGGTCGGCCCAGACCCCGGTCGCATTGACGACCGTCTCAGCGCGCAGGTCGAAGTCGCCGCCGCCGAGCTCATCGCGGACCCGCACGCCGGCGGCGCGTCCGCCCTCCTCGATCAGCTCGCTGACCGAGCAGCGGTTAGCGCAGATCGCGCCGAACCGCTCGGCCTCACCGAGCACGGTCAGGACCAGGCGCGCGTCATCGGTCTGACAGTCGTAGAAGAGATAGGACGAACTCGGCGCGCGATCGGCCAGCGCCGGAATCATCTCGATCGTCTCGGCTCCGTTGACGACCCGATGGCGGTCGGGGCTCCACTCCTCAGCCACCGAGCCTCGCGCCCGCCGGCCTCGGCCGCGACGGAGCCGGTCGGAGGCCATCACGTCATACATGTTCAAGCCGACGCCGGTCAGCCGATCGCGCCTGCCCTCGAAGAATGGAACGAGCAGCGGCAGCGGCCGGACGAGGTGGGGCGCGAGCTCGACCATCAACCCGCGCTCCACGAGCGCCTCGCGGACCATCCCCAGGTCGAAGTTCTGCAGGTAACGCAGCCCGCCGTGGACGAGCTTCGACGAGCGGCTCGAGGTCCCGCAGGCGAAGTCTCCGCGTTCCACCAGAGCCACGCTGTAGCCACGCGACGCGGCGTCGAGCGCCACGCCCGCCCCGGTGATCCCGCCACCGACGACGACGACGTCGTAAGGCCCGGCCGACAGCTCGGCGAGCGCCCGCGCGCGCTCGATCACGGGAGCCAGCTCACGTAGTCGCCGACCGCCAGCCGCTCGGGCGCCTCGCGCGACTGGCGCATCGCTCCGAGGTGCAACAGGCCGACGAACCGCTCGCCCGATTCCATCCCGGCGGCCTCGCACCCGGCTTCGGTGCGCAGGAAGCCCGGCGTTCGCCAGTATCCCGCAAGGCCACGGTCGTGCGCCGCCAGCAGGACGATGTAGGCGGCACACGCCGTCGCGCAGAGGTCCTCCTCCGCCGCGACCGGGTCCTCGTTGACCAGGCAGGAGACGACGATCAGGGTGGGCGCCCGGTCGAGCTTGGCGGCCGCTTCGGCCCCCGCCGCGGCCTTCAGCGCAGCGAGCGTCTGAGGGCCGATGACCCGCAACCGCCACGGGTTCGTCAGGTGGTGGTTGGGCGCCCAGCGAGCGAGCTCGAGCAACTCCCCGAGCAGCTCCCGGTCGACGGGATCGGGGCCATAGACCTTGTGGGTACGGCGGGAGCGGATGGCCGACTCGACGTCCACGTTTCCCGCTTCCGGGACGGCGTTCAGCGCTCGGCCGAGGCGATCGCGGCACTCGCGCCGCTGACGGCCGCCGCGCCCGCGGCTCCGCTCGCCGCGGCGCCGGCCTCGATCAGTTTGCCCGAGGGCGGCAGCTCGGCGGCCGCCGGAGCACCCTTGTCACCGGCGCGACCACCGGAATCACTGGCCACCGCGGCGGCGGTCTCGGCTGCGCTTCCGGCGCTCTCGAGCATCGACGGCTCGGTCGGCTCGGGCTGAATTCCCCCGAAACTGAAGCCCGGCGGGATCGCTTCGGTCTGACCCGGGGGCGCGGGAGCCTCGGGCGTCTTCTCCGGCTTCGATGGCTTGGGGATCTTGGAGGCCTTGAAGTCGGCTCCGGGTGTGTTCACGTCTGGGGTATCGAAGGACGGCGTATCCGTCTTGGCGTCATCCCGCTCGGCCTCCTCGAGCAGCCGCTCCTGCTCCTTGAGCGCGTCCTCGGCCTCCTTGTCGCTGATCGGCGCCGTAAGGCCGGCAATCGGGAATGCCGCCTGCTTCAGCGCCAGCACCGCCTGGGCGGTGACCCAGACCGGCGTCTGATTGCTGGAGCGCGAATAGCGGATCGACCCGTCCTTGTTCTGCAGATCCTCGAGGTACTCGAGCGGATCCTCGCCGCGGCCGAACCCGTCCACGGTCTCGCCGCTCGCCGCCAACCCCTGCACCGCGAACGCCGTCGATTGAGCGTTCGACGCGTCGTCGGCGCGCTGACCGAAGCCACCGTCTCGGTTCTGCGCCTTGCGCAGGAAGGCCACGGCGTCGTCTTCCAGACGCTTGTCGTCCTCACCTGAGGCTTCGATCGCCTGCAGCACCGCGCCGGTCACATCGACGTCGCTCTCGCCGCCCTCCTCGCGAAAGGAGAAGCCGCCGTCCTCGTTCTGCTGGTCCGCGATCCAGTGGGCGGAGGCCTTGGTCCCCTTGTTCTCGCCGACGGCCTTCTGGGCGAGGATGCCGAAGGCCGTCTGGTTGACGAGCCCGGCGTAGGAGCCATCGTTGCGGCGGTCGCCCAGCAGCGCCTTGATCACGTTGACGCCGCCGAAGTCCTTCTCGTCGAGCCCGGACGCGCCGATCACGAGCAGCGTGCGCTCGAGGTCGGCGGTCTGCGCGCTGCGCTTGAGCTTGTCCTCGAGGTAGTCGGTGGCCGACTTGCCGGACGGCGCGATGCTGGCCGGATTGGTGCCGTTGCTCGCGATCGCGAGGGCGGCCCAGCCGGTGAACAACTCGTTGGAGCGGTCGCCGTCGTCGTCACCGAAGCCGCCGTCCTTGTTCTGGGCCTCGACCAGGAAGGTGATCGCGTCGGCCACCGGGTCGCCCGTGTCTCCGCGCGCATCGTCCTTCTTCGCGATCCCGCCGGAGGGCGCGATCAGAGCCGCCACGAGTGCGAGCGGGACCACAGAGCCCGCGGCAACACGTGGCGCGCGCTCGTCCCAGTGGACGTCGAAGCGGGCACGGATGCGTCGTAACGAGCGAATCAAAGTGGGTCCGATCAGTAGTGCGAAGAAGACGTTTCCCAGCGCGTGGGCCAAGTTATACGGCAACGATGAGCCCGCGATAAGGAAGTATGACGCGAGCGACTGCTCCGCGGCGAAGGTCCATTGGTAGACGTCCATGATCGCCCCGAAGGCCAGTCCCGCGGCCCCGCAGACGAGCGCGAGCTCGAGCCGTTTGGGGTCACGGCCGCGGAGCGAGCGGGCGAAGGCCGCGCCGGCGATGCCGACCCCTCCCCAGGCCGCCATCTGCCACGGGGTCCACGGACCCTGGACGAAAAAGATGTTCGACACCAGCGCGCTGATCGAACCGACCGCGAACCCGGGTGCGGGGCCGAGCGCGAAGCCCGCGATCAGGACGATGTCGGAGGTCGGCTTGACGTTGGGCAGTGGCGCGAAGGCGATCCGGCCGATCACCGCCAGCGCCGCCAGGGCCGCGACGACGGCGACGATCCGGGCGGGCGGGCGGGTCCGCTCGTACCAGGCGAACCCGGCCGCCAGACCGATCCCAAGGAGAACGAGCGCCGGCAGCTCCCAGCTCATCCGGGCGCGAGACTCCGGCCGACGAGCAGCCGCTCGAGAATCGGCGCGCCCGCCTCGGGAGTCAGCGCCTCCCCGCGGCCGCCCAGGCAACGCGCGACTTCGGGGGCGAAGTGCCAGCCTCCGCCGAGGACCGAACCTGCCGGGCCGTCGGCGATCACGATCGCCTGGCCCATCAGGACGACGCGGTCCGCGAAGTCGGCGGCGAACGCCGTGTCGTGGGTGGCGACCAGCACCGCCGACCCGCGCTCGGCGAGCCGCTGCAGACGCTCGCCGAGCAGCCGCTTGCGGCGCGCGTCCATGCCGCGAGTCGGCTCGTCGAGCAACGTCACCGCGGGAACGGACCCCGCCAGGACGATCTCCAGCGCCAGCCGCTGGCGCTCGCCTCCAGATAGATCGGCGGGGTTGGCATCGGCGCGCCCAGCCAGTCCGGCCTCCACCAGCGCGCGCTCGTCGACCTCGTCTCCGGCTCGCTCGCGCACCAGATAGTCGCCCGGAGTCTGCATCAGCAGGGCCACGCGCCCGTCCGTCTGCACCGTCCCCCTCGTCGGGCTGACGAGGCCGTTGATGTGGCGCAGCAGCGTGCTCTTGCCGGCGCCGTTGCGCCCCATCAGCGCGACTCGCTCACCCGGCTCCAGCTCCAGTTCGATCGAGCGCAGGACGACGGGGCCCTCGTCGAGCTCGCACCAAAGACCACGAACGCTGAGCGCCGCCGCCGGGGAGCCCGCGGACCGTCGCCAACGGCGAGCCCGTCGGGCGACCGTCGTGGCGGCCTGAGCTGACGCCGGCCCGCCGATCGCGGCCGGATCGAGCGCCGCACGGGCCTGCTTGACCGACGTGGGCAGCGGCTCGGCCCCGGCCAGCGCGAACATCCGTGCGAGCGGCGTCACGAACGACTCGCGCCCGCCATCGACAGCCCAGCGCAGGAACTCCGGCGGCGCGCCATCGCAGACGATCCGGCCCGTCTCGAGCGCGAGCACCCGATCAGCTGCCCCGAGACACCGCTCGAGCCTGTGCTCGGCGAGCAGAATCGTGGTCCCCCACTCCTCGTTGAGCCGACGCAGCAGCCAGATCAGCTCGTCGCCCGCGACCGGGTCGAGCTGGGCGGTCGGCTCGTCGAGCAACAGCAGCCGCGGACGGTGCGCGAGCGCGCCGGCGAGCGCGACCCGCTGGAGCTCTCCCCCCGACAGCGTCTCGGTCCGCCGGTCGAGCAGGCCCTCGATCCCGAGCGCCAGCGCGGTCTCCTCGACCGCGCGCCCGACCGCCTCAGGCGGCTCACCGCGGTGCTCGAGCGTCAGTCCGATCTCCGCTCGAACGCCGCTCATGACGACCTGGGTTTCCGGGTCCTGGAAGACCGACCCGCAGACCCGCGCGAGCTCGCCGGGACCGGATTCCCGAACGCTCATCCCGTCGACTCGCAGGTCGCCGGAAGCCGTCCCTCCATAGAAGTGGGGCACCAGGCCGGCGACTGCCCGCAGCAGGCTCGACTTGCCCGATCCCGACTCCCCGGCGAGCAGCACGAACGATCCCGCCTCGATCTCGAGCGTGATGTCCCCGAGCGCCGGGTGGTCGAGCTCGGGGTAGGTGTAGGAGAACTCCTCCGCGAGCACGAGCGGATCAGGCACGGGCGGTCCCCAGTCGGGCGCCCGGCACGGCGAACGGCATCAGGGTCGCGCAGAGAAGCAGGGCACCGAGCGCCCACTCCGCCGTCCCGGCGACGATCTCCAGTCGCGGGTAGGCGACGACCTCTCCGGCGCCCGCGATCGCGGCGGCCAGCAAGGCGACAACCATCACGGCGGCCGAAGACGCGGCGGCGAGATCGTGCCGCGACCACGCCCGGGGGGAGCTGATCGGTCGGCGGGCAGACGAGTAACCCCGCACCTCGAGCGCGGCCGCCGTGTCGAGCGCGCGGTCGAGCGAACCGGCGAGCGCGGCCCGCGCCACGGCGCGCCGGGTCGGCGGCGCGGGGCGGCAACGGGCCGCGTCGGCCCGACGTCGCGCGTCGCGGGCGAGCAGCGGGACCATGCGCGTCGCAAGGGCGGCCGTGAGCGCCGAGCGGTAGGAGAAGCGGCGCAGAAGCCGGAGCATCTCGTCCGGGTCGACGCAGGCCGAATAGAGGGCGAACGCGAGCATCGTGACGAGCACCCGGACACCGGCCAGCAACCCCGCGAGAAATGCCTCGAGCGTGATGTCGATGGTGAAGCCGAACAACGACCAGCCGCGCACGAGGACGGTCGCCCCCTCCTGGTAAACGAGCGGGTTGACGATCGCGACCAGCAGGGCGAGCGGAACGGCGAGCATCGCGGCACGCCCCAGTTCGGCGCCGACGCCGGCGGCGAGCCCCGCGATCGCGATCGCCAGCAACCCGGCGCCCAGGATGAGAGGGCTGTCGAACAGCAGGCCCGTGAGCGCCAGCGCGGTGCAGAATGACGTGGTCGCGCCGGCGCGCGCCGAGTGCAACGGGCTCGGGCGGAAGCGATAGCTGGGAATCGGGATCATCGCCTAGGGCCGGGTCGAACTCGGGACAACGGGGAGCCTGGTGACTTGCCCGTCAGCTTCGATCGCGACCGCGAAGGCGTCGCGCAGAGTCTCGGCGTCGAGGGCCCGGGCCGCGGCCTCGACCCCGGCCACATCGACCCCGGTCACGAACCAGGTCGGAGCAAGGCCGGTCGGGACGGTCGCGGCGATCAGGCCGGATCCCGCGCCGAGCTTCGCGCTGGGCTCTCCAGCAACGTCGAGCAGTTCGATGTCAGTCGGGCCCGGAATCGCGAACACCCCGCTGGACCTCGGCCCTTCGGCAAGCGCCGCCGCGGCTCGCAGCTCCCGAAGCTCGGACCACGGCCCGACGATCACCCTCAGCAGCTCCTCGCCGCCGCCGGCGCCAAGCGCCGCCCCGGGGGCCGGAGCGCCGCCGGCCTCGAGCGAGCCCTTGACCGCGTCGCAGGCGGCCCCTTCGGGATCTGCGCATTCGACCCGGATCGGCAGCCGGTCCCCTCCGAAGCCGTGCACGAACGGCTCCGGGAAGGCGCCGACGATCGCCGGAATGGTCATCGTCGCCCGCCAGTCGCGGTAGTCCCATTGGACGACGTCGCCGGGTGCCAGCCGCTGCTCGGCCGCCCCGGTGGAGCCCTCGGCGCCGTTGACCCAGAAGAACCAGTCGAGGTTTCCGCCCGAGCCGCCGCCCTCCAACTCGTCGATCGCCTGGACGAACCGTCCGCCGTACTCGGTTTCGACCTCGGCGCTGGAGCGGAGCAGGCTCATCGCCGTATCCCGCTCGGCGATCGCGTCGAGCTCGGCTGTGCCCAGCTCGCGCTGGCCGAAGTCGCGCGTGATCGAAAGACGGGCGCCGTCGCCCTCCCGAACCTCGCCGGGGCCGAGCCCGCACGCGGCGAGCATGCAGATGGCCCCGGCGAGCGGGAGGGCGAGCAGCCGCCTCATCGAATCAACGCCGACCCGCTCAGGGACAGCGCTTGCCACCTCGCTCGCAGACCTGCGCCGGTGCGGCCGCGATGTCATCGCCGCGGGTCGCCCGGAGGTTGGCGAACCCGCGTGCGCTGTTGATCGTTCCGGTCGCCCGCCCGTCGGCGCCGGTCAGCGGGAAGGCCCCGCCGCCGATTCGCACTCCGGCCGCCGGAGTGCGCTTGCCCTTTGAGTCGAAGGCGGTCGCGCGCACGGTGAACTTCTGTCCGGCGCTGACGCGCGCGGGTGCGTTGAGCTGGAGCTCCGCGCCGGTGTTCTGCCCGCTGTTGAAGTTGGCGAAGTACCAGAGCACCTCGTCCCCGCGCTTGAGCCGGACCTGATCGGCGCCGACCGACGGGGCGACGTGGTTGACCTTGAAGAGCCATGCCTGCGCACTGTTGAAGGCACCGAAGCGACCGACCTCGCAGACGATCAGCCCGAAGCCGAACGTGTCGCTCACCCGGAAGGGATCGAGGTCCCGACTCTTCTCGGCGGCGTCGGCGACGATCCCCATCGCGTTCGGCCCACGCAGGGTGTGCTTGTTCTCGGTGGTCGGGCCGCACTTCGAGCTGGAGCGCGCCTTGACCGTGTTCGTCTTGTAGGTCGTGCCTGGGTCGAGCGCCTTGCCGTTGCGGCCTTCGACGCGAAGGTCGGCCTTGACCGCCTTCGCCATTGCGGGTGCCGACATCGCGAGCAGCGCGACGGCCGTGGTGATCGGGACCATGGCGGTCCTCATCCGGGAATTCATCATGTGAGCCTCCCCTTCCTCGAGGGAACGTGGCTTTCGGCTGGAGGTGGGTCTCCTGGCTCCCGGTTTCGCCTCACCGCGCCTTCCCGGGAAACGGTGCTCCCCAGTGGCTTCTACGGTGAGGCATAGCCGGTCACAGTGGCGGGACCGCGCCGGTTTGAACACCGGTCTTCCCTCACCACCAACCGCTTGTCCCGGCCAGCATAGACCGTGACGATCGGCACGACCCACCGCGCTCGGATTCTTGTCCTACAATGTCGCCGTCCTGCCGCCATCGTCTAGGGGACTAGGACGCCGCCCTCTCACGGCGGAAACCGGAGTTCGAATCTCCGTGGCGGTACTACAAAAGCCCTGCTGATGCGGGGCTTTTGTCCTTAACCGGGGGCTAGGCCCCCGCGGCCTCGAGCTTGCCGACGAACCCGTCGAGGCCATCGCTGCCGTCGACCCGGATTCGCTCGAGCGTGAAGGGCTCGCTCCGATCGCCGAGGCCGGGCTCGACTGTCGACGCCGACTCGTAACCCGCCTTCTCAGCGGCGGCGATAACGGTGTCGTCGTACTTTCCGGCCGGGAAGCAGAGGTGGTTGACGGGGATGCCGAACTGCTCGCGCAGCGCATCGCGCGAGCGCGCGACCTCGGATTCGAGCTGGGTGCCGTCGATCGTCGTCAGGTCGGCGTGAGTGATCGTATGGGAGCCGATCTCCCACCCGCCGGCGATCAGCTTCTCGACCTGCTTCGGCGAGATCGCGCCCCCCTCGGGAAGTCCCTTCCCGCTCATCACCTGGAGCATCAACACCCCCGGCCACCCGTGGTCGGCGAGCACCGGGCGGGCGACGTCGAAGTGGCTCGCGAAGCCATCGTCGAAGGTGAGGACGATCGGCTTGGCCGGTAGCGACCCGCCCCTGTACCAGGCCTCAGCGACCTGATCGATCGTCACCGCCGTGTACCCGCGACCGGCGAGCCAGGACATCTGATCGGCGAAATCGCGGGCATCGACATGCAGCTCCGGGAACGGGGCCTCCGCGGGCGGCGCCTCGACGTCGTGGTACATCAGGATCGGCACCTCGGCCCTCGTGGGCTTCCAGTCGGCGGTTTCGAGGACTTTGCCCGCCGCCAGCTGCTGGGGCCCCGCCGGACCGCTGCCCAGATCGGGCTCGGGGTCTGTGGCGACCTTGCCGGTCGTCGATGGCTCGACCGATGGAGCGGGAAGGCCGGCGCCGCCGAGCGACCCGGTAAGAATCAGCGCGAGCACGACGGTCAGGCCGAGCCCGCCCGCAATCGCAAGGATGCGGCGGCGCAGGACGACCGCGCGCGACGGCTGCCGTCCCCGAACCCCGCTCGAGCGCCGATCCTTTTCCACGCGATCATCTTCGCGCGTGGCGAGGACGGCCGCGACCGATACCGGCGGTCTGGTGGCGAAGGTGTAGCGGCGCGCAGGCTGGGTACCTGTCAGGAGCGGCGGCCGTCGCTGTATGGGCAACCCCTGCCTGCTCGTGCGCGCGGCCGTCGCACTTTTTCGCCCCGCCGAATCGCCCGGTGACACCGGTTCGGCGGTTGATGGTTACCCTGGGTGGTCCTGGCGTCGTCGACTCGCGGTGCGCTGCCCGCCGACGGACACTACGCAGGTAAGACATGAACAGCACCTCGAGAGCAACAGTCACCCGTGAGCGCCTGCGTGGAGCCGGCACGCTGACCTGTGCCCTCACTCTCCTCCTCGCTCTCGTCCTGGCCGGCATCGCCGCGACGCCTGCCCACGCAAAGCGCGCCACCTGCGCCGGCGAGAAAGCGACGATCGAGAAGGGCGGCGGCAACGACAAGATCAAGGGCACCAACAAGGATGACGTGATCGTCGCCGGCGAGGGCAGTGACAATGTTGCGGGGCGCGGCGGCGATGACATCATCTGTGGAGGCGGCGGGACCGACAACCTGCTCGGTGGACCCGGCGACGACAAGATCTTCGGCGAGGGCGAAGGCGACGACATCATCGGCGGGAACGGCAAGGACACGCTCAAGGGCGGCGACAGCTTCGACAACCTCGTCGGCGAAGAGGGCAACGACAAACTGTTCGGCGGCCCCGGTGTGGACCATCTCTATGGCGGCGAAGGCAACGATCGGCTCGATGGCAACGACGGCGACGACACCCTTGTCGGCGAGGAGAACTCCGACAAGCTGACCGGCAAGGACGGCGACGACATCCTGCTCGGCGGCAGCGGCAAGGATCGACTCTCGGGCGAGCGCGGCTTCGACCTGATCTTCGGCGGCAGCTCCAACGACACGATGTTCGGCGGGCAGGAGGACGATCGTATGTTCGGCGGCACCGACAACGACACCATCGTCGGCGGCCCCGGGAATGACGTCGTGCTCGGCGACGGCGGAAGCGACAAGATCAACGGGCTCGAGGGCAACGACGTCCTGATCGGCGGCGGTGTCGACGACAAGATCCTCGGAGGGGCGGGCGACGACCAGGTCTTCGGCTCCAACGGCCGCGACAAGGTCGACGGCGGGTCCGGCAACGACACGGTTCTCGGACAGGACAACGACGACATCCTCTCCGGCGGCCCCGGTAACGACACGCTCGACGCGGGCAAGGACGAGGACTCCTGCGACGGCGGCGCGGGCACCGATACCGACGTCGGCCGCGAGCGCTGCGAGAAGCGCACAAACCTCGAACTCGCCGTCCCGGTCACCCTCCCAGCGCCGTTCGGAACCTGCGGGGGCAAGCCGGTGACGATCGTCGGGACCCCCGGCGATGACCGAATTGACGGGACCGCCTTCAACGACGTCATTTCCGGGCTCGGCGGTAACGACGTCATCGAGGGCAACGGTAAGGCCGACATCATCTGCGGCGGCCCTGGCGACGACAGCCTCTCCGGCGGCCGCGGAGCCGACCGGGTGATGGGTGATGACGGCAACGACAACGTCGCGGGCGGCGATTCCAACGACACGGTGATCGGGGGACCCGGCGACGACGCCGTGCTCGGTGAGGATGCCGCTGACAAGATCTTCGGCGGCGACGGCGACGACGTACTGACCGGCGACAATGGCGCCGATCGGATGGGCGGCGGCCTCGGTGACGACATCCTCGTCGGCGACGAGGACAACGACAAGCTGCATGGAGACCCGGGTTCGGATCAGCTGATTGCCGGCGGCGGCTCGGATATGGGCCTTGGCGACGCCGGGTCGGACGTCGTCTACGGCGGCAGCGGGAACGACGACATCTTCGGCGGCGAGGACGGCGACGAGATGCTGGGCGCCAGCGGCAACGACAAGATCAAGGGCGACGAGGCCGACGACGAGCTCTTCGGCGGCGCCGGTCGCGACAGCTGCAACGGCGGCGGCGGGGGCTCGGATCTCGACTTCGAGTGCGAGAAGACCAAGGGGATTCCCTAGCCCGAAGTGATCACGGTCCCGTCACGGATCGCGGCTACAATCTCGCGGGTAACCCCTTCCCCCCGTTAGGGTTACCTAACGCAAGCATGGAATCCCACGCCCGCCGCTCAGACACGCTCAAGGCATCCCCCCGGATGTTCGACTCGAACCTGCTCGACAAGCTCTCGCGGGTCCACCCGGCGATTCCGGTTCTGATCTTCGTACCCGCGATTTCGTTGATGCTCGCGACCGCATTCGGAGCGCTCGCGCCGATCGAGGTCATCGCCTGGGCGATCGGCGGCTACTTCTTCTGGACGCTGACCGAGTACTGGCTGCACCGGGTGGTCTTCCACTTCGAGCCCGAGGACGGGATCGGCGCCCGACTCCACTGGATCATGCACGGGGTCCATCACGACCATCCCAACGATCCGATGCGGCTCGTGATGCCGCCGTCGGTCAGCATCCCGCTCGCGTCGCTCTTCTTCCTCGGCTTCTGGGGCGTACTCGGCTTCGATCCGGCGCTGGCGTTCGGCGGCGGCTTCCTGCTCGGCTACCTCGCCTACGACATGCTCCATTACTACCTCCACCACTTCACCCCCACGACCCGCGCCGGAAAGATGCTGCGCACCGCTCACATGCGCCATCACTTCCAGGACCATGAGCGCGGGTTCGGTGTCAGCGCCCCGTACTGGGACCGCGTCTTCGGCACGCCGACGCGCGCACGCTCAGAAAACAGCTAGGCCGCACAGCGCTGAAGTAGGCTCGCGCGAAACGAGCCTGGAGGAACAATGGAGCGCTCAGCGCCTGCCCGCGTTCTCGTCGTCGCCAACCGCACCGCCGCGACCCCAGCCCTGCTCGATGCGGTCCGCGCCCGCGTCGCGGTCGGCCCGTCCCGCTTCACGCTGCTGGTCCCGCGCAACCCACAGGGGCTACACAAGGTCGTCGACCCTCAGAGTCAGGGCGAGGAGGAGGCCGCGACGACACTCGCCCTGGCCCTGCCGTTGCTCGAAGAGGCGGCCGGCGGACCGGTGGAGGGGAAAATTGGTGATCCCGAGCCGCTCGCGGCGATCGAGGATGCCGTCAATACGAGCGAATTCGACGAGATCATCCTCTCGACGCTCCCCAAGACGGTCTCGCGCTGGCTGCGCCTCGACTTGCCGAGCAAGGTCTCGGGCCTCGGCCTGCCGCTGACCACGGTCACCGCTCGCGGCTAGAGGCAATCCATGTCGGACACCTACCACGAGGGCTCGCGACAGCTCCAAGACCGTTTCGACACCCGGCGGCTCGCCGACCGCCTGGACGAGCGCTTCGTCCAGCGCCGGACGATCGATGCGGACGACCGTCGCTTCATCGATCGGATGGACATGTTCTTCCTCGCGACCGCGGACAGCGAGGGACGACCGCAGTGCTCCTACAAGGGCGGCGACCCCGGCTTCGTCAAGGTGCTCGACGAGTGCACGCTCGCCTTCCCGAACTACGACGGCAACGGGATGTATCTGTCGATGGGCAACCTCCGCATCAACCCGCAGGTCGGGCTGCTCTTCATCGACTTCTGCTCGGACACGCCGGCGCGCCTGCGCGTCAACGGGATTGCCTCAATCGATGAGCGGGACCCACTGGTCTCGGAATACCCGAACGCGGAGTTCGTGGTCCGCGTCCGTGCGAGAGAGGTGTTCCCGAACTGTCCGCGCTACATCCATCAACTAGAGCTCGTTGAGCGATCGCCGTTCGTGCCGCGAGCGAACGCCGAGCCACCCGTGCCTGGCTGGAAGCGCGCCGACTGGGCCTGCGACGTGCTGCCGAGCGACGACCCGGCGCGAACGCACACCTAGGCAACAGGAGGATACGTTGATCAAACGGATGGACAACGTCCTCATCGTTGTGGACGATCTCGAGGCCGCCAAAGCGTTCTTCGGCGAACTCGGTATGGAGCTGACAGGCCAGACGACGGTCGAGGGGCCTTGGGCGGACCAGACCGTCGGGCTCAAAGATGTGCGTGCCGACATCGCAATGATGCAGACCCCGGACGGCCACGGCCGCATCGAGTTGTCGAAGTTCCACACGCCGGCCGCGGTCCGACCCGAGCCGGAAAGCGCGGCGGCGAACACCCTGGGCCTGCGCCGCATCATGTTTGCTGTCGACGACCTCGACGACGTCGTTGGCCGCCTACGCAGCCACGGTGCCGAGCTCGTCGGCGAGATCGCCGAGTATGAGGACATCTACCGGCTCTGCTTCCTGCGTGGCCCTGAGGCCATCATCATCGGACTGGCCGAGGAGCTCGGCTGAAGGGCTCAACAAATGCGGCTGAGAGGACTCGAACCTCCACGGGGTTGCCCCCACGGCGACCTGAACGCCGCGCGTCTACCAGTTCCGCCACAGCCGCGTGACCCGCAATCTAGCGACTCGCCGAAATCTGACTCGTTCGGCTCATCCCCCGATCGAGCGCGCGACGATCGCGTCGAAGACCCGATCGGGGAGGAGCTTCTCGATGCGCGCCTGGATCGAGGCGTCGGTCCCGACCAAGTAACGGGTCTTGGGCCGGCGCGAGGTCAGCGCATGCTCGATCGCCTCGGCGACCTTGCGCGGCTCGATGCCGCGCTCGGCGGTCTTGTCGAGCACCTCCTGGTAGTCGTCGAGCGCCACTCCGTAGAGCCGCTCGCCCTCCGCGGGCATCGCCTCGCGGATCTGGTCGGCCTGATTCTGCCCGCGCTCCCAGATCTCGGTCGCGACGCTGCCTGGCTCGATCGCTGCGACGTGGATGCCCCACGGCCGCAGCTCCCGGCGTAGCGCATCGGTCACGGCCTCGAGCGCGAACTTCGAGGCGTGGTAGGCGCCCATGAACGGGAAGGCGATCAGGCCGCCGATCGAGGTCACGTTGACGATTCGGCCCTTGGCAGCGCGAATCTGTGGCATTAGGGCCTGCGTGACCGCGACGTGCCCCGTGAGGTTGACCTCGAGCTGGCGGCGGAAGTCATCGATCGGCAGGAACTCGAGTGGACCCGGTACGGCGATGCCGGCGTTGTTGACCAGCCCTGCCAGCCCCGCTGCCCCGACGGCTCGCTCGACACCCGCCGCGGTCTTCGCGATCGATTCACTGTCGGTCACGTCCACGATCACGGTCGAGAGCCGGTCCGAGGCATCAGCGGTCAGTCGCTCGGCATCGGCGGTCTTGCGCACTCCGGCGTGAACGGAAAAGCCGAGTTCGTCGAGGTGCAGGGCGGTCGCCCGCCCGATACCGGTCGAGGCACCCGTCACGACCACATGTCGCTGCTCTGAGCTCAGGCTGCCGAGGATACGGGCCCGGCCTCGCCGTGGATTCCGCACTCGTCCTTGTCGGCGGCCGCCCAGCGCCCTTCGCGCGCCGCTCCGGGCTTGGTGCAGTGGGTGCAGCCGATCGAGGCGTAGCCCCGATCGTGGAGCTCGTTGTAGGGCAGCCCGCGGGCGAGGATGTAGTCCCAGACATCCTTGTCGCTCCAATCGGCGAGCGGGTTCGCCTTCCAGAGCTCGTTCTTGGAATCCCACTCGACCTTGCCCGTGGAGGCACGGGTCGCGGACTGGTCGCGCCGGACGCCGCTGATCCACCCGTCGACGGCGCTCAGCGCGTCCGAGAGCGGGCTGACCTTGCGGATTGCGCAGCAAGCGTCGGGATCCCGTTTCCAAAGCCCATCGCCGTGAACCGCCGCCTGACGGGCGAGGCTCATGCCCTGGTAGACCTCGATCTTGACGTCGAAGAACTCCTCGGCATCGCGCCAGGTCTCATAGGTCTCCGGGAACAGGACGCCCGTGTCGAGCGTGAAGAAGCGAGCGTCGGGCGTTATCTCGGTGATCATGTCCATGATCACCGAGGTCTCCTTCTGAAAGGAGGCGGCGACGTAGAGGCGCGGATGAAACCGCTCGACCATGTAGCCGAGCACCTCCTCGGCGGAGTTCTGATCGAGATCCGGTGCGGGGACGGCCAGCGCCATCTAAATCGCGCACTCCCCTTCGCCCCGGCTCACGACGAATTCATCCTTCTTGCTCCAGTCCATGAAGAAGCTCATGTTCTCCAGGTTGAACTCGACCGGCAACGAGAGCTCGCGGACCGTGTCCTCGAAGAGCTTCGGACCGACCCGCTCGGCGAACGCGTTGAACTCCTCGGTCTCCGACGCACGGTCGGACAGGTACAGGTTGACCCAGCGCTCGACCGCCTCGGGAACGCGCTTGGCGGGCAGCCGGACCTTGAGCCGCGTGCCGTAGATGACCTCGCCACCCTCGTAGTTGCCGCCGATGTGCGCCACATAGGCGGGCATCGTCTTGTCGCCGACCTTGATCGAAGCACCGTAGAAGCCGATGTTGGCGATGTGGTGCTGGCTGCACCCGTTCGGGCAGCCGCTCATCTTCACGTGAATCCGCTTGGCAAGCGGATCGGTCACGTCCATCTCCGCAAGCCGCGCGCGGACCGCCGCGTTGAGCCCCATCGAGGAGGTGATCCCCATCTTGCAGCTATCGGTGCCCGGGCAGCTGACGACGTCGGTGATCGTGTCCGCGCCCGGCTCATCCAGGCCGAGCTCGCCGAGCGCCTTCCAGACGCTGTAGATCGACTCGTCGCGCACCCAGCGCAGGACGATGTTCTGCTGCACGGTCATGCGTGCGTAACCGCCGCAGTGGTCGCGCATGATCTGGCCGAGGCCGCGGAACTGCTCGGGTGTCAGGTCGCCGCGGACAACGGCGACCTCGACCGCGTTGAAGCCGTTCTGGCGCTGCGCGGCGACGTTGTGCTCGGACCAGCGCTCGAACTCGGTGAGATCGCCGTTCGGGCTCGCGTAGTCGGCCGGCACGGTCGGAGCGTGAGCCTCCTCGTCGTGGTCGAAGGCGAGCCGCTCGACGGCGTAGTCGACACCGTGGTGCCAATCGCTCTCGAGCTCGGCCTCGACCAGCGTGCGGAACTCGTCCATGCCGATCTTGTCGATCAGCACCTTGATCCGCGCGCGGGCGCGGTTCTTGCGCAGCCAGTCCTGGCGATCGAAGATCCGTAGGCAGGCCTCGGTCACCTTGAGGTACTCCCCGTCGTCGGCGCGCACGAACTCCGACAGCGTCGGAGCAATCCGCGGCATGATCGATGTCCCGCCGCCGACGCGCATCTCGAACCCGCGTACGAGCTCGCCGTCGATGTCGCGCACGCGCGGGATGAAGGCGATGTCGTGGATTCCGGTGATCGCCCGGTCTTCGTCGGTCGCGGTGAAGGCCGTCTTGATCTTGCGCGGCATCAGCTGGCAGACGTCGTGGCGGACGAAGTAGCGCACGTAGGCGCCGACATATGGCGTCGGGTCGAACAGCTCGTCCTCGCAGATCCCGGCCCACGGGTCGCCGGTCACGTTGCGGACGGTGTTTCCGCAGCCCTCGCGCGAGGACAGCTTGGTCGCCGAGAGCTCGCGGATCACCTTCGCCATGTCGGGCAGCGGGATGTGATGGATCTGGATGTTCTGCCGGGTCGTGATGTGGCCCTTGTTGAGCGGGGCGTACTTCTCGACGACGTCGGCGAAAGCGTCCATCTGGTCCGGCGTGACGCCGCCGAACGGCAGCTTGATGCGGCACATCTGAACGGGGATCTCGGCGGCCTGGCGCTGGCCGTAGACACCCTGCTTGAGGCGGAAGCCGATGAACTGGTCCTCGGGCGTGTCGCCGCCGAGGAACTTCGCGACCTCGTTGTCGAAGTCATCGAACTCCTGCTCGATGATCGGGATGATGTGTCCCGGGACGTTCTCGTAGACCTCGGGGTTGTCGATCGTCCCCTTGCGGCCCGCCGGCTTGGTCTCGGAAGAAGTCGGTTCCATCGGCTTTTCGAAGCTCCTCCTCGCGCATCTGGCGCGGTGGTTCTCGTCAGTTCACGACCCAAAGTAGCAAAACCCATCCGGGATTTAGGAGATTCGCTCGACGGCGCGCTCTGCGCCGCCTTTTCGGCCACCCGGCTAGCCTTGCTGCATGAGGGTTCGAAGCATGTTTCTCGCGGCCCTGGCGGCGGTCGCGGCGGCCGTCGTGGGCGCGGCGCCGTCGACGGCGGCTCCCAACTGCCGTGGCTCGGTGGAGCCGCGCGCGATCGCGTCCGGGCTCGGCGTGCTCGAGTCGGTCATCTCCGGGCCCGACGGTCGGCTCTACTTCACCTCCGGCGCCGGCGGCGGTCGGCTGCTGCGGATCTCCAGGCCCGGCGGCACGCCGCAAACGGTCACCACCCCGGTCGAGGCGCCCGGCGGGCTCGTTGTCGACGGTCGGCGCCTGATCCTCGGCTACGGGACCAGCATCGCAGGCGGCGTCGGCGGGAACCTCCTGCCACGAGCCGGGCTGCTACGGATCGACCCGCGTACCGGCGACTCGCAGGTACTCGTGAGAGGGCTCCAGATGGCGAATGGACTGGCGCGCGGACGCGACGGGACGATCTATGCGTCGAACGATTTCGGAATCGGCATCGATCGCGTGCGCGGTACGCGCGTCGAGCTCAACTGGGCCTCGACGATCTCGGGCAACGGGCTCGTGGTCAGTGAGGACGGCCGCTCGCTGTATGCCGCCCAAACTTTCCAGCCCGCGGCGATCCAGCGGATCGCGATCGACCGGCCGAAGCAGCCGAACACCTTTGCACGGCCCGACGGCCCGCTGGACCTGTTCGCCGGGCTCGACGGGATGACCCGCGACGGCAGCGACCGGCTGTTCGTGGCCGCCAACCTGTTCGGCGAGGTCTGGCGGGTCGACCGCGGCGGACAGATCTGCGTCGTCGCCCGCGGGCTGAACATGCCCAGCGCCGTCGCCTTCGGCAGCGGCAGGCGCGGCTTCGAGCGGAAGAACCTCTACGTCGTCGAGTTCGGCGGGCGGGTCAGCGAGCTGGCAGCAGCACGCAACGCGCGCTCGCGCTAGCGCTCAGACGCCCGCGCCGGAGCGCGCGGATGAGCGAGTCTGGCGGCGGAAGAGGGAGCAACGCGTGCTCTGCACGCGAGCGACCGTATGACTCCGCCAGAGGAAGCTCAGACGCCCGCGCAGCCCGGGATGCCGAGCTCGGAGGCGAGCCGCTCGGCCTCCGTGGTCAGCTCGGCCGCGTCGGCGCCGCCCTCCACGCCTCCGCCGTCGGGATCGGGCTCAGCCCTGTAGCTCGCGCGCGCGTCGGCGAGCTTCTCTTGAACGCTGACGAACTCATCGAGCGTTCCCTGGTCGGCAGGATCGACGGCCAGCGTGCGGATCCCGTCGATGTAGGCCTGCTCGGCAGCTGCCAGCGACTCCTCGAACTCGGCGATCTCGTCCTCGCCCTTTGGCGTCGGCAACGAACCGACCGTCTCACGGAACTCGGCACACAGCCCGCCGGCGACCTCGGCCGGCGCCCCGGCGCTCATGCCCGGATCGGTCGCGACCGACGAGGTCTCAGACGGTTCTGTCGGGGCTGGCGCGGTGCTCTGCCCTCCCCCGCATCCGACGACAGCCAGCGACACGATGAGGACGGGCAAGGAGAAGCGGAGATCGTTCATGGCGCGAACCTTACAACCGGCTCAGACGTTCTGGAAGAAGTTCAGCCCCCAGCCGTCGAGCAGCCTCTGCGCCTCGATGTTGAGGCGCGTCAGCTCGTTGGTGTAGACGAGCGTCCCCATCACCACGAGCACGCCCCCCGAGACGATCTGGATTGCCCGGTAGTGCCGCCGAATCCAGGCGAACGCGTTCTGAGCGGCGCCGAACCCCAGTGCTGACATGAAAAACGGGATCGCCAGCCCGAGCGAGTAGACCGCCAGCAGGGCCCCGGCCTCAGCGGTCGACTGCTGGGTCGCCGCGAGACCGAGAATCGCGCCGAGCGTCGGGCCGACGCACGGTGTCCATGCGAGCGCGAACGCGAGACCGGCGATCACCGGCCCTCCCCTGCCCGCGCGCTCGATCAGCCGCGGCACGCGCCAGTCGCGATTGAGCCCCATCAGGAACGCGGAGCCGATGAACAACAGCCCCATCAGGATGATCGCCGCGCCCGCGATCCTGCGCAGCAGGAGCTGGTTGCCGCCGAGCAACGACCCGAGCGCGGTCGTCGAGAGGCCGAGCAGGATGAAGACCAGCGAGAAGGTGGCGATGAAGATCAGGCTGCGGCCGAGCAGCGCCGAACTCGGCCGCTCGCCTGCGACCGGCGGTGTCCCCCCGGAGATCGCGGCCAGGTAGCCGGGAACCAGCGGCAGGCAACAGGGCGAGACGAACGAGACGAATCCGGCGGCGAGCGCGAGCGCGAGGCTCGGGGAATCGATCATCCCCTTGATTATCGCGGGCCGTTAGCCTTGCGCGCCGTGTTTGCCACGGGACCAGAGGGCCGGACCGCTCGATCGGTGCTCGAGACGGTGGTCGAGCACCTCGCGTCGATCTACCGCCCGTCCTGCTCGCCGGGCGAGCGCGAAGCGGCCGAATGGATCGCCGAGCAGCTCAATGCGCTCGATACCCCCGCACGAGTGGAGCCCGAGGAGGCCTACGCCTCCTACTGGTGGACGCTGGCCACCTGGTGCGGCCTCGGGGTCCTGGCCGGAATCCTCGGGCGCTCGCGCCGCTGGCCCGGTGTGCTGCTGGGACTCGCTGCGGGGGCCGGAATCGCGGATGAGATCTCCAATGGCCTTCGCCCGTTGAGGCCGGTCCTGCTGCGGCGCCAGACCGCCTGGAACGTGGTCGGCGAAGGCGGAGACCGTGGGGCCGACCGGACGCTTGTCCTGCTCGCACACCATGACGCGCCGCACAGCGGGCTCGTCTTCGATCAGACGCTCCAGCGCAAGGCGGGCGAGCGATGGCCCGACCTGATCGAGCGGACCGATACGGCGATTCCGATCTGGGCGCCCGTCTTCGGACCGCCGTTCCTGACGGCGCTGGGGCTGCTGCTGCGCCGGCCGCGGCTGGTCTCGCTCGCCACGCTGTTCGGCATCGGGAGCACGGCCGCCTTCCTCGACATCGCCCGACGCCCCGCGGTGCCGGGTGCGAACGACAACCTGAGCGGAGTGGCTGCGATGGTCGCCGTCGCCGCCGCCCTGCGCGATCGGCCGGTCAGCGGACTGCGCGTGCTGTTCGTCTCCTGCGGGGCGGAGGAGTCGCTGCAGGAGGGGATCCGCCCGTTCATGCAGCGCCACAGCGCGCAGTTGCCGGTACAGACGACCTCGTTCCTCAACCTGGAGACCGTCGGCTCACCGCGGCTGGCGCTGCTCGAGGGCGAGGGGCCGATGTTCATGGAGGACTACCACGGCGATCTGAGCGACTTCGTAGCCGAGACCGCGGAGCGCGCCGGAATCGCCCTGCGCCGCGGGCTGCGGGCGCGGTCGAGCACCGACAGCATCATCCCGTCGCGCGCCGGCTACGAAACGGCGACGATCTGCTCGGTGGACCGCAACAAGGCGCTCTCCAATTACCACTGGCCATCCGACATCCCGGCGAACCTGGTGTACGAGACCGTCGAGGCCGCGGCGCAGCTCGCGGAGGCAGTCATCCGGCGGATCGCCGACGAGTCATAGCTCTCAGCGGCTCTTTCCGCCCCTCTCCAGCGCGAGGACGCCCGCCTTTTCGATCAGCTTGAACGTCGTCGGGCGCTTGGCTCCGAGTGGATCGACGGAGAGCACGAGACCGGCCCCGCGCGCCTCGGACACGCGAAACGCCTTGCGCCGCTGGAGGCTGAAGGTCGCGATCGTCGTGTCCGCTTCGCGTGGCCCTGTGCTCAGCGACACGGTCGGCCGCTGCACGGCGGTCCTGAAACTGGGAAAGGTCAGCCCCTGCAGCGGATCGGAGTCGCCGAAGAAGGTCTCGATCCTCGAGCGTGGGTCGGCGTCGGTCAGCGTTCCCGCGACGCGCCCACCCCGGAAGCCGATCCGCCGTCCGCTCCGGTCGAGCGTCAGGTCGGGACCGAAGTGGAACCAGCGCCGGTACGAATGCTCGGCGTCGGAAACCACTCGATCTACGACGATCAGCAATGACCCGGGCCGGTAGAGGAAGCTCCGCTCGTGCCGCACCCCTTGCTCGGCAAGCAGCGGATTGGTCGCCTGGATCAGGTAAAAGCCGTGCCCGGTGCCGGTGGCACGGATTCCGCTGCCGTAGGCCGAGCGTGTATCGCGCGGGAAGTCGAGGTCATCGACCTGGAGCACGCTGTGGGCGCGCGCCTCGACCTCGAAGTCGCGCTCCTCGCCGTCGTCCTTGTGGAACAGGCCGGTGTCGGAGACGATCCTGCGGCCACGCTCGTAGAGCTCGAAGCTGAGGTCGTCCGAGTGCTTGTGGGTCTGGTTGTGGAAGCTCGCCGCCACGCCCAGGTAGGCATCGCGATCGGGCCGCTTGACGATCGCATAGCCACCCCGGCGGAAGACCCGCATTCCGGAGTCGTCGGCGGCCGCCCCCCGCGCCCACCCAGGAGCCGGTTTGCGGTAGGTGTCGCCGAACTGGACGACGTGGTCGTCGGGCAGCACGAACCAGCCCGTCGTGTCCTCCA
Organism: uncultured Thermoleophilaceae bacterium; assembly: GCA_963790245.1. Classification (GTDB taxonomy): domain Bacteria; phylum Actinomycetota; class Thermoleophilia; order Solirubrobacterales; family Thermoleophilaceae; genus JACCVG01. Next base: position 588,393 of record CAWBNP010000002.1, read on the forward strand.
TCCGCGCCTGCAGATCCAGCAGCGCGGCGTCCTCGGACGCCGAGAACCGGATGAAGTCCCGAGCGGTGTTGGTCGCCAGCCGCTGATAGCCCGCAGAGTGCTCCAGCCAGAGCGCCTCCGCCGCGTTCGTCCGTCCCATCAAGGTCAGCGGAAAGCGGTTGCGGGCCGTCTCGCCGAACCCGGCCGCGCCGCTTGTGAACGGCAGGTACTTGGAGAGCAACAGCAGGCCGGCGTCGACGAACAGGCCGTGGTTGGACTCGCGGAAGTTGGCCTGATCGCTGAGGTAGGCGCCGTGCAGGGCGAGCGAGTCGAGCAGCGCTGAGGCCTGGCTGCGACTCAAGAACCCGTCCTCGCCCGGACGGGCGGCTTCCCGGCAGGCCATCGTGCGGGCGGTGAAGGCGATGTATGGGGCTCGATCGGCCGCCACCTTCGGGCTCCAGGGTTTGTTGTCGGCGTACACGCCCGCCCCGAGCGGCGGCGGCGGCGGATTGTCGGCAATCCAGTCGAGCGCGACGTCGCGCGCCCGCTCGATCGCGGCCGATCCGGAATCGGCCGCGCCGCGGTTGTAGACGAACAGGAGCAGGTCAAGCCACTTCAGCGAGTGGAGGTCGCCCCGCCAGTCGGAGCTGCCGAAGGGGTCCTGCGTCCAATCGATGTCCCCGGCCAGCTGACGCTCCTCCGCGGGGAACTCGGACACGACGAACCGGTTGTCGAGTCCGCGCGCGACCTCCTCCTCACTCCAGCGGTTCGTGCTGGAGATCACCAAGTACGCGGGGCAGGGCGCCTCGAACAGGGCGTCGATCTCGGCCTCCGGAGCGGCGAGCGCTGGCGCCGGGGCGAGCATCGCGACGGCGGCAGCGAGCGCGGCGCGGCTGAGAGGACCGCGAGCCATTCAGGCGCGGGCGACCGGGAGCACGGGCGCACCCGCTTCGATCAGGGCCGCCGCCGCCGCGGCCGCCATCGGGCGGCCGAACAGATACCCCTGACCCAGCTCGCAGCCGAGCCGCTCGAGGGTCTCGGCCTGCGCCTCGGTCTCGATCCCTTCGACGACCGTTCCAAGCTTGAGCTTCGCGGCGAGCTCGATCAAGCTGCCGACAACCGCCTCAGTGCCCGGCCGCTCGAGGTCTTGCACGAACGGCCGCGCGATCTTGATCACGTCGACCGGCAGCGCGCCGAGCATCGAGAGCGCCGAGAAGCCGGTCCCGAAATCATCGAGCGCGATCCGGACTCCCATCGCGCGGAACTCCGCGAGCACCGCCGGACCCGCCCCGTCGCTCTCGACGATCCGGCTCTCGGTCACCTCGAGCACCAGTCGTTCCGGCGCCAGGCCGGTCGCGGCCAGCGCTTCGCCAACTGAGGCGACCAGCGAATCGTCGGACAATTCCGGCGCCGAGAGATTGACGGCGACGAAGGCTCGTGAGGCCCCTCTCTCCCAGTCGACCGCGGCGGCGCAGGCCTCGCGCAGCACGAACCGCCCGATGGCGTGGATCAGGCCGGTCCGCTCAGCCAGCGGTATGAACTCGACCGGCGCAAGCAGGCCGCGCTTTGAATGACGCCAGCGTACGAGGGCTTCAAACCCTTCGACCCGGCCGCTCTTGAGCGCCACGTGCGGCTGATACTCGAGCGTCAACTCGCCCGCCGTTATCGCTCGGCGAAGCTCGAGCTCGGCGGGGGTGACTGAGACCGAGAGCAACATCCCGAACTGATCGCGCAGCGCGAGTAGGCCGACCGCGGCGAACGCCGTCACGACGTTGAACGCCAGAACGATCGGCGAGGCGCTGGCCCGCAGCGCGAGCGCGTCCGGGCCACCCCCGAGCAGTGCGATGGCGCTCGCGAGGTGCCCGATGCCGACGGTGAACAGGATCAGGACCGTCGCCACCGCCAGCTTGTTGACGCTCCAGCGCCGTGTGCGGACCAGCGTTCGGCCGACGAGAACGACGATCATCAGCGCCGCCCCGGCGATCACGAGGCTGACGAGCACGTCGATCTGCCAGATCATCTACCGAAGCCTAGTTCCGGTTTCAAGGGAACGTGGCAGAAGCTGGACGTCTATCTCGTCACCCGCCGCGAGGCCGGCAGCCGCCGATGGCACGAGCCCGATGGCATCGACGTCCAACATCGAGGTCAGCACATGCGAGGACTGATCCCCGGTCGGACGGACGAACCACCGCCCACCCCGCAGGTCGGCCGAGAACCGGACGTAGTGGGCGCGACCCGGCGACTTAGGGTAGGGCTCCTCGAGCACGGCTCGGACGGTCCGGCGCGCCGATGGGAGACCTTGCATCTCGCACAGCGCAACCCGAACGAAGAGATCGAAGGTGACGGCGGCGGACACAGGATTGCCCGGCAGCCCGAACACGAGCGTCCCCGGCGCCGCCACTCCGAACCAGGTCGGCCGTCCCGGCCGCAGGGCGAGGCGCCAGAACCGCTGCCCGACCCCGAGCTCGGCGAGTGCCGGCTTGACGTGGTCGTGGGGACCAACCGACACACCTCCCGTAATGACCAGAACGTCGGCGTCCAGGCCGGCGCGAATCGAAGCGATCGTCGCCTCCCGATCGTCGCCGACGCGATCGGCCGAGACGATCTCGGCGCCCGCCTCGAGGGCGAGGCCGGTGAGAACGTAGGCGTTCGAGTTGCGGACGGATCCGGGCCGCGCGGGCTGCTCCGGCCCGATCAGCTCATCACCGGTTACGAGGATCGCCACCCGCGGCCTGCGCCTGACGTCGACCACAGGCCGGCCGAGCGATGCGAGGACGCCGAGCTCGACCGCCGTGATTCGCCTCCCCGCTCCCAACACCAGCGCACCCGCACGGATGTCCTCGCCGGCGCCGCGGACGTCGTTACCGATCGGAACTGCGGCGGAGAGCAGGATCGTGCCGGCGTCTTCCACGACCTCCTCGAGCCGGATCACGGCATCGGCGTCCTCAGGCACGACCGCGCCGGTCGAGATCCGCGCGCAGGCCCCTGGCGGCAGCGATCCCGTGAATGGATGCCCGGCGCTCGACTCGCCCGCGATCGGCAGCCGCCTCGGCGTCGCGTCGCTCGCGCCGATGCTGTTCTCCGCGCGGAGTGCGAAGCCGTCCATCGCCGAGCCGTCGAACCCGGGGACCGGATCGACCGCCCGCACCGCATTGGCCAGGACCCGCCCATGGGCGTACTCGAGCGCGACCTGCTCGACGCCGAGCGGTGTGAGCTCGCCGCGCACGATCTCGATGGCGCGCTCGACCTCGAGCGGGTCGGGTGCGACGGCTGTCATCGTGGATGCCGCATTGAAGAAAGGAATCCTAGGAGGCCGTAAAGCCCGGGACGCGCAGCCGACCAGGTGCGCCGTGCTCGCCGGCGGGGCGGGCGAGCGGATCGGCGGCGCCAAGGCGTCCGTTCAGCTCGCGGGGCGGCCGCTGATCGCCTGGCCTCTGGGCGCCGCCGAGGCGGCCGGGTTGCGGCCGTTCGTGGTCGCCAAGCCCGACAGCGAGCTGCCGCCGCTGGACCACCCGATCGTGCTCGAGCCGCCGAGCCCGAGGCACCCGTTGGCCGGGCTCGTCGCCGCCCTCGAGCACGCCCGAGGACCGGTGGTCGCGCTCGCCTGCGACATGCCGCTGATCGGGGCCGGGCTGCTGCGGCGGCTCGCCGACCACCCCGCGAAGGGATTGGTGGCGCTTCAGGGCGCCGACGGCCGCGTCCACCCGCTCGCGGCGCGCTACGGGCAGGCCTCTCTCCCGAGCCTGCGCGCCGCTCTCGAGCGCGGGGACTCGCTGCTCGCGATCCTGGACGAGCTGGGCGCCACGATCGTCCCGGTCCAGCAGCTGACCGCGGTGGCAGCCTTCGACCCGCTGCTCAACGTCAACAGCCCGGCCGATCTCGAACGGGCCTCCGCGCTGCTTCAGTGAACCTCGCTCGCGAGCTCGGCCAGCTCGGCTACCGGCCGGCCGGTTCGGCCCGCCAGGTAACAGGCGATCGGCGCGGCGATCCGCTCGGAGGCGTGCGCCGCGGTCGCCGCGAGCTCGAGCAGCTCCCCGCGCGTCGTCGCCGATAGCGGGTCCTCCCCGATCAGCGCAGCGAACCGGTCGATCCATTCTTCAGCCGTCATCGTCCCTCCTCATGCCGTTGATGCGCCAGCTCGATCCCACCTTGACGAGGCTGTAGGTCAGCCGCTGGCCGTCGTACTCGCCGCCCGTCGGCGTGCTGCGGGCGGTGGCCGCCGGGCCGGTGCCGCTCACGCGCTCGACCACCGAGGCCAGCGCAGGCGCGACCCTCGAGAAGCGCCGGACGCAGGCCGCCACCGGGTTCCCCCGCCCGGCGAGCCGCTCTAGGTAGCTGTCGGTAAAGGCCTCCGAGCAGACCAGCGGATCGGCGACTGTCTCCACGCGGGTGATCACCGCCGCAATGTCCTCCTTCGCGGCGCGTGGCAGAACGCCGGCGCAGGAGCGCAGACCGAGCGCCGAGGCGAGCGCCCGCGAGCGGTCGCCGAGGCCGTCGACCTCTGCCCCGAGTTGCATTGCGGCGTCATCGGCTCCGTTCTCCAGCGCGACCACGAGTTCCCGGTTCAGCGTCAGGGTCTCGCGCCGGACGCGCAGGAACCGCTGCCATTCCCCGCGCTGGTCGTCGGGCGGGTCGATCGAGTCGAGTTCGGCCAGCAGGTCGGTTTGGATCGGCACGGACTTGCGGGCGAGCTCGAGCGCCTGTCCGCGATCGTCCGGAAATCCGACGTCGGTCGCGCCGGTCAGTTGCGCTTGGGCCTCGACGCAGAGGCCGTCGGCCTGGATCGCGAAATCACTCGGCGTGGAGTCGTCGGTGCTGACGCCCGCTCCCCCGCCGCCGCAGCCGGCAAGCAGCGCCGCGGCCAGCGCGAGCGGGAGTGGAATGGGGCTGGACGGGGCTCGTCGGATGGCGCGTACGGTACCTGCCGATCCGCTCTTTACGGGGTAAGCTCGCAACCGCCCGGATGCAGGGCTCGAACACGACCGGAGGAGAGCGGATGTCGATCGGAGATGCGGTTGCGGGTGCTCAGCAGACAAAGCCTGGCGGGTGGAAGACGCTCATCTTCGCGGGCGTGCTCGGGATCGTCGGGGGCATCGCGGCGATCGTCATCCCCATCATCCCGACGCTGCTCTTCGGCCAGATCATCGGCTGGGTCTTCGTCTTCACCGGCGTGGCGACGCTGATCGACGCCTTCTCGGGCGGATCGGCAGGTCGCGTAGTCGTCCGTCTGCTGCTCGGCCTGCTGACGATCGCAGCCGGCCTCTACATCGTCTTCGTACCGCTGTCGGGCGTGCTGACGCTGACGGAGGTCCTGGCCTTCCTGTTCATCATCAGCGGCGTCGTGCGCCTGTTCGCCGCCGTCGCGGAGCGCTCGGCGCCCAGCGCGGGCGCGATCGCGTTGAGCGCGGTCGCAGGGATCGCGGTCGGCGTCCTGATCCTCGTCCAGCTGCCGGACTCGGCCGCCTGGGCGATCGGCTTGCTCGTCGGCGTCGACCTGATGCTCTTCGGCTTCACCTCGCTCGCCGCGGGCATGGCGGCCAAGCGCGTAGCGGCCTGAGGTTTCGTGATCCGGGGGGGTCGTTCAGGCGTCGCGTTGCTGGCGCTGGTCGCTACCGGCGCGGCTCCATCGGCATCTGCCGCGGACGTGTCGGTCGATCGGTTCTCGCTGGAGACCGAGCCGCCGGCCGCAGACGAGATCCAGCTGGTGACGGTCTCCGCCCCGCCCCGTGCCGTCAGTGGTGGTCAGGCGCTGTTCGAGGTCCGCGGGGTGCGGTCCGGTGAGCGGCTGCGGCTGACGCGCAACGGATCGGCGGTCCGCCGGGACTTCACGGCCGTCGGGGCCGACACCCGCCGCGGATCGGTCGGCGGATTGCGGCGGGGGTCCAACCGGATCGTCGCCGAGGTCGATCGCGGCGGTCGCGAGCTGCGCGCCGAGCTGCGCGTCGTCAACCATTCGATTCGCGGGCCGATCATCTCCGGCCCGCAGCAGAAGCCCTTCTTCTGTCGTACCGAGGACGCCGGCCTTGGCGCGCCCCGGGATGCGGATTGCTCGGCGGCGCCACGGGTCGAGTGGTTCTACCGCTCGGTGCTCGACCAGGGCTACGAGCGGCTCGAGGACCCTTTCGCCCCCTACCCCGGCGACGTGATGAGGACCACGACGAGCGCCGGGGAGACCGTGCCCTGGGTAGTCCGTGTCGAATCCCGCACGATCAACCGCGGCATCACCAGAATCGCCGTGCTCGACGATCCGGCCTCCCGCGGACGCGAGGCGCCGCTCGATCCGGCGTGGAACGGCCGTATGACCTACGCGTTCGGAGAGAGCTGCGGCGTCGGCTACCAGCAGGGGCGGAACTCGCCCGCCGACGTCCTCGGCGGGCTCCCGCTAGGCCTCTCGACCGACTCGATCTTCGCAACGATCTACGGCTTGGCCGATCGGATCGGCGAGGGCGATGTGGTCGCCATCTCGACGATGACGACGTTCGGTGTCTACTGCAATCCGCTGGTCAGCGCCGAGTCGCTGATGATGATCCACGAGCACGTCGCGGAGCGCTTCGGCGCCCCGATCGAGCGGGTCGTCGGGGTCGGCGGATCCGGCGGCGCCCTCCAGCAGTACAACGCGGTCAACAACTACCCCGGGCTGCTCGACGGCGCGCTGCCGGTCGCGAGCTTCACCGACATCCCGTCGACGGCGATGACAGTCGTTGACTGCGGGCTGCTCGGCGACTACTGGCGCAGCACGGCGCTGGAATGGAGTGACGCCCAGAAAGCGGCCGTCGCCGGCCACCGGACGGCTCGCATCTGCCCGGACTGGGAAGACACCTTCCTTTCACGGCTCGATCCGGCACGCGGCTGCGCCAGCGCCGTGCCCGACGAGGTCCGCTACGACCGCAAGAGCAATCCCGACGGGGTCCGCTGCACGCTCCAGGACGCGACCGCGGGCTTCTGGGGCCGCGATCCCGAGACCGGTTTTGCCCGCCGCCCCTACGACAACATCGGGGTCCAGTACGGACTACGAGCGCTCCGCTCGGGCGCGATCAGCCCCGAGCAATTCGTCGATCTCAACCGCCGGATCGGTGGCTTCGATCTAGACGCGCGCAACACCGCCGACCGCACCGAGATGGAGCCCGCGGTCGCCCACCGCGCCTACCGGTTCGGCCTCGTGATCGGTCGCGGCTCGCTGCCGCGAACGCCGGTGATCGATCTCGCGACCTACCTCGACCTGATCCCCGTCGCCGACATCCACGACATCGTCCGCCCATTCCAGGTGAGGGCGCGTCTGGCGCGCACCGGATCGACCGCGAGCCAGTCGATCTGGCGCGGTGTCTCGACCCCGCCCGACGGGCGGATCGCAATCGATCAGTGGATCGACCGCCTTGAAGGCGCGGGTGCCGCCGGCCGGCCGGCTGCGGTCCGGATGGTCCGGCCCGCAGTCGCCCAGGACAGCTGCGTGCTCGCGCCCGCCGGGTCGCGCGCGGATCTCCCCGACGGGTTGACGCTTCCGCTCGGCGTACGGCTGCCACTCGCACCGGACGCCGCGAGCGGCTCGTCACCGACACTGGCCTTCCCGATCGGGGCGTTCATCCCGAACGAGCAGAAGGCGGGCGAAGGCCTCTGCGACGCGGCCTTCCCGGCGATCTCCTCGGTCAGGACCCAGGCCGGAGGGCCGTTCGCCGATGACAACATCAAGTGCCGGCGCAAGCCGGTCGACCCCGGCGACTACGGCGGGGCGCTGAGCGCCGACCAGATCAGGGAGCTGCGAGGAATCTTCCGGGGCGGCGTCTGCAACTGGTCAAGGCCGCCGGTCGGCGACGTCGAGCGCAGCATCCCCTGGCCCTCGCTCGGCGACGGCCGCGGGAACGACCGCCCCTCCTCCTTACGCTGGAACGCGGCGAGCTCCGGCTGAGCGGGCGCCTGACCGCTCCTCTTAGGCGGCGGGGACCCAGCCGGCCGGGTAAGCGCCCGCCGGGATCGCGCCCGGGTAATCGGGGAACCACTTGCGCCCGATCCGCTCCGCCGGACGGCCCTCGAGCAGCGGCCCGAGATCGCCGATCGTCAGTAGCACCCGCAGCGTCGCACCGATCTGGAAATCGGCCGCGGTCGGCTGGTCTCCACCGATGATCCCCGCTTCTGCGAGCGCGTCGATGTGATCGATCTTCGCTGGTAGCCCGGCGAGATCCTCGGCCAACCGCACGGCGGTGATGCCGTGGTAGCGCCAGGTGCCCCGTACATACTTGAGGGCGAAGTCGACGCCCGCCGGATCCAGCGCTCCGACCCCGCCGAAGCTGCCCATCGCCTCGGGGCGGAATTGCATCGCACCGAACGGAAGCCTCCGTCCAAGGTCCTGGAGCTCGCGATCGCCCCACAGCTCGGCCTCGCGGACCTCGTCGGCGATCGGCTCGGGATAAAGCGACGGATCGGGAGCGATCTGCTCCAGCCGCTCCAGGATCGCGACCGAGCCGTGAACCGGTTGATCGTCGAAGAGGACTCCGGGCACGGTGCGCTTGCCGACACCGTAGATCGCTTCGATCTGATCGTTGTGCTCACCGCCGGCCAACACCTCGCGCTCGTAGTCGAGCCCCTTGTGCTCGAGCGCCGCGATCACCGTCATGCACGGGTGCGAGGGCGGCAGCATGTGCAGGACGATCGTCGGCTGGTCTGACACGGACGGGACCTTACTCGGCACCGAAGCAGACGCTGAACCGACCGCTCGGCAGAGGCGACCGGAAGGACCGTCACCATCGACCCGGCTTTGACGACCGACGCGCGCCGCGCCTACGTCTACCTCCTGCGCTGTGGAGACGGCAGCCTGTACTGCGGCTGGACCTACGATCCGGCACGACGGCTTGCGGCTCACGCGGCGGGTCGCGGGGCGCGCTACACACGCGGGCGCGGCCCGTTCGAGTTCGCCGCGCTCTTTGAGTTTCCTGACGCGCGCAGCGCGCGCAGCGAGGAGGTCCGGATCAAGGCGTTGCGCCGAGCCGAGAAGCTGGCACTGATCGGCACCGGCCGCCCGTCTAGGTAGCGGCGGTGCCGTCGTCGTTGCTGCGCAGGCAGACGACGCGGTCACCCGCTGCGATCCGTGCCGCGCGCGGATCATCGAAGCGCAGCAGTTCCTCAGCGCGGATCAACCCGATCGCCAGCTGCTCCCGGTCGAAGTCGACGAGCTCGCGCCCGACATCGTCGGTCGAGGCAGGCAGCTCGACGAGATCGAGGCCGGCGCCGATCGACAGTAGGTCCTCGAGCACGGCAACCAGCTGCGGGGTCTCGGTCGCGATACCGAGCAGTCGGCCGGCGGCGCCCGAGGAGGTGATGACCGAGTCGGCGCCACTCTGGCGCAGCAGATGGGCGTTCTCCTCCTCGCGGACAGCCGAGACGATGGTGGCAGCCGGGTTCAGTTCGCGAGCCGTCAGCGTTATAAGGACAGCGGTGTCATCCCGGTGGGTGGCGACTACGACGGCACGGGCGGAGTCGACGTGGGCGGTGCGCAGCACCCCCGTCTCGGTCGCATCGCCCGCGATCGCGGCGAGGCCAGCAGCTCGGGCATCTTCGAGCGCCGACTCGGATGACTCCACGACAACGATCCGGGCCCGGTCGAACCCGCCGCCGATGATCGATGCGGCCGCACTGCGGCCCTTCGTCCCGTACCCGCAGATGATCACGTGGTCTTTCAAGCTCTTCCTCCAGCGTCGTAGTCGGTAGGCCTCGCGCGTCCGCTCCGCGAGGAACTCAATGGTCGTCCCGACCAGCAGGATCAGGAACAGAATCCGCGCGGGCGTCACGAGCAGGGTCGTGAGCAATCGGGCGCGGTCAGAAATCGGGATCACGTCGCCGTAACCGGTCGTCGTGATGCTGACCGTCGCGTAATAGAAAGCGTCGAGCAGAGTGACCTCATCACCGGCCGCGTCGCGGTAGCCGCCGCGATCGAGGTAGGCGACCAGCGCGACGAAGACGATCAGCGCGACCGCCAGCAGGACTCGCCGCTGAATGCTTCCGAACGGGCTGCGCTCGGGCTGCGGCAGCCGGACGGGCGCGGAGTCCTGGTCCGAGTACAAATCCGGCTCAGCTCAGGTCGACCGGCGGGAGAACGTGCGTCGAGGCGTGCGACACCGTCGGCGGCCCAGGAGTCCCTTAACGACGAGCACCTAGGCCAGCCGGGCGATGCCGCTGCTCATTCGACGTAGCCGGCCTCGCTGAGGTAATCGGCCGCGACGTCGGTGGGCTTCTCCCGATCGACGTCGACGCGGGCGTTCAGCTCCTGCATGACCTCCTCGGTCAGCCCGCCCTCGACGAGCTCAATCGTCCCGCGGAAGTCCGGTCCGGCTTCCTCAACCGCCTCATCGGACGCGACGAAGGTGACGTTCCCGGGCGGGAAGACGGCCTTGTCGTCCTCGAGCAGGACGATGTCCTCGCGCGTGGAGAGCTGGGCGTCGGTCGTGAACAGGATCGAGATGTCGGCCTGACCCTTGTCGAGCACCTCGTAGCGCAGGCCGATGTCGACCGGAGTGAACTTCTTGAACCCGAGCCCGTACTCCTCCTCGAGCCCGACGAGACAGTCGGGCCGCTGGCGGCACTCGGGCGATCCGTAGAGCGTCAGCTCGTCGGAGAGCCCCTCGAGGTCGGAGATCGTCGTGACGCCGAGTTCCTCGGCGCGCTCGCTCAGCATGCCGACGGCGTTGGCGCTCGTGAACGGTGTCGGATTGAAGGCGACGAGGCCCCGCTTCGCGAAATCGGCGCTGACCTGCGCCACCGCCTCGGCGGCGTCCGGGGGGATATCCGCTGCATCGACGTCGAGGAACGATGTGAGAGCGGTACTCGTGTACTCCGGGTAGCCGCTGATCTGCCCGTCCTCGAGCGCCTTGAGGGCGATCTGCTCCGAACCCAGGTTGAGATCCGTTTCGATCTCATAGCCGGCGGCCTCGAGCGCCTGGGCGAAGATCTCACCGAGCAAGAACTGCTCCGTGAAGTTCTTGGAACCGATTGTCAGCTTGACGCCTTCGTTCTCGGGGTTGGCCTCGATCATTCCGGCGGCGGGCGGCTGCCCGGAGTCGGGTGTGGTTGAACTGTCCCCCCCGCAAGCCGCAAACGCGACGCTTGTCGCGAGCACGGCGGAAATCGTCAGAAGGCCCCTCGGCTGCATTTCAAGCTCCCCTCGAGTGAATGGCTGCCGCGAGGTTACCCGCTCGCCTCCGCCCGGAGTCCTCGGGGTGTCATCAGGCGCTGGAGTGCTGTGAACCCGAGCTCGACCGCGACCGCGAGCGCCGCCACCATCAGGGCACCGGCCAAGCGCCCCGCATCGCCGTAGACGTTGGCGCTGAGGATGTAATCGCCAAGCGTCAGCACCCCGGCAAGCGGCGCGATCGTCGCGGTCGCGACCACGTTGACCGCCGAGATCCGGATCCCGCCGAAGATCGTCGGCAGCGCGAGCGGCAACTCGATCCGCCGGACGATCTGGACGGCCGTCAAACCCATCCCCCGGGCGGCGTCGATCGCCTCGCGGTCGACCTGCCGGACTCCGACGTAGGCGTTGGTCAGAATCGGCGGGATCGCGAGCAGCACGAGCGCGATCGTGACGTTCGTGAAGCCGACGCCGATGTACGCAGCGAAGAACGCGATCAGCGCAAGGCTCGGTACCGCGCGCCCGATGTTCGACATGCTGATCGCGACCAGCTCGCCGCGGCCGAGGTGGCCCAGCCAGAGTCCCAGCGGGACGGCGAACAAGCAGGCAATCAACATCGCGACGGCACTCAGCTGCACATGGGCCCAGGTGAACGCCAAGGCCTGCTCGAGCCCGCCGACCTCAACGCCGCCGGTCTGCGCCTCTCGGGTGTTGAAGATGAAGTCGACCGCGTCGATGAAGATCACGCGACCGCCACCCTTCGCCACGGCGAGAGCAGCCGCTGTAGGACCAGCAGCGCAACGTCGAAGCTGAATGCGAGCAGCACTGCGATCCCACCGGCGGCGACGATTCCGGTCCGGAACGTGATGTTGCTGCCTGCCACGATCTCTGACCCGAGTCCGCCGGCGCCCGCGAACACGGCGAGCGTAGCGAGGCCGACCGTCGTCGTCGATGCGATCCGCACCCCGGCGACGATCTCGGGCAAGGCCAGCGGCAGCTCAACCCGCCAGAGCAGCCCGCGGTCGGTAAAGCCCATCCCACGCCCGGCGTCGATCGCGTCGGGTGGGACGTTTTCGAGACCGCGGACGACATTGCGGAAGATGATCTGCAGCGTGTAGGCGGTCAGAGCGATGATCGCGGTCAGCGATCCCCGGCCCGTGATCGGAAGCAGCAGGAAGAACAGCGCGAGGCTCGGCAGCGTGTAGAGGATCCCCGTGGCGCTCGTGATCGGTCCGATCAGCCAGCGGCGTTGGTGGGCGAGCAGCGCGAGTCCGAAGGCGATCGCGAAACCGGCAACGACCGAGACGATGGTCAGGAACACGTGCTGGGCGAGTGGCTCGAGATAGCGACCGAAGTTTTCGATGATCCACCCCGGGCAGAACCCGTTCTCCGCGATACAACTCGCGCCCGAGCGGTCGCGGATCTGTACGCCCCCCTGAGCCAGGAGCGCGAGGGTCACGGCTCGATGCCGGCGCGCTCGGCGGGCGTAGCCCCGCTCTGCAGGGACTCGGGTGAGGCGAGGAACTCCGAGATGATCTCGATCGAAAGCACCCCGACAATCGCGCCGCCCGCGTCTACAACCGGCGAGTACCGGGTTTCGGCGGCGAGCAGGTCCGATAGCGCGTCGCGCAGGACATCGTCGAGCTCGACGACCGGTTCGGCGCTCGTGTCGGCCCGCTCGGGAACGATCTCACCCGCCAGGTCGCGCTCGGTCAGCCAGCCGACTGGACGGCCATCGTGGTCGATCAGCAGCGGGTGGGGAACCTCGGCCTCGCGCAGCTCCGCGCGCGCACGATCGGTTGGATCGCCGGCGCGCACGAGCGGGGCCTTCCAGAGGTCGATGTCCCGCACCCGCAAGAGCGCGAGCCGCTTGAGCGCCCGATCGGAGCCGACGAAGTCCTCGACGAATTCGTCGGCCGGTGCCATCAGGAGCTCCGCGGGCGTGGCGTACTGGGCAAGTCTTCCGCCCTCCCCCAGGACGGCGATCCGATCGCCCATCTTGATCGCCTCGTCGATGTCGTGGGTGACGAACAGAATCGTTTTGCGGATCTCGGCCTGGAGGCGCAGGAACTGGTTTTGCAGCCGCTCGCGGTTGATCGGATCGATCGCACCGAAGGGCTCGTCCATCAGCATCAGCGGAGGATCCGCCGCGAGCGCGCGAGCGACGCCGACGCGCTGGCGCTGGCCGCCCGAGAGTTGCGCCGGGTACCGGTCGCGCATATTTCCCGGCAGCGACACGAGCTCGAGCAGCTGCTCCACCCGACCGGCGATGCGCGGCTTCTCCCAGCCGAGCAGCCGCGGCACGGTGGCGATGTTCTCCCCGATCGTCAGGTGGGGGAACAGACCGATCTGCTGGATCACGTAGCCGATCTCACGCCGCAGCTCAGCGGCGGGCCGCTCCCGGATCGTGCGTCCATCGAGCAGCACGTCGCCATCGGTCAGCTCGATCATCCGGTTGACGAGCCGCATCGCGGTCGTCTTGCCGCAGCCCGACGGACCGACGAGTACGCAGATCTCGCCGGCCGGGACCTCCAGGGACAGCGCGTCGACCGCTGGATGCTCCTGGCGCGGGTAACGCTTGGTCGCGGCGCGGTACTCGACCGAAGCCGCTGGGTGGTCCGTGGCGATCCGGCGATCCTAGCCCGGTTGATCCGTCTACTGGAAGTCGAGCGCCTCGGCCGTCGTGCTCGATTCGGCGTGGGTCGGTGCGCCCGCGCCGCCCAGGGCATAAAGGGTGTTCCCGATCGCGACGACCGCGAGCCCGTGCCGCGGCTCGAGCAGGCTCGGTAGCTTCGACCACTCCTCGGTGGCGATGTCGTAGGACTGGACGACGTCGATCACGCTGGTCGGGGTCTCGCCGCCGACGGCCACGAGCCGGCGGTCGACGATCGCGGCGCCGAGACTGCCGCTCGGCGTCGGCATGCTCGGGAGCTTGGTCCAGCGATCGGCGCCCGGGTCATAGCGCTCGAGGGCCCCGGAGTTCTGATCGGCGGACAGAGCCCGGCCGCCGACCGCATAGAGATGGCCCTGCCCGCTCTCGGAGGCCGCGGCGAGATGTTCGCGCGGGGTCGGAATGTCGGCTCCGGCCCGCCAACGCTGGCCGTCGAAGATCTCCGTCGCCGCCACCACTTCGCCGTCGCTCTGCCCTCCGACGACGACGATCTCATCGCCGACGACGGCCGCTGCGCCGGCCGCACGCGGCTGGCCGAGGCTCGGGAGCTCGGTCCAGGCATCGTCGCGCAGCGCGAAAACCCGATCGGAGGTCGATGCGGTCAGGTCCGCGCCCTTCGGGGCCCAGCCCCCGATCACGACGAGCTCGCCGCCGTAGGTGACCGCCATCGGGTGGTGAAGCGCGACCGGAAGGTCGGGGCCGCGAGTCCACGTGTCGATCGCCGGGTCATAGGCCTCCACCCCCCGTGTCGCCTCGGCGGCGGCGTCGCCGGTCAGACCGCCGAGCAGCCAGATGCGGCCATTCAGCACGGCCGCCGAGGCCTGCTGCCGCGCGGTCGGCGCGCCTTTGCGAACGCGCCATGCCGATCCGGTCGCGGGCGCCTCCCCGGTGCGCGTCTCGGGAGCGGGGCCGGCTGCGATGTCCGTCGCTTGCTCGCCCGGCCCACGCGTGAGCAGCACCACAGCGACCGCCCCCAGCGCGAGCGCGGCGACTCCGGCGGCGATCAGCGTCCGCCCGCGACGCCCGCCCGCGGCGGAGGGGACCGGCACCGAGGCCGGCGGCACCGGCGGCTGGGACGGGGACGGGGACGGCGCCGCGGACGCGGGCGGCAGACTGACCGGATCGGCGGCCGCGGCCGCGACCGCGCTGCGCGTGATCGTCTCGACCGACGGCGTCCCGACAGGAGCGGCCGCCGCGAGTGCTTCGATCAGCTCATCGCAGGTCTGCTGGCGATCATCGGGAGATTTGGCGAGCATCGCCGCGACGACCTCCGCCAGCGCGGGCGGAATGCCCGGCTCGAAGTCGGTGACCAGCGGGGGCTGCTCGCGGATGTGGGCCATCACTACCGCCAGGTCCTCCTCTTTCTTGAACGGCGGTCGGCCGGTCAGGCACTCGAACAACATGCAGCCGAGCGCGTAGATGTCGGCACGATGGTCGACCGGCTTGCCCTCGGCCTGCTCCGGCGCGCAATAGTTGACGGTGCCCAGGAACTGACCGGTCGAGGTAAGGCCGCTGACCGACGTCGAGTGCTTGGCGAGGCCGAAGTCCGACAGGTAGACGTGGTCCTGGGACTTCAACGAACGCCGGGGAATCAGCAAGACGTTGGCGGGCTTGATGTCGCGATGGACCAATCCCTCGCGATGAGCGGCCTCGAGCCCGCTCGCCACCTGGGTCGCGATCGACACGGCGCGGTCGACCGCCAGCGGCGCGTCGACGCGGATCAAGGAGCGCAGATCGCCACCCTTGACGTGGCGCATCGCGATGTAGAGAACCCCGCCGGCCTCTCCGGCGTCGTACACCGGAATCACGTTCGGGTGATCAATGCTCGCCGCGATCCTGGACTCGCGCAGGAACCGCTCCCGGAACGCATCGTCCTCGGCGAGCTCGGCGGCCAGAATCTTCAGCGCAACCTTGCGCCCCAGCCGAAGGTCTTCGGCCAGGTAGACGACCGCCATCCCTCCGCGCGAGACGAGCGATTCGAGCCGATAGCCGGCGAGCTCGGCTCCGATGCGGGGAAGCTCACTCATTCGCGCTGGATTATGGCCGACTACAGCCGCAACAGTTCGTAACGGACACGACCCTCCTCGACCGCGCGCTTGACCTGTCGCTCGCGGGCGTTGAGCGCGGAGCCGCCCGTCTTGACCTCGAGCAGGACGACCTCGTCGAGCTCACCCGCGCAGAGCCCGTCGAACACCACGTAGTCGACCGGGGCGCCGAGGAAGCGGGCGTCCTCGGTGTCGAACCGATCGCAGAACTCCGGCAGCAGGGCGACCAGCTGTTCGGCGGAGCGGCCGGCCATCACGCTGCGGCTGTGCCGGGCTGCGGCCTGGCGCTCGCGCTTGATGTCCTCGCCCGTGAACTGGTGTCGAACGCGGTAGGCGGCAAACCGAACCGACACGACGAGCAACCCGATCGATGCGAGCACAGCGATCGCAAGCGCGACGGTCGGGTGAAGCGACTCCACCACGGGCACGCTACGCCCGGGGTCAGACGATTGCGGTCAGCCCGCCTCGACGCGGCGCTTGAGCTCGCCCGGTCGGCCTTCGACCAGAACGGAGCGAATGTAGCCCTCGACCGGCCCACGGACGAGCATCCCGAGCACCCGTCCGGGGTCGCCATCGAGCGTGTAGGTCGCGCGGGTCCGGCCGCCGCCCAGGTCCTCCAGGTCCCATGAGCCTTCGAGCGACTTCAAATCTCCCTTTTCCTGACGCCAGCTCAGGCGGGTCGGCCCGGCGTAGGCGAAGCTGACGTCGGACTTGATCGTTCGGACCTTCGCGTCGTTCTCGGTCTCGACGAGCGTCGCACGGCCCTGATCGTCGCGCTCGAGCGCGTCCATCGCGATCAAGCCGTCCTGCCACTCCGGCGCGGCGAGCACGTCCTCGATCGCCGCCCAGACCTGGTCGATCGACGCGTCGATCTCTGTGCTCGCCGTTCCTCCGAGGTTGGCCACGCGCCCATCCTAACCGTGACGCGAGCGCGGCTGCTATGAAAGGCGAGTGAGTTCGTGGACCGGATTCCGGCGGGCCGACGGCCAGCGACTCTCGCCGCGCCTCGCGCTACTGGCCGGCCCATCGACGCTGACGCTCAACTTCGCCGCGCGGCACCCCTCGCCGATCGCACGCAAGGCCGTCGACCTCGCCTTCGGCGTGATGGGCGCCGCCCATGGCAAGGACGCCCCGGCGCGCGCGCTCCACGTCGACGGAGCGGACGGTCGAATCGCCGCCAAGCTCTACGAGCCGGCTGGCCTCGGCCCGGATGCCGGCCTGATCGTCTACTTCCACGGCGGCGGCTGGGTGCTCGGTGGGCTCGCCAGCCACGCCAACGGTTGCAAGTTCCTCGCCAAGCGCGCCGGCTGCAAGGTGCTCGCGGTCGCCTATCGCAAGGCACCCGAGCACCGCTTCCCCGCCGCGCAGGAAGACTGCCTGGCGGCTTATCGCTGGGCCGTGCGCGAGGCGGCGTCGCTCGGGGTGGATCCGGGACGGATCGCAGTCGGCGGGGACAGCGCGGGCGGCAACCTCGCCGCCTCCGTCGCCCTGGGCCTCTCAGCGGCGGATCAGAAGCCCTGTATGGCGCTCCTGATCTATCCGGTCGTCGACGCCGACATCTGCGCCTATCGCTCGGCGCAACTGTTTGCGGCCGGGCCGATCCTTGGCCGCCAGAGCATGATCGACATGGTCCACCATTACGCGCCCGGAGCCCGTGCTCAGCTCGACCCAAGGATGACGGTGGTCGACTCAGATGCGCTCGCGCAGATGCCGCCGACCTTCATCGCGACCGCCGGCATGGACCCGTTGCGCGATCAGGGCGAGCGGTTCGCCGACCGGCTGCGCGAGGCGGGAGTTGACGTCGAATCGCGCCGATTCGAGAACCTCCCCCACGGCTTCTCCCTGCTGCTGATCGACCCCGATTCGCGACGAGCGGCCGAGGAGTGCGCCGGTGCCCTCGGTCGCGGCCTCAGTCGCGCGCCTGAAGCGCCTGCTCGCGCCTGAGCAGAAAGAGCGGCAGCGCGAAGCAGAGTCCGACGACGACATTCAGGATCACGAACGGCCACCAACGCAGGCCCAGCCTGGGGGCTTCGCGTGACATCCAGACCCAGAAGGCGACCGAGGCGATGGTGAGGTCGGCCAGGATCACACATGCAGTGATCGATCCGGTTGCCTGGGCGGCCAGGAGCCCGAGGTCCAGCCCGAAAGCCTTCACGAACAGGATCAGGCCCACGACAGGGGCGGCCAACCCGATCAGCGCAAGCACCCCGTAGATACCGGCCCGTCCAGTCATCGCGACTCCCCTTAGTTCGCCCGTGGGTCGATCAAAACTCTACCCCGGGGCCTGATCACCAGTTCGGCCGAGCACCATGATCCGTAACGAGCGCTCGATCGCCTGCTCGTCGCCCGCGACCCGAGTCAGGCCTCGGTCGCGTGCTTCGTACGGATCGAGGCGCCCCGATCCGACCGCGGCGAACGAGGCGAGGTCGCTCTCGACGACGACCGCGGCGCCGCCCGGTGCCGGACCCTGGACCGCTTCGACCGAGCCGTCTTCGACGATCAGATGGAAGACCTCTTCGTCGATCCGGAACTCGTAGACCTCGCTGACGCCGCGTGCTGCCTCACGATCGGCGATCGACTGCAGGTACAGAAGCATCCAACCGACGTTGACCGAATCGCCGACCGCGGGCATGTCCATGAACCGGTGGCCCCACTTTGCGAGGGCGAGGACAACCTCCGAAAGACCGGCGCCCTGTTCGGTCAGCTCGTAGACCGTCGACGCCGCAGGGGGCGGCAGCTTGGCGCGCCGTACGATCCCCTGCTCCTCCAACCCCCTCAACCGCTCGGCGAGCACGTTCGGACCGAGGCCCGGGAGACCGTCGAGCAGGTCCGTGTAACGGCGCGGTCCGAGCATCAGATCGCGCACAAGCAGGAGCGTCCAGCGCTCGCCGACTACATCAAGGGCGCGTGCGGCCGGGCAATACTGGTCGTAGGTTCGCTTCCCCATACTTAGTTTTGTCATACTAGTTCATCCATGTTTTCGAAGTGCAAGGATGACGTGTGACCGGGCTCACCCGCCTGGTGATCGGCCATTCGCGGCTGGTGCTCGGGTTGTGGGTGGCCCTGATCGGGACGCTCGGGGCGATCGGCATCGGCGTCGAGGATGATCTCCACCGCAGCGATCTGAGCATCCCCGGCTCGGGGTCGGCGCAGGCGCGAGCGCTCACGCAAGCGGAGTTCGGTGAGAGCAACGCCGTATCGGTCTTGTTGCGCGGTCCCGCAGCGGACCTGCGACGGCAGGGCAAGGCGCTCGCCGATCGGCTCGAGCGCCACGAGGGCGTCGTCGTGCTCGACCCCTGGTCCGCCGACTCGAGCGATGCTCTCCGACCCGCCCCGGATCAGGCGCTGCTGCTCGTGCGCGCCGATCTGCCCTTCGAGCAGGTCAGCATCGATCTGGTCCCCGAGCTGCGCGCTGACCTAGCGGCGGGCATCGAGCCGCCGGTGCAAGCGCACCTGACCGGATTCCCCGATCTCGCCGCAGCGATCCACGGAGATTCGATCAGCGCGCTGCAGCGCGCCGAGACGATCGCCGCCCCACTGCTCGCAATCGTCCTGATGTTCGTTTTCCGCAGCCTGGTCGCGGCCGCGCTGCCGCTGATCCTCGGCTTCGCGACGATCGGCGCCGGCGCCGGGGTGCTCGCGCTCCTCAACCGGCTGATTGATCTGGATGCCTCGGCGATGAACCTGATGACGGCGATGGGCCTTGCGCTCGGCGTCGACTACTCGTTGCTGATCGTGTCGCGCTTCAGGGAGCAGCTCGACGATGGAGCCGACCCGGTGACGGCGGTCGAGACGGCGTCCCGAGCGGCGGGCGGAACGGTCATCTTCGCCGGACTCGCACTCAGCGCAGCGGTCGCCGCGGCGCTGCTCGTCGCACCGGGCGGACTGCTCACCTCGGCGGTTACCGGAGCGCTCGTCGCGGCCCTGCTCAGCATCCTCTCGGCGTTGACCGCCCTGCCGGCGGCTTTGATGCTGCTCGGGCGCAACGTCGATCGCGGTCGTCTCGGCAGGGACCGCAGCGGACAGGGCTCTTCGAGGTTCGCGCTCGGGCTTGGCCGGCGACCAGCGGTCGCGATCATCGTTTCCACGGCGTTGGTGCTGCTCTGCGTTCCGGCCTTCGCGATGCAGAGCGGGGCGCCGGATCCGCGCGCCCTGTCATCCGACAGCGTCCAGCGCGCTGACTTCGAGACCTTCCGCAAGACGCTCGGGGTCGGCTGGGCGGCACCCTTCGAGGTCATCGTCTCCGATCCCGACGGGTCGATCTCGGATCCCGAGGATCTGCGCGCGCTGACTGCCTGGCAGAAGCGGCTCGAGCGCGAGCCCGGCATCCGCAGCGTCTTCGGACCGGACCAGGTGGCCGGCGAAGCCCGCCGGCTGCGACGCGTCCCGGACGGGCTGGAGCGGGCCGCAAACTCCCTCGAACAGGGTGAGCGAGCCGCCGGGAAGCTTGATGACGGCGCCGGGCTCGTCGACCGCGGTGTCGCGAAGCTGCGCTCCGGCATCACTCGGGGCGCCGAAGGAGCCGAACGCCTGTCGGACGTGGTGGCACAGGCCGACAGCGGTATCGGACGGCTGGTCGGCGGGCTGGGTCGGGCCGGGGCGGGTAGCGCGCGGCTACTGGCCGGAATCAAGCGGGGTGTGCTCGGGTCGGACAAGCTCGCCGACAAAAGCAAGCGGCTGCGCGACGGTGCGCGCCTGCTCGACGACGGCGTCGTGCGCGCCCGCCGGGGCGTAGCCGACGCGCTGCCGAAGTCTGAGCGCCTCGTAGCCGGGCTGCGCGAGGGCCGGACCGGACTGAGCGAGCTCGCCGGGCCTGCAGCGATCGCCGACCGCCAACTCGACGAGGCCCTCAGGGCGCTCGGGAGGATGCTGCCTTCGTCGAAGGCCGACCCGCGCTTTCGCGATGCCTTCGAAGCCGTCGCCAGGGCCGAGGCCGCGATCTCCGGCCGCAATCCGGTCAACGGGGAGCGCGCCAGGGCCGGTTACGACGGGCTCGTTGCGGCGCTCGGCGACGGCCGGTCGGAGCTCGGAAAAGCGGTCCGCGGCGCGAGTGCCCTCGACCGCGGCTTGGAAGGGCTCGAGCGTGGCCTCGGACAGCTCGCCAGGGGATCCGGAAAGCTCGTGGACGGCGCCGAAAGGGCGGCGCGGCGGGTCCCGGCGCTGGTCGACGGACTCGACCGCCTCAGCGACGGCGCCAAGCGACTCGATGGCGGGGTCGCTCGACTAAAGGATGGCGGCGGGCGACTCGACCGTGGCGCCGACCGCCTGCAGAGGGGAAGCGGGCGTCTCGCCGACGGTCTCGGTGATGGGGGCTCCCGCTCGCGAGCGCTCGAGCGGGGGACCGGCCGCCTGTCAGACGGAACCGGTCGCTTCGCCGATCGACTGGGCCGCTCCGATCTGGGTGGCGGCGAAGCGGACCTCAAGCGGCTGGATCGGACTTTCGACTCGGGGAATCTCGTCACCGCGGCGGTCCAGGAATCCGGCGCCGCCGATCGCGCCGCGGCTTCGTTCATCGGGAACTTCGACCGTGGCGGGTCGGCCGCGAAGCTGGTCGTAATTGCCCGAGCGGATCCGACCAACCCCGAGGAAACCGTCCGCGACCGGCTTGCCGCCGACGCTCGGAAGTTCGAGCGTGACACCGGGATGACGGTCGCGATCGGCGGCCCGGCATCCGTGCTTCAGGACTTCAGCACGACCGCGTCCGGGCGGCTGCCGTTGCTGATCGCGGTGCTCGTGCTGGTCACCTACCTCGTGCTGGTGCCGATGTTCCGCTCGCTGCTGCTCCCGCTGCTGGCCGTCCTGCTCAACGTTGTCACCGTCGCGGCCGCATTCGGCGTACTCGTGCTGCTGCTCGGCGGCGAGCACCCGCCGCTCGGAGGAACGGGGCAGCTCGACGCGGTCTCGATGTTCCTCATCTTCAGCATCATCTTCGGGCTCGCGATCGACTACGAGGTCTTCCTGATCATGCGGATGCGCGAGGGCTACCTGAGGTTCGGCACGACCGATCGCGCCGTGGAGTACGGGCTGCGCAAGACCGCGGGGATCGTCACGGGAGCAGCGCTGATCATGACCGGTGTCTTCGTTGCCTTCGCGCTTGCCGACATCGCGACGATCCGCCAGCTCGGCGTCGGGCTCACCGTGGCCGTGCTGATCGATGCGACGCTCGTTCGGCTCGTCCTATTGCCGGCGGCGATGCGGCTCTGCGGCGAGGCCAACTGGTGGCTGCCCGCCTGGCTCGACCGGCGATTGCCGCGGCTCGATTTCGAGGGCTAGCCGGTTAGCATCGCGCCGCGATGAGCGGCGGCAACCCACTCTCCGATGTGGCAGTCCGCCCGTCGCTCGTGACGCTCATAAGCGGCGACCGGGAGCGACGCGCGGAAGCGGCGGTGTTTGCGGTTCGTTTCGCGCTCACCGCCGCCGTGGCCGTTGCGGTGCCCGTCGCGCTCGTCGGCGTCGGCGGTGCGACCCCCGCCGCGGTGACCTCGATCTTCCTCCAGCTCGGCCGTCCGCTCCCGGCCCGATGGGATACCCGGATCATCACGGGCACGGTGCTTGCTGCCCTGCTCGGCGGCGCGGCGGCGCTGGGGGTGCTGCTGAGTGGGCTGGTCGCCCCGATCGTCGCGATCGGACTCGCGTTCGTGATCGCCCTGGCGGCCCGCGCGAGCACAATCGCCGCCGTGGCACGCGACCCGCTGCTGATCATCTTCATCTTCATGGGCGGTGTGTCCTCAACCGCCGCGAGCGCGCTGCCGGCGCTTATCGGGGGCTCACTGGCGACGGTCATCGTGGTCGTGATCACCGGCCTGCTCGACCGGCAACCCCAGGCCGATGCTCCCGCCGAGATCGCCGCGGCGCTCGACGACGTCGCCGAGGCTCTCGAGCGGGGCGGCGGCCCGGTCCCTGCGGTCGATCGCCTGCGAGCGCGGGTCGGCGAGCTCGCCACGCCGCTCGGGAGCGCGGGCCGTGCGCAGGCCCTGGCCGGCTTGATGGCGAACGTCGAGCGTCAGGTGCTGCTGCTCCGTCGTGTCGGGCGCGTCTCGTCCGCCGGTCGACCCGAGCTGGGCGGCTTGGCGGAGCAGGATCGCCGGTGCGCCCGGGCGCTGCGCGGCGAGGCGCCGCCGCCAGAGGAGCAGCCAGGACTCGACGGGGTGCGGCGCGAACTGGACTCGGCTCCGGTGCAGATCCTCGAGCTCGTGCGGCTCCCCCAAGACGACCCACTCGCTCTCATCGACTGCGCGCTGCTGCCGCTCGACCTCGAGTTGACCGCCGCCAACGCAGTCGCGCTCACCCGCCAGGCGCGCGGACGGCCGACGCCGTTGCGCGACCGGCTCACCCGGCGGGCGCCGCCACCGGCGGTTTCGCGATCGCGCGCGCGGATCGCCATTAGTCGCGCACGTGGCTTGATCAGCCTGCGCTCCGCGGCGACGCGCGACGCCGTGCGGCTCGGCGCTGCGGTTGGACTGGCGGCAGCGGCGGTCGAGTTCCTGCCGATCGAGCGCGGCTACTGGGTGATGATGACCGCGATCATCGCGCTGCGTGCGAGCAGCCGAACGACGTTCGAGTTCGGCCGATACCAGTGGTTGGGCACCTTCGCCGGTTTCGCGATCGCGCTGATCCCGATCGCGCTCGGCGCGGGCGTACTGATTCAGGGAGCGATCGCCGTGGCTGCGCTGCTCCTGTTCGCGTTCGCCAACCGTGCGGGCGCGACGCTGCTCGGCCCGGCAGCGCTGACGCTCGTATTCGTCATGGCACTAGGGCAGCTGACCGGCTCCGGGTTCGTGATCGGGAGCGAGCGAGTCATCGACGTCGGTGTCGGAATCGTGATTGCGATAGTCGTCGCGGTCTTGGTGTGGCCGGGGGGCCGCGAACGCCTCGCCGCTCTTGCGCTGGCCGACTCGTTCGCCACAGTGGCGATGCTGATTCGGGTCACGGGCGCCTGGCTCGTGCACGGAACGAGCACCGCCGATACCGCCGCCACATGGCAGACCGCGCTCGCGGCCGGAGCGCGAGCCGAAGAAGCACTGACCGCGCTCGCGGCCGCCCCCCACGAGGCGCGGGCAGATTACAGCTCCGCCGTTCGGCTGCACGGAATCGCCACGCGCATCCGATTCCAATCGGGTGAGCTGCTGCGCAGCACCGACCGCCTCGTGCCCGGCGAGACAGGCGTCGCAGAACTCCTGGACGCCGAGGTGGATCTGATCGCAGGCCGATTCAAGGGCATCGCCGCCATGCTCTCCGGAAACCAGTTGGGGCCCGTGGTGAACGCAGCTCCCGCCAACCCTGGGGAATTACGCGCAGCGCTCACCCGGCGAGCCGGCACGCTGCGCGGCACCGCGGCCGACGACGAGGCTCGGGCACGGTTCATGTCGGCGGCTCTCGTCTGGCACTGGCTTGCCGACGTGGCACACGAGGCCGACGCCGCCGCGCGCGTCGTTCGCGACCTCAAGCCGGTCGGATCAGCGTGATTAGGATCGCGGCCCGAGATGGAACTGATCGAGCTCAAGGTCGCGGCACTGCTGATACTGCTGGCGCTGGCCTACATCGGCGGCGTGCTGCCCATCCGCGTCAGCAAGTCGCCGCGTGCCGAGGCCGCATTCTCGCTGAGCAACGCGTTCGCGGGTGGACTGTTCCTGTCGGTCGGGCTGATCCACATGCTCGGCGACGCCGGCGAGGGCTTCGAGGACGCACAACTGGGGATCGAGTACCCGATCGAGCTGGCGCTCGCGCTCGCCGCCTTCCTCGGCGTGCTGGCGCTGGAAGCGGTCGTCGGAGGGCGAGTGCGGGCGAGCCTCGGCGAGGCCTACCAACCCGGCTCCGAGGCGGTTCAGGCGGGGCGGCGGGCCAGATTGCTGGTCGTGATCCTTTCGGTCCACTCGCTGATCGCAGGGATCGCGCTCGGCGCCGAGACCAGCCTCGCTGCGACGCTGGCGCTCCTGATCGCGATCGTCGCCCACAAGGGGCCCGAGGGCTATGCACTCGGGATCAGCCTCTACGAGGCCGGCCGCGAGCGGAGTCAGCTGATCCGCACGGTGATGGGATACGCGATCATGACCCCGATCGGGATCCTGATCGGCTCGGCGCTGGCCGTGGCGCTCACCGGTCAGGCGAACCTCGTCTTCGAGAGCGTCTTCGACGGGATCGCCGCGGGCACGTTCGTCTACATCGCGACCTTCGGCGTCCTCAAGGAGGAGTTCTCGGCCCCGGAGATGCTGGGTCGCAAGTTTGTCTGCGCCGTTGCCGGTGCGGCGCTGATCGCGGTCGTCTCGATCTGGGCGTGACGCTCGGTAGGGTCGGTCAACGGAAGCATCAAGGAGGCCCTGGTTGCGCAGCGAGACACCGGTATTGATCGTGGGCGGCGGACCGACCGGTCTGGCCGCGTCGCTGACCCTCTCCCAGCTCGGGGTTTCCTCGATGCTCGTCAACCGGTATCCGGGCACGCTCGAGCACCCGAAGGCCGTCGGGATCATGCAGCGCACGACCGAACTGCTGAGGCTGTGGGGCGCCGACGAGGAGATCCGCCGACAGGGCGTACCGCCGGAGTTCTACGACCAGATGCTCTGGACGACGACGCTCTCCGGTGAAGAGCTCGGGCGAACCGCCACGGTCGAGCCCGACTACCTCGCCCCCGAGCCCCAGAGCCCGGTCAGGGGCCTGCGATGCCCGCAGAACATCACGGAGTCGGTGCTCCGCGACCGTGCCGAGAGCCACGAGATCGCCGAGGTTCACTTCGGTTTCGAGATGACGGCGTTCGAGCAGGATGAGAACGGCGTGACGGCAACGATCGCTCCCCACGACGGCGGGGAGACGAGCACAGTGCGAGCCCAATACCTGATCGCGGCCGACGGCAACGACAGCTCAGTCCGCAACGAGTGTGGCATCGGCCGCGCCGGCGACGCCGACATGGGCCACTTCGTGAACATCTACCACCGCGCCGCGCTCGGTCCGCTGGTGCGAGACCGCCCGGCTTGGGCGTACTCGGTGATGACGGCTCGTGTCGCCGGGACGATCGTGACTATCAACGGCGACGACCTCTGGCTGATGCACGTCAATCTCGCTCCCGGCGAGACAGTCGAGGACTTCACCGAGCAACGATGCGTAGAGACGATCCGCAACGCGACGGGGCTCGACGATCTCGACGTCGAGGTGATCGCGATCAAGTCGTGGATCATGGGCGCCGAGCTCTCGACCGCATTTGTCGACCGGCGCGTTCTGCTCACCGGCGATGCAGCCCATCGCACCACGCCTGACGGCGGTGTTGGCATGAACACCGGGCTCCATTCGGCCCACAACCTCGCGTGGAAGGTGGGGGCTGTCGTTTCGGGCTGGGCCGGTCCCGCGCTGCTCGACACCTACGAGCTCGAGCGGCGGGCGGTCGCCGATACAAACGTGTCCTACAGCGCCAAACGCGGGGCCGGGACCAACAAGATGGTCGACGCCGTGCGGGCGGGCGATCTCGACACTGTTCGCGCGGGCATCGCGGCCCGGCCTGCGGGAGGACGCCAGGGCATGGACCTCGGCTTCCGCTACGAGGAAGGCGCCGTCGCGCCCGACGGGACCTCCCCCCCGCCCGTCGAGAACCCGATGGCCGACTACGTCCAGAACGGTTGCCCGGGCGGCCGTGCCCCTCACATGTGGGTGGAGCGTGACGGCGAGCGCATCTCCACGCTTGACACGTTCGGGGGCGGCTTCGTCCTGCTTGCGGGGGCCGACGGCGAGGCGTGGCGCGCGGCCGCGAAAGAAGCCGCGGAACCGCGAAAGGTGCCGGTCGAGGTCCTGACCGTCGGCGAAACGTGCAACCTGCGGGCATCCGCCGGTGGCTTCGAGGCGCTCTACGGAGTCGAACCCGACGGCGCCGTGCTCGTTCGTCCCGACGGTTTTGTCGGCTGGCGCTCTCGACGCGCAGGCGACGCGTCGGCTGGCGCGCTGGCCGACGCGCTCACGACGATCCTGAAGCTCTGAACCCGACCGCTGACACCATCCGCTTCGAGTTCGCATTCGCGCCGGCGTATCGCTGGTCGCGCGTGTTCGGGATCCGGCCGGAAACGTCCTGGGTCGAGGTTGATGACTCCGCGCTCAGAGCCCGCTTTGGACCGTGGCGCCTGTCTACGCCGCTCACGAACATCACAAACGTCGCGATCACCGGGCCATACGCGTACTGGAAGACGGCGGGAACGGCTCGACTAGCGGTCACCGACCATGGGCTGACCTTTGCCACCAACGGAGACCGCGGGGTGCTGATCTCCTTCGGCACCCCGGAACCCGGTCTCGACCCCCTGGGCGTCCTTCAGCACCCCGAGTTGACGGTCACGGTCGCCGACGTAGAAGGGCTGACGGCGCTCCTGCTCGCCCGCAGCCCACTGGGTGCAGTCGCCAAGGGCAGGTCGCTCTGACCAAGACCGACCAAGCGACGACGGCCGGGATGAAGGCGGACGGCTTCTACGACCTGCACTCCGAGTATCAGCGACGGGTGATCGAGGCGGGCGATCCGCTCCTCTCGCGGCTGGCCGCCGAACTCGACCTCGACGCTTCCTCGGGTCCGATCGTGGTCGCCGACTACGGCTCCAGCACCGGGGCGACCTCGAGCCACGCGATGAGCACCGTGTTGCGCGCGCTGGCCGAGCGCGGAATCGATCGCGAGATCGTCGCGGTTCACAACGATGTACCGACCAACGATTTCACCCAGCTCTTCCGCAACGTGACCGGAGAGAACGGTTACCTGGGGATCGGCGGCGCGACGGTCTACCCGTTGGCCTGCGCAGGATCGTTCTTCGACCAGGTTCTGCCCGCGTCGACCGTTGACCTGGGCATGTGCTCGAACGCCGCGCATTGGTTCAGGGAGCAGCCGGAGACCGAGCCGGGCGCGGGCATGTACTTCGCGGATCTCCCAGCCGCGCCGAGGTCAGCGCTCGAGCACCAGGCCGCGGCCGACTGGCAGCGGTTCTTGTCGGCCCGTGCGAGCGAGCTCGCCCCCGGAGGCTGCCTGCTTGTCCAGGGCATCGCAACGATCAACGATGCCGACGGCTCCGAGCGGGTTTCGGCCGCCAAACTCCTGGGCGAGATGTGGGAGGTCGCGCTGGAGCTCGCCGACTCCGGGCTGCTCGACCGGGAAGTGCTCGACCGCTACGTCTTCCCCGTCTACTGCCGCAGCGAGCGGGAGGCGACAGCCCCCGTCGAGAAGGCCGGCCCGTTGGCCGAAATTCTCGAGTCGGTCCACGTTGACGTCGAAGAGGTCGCCAATCCCTACTGGGAGACGCTCGAGCGGTCGGGAGATCGCGAGGCCTACGCCGAGACCTACACCCAGTTCATGCGAGCGTTTACGGAATCGACTCTGACCGAGCACCTGCTCGGACCCGGATCGCGCGGAGAGGACCTCGAAGTCCTTTCAAACCAGTTCTTCGAGCGCTTTCGAACACGCAGCGCATCCGATCCCGAAGCGGGACGGTACGAAGCATGGATCCTGCGGGTCGTCTACCGGCGGAGGGCCTAACCCTCCCGGTCGCCGAGCGGCTAGCGTCGGGCCGACTCGTCAATTAGGGTTGCGACGATGGGTTACGGCAACCACGGACGGTTGAGCAGTTTTGGCCTCGCGTCGCTAGCCGCTCTGGGGATCCTCGCGGTGGCGCCGGCGCTCGCGCCGGCGGTGACCGTGAAGACGGAGCGTATTTCACGTCCGAGCCCGTTCTCGGGTCCCTGCACGGAAGGCATCGGCTTCGCGCGCGGCTTCGCGCAGGAGACCGCCTTGGCGGTGAATCCGCGCAACCCGCGCGAGATCGTGGCCGGCTGGATCGCGGACGGCCGGGCCACCGATCTTGTCGCGGCCTCGCGCGACGGCGGGCGCTCGTTCTCGCGGGTCCTCGTTCCCGGGCTCTCGGCTTGCACCGGCGGTTCGTTCAAGGTCGCGAGCGATCCAGGGCTTGCGTTCAACGCCAACGGGCGGCAGGCCTACTTCAGCGCGATCGTCGTCAACTTCGAATCGCCGACGGATGCGACGAGTGCTTCCACAGGCATGGTCGCGAGCCGATCCTTCGACGGCGGCTTCGCCTGGTCAAAGCCGACGGTCATCCAGCCGGACACGGGGGATTTCTGGGACCTCCCGCGACTGACACCGCATCCGCGGCGACCCGAGCGCGCCTACTACACCTACAACCAGCGGTTGGCCCCCGATTTCGAGCACGGGTACAGCCTCATCTCAACCACGAAAAACGGCGGGCGCAGCTGGTCCACCCCGCGGACGCTCTATGACCCGCAGACCCCGGACACCTTTCCGGCCATAAACAAGCTGCTGGTCAATCGCGATGGGTCGCTCGTAGTGATCTTTCCGTTGGTGAACCGCGACGAATTTGATGCGGCCGGCATCAGGTTCAACCCGACCGAGATGCTGGCAATCCGCTCTGTCGACGGAGGCCGAACCTGGGGCGAGCCGATCCCGATCGGCCGCTCATCGGGCCGGCAGATCACGGATCCCGCCACCGGCGGCGTCCTGAACATCTTCGATGTCTTCCCGTCCCAGACGGTCGCACCGAACGGCGACCTCTACGTCAGCTGGGCGATTCCGGGCCCGAGGTCCTCGCGGGTCGTCGTGGCGCGGTCGACCAACGGCGGGCGCAGCTGGCAACGGGACGGATTCACCGTTCCGGCCCAGACGGCGTTGGCCACGGTCGAGGTGTCCGGCGACGGGGGCACGGTGGGAGTTCTCTACTACGAGATCGCGCGCGCAAGCAGAGACGGCTACTGGAGGACGCGAGTTGGCTTTGCCTCCTCTCCCGATCGCGGCCGCAGTTGGCGCCGAGACCGCATCGCTGGGCCGTTCAACCTGCTCACGGCGGGCAACGACGCCCGGCCCTGCTGCTTCCTCGGCGACTACCTGGGAAGCGCGCCGCTGCCCGATGGGATCGGCGTCGCATTCTCGATGGCGCAGCCGATCGCAAAGAACGTGGTCGACGCCTACTTCAGTCGCATCAAGACGCCGCGGCGCTGAAGGCCGCCCGACGGCGCTCTCTCAGCTAAGAAGCTGCGGCTGCCGCCGGGGCGGGCTGTCCGTTCGTGTACTCGAGGTAGCGCTCGTAGCCGAGACGGCCTCGCGTGACGGCGATGAGCACGAGCGCCACCACCCCAAAGCCGATCAGCTCCGGCAGCAGGGGCTCCGCACTCAGGATGGAAGCGGAGAATTCCGCTGCGAGCACATGATCGGCAAAAGTGTTGAACGACGCGTGCATCAACATCGTGATCAGCAGGCTGCCCTTCGCGTTGTTGAACACCCACACGATGATCAGGGTCAGCGCGGTGATCATCACGATGAACATGACGACGTTGGCCAGGGTCAGCGGTGTCCAGACCCCGCTCCAGAACAGCGGCAGATGCCAACACGCCCAGAGCAGTCCGAGGATGGTCCCCCCGGCCAACGGACCGTGCAACGCCTGCAGGCGGGGTAGCGCGAACCCTCGCCAGCCGGGCTCCTCCCCGAGTGGACCCCCGAGGACGAAAGTCATGGCGAAGGCAAACGGATAGGCGAGCAGCAGCGAAAGGGTCAGCGGCTGAAACGATCCAAGAACGCCCGGCACGGCTATCGCGCCGAGGACCTCGATTGCGGGAATACCGAGCAGCACGAACACGTACCAGCGCAACTTCACCCGCCAGAGCACGTACCGACGCAGCAGGCGCCGTACGCCGGCTTTACCTTCCGTCAGCCCCGTCATGACGAACGCCGCCAAGGTCGGGCCGAGGAAGGTGGCTCCGGCGACGCTCACAAGGATCAGGGGCTTGGACAGGGTGAAGGGCAGCACGCCAAGGCCGGTTTCGGAAAGCACGAGCGGTGCCTCCATGAGCCACGCGCCCGCGTAGGCGAAGATGAAGAAGAAGACCAGCGGATGGCGGGTCAGCAGACCGTTACGACCGTTTACATCGTCGGTTGCCATGAAAGCTCCTCGAGTAGGACCGGCGTTGGTGGGCGCAGCGGCGGGCACCGCGAGCCTGCTGGCTCATGATGCCCGCCGGTGGAGGACCCCAGATCAGCCGGAGGGCTGGTTAGGCAGGCACTGGCCATCGGACTGCTCGACTCGACCGGGCTCGCAGCTGCCCTGATCATCCGGATCTGCGACCTCGACCTGCTTGCCGTTGTCCAACCGGATCGAGTCTCCCGGCTTGGGGGCGGGCGGGCCTGCCTCCTCGTCTTCCTCGGGAGCCGCGCTTGGCGAGTCTGTCTCGACGTCGGTCTCGGTCACGGCTTCGACCTCGGTCTCGGTTACGGGCTCGTCGACGACCGTCTCCTCTCCGCCGCCACCACACGCGGCGAGCATGACGGCCACGCCGAGGCAGGCAGACAGGGACGTCACGACTGCAAGCAATTTTCGCATAACCCCTCCTTGTCCGGACTGGATGACCTGTCAATCCGCGCGGCGCATCCGGGCGCACCGCGCCGGAGGAGCATAGCCCCGCGAGGGGGGGCTATTCTCGCCGTGATGCTTGCCGAAAACTCGGACCGTGGTGGACGCGATCGCTCGGGCCGCGGCCGATGTGAGGAGCAGGCGTCGATCGTGATCGCAAGACCCGCGGGGAACGACATCCTGCGCGGCGGAAACCGCGACGACAACCTTTTCGACAGGCAAGGTCACGACCGGATCGTGGGTGGCCCGGGCGATGAGCTGATTGCGGCCCGCGACGAGCGGAGCGCCCCGATCAATCCGCTGCGCGCGGCGGCGTTCAGATCCGTCGGCTCCGGCGGCGAAATGGAGGACAAGTGAGCGAGATCGGCGAGATAGTCGATGGCTTCATGCACTACATCGGTCCGGCGACGTTCTTCCGTCGTCCGCTGGACGTCGACCCAGCCGCAGCCGACATCGGCTTGATCGGGATCCCGTATAGCGGCGGCCAGCCGGTCGAGCGGACGCAGTACCTTGCGCCGCGCGTTGTGCGCGGGATCTCGATGCAGTACGCGGGTCGGGCGCATCGCGAGCTTGGCCTCGACCCGTGGTCAGCCTGCAAGATCAATGACCTTGGAGACGTGCCGTTACCCGGACTGCTCAATCCCGCGATGGCCGCCCAGGACATTCAGGATTTCTACGCCGGGGTGGGCGCCGCCGGCACGCGGCCGTGCGCCATCGGTGGCGACCATTCCGTCACCGGCCCGATCATCCGCGGGCTGGGCTCCGCCGAATCGAAGTTCGAGGCGCCATTCGGCCTGATCCACTTCGACTCCCACGTCGATACCTACCCCGGGGAGCTGTACGGCGCGGCGGTGCACACCGGAAACGCGGTGACGCTGCCGCTGGACGAGGGGCTGCTCGACCCCAAGCGCTGCGTGCAAATCGGCATCCACGGCCACATGCCCGACCTGGCCATGGACGACCGCAGCCATGACGAGGGCATGCGGGTGATTGACATGGTGGAATTCGACGAGTTGGGCGTTCGCGCTGTCGTTGAGGAGACTCGGTCGCGGATCGGAGATCAACCGGCCTACCTCACGTTCGACCTAGACGTGCTCGACATCCCGTGGGCCCCTGCCGTCGCCGGAATGGAGCCGGGCGGTATGACGATGCGAGAGGCGCTGGGTGTCCTGCGCGGACTGCGCGGCCTGGACATCATCGGGGCCGACATCGTTGAGTACGCGGCGCACAAGGACGGGCCGGGAATGGTGACCGGCGTCAACACGGCGGCGCTGATGTTCGAACTGATCACCTTGATGGCGGACCAGGCCGGACACCCGTGAGACTTGGGCCGAAGTAGAAGGCGCGAACCCGCCCGGACCACCTTGCCGCACGAAACACCGTTTCCACTACGGGAGTCGAGGTGTTGGTGCTAGCAGCCGCGGGCCTCGAAATCGGCCGCAGTGGTGTAGGTCGACCGCGGGAGGTATGGGCCCATGACCTTCGGCTCGTCACCGGCTGCCGTCACGCGCTGGATCGCGTGCTCGAAATCCGCGGAGACGAGCATGTTGCGCATGATCAGGAAGCCGTAGTCCCGGTCCCCGACGCCATCGCCGCGATCGCCCCAGTCCAGCCACTCGAAGCCGCACTCGCGACGGGCGTTTGTCGGTCGATCTGCTCGGCGCGAAACCGCGATCGTGAAACGGCGGCCTTTGCCCAGCGGGACCTGTCGGTCGGCCAAGCAATCGGGTGTGAACGTGGTCACGCGCGACTCACCGCTGCAGAGTGACCAGAAGCGCATGTCGCCCCCACCCATGACCCGCTGGCCATCATGCGTGCGGGGCGTGCGCGGAAGCTTTCCGTGCACGCTGAGCACCGCACCGAACCGCCGGCTCAGGTGCGAGTAGACGTAGGCGCTGTCGCGATTGGAGTAGTTACCCCCGCGCACCGCCGGAGTCGCCGACCGCCGCAGCGCTCGGCCCGCGTCGGTGCAGTCGGTGATGACCGCGAGAGCGGCGAACTCGAACGTGAAGAAACGCTCCCAGCCGGGCTGGCTATGGGCGGGATTGGTCGCGCCATCGCACGGTGGCGTCCGACGCACGGTCTCCCACTGCGCCTCGGGCGTCGAGTCGACCGTGATCCGGCGGTTGGCGTCGTTGATCACGGCACAGGCTTGGCGGCCGCGAAGGCGCGTGCCGTCATCGAGCACGAGTGCGATCCGGGGTAGGCCGGTAGCGCCGGTGAGGTCGAGTCCCTTGTCGGGCTCGTAGACGCGATACGCGACCTCGATCGCGGCGTCGCCCGCGCGCGCGTAGAGCGTGTTCTCGGCTCGAGACCCGGCGGGCACGGGCGCGTCGAGCACGTTCACGTGCCAGGAGCGCTTACGAACGTCACGGCGCGCGCCCTCCCGGAACGGATTACTCGACGCCGGATCGGGGCGGACCCCGACATCGCTCAGGGTGTCGGTCGGAGCGGCGTCCGAGTAGGCGTTGAGCGACATATAGCGCGCCCGCGGATAGCGGCCGTGCAGCACCAGCCTTGAGCCCGCCGGCAGGCGAAAGCGCGAGAGCCAGTAGGTCGCCGACTCCTCCGGAAAGTTGAAATAGCGCCCGTCGAAGCCACGGGTCGTCTTGCGCTTGGTCGAGATCGGTCCCTCCCAGAAGCACGTTGCGAGTGCGGGCCGCTGCCCGGCGCCGCGATCGGCCGGTGGAGCGAGAGCCGGCCCGGGCATGAGCATCACCGTGCCCAATGCGACTCCAAGCGATGCCGTGAACCAGCGCACGTCCGAATGGTTATCGCGCATCAGGGGTCGCGTCAAACGTGGCGGGCAGGACTCCGACTAAGTCCGGGACTCTGACGCTCCGCGAGAGAGGGCGCTGAGGACACGACCGGAACCGCAGGATGGCGCTCGCCCGCGATACTGCTCGCGTGTCCCGAGCGGATGTCGAGGTCATCGCGAGAATGTACGAGGCCTTTCGCGCCGGAGACGGGGAGCGGCTAACCCTGTGCTTCGACGAAAAAGTCGTGGGCGACACAACGGCGAACATCGATGGTCGACTCAGTCGCGGGCGGGAAGAGCTGTTCGGTGTCATCGGCGAGTGGGTCAGCGGTTTCGAGAACTGGAACGAGGAGATCGAGGCGATGCACGACCTCGACGGCCGAGTGTGCGTGGTCGCCGTTCAGCGCGGACGAGGTAAGGACAGCGGGATCGAGATCGCGACTCGTTATGCAGTGATGTACGACGTTCGCGATGGAGTTATCACCCGGATGAAGCTCTACGGCGATCCCGACGAAGCTCTTGCAGAAGCTGAGGACGCCGGTTAGAACACGGTCCCGCACCCGCTCGAGCCAGCGCACATCGCCTCGGCCCTCACCAGACCAGGAGTTTGTTGCACTCTCGGTAGCGCGTTCCAAGCAAAGCTCGGCTGATGCGGCGGAAACGTAGCGTTCGGTGCCTAACTCCGTGTCTCTCGAAGTGACTTCGGTCGACCAGGACAGCCGACTAAGGGCGCTGCGCGAGCGTAGAGGGTCGCGGCGCGTAATAGGAGCACTCATAGTGAATCTTCTGGCCGCGCCAGCGGGGATCGCTGTCGGCCACCCTGTGGCCACAGATAAAGCACTTCGGCGCGCGGGCGCGACGAATGAGTCGCTCGCCGGGGCCCAGCAGGCGCAAGGGGCTGAGCGCTGTTGCTCCGCCTGCTGGGGTTTTGGAGGAGTCAGTCATGGCTCTCTGCGTGTACTTACGCGAGCGAGCCCCCTATGGATGCCTCCCGGATGGGCGCCGTCCTCACGGCTATGTCCTTCGGGCCCGCTCCAAAGTGGTACCTGCAGGAGTTGCGGGCTCGAATCGCGGGCGCGATCCGTCGCCGGGAGTGACGCTTGAAGCGTCGAGCAACTGCGGTCAGCGGTCTGACTCCGACAGGCCCACGGCCCCGAGGGCTTCAATCTTCGTTGCGAATTCCTGCATTCGAGTAATCAACCCATCGTGTACCGTCGCGACCTGGAACCACTCCACATTCAGGTCGATGCCGCTGGCCTGGCCGGAACCGAAGACCTTGAGCTCGGCGAGAACGTTGTCCTGTCCGAGGGCGGTCAGGGCGGCGACATGGATGCGCATGCGACCTATTACCCCCGCCCGCTCTCGGAGGCGCGCGATCACCGCTGTGCGGCCCTGGACGACGACACGATCTGGTAACACCGTCGCCTCGCACCATTCGATCTCGGGATGCCAGTCCGTACCGGGTTCGATCGCGCCCGTATTCCATTCGACGAAGTAGCGCCGCACGACCTCCACGTTCTCCTGGCTCATCGTCTGCGCAGTATTGCGCCTTCTGTCGGACTTTCGAGGCCGCCGGAAGGGTCTCCGAGACCACAGAATCGATCGTGCGGATTCCCATCACGATCGAGAGCTCCTAGCGGCCTCGGCTCAAAGCTTGCCCAGCCCAGTGGGTAGAGTCGCGCCCGTTAGATGCCTTACCCGGGTCGGGGCACCGCCGCCGCTGAGCGCCACCTTCGGTGGCTGCTTCGGACGGGCGGGACAGTCGCGGCCCTGGCGGGGATGCACACGGTTCTCGCCGGCGGGCGCTCCTTCCCGCCGTGGGAACTGAGCGATCCCCCGGTTGAGAGTGAGCTGCGCTACTACGCCGGGTTCTACGCGGCCTTTGGTGCATTTGCGCTCCGCACGGCCGCTCGCAAGAGGGTGGATGCAGGAGAAGTCCGCTCGGTCGGGTCGGCGCTCCTTCTCGCGGGTTTCGGAAGGGCCGCTGGATGGCGCCGGGTTGGTCGGCCGCACCCACTCCAGCAGGTCCTGCTGGCGATCGAGTTGACGCTGCCCGTCGCCTTGTTCCACGAGAGCAGAGGGCTCACATAGTCGACCGACTCCCTTCGGCGGCCTAACCGCCAGGCCCCGTACTTCAGCGGGGCGGCGCACCAATAGTTCTCGCTGTCAGAACGAAATGGTCGCCAGCGGCCGCTGGTACGAGGTTTGGTCCCTTGGATACCGCGTGGCTGGCCGTGGGCAACCCGCACGCTCGCGCTGGTCACGGGTGCGAGCCCCTAACCTTCGACATATGCACCGACCAGCCCTTCTGCTGATCGTGCTCGCTGTGGCCATGTCCGGCTCCCCTGCGTACGCCTCGCGGCTCACGGCCGTGCCCACGCCCAGCCGCTTCGTCGATCCGTCGAGGGTTGTCTTCAACGGGGCCGACCACCCGAGCAGGCTCATGGCCAACGTCCTGTTGCCCGACGACTACAAGCGATCGCGCCGCTACCCGGTCCTGTATTTGCTGCACGGAGTCGGCGACGCCTACGACGACTGGGCCGACCCGCGTAAGGGGGACATCGCCGAGGTCGCCAAAGGCTTTCCGGGGATCATCGTCATGCCCGAGGGCGCCCGCGGCTTCTACACGGATTGGTTCAACAAGGGTCTTCGCGGCGACCCGGCCTGGGAGTCCTACGACCTCAAGGAACTAATCCCCATCGTGGAGCGGCGATTCCCGATCAGGGCCGGACGCCGCTGGCACGCGATCGCGGGGTTTTCGATGGGCGGGTTCGGTGCGACCTATCTGGCCACGCAGCGGCCCGGCTACTTCGGTACCTCGATGACCTCCCAGGGGTTCGTGTCGATCCAGCGGCCCGAGCTGGAGGTCGGTCTCCCGTTGGTCGGGCAGGTCAACTACGCCGACATCTACGGGCCGCGAGACGGCCCCTACGCCACCGGCCACAACCCGGTCAAGCTGACCGACAACCTCCGCCATACACGTCTCTACGTCACAGTCGGAGACGGCACAGACCCGGAGCAGCGCAGTTCGCTCAACAGCCAGCTTGCCGGCGGGCCCGTCGAGGCGGCCCTGCGGCTGCAGTCCGACGAGCTTGCGGCGGCGGCGCGAGCGTCGAGCGTCGATATGACCTACGTCGTGCAGCCGGGCGTTCACGATTGGCCGTTTCGTCGTGACCACCTTCGCGACGCGATCGCCTGGGGGCTGTTCGAAAAGGTCCCCGAGCACCCGCGCCGTTGGACCTATAGGACGGTGAGCAGGACGGGCAACATGTGGGGCCTTCGCTTCCGGTTCTCCCGGCCACCCGCGACCGTCGAGCGATTCGAGCGCGACGGGCGATGGCTGCGCGGCCAGGGCTCCGGCCAGGTGAGGATCCGAACCCGGTCAGGGCGGTCGTTCACCGAAACGCTTCCCTTCGCCCGGCGCCTGACGCGGCGTGCTCTAGAAGACCGGGGCTGAGCGCCCGCCGCGGGGTTCCTGACGAGCTCCCGACTCCAGCGTCGCGAAAGCCGCGCACAGCGGTGCCTCGCTGCCTACTCAGACGAGGCGCGTGCCGGTCGGTTGAGCAGAAGCCGTTCGAGTGGCGTAGCCGTAATCCCGTGCAGGACTATCGAGAGAACGACGCAGAGGGCCATCGTCCAGAACACGGTCAGATTCTCCGCCGGAGTCAGCGCACCCAGTCCGATCACAGCTGCCGCGTAGTAGATCGAGCCGATTCCACGAACACCAAACCACGCGATGAACGCCTTCTCGCGGAAGGGAATGCCCGAGCGCAGCGAAGCCGCGAAAACGGCGATTGGACGGATGACGAACAGCAGACCGAGGGCCAGCACCCAGGCGAGCGGGCCGATCTGCAGCAGCCCCTCAAGCGAGAGCATGCTGCCGAGCGTGAGGACAAGTGCAAGCTCACCAAAGTGCTCCACCGTCTGAGCGCCGTCGTGCACGCCCTGGTTGTAATCGTGGGAGCGCTCGTACCTGCGGAATGCAAGGCCACCGACGAACGCCGCGATGAACCCATACCCAGACAATGCCTCGCAGGCCCCGTAGATCAGCAGGACGGCTGCGATGGCAGCCCAGCCGTCGAAATGATCGGAGAGGAACCTGCGGTCACGAAGTCTCACGCCGAGCCCGGCGATCCCGTAGCCCATAACAGCGCCGAGCAGGACCCCGATGAGGATCTTGTAGGCGACGTCCTCGAGCACCCATGTGGTCAAGCCTTCAAATTCCCCGCTCGCGAACAAAACGCCGAGCAGCAGGAACGGATAGGCCAGACCGTCATTTAGTCCGGCCTCGCCCGTCAGTGCGAAGTTGGCATCACGCTCGGTTTCGTCCTCATCCGGTGGTCCGACGCCGACGTCCCCGGCCAGCACCGGGTCGGTCGGGGCCAAGACCGCACCGAGGATCAGCGCCGCGCCGATCGAGAGGCCAAGCAGCTCGCTGGCCAGGAGCGCAACGGCTGCGATCGTCAGCGGCATCGCGACCACAAGCAGCGCGATGACCACGCGCCACTCTCGGAACGCGAGCTTTCGGTCGAGCTTGAGACCTGTCCCGAAGAGCGCCACTACTACAACGAGTTCGCTGACGCGCTCCAGGAGCCCGGCATCACGAATCGGATCAATCCAATCCAGGCCGAGCACCTGGATGCCGATCGCCGCCAGGATCCCAAGGACCAGATAGATCAGGCTGGCGGAGAAAGCCCGGTTGCCTTGGTGGGTCAGGGCGCCGATCGCAGCAAGCACCGCCACGCCAAGAAAGAACAGGCCGAGCGCGTAGGGCTCGGCGAGGGACAGGCCCGGCGCGGCCGCGCTCAACGGTTCGTTTGAGGAGCTCATATGCAGGCTTCAGTCTGACCGGATCGCCACGGTATGCCATCGGCCGCGATTCCCCCTACCTGCACGGAGCTGGCGCTCGACCGGGCTACGCAGCGCCCCGAGCCTGATCGCCTGCTCCGGTGGGTCTGGTCTTTGGTATGGCTCCAACTCGCTAGTCGTCGATCCTTTCGCGATGTCCTTGTCGAGCTTGGGCTTGACACTATGCTCAACGCCATGCGAGTCAAGCGGTAAGGGGATCGACGTGCGGCGGCTGGGACTTCGCGTGTGCGTGCTGGTGGTGCTTGTCGCCGCCGCGGCCCTCGGTGCCGCTTGCGCCGGCGGCGATGACCAGCCAGCGACGACGGGGCAGCGCGGTGCGGAGCGCATCACGCTTGCAAACGGCCTTCAACCGCGCGGCGCGTCCGGCCGTACGCTGGCACTTTCACGCGTGGAGGTTCCGCCTGATGTAAGCCTTCCGCTGCACACTCACGCGGGCACCCAGGTCGCCTATGTCGAGCGGGGAACGTTGACCTTCAGCGTGAAGACGGGCTCGGTGGAGGTGATGCGCGGCTCCCCCGACCAGACCCCGAAGGTCGTACGCAGGATCGGACCCGGCGAAACCAGGACGATCGAGCCGGGTGAGTGGATCGTCGAACAGCCCTCCGTCATCCACCAGGGATCGAACGAGGGCGACGAGACCGTGGTGATCCTGCTTTCGACGCTGTTCGAGGGCGGGGCCGCGCCGGCGATTCCCGCCGAGTAGCGGCGTGGCGGGCCACAGAGTGATGATCGGAACCACCCGCAAGTCGCCGTGGTCGCTTAGGGGCGATTGGCGCGAGCGACAGCGCGCCAGGCGACATCGGAGGCGACCTGGCGGTCTGAAGGGCGTTCCTCGGCGTTGACGAAGACGGCGATCGTGGTCGCGCTCGCGCGCTCGCGCCAGACCTCGGTCTCGTAGCCGCCGTAGGCGCCGGTGTGGCCGATCCAGGTCTGCCCGCCCCAGTAGCTGCGCTCGAGGCCAAGACCGTAGTCCCGGCGGCCACGGGGGAGCGCCTGCGCGAGGCTCGCCGCGGAGAGGACCCGACCGCCGAGGATCCCGTCGAACGCGAGCGCGAGCTCGGGCGCCGTCGCGACAAGGCCGCCGTCGGTCCAGGTCTCGCCCCAGTAGTCGCTCGCGACCGAGCCGTCGCCGGGCGCGATATCCCGCCAGCGCCCGCGACCCTTCACCAGGTGCGGATGAGCGAAGGCGCTCGCCGGCCGGCTTCGGTAGCGAAAGCTGGCCTGGCTGAGCCCAAGCGGCCTCGCGATTCGCTCGAGGAATGCCTGCTCGATACTCACCCCGGCGGCCCTCGCGATCACCGGTCCGGCCGCAACGAAACCGCTGTTGGAGTACTCAAAGCGCCGGCCCGGCGCGAAGTCGAGGCCGTCGATCCGCGCGAGCACCTCTCCGGGCGTCCAGACGTGGGCGGGGTTCCGGGCGGCCACCCGCTCGACGTAGCCGTCCTCGAAGTAGTCCGCGAGGCCGCTTCGGTGGGAGAGCAGCATCCGCAGGGTTATCCGCGACGCCCCGGGCAGGGCGGGGAGCGCGGCAGCGATCGGCCGATCGAGGTCGACCCGGCCCTCCTCGGCGAGATCGAGCGCGATCGCTGCAACGACCGCCTTGGTCGTCGAGGCGACCGGCATCAAGCTCTGCGCGACCATCGGCCTTCCCGGCCGGCCGCGCACTGCCCGCCCGCTGCCGCCCGACCAGAGAAGCGTGCCGCCGCGGACGATCGCCGCCGAGAGCCCCGGCACGTTCGCTGCTCGGCGAGCCCGGTCAAGCGCGGCGGTGAGATCCTCCTGCGCGCGCGGTGAGAGCTCCGGCGCAATCGCGCTCGCGCCCTGGGCGCAGCCAATCGCCAGAACGCTTGAACCCACGGCAAGAGCGACGCCGACTCGGATCGCCACCCTGCCCATCGCTCGATCCTATGCCGGTGGACTGCTGGCGGCCACCTCACTTCGACGGGTATCGACCCGCCTGCCAGCGTGTCCAAGAACCCAAGATGGGTACACCGCCCTCACGTAAACCGCCGTTCGATCGCTTCGGCGACCTGGTCGTAACTGGCCATCGCGTCGATCTCTGCGGCGACAGCTTGCGCCGCTTCTCGCTGCGCGGAGTCACCGAGAAGTGCGGCGAGCGCGTCGGCGAGAGCGTTCGACGAAAGCACTTCCGACTGGATCGCCACTCCAACGCCCGCGCGGACGCCCGCTGCGGCGTTGAGGAACTGGTCGGCTGCCTGAGGCAGAAGGATTTGCGGCAATCCGTGTGCGAGCGCCGCGAGGAACGTCCCGGAGCCCGCGTGCGACACAACGGCAGCACAGTGCGGCAATAGATCCGCCTGGGGAATGAACTCGGCCACCTCGACGTTCGGCGGCTGGTCTCCGAGCAACGCCGGGTCGTTGCCGGGTCCGCAGGTGAGCACGACACGCACTGGGAGCCGGCTGACTCCCTCGACGACCGTGCTGATCAGTTTGAAATCTGTGTTCCAGACCGTCCCGAACGTGATGTAGACGAGCGGATCGCCATCGCCCGCCCAGCGGGACTCGGCGTCGGTCCGACCAGCGGCTTCGGCGGGTCGCACGGGTTGCACCTCCCGGATATGCGGGCTGGCGTACATCTTGAGGCTCTCCGGGTAGATGTCGAGATACGGATATTCGTAGGTTCCGGCGTATTGACTGGGCTCGAGGCCGTGGTCTTCCCATAAGCCATTCATCTCCTCGCTCGCACGCGCCACGCGGTCCTCCGGGAGTGGATGCCCGAAGGAGTGCGTCACATTGGGCACGCCGGCTACCGCCGCCGCGATCGGGCCCGCGAGCTCTGCCTGATCGCAGACGAGCAGGGCCGGGCGGAAGTCGCGAACGATGGGCAGGAGATCCTCGAGCATGGGTCCGGCCCGCTCCGGACCGAAGATCTTGGCGAAAAGGAAGCTGGGCCGTTCGGATGGCGGCAGGGCCATGATGTCTGGGTAGCGCTCATCGAGACCCGCGGAGGTGATGCCCTCCGGCAGGCCCGCCTCGAACGCTTCGAAGCCCCGCTTGACGAAGGACTTGCAGATGCTGCTGTGTCCGGCCCAGCCGACCTCGTGTCCCTTGTCCCGGAACGCCCTCGCGAGCCCCACCATCGGCAGGTGATGCCCGCGCCCTGGCGTCGTGGTGAAGAGAATCCTCACCGGTCCAGTATCTCCCAGACGTATGGGTGCCTCCAAATCTTCTGGGAGCGGTGGAGGGAGGCTCTGGCCAACCGGGAGTCGCGGTACCGAGACTGGTCCCTGGATAGCCCTTCGCAGACAAGGGGAGCCGCTGAGCATGTAGAGAGCCCGCATCCGAAACGGGCTCTCGTCCATCGGGACGACTGGATTTGTCCCGCGCCGCCTGCCGTCGCACGTGTGGGTGTGCTCGCCTTTAGACTTTCGACTGGCAGAGCGGACGCCGTGAAGCCGCTGCTCCCGGCTCCGGGCGTGGTGAGCGGTCCGAAAGGAGAAAGCATGAGCTACCGCGACGACCTACCCCAGCTCG
The DNA here is from genome assembly GCA_963790245.1 of uncultured Thermoleophilaceae bacterium. Classification (GTDB taxonomy): domain Bacteria; phylum Actinomycetota; class Thermoleophilia; order Solirubrobacterales; family Thermoleophilaceae; genus JACCVG01. Next base: position 630,709 of record CAWBNP010000002.1, read on the forward strand.
GAGGCGAGACGTACCTCACCGACGGCGGCATTGAGACCGTCCTAATCTTCCACGAGGGGGTCGAACTGCCCGAGTTTGCCGCCTTCGATCTGCTCAGGACGGACCACGGAACGGAGCAGCTGCGGCGCTACTACTCGCCCTACCTGGAGCTCGCCCGCGAGCGCCACCTCGGCTTCGTACTCGAGAGCCCGACCTGGCGTGCCAGCCCGCGCTGGGGGAGGCAGCTCGGTTATGACGACGAGCAACTCCACGACCTGAATCGCAAGGCAATCGCTCTGCTCGAGGAGATCCGCGACGAGCAAAGGCGGTCGGCCACCCCGATCGTGATCAGTGGCTGCATCGGCCCACAGGACGACGGCTACAACCCGACCGAGCTGCTCTCAGCGGAGGCCGCCCAGGACTACCACTCCTCGCAGATCGCGACGTTCGCCGACACAGCCGCAGACATGGTCACCGCGATCACGATGACCTATGCCGAGGAAGCAGTCGGCGTGGCCCGTGCCGCCGCCGAAGCAGGCATTCCGGCGGCGATCTCGTTCACCGTCGAAACAGACGGGCGGCTCCCGAGCGGTCAAAGCCTGCAAGCCGCGATCGAGCAGGTCGACCAGGAGACCGGGGGCAGCCCGAGCTATTTCATGATCAACTGCGCCCACCCGACGCACTTCGCCTCGATACTCGGATCCGGCGATGGCTGGCAGGAGCGCATCCAAGGCCTGCGGGCCAACGCCTCCACGCGAAGCCACGAAGAGCTCGACGAAGCCGAGGAGCTCGACGAGGGCGACCCGGAAGATCTCGGCGCCCGGTACGCCGACCTACGTGAGCTGCTCCCCCGCCTGAACGTTCTCGGGGGGTGCTGCGGCACTGACCACCGACACATCGCGGCTATCGGTGATGCGTGGGTCTCGAATTCGTGACGGCCAGCGCCGGCTTCGATACCGCGCTCCGATAATCGGGGCGGCTGGATTTGAACCAGAACCGCTCGGCCCTCAGCCGAGGTGTGGGATGCGGAGATCCGTCCCGTGGCGTCCCCGCGTCCCCACCGTCCCCGGGCGTGGACGTTCTGGACACATGAGACGCAGCAGTCGGTACCAAAGTGGTACCGGGTGGGGTCGCGGGTGCGGATCGGAGACAGCAACTCGCCCACCGATCAAACAGCTCGCGCTGGGGTGACTATCGACGGCTTCGCCTCACCGTCCGGGCGATCGCGCGTGCATCGGGGCGCATAAGCCGTAGCTGACCGCTGAGGTCGGCCCGGTAGCCGGTGAAAAACAGACCCGGCGCAGATGCGTGTTGGTTACCGCCGCTGACGAGCGGAATGCCGTACTCGTCGAGAACGCCAAGCTGACCCACCAGCGGCTCCAGACCACGCCGGTAGCCGGTGGCAGCGATCACGGCGTCAGGAGCGATCCGCGTGTCATCGGAGAGCAACACCTCGGTTCGGTCGAAGCCGACCACGGCTGGGACGATCTCGATCCGCCCTGCCTTGAGCGCGGCCACGAAGCCGTCGTCATAGGCCGGTGTTTGCTTCTGGCGGCGCAGAGTCGTGGCGACTCCTTCTGGTGAACGCGGCAGGCCGTAGCGGTCGAGGTCGCCGAACATAATCCGCTGCACCAGCCAGCCGACCTGGTCGCCGACCCGGAGGGGAAGATGGTTGAGCGCGATCCCGGTGATGTTGATCGACGACCCAAGGAACTTGCGAGCCGTGAGGTTCGGCGGGGTTCGGCAGGCGACGCGCACCCGCCCGGCGCCTCCTCGCGATAGCAGAAAGGCAATCTCCGAGCCGGTTGTCCCCGGCCCTACGACAAGCACGTCGCGGCCGCGGTAGGGCTCGGGATTGCGGTACTCGGATGAGTGGCAGAGCTTCCCGGTAAAACCTTCACGCCCGGGCCAATCAGGTACGTCGGGATCGTGGTCATAGCCGGTTGCGACGACGATGAAGCGCGCATGCAGGTCACCCTTATCCGTCTCGACACCCCACCCGCCGTTTACCGATTTGACTCGCCGCGCTTCAGTCCCGTAGCGAATCTCAATCTGGTGATGAGCGGCGTAGTCCTCGAGATACCTGATCCACTCATCCCGCGGCGGGAACTCGCCGTAGCGCCTGCGAGTCGCGCGGTAGCCCGGCTGCGTTGACATCCACCCCGCCGTGTTAAGACGCAGATCGTCATAGCGGGTACGCCAACTCGAAGCGACCTCATCGTGTCGCTCGAGCACGATCGCGTCAACGCCGATGCCCCGGAGCGTGGCTGCCGCAGCAAGTCCGGCGGCACCGGCACCCAGGACGACGGCCTCGGTCATGAGGAGAGGCCCACGGCTTTCAGGGCCTCTGCCCGGTCCCCGTAGTCCTTGAGCTTGCTGCTGCCGTCCCCTTCATCCCGGGGCATGGACTACTTGCCGTTACGGTCGCGATGCTTGCACCCAGGCCAACAACAGGGCCGGCGCAGACCGTCGGCCAACTCTTCCTGGGTCCGGCGAATGCGGCGCTCTCGGGTCTTCTGCTGCTTGGCATCCTCGACCCAGCAGATGAACTCGTTGCGCGCCAGGGGTGTGATGTCCTTCCAGGCCTCGAGTGCGATGGAGCTGGCAACCAGCGCCTTGCGCAGGTCTATGGGTAGCTCGTGCACCACCCCGCCAGGCACTCGTGGGCTGCTCACAGACCACAACTGTAGCCAGCCAAAGGCGACTGTGGGTAACCGGCTCGCGCGAGGGGGGGACTAGCCGTCGAGCGATCCATTCGAGGCTCGGCGATGCGTCATTGCTCCGTGGGTCGGCTTACGGGCTTCCCAGACCCGCGGCTTCGAGGCCCGCTGATTTGAGGGCCTCCGCGCGGTCCAAGTACTCGTCCCATCGGACCGCCTTGGCCTCCTCGATCCAGAAGACGTTCTAAAACTCAAGCGCGACCTCGATGCCACTACCTTTGCCGCGCCCCTTGACGATCATTCCCACGACCAGCTTGTCCCCAGCGTCGAGGTATTCGGTAGCCCGGACGCTGTATTCCTCCCAGGGCTCCAGCCACCGGTCGTAGTATCGCCGGACCGCCTTGTTTCCCTGCATTGGCCGCTCGTCAGCCGGCCGATACTCGACGTCATCGTCGAGGAAGCTGAGGATGCCGTCGACTCCCTTCGACTGCCACGCGTCGACGACGCGTTTCGCGAGTTCGACGTTCTCCTGGCTCATACGGTGCGCAGTATCGCGCCTCCGACCAGGCTCCGGAGGATTGCCGAGGCCTCCCTGACCACAGAACCGATTCTCGGCTTATGTCAAATACAGGGCCCGGTATATGTTGGCTACTTCGTGGTCCACCGAGAGGAGCCAAGCGTGGCGACGCTGCAGATTGAGCATTCGATCACCGACCTCCGGACCTGGCTGGGTGCCTTCAACAGGTTCGAAGAGGCTCGAAAGAGGGCGGGTGTCCGCGCGCAGCGCATCTGGCAGCCGGTCGACGACGAGAACTACATCTACGTCACCTTGGAGTTCGACAGCGTGCGCGAGGCGGCCGGCTTCAAGCAATTCCTCGAGACAAACGTCTGGGCTTCGGCGGAGAACTCCCCCGCGCTCGGCGGACCCCCGAAGGCCACGGTGCTGACCGAGATAGCCAACGTCAACGCCCGGAGCATGGTTTAGACGGATTGTCGGATCGCGCCCGCGCGCGTCTGGTGCTCGAAAACGACGATCGGCTGTTCTCGCTCGAGAGCGTTCTAAAACTTGCGACTCGGACTGGGCTGCGGGTCGTTTTCGACCAGCACCACCACTTCATCCACAACCTGGAGCGGATCAGCGAGCCAGAAGCCCTGAGGCTGGCGCTCGGAACGTGGCCTGGCGGTCAACAGCCGAAAATCCATTTCTCCTCGCCCGATCTGAGCCTGGGTGAACGAAAGGTCAGGCATGGACGGCGGGTCAAGCGCGTTCCCGTCCTGCCCGACCTGCGACATCACGCAGATCTGATCGACCCAATCGCTTTCACCAACTTTCTCGCAGGGCCTGCGAAGGGATGTGACTTCGACGTGCTGCTGGAGGCAAAAGGCAAGGATCTTGCACTGCTGCGACTAAGGGAGCAGATAGCGGCAAGGGGGTGAGAGCTTCTGCGACCCGATGCCCGGATGGGAGCGCGCGTTCGACTGGCCTCGCGCTGCGCGGGGTAAGGCTGGGGCGTGACGCAATCGGCTTCGAATGGCCCAATGTCAACACCGGCACGGTTGATCTCCGAGCTGGGCGGCTTGGTGATCGGCTCCGGCTTGGGTGTCCTCGCGGCACTGCGCCGAGGCAAAGCCGTGCACCCCGATGGGGTGGTTCACGCTGCGCGCCTGAGGGTTGAGGGGGTGAAGGCAGCTCCGGCCGGATCGTCGCTGCTGGCCGAGCCTGGATCTCACGCCTGCGTTATCCGCTTTTCACGCTCGGTCGGCCTGCCTCGTCCGGTGCCTGACCTGCTCGGAACAGCCATCCGGGTGCTTGAGGCATATGGTCCCGGCGCCCACCAGGACTTCATGCTGGTCAGCTCGGCAGACCTGCCGATGGTGCGCCGTCTCTTTTTGCCGTCGAAGGACTTCCAAGCGCGCCCTTACACCTCATCGTTGCCCTACGAAGCCGGGTCGGAGCGATTTATCATCGGGCTGCTCCCGCGGGACTCCTCGCCCCAGCCCGGCGGAGCAGACGAGTTTGTTCGTCTGGCGGCGGCAGCTGCAACGGGCGACCTGGAGTTCGACCTTTCCATTTCGCGTGGCTCGAGTCGCTTCCAGCCGGTGGGTCGGCTCGAGATCGGCCGGCGGCTCGAGTGTGATCTTGATTCTCTGCGATTTGACCCGCTCAATTCAGGTGGAGGCCTGAGCCCTGCCGGCATGATCAACGCGATGCGACCGAGTGCCTACCGGCTCTCCCAGGCTGCCTGGCGACGCACCCGGCTAGACGCCGCTCGGGCGCAGGACGCGGCCGACGCAGCGATTGTCTCGCTCTCAGACGGGGGGCAACCGGGCGCGACCGGAACGACGGAATGAGCAATCGCGCACGGGCGATCGGACGGAGGCTCCCCGCAAGCGGGAATCCCCGAAGGCCCCCGGTGCCGGGGCGTCCCCGCGCGCGGACGTTTTCCCGCGGCACAGCCCTGTCCGCGATCCGGATAACCCCAACAGTTGCCGGGATGCCCCTGCTCACACCGCGTGCTCGTGCAGCACCCAGGGGGCCCTCGCGAGGTCCGACCGTTAATTTCTCGCTGCGGGCCGGACACCCGCACTGGGCGCGATGCTCCGAGTTGAGGTCGTCTGCGGCTAGCCGCCTGAATCCATCAGGCCCGCCGCACTGAGAGCCTCCCCGTGATCGAAGAACGAGGTCCCGCGGGCAACCAGGTCGTCGCAAAACTCGAACACGTAGGCGACTGGGGAATCGAGCTCGATTCCACTTCCACTCCCGCGGGCGTGGACCTGGCCGAGGACGACCACGATCCGGTCGGCCACCTCCCTGATCTCCTCGATCTCGACGTCCCAGGTCGGCCAAACCTCCTTCCACCCCCTGACAAAGCGGGAGAAGCCGTCGTGACCGTGGAAGTCTTCGGCCTCGACGCTGCTCATCGTCGCCGGTCGCCATAGGAAGTCCTCGCACAGCTTCGGAAGCAACGCTTGAAGATCGCCTCGATTCCAGGCCGCGAGTATCTCGGCCATGAGTGCCCCGTATGTCGATGCCTGGGTCATCGGAAGAGATTGTGAACCACCGGAACCCGTTCGAGTGCGGTCAGCCCCGGTAATTCGACAGCGACGGCTTCAAACTGCTCCAGGGCAGCTACGAGATGCTTCACGATCTCTTCGGCGATGACCGCTGGCTCGGGAAGGTCGGCCGGGTCATCGACCGACGCGTCCTTGAGATCGGCCCACAGGTCAAGGTTGAAGCCGGGTCGCTCCGCGATCTCCTCATCGGAGTAGCGCCTGAACTGCCGTCTCAACATGCTGCCTCGAGCGTCGGGATTGAAGCCTCAACGAGTCCGTCGAGGGCCGGCCGCATGAGCTTCCTGGTCCTGAGCGATAGACGACACACGGCCTAGCAGGACTCCGACCGCTCAAGTCCGGCTGACGTTCGGTCGAAGCAACGAATACAGATCCAGATGCAGCCACCCATTCGCCTCCGACCTCAACACGACGGAGAGAACCCCCTGCTCAGCAGCATGACGCTTGATCGTCTCACCCGAGCCCTCCCGAGAGGGCGGACGCTCCCGATCTCGGTCTTTCAGCAGCGGCACAAAGTGCTCCTAGGCCTGCTGTGGTTCATGGCGGCGGCCAACCTCGTGTTCGCCCTCTTCCAGGGGAATTCGCTTCTCCACGCCCTGATCGAAGGCTCGATAGTCGCGGTTTTTGCAATCTGCGCGACGTGGGCGGGCAACCGACCGACATTGGCTGCGGCCCTCGTGGGAGGTGGCCTAATGGCCGCATGCGCGGTGTTCGTCCACCTCGCAGACGGCCTCATCGAGGCTCATTTCCTGTTTTTCATCATGCTCTTGGTCCTCACGATCTACGAGGAGTGGGTCCCCTTTCTCGTGGCAGCGCTGTTCGTCTTGGTCGAGCATGGCGTGGTCGGGGTCATCGATCCCTACGCGGTCTACAACCATGCCGATGCGATTGCGAATCCATGGCTATGGGCGCTTATCCACGCAGGCTTTGTGAGCGCGGCGGGAGCCGCCGGCATCACAGCGTGGTCGCTGAATGAGCGGGCCCGAAGCGAGCTGCTCGCGACAACGCGCCGGGCCCAAGCCAGCGAGCACTCCCTCGTTGAGACCAACGCGCTGCTCAGGGAGGAGCAGGCAAATCTGCAGTCGAGCGAGGCTCGCTTCCGCACGCTGTCGATGCAAGCACCGGTTGGGATCTATGAAACCGATCCCCATGGAGGCTGCGTCTTTGTCAACGCGCGCTGGCGAGAACTCACCGGCCTGACCGCCGAGCAGGCGCTCGGCGATGGCTGGGCTGAGGCCATTCATCCGGAGGATCGCGAGTCCGTCTTGGCAGAATGGTCTGCGGCTAGCAACGAGGCGCGGGAGTTCGCACTGGAGTATCGCTTCCTGCGCCCTGACGGTCGGATCGTTTGGGTCGCTGGCAGCTCGACGCCGATCCAGAACTCGGTCGGGCAGGTCACCGGGTACCTGGGGACGTGCACCGACATCACCGCGCGACGAGCGATGGAAGCGGAACGGGCCCTACAGGAGCGACGTTTTACGACCGCCTTCGACCACGCGCCGATCGGAAAGGCGCTGGTTTCAACGGACGGGAAGTTCCTTCGCGTCAACCGAGCCCTCTGCGAGCTCCTCGGTTACGCAGAAGACGAGCTCCTGAGGAAGACCTTCCAGGACATCACACACCCAGATGACCTGGAAGCCGACCTGGACAACGTGGCGCGGCTGCTTGCCGACGAGATCTTCGGATACCAGATGGAGAAGCGTTATTTCCACGCCGACGGCCAGACGATCTGGATCCTGCTGTCTGCGTCGGTAGTCCGTAACGATGAAGCACAACCGCTCTACTTCATCGCCCAGATTCAAGACATCACCGCCCAAAAGGCCGCCCGAGATGAGTTGGCTGCGGCCGTCGAGAAAGCCCTTGAGGCCTCGCGGATGAAGTCAGAGTTCATGGCCAACATGAGTCACGAGATCCGTACCCCTCTCAACGGCGTGCTTGGCATCGCCGACCTGCTGGTGGACGGGGACCTCACCGACGAGCAACTGCGCCTTCTGGGCACCCTGCGCGATTCCGGTCACAACCTGCTCGAGATCATCAACGACGTGCTCGATTACTCCAAGGGCGCGGCCGGCAAGATGGAGCTAGATGTCGTCGACTTCGATCTACGTGACACGATCACTGGCGTCTCCGGAGTTCTGTCGTCTTCGGCTCAAGAGAAGAACCTCGCCTTCGACCTCGAGATCGACCCGGATGTGCCGGACTGGGTTCGAGGGGATTCGACGAAGCTGCGGCGGGTTCTGGTCAACCTCCTAAGCAACGCCATCAAGTTCACGGAAGTCGGTCAGGTCGGAGTGCGCGTCAGACTTGTCCCCACCGGCACTGTGCGCTTCGAAGTCATGGACACCGGGATTGGTATGGATCAAGCCGCTCGGGCGCGCATCCTCGAACCCTTCATCCAGGCCGAGGCAACTACGACAAGGCGCTTTGGTGGAACAGGTCTCGGCCTTTCAATCTGCCTCCAACTCGTCGAGCTCATGGGCGGCCAGCTTGAGTTCGACAGCGAGCTCGGTCGAGGAAGCACCTTCGCCTTCGAGGTGCCCCTAGACACGGTGAAACCACAATCAACGTCGAAGCCGGTCCTAACCAGCGCTCGGCAACCGAATCCTTCAACGGGCGATCGAGTGCTGGTCGTTGACGACGGCCCGGTCAACCAGCTCGTTGCAACGGCGATGCTTGAACGCCTCGGCTACGAGACAGAGGTCGCGAGCAACGGCGCCGAAGCCGTCGACGCGTGCGCCCGCGCGACTTACGCGGCGATCCTCATGGACTGTCTCATGCCGGTGATGGACGGCTATCAGGCAACCGAGCGGATCCGAACAGCGGAGGGGTCAAGCACCCACACCCCGATCATCGCGCTCACCGCCTCGGCGATGGCCGGGGATCGGGAGAAGTGCCTCAGCGCGGGCATGGACGACTACCTGTCAAAGCCGTTTGATCGCGCATTGCTCGCCGAGACCCTCGCTCGGTGTCTCTCCGGGGCGACCACCGTCAGCGCATCGGAGCTTGGCGATGGTGCTGAAGTAGCTGGACCCGAATCTGAGCCCGCAACCCCGACGCAAGATGAGGATGCGCTCGACTTGCTCGAGCGACAGATTGGTGCTGCGGCTTTCGGCCAGGTCTGCGACGCCTTCCTCGGCCAGGTGCCTGCTGATCTGGCGCTGCTCGAGTCAGCGATCGACGCAGGCGAGACCGGGGTAGCCACGTCGCTCGCGCACAAGCTCAAAGGCAGCGCCGCGGGTGTGGGCGCTGACGATCTGCGCCAGCAACTGCGGGAACTCGAGCTCGCGCTCGAAGGGAATACCCCCGTGCCGGACATCGTCGTCCGAGTGCGTGAGGAGCTCGACCGGCTGATGGCCTCGTTCAGCGCTCACAGCCCCAGATCCTAGGTCCCCGCGCGTGGGCGTTCTGGACAGATGAGACACAGCAGTCGGTACCAAGGTGGTACCTGGACGATCTAAGCTTGCCCGACCGCCAGCAACACCAAGTTCGAGAACCTGACCGTGCCGTCGTCCGACGCCGCCTCGTGGATAGCCCCGAGAATTGCGTCCCAGACCCCGTCCGGGTCATCCGGCGCATGCTTCGCGATCAACGCGACGAGCGGGGGGACCGTGTCCCTGATCATCGCGACGAACTCGTCCGCGGACTTCCACACGAAGCTGACCTCGGCCTCTTCGACCTCGACGTCGGAAAAGCCTCCGCCTTTGAGCAGGCCCCCCAGCGCCTCAGGCGTAGGGCGCGAGAGCGGTCCGGGCGTACCCGGCGGAGGCGGATCGACGCCGAGCCTGCGCATCGCGGTCACCATTGGAACCCCAATGAAGGGCACCCGGTCGGGCGGTCCCCACGAGCTGATCACCATCCGCGACGCCGGGACCAGATAGCCCCGCACCCTCGCGACCGCGGCCTCCCCCTCGGGGTCGAAGATGATCCCGAAACGCGACAGCGCGGCATCGAAGCTTTCGCGCGGGAAGTCGAGGCTGGCTGCGTCGGACTCGACGAACTCGATGTTCTCGAGGCCGGCCGCCGCGGCGCGCTCGCGGCCGAACGCCAGCATCTCTGGGGAGATGTCGCTGGACACAACCTTGCCCTCGGCCCCGGCCACCGCCGCCGCCGTGAGCGAGGGCTCGCCGTAGCCCGCGGCGACGTCAAGCACCCGGCTCCCCTGCTCGACGCCCGCCAGCTCCACCATGCGTTTGCTGATATGCGTCATCGAGGCATCGATGAAATCGGACCACTTGCGCCAGCCCTCGGCGCCCTTCGCCCACTGTTGCCGTTGCCCATCGCGGAACTTAGCGGCACCTGTCTGCGAGTCCATTTCTCACCTCCGGGTCGGGCGCTGACCATATGCGATCTAAGGTCACCTGGACGGAGACTCACCCCGCACCCGCGCGGCTTTGATGCCTTGACGTAGCGGCCTTGAGCGGGAGCGCGGAATGAGTTCGACCGCGCTCGGTGGCCGCCATCAGTTGTCCTTTGCGTAACTGCTCGCTCCGTACGGGTGGGCTTCCACGCCCGCGATGCACGATCGTCCAGGGCGGTAGCAGGACGATCGTGGGCCCGCGTCGCCATACGCTCCCGGACAGCTCGCGCTGCTTTACCCAAACCCCGCACCCCCGCCTTGCTAGCGTCGGTCGTGATGGAGCTGAGCGAGCTATCTGACCCGCTTGAGCACCTCGCAAGGTGGCTGGCTGAGGCCCGCGAAGTAGAGCTCCCGGTCCCCGAGGCGATGGTGCTCGCGACCGCCTCGCCCGAGGGCGCCCCCTCGACTCGGATCGTCCTGCTCAAGGGAATCGACGAGCGCGGCCTCATCTTTACGAGCACGCTCTACTCGCTAAAGGCGCGCGAACTTGAGGTGAACCCCGCGATCGCCGCGAGCTTCTGGTGGCCCGGGCTGCGGCGCCAGGTCCGCCTAAGCGGATTCGGCGAGCAGGCAGAGCGGTCAATCGCCGAGCGCCTGTTCGCCGAGCGCCGACGACCCAATCAGATCCAAACCGTCATCTCACCCCAGGGCACGCCGATCGACTCGCTCGAGGAGTTGCGCAGCACGCTCGGCGACGCTCAGCAGCGCTACCGCGACGAGCCGCCGCCCTGTCCGGATGACTGGGGCGCGATCCGGATCCTCCCGACCATCGTCGAGTTCTGGGAGGAGAGCGATGACCGCATGCAGGAGCGTGCCGAGTACCGGCTGATCGATGGGCGCTGGGACATTCGCCGGTTAGCGCCTTGACTCGACCTCCGCGCGTTTGCAGCTGATCGCACCGAAGCCCTGGCCTCGCGAATCTAGCTCAATGCATCACTTCAGCGTCAAGACCGCCGCTTCACCTGAGACCACCTGGCGGCTACTCGCGCGACCGGAGAACTGGTCTCGGTGGTCGCCTCACATCCGTGGAGCGTGGGGCCTGGCGGATCAGGACGGGTGGGTGGCGCCGGGGCGCGGTGCGGTCAGGTTGCTCGGCGTGCTTCCGGTGCCCGCGTCGATAATCGCTGTCGCGCCGGGCCAGTCATGGACCTGGCGGGTCGGCGTGGTGGTGATGGACCACCGCGTCACACCAGACGGTGCTGGAGGCTGCGAGGTCGCGATCGATCTTGTCGCGCCGGGTCCTGCCGATGCGCTGATCGGCGCCGGGTATGGGCCGGTCGTGCAAGTCCTCCTGGCGAACCTGGCTCGCGTCGCCACAGACCGATAGGACCGTCTGACCGGCCCGATTGATCGACGGTCGGCGTCTCGCCGACCTGAGGCGCGTCGGCTGGCCGAAAGCTCACCTCACCACCCCCCCTCACAGCCGGCGTCGGCTGGCCACGCCTCTTCAGAACCGGTCAGTCGCCGCCTACGGCGAGCGCCGTCGCTGCCGCACCCGAGAAAGAAGCGACCACGATCGTAGCCCGCTTGGACCCAGCAGGCAGATCGCCCGCCTTGGCGAGCACGGTAGAGAGCAGATCGCTCCCGTCAGACACTGCGCAGCCGAGCAGCCACGCCTGACTTGACTCCCCGCGCACCGCACTCACGAGCACGCCGAGTGCCAGGACCACGTCGCGCGTGGCAAGACCGCGGACCGCGATCTCCGTCGGCGCCTGACGAGTCGCTGGTCCCAACCAGCGCTTAGTCAGCGATACGGGCGCGGCCAGCAGCGCCAGCGAGTAGGCCAGGCGCAGGGCACCGTAGCCGACCGTGATCTTGCGCAGCTCCATTTCCGGGAGTTACCCCAATCGCTTCGGCCGCACACCACGGGTCATCTCGAGAAACGTTGCCGCACGGGGGCCGCCCTAACCCAGTTCAGGCTGGGCCGGGATGTCACGTCGTCCCGGAATCGAGCTCGCCTAGACCACACGGATGGCGGCCCGATTCGGCGCCAGGACTGACGGCCGATTATCGAGCCGCTATGTCTGGCTGCGTGAACCCTCGGGCCCGCGGCATCGATGGATTCGAAGTCGCGGCCTCGAGCGGGAGCGCGGCAGGAGTTCGACCGCGCTCCCTGGCCGCCATCAGTTGTCCTTTGCGTAACTGCTCGCTCCGTACCAGTCGATGACGACCACGGACTCCTCGCCGACGACCCACGCATCGTGGCCGCTCGACAGGGAGGTGATGTCCCCGGCCTTCGCGACGAACTCTCTCCCGTCGTCCATCTTGATCGCGAGTTCACCACTCAGGTGGTACTGGAAGTGCGGGGCCTCGCAACTGTCTGTTCCGGCGATCGGCTTGACATCGTTGGACCAGCGCCAGCCCGGCTTGAATGTCATCCGCCCAACCTGCGCCCCGCCGATGTCGAGCAACTCCGCCTGGCCGTTCGGGGACTCCCGCATCTCGTCGGGGGTTCCAAAGCTCTTGTGCTCGGTCTCGTGCCGCATGGCAGTGCCTCTCTGTTGGGTTGTCACAGCATCTCCGCGAGCTTCTCGGCGGCGCGCCGGGCGCCGTCAGTCTCGACTTCGCGGTAGTCGACGTCGCGGCCAATCTCTTCAGCGACCGCATCAGCGATGTCATCAGCGGTTGCGGTTTGAAAGTCCATCCGCCGCCCGGCGCCGTAACGGTCAAGGCGGTGTGCGACGTGAAAGTTCTGTTCGAAGTGCTGGCGCAGCGGGAAGTAGATGAAGGGCCGCCGGCCGGTGGTCAGCTCCATCGCCGTCGTCAGGCCGCCCTGGACCACCGCGAGATCACACGCCGCGAGGTGGCGGTAGAGGTTGTGCACGTAAGCGCAGACTTCGAGGCCGTCGTGAATGGCGAGCGAGCTGGTGTCAATCCGAGGTCCGGCGACGACGATCATCCGCAGCGCCGGGACCTCCGCCTTCGCCGCCGGGAACGACTCAATGAGCCGGCGCAGCAGCGGCTCCCCGACGCCTGAGCCACCGACCGTGACGATGCAGACCTGTTCGTCGTTGCGATAGCCCAACTCGGCGCGCAGGGCGTCGCGATCGCCGAGCTCCCGCGGGTCGAATCCGGTCACGTAGCCGACGAAGTCGAAGTGCTCCTCGGTCCAGTCGCGGATCAGGGGCAACTGCGGCCCGAGCCGGTCGGCAACGATGTCCTCGGGACTCCCGACGAAGAGGGCGCGGTCGCGGACCTCGGGGTGGCGGGCGATGTGTCCGACCATCTCCGCGTTGTAATCGGCGGTCAGCCCCGACTCGTGAGTGCCTCCCTCGGGCATCGGCAGCCAGCCGACAAAGTCTGTAAGCCACGCATACTGCGCGCGTTTTTCGTTCGGGTGCTCATGAGATAGTAGTCAACGTCCCAGCCTTCGTCGGCGATCCAGAGGTCGTACTCGGTCGAGCGCACGACGTCGCGGAAGACGCCGTAGTCGGCGAGCGGGATCTCATCCATCCGGCGCCAGGCCTGGAAGCAGTGCAAGTGGTGCTCGGCGGACTCCGATTCGATGTGGCGCGACTCGCTGGCGAGATGACGGCTTGCCGGGTGGATCGTCTCCCCCTCGGCCTGGAGGACGCGCGTGACCGGATCCTGAGCGAGCCATTCGATGTCGAGATCGGGGACCAGTGCCTTAAGCTCCTTGGCGATCGCGACATCGCGCTGGGCGTGCCCTAGGCCAATCGGGGAGGACACGTAGATCGCCTTCTTGCGGCCGCCGTGGCGACGGACCGTTGCGTCGCGGCTGTTGCACGCGGGCGCGACGCGCTCCACCGTCGAGGCCGCGGGTGGGAACCGGGAGCCGATTCGCCGCTAGGAATGGCGCTCGAACAGTGAAGCGGATTCGGCCAGCTGCTTAACTACGACAGGCCGACAGCGACGAGGGCGCTCTGCCGATCCAGGTCGAAGAGCAACCGCGAGACCGTGCCGGCTCTGAACGTCCAGACGGAGAAGATCGGGCTTTCGACGGCGATTCCACTGCGCCGTCCGGAGGCAGCTTGGCGCCCGGCGACAAAGACTTTGTCCGTCCCGACCTCGCGAAACACCTCGCCAAACAGCCGGAACTCGTGCCATTGAGCCAGGAGCTCACGCATGAAGGTCTCGACACCTTCGGGACCGTGGCAAACCACCCGCTCGCTCGAATCCGGCATGAAGGATTCAAAGACGATCTGGGGATCAAAGAGCTCCACCCCGGCTCGCATGTGGCCTAGCTCCCACTCCGAGTAGACGCGTCTCACGATCTCGACGTTCTCCTCCGGCATCGCCTACTCCGACAAGCCCACGGCTTCGAGGGCTTCAAGCCGGTCGAGGTACTCGATCCTTGCCACGCGCTCTTCCCGCCAATACCAGTATTGGGCGATGGGCTCATCTAGCCGCATTCCACTGCCCTGCCCGATCCCGCGAAGGGTCATCAGGAGCACGCTTCTGTCCGCTCCCACATCTGCGCTGTTGTCGAACTCCAGTTCCATCCAGGTCCACGCATCGGCCAGATCGGCCCACCACGCGATCACGCCCTCACGGCCTCGCCAGATCGTCTGTCCAACCGACGCGAAGCGGGATTCCATCTCGAAGTCGTCTGTGACGTGTGCCATAAAGGCGTCCACGTCCCGAGCATTGAACGCGACGAGCATTCGATCGATGATTGGCGAGCGCTTTGAGGACACGAGCGGAGGCTAACGGGCTCCCGGGCTTCCACCTTCTCATGACTTATCCTAGTCGGGCAGGCTGACCGCTCCGAAGGCATCGGCGCGGTCTCGGAAAAGATCAAACCGGGTCACCGCGCGTCCGCGGAATTCTCGACGCGTCACGGTCGGGCACCGACCGAGTCGAGTTCCGTCCTCAGTACCGCGCGCCAGAGTGGGAGCCGTTCAAGACGATCGACGAGGACCGCTACCGGCGCGGGCTACCGAACGCGTTCGATGTCGCGTGACGGTCACAGCTCGACCGGTCGGCCCGATTCGTCGCTGGGGTGACGCCGGAGTAATCGAATTGGGGTTCGCCCTCCCCCACGAGCAGTGTCCAGCTATTAACCGCGGGCGCCTCATCCGGGCTCTGGGGATGGACGAGTTCGAAGACGATGTCGCCTTCGGAGAGGTCATCCCACCAGTGCTGAAGTCCAGCGCGTCGCCCGTCGACTCGGTCAGTCCTGCAGGGCCCAGCACTTCCAAACCAAGACCGCGACGTCGTCGCGAACGTCCACCCGCTCTACCACTTCCCCCATCGCATCGACGATTTCTGAGGCGCTTGACTGTCGGTGGCAGTTCACGGTGTCGGCGATGCCGGCGGAACCGAGAAACCCACTGCCAGTTCGGGCGTCACTCAGTCCATCGGTGTGGAGCAAGAGGACATCGTTGGGACCCAGTTCGATTGAGGCGCAGTCGAAATCCACTGCGGGAAACGCTCCGAGGAGCGGGCCCGGCTCGACCAGGCCCGTCCTGAGTTCCGCACCGGTCGCGAGAAGTTCCGGAGGGTGCCCGGCTCGAGCGATCCGCGCGACAAACCCACCGCTCCCTTGTGTTAGCTCCACGAAGATGAGTGTCGCAAACCTGTCGTCGTTCTCCTTACGGGCAGACAGTAGAACTCGATTGACTGATTGGAGGACCTCGGCAGGGCCGTGACCTTCGACCGAAGCACTTCGTGCAGCGTGTCGCACCATCGCGGTGACCGCCGCGGCCTCAGGACCTTTCCCCGCGACATCCCCGATGACCAGTGCCCAGCGGTCCTGGGACAGGGTAAAACAGTCGTAGAAGTCGCCTCCGACCAGCGACCGCGACGCGGGCATCAGCATCGCGGCGACATCAGCACCCGGGATCGTGGGAAGGCGGGTCGGCAGCAGACTTCGCCGTAAGGCTTCAGCGACAGCATCGGATTCGAGTCGCCGCTGCTGCTCCTCGCTGATCGCTTGCAAGGCGGCCAGGCGGAGCTCGAGCCCGTCCATGACAATCTCCGCCATATCCTCGAGACGCGCGGTCTCGTTGGCGCCGAACTCGCGGGGCTCATGATCGATCACGCAGAGGGTCCCGAGGTTATGGCCGTCGCTGGTCCGCAGGGGCGCCCCCGCATAGAACTGCAGACCCAGCTCTCCGGCGACGAGCGGGTTCGAAAGCGTGCGCGGGTCAGTTGTCGCGTTCTCAACGATCCAGGCGTCCTCCTGCAAAATGCAAGATGCGCAGAGCCCAGGGTCACGGCCGATCTCCTCTACGTCGATGCCATGACGGGACTTAAACCAAATCCGATCTTCATCAACCACGGTCACAAGGGCGATCGGAACGTCGAAGTGGTTGGCCGCCAACGCGGCGATCCGGTCAAAAGCGCCGTCGGGTGGGGTATCCAGGATCTGGTAACGCGCCACTGCCGCGAGGCGGGCCCGTTCTCGATCTCCGGAGCCGACCGAGCCCGACCGGCTGTTCGGAGAGTCACGACGCATCGAGTCACCCTAGCCCAGCCGCAGCCGCCCCCGCGATACCGCCATTCGACGGGCAAACCCGGACTCGGGCGAGCCGCCACAGGCGAGCGCGAGCCAGTGAGCAGTTCTCCGTCTCCCTATCGCGCGAATCGGTAAGCCGTCAGGCAGAACACGACCACGCGCGGTGGTCGCGAGCTAGTCCGAACGCCCCGCACCGGGCTATTTCGCGGACATCGCTAGATGTGCCGACCGAACCTCCGCTCGCCCACGAGCGAAGGAAACCCTGCACTCGGCGACTTCAGCGGAGGGGGAGGGATTCGAATTCTCGGACGAACCCAAGTCCGTCAACGGTTTCGGGCCTGTTGACGGTGTGGGACGTGGTTGAAATCGGTTTGCAGCAGACGCCTTCAGCAGAGTGTGCTCAATGCAGAGCCAGCTCGAGCGTGCCGCCGGAGACCGGCCCGACTTCCCACTCGCGCGCGATCACGAGCGCGTACTCGCAGTCGCAGAGCAGACATTCAATCTCGGCCAAAGGCCCGACGGCCTCCCCCACTGCCGTGCAGTCGGCATCGGAGCAGTACAGCTCGACAGCGATGACCGGGGAGGACTCCAGGGGGATCGCCATGACATAAAAGCTGGCGAGGCGCTCGGACGATGTGGCAGTCCCTGGATAATTCGCCCCGACCAAACAGTCAAAAGTCAGGGGGTCATCCCGCTCAATCCGATGACCGACGGAAACAGGAGGAAACGCACTTGGTGCCGTCGACCCCTTTTGCCGCTGGTACCTACGTTGTACCTCGAGAACGCGACGAGGACCGGGGACACAGCCACAAACGCCAAGAGCCCGCTTCCGGAGCGGGCTCTCGTCAATCGGGGCGACTGGAGTTGAACCAGCGACCGCTCGGCCCCCAGCCAAGGTATGGGGTGCGTAGATCCGTCCCGAGGCGTCCCCGCCGTCCCAGCGTCCCCGGGCGCGGACACTCTGGACGCA
The DNA here is from genome assembly GCA_963790245.1 of uncultured Thermoleophilaceae bacterium. Taxonomy (GTDB): domain Bacteria; phylum Actinomycetota; class Thermoleophilia; order Solirubrobacterales; family Thermoleophilaceae; genus JACCVG01. The sequence continues at coordinate 648,168 of CAWBNP010000002.1, forward strand.
CGAGCCACAGCAGTCGGTACCAGAGTGGTACGCGGAGGGATCGCGGGTTCGAATCGCGGGGCCGATATGTGTTGAGGAGTTACCCGCGTTCGGCGAGCTCGAACGGCTCGAGATGACGGGCGCGGGCGCCAAACCCGGCCTGAGGTGTCAAGCCGGAGGGGCAGGCTCGAGGCCTCAGTTGGCTCGGTCCATGATGCGTGCCACGTTGTCGGGAGCGAAGAACGCCGGTGCCGGGAGCGTGCCCGCCATCACGCTGACAAAGTCGTCCATCGCTTCTTGGTTGCCCGCTGTTGCCCCGAGGAACCCCAGCATCTCCGCGGGCGGCGGCTCGATCTTCGCGAAGTCGCAGGTCAGGCCGAAGATGGGGAGTGACTGCTCGTCGCGCGCCTGCTGCCATGCACCCATCGCATCCTCGTAAGGACGCCGTCCTGCAAACGCGTCATCGAGGGCCGCCGACGCCGCCTCGGCGTCTCGGAAGGCGTCGGTGATCCCGAAGGCGGTGATCGGATCCTTGTGGTACCCCGCGTCGCCGACGAGTGCCCAGCCGGGGCCGTAAGGCTTACGGAAAAAGCTCCTCAGGTCTCCCACGGCCGACAGCCGTGTCTCCCGGGTGGCACTACGCAGCCGCTCGGCGAACTCGGGGGCTAGGTCGAACATCTTCAAGTGGTTGCCCTCGTAATCCTTTCGGTTGGCCTCGAATTGCGCATACGGCCAGCCACCGACCAGGCAGGTCAGGTCGTCGTGCGTGGGGATGGCAGCCCAGCCGCGCCCATGCTCCGCGCGGATGAAGTTCTCAAAGCGATCGACAGGAAGGCCGCTCCAGTATGCGTAGTAGCCAGCCTGCAGCTGCGGTACTTCGTTGTATTCCTCGGCCTCCACCGCTTTGGCGACGAGCGAGTGCTTGCCGTCGGCCCCGATCACGACCCGTGCTCGCTCGGTTACGTCAGCCCCGCCCTTGGCATGGCCGCGGATCCCCGTCACTTCGCCGTCATCGATCAAAACCTCCTCCACGGTGAACCCCTCGCGGAACTCCGCGCCGGCGGCGACTGCAGCCCTTACGAGCAGGTCGTCCAGCACGATGCGGCGTGGACAATACCCCCTCGCGGTGCCGTCGGCCGGTCGTGGGGAGCCGGCAATCGTGATCGGTCCGAAGTCGAACGAATAGCTGGTGATTGGAGGGCAGCCGGTGGCTGCGAGCGACTCAAGGAGTCCCCACCGCTCAAGCGCGGCAGCGCCCGGCGGATGGATCATGTGCGTCGAAATCGTGTCGCTGGGAAATGTGGCCTTGTCCACGAGCAGGACCCGGTAGCCCCTACGGGCGAGCAGCATCGCGGTCGGTGATCCTCCGCAACGCGCTCCCACGATGATCGCGTCATACCCGGCGCTCATATCGATCCGCCTTCCCTCGTGTACAGCTGATGGTATTCGATCAGTGGCGCGCTGTTAGATCGCCCACGAAATACTCGCAGCTCCTATCGAAACACTTTGACGCAGCCCAGCAGGGCTTCCCGGAGAACGCGAAAGCCCGCTTCCACAGCGGGCACTTGTCGATCGAGGCACTGGAATCAGACTAGCGACCGCTCGGCCCCCAGCCGCGATACTGGGTGAATGTGACGTCCAGGCGGGAGAGCGGATCCGACGAGCCGCATGGCATCAAAAGTTCGACGGCCTTCGCGCGCGCGACTACCGTAGCCGGCGGGTAGCCGGCGGAGGCCTACTCCGACAGGCCCACGGCTTCGAGGGCTTGTCGGTGCTCGAGGAAATACTCGATCCGAGAGACGAGGCCCTCGTCGTCGAACGCCGCCACGATGTATAGCGGGCTCGTGACATCCGCACCGCTGGCCGCTCCACGAGCCCAGACGCTGAGCTTCGAGAGCACCCGACCCCCGCCCGCGTCAGTTGCTTTATCGAGCGTGAGCTCGTAGTCGGGGTAAGTGTCGAGGACTTCCACCCAGAGCCGTCGGACCGACTCTCTTCCCTGGTAGGTCCCGCCCTCCGGCCAATCGGGCACAGTCGTATGAACGACCTCCTCGGCGTGGCAAGCCATCCACGCATCAAGACCCTCATTGAACGCTCCAACCAGTCGTTCCATCCGTTCCACGTTCGCCTGGCTCATCGTCTACTCCGACAGGCCCACGGCCTCGAGGGCCTCGACCTCAGTCTCAGCCGTGTGCCATTGCAAGGCCTTTCCTCCCCGCCACCGAGCGGCCTGGAAGGTAAACCGCTCGACCGGTGCACCACTGACCGCACCGTGGCCATGGGCGCGAATCGCAACCACGGTTCCGTCTCTGAAATCGCGAACGTCGAGTACCTCGATGGTCCAGTCGGGGAAAGCGTCGAACATGCCTCCCCACCAACGCCGGATGCCGTCGTGTCCGGAAAACCTGCCCTCCATAGCTGTCGTCTGGGTGCTCGCCGTGACGTCCTCATCCATCAGGGCGAGAAGGGCACCGAGGTCGCGGTTGTTGAAAGCCGCAATCGCTCCCCGGTGAAGGTCTGCGTTCTCCTGGCTCATCGCCTACTCCGACAGGCCTATAGCTTCGAGGGCAGCAGGCATGTCCTCAAATGCCGCCCACCACACCAGCTTGGCTCGATGGAAGGTCCACACCTGCGCATGTCGCCGCTCGATCGGGACACCGCTCCCGCGCCCCCGACCGCGCTCGTGCACCGCCATCACGACACTCGGCCCGGCCTCAACCAGTTGCTCGGCGTGGATCTCGTAGTCATCCCAGGTCCCGAAGTAATGCTTCGATGCTTCGATCACCGCTTCGCGGCCGGAATAGACCTGGTTGAGATCAACGGCCGGGAACTGCCTGAGATCCCAGACCGCGTACTCATCGAGGAGCGACCAGAAGAAGTCAATATCTGCAAGTCCCTGCCCGACGATGGTTTCCATGCTCACCCGTGCAGTATCGCCCTTCACGACCGGATCACCACGAGGGCATCGGCGGCCCGATATATCGCTGGGAGTGACGCGCGGGTGGGTGCTTCACCGGCTTGACGAGCGCCGAACGCCGAACTAACGTTGGCCAACCATCCGATAGGAGGCAGGCATGGGCGTCACGACCGGGACCACTTGGCGGCTTCAGGGCGAGGAGGTGGGAAGCTGCAACTGTGACTGGGGCTGCCCGTGCCAGTTCAACGCGCTACCGACGCACGGTAACTGCTATGCGTTTATCGGGTTCGAGATCGAGACCGGCCACCTGGGCGAGACATCGCTCGACGGCGTCCGCTGCGCCGTGATCGCTTGGTGGCCAAAGGCGATCCACGAAGGTGACGGGCACTTCCAGGTGATAGTCGATGAGGCCGCGACCGCTGAACAGCGCGATGCGGTCACCGCTCTCTGGCGCGGTGACCACGGGGGCACCGCGTTCGAGATCTTCGCGGCCGTCGCGCCCAACCGACCCGACCCCGTCACTGCTCCGATCGAGTTCGAGGCCGATCGCGAGACGCGCCGGGCGAAGGTCCGCGTTCCGGGCCTCGGCGAGAGCCGCACGGAGCCGATCACCAACCCGGTCGACGGCAGCGAGCACCGGGCACGCATCGTTCTGCCGGGGGGCTTCGAGTACGAGGAGGCCGAGGTGGGCAATACCGTCACGGCCGAAACGTCGGGGCCCGGGCCGCTCAGCTTCACACTCGAGAACAGCTACGCGCAGCTCAATCGGTTCGACTGGAGCAACGGCTAGACCCCTTTGCGGCAGTCACCCGCACGGGTTGACTGCCGGGACAGGTAGGCCGGAAGTTCCTCGCGGGTTTTGTCTGGCGGAGACGAAGTGTCCGGCTGACCCCACAACTGGAGTTGGAGTTGGAGTGACCCGCGCGAAAGTAGCCGGCGGCTATCTACTCGGACAGGCCCCGGCTCCGAGGGCTTCCGCCCCGAACTTCGGGGCATAGCTACGCGTGGCTGGGATTCGGATCGCGCGGTGATCACCATAATGCGGGGATGGCACCTCGACCCCTCGACAGACTCCTCAATCTGCCGGCCGACGTCGCGCAGTTGCTGGCACAGCTCCCTGCGATCACCCGCAATACCGGTGCCATCGAGGATCACACTTCGCACCTGGACGAGGTGGCAGGCAGCCTTGAGCAAGTCGCCAGGGACACCGCCGCGCTACCAGCCGTGCGGGATGCTCTGCTCGTCGTCGCAGAATCCACCGCGGCTCTCAAGCCCATGAGCGAGCACTTGATCTCGATCGAGGCGACGATGCCTGTCCTTGTCGATGTCCAGAAGCAGCTTGGGGAGCTTCCCGTCGTGATGGAGCGGCTTGACGAGAGAATCGAGCGTCTCTCCGACCTGATCGAGAGGATGTTGGAATCGATCGACGCCCTCGGGGGGAACATCGAGACCCTGCAGGCGTCCTTCGAGCCAGTGGGCCGCCTTGCCAGCCGGTTGCCGGGTGCTTCCAAGTCGTAGGCCGATCAGGTCGCTCAACTACTCGCCGCCGGAGGTCTGGGCGACGCAGGATTCGCGGTAAATGCTTGCGTCGGGCCTAGCTCTCGGCAAGCCGACCGCTCCGGTCGCCTCGGCCGTACCCCGCCTACGGAACCGACGCGGTCAGATCGCAGCCGCCGGCGTTCTCGTCCTCGCCGCTGCCCCCCGCGCACTCGTCCCGGCCCCCGGCGCCGCCGCGCAGCGAATCATCGCCTGAGTTGCCTGCGAGCTCGTCGTTGCGTGCGTTGCCCGCGAGCTCGTCCTTGCCGGCTCCCCCGCGCAGATCGTCACCGCCATTGCCTCCGAAGATCTCGTCATCGCCGCCGTTGCCGTTGATCTGATCGCCCGATCCGGCGCCGCAGATGAGGTCGTCTCCCTTGAGGCCGTCGATCTCATCGTTTCCGCCGAGGCCTGAGATCACGTCGTCGCCCGCCGTGCCGCGCAGCGTGTCACCGGCACCGGTGCCCACGATCGTAGCCTCCCGGCCGTTGCAGAAGACGGGGTCTGGGTCGGGGGTCGGGGGTGTCGTAGTCGTGGGAGTCGTCGTGGTCGTGGTGGTAGCCGAGGGCGCGGCGTTCACTTGGGTGCTCGCCGTCGAGGAGTTGTTGGCGGGCGTCGAGTCTGGCTCTGCGCCATCGACAGTCGCGGTGTTTGACTTAATGCCTGCGGTGGTGGCGCTCACGACGATCGTCGCCGTATCGATGTCGCCAACTGTGATGACCCCGAAGTTGCAGGTGACCGTTCCGGCCGCTTCCGAGCAGTTGGGAGAGCTCCCCGCGGCCTTGAATGAGACCCCCGCCGGCAGCGGGTCGCTCGCCTTGACGTTCGTGGCGTTGCCAGGACCGTTGTTCTCGACCAACAGGCTGTAAATGATGTCGGAGCCGACGGTGACCCGATCCGGGGAAGCGGTCTTCGAAATCTCGAGGTCGGGCTCGGGCGCCGGCGTGTTGAGCAGAATCGAGACGTTGTTCGAGCCGAGGTTCGCGACCGCGAGGTCATCGTTTGCGTCGCCGTCAAAGCGCCCCACGGTGACCGAGCTTGGGTTCGGCCCGGTGGGCTCGGGGCTCGTCGCCGGGGCGGTGAAGTCTCCGGCGCCGTCGCCGAGCAGGATCGAGACGTTGGTCGAGCTTTGGTTCGCGACCGCGAGGTCGTCGGTTGCGTCGCCGTCAAAGCGCCCGACGGTGACTGAGACAGGGTTCGGGCCGACAGCCTCGGGGCTCGACCCCGCCGTGGTGAAGCTGCCGGCGCCGTCGCCGAGCAGAATCGAGACGTTGCTCGAGTTTTGGTTCGCGACCGCGAGGTCGTCGTTCGCGTCACCGTTGAAACGGCCGACCGTGACCGAGAACGGGCCCGCGACAGAGGCGGGGCTCGTCGCCGCCGCGGTGAAGTTGCCGGCGCCGTCGCCGAGCAGGATCGAGACGTCGTTTGAGTTTTGGTTCGCGACCGCGAGGTCGTCGTTTGAGTCGCCGTTAAACCGACCGACGGTGACCGAGCGCGGGCTCGCGCCGACGGCGGGGCTCGTCGCCGCCGCGGTGAAGTTGCCGGCGCCGTCGCCGAGCAGGATCGAGACGTTGTTTGAGCTCAGGTTCGCGACCGCAAGGTCGTCGGTTGTACCGGCGTCAAAGCGGCCGACCGCGATCGAGAACGGCTGCGTGCCGGCGGCCACGGTTGGTGGCCGGCGTGAAGTTGCCGGCGCCGTCGCCGAGCAGGATCGACAGCTTGTCATCGAGTCACGTTTGCGACCGCGAGGTCGTCGTTGGCGTCGCCGTCAAAGCGCCCGACAGTGACCGCGAAGGGGGTCGCGCCGGCGGCCTCGGGGCTCGTCGCCGCCGCGGTGAAGTTGCCGGCGCCGTCGCCGAGCAGGACGCGGCGAGCCGAGCGGAATGAGGACTCCGAGATTGTGGCGACGCGCGGGGGGAAGCGTTCGGCGAGGTCCGAGCGCGAGTGACCTTGCTCAGGCGATGATCGCGGCGGCTGCCGGCGAGACGGTTGGCTGGTCCCCGCGCTGTTCCTGCTCCCGACAGGCGGACATCGACGGCGTCGCCGTCGATCGTCCCGACGCCTCAGACCTTTGCGCGAGCTGTCGCAGACATGACGGGCTCCGCCTCGCCTCTTCCAGTAGGGCGAGTCGTAGCGCCGACTTGTTGGTCCCTTTCCTGTCAATGGCAATTGGTTCGAATGGGAGCGAACGGCTTTCCAAGACGTGGACGGAACGAAGAAACTCTCGGAGACGGATCCGGCTAGCCGGTCGCGTCGAGAGCAGCGCCGTTGTAGCGGTGGCGGCCTCGACTGGCCTCGCTACGTTTCCGCGTCCGTCGCCCCGCTCGCCAAGATCCCGCTTCCAGAGCGGGCTCTCGTCAATCGGGGCGACTGGATTTGAACCAGCGACCGCTCGGCCCCCAGCCGAGGTACGGAGTGCGTAGATCCGTCCCGGGGCGTCCCCGCCGTCCCCAGCGTCCCCGGGTGTGGACGTTCTAGACACATGAGACGCAGCAGTCGGTACCAAAGTGGTACCTGGAGGGGTCGTGGGGCCCATATGTCGCTCGACGTAACGCTCGAATCATCGAGCAGCTGCGGCTAGCTGCCTGACCCGACAGACCGACGCCCTAGCGCTGTCCCGCCGACGACAAACAATCCAGCGCGCTGATCTCATTCCGGCATCATGATGCGACCGCGAGCGACTCGCCCGCCCCGCCCCTGGGCTCCGAAGCGTTCAGTGCGGCCCGGCACGGGTAACAGTCCAGCATGCTCGCGGCCACCTCGGTCATCGCGGTAGTCCTGGTCTCGCTGCTGATCACCCGCGTGGCCACCGTCGTCTTGACGCTGACCGGCATGTCGCCTGACAGCGCGCGCTTTCAGGCCCGCTCGGCGCTGTCCGGAGTCGGGTTTACGACCTCTGAGGCAGAGTCGGTCGTGGAGCACCCTGTTCGCCGGCGCGTTGTGATGGCTCTGATGCTGGTCGGCAGCGCGGGCATCGTCACCGTTATCGCAACGATCATCCTCTCCCTCGAGGACGCAGATCCCGAGCAGCGCTGGACCCGACTGGCGGTCGTGATCGGCGGGTTGTTTCTGCTGTGGCTCCTGGCGCGGAGCCGAGTCGTTGACAGATATCTCTCGACGGCTATCGCCGGCTTGTTGACGCGGTTCACCGATCTTGAGGCGCGGGACTACGCCGCCCTCCTCCATCTCTCAGATGACTACGCAGTGAAAAAGCTGGCTGTGCGCGCCGGGTCCTGGCTCGCGGGGCGCTCATTGCGAGAGGTGCGCGCAAGAGGAGTCGTGGTCCTCGGCATCGAGCGCCGGGAGGAGTCCTATGTCGGCGCCCCTACCCTCGAGGCCCAGGCCGAGGCAGGTGACACTTTGATCGCCTACGGGCGCCGGGAGGATCTCGGGCAGGTCGCTGAAGAGTCCAGCGCCTCGGCGGGTTAGACCAGGCCGCTCGCTCCTGAAACGAGAAAAGAGACGAGGAAACCAAGTGCCGTCGCGAACGCGACCGCAGGGCCTCCGTCCCGATAGGCCTCGGGCATCAGCGTGTCGGCAAGCGATGCCAGAACGGCTCCGCCCGCGAAGCCCAACGGCCATGCGAGCGCCTCCTCCTCGATTCCGGCGAGGGCGGCGTAGCCTAGGATCACCGCCAGCGCCAGGACCAACGCGGTGGCGCTCCAGACGCCGAGGATGACCACGCGCGAAACATCACTCTCCCGCATCCTCTTCGCGCCGACGATCGCCTCGGGAAGATTGGAGGCAAAGATCGCCACGAGCAACGCGGGGCTCGCGCTCTCGATTAGAGCAACGCCCATCGCAAGGTTCTCTGGAATCCCATCAAGCGTGACCGCGGCGAGCAGGGCGAGCCCGACGGTTAGTCCTGAGGATCCATGCCCGAGCTTCTCGAGCGCCAGATCAAGGGCGATGAAGACGCCGGCGCCGAGCAGCAGGCCGGCGCCGGCGCGGAGCGGTCCGCCGTGGTCAAATGCCTCGGCAAAGAGGTCAAAGGCCACTGCCGTGATCAGCGCGCCCGAGGCGAATGCGAGGAGAACCGCCGTGACGCGGGTGGGCGGGGGCTTGAGAACCCCGATGAGTGCCCCGATCACCAGCGCGCTGGAGGCGATGAGTGCGAATAGGAGCGTCTGGGCCATAGGTGAGGCCACCGTAGCGGCGCTCGGTCGAAGTCCCTGAGACCACCCAGGACTCCGGCGAGATCCGGAGCGATTCCACTTCGTGATGGAAGTGACGCTCGGGTCGTCGAGCAGGCGCGGCTCTAGCTGCCTTTGAGCGAGCTATCTACCCAGCGCGAGCAACTCAACTCGTTAAGGCCCTCGCAATTCTCGTCGCCGTGCAGCCTCCGCGATGTGGCCAGGGCCTCCGTCCGCTACGCAGAGGTGGCCGGGCTCGGGGCCCGAGCCGGTGGCGTCGGCCGAATCCCCCGGATATAAAACGTCCCGACGACGACGATGTATCCGAGCCAAACGGGCGACTGCCCGACGGTCGGGGCGGTCGTGAACCCCAAGAGGTCATGGAGCAGTTCGCCGATGAAGCTCTCGGGATTCACCGCGCCCGAGATGTCGTAGGCGGGGCTCAATGCAAGGGGGAGTACGCCTGCCTCTTGAAACTCGCCAAGGCTACGTGTAAGCAGGCCCGCGGCTAAGAGCAGCAGCAGGGCGCCGCTGACGGTGAAGAACTGGCGCAGGTTCAGACGTGATGAACCGCGGTAAATGAGAACGCCCAGAGCGATGGCTATCGCCAGGCCGACCACGCCTCCGGTGATCGCCTCCAAGGTCGATGCTCCGGTGGCCGCAGCGATGAAGAATAGGGCGGTCTCGATTCCCTCGCGCGCGACGCCGAAGAAGACCACGGCCGCGAGTCCCACGCTCGACCCCATAGCGATGGCGCGATCGACGCGCGCGTGAAGCTCGCCCTTGATCGAGCGCGCCTGCCCCCGCATCCAAAAAATCATCCAGGTCAGAACTGCTGCCGCGGCAAACATCACGATGCCCTCGGTGATCTGCTCAGCGCGACCCTCGAGCTCGCCAACCGTCAGGGAGAGAACGACGCCAACTACCAGCGATACGACGACCGCGGAAGCGACGCCGGCCCACACAGCACCGAACGCGTCGCGCCGTCCGAGCTGGCGAAGGTAGGCCACGGCAATGGCGACGATCAGGGCGCCTTCGAGCCCTTCGCGGAACAGGATCAGGGCTGAGCTGGCCATCTTCAGGTACCTCCGGAGTCGAACGTCGTTAGGGTTCCCTCATTAGGGAGCCCTAACGCTATCGCAAGTTCGGTCACCCAGAGGCGTGGGTCGCCGCTCGAACCTGGACCGTCCAATCGAGGAGTGGGACCGGCGGCTGGCGACCGGTGGCTATGTCGCTCGACCCGGCGATGGCGCATGCCCTGCAGCCACTGTCGAAAATGTGCCCTTATTGTGCCCCTAGCGCCCGTTTCGCAATGGCCTGCGTGGCTTCCCGTCGGTCCCGTGCTGTTCAGACGCTGCCCGTTTGCATGCTATTCCCCGATCGGGGCGACTGGATTTGAACCAGCGACCGCTCGGCCCCCAGCCGAGTGCGCTACCAGACTGCGCCACGCCCCGTGGGCCGCAGTTTAGTGACGTGCCAGTCGAAGCGGGCGACGGGACTCGAACCCGCTGCCTTCAGCTTGGAAGGCTGACGTGCAACCAGTTACACCTCGCCCGCAGGCAGCCCATCGTAGCTCGCTACGATCCGCGGCCATGGCCCCGGGTGACTTCAGACGCGCGGTCGAGGCTCAGGATCTCGACGCCGCGATCGCCGAGCTCGCGCCCGATGTCGTCTTTCGCAGTCCGGTCGTATACAAGCCCTATGCGGGACGCGACACGGTGGCGGTTCTCCTGCGCGCGGTGTTCGAGGTGTTCGAGGACTTTCGCTACGAAGCCGAGGTTGCCTCCGGTGAGCGCGAGGTCCTGATCTTCCGCGCCCGAATCGGGGAGCGCGAAATCGAGGGAGCCGACTTCCTGCGCTTCGGCGAGGACGGCCGAATCGCGGAGATGGTCGTCATGGTCCGCCCGATGTCCGGGCTGCACGCGCTGGCCGAGCGGATGAAGGCGATGCTCGAGGCGGCCGGCGCCGCGTAGCCCTACGGGCCGGTTTCGCTGACCGCGAGCGAGCTGCCGCTGACTTGCGCGGAGATGGTCCTCGAGGGCTGCCCGTTCCGGTAGAGCACGACCGACCGGCCGTCCCCGCCCTCCGGGATCTTGGCTTGAACGGGATCGGACCCGTCGAGGCTGATCGTCGTCGCGTGGACCGAACTCTTGCCGGAGCTCTGGAAGTCGATTGTCCAACGCGGCTGGCGCTTGCGGAAGAACGGGAACGTGAACCCTTCGAGCGTCGTTCGCTGGCCTCGCACCCGCCGGTTGCGCGAGCCCGAGAGGCTCGTGTCGTCGGAGATCTCGCCCGAGAACCCCGGCGCGGACAGGCCGAGCGCGCCCTCGCGCGGCGTGAGGGCGACCTGCGGACCGAGCTGGAACCGACGGTCGTAGTCGTGCCGCTTGCGCGCCGTCACCCGATCGACGACGATCAGCGCTGTGGTTGGCCGGTAGAGAAACAGCCGCTCGTGCGTGACCCCTTGGCGGACGGTGCGGGGGTTCGACGCCAGCACGCCGTACCAGTCGCTGAGTCCACCGCCGGTTGCGATCAGGCCGCTCCCGTAGGGACGGTCCCGGCGCCGGAACCCGCGCCCGTCGACGGTCAGCGTGCTGTGCGCCTCGGCTGATCGCTGAAAGTCGGCGTAGCGCCCGGCGTCCTTCTCGTACAGCCCGGTGTCGTTGACGATCCGCTGCCCGTCCTCGAACAGCTCGAAGCTGAGATCGTCGGCGTGCTTGTGGCTGCGGTTGTGGAAGCTGCTCGTGATCGCAAGGTAGCTGCTCGAGGAGGCGTTCCTGACGATCGCGTAGCCGGAGCGCGGGAATACCGTCAGCCCGTCGCTGCGCAGCGGCTCCATAAGCGCATCGAGCCCCGGCTCCGGACTCGCGCTTGCCGGGGCGAAATCCTGGTAGCTGTCGCCGAACTGGGGGATCCGCCCATCCGGCATCACGAAGGCCGATCCGGCCGCACGCATCTCCGTGAGCAGGGCGCCGAGCAGCGGATCCTCGGGGCGGGTCGCCCGCACGAAGGTCTCGAGCGTCGTGAGAACCAGGAATTGGTAGGACGGCGAGTGCTCGAGCCAGATTCCCTCGCTCGGGATAACTCGCCGTACCAGCGTCTTCCGGAACCGGCTCTGGGAGAGTCGATCCCACCGCGGCGCCTCCGGGAGGAACGGCGCATAGCGCGCCAGAAGGCCGAGACCCAGATCCACGAACAAGCCGTGGTTGCTCGGTGAGTAGACACTCGGCCGAGAGAGGAACTTGCCGTGGAAGGACAGGGAGTTGAGCAGGGTGCGCGCCTGTGCTCCACGCAGCATGTCCTCGCACGCGAGCGCGCGGGCGAGGTACCCGAGATATCCGACGCGGTCACCCGCTGTCTTGTTGCCCCAAGCGCGCTCGTCGACCCCCTTGCGCCCGAACGGGTTCTGGCGGATGAAGTCGAGCGCGAGAGCGCGCGCCAGTTCGAGCGCTCGCAGCTTGGCTGCACGGTCATAAAGATCACTCGTCGAGTAGATGTAGAAGAGCGTGTCGAGGTAGTTGAGCGCGTAGTACTCGCTGCGAAAGCGCCGCGAGTCGATCGGGTCAAAGCTCCAGTCCGCCGGTGGATCGATCTTCACCGGCTTGCTCGCGGAGAGAACGACGTAGCGGCCCTGCATCGCGTTGGCCTGATCGCGAGCGGACCAGACCCGCTCGCTGACCGCCTCGTATGGGATCGGACACGGAGCGCTCCTCAGCGCGTCGATCTCGCGAGCGCCCGCGGCCTCGGCGGCCGGTGCGGTGACCATCAAGGCGAGCCCAACGAGTACCCCTGTCGATCTCGTCCTTGACATCGGTCGTGATCGTAGCGGCGCGTCTAGGCATGGGTGCCGGGACGGCACCGAATCGACGGGCCGGAATCGAAGGCTCAAGTTCCTCCCCGCGCCACATATAGTCAACCCCGTGCTGGGGATTCGCCACGCACACGGCTCACTTGCCGCGATCGTCCTTGCGGTCGCGGTCGCGGTCGGCTGCAGCTCGCAGCCGGGCCCCCCGCGGACCGGATCAGCAACGACCGGCGAGGGCGCCACCTTGGTCCGCCCGGCGGTCGAGGACCTGACCGATGCGGACCGGCGAACGCTCGTCGATGCGTTCCACGAGCTCAAAAGCATGCCCTCGCCTTACGAGGGTTACGAGCGATTCTCCTACTACGACACTTTTGTCAAGCTGCATAAGGACGCCTTCAAATGCGCGACCCAGACCGCGCACGTCGGCCCGAACTTCCTGCCCTGGCATCGCCAGTTTCTGCTCGAGTTCGAGCGCGCGCTCGGAGAAGCGGCCGGCAAGCCGGTTGCCATCCCGTACTGGGACTGGACCAATCCGGACGCGACCGAGGCCGTCTTCCGCGACGACTTCATGGGCGGTGACGGAGATCCGGAGGCGCGCTACGCGGTCCGCTCAGGCGCGTTCCAGCAGGGGCAATGGAAGCTCGAGGTCGTCGATCAGACCTACGACCTGGGGCCGGAGCCGCTGAGACAGAACAGGCATCACCTCGTCCGCCGAATGGCGTCGATCCGCGGTGTCCGCCAGCTGCCGCGCGCCGCGGAGGTCCAGCGTGCGCTCGGCGTCGAGACCTACGACACCGTCCCCTTCGATGACCGTGCCAACCCTCCTCAGAGCTTCCGCAACACACTCGAAGGGTGGCGCAAGAACATCGGCCAGCGCTGCGAGGACGGCATTTTCGTGCCGTTGACTCGTCAGGCCGACGCGCCCTCGGCGCTCCACAACCGGGTCCATTACTGGGTCGGCGGACAGGCCGGCAAGCTTCCGGGGACGATGCAGTTGAACACTTCGCCCAACGATCCGGTCTTCTGGCTTCACCACGCGAACGTCGACCGGACCTGGCAGTCGTGGATGGAGATCCACGGCGAGCAGTACCGGCCGCAATGCTGCTGGCCTCGGCCGGACGAGAACGGCGATCAGAGGATGCGGCCCTACGACACGTTCGGGATCGACGTCACGCCGAACGACATGCTCGACATCGACGCCCTTGGCTTCTCCTATTCAGAACTCTACGAGCCGGCGAGAAGTCCGGACACGAGCTCGGTCACGGGCGTGCCCGGCGGAACGCTTCCGGTCGAACTGCTCGGCATTTGCACGCTGCCCCCCGGCGCTAGTTAGAGGTAGAACGCTCGGCGGCTAACCGCCCCGGCGTGTCGTCATCGAAGCCGGCATAGAAGGATCCGACCGCGTCCACGAGGTGGTCCATCGACTCGGCTCCGAACAGGACCGACTGGTAGTGCGTGATGTCGTAGGCGACGGTCCCCATGTCGTGGAAGTCGATCGGTCGAATCTCCATCCCGCGGAACTCGTCGATCTCGCCGTATGAGGAGAGGATCCCGGCACCGTATGCGTGCCACTCGCCCCGCTCGCGGACTACACCGAACTCCATCGTGAACCAGAACACTCGCGAGAGGTACTCAAGCGCGTCCCTGGTCTCGCACCGTTGCGCGGCCTGGCCGGCGAGAAACTTGAGTTCGGCGAACTTCGGGGAAGCGAGCATGTTGCCGTGCCCGATCACCTCGTGGATCATGTCCGGCTCGGGCGTGTAGAGCGGATCCTCGTGGTAGCGGATGTACTGGGTCGAATGGAAGACACGATCGCCGAGCGAGCCGTAGAACTCCTCGAGCGGAACGATTCCTGCCGCCGGCTCGTAGCGAAACCCGGTCAGGCTCTCCAGCTTGGCGCCCGAGTCGCCGAGCTGCGGCACATGATCGACCGGTAGGTCGAAGGCCTCCTTGCCGAGGAGGTATTCCGAGCACGCGAGCTGCTCGTGCTTGGGCGCAAGCTCGGTCGAAACGACTCGCCAGACCTCATGCTCCTCGTCTGTGTACTCGATCCGCGGCAGCGGCTCACCGGCGCTCCAGCGCAGCGCCGCGCCCGCGATCTGCCCGCGTCTGTGGACATACTCGGAGTCGTCGCGGCCCGGATGGTTCTCGGCGAGCTCGACCTCGACCATTCCATCGTCATCCATCGAGACCGGCGAGTAGAGCTGGCCCTCCTTGAACACGGGTCAGCCGACCACCTTTACGTTCTGCATCATCCCCGCGTCCTCGTGATCGAGAATGTGGCAGTGGAATACGAACTTGCCCGTGTAGTCCTCGTAACGCTGCCTGATTACCACCTTGCCACCGTTCGGTGAAAGCGGCACGACGTCCTGTAGGCCCTTCGCGTCGTAGGGCTTGCCATCGATCGACATGACCTGGAAGTCGTTGACGTGGATGTGGAATGGGTGTGGCTCGGACGTGATGTCTTTCAGGACCCACTCCTCAACCGTGCCGAGCTTCGGCTTGACGTTGATCACGTCCTCGTCCCAGGCTTCGCCGTTGATCAGAAACTCGATGTTGCCGTCCTCGATGGGCTGGGAGAAGGTGAAGGTCCGCCGCTTTGCCACGGACTCGTCGGAGAGGTCGTCGAAGGGGGCGACCTCCTTCGGCATGTCGAGGGCGGGCGCCCGCTTGCCGGCGGAGACAACCGTGGCGAGCCGTTTGCGGCTGAACTTCGCAAACCCCTCGTCGAAGGGCAACGTCTCGAGCGCTGCGGTGCCCTTGTCGGGCCCCCGTACGAGCACGTCGTACCGCTTCCCGGGTGGCATGAGGACGTCGTCGACCTGTGTCACCTCGGCGACGGGGTTGCCGTCCTCGGCGATGATCCAAAACGGTGAGCCCTCCAAGTGGGGCCTGAACCACGCCGTCGCCGACATGTTCGCTAGCCGCCAGTGCTGGACCTCACCCGGGCGGATGTCCATCTTTGGCATCAGCTGGCCGTTGACGAGGCGCGGTCCGAAGTACTTCGGGTTGAGCTCGCTGTCTGAGGTCGGGAGTTCGCCGCCGCGCACGCGGGTGTCGGTAAGCCCGATCTGGCGCTCCTCGATGCCCTGCAATTCCTCGGGGAGCTGTTCGGTCAGCCCCTCCATGATGATCATCCCCGACATCCCGCCAAACACCTGCTGCTCGGAAATCGAGTGGACGTGGCTGTGGTACCAGTAAGTGCCGGTGGCGTGGTCTTTGGGAATCTGCACGCTGTAGTGCTGGGTCTCGCCAGGTGGGAGGTGAATGAAGACGTTGTCGGAGTTGCCCTTCGGTGAGACGTGAAAACCGTGGAAGTGAAGGTTGGTCGGCTGGTCGATGTTGTTGACCAGGTCGAGTTCGATGCGATCCCCCGGCCGCACGCGCATCGTCGGCCCGCGGTACTCGCCGTTGTAGGCATTGGTGATCACCGGCGCACCCGAGATGTCGACCGGCCCGCGGGCGAGTTCGAGTTTCCCGTCCAGCACCCCACCCTTGGAGACCATCTCCTCCGGCTCTTTCAGGGCCTGACCCTTTTCGGGCACCCAGTCCGAGGCGCGTGTCGAAGTGCTCGGCCCGTCCGTGCCACCGCAACTCACGACGAACACAACGGCCAGCGCCGAGATTAGTCCTGCGAGAACGACCCGGGGCAGCGCGGATCTACTCATCGGGTGCGATCGTAACAGCGTCCACAACCGCCGCGAAACTGACTAGGGTTAGCCGATGGGAACGCCCGGGCACGCGACCCAAATGGATGCGCTCGTGACGCACGCCGAGTCGGGACAGTCCGGCCTCGTCCGCTCACTGGGACCGCTCAACCTCGGCGCGATCGGCGTCGCGACGATCATCGGCGCGGGAATCTTCGTCCTTACCGGCGAAGTCGCCGCAACCAAGGCCGGTCCGGCAATCGCAATCTCCTTCGCGCTCGCCGGGCTCGGTGCCGGGCTTGCCGCGCTCTGCTACGCGGAGCTCGCATCGATGATCCCGGTTTCCGGCAGCACCTATACATACGCCTACGTCATCCTCGGTCCGTTTCTGGGCTGGGTGATCGGCTGGGATCTTCTACTCGAGTATCTGCTTGGCGCCTGTGCGGTCGCGGTCAGCTGGTCGGGCTACTTCGTCAACCTGTTGGCGGGCGCGGGAGTCGAGGTCCCGGCCGCGATCGCCAACGGACCCGGGGCCGGGGGCGTGATCAACGTTCCGGCGATCCTGATCGTGCTGCTCGCGAGTGGCCTGCTCGTCTTCGGCACCCGCGAATCGGCCCGTGCCACGCTCGTGCTCGTGACGCTCAAGGTGTTGGTGCTGTTGTTGTTCGTAGGGATCGGAATCAGCTTGATCAATCCGCCCAACTGGACCCCGTTCATCCCGTCGAACAGCGGCGAGTTCGGTGTCTTCGGGATCAGCGGCGTGATTAGCGCGGCGGGGGCCGTCTTCTTCGCCTTTCTCGGCTTCGACATCGTGTGCCAGGCCGCGCAGGAGGCTCGCGACCCGCGCCGGACGATCCCGAAGGGAGTGCTCGGGTCGCTGCTGGTAGCGACGTCGCTCTACATCGTCGTCTCGCTTGTGTTGACCGGCGTCGCCAGCTACACGACACTCAACGTGGCCAACCCGCTGAGCGCCGCCCTTTCGGGCCACCCGAGCTACGCCTGGCTCGCTGACTTGATCGACGTCACAGCCGTCGCCGCACTTGGGGTGACCGTGCTTGGAATCCTGTTTGCTCAGACCCGTGTCCTGATGAGGATGGCCGAGGACGGGATGCTGCCGGCGGGGATGCAGCGAGTGTTGGCCAGCCGCGGCACTCCGGCGACGGCGACCGTGGTCTGCGCCGTGCTCGCGGTCGTGATCTCCGGCCTGCTCCCGATCCAGACGCTCGGTGACCTCGTATCGGTCGGCTCGCTGGCCGCGTTCATCACGGTCGCCGTGGCGGTCATCGTGCTGCGTCGGACGCGGCCCGATGCGGAGCGCGGCTTCCGGGTTCCCTTCGGGATCACACTGCCGGTGCTCGCGGTGATCGTCTGCCTCGGGCTCGCGCTTACGCTGCCTGCCATCACGCTGCTGCGCTTCGTGATCTGGCTCGCAATCGGACTCGCGCTCTACTTCGTCTACGCCCGCTCGCGCTCGCGCCAGGTCGCTGAAGCGCGCTTGGCGCGGGCCGACTGAAGCGCGCCGGCTGCGGTCGCCCTCACGCCAACGCCGTGAGTTCCTTGCGAGCGACGGCGTGGAGCTCGCGTACGAAATCGAGCAAGTAGTCCCTCCCCGCCTCCTGCTCGGCGAGCTGGTAGAGCGGGTTCATGACGACCGAGCGCAGAACGAACAGTCCGTTGGCCGCGTAGTCAGCGGCGCTCACCGACAGCCGCTCGAGTAGTGGCGCAATCGAGGCCGCCGAGTAGTCCTCGGGCCCGAACTCGGTCCGTGAAACATAGAACGGGTGGCGGTACGGCATGCCACCCTCGTCGGGCCCGCCGATCACGCTGTGCAGCCTGCGGTTGAGAGCGTTGATGCGGCGCAGCTCACCCTGCTGCGCGACCAGTCGTCCGTCTTCGAGCGCCATCGGCGCCGCCACGAAGCAGACGATGTTCGTGTCCGGAGTCGCGATCGGTAGAAACGTGAACGGCTCGGCCCCGGCTTCGGCCTCCAACTCGGAGTAGAGCTCACGATGGCGCTCCAGGTAGCGCGCGAGCTTCGCCGCGCTCAGCAATGTCTGTCCGACCATCCGGCCGTGACCAGAGGCATCGAGCGGAATCGAGGTGTGGGCGAGCCAGCAGGCCACCGCCGCCGCTCCCGGCTTGGACCCTTCGAGGATGTAGGGGCCAACGGCGTGGATCGGCCCGTCCTCCGGCGGCCTGCGGGTCGACGGGGCGGCCTCCGCTCGGGGCGCCGAGTCGCCGAACTCCGATAGATACGGCGCCTTGCGTGCGAGCAGGTCGGTGACCCGCGCGTCCCGGAAGGCGACGAGTCCGGCCGGATAGGGGACGTATCCGAGTTTGTGCGGGTCGATCGTTATCGAGTCAACCCCGCCGAGCGCGAGGTAGGCGGCGTAGACCGCGGGATCGGCCCAGGTCACATCCGGCTCGGGTTCCTCTCCGATCAATGGTGCTACGGCCTCGGTCGCGTCGACGGCCGCGATCCAGCTTTCGATCGGCGGGTCTGGTCCAGCGGGTGTCGGGCTTACGGCGAGGCCGCGGAACACCGAAGCGACGTAACCGCCGTAGGCCGCGTCGGCGTGGACCCAGAAGGACCGATCGGCCTCGCGGGCGTGCCGTTCTCTGAGTGCCAGGATCTCATCGACGGGGTCGACCGCCCCCTCCTCGGTCGAGCCGACGACCCCGATGACCGCCGCGACGTACTCGGTCGGGCCGAGCTCGTCGACCATCTGCTCGAGCGCGTCGACATCCGCTCTGAACCTCTCCGTCACCGGAATAAGCCGGACGGCGTCCTCGCCGTACCCGAGCACGTTTGCCGCCTTCTTGATCGAGTAGTGCGCAGCCGCCGAGACGAACACCCGGGGCTTGAGGCCCAGGCGCGCCGCTACTGCCGCGTAGCCCGCGCGTGCAATTCCGTACTGCCCGCCGGACAGCGCGTGGCCCACCAGGGCAGCCGCGCTCTCGGCGTCTTCGCCGCCGTCGATCAGAGCTCGAGTGAGTCTGCCGGGCAACTCGAGTGCGGTCTCCGGGCGGAGGCCGAGCAGCAGGCGATCGTCGTCGATCGCCCCGAGCGGGTGAGACGCGCCGCCGGCGAGCGCCACGGCGAGATCCGGCGCCCGCTCGGCGCTCAGCTCGCGAAGGGCGAGCGGCGTGAACTGGCTACCTCGTGCGGCCCATAGCGCCTCGAGGTTCGCAATCGTCCCGCCCGAGGTTATGTGTGCCCAGGCACGCGCCGGATCGAGGCCGAGCATCGCCGCGACGAGCCGTCCGACTTCAAGCTCGAGCTTGACCGTGACCGGCGCCGATTCGGAGGTGACGTTGTTGGGGTTGTAGAGCATCCCAGCGAAGTAGCCGAGCATCGCCGGCAGGGTGAGCTCGGAGTTCATGTGCGCTATGTAGCGCGGGTGGTACCAGGGCACGTCCGCCTTGAGCGCGGCGACAACCGAGTCGAGCCGACCACTGAGCTCGTCGATCGCGTCCTCGTGCTCGCGCCGCCGCCGCCGGCTGATGAGCGCGGGGTCCTCCGGGAAGTAGTTGCGTCGCCAGTTGACGTAGTCGTCGAAGACGTACCCGAGCAGCTCCTGCCAGGTCGATGCGTGCTCGGCCTTTGGCCCGAGCAGCCAAGCCGTGACATCCCGCTCCTCCACGCGGCCAGCCTACTGAGCTGCCGGCGATCGCCATCCCCGTCTAGAAGGCGCGGTCTCACGCGCTATCCGCCCTCGGCTCGCTCGGGCAGTGGGACGCCGCATTATTTGTCCAGCGGGGCACCCAGGGCTCGAACCTGGAATCGCCGGTTTTGGAGACCGGTGCCTTAGCCAAGCGAGTCCGCTCTACGCTGCGCTTTACGCCCGCCTGATGACGTGCGTGCGCCAGCACACGCGCCATTCGTTAGGTCGAACGGCTCGCATCGTCAGCCCCCAGCCGCTCCGAGACTGGTCAGGTACCCGTCGAGCAACTCCGCCGCCTCGGCCTCGCTTCCCACGCAACATCGGAGGCGAGGAAGGGAAGCACAGCAAGGGGGCCGGTACCGAAGGCCTCATTGGCGCGCCGGACGATCTCCGCGTTCTCCTGACTCATCGTTTGCGCAGCTGGTGCTGTCCGTACAAAGGTGCGGCCCGCCGCACTTTGCAGATAGACGCGATCTGCGGCGTTGACGTTCCCTCCTAAGCCGGTGGCTGGGCGAACGCTAGAGCGGTCTCAGAGCCGTACACAAAGGCACTAAACGATCCACCGCGACGTTCTTGGCGCATGGGGAGGGTGCCAGGCGATTCGGCACGCGGTCGCCTGGTAGCAGTACATTGCACGCCGATAGGTCATCGGCGGGACCCGATGACCCGTGACCAAGGAACGGCAAGGAGGCATATGCGCTTGTTGAGGGAGAGTCTGAACTTTGCGAATGTGATGGCCGCGATAGCGGTATTCATGGTGCTCGGCGGGGGCGCGTATGCGGCCTCAGGGCAAATCGACGGCGGCGACATCGAAAACAACAGCATCGGCGGCAAGAACATCCGTCAGAACAGCGTCGCGGGAGGGGACCTCAAGGACAGGAGCGTCACTGGGGACGACATCAAAGACGACAGCCTGACCGGCGATGACGTAGACGAGTCAACCTTACGAATCCCTGCGGGAACCTCTGGTGCGCCGGGCCGGGACGGTGAACAGGGGTCCAATGGAGAGCGGGGGCCGAAGGGTGACACGGGTCCTCAGGGGCCGAAGGGTGATACGGGAAACACGGGTCCTCAGGGGCCAAAGGGGGTTGGTCTGACCGCCGTTGTGGAGCGAGATGGCACCATCGAAACGGCCCAGCCCGAAACGATTGCGGAGTCAATCGCCAGTTGTGCCGCCGATGAGACCCTCGTAGGGGGCGGCTTCGAATTCGTGCAAGGTGACACGAAGGACTTTCATGCGTTCAACTCGGACCGGGAAGGGGCAGTTTGGCGGCTCAGCTTCGCGAACGCTGACTTCAATCGCGATACAGCTGGTTCCATCCAGGCTTACGCCGTCGCCGAGTGCGCTCAGCCGTAGGGGCTAGCGTGCTAGATAGCTGCGGAAATTCACAGGGCCTGGCGCTGCCCCGGGGTTCGACACCCGGGGCAGGGGGCCTGCCCGGCCGTGCGCAGTGGGGTGGCGGCCAGGTCCAAGCTGCAAACGAAGCCGTCGGCCTGCCGGAGTAGACCTCGCGCTGGTGTGCGCATTCGCTTCGTCGGCGCGAGCGTCGAGAACAACCCGGTCTGGCCGGGGCTTCGGCCCGTCTATGTAGGGCACGAGGGCTTCACTCAATGGCTCCAAGAAGCCATCCTCGAACCGTGGCAGACCTTCGAAAACGAGGTTCGTGACTACGAGGATTTTGGCGATCACGTCCTGATGCTCAGCCGCCGGCGCGGAGCGGGTCGGCTTAGTGGCGCGGCAGTAGACATGCCCCTCTACAACCTCTTCACGGTTCGTGACGGCAAGATCGTGCGGCGGCGGATCTACCAGGCCCGCGCCGAAGCCCTCGAAGCCGTGGGCCTGTCGGAGTAGGGGCTGGAGTCAGGTGTGGCAGGTCTCGCCCTTGGGTGCCTACCCAGGGGCGCGTTCTGAGTGGAAGCTGGTCTTGGAAGTCACCTCGGACCTAGCAAGGGAGCCTCAAATGTTCAGCACCACCAAGATCCGCACCGCAGCCGTCCTGCTCGCGGCGACGCTCGCCGTTGCAGCTGCCGGACCGGCGAGCGCTACCCCGCCCAGCCCATCGGTAGGAGAGATGAAGACACTCAAGAGCACGCCGCCGAGCACGTCGGTAAGCGAGAAGAAGATGGCTCCCGCGCCCGTCTCCACGCCGGTGTTTCGAAACGTCCTGGACAACTCGGCCGCGAGCTGACCACCCATCTAGACCCAGCCGAGCAGTCCAACCGGCTCCGGTGGCCGCTCTGCACGGTCTAAGGCCGCGACCAGGCGATCACGCCGTCTGGGCGTTGCGGGCGGACCCGTGAGGCTCTGA
This sequence comes from uncultured Thermoleophilaceae bacterium, assembly GCA_963790245.1. Classification (GTDB taxonomy): domain Bacteria; phylum Actinomycetota; class Thermoleophilia; order Solirubrobacterales; family Thermoleophilaceae; genus JACCVG01. The sequence goes on from CAWBNP010000002.1 coordinate 670,159, forward strand.
AATCTGGGACCACCTCCTGTATTGATGAAGAGGAGCACGGTCGATTCTCCGGCACCCCTCCCCCATGCGCCAGTAATGCGCCAGTCGCCACCTGTTTCCAGCGGTCTCCAGCGGCCTGAGGCGAGGGTCGGGCTAGTGCGTAGAAATCGCGTCGGAGCGCTCTACGGCTTGAGATCCGCGCTACGCGACGAACGGGGCACCCAGGGCTCGAACCTGGAATCGCCGGTTTTGGAGACCGGTGCCTTAGCCAATTAGGCCAGTGCCCCTCGGCCGAGCATCGTACCCACGCGATTCGCGGCGTAGGATCGTCCTCACGCGGGCGTGGCGAAATTGGTAGACGCGCCGGCTTTAGGAGCCGGTGGTGAGAGCCGTGGGGGTTCGAGTCCCTCCGCCCGCATACTCGACTCTTCCGCACGTCCGCCCGGACGAGTTAGACTCTCGCGCGTGGAGACGGCAGAGGGAGTGATCATCCGCCACCCGAATCGGGAGAAGGCTGAGTCGAAGGCGACGAAGCTCGTCTGCGTCGTCGTTCTCCTGGTCAGCGCCGCGCTGACCGCGATCATCCTGCTCGGCGGCTGGGCCAAGCTCGAAGGCGCCGAGATCGTGGCGATCGCTTACGTGATCATCTATGTGCTGATGGCCTATTTCGTCGCCCGCTGGAGCCGCGGCGTTCTGCCGATGGCGGCCGGCCTTGCGGTCATCTTCACGACGATGCTGATCGTCGCTGCCCCAGCCTGGTTCGCACGCGACAAGGAGGGTCTCACCGATCCGGCTCTGCCCCCGGAGCTGCTCGGCCTCCTGACGATCATCCTGATCGGCGTCCAGATTCTGCTCGTGATCGTCGCGGCTCGCGCGTTCTCGCAGAAATGGAACATTGAGCTCGAAGTGCATCCCGACGGTGACGAGGGCCGTGCCGCAGGTGGCCGCGGTCCGAGCGTCGCCGGCGGCTGGGCCTGACCCGCGCCGGTCCCGGTCCTGGTCCGGGGATAGGCCCTAAGCTCTGACCGCCTGCGGCGGTGGCGAAACTGGCAAACGCGATGCACTCAAAATGCATTGCTCGAAAGGGCTTGCGGGTTCGAGTCCCGCCCGCCGCATTTGAAGACTCAGCGGTCGCGCCGGCGAGCCCGTGCACTGGCGTCGATCGTCTGCCGGCGCACCGCCAGGTAACCGCCGATCAGCGCGAGCAGCCCCAAACCAAGCGCTACGAACGCGCCCCGTTCGACCACGACGGTCAGCTGGAATCCGGATTGCGTCCCCTCGACGCCTGGCGGGAGCATGATCCGGAAGGCGATCAGCGCTACCGCCAGGACGGCGGCGAACAACAACAAGGGTGCTCGGCGATCGCCGGAGCCGCCCCCGAGCCAGCGGGTCAGCGGTACCCCGACCAACAGGACGACGGACCCCACGAGGACGATGTCGACGAACGTCAACGCCTCGAAGGCGTTGACCGAGTAGACGCCGGGAGCAGCCGCGGTGGCGAGAGGATCACCCGCGATCGGCACCGCGATCGCGGAGAACCAGTTCAGCGCCAGCATCGAAACCAGCAGCAGGCCGCCGGCGAGGGCGGCCAGCAACTCTCCGGCGCTGAGCTTCGAATCGTCCATCATTGAGTCCGCCGGAGATCCCTGCCCTCCCGCACCTGGAACAGGCGGAGGGCTCGAATAGTACGCCGACATCGATACTCCCGGCGTGAGCCTACGATCCGAGATCGACGCGCTTCTGGCCCACGGTCGGCGTGGCCCGGGAACCGACGCCGAGCGTCGTGCCGCCAACCACCTGCGAGGGCGGCTCGAGGCGCTCGGCAGAGAGGCCCATGTCGAGCCGATCGTCGTCCGTCCCGAATGGACCCAGGTGCTGATCCTCCACGCCCTGCTCGCGGTCGCGGCGAGCCTCGCCTCCGTCGTCGTGCCGGCGGTCGCGACGATCCTCGCGTTTGCGGCACTCAGCTCGGCTCTGGCCTACCTGACCGGCCTCGCAACGTTCGGCGCAGCCCTCAGCCCGCGGCGGGCCTCCCAGAACGTCGTCTCGGCCGAGCGGACGGGTAAGCCCGGAACGCTCTTCCTGCTCGCCCACTACGACAGCTCGCGCAACGGCGGCCTGCTGGCGCGGGCGCTCCGCCCGGTCGAGGCCGTCTCGGGATGGCTGCGGATCGGACCCGGAGGACTGTTCGTGCTCGCGCTGTTCGTCCTCTTTGCCTGTTGCGGGCTCCGCTCGCTGGGCATCGCAGGCCCGGCGCTCGCCGCTGTCCAGTTCATCCCGACGTCGCTGCTGCTGCTCGGAAGCGCAGCCCTCGCGGACGGACGGGCCGCGAGCTTTGTCTCTGGAGCCAACGACAACGCTTCGGGTGTCGCCCTCGCGCTTGCGCTCACGCAGCGCTTCAACGACCGGCTCGAGCACTTCGATCTCGCGGTCCTGTTCACCGGGGCGCACGAGGGGCTCGCACTCGGCGCGCGCGCGTGGGTGAAGCGCCACCGCCGCGGCTTCGACAAGCGGAGCACGATCTTCCTCAACCTCGACGCGGTCGGAGCCGGCGACCCGGTCTTCGCGGTCCGCGAAGGCCTCGTGCTCCCGTCCGCGACCAACAGCACGCTGCGAGAGATCTGCGCATCCCTCGACGGCCCGACCAACGGCTCCCCCGCACGCCGGATCACCCGCGCCGTTCCCTCCGACGCTGCGGCGTTGCGCGAGCGGGGCTACCCGGCGCTTACGCTGACTGCGGTCGATCGGCGTGGCCGCAACCCTCACCGCCACCTTCTCAGCGACGTCGCCCACGAAATCGACGGCCAGGCGCTCAGGCGCTCCGAGCAGCTCGCCGTCGCGCTGATCGAACGGATCGATGCCGAGATCGGCCCGCGGCTCGCAGCGGCCGCGACCCCCCGATAGCTGATTGGATGGCATCCGAGATGCCCGAGCCACTCTGGAGTCCGTCGGCCGACCGCATCGAGCGAGCGACGATCACGCGCTTTGCCCGCTCCCAGGGTCTGCCCGAGGCGTACGGGCCACTCTGGCAGGCCTCGGTCGATGACCTCGAGGGATTCTGGTCCGCCGTCTGCGAGTTCTTCGACGTGCGCTTCGATGCGCCGCCATCCGCGGTGCTGGGATCGCGCTCGATGCCCGGCGCCGAATGGTTCCCCGGTGCTCGGCTGAGCTACGCCGAGCACATCTTCGCCGGCAAGGATCCAGCCGCGACCGCCATCCACCACTCCTCGGAGCTGCGCCCGCTTGCCGAGTTGAGCTGGGCGGAGTTACGCGAGTCGACCGCGCGTGCCGCCGCCGGGCTGCGTCGGCTCGGCGTCGAAGAGGGCGATCGGGTCGTCGCTTACGTCCCGAACATCCCCGAGGCGATCGTCGCCTTCCTGGCCTGCGCGTCGATCGGAGCGATCTGGTCGAGCTGCTCACCAGACTTCGGCGCGCGTAGCGTCGCCGACCGCTTCACCCAGATCGAGCCGAAGGTGCTGATCGCCGTCGACGGGTACCGCTACGGAGGCCGCGACTTCGACCGGCGCGAGCTCGTCAAAGCACTGCGCTCCGAGATGCCCTCCGTCGAGCAGCTCGTGCTGATCGACTACCTCGGCGCCGGGCCGATCGAAGGCGCGATCAGCTGGCAGGAGCTGATCGCCACCGAGGAGCCGCTCGACTTCACTCAACTGGCCTTCGATCACCCGCTCTGGGTCCTCTACTCCTCGGGAACGACCGGCCTGCCGAAGCCGATCGTCCACGGTCAGGGCGGGATTCTGCTCGAGCACCTCAAGAAGATGCACCTCCACCTCGACGCCCAGGCGGGCGACCGGGTCTTCTGGTTCACCACGACCGGCTGGATGATGTGGAACTTCCTGGTCGGCGTGCTGCTGACCCCGGCGTCGATCGTCCTCTACGACGGCAACCCGGGGCACCCGAGCCTTGACGCCCTGTGGGATCTGGCCGAGCAGGCCGGAGTCACGACCTTCGGCACGAGTGCAGCATTCATCGCGAGTTGCATGAAGGCGGAGGTCGAGCCCGGCCGCGGCCGTGACCTCTCGGCGCTGAAGGCGGTCGGCTCGACGGGCTCGCCGCTCGCGCCGGAGGGGTTCGAGTGGATCTACGAGCAGGTTGGCTCGGACACCTGGCTATTCAGCACCAGCGGCGGCACCGATGTCTGCACTGCATTCGTCGGCGGCGTTCCGACGCTGCCCGTTTACGAAGGCGAGCTGCAGGCCTGCTCGCTCGGGTGCGCGGTCGAGTCCTGGAGCGAGGCGGGTGACCCGCTGGTCGGTGAGGTCGGCGAGCTCGTGATCACCGAGCCGATGCCGTCGATGCCGATCTTCTTCTGGAACGACCCCGACGGCGAGCGCTACCGCGAGAGCTATTTCGAGATGTATCCCGGCGTCTGGCGCCACGGCGACTGGATCGAGATCACCGACCGGGGCAGCGCGATCATCTATGGCCGCTCGGACTCGACGATCAACCGTGGCGGGGTCCGGATGGGGACGAGCGAGATCTACAGCGCCGTGCTGTCGCTCGACGAGATCATCGACGCGCTGGTCGTCGATGTTCCCCGCGAGGGGACCGACGGCTGGATGCAGTTGTTCGTCGTCCTGCGCGAGGGTGTGGAACTCGACGAACGACTCTCAGGCGAGCTCGCGGCGCGGATCCGCAGTGACTGCTCGCCGCGTCATGTGCCGAACGAGGTCCATGCGATCGCCGAGGTCCCGCGCACGCTGTCGGGCAAGGTGCTGGAGGTGCCGGTCAAGCGGATCCTCATGGGAACGCCGATCGATCGAGCCGCGAGCCGCGACTCGCTCGCCAATCCCGCGGCACTCGACTGGTTCGCGGAATTCCACCGGAATGCCGCCGACTAGACGGGCGTGACGGAGTTCCGCTTATCGGGCCAAACGCGCGTGCGCCCGGGAGTGTGGGCGGCGGTGAAACGGCGGCTGATCTCGGCGCGCAGGTCGGCCGGTTCGACAACGGCATCGATGATCAGCTCCGAGGCGAGATGGACGACGTCGATCTGCGCCGCAAACTCGGTTCGCAGTTCGTCGACGAACTTCGCCCGCTCGGTCTCGTCCTCGATCGCCTGGACCTGGTTGTAGTAGACGGCGTTGATCGCAGCCTGCGGACCCATCACCGCGATCCTCGCGCCGGGCAGAGCGATGCAACCGTCGGGATCAAAAGCCGGGCCCGCCATCGCGTAGAGGCCGGCACCGTAAGCCTTGCGGATGATCACCGACAGCTTCGGAACCGTCGCCTCTGAGACGGCCGAGATCATCTTGGCCCCCGCGCGGATGATCCCCTGGCGCTCGACCTGGGTCCCGATCATGTAGCCGGGGATGTCGGCGAGGAACAGCAGCGGCACGTTGAAGGCGTTGCACGCGGTGATGAACCGAGCCGCTTTGTCGGATGAGTCGACGAACAGGACGCCGCCGCGCTGCTTGGGCTGGTTGGCGACGATCCCGACGGTTCGTCCGTCGATCCGCGCGTAGGCGGTGATGACCTCCTTGGCCCAGCGCTTCTGGACCTCTAGCAGGGAATCGCCATCGATCAGGACGTCGATCAGCTCGAGCATGTCAAAGGACTTGTTCTCGTCGCGGGGAACGAGCGCGCCGATATCGGCGTCTGAGGCGGGCGCGACCGGTTCGGCGGCCGGGGGGCGCTCGGTCCAGTTCGAGGGCAGGTAGGACAGGTAGCGCCGGGCGAGCTCGATCGCATCGGCGTCCGACTTGACGAGGAAGTGGCCCATTCCGGAGGCGCTCGTGTGCATCCGGGCCCCGCCCATCTCCTCGAGCGAGACCTTCTCGCCGATCACCATCTCGGCCATCCGCGGCGAGCCCAGGTACATCGACGCGTTGCCGTCGCGCATGATCACGACGTCGCAGAACGCCGGGATGTAGGCGCCGCCGGCGGCGCTCGGACCGAACAGCAGGCAGACCTGCGGGACGACGCCCGACATCTTGACCTCGGTGTGGAAGATCTTGCCGGCGTGGCGGCGACCGGGGAACATCTTCGTCTGGTCGGTGATCCGCGCACCGGCCGAGTCGACCATGTAGATCATCGGCACGCGCATGTCGAGCGCCCGCTCCTGGATGCGGATGATTTTCTCGACCGTTCGCCAGCCCCACGAACCGGCCTTGACCGTCGGGTCGTTGGCCATCAGGCAAACCGGGCGGCCCTCGATCCGGGCGCTGCCGGTGACGACTCCGTCGGCGCCGAAGCCGTCGGCCTCGACGTTGGCGAGTAGTCCGTCCTCGACGAACGATCCCTCGTCCACAAGCAGCTCCACCCGCTCGCGGACGGGGAGCTTGCCCTGTTCGGCGGACTTCTCGTGATGGCGGGAGGGACCACCGGCGCGAGCGCGCTCCAGCGCTGCGCCGAGACTCTCGGTGGTCGATGTCGTCTCCATGCGGCGGCGCCCGACACTACACGGGGGTGTCGATCGGGGTGCGGCCGCGGTGAGACTGGCTAGGGTGCCTCCAGAGCATGCGATTCAACGCCCGCACGGCGGCGGCCGGTCTGGGCTTGCTGCTGATGATCGTCCCGGCCGGCCCTGCGGCCGCGACGGACGAGGTGATCGTCGCCTACGAGAAGGGCGCTTCCCCCAGCGATCGCGCCACGGCACGATCAGGGGCGGGGATCGTCGGCAAGCTGCTCCCGCTCGACCTCGCCGGAGCCGAACTCGTCCGGGTGGCTGGCGGCTCACGCGCCGCGGTCGCCGAGCTCGAGCGCCGTCCGGGCGTCGCCTATGCGGAGCGCAACTCGCGCGTCAGTATCGCCGGCGCGGGCCCGCGCCCCGACGACCCGGGCTTCGCGAGCAGCTACGCCTTGCACAACAACGGGCAGGACGGCGGATTGCCGGATGCCGATATCGACGCTCCCCAGGGCTGGAAGGCGGCCGGGCTGGCGGGCTTCCCGCTCGCCGACGGACCGCGAATCGCCGTGATCGACACGGGGATAGACCGCTCCCACCCCGAGTTCCGTGGTCGCGTGGTCCGGTGCGCTCAATCCCGGCCCCCGCTTTTGCTCGGCCCGCGTTTCGTCGAGGGGTCCTGCTCCGATGACAACGGGCACGGGACACACGTCACGGGGATCCTCGCGGCCACCGCCAACAACGCCGAGGGTGTCGCCGGAGTGGCCTTCAACGCCAAGCTGATGATCTGCCGCGCGCTCGGCGGGATCGCGGGCGACGGAACCATCGCCGACGTCGTCGCGTGCATCGACTGGGCCGCGCGCAACGGCGCCGAGGTGATCAACCTGAGCCTCGAGGCGGGCTCCTCCCCCACCCTCGAACGGGCGGTCCAGCGCGCCTGGCGTGGCGGCGAGGGCGCGGTGCTGTTCGGGGCGGCGGGCAACCGCGGCACCGAGGTGCGCTTCCCGGCGGGATCAAGCGCCGTCGTCTCGGTCGCGGCCACCAACCGCTCCGATCGCCGGGCGAGCTTCTCCAACGCGAACTCCGACGTCGAGCTCGCGGCGCCAGGGGTCGACATCCTGTCAGCACGCCTCGGCGGCGGCTACGTCGTCTCGGAGGGCACCTCTCAGGCTGTGCCTATTGCCGCCGGGGTCGCGGGCCTGCTGCTCTCGGCCAAACCGAGACTCGATGCCAAGGACGCCCGTCGCACCCTGCGCCGGAGCGCGGACGACCTCGGCCGGCGCGGTCGCGACAGCGCGTTCGGGTTCGGCAGGGTCAACCTCTGCAACGCACTCGGCGGAGACTGCTCCTACGCGCCGGACCGTCAGCGCGGCAAGCGCCGCCGCTAGACCCAAACGCGTTACATCATCCCCATCCCGCCGCTGACGCCGATCGTCTCGCCCGTGACATACGACGCGTCGTCGGAGGCCAGAAATGCGATGACGGCTGCGACTTCCTCCGGGGCTCCCGAGCGCTTCATCGCCGTGCCACCGATCATCCCCTCCTTCATCCGGACGCCGAGCTCGCCGAGGTGCTTCGGCGCGGCGTTGAGCATGTCGGTCTCGATCGGTCCGGGCGCGACCGCGTTGCAGCGCACCGAGTAGCGCGCCGACTCCCGCGCGACCGCCTTCGTGAAGCCGATCACGCCCGCCTTCGCCGCCGAGTAGATCGGCGTCCCCGGCGATCCAAGCCGCCCGGCCTCGGATGCGACGTTGACGATCGCACCCCCACCCCGCTCCTGCATCCCCGCGATCACGGCGTGGGTGACCGCGATCGTCCCGCGCAGGTTGACCGCGAGCGACTCGTCCCACATCTCCTCGGTCGTCTTTGTCAGGAAGAGGTCGATCCCGAGACCCGCGTTGTTGACCAGCACGCCGACCGGCCCGAGGTCGCGCTCGATCGCATCGACGGCGGCGCGGATCGACTCGGTCGAGCGAACATCCATCACGTACCCCTCGCCTCCGGCGTCGGCCGCCGCCGCGCGGGCTCGGTCGAGGTCCAGGTCGCAGACGGCTACCGCCGCACCCTCGGCGGCCAGCCTTAGCGCCGTCGCGGCGCCGATCCCGCCGGCGCCGCCGGTCACGATTGCGATTCGTCCTTCGAGCCTCATCGCGGCCGAGCGTACCCGGTAGCCTCGTCCACCCGTGAGCGCCCCGAGCCATCTGCGTTGATCGTCGTCCTGGCCGGCGGGACCGGCGGCGCCAAGCTCGCACGCGGACTGCTCGATGTGGTCGGCGAGGAGCGACTGACCGTGATCGCCAACACGGGCGATGACACTGAGGTCCATGGGCTTCACGTCTCCCCCGATCCCGACCTGATCGCCTACTGGCTGGCGGGCACGATCGACGAGCGCGGATGGGGAATCGGCGGCGACACCTGGGAGGTCAGCGACGCGCTCGAGCGGGCGGGCCGCTCGGTCTGGTTCCGCCTCGGCGACCGCGATCTCGCGATGTGCCTGATCCGCAGCGAGTACCTCGCCGCCGGCACGCGCCTGACGGAGGCCCATTCGGAGGTGATCCGCGCAGTCGGAGTTCGCGCGCGTGTGCTGCCGATGTGCGACGAGCCCGTGCGGACGCACGTCCTCGTCGCGGATCGCTGGCGTCCGCTCCAGGAGTTCCTGATCCTCGAGCGCGGAGCCGCTCCGGAGGGCGTCGAGCTGCGCGGGATCGAGCGCGCGCGCCCGACCGAGGACGTGCTCGCGGCGATCGAGAGCGCAGAGGCGATCGTAATCGGACCGTCCAACCCGGTGATCTCGATCGGGCCGATCCTCGCCGTGCCCGGGATCGCCGAAGCGATTCACGCGCGCGGCGTCCCGGTGATCGCCGTCAGCCCGTTCGTAGACGGCCGTGCCGTCAAGGGGCCAACCGAGGCCTTCTGCGCCCAGGCCGGGATCCCGCTCGGAACCGATGCGATGGTCGCCGCCTACGGCGAGCTGATCGACGGGATCATCGCCGATGAGGACCTCTCCGAGGAAGGCCCCCCGGTTCGGCTCTGCAACACCATGATGGACAGCGGCGCCGACCGCCGGCGCGTCGCCGAGGAGACGCTCGCGCTTGCGGCCTCGCTCGGATCCGAGGTCGGCTGATGGAGAACAGGACGATCGCGATCCTCCCGATGAAGCGGTTCGGCGCCGCGAAGTCGCGGCTCGCCGCGGCGCTCGGCACCGGCGCGCGCCAAGCGCTCGCCCAGGCGATGTTCTCCGACGTCCTGGCCGCGTTGCGGCGCGTCGAGCGACTCGATGCGATCGCGGTGATCACCGCCGACCGGGAGGTCGTGGCCTCGCTGCGCGGCGAAGGGGTGACGCTGCTCCCCGACGAGCAGGAGAGCGGGCAGTCGGCGGCGACTCTGGTCGGTGTCAAGGAGGCACTGATCGCGGGCTTTGGTCGCGTGCTGCTCGTGCCCGGCGACGCACCGCTGATCGATCCGGTTGCAATCGACGCGCTGCTCGAGGGTGATTCGGCCTCGCCGGGGCTCGTGATCGTCCCCGACCGGCACCTGACCGGCACCAACGCGCTGCTGATGTCGCCTCCCGACGCGCTGGAGCCGAGCTTCGGGCCCGGCAGCCTCGCGCGCCACGAAGCCGCCGCCACCGCGGCCGGCCTGTCCTACCGGGTCGATCAGATCGCGTCGCTGACGCTCGACATCGACACGCCGGAAGATCTTGGCGAGCTGATCGTCCGGCTCGAGCAGCAACGTGCCGTGGCTCCGCGAACGCGTGGCGCGCTGGCCCAACTCGAGCGGGTTCCCGGGACGGGGATCGCGGAGATCGCCGCGACCGCCCGCCAGGGCCGAGACTGAAGTCAATGACGGCGCCCGAGCTCCGCCTTCGTCCGCTTGCGGGCATTGCGGAGATCGCGGCGGGCGACGACCTCGCCGCGGCGCTAGCCCCGAATTGTCCCGATGACCTCAGCGACGGCGATGTGTTGGTCGTCGCCCACAAGGTGGTCTCCAAGGCCGAAGGCCGCCTCCGCGAGCTGGCGTCGATCACACCCGGCGATCAGGCGCTCGCCCTCGCCGCAGAGCAGGACCGCGACCCGCGGCACGTACAGGCGATCCTCGACGAGACCGCCGAGGTGGTGCGGGCAGCGAACGGGGTGCTGATCTGTCGCACCCGCTCCGGGCTCGTCTGCGCGAACGCCGGGGTCGACCTCTCGAACGTCGCCGACGGCCACGTGCTCGCCCTGCCCGCCGATCCAGATGACAGCGCGCGCAGGCTGCGGGCCGCATTGGCCGAGCGGCTCGGGGTTGGGCCGGCAGTGCTGATCTCCGACAGCTTCGGCCGAGCCTGGCGGATCGGCCAAGTAGACGTCGCAATCGGCGCCGCCGGGCTGGAGCCACTCGATGACTGGCGCGGCCGTCACGACCGAACCGGACGCGAACTCGCGGCGACGGCGATCGCCGTCGCCGACGCGGCGGCGGCGGCGGCGGACCTCGTCAGGGCCAAGGACGCCGGCACCCCGGCGGTCCTGATCAGCGGCCTCGGCCGCTTCGTCACGCCGGAGGACGGCCCGGGCGCCGCCGCGCTGCGACGCCCGGTCGCCGACGACCTGTTCGGTTAGCTGGGCGGGAGAACCGGCTCGGGTCCCCCGAGCTCGCTGACCGGTCCCGGCGTGTAGGCCTTGCCGGGTAGTGCCCCCAGCGCGAGCATCCGCACGCCGCTGGGGCCCGGCAATACCTTGCGCGGGACTCCGAGCCCGATCCGCGCGACCGTATGCTCCGGGAACGGCATGCGCTCACCATCGAGCTCGATCTCGCCGCCGCCGACGAGCGAGACGAAGACCTCCTCCTGCTCATCTTCGGCGTGCTCGGGGTACTGGGGGAAGTCGGGCGGCATATCTATCACCTGCATCCCGAACGAGGTCACGCCGAGTTCCGCGCGCGCTCGCTTGAACGCCCCGCCGAAGGCGCCCTCCATCTCGTCGATCGCCTTGATCGTCCAGTCCTCGGTGCTCGTTCCCTCGGTCGTCATCTGGCCCGAGCCCTGACGGTCGGCCTGGTCGAAGGGCTTGCCGGGCACGCCACCGAGCGCGATCAGGCGCAGCCCGTCCGGCCCCGGGTGGATCTTGCGCACGACGCCGATGCCGACGCGAGCCATCGATCCGGGATCGAGCGGGTGGCGCTCCCCGGCGATCTCGATCTCGCCGCCGCCTGCGTACGGGATGTAGACCTCCTCCTGCTCGGTGTCGATGTGGTGCGGATAGTGGTCATTGCCTGCCGGGATCTCCATGACGTTCAGCCCGAAGGTCGTGATCCCGACGGAGTCGCCGGCACCAACCTGGATCCCTCCCCGCTCCGATCCTTTGATTCCCTCGATCTGCTGCACCGTGTAATCGCCCATGGCTGTCCTCTCTTTCAGGCCGCCACAGGCAGTTCGTGGCGACGCCGTATCTCGTACAAGGTTGTTCGCTCGGCGGCCGGGCGTCCCGCGCGGTGCGCCGCGCCGATCAGGTCTGCGGGATCGAGCCGGACGCCGTGCTGGGAGCCCGCCATGCGACTGATCGACTCCTCCATCAGCGTGCCGCCGAGGTCGTTGACACCCCAGGAGAGTGCCTCGGTTGCGGCGTCGAGCCCCATCTTGACCCAGCTCGCCTGGAGGCTCGGGATCGATTTGCCGAGCGCGAGCCTGAAGACGGCGGTGTGCTTGAGGTTCTCTTCGCGCGAGATCTCGGCGACGCCGTGAGTCCGGCCGAGCAACGTCTGGAACGGGATGAACGACAAGGGCACGAACTCGGTGAAACCGCCGGTGCGCGCCTGGAGCTCACGGACGACGCGCATGTGCTCGGCGAGCTCCCACGGCTCCTCGATGTGGCCGAACATGACCGTCACGGTTGACCGCAGGCCGACAGCGTGTGAGGCCTCGATGATCTCGACCCAGCGCGCGACCGGCAGTTTGTTCGGCGAGATCCGCTCGCGGACGCCGTCGTGGAGCACCTCGGCCGCCGTACCGGGCGTCGACCCGAGGCCGGCCTCGCGCAGCCGCTCGAAGACCTCGGCCGGCGGTAGGCCCGAGGTCAGGCACATGTGATCGACCTCCATCGCCGAGTAGGCGTGCAGGTGCAACTGAGGCGCCAGCTGCTTGGCAAAGCGCAGCCATTCCTCGTAGTCCTCCAGCGCCCAGTCGGGATGGATGCCCGACTGGATGCAGAGCTCAGTGGCGCCGAACTCGACCGCCTCGGTGACCCGCGCGGCGAAGTCCTCGCGACCGTGCTCGTAGGCCTCGGGCGAGCGTTTGCCCTGCCCGAAGCCGCAGAACGCGCACCCGACGACGCAGATGTTCGAGACGTTGATGTTGCGGTTGACCACGTAGGTGACGACCTCGCCGGCCAGCTCGGCTCGCAGCTCGTCGGCGGCTTGGCGCATGTCCTCGATCGCATCAGGGCGCGTCTCGGCAAACAACGCCGTCAGTTCGTCCGGACTCAAAGCTTCTCCGTCCCGCGCGCGAGCGATGGCAGCGGGCGCGAGCTCGCGGCGGATCGGCCGCTCCTCGCGGCGGCCCGACCCGCGCCGCGGGATGAAGCTCCAGTAGCGCTGCTTGATGACGTCGAGGACACCCTGCTCGATCCATTCCGTATCCATGTACTGGGGGTAAACACAGAGCCGCTCGGTCAGCGCGTGCCCGGTCGCGGAGAGCTCGCGCCGGATCCGATGAACCGAAGGGAAGGGGTGCTCCGGGGAGATGTGGTCGCCGTTTGCCGACAAGCCGCCGAGGTCGGTCGCCCCGGCCTCGACGAGCGGCGCCCACCAATCGGAGAGGTTGGGCGGGATCTGCACGCCGACGTCGGGCATCAGCCGGCGGCTGTGAGCGACGAGCTCGCGCATCTGGTCGAGCGTGACCTCGGTCGCCCATTCGGGCACCGGCTGTTCGGCGGCGAGCGGCGAGTCGTCGCCGGCGAGCTGCGCATCGGCGGCTATCTCCGCGGGCTCGCGGCCGTGGTAACGCGGATGGGCGACGAAGTTCTGGAGGATGACCTCCTGGAGGTGGCCGTAGATGGCGTGGACCGCAGCCAACGCCTCCAGCGCCTCAACTCGCTGCTCCGGGGTCTCCCCTACGCCGACCAGAATGCCGCTGGTGAACGGGATCCTCAGCTCGCCGGCGGCCCGGATCGTCTCAAGGCGACGCTCCGGGTGCTTGGTCGGCGAGCCCTGATGAACGACCAGGCCGGGCTCGATCGACTCGAGCATCAGCCCCTGCGAGGCGGTCACCTCACGCAGGCGCACCAGATCCTCCGGTGCGACTACACCGACGTTTGTGTGCGGCAGCATCCCGCGCTCGAGCGCGCGCTCGCAGGTCCAGGCCACGTAGGAGGTGAAGTCCGCGTGGCCATAGTCAGCGAGCCGCTCCGCGACCCCCGCGTTGACCTCGGGCCGCTCGCCGGTGAGCACCAGCAGCTCCTTCGCGCCGCGCCGAGTCGCCTGATCGAGCAGCCGGTCGACTTCGTCCGGTGCGTAGAGGTGGGCACGGTGGGTGGCGAAGGAGCAGTACTTGCAGTAGCAGCGACACGTCCTCGAGAGCGAGATCGTGAAGTTCCGCGAGAACGTGACGCGTCGCATCTGGGGTGAGTCTAGGCGGCGATCTGGGTAGCGACCCAGCGGCCCGAGGGTTACCCGACCGGCTCGGCGCCACCGACCTTCTTGCCCGGCGTCATGAACAGCCGGAAGTAGGCGACCGCGGCCAACACCGCACCGACCACCGGCGCCAGGATGTAGACGAGCAGGAACGGGCCGATCGGACCGAACTCGCCGGAGACGAGGGCCGGGCCGAGCGCGCGCGCGGGGTTGAAGCCGGCGCCGGTCAGCTGTGCCCCGACGAATACCACGAGACCGAGCGTCGCGCCGATCGTGAAGGCCGCCCATTCCTGATTGCCCTTCGGATTGACCGCCACCCCGACGATCGCGAACATCAGGAAGAAGGTCCCGGCCAGCTCAACCATGAAGCCGGCCAGGACGCCGTCAAGCAACGGGCTGATCCCGACCGCGCCGTAGTTGACCGCGAGCCCCTCGTCGGTCAGCAGCGCGCGCGTCGCAAGCGCACCGAGGATGCCGCCGGTCAGCTGGACGACGATGTAGATCAACGCGTCGGGCGGCCGGATCTGGCGCAGCGCGACCATCGCAACTGTCACCGCGGGGTTGAAGTGGGCACCGGAAACAACGGCCAGCGTCTGGATCAGCATGAACAGGACGAAGACGTGGATCAGCGAGATCGCGACGAAGTCGCCGCCGACGCCGTACTCGGAGACCGCCATACAGATGAAGAAGACGAGCCCGAAGGTGCCGAGCAACTCGCCGACGTAAGCCGCTGCGCCGCGCGCGGGTGGTCCCTGTACCGATGCCTCCACAACTCCCCCTTTTCATCGACCTACTGCGGACAGAGAGCATAAGACCGTCGGCGGCGGCGTGGCCATAGGGTTTCGCGAATGCGCCTGACACCGCTCCTCGTCGTGCTGATCGTCGGCTGCGGCCCACCCTCCGACGACCGGATCGAGCTCGCACTCGACTTCCAGCCCAACGCCGCACACGCCGGCGTCTACGCGACCCCGGATCTCGAGATTCGCGCGCCGTCGAGCTCGGTCGACTCGACGAAGCTGCTCGGCAGCGGAGCCGTCGACCTGGCGATCGTCGACATCCAGGACCTCGGCCTTGCGCATGAGCGCGGCGAGGACATCGTCGGGATCGGAGCGATCGTCCAGCGCCCGCTCGCGGCGGTGATCGCCGATCCTGGCGTCCGCCGCCCCCGCGATCTCGAGGGGCGCCGAGTAGGGATCTCCGGCCTCCCCTCCGACGAGGCCGTCCTTCGCGCGGTCGTCGAGGGCGACGGTGGTGACTACGACCGCGTCGAGATGGTCACGATCGGTTTCTCCGCGGTCCCCGCGCTCACCAGCGGCAAGGTCGACGCGGTCGTCGCGTTCTGGAACGCGGAGGGAGTCGCACTCGAGCAGGCCGGGGTCCCGACGCGAGAGTTCCGGCTCGACTCCACCGGCATCGACTATCCGGAGCTGATCCTGGCGGCACGCGGTGAGACCGTCCGCGAGGATCCCGAGCGGCTACGCGAGGCCCTCGCGGCGCTCGCGAAGGGCACGCGCGCCGCACTCGCCGACCCGGACCGAGCGGTCGAGCAGATCGCCTCCGCCTCCGCAGCCGACCCGGACCTGGTCGCCGCGCAGCTCGAGGCGATCTCGCCCGCCTTCGAACCGGTCCTCGAGCTCGATCGAAGCGATCTGGAGTCCTGGGCCGACTTCGCGACCGGTTCGGGCATCCTCGAGCAGCGCCCCGCGCTCGATGAACTGTTCCCGCCGCTCGGTGCGGCGCCGGATCAGGGCTGAGCGACCGCGCAGATGCGGAAGCCGAGCCGATCCATGATCTGCTGAGCGTCGACAGCGGCCGTCGTCACCTGGCCGTTGAGCTTCGCGTAGCGGTCGGTGTCGACGCCCTCGGTCACGACTTCGACCAGCTTCGGGCCGAGTCGGCCGATCGTCTCGACGGCCGCGTCGAGTTCTGCGAGCTGCGCGTTCAGCTCAACGGAAAGGCCGCGACGGTTGCCGTCGGCCAGGGCGCGCGCGAACAACTTGTAGCGGCCAACGTTCAGGTACTCGACGAACCCGGGCGAACCGGCCTCAGGCGCCGCGGGGGCGCTGGCCGCCGCTTCGGCGCAGCTGCGGTCGAGCCGCTCGACGAACCGCTCCCGGGTCACGAGCCCGCTCGTGTCGGCGCCGCACCCCGTCAGCAGCAGCCCGAGCAGGAGCCCGGCGCCCGCGCGCTTCACGCCAGCGCCTCGACCAGCGCGGCGGCCTCACGGGCCATCCGGGATCTGGGAACGACCCTGTCGAAGCCGGCCTGCTCGGCGAGCCGACGGGTCTCGACCTCGATATGCGAGTAGAAGCCGAGCGTCGCGACGCCGTCGAGCTCGTGTCGCTCACGCATCGCGGCGACGGCCCCGACGCCATCGTGGTCGGGATCGGTCAGGTCGACGACGACGACGTCGAAGACGCGGCCGCTGGCGGCGGCCGCCTCGACGTCATCGAACCGCGCGACCTCGTGACCGGCGACACCGAGCGCGCCTTCGAGCTTCGACCCGAACAGCAGGTCCGCGCATAGCACGGCGACGCGGGTCACTGGAAGCGTCGTGCCCGGAACTCCTGGCGCACGGACTCCGGACGGCCCCACATCTGAGTCACCTCAACGCGCCCTGAGCGCGAGTCGCGCGCGATCAGCTCGCCCTGGATGCCGGCCCGGTCGAGCTTCCCCAGAATCCCGGCGACGGTCTCGGGCGCCGCGGCATGGCCGAAGTCGTGGGCGACGTTGAGCCGCCAGTGCCATTCCTGCTGGGAGTAGCCCTGGGCGTTGATCTGGCTGAGCAGCGTCGCGGTCTCGATGTAGCGCTCGCGATCGAGGATCCGCAGATCCAGCGTCAAGCTGGTCCAGTCGGGCGGCAGCGAGCCGATCACACGCTGGAAGTCATCGGCCAGAGGCATCGAGCGAACCCTACCTCGGGGCTATCGTTGTCGACGTGTCGATCGCCTCCGATTCGGACTACGAAGCGCTCATCCACTCCGCAGGAGCGCTGATCCGGCCCCGCGGGGTCCTGCGCGTGGGCGGGCCCGAGGCCGCCGAGTTCCTCCAGGGTCAGCTGACGAACGACATCGAGGCGCTCGAGCCGGGAGGCGGCTGCTATGCGCTGCTGCTCACCCACAAAGGGCGGATCCGCGCGGACATGCGGGTTCTTCGGCTGGCCGACGGCTTCCTGATCGACTGCGAGCCGATCGCGACCCCGATCCTCGAGCGGATGATCGCGACCTACAGCCTCGGTCGCCAGGTGACGCACGCCAAC
Organism: uncultured Thermoleophilaceae bacterium; assembly: GCA_963790245.1. Taxonomy (GTDB): domain Bacteria; phylum Actinomycetota; class Thermoleophilia; order Solirubrobacterales; family Thermoleophilaceae; genus JACCVG01. The sequence goes on from CAWBNP010000002.1 coordinate 687,366, forward strand.
GAGACCGATGCGCTGGAGCTCACCTCGCTGATCGGACCGGACTCAGCGCGAGTGGTCGATGTGGAGCCGGGCCCGGCTGAACACGACCACACCACGGACGCCGATCGGCTGGTTGTACGGACCGACATCGGAATCGACGTGATCGCCCCGCGCGGGAGCGGTCTCGAGCCTGATCTGCCCGAGGTGTCCGAAGCGAGCGCCGAGTGCGTTCGCATCGAGCGCGGTCGCCCACGGCTGGGAATCGACATCGGCGGCGAGACGATCCCGCAGGAGGCGGCCCTCAACGAGCGCGCCGTCAGCTTCACGAAGGGTTGTTACGTCGGACAGGAGACGGTCGCGCGGCTGCACTACAAGGGCAGACCCAACCGGCATCTGCGGGGCCTCGCTCTCTCGGAGGTCGCCGGCGCCGGTGACGCGGTTTATTCCGGGGACAAACCGGTCGGAAAGCTGGGGTCGACCTGCGTCTCGCCGGCCCTCGGGCCGATCGCGCTCGGCCTGATCCGACGCGAGCTGGGCGTCGGCGACACCGTTCAGGTCGGCGAGGACCGAGCACCTGCCGAGCTCGTCGAGCTCCCCTTCCGGTAGCTGTCGGCGGCCTGTCGAGTCACCCCACCGGGGCCATTTCGTGCGGCAGACAGAGGTGCGCGTCATCGGTCGGGTAGGGTTTCGCCGCGATGAGGAGGCAACTGGCGATCGGAGCACTCGCCGCGTCGGCGATTGTCGGCTGCGGGGGTGACGAGGACTTCGCTAACGATCCCCGCCCGGCGGTGCCGCTGCAGCTCTCCGCCGTCATCAACGACCGGCTGGCGACCGTTCAGCCGACGAAGATCGGCGCCGGTCCCGTCGTGCTGACGATCTCGAACCAGAGCTCGGAGACCGTGCGGGTATCGCTCGAGGGCGAGGACATCGAGCCCCAGGAGACCGGACCGATCAACGCCGAGGGGACGACGACCTTCAAGGCCGACCTGCCCGAGGGCAAGTTCGAGCTCGAAGTGATCCCCGCCGACACCGACGATGAAGTCGCGGCACCGATCAGGCCTGCGAAGATCCTGGTCAACGGGGAGCGGCCGTCGGCCTCCGACACGCTGCTGCTCCCCTAACAACCAAGCCACGACCGCAGGAGCGCATCCGACCCATGGCAGTTGACCTGATGAACGTGACCGACCTGTCCGTAGAACCTGGCGAACTGCCGGAGAAGATGGCCGCCTGGGTGATCCGCGAGGAACGCCAGGGCGAGCCCAACGACGCGTTCCAGCTCGAGGAGGTGGACGTGCCACAGCCGGGCGCGTTCGAGGTAATCGTGCGGGTCATGTCGGCCGGTGTCAACTTCAACAACGTCTGGGCGGCGCTCGGCGAACCGGTGTCGATCTTCCGCTATGGCGACCACCCCGAGTTCGGCCATCACATCGGCGGCTCGGACGCATCGGGAATCGTCTGGAAGGTCGGCGAGGGCGTGACCAGGTGGAAGCCAGGCGACGAAGTCGTGATCCACTGCAACCAGGCCTCCTACGAGGACGTCGAGGTCCACGGCCTCGACCCGCTCGCCGCGCCGTCGCAGAAGATCTGGGGCTATGAGACGACCTGGGGATCGTTCGCGCAGTTCACCAAGGTGCAGGCACAGCAGCTGCTGGAGAAGCCGAAGAACCTCAGCTGGGTCGACTCCTCGGCCTATGGCCTGACCTACTTCACCGCCTACCGGATGCTCGTCGACCAGTGCAAGATCCAGGCCGGCGACAACGTGCTCGTCTGGGGCGCCGCCGGCGGCCTCGGCGTGTTCGCGGTCCAGCTCTGCAAGGCGGCCGGCGCCAACGCGGTCGGTGTCGTTTCCTCCGAGGAGAAGGGCGAACTGGTCAAGCAGCTCGGAGCGGTCGGCTACATCAACCGCAACGAGTTCGCGGGCATGATGCGCAAGGGCGGCGAGAGCGCAGAGCAGGAAAAGGAGCGCTTCAGCGCGATGCGCGCGTTCGACAAGCGCGTGCGGGAGATCCTCGGAGCAAAGCCCGACTACGTCTTCGAGCACGTCGGCAAGGCGACCTTCCCGACCTCGGTGTTCGTCGTCAAGCCGTTCGGCAAGGTCGTGATCTGCGGTGCGACCTCGGGCTACGAGCTCGACTTCGACGTCCGCTACCTGTGGATGAAGCAGAAACAGATCATCGGCTCGCACTTCGCGAACGCGTATGAGTGCATGCGCGCCAACAAGCTGATGGCCGAGGGCAAGGTCCAGCCGGTCCTGTGGCGCACGATGGGCTTCGACGGCGTGCCGGAGGCCCACCAGCTGATGTACGAGAACAAGCACTCCGGCAAGATCGCGATTCTCGTAGGGGCGACCGACGAACAGCAGGGCCAGGACGAGGAGGGCCCAGGCGCGATCAGAGCCGAGGTCGGCGCATGATCGGCGCGCCGGGCGACAAGATCGTCGAGATCAGCTGGATCGCGACCCCGTTCCGGGCGGAGCGATTCCTCGAGCTCTGGGGTCCGGCCGCTGAGGCGGCGCTCGACTACGGAGCCTCTGCGCAGGTTCTGCTGCGCTCGAAGGCCGACCCCTCGAAATTCCTCCAGCTCGCAGCGTTCCCGGACAAGATTTCCTTCGACCGCTATTGGCTCTCAGAGGAGATCGCCGAGATCCGGGCCGAGCTCAGCGGTTGCTTCGGATTACCCGTCTACCCCGCCTGGCACGAGGTCTCGGCCGCCGGTGAGCGGACGCTCGAGAACCGCTGAGCGCGCCTAGCGCTCGCCTGCCTCACGCAGAAGCCGCTTTGCCCCGGCGCGAAGCTGCGGGCCGAAGATGAAGTCCTTGAAGCCGTCGGCACCGAGGCTGGTCACCGAGACGACGTCACCACGGGAGCCGATCCACGGGCCGCCACTCGCGCCGAAGGTCATGTCACAACCGATCCCAAGCGGGTCGTGGGCGCCGGGGAGGGTCAGCTCGAGCTGGAGCTTCGAGCGGCAACCCCAGAGCCGCTGCCCGCGCGCCTTGTTGCCCGGGTAGCCAAGCGCGCGGAACGTCTGGCGGGCCTTGCTGGAGGTGCGCACCTTGCGAAAGCCGGCAACGCTCTGGACCGTCTGCGCGGCCTGGTTGGCGATCACGGCCGCGCCGTAGTCGAGCTTTGGGTTCTCGGTCGAGGGATACCCCCCGGGTACGAACAGCTCGTCGGAGACCCAGCGCCCGAGCGGCTCCTCGCCATCGCGCGAGGCCGGTATGAACAGCAGCCGGTCGGCGAACTGACCGCGGGCGATCAGACAGTGGGCGGCGGTCAACACAACGCGCTGGTTGGGCGACTGAACGACCGTTCCCGAGCACTGGAAGTCACCTTCCCCCGGTATGTGGCCGAAGATCTTGCCGATCGGGGCGTAGGCCGACGAGGTGGCCGCACTCGGTACCGCCTTGCTCGTGTACGAGGAGCGCTTGGCCTTGCGGGGGGCCGTCTTCTTCTTGGCGATCGACACCTTCGGCCCGGTCGCGGTCTGCTCGAGCATCGGGCGGCCTGCCTCGGCCATCCGCTCCGGCGTCCAGTAGTCGCGCACCTCCCGCTGAGGGACAGCGCGCTCCGAGACGACTGGATCGGCGGCGGCAGGCACCGCGATCAGCAGCATTGCGACGCCGGCGGTCAGTGTCAGCTGCGCTCGATACATGGTTAGAAACTACAGACGCGGCCCGGTGGTGATCGCCGGCAGGGTCCCGCAGCTTCCACCAGAAAGTGCAGCGCGACTGCGGCCCTTGACTCTCACGTAACGTGAGGGTCTACGGTGCCCTCATGACCGTCTTGAAAGTCGGCGAACTGGCGCGGGCGACGGGCCTGACGGTCCGCACCCTCCACCACTACGACCAGATCGGCCTGCTCGAGCCGGCCGAGCGCAGCTACACGGGTTACCGCCTCTATCGGGAGGCGGATGTCACGCGGCTCTACAGGATCGTTGCGCTGCGACGGCTCGGGCTGCCCCTCGCTGAGATCGCGACTGCGCTCGAGGACGAGGGCGGCGATCCGCGCGAGAGCATCCGGCGCCATCTCCAGGAGCTGGAGCGGGAGATCGGCCTCCAGCAGCAGCTGCGCGAGCGGCTGGTCGCGATCCTCGCGGCGCTCGAGACGGCCGACGAGCCTTCAGTCGATGACTACGTCGAAGCAATCGAAAGGATGACGATGATCGAAAAGCACTACACCCCGGAACAGGTCGACTGGCTCGCGCGACGCCGCGGAGAGCTGGACGAAGCCGCGATCGAGGACGTCCAGGAGGAATGGCCGCGGCTGATGGAATCGGTCAAGGATCTGATGGACGCCGGAGCCGATCCCGCGAGTCCCGAGGTCCAGGTGCTCGCGGCCCGCTGGCGCGAGCTGCTGGAGCTGTTCCACGGCGGCCGCGCGGACGTCGAGCAGTCGCTGGACGGCGCCTGGCGCGAAGCGAGCGAAGAGCAGCGCTCGGAGTGGTCAGGCGGAACCGCCACGCCCGAGCTGTTCGAGTTCGTCGCGCGGGCTAACGCGGCGGCGGAGTCGGCCTAACCTTGCTCTAGCGGGGCCATCGTCAATCCCTCGGACTTGAGCATCTCCCAGTGGTGCTCGGCGGGCTCTTGCGGGCCGGACCAGACCATCGCCTGCCCGGTGCGGTGGATCTGGTCCGCGAGCCCGTAGCCGCGCTGGAGATCGATCCCCGGGATGTGGCGCGCGAGCGCCGCGGCCACCCCGTCGAAGGTGTTGTGGTTGTCGTTGAGGACGATCACCCGCCAGGCTCCACCGAGACCGTCCCCGGGCCCCGCGACGCGCGGGCGCTCGATCGTCTCGGTGCTCACTCCCGCTCCGCGCGCTTCCGCCAATACCGCTCCAGTCCCGCGTAGAGCTGCTCGGGCGGGCCGGCCTGGAAGAACCGCTCGGCGGCCTCCTCATCGCCCCCGCACCGTTCGAGCACCTCCGCGCGGACCGCGGCGACGAACTGCTCCGAAGTGGTGTCTTGGGCCAGCTCGCCGAAGCGGGCGAGCGCGGCGCGCAGCTCCTCTACGCGCTCGGGGACGTTCCCGAAGGCGCCCGCGTGCGTGATGCAGACGCGCGCAGGGTCCCACGCGAGCAGCGTGTCAAGCGAGCCGTTCCAGAGCCCGAGGTCGATATCGGGCGGGGGGGTGGGCGGCAGCACCCAGCCCGCCGGGGGAGTCGTCACACCCGCGACGTCTCCGGTGAACGCATCGCCGCTGCGCTCGTCGAAGTAACAGACGTGGTGGGAGGCATGACCGGGCGTGTAGGCGACCTTCATTCCCTCGACCGTCTCACCCCCGCTCAGCGCGATCACGTTCTCGGCCGGCACCGGAGCCACCTCCCCCCAGAGCGTTTCCATCCGGTCGCCGTAGAGCCGCGTCGCGCTGTTCAGGAGCTTCGACGGATCGATCAGGTGCGGGGCGCCCCGCTCGTGGACGTAGATCTTCAGGTCGGGGAAGTGGCGCACCAGGACACCCGAAGCGCCCGCGTGATCGAGGTGGATGTGGGTCAGCAGGAGCGCCCGCGGCTGCTCGCCGTCGAGCCCGGCGAGCAGCGTCTCCAGACAAGACGCCGGCCCCGGGTCTATCACCACCCCGTCGACGACGAACGCGTAGATGACACCGCTTCGCCCGAGGTGCTGTACATCGATCTCGCGCGTCACGACGGCCAAGCGTAGATGGTTGATGCGGAATAGCCGCCCTCGGGGGCGCGCGGTGGGGGATGTCGCGTCAACCATCTGAGCCACGGGCGTAGAATCGAGCCATGAGCGACCACCGGCTGGACCAGCCCGACCGTCCGTGGGTGATGCGCACCTACGCAGGCCATTCGACCGCGCGCGAGTCCAACGCGCTCTACCGCAAGAACCTCGAGAAGGGGCAAACCGGCCTCTCGATCGCTTTCGACCTGCCCACACAGACGGGCTATGACCCCGACGACGACCTCGCTCGTGGCGAGGTCGGCAAGGTCGGCGTCTCGGTCGTCCACAAGGGCGACATGCACGCACTGCTCGACGGGATCCCGCTCGACCAGATGAACACGTCGATGACGATCAACGCGACCGCCGCCTGGCTGCTCGCGCTCTACATGACGGTCGCCGAGGAGAACGGCGTCGACCAGACGCTACTGACGGGCACCACCCAGAACGACATCGTCAAGGAGTTCCTCTCGCGCGGAACTTACGCCTTCCCCCCCGGCCCCTCCCTGCGGCTGATCGCCGACATGGTCGCCTTCACGGTCGAGGAGGTGCCGAAGTGGAACCCGATAAACATTTGCAGCTACCACCTCCAGGAGGCGGGAGCGACGCCGGTCCAGGAGATCGCCTACGCGCTCGCGACCGCCCAGGCGGTGCTCGACGAGGTCCGCCCGCGCGTGCCCGAGGAAAACTTCCCGAAGGTCTTTGGCCGAATCTCGTTCTTCGTCAACGCCGGCATCCGCTTCATCGAGGAGCACGCAAAGCTGCGCGCGCTCTCGGAACTGTGGGAGGAGCTCGGCCGCGAGCGCTACGGGGTCACCGATGAGAAGCTGCTGCGTTGTCGCTACGGCGTCCAGGTCAACTCGCTCGGCCTGACCGAGTCCCAGCCCGAGAACAACGTGATCCGGATCGTGCTCGAGGCCCTCGCCGTGACGCTCGGGCGCAACGCTCGTGCCCGCGCCGTTCAGCTGCCGGCCTGGAACGAGGCGCTCGGCCTCCCCCGCCCGTGGGATCAGCAGTGGTCGCTACGGATCCAGCAGATCCTCGCCTTCGAGACCGACGTGCTCGACTACCCCGACATCTTCGAGGGATCGAAAGTCGTCGAAGGGCTGACCGCCGAGATCGCCGAGGGCGCCCGCGCGGAAATGGCGGTCGTCGCCGAGCATGGTGGCGCCGTCAAGGCGGTCGACTACATGAAGACCCAGCTCGTCGAATCCCACCGCGCGCGGATCGGAGCGATCGAGTCCGGCGAGCAGAAGGTCGTCGGCCAGAACGTCTACACCTCGACCGAGCCCTCCCCGCTCTCAGAAGGCGAGGACGGCGGGATCCTGACAGTCGACCCAGGCGTCGAGGCGGGCGCGATCGAGGCGCTCGGGCGATGGCGCTCAGAGCGGAATCAGAGCGCGGTCGACACCGCCCTCGAAGCCCTCGTTGCGGCTGCTCGCGACGATCAGCAGAACATCATGCCGCCGACGCTGGAGGCAGCGCGCGCGGGAGTCACGACCGGCGAATGGGCGGCGGCCCTGCGCGAGGTCTTCGGCGAGTACCGGGCACCGACGGGCGTCAGCGGTGCCTCGGCCGCCCCCGCAGACGATGAATCGCTGGCCGAACTGCGCGAGCGGGTCGACCGCGTCTCCCGGGCGCTCGGGCGAAGGATCAAGATCCTGGTCGGAAAGCCGGGCCTCGACGGTCACTCCAACGGCGCCGAGCAGATCGCGGTTCGGGCCCGCGACGCGGGCATGGACGTCGTCTACGAGGGCATCCGTCTCGCGCCCGAGCGGATCGCGCAGGCTGCCGTCCAGGAAGGCGTTCACGTCGTCGGGCTCTCGATCCTCTCCGGCTCGCACCGCGAGCTGATCCCGACCGTCCTGCAGCGGCTCGAGGAAGCGGGGTGTGAGGCGCCCGTCGTCGTCGGCGGAATCATCCCGGCGGCCGATGAGCGCGAGCTGCTCGCGAGCGGCGTCGCGCGCGTTTACACGCCGAAGGACTTCGAGATTACGCGCATCATGGGCGACATCGTCGAGCTCGTTGCCGAGCGCAACGGGGTCGGCGCTCCGGCGTAGCCGACCGCTGGATCGCCGCCCTCGGCGCCGCGCTCTATGTCGCCGGCGCCGCCGAGTCAAGCGCATGGCTCGACAACGGCGGTCAGCTGCAGGCGATCGTGTTGGTCGCCCTGTCGCTCGCCCTCGGCCTGCTGGCCCTGCCGCTGCTGGCCAAGATCGCGCTGACCGTGCTCGCCGTCGTCGTCCACACCTCCGTCGAGATCAACTCGATCCCGGGATCGGTGACCGAATGGATCGTCTTCTGGGCGGGCGTGTTCCTGCTTCCGATGCTGATCGGCAGCTCACTCGCCGCCGCGCTCGGAATGATGCGAGCGACCTGACCCTGGCCGTTCGTACTAGTGGTGTACCAAGGCCCCCGGAGACGGGCGGACGATTGGACGATTGTCGTATCCGGGCCGGAGCCGTACCGTCGAAGACATGATTTTCGACGGCTTCACCGACTGGGCGATCACCTGGCTCCCGATCATCTTCATGGGGCTGATCGCAGGCATGCTGATCATGACCCTGCGGTACATGCCGAAGACCAAACCGCAGCAGATCAAGCCCTCGTCCTCGGATTCCATCGGGTGGGAGGAAGTCGCCGGTGTCGACGAGGCCAAGGAGGAGTTGCGCGAGGTAATCGAGTTCCTGCGCGACCCGCGCCGGTTCAAGAAGCTCGGCGCCAGGGTGCCCAAGGGCATCCTGCTCCACGGCCCGCCCGGCACCGGCAAGACCTTGCTGGCCAAGGCGGTCGCGCACGAATCCAACGCGAAGTTCTTCTCGCAGTCGGCCTCCTCGTTCGTCGAGATGTTCGCAGGGCTCGGCGCCGCCCGGATCCGACGCCTGTTCCGGGAGGCGCGCAAGCACTCCCCCGCGATCCTGTTCATCGACGAGCTCGACGCGGTCGGCGCCGTTCGTAACTCAACCGGCGATAGCTCGGGCGAGAAAGACCAGACGCTCAACCAGCTGCTCGTCGAGATGGATGGCTTCGGCGGCGGTGACGACCTGATCGTGATCGCCGCGTCGAACCTGCTCGACAAGCTCGACCCGGCGCTGCTGCGACCGGGCCGGTTCGACCGACAGATCTTCGTCTCGCCGCCAGACCTCCGCGGCCGCGAGCAGGTCCTGGAGGTCCACACCCGCAACAAGCCGCTGGTCGAGGTCGACCTCGAGCGGATCGCCCGCCACACGAGCGGGCTGACTGGCGCCGACCTCGCCAATATCGCCAACGAGGCCGCGATCCTGGCCGGCCGGGCCGAGCGCGAGGTGATCCTGACGCGCGACTTCGACGATGCCCTCGAGCGGGTCGTCGCGGGCATGCAGTCGAGCAAGCTGATGAACGACCACGAGAAGCGCGTCGTCGCCTATCACGAGGCCGGCCACGCGCTCTGCTCGGAGCTGCTGCCCTCGGTAGAGAAGGTGCACAAGATCTCGATCGTCCCACGCGGTCAGGCGCTCGGCTACACGCTCAACCTGCCCGAGGAGGACCGCTACCTCAAGTCTCGCGAGGAACTGCTCGACCACGTCGTCGTGCTGCTCGCCGGCCGGGTCGCAGAGGAGATCGTCTTCGGGGCGATCACGACCGGCGCGACCAGCGACCTGCAGCGTGCGAGCGAGATCACCCGCGCGATGGTGACCCAGTACGGGATGAGCACGCTCGGCTCGCGCCTGATTCCGACCTCTGACTACGCTGTTTCCGACACCACTCGACAGCGCGTCGATGAGGCAGAGGAAGAGCTCGCCGCCAACGCCTACGCCCGTGCGCGAACCCTGATCGTCGAGAACCGCCCTCTGCTGGAGCGGATCGCGACGACGCTGCTGAGCAACGAGATCATCGAGCGCGAGGAGATCGAGCGGATCGTCGCCGAGTCCGGGCGCGTCGCGACCTTCGAAGAAGCGCTCGAGAGCGAAGGGCTGACGCCGCGCGCACAGACCCCACCGGGGTCCTCGGCACGTCGCGCCGAACTCTAAGCACGGATCCTCGCCGAGACCCCACCGGGGTCCTCGGCACGGGACGCCGAGCCTGACACGCGGATCCTCGCCGGGCACTAATAGACTCGCTCGCCGTGAGCGCGGATCCGATCGAGCTTGGCGAGCGGCTGCGCGCCGGCGATGCGGGAGCGGCGCCGGCGGCCCTGAACCTGATCGAGGACCGATCGCCCGAGGGCCGCGAGCGAACCGCCCGGCTACTCGCGACCCTCTCCCCGGCAGCGCTCGGGGGCGAAGCGCCGGCGCACGTGATCGGGATCACCGGACCCCCCGGAGCCGGGAAGTCATCGCTCCTCTCGGTGCTCTTGCGCGCCTGGCGAGCGGCCGGCGTCTCGGTTGCGGTGCTGGCGGTCGACCCCTCCTCGAAGCGATCCGGCGGATCGCTGCTCGGCGACAGGGCGCGAATCGACCACGATCCCTCCGACCGCGGCGTCCTGATCCGCTCGACGGCAGCCGGCGAGCGGCTCGGCGGCCTCGCCGCGCCGACCGGCGAGGCCGTCGCCGCGCTGTCCCCCGTCTTTGATCGGGTGGTGATCGAGACCGTCGGCGTCGGCCAGTCGGAGACCGCCGTCGAGGATGTCGCCGACACGACCGTCGTGGTCGTCCAACCCGGCTCGGGCGACACGCTCCAGTTCCTCAAGGCGGGGATCATGGAGGCCCCCGACGTGCTCGTCGTCACCAAGGCCGATCTCGGCGACATCGCCCTCCGGGCGCGCGGCGAGCTGACGGGGGCGCTGAGCGCGATTGGTGCGAGCCACGTTCCGGTCCTGGCGGTCAGCTCGCTCTCACCGGCGGGCGGCATCGATGAGCTGATCGCTGCGCTCGACGCACACCGCGCGAGCCTCGATCTGGTCGCGATCCGATCGGCAGCGCGTCGTTCTGGGGCGATCGGTGAGTTCTCGGCGGAATACGGGGAGCGCGCGCTGGCTGCCCTCGGGGGCCGCCGCGGAGCCGAGCGGCTGCTCGCCGAGCGGCCGTCTGAAACGGCGGTCCACGAGCTCGTCGAGGCGCTCTGTCAGGCTAGTCGGCGATGAGCGTCGTACTTCAAGCCGGAGTTGCCCTCGCGGTCTTCGCCGCGGTGACGGGAATCGCCCTTGCGCTCGGCGCGGCCTATCTCGGGACGGCCCTCTCATTCGGGGTGATCGCCTTCGCGATCGCAGCGGTGGCGCTGATGCTCAGAAACTAGCGCCCTGTGGGGTCTAGTCCAGCCCGACGATCCTGAAGACGTTCTCCCGATCCCGCTCGAGGCGAATCGTCTCGGTCACGGGCGCCTGATCACGCGCTCGCGCGATCACCGTCACCAGCGCGAATCGCTCGGCGATCTCGATCTGCTTGATGGCGATCGATGGCGATCGGACGCTGCTCGTGGCCCGCTCGAGCAGCTCCGGGCAGCGCGCGCCCCCGGCTGCTTGACGCACAGCGGCCGAGTAGATCTCCTCGCAGATCAGCCTGAACTCCCTGAGCGCCGTGGCGCGCGCGAAGGCGGAGACTCGGTCGGCGACCTCGGCGGGCGACCCGGAGATCCGCTCCGGAGGTCCGGCCGGCTCCCCGCACCCGATCAACGAGAAGGCAACCGGGATCAGGAGGAGACGGGCGCGGGACTTTCTCATCGGCCGTCAAGGATAATCGTGTCGATGGAGGCCTCGATGCCAACCGGTGGAGCCAGCTGGCTGCGCTGCTACCGGTGCTGGTCGAGCAGCCTCGAGGTCCAGATCCACTACGAGGGCATCCTCAAGGTCGAGGCCGACAGCGGCGAGGTCATCACGCCGGTCGACGAGGTTCGCGAGGCGGTCGTCCAATGCCTCGACTGTCTTCACGATCAGCCACACCTCGTGCTCAGCACCTACGAGGAGGACGGGCGCACGGTCAACCGGATCGATGCGATCGAGGACCGCTGGGAGCGCATGGTCACCGGCACCCCGTGGGTCGCCTCGTGCACCGTCACGGTCGATCAGGACCAGGTCGAGGCCTGCTCGGGACCCGAGGCAGCCGAGTTCCTCAGCCACGGCGGCTTCGGGGACCACGGAACGCGAGAGTTCTTCACCCACGTCCGCTTCCACAAGCACGAAGGTGACCGGATCGCGATCCACATGCTCGTGGAGCTCTACGCCCGCTCCGCGGAGGAGGCCGCCGAGGTGCTCGAAGCAGCCTCACGCGGGACGCTCGCGATCACCTCGCTGGCCGAGGAGTCGCGTCCGCCCGCCGCGAGCGGGGAGGAATCGCACTGATGGAGGAATCGGGGCCGCAACCGCGGAATATCCCTTCGATGATCGACATCCATTGCCACATCCTGCCCGGCGCCGACGACGGCGCCGCCGACCTCGAGCAGAGCCTCGAGATGGGCCGGATCGCCGTCGCGAGCGGGATCACCACGGTCGTGGCCACCCCACACGTCAACTCGCGCTTCGGCCTCAACTGCGCGACGATCGAGCTCGCGGTGGCCGAGCTCAACGGGAGCCTTGCCGAGGCCGGAATCCCGCTCACGGTCCTGGGCGGGGCCGAGGTCGCCGTGACACGGCTGCTCGACATGGACGACCACACGCTCGGGCTGCTGACGCTCGGTTCGAGCCCCTATCTGCTCGTCGAGAGCCCCTACCTCGGGAACCTTGGCTTCCTCGACGCCCAATTGACCGATCTCCAAACACGCGGCTTCATGCCGGTACTCGCCCATCCTGAGCGGTGCCCCTGGTTCCGCGAGGATCGCTCGCGACTGGAGGAGCTCGTCGAGCACGGGGTTCTCTGCCAGGTGACGGCAGACGCACTCGAGGAACCGTTCGTCAGGGAACTACGTGACGCCGGACTCGTGCATTGTGTCGCCTCGGATGCCCACGACACAGACGGCCGCGCCCCCGGCCTGCAACCGAGCGGGTTGACGATCGACGCTCCGGCGAAGCTGCTCGCCGGAGAGCTGCTCAGCTCGGACGCTTGGGAATCAGCACCGTGCGCTTGAAGGTCGCGACCAGCGTCCCGTCCTGCTTGTAGACGTCGGTCCTGACCCTGACGACACCGCGATCTGGCTTGGACTTGGACTCGGTCACCTCGAGCACCTCGGACTCGCAGAAGAGCGTGTCTCCGTGGAACACCGGCGCGGGATGCGCGAGCTCGTCGGTTGCCAGGTTGGCGATCGCCTTGCCCGAGACGTCAGAGACCGACATCCCGAGCGCGAGCGAGTAGACGAGCGGACCGACGACGACATTGCGACCTTGCTGTGATTGGGCAGCGTAGATGTCGTTGATGTGCAGCGGGTGGTGGTTCATCGTGATCAGACAGAAGAGGTGGTCGTCTGCCTCGGTCACGGTCTTCGCGGGCCAGTGCTTGTAGGTCGCGCCGACCTCGAACTCCTCGAGGTAGCGGCCGTAGTTGTGCGCACCGCTGGCCTCGCGGGTCGCCTGGTCGGTATCTAATTGATGGTCGGTCACGGCGCGGCAGTCTACTGCTGCGCGATAATCCACTGCCCCCAGACAGGAGACACCCTTGAGAAACCCCCGTACCTTCGGCGAGCCGCTGGCAATCGGAGCCCCCGAGCCGCTGCTCGAGATTCCGCTCAAGCCCTCGCGGATGATCCACTTCTTCGACGCCTCGAACGAGAAGATGCGGGCCAAGCTGCCCGACATCGCGGCCAAGACCGACATCCTGCTCGGCAACCTCGAGGACGCCGTGCCGGTCGACAACAAGGAGGCCGCGCGAGAGGGGCTCGTCACGGTCGGCAAGGAGATCGATCTCGGCGGAACCGCACTCTGGACACGCGTCAACAGCCTCGAGAGCCCGTGGGTGCTCGATGACCTGACCCGGCTGGTGACCGAGATCGGCGACAAGCTCGAGGTGATCATGGTCCCCAAGGTCGAGGGTGCGTGGGACATCCACTACGTCGACCGGCTGCTCGCGCAACTCGAGGCCAAGGCTGGCCTCGATCGTCCGATCCTCGTCCACGCGATCCTCGAGACGGCGCTCGGCGTGACCAACCTCGAGGAGATCGCGGCCGCGAGCCCGCGGATGCAGGGCATGAGCTTCGGACCGGCCGACCTGGCCGCTTCTCGACGGATGAAGACGACCCGCGTCGGCGGCGGGCATCCGGGCTACCGCGTGATCGAGGATCCCAACCCCGATGATCCGGACGCGCCGCGCGCGAGCGCCCAGCAGGATCTCTGGCACTACTCGATCGGCCGCATGGTCGACGCCTGCAGCGCGACCGGCATCCTCCCCTTCTACGGGCCGTTCGGCGACATCAAGGACGTCGCCGGCTGCGAGGCCCAGTTCCGCGCGGCGTTCCTGATGGGCTGTGTCGGCGCGTGGTCGCTGCACCCCGTGCAGATCGACATCGCCAAGCAGGTCTTCAGCCCCGATCCCGACGAGGTCGCCTTCGCCAAGAAGGTGATCGAAGCGATCCCCGACGGCCGCGGTGTTCACATGATCGACGGCAAGATGCAGGACGACGCCACCTGGAAGCAGTGCAAGGTGATGGTGAACTTGGCCGAGCTGCTGGCCTCGAAGGATCCGGAGCTCGCGGAGGCTTACGGCTTCGAGCGTGCGTAGCACGCCCGAAGCCTCTACCGGTCAGGCGGCGACGTTGAAACGGATGCGCGAACCGTCGGTCTCCGCGCGACAGGTGATGTTGAGCCGACCCTTCTTCTCGGGCCCGCGGCAGATGTAGCGTTCGTCGACACCCGGGACGTCCTCGACCTGGCACTTGCCGCCGAAGTTGCAGAGCCGGACCCACCGCTTGACGACCTTCTTGGCGTCGACGCAGGCGACGTCGGTAGCGACGACGTCCTTGCCCTTGCCGGCGTTTCCGCAATCCTGGGCCAGTGCCGGCGAGGCCGTTGAGAGCGCTGTCACCGATGCCGCCACGAACACGATCAGTCTGAGTCGCATTCAACCACCTCCCGCTGGGGACCGGTCCTGTCGCCGGTCTGTGCCGGCATCCTAACCCCGCGAGCGTCAGTCCGACAAGCGCTGCTCGAGCGCGTCGAGCTGCGCGGCGAGCTCGGCGGGCAACTCATCGCCGAAGCGCTCGAGGTGCTCCCGGACCTGGGGGAGCTGGGCTCGAAGCGCGTCGAGATCAACGGTCAGCAACTCGGACATCGCCTCGGCGGTGATGTCGAGGCCGGTGAGGTTGAGGTCGCCGTCGCGGGGAACCAGTCCGATCGGCGAGGCATCAGCCTCGGCATCGCCCTCCAGTCGACGGAAGATCCACTCGAGCACGCGGCTGTTCTCGCCGAACCCCGGCCACAGGAAGTTGCCGTCTTCGTCCTTGCGGAACCAATTGACATAGAAGATCCGCGGCAGCAGCGCCCCCTCGCGCTCACCGACCTTCAGCCAGTGAGCGAAGTAGTCGGCCATGTTGATCCCGCAGAAGGGGAGCATCGCCATCGGGTCAAAGCGCAGCTGGCCGACGGTTCCGGCCGCGGCGGCCGTCATCTCGGATGACATCGTCGCCCCGAGGAAGACTCCGTGCTCCCAGTCGAACGCCTCGCTGACGAGCGGCACGACCGTCGAGCGGCGACCACCGAAGAGGAATGCCGAGATCGGAACCCCGGCCGGATCCTCCCACTCGGGCGCGATCGTCGGGCACTGCGAGGCCGGCGTGCTGAAGCGCGCGTTGGGGTGCGCCGCGGGCTTCGCCTCGCCCGGCGACCAGTCGTTGCCGTGCCAGTCGATCAGGTGCTCCGGCGTCTCCTCGGTCATCCCCTCCCACCAGATGTCGCCCTCGTCGGTCTTGGCACAGTTGGTGAA
Organism: uncultured Thermoleophilaceae bacterium; assembly: GCA_963790245.1. GTDB lineage: Bacteria > Actinomycetota > Thermoleophilia > Solirubrobacterales > Thermoleophilaceae > JACCVG01. The sequence continues at coordinate 702,782 of CAWBNP010000002.1, forward strand.
GATCGAATTGCGCTCGATCGTCGCCATCGCATTGGGATTGGTCTGCTCGCCGGTACCCGGCGCGACGCCGAAGAAGCCCGCCTCAGGATTGACCGCGTAGAGCCGTCCGTCCTCGCCGAATTTCATCCAGGCGATGTCATCGCCGACGGTCTCGACGGTCCACCCCTCGATCGTCGGGATCAGCATCGCGAGGTTGGTCTTGCCGCACGCGGACGGAAAAGCGCCGGTGATGAAATGGCTCTTACCGGCAGGCGAGGTCAGCTTCAGGATCAGCATGTGCTCGGCCATCCAGCCCTCGTCGCGGGCGAGCACCGAAGCAATGCGCAGCGCGAAGCACTTCTTGCCGAGCAGGGCGTTGCCTCCGTAGCCGGAGCCAAACGACCAGATCTCGCGATCCTCGGGGAAGTGGACGATGTACTTGTTGTCCGGGTTGCACGGCCATGACACGTCCTCGTTCGGCAGCCCGACCGAGTGCACGCAGGGGACGAACTCGCCGTCCTCGCCGAGCACCTCGAGCGCGCCGGCGCCCATCCTGGTCATGATCCGCATCGAGGCCGCGACGTACGGCGAGTCGGTCAGCTGCACGCCGATGTGGGAGATCGCCGAGCCGAGCGGCCCCATCGAGAACGGCACGACGTACATCGTCCGCCCCTCCATCGAGCCGTCGAACAGCCCGCGCAGCAGCTCGCGCATCTCGGCCGGATCGCGCCAGTTGTTGGTCACCCCGGCGTCGCGCTCCTCCTGGGAGCAGATGAAGGTGCGGTCCTCGACGCGCGCAACGTCGCCCGGATCCGAGAGCGCGAGGTATGAGTTCGGGCGCTTGGCGTCGGAAAGCCGTTCGAAGGTCCCTGCGTCGACGAGCGTCTGACAGAGGGTGTCGTACTCCTCCGCCGACCCGTCGCACCAGTGAATCGAGTCGGGCCTGGCGAGGTCGGCGATCTCCTCGACCCATGCGATCAGCTTCGCGTGCTCGGTCGGGGCCTCCGTCACGGCGCTCTCTTGGCTCACTGGTTGGTCCATCTCCTCCGGTCGGTGTGAAGGCCATTCTTTCGCAACCGGCCGACGCGTGCCGACTGACACGGGATAGATTGCCGGGCGCGCATGCGCCTGTTCGAGTTCGAGTCACGCCAGATCATCAAGGACGCGGGTATACCCGTGACCAACTACGGCTATGCGCTGAGCGCCGAGGAAGCTCGCAGCGCGGCGGCGGAGATCGACGGTCCGGTCGTGATCAAGTCACAGGTTCTGACGGGCGGCCGGATGAAGGCCGGCGGGGTCAAGTTCGCCGACACCCCCGACGAGGCCGCGGCTCACGCCGCCGAGATCCTCGAGCTCGAGATCGGCGGCCACATGCCGCGCGGCGTGCTCGTCGACCCGAAGGCCGAGGTCGAGCAGGAGTACTACGCCGGGGTCGTCTGGGACGGCACCCGCAAGCAGCCCATGATGCTGTTCTCCGACATGGGGGGGATCGACATCGAGGAGGTCGCCGAGCAGCACCCCGACCACGTCGGGCGCGGCCATTTCTCCAACCTCCTCCCCTTCTCCGACTTCCAGGCAAAGCAGGTGATCGCCCAGACCGGCGTGACCGGCTCCGAGCTCAACCGCGCCACCCCGATCCTCGCCGCGCTCGCCCGCCTGTTCCAGGATTGCGACATGACGCTTGCTGAGATCAACCCGCTGGCACGGCTCTCAGACGGCCGGTTCGTCGCGCTCGACGCCCACATGGACCTCGAGGACGAGGCTCGCCCGCGCCAGAAGGCGCTGATGGCAAAGCTCGGAATCCCCGCCGAGGAACAGCGTGAGGCGCACGAGGCGACCCCATTCGAGACCGAGGTCAAGGCGATCGACAGCGCCGACCACCGCGGCGTCATCCAGGGCAAGGATGCGGGCTTCCACGGCAACATCGGCCTCGTGATCGGCGCCGGCGGCGGCTCACTGACGCTGACAGACGCGGTCCGCTCCCAGGGCGGCAAGCCGGCCAACTACTCCGAGATCGGCGGCAACCCGTCGGTCGCCAAGGCCTGCGGGCTCGCCAAGGCCGTGCTCGAGAAGGACGGCGTCGAGAAGATCGCGGTGATGATGTCGATCGTCTCCAACACCAGGGTCGACATCGTCGCTCGCGGCGTGATCAAGGCCTGCCTCGAGCTCGGCAAGGATCCCGGCGAGACGATCGCGATCTTCCGCATCCCGGGCGCCTGGGAAGAGGAGGGGTTCAAGATCCTCGACCGCTACGGCGTCGAGTACTGCGACCGCTCGGTCTCAATGCACGAAGCTGCGCGCCGAGCCGTGGAGAAGGTCCAATGAGCATCCTGATCGACGGAGACACGACGTTCATCGTCCAGGGGATCACCGGGCGCGAGGCCGTCAACCTGACCCGCGAGTGTCTCGACTACGGCTCGAAGATCGTCGGCGGGGTCACCCCCGGCCGCAAGGGCCGCGAGGTCCACGGCGTGCCCGTCTTCGACACGATTGACCAGCTGATCGACCACAACGGCGGCGCGATCCCCGACGGCTCGGTCGTGACCGTGCCCCCCGGCTTCACCAAGGATGCCGTTTTCGAGGCGATCGAATCCGGGATCAAGCTGATCGTGATCGTCACCGAACGGATCCCGCGCCGTGACGTCGCGCAGATGGTCGAGCTCGCCAACCTCCGCGGAGCGCGGATCATCGGCCCCAACTGTCTTGGCCTCGTCGTTCCCGGCGTCGCAAAGATGGGCGGCATCGGTGGCCCGGCACGCAACACCGAGCAGGCCTACCAGTCCGGGCAGGTCGGTGTGATGTCGCGCTCAGGCGGGATGACGACCGAGATCTCATCGACCCTCAAGGCCGCCGGCTTGGGCGTTTCTACGGCGGTTTCGATCGGCGGGGACGCGATCATCGGCTCGACCTACGCCGAGCTGATGCCGCTCTTCGAGGCTGACGAGCAAACGCAGGCGATCGTGATCTACACCGAGCCCGGAGGGCGCATGGAGGCTCAGCTGACCGAGTGGGTCGCCGCGAACAACTCGCGGCTGCCGATCATCGCCTTCATGGCCGGCCGGTTCATGGATGACGAGGAGATGAAGGGCATGAGCTTCGGCCACGCGGGCACGATCGTGGAAGGCAAAGAGGACACCGCCAGCGAGAAGATCCTGCGACTCGAGGCCGCCGGTATCCCCGTGGTGGAGCGAATCGACGAGATCCCCGACGCGATCAAGGCGAAGCTCTGATGCCGGGCATCTTCATCGACGTCGAGGTAACGGCCGACGCAGCAGCGGACCTCGGGCTCGCCAAGAAGCTCGAGGAGGTCTGCCCGGTCGACATCTTCTCGGCGACCGACTCGGGGGTCGAGATCGTCGAGACCAATTTGGACGAGTGCGTCCTCTGCCGCCTGTGCCTGGACGCCGCACCGCCCGGAGCGGTGCGAGTGATCAAGCTCTACGACGGGACTGAGCTCTAAGCCGATCGCGCTCGTCGTGCTTGTCGACGACGTTCGCGATCAGTCGCGTCAGCTGTTCGGGGCCCGAAACCTTCGCGTGGCCGTTCGAGAACGCCGCGCGCCAGCCGGCCGTCGTCGGCTCGGCGGCGAGCCGGTTGAAATCGGCCCGCTGGACCTCGAGCCGGACCTTGGCATCGTGCGCCGGATCCTTGGTGATCTTCGGCCCAGGCAGCTCTACGCGGTACATCTGGACATCGTGGTTACCGCGTAGCTCGAGGCCGACCACCATTTTCAGCGGCAGCAGCGCGGGCACCGCGGCCTGAAATCCCTCAACCGCTTGGGCGATCAGCGTCTTGGTGTCCTGGGCCGACACCGGAGCCGGTCAGATCTTGTGGCGTTGGAGGAGCTTCTTGCCGATCACCATGCGCTGGATCTCGGAGGTGCCCTCGCCGATCAAGAGCAGCGGCGCGTCGCGGTAGAGCCGCTCGATCTCGTATTCCTTGGAGTAGCCGTAGCCGCCGTGGATGCGGAAGGAGTCCTCGACCACCTCCTTGCCGGTCTCCGAGGCGAACAGCTTCGCCATGCCGGCCTCGAGATCCGAGCGCTCGCCCGCGTCCTTCATCCGCGCCGCCTTGAGCGTCAGCAGCCGCGCGGCCTCGACCTTGGTCGCCATGTCGGCGAGCTTGAACTGGATCGCCTGGTGCTCGGCGATCGGCTTGCCGAAGGTCGAGCGCTCCTGGGCGTAGCGCAGGCCGAGCTCCAGTGCCCGCTGGGCGATTCCGACGCCGCGCGCCGCGACATTGACACGACCCACCTCGAGCGCGTCCATCATCTGCCCGAACCCCTTGTTGAGCCCCTCCCCCTCCCCGCCGAGGATGTTCTCGGCCGGGCAGTGGTAGTCCTCGTAGACGAGCTCGGTCGACTCGACGCCCTTGTAGCCCATCTTCTTGATCTGGGGCGGAATCGTCAGGCCGTTGGCGCTCGGCTCCCCGGGCTCCTTCTCGGTGATGAAGCAGGTCATCCCCTTGTAGGGCGGAGAGGCCTCCGGGTCGGTCTTGGCGAGCAGAAAGACGACGCCGGAGCGCAGGCCGTTGGTGACCCACATCTTCTGGCCGTTGATGACCCAGTCTTCGCCATCCTTCTTCGCACGCGTCGATATCGCCTGGACATCAGAGCCGAGCCCGGGCTCCGACAGCGAGAACGCGGCGCGGATCTCGCCGGTCGCCATCTTCGGCAGGAACTTCTCCTTCTGGGCATCGGAGCCGAACTTCATCAGCAGGTAGGAGCCGATGAAGTGGGTGTTGACGATTCCGGAGATCGAGATCCAACCACGCGAGAGCTCCTCGACGATCATCGTGTAGGTCGTCAGGTCCAGGCCCATCCCGCCGTACTCCTCGGGGATCGTGACCCCGAACAGCCCGAGCTCGCGCATCTGCTCGACGACGGCGTCCGGGAACTTGTCCTCGTGATCGTGCTCCTCGGCGATCGGGATGACCTGCTCGTCGACAAACTGGCGGACCATCTCGGTGATCGCGCGCTGCTCGTCGGTCTTCTCGCTGAACTGCGTGGTGGCGACTGCCATCGAGTCTCCTACGTTGTCGGACGGTTCAGAAGGGCCCAGCGGAGACTATCGACGGACCGACTCAGCCGGACTTCTTGCTCGGGCTGTCGCCGTCCTCGACGTCAGGCCCCAAAGACGGCGGCGGAGGGGTCGTCGGACCCTGCGGCGCGGGCGTGGCGGGCGGCGGCGTCGGCGCGGGAGCGCTCGTCGTCGGGACCGGCGTCGCCGGGGTAGTGGGCGTCGTAGTCGCTGGCGCGACCGCTTCGGCCGCGAAGTCATAACCGACGGCTGCGAACTCAGTCGCGATCCGCGTCAGCGCCTCCTGGTACCGCGTGCCGGTCTCCTGGAACTGGTTGACCTTCTTTTGGTCATCCTTCTCGGCGGCCTCCTGGGCGTCGACGGCGCCCTTCGCGAGCTCCTCACTGGCCTTGACCAGCCGCTCGTGCAGCTTTCCGACCTCAGACGGTGGCGTAATCGTCGCCAGCTGCTCGGCGGCGTCCGAATAGGTCTGGGCGACCGGCTGGAGCTTGAGGGCCAGGTCCTTGAGCGACTGGACGCTCGGCGCCTCGGCGGCGAGATCGGCCGAAGCGCTGATGACCGGCTCCAGAGCCTCGTTGACGGCCTTCTCGTAGGCCTCCTTCGACGCCGGCGTAGCGCTGGTGGCGGTCCCATCGGTCGAAACCCGGCCACCGTCGGTCCCTGAACCGGCGCCGCCGCCGCAGGCTGCCAGAGCGGTGGTCGCGAGGACGCAGAGGGTGATTTGAATCTTCATGCGCGGCAGTCTAGGGAAGGCATCGTACGATCGCCGCATGAACTTCATCGCGCGGCTGATCGACGACGCGGCGGCCGACGGCCGTGCGCTGGTGGCGATCGATGAGCGGGGCGAGCGCAGCGAGGTCACCTTCGGCGCGATCGCAGAGCGCAGCGCCCGGCTCAACGGCCGACTCGCCGCGCTCGGGCTGGTCCGCGGCGATGTCGTGGTCACCCTGATCGGCAGCCGCCCGGAATGGGTCTACGCGATGTGCGGGTGCCTGCGCGGGGGCCTGGTAGTGCTCCCCTGCGCCGAGCAGCTGCGCGCCGCCGACCTTGCCAAGCGGCTCGAGATCTCGGGCGCGCGCGCGGTGATCACCGACGCGCGGAACCTGACCACCGTCCAAGCGGCCGGGTTCGCCGGCATCGTCGTCGACGGCGAGCAGCCGCCGGAAGCCGATCCTGCTCCGCCCGCCGACCTCGATGGGACCGATCCGGCCCTGATGCTCTTCACGTCAGGTACCTCGGGTGAGCCGAAGCCGGTCCTCCACGGGCAGCGCTTCCTCAGCGGGCAGACCCTCCAGGCCGAGCACTGGTTCGGCGCCTGGCCAGGCGAGCTCGCCTGGTGCACGGCCGCCAGCGGCTGGTCCAAGTCGGCGCGCAACGTCTTCCTCGCCCCGTGGCTAGGCGGGGCAAGTGCGCTGCTCGAGGACGGGCGCTTCGATCCCGTTCGCAGGCTCGAGACACTGAGGCGCGAGCGGGTCAACGTCCTCTGCATGGCGCCCACCGAGTACCGGGCGCTCGTCAAGCGGACCGACCTCGGCGCGCTGCCCGACCTGCGCCACGCCGTCGCCGCCGGCGAACCGCTCAATCCCGAGGTGATCCGCGCCTTTCACGCCGCTACCGGTGTCGAGATCCACGACGGCTATGGGCAGACCGAGACCGGCGCTCTGACCGGCATGCCGATCGGCCCCCCGGTTCGGCCCGGCTCGATGGGCAAGCCGCTGCCGGGGATCGACGCCTGGGTCGAGGACGGTGAGCTGTGCGTCGCGCCCGCGTCGGTTCCGACCTTCTCGCTCGGTGCCTCCGACGGGCCGTGGCGCACGGGAGACCGCGTGCGCGAGGACGAGGACGGCTACCTGTGGTTCGAGGGCCGGGCCGATGACGTGATCATCTCGGCCGGTTACCGGATCGGGCCATTCGAGGTCGAGTCCGCCCTGATCACCCACGGATCGGTGCTCGAGGCCGCCGCCGTCGCGGCTCCCGATGAGCTGCGCGGCCAGGTGGTCCGCGCGATCGTCGTGTTACGCGACGGGGTCGAGCCCGGTCCGGAGTTGACGCGTGAGCTCCAGGAACACGTCAAGGACCTGACGGCCCCGTATAAATACCCGCGTGTGATCGATTACGCGTCCTCGCTTCCCAAGACCGCGAGCGGGAAGATCCAACGCGCCCTCCTGCGAACCGACCAATGACCAACATCGTCTTCTACAGCGATCTCAACTGTCCCAACTGCTTTGTGGTCGAGGAGCGGATCGCCGCGCTCGGCCTCGCCGATCGGGTCGAGTGGCGCGGCGTCGAGCACGCGCCCGAGCTGCCGGTCCCGGTCGAGATCTTCATAGGCGAACCGGGCGACTCGCTCGCGCGCGAGTTGCGCGAGGTGATGGCGAGCGCGCCCGATGTCCCGCTCAAGCGACAGCTCGGCAAGCCGAACAGCAGGCCCGCCCTGAACCTGGTCGCCGCGGCGGTCACCCGGGATCGTGGCGCGGCAGATGCGCTGCGGGTCGAGCTGCAACGACGTCTGTGGCGCGACGGCGAGGACATCTCCGACCCCGAGCTGCTCGCTCGAGCGGCTGAGCGGCACGGGCTGGCCGAAGCCGTGGACGACCCGGCGGGACCACTCGTCACTGCCGACTGGCAGCGTGAGTGGGTCGAGCTCGGCTTCACCGCGGTACCGCTCCTGCTCGATGTCGAGCGGCGCAGCTTTCTGCTCGGCCTGAGCCGACCGGACGAGATCTCGGCACTGGTCGGCTGAGCGTGTCCAACCGGCTGGCGCAAGAGACCTCGCCCTACCTGCTCCAGCACCGCGACAACCCCGTCGATTGGTGCCCGTGGGGGCCGGAGGCACTCGGTCGCGCGCGCGAGGAGGACAAGCCGCTACTGGTGTCGATCGGCTACTCGGCCTGCCACTGGTGCCACGTCATGGAGCGGGAGTCGTTCGAGGATCCGGAGGTCGCCACGCTGATGAACGACCGCTTCGTCTGTGTCAAGGTCGATCGTGAGGAGCGGCCGGACGTCGACTCGATCTACATGGAGGCCTGTCAGGCGATGAACGGCCACGGCGGCTGGCCGCTCAACGCCTTCATCACCCCCGACCAGGTTCCGTTCTACGTCGGCACCTACTTCCCGCCTGAGGCCCGCCAGGGAATGCCGAGCTGGACGATGGTCCTGGAGGCGGTCGCCGATGCCTGGAACTCCCGCCGCGAGGAGATCCTGGCAAGCGGCGAGCAGGTCACCCGCCGGCTGGCCGGCGGGGCGCTGCTGCATCCATCCGAGCAGCCGCTGGAGCCCGCGATCCTCGACCGGTCGGTGGTTCTGCTGCGCGAGGGCTTCGACCGAGAGCACGGAGGGTTTGGCGGCGCGCCCAAGTTTCCGCCCGCATCGGCGATCGAATTCCTGTTGCGCCGCGGCGAGCGCGAGATGAGCCTGTCGACGCTGGGGGCGATGGCCCGCGGCGGGATCTACGACCAGGTCGGCGGAGGCTTCGCCCGCTACGCCGTCGACGCGCACTGGCTGGTCCCTCATTTCGAGAAGATGCTCTACGACAACGCGCTGCTCGCGCGCGCATACCTCCACGGCTGGCAGGTGCACGAAGACGAGCTGTTCCGGGAGGTTTGCGAGCAGACGCTCGACTGGATGTTGCTGGAGCTGCGCGGCGACGAGGGCGGCTTCTGCTCGGCACTGGACGCCGATTCGGACGGGGTGGAGGGCAGCTTCTACGTCTGGACGCCCGCCGAGCTCCAGGCTGCGCTCGCTGACGACCAGCTCTATCGCGAGGCGGTCGAGTGGTTCGGCGTCACCGAGCGCGGCAACTTCGAGGGCTCCAACATCCTCACCCGTGGCGAGGGCCCGGCACCCGAGCGGCTGGCGGAGATCCGCACGAGACTCTACGCCGCACGCGCCGAGCGGGTCTGGCCGGGACTCGACGACAAGCGTCTGACCGCCTGGAACGCGTTGGCGATCGCGGCGCTGGCCGACGCGGGGGCTGTGCTCGGCCGCGCCGACTACCTCGACGCCGCAGTCGCGTGCGCCGACTTCGTGCTGACGCGGCTCCGCGACTCCGATGGCCGCCTCCTGCGCACCTGGAACACCCTCGGGGGCACAGGGGGCGAGGCGCGGCTCGCCGCCTATCTCGAGGATCATGCCTACCTGCTCGAAGCGCTGCTGGTCCTCTACGAGGCGACCTTCGACGAGCGCTGGTTCACCGAGGCGCGCGCGATCGCCGACACCATCCTGGCCCGCTTCGGTGATCCGGACCGCGGTGGCTTCTTCGAGACCGCCGACGATCACGAACAGCTGCTCACGCGCCGCAAGGATCTCGAGGACCATCCGATCCCGTCCGCCAACGCGAGCGCAGCCTACGGCCTCCTGAGGCTCGCTGCTCTGACCGGCGAGCACGCCTACGAGCAGGCCGCGCTCGGTCCCCTGCGCCTGCTCCACGAGCTGGCCGCACAACACCCGCAGGCGTTCTCGCACCTACTCCAGGCGATCGACTTCCACCTCTCCCCCCCGCGCGAGGTCGCGCTGGTCGGCTCCGACCTCGACCCGCTTCTCAGGGCCGTACGAGGGCGGTTCCGGCCGCACCTCGTGCTGGCGGGAAGCGCCGGAGGGCCGAGCAACGTCCCGCTGCTCGAAGGCCGGCAGGAGGTCGACGGTGATCCGGCCGCCTACGTGTGCAGGAACTTCAGCTGCCTGCGCCCGGTGACCACTCCCGCGGAGCTCATCGCCTTGCTCGACGGCTGAAGCCGCCCAAGCCGCTAGAGGATGGCGAGGTAGCGGTTGAGCTCCCATTCGGAGACCTGCACCCGGTAGTCGTCCCATTCCTGGCGCTTGATCTCGATGTAGCGATTGAACATGTGCTCGCCGAGGGTGCGCAACACGAGCTCTGACTCGGCCGTCAGTTCAATCGCCTCGCCGAGCGTCTCCGGGAGCTGCTCGATTCCCATCCGACGCCGCTCATCAGGCGAGAGGTGGTACAGGTTGCGCTCCATCGGCTCGGGCAGGACGTAGCCCTTCTCGATCCCCTCCAGACCGGCCTGCAGCAGCGCCGCGAAGGTGAGATAAGGGTTGCAAGAGGGGTCGGGGCAGCGCAACTCCATGCGGGTCGCCTGCTCCTTACCGGGGTGGTAGAGCGGAACCCGCACGAGCGCCGAGCGGTTACGACGCGACCACGCGCAGTAGACGGGCGCCTCGTAGCCGGGAACCAGCCGCTTGTAGGAGTTGACCCACTGGGCAAAGATCGAGGAGATCTCGCGGGCGTGCTTGAGCTGGCCAGCGATGTAGGCCTTGCCGACGTCGGAGAGGAAGTACTGGTCATCGGGGTCGTAGAACGCGTTGCGGCCGTCCTTGAAGAGCGACTGATGTGTGTGCATTCCGGAACCGTTCTCGCCGAACAGCGGCTTGGGCATGAAGGTCGCGTGCCAGCCGTACTTCATCGCGTACTCCTTGACCGTGATCCGGTACGTCATGCAGTCGTCGGCCATCTTCATCGCCGGTGCGTAGCGCATGTCGATCTCGTGCTGGGAGGGACCGACCTCGTGATGGGTGTACTCGACGTGGATTCCGAGCTGCTCGAGCGCCAGCACTGTCTCGCGGCGCACATCAGAACCGGCGTCGAGAGTCGTCAGGTCGAAGTAGCCGCCCTCGTCGAGCACCTCCGGGGGCTTTCCGGGATCGGTCTTGGCGCTGCGGAAGTAGAAGAACTCGAGCTCTGGGCCGACGTTGAACTCATCGAAGCCCATCGACTCGGCGCGGTCCAGGGCGCGCCGCAGCACGTGCCGCGGGTCGCCCTCGTAGGGCTCGCGGTTTGGGGTCAGCACGTCGCAGAACATCCGCGCGACGCCCTGCTCGTCCGGGCGCCAGGGCAGCACGTCGAAGGTCGACGGGTCCGGCATCGCGATCATGTCCGACTCCTCGATCGCGTTGAAGCCGGTGATCGAGGATCCGTCGAAGCCCATCCCGCCCTCGAAGGCGTCGTCGAGCTCGGCGGCGTTGATCGAGAAGCTCTTCAGCTGACCGAGGATGTCGGTGAACCAGAAGCGGATGAAGCGGATATCGCGCTCCTCGACGATCGCCTTGACGTCTGCCGCGCTCTCGGGTCTGTCAGCCACGCGCCTACGGTAGAGGATCGGGCACAAAAAAACCGGCTCCCGGCCGGTGAAGTATTCGGTCTGTGGCGTGTCCCTCAGGCGTGTGAGGGTGTGGTCCCGTTGAGCCACATCTGCGCCCAGGACTTGAGCTCTCGGAGGACCGGCTCGAGCGCCTCGCCCTTGCCCGTGAGCGCGTACTCGACGCGTACCGGAACCTCGTCGAACACCCGGCGCTCGACGATCCCCTCGGCCTCGAGCTCTTTGAGGCGCTCGGAGAGCAGTCGGTCAGAGAGGTCCGGGACGAGCGCCCTGATCTCGGAGAACCGCAGCGGGCCGCCGGTCAGAACGATCAGGATCGCTCCGCTCCAGCGCTTGCCGATCAACTCGACTGCGCGATGGTAGAGCGAGCAACATCCTTGCCGTCCGCTCGGCGAGTGCGGGGGGACCGATCCATCCGGGTCCTCCACCCTCGGTACTGCAGTTACGGACATAACACCATCGTAACGGCTCCAGAGGTTGGCCCCGCGGGAACCTCTAGGCGGCCTGCGAGAGCCGCGCCTGCTCGGCCGATCCGTCGGTCGGGATGTCACCAGCCTTGGTCATCAGGTTCGTGAAGACGCTCAGCGAGACGTGCGCGACCAGCTCGATGATCTGCTCGTCGGTCCAGCCCTCCTCGCGGGCCTCTTCGTGGAGGTGGAGCGGCGGGGCGCCCGAGCTCTGGAGCAGCCCGCGGACATAGCGCAGCAGCACGGCCTCACGCTCGTCGGCGGAATCGAAGTCACGGGCACGGGCGATCTCGTCAAACCCGACCCCCGCCTCGCGAGCCGTTCGCTGGAGCGCCGAGAGCGAGTACTCGCTGCCCTGGTGCTGGGCGACGGCGAGAGCGACGCGCTGTTGGGTCCTGAGCGGCAACGTGCCCTGACGCAGCTCAGACCGGAAACGCGCGTAAGCGCGCAGCGTGGCGGGTGAACCCGCGAGGACGCCCACGATGTTGGAGAGTTGACCGCCCGCCGCGAGCGCCCCGTTCAGCACGGGCACGCTGCGCTCAGGAGCTGTCAGCTCGTCGTGAACCTGGAAGCGACTTTCCTTGGTCTTCATGGCCGATACTTCTCTTTCTGCCAACCGCTTACGGATCGTAAGCTTAGCTCTGGATTGGGGACTCAAGGAGTCATACGCACGTAACCCGCCCAGGGATGCCTGAAAGATGAACGGCCGGTGACGACTGAAACGTCGCCGAGGACTACTTGGGGGAGAGCTCGACCGTTTGCGGCGCGGGCGCCGAGCGCTTCTCATCGCCGCCGGCCTGCGCGGTGGCTCCGGCCAGGGCAACCATGAAGACCCCCAGCACGACGGCCCACATCGCGAGCCGGTCCGGCCCCGAGCGAGCCGCGCGGGCAGAGATACCTCGAGAGCCAACCGGAGCCTGGCGACGAACCGGGCGCGGCGCGGCGGCCGGACGCGGACGGGCGTGCGCAGGCGTCAGGGTGCCCTCGTTGAGATCGGCTGGCGCGAAACGGGCGGCGGCTTGGCTCATTCGCTCTCTTTCGTTCGGCCTACGGGGTTAGCTGACGGGCTCGCGCTGAAAGAGCTGCGCTACGCCGCTGCTGCGGCGATTCGCCCCCGACTCCGAAGAGCCACTGGTTCCCCCGTGTCCCGCCTTCGAGGCGGATCCTCGGCGTTGCGGCCGCGATACTACCAGCACTAGCAGGGCAAACCTGGCTCGGCCAGTCCGCGGAAGCGATCCAGCCGCCCCGCACTTAGCGGGATTTGCCCGCTGCGGAGGCGAGGTAGTCGGCCACCGCCTGAGCGTTCTCACCCTCGAGCAGCCGCTTGGGCATCAGCCCTTGGTCGGTACCGCCATTCTCGATCGCCGCCAGCACTCGATCGGGGGTCAGCTCGCCAATGTCGTCGAGGCTCGGCCCGGTATTCCCGCGCGCGTTGACGGCGGCCAGGCTGTGGCAGCTGGCGCAGGTCTGACGAAAAAGAGTCTTGCCGCGCTCGATCGAGGGGTCGGCCGGCGGCGTGCCCGCAAGGCGGCCGGCGCCAATCGCCTCGCCCCGCGCCGCGATGATCACCAAAGGCAGAACGATCCCCGCTCCGACGTAGATGGCGAGAATCGCGAGCCTGAAGCCGCGGTTACCGCGCGTGAGGTAGGCCTCGCGGGCCTTGCTCGGTCCGCCCGAGAAGGCGATGAACAACACGGCGATCCCGGCCAGGACGAACGGGACGAGAAAGAGAACGAGGTTCACGGGGGCGGATCCTAGACGGTTGCCGGGACATCCGGCGGCGAGCTCAGCGCCGCCTCCGCCGTCGCGCCCACAGGGCCACCCCGGCGGCCACGCCCGCCGCCAGCCCGGCCCCTGCGCCTGCCCGTGCGGCGACGCCACCTGACACCCGCCCGCGCGCCAGGGCGGGCCCAGACGGGAGCTGGGGAACGGGTAGGGCGGTCGCCGCGTCGGTCTGGAGCGACGCGAGTCGCGGCGGTGCGGGCGCGGCGACCGGATCCGGCGTGGTCGCTACCGGCAGGCCCGGGTCGACCGGCGAAAACGGCCGAGTCGGCTCCGGGTCGGGCGGCTCCGGGGTCAGGTCGGCCTCGGGCTCGAGTGGCTCGGCTGGCTCGTTCACGACAGCCCCGCCGGCGACCTCAGCAGCTGTCGGCAACGTCACGAGCAGCAGCAGGCAGAGCCCGGCCGCCGCGATGATGAATAGCGGTTCCTGGTCAACCAGCAGGGTTCCACCCAGCCCGATCGCTATCAGCAGAACCGCGATCGCGACGGCCGTGGCGCGACTGACGCGAAGGCGGTCGATGAGGCTCAAGCGCGCAGCGCCAGCTCGACCAGGTCACCCTCGAGCTCGGGGTGATCGAGCGCGTCCAGGTAGCGGTCGCACGCCCGCGCCGCCTGCCGGCCCTCGGCGATCGCCCAGACGATCAGCGACTGACCGCGCCGGGCATCACCACATGCGAAGACGCCCGGTGCCGAGGTCTGCCAGTCCGAGTCGCGGATGTTGCCGCGATCGTCGAGGTCGAGCGCGAGCTGCTCGACAAGACCGGTATGCCCCGTGTGCAGAAAGCCCATTGCGAGTAGCACGAGGTCGGCTGGGATCGAGAACTCGGAACCTTCGACCTTTGTGAAGTCGGGCGGCGCGCCCGCGACCTCGTAGCCGTGCAGGGCGCTCACCTGACCGTTGTCGCCCTCGAAACTGGTCGTCATGACGCTGAAGCGCCGTTCGCCGCCCTCCTCATGCGCGGGCGAGGTGCGCAGGATCAGCGGCCACTGGGGCCATGGAGTCCGATCCTCGGGCCGTTGCGGCGGCGGCTCCGGGAGCACCTCGAACTGGGTGACGCTCGCCGGTCGCTCGCGGTGTGAGTTGCCCAGACAGTCGGCGCCCGTATCGCCGCCGCCAATGATCACGACGTGTTTGCCGGCTGCGCTGATCGGCGTCCCGTCCGGGTACTCGCCCGCCACGAAACGGTTGCGCAACTCGAGGTACTCCATCGCGAAGTGGACGCCACCGAGCTCGCGGCCGGGGACCGGCAGGTCGCGCGGGACGGTCGAGCCGGTCGCGATGACGACCGCATCAAAGCGCTCCTGCAACTCGGATACGACCACATCGATCCCGACCTCGACGCCGGTCTCGAAGTTGACGCCCTCGGCTGCGAGCAGGTCTACGCGCCGCTGTACGACGCCCTTGTCGAGCTTGAAGTCGGGCACCCCGTAGCGGAGCAGGCCGCCGATCTGGTCGTTGCGCTCATAGAGCGTCACCGCGTGACCGAACTGGTTGAGCTCGGCAGCCGCGGCCAGGCCGGCCGGCCCGGACCCGATGACCGCGACGCTCCGCCCGCTGCGGACGGCCGGCAAGTTGGGCTTGACCCAGCCCTCCTCCCACGCGCGGTCGATAATCGAGACCTCGATCTGCTTGATCGTGACGGGGTCGTCGTTGATGTCGAGCACGCAGGCCGCCTCGCAGGGCGCCGGGCAGATCCGTCCCGTGAACTCGGGGAAGTTGTTGGTCGCGTGCAGCTGGGTGATCGCTTCCTGCCAGCGATCGCGGTAGACCAGGTCGTTCCAGTCGGGGATCAGGTTGCCGAGCGGGCAACCCTGGTGGCAGAACGGGACGCCGCACTCCATGCAGCGCGCGCCCTGATCCTGAAGGTGGTCGACAGGCAGCGCTTCCTGGTACTCGCGGAAATCATTGACGCGCTCCTCGATCGGCCGCTTGCCGGCAAGCTCGCGGTGGATCTTCAGGAACGCTCCGACCTCACCCACGGCCGCTCACCCCCGCCTCGGACCCGCTCGGCGCTCCGATGTGGGTCGCCTCGCCCCCGCCCGCGGCTTCGAGCTCGGCGAGCTCTGCCAACGCACGCTTGTAGTCGACCGGCATCACCTTCACCCAGCTGCCGCACAGCGCGTCCCAATCGGCGAGCACGCGTCCTGCGACCGGGCTACCGGTCCGCTCGCCGTGCTCGGTCACGAGGGCACGGATCTCGTCGAGATCGGCCTCGGTGAAGCCTTCGTCGGTGGGGTGCTCGAGCTCTACGATCTGGGTGTTGCAGCGCGCCGGGAAAGAACCCTCGGGGTCAAGCACGTAGGCGACTCCGCCCGACATCCCCGCCGCGAAGTTTCGGCCGGTCGGCCCCAGCACGACGACGGTCCCGCCGGTCATGTACTCGCAGCCGTGGTCTCCGACACCCTCGACGACCGTGCGGGCGCCTGAGTTGCGAACGGCGAACCGCTCGCCGACCAGCCCGCGGAAGAAGGCGCGCCCCCCGGTCGCTCCGTAAAGCAGGGTGTTGCCGGCGATTACGTTCTGCTCAGCGATGAAGGTCGAGCCCTCGGGCGGTCGGATCGAGACGATTCCGCCTGAGAGCCCCTTGCCCGTGTAGTCGTTGGCGTCGCCTTCGAGGGCGATCGTGATCCCGGGCGCCAGCCAGCCGCCGAAACTCTGCCCGGCTGAGCCTTTCATCTCGACGACGATCGAATCCTCGGGCAGCCCCGGCTCGCCGAAGCGACGCGCGACCTCACCCGAGATCAAGCCACCGACGCAGCGGTGGCGGTTCTCGACGGCCACCGAGAAGCTGCTCGGCTCGCCGCCGTCGAGCGTCCTGCGAGCGCGGGCGAGTAGCTCGTGGTCGAGGTGGTCATCGAGCACCGGGTCCTGCTTGCGAACCGCGCGACGGGCGACTTCGGGCGGCATGTCCGGCTGGGCGAGCAGCGCCGAGAGGTCGACGCCGCGGGCCTTCCAGTGGGAGATCGCGTCATCGGCCTCGAGCAGGTCGGTGCGGCCGACGAGGTCCTCGAACTTGGCGATGCCCAGCTGGGCCATGATCTTGCGGGCCTCTTCGGCGATGAAGAAGAAGAAGTTGACGACGTGCTCGGGCTGGCCGCGGAACCGCTTGATCAGCTCGGGGTCCTGGGTGGCGATCCCGACCGGGCAGGTGTTGAGGTGGCAGGCGCGCATCATGATGCAGCCCATCGAGATCAGGGGAGCGGTCGAGAGCCCCATCTCCTCGGCCCCGAGCAGCGCCGCGATCACGATGTCGCGACCGGTCTTCATCTGGCCGTCGGCCTGGACGACGATCCGGTCGCGCAGCTTGTTCATGACGAGCGTCTGCTGGGTCTCGGCGAGGCCGATTTCCCAGGGAATGCCGGCCGAGTGAATCGAGGAGACCGGCGAGGCGCCGGTGCCGCCGTCGAAACCGGCGATCGTCACGTGATCGGAGTTCGCCTTCGCGACGCCCGCCGCGACGGTGCCGACGCCGACCTCGGCGACCAGCTTGACGCTCACGCGCGCTGTTGGGTTGGCGCAGCGCAGATCGAAGATCAGCTGCTTGATGTCCTCGATCGAATAGATGTCGTGGTGTGGCGGCGGCGAGATCAGGCCGACGCCAGGCGTCGAGTGGCGGATCTTCGCGATGTAGCGGTCGACCTTGTGTCCGGGCAGCTGGCCGCCCTCGCCCGGCTTGGCACCCTGAGCGATCTTGATCTGAAGGTCATCGGCGTTGACCAGATAGTGCGCGGTGACCCCGAAACGGCCTGAAGCGACCTGCTTGATAGCGGACCGACGCGAGTCGCCGTTGGCATCGCGCACGTAGCGGCGCGGGTCCTCTCCCCCCTCACCGGTGTTGGACTTGCCGCCCATCCGGTTCATCGCGATCGCGAGCGTCTCGTGTGCGGTCGGCGAAAGCGAGCCGAGTGACATCGCGCCGGTCGCGAACCGCTTGACGATCTCCTTGGCCGGTTCGACGTCCTCGAGCGGAATCGGCTCGCTGCCTTCACGGAACTTCAGCAGGCCGCGGATCGTCGACTGGCGGGTCGCGTCGGAGTTGACCGCTGCCGTGTAGCGGTCGTAGGCGTTCTGGCCGCCGTCGCGGACGGCGAACTGGAGCTCGGCGATCGTCTCGGGGTTCCACTGGTGGCGCTCTCCCCCGCGTCGCCAGGCGTGCAACCCGCCAACCGGCAGGATCTCGGCCTCGAGCGGCTGGGACTCACGCGGGTACGCGCGGCGGTGACGGGCGAGCGACTCGACGGCGAGTACCTCGAGACCGACACCGCCGATCCGCGAGACCGTGCCCGGGAAGTAGCGGTCGATCAGATCGGGTTCGAGGCCGACCGCCTCGAGGATCTGTGACCCCGAATAGGACCGCACGGTCGAGATCCCCATCTTGGACATCGTCTTGAGGATGCCCTTGCCGGCCGCCTTGACGAGGTGCTTGTCGGCCTCGGCTGCGCTCTCGACGCCGGGCAGTAGCCCGTGGTCGAGCATGTCGTGGAGCGTCTCGAAGGCGAGATAGGGATTGATCGCCGCGGCGCCGAAGGCGAGCAGGCAGCAGAAGTGGTGAACCTCGCGCGCCTCGGCCGATTCGACCACCAGACCGCAGCGCAGCCGGGTGCCCGCGCCGACGAGGTGCTGATGGATCGTCGAGAGCGCCAGCAGCGAGGGAATCGGTGCGCGGCCGCGGCCGGCGGCACGGTCGGAGATGATCAGGATGTTGTCGCCGACCTCGATCATCGAGGAGGCCTCGTGGCAGAGCCGCTGCAGCGCGCGCTCGATCCCCTCCGGGCCCTCCTCGACCGGCCAAGTCGCGTCGAGCGTGTTGGAGCGGAAGACGTGGTGGTTGACCTGGCGCAGCTTCTCGAGCTCGCCGTCGGTCAGGATCGGGTGCGAGATCAGTAGCTGGTGGGCGTGCTCCGCTGACTCGGCGAAAAGATTCTCCTCCGGCCCGACCGGCATCGAGAGGCTCATCACGAGCTCCTCACGAATTGGATCGATCGCCGGGTTTGTGACCTGGGCGAAGAGCTGCTTGAAGTAGCTGTAGAGCATCGGCTCGCGGTCGGAGAGCACCGCCAGGGCGAAGTCGTTGCCCATCGAGCCGATCGGCTCGGCGGCCGCTACGCCGCCCATCTGGGCGAGCGTGATCCGCACGTCCTCCTGGGTATAGCCGAACATCTGCTGACGGATCAGCAGCGGCTCGGCCGGGAGCTCGCGTGGCACGACGGCGTCGAGTTGCTCGAGGGCCAGCGAGCGGGTCTTGTACCAGTTGCCATACGGCCGCTGGGATGCGACCTGGTGCTTGAGCTCGGCGTCCTCGACGATCCGGCCCTGCTCCAGATCGATCAGGAAGATCTTGCCAGGCTGGAAGCGGCCCTTGCGGACGACCTCCTCGGGCTCGAAGTCGAGCACGCCGGTCTCGGACGCGAGCACGACGAACCCGTCCTCTGTCTCGAGCCAGCGGCCGGGCCGCAAGCCGTTTCGGTCAAGCGTCCCACCGAGCACGCGACCGTCACAGAAGACAACTGCGGCCGGGCCATCCCAGGGCTCCATCAGGCAGTTGTGGAACGCATAGAAGTCGACCAGCTCCTCGGGCAGGTCGTCGCGGTTCTCCCAGGCCTCCGGGATCATCATCATCAGCGCGTGGGGCAGCGAGCGGCCGCCGAGCACGAGTAGCTCGAGGACGTTGTCGAAGGTCGCCGAATCGGATCCGCCGGGACGGATCACCGGCGAGATCTTCTCGATGTCGTCACCGAACAGCTCTGACTGCAGCTCCGACTCGCGCGCCCGCATCCAGTTCGTGTTGCCGCGAACGGTGTTGATCTCGCCGTTGTGTGCGATCAGCCTGTACGGATGGGCCAGCTGCCAGCTCGGGAACGTGTTCGTCGAGAAGCGCGAATGGACGAGCGCGACCGCCGTTTTGAGTCGCTCGTCGCGCAGGTCGGGGAAGTATTCGGCGAGCTGCGGAGTGGTGAGCATGCCTTTGTAGACGAGCGTGCGCGAGGAGAAGGACGGGATCGCCAGGGTCTCCTCGTCGAAGGCGCGCTCGATCAGACGGCGGATCACGTAGACCTTGCGTTCGAACCGCTCCTGGTCACCGGCGCAAGCCGAGCCGACGAAGACCTGCGCGACGGCGGGCTCGGCCTCCGCGGCGGTCGGGCCGGGCACCGAGCTGTCGACGGGAACGCGGCGCCAGCCGAGCAGTGTCTGACCCTCCGCGGCAATCGTCCGCTCGACGAACTCCTCGCAGCGCCTGCGCTCCGCGTCCTCGAGCGGGAGGAAAAGCATCCCGACCGCGTACTCGCCGACCGGTGGAAGGTCGAACTCGACTTCCTCGCGTAGCAGCTCGTCGGGGAGCTGAAGCAGGATTCCCGTCCCATCGCCGGTGTCGGGCTCGGCGCCGGTCGCCCCGCGGTGATCGAGCCGATCGAGCACGGTCAGCGCCTTGAGGACGGTGTCGTGAGAGGCGACCGCATCGAGCCGCGCGACGGCGCCGATGCCGCAGGCATCGTGCTCGAAAGCGGGGTCGTAGAGGCCAGCGGCCTGTGGTCGCTTGGTACGTGTCATGTCGAGATCTCCCCCCGCGGCGGCCACGGGACGAACGAGAATCGTAGCGGTGTGAACGCCGCCGATGCACGTCGGCGGACGGTTGATCCGAAGTAACCGTGGTCGAAATAGCGAGGGCCCCGGTTGCCCGGGGCCCTCGCCTTAGTCGATCGATAAGCCGGATCCTGTCTCGAACAGTCATCTGTCTCCCTCACGCGCGCGTGAGCGCGCATGAGACGGGCCCTACGGCCCTGCGGCCTACCTGGGACTCGGCGGGCAGCGTCATCGTCCCTGCTTGGCCTTGCACCGGGTGGGGTTTGCCTGGCCGGCGTGTCACCACGCCGCCGGTGCGCTCTTACCGCACCATTTCACCCTTACCGGCGGGCCCTCACGTGAGGGGCCCGCTTAGGCGGTGTCATTTCTGTGGCACTTTCCCGCGGGTTTCCCCGGGTCGGCTTCCCGACCACCCCGCCCTTCGGTGTCCGGACTTTCCTCGAACCGCGGTTGTCTCTCCACGGCCCGCGACTGCTTGATCGACTCCTGAAGGGTACGCCCGATCCCAGGCCGAGTCCAGAGACCGGGAAGAAATTTGCTGAAGCCCGGCCGAGCTCAGTCGACGCGCGAGCCACACGCCGAACACGCGGCGTGCGGACCGGCCTGGCGGACGGTCCCGCCACACATCGGACACTCGGACGATCCGGCGACGAGCACGCCCTCCCATACGCCCGCGAGCTTGCGCTCGAGCGTAAGCGGCTCGCCGCCGGACAGCCCAAGATTTCGCGCGGCAGAACCGCGCCTGCCCCGCGCCGGCCGCGCGCGCTCGAGGCGACGCCGGGAGGCGGCCCCGGAGTCCTCGACCGAGCGAGCGCCGAGTCGTAGCTGGGCAGACATCAGGTGACCCGCCTGACGACCCCGACCACCCGGCCGACGACGCTGACGTCGGTCGCGCGGATCGGCTCGTGCGCGTCGTTCTCAGGCTGCAGCCGGATGTGATCGGCCTCGCGGAAGAACCGCTTGACGGTCGCCTCGCCCTCTAGCAACGCGACCACGATCTCGCCGTCGGCGCCGGAGTCGGTCTTCTGGACGACGACGTGGTCGCCGTCGAGGATGCCGGCGTCCTTCATCGAATCACCTCTCACACAGAGGAGGTAGTCGCCCGTGTCACCACCGGCGAGGTCGGGAACGTCGTGGTACTCCTCGACGTTCTCCTCGGCGAGCATCGGCGAACCCGCGGCGACCTGGCCAACGAGCGGCAGGCCGACGGGCGCGACAACCCGCCGCGCCCGATCGACGAGCACCTCGATTGCGCGCGGCTTGGTCGGATCGCGCTTGAGCAGGCCGAGCTTCTCAAGGTTGGCGAGGTGGGTGTGGACGGTCGACGACGAGGTCAACCCGATCGCCTTGCCGATGTCGCGTACGGTCGGCGGGTAGCCGTGCCTGGCGGAGTAACGGCCGATGAAATCGAAGATCTCCTGCTGGCGCTTGGTGAGGCTCAGATCGACCATCAGCGGGTCCCCTCTCGGTGGTAGTCGGTTGGCGGCGCTTCGAACATGTGTTCGTAAAGGTAGCGCACCTCACGGACGACTTCCCCGCATTGGGGCGAAAACGCTGCGGCCCCTATAATCAGCCTTCGCTACGCGCCTGTGGCGGAATTGGTAGACGCGCAAGGTTGAGGGCCTTGTGGGCCGTATGGCCCGTGGGAGTTCGAGTCTCCCTGGGCGCACTGCAGGGCCATCCGTGCGCTTAGGCTCCGGTCAGCGCGCCGGCCGGCAGCCGTCCCGGTGGCTCCGGCATCAACCGCCGCGCCAGCGCTCCCGCCGGCCGCGCCTCGATCTCCTCACGTAGGTCATCGCAGGCCATCAGTAGGCGTACCGAGGCGGCGATCTGGAGATCAGCGACGTTCGGGCGGTCTCCGCCGATCACCCCCGATGCGATCAGCTGGTCGACGTGATCGAGGTTTGCCGGAAGGCGCGCCAGATACTCGCCGACGCGACCGTGGTGGCCTAGCAGCCGCGTCTCGATCTGGCTGATCGGCTTGATCATCGCCGGCGCGAGCCAGCTCGGGATCTTCGGCAGCGAGGATCCGGCCGAGAAGGACGCGAGCGCACTGGGGCAGTTGTTGAGCCCCCCGATCAGGATCCACCGCGTGTCCTCCTGGAGTACCTCGTCGCCCCAGAGCTCCGCCTCGTCGACGGCCGCGAGCGCGGCCGGATCATCAGGCAGCAGCGACGGCTCCGGCTCGAGGGCTTCCAGCGCGCGCAGGATCGGGCGTGATCCCACGACCCGGTCGGCCCCGATCTTTATGCCCGGGACGGTGCGTCGGCCGAAACGCGCCTTTTGTGCCAGCGCCGATAGGCCCGGCGGAAGCTCGACCGTGCGGTAGTCAAGGCCCTTGATCTTGAGCGCCTCCTCGACGACCGCGCACGGGTGCGAGGAGGGCACGACGTACAACACGATCTCTGGCCCGGCGCTCACGGCTCAAGGGTATTGGTCGGTCCCGCCGAAGGTGGGAAAGATCTCACCCTAGGACGCCTACCCACACCGATGGTTCGGCCCGAGGATGAAGTCATGAAGACCGAACCCACCAGCGCTTCTCGCCCCGGGATCATCGCCCTGACGCTCGCTTTCACGGCGCTCGTCACCGCGCCGATCGCCCTCTCGGTCGTCGAGATCAGCAAGTCGCGCTAGCGATCGCACCCCTAGGCGGGACCCGAGAACAGGTCGAGCGCAGCCTCGACGACGAGGTCCGGCACCTCTTCCGGCAGCCAATGACCGACGTCGGGCAACCGCTCCAACGACATCCTCGGAGCGAACCGCTCGAACCTGTCCAGCCCCCGGCCGATCACGGGGTCGCGTTCGCCGATGATCAACCGGCTCGGAATCTCGAGACGGCGATCGCGGTAGTGGCCGGCGAGCAACGGCGCGAGCTCCCGCGCGAGGAAGGTCCGGTAGAGCGCGACGCTGGCGCGCGCTCGGGCGGGCTCGCGCAGGCGGTCGCCGTAGGCGGCGAGCACGTTCGGTTCCCAGCCGCCCGGGCGGCTCAACCGCATCAACCAGGAGATGAACGGGGTGTGCCGCTGCACCGCGACACCGACCAACGGGGTGAGAAGCGGGCCCTGATAGCCGAACACCGATGCGAT
The DNA here is from genome assembly GCA_963790245.1 of uncultured Thermoleophilaceae bacterium. Classification (GTDB taxonomy): domain Bacteria; phylum Actinomycetota; class Thermoleophilia; order Solirubrobacterales; family Thermoleophilaceae; genus JACCVG01. Next base: position 725,834 of record CAWBNP010000002.1, read on the forward strand.
CCCGAGCGGCGTCAGCGCGCCGCGCGCGAGCCAAGGATGGATGATCCCGAGCGCGAGCAGGTGGCTGAACCGCTCGGGCGCCCGCAGCGCGGCAAGAAACGAGATGAACCCTCCCCAGTCGTGGCCCACGATCCGCACCCGCTCCAGCCCGAGGGCGTCGAGCAGCGCGATCAGATCGGCGGCCATTCCCTCCTTCTCGTACCCGTCGCGCGGCGCCGCGCTCCAGCCGAAGCCCCGCAGGTCCGGGCAGATGACCCGATAGTGCTTGGCCAGCGGCCCGATCACAAGCCGCCACTCCCACCAGTGCTGCGGCCAGCCGTGGAGCAGGATCACCGGCTCGCCGCCGCCCGCCTCCGCAACGTGAACGGCGAGACGGTCGGTCTGGATCAGCGAGTGTCCGACGCCACCGTCAACCAACAGCGCCTCTGCCGACTCGAGCGTCACCGAACCGATCATGGCAGTTGTGTACGCTTCCGAACATTCGAATGAGCGCGACGAAGGCCCAGACCGCAGTCGAGCACGTCGACGTCCTGATCGTCGGCGCCGGTCTCTCCGGCATCGGTGCGGCCTGTCACCTGCGCGCTGATTGCCCAGACAAGAGCTTCGCGATCCTCGAGGCCCGCGGGGCGAGCGGCGGCACCTGGGACCTCTTCCGCTACCCCGGCATTCGCTCGGACTCGGACATGTTCACGCTCGGCTACACCTTCCGCCCCTGGCTGGAGGCCAAGGCGATCGCCGATGGGCCCTCGATCCTCGACTACATCCGCGAGACCGCCCGTGATCACGGCATCGAGGAGCAGATCCGCTACCACCACCGCGTCCTGCGGGCCGAGTGGTCAACGGAGGACTCGCGCTGGACGGTCGAGGCCGAGCGGACCGACACCGGTGAGACGGTCCGGTTCACGTGCGGCTTCATGCTCACGTGCACCGGCTATTACAACTACGAAGAGGGATACACCCCCGACTTCGAGGGCATCGAGAGCTTCGGCGGGCAGATCGTCCACCCCCAGCACTGGCCCGAGGGTCTCGACTACGAGGGCAAGCGGGTCGTCGTGATCGGAAGCGGCGCGACCGCCATGACGCTCGTCCCGGCGATGGCCGAACGAGCTGCCAGCGTGACGATGCTCCAGCGCTCGCCGACCTACGTCGTGTCGATGCCCGCCAAGGATCCGGTCGCCGACCTGCTGCGCAAGACGCTGCCCTCGAAGGTCGCCTACTCGATCGCCCGCTGGAAGAACGTCGCGATCCAGCTCGGCTTCTACAACCTCGCCCAGCGCTTCCCGCGCCTGACGAAGTCCGTGCTGCTCAAGGGCGTTGCAATGCGGCTGCCCAACGACTACGCGGTCGACAAGCACTTCACGCCCCGCTACAACCCGTGGGATCAGCGCATCTGCCTGGTCCCCGACGCTGACCTCTTCAAGGCCCTGCGCCACGGCAAGGCCTCGATCGTCACCGACGGCATCGAGAAGTTCACCGAACGAGGGCTGAGGCTGACCTCGGGCGACGAACTCGAGGCCGACGTGATCATCACCGCGACCGGCCTCAACCTGCTCGCGCTCGGCGGCATGACCGTCGCGGTCGATGGGCAGGACGTCGACTTCTCGACCTGCGTCGCCTACAAGGGAATGATGTTCAGCGGCATTCCGAACGCCGCCGTCACGTTCGGCTACACCAACGCCTCCTGGACGCTCAAGGCCGACCTCGTCGCCCAGCACGTCTGCCGGCTGATCCAGCACATGGACGCGAACGGCTACACGCAGGTCACCCCTCGCTGGAGCGAGGCAGCGTTGCCCGAGGACCCGTTCATCGATCTCGCTTCCGGCTACGTCCTCCGCTCGGCGGCCGAGTTCCCCAAGCAGGGGCCACGCTCCCCGTGGCGGCTGCACCAGAATTACGCGCGCGACATCCTGCTGCTGCGCCACCGCGACGTCGATGACCCGGCGCTCGAGTTCTCGGGCGCGGGATCCACGGTCGACAAGACCGAACCCGCCGTCGCGGCCTGACGCCACCCGCCGCCTAAGGCAGATCCGGGACTTCCGGGCAGTTTCCGCTCAGGCACTGAGCGGCGGCGGCGAGCAGGCCGAGCGCCGCGATCACTCCAAAGCCCGCGACCGCGAGCGTGAGCGTCATGCCAATTCCGTTCAGAGCCCGGTGGCCGAGGCACGAGCGGTCTCGCCACGGAGTACCCGCCCACCATTCGAAGGCCGGCGCGCCACCGCGCAGCTTCACGATCCAGGCATCGGCTCCGGCGAACACGAGGTAGATCGCGAACACGCCGAGCAGGACCGCGGCCAGTAACTCCGCTGCCGTCAGGAGGATCTGGAGCACTGGCGACATCGTAGGGCGAAGTCTGGAGCGGCTAGCGGTCGCGCATCAGCGGAGCGAAGCCCGCGGCGCGTGAGTAGATGACGTAGAGGCGAAACGTCTTCGCGAACTCATTCGAGCAGGCTCGGTCGAAGACCCCCTGAGCCTCCTCATCCGAGAGCGGCGGCGCCTGGACCGTTCCCCCTTCGAGGTTGATTTGACTGCGGATATCCTCAATCGTCGCCAGCTGCTCTGCCGGGTTGCCGCGGATCCAGTCGCGGCACTGGGCCAGGGGCGCCACCGACCCCGCCTTGTCCTGGCCGACGGGCTGGACGGGCGCGGCCTCCCCCCCCGATCCGCCGCACCCGCTCAGAGCGATCACGGCTCCGACGGTGACAAGGCCCCCCCTACGGACGATCGGAGAAAGCCGTGCCACCGAGTTGCCGTAGCCGCTCGCGGAGCGCATCCGAATCGGGACTCTCCGCGTAGTCCTCGGCCGCCTTGGCGAACTTGCGCTCCTGGGCGGCCGCGGCCGAGCTGCCAGGCCGGGCCGGCATGTCAAACCAGTAACAGAGCGGGTGGTCATCGCCGGTATTGCCGCGCTCCCACATCGAGCAGTCGAGCAGGACGGCCTCCTTGACGACATCGCCCGTGCCGACGCTCGTACCGCAGTTCGCGGGTAGCGGCGGCGTAACCAGGGGATCACCAACCCCCGGACCGGTGATGCTCGACGTCGTTCCATCCGCGCCGGTGTTTCCGCGCCAGCAGTTGCCTGTGTTGCCGGGGAACTCGTCCCACCAGAAGTCGACGCCGTTCGGGAGCGTCTGGCTCGCGCCGAGCGCGCTGCGATTTCCGAACTTGCTCAATGCGGGGTGGCGTTTGAAGCCCGGCGGAACCTGTCCCATGCGGTTGTCGATGTACTGGTTTCCACACGAGGTCGAGGCGAGCAGGTTCTGAGCGCAGTGGATGTCGCGATCGACATTGCCGTCGGGCTCGCCCGCGACCTGATCCGGTACCGCCGCCAGGACCGTGCCGTGACGCCAGTTGTCGAAGATCCAGTTCTTCTCGACCGTGCCGTCGTTCATACCCGGCCAGACAATTCCCGTGCCGATCGGCATCGGGACGAGCGGGTCGACCGGCGGATCGGCTGTGTAGAGGTTGAGGTTGTTCGAGTAGATCATGTTGCGGTCGATTCGCATCCCGTCGGCCGGGAATCCCGGATGCCCCGGCGCCGAGAGCGTGTCGCTTGCGATCCCGTTGGTGTTTCCGTAGATGTTGTTCTTCGTGACGCGCACCGAATTGCCCATCGAGCCCGAGTAGGCGAGCGTTGAGCCGTGGAGGTCGCACTTCTTGACGACCGTGTTCTCGCGCTGGGCGGGGTAGAAGCTCTCGTCACGGAAGTCGCCCGTCTGCGGCGAGGCGCCCGGGTAGACGACCGCGTCCCCGGAGCCGAAGCCGTCGCAGTTCTTGATCATGTTGTGATCGGTGGTGAAGCTCAGGTGGCCGTAGTCGGCGGCCCAGAAGAACTTCACCTTGTCGAGCAGGATCCCGTCTGTCTCCTCGGTGTAAAAGCCGTGCTCGAGGGCTCCCCGGACAAGGAAGTTGCGACCGACGAACCCGTCCGAGCGATCGGTCCGGAGGACGACGTGCTTGGTGTAGCTCTCCGGCTTCGCCTGCGGCTTGAGGGGCTTCTCGTAGTCGTCGCCCGCGTCGAGCAGTACGTCTTCGGGACGCGCTCCCGAGCCCTCGATCTGAACGTTGCAACGGATGCACTTGCCGAGTTCCTGTTCGGGGATGCCGTGGCGGTCGGGACGCGGCGCGGCGAGCGGATTGCCCTCGATCGCGCGGCCCTGCAGGTAGATCAGGTTCTGGTCGTTCGGGCAGGTCGCCTGGTATTCGTAGCTCGGCGTCAGCGCGCCGCTCTGATCCTCCTGCAGCAGCGACGGCTTGCAGCGCGGGTCGTTGGTCGGCGCACGGCGTGACTCCGGCTCGGTGTAGCGGCCCGGCATGACGACGACGCGGTCGTTGTTGCCCGAGGCGTTGACGGCATTCTGGACGTTGTCGAACTCGCAGCGCCGGTCGAACTTCCGGTTGGCCTTGCGCAGGCTCTTGGCCCGCTTGGCGGAGATTCGCTTCTTGGGCTGGCTCGGGCGCAACCGGAAGCCGTTGCGACGCGCTGACCGGATCGACTTGCGCGCCAGGTCCAACGACGACTTCTGGCAGACAACCCGCACGTCGCCCGGACCCTTGCCGCTGACCGCCGAGTTGAGCGAGCGTGCCTCCGGGACCGCGCCGCCGGCCGCCGGCTTGACATCGGTGTCGGGCGCGGGGTCGGGCCAGTAGGAGGGCCGTTCAAGGTGCGCCGAGGCGAGGCTCGGCATGGCGAGCGCCACGCCCGCGATTCCAATTGAGATCAGCCGTCCTACCTTCAACCCGCTCCCCCTCGTCCGTTGGCCAGGCAGCCAGCGTAACAGCGAGGCGGGCTCAGGCGCGGAGGCGGTACCCAGTCTTGAACAGCCGCAGGTTGACTGCGAACAACGCCGCCGTCGCCAGCGTCAGCACGGCGAGCGACAGCCCGACGTCCACCTCCTCGTAGCCGATGAAGCCGTAGCGGACGAGACCGATCATGTAGTAGACCGGGTTGAAGTGGGTGATCGTCTGGAACGGCTCGGGCAGCAGCGAGGCCGAGTAGAAGACGCCGCCGAGGAAGATCAGCGGCTGCAGGACGAAGGTCTGCGCGAAGGAGACGTCGTCGAACTGTTCGGCCCGCACGCCGATCAGCACACCGAGCTGCGCGAAGAAGAAGCCGACCAGGAACAGGGCGGCGATCAGGACGAGCACATGGACGACCGGAAGGCCGATCAGCAGCCACGCGACCATGAAGGTGATCAGCGAAACGATCATCCCGCGGAGAAAGCCGCCGAGCGAGAACGCCAGCAACAGCTCGAGCGGGGAGGCCGGAGAGGAGAGCTGATCGTCGATCGCTCGCTGGAACTTCTGCTGCAGGATCGACGAGGAGTTGTTGGAGAAGGCGTTGATCGCCCAGGCCATCAGGATCAGGCCGGGCGTGATGAACAGAACGTAGTCGATCCCGTCGAGTTGCCGGATCCGTGACCCGAGCGCGGCGCCGAATACAGAGATGTAGAGGAAGGTCTCGAGCAGCGGCGCGCCCAGCGTCTGGCGTTTGATCTTGAGGAACCGGCTGACCTCGCGGCGGAGCAGCGTCGAGAAGCGGATCTGCGCGGGGGTAAGCGTGAGTCGCCGCGCCGGAGCCGGCGACGCGGGGCGCAGGGCACGGCCGGTGCTCACGGGAGCACCGCCTCGACCTTGGCGCGCGAGAGTTCGCTGCGCCCGACGAGCTTGAGGTAGGCATCCTCGAGGCTGCCGACCTCGTACTCAGCAGCGAGCTCGTCGCTACTCCCCCGCGCGACGATCTGCCCATCATTGATGAACGCGATTCGGTCGCAGAGCTGCTCGGCTTCCTCCAGGTAATGGGTCGTCAGCAGGATTGTCGTGCCCTCCTCGTTGATCCGCTGCACGTACTGCCACAACTCGAGGCGCAGCTCGACGTCGACGCCAGCAGTGGGCTCGTCCAGGATCAGCAATCGGGGCCGGTGCATGAGCGCGCGCGCGAGGATCAGCCGCCGCTTCATGCCACCCGAGAGGGTCCGCGTCCGCTCCTCGCGCTTTTCGGTAAGCGAGAAGGCGTCGAGCAGCTCCTTGGTTCGCTCGCGGCGGTCGCGCTTGGGCATCCCGAAGTAACCGCCATGGAAGTCGAGCGTCTCCTCGAGTGTCAGGAACCAATCGAGGTTGAGGTCCTGGGGGGCGAGCCCGACCGCCAGCCTTGCATGGCCGTAATGATCGATCGCGTCGTGGCCGAACACCTCGATCGAGCCCGCCGTGGGCTGGGCGAGGCCGGTCGCGCAGTGGATCAGCGTCGACTTGCCGGCGCCGTTGGGGCCCAGCAGGCCGAAGAACTCGCCCGGCTGGATCGCCAGCGAGACTGATTTCAGGGCCTCGGTTCCCGTCGGGTAGCGCTTGACGAGGTCTGAGACCGCAAGCGCCGGCGCGTCGGGTGAGGCGGGCGCACAGCCGGTCCCGGCGATGTCGGGGTCGAATTGCATTGTCTCCATGATGCACGTTGGACCATGGTTGAGGTCAAATCGGCTGATCCCAAGCGCCAAACTAGACTCGCCGCTTGCGCGATTCGCCCGCCATTCGGATGTCCACGCCCGCCGGTCGCTGGGTGCTCGCCGTCGCCGTCCTGGGGTCTGGGGTCGCTTTCCTGGAGGCGACCGTCGTCAACGTCGCGCTCCCGGCGATCGGGCGCGACCTGGACGCTGAGGTCAGCGGCCTGCAGTGGGTGCTCAACGGCTACCTGCTCAGCCTGGCTGGGCTGATCCTGCTCGGCGGGTCGCTCGGCGATCGGTACGGACGGCGACGCGTCTTCATCATCGGAATGGTCTGGTTTTCGGTCGCCTCGGCGGTCTGTGCCTTCGCGCCGACGATCGAGCTACTGATCGCCGCACGCATTCTCCAGGGCATCGGCGGCGCGCTCCTGACGCCGGGCAGCCTGGCGATCATCGAATCCGTCTTTGCCCGGCAGGACCGGGCGCGAGCGATTGGCGCCTGGTCGGGCCTCGTCGGAGTGTCGGGGGCGATCGGCCCTCTGCTGGGCGGCTACCTCGTCGACGCGGTCTCCTGGCGTGCGGTCTTCCTGATCACGCTCCCGCTCGGTCTGATCGTCAGCCTCGCCGCGAGCCGCTACGTGCCGGAAACTCGCGACCCGACCGTCACCGGCGGGCTCGATGTGCTCGGGTCGGTGCTCGTGACCGTCGCGCTCGCAGGCGGGACGCTGGCGGTGGTCCAGGTCGGCGAATCGCCGGCACAGGCGGCGATCGCCAGTGCGATCGCGCTGCTCGCGGGCGTCGGGTTCATCGTTACCGAGCGCCGGGCCGAACAGCCGATGCTGCCGCTCGAGATCTTCGCCTCGCGCCAGTTCACCGGGGCCAACGTTTTGACCTTCATCGTCTACGCGGCGCTCGGCGGCGTCTTCTTCCTGCTCGTTGCCTTTCTCCAGGTATCACTGGGCTACTCCGCAATCGCGGCCGGTGCCGCATCGCTGCCGACGACGATCGCGATGCTGCTGCTCTCCTCGCGGGCGGGCGCGCTCGCCCAGCGGATCGGTCCGCGGATCCCGCTTACCTTCGGCCCCCTGCTGATCGCCGCCGGAATGGGGCTGATGGCGCTGATCAGCCCGGGCGACGGCTACATCGGATCGATCCTGCCCGCGGTCACGACCTTCGGCCTCGGCCTTGCGCTGACCGTCGCGCCGATCACGGCTACCGTGCTCGCCGCCGCCGATGAACGCCATTCGGGAATCGCATCAGGCGTCAACAACGCCGTCGCCCGCACGGCGCAGCTCGCCGCAATCGCCGCCCTCCCGGTACTCGTCGGCCTTGGCGGCAGCGATTTCGAGAACCCGCAGGCGATGGCCGACGGGTTCCGGGCGGCGATGTGGATCGCGGCGTCGCTCTGCGGCGTCGGCGCACTCGTCGGCTGGCTGACGATCAGCAACGACCTGCTCGAACGCGACGAGCCGCAACCGGGATCGACTGACTACCACTGCCCGGTCACCGGACCGCCGCTGCGGCATGGCCGCGCAGAGGCTCGCACCGGCGCTTGAAGAGGTGTGGATGGTGTCGACCTAGGGTGCCTGGTCAGAGCCGCCGGGGTCGCGCAAGATCGTCTCAAGCAGTCGAACGAACTTCCCACAACAGGTTCCTCGGCAAATGCGGGCCCGCGCGAACATGGCGCGACCCAGGGCCGCCAAACGCGTCCTTGAGTTCTGGAGCTCCGACCACCAGCGGGTCGGAGCTTCCGCCTTCCCAGATTGAGGCACGAGGTGTGAGAACCCTCCACCCAGGGGGGCTGGTTGGCGAACGGGCGCCCGTCCAAGCTTGCTTCATCAGGTCAACCACCGCAGGAGGCTCCAGATGAACACCACCAAGATCCGCACCGCCGTCGCCGTCGCAGTCGCCGCCGTCGCTTGCAGCGCGCTCGCAATGCCGGCGGTCGCCAACGCCGCAGGCTCGGCCAAGACCAAGGTCACGATCAAGGCCCCGAACGGAGAGTACTCCGGCACCGTCAAGTCGACGAACCCCGCGCTCTGCGCCGAGGGTCGCGAGGTCCGGGTCTTCAAGCTGCTGGCCGATGGCCCGCACCTGATCGCCTCCGACACCGCGTCGCTGAACGGCAACCGGTACGAGTGGTCGACCGGCAACACCGGCGCCGGCGACGGGACCTATTTCGCCAAGGTCGCGAAGATCCCGGGCTGTAAGGGCGCGACCTCCAAGCAGGTCAACGTCCAGCTCGCGCCGTAGTCAGAGCCGACCGATTCGGAGCGAGCGGGGTCCTTCCGGGCCTCGCTCGCGTCCGTTTATCCTGAGGCGCTCCTACCCCCAACGACGGCCAAGGAGCCCCGCCATGATCACGAAGCTCGACTTCATCGCCGTTCCCTCCCGAGACGCGGAGCGGACGCGCGCTTTCTACATCGACACGCTGGGTCTGCGGGCGGACGAAAACGCCCGTTTTGACGCCTGGGCCGGCGAGACCTGTTTCGGGATCTGGGAGCCGGAAAAGCACGGGATGCCGTTCGCACCCCAGAAGAACGCGCACCCGGCCCTGCACGTCGATGACGTCGCCGCCGCGCGTGCCGAGCTCGAGGCCGAGGGGGTCGAGTTCACCGGCGAGACGATGGACACCGGTGTCTGCCACATGGCGCTGTTCACCGACACCGAGGGCAACGACCTGATGCTGCACAGCCGGTACGCGCCCTACGAGTGAGGAGTGCGTGAGCGCCACAATGATCGCGTGGCGCCCCGCAACCTAGTCAACGTCAAGTCGATCGAGAAGGGCTACGGCAGCCGTTCGGTCCTGGCCGACGTGACGCTCGGCATCGCCGCCGGCGACAGGATCGGGATCGTCGGGCGCAACGGCGACGGGAAATCGACGCTCCTGAGGCTGATTGCCGGCGTCGAGACACCCGACGCCGGCGCGGTCACGACCGTCGGCGGCCTGGATCCTCTGCTGCTGGCCCAGGGGGACGACCTCGACGAGGCGCTGACCGTCCGCGACGAACTGGTCGGCGATCGCGCCGACCACGAGTGGGCGGCCGATTCGCGGTTCCGCTCCGTGCTGGACGGACTGCTCGGTGGCGTCGGTCTCGATCGCCTCGCGGCAGGGCTCGAGACCACGGTCGGCGAACTTTCGGGCGGCGAGCGGCGTCGGATCGCGCTCGCCAGCCTGCTGCTCGAGGAGCGCGAGCTGCTGCTGCTCGACGAGCCGACCAACCACCTCGATATCGAAGCGATCGCGTGGCTCGCCGGCCACCTCGTCGCCCGCCGGGGATCGCTCGTGGTGATCACGCACGACCGCTGGTTCCTCGACGCCGTCTGCACGATGACCTGGGAGGTCGCCGGCGGCGGCGTCTTCCAGTACGAGGGTGGCTACGCCGCCTATGTGCTCGCGCGCGCCGAGCGCGACCGCCAGGACGCGGCGCGCGAGGATCGCCGGCGCCAGCTGGTCCGCAAGGAACTTGCGTGGCTGCGCCGCGGCCCGCCGGCGCGAACGACCAAGCCGAAGTTCCGGATCGACGCCGCCAACGCCCTGATCGCCGATGAGCCCCCGCCGCGGGATGGTGTCGAGCTGCTCCAGTTCGCGACCGCCCGGCTCGGCAACAGGGTGCTCGACGCGATCGATGTCTCGCTGTCATTCGGAGACCGGGCTCTGCTCCGGAATCTGACCTGGCGGCTGGCGCCGGGCGAGCGGCTCGCGCTCGTAGGCGTCAACGGTTCGGGCAAGACGAGCCTGCTCAAGCTCCTGGCCGGGGAGCTCTCGCCGAGCAGCGGGACCATCGAGCGCGGCGCGACCGTGAGGCTCGCCCACCTCTCGCAGGACACGGCGGAGATCGACGGGGGCCTGAGGGTCCTCGAGGCGCTCGAAGAGGTCCGGGGGACGGCGACGCTCGGCGACGGGCGCGAGCTGACTGCCGGGATCCTCTGCGAGCGGTTCGGCTTTCGCGGAGCCAAGTCGCGCACGCTCGTCGCCGACCTCTCGGGCGGGGAGCGGCGGCGGCTGCAGCTGATGCGGCTGCTGATGACCGGACCGAACGTCCTGCTCCTGGACGAGCCGACCAACGACCTCGACATCGACACGCTCACGGCGCTTGAAGACCTGCTCGATCAGTGGCCGGGCACCCTCCTGATCGTCAGCCACGATCGGTACTTCGCCGAGCGCGTCTGCGACAACGTCCACGCGCTGACCGGCGACGGCGGGGTCCAGCACCTGCCGGGCGGGGTCGATCAGTACCTGGAGCTGCTCGACCGCGACTCGGGATCCGCCGCCGGTAACCGAGCTGGCGCGCGCAAGCCGCGGCCTCCCGGTGAGGTCGTCCGCAGGGCGCGCAAGAACGTCCAGCGGCTCGAGCGCGAGCTCGAGAAGCTCGCCGCGCGCGAACTGGGACTGCACGAGGAGATGGCGGCCAGCGCCCTTGACCACGCCGAGCTTCTGCGGCTCGGTGACGAGCTCGAAAGACTCGCCGAGACCCGGGCACAGCTCGAAGGCGCCTGGCTCGAGAACGCCGAATTGATCGAATGAGCCGCCGCGTGGGTATCCATGGATGACAACGAAACGAGGAGCGGAATGACCGAGCATCACGATTCGAGTGACCAGATCGATCCGGAAGGAGCCGACGACCCCGCGTTCCAGGCGGTGCGAGAGGGCGGCGGCGGCGTGTCGGAGGGCTTCGAGCTGGCCGAAGAGGACCTGATCGAGGCGGCCGAGCACGGTGAGCACGTACATCGGGACGGCTTCGCCACCGAAGAGGAAGACCCGGGCTCGGAGTTCTCCGACGCCGATTCCGAGGCCGACGAGGAGGACCGCCCGCCGCAGTGAGCGTCAGGGGCGAGCGCTCAGCGGTTGATCTCGCGGACCGACAGGATCACCGGCAGGGCGGTCACGGCGGTCGTCAGAACTGCCGCGAGAAGGCCGACCGAGGGCCGGTGCTGCGGGCCTCGGCGGGACGGACGACTGTTCGTTGCGAGCGAAATCGTTCCCATGTGGAGGTATCGGCACCCCGGCACCGATCGATGAGCAACGAAAACCACAGCCCTTTCTTAGGCCGCTCCGATTTGATGACTGCACGCCCGGCGACCACGCTCCTCATCCCTTCACTGTGCTGGTCGTCGGGCGCCCATCTCTAGGTCGGCAGCGGCGCGCTGGGCGGTGTTCCGGGCTCATCCGGGAAGGGCCGGGACGGCAGGTCCGGCTCAGGCGTTGGTGCCGGATCGGGCGTTGGATCTCCGGGCGTCGGCGGGCTAGGGTCGGGAACGACGGGCGGTAGCGGGCCGTCTGGAGTCTCGAACATCGTCTCTCCTTGATCGGGTCTCTAGCGGGGCGGACTGGCGGACGAGTCATCGATCACGTGCTGCGCTGCCTGCTCCGCGACATCGCTCATCTCCGCTTCGAAGGCCTGGCGATCGAGGCGCGCCTCGATCGCCGCCAGCCGCAGGTCGATCGAGCTGAGCCGCTCGACGATCTCCAGATAGTGGTCGTGATCAGGCATTGGCAAGCGGATACCCGCCCAGCGCCGCTCGCACACGTGGAGAGAGGACTAACGGCCGTGGACGCGCCTGCTTAACGACTACGAGGGCCGAGCTCAACAGCCCCGACCCCCGTGCCTGACGATTAGTACCCCGGCGAGGGCGAGGTCGAAACCTCACGCTCGCCGAGATCTGAACGGCCTTAGCCGCGACCCTTGTTGTTGCTGATCCGCGGACGGTAGAAGACCTCCGTCTTCGCCTCGCCGGAGGTAACTCCCGCGCGGATCGTGATCCGGCCACGACCATCGAGCTCGTCGGTGCGGCCACCGAGCAGCTTCAGCCGGACCGACTTCTTCTTGCCCGGCTGGACGTCCGTGCGGAGCGTCCGGCTCAGGCGGGTGCCGAAGCGGTTCTTCTGGGCGCGGAGCTGGAATCGGCACTTGTCCTCGCGCTGGTTCGGGCACTTGACCGTCACCTTGACGCGCTTCTCACCAACACGCTTCGCCTTGATCTTGATCTTGCGCAGCTGGCGCTTGAGCTCACGGTCGGCCTTGCTCTCGCCGCCATTTCGGCCGCCGCGACCGCGGTTGCCGCGCTCACCCTTGGGACCGCGTGCGCCAACAACCGTGCTGGCGCGCAGGCGGACGTTGTCGTAGTCGGCGGTGCCGTTCGGGATCAGCGTCGCCACCGTCCGGTAGTTGGTCGTGATCTGGATCTGGTACCGGGTTCCGATCTTCAGATCGCTGGGATCGACGTCCACCGAGCCGATCGTGGTGAACCCGTCGGCGTCCTGCAGGGGAGCCTCGTTGATCAGCTCGAGCGGGAGCCCGCCACCCACCGGAATCAGGTCGACGTCGTAGGTTGCCTGGTTGCCTGCGTCGACCAGCAACGCGTTGATATCCGAGCGGCGCGCTAGCGAGAAGCTGACATCGGTCGGCTGCTGACCGTCATCGCCCTGGTAGGTGAACACCGGGCTGGTCCAGACGCCGCGGTTGGTCGAGTCGATTCCCGCGAGGACGCCCGAAAGCGCAGTGCGGATGAAACCGTCGGTCGGACCGCCGGCGCCGTTGGTGGACTCGTAGCTGTTGGTGATGCCCGGGCAGACCGCCAGCGGCGGAATCAGGCAGAGCGGGTCGGTCACCTCGGTCTCGGTCCAGCCACCGACGTTGGGCGTGAAGCTCCGAGAGCTGGCGTCAGGGGCGTAGTCCGTCTTGGTGTCAGCCACGGCGGGGGATGCCGGGATCAGTAGGGCGAGCACAGCGAACGCCAATCCGAGCGCGTTGCGCCGCACCGAAGGGGCCCCTACGGCCCGGTTCGCTGCGCGAGTCATATTGTCTCCTAAAGTTGGCATGAGTACTTGAAAAGGTAGATTTCTCTTTCTGGCACGGTACAGCCTTACGCGCCCGTGCGGGCACGGTTCTGGCTTCTGCCCTTGGACGACGTTACCCCTGGCGGGCGCCAGGCAGTCCTGTCTCTGGCCGGATGTTACGTATCGTCGCGGAGGTGGACTCCCGCGGCGCCCGCGCCGAACCCCTGATTCTCGTCTATGACGCTGATTGCGGCTTTTGCCGTTGGTCGGTCGCCGTGCTGCTGGACCGCGATCAGCGCGGGGCGCTGGAGCCGATGACGATCGATGAAGCCGATTCGCGCGGCCTGCTCGACTCGGTCGAACCGATCGACCGAACCCGCAGCGCCCACGTCGTGCTGCCAGATGGACAGGTGCTTTCCGGTGGCTCCGGTGTTCGCGCGCTTGCTGCGCGGGTTCCGGGCGCCGCGCCGATCGGAGTGCTGGCGCGCGTCGCGCCGCGGCTCGTCGACCTCGCCTATCGGGCGATCGCGACCAATCGGATGCGAATCAGCCGGCTGGTGCCCGCCGACGCCAAGCGCAGCGCCGATCTGCGGCTCGCCGATCGGCGGCGAGCGCCATGAAGGACGTGCTCGAGCAACTGATGGCCTCGGTCCCGAGCGCTATCGAGTACGCCGACGTCCGGTTCGTCGAGACGCGTGAGGAGCAGCTCTCGGTCCGCAACGGGGAACCCGAATCGCTCGAGCAGACTCACCGCGCCGGGATCGGGGTCCGCGCCCGGATCGATGGCGCGTGGGGCTTCGCCGCCACCGATCGCGTCGACGGCGCCGGGGCCCGGATCGCGCTCGAGCGCGCGATCGCCGTGGCCCGGGCCCAGCCAAGGGGTCCGCGCGGCCTGCTCGCGCCTGAGGCGCCGGCGCGCGGTGAGTGGCACAACCCGATCGAGGTCGATCCTTTCGAGATCAGCCTCGAAGAGAAGCTGTCGCTGCTGGTGGCCGCCGAGCAGGCGCTCCGCGCAGAGCCAGGGATATCCGTTTCGAGCGCCGACTACCTCGCGACCGCCGAGCGGAGGATCTTCGCCTCCAGCGATGGTGCGCTCACCGATCAGCGGATCGTCGAGTGTGGCGGAGGAATCGCGGCCGTCGCAGTGTCGGACGAGGAGTCGCAGACCCGGTCCTACCCGAGCGCGCACCAGGGCAGCGTCGCCCAGGCGGGCCACGAGCACTTCCTCGCTCTCGGGCTATCGGATCAGGCCCCGCGGGTCGCCTCCGAGGCCGTCGAGCTGCTCACCGCGCCGCTCTGCCCGTCGGGCGAAGCGACCGTGATTCTCGAGGGGCAGCAACTCGCACTCCAGATCCACGAATCGGTCGGGCACGCAGTCGAGCTCGACCGGATCCTCGGCCAGGAAGCGTCCTACGCGGGGATGAGCTTTGTGGGTCCCGACGACCACGACTCGCTCCTCTATGGATCGGCGCTGATGAACGTGACCGCCGATGCCACGAGCCCCGGTGGCCTAGGGAGCTTCGGCTGGGATGACGAGGGGGTCCCTGCGCAGCGGACGGCGATCATCAGCGACGGAGTTCTGCGCGGCTATCTGAGTTCGCGCGAGTCGGCGGCCTCGATCGGCCTCGAGCGATCGGGTGGCTGCATGCGCGCCGAGGGGTTCGCGCGCCAGCCGATCGTCCGGATGACCAACGTCAACCTCGAGCCGGGTGACGCCGGGTCGCTAGCCGACCTGATCGCCGACACCGACGCCGGCCTGCTGCTCGAGACCAATCGCTCCTGGTCGATCGATTCGCGACGACTCCATTTTCAGTTCGCTACCGAGGTCGCCCGCGAGATTCGCGACGGCGAGGTTGGGCGGTTGCTGCGCAACCCGAGCTACGGCGGCGTGACACCGACATTCTGGGCCGGCCTCGACGCGATTTGCTCGGCCGAGGAGTGGCGGCTCTGGAGCGTGCTCAACTGCGGCAAGGGTGAGCCGGGGCAGGCGATGCGGGTCTCGCACGGCGCCGCACCGGCGCGGTTCCGCGGCGTGCGCGTGGGGATCGCGTGAGCGAGGCTCTCGGGCTGGCCGAACGCGCGCTCGGGCTCTGCCCGGCCGCGGACGGCGCCCAGGCGAGCGTGACCGCCGAGCGCTCGCTGACGATGCGGTTCGCGCGCTCGGCGCCCACTCAAGCGACCTCGATCGACGAGTTCGGTGTCGAGATCGTCGCTCTCGTCGACGGCCACACCGGCGCCGCGAGCACGAACGTGACGAGCGATGAGGCGCTCCGCGAGTGCGCCGGCGCGGCCGTCGCCGCCGCCGAGGCCGCGGCGCGCTCGGGTCCGGGCACGTTCCCTCGGCTTCCGACTCCGGGGGCCGCCCGCACCCACGAGGGCCACGACGCCGAGCTCGCCCGCCTCGATCCTGCGCGGGGCGGGCAGGCCCTCGAGCAGGCGTTCGCCCTTGTCGCAAACCAGGGGCTCGAGGCTCACGGGGTCTGGTCCGCGGGCGAGGTCGAGATCGCCCACGCCTCAACCGCCGGGCTGGCGAGCACCGAGCGCGTCACCGACGCCTTCATGAAGGTCACGGCGATCGGCCCGGATGGTCGCAGCGGCTTCGCCTCGGCGACGGGGGTGGGTGCGGCGGGGATCGACGCGCGCGAGCTCGCGGAGCGGGCGGCCGATCGGGCGAGCGGCGCGTTCGGCGGCTCGGGAGCAGGAGCGCCGCCGGTTCGCGTCGATCCAGGCGAGTACCCGGTCGTGCTCGATGTCGCCGCCGTCGGGGAGCTTCTCGGCTGGCTGGGGTGGCTCGCCTTCGACGGGCTCGCCCACGCGGAGGGGCGCGGCGCACTCAGCGACCGCCTCGGGACGCGGGTCACCGCGCCGGCGATCAACCTCTCCGATTCGCCGCGATACGTGGGAACACTGCCCCGCTCGCGCGATGCCGAGGGGGTTCCGAAGGGACCGCTCGCGCTGATCCAGGACGGCGTCGCCAACCGCGTCTGCCACGACACGCGCTCGGCGGCGCTGGCGGGCGGCGGCGCCCAATCGACCGGCCACGCGCTTGCGGTCGGCGGGTCGCCCTACGGAGCGGTGCCGACGAACCTCGTGCTTATCGGTGGCGGCGCTGCCGACCTCACGGAGCTCGCGCGGCCGATCGAGCGCGGCATCTTCGTGACCCGGCTCTGGTACACCAACCCGATTCGCCCGAAGGAGACGCTCATGACCGGCCAGACGCGCGACGGGACCTATCTGATCGAGGACGGTGAGATCACCCGCCGCGCGGTCGACCTGCGTATGACCGACTCGGTGCTCGGCGTGCTGGAGCGCACCCAGGCGCTGACCTCGGCGACCGCGCTGTTCAGCGAGGGTGAGTTCTACGGACGCCGCTTCGCCTTCGGCACCGTCTGCCCCGCCCTGCGCGCGAGCTCGATGCGCTTCACCGACACGGCGGGCGACTAGAGCTTGATGATCAGGATGATGTTGGCGACCCAGAGGAGCGCGAACGCGATCGTCCAGCGGTCGAGGTTGCGCTCGACGAGCGAACCGCCGCCGAAAGGACCGGCGCCGGTGCCGACGCCGAACGCCCCGGAGAGGCCCGAGTCCTTGCCCGAGTGCATCAGGACGAGCAGGATTACGGCCACCGAGAGGAGGATCTGGACGCCGCTGAGAATTCCGACCACGGACACGGCGCCAAGGGTACACAGCGCCCGCGGCCGGAGGTCAGCCCAGCTCGTCGAGACGGCGCAGGATCTCGATCGCGTGGGCGCGGAGCTCCCGATCGGTCCGGCGAAAGTCTTCCGGGGAGAGTTTTCCGGTCCGGAAGTCGAGCTCGGCGTCGCGGATCTCGCGGTACTTGGCCTCCTTCGCGGCGTCGAGCTCGGCCCGCAGCTCCGAGCTCCCCTCGGCCTCCGCGGCGCTCCCGAGCAGCGGTCTGACGATCACCGCCAGAACGAGGGCGGAAAGGACAACGAGCGCGATCACGTACTCCACGAGTCGCCCCTCAGGCCCGCGAGAGCTCGCGCCCCAGCCGCGCGGCCTCGACGCTCGACAGTCGCCGCCGCGCCCCGGCCGCGGGCCAGAGGGCGATCAGCGCGCCGGCCATGACGATCGCGCCCCCGAGCCAGATCCACGCCGCCAGTGGCGAGACGATTACCCGGAAGGTCGCCGGCGGAGGCTCCGCCCGGTAAGACTCGACGATCTCGCGCAGAATCGCCGCCTGGATCGGCGCGGAGGCGTCGGCGAACTGCTCGTCGGCCTCCTCGATCGACGGGCGCAGGGCCTGGAGGTCCGGCTGGACTGCCGTCCAGAGGTCGCGCGTCAGCCCCCAGCGCAGATCGACCTCGCTGGTCGCCTCGCCCTCGAAGAACCGCCCGATCGAGCCTGCCGCGGGATCACCCGAGGGGTAAAAGTTGCGCGACGGTCGCAATGTGAAGGTCTGGCCGCCCCGTTCGACATCCAAAATGGCTCCGAGCGTGACCGGCGCTCCGGTGCCGGATCGATCGGCCAGCAGCTCCGCGGTCGGCTCGCGGTAGGTCACCGTGTAGCCGTCGACCGAGACCGACTCTCCCGGCGAGAGCCGCTCGTCGCGCTGGCCGACGAACGCCGAGGAGCCCGCGACGCCGAGCATCAGCGTCGCGATCCCGACGTGGACCACGTAGCCGCCGTAGCGGTGGCGGTTGCGCGAGACCAGACCGCTCAGCGCGACGAGCCAGGACTCGTTCGCCATCGCGCGCCGCGCGCCCACCCCGCGCCAGACCTCCTGCAGCGCGACGACGATCGTGAACGCGATGAAGCTGAACACGATCAGCGAAGTCGGGCTGGAAGCCACGGGCGTCAGCGTCAGCAGCGCCACGAGCGTGACCACCATCGCGAGCGCAGGAACGCGGAACGAGCGCCTCAGGTTGGCAGGCGTCGCCCGCCGCCAGGCGATCACCGGGCCGATCCCCGCGAGCAGCACGAGCACTATCGCGAGCGGCGCGACGAAGGCGTTGAACCACGGCGGCCCGACGCTCGCCTCCGCCCCGGTCAGCGCAGAGGAGATCAACGGAAAGAACGTCCCGTAGAAAATCACCAGGCAGAGCGATACGAGCACGAGGTTGTTCAGGAGGAAGACCGCCTCGCGCGATGCCAGCGAGTCGAGCGAGGCCTCCGAGCGCAGCGATTCGCGCCGACTCAGGACGAGCGCGACGGAACCGATCAGGACGAGCGCGATGAAGCCGAGAAAGGGACCGCCGAGGGTCGATTCCCCAAACGCGTGGATCGAATCGAGGATCCCCGAGCGCACCAGGAACGTGCCCAGCAGCGCCAGCACGAAGGTCGCAACGATCAGCGAGACGTTCCAGACCTTCAGCATCCCGCGCCGCTCCTGGATCATGATCGAGTGCAGAAACGCGGTGCCCGTCAGCCAAGGCATCAGCGATGCGTTCTCGACCGGATCCCAGGCCCAGTACCCACCCCAGCCGAGCTCGGAGTACGACCACAGCGCGCCGAGCAGAATCCCGAAGCCGAGGAAAGTCCACGCGATCAGCGCGAACCGCCGCGTCGCGCGGATCCACTCGGCGCCGGTCCGCCGCGTGATCAGCGCGCCAATCGCAAAAGCGAACGGGATCGTGAAGCCGACGTAGCCCGTGTAGAGCATCGGCGGGTGGAACATCATCGCGGGATGACGCAGCAGCGGGTTGAGTCCGGCGCCGTCCGCCGGCGGCGCGGCGAGCGTCGCGAACGGCTGGGCCTCCGGCGAGAAGACCATCAGCGTCAGGAAGAAAGCCGCGACGGTGCCCAGCACCGCGGTCGCATACGGCGTCACCTCGCGTAGGCTCGCGCGCGTCGAGAAGAGCACAGCGCTCGAGAACAACGACAGGAGCAGCACCCAGAGCATCAGCGACCCGGCCTGGCTCGACCACATCGCCGTCACCTTGTAGAAGGTCGGCGTCTGGATCGAGGAGTTCTGGGCGACCAGCGCGAAGGACAGATCGGTCCGCAGGTAAGCGGCCTCGAGGATGCCGAGCGCAAGCACCATCAGCGCGGCGAGGCAATAGATCGCGCGCCGGGCCGAGACGGCGACCGAACGGCTGCGAGTCACGCCGGCGTAAACACCTGCCCCGATGGCGTACAGCGTCGAGAGCAGCGCCACGAACAGCGCCGCCGAACCAACCGCAGCCATCAGCTGGAGCCCTGCGAGGACGTCGAGGCTACGCCGGCTCCTCGGCGTTGGTGAACTTCGACGGGCACTTGGTAACCAGCGAATCGCGCTCGGCGACGAACGTGCCGTCCGCCAGCGCACCCGAGACGATCACCTCGCGACCCTCGCGGAACGGGTCGGGCACGACGCCCGAGTAGGAAACGGGCACCGAGGTCTCGCCGACACGATCGCGGACAGCGAAACGGAGCCCTTCGCCGTCGCGCTCAATCGACCCCACGACGACCTTGCCGGTCAGTTCGTAGGAGCGTCCGGCCTCGGTGGGCAGTTCGAGCACCTGCGACGGGGTGCGCGCCTCGGTCGCGGCATTGAAGCTGGTCCAGATCAGCGCCGTGGCGAGCAGCAGCACCGCGCTGAGCGCCAAAACGAGCCTGATCGAGCGCTTTCGGGCGGGATCCACACCGGGATTATCGCAAGCCATGCGCCGCGGCTGCTCGGGCGGGGCACTGCGCGAGCCGACCGTCGTTTGTGCTTTCATGCCGCGACCAGCCGAATTCCCGCCGCCCAGTGCGCCGGGAAACGGGGGACCCACTGGGAACGGACCGTCCGCTCCCCGGGGCGAATCGCCGCCAGTCCGCGGCG
This sequence comes from uncultured Thermoleophilaceae bacterium, assembly GCA_963790245.1. GTDB lineage: Bacteria > Actinomycetota > Thermoleophilia > Solirubrobacterales > Thermoleophilaceae > JACCVG01. The sequence goes on from CAWBNP010000002.1 coordinate 745,815, forward strand.
TAGCGCGATCTTTCTCGCGCGAGCCCGTCAGCTCACCCCGTAGGCGCTCAGAAAGAAGGAGACGATTCGTGTCTGAACGCAACTTGGCGTCGTCTGACGCCTGCCGACAATCTCTCGTGCGCTCCCGGGCGCGCCGTGTGGAGGCCGCAGGTGCGGCCCGCAAGCGGCTGCGCTCCCGTAGCGGCTCGTTCTCGACCGTCGCGATTCTCGCGATTGCCGCGATCGCGGCACCGCTCGCCGTCGGTCACGACGCCGACCCGGCGGCCGTGATCCAGGTCGGCGACGACGGTGGGTCGTCGGTCGCATCGGTCCAGGAGGCCCTTGGCGTCCCCGCCGACGGGGTATTCGGTCCGATCACCGAGGGCGCCGTCCGCAAGTTCCAGAAACAGCAGGGGCTGATCGTGGACGGCGTAATCGGTCCGCAGACCCTCGGCGCGCTCGGCATCGACGCGGGCTCGACCGAGAACGCTTCTGGAAACGGCGGCGGCCAGGGCGCGACCCAAGCCGCATCCGGCTCGCGAGCGTCAGGCCACCTCCAGCAGATCGCCAACTGCGAGTCCGGCGGGGACCCCGCCGCGACCAACGGTCAGTACCGCGGCAAGTACCAGTTCCTGGAGTCGACCTGGGCGAGCGTCGGCGGCAGCGGCGATCCGGCCGATGCATCCGAGGCTGAGCAGGACAAGCGCGCGGCGATGCTCTATGCCCAGCAGGGCAGCGCACCGTGGGCAGCGTGCGCGTAGCGGTCTGCATCTAGCTCCCGGTGCGGGACAATCGGGTCATGGACGACCCGATTGAGATCGCGCCGGGTGTGCGAATTCCACTTTCCGAGATCGAGTTGCGGACCAGCCGCTCCTCGGGGCCGGGCGGCCAACACGCGAACGTGACCGCTTCGCGTGTCGAGGCCGTATTCGTCGTCGAGCAATCAACGGCGCTGAGCGACGAGGTCAAGGCTCGGCTTCTCGCGCGCGCGGGCGCACGCGTGACCGGTTCGGCACAGGACACGCGCAGCCAGTTGCGCAACCGGGAATTGGCGCTCGAGCGGCTCCGTACGCGCCTGCGCGCCGCGCTCGCAACCCGCCGCCGCCGTCACCCGACCAAGCCAACGGCTGCTGCGCGCGGGCGCAGGCTGGAAGGCAAACGACGGCGCAGCGATCTGAAGCGCGCCCGGCGACGGCCCTCCGGCGATGACTGACGCCCCGATCGGCCAACCCCAGAAGACAGAAAGCCCCCGGCTCTCACCGGGGGCTTCCTGAGAATCTGAGAAGCGCCCTGCCTCCCAGATTCTTTTAGCGGTACCGAGCGAAGGGACGAGATGGCACCGCAAGACTGTGCAAAAACTATCCTCCCGCACGGTTAAGGGAACCTAAAAAGTCGGGTTCCGTAAAATGCCGGATTTGCAGGTATTTATGAACCCGCTAAGACGGACCTTCGCCGCACCCGTCAGTCGGTGATGCGGAAACGGGCCTTGGCCGGGCTCTGATCCCGGAGCCCGGTTCCATCCCGGGCCCGCGCACGGAAGGTGTGCCTGCCGAGCGCGAGCCGCGCCGTGCGGTGAACCGCCCCGCACGGACTCCAGCGGCCACGATCGAGCCGGCAGTCAAAGCGCCCGTCCGCAATGTTTGACCGAAGCTTGAAGCGGACCTTGCGAGCTTCGGTCTTGCGGGGCGGACCCTTCACGATCCGCGTGATCGGGCGAATCCCGGCAGGGTCAAGACCCAGCGACCGGGCGAGGTTCAACCGCCCGGAGGCGACCCTGCCGGCCACCCCGGCAACCCTGTCCGCGCCAGCCAACAGGCGTCTACGGATCTCCCCGGCGCTCAGACCGGGCTGCGTCGCCCAGACAAGCGCGGCCGCACCGGCGACCACCGGAGCGGCGCTCGAGGTTCCCTCGAAGATCGAGTATCCGGACCCGTGCCTATTGACGTATGTCGAGTGGATGTTCTTACCCGGCGCCACTAGATCGACCGATGCTGCCCCGAAGTTCGAGAATCCCGCCAGCCGGTCCGAGGAATCGGAGGCACCGACGCAGACGACATTTGCGAGCTCGTAATCGCACGGGTAGCGGGGCGAGCGATCCACGTCGACCCCGTCGTTGCCCGCAGCCGCGACGAACAGCACCTGTGATGCGCGGGCGATCGCCTCGCCGACCGCCCGCGACTCGCCGGTCCCGGCGAAGCTCATATTCACTATCCGCGCGCCGTTCGCGGCCGCGTAGTCGATCGCACGCACCGTATCGGCGGCGTTGCAGCCCCCGCCCCCGTCGCAGACGCGAAGCGCCATGAGCCGCGCGACCCACTGCACGCCGGAGATGCCGACTCCATTGTTGCCCCGGGCGCCGGCGATCCCGGCGACGTGGGTGCCGTGCCCGGTCAACTCATCGCTCGGCGCCGAGTCCCCATCGACGAAGTCCCACCCAACGAGGTCGTCGATGTAGCCGTTGCCGTCGTCATCACGTCCGTTTGAGGCGGCGGCAGCGGGCTCGCCGTGGTTGACCCAGATGTTCTGGGCCAGATCGGGGTGGCGGTAGTCGACCCCCGTGTCGAGGATCGCGACCGGTACCTGGGGGGCGCCGCGAATCACCTCCCAGGCCTCCGGCGCGTCGATGTCGGCGTCGAGCAGCGAGACCGAGCCGAGCACTCGGTCGAGGATGTTGCTGAGTCCCCAGCTCTCCCGGAACAGTGGATCGTTCGGGATCGCAGCCGTCCGCATGACGTGGTTGGGCTCGGCGTACTGGACTCCGGGTAACCGCTCGAGCGCTTCGGCCGCGGCCGCCTCGTCACCGCGATGGCGGCGCTTGACCACGACGAGCTCGGTTCGCGGCAGCGGTAGGTCGGCGTCGAAGCGCACCTCGACTCGGTCGCGCGCCGCCGCCCGGTCGGCCGATCCAACCCCGCGCTCGTAGCCCACGATCAGCTCGCCCGGGACGACCTCGGCCGCCACGGCGGGAGCAGCCGCGCCGAGCGCGCACAGGCACGAGAGCCCCGTTGAAAGTGGTCCCAGTGTGCGCCCCATGGCGGGTTCATCGTCCAAAACAGAGGGCGAGTCGCCGTCGGGCCGCCCGGTTGATACCTCCGTCCAGCTAAACGCGATGTCCGTCCAGACCGTCGAAAGTGATCCGGAGCCCACCCGCGCGCCGTAGCAAAGGAATCCCTGCCGAGCGTCCGCTCGGGCTGTTGGGACTGAACCGATCGGAGGATCACGATGCAAGATGGCCGAATGACGTCCGCGCCCGCCGCGGAGCAGGAACTGGCCCGCCGCCTCACCGAGGACGCCGCGTCACGGAAGAACTTCCTCCGGATGATCGGCGGAGTCGCGGGCGCCGGGGCGCTCGCGGGGTTCGTGGCTGCCTGCGGAGGCGAGCAGACGACAACCACCCCGCCGCCGACCGACACCGCGACGCCGACCGAGGAAGAGCCTGAGCCCGAGACGATCTCCAACGGTGACATCGAGATCCTCAACTACGCGTTGACGCTCGAGTTCCTCGAGGCGAAGTTCTACGCCGACGTGATCGAGTCGGGCGAGATCACCGACAAGGCGCTGGCCAAGACGGCGAAGCTGTTCGGCAAGGAGGAGCAGGAGCACGTCGAGGTCCTGATCGACACGATCGAGAACGCCGGCGGCAAGCCTGCCAAGGATCCCAAGGGTGACTTCGATGCGGTGATCGCCGGCGGACCGGAGATGATCCTGACCGCGGCGGCCGTCGTCGAGAATCTCGGCGCGGCGGCCTACCTCGGCCAAGCGACCCGGATCAAGTCGCCCGCGGTGCTCGCAGCCGCGCTCTCGATCCACACCGTGGAGGCCCGGCACGCCGCGGCACTCAACACCGCGGCCGGCTTCGGCTTCGCAAACGGTGAGGAGCTCCAGGGATCGATCCCGGACGGTCCGTTCGCCGTCGGAATGGACATGGCCGCCGTGCTCGAAGCCGTTGCCCCCTACCTGCCCACGAAGAGCTGAACCGGGCCCAGCCCGAAAGGAGAACACAGATGTCTGAATCCAGACTGATGGTCCCCGCGCTGGCCGACGTCCAGGTCGAGGGGCTCACGCGAAGTGCATTCCTCGTGCGCAGCACGCTCGCAGCCGGAGCGGTCTACGGAATGGGTGCGATCACACCGTTCGTCGGGAGTGCGTTCGCGCAGAAGGGTGACGAAGGGGACATCGAGATCCTCAACTTCGCCCTGACGCTCGAGTTCCTCGAATCGGAGTTCTACAAGCGAGCGATCCGCGACGTGAAGGATCTCTCGGGTGATCTGCTCGCGACGGCCGAGCAAGTCCTCGAAGACGAGGACGCCCACGTGACCGCGCTGGAGACGACGATCAAGGATCTCGGCGGCAAGGCCGTCAAGTCGCCGGCGTTGAACTTCGGCGACTCGTTCAAGAGCTCGAAGGATTTCCTCAAGACGGCGGTGATCTTCGAGGACACCGGCGTTTCGGCCTACAACGGCGCAGCGCCGAGCATCAAGAGCAAGGACGTGCTCGGTGCGGCCGGGTCGATCGTCCAGGTCGAGGGTCGGCACGCGGCGCTGATGCGCTCCTTCGACGGAGAGCAGCCGACGGTCGGGGCCTTCGACATGGCGCTCGATCAGGACGAGGTACTCGAGGCCGTCCAGCCGTTCATCAAGGAGTAACCGGAGACGAGCGGCCCTCGCGCGCACCCCCCGCGCGCGAGGGCTGATCGTTGCGACCTGATGGTCCGCAACAAACAGCTCTAGCGCCGGCCCGCAGCCGGTGGCCCGAACCACGTGGCCAGTGCTTCCGCAAGGCCGAGTTGGGTTCGCTCCCCGACCCACGCCACGTATCCGTCGGGCCGGACCAAGACGCCGGTCGGAGCGCTGACGACACCAAGCGCCGGGAGCTCCCACTCGCCCGCGTAAGTGGCCTCGATCTGCCGGATCCGGTCGGCCCACGGCTCGGCGATCGCGAAGCCGCCGGGCTCACCGACGGTGAGCAACACCGGCTTGGCGTCGTGCAGCAGCTCGGAGACCCGGAACGAGCCGTCGGCAGTGACCACGTCGAGATCGGGCATCCGCCGTCCGAGCAACGGATGCCCCTCGCCGAGGTCGTAGTGGATGTCGAGGCCGAACATCATGGCGGCGAACCGTCGGCGAGACTCGTCGTTCATCAGGAACTCGGCGATCGTGTCGCGCAGGGCGGCCGTGCGTTCGTCGGGGCGACGCAGCGCCACGTGCGCCATCGTGGTGCGCAGGAGACGAGCGGCGACCGGCTGGCGTTCGGCGTGGTAGCTGTCCAGAAGGCTCTCCGGGGATGTCCCCTTGACTACCTGGGCCAGCTTCCATCCGAGATTCACCGCGTCCTGCACCCCGGTCTGAAGGCCCTGTGCGCCATCCGGGGAATGGATGTGCGCGGCGTCACCGGCGAGCAGGACCCGCCTTTGACGGTAGCTCGCGGCCTGCCGGGTCATGTCGGTGAACCTGGAGATCCAGGTCGGACTGTGAACTCCGAAGTCAGTCCCGTAGACGGCGATCAGGGCCTCGCTGAGATCGCGCAGGCTGGGTTCGCTTCCGACGCCCAGTTCCCGCTCGGTCAGCATGACCCCGACCGGTCCGCTGTCGGCGTAGATGACCTCTCCATCGCGAATCTCATAGTCCCGCCGACCGAGGGCGTGCATGCCGACCTCGTCGTGGCGGATGCCCAGCTCAGGCTCCTGGGCCATCTCCACCTCGGCTATCAGGCTGCTCGTCGTCGGATCCCACCCGGGGAACTCGATGCCGGCCGCCTTTCGGACCAGGCTGCGGCCTCCGTCGCAGCCGACGAGGTACTGGGCGCGCAGCGACTGGCCGTTTGAAAGCTCGACGTCGACGCCGCCTTCGTCCTGCGCGAAACCGCTCACCTCGAGCGCGCGGTAGGTCCTCACCGCGAGCTCCTCGACCCGGTCGGCGAGGATCCGCTCGATGCGGTTCTGCCAGAGCCCGAGCGAGTAGGGATGACGGGTGGGGAAGTCGCTGATGTCCAGGGTGACCCCGGAGAACTGCCCGACCTGAACCACCTGGCCCTCCGACAGGAACCGGTCGGCGATCCCGCGTTGGTCGAGGATCTCGATCGTTCGAGAGTGCAAACCGCCCGCGCGCAAGCCCGGTAGGTCCTGGTTGGGGCGGCGCTCGACAATCGCGACCTCGACGCCCGCCAGCGCCAACTCGGCCGCGAGCATCAGCCCCGTTGGGCCGCCTCCGGCGATCACCACGGCGTGTCCGGTCCTGTCTCCCATCCGCTCCTCCAATTTCGCGGGGTCCTGGCCTACGGCGGGCGATTATGCGGCACGGCGCGAGACCTCATGAGAGCCTCGCGTCCGGTATAAATTGGAGCTGGCGGGAGGCGGCTGGAGTGCCTCCCTTTGTCGGCTCTAAAGCGCGGGTCGCCGTAGTTGCCAGCGCTCTACCGACTCGAGCTGCGCCGCCAGTTCGATCAGCTTCGGCTCGTCGTCGGTTCGCCCCAGCAGTTGTGCCCCCATCGGCACGCCATTGTCATCCAACCCGGCCGGGACGTTGACCCCGGGCCAGCCCACGACGTTCCAGGGGAAGGCGAGCGGACAGGCGGCCTCGATCCCGGTGGCGGTCGGCCAGTAGGACTTGTCGGTGAATCGACCGAGCCGGAGCGCGCGCTTGGCGGTCGTCGGCGTGAGGATTACATCCACCCGCTCGAAGGCCAACCCCATACGTCGCGCCAGCCACGGCTCGAGCCCCTTCGCGAGCCCGAGAACAGGACCTCCCAGAATTCCTCCGAGCCGGGCGTGGTACAGCGTGCGCTGCTCCACCTCTGCGCCTGGACCGAGCGAACGGAGCCCCCGCCTCATTCCGTTCGTCCCGCGCGGGAGGAAGAGCATGCCCGCCGGCCCGTGTCTCGGGTCGATATCGGCCACCTCGTGCCCGAGTTCGCGCAGGACGTCCGCGATCCGAAGCACCGATGCCCGGACCTGCGGGTCGATCCGGCCGGGCACGAACCACGGGGTGGCAAAGCTGAGGCCGATTCGCAGCCGACCGGGACCGGACTCGGCGCCGCGAACAGCGGCGTCGGTGTGACGGGTGCCGGTCCCCGCGAGCACATCCAGGAGGAGCGCTGCATCTCGCACGTCGCGGGCAAGGGGACCGTTGCAGGAGAGGCCGTGGAAGAGGTCCCCCGCCTCGGGGCCGGGTACTGCGTCGCGCGTCGGCTTAATCCCCACCAGTCCCGACCAAGCGGCGGGGATCCGGACCGACCCTGCCCCGTCCGAGCCCACCGCTGCGGCCACGAGCCCAGCCGCGACGGCGGCGGCCGATCCGCCGCTGGAGCCCCCAGGACTTCTGTCCTTCGCGTAGGGATTGCGGGTCAGGCCGAACCCGGGGCCCTCAGTGAAGGGCCACTGTCCGAGCTCGGGTGTGTTGGTCTTGCCGACGATGACCGCGCCAGCCTCGCGCAGCCGGGTGACCAACGGCGCATCCTCGGTCTTGGCCTCGTGCGTCCCTCCGCTTCCGAAAGGAGTCGTCTCGCCCGCGATGTCGGTGTCGTCCTTGATCGCGATCGGGACGCCGAGCAGCGGGGCACGCTCGCCGGCGGACAGCCGCCGGTCGGCGTCGGCAGCCTCGGCGCGGGCGGCCTCCGAGCGCAGGCAGCGGAACGCGCCAAGCTCGGGATCGAGCTCCTCCACACGGGCCAGCGTCTCCTCGAGCAGCGCGGTTGCCGTGATCTCCAGCGCCGCCAGCGCGGCGGCCTGGGCATGCAATCCCTCGATCGCGACGGCGGGCACGCCCCGGACTGTAGTCGCGAGCGCCAAGCCGGGCCGCGTGACGATCGCCGGCCACCCCGGCAAGGACGGACCGGGCGAGTACCTGTCGAGATCGAGCACGAAGGCGAGTCGTGGTGGGGCGCCTACCGTCCAAAGGTCGGCGGGACGACGACCCTCGCCTTCACAACAGTTAGCGCTCGCGCCTGCAGCCGCCGAGTCTTTCGGCCACGGCGCGGTAGACGGCGGTCCATTCATCGCCACCGCTGAGGACCTCAAAACCGCCTGACAGGCCTGCGCCGAGCGTGTGGCTCATGCGAACGCCGGTCAGCGAGCAGGTCCTCGCCACCGAGATCTTCTGCCCTTGAAAGCCAGAGGCCTCAAAGCTCCGCGAGGTCGGGCCATGCCACCACTGGAAGGCGTAGCCGCCATCTGAGTGGCGGGTCATCTTCGTTGACTTGCGCACCCAGGAGGCCGGCACGACGCGGCGGCCGCTCGGTGTGCGTCCCCGGTTTCTGAAGAGCTCCCCGAAGCGGGCGAATTCCCGGGTTTGTGCATAAAGGCCCTGCGAGCCGATCACGTCCCCGACGCGGTCGGTCATCATGCGCCCGCCGGTGGCCATCCCGGCGGGTTTCCAGAGCTTCGCAGAGAGCACCTCGTTCAGTGGCCGGCGATAGACGCGCTCGAGCAACCAGCCGAGCACCTGGGTATTGCCGCTGTTGTAGGAGAACTGCTTGCCCTGCGGGGCCACCCGCGGCAGGGAGCGCAGAAATTCGTTGCGCGTCTGGCCAACTTCCCCGTCTGTGTAGTAGTCGAGGATGACTTGGATCCACTGCTGGACCTGGGTATTGACGGCTAGTACCGGGGTGCCTTCATCCCAATGCACGCCAGACTCCATTTCGAGCAGGTTGCGGATCGTGGTTCCCTGCCATGCCGTGCCGCGGAGCGTCGGGATGTAGGACTCGATCGGATCCTTGAGCGAGCGCAGCTTGCCCTCAGAAAGGGCGATGCCCACAAGGGCGGAGACAAACGACTTGGTCACCGACCATGGCTGGTGGCGGGTCCTTGCCGACCAGCCGTTCTCATAGAGCTCTGAGACGATCGCCCCGTCGTGCACGAAGAGAGTGGCATCGGTCTCGCTGGTTCGCATGAACTGCGCGAGGGTCTTTGTGGTGCCCTGCCACTCATACTCGACATCGCTCAGGGGGAGAGCTCGACGAGCCAGCCGATAGACCTTGCCGCCGGCGCCGACGGGGGAGGTCGGCAGGGCCTGCTCCGGTTTGACGGCGTCGACCGGGAGCGGCGCGATGAACCGGGCATTGAGCGCGTCGCGGATGAACTGCGCCCAGTAGTCCGGATCAAGGGTCAGCTCGGCCCGGTCAGCGAGCAGCCCGGCCAGTCCCGGAACGCCGATCAGCGGTTCGTCGCTGCCGGCTCCATCGCCGAGGTCCGCGGCCGCGGTGCCCGGCGCGAGCAGGAGGGCGGCGGATGCCAGGAGAACAGCCACGCCCTGCCGCGGCAGGTCCTCTCGCGCCTTCCCGCCCCCCGCAAACATTGCAACGATTCTACGGACGAGGGACGCGAGCTGCGTTGCGTGCATGTCGCGGCGCTCGGAGTACATAGGCTGGCGTGACTACTTGCAAGACGCGATCACCTAGGAGGGATGTCCACTTTGGACACGACCTGCCACATGTCGATTTCACTTGACGGCTTTGTCGCGGGCCCGGAGCAGAGCCCCGAGCACCCGCTCGGCAAGCGCGGGCGAGAGCTCCACGCCTGGCACCTCGGTGACGAGCGCGCCAACGACGCCGACGAGACCGCGGCCGGCTGGCTCATGCGCCCGCGCGGCGCCTATGTCATGGGCCGCAACATGTTCGGGCCGATCCGCGGTGGGTGGGATGAGGACTGGCGTGGTTGGTGGGGACCCGAGCCGCCCTACCACGCGCCGGTGTTCGTGCTGACCCATCACGCTCGCGAGCCGATCGAGATGGAGGGCGGGACGGCATTCCATTTCATCACCGACGGTTTTGACGCCGCCTACACGCAGGCGTGTGAGGTGGGCGGCGAGCACGGCGTAGATATCGCGGGCGGGGCCGCGACCGTGCGCCAAGCACTCATCGCCGGGGTCATCGACGAGTTGACGCTCGATATCGCTCCCGTCCTGCTCGGCTCGGGCGAGCGGATTTTTGAGGGCGTCGAAACCTTCGGGCTCGAGCCGGCGGAGGTATTGCACTCGCCGCTTGCGACGCATATCCGCTATCGCCGCTTCTAGGGCGCCATCGGTCAGGGTGGCGGCCGGCTTAGCCGAGATCCAACACGTTCGGCAGACCGCGCCGGTAGCGGTCCTCGTCGATCTTCTTGGCCGGCTCCCACTCGGGCGGGCGGTAGGTATCGGTCACAGAGCAGGGCGCTTCTCGCGAGCGCGCGCGCTCAAGGACAACGTTCGCCGCCCGTCGGCCGTTGTAGTTGGCGGCCTCCATGTTCGCGACCTCCCAATCCCCATCCAGGTAGTCCCCGGTCAGCGCCAGGTTTGGGATCCGGGTGCCGGGTGCGGGACGAACGGCTCTGCTGCCGACGCTCGGAAGCACGAGCGGGTCTTCGCTGCGAAAGCGTCCATTTCGTCGGATCAAGCCAGGGTCAAGAGCCCACGAAAGGACGAGGTCACGTCGCGGCGCCCCCTCGCCCGAATCGCTCAGGTGCCGGCGAATCTGCTCCCAGACTTCGTCGACCAGTTCGCGCGGGCTGCAGTAACGCGCTGACTTGCCGTGGAGGATGCCCCGGGTGTCCCACCGTGTGATGTTCACCGACAGCGACTCGTGAACCCGGCCGTCGCCGTAGGTCTCGGCGAAGTCGGCCGGCCAGAACTGAGCCTGGCTCACGGATTCGATGCACCACGGCGAGTTCAGATACGCGACAAGCCCTCTCGCGATGGGAAGCTCCTCAGCCAGGAACAGCTTGAGGCCCGAGAACCAGCCGGTATCGAGCTCGTCCATAAGAGCAAGTGTCGGATCGGCTTTGAGAATCGGCCGCGTCCAGAGCCGTCTTGCCCGCTCAACAGGTAGGGCCATCACGTACCAGTCCGCGTGCGCCGTGGCGGGGCCGCGGGCGTCACGCAGTTGAGCGCCATCGATCCGCCCATGACTCATCTCAAGTCCGAGCAGCTCGCTGTGCCCTTTGAGCTCCACGCCAAGCCCCCTCAGCTCGCGCATCCACGGATCGATAAATGCCTCGTTGGTCGGCCGATCAAGGATTCTGAGGAAGGGTCCGTTGGCCCCGATCCCGGCTGTTGTGTAGATGAGCAGCTCGAAGAGATGACCCGGGAACTCAGCGCTCGTGTTTTCGCCCTTTGAGGCCTGCGTGAACTGAGTGAAGGGGGTGACCAGAAGGTCCGTGTAGTCCTTCGGATAACGGCTGGCCCCGATGAAGTCAGACCAGGAAATGTTCTCCCATTGGCCGATGCGACGCGCATCGCAACTGGCGAGGAAGACGACCAGGCGATTTGCGAAGTGGGTGATTGCCCCCGGGGGCAGATCCGACTCGAGGAGGAGGCCTGCCACGGTGTTGTGGACTTTTTCGGGAGTGAAGGGGCGCGGATCCGGGGCTCCGAGTGGAATCGCGAGGTCGCGCCTGCCTTGGCGTGAGAAGAGAACTTCTGGTGCTGGCACGAGGTTGTCGAAGGTTCCACCGCTGTTGCCCTCAAACGGGATCCGGTGCATCGTGTCAACGATGTTCTGGTAGAAGCCAAAAAACGCCCGCCAGCCGTGCTCGCCCGGCAGCGGTCGTCGTCCGCCGCGAGCTGAGCGAGGAACCTCGGTACTCCGGGCCTTTCCGCCCCACGCACGTCGCTCATAAACGGCCACGTCGAAACCCCGTCCGATCAGCTCATGCGCAGCCGTCAGACCGGCGATTCCGCCGCCGAAGACCGCGACTGTTTGGCGCTTGCGGCGCTTGCGAGTCGGCGTCCCGGCGAGGCCCGGAGCCGCCAGTACCCCGGCGGCGCCGATCGTCGCGACTCCCGCTTCACCGATGAACCGCCGGCGGGTGATCTCTCGTCGCTGGTTGTCCGGCGAAACATCCCGCGGCGACTTCATCGAAGCACGCACGCCTGTGGGGGTCGCGTTACTCATCCGTCACGGGCAACGTCGCGAGAACGGTTGTCCCGCTGCCCGCCGCGCTCTCGGTCCGCATCTCCCCGCCGACCGCCGCGACGCGGTCGACCAGTCCCTCGCACAGACCTCGACGGCAACGGGAACCGGACAGCGCGATGCGAGCTGGCGGACAGCCGGTCCGAGGCCGCTCGTCGTCAGGATCTGGGGGTTCACGCCGCGGGCGAGCTCGCGCAGGTCCCCCGCGCGTGCGACAGCGACTCCCCGGCCCGCGCAAGTCCCGCCTCGATCTCATCCGCCGGGGCCCTCTCGACCCAGGCCTCGAGCAACGCTGCGCCCCGTCGTGGATGTTTGGCTCCACACGCCGGCGCTCGGCGTCTGAGGCGGCGACCCTCCGGGCGCGAGAGGCACGCAGCGCATCCGATTGCTCGTGCAGTTCGTCCGACTGCTCACCCAGTCGGCCAACCATGCGGTTGACGCTTCCGGAGAGGCGCTGATCTCATCCGCGCCCAGCAAGGGCGCGCGGGGGCTCAGGTCTCCCGCCTCGACGCTTGCCACCACCCGTTCGAGCTCACGAATCGGAGTCACGACCGGATGCGCCAGGTAGAGGATCGGCAGCAGGCCGAGCGTGAGCTCGCTCCGAGTCCGCCCGCTCATGTCCCGACGTCCAACAGGTTGGGCTGGCCGCGCCGGTAGCGGTCCGCGTCGATCTTCTTGGCGGGTTCCCACTCGGGCGGGCGGTAGGGGCCGATCACGCTGCACGGCTCTTCACGTGAGTCGGAACGATCGAGCACGGCGTTTGCGGCACGGCGCGCGTTGAAACTCGCGCACTCCATGTTGGCGACCTCCCAATCACTCTTGAGGTAGTCACCGCAGAGGAAGAGGTTCGGGATCGCGGTGGTGACGTCCGGCCGATCGGCGAACTGCCCGACGCTCGGAAGAACCAGGGGATCCCTGCTGACCAGCCGGCGATTGCGCAGCATCATCCCTGGATCGATGTCATAGGAATGGAGCATGTCGTCCGCCAGCACGATCTCACCGTCGTCATTGACGTGGCGCTTCATCTGCTCCCACGCCTCCGCCGCCACTTCATCCGGGGTGCACTCGCGTGCCGTCTTGCCGTAGAGCACCCCCGGCGTGTTCCAGTTCGAGATGATTGTGGAGAGGCTCTCCCGGACCTGCCCGTCGCCATAGCGCGAGGCGAAGTCGCCGCCCCAGAGCCCGGCTTGGGCCACCGCGCTGACCGACCAGGGAGAGTCGCAGTGCACGATGAATGACTGGCTCGCCGGGAGCTCCTCGCTTAGGAAGAACTTCAGTCCGTTCATCCAGTCGGTGTCAAGCCGGCGCATCCGTGCAAGCGACGGATCCACACGCAGAACCGCCGGATTCCAGAGACGGCGCGCGCGCTCGACCGGCAACGCACAGACATAGAAGTCGGCGCTGACATCGGAGGCCCCACGACGATCGCGGAGACGTGCGCCAGCTATCCGACTATCGCGGACGTCGAGAGCCTCGAGTCGCTGGCCGCGATGAAGCCGACATCCCTGATCGCGCAGCAGCTCCAGCCACGGTGTGAAGAGCGCCTCGTCGGTCGGCCTGTCGAGCATTCTCCCAACCGGCCCGTTCGAGTTGCGCCCGAGGACGTTGTAGATGACCCACTCGAGAACCAGGCTCGGGAATCGGGCGCAGGTCGTCTCGGCCTTCGAGGCCTGTACGACCTCCGACAAAGATTTGACGAGGATCCGCCGGTAGTTCTCGCCATAGCTGTCAGCCCGCATGAAATCGACCCAGGACTGGTGCTCCCAGTCGTCCATCCTGCGCGCCTCGCAGCTGGACAGGAAGACCCCCATCCGGTTCCCGAACCAAGCGGCCCCATCCGGCGGGAGAGCGGCCTCGAGCCCCAGCGCAACGATCAGATCGACGACCTGTTCGGGTGTCGTCGCCTTGGGATCGTCACCAAACGCGAGCCCGAGAGCCAGGTTACCCCGGCCACCGTCGCGGGCGAAAGCGAACTGGGGTACCGCGGTGAGTCGATCGAACGTGCTGCTCCCACCCTCAGCTATGCGGCGGAAGGTGTCGATCGTGTTTTGGTAGAAGCCGAACCAGAAGCGGTAGCCGTGCTCGCCCGGCAGCGGTCGTCGTCCGCCGCGAGCTGAGTGAGGAACCTCGGTACTCCGGGCCTTGCCGCCCCACGCGCGGGACTCGTAAACCGTCACGTCAAAGCCGCGCTCGATCAACTCATGCGCGGCAGTCAGCCCCGCGATTCCGCCGCCGAAGACCGCGACTGTCTGGCGCTTGCGGCGCTTGCGAGTCGGCGTCCCGGCGAGGCCCGGAGCCGCCAGTACCCCGGCAGCGCCGATCGTCGCGATCCCGGCCTGGCCGATGAAGCGGCGCCGCGAGACGCCGACCGTGCCGCGCGTCCGATCATGGGACCGGGCTGGCCCTTGAGCTCCCGCCCGCCGACGCACTTCACTCAAGGCGTGACGCAGTAGTTGAGGTGTTCGGCTACTCCACGGCCGGTCACGTCACCCTCGATGCGGACGTTGCCGTCCCAGTAGTGGCCATAAATCGGGTTGCGGACTTCCTGGTCTTCGGCCATTGGAATCAAGCGGAGTGTTTCGTCGCCCAGTCGGATCCGCCAGTCGCTTGGGTAGGTGCAGCTGCCATCGTCGCGGGCCCATGTCCCCCGCGGCTCCAATTCAAAATCGCCTTCCTCGAGGTAACGCGTCTGAGCGCGCTTGTCGCGGATCGTGCCCTCCCACAAGAAGACCGGACTGCCGGGCGCTCGCCGGACCCGCGCAACCTGCACATCACGCCCGTCGTCAAGCTCGAGGTGAAAGAAATCCCAGTTGTAGGTCACGACATTTGGGATGTTGCCCCAGCCATGTTCAAACCAGCTTGACCCGGTTACCTCGAATCGCCTGCCATCCCGCGTGAGCCGCCCGGTCGCCTTCATCCGCTGACGCTCGTAGAGGCGGGCGCTCTCTACCGGATCGGTGCGGATGAACCCAGCCTCGTTGAAGAACAGAACGGGTTCGCGGCGCGCGCGCACCCGCAGATCGGCCGCATACTCCTCGAGCTCGAGGTGGAGGCGGTCCCGGCCGTTCCCGCCCCGGGCGGTCTGGCCGAGATCGCTTAGGTCAAATCCGTTCGGCACCTTTGCTACCGGATCGCCCGCGCTCCATTGGCTGTCGCTGACGACCCTCTGGCGGGACGCGTCGGTGATCCGCACGTCAGTTCGACGCGGAGCCGCTCCGGCCTGGCCGGGGGCGGTGTCCAGCGGAAAATGGAAGAACACGACCGTGGCTCCGAATCGGTCGCCGTTCTTCGCGCGCAGGTGGAGCCACCACTGCCACCACTCGACGAACACTCCGTCGTGAGCTCCATCGTCGGCCGGCAGCGAGATCGCGCCGGGCTCTCCGAAACTGTCGGAGGCGATGTTGTCTATGGGCGTCGCCTCTGCCGGGCGATCCGCAGCGAACAGCATGATCGCGGCGAGCAAGACCGCGAGGACTGGGACTCTCATGCGCCCGACGCTATTCCGCCATCCGCGAGATACATCCGAGCCAGCCCGGAGCGGCCTTCAGTGTCTCCACGGGTCTCGAGCCTTGCCGGTCGTTGGGAATCGCTGAGCGTCACTAACTGAGAGGCGTGACATTCCACGGCACAATGTTCCGCCGATTGCCGGTGCCGGCGGCCCCTCCGCAGGTCCCGCCCCCGTCACGTCGCACTCGCCCCCTTTCCCACCAGCGAACTCAATTCTGCGCCGGGAACCCCCGTGGTCACCGCGACGGTGGCACAAATAGGATCTTGTTCGTGGAAGCCTCGCGTCGAAGACACGTCCGGCCGGTGCCGCGACTCAGCGGAGCCCCAGAATCGCCGTCCTGAACCAACCCGACACGCGCTACGCCCTGAGCGGAGACCTCCGTATCGCGTACCAAGTGCTGGGCGACGGGCCACTCGACCTAGTTGTGGTGCCTGGGTTCGTGTCTCATCTCGACCTGCAGTGGACAGACCCTGACTGGGCTCGCGGGAACCGGCGGCTGGCGTCGTTCTCCCGCCTGATCCTCTACGACAAGCGGGGTACTGGGCTCTCTGATCCCGTTGGCTCGGTGCCGACGCTTGAAGAGCGGATGGATGATCTGCTCGCTGTGATGGACGCAGCGGGCACCGAACGCGCGGCGATCTTCGGTTTCTCCGAAGGCGCTGCGATCGCGCTGCTATTGGCAGCCACCTATCCCGAGCGCGTCAGTGCCCTCGCCCTCTTCGGCTCCTTGGTCACCGGCACCCCGGCTCCTGGCGCAGTGCCGTGGGCGGCGGCATGCTCAGATGCTTATGACGGGCTGGCGGAGGTGGTGGAGCACTGGGGTGAGGGCCGGCTCCTGCCCTTCATGGCGCCGAGCGTCCGCCAGGGCGAGCTTGGCAAGCGGCTGACCGGGGTCTTCGAACGGACTGCGGCCAGTCCCGCGATGGCGCGAGCGATGGTCGAGGCGATGCGACGACTGGACCTCGGCGACATTCTGTGTTCGATCGAGCAGCCCACCTTGGTCATGCACCGCAGCGGCGAGGTATGGCCCGTGGAGGCGGCACGGGATCTGGCCGATCGCATCCCTGACGCGCGCTACGTCGAGCTCGAGGGTAGGGATCATTGGTGGTGGGCAGGCGATTCAGATTTGCTACTCGGGGAAACCGAGGAGTTTCTAACAGGCGCGCGCGGACGCGAGGCTGGTGAGCGGACCCTGGCCACGGTGCTCTTCACCGACATCGTGTCCTCGACGGAAACCGCGGCGAGAGTGGGCGATCGGACTTGGCGAGGGATCCTGGAGCGCCACGACTCCCACGTTCGAGGCCAGGTCAGCCGATACAGAGGGCGCGCGATCAAATCGACCGGGGATGGGCATCTTGCAACGTTTGACGGGCCCGCTCGGGGTATCGAGTGCGCTCGCTCTATCGTCGAGGGGGCCGAGGGGCTGGGCATCCAGATCAGGGCTGGACTCCACACCGGTGAGTGCGAGACCATCGGCGAGGACATCGGCGGAATGGCTGTTCACATTGGTGCGCGGGTCAGCGCTGCGGCCGCGCCGGGCGAGGTCCTTGTCTCCGGAACCGTCAAGGACCTCGTCGTCGGATCCGAACTTCGCTTCGCCGATCGGGGCGCGCGTGAGTTGAAGGGCGTACCCGGTGAGTGGCGCCTCTATGCGCTGGTCGATGGGGACGGAGGGGAAGGCGCGGTCAAGGTCGATGCATCGGACAAACCGCCACTGCCATCACGAGCCCTCGCCAGCTTTGCCAAGCACCAGCCGCGCGCCGCTACCCGGCTGGTAGGCCTGTCGCGATGGTCTCGAAAGTAGTGCCTTAAGCCACTGCGTCATCCCGCAATCGCGAAACTTCGACTTGCAGGGCTTCGTCAAGCGGACGACACGGCAACTCCGCGACAACCCGGGTACCGCGTCCGTCCTCGCTATCGATCCGCAGCTCGCCGCCGACCGCGGCGACTCGATCAACGAGTCCCGCAAGTCCCGAGCCCGCACTCGCATCGGCGCCGCCGATGCCGTCATCGGTCACGGTGACGAGCAGCGAGCCATCCGCTCTTGCGATCGAGAGTGTCGCTTTGCTTGCCTGTGAATACTTCGCGATATTCGCCAGCGCCTCGGAGACTACGAAGTAGGCGGTCGACTCGATCTGACCGGCGAAGCGCCCTTCACAGATCTCGACCGCGACGGGAACAGGGCTGCGCGCCGCGAGCTGGCGCACGGCTGGTCCGAGGCCGTTCGTTGTCAGGATCTGGGGGTGCAGACCGCGGGCGAGCTCGCGGAGGTTTCCGAGCGCTTCTGAGAGCGAATCGCCGGCGTCTGAGAGAGCCGCATCGATCTCCTCGGAAGATGCGTGGCGCGCTCTCGCCTGGAGCAGGCGCAGCTCGAGCCCCAGGGCGACGAGCTGCTGCTGGGCGCCGTCGTGCAGGTTGCGCTCGACCCGCTTGCGCTCGGCATCGCCGGCCGCAACGATGCGGGCGCGGGAAGCGCGCAGCTCCTGTGCTTGATCGCCGAGCCGGGTGATCATCTGGTTGAAGCTGCCCGTTACGCGACTGATCTCGTCAGCGCCGAGCAGCGAGGCCCTGGCATCAAGAACACCGGCGTCGACCTCCGCGACGACCCGCTCGAGCTCTCGGACGGGTCGCATGATCGACTGAGCGAGGTAGACGATCGGGAGCAGGCCGAGGGTGAGTGTGACGCCGAGGGCTGAGCCGACTGCGATTGCTACGCGTGCTTCTGCAGAGACGTCCGGGGTCTGAAGTCCAGCTACCGCGATCGTGCTGAACGTGCCGACCAGCGCGACGACGAGGATCAGCCTGAAGCGCGTCGAGACAGGCTGGATGGCGGGTACAAAATCCCTCGGGAGGTAGCCGCTGACTTCGCGGAAAAGCGGGACAAGGAGCCACTCGAAGGCGAAGAAGTCCAAGATCGCGGCGAGCACGATCGTGAGCTCGATGAAGACGAAGTAGGCGGGGACAACGGACCAGGAGAGATCAAGCTCGAGCTTTACGTAGAACAACACCGGCAGAAAGAGCAGCGAAAAGATCACTACCCCGAGCGCGACCGTCCACGGTGCGAAACGAGCGGCCTCCGACCAGGCGGCGGACGCTGTGTCTCGGTCTGGCCGGCCGGGCCATTCGCGCATGACCTCGAACCTCGGTTTGAGGATCCGGAAGCTCAACAGGATGGCGACTAGGCTCGTCAGACCACACACCACTCCTATCCGAAGCACCTCGGAGGTGCTGCCAACGGCGAACGCGGCAACGACCGGGACGGCAACCGCCACCGCGATCGTCGCGTTGATGACAGCGACGACGGCGACCCCGTAGTAGAACCGCTCGCCGAACCCGTCATAGATCCGCTGGGCGAGCGGATCGAGCAGTGAGCGGGCGCCTCTGGCCGTTTGGGTTTGACCTTGCCCGACCATTAGCTGGATGTTAGGAGGGCCGCTCCGATTGTCGCCCGCGCCACCACGCAGCGCTCCTCGGTGGTAGTGCGGGCTGGTCAACGGGCGCCCTCAGAAGGCTTGGGTAGCGTGAGACCGGCGCCGATCAACCGCCTCAAGCGGCGTTTGTAGAGCCCCGAGATCGGTACTGATCAAGCTCACCCGCAGATCGCGATAACGCTATTTGCAGGCCTTTCTTCAAGCGGACGACGGGGCTCGAACCCGCGGCCTTCGGCTTGGGAAGCCAACGCTCTACCAACTGAGCTACGTCCGCGCTGGGGCGACTTTAGCGCCCCGCTGGCTCTAGTCGACGACCACCTCACGCCCGAGCGGCGCGTCGCGGTAGACCTCGCGTGCGAACGGCGGAGGAACGCGGATGCAGCCGTGTGAGGCGGGCCGGCGTGCCACGTCGTTCGAGGCGTGGAACGCGATTCCCCGCACGAAGTAGGACGCCCAGGGCAGGTTCACGTTGAACTCGTTCGAATAGCTGTTGCGCTCCTTGCGATAGATCTTGTACCGCCCGCGTGGGGTCGAGAAACCGGCCCGCCCGCTCGCGATCGCGATCGTTCGCTTGACTTCGTCGCCCTTGACGATGTAGAGCACCTGGCGCTTGAGCGAGACAACCAGCCGGTCGGAGGCGCCCCCCTTCCCGGGATTCGGCGTCTCGGACTTGACGAGTCGCTTCAAGGTCTTGCGGTCGGCCTTGCCGTCGGGCTTGATCCCCTCCTGCTTCTGGAAGGCGGTCAGCGCGAAGCCCTCTTCCTCCTTCATGCAACTGCCATTGGCGCGCGGCAGATAACTCAAGTCGGCAAGCAGCTCTTTGAGCTCGCGTACCCGCTTCGCACAACTCCCCTCCCCGATCGGCTTGTCGGCGAGGCTGGACTCGTCCCGATCCTTGGACCTGTCGTCGCGCTCGTCGGCGGCGGCCGTTGCCGGGAACAGCCCGAGGGCGATCACGACGACGATGAGCAGGAGGCGCGTAAAGGTGCGATGAGCCATCCCGGGATTGTGCAGGCTCGCAGCTCAGAGAGCAACCGGCAATGATGCGCGGATCGGCCCCGTGCTCCTGGAAACCGTCCCGCTGGCGCTCGGCGCCGCCGTGAGCCCGATCGTGCTCGCGATCACGGTCGCGATGCTGACCGGACCGGGTCGTACCCGCCGCGCGCTCGCATTCGTCGCGGGGGAAGCCGTTCCGCTGCTCGCCCTGGCGGGGCTGATCCTGCTGTTCGGAAGCGGCATATCGCTGAAGCTCTCCCCCACGGCGCTCACCGTCCTGGACCTCGTCTTCGCCGCGATCCTGCTCGCGATCGGCCTGCGGGCGCTCTCGCGGGCGGTGCGCAAGGTCCCAGTCAAGCCGGCCTCGAGCACCGACTCCCACGCGACCGTCACTCCCCGTCGCGCCTTCGCGATCGGCATCGGGTCGATGTGCACCAACTTCACCTCGCTGTTGCTCTACCTGCCGGCACTCAAGCTGATCGCCGCCGGTGACCTGGCATTCGCCGACGAGCTGATCGCCACCGCCCTGGTCATCGTGCTCGTGCTCTCGACGGTCTGGTTGCCGCTCTCACTGACCCACATCGCACCCGCGACGGCCGACGCGGCGCTCGCGCGGATCGCCGCGACCTTCCAGCGCAACGAGCGCCGTGTCACGATCCTTCTCGGGCTGGGCTTCGGGCTCTACCTGCTCGTGCGCGGCCTGAACGGCCTCTAACTACGCTGTTGGCGATGCGGCGCCTGCTCTCCCCGCCGGTACTCGTGACCTCGCTGGGAGTCCTGGCGCTGCTCGCGCTGCTGCTCTTCGGCCTGCGCGCGGCCTCACCGGACCGCGGGATCGACGAGGCGCTCGCCGCCGGCCAGCGCCCGCCCGCACCGCCGCTGGTTCTGCCCCGGCTGGACGGGTCGGGGGCGGGCTCGCTCGCCGACTTCGAAGGCCAGGTCGTGGTGCTCAACTACTGGGCCTCGTGGTGTGAGCCCTGCCGCGCGGAGTCTCCGGCGCTCCAGGCCTTCCACGAGCGAATCGAAGACCGTGGCGGGCTCGTGCTCGGCGTCGACGCCCTCGATGTGACGGCCGACGCCGAGGCCTTCATCGAGGAGTTCGGCCTCACCTATCCGATGTTGCGCGACGTCGAAGGCGAGACCGCCGGGCGGTTCGGCGTCGCGGGCTACCCGGAGACGATCGTGATCGATCGAGGAGGGCGGATCGTGGCGATCCAGCGCGGCCCCGTCGACTCGGAGTGGCTCGAGTCGACCGTCCTCCCGCTGCTCGAGGAACCTGCATGAGGGCACTCCGAATCATTCTCCTCGCCTCCGCGATCGCTGCGATCGTTCCGGCGGCGGCGCTCGCCGCCTGCCCTCAGACGAGCGTCGCCGACCTCGAGGACGAGGTCATGTGCCCGGTCTGCGGCACGGCGCTCGGCCTCGCGATCGAAGCGCCCCAGGCCCAACGCCAGCGCGCGTTCATCCTCGAGCTGGTCGAGCAGTGTCGCTCCAAGGATCAGATCAAGCAGGCGCTCACGCGCGAGTTCGGACCCGCCGTCCTGGCGCTTCCCCCGGCAAGCGGTTTCGACCTCGCGGCCTATCTCGTTCCGCTGATCGGCGCGCTGATCGCGGTCATCGCGCTGGCGGTGCTCGCGCTCCGCTGGCGTCGTCGGCGACCCACCGACGGTCTTGACGATCCGCCCCCCACCGCCGGAGCCGACGATGCCGCCAGGCTTACGGCCGAGGAAGAGGCGAACACCGAGGATGCGGCGCGACTCGATGCCGACCTGCGCCGCTACGACCTGTAGCCGTTCCCTACATCTCGCTCGGCGCGGCGACTCCAAGCAGCCCGAGCGTCCGCTCGAGCAGCCGCCGCGAATGCTCGCTCAGCGCGATCCGAAGATCCTCGTCCCCGCCCTCCTCGGCCGCTCCCACGACGCGGCAGTCGCGGTAGAAGGCCGAGAAGTCCTGCGCGGTCTCGAGCGCGTAGGTCGTCAACCGATGGGGAGCACGACGCTCGGCCGCGAGCGCAATTTCCCCGGGGAAGGCGAGCAGCCGCTTGATCAGGGTGCGCGCCGAAGGATGCGGCGTCTCCGCACTCTCGGTGAGATCCGCTGCAAGCGCCCGCTCGACCCGCTCGGCGCCTGCCTTGCGGAGAATGCTCGCGATCCGCGCGTGCGCGTACTGGACGTAGTAGACCGGGTTGTCCTGGGACTGCTCGCGAGCCAGCGCGAGGTCCAGGTCGAGCGTCGTGTCGTGACTGCGCTGAACGAGGAAGAAACGCGCCGCATCGACGCCGATGTCGTCGAGCAGGTCGTCGAGGGTCACGATGTCGCCCGCGCGCTTTGACATCTGCACGACTGCGCCGCCGTCGCGCAGGTTGACGAGCTGCATCACGATCACCTCGAGCGCGTCCGGCGCACCACCGAGCGCGCTCCAGACGGCCTGCGTTCGCCCGATATAGCCGTGGTGGTCGGCGCCCCAGACGTTGATGACCCGCTCGTGACCGCGCGAGCGCTTGTCGAGGTGGTAGGCGATGTCAGCGGCGAAGTAGGTCAGCTCACCACTGCCGCGCTGGAGCACCCGGTCCTTGTCGTCGCCGAAATCGGTCGTTCGTACCCAGGTCGCGTCCTCGTGGGGATAAACGTGCTGATCGGCCTCAAGTGATGCGATCGCCGCCGCGATCGCGCCATCCTCGTGTAAGGACCGCTCGGAGAAGTAGCGGTCATAGTCGACGCCGAACCGCTCGAGCGTCGCCCTGACGCCCTCGAGGATCAACTCGACGCCACTCGCGGCGACGTCGTCGGGATCGGCATCGCGCGCACCTGCGCCGTCGATCTGCGCCGCGATCTCGGTGACATAGCCGCCCTGGTAGCCGTCCTCGGGAGGCTGCTCGCCCCGCGCCCGCGCGATCAGCGACTCGCCGAAGCGGCGGACCTGGGATCCGTAGTCGTTGACGTAGTACTCGCGCTCGACGGAGTGACCGGCGAGCTCGAGGATTCGGCAGAGCGAGTCCCCGTAGGCCGCGTGCCGAGCCGCGGCGACGGTGATCGGGCCGGTCGGATTGGCGCTGACGAACTCGACGAGGACACGCTCGCTGGCCGGACCGGAGCCGAACCGTTCGCCCGCTTCGCCGATCCGCGCGAGCGAGCCGCGCAGCCAGCGATCGGAGACGAACAGGTTGAGAAACCCGGGGCCGGCGATCTCGATCCGCTCGAGCTGGTCGCCGAGGACCGTGCCGAGCCGCTCGGCCAGTTGTTCGGCAATTGCTCGCGGCGGTTGGCCGAGCTCCGGCGCGAGCAGCATCGCCGCGTTTGTCGAGTAGTCCCCGAACTCCGGCTTCGGTGGCCGGCCGAGATCCGGAAGCTCGACCGTCGAGCCACGCAGATCGGAAGCCACGGCGGCAACCGCGGCGTGCAACTCACCGAGGGGATCTGCGACGCTTGACACGCCGTCAGTCTGCCAACTCAGTAGTGGTAGGGCTCGTTGGCCAGGATCTTGTGGGCGCGATAGATCTGCTCGAGCAGGACGACGCGCGCGAGCTGGTGAGGAAGTGTCATCGGCCCGAGCGACAGGCTCAGGTCCCTGCGAGCCAGATCGAGGCCACGCGGTCCGCCGACGATGAAGCAGAGGTCGAGACCGGCCATCCTACGCTCGGCAAGGAACCCGCTGAACCCGTGCGAGTCGAACGTCGTCCCACCGGAGTCGAGCCCGACGACGAAAGCGCGCTCAGGGATCCGCCCGGGAACCTGCTCGCTCTCGCGCAACTCGATCAGCTCGAGACGAGTGTGCCGGGCGAGCAGCTTCTGGTAGTGCGCCACGTCGTCGGCGTACGGCGGTCGCAGCCGCCCGACGGCGATCACGATCGTCCTCACGGGGCGCTCGCGCCTTGTTTTTCGGCGGAGCGCGCAGCGCCGATCCGCTCGAGCGCCGTCGGGTGGCTACCGAGCAGGGCGTGCAGGAGCGCCGGCGGGTCGGGGTCGGAGACGTTGTTGATAGCGAGCCGCCGCTGGAGCTCGATCAATGCCTCCGGCTCGCCCGTGAGCTCGAGTGCTCGCCGGTCGGCGCTGCGCTCGACCGAACGCGAGAGAGCGCTCGCGGGGATGCCGATCGCGAACCCGACGAGTGCCATCGCCAACGCGAGCGACGGCAGCCGCCCAACCGGCCCGGGTGAATAGCCCGCTGGCCCGGACCGACGGGCCGCGGCCAGCCGCCGCGCGAGGAGGTCGATCACACAGGCTGCCGGCAACGCGACCAATGCGAGCCAGATCAAACCGCGCGGGACATCCTGGTGCTCGACGTGCGCGAGCTCGTGGGCGACAACCGAGCGGACCTCAGCCGGTGGGAACTGATCGAGCAGCGTGTCGTAGAGGACGACCCGCCTCGTCGAGCCTAGCCCCCCGACGTAGGCGTTCGCACCTGTTGTACGCCGGCTGGCGTCGATTTCGTAGACCTCGCCGACCGAGACCCCGGCACGCTCGGCGAGGCCGAGCACCGACTCACGCAGATCACCTGGCGGGAGGGGCTCGAAGTCGTTGAAGCGCGGCTCCAGCACTACCGGCGCGGCGTAGGTGAACAAAACCGCCAACGCGATCGCCGCTAGTCCGCCGCCGATCCACCAGCGCTCGCCGAAGCGGCGGATCAGCAGCACGACCCCCGCGCCGGCAGCGGCGCCCTCGACCAGGCCGATGGCGCCCATCTTGCCGAGGTCGAGAAACCACTCGTCGAGCGGCTGGGTCGAGAGCCCGACGGCGCTCGCGCGCTGGTGGGCAAGCAGTCCGAGCGGCAGCGAGACGAGTCCGATGCCGAGCGAGATCCCGGCGCCGAGGGCCGCTCCGCCGAGCAGCGGACGACGCTCCGCGGCGGCGATCCAGCCACGGACCGATCCGGGAGGCCGCAGGGCGAGCGCGGCCAAGGCGACGCCGGTCAAGGCCAGCTGGGTCAAGCCGATTACCCGCTGTGGACCGGTGAAAGCCTCCGCGCGCGCCAGCTCGGCCGGACTGAAATATGCTTGCGCCTCGACTACGAGGGGTTCGATGTCCGCTCCGCGCGGCCGGAGGACGAAGGTCGCCACCGCGGCGGCACCGGCCCCGGCGACCAGTGCCAGCGGTAACCGGTAGCGATGAGCGCCCATCCCGAAGACACTCTAGAGCGGCCCTCCGTGCCCGATTCATCCCGGGCGGCGGTGATCAGCGACATCCACGGCAACTTGCCGGCGCTCGAGGCCGTGCTCGCCGATGTGCGCCGGGCAGGGATCGACGTCGTCTGGTGCCTGGGCGATCTGGTCGGTTACGGGGCCCAGCCGAACGAATGCGTAGCCCTGGCCGCCGAAGCCTGCGACGTCTGCCTGGTCGGGAACCACGATCTGGTGGTGCTCGACCGCCTCGACATCGCGACGTTCTCTCCAAATGCCGCCGTGGCGGCGCGCTGGACCCGCTCGGAGCTCGGTGAGGACGCGCGCGGGTTTCTGAATGGCCTCAGTGCATCGAACATCAATCAGCCGATCGGTCTGTTCCACGGCAGTCCGCGCGACCCGGTCTGGGAGTACGTCCTCTCCCCCGGCTTGGCCGCCGAGTGCATCGACGCGATGGTCACGCGCGTAGGCGCGGTCGGGCACTCGCACGTCGCGCTCTGCTTCAGAAGCGAGGAGCGTGGCGAGGCCGGCGGCGGTCCGGCGGCGGCCGGCGCGGAGGTCTCGATCGCAGACGGCGGCTGGCTGCTGAACCCGGGGTCGGTTGGGCAGCCGCGCGATGGCGATGCCCGCGCCGCGTGGCTGGAGATTGACCTCGACGACTGGAAAGCCACTTGGCGGCGCTCCGAGTACGCCGTCGACGAGGCGGCCGAGGCCATTCGGGAGGCCGGTCTGCCCGCGGCCCTCGCCGACCGGCTTTACTACGGCCAATGACGCGTCCCCACGACACGCGCACGTATCGCCCGTGGCTCGCCGCGACACTGGCCTGTCCTCTGGTGCTCGCGGTGCTGGTGGGATGCGGGGCTCGTGAGGGGATCCCCCGTAACGACGCCAAGGCCATTGCAGCGTCGCTCGACGACGTCGAGGGGCAGTTCCGCGACGGCGACTGCACGACCCTGACCGGCACCGGGCTCCCGGGCCTGCAGGAATCGATCGATGCGCTGCCTCGCAAAGTCGACGAGGAGATCCGCAAGGTGCTCTCCGGCGCAGTGGCCGACCTCGACCGACTCGCGACTGAGTGCGAGGTTCCGGAACCGGAGCCGATCACGACGACGACGCAGAGCACCACGACGACCGCCCCTGTCGAAACCGAGGATGACCAGACCACGACGGATCCAGTGACGACCGAGACCGAGGAGGAGGAGCCGGTCGAGCCCGAGATCCCGAACGAGAAGCCCGGCAAGGAGCCGAAGCTCAAGCCGCCCAAGGGCGAATTTCCCGATGCTCCCGTCGAGGCCGAGGAGGACGACGGCTAGCCGATGAACGCTCCCAATAGGTCATACCGTGCGTGGCACGGCCCTGGTAGGCCCTGATGTCGACCCCGTCTCAAGTGGCCAACCGCTACACGCTCGAGGGCCGGCTCGGCGCCGGCGGAATGTCGACGGTGTTCCTCGCCAAGGATCTGGTGCTCGAGCGCCAGGTCGCCGTCAAGCTGCTCGCCGAGCACCTCGCCGACGACGAGGCGTTCGTGGCGCGCTTCCGCCGCGAGGCGCTGTCGGCCGCCCGGCTGCAGCACCCGAATGTCGTCCAGGTCTACGACTCCGGTCGCGACAGTGACTCCGGTCGCCACTACATCGTGATGGAGTTCGTCGACGGCCCGTCCTGCGCTGAGATCCTCCGCGATCGCGGGACGATGGAGGTCGAGGAGTCGGCGCGGGTGATCGAGGATGCCTGTAACGGCCTCGACTACGCCCACCGCGCGGGCGTCGTCCACCGCGACGTCAAGCCCGGCAACCTCCTGATCGTCGGCGAGTCGGGCGCGACCAAGCTCGCCGATTTCGGGATCGCCAAGGCTGCCGAGCAGACGCGCATCACCCAGGTCGGCTCGGTGCTCGGCACCGCCGCCTACCTCTCCCCCGAGCAGGCGCGCGGCGAGGAGGCCGGTCCGGCCTCCGATCTCTACTCGCTCGGCGTCTGCGCCTACCAGTTCCTCACCGGACGGCTGCCCCACGAATACTCATCGCTGACCGAGCTCGCGCTCAAGCAGCAGCAGGACGTGATCCTGCCGATCACCGAGTTCCGCCCCGAAGTCCCGCCCGCCCTCGATCGCGCGGTTCGGACGAGCCTCGAGATCGACCCCGAGCTGCGCTACGGATCAGCGCTGCTGATGGGACAGGCGATCGCCGCCGGGCTTCAGGGCCAGTACACCGACGAGACGATGCGGATGGCGACCGCCGAGCTGCAGGCGACGAGAGCGCTGCCTCAGGATGAGGGGACCCGCGTGATGGCCGAACAGCCGATGCAGCCGAGCGGCGCGGCCCGCCTCCAGGCCGGCCCGAGCCAGGCCGATCGCAAGCTGGCTCGCCAGCGGCAGCGCAAGCGGGTCATCGGGCGGATCCTCGTCGGGCTCGCGATCCTCGCGGCGGCCGCGATAGTCGGCGTCGCGGTACTCGAAGCCGAGCGCGGGACGGTCGAGGAGATCGTCGAGAGCAACTTCCCCGACCAGGCCAACGCGATCAAGCAGTTCATCCGCGAGAACACCCAGTAGACCTGTCTACGGCGCGTCGCCGGCGAGCACGCGCTCCCCGTAGGCCTCCAGCTCGCCCGCGCCGATCGCCGTCCGCATTCCGGCCATCAGCCGCTCGACGAACGTCAGGTTGTGGAGCGTCACGAGCCTGACTCCGGTCAGCTCGCGCGCTCGGAGCAGGTAGTGGAGGTAGGAGCGGGTGTGCTCGCGACAGGCCGGACACGGACAGCCCTCCTCGATCGGGCCCTTGGCCGCCGCGCTCGCGGGAGCGGTCAGATCGAGGCGCCAGCGACCGTCCGGATCGGGCACGAGCGCGGTGCCGTGCCGCCCGAGCCGCGTCGGCGTCGCGCAGTCGAAGGAGTCGACCCCCGCCCGGACGCCCGCAACGAGGTCATCGATGTCGCCGATCCCGAGCAGGTGGCGCGGCAGCGGGTCGGGCGATTCCTCCAGTGCCCAGCCGACCACTTCCTGCATCTGCTGCTTCTCCTGGCCAAGCGAGCCACCGATCGCGATCCCGTCGACTCCGGCCGCGGCGACGAAGCGGGCCGATTCGCCGCGCATGTCCTCGTAGACGCCTCCCTGGACGATTCCGTAGAGCAGCCGCCCGGGCGCCGCGTGCTCGCGGTGCCAGCCGACGCAGCGCTCGAGCCAGCGGTGAGTCCGCTCGGTGGAGCTCTGCGTGTACTCGCGCGTGACGTGAAAGGGCGTGCACTCATCGAAGGCGAGCGCAATGTCGGATCCGATCGCGGCCTGCATCTCCATCGACTCCTCGGGACCCATGAACAGCTCGGCTCCGTCGAGGTAGGAGCGAAACCGCGCGCCGCGCTCATCGATCGAGAGCAGCGCGCCCTGGCCCTGGCCGCGCGAGCCGGTTCGCTTGATCTCAGCCGCGACGTTGCCATGACCCATCGAGAAGACCTGGAAGCCGCCCGAGTCGGTGATGATCGGGTGGCGCCAGCCCATGAACTTGTGCAGGCCGCCCTGCTCGCGCAGCCGGTCGGCGCCGGGGCGGACGAACAGGTGGAAGGTGTTACCGAGCACCATTTCGAAGCCGAGCGCGGAGACCTCGGATGCGTGCAGCGACTTGACCGTGCCGGTCGAGGCGAGCGGCACGAAGGCGGGCGTCGCGACGGTCCCGTGCGGGAGCTCGAGGACACCGGCCCGAGCGTCGCCGTCGCGCGAGGTGATCGTGAAGGCGGGCGACATCGGCTGTGAGCTTAGGCGCCGCTAGTCTGCTGCGCATGGGCAAGATCGGGCAGCGGGTCGACGAGAACATGCGGCTGATGGCGAGTCAGACGCCTCCGCAGCTGGCGATCAACCTCGCGGTCATGGTCGGAGTCCTCAGCCTGCTGGCGCTGCTCGGAGTGTTCAACTGGTCGTTCGTGATCGGCGGCACCCTCGGCTACCTCGTGATCCAGGCGATCGCCCGCTTCCGTCACCGCTGAATCAGCGAACGGCCCGACATCGCCTCGGGCTGGAGCTCGCCGAGCAAATCGAGGACCGTCGGCGCAACGTCGCAAAGCACCCCGCCTTCGCGGAGCCGGCCGACGGCGGCGGTGATGACGAGCGGCACCGGGTTGAGCGAGTGGGCGGTGTTCGGGCTGCCGTCCGGCTCGAGCATCTGCTCGGCGTTGCCATGGTCGGCCGTCACGACGGCGCCGCCGCCGCGAGCGTGGACCGCATCAAGGATCTCTCCGAGACAGCTGTCGACGGTTTCGATCGCCGCCACCGCGGCCTCGATGACGCCGGTGTGGCCGACCATGTCGGGGTTGGCGAAGTTGATCACTCCGAACCGGTGGTCGCCCTCGGTCCACGCCTCGATGAACGCAGCCGCCGCGGCCTTGGCGCTCATCTCCGGCTTGTGGTCGTAGGTGGGAACGTCCCGTGGAGAATCGACCAACCGTCGCTGCTCGCCGTCGTTGGGCACCTCGTCACCGCCGTTGAAGAAGTAGGTCACGTGGGCGTACTTCTCGGTCTCGGCGACGTGCAGCTGGGTGTGGCCGCGCTCGGCGAGCGTCGCTGCGAGCGTCGTCCCGGGGCGCGCGGGCGGGTAGGCGACCGGGTAGGGCCAGCCCTCCTGGTACTCGGTGAGGGTCGTCAGCGCGAGGGGCTCGAACCCGGCCGGCCGGTCGAACTCGTCGAAGTCGGGCTCGCCGATCGCTCGCACCAGCTGCCGCGCGCGATCGGGCCTGAAGTTGAAGAAGATCGCGGCGTCGCCGGGCCGGATGGCCGCGTAGTCGCCAACGACCGTCGGCAGGATGAACTCGTCGCTCTCACCGCGTGCGTAGGCGGCGGCCACGGCGGCGGCCGCGGTCGCAGCCGGCGCGGCGGCTCCGTCGCCGCTCGCGATCGCCCGGAACGCGAGCTCGCTGCGATCCCAGCGCCGGTCGCGATCCATCGCGTAGTAGCGGCCGCCGACGGTCCCGAATCGCGCGCCACAGCGATCGACCGTCGCCTGGGCCTCAGCGATGAACCCCGCGCCGGAGTCGGGGGCGGTGTCGCGACCGTCGGTGAACGCGTGGACGATGACGTCCTCGACGCCCTCGGCCGCCGCGAGCTCGAGGCAGGCGGCCATGTGGTCCATGCTCGCGTGCACGCCGCCGCCCGAGACCAACCCCAGCAGGTGCAGTCGGCCTGCGGCCCGGCCCGCCGTGCAGGCCGCCCGCAGCGCCGGGTTGGTGGCGAAGCCGCCGTCGGCCACCTCGTCGTCGATCCGGGTCAGATCCTGGCGGACAACCGAGCCCGCTCCGAGGTTGAGGTGGCCGACCTCGGAGTTGCCCATCTGGCCCTCGGGGAGCCCGACCGCCCGGCCGTGGGTCGTCAGGGTGGTGCGCGGGAAGGTGTCCCAGAGGGCGTCGAAGACAGGAGTTCGCGCGAGCTCGACCGCGTTTCCGGGGCCGGGCGGCGCCAAGCCCCACCCGTCCAGCACGACCAGACAGACGGCCGGCAGCGGAGGCTTCCTATCGGCCACGGAGTGCTCGGATCGCGCGGCTCAGGCGGCGGCCGCGACGATCGCGGCGAAGTCGTCCGGGTCGAGGCTCGCTCCGCCGACGAGGGCACCGTCGACATCCGGCTGGCCGAGGATCTCGGCCGCGTTTCCGGGCTTGACGCTCCCCCCGTACAGGACCCGCACCAGCCCGCCGGCCTCCTGCGATCGATCGGCGACCAGGGCGCGGATGAACGAGATCGCGTCCTGGGCCTGCTCGGGGCTCGCGACCTTTCCGGTCCCGATCGCCCAGATCGGCTCGTAGGCGATCACGATCCCGCTGAGATCCGCGACGGCGACGGCCGCCAGCGCCTCGCCCACCTGCTGGCGAAGGCGGCGTTGCATGTCGCCCGCCTCGCGTTCCTCCTCGGTCTCACCGACGCAGAGGATCGGCTGCAGTCCGGCCTCGATGGCTGCCGGGAGCTTCTCGCGCAGCGCCGTGTCGGTCTCGCCAAATAGCTGCCGACGCTCGGAATGGCCGAGCACCACACCGCCGACGCCGACCTCGAGCAGCATCGACGCGCTTACCTCGCCGGTAAAGGCGCCGTCGGCGGCCTGGCTCATGTTCTGGGCGAAGACGTCAATCCCGGTTCCCTCGGCGCCCTGTACCGCCGCCGCCAGCGACGTGAACGGCGCGCAGACACCGACGTCTGCCGGGCGCTCGTCGGCGGGCGCCAACGCGTCCGCGAGGGCCGGCAGGAACTCCCGCGTCTCGGCGATCCCCTTGAACATCTTCCAGTTGCCGGCGATGTAGGGCCGCCGCTCAGGCATCGTCGAGCGCCTCCACGCCGGGCAGCTTTCGTCCCTCGAGCAGCTCGAGCGAAGCGCCGCCACCGGTCGAGAGGTGGGTGACCTGCTCGGCAAGACCGAACTTCGCAAGCGCGGCGGCCGAGTCGCCGCCGCCGACGACGGTCGTCCCCGCCGTCGCCGCGACCGACTCCGCGACGGCGCGGGTACCGGATGCGAACGGTCCGAGCTCGAACGCCCCCATCGGGCCGTTCCAGAGCACCGTTCCCGCAGCGGCGATCTCGTGTCCGTAGGCCTCGGTCGTGCGCGGGCCGACGTCGAGCCCCATCCAGCCCTCGGGCACTTCCACGCCGTCGAGCGCGCGCGGCTCGGTGGCGTCGGAGAACTCGCGGCCGAGAACCAGGTCCACGGGCAGCAGCAGACGGCAGTCCCCGCCCTCGGCGCGCTGCAGCGCATGGCGGGCGAGCTCGATCCCCTCCTCCTCGACGAGCGAATCACCCGTCGCGATCCCCTTCGCACGGAAGAACGCGAAGCACATCGCGCCACCGATCAGGATCGCCTCCGCGCCGTCCAGGAACCGCTCGATGAGGCCGACCTTGTCGGAGACCTTCGCGCCGCCGAGAACGACGACGAGCGGTCGCTCCGGCGCCTCGATGATTGCGCTGAGCGTGCGCACCTCGCGCTCGAGCAATGGCCCGGCGACCGCCGGGAGATATTCGGCGACGCCCGCGGTCGAGGCGTGGGCGCGATGGGCGGCGCCGAACGCGTCGTTGACGAAAGCGTCCGCGAGGCCGGCGAGCTGCGCTCCGAGCTCCGGGTCATTTGCAACCTCGCCAGGCTCCCAGCGCGTGTTCTCGAGCAGCAGGATCTCGCCGGGTGCGAGTGCCCCGGCGGCGGCGCTGACATCGGCGCCGACCACACCGGGTGCGAGGGCGACGCCGGCGTCGAGCAGCTCCGAGAGCCGCTCCGCAACCGGCGCCAGCGAGGTCTCGGTATCGGGGCCGTCGGGGCGACCGAGATGGGACGCCAGGATCACGGCGGCGCCCCGCTCGCGCAACTCGACGATCGCCGGTAGCGCGGCACGGATCCGAGCGTCGTCGGTGATCCGCCCGTCCTCGAGCGGGACGTTGAAGTCGGCTCGAACCAGGATCCGCGCACCGCTCTCGACGGCGAGATCTTCGAGCGTCCGCTTCTCGAACCCGGTCATCGACGCGCGCATACCCGCACCAGCCGTTGCTCGGTCACAGAACCCTCTGGAGGAGATCCACAACGCGGTTGGAGTAGCCCCACTCGTTGTCGTACCAGGTGACGATCTTCAACAAGGTGCCGTCGATCACCATCGTCAGCTGTGCGTCGAATATCGACGAGTAGCTCGACCCGACGATGTCGGAGGAGACGATCGGGTCCTCGGTGTACCGGAGGATGCCCTCGAGCGGGCCTTTGTCGGCGCGCTCGGCGATCGCCGCGTTGACATCTTCGGCGGTGACCTCGCGCTTCATCGTGCAGACGAGGTCGACGACCGAGCCGGTCGGGACCGGCGCGCGGACCGCCATACCGCTCAGCTTGCCGTTGAGCTCCGGGATCACGAGGCCGATCGCCTTCGCGGCTCCGGTCGAGGCGGGGATCAGGTTGATCGCGGCCGCCCGGGCGCGGCGCGGATCCGAATGCGGCGCGTCGTGGAGCCGCTGATCGGAGGTGTAGGCGTGGATCGTCGTCATCAGGCCGTGCTCGATCCCGAACTCGTCGTGCAGCACCTTCGCGACCGGACCGAGGCAGTTCGTCGTGCAGGAGGCGTTTGAGATGACCTCGTGGGCGTCGCGGTCATAAGCGTCGTCGTTGACGCCGAGCACGAGCGTGACGTCGGGGTCGGTCGCGGGCGCCGAGATGATGACCTTCTTGGCGCCCGCGTCGATGTGCTTGGCGGCGTCGGGCCGCTTGGTGAAGAAGCCGGTCGATTCGACGACGACCTCCGCACCGACATCGCCCCATGGCAGGGCGGCAGGGTCGCGTTCGGCGAACACCTTGAGCTCCTTGCCGTCGATGATCAACGCGCCGTCGCCGGCCTCGACGGTTCCGGGGAACGGCCCGAGAATCGAGTCGTAGCGCAGCAGCAGCGCGAGCGTCTCGACATCGGTGATGTCGTTGATGCCGACCCAGTTGATCTCGGCTCCCTGGGCATGCGCCGCGCGGAAGACGTTCCTGCCGATCCTCCCGAAGCCGTTGATTCCGGCCTTGACGGCCATCGAAGTCCTTTCGTCGAAGATTTCTGACCTGAGGACGGAGGCTATAACCCGCCGCCGAAACGTGGTCGCCCGCCAACTAAATGATCGGTGACCTAACGCCCGTAGACCCAGCGCTCCAGCTGCTTGCGCTCGATCTCATCCTGCGCCGCCACCACGTCGGCGATCAGGTCGCGCGTCGTGAACGGCCGGAACGCGCGCCGTTCGTGCAGGTCGGCGAGGAATGCGAGCAGTTCGCGCTCACCGCCGAGTGCGTCACCCACCTCCGCCAACATCTGCGCGCCGCGGGAGTAGCCGTCGTTGTCCCACCCCGGTGCGACGGCCCCGCCGCCGCGCGCGAGCTCGGAGCGGTACCCGTCGGGCAGCCGCTTTGCGCGGCGCTCGCCAAGCCGCTCGAGCACGCTCGCGACCGCCTCGTCGATCCAGGTGTCGCGCCAGGTCCGGTTGACGGCTGAAGCCCCGAAGTACATGTGCGCCAGCTCGTGCTCGAGCGCTCCGAGCCCCGTGCGGGTTGCGCCGTAGTACTCCATCCCGCTGCTCCAGCCGGTGAGCAGAATGTCCATCCTCGGCATCGGGAACGGGCCGAGCCGCTCGACCAGGGCGCGGATCGTGCGCTCGGTCTCCGCGCGGGCCCGCCGGACCTTTCCAGGCGACCGGTCTGAGACGATCCGCACCGCCACGCCGTCGACATCGAAGGTTGTCCTGGAGACCGAGGCTGTCGGCATCGTCGCGAAGAACATCGTGTGGCTCGCGATCGGCCGGCCGCTATCGATCTCCCACTCCTGGGCGCCCGGGGACTCGATCCGGCGCGCCCCGCCCGAACCGATCGCGGTGTAGGGCCGGTCGCTGTGGATGCGCAGACGGACCCGGTGGCGGGCCTGCTCTTCCGGCGAGCTCACGGTCGGCCAGATCGTCTCGGTCTCCTCGGGCGGGCCGATCGTGTCGTCAAACTTCATCAGGAACCACCCCGGGTAGGAATGGGTCTCGCGGTAGGGCATCGCCCAGCCGACGCGCAGCTCGTGGTCCCCGTCGCCGGCGACCTCCCGCTGAACTTCGAACGCCGGCTCCGCGGAGGGCAGCGGCCGCAGGCGGCGCAGATCCTCCGGATCCCCGGGGTCGAGCTGCTCGCCGTCGAGCTCGAGCGAGGTCAGCATTTCGCCGGGCGCGGGGCCGTCTCCCCCCCGAATCGGGTTGAAGTGAAACAGCGGCCGGCTCTGACCCGGGCGCATCCGAAACGCCAGCGTCGCGCTGCCCTCGACCCGCCCCGACCCGGGCCGGTAGTCGTAGGTCACATCGACTTCGGCGAGATCGATCCGGAACGCGTCGGCGAGTCGAGCAGTGAGCGGGTCATCTGCGGGCGCTGGAACGTCGGTCGCCGGCCGGCCGCCGCAGCCGGCAAGCAGTACGCCCGCCGCGCAGATGGCGACTGTGGCGGCGCGCGGGCAAATCCGCATCTACGACCGTCGAGGCGCCCTGTCGATGTCGCGGTGCACGACGTCGACGTGGAACTCGCTCCGATCGCCGAACAGCGCCGCGAGCCGCTCGGCGATCACAACCGAACGGTGGCGACCACCCGTGCAGCCGATTCCGACGGTCAGGTGGGCCTTCCCCTCGCGCAGGTAGGCCGGAAAGAGATACTCGAGCAGCGGCAGCAGCCGGTCGTAGAAGTCGTCGATCCCCTCGGATTGCTCTACGTAGGAGCGGACCGGCTCGTCGAGTCCCGTCTGATCTCGGAGCTCGGGTTCGTAGTGCGGGTTGGGCAGGAACCGCACGTCGAAGGACAGGTCGGCGTCGCGCGGCGCACCGTGCTTGAAGCCGAACGTCAAAAAGGTGATCGCAAGACGGCCGCGCTGCTCGCCCTCGACCATCTTGTCGGCAACGATCCGTCGCAGCCGGGCGGCCGAGAGGCCGGTCGTGTCGATCACCACGTCCGCGCGCTCGCGAAGCGGCCCGAGCAGTGCCCGCTCGGCGGCGATCGCCGCGCCGAGCTGACCGGTTCGGCCGAGCGGATGCCTGCGCCGCGTCTCCTTGAACCGATCGACCAGCGTCTCCTCGGAAGCCTCAAGGAACAGCAGCCGGAAGCCGAGGTTCCGTGCATCGAGATCGTCGATCACCTTGGCGATCCCGGCGAAGAACTCGCCGCCGCGCACATCGGAGACGACCGCCGCCCGCTCGACCTTGCTGCCCTCGTGCTCGAACAGGTCCGCGAGTGAGCTGATCATCTCCGGCGGGAGGTTGTCGACACAGAAGTAGCCCGCGTCCTCGAAGCAGGCCATCGCCTGCGACTTGCCGGCTCCGGAGAACCCCGTGATCAAGACGAGATCTTCGATGTCTGGGTTCTATCGCGTACCGCGGAGGCGGTCGCTGCTATCCGGCCTTGTGCACGTGAGCGTGCACGTCGCGCGCGACCTTGCCCGGTAGGCCGGGAACGGATTCGAGCTCTTCGCGGCTGGCCTGCAGGAACCGTTCGGGAGAGCCGAAGTGCTCGAGGATCAACCGTTTGCGCGACGGACCGACGCCGGGCAGGTCGTCGAGCACCGAGCGGGTCATCGCGGCGTCGCGACGGCCGCGATGGAACTCGATCGCGAAGCGGTGCGCCTCGTCACGGACCCGCTGCAGCAGCTGCAGGGGCGCGGAGTCGTGGGGCAGCCGCAGCGGCTCGCGGGCGTTCGGGAGAAAGACCTCCTCGATCCGCTTCGCGAGACTGACGACCGTCACCCCCCGCTCCCGGAACGCCCCCAGCTCGCGGACCCCCGCCGCGAGCTGGCCCTTGCCGCCGTCGATCACGATCAG
The DNA here is from genome assembly GCA_963790245.1 of uncultured Thermoleophilaceae bacterium. Taxonomy (GTDB): domain Bacteria; phylum Actinomycetota; class Thermoleophilia; order Solirubrobacterales; family Thermoleophilaceae; genus JACCVG01. The sequence continues at coordinate 782,015 of CAWBNP010000002.1, forward strand.
GGAGGGAACCGAGGCGAAGCTCTCGTCGTAGTCGCGCTCGTGCGGAGATCGCTCGCGCTGGGCCTCGTACTGGGCCATGCGACGGGCGAGCACCTCGCCGATCGCGGCGAAGTCGTCCTGGGCGGCGTCGCGGATCCCGAACCGGCGGTAGTCGGACTTCTTCGGCGCGCCGCCCTCGAAGACAACCATCGAAGCGACCGTGTGGGTATCGCCCAGGTTCGAGATGTCGAAGCACTCGATCCGCATCGGGATCCCGTCCATGCCGAGCTCCTTGCGCAGCCCCTCGAGCGCATCGATCCGCTGGCTGCGCCGGTGCTCGGTGCGCAGCCGGTCCTGGTCGAGCGCGAGCTGGGCGTTACGGGTCGCGAGCTCGTGGATCCGGCGCTTGTCGCCGCGCTCGGCGTGACGGACCTCGACCGGAGCGCCGCGGCGCTCGGCCAGCAACTCGGCCAGCGGCTCGCTGTCCTCGAGCCCCGCGGGAACGATCAGCTGGGGCGGAATCGCCGGTGAGGTCGCGTAGTACTGGAGGATGAACTCCTCCGCAACCTCGGCCTCGTCCCGCAGCGCCGCGTTCTCCAGATAGAAGCTGTGCCGGTCGGCGAGCACGCCGTCGCGCACCTGGAAGACTTGGGCGTTGGCGTCGGTGCCATCGACCGCGACGGCGATTGCATCGAGCGTTCCGACCGATTCGTTGGCGATCCGCTGGCGCTCGAGCAGCGAGCGGACGGCCTGCAACCGATTGCGAAACAGCGCCGCCTGCTCGTACTCCTCCGCGTCGGAGTGGGCCTGCATCCGGTCCTCGAGATCGCGCTCGATCTGGCGGTAGCGACCCGACAGGAAACGGACGATGATGTCGATGCTGGCGCGGTACTCCTCCTTGGAGATGTAGTCCACGCAGGGCGCCTGGCACCGCTTGATGTAGTAGTCGAGGCACGGGCTACCGGACTTGCGGCCGGGGGTCTTGCCTTCGCAGGTGCGGAACTGGAAGACCTTGCCGAGCAGGTTGAGCGTCTCGCGTACCCGCTTGGCGTTGGAGTACGGACCGAAGTAGACGCGCTCCCGACGGTGACGCTCGCGCGTGAAGTAGACGCGCGGGAAGTCCTCGTCGAGCGAAATCGCGATGTAGGGGTAGGACTTGTCATCGCGCAGGCGGACGTTGAAACGCGGCCGATGGCGCTTAATGAAGTTCTGCTCCGCGAGCAGCGCCTCCGATTCGGTCTGCGTCGCGACGAAGTCGATCGTCTCAATCTGGGAGAGCATCTCGATGACTCCGCGCGTCGCAGGCTTCGAGAAATGGGAGCCGACCCGCTTGCGGATCGACTTCGCCTTGCCGACGTAGAGGACCTTGCGGCGAGAGCCGCGGAAGAGGTAGACGCCGGGGCCGTCGGGAAGTGCCCGCCGCTGCTCGGCCAGCCGCTGCTCGCGAGAACTGAGTTGGGTCGTTGAGGCCACCCACCGAATCTAGACGGACCCACGGTCCGGACCCTCTCGATGGCTGCGGGTCAGCGAACCAGCTTGACCTCGAAGCCCTGGCCGACGAGCTCGCCCCCGCCTGAGAGCAGGCCGAGGATTTTCGCGACGTAGGCGCGGGTCTCCGGGTAGGGCGGAATGCACCCGCAGCCCGAAACCGCGCCGGGCCCCGCGTTGTACGCCGCGAGCGCCAGCGGAACGGACGCGAACTGACGCAAGAGGTCGCGCATCAGGTGGGCCTGGGCGTCGATCGCCCGGTCGGCATCAAACGGGTCCGCCAGACCGTAGGCGCGCGCCGTGCCCGGGACGAACTGCGCGATTCCCTGGGCACCGGCGCTCGACTGCGCGGCCGGATTGAAGTTGCTCTCCGCGTACAGCTGCGCCGCAAGCAGGCCCGCCGAGACGTTCCAGCGCTGGGCGGCCATCGCGATCGGCTCCTGGTAGCGCGTCGGAACGAAGGACGGGACCGAGCTGCGGCGGCCGTCGGGCGTTGACCGGGTTCCGAAGCCGACGGAGGTCGTTCCTGGGTTCCGGGTGTAGCCGAAATGCCAAGGTTCGTGGTCATACCTTTTGAGAAAACCGAATCGCCCTGCGTTGCTCGCCAGCCATCCGTACGCCGACGCCGGTCCGAGATCGAGCTCGGTTCCGAGCCGATGCAGGCTAGTTCCGGGCGGAGCGACCCACTTCGGGTCTGGGTTGGCCGCAAAAAGGGTGGCCTGCTCGCCGTCGGTGCGGAACGCACTCGAGATCGTTAGAGCGACTCCCGCCTCCTTGCGTGCCGCCGCGGCCATCCGGTCGAAGGCAAGCGCGACATCCGGGCGCATCGGCTTGCCCTGGCGATACTCGAGCGGGCCCGAGTACTCCCCGCCAGACGGCTCGGCGGGCGTCGACGGCAGGGCGACCGGGACGATCTCTGCAACCGCCTGGGCGCTGACCGGGACCTCCGAGTCGACCGGTGCACGAACTGACTGCGCGCCACGAACCCACACCACGACCCGCCGCGGTGCAATCGACTGCGGGTCGGCGAGCTTGACCCAGCGGTCCTCGATCCTCACCCCGTTCCGTCGCCCGCATCGGACGGCCGCCGCACGCGCAGCGTCCAGGTACCCGGTCCGGGTGAGATGGCTGGGATTGATCCACCCGTCGGTCAGGCGCGCCGGCTCGAACAGCCGCGGCTGCAGGTCGCGCATCACCTGGGCGGCGCAGATCGCCGCCAGATCCGCGCCCCGCTGATAGCGAGCCTTGCCGAGCAGCGCCTGCCCGAACGCGCCCGAGACCAGCACGACACAGAGCGCGACCGCGATCGCCCCAACCACCAGCACGATCGCCTGGCCCGACTCAGCTGGCCTATCCCCCATGGGTCCAGGGTGACCCCGGCCCGCTTGCGCGAGACTTCTCAGCCGTTACGAATCGGCACGCCGGGCGCTACTTTCGGTTACCGCTCCGTCGCTCCATCCGCTGACGCCTGATCGGCGACGGCCCGGACCAGATCGTCGACCGTCTCGCGTAGCTCGGCCGCCAGCGGACCCGCGCCGCGTGCGACCAGGACATCCGCGACCGCGCTGTAGTACCAGAGCTGCCCCTCGGCGCTGCCGGCGTTGAAGCGGACCCAGAGCTGGTCCCCGACCGAGCGGTAGTCGCGCAGCAGCGAACGGGCGTTGTGAAGCTTGTCGGCGGCGACCACGCGCAGCGCGCCCTCGGGCAGGGCGTCTTCGCGCAAGTGGCGCAGGTACTCGTTCTTGCGCTCGCCCCAGGGCGGCTTCGGGTGGCTGTCGGCGTCGGTGCAACTATCGACGATCGCCAGCACCGCCGGCCCGAACCGGTCGCCAATCTCGGGTCGGGTTCCGCCGTCGCGCGGCTGATCTTCGATCGCGTCATGCAGCAACGCCGCAATCGCCTCCTGCTCGGACCCCCCGTCCTCGAGCACCAGGCTGGCCACCGCGAGCAGGTGGCCCATGTAGGGCAAGTCTCCGGGACCTTTGCGGCGATGTCCCGCGTGCAGCTCCGCCGCATAGGTGAGCGCCTCGGTGAACCGCTCGCTGAGCAGACGGGGCTTCACGGTTTCTAGTCTGACGGGACGGCGAGAACTGATCACTGTCACGGAACCTTGCATAGGTCACCGAGGTTGGTGGCGCCGCCCCAGAGAGGGCCGGTCGGCCGGACCCCCGCCCGGACCAACCGTGCAGCTAGGCCGGCATCCGGAAGCAGCACGTCGGCTTCAGCGCCCGACTCGACACGGTTGATCACCACCAAGGGCGCGGCGCCGACCGCCATCACCTCGCCCGCCACGAGAGTGAGCAGCGCGCCGTCCGCATCGGCGCCCGCGACCAGCACGCAGAGGTCGGCGAGCGAAGCGGCTATCGCCCAGTTGGCTCCGTACCCGACCTCGGCAACGACGGGGGCGAGTCCGCGCGAATGGTCGACGGCGCTGCGAAGCCCGTCGGGAGGCAGGAACGCCAGCCGCCCCCGACCGCTTGCCGAACCCCCCAGTTTCCGTGCCAATCGCCCACCGGCCCCGGGCCAACCCCACCCGCCCGGCCGCTCGCTGCTCACGACGACCGCCGCGCTGCCCTCGGATCGCTCGGCGAGCGCAAGCGCCAGCAACCGAGCGACGGTCGTCGTGCCGCAGCCCGGCGCCATGCCGATCACGGCGACGACAAGGGCGTCGGTCAACACCCGCGTGGAGAGGGCCGGGCGCTCGATCGGCTCGATCAGGAATCCGACGGCCGCCTTCCAGAGCTCGGCCACCGGCCGGCGGGTGATCGCGCTCACGGAGCCCGGACCGAAGCGCGCGCCTCCACGACGAGCGCGTCGCCAACCGCCCGGATGGGCGAGCTCGGCCGCAACTCGACGCGCACCGTGCCGCCATCGACCTCGGTGCGCAGATCGGAGTTCCGGGCGCCGGGGACCGCCGCAAGTGCGGCGTCGGCCGCGCTGCCGCCCCCGGCCAACGCGAGAGCGCCGGCCTCGGCCGCGGCCCCGGCAAGAACCGTTGCGTGCCCGACCGCGAGTAGCTGGAAACAAGCGATACCGACCACGGTCACCGCGGGCAGCGCTCCGAGCAGCTCGATGGTCGCCTGCCCGCTCGACTGCTTCAGCCGCGCAGCCATCACGGGGCGACTCCCGCGCCGGCCGCCGCGGGCAGGCCGCTGGCGACCTCGATCGGAACCCGCAGCGAGCCCGCCGAGATCAGCAGCGGGAGCTCGAAAGACAGTTCAACGCCTTGCTCTTCGGCCCTGACCTTCAAGCGGTGCTCGAACGCGTCCGGCAGGGCGCTGCGTGCGGCCCGGTCGGGATCCCCGCCGACGAGCGCCGTGCGCGCCGCGACGCGCGCGGCGTTCGCGCCGGCCCAGAGGGCGTATCCGCCGATCGCGCACTGGATCAGCAGTGCTCCGATCAGGATGAGGAACGGCAGCGCCGCGACCATCTCGACACTCGCCTGACCCGGCGACCCCCGAGCCGGCCTCCCCGACATCACTGGACCTCGCAGGACCAGGCCAGCCGCCGGCCCGGCAGCGGGTGCGGCCGGTTCGCGATCCGTCGGCAGGCGCGGCCGGTGTTGCAGTAGCGCAGGCCCGTTCGATCGCAGTAGCGCGCGAGGCCCGGCCCGCAGTGCAGGTCACCCATCGTCCGGCAATCCCAGCGCTTGGAATCCTCGCGCACGACCGCGTTGACCGGCCCGGCCGAGACCAACAGCGTGCCAACGATCGTGGCAACAGCGATCCACGCTCGTCCGGTTCCCGTCGTGGGACTTCTCATCGCCCAACCGTGACGCCGCCCGCGCACCCCCACGACACCCCGCCGCAACATCACTGCACGGCGAGAGCGACTAAACGTTCACAGAGCGCGGCGCATCAGCACCCGCGTCTCGCCCTGATCGGCTTCGGCGCTGAAGCCGTGCCGCCGGTAGAGGCCCAGCGCCGCCGCATTGCCGGTGTCGGTGTCGAGTTCGATTCGACAACATGCCCGCGCCCGCGCGCGCGCGAAGGACGCCTCGATCAACGCACCGCCGAGCCCGCTCCGCCGCGCTGCGGGACGGACGTAGAGGTCTTCGAGCCAGCAGTCGGGTGCCGAGTACCAGACACCGTGGCGGTAGCGCAGCTGACAGACCGCCTCGCCCTCGCCCTCGGGCGTCGGCGCCGCCAGAAGGTACTCGCAGCCCGCATCGGCCAGCAACAGCTCGACGCTGGCGAGCAGTGCACCGTCATCCGGAACCGAGCGCCCCATCCAGTCGCGGAACTCGCCGAGCAGACCCGCGATCGCGTGCGCCTCGGCCGCGCCGGCGACCCAGACCCGCGCGACCCCGCTCACCCGTAGGTGCGGGACTGCGTGTAGGCCCAGAGGAGCCCGAACGCCGCCATTGCGAGCAGCGAGAACCAGAGCAGGATGCCGATCCCGCCGAAGCCGAACAGACGCCCGGTTGCGGTGAATGTCAGCAGCGCCAGTCCGATCGCGCCGTAGAGAACGGTCCGCTGCCCCGAAGTGAACGAGTCGAGCGTCAGCTGGTTCTCGCGGTAGAGCTTGACGCCGAACAGGGCGATGCCGGCGAAGAACGCGAGCGTCAGGAGCGTAAGGACGACACCGAGCGACGCGTCTCCGCCGGGGATCAGCGTCAGCGCGAGCGCGACCAGGACGATGATCAGATAGTTGAGCGCGGTCCGCATTCTGATGGCAGGCTACGAGATCGTGCCCGAGGCCGCGAGCGCCAGAACGATCGTTCCGAGTATCACCCGATAGACGACGAAGACAGCGGTCGAATGGGTAGCCAGGAAGCGCAGCAGGAAAGCGATCGCGGCGAACCCGGAGATGAACGCGAAGATGGTCGCGACCACGAGCGGGAGGACCGACTCCGTTCCGAGGCCGCGATCGCCGAAGTAACTGAACATCTCGAACCCCCCGCTGAGGACGACCGCCGGGATCGAGAGCAGGAACGAGAACCGTGCGGCATCAGCGCGCTCGAGACCGAGGAACAGCCCGGCCGTGATCGTCGCGCCCGAGCGTGAGACTCCCGGCACCAGTGCGGCCGCCTGCGCGAGACCGACTACCAGTCCGTCGCGCAGGCCGACACTCTCGATCTTGCGCTCCCGCTTGCCGACCCGCTCGGCGAGCAACAGCAAGAGACCGAGGGCGATCAGCGCGATCCCGATCACGTACAGCGACCGCGCGCCGGTCTCGATCTGATCCTTGAAGGCGAGCCCGAGGATCCCGATCGGGATCGTGCCGAGGATCAGGTACCAGCCGAGTCGCGCGTCGAGCTCCGAGCGGCGCGAGGGATCGGTCAGGCTCGATGTCCATGCGACCGCGATCCGCCAGAGGTCGGCGCGGAAGTAGAGCAGCACCGCGGCCATCGTTCCCAGCTGGGTGATCGCCGTGAAAGCGGCGCCTGGGTCCTTCCAGCCGAGGAACGCGGGCACGATCCGCAGATGGCCGGTGCTCGAGATCGGCAGGAACTCGGTCAGCCCCTGGACCACGCCGAGCACGATCGCCTGGAAAATCGACATCGGAGCGGAGACCAGGGAGCGACCGGCTACTGACCGTCGCTCGACTCGCGCCAGCGGCGACGGGAGTCCTCGATCTCCTCGAGGGCGACCTCGCGCGGGTACCAGCCGTCGACCGTCACCTTCTTGCGCTCGAGGTCCTTGTAGATCGAGAAGAAGTGGGCGATCTCGTTCGTGAGCTGCTGGGGCAGGTCCTCGAGCCGCTGGAGCTTGTTCCAGGTCGGATCCGAGATCGGTACGCAGATGACCTTGTCGTCGATCCCCTTGTCATCGGCCATCTTGAAGAGCGCGATCGGGTTCACATCGATCGTGCAGCCGGGGAAAGTCGGTTCTGACACGCAGACCATCACGTCGAGTGGGTCGCCGTCGAGCGACAGCGTGTCGGGAATGAAGCCGTAGTCCAGCGGGTAGACGACCGAGGAGAAAAGGAACCGATCGAGCTTCAGCAGGCCCGAGTCGTGGTCGAATTCGTACTTGTTGCGCGATCCCTTCGGGATCTCGATGTAGACCGTGAGGGGCGCCTCGGACACCGCGCGAGGATAACGCGGCCCGCTGGAGCGGTAAAGTGCGCCCGCGAATGCTCCGTCGCGCCCTCACAGCCCTGCTGTCCTCCGTGCTCCTGTTGGCGATGACCGCGACGACCGCGTTCGCGCAAGCAGCCGAGCATGACAACGGCGAGGGTCTGCTCGGTGAGACCACCGACCGGATGGTCACCTTCTTCTCGCTCGGGGTCGTCGTCTTCTTCGCCGCGTTCGTCGTCCTGATGTCGCTGATCCAGCACAAGCTCGAGAAGCGCCACCACGAGGACCGCGGCGCCCGCCAGCGCATCGGCTGGTAGTCCCCCGCCTCCGGATGAGCGAGCAGGTCCTCTACGAGCGGCGTGGAGCCGCGGCGCTGGTCACGATCAACCGCGCCGAGCGCCGTAACGCGATCGACGGGCCGACCGCCGAGTTCCTGAAGGCCGCCTACGAGCGGTTCGAGGCCGACGACGAGGCGCGCGTGCTCGTCATCACGGGCGCCGGAGAGCTCGCTTTCTGCGCCGGGGCCGACCTGAAGGCGATCGAGACGTTCGGCCCCCGCCTCGAGGATCCGGGCGGCCCGCTGGGCTTCAGCCGGATCACGCCCTCTAAACCGACGATCGCCGCGATCTCCGGGTGGTGCCTGGCCGGCGGGCTCGAGCTCGCCCTCTGGTGCGACCTGCGGATCGCCGCGGAGGGGTCGACGGTCGGCTTTCCCGAACGGCGGTGGGGTGTCCCGTTGATCGACGGGGGCACCCAGCGAATGCCGCGGATCATCGGGCTCGGGCGGGCGCTGGACCTGATCCTCACCGGGCGGATGGTCGCGGCCGAGGAGGCGCTCGGAATGGGACTGATCAACCAGATCGTCCCGGCGGGCGAGCACGTCGGCCGTGCGCTCGAGATCGCGGATGCCCTGGCGCGGTTCCCTCAGGAGACGATGCTCGCCGACCGCTCAGCCGCGATCGAAGGTATCGGCATGACCTTCGCCGAAGGCTTGCAGCGCGAGGCCCAAGCGGGCATCGAAACCTTCGCGGTCGCCGTCGAAGGCGCGGGCCGCTTCGCTGCGGGCGAGGGCCGCGGCGGCGCCGGCGTATAGGTACGAGCTAGATCCTGAAGACGGGCACCAGCCGCTTCTCGTGCTCGGCCTCGATTCGGGCGATCACCTCGACGTGGTCCTCGAGCCCCGAGCCGCGCAGCTTGGTCGCGAGCAGTTCGTCGATCTGGAAGATCCCCGCGGAGTTGTTCATTGCGATCTCGATCCGGACCGGCTTGTCGCGTCCCGCGGATATCTTGACCTCGTCGATCGCGGCGGCCGAAAGCGAGTGGATGTTCGGTCGACCCTGCTCGAACGGAACCCGCGAGCGGCCCTTCGAGAGGTCGAGCGCATCAGCGACCCGCAGCACACCCGCCTCGAGCGTGAACGGATCGCCCCTGCGACGGTGACCGATGATCGCGTGCAGCGCCTCGGCAACGACGACCGTCCGCTCGGGCTCGTCGTAGACCTGCTCGAGAAGCGCCGGCAGCTTGGTCGCAGCGAAGAAGAGACTGTACGCCTCGTGATCAGTTCGGTGGATCGACATGCCGACGTCGTGCATCAGCGCGCCGGCGAGGATCACGACCTCGGCGTCGTGCGCGCGCATCAGGTGCTCGGTGACCATCACCGGCTCGACGCCCTTCCGGTGCAGCAGGCGGAAGAGACGCAGCGCGATGTTGCTGACGATCTGGATGTGGACCCAGGAGTGGTCCGACATCCCGAGCCGGTTGGCGTTGACGTGCTGCATGTGCCACCAGGCCTTGAGCTGCTCGTCGGCGTTGGCGGTCTCGAGCAGCGCCTCTAGCCGCCGGTTGCCCCGCGTCGGAACTGCGATCCGCGCCGTGGCGGTCGCCTCCCGAGGCCGGATCGGCCCGGCCGCGGGACCTGCTGCCGGCGCGTCGGGCGTCTGGGGCGTCGCCATGGTTGGGGCTTAGACCTCCGTGTCGACGGCCTGCGCGAGCGCCGCAACGACCTCGTCGGCGAGCTGCGCTCCGTCGGCCTCGTCGGCCGGAGTAGCGGTAACACGCACCACGACCTCGTCGCCGTCGACCTCTTCGACGTCGATTCGCGGGATCCCGCGGGTCGCGATCGTCACCCGCTCGCCCAGGATCCGCTGGAGGTCGGTCGGCCGCGTCCCCGATGAAACCCGCGCTCGGACGTCGATCGCGGACGGCTCGCGCAGCGGCTGAATGGCGAGCTGCATCACGATGTTGTTGGGGATCATGATCCGCTCGCCCTTGCTCATAAAGGTCGTGTAGAGCAGGCCCAGCGAGCTGACGGTCGCCTCCATCTGCCCGTTGACGTTGCCGCCCAGCAACCGGACGCGCTCGCCGACGCGGAACGGACGCGCGGTCAGCAGGACGGTGCCGGAGAAGAGATTGCCGAGCGTCTGCTGGGCAGCCAGACCGATCACGACGCCCGTCACCGCGCCGCCGACCGCCAGCGCCGCGGGATCAAGCCCGGCGACATTCAGCGCGACGATGATCGCGATGCCGATCGTCACGAGGCGGATCAGGAAGCCAAGGGTGCCGGCCGTGCCGGGCTCGACGCGCCGCAACAGCGTCGGGCCCATCATCCGGCCGAGGTCGCGCGCGAGCCGATAGCCGAGCAGGACCAGCAGCAGGACAGCCCCGATGCGCACCGGAATCTCGGGGAGCTTCAGCTCCTCGCGCAGGTTGTAGACGACCAGGACTCCAGTGATCAGGGGGACCAGCACGAGCAGCTCCAGCCGCGCCCGCACCGCGTTGCGGTGCATCAGCTGAGCCGAGAGGCCCGCCTGCTCCCACTGGTGGCTCTTGGTCTCCGGAATCCAGGTCGGCATCGACCCAGACGCTAGCCGAGAGCTATTCCAGCCGCAGGGACGGGCCGTGATCGCGGAGCCAGCGCTGCGCGTTGCGGTAGGTCGGCAGCCGGCGAGCGAGCAGCGCCCAGAATCGCGGCGAGTGATCCGGTACTTCGAGGTGGGCGACCTCATGCTCGACGACGTAATCGAGCACCGCCGCCGGCGCCAGCAAGAGCCGCCAGTTGAAGCTCATCGCCCCGTTCGGAGAGCAGCTCGCCCAGCGGGTCCGCTGATCGCGGATCGCCAGCCGCGAATAGGACGTTCCGGCGCGGGCGGCGGCGGCATCGAGCCGCTCGGCGATCTCGACCCGCGCGCGCTCCCGGAACCACCGCTCGAGCGTCTCGCGCACCGCATCGCCAGCGTGGGAACCGACCGAGATCGTCAGCGCGTCGCCCGTCCTGCGGACGAACGGCCGGCGCCGCCCGGGCTCGACCCGCACCGACAGCCGCAGGTGCTCACCGAGATACGGAATCTGCGCTCCGTCATCGACGCGTACCGGGGGATGCTCGGCGGCCGCTCGCCGCAACCGGCTGCGGTGCGAGGCCAGCCAGCCACGCTTCTCCCGCACGAGCTCGGCGGCATCGGCGAGCGCCATCCGGCGCGGAACGACGAGCTCGACCCCCTCGGCGGTGACGATCAGCCGCGCGCGACGCGCGCGATCGGATCGGCGGACCGTATAGGCGACCACCCCCACGTTCGAGACCCTAGGGATGCCCCCGGTCGTTAGACGGTCTAGATTGCGCCGCGATGATCGAAGCTGGCGAGCGCGCACCCGACTTCACGCTGCCCGACCAGGACGGCAACCCGGTCACCCTCTCGAGGCTGCTCGAGGGCCCGCTCGTCCTCTACTTCTACCCAAAGGCCGATACCTCGGGCTGTACTACGCAGGCTTGCGGGGTACGTGATCACGCCGCCGACTACAGCGAGCACGGCGCCACCGTCGTCGGGGTCTCGCCCGACCCGGTCGACAAGGTCAAGAAGTTCCACGAAAAGCACTGGCTCAACTTCCCTCTGCTCGCCGACGAGGACCACGCGGTCTGCGACCTCTACGGGACGTGGGTCGAGAAGTCGATGTACGGCAACACCTACATGGGCGCCGCGCGCGCGACGGTCGTGATCAGCGCGGATGGCATCGCCGCGGCCGTCTTCCCCAAGGTCCAGCCCAAGAAACACGACGCGCTCGTCCTGAAGGCGCTGGCAGACCTCAGGTAACGGTCGGCACCGAGCCGCCGTCGACCGACCAGACGGCGCCGGTCACGAACGCGGCGTCCTCGGAGCAGAGGAAGGTCGCGACCGCGGCGATCTCGTCCTCGGTGCCGAAGCGCCCGAGCGGGATCTTGGCGCGAGCATCGGAGAGCGCTTGCTCGCGCTGGACGCCGCGCGCGGCCGCGACCTGATCGCCGAGCCCGCCCTCGGCGTGCCAGAGCGGCGTGTCGGTCATCCCCGGCGCGATCGCGTTGACGAGCACCCGGTCGGCGGCGTAGGCGTCGGCGTAGGCGCGTGACAGGGCGAGCTGGGCCGTCTTGGCAACCGAGTACGCGGCATTGTTGCCCGAGGGCCGCTTGCCCGACGAGGAGCTGACGTTGACGATCCGCCCTCCCCCACTCGCGACCATCGCGGGCGCGAAGGCGCGCATCATCCGCATCGATGCCATCACGTTGAGGTCCCACTGGTCGTTCCAGTCCTGGTCGAGCAGGTCGCCCAGCGCAACGACATCCATCGTTCCGGCGTTGTTGACGAGCGCCCACGGCTCGCCCAGATCGACCCGCGCCGCCTCGAGCGCGCGCTCGCCGGCATCGGCCTCGGTGACGTCGAGCGAAAGCGTCGAGACGGCCCCGGACTCGCAGCCGGCGGCAGCCAGATCGAGCGCATCGGCGTGGCGGGCCACGAGCAGGACACTCGCGCCCTCCGCAGACAGCCGCCGCGCGATCGCGAGACCGATCCCCGAGCTTGCACCCGTGACGACGCAGACCCGCCCGGCGATTCCGAGATCCATAGCGCTAGTGCCACCCCTCTGCCGCCGAGATCTCCTCGACCGCCCGCTCAGCCGACTGCACAGCACCCTCCATGTAGCCGTTCCAGACGGTCGCCGTCTCGGCGCCCGCCCAGTGGATCCGCCCGAACGGCGCGCGCAGGGCGGTTCCGAATCCGGTCCAGACGCCGGGCGGCATGTAGGCCCCGTAACAACCGCGCGTCCACTCCTCCTCGGCCCAATCGCACTCGAGGTATTCCAGCGGGCTCGCCGCCTGCGGCCCGAACAGCCGCGCAAAGCAGCTCAGCACCACCTCGCGGCGCAGGTCGGTCGACTCGCGGCCGAGGATCCGCGCCTGGCGACCCTCCAGGAAGCCGAGCAACACGCCGGGCGCGCCGTCGGCCGGCGTGTTGTCGAAGGTCAGCTTCACCGGACCCACGTCGCTCGTCGCCTGTCCGGTCAAGCCGGCCGCGCGCCAGAACGGCTGCTCGTAGACGGCCATGCACTTGATCACCGCGCCCTGCCCGGTCCGCTGGGTCAGCTGATCGCGCAATCCTGGCAGTGCCGGATCGAAGACGAGTCGCGCCGCGAGCGTCGGCGACATCGCGACCAGCACGCGCTTGGCCTTTGCGATCGCCCCTTCGGCGACGACGCGGACCCCGTCCGCCTCCTCGGCGATCCGCCGCACCGGTGCGCCGAGGACGACCCGGCCGCCGAGCTGGTCGGCGATCGCCAGCGAGACGAGCTGGGTCCCGCCGACGACGCGGTCCTGCTGCGCTCCGCCCTCGGTGTCGACGAGCGCGTCGAAGCCTCCCGCCGACCGGATATAGAAGAGGACGTGGAGCAGGGAGAGGTCCTCGGGCTCAGCGGCGAAGACCGATTCGACGGCCAGCTGGACGAGCGACCAGCCGCCCCTGGTGAACAGGTTGGCGCGCATCCACGACCAGAACGTCTGGCCATCCCACTCCAGTGCCTTGGGCGCCTTCCAGGGAGCCTCGAGTGGAACGTCCGCCGCCATCGCATCGAGCTTGCGACGCGCGCGGCCCACGTCGAGCAGTACCTGGCCAGAGATTCGGGGGATCGTTCCGGTGTGCCTGATCATCGCGCCCTCGAACTCGGTCAGGTGCTGGCCGGTCCCGTAGGTCGGGAACGTGTGCAGGCCGAGCTCGCCGATCAGCGTTCGCATCCGGGTCTGGGTCGGACCGATCCACTGTCCACCCAGCTCGACCGCGGCCCGATCGCCGATCTCGCGGTTCAGCGTCCGACCGCCGACGCGCTCGCGCGCCTCGAGCACGAGGACCGAGCGACCGCGCCGCTCGAGCTCGCGCGCCGCCGCGAGGCCGGCGAGGCCTGCGCCGACGACGGCGACGTCGACGGTGGCGAGACCGCTGGCGCTCACGCGACGGCGAACAGCCGCCAGGGGCCGGGAACGCCCTTGAGGTCGTGCTCGCCCCGGTCGGCGAAGTCGATCCCGGACCCGACGACCAGGTCGCGGACGGTCGAAGAGACCATCACCTCGCTCGGTCCCGCCTTGCTCATCACGCGCGCCCCGATGTGGACCGCCAGCCCACCGACGTCATCGCCGATCACCTCGCACTCACCCGTGTGGAGCCCGGCACGGATGTGGATCCCGAGCGCTGCGGCCGATCGGACGATCTCTCGCGCACCCCGGATCGCGCGGGCCGGCCCGTCGAAGGTGGCGAGGACACCGTCGCCGGTGGACTTCACGGCCCGACCGCGATGACGGGCAACCTCTCGCTGGATGACGGCGTCGTGCCGTGAGAGCAGCTCACGCCAGCGGCTGTCGCCGAGCTCCGCCGCTCGCGCCGTTGAATCGACGATGTCGGTGAACAGGACGGTCGCCAGCACGCGGTCGGGTTCGCGCTCGTGTCGCGCGCCGGTCAGGAATTCCTCGATCTCCGCGACGACGGGCTCGGCATCACCCGAGATTGCGATCGAGTCCTCGCCGGGGATCTCCACGAGCCGCGCGCCCGGAATGTGCTCGACAAGGTAGTGCGAGTGCTCCGCGTTGATGAACTGATCGCCGCGCCGCCGCATCACGAGCGTCGGGACCTGGATCGAGCTGAGGATGCCGCGAACGTCCGTCTCACCGACCGCCTCGTTGATCGCGCGCGCCGTTGCGGGACTCGCCCCGAACCGTTGCAGGCGGCCGAACCAGCGGACGGTGGCCGGATCGTCGGCGCGCGAAGGAGCGAAGCCGGCGATCCAGCTGCCATCGCCCCAACTGTTGATGAGCGCGTCGATTCGGGGCTGGCGCTCTTCGCGGGTCGCCGCCCAGGTGTAATCCTCGGCCCACAGCATGCGCGCCCACGACGAGAACATCATCAGCGCGGTACTGCGCTCCGGATGGGTCGCCGCGAACAGCGCCGCCATCGGGCCGCCCTCGATCTGCGCGAACAGCGCCGCCTTCTCGGAGCCCGCGGCGTCGAGCACCGCGATCACGTCGTCCATCTGCTCCTCGAGCGTTGCGGCCCCAGCGATCGGGTCGGAGAGCCCGGAGCCGCGCCTGTCGAATGCGATCACGCGGGCGAACTCGCCGACCTGCGAGAAGAACGGCAGTGCCGGCGAGCCCTCTTCGTCGAGCAGGTCTACGTTCGAAATCCAGGTCGGCACGTAGAGCACGTCGATCGGACCGTCGCCGAATACGCGGTAGGCGATGTGGACGTCTCCGCTGCGGGCGTAATGGGTCGGCGCTTCGGTCACTTGCAGGCTGCCTCTACGGGAAGCCTACGCTGCAGGGCCGTGCGGCCCCGGTACGGGCGAGTTGCCCGGGTCGGCTACCAGCCGTTGTCGGTGGTGTCGCGCTCGTCGTTCATGAACCGAGGTCGTGTTGGTGGTCGAGGTGGACTGTCGGGTGCGGATGCGGTGCGCTGGGTGCGGTTGCGGTCACCCAGACGGCGGGCGCGCCTGGTGGCCGATCCCGTGTCATTTGCCGAGACAAGCCCTTCAAGACGTAATCCATGCAACAGCGAGTTCATCCTCAATTGTCCTATCGGTACCCCTACCGAGATGCTCACCAGTCAGGTGTAGCTTCGATGGTTGTTCGGACGTTCCTTTAGTCCGTTCTTAGAGATGTAACACACCGCTCTGCGGAACGTGTCGGTTCGTCCGGTCCGTTGGGCGAAATGATGCGCCTGCGGGGCTTTCGTATACGGGTCTATCGGCGCCCCGCGAGCGAACCTTGAGGGTGGAGTAAGAAATCTCCCGCCAATCTGGCTACACTTGTTGCCAGATGGCTACGGCAACCACTGGAATGTACGGTGGAATGGCGGCTGCGGACCGCCAGGGCAACCGGCGGCGGCGATTGCTCGACGAAGCCTTCGACCTGCTCGGCACGGAGGGCTGGTCGGGCACCAGCGTGCGCGCCGTGTGCAGGCGGGCGGGGCTCAACCCGCGCTACTTCTACGAGAGCTTCGATGACCTTGACTCGCTGTTGGTCGCGGTCTTCGACGAGCTGACCACCGAACTGGCGGCAACGACGCTGGAGGCCTACGACCTCGCCCCCAGGGATGCCCACTCCAAGGCGCAGGCTTCGATCGACGCGTTCGTCAGGTATGCCATCGGAGATCCCAGGCGAGCGCGGATCCTGTTCGTCGAGGCGCTTGGCAACGACGCCCTGGCCAAGCGGCGGCGCTCGGCGATGCACGCGTGGGGCGGTCTGCTGGCCTCCCAGGCGCGCGAGTTCTACGGCGAGCGAGACAATCCGGACCCGATCGGCGAGCTGACCGCAGCGATGTTGGTCGGCGGAGTGACCGAGCTGCTGATCGCGTGGCTCGACGACCGGCTGCGGGTCGACCTCGACGAACTGATCCGCGATGTCACCGAGCTGTTCGTGATCACCGGCGAGGGCGCGGTTGCGATCGCGCGCGGACGGGCGAGGGCGCATGTCGGCTGAGGGCTACTTCCCGGTGGGAAGCTCCGTCCTGCGACGGGTCCACTCAGAGCGCGCCGTCGGCCTGCTCTACGGACAGCGCGCGCTCGCGATCGGAGCGCTGGCGCCACTCAACTTCATCGGGACGATGAACCACACACGCGCGCAATCCACCCCGTTCGAGCGACTGACTCGCACGGGCAAGATGTTCGAGACGATCTTCTTCGGCAGCCGGACCGAGGCCGACCGGGTACTCGCCGCGGTACACACGATGCATGGCCGCGTGAACGGCGAGCTCACCGAAGCGGCCGGCGCCCATCCCGCCGGCACGCCCTACTCCGCCTTTGATCCGGAGGCGATGCTCTGGACGATCGCCGTCGCGGCAGATGCGGCGCGCACGTTTTTCGAGTTGCTCGTGCGGCCGCTGTCGGAGTCCGAGCGTGACGCGTTCTGGGACGATTATGTTCGCTTCGGCGAGCTGTTCGGCATGCCGCGCGAGATCGCGCCGGAGTCCAATGCCGCGTTCCGGTCCTACTTCGACGGCCGTGTCGCCTCGCGAGATGCATATCTGACCACAGAGGCGCTGGAGGTCGGCATGGCGATCATGTTCCGGATCCCGGTACCGGCGTTCAACGCCCCGGCGATGCGCGTCCACAATCTGCTGATTCGCGGATCGCTACCACCGCGCGTGCGCGAGCTCTACGGGCTGAGCTGGACGCCGGGCCACGCCCGGGCATTTACGGCCGCCGTCGCCGCGGTCCGCGCGACGCGTCCGATCGCCCCCGCCGGGCTACGTCGGGGATGGAACACGACCTTCTTCAACCAAGTGCGCAACACCGAACGTCGCCTCGTGGCGCGCGGGCGACCGATCCCCGGGGCACTCCCACTCGCTTCCGATCAGTAGCGGTAGGCGTCGGCCTTGAACGGGCCCTCGACCGAGACGCCGATGTAGGCGGCCTGCTCCTCGGTCAGCTCGGTCAGCTTCGCCCCGAGCGCCCCGAGGTGGAGCCGGGCGACCTTCTCGTCGAGGTGCTTGGGAAGCACGTGTACCCCGAGCGCGTACTCGTCGGTCTTCGTGAAGAGCTCGATCTGGGCGATCGTCTGGTTGGTGAACGAGTTCGACATCACGAACGACGGATGACCGGTCGCGTTGCCGAGGTTGAGCAGCCGGCCCTCCGAGAGGACGATGATCGAAGTGCCGTCGCCGAAGCGCCACTCGTCGACCTGCGGCTTGATGTTGTTGCGCTCGATCCCCTCGACGGCGGCGAGCCCGGCCATGTCGATCTCGTTATCGAAGTGGCCGATGTTGCCGACGATCGCCTTGTCCTTCATCCGCTCCATGTGCTCGGCGCGGATGATGTCCTTGTTGCCCGTGGTCGTGATGAACACGTCGGCCGTCTCGACGACGTCCTCGAGCGTCTTGACGTCGTAGCCCTCCATCAGCGCCTGGAGCGCGCAGATCGGATCGATCTCGGTGACGACCACGCGCGCGCCCTGGGCGGCGAGCGAAGCCGCCGAGCCCTTGCCCACGTCGCCGTAGCCGCAGACGACCGCGACCTTGCCGGCGAGCATCACGTCGGTCGCGCGGAAGATCCCGTCGACCAGCGAGTGCCGACACCCATAGAGGTTGTCGAACTTGGACTTGGTGACCGAATCGTTGACGTTGATCGCCGGGAACAGGAGATCACCGGTCTCGTGCATCTGGTAGAGCCGGTTCACCCCGGTCGTCGTCTCCTCGGTGACGCCCTTGATGCCGGCCGCGATCCGCGTGTAACGGTCGGCGTCGGCTGCGACCGAGCGCTGCAGGAGGCCGAGGAAGACCTCGAACTCCTCGGACTCGGCCTGCGCGGGATCAGGCACCGCGCCAGCCTTCTCGTACTCGGCCCCCTTGTGGACGAGCATCGTGGCGTCGCCGCCGTCGTCGAGGATCATGTTCGGGCCCTCGCCACCGGGCCAGTTGATCGCCTGCTCGGTGCACCACCAGTACTCCTCGAGGTTCTCACCCTTCCAAGCGAAGCACGGAACGCCCTGCGGGTTCTCGGGGCTGCCCTCCGGACCGACGACGACCGCCGCCGCGGCGTGGTCCTGGGTCGAGAAGATGTTGCACGAGCACCAGCGAACCTCGGCGCCGAGCGCCGTGAGGGTCTCGATCAGGACGGCCGTCTGGATCGTCATGTGGAGCGATCCCGTGATCCGCGCGCCGGCCAGCGGCTGGGCGTCGGCGTACTCGGCGCGAACCGCCATCAGGCCAGGCATCTCGTGCTGGGCGAGCCTGATCTCGTTGCGACCGTATTCGGCGAGCGAGAGGTCGGCGACGCGGTAGTCGGCGGCGGTCAGCGTGGCAGTGGCACTCAAGGTTTCTCCTGGCGGTTGGGGCGCGAAAGCGTTGTCGTCCAACGGCCCAAGATACCGATCAGTCGCCGCTCCTACTCGACGGTGAACTCCTTGACCGGCAACGAGAAGCGCTCGCGCGCCTCCTCCACGACTCCGTCCTCGAGCCAATTGGCCTCGGCCTCGGGATGGTGGAAGACGACCAGCTCGTCGGCCGGCCAGGTCGCGAGCGCGTCCTGGATCGCCAGCAACGGGTCCGATTCCCCCGTGTTTCCGGCCGCGTCGACGCCGTCCTCACCGAGTTGGTGGACCGTCTCCTCCTGAACCGCCTCGGCGCGGTCGATCGCCGGGTCGGGGTCGGCGAACACCCAACGGGTGCGCGAGATCAGCGCGGGCGCGACGACGAGCACCTCGGCGTTGGCGGCGGACTCGCCGATCGCGCTGCGCAGCTGCTCACCCGTCACGGGCTTGGATACGAGGGCCAGGATTCTGTGGGGCTTGGTTTCAGTCATTCCCAACTCTTACCCACGATCACCTGGCGCCGAACTCACCGCCTGAACTTGCCGAGCAGCTTCGTGAACCCGTACCCGGACCGCGGCGTCCCCGACCGCTGGATCGATGACGCCTACGGGCGCGGGAACTCGCCGACGCTGATCAGATAGTCGAGCATTCGCCAGACGTACTCGTGGCCGATCGGGTCCACCGGAGGTCCGTCGAGCTGGGGCTGAAGATCCCAGGCGCTTCCGACTCGCCCGGCCTCGATCGTCTGAGCACCGGCCTCGTAGAGGCCAAACTCGGCGGCGATCGCCGCGGCCATGTTTCCGGATGACGACGCGCCGAGCCGTTCGCGCCACGCCGCGACCGACAGTGGCTCGAGCTCGTACCCGTACGCGGCCGCTGCACGGAACAGTTCCTCGAAGCCGGCGATCGTCGCCGGCGGATAGACGATCGCCGCGCCGGCCTCGAGTTCGAACGGAGAGTCGGCGAGCGCCGCCTCGAGCACGTCGACTGGCGCCCACGGCTCCCAGCCGGGCCAGCGTGGGTAGGCCCCGAGCTCGATACAGCCACGAAGGAGATGCATGACCGCATCGGTGGTCGACATCGCTCCCGAACCGCGAGCACCCATTACGCGGGGCAGGCGGACGATCCGAACCGGGAGTCCGTAGGAATCCGCCGCGGCGAGCGCCATGCGCTCGGCGACCCACTTGGTCGCCGCATAGCCGTTGTCGAGCGGGCGCGACTCCGCGTCGTCGCGCTCAGACAGCGTTCCGTCGCGGACCTCGAGGGTCGTGGAAATACTCGACACGAGGTGGAACGGCACACCGCCCGCCATCAAGGCCAGCCGGAGCGCCTCGCGCGTTCCCCCGACGTTGGCGGCCCGCAGCCGCGAGTAGTCCTGCAGGTGATGGACGGTCGCGCCGTTGTGGAAGAGTGCGTCAACCGAGCCGGCGAGCCTGTCGAACGCCGCCTCATCGAGGCCCCAGCGAGGGGCGGCGAGGTCACCGGCGAGGACTACGAGCCGGTCAGCGTCAGCGCCAAGATCGTGGCGCTCGGCCACGAGCGCGCGCTCGAGCCGCTCGCGGGCGGCGCGGTCGTCTTGAGCCCTTACGAGGGCGATAACGCGCCCTCCGTCGGCGCGGGTAGTGGCGAGCAGGCTCGCGACCAGGTGCGGACCGAGAAAGCCGGTCGCGCCCGTTAACGCGACCGAACGCCCGCCCGCCGCTTCGGTCCGTGCGACCGGGCCGACACCGTCGAGGCCCGGTTCGGCCTCCGCCGTCCAATCGATCTGATCCGCCGCGTCGGCGGTTCCGTCGATTGCCGCGACCAGGCTCGTAACGGTCGGGTTGGCGTAGAGCGTCTCGACCGCCACATCGACGTCGAGCCCGAGCGCCTCGCCAACGGCCGACACGCACTCAACCGCGTCGAGTGAGTCACCGCCGAGCGCGAAGAAGTCGTCGGCCGCGCCGACCTCGTCCATCTCGAGTACCTCCGCGAAGGCCTGCGCGACCACGGTCTCTCGCTCGCCGCTCGGAGCCACGATCGCGGTGTCGAGGTCGGCCCGGCGGACGAGCGGAGCCGGCAGCCCCTTGCGGTCGATCTTGCCGTTCGGCGTCAGTGCGAACTCCTCGAGCTGCGTGTACGCGGTCGGCGCCATGTACTCGGGCAGGATCGAGCGCGCGTGGGCACGCACCTCGGCGACGCTCGGCGGGCTGCCTTCGGTCGTGTAGTACGCCGCGAGTTGATCGCCCCGGCGACCGTGCGAGACCGCGATCACGACCGCATCGACGATCGCGTCCATCGAGGTCAGTGCCGCCTCCACCTCCTGGGGCTCGATCCGGTAGCCGCGGATAGAGATCTGGTCGTCGACCCGTCCGTGGAACTCGATCTCGCCGCTCTCCTGCCAGATGGCGCGGTCACCGGTCCGGTACATACGCCCACCCTCCTGCACCGCGAACGGATCATCGACGAACCGCTCGGCGGTCAGGTCGGGGCGACCGCGATATCCGCGTGCGACCTGGACGCCGCCGATCCAGATCTCGCCGAGCTCACCGACGCCGACCGGAGAGCGCTCGGGATCGAGGATGTAGATGCGTGTGTTTGCCAGCGGACCCCCGATCGTGGGTGGCTGGTCGCCGCTCGCCGGCACGACCCCCTGGGTCGCGACAACGGTGCACTCGGTCGGGCCATACATGTTCACGAGTTCGAATCCGGCGTCTGACGCTGGTCGGGTGAGCAGTGCCGCGCCGCCCGTGAGGAGCCGCCGCACGCTCAACTCGCGATAGAGAGCGCCGTGCTCGAACAGCATCGCGACGAGGGCCGTAGGGACCATCGTCAGCGTGATCTCCCGCTCGGCGAGCCAGCGCACGAGCTTGCGCGGATCACGCCGCAGCTTGTTGGGAGCGATGTGCAGGCTCGCTCCGACGACGAGCGGATGCCAGATCTCCATCACGGTCGCGTCGAACGCCGGGGCCGCGGTCTGGGCCATCCGGTCGGCCTCGGTCGTCCCGCAGTCCCGAGCTTCCGCGAGCGCCAGATTGATCAATGAGCGGTGCTCGACCTCAGCCCCCTTGGGACGTCCGGTCGAGCCCGACGTGTAGACCACGTAGGCCAATGAGTCGGGCGCGGGCGGCGGACCCGCGAGCGCCGAGCTCTCGCGTCCGGCCGCGTCGAGATCGGCGGGATCGTGGTCGAGGGCGATCGCTCGCTGGCCCGCGATCGCGAGCACCGCCGCGGGCGTGGTCGCGTCCACGAGCACCGCGATCGGGTCGGTGTCCTCCAGGATCAACTCGATGCGCTCCTGGGGATAGTCGGGATCGACCGGAACGTAGGCGGCGCCGGCCTTGAGCGTGGCAAGCGCCCCGACAACCATCCGCGCGGAGGCGTTGACGCAGATCGCGACGCACCGTTCCGGCGCGGCCCCGTGCGCGCGCAGCACACGAGCGAGCGCATTGGTGCGCAGGTCGAGCTGCTCGCGCGTCAGAGTCCCGTCTGCGTCAGCGAGCGCCAGCTCTCCGGGGCCGGCCGCCGCCCGCTCCGCTACGTGCTCGACGACGCTCCTGACCTCGCCGAAGTCAACGGCCGTTGCGTTGAAGCGTGCGATCGCATCCGTCCCGCTGGCACCCATCGCGGTCGATCGTAGAGCGAGCGGAGCGGGAACGCACGACTAGGGGAGAATGGAAGCGTGGACCACGAGCAACTGCGGACGACCGTGCGGGCCCTGATGCCTCGTGCGCGCGAGGACCTCGAGGCCCTGGTGGCGATCCCGAGCGTCGCCGACCCGCGCCTCTACCCGCCCGAGCGGTGCATCGAGGCGGCCGAGTACGTCCGTGATGCGATCGCCGACGCCGGGCTGAACGACGCGCGGCTGATCGACATGCCGGACGGCCACCCGGCCGTCTTTGGCGAGCGACGGGGGCCCGACGGAGCGCCGACCGTCCTCCTCTACTGTCACTACGACGTCCAGCCGCCGCTCGACGACGCGGCGTGGGACAGCCCGCCGTTCGAGCTGACCGAGCGCGATGGCCGCTGGTACGGCCGCGGCTCGGCCGACTGCAAGGGCAATATCGTGCTCCACCTGACCGCCCTGAGAGCGCTCGGCGACGAGCTGCCGGTCGGCGTCAAGCTGATCGCTGAGGGCGCCGAGGAACAGGGCACAGGCGGCATTGAGCAGTTCGTACCGCGGTCAGCCGACCTGCTCGAGGCCGACGCGATCATCGTCGCGGATGCAGGCAACGTCGCACTCGGCGTTCCGACGCTGACGACAACCCTGCGCGGTGTCGTGAGCGTCACCGTAACGGTACGGACACTCGCCGGCGAGATCCACTCAGGGATGTACGGCGGGGCCGCTCCCGACGCGCTGCTCGCGATGATCAGGATGCTGGCGACCCTGACCGACGAACGCGGAGATGTGACGATCGCCGGCGTGCCGGCCAATCAGGCGTGGCAGGGCGCCGGATATCCCGAGGATCGCTTCCGCACCGACGCCGGAATCCTGCCCGGCGTCGAGGTGATCGGCTCCGGAGCGGTTGCGGACATGCTCTGGGCGCGGCCCTCGGTCACCGTCCTCGGGATCGATTGCCCGCCCATCGTCGGGTCGTTGCCCTCGCTCCAGCCGTGCGCGAGCGCGAGGGTGAGTCTGCGGATCCCGCCGGGATCAGACCCGGCCGCCACGCTCGATCACCTCGCCGCCCATCTTCGCGCCGTCGCGCCGTGGGGAGCGGAGGTCGAGATCGACCCCGACATCCCGGGTGCTCCGTTCCAGGCCGCCGTCGACGGGCCCGCCTATGCGGTCATGCGCGAGGCGATGCATGGTGCCTACGGCATCGAGCCGGCGAGCGCCGGTCAGGGCGGCTCGATCCCGCTCTGCAACGTTCTCGCCGAGACGCTCCCCCGCGCCGAGATAATGCTGCTGGGCGTCGAGGAGCCCGGCTGCCTGATCCACGCCCCGAACGAGAGCCTGGATCCATCCGAGCTGGAGTCGATGGCGCTCGCCGAGGCCCTCTTCCTCGTCAGCTACGGGGCGACCGCGACCGCCTGAGCGCCTTCGAGCTCGTCCGCGGGCGGCCGACGGCGGATCAGGATCAAGGCGAGGATGACACCGGCGGCGGCCACCCCGGCCCCCACCATCAGCCCGCCCGCGATCCCCTCCGAGAAGGCGTCACGCGCGACGGCCTCGAGCGTGGTGCGCGCCTTGGACCCGAATCCCTCGAGCGCGGATGCTGTGGTCGTCGACCCCGCGAGGATCCCGTCGATCGCCGTCGCGCGCTCGGTGGTCAGGTCAATCCCGTTCGCGGCCGCTCCCGAGATCGTCGTCGAGAGCTGGATCGCGTTGAAGGCGGCCCCGGTCACGGCGATGCCGAGCGAGATGCCGATGCTCGAGAGCGAGGTGAACAGACCGCCGGCGGATCCGGCCACGCGGGTCGGCACGGCGTTCATCGCCGCCAGGTTCATCGGCGTCAGTGCGAGCCCCGTGCCGAACCCGAGCAACGCCATCGCGACGATCCCCGAGGGATCGAGTGAGAGCAGGTAGAGACCGGCGGCAGCGATTGCGGCGCCCAGCGCGAGCGGCGGGAGCGTTCCGATCCGATCGGCGATCGGACCGCCGAGCGGGAGGCCCACGACCAGGGCGCCGGTGAGCGGCAGGAGCAGGATGCCGACCTGGACGGCAGTCTTGCCATCTAGCTCTTGGAGGTAGATCGGCAACAGGAACATCGCCGCGATCAGCGCGAAGTTGATGACAAACAGGACGATCGTCGCGCCCGCGAAGTTGCGCCGCCGAAACAGCCCGAGATCGACAAGCGGGGCGGGCGACCTGCGCTCCCAGACAACGAACATGGCGCCGAGCAGGAGCGCGGCCGCGAGCAGCACGATCGTCTGCGGCGCGCCGAAGCCCCAGATCGGCCCCTGGATGATGCCGAGCGTCAGCGCTCCGAGCGCGGCGGCCACGAGCGCCACCCCCACGCTGTCAATCCGTCGCTCGGCCGTCTCGTCGCGGGACTCCTCGGCTGCCCAGAGCGTCACCACCGCGGTCCCGACGGCGACGATCACGCAGGCCCAGAAGATCCACCGCCAGCTGACCTCGCTGGTCAAGGCGCCTCCGACGAGCGGCCCGATCGCCTGGGCGACCGCGCTCGCGGCGCCCCAGATCCCGATCGGGAGCCCACGCTCGGCGGGTGGATAGGCGTTCACGACGATCGACAGCGAGGCGGGCAGCAGGGCCGCCGCGCCGAGACCGGCGACGCCGACGCCACCGATCGCGACCAGGGCGCCCGGAGCCAGCGCGGCGATCGTCGACCCCACCGCCATCAGGCCAGTGCCGATGATCAGCACCCGCCGGCGTCCGAAGAGGTCCGCCAGCCGCCCGGCCACGATCAAGGACGCCGACATCACGAGCGTGAAGATCGTCGCGATCCACTGGAGCTCGGCGATCGACGCGCCGAGCTCGGTGTGCAAAGTCGGGATCGAGACCGCGATCGCCGAGATCGGGAACGTCGTCAGCGCCGAGGCCGCCGCCATCGCGAGCAGGGTCGGGCCGCGACGGGAACGGCCGTCGCCGGGTCGGCGGTGAAGCGAGTGATGGATCCCCGCGCGGAGCAGTGCCATCGCGAGCGGCAACCTAACCGATCGGCGGGTCGCGGCCCGAAAGGCGTTTCAGACGGTGAGTCGAACTTAGTGGAGACGGTGGGAATCGAACCCACGTCCGCGGTCGGGTACGAACAGCTTCTACGAGCGTAGCCGGAGCTCTGTATCTCGCTCCCCGATCGCCGCTCTGGCAGGGTGGCGGGGAGCCAGCCTCCTTAGATTTCCCCGCACCGCCGGAGACGCTCGGTGCGGGTGGAGCCCGTTGTTGATGCCGGATTTCCACCCCACGGGCCGAGGGCGGGCCGACACCTCACTCGCTTAGTTGTTGCTAAGCAGCGAGGGCGTACTCGTGAGAGTCCGCACTTATGGTTTTCCCGGTTGTTTTACGAGGCCGACCGGGGACCTCGGCTCGCAACTGCTCGCACGAGACAACCACGTCGAAGCCTGTCGTCCCCGTATGAGCAGATCCCATTCTACAGCCCGAGCAGCTTCTTCTTGGCCTGATCGAACTCGGCCTGGGTCAGCGCCCCGCCGGTGCGGAGCTCGGCGAGCTTGGTCAGCTCGGCCGTCAGATCCGATGAGCTCGCGGCGACGGTCGTCGATCCGCGATTCAGAGCGTGCTGCTGGAGCGTTGTCGCGAGCTCGCCCATGCCGAGCGAACCGAGCACGTCGCCGACCCGCTTGGCCTGAGCGGGATCGAGCTCACTCCCGCTCAGGTCGATGGTGGTTACAGACGAATCGCCTGATGACATCAGCTCGGCCGCCGCCGCTCGTCCCGCCCCGGCGAAGACCGCGCCGATCAACCCCGGCAGCCCCATCGCTCCGAACACGCAGCCGAGGGCGACGCCGACGATCGTCAACCCGATTCCACCGTCGGGCGGCTTGGCGGGTCCGAAGGCCGCCACCAGGGCGCCCGCTCCCATCAGGGTGAAGCCGAGGCCCCATGCGAGGCGGCCCGAGCCGCGGACGGGCGAGATCACGGCCCCGGCGATCGTCGCGAAGACCGCGCCGATCAGGCCGATGATCTTGAGGTCGGTGCCCGGTGGACAGGGGCGCGCGGAGATGTAAGGCCCGCCGTCGCCACACGTTCCGGTCCTGATCAGGCCGTAGATCGCCCAGCCCGCGAGAACCGCGGCTGCTGCGATCAGCGCGAGGCCGATCAGGGACCGTATGAGGCGGGTCATCGGTAGCACCGCGCGAGCGAGACCCCGTCGACCGCCTTGACGGCGCACTTTGCCTGCTCGATCGCGAGCTCGGCCTGCTTGGCCGCGGCGCGGCGCGCCCGTTCGGCGGCCGCGCTCGCCTTGGCCTGTGCCTTGCGCGCGGCCGCATCGGGTGTTCCCAGCGGCCGGACGTCGCTGCCGTCGATCGCCGCCGCGATGTCGTTGCCGCGCGGCGGCTCGGACCAGAACGCGCTCCAGGAAGACTCGACGAGGTCGGTCGGGTAAGCGCTGATGGTCATGTAGTCGAAGTCGGCGGGCAGCAGCCCCGCAATGCGCTGTGCGCGCTCGATGATCTTGGCCGGCGCCGCGGGATTGATCTCCGAAAGCTCGAGGCCGTCGTAATCGCTGGTCGAGAAGTCGCGCAGCTCGAGCGTGTAGTCGAGCCCGACCTGACCGGTCTGGGTCCGACCATCCGGGTTGATCGTCGTGACGTCGACCCGATCCGGCCGGATCGTGAAGGTCCCGATCGTCGCGCCCGGCGCGGCCGCCTCGCCGATCACGGCCAGCGCGCGGCGGAGGTTGTCCGGGCGCGTGAACGAGATCGCCGTCGCCGAGCCGACCTCGCCGCGCGCGGCGCGCTGCACCGGGTCGGTCAGGGCGTGCTGCTCCGCGCCGGAGAACACGTAGAAGGCGACCCCGAAGCTCAGCAGGATCGTCAGGACCACCAGCAGCCGCTCCCCCATCCCACCTTCGCGCAGCGGCGAGCGGCGCGGTCCGTCGGGCGGGTCCACAGGCGGCATCGAGCCGATCGACGTTGTCCCGGACGAGCGCGGGTTGAGGATCGCCTTGGAGCTGGTCTGAGGTCGTTCGTCGGCCATCGCGCGGGCATCCTCCCACGCTCTGGAGCAGCCCGGCGCGCAGGGTTGCCACACTGGAAGCGTGGAATCCCACTCCCCCGCTCCGGTGACGGTCGGCCCACGGCCGGCCGAGGGGCCACCGAGCCACTACCCGGAGACCTACTCCCCCGAGCCGGCGCGGCCGAAGTCGCCCTGGAAGCGGATCGCGGGCGCCGCGGCAGCCGTCGGCCTACTGATCCTCAACTTCGGCGCAAAGCTCAAGTTCGTGCTGCTCGCGCTGACGAAGGTCAAGCTGTTCACGACCTCCGCAAGCGCACTGGTCTCGGTCGCCGCCTACGCGCTGATCTGGGGCTGGAGCTTCGCGGTCGGCTTCGTGGCGCTGCTGTTCGTCCACGAGCTCGGGCACGTGCTCCAGCTGCGGCGCGAGGGGATCAAGTCGAGCCCGGTGATGTTCATCCCGTTCCTCGGAGCGGTCGTCGCGATGAAGGAGCTGCCCAAGGACGCCGGCGCCGAGGCCCGCGTCGGCCTCGCCGGCCCCGTGCTCGGGTCGCTCGGGTGCCTGATACCGGTCGCGCTCTGGCTGACGACCGGCGAGGTCTTCTTCCAGGCACTCGCCTACACCGGCTTCCTGATCAACCTCTTCAACCTCCTCCCCGTTCTCCCGCTCGACGGCGGTCGCGCGATGGCGGCGCTGACGCCGTGGATGTGGGGTGTCGGCTGGGCGCTGCTGATCGGCATGGTGTTCGTCTTCCCGAACCCGATCCTGCTGCTCGTCGTACTGGTCGGCGGCTTTGAGACCTACCGCCGCTGGAAGGAACGCAAGTCTCCCGAATCCAAGCGCTACAACGAGGTGTCCCCGCGCACGCGGGCGCTGGTCGCGCTCAGCTACGTCGGGCTGGTCGTCATCCTCGGCCTCGCCATGGCGATGACGTACCTCCCCCGCTCACTCCCCACGTAGCCCCCGCTCGATTTCGCGCCGTGCGTCCTTGGCCTTCAGGTCGCGCCGCTTGTCGTAGAGGTCCTTGCCACGCGCCAGGGCGATCTCGACCTTGGCGTTGCGGCCGGAGAAGTAGACCCGTGTCGGCACGAGCGTCAGCCCCTTCTCGTTGGTCTTGCCGAGGATCCGCTCGATCTCGCGGCCGTTCAGCAACAGCTTGCGCACCCGCTCGGGTTCGTGGTTCTCACGCGAGGCGGCCGGGTAGGGCGCGACGTGCATGTTGTGGAGGAACACCTCGCCGCCGTCGACCGCGGCGTAAGCGTCCTTGAGCTGGACATTGCCGGCGCGCATCGACTTGACCTCGGACCCCTGCAGCACCATGCCGCACTCCCAGCGATCGGTCAGCGTGTACTTGAACGAAGCCTGCCGATTGGTCGCGACATCGCCCGGCGCCGCCTTTCGTTTCCCCTTCTTGGCCATCGCGCTCCTACGCTATCCGGCGCTCGTCGGCTAGCACGAGGTCGGTGCGGCCGCGGAGCGGCTCGACGCGATCGACCCGAACGGCGACCGGATCGCCAAGCCGCAGCGTCCCGCCGGAACTGCCGGTCGAAAGGATCGTCTCCTGCTCGTTGAGGGTCCAGTAGCCGTGCATCCGGCGGACCGGGAGGAATCCCTCGAACCCCTCGGCACCGAATCGGACGAACGCGCCCGAGCCGATCAGCCCGACGACCTCACCGTCGAAGTCGCGATCGTCTCGGTTGCGCTCGGCGAGCGAGCGCTCGAGCAGGAAGGCGAGGCAGATGTCATCGGCCGAGCGCTCGATCCGCATCGCATCGCGCTCGACCTGGCTCGACCAGGCCGCGGTCTCCTCGAGTTCGTCGGCGCGCGGCGCGACGTCGTCGGCCCCGATCGCGGCGAGCAGCGCGCGGTGGGCGACGAGGTCGGGGTAGCGACGGATCGGCGAGGTGAAGTGGCAGTAGCGCGTGCTCTGCAGGCCGGTATGGCCGAGGTTGCGCGGCGAGTAGTACGCCTGCTTGAGCGAGCGCAGCACCAGTGAGGTCAGGGCTGCGGCCCCCTGTCCTCCGTTCGACCTCACGTGCTCGGCGACCATGACGCTGATCTCGCCGACCAGTTGGGCGGCCTGCTGCGGTGCGATCGATCGCGGCAGCGGTGGAGTCGGCACCGAAAGCGACGCGAGCTTGTCGGCGAGCGCCTCGACGGACGCCGGCTCGGGACGCTCGTGCACCCGGTAGAGCGTCGCCAGCCGTCGATCGGAGAGCAGCCCGGCGACCTGCTCGTTGGCGAGGATCATCAGCGATTCGATCAGCCGGTGGGACTCGGTCTGGCGCTCGCGCGCGACGGATTCGACACGGCCTGCGCCGTCGAAGCCGAAGCTCGGCTCGGAGCTGGACTCGATCGCGAGCGCGCCGCGGCGCTCGCGCTCCTCGGTCAGGTCGGCGGCCACCCGGCGCGCCAGCGCAAGCGGCGCACCCCATGGCTCGGCGGCTCGCTCGGCTCCTGAGAAGACGGCGTCGACCTGGTCGTAGGTGAGTCGCGCATCAGAGCGGATCACCGAACGGGTGAAGGCGGCGGCGCGCACCTCGGCCCCCTCCAGCTCCAGCTCAACGGTCACCGCGAGCCGGTCCTCACCGGGTACCAGCGAGCACGCGCTGTTGGAGAGCGATTCCGGCAGCATCGGCTCAACCGCTCCGGGCACATAGACGCTGGTCGCGCGACGGACGGTCTCCCGCTCCAACGCCGTGCCCGGCCGGACGAAGGCGCTGACGTCCGCGATGTGGACCCAGACCCGGACGCGATCACCGTCTGAGGCCTCCGCCGAGATCGCGTCGTCGAAGTCGCGTGCGCTGGTCGGATCGATCGTCAGGGTCGGGAGCGCGCGCAGGTCGGCCCGACCGGCGATGTCCATCCCCTGTGCGGGTCTGCGCGAGACCTCGGCCGCCTCGGATTCGACCGCGGCCGGGAATCGCCGCCGTAGCCCACGTTCAAGCATCAGTCCCTCGAGCACGTCGCGCGTGATCGAGGCGCGCCCGATCCGGCGCACGACCCGAACGCCGCGCTTGCCGCGGCCGAGTAGAACGAGGTCGCCGGGCTGCGCGTCGCCGCGCGCGCGGCCCTCGAGCGCAACCCGGCCGCCCCCGCGCTCGAAAACGGGCTCGGCGACCGTCAGCTTGCCTCGGCGAGCCAGGACAGCAACGCTGGGCTCAGATGCCTGATCTCTGGCCGGGCCCAGTGCCCGCGGGCTCACGGGAGGTTCGACTTGAGCTCGTCGAGGGCGCGAGGCAGCGCCTCGTCGGCCTTTGTGCGCGGGTTGTCGACGGCCTTGACGGCGGGCTCGATCCCGGCGTCGGCGAGATTGTCGCCCTTCGGCAGGAAGTAGCTGCCGACGGTCAGGTTGACGGTCCCGCCGTTGGAGAGAGGGATCACCTCCTGAAAGACGCCCTTGCCGAACGTCGTCTCGCCGACGATCGCCTCCGCACGGCCGCTGTCGCGCAGTGCCCCGGCGACGATCTCGGACGAGCTCGCAGTTCCGCGATCGACAAGCACGACCATCGGGATCTCCGTGTCGACCGCCGTGCCGAGCGCCTCATAGACTTTCTCGGGCGAAGTGCGGCCGCGCGTCGAGACGATCTTGCCGTCCTCGATGAACACGCTCGCCACGAGCACCGCCTCGCTGAGCAGGCCGCCGCCGTTGCCGCGCATGTCGAGCACCAGGCCCTCGACGCCCTGGCGCTCGAGCTTCTTGACTGCCTTGGCGACCTCGGCGTGAACTCCCTCCGAGAAGTTGAGCAGCTGGATCACACCGATCCTGGCGCCGTCGACCTGCTCGACGCTCGTCTCTACGACGGGGACGTCGATCGTCGCCCGCTTGGGGGTGACGGTTCGCTCGCGACCGGTCTTCGGGTCGATCAGCGTCAACTCGACAGGCGTACCGGCCGGACCCTTGATCTTGGCGGTCGCCACCTCCGCGGGCTCGCCGGCGATCGACTCGCCGTCGACCTCGGTGATCAGGTCACCGACCTTGATGTCGACGCCCGCAGCGGGAGTGTCCTCGTAGACGACGAGGACTTCGAGGCCCTGCCTGCCGGAGT
Organism: uncultured Thermoleophilaceae bacterium; assembly: GCA_963790245.1. GTDB lineage: Bacteria > Actinomycetota > Thermoleophilia > Solirubrobacterales > Thermoleophilaceae > JACCVG01. The sequence goes on from CAWBNP010000002.1 coordinate 813,221, forward strand.
CGATCGCCACGCCGATCCCGTCGAAGTTGCCCGACAGCGCATCCCGGAGCCCACGCGCATCCTCCGGTGAGAAGTAGTTGGAGAACGGGTCCTCGAGGGCTGCGACCGTCCCTCGCAGCGACCCTTCCTCGAGCGCGGCCGGATCGGCCTTCTTGTAGAAGTAGGCGTTGATTCCGGCCTCGATCTCGGCCCGCAGGGCGCGATCCTCGCCGACGAACAGCGAACGCAGTCCGTTGGGCAGCCGCTCGGGGTGGCCGCCGAGGTAGAGCCCTCCCGCGAAGGTGATCAGCGCGAGGAACAGCGCGAGGATGGTTGCGCGAACGGTGCTAAACATGAATCGGAGCGCCGCCGGCGCGTCTCGGACAGGTTAGCGAGAGCTAAATACGGAGGAAACGGCCGAGGGTCAGGCCCGAACCGATCGCCGAGACAGCCACGCAGGCGAACAGCAGGACGATCGAGAGCGGCAGGAAGCCAAGCGTCTCGGGAGTCGAGAGGAAGTCGAAGGTCTGCTGGAGCGAATCGATCACGGTGACCTTCGCGAGCCCGAGCAAGAGGATCGCAAGGACGCCGCCCATGATCCCGACCACAACCCCCTCGAGGACGAACGGCCAGCGGATGAACCAGTTGGTCGCGCCGACCAGCTTCATCACCTCGATCTCCCGTCGCCGGGCGAAGATCGAGAGCCGGATCGTGTTCGCGACCAGTGCGACGGAGGCGATCGTCAGCAGTACCGCCAGGACGATCGCGCCGACAAAGATCCCACCGGTCGCGGAGAGGATCTTCTGGGTCTCCTCCTCCTTGTTCTGAATCTCATCGACGATCGAAAATGCCGGGCTGGAGGTGATCGACGCGCCCTTCTCGCCCGAGTCCGGGACGACGATCGCATCCGCGATCGCATCGATCCCGGCGGGATCATCAGGCGTTACGCGGAAGGCGTCCGGGAGCGGGTTGTTGCCGAGCACCTCGTAGGCCTCGGAGCCGCGCTCCTTCATCTCGGTCTTGAGCGCGGTCGCCTTGGAGATGAACTCGACCTGATCGACGTTGTCCAGGTTCTTGAGAGCGGTTCCGAGCCGCTGGATCTGCGGCTCGGTCGCCGCGTCCTTGACGTAGACGTCGAGCAGCACACGATCGCGAACCTGGCTGGCGCCGCCGGTCGTCGCCTGCACGATCGGGATGAATACGCCGAGTAGCAATGCGGTGACGAGGATCGTCATCGTCGCGGCGAAGCTGGGAGCGGCGTTGCGTCGCAGCGCGCGGAACGCCTCTTTGAGGAAGAAGCCGAGGCGCATCTAGACCCCACCCGGGTCATGACTCGAGGCATATGACCTGCTGGGAGAGATCATCGGCTAGTTGGGGTGACCCTCGGCGCCGATGCCGAACTCGCCACGTAGGCGGATCGCAAACTCGCTGGTCGACTCGTCCGGGCTGTAGAACCCGGAGCGCTCGTCGCGAATGATCCGACCCTCGTAGAGCTCGACGACGCGGCGGCGCATCTTGTCGACCATTTCGCGGTCGTGGGTCGCGACGACGACGGTCGTGCCGGTGCGGTTGATCCGATAGAGCAGCTGCATGATCCCGATCGAGGTCTCGGGATCGAGGTTGCCGGTCGGCTCATCAGCCAGCAGCAACGGCGGATGATTGACGAAGGCGCGCGCGATCGAGACGCGCTGCTGCTCGCCCCCGGAAAGCTCATCGGGATAGTTGTGCAGCTTCGTGGAGAGGCCGACGAGGCGGATGATCTCGGGCACCTTGCGGCGAATCTCCGAGCGTGACTGGCCGACGACCTCGAGCGCGTATGCGACGTTCGCCGCCACGGTCCGGTTCGGCAGCAGCTTGTAGTCCTGGAAGACGTTGCCGATGTTGCGGCGAAAGTGGGCCACACGATTGCGCTTGATCGCGTTGAGCGAGCGACCGGCGACGAACAACTCGCCCTCAGAGGGCTCGATCTCCTTCATCAGCAGCCGCAGGCAAGTGGACTTGCCACAGCCGGTCGGGCCGACGAGGAAGATGAACTCGCCGCGGCCGATCTCGAGCGAGACGCGCTCGAGTCCGACGGTGCCGCCGCCGTAGACCTTGGAGACGTCGCGCAACTCGACGACGGGGACATCCCCGCTGCGTTTGCGCGCGCGCTCACTCATCTGTTCGGCGCGACGCTGCTCGCCCTGCTGGGCGAGCGCCGCGACCTCGGTGTTCCCGGCTGCCATCGATCTGGTTGTAGCGGGTCCATTCGACCTTTCCCAGGGGTGCAACGCATTCTGCACCGGTCCGGGCAGGCGATTGGCGGGTGTCGGGGTTCTATCGGTCAACTGCGTACCTCTGGAACACGGCCCCCCCTGATTCGATGCTATCGACCAGATCGAGGGCGATGGGCCGGTTCAATTCACCGCCGACAATCGGGAAGGCTGGGCCGCCGACGAGCAGCGGCGAGACGGTCAGATGGATCTCGTCCACCAGGTCCTCGGAGAGGAGGGCCGCGCCGAGCTTCGGCCCGCCCTCGCAGAGCGCGTGCTCGACCCCGTGGTCGGTGCGCAGCGAGCGCATCAGCGGAGCGAGCGAATTGTCAAGGAGACGGAAATACTCGACGCGGGCGGTGGAATCCTCGAGCCGGCGGGCGACCCGCGTTCCGATGACCAGGCGAGCCTCGGGCTCGTCCAGCAACGGCAGGTCCGCCGACACGTTGAGATCGCCGGAGGCGCAGACTGCAAGCGGCTCAGCCGCCAGACCGGAACGGGCCCGCCACGCCCGGCGACCGGGGTCCTTGATCATCCGGCCGTAGCGCTCGACGTTGGCGGTCCCGGCGCCGAACATCACGGCGTCCACCGTCGCCCGCAGGGCATGGAACAGGGCGCGGTCGGCCGGACCGCTGAGGCCCGCGCTACGACCCTCGAGCGATGCGCGCCCGTCGACGGAAGCGACGAAGTTGAGTGACAGCCACGGCCGGTCGGCGGGCGGACGCCGTTCGGCGCGGCGCGCGAGCAGCTCCTTGGCGTAGGAATCGACGGTCAGGTCTGCAGGCGCCGGGAAGATCCGCCGCAGACGCGGCGGGGGAGCGCCGGTCACGGGGTGATCGAGACCATCCGCTCGATCGGCACACGAGCCCTCTCCGCGATCTCGGGGGCGACGGTGACGACCGGTGCGCATTCGCGCAGCGCGTCGCGCAGCTTCGGCAGCGTGATCATCTTCATGAACCGGCAGGCGGCCTGGCGGTTGGCCGGGATGAACCGCTTGCCGGGGTTCTCCTGCTCGAGCGGATAGAGCATCCCGGTCTCGGTGGCGACGATGAACTCCTCGGCCGGCGAGTTGCGCGCGAAATCGAGCATTCCCCCGGTCGACAGCATGTGCGTGCGCTCAGAATCGACGTCACCGGCGGCGACGTACTCCATCACCTGGGTCGTACAGCCGCACTCCGGATGGATCATGAACTCCGCGGCCGGATGCTCGGCGCGCACATCGTGGATATCTGAGGGCCGGATCCCGGCGTGGACGTGGCACTCGCCGTCCCATACGTGCATCCGCCGGCCGGTGACCCGCTCGACGTAGGCCCCGAGCCACATGTCGGGGCCAAACAAGATCTCGGTGTCGGCCCCATGCTCGCGCCAGATGTGCTCCACGACCTGAACGGCGTTCGAGGAGGTGCAGCAGTAGTCGGTCTCGGCCTTGACCTCGGCGGTCGTGTTGACGTACATGACGACCAGCGCGCCGGGGTGCTCGGCCTTCCAATCGCGGAGCTGATCGGCGGTGATCGAATCGGCGAGCGAGCAGCCGGCGTCGAGGTCGGGGAGCAGGACGGTCGCTTCAGGACAGAGGATCGCGGCGGTCTCGGCCATGAAGTGGACGCCGCAGAACGCGATCAGCTCGGCGCCGGACGCGGCGGCCCGGCGCGAGAGCCCGAGCGAATCACCGACGAAGTCGGCCACATCCTGAATCTCGGGCAGCTGATAGTTGTGGGCCAGCACGACGGCGCCCCGCTCGGAAGCGAGCGCACGAACCTCGTCCTTGAGGGCGGGCAGGTTCTCCAAAGTCAGCGGTGCGTTCATGTGCTCCATCCGGAGTCGACTCTTGAACCGTATGTTTCGGCGCCTCTTGGATCGAGTACCGAAATGAAGCCCTCCACTGGTCGGCGGGCTGTCCGACAAGTGTAAAGGATGGTTACGGGTGCGCCCGGGCGAGAAGCCTGCGCCGGCCGGCCCGACTCGCGCTGTCGGAACCGGCCGGCTGCAAAAGCGCCCGGCCCCCCTGCCGGGACCGGGTGCCTATCCGCCCCTGCCGCCACACCGCACTGTGCGAGCGGTGCACGGTGAGGGCATTTGATCCGACCGCCGCGACGCGCTGCGTGAGACCGGTCACCCTCGTGCGAACGTCACGCAGCGTCGAGCAGCAGGCTGAGATCGAGCGCCGGCGCCGAGTGCGTGAGCGCTCCGACACTGATGAAGTCGACGCCCGTCTCGGCGACCTCGCGGACGGTCGCGAGGGTGACTCCTCCCGAGGCCTCCAGCACCGCGCGCCCATCGACCCGCTCGACGGCGCGGCGCAGATCTCCCGGCGTCATATTGTCGAGCAGGATTCGCTCAGCGCCGGCGGCGAGCGCCTCGTCGACCTCCGCGAACGTCGAGCACTCGACCTCGACCGAGAACCCGGCGCCGGCCTCGATGGCCGCCCTGACCGCCGGCCCGATCCCGCCCGCGAGCGCCGAGTGGTTCTCCTTGATCAAGATCGCGTCAAACAGCCCCGCGCGGTGATTGGTCGCCCCACCCTCGGCAACCGCGCGCTTCTCGAGCGCCCGCAGCCCCGGCGTCGTCTTCCGCGTATCGAGAATCGTCGCCCCCGTTCCCTCAACAGCGGCCACGAACCGCGCCGCAAGCGTCGCCACCCCCGACAGCCGTCCCAACAGATTCAACGCGACCCGCTCCGCAGTGAGGATCGACGCCGCCGACCCCTCGATAGTCGCGACGCGCCCCCGCTCCCGCCACTCCCCGACGGTGGTCTCCGCCGTGAATACCAGCTGCGGATCGACCTGCCGGAAGACCTCCTCGGCGACATCCAGACCCGCGATCACGCCCGGTCCTCGCTGCTCGATCCGCGCCACCGCCCGGGCACCGGGCGGGACGACCGCAGCGGTCGTCAAATCCCCCTCCCCCACATCCTCGGCGAGCGCTCCGGCAATCAGGGCCCGTACACGATCGTCGAGGGGACGTGACGATGAAGGGCCATCGGCCGGAGCGATGAGCGACGGGCGAGGGGTCTTCATCGGAGCAAAGCCCCGAGCACCCGCCTCATGGGTCCTCACCCGAGCGCCTCATCAGCTCAGCGCGCACGAAGCCATCGAGATCACCGCCGAGCACACGCTGAACATCACCCATTTCATGGTTCGTCCGATGGTCCTTGACCATCGTGTACGGATGAAGCACGTAGGACCGAATCTGCGACCCCCACGCCACGTCAGCTGACTCACCCTTCTCCTTCGCGATCTCCTGCCGCCGCAGCTCCTCCTCGCGCTCGATCAGCCGCGCCTTGAGCATCGCCATCGCAGTCGCCTTGTTCTGGAGCTGAGAGCGCTCGTTCTGGCACTGGACGACGATCCCGCTCGGCCGGTGAGTGATCCGCACCGCGGAGTCGGTCTTGTTGACGTGCTGACCGCCCGCCCCGGAGGCACGGTAGGTGTCGATCTGGATGTCGTCGGACTCGATTTCTACCTCGAGGTCGTCCTCGACCAGCGGCGCCACCTCGAGGCCTGCGAAGGCCGTGTGGCGGCGCGACTGAGAATCGAAGGGCGAGATCCGCACCAGGCGGTGAACTCCCTTCTCGGCGGAGAACAGGCCGTAGGCGTTCTCGCCGCGCGCGATGAAGGTCGCCGACTTGATCCCCGCCTCCTCGCCCTCGCTCGCCTCCTTGATCTCGACCTTCATGCCCCGCTGCTCGGCCCAGCGCATCTCCATTCGTAACAGGGTCTCGGCCCAGTCCTGCGAATCGGTCCCGCCGGCGCCTGCGTTGACCGAGACCAGCGCATCACCGGTGTCGAACTTGCCCGAGAACAGCCGCGCCTCCTCGAGCTCCTCGAGCCGCTCGTCGAACGCCGTTTGCTGCTCGGCGAGCTCGGCGGTCAGCGAATCGTCCTCGGCGGCGAGCTCGGTCAGCGCCTCGAGGTCGTCGGCCTCGCTCTCGAGCGAGCGGAACAGCTCCAGGCGGCGGACGACCGACGCGTGCTCGGATGAGACCCGCTGGGCGCGCTCCTGGTCATCCCAGAACCCGCCGGCCGACATCTCCTGCTCGAGCGCGGAGGCGCGCTCGGCGAGCGAAACCGGGTCAAAGATAGTCCGCGAGCAGCTTCAACCGCTCACGGACGGAGGCGTCGCTAGGCGGCGCCATGGCACTTCTTGAACTTCTTGCCCGAGCCGCACCAGCACGGGTCGTTGCGGCCGACCCGCTCGTTCTCGTCCACCCGGCGCTGCTCGACCGTCGCGACCGGCGAGTCGAACTCCTCGAGGTACTCGGTCTCGCCATCGGCACCGACGACGATCGGCGCCGCAGCGGCGGCCGCGGCCAGGGCGCTCGGCTGATCGGCGGCCGTCCCGCCCGAGTAGCTGACGTTCCGCGCGGCCGTCGGAGCGACGGCCTTGGGCGGGCTCACGTCCTCCCCGTCGACCTTCACCTCGGCGTTGAAGACGTAGCGGGCGAACTCCTCCCAGATTGCGTTCATCAGCCCGCCGAACATCTCGAAGCCCTCGTTTTTGTATGCGACGAGCGGATCGATCTGGGCAAACCCGCGCAGGTGGATGCCCTCACGCAGGTAGTCCATGTCATGGAGGTGCTCGCGCCAGCGGTCGTCGATGATCTGGAGCAGGATGAACCGCTCGAGCTCACGCATCAGCTCTTCGCCGAGCTCCTGCTCACGCTCCTCGTAGGCATGGATCGCGTCATCGACGAGGTCCTCGGTCAATGAGCCCTTTTCGAGCGCCTGCGGATCGATGTCCTGGGGCTCGATCGCCACGGGATAGATCTGACCAAGTTGGGTCAGCAGGCCGCCGACGTCCCACTCCTCGACGTAGTCGCCGGGCAGGTACTCGTCGGCCATCCGCGTCACGACGAAGCCGATCTGCTCCTTGGCGGCCGCCGACATGTCCTCACCGTGCAGGATCCGGTCGCGGAAGTCGTAGATCACCTCGCGCTGCTGGTTCATCACGTCGTCGTACTCGAGGACGCGCTTGCGGATCAGGAAGTTCTGTTCCTCGACCTTCTTCTGGGCGCCCTCGATCCGGTTGGAAAGCATCTTGGCCTCAATCGGCTCCTCCGAGCCGTCCTCGTTGACCGGCCCGAGGCGATCGAGGATCTTGTAGATCCGCTCCCCCGCGAACAGACGCACGAGATCGTCCTCGGCCGAGAGATAGAACCGCGACTCGCCGGGATCGCCCTGGCGGCCTGAGCGACCGCGCAGCTGGTTGTCGATCCGCCGCGACTCGTGGCGTTCGGTGCCGACGATGTAGAGGCCGCCGAGCTCCTTGACCTTGGCCTCGGCGTCTTTGACCTGGGCCTCGTGCTTGCGGAAGGTCTCGTCCCACGCGGAGGCCCACTCCTCGCTCTCGGGCTTGATTCCGCGCGCCATCAACTCGGTGTCGGCCAGGTGCTCGGGGTTGCCGCCGAGCTTGATGTCGACGCCGCGGCCGGCCATGTTCGTCGCGATCGTGACCGAGCCGAGGCGACCAGCCTCGGCGATGATGTCGCCCTCGCGCTCGGCGAACTCCGGCTTGGCGTTGAGCACCGTGTGCGGGACGCCGTTTTTCTTCAGCCGCGCGGAGAGCAGCTCGGAGACCTCGACCGAGATCGTCCCGACCAGCACCGGCTGGCGCTTCTCGTGGCGGTCGGCGATCTCGGCCGCCACAGCCTGCCACTTGCCCTCCTTGGTCTTGTAGATCTGATCCTCGCGATCGACGCGAACCATCGGGCGGTTGGTCGGAATCTCGACGACCTGGAGCTCGTAGATCTTCATGAACTCGGTCGCCTCGGTCAGCGCGGTGCCCGTCATGCCGCCGAGCTTCGCGTAGCGGCGGAAGTAGTTCTGGTAGGTGATCGTGGCGATCGTCTGGTTCTCCTCCTGGATCGCCACGCCCTCCTTGGCCTCGATCGCCTGGTGGAGCCCCTCGGACCAGCGGCGCCCCTCGAGAATGCGGCCGGTGAACTCGTCGATGATCTTCGCCTCGCCGTCGATCACGGCGTAGTCGACGTCGCGCTTGTAGAGCGATTCGGCCTTCAGCGACTGGATCAGGTGATTGACCAGGTTGCCGTGTTCGGCGAGGTACATGTGCTCGATCCCGAGGAACTTCTCGGCTTTCTCGACGCCGCGCTCGGTGATCGCGACCGACTTGTGCTTCTCGTCGATCTCGTAGTCGAAGTCGGCGACGTACTCCTTCGACTTTGCCTCCAGGCCGTCGGGCTTCTCGCCCGGCTCGAGCAGCGGCGCGAGCTTGGCGAACCGGTTGTAGAGATCGGCGGCCTGCTCGGGCTGGCCGGAGATGATCAGCGGCGTGCGCGCCTCGTCGATCAGGATGTTGTCGACCTCGTCGACGATCGCGAAGTCGTGGCCGCGCTGGAACTTCGCGTCCGCGCTGGTCGCGAGGTTGTCGCGCAGGTAATCGAAGCCGAACTCGGAGTTGGTCCCGTAGACGATGTCACAGGCGTAGGCCTCGGCCTTCTCCTCGTTGCGCTCGTCGCTTTGGAGAATGCCGACGCTCGCGCCGAGCATCTCGTAGATCGGCGACATCCATTCGGCATCGCGACGAGCGAGGTAGTCATTGACCGTCACGACGTGGACCTGGCTGCCACCGAGCGCGTTGAGCACGACCGGGAGCGTCGCCGTCAGGGTCTTGCCCTCGCCGGTACGCATCTCGGCGATGCTGCCGTCGTGGAGCACCATTCCGCCGATCAGCTGCACGTCGAAGTGGCGCTGGCCGAGCGTCCGCTTGGCGGCCTCCCGGGTCAGCGCGAACGATTCAGGGAGCAGCCTGTCGAGCGATTCGCCGGCCACCGCGCGCTCGCGCAGGGCGTCGGCGTGCTCGCGCAGTTCGGCGTCCTCGAGCAGCTCCATCTCGGGCTCGAAATCCGTGATTCGGGCGACCTGCTTCTGGAACTCCTTGAGCTTCTTGCCCTCACCGATCCGGAGGGCGCGTTCGAGAATCGGCATCCCGGGGACAGTAGCAACGGCGCCCCGGCAACAGGGGCGGCGATTGCCGCCCCGCCGGGGCCGCTACCCGACTACCGAGACCAGCGTCCGAGAGGTGGCGTGGGACGACCCAGGTGGGGTCTACAGGGTGTTGGGAGAGGGCGCTGAGAGGTCGCTCGGGATGCGAACCGTGGCGCGCTCCCCGCGCCGCTTCTCGCGCCGGCGCTTGACCTGGCGCGCGATGTCCTCGGCGGCGAGGTTGATCGAGTGGACCATGGTCTCGGAAGCCTCGCGGGCGCGGAGGACCGTTCCCATCACCGGCAGCGTGACCTCGACGATCTGCGCGTCGTGGATCGCGGGGTTGGCCTCCTCCATCAGCTCGACCTCCATCCGAGTGTCCGGAGGGACCTGGCGGGCAACCTTGGCGAACTTCTTCTCGACGCGCTCGCGCAAGTCATCCTCGATCGGGACGTTGCGCCCCTTGATTTCGATGCGCATGCAGACTCCTTTCGATTCGCTTCGCCGTTGAGGAATGGTATCCCCCGGTCAAGACCCCCGGCCGACATTCGTCCGCCGGCTCAGACTCCACCGAGCTCATGCGCACGCGACGTCCGGCCTGGCGCGTGCTAGTGAACCCTCGCCGCCGCGTAGGCGATCGCACCGATGTGACGGGCGCCGGCCGCGCTCAAGGCGGCCGCACAGCCGCGGACGGTCGCTCCGGTGGTGATCACGTCGTCGACGATCACGACTGACCGCGGGGTGCGCGCGCCGGGGTCTGCGGCGAAGGCACTGACCGCACCCTGACGCGCCGCCCGGTCGCGGCCTACCTGACTGACCGGCGCGCCCCCGCGGGTCAGGCAGTCCAGCACTCCGAGACCGGAGTGGCGGCCGACGCCGCGCGCGAGCAGCAGCGCCTGGTTGAAGCCGCGTCGGCGCTCGCGCGCCGGGTGCAGTGGGACCGGGACGAGGGCCGTGCCGGCGGCGAGGGACGGCGGTAAGGCGGCCGCCATCTGGGCCGACATCGCGGCCGCAGCGCGACGCGACCCTTCGTACTTCAGCGCGGCGACCAGCGCCCGGGCGGGACCGGCGTAGGCGAGTGGCGCCCAGGCCTCGATGCCCTCGCCACCGGCACGGACGTCGGGGCCGAGCCAGTCGAGCCGCAGGCGGCAGTCGGCGCACAGCGGCTCGACCCGATCGGCCTCGGCACCGCAGCAGGCGCATAGCGGCGGCGCGAACAGTGAGAGCAGGAACTCGAGGGCGATCTGGTGAGCGTCCGCTCCGGCGTGTGAACGTGCGACACGCGACTGCGACAATCGCGCGATCTTCGTGCCCGAACTGACCTGGCGGCTCGACCCGCTGATCATCTCCTCGCTGGTCGCCTATCTCGCGATCTATTCCTGGCGCTTCCGAGTCGTCCGCTCCGAGAGCGGCTCACGGGGCGCGGAATGGTGGCGGGCGGCGCTGTTCGTGTCCGGCGTGGCCCTGCTCGCGATCGCCCTGATCTCGCCGCTGGACGAACTCGGCGAGCGGTACCTGTTCTCGGCGCACATGCTCCAGCACCTGCTGATCGGCGACATCGCGCCGCTGCTCGTGCTGCTCGGCCTCTCGCGCGTGATCATGCGCCCCGCGACCAGGCGGCTGATGCGCTTCGAGCGCGCGCTCGGGCCCTTCGCCCACCCGTTCACGGCGCTCGTCCTCTGGATCGCGCTGCTCTACGGCTGGCACATCCCGTTCCTATACGACGCCGCTCTGCGCTACCCGCTCGTGCACGGACTCGAGCACGCCAGCTTCCTGGCCGGCGGCTTCCTGCTCTGGTGGCCGTTGATCCAGCCCGTCCCGATGCGGCGTGCGCTCGGTAACGGCGCCCAGTTCGCCTACGTCGGGGTCACCAAGCTCGCGCTCGCGGGGCTGGGGATCTTCTTCGTCTGGTCATCGACGGTCCTCTACGACTTTTACGTAACCGCGCCGCGGATCAGCGGCCTGACGCCGCTAAACGACCAGAAGACCGGCGGCGCGCTGATGATGGCCGAGCAGTCGATCGTGCTGGCGAGCGTATTCTTCGCCCTGTTCATCAGGATGCTCGCCAAGTCGGAGGAAGACCAGCTGCGCAGAGAACGGCTCGAGGACGCGGCGGGCGTCGTCTAGCTACAGCTCGTCGAACCGGCGCATGCCGGCGACGATCCCGACGCGGCCGAGGATCGCGCCGATCGCGATCGTCGAGTCGGGCAGCTGTGCGCCGGGGAAGACGATCGAATCGCGCAGCGCCGCCTGCGCCCCGATACGCGCGCCATCGCCGATCACGACCGGACCGGTCAACCGCACCCCGGCGCCGATCTCGACGTCGGCGCCGATCCAGACCGGGCCGTCGACCTGCTCGCAGCCATCGATCGACGATCCCGGTCCGACGGTGATCCCGTCGGCCGCGGGCTCGCCGCTGACATCGAGCCGCAGCTCGCCCGCCAGGGCGTCGAAGGTCCCCTGGCGGAGCTCGTCGAGCGAGCCGACGTCGTTCCAGTACTCGGTCGTCTCGTGGACGAAGAACGGCACGTCGTGGTCGAGTAGCGCGGGAAAGACATCCTGGGCCCAATCGGCGAACGGTTCCTTCGGGAAGTAGTCGAAGATCTCCGGACTGAAGCAGTAAATCCCGCAGTTGCCGAGATCCGAGAGCGCCTCGGCCGGCTCGGGCTTCTCCTGGAACCCCTGAATTCGACCGTCGGAGTCGTGGATCACCACGCCGTACTCGCGCGTGTCGGGGACCTGCTTGACGGTAAGGGTGGCGATTCCGCCGGCTTGGCGGTGGCGGTCGACGAGCGCCGAGAGGTCGATGTCGGTCAGCGCATCGCCGGACACGATCACGATCGGCTCGTCGCCGAAGAAGTCGGCGACGTTGCGGACGCCGCCGGCAGTCCCGAGCAGCTCCTGCTCGTGGCGGTACTCGATGCGGTCACCGAAGTAGTCGCGAATCGCCTCGGGGAAGTAGTGCAGGTTGGCGATCACCTCGTCGAATCCGTTGCGCTCGAGTAGCCCGAGGATGTGGGCCATCACCGGACGGTCGAGCACGGGCACCATCGGCTTGGGGATCTCGTAGGTGAGGGGGCGCAGCCGGGTTCCGAGGCCCGCGGCGAGGACCATTGCCTTCATGGGCTCAACCTAGACGGTCCTTGAAGCGATCGATTGCCTCGATCCGGGTCGGGTCGGTGCTGTGCATCGCAGCCAGGTAGACGGCGAAGAGGTCGCCGAGCAAGGTCAAGGAAAGCACCCGCTCGAGGCGACTGTCCCCGCGCGCGCGTACGCGCAGGACATCCAGCCCATCGTCAGCCGCGGCCGCAGCCGTCAGCTCGATCCGCTTCAGGACGCGAGCATCGGCCTGCTCGTCCTCGAGGAAGATCGCGTGCAGCGGCGCGCCGGAGAATCCGCAGATCTCGTTGTGATCGGCCTCGGGGAGCTCCGACCAGAAGGCCGGCGCTTTGGCCATCTCGTTGACCTGGGTCTTCCAACGACGTGCGACGGCAGCGGTCGGTCCGGCTCCGTAGATAACCGGGATTCGGTCCTCGAGCGCGGCCGCGAGGGCCTTCGCCTCCGACTCGGAAGCCTCGGGGCCCCACTCCGCGGCGAGACCGGTCAACAGCGCGGCCGCAGCTTCGACCTCCGCGCGCAGTGAGGGCGCCGCCCCGCACTGCTCGGCGCACAGCAGCGCCCCGACGACCCCGTAGGCAACCGCCGAGCGTGGCTGGAAGCCGGACGGCGCGCCGATCACCGGGACGGACTGCTCGCGGGCCAGCTCGGCAAGCGCGCCGCCCGTGGTCAAGACCGCGCGCGTGGCTCCGGCGGCGCCGGCGGCCTCGAAGCAGGCGAGCGTCTCCTCCGTGTTGCCCGAGTAGCTCTGGGCGAGGACGAACGTCTCCGGACCGATCCAGGCGGGTGGCTCATACCCGCGCACGACGGTCAGTGGCTTGCTCGCACGAGCTCCGATCGCCGCGAAGGCGAGGTCGGCACCGATCGCCGAGCCGCCCATCGCGCAGACCACGAGCCCGTCGCTGCGCGCGGCTACGGGGATCTGGGCCGCGTCGGCGCGCCAGAGCGCGTCGCCCAGCTGATGATCCATTCCAAGCGTGTCGACCAGCGCGGAGCCGGAGTCGATCGCGTCGATCGCCGCTCGCGTTAGCTCGCCCACGATCAGCCGACCTCCGCCCCGGGCTCGATTCGCGAGCCCGTCGGCAGGTGGGTTCCGGGGCCGATTCGCGCCCCCTGGCCGACGATCGTGTGCGCCTCGATTCGAACACCCTGACCGACCCGGACCCCGGCCCCAAGCACGCTCTCGATCACTACGGCGTCCGGACCGACGCTGACATCGGAGTGCAGGACGCTGCGCTCGATGCGGGCGTCGGAGCCGATCGAGCAGTGCGGGCCGATAACCGCCTGCGGTCCGATCAGCGCGCCCGCGGTGATCGCAGGCTCATAGACGAGCGACCCGCTCTCATCGCGCACCGGGAGGTCCGAGGAGGGAACGCCGGCGAGCAGGTCCCAGGTGCCCTGGAGGTAGCGCTCGGGCGTACCGATGTCCATCCAGTAGCCCTCGGCCCGGTAGCCGTAGAGGCCCTCGCCGACGAGACGGGGAAATAGGTCGCGCTCGAGCGAGGCGGGGCGGCCCGCATCGATCAGCGACAGCACCTCGCGCTCGACGACGTAACACCCGGCATTGATTCGATTGGTCGGTACCGGTCCCTCCTGCTTCTCGAGGAACGCCTCGACCTGGCCGTCGGTCGCCGTCGGGACCACCCCGTAGCTCGCGGTCTCCTCGACCTCGACGAGCGCGAGCGTGACGCGCGCGCGGGTGCTCTCGTGCCGGGCGAGCTCGGCGCTCACGTCGATGTCGGTCAGCACATCGCCATTGAGGACCAGAAACCGATCGTTGAGCAACCCCTCGCCCTCGGCGAGCTTCAACGGACCGCCGGTTCCAAGCGGCTCGAGTTCGTTGACGTAGCGCAGCGCGACATCCCCGTGGCGATCCCCGAGGACGGCCTCGACGCCTTCAGCGAGGAAGCCACAGGAGAGGATCGCCTCCTCGACGCCGTGGGTTGCGAGCCAATCGATCATGAAGGTGAGGAACGGACGTCCGGCGAGCGGGATCACGGGCTTTGGGACCAACGTGGTCAAAGGGCGTAGCCGTGTGCCCTCTCCCCCGGCGAGGATCAGCGCTTGCATCGCGTGACTCGACCGCTCAGCGGCCGACGCCCTCGTACGTGAAGCCCGCTGCGCGCAGCGCGTCCGCGTCGAGGAAATTGCGCCCGTCGAGGACGACCGGGTTCGCCATCCGCCCTCGCACTGCCTCCCAGTCGAGGTCGCGGAACTCGGCCCACTCGGTCACGAGCACGACCGCGTCGGCTCCGTCAACCGCCTCGAGCGCCGAGGCGCAGATCTTCGAGCCGGTCAGCATCTCGCGTGCGCGGTCGAGCGCGATCGGGTCATACACGCGCACGTTCGCGCCCTCCCCCTGCAGGCGCGCGGCGAGCACCAGCGCGGGGGCTTCCCGTACGTCGTCGGTGTCGGGCTTGAAGGCGACACCGAGCAACGCGATCTCCTTGTTTACGAGCGAGCCGAGGTGCTTCTGCAGCTTCCCGATCGTTCTCCGCTTCTGGAGCTCGTTGACCTCGATCACGGCCGTCAGCAGCTGGAAGTGGTAGCCGGAATTGCCGGCGAGCTGCTTTAGCGCCGAGACATCCTTGGGAAAACACGAGCCCCCGTATCCAATTCCGGCGCGCAGAAACTGCGGTCCGATGCGGGAGTCGAGCCCCATGCCCCGCGCGACTTCACTGACGTCGGCGCCGAGCTCCTCTGAGACGTTGGCGATCTCGTTGATGAAAGAGATCTTGGTGGCGAGGAACGCGTTTGAGGCGAGCTTGATCATCTCGGCGCTCGCCACGTCGGTCCGGACGATCGCGCCGCCAAGCGGCTCGTACAGCGTCGCGACCCGATCGGCGAAGCCCTGGGATTCGGCGCCGGCGCCAACGACGACCCGGTCGGGGTGCATGAAGTCCTCGACGGCCGTGCCCTCCTTGAGGAACTCGGGGTTGGAGATGTAGCCGACCCCCTCCCGCTCGCGCGTGATGGCGCGGCCGGTGCCGACCGGCACCGTGCTTTTCATCACAATCGCGTGGTCGGTCGAATCGCCCAGCTCGGAGACCACCGTTTCGACGCGCGAGAGGTCAGCGTCGCCGGAGTAGGTCGGCGGAGTATCGACGCAGCAGAAGAGCAGGTGGGCGTTCGAGAGGACGTCGCCCATCTCGGTCGTGAAGTGGAGCCGCTCGCGGTTGCGCTCGATCAGCTCGTTGAGTCCCGGCTCGTGGATCGGAACGCGCCCGCTGCGCAACGTCTCGACCTTCTCGGCGAGGATGTCGCGACAGTGGACCTCGTGGCCCAGCTCGGCGAAGCAGGTCGCCGTGACGAGGCCGACCCAGCCGGCCCCGATAACCCCGATCGGTTCTTGCGCAGACATCGGCGGTGACCCTAGCCGACGATCGGCGCCTGGCGTCTACTGACAGCGGGTACTGCCGGCGATCTTGAGCATCTCCTTTGCCGACAAGGTCTGGAGCAGCGTGTTGGCGAGCCAGTAGACCCCGTCCGAGTTGCGCCAGGCGACCAGCCTGACGCGATCCCCGTCGTAATGGACCTCGAACTTGCGCCCGTTGACCGTCGCCTCTTTGGTCGGGTCACCGAGGATCGGCGGGTTCGAGGGATCGCCCTGAGCGTCCTGCCAGGTGGTCCCCTGGATCCCGTAGTACTCGCCGATCCCGCCCCGCTTGATGACCATCCGGTAGGCCGAGAATCGCTCGCGATCCTCGGCACCGGGGTCACCGACGCCGATCTTGTAGACGCGCGGCTCCGCCTCGGCGAAGATCGAGCCGGTGGTACGCAGGGTCGGGTAACAGACCGGGAAGTCGGCGCCGGCGGCCTTGGCCGCCTCGGCCTGGGCCTGGCCCTCGGCCGAGGAGTCCTCGAGCGCCGCCTGCTTCTGCTCGGCGGGCGCCGGACCCTGGCCGGGGCGCTTGGCCTTCGCGTTGCTGGCGGCCCGCTCGACGCGCCTATCCTCCGCTGTCGGCTTCTTGCCGCCGCCCGACCGTTTCCCAGCGCCCGGTCCGTCGGGCTCGCCGGTTGCGTTCGCATTCGGCGTGTCGGCCGGCGTAATCGTCCCGCGCGGTCCCTCCGAGGCCCGTACGCCGAGGAAGTCGGCGGTTGCCTCCTGCATCTGCTCGGGCGTCGAGGTCACGAACTCGGGCTCGAGCGTGAAGTTCGGATGGATCTCCTGGATCGGGTTGGTGGCGGAGCCGATCGCGAGCTGGAGCAGGTTGGCGGCGTCCGTCCGCTCAGTGATGTCGGACTTGGAGTTGCGCTGGAAGATCGTTACGAGCTCCTTGCGCTCTTCGATCAACCGTTTGAGGCCGAGCTGATCGCGGAACGCGCGCAAGAAGTCCTGCTGCCGCCCGGCGCGGACGATGTCGGTGTCCTCGTGGCGGTAGCGCGCGTAGGCCAGTGCCTGGAGCCCGCAGAGCCGCTGATAGCCGGGCTGGAGGTCGATCGGCGTGTATTCGAGGCTGTCGTTGTAGTAGCGGCGGTCGATGTCGAGATAGACGCAGCCGAGCGCGTCGACGACCTCGGTGAAGCCGGCGAAGTCGACGTTGATGACATGGTTGATCGGCAGCCCGGTGGCCGCCTTCACGGTCTGCAGTGCCAGCTCGGCCCCGCCGAGCGAGTAGGCCGCGTTGATCTTGTCGGTCCCGTAGCCGGGGATCTGGACGCGCAGGTCCCGCGGGATCGACATGATCGCCGTCGCCTTGCGGTCCGGGTCAAGGCGCACCAGGATGATCGAGTCAGACCGCGCGGTCTCGCGCCCGATCTCGGTTTCGCCCTTGCCGATCGTGTCGGACCCGATGAGCAGGATCGTCTGGGGCTCACCCTCCTCGGCGACCTTCAGGTACTCCTTTACTTTGTCGTCGAGCTTCGGGCCCTTGATGATCTGGTTGACCGCGTCCTCTACCGCCCCGACGCCGAAGGCGGCCGTGGCCGCCGTGGTGCAGGCGACGACCATCAGCGCCCCCACCCCGAGGCGTTTCCAGAAGGTGAAGGTGCTTTCGGTGCTCTGCTCGGGCGAGTCGTTCATTCCCCTAGGCGATCCTGAGCCGCGGCGCGGACACCCGCGACGGGACAATCTCGACGAATTCGACCAGCGCACGGCGGTAGGAGTGCAGCGATTCCACCGAGACCCATTCGTCAGGACCGTGGTGCCCCCCTCCCGTCGGGCCGAACTCGACCGCCGGGACGCCGGCTTCGAGAAAGCTTACGGCGTCTGAGGCGCCGTCGCGACCGACCGAGATCGACTCCGCGCGGGTCCGATCGCGCACGGCATCGGCGAGCGCGCCGACCAGCGCATGGTCGCGGTCGACGATCGCCGGTTCGCGCTGGAAGATCACGGACACGCGAGTGTCGGGCAGGTCGCGGACGGATGCGAGGATCTGCTCCGGGTCCTGGCCGGGCAGGTACCGGATATCGACGTCGATCGTGCAGACATCCGGCACCTTGTTGAGCGCGTCTCCGCCGGAGATCCGGCCGAGGTTGATCGAGGGCCGATCGAACAGTTCGGAGGACGCGCGCGAGAAGGGCAGCGACTCGATCCGGCGGAAGACGTCGATCGCTTTCAGCGCGGCGTTGTCGCCGAGCCACGGCGTCGAGCCGTGCGCAGCCTTGCCGAGGACCTCGAGCCTCAGGGCGAGGACGCCCTTGGCCTGGACGCCGATCAGCAGGTCGGTCGGCTCACCGGTGATCGCGAAGTCGCCGAGGTAACCGCGGTCGATCAGCGCTTCGGTGCCTTTGCCTGCGTCCTCGTCGGCCTCCTCGTCACAGACGATCAACAGGTGGACACGGACCGCGTCCTGGCGAACCAGGTCGCAGGTGGCGCACATCATCCCGGCGAGGCCGCCCTTCATGTCGTAGGCGCCGCGGCCGATCAGCCGGTCTCCGTCCAGCCGCGGCTCGAACTGCGCCTCGTGGGCGGGAACGACGTCGAGGTGGCCGTGGAGCACGATCGTCGGGCCCTCGGTTGCGCCGACCGTGGCGGCGAGGATCGGGCGGCCGTGACAGGTCCACGCCGAGACCGGCACGTCGTGGGAATCGAGCCAGCCCTTGACGAAGCCCGAGCAGCTGCGAATCCCGTCGAGCGTCGAAGTGTCGTAGGTGATCAGCCGCTCGGTCAGGGCGCGTTCGTCCATCGCGACAGAGTAGACCCCACCGGGGTCCTCCCAGGCTCCGATTGCGCCTGGCAGGAGGTTGGCCGGGTAGCGGCGCAAGATTGCGGACGCCTTATACGACGACGCCCTGCACGAAACCCTGAATCGTGATTCACTTCTTGTGTGGCATACCGCTCGACCCCTCGCACCGAGGCGCGCCGGGTGGCCGCGCGCGAGCGGATCGTGCTCGCCGCACTCGCGCAGGTCGCCGAGGACGGCTATGGCTCGGCGTCGATCGGCGCTGTCGCGGGTAGGGCCGGGGTCGCGACCGGGACCGTTTACCGCCACTTCAGCTCCAAAGCGGATCTGCTCGCTGAGGTCTTCCGTCGTGCGTCCCAGCGCGAGCTCGATGTCGTCATCGAGCTCGCGGACCGGCGCGGGCTGAGCAGCGCCGAGCGGATCGCGGGCGGCGCCGAGGTCTTCGCCCGGCGCGCGCTCGCCAACCCGGTGCTCGCCTACGCCCTGCTCGCCGAGCCGGTCGATCCGGCGGTCGAGGCCGAACGGCTCGTGTTCCGCCGCGGCCACCGCGACGTCTTCGCGGCGGTGCTCGAAGACGGGATCCGCGACGGGGAGATCGAGCCGGTCGACTGCCCGACGGTCGCGGCCGCGCTCGTCGGCGCGCTCGCCGAGGTCTTGGTCGGCCCGCTTTCCGAAGGCGCGGCCAGCCACCGCGCCGCCGATCCCCACCGCTCAGAAGCGCTAATCACGAGCTTGGTCCAGTTCGCCGTCAAGGCGATCAAATACGAGGAGGAGCCGGATGTCCGTCGCATCACCCACGCATGACGTGCTCAACCAGGCGCCGCCGCTGGTCGGCCACAACGTCTTCGAGGCCGACCCGGCGCTCGTCGAAGGGCTGAGCCGCGAGGGCGGCAAATGGGGCGTCGAGCGGGTGCGCGCGATCGGCGCGCTGGCGGGCTCTCCCGAGACCCACGAGCACAGCCGGCGGGCCGAGCGCAACGAGCCGCGGCTGCTGACCCACGACCGTTTCGGAAACCGAATCGACGCGATCGAGCTCGACCCCTCCTGGCACTGGCTGCTGCGCCACGCGATCGAGGCCGGGATGGCGGGGCTCCCGTGGAGCGAGCCAGGGCCGGGCGCGCACGTCGTCCGGGCCTCGATGTTCATGCTCTGGAGCCAGATCTCATCGGGCGTCATGTGTCCCGTGTCGATGACCTACGCCGGGGTCCCGGCGATCAGGGCCAACGCCGAGCTCGCGGCCGAGTGGGAGCCGCGGCTGATCGCGAGCGACTACAACGACGGCGCGCTTTGCGGAATGGCGATGACCGAGAAGCAGGGAGGCTCGGACGTACGCGCCAACACGACCGTCGCGGTCGAAGCTGGCGACGGCGCCTGGTCGATCACCGGCCACAAGTGGTTCTGCTCCTATCCCCCGTGCGACGTCTTCCTGACGCTCGCCCAGACCGACGCCGGGCTCTCGTGTTTCCTCGTCGAGCCGGGCCCGGGCTTCCGGATCCAGCGGCTCAAGGACAAGCTCGGTACCCGTTCGCTGCCTTCCTCGGAGGTCGAGTTCGTCGACCTGCCCGGGCGGCTGATCGGCGAAGCGGGCCGCGGTGTCCCGACGATCATCGAGATGGTCAACCACACACGCCTGGACTGCATCCTCGGGACGACGGCCGGCATGCGCCGCGCCGTCAGCGAAGCGGTCAACCACTGCCGTGGCCGGCGCAGTTTCGGGGCCTATTTGAGCGAACACCCGGCGATGCGCAACGTGCTCGCCGACTTGGCGCTCGAGTCCGAGGCGGCAACCGCGACCGCGCTGCGAATCGCCCGCGCCTACGACGAGCCCGGCGAGTCGAGCTTCCGCCGGCTCGCGACGGCCGTCAGCAAGTACTGGATCTGCAAGCGCGGCCCCGGGGTCGCCGTCGAGGCGCTGGAGTGCTTCGGCGGCAACGGCTTCGTCGAGGAGTCGCCGATGCCCCAGATCTACCGCGACATCGAGCTCAACTCAATCTGGGAGGGATCGGGCAACGTGGCGGCGCTGGACGTTCTGCGCGCAGTCGGCCGGGAGCCCGAGACGCTGGCGGCGCTGCTCGAGGAGTGCCGGCTCGCCCAGGGCGCCAACGCCCATCTCGACCACCATCTCTCGGGCATCGAGGACAAGCTCGCGGGCCTCGTGAGCGACGACCCGCAGTGGTACGCACGCCGGGCGGTCGAGGAGCTTGGGGTCGCCCTGCAGGGGAGCCTGCTGGTCCGCAACGCGCCAGCGGCCGTCTCGGATGCCTTCTGCGCCTCACGGCTCGGCGGCCGCGCCGGCCGCGTTTACGGGACGCTGGAGCGCGGGATCGACGTCGACGCGATCCTCCAGCGAGCGCTGGCCGTCTAGAACCAGAGGCCGTTTACCGTCAGGGCTGGAAAAGGCCGAGGATGATGCCCGAGACAGCCAGCACCTTCAGCTGGTAGCCCGACTCGATCAGCCACGCCTTCGGTGACGGTCTCGGGTTGAACGCGGCCTGGGTCGCCATCGTCGTGGCGACGAAACCGACCCAGATCACGATGCCGAGTATCAGCCCGTCGATCCAGCCGCTCGCGCCGACCCAGTCGAGTACGCGCGAGAGGATGTAGGCCTCGACCAGCACGCAGACGAACGCGATCGCGTAGCCGGCATTCGAGCTGGCCGCGAGGTCTTCATCCGTGTAGCCGCGCGCCGCGACCCAAGCCTTGCCCCACAGCACCATGTACCAGAGCGCTCCGAGCGCCTGGGCGGCAACGGCGCACAGCAGGATTGCGAGGTAGTTGACCTCGCCGGCGAACAGGTCGATCACGTGGGGCCTCCCGGTCGGTTGGGGAGAACCTAATACAGTCCCCGGCGTGTCGGGAGAGAGCCTCATGTTCCGCCCCGCTCTCGAGCTCGCGGAGCTCGTCAGGTCGGGTGAGGTCAGCGCCGTAGAGCTGACCCAGGAAGCGCTCGATCAGATCGACGCGATCGATCCTCAGATCAACGCCTTCACGACGCTGGACGCCGAACGCGCCCTGACAACCGCGTCGCAGGTCGGCCCGGGCGACGAACGGCCTTTCGCCGGGGTTCCGATCGCGATCAAGGATCTGTTCACCCCGGTCGCCGGGGTCCGGATGGCCAACGGCTCGGACCTGTTCGAGGATTTCACGCCGGACTTCGACTGTTCCCTCGTCCGCCGCGTCCGCGAGGCCGGCTTCGTGATCGTCGGCGTGACCGCGAGTCCCGAGTTCGGGATCCTGCCCGTCACCTCTCCGCGCCGCTTCGGCGACAGCCGCAACCCCTGGGACACCGGCCGCGTGCCCGGCGGTTCGAGCGGTGGATCGGGAGCCGCCGTCGCGGCGGGAATGGTCCCGGTCGCGCACGGCTCCGACGGCGGCGGTTCGATCCGGATCCCGGCGGCCTGCTGCGGCCTGGTCGGACTGAAGCCAAGCCGCGGCCGGATCTCGATGGCGCCGATGCTCGGCTGGCATTACACCTCTACCAACGGAGCGCTCACCCGGACCGTCGCCGATTCGGCCGCGATGCTCGACCTCATGGCGGGCTACGAGCCCGGCGATACCGTCTGGATCCCCGATCCCGCCGAGCCGTTCGCAGCCTCGGCGGCCGCCGACCCGGCACCGCTGCGAATCGCCCTGATGACCGATTCTCCGCTCCGCAACCCCGTCGATCCCTCGTGCGTCCAGGCGGCGCGCGAAGCCGCCGACCTTCTGTCCGACCTCGGCCACGAGGTCTTCGAGGGTGGCCCGTCGCTCGATCCGGGCGAGCTTCTGAGTCACTTCACCAACCACTGGGCGGTCGGGGTCTCCGAGGTCACGCTCGCCGGCGCCACGCTTCAAGGCCGCCCGGTCACGGCGGAGGACGTCGAGCCACTCACCTGGGCACTCCACACCCAGGGCGAGGCCCTGAGCGCGCCCGCCTATCGCGCTTCGCTCGGAATCCTCGAGCGCACGGCGCGCGAGGTAGTGAGCAGCTTCGGCGATTTCGACGTCCTGCTGACCCCCGGGCTCGCCGAGCCACCGGTAACGCTCGGGACGATCGATGCCTGCGCCGAGGATCCGATGGCGGCGTTCGCGCGCTCGGCCGCCTTCACACCGTTTACGGCGATTTTCAACGTCACCGGCCAGCCGGCGATTTCGGTCCCGCTCGTCCACGGCGAGGACGGTCTCCCGCGCGCAATCCAGCTCGTCGGCCGGCCCTCGGACGAAGCGACCCTGCTGTCGCTCTCCGGTCAGCTCGAGCGTGCCCGCCCATGGGCCGAGCGCCGCCCGACGGTCTCAGCTGCCGCCTGAGGCGCAGTCCACGAAAGCCGTCAGGCGCTTGATGTCGCGCTCGTGGCGAGCTCGATCCTCGGAACCGTCCTCAGCGCCCTCGGCCGCCTTGCGGGCGTCCTCGAGCCGCGTCTCGAGATCAGCCCGATCGAGCTTGTCGGGCTCGATCGCGTCCTCGACCAGCAGCAGCGCGGAGTTGTCGACCACCTGTAGGTAGCCCTCGCCCTGGGCGAAACGGACGATCTCGGCGCTGCCCGGGTTCTCGGATCCGGAGATGTAGAGCCGCAGCTCGGTCGGCTCGAGCATCGCCATCAGCGGCGCGTGGTTAGCGAGCACGCCGATTCCACCCGTACTCGTGCGGGTCACGACCATCTCGACCTCGCCGCTCCAGGCATCGCCCTCGGGGGTCTTGACCTCGACCGGAAACGTGTTGCGGGCCATTGGCGGCCGCTACTCCTTCGAGCCGGACTTCTTGACGTCTTCCATGACCTCGTCGATCGAGCCCTTCATGTTGAAGGCGCGCTCGGGGACGTCGTCGTGGTCGCCGGCGATGACCTCCTTGAAGGAGCGGACGGTCTCCTCGATCGGCACGTACTTGCCCGACAGGCCGGTGAACTGCTCGGCGACGAAGAACGGCTGCGAGAGGAAGCGCTCGATGCGGCGCGCCCGGTTGACCGTTTGCTTATCGGCGTCGGAGAGCTCGTCGATCCCGAGGATCGCGATGATGTCCTGCAGCTCGCGGTAGCGCTGGAGGATCTCCTTGACCTCGTTGGCGACGTCGAAGTGCTCCTGGCCGACGACATCCGGCTTGAGGATCGTCGAGCTCGAGTCGAGCGGGTCGACCGCGGGGTAGATCCCCTTCTCCGAGATCGCGCGCGACAGCGTCGTCGTCGCGTTGAGGTGCGCGAACGCCGATGCCGGCGCCGGGTCGGTGAGGTCATCCGCCGGGACGTAGATCGCCTGGATCGAGGTGACCGAGCCCTGGCGGGTAGAGGTGATCCGCTCCTGGAGCTCGCCCATCTCGGTCGTCAGCGTCGGCTGGTAGCCGACCTGCGAGGGCATCCGCCCGAGCAGCGCGGAGACCTCCGAGCCCGCTTGGACGAAGCGGAAGATGTTGTCGATGAAAAGCAGCACGTCCTGGCCGCCCTGCTCGCGGAAGTACTCGGCCATCGTCAGGCCCGAGAGGGCGACGCGCATGCGCGCGCCGGGCGGCTCGTTCATCTGGCCGAAGACGAGCATCGTCTTGTCGATGACGCCCGACTCCTTCATCTCCAGCCAGAGGTCGTTTCCCTCGCGCGAGCGCTCGCCGACGCCGCAGAAGGCCGACAGGCCGCCGTGCTCCTGGGCGATGTTGTTGATCAGCTCCTGGATCAGCACCGTCTTGCCGACACCCGCGCCGCCGAACAGGCCGACCTTGCCGCCCTTGGCGTAGGGCGCGAGCAGGTCGACGACCTTGATCCCCGTCTCGAAGATCTCCTGGCTCGGGGTCAGGTCCTCGGCGTTCGGCGCCGGGCGGTGGATCGGCCACCGCTCTTCGGCCTCGACGTCGCCCGCGTCGTCGATCGTCTCGCCGAGCACGTTGAAGATCCGGCCGAGCGTCCCCTTGCCGACCGGGACCGTGATCGGCGCGCCGGTGTCGACGACATCGGTGCCGCGCCGCAGGCCGTCGGTCGAGTCCATCGCAACCGCTCGCACGCGATCATCGCCGAGGTGCTGGAGGCACTCGCAGACGAGGGTGTGGCTTTCGCCGTCGGCTCGCTCGAGCTCGATCTCGAGCGCGTTATAGACCTCGGGCAGGTCGCCGTCGGGGAACGATGCCTCGATCACGACGCCGGTGATCGACTCGATCCGGCCGACTGTCCTGGTGCTCGTTGCTGCTTCCACGTTGGTTCTCCTTGAGGGTCGGTTCGAAGGGTGGGGCGTCAGCTGAGCCCCTCGGCTCCGGCGACGACTTCCATGATTTCCTGGGTGATCTCGGCCTGGCGGCGGCGGTTGGCCTCGAGGGTGAGGCTGCCGATCAGGTCCGAGGCGTTATCCGATGCCGAGCGCATCGCCGTCATGCGGGCGCCGTGCTCGGAGGCGGTCGACTCGAGCAACCGCCTGAAGATCGAGATCTCGAGGTAGTCCGGGATCAGCCGCTGAAGGATCTCCTCGGGCTCGGGCTCGAACAGCCACAGCGCGCGGCTGTGGTCGGCGGGCTCCTCATCCTCGTCCTCCCCGCCGGTACCGAGGTGCTCGTCTGCGGTCTCGAGCAGGCTCGCCATCTCCTGGAGCGGGAGCAGGACCTCGTTGCGGACCTCCTGGGAGAGCGGGGAGATGTAGTGGTTGTGAACGGTCTCGATCCGGTCGACCTTGCCGTCGACGAACGCAGCCGCGAGATCCTCGGCGATCTCGCGCGCGTCGGCGTAGCTCGGCCGATCGGTGAAGCCCTGGTAGGCGCCCGCGACCTCGAAGCCGCGGAAGCTGAGCGATGAGACGCCGCGCTTGCCGGAGGCGTACCAGACGACCTGCTTGCCCTCCTTGACGAGCTCGCGCTGGCGGCGGTTGGCGGCGCGGATGATCTGCGAGTTGAACGCGCCGGCCAGACCGCGGTCGCCGGTCACGATCAGGATCGCGACGGTCTCGACGTCTTCGCGCTGCTCGAGCAGCGGCATGTTCGGGATCGACTGGGCGTTCGCCACGACCCGCGCGGTCAGCTTGCGGATCGCCCGCGCGTAGGGGCGCAGCGCCTCGATTCGCTGCTCCGCGCGGCGCAGGCGCGCGGCGGCGACCATCTCCATGGCGCGCGTGATCTTCTGGATGTTCTTGACGGAAGCGATCCGGTCTTTGATGTCCTTCTGGGTCGCCATTAGATGCCTGCTCCCACGGGAGCGTGCGCAGGAGAGCCGAAAAGGCCGAGCTGGGGTAGGACGCAGGGTGAGTTCATGCCCGTGAGGCATGGACGAGCCCGAGGACGCCGCCCAGCGACGGCGTTTTCGGCTCTCATGCGTGCGATTCTCGTGGGAGCAGGCATCTCAGCTACGCCGGCGTGGCGGCCTCCTCGGTCTCCTCGGCGGACTCGTCGGAGTCGCCGCCGGCATCCTCGCCGTCTGCATCGTCCTTGGCCGATGCCTCGTCCTCGCCGCTCGTGCGCCCTTCCTTGGCGCGCTCCTCCTCGGAGAGGATCCGGTCGGACTCGCCCTCCTCGAGCGGGTTGCCCTCGGAGTCGAAGTCAGGCCCGAAGTCGTCCAACGCGTCCTTGACGGCGTCGCGCAGCTCCTGCTCGACCTCGTCACCCCAGTCCCCGCCGGCGAGCTTGCCCATCAGATCCGAGTGCTCGGCCTTGAGCCGGTCGATCAGGCTCGACTGGAACTCGGGCACGCGGTCGAGCTTGAGCCGATCGAGGAAGCCGCCGGTGCCGGAGAAGATCGCGACGACCTGCTCCTCGACGTTCCACGGCTTGAGCTCGGCCTGGTTGAGCGTCTCGACCAGCCGCGCGCCGCGGCCGAGCGTCGCCTGCGTCTCGGCGTCGAGCTCGGATCCGAACTGGGCGAACGCCTCGAGGTCGCGGTAGGCGGAGAGCTCGAGCCGCAGACCGCCGGCGACCTTCTTCATCGGCTTGGTCTGGGCATTGCCGCCGACCCGCGAGACCGAGATGCCGACGTTGATCGCCGGCCGTACGCCCGAGTTGAACAGGTTCGACTCGAGAAAGATCTGGCCGTCGGTGATCGAGATCACGTTGGTCGGGATGTAGGCCGAGACGTCGTTGGCCTGTGTCTCGATGATCGGCAGCGCCGTCAGCGAGCCGCCGCCCTCCTCGTCGGAGAGCTGGCAGGCGCGCTCGAGCAGGCGCGAGTGGAGGTAGAAGACGTCGCCCGGGTAGGCCTCGCGACCCGGCGGGCGACGCAGCAGCAGCGACATCTGACGGTAGGCGAACGCCTGCTGGGTGAGATCGTCGTAGATGCAGAGCGAGTCCTTGCCCTCGAACGTGAAGTGCTCGGCCATAGCGCAGCCTGCGTACGGCGCGAGGAACTGGATCGGTGCGGCCTGGTCGGCCGGGGCGGCGACGATGATCGTGTGCTCGAGCGCGTTGTGCTCGGCGAGCGTCTCGGCGAGCTGGACGACGGCCGACATCCGCTTGCCGATCGCCACGTAGACGCAGATCAGGTCCTTGTCGCGGTTGTTGATGATCGTGTCCAGGCCGATCGCCGTCTTGCCGGTCTGGCGGTCGCCGATGATCAGCTCGCGCTGGCCTCGGCCGATCGGGATCATCGAGTCGATCGCCTTGAGGCCGGTCTGCATCGGGCGGGTGACGGGCTGGCGCTGGATGATCCCGGGCGCCTTGAACTCGGCCGGGCGGGTCTTGGAAGTGTTGACGTCGCCCTTGCCGTCGAGCGGATTGCCGAGCGGGTCGACGATCCTGCCGAGCAGTTCCTCACCGACCGGAACCTCGAGCAGTCGGCCGGTCCGCTTGACCTGATCGCCCTCGGACACCTTGTCCCACTCGCCGAACAGCACCGCGCCGACGTTGTCGGACTCGAGGTTCAGCGCGAGGCCGGTTACGTCGTGGGGCAGCTCGAGCATCTCCAGCGACATGCAGTTGTCGAGGCCGTGCACGCGGCAGATCCCGTCGGCCATCGACAGGATCGTCCCGACTTCGGAGAGGTCAGAACCGCCGTCCTCGAGCCCCTCGATGCGGCTCTTCAGGATGCTGGTGATCTCGTCTGGCTTGATCTGCATGTGTTAGGAGTCTCCTTAAGGCGCGACGCCTACGCGGCGCGGGCCACTTGCTTTCGAAGTTTTTCCAACCGGTTGCGGATGCTCGCGTCGAGCACCATGTTTCCGACCTGTAGGACGAGGCCGCCCAGCACGTCAGGGTCGACCTTGCTCGTGAGCTCGACCTTGCGATCGGTTTGCTCCTCGATCTTCTTGCCGATCTCCTCCACGAGCTTTTCGTCGAGCTCGATCGCCGAGGTCACCGAAACGGCCAACATGCGGTTCTCGTCCGCCCACAGCTTGTCGAACTCGCGCCTGATCCGGAACAGGACCGGCAGCCGGTGGCGCTCGGCGAGCAGCTCCAGGAAGTTGACGAACCGCTCGTCGCCGCCCTCGATCACCTTGCCGATGCCGCCCTTCTTCTCATCTGAGGAGAAATAGGGCGAGAAGAAGAACACCTGGAGATCCCGGTTGTCCGAGAGCTCGTCGGCGAACTCGCCGAGCTCCTCGTGAACCCGATCGAGCACGTCGTGCTCGATCGACGCGTCAAACAGCGCACGCGAGTAGACCTCGGCGATCTGCTCCATTCCTAGCGGTCGCCTCCGTCCGCTGCCGGGCCGGCGAGGGCCGTGAAGTCGACCTCGGAGAGGGCGTCCTCGATCAGCCGGCGGTGGTCGTCATCGTCAAGCGACTTGCGCGTGACCTTCTCGGTCGCCGTGATCGTCAGGTTGGCGACCTCCTTGCGGATCTCATCCAGCGCGCGGCGCGTCTCGGACTCGATGTCCTTGCGGGTGGACTCGAGCAGCTGCTCTCGATAGGCCTTCGCCTCGTTACGAGCCTGCTCCTCGGTCGCCTCGCCCGCCTTGCGGGCACGCACGACGATGTCCTCGGCCTGCTCGCGAGCCTCGGCGAGCCGTGCGCGGTACTCGGCGAGCACCTTGTCGGATTCCGCGCGGAGCCGCTCGGACTCCTCGATCTCGTCGGCGATCGCCTGGCGGCGCCGATCGAGGAACGCACCCAGCTGCGGGAAGGCGAGCTTGCGCAGCAGGAGCAGGGCGGCGCCGAATGAGAGCAGCGTCCAGACCATCAGACCCAGGCTGGGGCTGACGAGAAAGCTGCCGCCGCCTTCAGCGGGCGCCTCGGTCGCGGCGAATATCAGCGTGATCGCGTCCATGCAGGCCTAGAGGAAGAAGGCGATCAGGCCGAAGATCAGCGTGTAGAAGGCGACGGCCTCGGTGAGCGCGAAGCCGAGCCACTGGATGCTCGTGATCTCGTCGCGCATCTCCGGGTTGCGGGTGACCGACTCGATCACCTTGCCGAAAATGTAGCCGACACCGATGCCGGCGCCGATCGAGCCGAGGCCCGCACCGATGCCGAGCGCGATCGACTTCAGACCCGCGTCGGTCACACCCTCGGCGGCCTGGGCGAATGGGATCAAAACGTCGAACATGTCGGGTCTCCTTTAGTGACCCTCGGCGACGGCTTCGCCGAGATAGATGGACGTAAGCGTTGCGAAGATGAAGGCCTGCAGACCGGCCACGATCACGACCTCGAAGAGGAAGAAGACGATCGCGATCGGGGCGGTGAGCCAGCCGAGCGCTGCGAGCCCGAGCAGGACGGCGAGCCCGCCGCCCATGAACAGGATCAGCATGTGGCCGGCGAGGATGTTCGCGAACAGTCGCACCGAGAGCGAGACGATTCGCATGATCTGCGAGAGCACCTCGATCGGCACGATCAGGACCAGCAGCGCCGGCGGGGACCCGCCCGGGATCCACGTCTTCAGGTACCCACCGAGCCCGTGGTGTCGCACGCCCTCGACCTGGTAGGCGACCCAGACGACGAGCGTCAGCGCGAGCGGGATCGAGAGGTTTGCGGTCGCCGCGTAGATCGCCAGCGAGGGGATCGCGAGGCCGAAGACGTCGACCGTGTGCTCCGTGTTGAGCGGCAGCGGCAGGTAGCCGATCAGGTTCGAGAACAGGATGAAGAGGAACAGCGTCGCGATGAAGGGGAACCAGCGGACCGACATCTCGCGCGACATGTTGTCGCCCGTGATCTGGTCGCGCGAGAGGGTGAAGATCGCCTCGACGGCGGCCTGGACCCGATTCGGCTTGTCAACCATGCGACGAGCGATGTAGGTCATCGTCGTGACCGTCAGGACGGTCGCGATCACCAGGTAGAGAACGGCCTTGTTGATCGACAGGTCGAACGGGCCGACCTGAATCGGTATCCAGGGCTCGAGCTTGAACTCGTTGATCGGCGCGAAGTCGGCGTTCTCGCCACTGCTACCGACCAGCGCGACCAGCGCGATCGTTCCACCGAGCCAGATCGCGAACCCGAGCAGGACCTTTTGCTTCGTGCTCACAGGGATACGCCCCTCAGGGTCAAGCGCTGCTGGATGAGGACCCGGCGGGGTCTCACGTGGATCGCCCGCCGCCGTAGGGATGGGTGAGCATCTGGATCGTCAGGTCGGCGGTGAACAGCGCGACCGTCAGGATCGCCGCCGCGAGCCCGGCGTCGCGGCCGGCGACGAGGCCGACAATCAGGATCGCGGCGCCCATCAGCCAAACGCGGCCGAGCATGCTGATCGCGTTGACGGCGACCATCGCGCGTGGGTTCTCGGACGCCCCTGCCCGGCGAGCCAGAAGACGACGCACCGCGCGCTGGAGCAACCACGCCACGGCGGCGGCCCCGTAGCCGACGAGCGGCATCCCGACCAGGGTGAAGACCGGTAGGGCGACGACGAGCAGGATCAGATCGATGTAGCCGACCAGCGACCCTCGGCCGGCGCCCTTCACGGGGTCGGCCATGTCACGTGTCCCTAAAGCGTGTGAAGACAAGGGCGATTCCGGCGGCGAACCCGACGGCGAGGCCGGCGAGCGTGAGGGGAGCGGTCGAGCCGACGAGCGTGCCCAGTCCAAAGCCCGCCCCGGTCCCGAGCACGATCATCGCCAACAGAAGGGCGCCTGCCGTGGCAGGGTTGGGGCGGTCCGGGCCGCTCATGGTTTGGTTGCTCGCTCTGCATTCTTCGACCCGGCGTGGAGGCTCCGAACGACCCGTTTAGGAGGGTTCGATCGGCGGCTAAGGACCTCACTTCACCGGGTGCGTGACTCTATACGAGCCGGCGAGCGCGCGAGGGCCGCCCCAGAGCGCAACAATCGCCACATGTGGGCCCAGCGAACGATCGCCCTGACACCGCGCGAACGCGGGCTCCACCTGATCACGCGCGAGGTCGTGGAAGCGGTCCCCGAGCTCGGCGAGACGCAGGTCGGCCTGCTGCACGTGTTCGTCCTCCACACCTCGGCGTCGCTGGCTATCAGCGAGAACGCCTCACCCGAAGTGCCACGCGATCTAGACGCGTGGTTCGACCGCGCCGTGTCCGAGGACGCTTCCTGGTGGACCCACACGCTGGAGGGGCCCGACGACATGCCCGCGCACGTCAAGTCGGTCCTGCTCGGCAGCTCGCTGACGCTGCCGGTGAGCGACGGTCGTCTCGCGCTGGGCACCTGGCAGGGGATCTTTCTCTGCGAGCACCGCGACCGCGGCGGCGAGCGCCGGCTCGTCCTGACCCTGAACGGCGAGGTGCGCTCGGACGCCTAGGGGTCTGTCCGACGAGCATGCGAACGTGTGTTCGTGCGCTGGCTCAACTTGGCCGTCGGATCGGAGGAGGAACGCCGCCTTCCTGGTTACCGCGATCCGGCGGTCGTGCGCACCTTCAAGGCCCCCGAGGCGCTCGACACCCGCTTCTATGAGGTCTACGCCCGATCGGCCCTCAACAGGGTTCCCGAGGCGTCGCGAATGCCGTTTCGCTGGACGGTCAACCCCTACAGGGGTTGCACTCATGCTTGCGTCTGGTGCTTCGCGAGGCCGACTCATGAGTACCTCGGGATGAACGCGGGGCGCGACTTCGAGCGAGAGATCGTCGTCAAGGTCAACGCGCCCGAGGTGTTGCGGGTCGAGCTGCGCAAGCCGTCGTGGAAGCGCGAGCACGTGGCGCTCGGGACCAATACCGACCCGTACCAGTGGGTCGAGGGTCGGTACAAGCTGATGCGCGGCATCTGGGAGGCGCTGCGCGACTACTCGAACCCCTGCTCGATCCTCACGAAGTCGCCCCTGCTGCTGCGCGACCTCGATTTGATGAAGCAGATAGCGGAGCGGACGGAGTTCAACGCGTGCCTCTCGATCCCGACGCTCGACGAGCAGGCCTGGCGGCAGACGGAGCCGCACACGCCGAACCCGCGGGCGCGGCTCGAGGCGGTGGCGGAACTGAACCGAGCCGGAATCCCGACCGGCGTCCTGATCGCGCCGCTGCAGCCCGGAATAAACGACTCGCCCGAGCAAGTCGGCGAACTGGTCGACCTCTGCCACCGGGCGGGGGCGGTCTCGATCGGTGGCGTCGCCCTCCACTTGCGCGGCTCGGTGCGCGGTGTTTTCTTCGACTGGCTGCGCGCCAACCGCCCGGATCTCGTCGAGCGCTACACCGAGCTCTACGCGCGCGGCGCCTACGCGCCGAAAACCGAACGCAGCCGTCTGCAGAACCTCGTCAAGACCACGTGGCCAGCCGACCCCACGCCGCTCAGCGAAGCGCACCGCGAGGCGATGCGCCGGCGGCGAACCCGATTCGGAGTTTCGGGCGCGAACGGCAGCCGCCGGACCGAGGTTCCGGATGCCGAGCAGGCGACTTTGTTCTAGCGACCTGGGTCGTCGGTTCGCTAGCGCTAGAACTCGCGCCCAGGGCCAGATGTCGCGTGCGCATGACCCGGTGGGGTCTAGCGCCGTGCGACGAGGCGCACGTCGGTTCCGCGAAGCGTCGTCCGCAGCACGCGAGACCGACGGTCGTAGGTCCATCGGTTGCGCTTCAGGACTTCCCCGTCGACCAACAGCTCCCGTGGGTGGAACCGCCGCCCGAGGGCGGTTAGCCCGGCTTCGAGCTCGAACCGCGTCCGTTGGCGAGCCGCTAGCCGCAGCTCCCACCGGGCTTCACCGACCACCGATCGCGCGTGGGTCCCGTCGCCGAGGTTGCGACTGGTCTCACCGCGCGGCAGCGCGAGGACGCGCAGCTGGTTTCGCCGGTCGCTGAGACGGACCAGCCCCGCGGCTTCGCCGTAGTCGGTCAGGGTGTCGATGTCGGCGGGGAGCAGCGGTAGGATCGCGCCCGCGCGCACCATCAGGGGCGGCCGCCCGATCGGTGCCGGAGCGGTTCGAAAGCGACCCCCCCTGAGGGGTCGCTGCCGCCGCAATCGATACGCGCCCTCGCGATCGTCAAATCGCGTCGCCGACCACCAGTCCATCCATCGTCCAGGCGGCAGGAACACCCGGCGCTCGCGCTGCCCCGGCGCCGTGATCGGGGCCGCGAGCAGGTCGGGACCGAGCAGGTACTGATCATCGAGTTCGCGCGCGACCCGGAGCTCAGGGTGCTCTAGCAACAGGTGACGAGCGATCGGCAGTCCGGTGCGGCGGTACCGTTCGTCAGCCGCGGCCAGGTAGCGATTGAGCTGGAGATGGAGCTCGGTCATCCGGCGCCACAGGCCGAGGTGCTCGGGGTCGAACACCTGCGGGCGACCGTAGGAAGGCACCGCCAACCCGCTGCGCTTGGTGCGCATGACCGGCGCGAGCGCGCCGAACTCGATCCAGCGCGAGAGCAGCTCCGGGGTGAGCCGCTCCTCCTCGGTCTGGCCCGGCTTGAGCCCGCGCGACCCCGCGCCGAATGAGTTGTACCCGCCGATGTCGGTTCCCCAGCGCGCGATCCCGGAGAGCCCGGCGCTGAGCATCTGGGTCACGGCCGAGCTGAGCCCGTCGAACCCCCAGACCGTCGTCGGATCTCCGCCCCACACCACGTCGGCGCACGCGGCCGCCCCCGTCCACCCGGACCGCTGGAAGCGAACCAACGGTCGGTCGAAGCTCCTGGCGATCTTCCGCAGCGCGCAGTGGTAGTCGCGCGGATAGCGATTATGAGCAACGTCGCCGGTGGATCCGTCCCGCTGGACGATCCCCGGAGGTGTCGCCTCGCCGAAATCCTCCATCCAGCCGTCGTTGCCCTGCGCGACGATCTCGCCGACGACGTCGGCGAGGATCCGCTCGGTTGCCGGGTGCGTGAAGTCGAATTGCGCGAGCGGCTCGATCGAGAACCCGAGCGGAGCGGCGCCACCGACGAACGCCGGATAGACGAACGGGCCGAGGCCGGGGAGCTGCTGCAGGGCGCCGGCGCGGCGGGCCCGGTCGAAGAGGGCTCCATAGGTGACGCAGAGCGACGGATTCAGGTAGACGAGTCTCGCCAGGCCATCGCGATGAAAGGACGCGGTCCGTTCACGCTCGAGCGCCTCACGGCCCTCGTGGGCGCCGCACGGAAGGAAGTGCATCTGGGTCTCGGCCACCGATACGGGCACGTCAGCGTCGCGCTGGAGCTTGGTGATCGCGCGCTCCTCCTCGACCGGAACCACGTTCGGCTGCCCGGTCTGGAACCACGGCCCGAAGGCCCATGGGGCCGACGGCGGCGGTTGCCGACCGGTCGCTGCGGTGAACCGCCTGAGAGCGCGCGCCGGGGTAGGCCCCGCGTAGAGCGTGACGATCATGCGCGGGCTGTCGACCTCCACACTGAAGGCACGCTCGCCGACGGGCAGAAAGCGGCTCGTGTCGTCCTGGGCGACGTGCAGGCCCCACCCGCGCGAGGTCAGGAGCCATGGGACCGGAAAGTAGGTCGCGTCGTCGCTATCGCGCGTAGCCCACGGGGGGCTGAAAGCCGCGACATAGGCACGGTCCTCGGCGCGAAACGGCCCGTCGGCGACGTAGTTCTCGGTCGGGATGCCGCGTCGGTCGACGCCATCGGAGCGCTCCCCCGATCCGAGCAGCGCCTCCCCTGGTCCGAGCCCCCACGCCATCCGCACGCGGTCTGCCCCGCTCGGCGCCACCATGGTCAGCGACACCGAGCCCGCTCGCGCCGGGAGTGCCGTCAGCGTCACCGAACGACCGCCTGTCATCACCACGTCCGCCCGCACCGATCGGCCTTCGCGCCGCAGCGCCGTCGTTCGGACGGCCTCGTGCCAGCCGCTCTGGTCACGAAAGCTCAGGCCCGCTGCGGGGAGTGGTCGTCCCCTTGACTGGACGGCCTGCAACCGAAACACCCCATCCGCCAGCTCGAGTTGCGCCGCACCCGATTCGACCGTCTTGACCGCTGCTGCGGCCGGTGTCGCGAAACCGCCGAGCGCGACCACGGCGATGACAGCGAGTCTCCCCCGCACGGCGCTAGTCGTCCATCGCGTGCTCGAAGTCGGCCGGCTCCGCCGACGCCCCGCGCCTCCGGGCGAAGACGAAGATCTCGAGCAGGTAGACGACGTAGAAGCTGGCGGCGACCGCCGCGAGGCCGATCGCAATCAGCAGTGCCAGCCAGAGGGGTTGAATGACACCGTCGACGCGAGCGGGGACCAGGGCGAGCGCCAGCGCGAAGGCCGCAAGCAGGCTCGTCCACCCGTAGAGGTAGATCGTGGTGCGCCGATGCGAGAACCCGATCCGGGCCATTCGGTGGTGGAAGTGCTCGTTGTCGGCGCGGTAGAACGGCACACCGTGTCGGATTCGCCGCGCCACGACGAACCCGGTATCGAGGATCGGAACCGCGAGCAGCACGAGCGGGACGGCAAGCGCGATGATCGCCGTCGTCTTGAGCAGTCCCTGAGCCGCAGCGCAAGCGAGCAGAAGGCCGAGCAGGTTGGCGCCCGAATCGCCCATGAAGATCCGGGCCGGCGAGAAGTTCCATGGCAGGAACCCGATCGCCGCGCCCGCCGTGAGGGCCGCCAGCACCGCCGCGTTGTTGCGACCCAACGAGACCGCGATCAAAGCAAATGCGATCGCCGCGATCGCGCAGATCCCCGCCGCCAGCCCGTCGATCCCGTCGATCAGGTTGATCACGTTCATCAGCGCGACGATCCCGAAGACGGTCAGTGGAACCGCGGCTGCGCCGAACTCGACGGTCCCGAGCAGCGGCAGCGTGATGTCGGTGACGAGCGTCCCGTTCAGGGCGGGGATCAGAGCCGCCCCGACCTGACCGGCGAGCTTGAGCGCCGGGTGGAGATCGAGGGCGTCGTCGATCACCCCGACCACGACGATCACGATCGCGCCGTAGAAAACCGCGCGGATCTCGGCATCGCCGCCCAGGAAGACAAACCCGGTGATCAGCACGGCGGCGAGCATGGCAACGCCGCCCAGGTAGGGGATCGGAACCTCATGCATCCCCCGCTCGGTCGGCTTGGCGACCGCTCCGACGCGGACCGACAGCCGCCCGGCGAGCGGCGTGAGGGCCAGGCCGAGGGCGGCGGCTGCAGCGAACGCCGCCAGTGGCTCGAGGTCGGCCATCGATCGAGCGTATCCCGCCGGCCGAGCCCGCGTCCGGCCCGGTCCCGCTATTCGGCCGGGCGCTCGTCCAGATCGCGAAGCTGGTGCGCGGGCGTGAAGAAGCCGCGCGATCCGAGCGAGGTCGCGATCACCGCCGCCATCGCCACGCTGCCGAGCAGGCTCCAGAGCAGGACCAGCTGCAACCGGACCGCCTCGAGCGGCTCGGCGCCGGCGACGAGCATCCCGACCATTGCCCCGGGCAGTGTTACGAGCCCGACCGTCTTGGTCTGGTCGACCAGCGGGATCATTGCGGAGCGGAGACTGCGGGCCACGAGGCCTGTGCTCGCCTGCCGCCAGGTCGCGCCGAGCGCCAGCGTCGCCTCGAGCTCGCCGACTCCGCGATGAACCTCGTCGCCGAGCCGATCGAGCGAGACGGCGATCGCCGTCATCGAGTTGCCGATCACGATCCCGCCGACCGGGATCAGGTAGCGCGGCGTCGGCGGGAAGACCCCGAGCACCACGATCAGCCCGAGTGTCACCGCCGCGGCGAGCGAGAGCGCAAGCAGGATGATCGGGTATTGCCCGGGCACCCTCCCGGCTCGTCGGCCGGCGGTGAAGGTGCCGAACGCGACCATCGCGGCGAGCAGCAGACAGACGAGCCAGATGCTCTCCGAGTCGAAGATCGCCTGGATGACATATCCCAGGGCGCTCAGCTGGACAAACGAGCGCACCACCGCGAGCATCAGATCGCGCTCGAGGTCGGCGGACCGGTAGCGCGACAGCGCGATTGCGACCACCACCAGGATCAGGATCACGCCGAGCTCGCCGAGCGTCACCTCGCCGCTCACCACGACGCCTCGCCGGCCGGCATGGCGGCCTCGAGCTCGATCGTCCGCGGCGCCAGCCGCTTGGCCTGGGCGCGGTCGTGGGTCACGAGCACCACGTGCAGGCTGTGCTCGGTCTCGAGGTTCTGGAGTGTCCACTCGATCTCGTCGCGAGCTGCTGCGTCGAGCGCCGAGGTCGGCTCGTCGAGGAGCAGCACCTCGGGCTGGACCGCCAACGCGCGCGCGAGCATCACACGCTGCGCCTCGCCGACCGACAGCCGGTCGCTGCGACGGGTCGCATAGCCGGGATCGAGCCCGGCCCTCTCGAGCGAGCCCTCGACATCAGGAGTCGGCAACCCCTTGCAGAAGCGTCGCGCTGCAGTGACCTCGTCGGCGACCGTTCCGCCGAGCAGTGCGGGCAGCTGCGGAACGAGCGCCGCGCGACGCCGGACCGCAAGCGGGTCGAGGTCGCGCAGATCGCGGCCTCCGAACAGCACGCGGCCGGAATCGGGGTCTGCCAGCCGGTTGAGCAGCCTCAGCAGCGTGGACTTGCCGGCGCCCGAAGGACCGACGATCGCGGTTGCGCCCTCACCGATCTCGATGTCCAGCCGTTCGAGGACGATCCGGTCACCGCGCTTGGCGGTGACACCCTCGAGCTGGAATACGGGCTGGCCTACGGCCTGCCCGCCTGGCTGACGCTATGCCCGCGCAAGCGGGCTGTTGGGCGAGAGCTGCGGGTAGAGCGGGAAGCCGGCTGCGATCGCGGAGACCCGCTCGCGCAGGCCACGCTGAGCCGCGTCGTCGAAATCGCCGGTCAGCGCGGCACTGATGATCTGCCCGATGTCGTGAAACTCGTCGACGCCGAGCCCACGGGTCGCCAGCGCGGGCGTCCCGATCCGCAGCCCGGAGGAGACGGCCGGGGGTCGCGGATCGAACGGAACGGCGTTCCGGTTGACGGTGATCCCGATCTCGTGCAGCCGGTCTTCGGCCTGCTGCCCGTCGAGGTCCGAATCCCGCAGGTCGGCGAGCACGAGATGGACGTCGGTGCCGCCGGTGAGGACGTTCACCCCTCCGCCGACCATCTCCTCCGCGAGCGCCGCAGCGCCCGCCCGGGTGCGGCGCTGGCGCTCGCGGAAAGCCTCGGTTGCGGCGACCTTCAGCGCAACCGCCTTGCCGGCGATGACGTGCATCAGGGGTCCGCCCTGCTGACCGGGGAAGACGGCCGAGTCGACCTTCTTGGCGAGCTCCTCGCCGCACAGGATCATTCCTCCACGCGGTCCGCCGATCGTCTTGTGAATCGTCGTCGTGACCAGATCGGCGTGCGGGACCGGGCTCGAGTGCTCACCGGCCGCCACGAGCCCGGCGAAGTGGGCCATGTCGACCATGAGCAGGGCGTCGACCGAATCGGCGATCTCGCGGAAGGCGGCGAAATCGAGCTCGCGCGGGTAGGCGGACCACCCGGCGAGAATCAGCTTCGGGCGGTGCTCCGCGGCCAGCTCGGCGAGCTGCTCCATGTCGATCCGGGAGTCCGACTCCCGAACCCCGTACGCCGCGATGTCATAGAGCCGGCCGGAGAAGTTGATCTTCATCCCGTGCGTGAGGTGGCCGCCGTGGTCGAGCTTCATGCCGAGGATCTTGTCCCCGGCCTGGAGGACCGCATGGAACGCCGCGGCGTTTGCCTGGGCGCCGGAGTGAGGCTGCACGTTGGCGTGCTCGGCGCCGAACAGCCGCTTCGCCCGGTCGATCGCCAGCTGCTCGGCGACATCGACGTGCTCGCAGCCGCCGTAGTAGCGCCGCCCCGGGTAGCCCTCGGCGTACTTGTTGGTCAGCACCGACCCCTGGCAGTCGAGCACGGCCTGCGGCACGAAGTTCTCTGAGGCGATCATCTCGAGCGTCTGCTGCTGGCGTTCGAGCTCGGCACCGAGGACCTCGGCGATCTCCGGATCGACATCGGCGACGGGAAGCGTGAAGTAGTCCTCGGGCAGCTCGCTCATCTCAGCTTCTCGGCTTTCGGTCGGGCCCCGGCTCGAGTGGTCCACGGTACCAAGAGCACCCGCCGTCCGGCGCGAAAGGTCGCGCTCAGAGCCGGCCGTCGCGGGCGCATGACCCGGTGGGGTCTAACCAGTGAGTGCGCGCCTCACATCATCGGCCGACACCGGCCCTTCCCTCACGATCTCGAACAACCCGTGCTCGTCCAAAAGAGTCAGATCGAGCACCGTCGAGGCGCGCCCGGGGAGCTCCCCGGCGTCGAGTGCCAGGTCGACCGCGGCGAGCACCACCGGATCGACGTCGTCAAGTCGACGGGGCTCTTCGCCGCCGGAGATGTTGGCGCTCGACTGGAGAGCCGGCACCGCGACTCCGCGGAGCGGCTCGAGCGCCTCGGATAGTGCGGGAACCCTTACCCCGAGCGTCTCTGCGCCGGGCGGACCGGCGAGTGGGAAGAGCCCGGTCGGATTCGGGACCAGCGCCGTCAGTGGACCTGGTAGCAACCGTACAAGCGCGTCCCGCAGCCGCGGTGAGAGATCACCGAGCTCGCCGAGGGCCAGTTCGACGGCGAAGAACATCACCGCCGCCGGCTTTCCCGGTGGGCGTTGCTTGATCTCGTTCAGGCGGTCGCAAGCAGCCGCAGCGAGCGGGTCGCACGCCAGCCCGTAGACCGTATCCGCCGGGAAGAGCGCAACTCCTCCCGACCGGATGCAGCGCTCGAAGGCGGCTGCACCGTCGGCATCGAGCGGCGCCGGATCGACCCTCACGCGACCCGCCCGACCGTCACCCGTTCAAATCCCGCGAGGTCGCGGACCGTGCGCGCATCCCCGAGCAGGTCGCGGACCGCCGCCCCTTGCTCGCTCCCGTGCTCGAGCGCCATCAGCGTTCCCGCCGGAGACGACGCGATCAAGCCGCGGATCGCATCGAGTCCGTCCTCCCCCGCGACCAGCGCAGAGCGGGGTTCGAACGAGGTGATCTCGGGGGCGAGACCGGCCCATTCGCCGGCCCGGACGTACGGGAGGTTGGCCACCACGAGATCGACTCCGTGGCGAGTACTCGGAAGATCAACCGCAACCTCTAGCGCGATGTCGGCGCCGATGCGCCGGCGGTTGACCAGTGCGACGGCAATCGCGTCGGCAGAGGCATCAGAGGCACTGATCCGCAGGTCAGGGCGCTCGTCGACCAGAGCGAGTGCCACCGCGCCCGAGCCGGTTCCGACCTCGTGCACGGCCGCCCCGTCCGGCGCGAGCTGATCGGCGAGCTCGACCAGCAGCTCGGTCTCGGGCCTCGGAATCAGCACGTGTCGGTCGACCAGCAGCTCGATCCGCCGGAACCCCTTGCGGCCGAGGATGTAGGCGACCGGCTCCCGCCGTGCGCGTCGCCGGATCCACTCCATCAGCCTCCGCGAGACCGCGGGCGGGAGCGGGCTCTCGAGCGCGAGCAGCAGCTGGCCGCGGTCGGTTCCGAGCGCCGCGGCGACCAGCAGCTCCGCGTCAAGCCGCGGAGTCTCGCAACCAGCGGCCCGGAGCGCCTCGACCGCCGCCGAAAGCGCGTCACGAACCGGGGGGCCGGCGATGCCCGTGCTCGGAGAGGGCGTCATCCGGACGCGGCGGCCTCGAGCGCGCGCCGGCGCTCGTCAGCCTCGAGCTCGGCGGTGAACTCGTCGAGCTCTCCGTCGAGCACTCCCTGGATGTTTCCGCGCGTCAACTTGACGCGGTGGTCGGTGACCCGATCCTGGGGGAAGTTGTAGGTACGGATTTTCTCTGAGCGCTCGCCGCTGCCGACCTGGGAGCGGCGCGCGCTGTCGAGCTCGGCGCGCTGGGCCTCGAGCTCGCGCTCATAGAGCCGCGCCCGCAACACGCGCATCGCGCGCTCGCGGTTCTGCAGCTGCGATTTCTCGTCCTGCATCGAGACAACCAGCCCGGTTGGCTTGTGCGTGATCCGTACCGCAGAGTCGGTCGTGTTGACCGACTGGCCGCCCGGCCCCGAGGAGCGGTAGACGTCGATCTGGAGATCCTTCTGCTCGACCTCGATCTCTACGTCCTCGGCCTCCGGAAGGACGGCGATCGTCGCCGTCGAGGTATGAATCCGACCCTGCGACTCGGTCTCCGGGACCCGCTGGACGCGATGGGTCCCGCCCTCGTACTTGAAGATGCTGAAGGCGCCGTCGCCCTTGATGGCGAAGGTGTAGTCGCCCTCGGCGATGTTGAGCAGCTCGACGGTGAAGCCGCGGCGCTCCGCATAGCGGCTGAGCATCCGGAACAGGTCGCCGGCGAAGATCCCGGCCTCCTCGCCCCCGGTCCCTCCGCGGACCTCGACGATCACGTTCTTCTCGTCGTTCGGGTCGCGCTCGACCATCGCGAGACGGATCTCCTCCTCGAGCTCGCGGAGCCGGGCATCGGAGGTCTCCATCAGCTCACGAATCTCGGCGTCCTCCCCCTCGCTGAGCATGTCGCGCGCGCCCGCCGCGTCGCTCGCGGCCAACCGGTACTCGACGGCCAGCACGTGGGCGGGTTCGAGGCCCCGATAGGCGCGGCCGACCTCGGCATAGCGGGCACGGTCGCCGATCACCTCCGGATCGGAGAACTCCCGCTCCAGCTCCGCGAAGCGGCGCTCGATCTGCTCGACCAGCTCGTTGATCATGCCCGTGACGGTAGCGCCGCCGGGCGAACCTCAGGTAACGCGGTAGGTGCGGTACTCGACCGCCAGCGGATTCGAGCGCCCCCGGCCCTCGGAGACGAACACGACGTCATTGACCCATCCGTAGCGCTCATCACCGGTCTCAAGGCGCGGCGCGGTCCTGAAATAGCTGTCCCCCCACGCGCCCTCGGCCGCTCCGCCCATCACCTGCTGGACCTTCTCGTTCATCTCGAGAATCCCGTGGTAGGACATGTAGATGACCGCACCGTCGTCGGTGAGAATCTGGCCGCGCACGTCGAGGTGGGCGATTCCCTTTTCGTCGATCAAGGCCCAGTCGCCTCCGCCCGTGCCGATCGTGCCGTTGATCCGCTCGCCCTCGACCGTTCCGCCGGCGATCTCGAAGAACATCCGCGCCCCGTAGGGACCGGGCCCGATCGCGACCGGGGGCTTCAGCTGCGCCCGGTAGATGAACTCGTACTCCAGGCCGATTCCGGTCGCCTGTCCGGCCTCCATCTGCGCTCCTCCGTCGGGAGCGGCGAGCTTAGCTCAGGCGCCGACTTCCATCAGAGCCCTGTCGTCCTCGGTGGCCTCGTCCGGGTTCTCCTCGGCGAGCACCGCCTCGAGCGCGGCGATCGCAACCGCGAGCTGCGCAAGATCGGGCTCGCGAGTCGTGAGCCGCTGGAGCTGGATGCCCGGCCACATCAGCGCGCGCGCCCAGGACTTGGTCCGGTTGCGGCCAAACCACTTGAGGACCTCGAACGAAAGCCCGGCGACGATCGGGATCCCGATCACGCGCGAGGGGAACAGGATGTACCACTCGGGGGTGCCGAGCGGGACGAAGACGAAGATCGCGACGATCATGACGATCAGCAGGAAACTCGTTCCGCAGCGCGGATGGAACCGCGAGAACCGCTGGGCGTTCTCGGGGGTGAGCGGGAGGCCGGCTTCGAAGCAGTGGATCGTCTTGTGCTCGGCGCCGTGGTACTCGAACACCCGCTGGAGGTCGCGCATTCGGGAGATCAGCCACAGATAGAGCAGGAAGATGCCGATCCGGATCAGCTTCTCGACAACCACGAAGACGAACGAGTTGGGGAGAAAATCCTTCAGCAGGCTCGTGATCCCGAGCGGCAGGATGAAGAACAGGCCGACCGCGAACAGGACCGCGAAGATCACGGTGCCGATCCACGTCTTCTTCCCGAGCTCGCCACCGTCCTCCTCCGGGACCTGGGCGTCAGCCGAGATCCCGAGCGCCGCGAAACCGATCTTCATCGACTCGGCGAGCGCGACGACGCCGCGGACCACCGGCCAGCGGAGCACCTTGTTGCGCCGGCTCCACGGGACGATCTTCTCGACCTTGATCTCGATTTCGCCGAGGGCCGCCTCCTCGGGGTCGAGCATCCGCTCGTCGCCCTTCGCGAGGTGGGTTTCGACCTGCGCTTCGGACGGCTTACGGACCGCGACCGCCCAGG
Source organism: uncultured Thermoleophilaceae bacterium (assembly GCA_963790245.1). Classification (GTDB taxonomy): domain Bacteria; phylum Actinomycetota; class Thermoleophilia; order Solirubrobacterales; family Thermoleophilaceae; genus JACCVG01. The sequence goes on from CAWBNP010000002.1 coordinate 855,837, forward strand.
TCGAGATGCCGCGCATCATCACGCCTTCGAGAACAGCCTGGCCCCCGAGCGGCGCGTCCTTGGCTGAGATGAACTCCCCGTCGGAGAGCTCGACCGAGCCGCTCGGACCGCCGGGGTGCACGCCGTTGCTCGACGCGCCGGACGGTCCGGCCACGCGCTCGGGGGTCACGCCTGGCGCTTGGCGGCGCGGCGCTTGAAGCGCTCCACGCGGCCACCCGTGTCGACCAGCTTCTGCTTGCCCGTGTAGAAAGGGTGACAGTTCGAGCAGATCTCGACGTGCAGCTCGGACTCTGTCGAGCGGGTCAGAAACTGGTTTCCGCAGGTGCAGGTGACCCGCGTCTCGACGTACTCAGGGTGGATTCCGGTCTTCATGGGACGAGCAAGTGTAGCGACGCGCCGGTCTCGCCGACCCGCTCCGTCACTCGACCGAGGACCCGCCGCGGACTGGCCGCGGCCCACGGATGCGGCGCCAGAGAAGGCGCAGCCACTCGACGACGCGGCCACGGCGCCCGGGCGGCTCGGGTTGACGCGCGCGCACGAGCGCGACCCACTCCTCGAGCGGCATGCTGCCCTCGATCAGGCTGGCGAGCGCCGAGAGGGTCGGGGCGGGTATCCCGGCGCTCTTGACCGCCAGGGCGAGCTGGGGCACCGTCTCCAGCGACTCGACCGCCTGACCGAGCCGAGCCGGGATATCGGCTGCGGAGACACCCTCGGCGAGCAGCTCGCCCGCACTGCGATTGCGCGAGGTCGGCGCAAGCGCGGTCGCGACGAGGTCACCTGTCCCGGCGCGACCGACGAACGTGCGGGCTTGGCCGCCGCTGACCTCGGCGAGTGCTAGCACCTCGGTGAAGATGTCGGCCGCGGCCATCCCGGCCGCATTGAGGCCTTGGGCCTCGGTCGCTCCGGCCGCCAACGCGGCTGCGTTCTTGGCGCAACCCGCGAGCTCGACCCCGACCGGGTCTCCGGATACCTCGCACGGCAATCCGGCGCGCTGGAGGATCGCGGCAATCCGCTCTGCGACCGGCAGCGAATGGGACGCGGCGACCAGCCCGGCGCCGTGATCGACCATCTCGCGGGCGTGGGCCGGCCCGCCCACGCAGCCGACTCGCTCGATTCCGAAAGCCGCCTCGAGCGCGACCGTCGGCGAGATTCCATCGGGCGGAACGAGGCCCTTCGCGAGCGAGATGACATCCGCGTGACGTGGGATCCCCTGGCGCTCGAGCTCGGCGATCGCCGCGCGCAGCCCGGAAGAGGGTACGGCGAGCAGGATCACCTCAGTACGGCGGAACTGCTCGTCGAACCGGGCTAGGGCGCTGATCTTGAGGCCCTCCGGGAGTGAGACGCCACTGAGATAGCGGCTGTTCTCGTGATCGGCCTGGAGGGCGGCGGCCTGTTCCTCAGTCCGGCAGAGCAGCGTCGTGCTCCATCCGGCGCGATCGAGCAGGATCGCGATGGCCGTGCCGAATGACCCGGCGCCCACGACGGTCGCGCGCCCGTGCGCGCTACGCCTCGATCTCAGTCTGGGCCCGGCCATCCCCGCGGCAAGCTATCCCCTCAGCCCCGGTCGCGTCCGACGCCGCCCGTGGAATAGAGCCGTGAACTCGATCGAGGACTACGAGCGCGCGTTCCGGCGGGCCGGTCTACCGCTCCTGATTGAGGACTATTCGGCCAGCGAAGACATCTTCACCCGTGCCTTCCCCCTGCTCGCGCTGGTATTCCTCGGCGAGACGCTCGGGGCGCTCAACCTCCAGTGGTCTCCGCTCGCCAATCTCGGCGCGGTAGCGGCGGGACTCGCGATCCTGCTCCTGAGCATCGCCCTCGCCAACCGCCGACACGGCGCCGGGATACTGGCGATTCCTCAGCAGGTCGGCCGACTCGAGCTCGCGGGGTTCGTCCTCGTTCCGGCGCTGTTACCGATCCTGTTCGGCGGCCAGGTCACGAGTGCGATCCTCACGGCGGTCGCGAACCTTCTGCTGCTGGGACTCTTCTACGCCGGCTTCGGCTTCGCCCTCGGATCGATTCTCCGCTGGAGCGTCGCGCGGGTGATAAGCCAACTGAGGGCGGCGATCGATCTGCTCGCCAGAGCGGTTCCGCTGCTGCTGATCTTCTCGGTCGTGCTGTTCGTCAACACCGAGATGTGGCAAGTGTTCTCACTCGCCCCGCCTGCATTGTTCGGGGCGGCGATCGCAATGATCGCCGTACTTGCGGGGGGCTTTCTCGCCGTTCGCGTGCCACGCGAGGTGGGAGCCCTGGAACGCCGGGTCGAGATCAAGGGCCCAGAGCTCGACCACCGACAGAGGATCAATGTCGGCCTGGTCCTGTTCACGAGCCAGGCGATCCAGGTGTTCGTCGTCGGGTTCGCGATCGGGTTGTTCTTCATCGCCTTCGGCCTTCTGCTGATCGGTCCGGATGTCCGCGAGTCCTGGCTGGGCGATACGGGTTCGGTGCTGGTCGCATTCGAATTGCTCGGCCAACGTGTCGAGGTGACCTCGGAGCTGCTCCGCGTCTCGGAGGGGATCGCCGCCCTTGCGAGCCTCTATTTTGCGATCGCCGTGTTAACGGACTCCACCTACCGCGAGGAGTTCCTCGACGAAATCACGACCGAACTCGCCGAGACGTTCGCGCTGCGCGCGGAGTACCTCGAGCTCACGGCCGCCACGGCGCGACCTCGCTAACCGGCGGAAACTCCGTTGGTCGCGCCTCCGAGAGCAACCGGCGTTACGAACGCGAGCGCGAACCGCTACGTCTGTCTGTACAACGGGCCGTCGCCGCCCTCGGGCACCGTCAGCCGTCCGCCCTTGGCAGTGATCGCGCCGCACTGCACGCAGTTCGTGTAGTTGACCGTCACGTCGACGTAGCCTTCCTCGGGCGCATCCTCGGGGATCTCGTAGACCCCGGCGGGGCACATCCAGGCCCAGGTCTCGGCGATCTCCCGCGGAACGTTCTTCTGGACACGGATGTGGTTCGGGGCATCGTCCCGGGTCGCGTTGCCCGAGATGAAGACGCTCGAGAGCTTGTCGAAGATGTACTTGTTGTCGGGCTTGGGGTACTTCTCGCGGGTATTGCCGATGAACATCTCGCGCTCGTCCTGGCGATGCCACGGCAGGCGGACCGGAAGCTTGCCCTTGGTCGCCATAAAGAAGTTGACCAGCGCGCCGCCGAGGAAGAAGCCCTTCGAAAACGGCTGGCGTGTGTTTCGCACCTCGTAGAGCTCCTTGCCGATGCTCGACTCCTCGACGGCCTCCTCGTAAGAGCTGAAATCGGTCGAATCGGCCTTGAGCCCGGCGAAGATCGCCTCGGCGGCGAGGATTCCCGACTTGATCGAGTGGTGAACGCCCTTGAGGGCGACCGTGTCGACCATGCCCGCCGAGTCGCCGACCAGCACCGCACCCGGCATCGAGAGCTTCGGCATCGACCAGTAGCCGCCGCCTGGCAGCGCCTTGGCGCCCCAGCCGACGCGCTCGCCGCCCTCGAGGATCTCGCGCACCAGCGGATGAGTCTTGAACGTCTGGAGCAGGTCGTGGGCCGAGGTCGTCGCGTCGGCGTAGTCGAGGTCGAGCACGAAGCCGATCGAGACGAGGTCGTCGCCGCTCTTCTCCTCCTTCATCGGGTAGATCCAGGTGCCGCCGACCTGTCCGTACTTGGCCGAGGTGCTGACGGGCCACGGGCCGACCGTGTGGATCACGCGGTCGAGCGGCTTTGCGACCTTCCAGATCTCCTTGACGCCGAGTTCCCAGGTCTGGGGCTCGCAGCCCGCGCCGAGGTCGAACTCGCGGATCGCCGGGCCGGTCAGATGGCCCCAGCAGCCCTCGGCGAGCACGGTCGCCCTGGCCTTGATGTCGGTGCCGGGCTCGAAGTTGCCGAGCGGCTCGCCGTCCTTGCCGCGGCCCTTGTCGCCGGAGCGCACACCCACGACGGTGCCGTCCTCGACGATCAGCTTGGTGGCGGAGGTCTCGGTCAGGATGTAGGCCCCGGCCTCCTCGGCGACCTTCTGCTGGTAGCGCGCGAGCGCGGCAACCGAGATCACCTCGTTGCCGTGGTTCTTGAAGTTTGGCGGAGTCGGGATCTTGAGCGACCGCTTGGCCGTCGGAGTCAGGTAGACGGCCTCCTTCTCGACCTCGCCGAAGGCGAAGCCGGCCTCGCGCCACTGCTCACGAGTGAGGTCGGGAAACAGCTCCTGCAAAGGCTCTGGCCGGACGACGGCGCCGGAGAGGTTGTGGCCGCCGCAGGTCTTCGCCTTCTCGATCACCGCGACGGGAACCTCCCCGAGGCTCTCGAGCAGCTGCGGCTCGTCAGCCAGCAGCTGCAGCAGGCGGTTGGCGCACGCGAGGCCGGCGGTCCCGCCGCCGACGATCGCAACGCCGACCTCGATCAGCTCGTCTTCGTCGTCGAGTCCGTGCTTGATGAACTCGTCGGGCGAATCGACCGGGGGCGGGAACGCCGCCGGCGCAAAGCCGTTGCCGTTCCCGCCGGCCACCTCAGCCGCCCTTCTTGGCCTTGATGGCTTCGGTCAGCTTCGGCATGATCTTGTTGAGATCGCCGACGATCCCGAGGTCTGAGAACTCGAAGATCGGCGCGTTCGGATCCTTGTTGATCGCGACGATGTTCTCCGAGCTCTGCATCCCGACCTTGTGCTGGATCGCGCCGGAGATCCCGGCGGCGAGGTACAGCTTCGGAGCGACCGTCTTACCGGTCTGCCCGATCTGCGCCGAGTAGGAGTACCAGCCGGCGTCGACCACCGCACGGGTGGCGGCGACCGCTCCGCCGAGCGCATCGGCGAGCGACTCACACAGCTCGAAGCCCTCGGCTTTGCCGAGGCCCCGGCCACCGGCGACCAGATAGTCGGCGTCCTCGATGTTGACCTCGGCGCCGCGCTGCTCGCCGCGCTGGACCATCGTCGCCTTGGTCGACCAGTCCGAGAGCGTCACGTCGACGTCCTCGACCGTCGCAGCCCCGTCGCCGGACTCGGCGATCTCGAAGGCGTTCAGCCGGCCGATGATGATCCCGGGCTCGCCGACGTACTCGACGTCGACGATCGCGGAGTCCTGGAGTATCGGGCGCTCCGCGACGAGCTTGCCGTCCTGGACCTTGACGGCGGTGACCTCCATCGTCACGCCGGCGTTGAGCCGCGCGGTCAGGCCCGCGCCGATCTCGAAGCCGAGCAGGCCGCCGCCGAACAGCGCGTAGCCATAGCCGTTGTCCTCGATCACCTTCGCCATTGCGTCGACGACCGGCGCACCGAGCCCCTCCGGGCCCTTCGCGCGGTAGACCTTGGCGGCCCCGTAGGAGCCGAGCTGGCCGCAGAGATCGTCGGTCAGGTCATCCCCGCCGACGACGATCGCGGCACACTCGCCGCCCAGTTCCTTGGCGAGCTTGGCGCCCTCGGACACGGCGCCGAGCGAGTTTTTGTTGAAGGCGCCCTCGTAGTGGAGCGCGTAGACCAGGATCCCGCTCATGACAACAGCTTCCTTTCGTCCAGCCAGGCAACGATCTTCTCGACCGTCTCGTTCGTGTCCTCGTCCTCGATGATCTCCCCCGAGGCCTTCGCCGGCGGCGGGTTGATCGCCAGCACCTTCGTCCGCGAGCCCTCCGCGCCGACCTTGTCGGCCTCGATCGAGACATCGCCCGATGACTTGCTGTCGAGCTGCTTCTTCTTCGCGCCCATGATCGCCTTGAGCGACGGGTAGCGCGGCTCGTTGATCGCGTCCCCGACCGAAATCACGGCGGGGAGCTCGACCTCGACGGTGTCGTAGCCGTACTCGGCCTGGCGCTCGCATCGGAGCTTGCCGCCGTCGACGTCCATCTTGATCACCTGGGTCAGCGATGGCATCTTGAGGTGGTCGGCCACGACCGCGCCGATCGTGTAGCACTCGCCGTCGTCGGACTGCTGTCCGAGCAGGACGAGATCGGGCGATTCGGACTCGAGCACCTTCGCCAGGGCGTAGCCGGTGGCGCAGACATCGGAGCCGGCAAGCGACTCGTCGGTCAGGTGCAGGGACCGGTCGGCACCGAGCGAAACGGCCTTGTGGAGGGCGCGGACGGCGCTGTCGGGTCCCATCGTCACGGCAATGATCTCCTCGACCTCGACGGCCCCACCCTCCTTGACCTGCATCGCCGCCTCGATGGCGTGGGTGTCAAACGGGTTCAGGTTCTTCTCACCGGAGCGGTCGAGTCGCATCGAACCGGAGTCCATGCGCTTCTCGACGGCCGCGTCCGGGACCTCTTTGACGAGGACGCAAATCTTCAAGTCATGCTCCTTAGGTAGCTGCGCGGCGGGATTCTAGCCGTATACCCAGTCCGTTGACTCGCGAGTCAACGGGCACGTCTATCGGGTAACGGCAGACTCGATGAAGTCGATGATGTCCTGGGTCGGCGAACCCGGAGTGAAGACCTCGGCGACGCCCAGCTGCTTGAGCTCGGGAATGTCCTCGGCGGGGATCGTGCCCCCGACCGTGATCACCACATCGTCGATGTCCTGCTCCTTGAGCAGCGCGACCACCTTGGGAACGAGCGTCATGTGCGCGCCCGAGAGAATCGACAGGCCGACGGCGTCGGCGTCCTCCTGGATCACGGTCTCGGCGATCTGCTCGGGCGTCTGATGGAGCCCGGTGTAGATCACCTCCATGCCGGCGTCGCGAAGCGCGCGCGCAATGATCTTGGCGCCGCGGTCGTGTCCGTCAAGACCCGGCTTGGCGACGACGACCCGGATCTTGCGTCCGCTCGTGCGGCCGCTGCTCTGGGTCTCGGGGCTGGCTTCCATGGCCGGAACCCTACCCGCCGAGACGAAATTCCAGAGACAGGTCGCGCGTGGGATGGGCCCGGTGGACCCTACCCCACCAACCCAATCGCCTTCAGCGCCTCGTTCGGGTCCTGGTACATCTCGCAGCGGTTGACGAGCCCGTCCTCGGTGAACTCGAAGACCGCCGCGATGTCGGCCTCCTGGAGCAACTCGCGATTGTCACGGCGGCGGAACTGGAGCCGGATCAGTACCAGCTCGCGGCCATCGCGTTCGAAGAACCGGTCGCAGACGGCGTTCGGGACGACTTTGCCGCGACCCTGCTTGAGCCAGTCAGCCGCCGCCTCGCGCCCGGCGAACGGACCGGTCAGCGTCTCGAGCTCGACGTCCTCGGCGAGCAGCGCGGTGAACCGCTCGCGGTTGGCGTCGTTGAAGGCGGAGAAGAATTCGCGCGCGCGGTCGCGGTTGGCGTCGGAGGGGGACATGTTTCGGCTAGAAGACCGGCGTCTCGGTGTAGGTGCCAAAGACGGTCTGCAGCGCGCCGACGATCTCGCCCTCGGAGGCGTGCACTCGCGCCGCCTCGACCAGCGGACCCATCAGGTTGCCCTCGCCCGCGGCGACCCGCTTGAGCTCTTCCAGCGTCGCCTGCACCGCCGCCGAGTCGCGCGAGGCCTTGACGCCCTGTAGGCGATCGATTTGCTTGCGCTCGAGTGCAGGGTCGATGCGCAGGATCGGGATGTTCTCCTCATCGCCCTCGGTGAACGCGTTGACCCCGACGATGATCCGCTGCCTTGAATCGACCTCGCCCTGGTACTGGAAGGAGGCATCGGCGATCTCGCGCTGGGGGTAGTTGCGCTTGACCGCCTCGACCATTCCGCCGAGCTCGTCGATCCGGGCGAAGTAGTCATAAGCCGCCTCCTCCATCTGATCGGTCAGCGTCTCGATGAAGTAGGAGCCGGCGAGCGGGTCGATCGTGTTCGTGACGCCCGTCTCGTGCGCAATCACCTGCTGGGTGCGAAGCGCCAAACGGACGGCGTCCTCGGTTGGCAGCGCGAGCGCCTCGTCGTGGGAGTTCGTGTGCAGCGACTGGGTCCCGCCGAGCACGGCGGCGAGCGCCTCGATCGCCGTGCGGACGACGTTGTTGTAGGGCTGCTGGGCGGTCAGCGAGACTCCGGCGGTCTGGGAGTGGGTGCGCATCAGCAGCGACTTCTCGGACTTCGCGCCGTAGGTGTCGCGCAGCTCCCGCGCCCAGATCCGTCGCGCCGCCCGGTACTTGGCGATCTCCTCGAAAAAGTCGATATGAGCGTTGAAGAAGAAGCTCAGACGGGGCGCGAAGTCATCGACGTCGATCCCGCGCTCGATCGCCCGCTCGACGTAGGTGAAGCCGTCCTTGAGTGTGAAGGCGAGCTCCTGCTGGGCGGTCGAGCCGGCCTCGCGGATGTGGTACCCCGAGATCGAGATCGGATGCCAGCGCGGCATCTCCTTTGAGCAGTACTCGACCATGTCGGTGACAAGCCGCATCGCCTCATCGATCGGGAAGCACCACTCCTTCTGGGCGATGTACTCCTTGAGAATGTCGGTCTGGATCGTCCCGGCGAGGTTCTCCGGAGCGGTCCCCTGGCGCTCTGCAGCGACGACGTAGAAGGCCAGCATGATCGCCGCCGGTGCGTTGATCGTCATCGAAGTCGAGACATCGCCCATCTCGATCCCCCGGAAGAGCGTCTCCATGTCATCGACGGTGTCGATCGCCACGCCCTCGCGGCCGACCTCGCCGAGTGAGAGGGCGTGGTCTGAGTCATGGCCCATCAGGCTCGGCATGTCAAAGGCGGTCGAGAGGCCCTGCTGGCCGTGGTCGAGCAGGTAGCGGAACCGCTCGTTGGTCTCCTCGGCGGTACCGAAGCCGGCGAACTGGCGCATTGTCCAGAGCCTGCCGCGATACATCGATGGATAGACCCCGCGCGTGTAGGGGTACTCGCCCGGCAGGCCGATCCGGTCGGGATCGCGACCCTCGAGGTGCTCCTCGGTGTAGAGGGGCTCGATCTCCTCGCCGGAGATGCTCGTGAAGAGGGCGTCGCGCTCGGGAGTCGAGCCGAAGCTCTCCGCGCGCCAGCGCTCGCTCTCGGTCTGCCTACCCGAGGTCGCGGTCATCACGGGCATTGTATTGACAAGCCGCGGGAGAACCGGGTCACCAGCCGCCCGGGGCGGATTTCCGCCAATCGGTGTAATGGCGCGATGGATCTCCTCCTGATCGGTGGAACGGCGCCGGTGCTGGCGGGCCTCGCGCTGGTAGCCGTGGCGGCCGGCGCGACCGCCCAGGGTGTCACCGGCCTCGGCTTCGTGCTGATCGCGGGTCCGCCGCTGATCACCGCGCTCGGCCCGGCGCGTGGCATCGCCACCGCCCTGGTGTTGGGGTGCGCCGCGAACCTCGTCCCGCTCGCCGTCGAGCGGCGCCACGTCGACCTGCGCAAGGCGCTTGGCCTGCTGATCCCCGCCGCGCTCGCGACGCCGCTGATCGCGCTCGCCTTGACGGGAGCGGACGAGCGGCTCGGTGCCGTGCTCGCCGGGGTCGCGATCCTGCTCTCGACCGCGATGCTGGCGAGCGGACTGCGCTGGGAGGGCGGGACAGGACCCCTGGCCACAGTGATGGCGGGAGCCGCGAGCGGAGCCATGAACTACATCGGTGGCGTCGGCGGCCCGGCCGCGGCGTTGTTCGCGACCAACGCCGGCTGGCCTCAGCGTGAGGTCCGCGCGACGCTCCAGGCCTACCTGCTGGCGATCAACCTGATTACCCTCGCGGTGCTCGGCTTCGTGCTCGTCCCGCTCGATCTGGTCCTGGCGCTCGTGATCGGCGCCGTGATCGGCGTCGCCGTCGGCGGCCGGATACCCGACTCGGCCGCGCGGGTCGCGACGCTCTGGATCTCGGCGCTCGGCGGCGCGGCTTTGGTCCTCGACGCGCTGGTCTGAGGTCAGCCGCGCTCGGCGCGCGCGGCCTCGATCGCCGCGATCCAGCCGTCGAGATCGCGGACCTCGATCCCGATGCTGTCCTCGACGCCCTCGCTCCGCCAGCCGACCTTCAGCAGCCGGACGCCGGAGGTCTTGCCGAGATGCGAGCGCGGTGTGTCAATCGCGATGATGTCCGTCAGCGGCACGCGGACCTGGCGGGTCGGGACCTGCTGCACGAAAACCAGCGCGTCCTCGCCGAGCGCCAGTAAGCCGCTTCCGCGCACCTGGCCGCGACCGCGCGAGGTGACGCCGAACGAGCGCGCCGCACTGCGACGGGTCGCTTGAAAACCGGACTGCTCGAGCTCCGCAAACTTGCGCCGGTTCGCGGTCCGCACCGACAGGACGGTGGCGGCGATCAGGCCGGCGGTCAGAGCAAGCCCCCCGAGGACGATCAGGACAATCACCCACCGATCCATCGCCCTCGGATCCTAAGCGCTCAGCGCAGCCACCGGACCGATGCAGTCCGCGTTCGACCCCGCAGCCGGCCGGCGAGATAGCCACCCCCGGCACCGAGGGCGCCCAGGCCGCCGAGGGCTCCCGCGATCTTCAGCCGTCGACCGAGCTTGTCGAAGCGCATCACCTGCCAGCGCTCCTCGCGCGCCACTTTCAGCAACGGGGCGTCGGGATTGACGGCAACCGGATGGCCGACGACACGCATCATCGGGAGATCCGACGCCGAATCCGAGTAGGCGTAGGACGCTGTGAGATCGAGCCCGCGCTCAGCCGCCAGTGCCCTGATCGCGACCGCCTTGCCCTCGCCGTAGTTGAACGGCCCCTCGAGCCTGCCTGTGTAGTGGTCGTCGATGACCTCGTAGGGAGTGCCGATGCCCCCGTCGAAGGTCAGCACCTCCGCCAGCAGCGAGGCGAGATCGGCGGATGCCGCCGTGACGATGAAGACCTCTCGGCCGGCGTCCTGATGGGACCACGCCTCCTCGAGCATCTGTGGGTAGACCGCCGGCAAGACACCCGCCAGAACATCAGGGGTCAAGCGCGCCAGCCGCCGCCGGGGGAGTCCGACCATCGCGCCCGAGACCCGCTCCTTGACCTGCTCGGCTTGAGCGTCGGTGGCTCCCGCGACACGGAACCGGAGGTTCTCGTAGACATCGCGGAGCAACCGCGAGCGGCTGACCAGACCGGACCGGTACGCGGCCCGGACGAAGTAGAGGCCGCTTGCGCCCTCCATCAACGTCTTATCCAGGTCGAAGAAAGCGGCGCCGCGCGCCTCCTCCATTACGGAGCCTCGACCTCCAGGATCACCGCGTCGCCCTGGCCGCCGCCGGAGCAGATCGCCGCAACGCCCAAGCCGCCTCCGCGGCGCTGGAGCTCGTAGATCAGCGTCGTCAGGATGCGCGCGCCGCTTGCGCCGATCGGATGGCCGAGCGCAATCGCACCGCCGTTGACGTTGACCTTGTCCTCATCGACGCCGAGCATCCTGACCGAGTTGAGGGCAACCGAGGCGAACGCCTCGTTGATCTCGAACAGATCGATGTCCTCGACCGAGAGCCCGGCCTTCTCGAGCGCTGCCTTGGTGGCATTCGCAGGCGTGCGCGCGAGGTAGGGAAGCTCGTCGGCGACCGCCGCCTGGGCGACGATCCGCGCGAGCGGCTTGCGGTCGTTGGTCTTGGCCCAATCCGCCGAGGCCAGTACCAGCGCGCCGGCGCCGTCGTTGACGCCGGGGGCGTTGCCGGCAGTGTGACTGCCGTCCTTGACGAAGATCGGGGGCAGCTTGGCGAGCGCCTCGAGCGTCGTCTCACGCCGCGGACCCTCATCGATCTCGACGACGGTCTCCCCCTTGCGGGACTTGACCGTCACGGGAACGATCTCCTCGGGCAGGCGGCCGGCGTCGATCGCTTCTACCGCGAGCTGTTGGCTGCGCAGCGCGAAGCGGTCCAGATCGGGTCGGGTGAGCTCGAGCTCGTCGGCGACCTCGGTCGCCTCCTGCGCCATGTGCTTGCCGCTCCACGGGCTGGTCAGCCCATCGTTGAGCATCGCGTCGAGCGCCTTGCCATCGCCCATCCGCATGCCGAAACGCGCGTCCTTGAGCAGGTAGGGAGCACTCGACATCGACTCCATCCCGCCGGCCACGCCGACATCGAGGTCGCCGGCCCGGATCGCCTGATCGACCATGCCGGCCGACCGCAACCCGGACGCGCACACCTTGTTGATCGTCTCGGAGCTGACCTCTTTCGGGATCCCTCCCTTGAGCTGAGCCTGGCGCGAGGGGATCTGGCCCTGGCCGGCCTGCAGCACCTGTCCGAACACCACGTGCTGAACCTGATCGGGCCCGACCTCCGCGCGCTCGAGTGCCGCGGCGATCGCGGTGCCGCCGAGGTCGGTCGCGTCGAGCGCCGAGAGCGCGCCGCCGAGCTTGCCGAACGGGGTCCGCGCGGCGCCGAGGATCACAGTGCTGGACATGCGTTGAATCTTCTCCTTGAGGTGGGGGAACCGCGGCGAACGATAGCGACGGAACCCGGCTTGCCGAGCTCAGCGATGCTCTAGCCTCCGACTGGTGCGGTTGCTCACATCACTGGCGCTGGCCATCGGGCTGCTCGCCGTTCCGACGTCGATCGCAACCGCCGGGGAGCCGGCCCTGGGCTCGGGCGACTGCCAGCTGATCGAGGTTCCGACCGCCGCTCCGTTCGGCGCCGGCGTCTGCCCCGGCGTGCGGCCTGGAGCCCTGCTGGAGACACCGACCGGCTTCTGCACGATGAATTTCGGCTTCCGCGGCCGTAAGGGCGCTCGCTACATCGGGACCGCCGGCCACTGCATCATCAGCGAGGAAACCGGCGGCGAGCGGACGTGGCGCGGAAAGCAGCGCGGCCCGATCGCGAAGGACTCCCTGGGTAACCCGATCGGCCGGTTCGCCTATGGCGTTCTCGAGCTCGAGGGCGAGAAGGACTTCGCGCTGATCAAGCTGTTCAAGAACGCGAAGCTCAACCCCTCGGTCTGCCATTTCGGAGGTCCGACGACGATCAACCGCTCGACGAGCACGAGGACAACCGCGCTGAGCCTGTTCGGGAACGGCCTGCTGCTTGGCGAGGTCGTGCCCGCGCGCACGTTCATCGCCAACGGGCTGCCCGACCCCGATTTCGTCAGCGCGACCGGTGCCGCGCTCCCGGGCGACTCCGGCGGACCGGTGACCGACGAGCAGGGCAGAGCCGTAGGCGTACTGGTCAGCTTCGGAGCGTTCCTCGGCGGCTCCGACAGCGGCGTCATCGGGATCACCCGCATCGGCCCGCAGATCGAGCGCGCGCAACAGCAGCTGCGCCTCAAGCGGCTTGCGCTGCTCTCCGCCCGTCCCCGGTAGCGACCTTCAGTCGCCGCCGGCGGCTTGGTGCTCTTTCACCTTCTGCTCGAGCTCGGCCATCACGTCGGGGTCGCGCAGTGTGGTGACATCGCCGAGCGCCCGGCCCTCGGCGATGTCGCGCAGCAGCCGGCGCATGATCTTGCCCGAGCGGGTCTTGGGCAGGTCGTCTGACCAGATGATCCGCTTGGGCCGCGCCAGCTTGCCGATCTTCTGTGCAACGTGCTCGCGGATCTCGGCGATCAGCTCATCGGTTCCCTCGAGCTCGCCCTCGAGCGTCACGAACGCGCAGATCGCCTGACCGGTGTCCTCGTCGGTTTGCCCGATTACCGCCGACTCGGCGACCTTCGGGTGGGAGACGATCGCCGACTCGACCTCGGCCGTGGAGAGCCGGTGGCCGGAGACGTTGATCACGTCGTCGACGCGCCCGATCACCCAGAAGTAGCCGTCCTCGTCCTGGCGGGCGGCGTCGCCGACGAAGTAGACCTCGTCGCCGAATTTCGAGAAGTAGGTCTCCCGGTAGCGCTCGTCATCGCGGTACAGCGTCCGGAGCATCCCCGGCCAGGGTCGCTGCAGCGAGAGCAGCCCCTGCTCGTTGCCCGCCGGCTCGCCCTCGTCGTCGACGACCACCGGCTTGACGCCGGGGAAAGGCGTCGTCGCCGAGCCCGGCTTGGTCGCCGTGATGCCGGGCAGCGGCGAGATCAGGATGTGGCCGGTCTCGGTCTGCCACCAGGTGTCGACGATCGGACAGCGCTCACCGCCGATCACCTTGTGGTACCAGAGCCAGGCCTTCGGGTTGATCGGCTCGCCGACCGAGCCGAGCAGCCGCAGCGAGCTGAGGTCGTGCTTGTCCGGATGCTCGGGTCCCCACTTGATGCAGGCGCGGATCGCCGTCGGCGCGGTGTAGAAGATCGATGCCTTGTAGCGCTCGACCAGCTCCCACCAGATCCCCCTGTGCGGGTAGTCGGGCGCGCCCTCGTACATCACCGAGGTCACGCCGTTGGCGAGCGGTCCATAGACGATGTAGGAGTGGCCGGTGACCCAGCCGACGTCGGCCGAGCACCAGAAGATGTCCTCGTCGGGCTTGAGATCGAAGACGAGCTTGGTAGTGGCCGCAACCCCAGTCAGGTAGCCGCCCGTGGTGTGCAGGATCCCCTTCGGCTTGGCGGTGGAGCCGGAGGTGTAGAGCACGAACAGCGGATGCTCCGCGTCGAGCGGCTCGGCCGGGCAGTCGGGATCAGCCGCCTCGAGCAGCTCCTCATACCAGTGGTCGCGTCCCTCGGTCATCGGCGCATCGGCGCCTGCGTTGCGGACCACCACGACGGTCTCGATCGAGGCAAGCTCGCCGAGGAACTCGTCGACCGTCTCCTTGACCGGCGCGACCCTGCCCTTGCGCCGTGCCGCGCTCGCGGTGATCAGCGCCTTGGCGTCTGAGAACTCCATCCGCTCCTTGACCGAACCGGGTGCAAAGCCGCCGAAGACGACGTTGTGGGGCGCGCCAATCCGCGCGCAGGCGAGCATCGCGACGACGACCTCGGGGATCATCGGCAGGTAGATGCCGACGATGTCGCCCGGCTCGATGCCACGATCCTTGAGCGCGTTGGCGAGCCTCTGGACGTCGCGGTGGAGGTCGGCGTAGGTGACGTCTCGCTCCTCGCCCTCCTCGCCGCGCCAATGGAAGGCGACGCGCTCTCCCCGGCCCGCCTCGACGTGGCGGTCGACGCAGTTGTGGCAGGCGTTCAGCTTGCCGCCGGTGAACCACTTGTAGAAGGGGGGATTGGAGTCGTCGAGGACGGTGTCCCAGGGCTCGAACCAATCGAGCTGCTCGGCGTGGCCCGCCCACCAGCCCAAAGGGTCGGCCTCAGCCTGCTCGTAGACCGCCGGGTCGTTCAGCAGAGCGGCTGCCCGGAACTCCTCGGAGGGCTCGAACCGCTCCTGCTCGAGCAGCTCGGCGAGCTCACCCTCGAGCCGTTGTGAACGACCGTCGCCGGTGCTGGCCTCCATCGTGTCCTCCTGGTGGTTCAAGGGTCGCCTCCGCAGGAATTACTACTGCCTCGTCGCCTGCTCGGCCCCGAGGCCCGTCTCCGATCTGACGTGGAGTTCCTCGAACCGGCGCTCGGACTTGCCCTCCTCCTTGCTGAGCACGGTTCCAAGGAAGCACGCGAGGAAGCCGAGGGGAACTGAGACGATGCTCGGCTGCGTGAGCGGGAAGCCGACTTCGGAGAACGCGCCGTCGGGCCCGATCAGCACGAGCCCGATCGAGGTGATCGTGCCGACCAGCACGCCGGCGACCGCCCCGGTCGTGTTGAACCGCGGCCAGGTGAGTGCCAGCAGCAGGGCGGGGAAGTTGGCGCTCGCGGCGACCGCGAAAGCCAACCCCACCATGTAGGAGACGTTGAGATCGGCCCCGCCGATCACTGCGATCGCGATCGCGATCGCTCCGATCCCGATCGCCGCGGCGCGTGCGACCCACACCTCCTCCGATTCGGAGTCCCGGCCCTTGCGGATGACGTTGGACCAAACGTCATGCGCGAGCGCGCCCGAAGCCGAGATCACGAGCCCCGCAACGACCGCGAGGATCGTCGCGAATGCGACGGCGGAGATGATCGCGAGGAAGGCGTCCCCGCCAAGCGTCCCCGCACCACCCCCGACGGCCTGCGCAAGCAGCGGCGCCGCCAGGTTGCCCGCAGGATCGACCGCGCCGGTCGCACCAGCCTCGCCGAGGACCATCCGCGCGCCAAAGCCGAGGAACGTCGTCATGACGTAGAAGGCACCGATCAACGCGACCGCCCACATCACCGACACCCGCGCCGCCTTAGCGTTGGGAACCGTGAAGAAGCGCATCAGGATGTGTGGCAGGCCGGCGGTGCCGAGCACCAGGCCGAGACCGAGTGAAACCGTGTCGACGGGATTGTCGAAGCGCAGCCCCGGCATCAGGTAGGCGGCCGGCTCATCGGCCTGGGCCTGCGCGCGGTTGAAGAGTTCGATCGGGTTGAACCCCACCTCTCCGAGCACGAACAGAGAGAGGACGATCGTCGCGCTCATCAGCAGAACGGCCTTGACGATCTGCACCCAGGTCGTCGCCAGCATCCCGCCGAAGACCACATAGGTGAGCATGAAGACGCCAGTCGCGATAACCGCCGTCTCGAAGCTGATCCCGACCAGTGGTTGGAGGAGCGCGCCCGCGCCGACCATCTGGGCGATCAGATAAAAGCCGGCGACGGCGAGCGTCCCGATCGCGGCCGCGAGTCGCGCGGGCCGCTCGTTTAGCCGGAAGGAGAGCACGTCGGCGATCGTGAACTTGCCCGCGTTGCGCATCCGTTCGGCGAGCAGGAACAACACCGTCAGGAACGCGACCAGGAAGCCGACCGAGTACAGGAAACCGTCGAACCCGAAAAGAAAGATCAGGCCCGCAATGCCGAGAAACGACGCTGCGGACATGTAGTCGCCCGCGATCGCGAAGCCGTTCTGGGCGCTCGAGATGCCACGGCCGGCGGCCCAGAAGTCGGTCGCGGTCTTGGTCCGTCGCGACGCCCAAAAGGTGATCACGAGCGTGATCGCGACGACACCGCCGAAGATCAACAGGGCTTCGAGGTTGAGATCCCCCGTCATGACGGGCCCCCCTCGGTCCGAGCCACTTCTCGGGCGCGCGCCGCAGCCTTCTCGGCCAGCGGATCGAAGACCCGCTCGGCGCGGCGGATGTACGCATAGCCGAGCCCCCACACCATCAGGAACTGCGAGAGAGCCAGCAGGTATCCGACTGTCAGCCCCTCGTAGACGGAGATCCCCATGAACTCGGGCGCGTAACCCGCGAGAATGATGAATCCGAAGTACCAGGCTAGGAAGAAGATCGTCGCCGGGAGGACGAAAGCCCGCTTGCGGCGTCTCAACTCGGCGAACTCGGCCGAGCGCTCGGCGGCTAGCCAGTCAACGGGCCTCTCAGAGCCCGGTGCAGAGCTTGGGGAATCGCGACCTGGATCGGCCATCATGGTTCCTCTCTCCGGTTTCCTCGGCGGAGAACCGCCGCTCAGGCTGGCGGTACCCGCAGCCCGGCGTGGGAAAACTCCTTGGACGATCTTCGGCCTAGACTGCGCCGATGCCGCCGACCAACTCGATCGCAGTGAGGAGCCGCGCCGGCGCCCCCGAGGACACCGGCGCTGACACGCGCGTGGTGGGCCTGTTCGACGGTGAGACGCTCGAGACAACGACGGCTGCGGCGCTCGTCGCCTCCGGCGAGGCGCAGTCCGGATTCAAGAAGTTGGCCCTGACTCACGAGGATGGGCGACGGGTGATCGTCGTCGGGCTCGGCGAGCGCGATGAGTTCACCGCCGAGCGTGCGCGCGTAGCCGCTGCGACGGTCGCCTCGCGAGCAAAGGAACTCGGTTGCTCGGCGCTGTCGTGGGCTGCGCCGGAGGGCGAGGGCGTCGCCGGCGCGATCGTCGAGGGCACGCTGCTCGCGCTCTATGAATTCGACCGTTTCAAGTCGAGCGGCGCCGAGGACGGGGGCGGAGCATCGATCGGCGAGCTCGAGGTCGTCGCCGATCGGGAACTCGCGGACGAGGTCGCAGCCGCGCGGACGGCCGCAGTCGCCCAGAACGCCGCCCGTGACCTCCAGAACCTGCCGGCCAACATCGCGACCCCCGACTTCCTCTCTGATCGCGCGCGGGAAATCGCGGCTGAGCACGCTTCGGTCGAGGTCGAGATCCTCGGCCCCGAGGAAATCCAAAGCCTTGGGATGGGCGCGTTCGCCGCCGTCGCCCAGGGCTCTTGCGTCGAACCACGACTGATCGTGTTGCGCTACGAAGGCGGCGGCTCGGGCGGCCACCTCGGGTTCGTCGGGAAAGCTGTGACCTTCGACACCGGCGGCATCTCGATCAAGCCGAGCGCGAAGATGCAGGAAATGAAGTTCGACATGTCCGGCGGCGCGGCCGTGATCGAATCGATCGGCGCGATCGCCGCTCTCGGTGTCGAAGCCACGATCACCGCGGTCGTGCCGTCGACCGAGAACATGCCGAGCGGCCGAGCGGTCAAACCCGGCGACATCGTCACGGCGATGAACGGGACCACGATCGAGGTCAACAACACCGACGCCGAGGGCCGGCTGATCCTCGCCGACGCGCTCTGTTATGCCGTCGACCAGGGTTGCGACCGGATCGTCGACCTCGCGACGCTGACCGGCGCGATCATCGTTGCGCTCGGATCGACCTACGCGGGCTTGTTCTCGAACGACGACCGGTGGTACGGAACGGTCGAGGCCGCGTGCACGCTGACCGGTGAGCTCGGCTGGCGGCTGCCATTGCACCCCGAGTACTTCGATTTGACCAAGGGCCAGTACGCCGACCTCACCAACGCCTCGGACGCGCGCAAGGCGATGTCGAGCTACGCCGCCGAATTCCTGCGCCAGTTCGTCGGTGAGACGCCCTGGGTGCACATGGACATCGCGGGCACCGCCTGGGGGCTCGGGCGCAACTACGTCGGTTCGGGCGCGAGCGGGTTCGGGGTCCGGACCCTGATCGAACTCGCGCGCTCCGCAGGCTGAGCCAGCTCACGCGCCCGGGCGCCCGCAAACCCGTCCCGGCCACAGCCCGACGCTCCATCAGGACCGGCCGCTGAGCGGATTGTCGTAGACCTCCTTTTCCCACGGCGGCACGATCCGCTCATCCCTACGCGTATAGGCCGAGCGGTCGATCCTCTCGAGCGGGACGAGCCTCAGCCCGGCGGCGGTCGTCGACCGCTCCCGTTCGCCTGGCAGCGGCGCCCGCGGACGGAACGGCGCGCTGCGGATCGGGCTCGCGCCCGGAAAATGCCCGGCGTGGCTGCCGTAGGAGACCCTCGTCCAGCCCGACCCCTCGCCGAACCGGCCGCGACAAGGGATGTTGTTGGACCTGCACGTCTGGTAGCCGCCGTGCGAGGTCGATCGCGCCGTGGTCCGCCCACTCAGATCGATTCTCACCTGGTACCCCTCCCAATCGTCGTAGTGAAACCCGGGATAGGCCTTGCGGCCGTCGGTCAGATTCCATGCCACGGCGCGCACCGGGAGCGGCAGCTGCTGCCACAGCTTCGGTAGTTGGGCGAGGCGCGGAGCGGGGTCCTGCTCGGCGTCGTTGGCTTTGCGGATTGCCTGGTCCACGACCGACCACGGCGTCAGCTGGGGCTTGGGCAGCTTCCCGGGGAGCAGGCCGGATGCGGGCCCCGCGGAGATCCCCGCGCCGCTGATCGTGCCCACCGCTCCCTTCAGCTCGGCAAGGGAGATCCGGGTCGAGCCGATCCCCTCCCGCGCGTTGCCGATCGTCGTGCTCGAGTACGGGTAGTACATCCAGTACTGGAGGAAGGTCTCGCCGTCTCGGCGCACGACGTGGGTGAAGACCGTCGCAGGCTCGCCCGCATCGCTGCGATGGACGTCGAGCCCGGCTCGATCGGACGCGCGCGAGCAGGCGCGCACGCGACAATCGCGCCAGTCGACCGGCAGCGAGCGCTCCCCCGGCTCGTAGGTGATGTTCGGAGCGTGGCGGCGCAGCAGCGCGGCGTCGCTCTCGCCGTAGATCGCCACCAGGTCGGCATCTTCACCCTTGCAATCGTCGCTGACCGAGCAGGAGATCCGGTGGGCGAGAAACCCCGCAAACGAGCGGCCGTCGATCGGCGGAGCGACGGCGACCGCCGCCCCCAGCGTCAGCGAAACAAGCAGGGTCAGCGCCGCCCACTCGACGCTCGCAGCTCCACGTTCGGCGCTCACGCAGCCGAAGCTAGGACGCGCCCCCGCGCAAAACAATGCGGCCTTGTAACAGCCGTGCTGTGCATGGCGCCGCGTCCGCACGGAGAATGGAACGGCGAGCGTCAGGGACGGCTTGTCAGCCCGCGGCGATCATGTCAGCGGTCCTGTGGGCGAGGGACATGATCGAGATCATCGGATTGACTCCGGGCGCGGTCGGGAACGCGGAGGCATCACCGATCCAGACGCCCGCGACATCGTGGAGTTCACCGCGGCCGTCGGCCACCGACGTCTGCGGGTCAGAGCCCATCCGGCAGGCGCCCATCTGGTGCGCTGTGAAGATCGTGATGTCCTGAGGGCCGTAGGGGGCTGACTCGACGCGCTCGAGAAAGCCGGAGAAATCCTCGCCACGGGTCCAGGCCAGCCGTTTGGCATGGAGCGTGAAGATCTCCGCAGCGCCCGCTGCCTCGTGCAGCTTGCAGAGCTCAACCTGCGCCCGGACGGCCATCCGCATGTCGACCTCGTCGCCGAGCCCCCAGCGCATCACGGCCCGGCCGAGGTCGTCGAGCACGATCTCCCCGGCGCCGTGGTCGCGTCCGACGGTGATGAACGGGGCCAGGAACCGGTAGCCCAGCATCACCTGCTTGTGGGCCGCGCCGCTCTCCCACGGGATTCCGGGGCTGAAGAAAGCGGGGTACATACCGGTCGCCTCGATCAGGAAGCCGTGGTTGTCCTCGAGCCCGGAGAAGACATCGGACACGAGCGACTGGACCTGTCCGCGAAATCCGTCGACCGGCTCGTCGTAGGTCCCGACGACCGAGAAGGCCTGGTGCAGGCGCAGGTGTTTGCCGACCGCCGGACCGCCGATTCCGGAACGCAGCAGCAGCGCCGGGGACTCGATGCTGCCGCAGGCTACGACCACGGTCGGAGCCTCGACCGTCAGTGCGGTCGTCGTCCCGTCGGCGTGGGTGATCGTCGCTTCGACGCCGGTCGCGGCGCCGTCCTCGGTCGTGATCCGATCCGCGTGCGTCCCGACGACCGCCCGCGCCCCGTTGTCAGAGGCGTCCTGGAGCCAGGTCTTCATCGCCGAGCGCTTGCATCCACGCGGACAACCGGCCGCACAGTAGCCGCAGAACTCGGCGTCGTCGTCGAGCGAGGCGTTGCGGACGATCGGCCGGTGCTCGTAACCCTGCGCGTCGAGGCCGGCCATCAGCCGCTGGTGGATCTGGTTCTGCTTGGTCGCTTCGGTGTTGGCGTTCAACCGCTCCATGACCGCGTCGATCCGTTCGGTGTAGGCCTCGTCCTCGAGTCCGTCGAGCCCGTGGGACGCCCACTCGGCCCGGATGTGATCCGGCGTGCGGATGCAGTTCATGTAGTTGACGACCGTCCCGCCGCCGAGCGTCGACCCGGCGAGGATCGCGATCGACCCGTCCTCGGAGGTCGCGAGTCCCCCGCCGTAGTAGAGCTCCTGGTAGCCGACCAGCTCGAGTCCCGTGAAGTCCGACTCATTTCGGTACTGGCCCATCTCCAGCACGAGCACGCTGCGGCCTTCCGCCGCCAGCCGTGCGGCGATCACCGAACCGCCGGCGCCGGACCCGACGACGCAGACGTCCGCGGTCAGCTTCGCCTCGGCGCCGCTCACCTCCTCGACGGTGATCGTCTTGGGCGCTTGCTCGGGCGTGGGCGGGGCAGCCGGCGGGCCGGGGTAGCCGATCGCATCCCAGTTCGGGTTGGAGCCCTGTTCGTCGGGCAGGCCGTAGAAGAGGAGCAGCGTCAGACCGCGCAGCGAGGCGAGACCCTGGCAAGCGGCCGCGTCGGAGGCGGAGACGTCGTGGACCGCCTGCGTGCGGGCTTCGAGCGAGAGATCGGCGAACTCGTGGCCGGCGAGCGCGTCGAGCAGCCCGCCGACGGCTTCGAACTCCTCGCCGGTCATCGCCTCGGCGAGCGTACCCTCGACCTGCGCGGGCAGTCCCATATCCGAGGCCGAGCGCCTCATGAACGCCTTTTCCACCGGGTCGTGCGTGTCGATCTCAACCGCCGGCACGAAGGTGTCGCAGAGCGCGACCAGGGTGCGCTGGCGCTCGTCGGTCAGTGCGTTCGCCATTACCGCCATGGTCTCTCCTCCGTAGCTGGGCACGCGGGCTCAGCGGCGATGCTACCGCCCTCTGTGTCGTTCCCGCGCGGCGTCGTACAGCGCGGTGAAGCGCGGTGCCAGGCCGGCCCACGAGAAGTTCTCGCGGATCTGCCGGTAGGCGTTCTCGGCGCGCTGGGCCCGATCCGCACGATCGTTTACCGCGGCGACGAGCGCTTCGGTCAGCGCCCGCTCGTCGTCGGGCTCGACGAGCCACCCGTTCGGCTCGCCGTCTTCGGTGTTGACGAACGACAGCGGACCGCCGCTGCGGGTCGCGATCACCGGAACCGCGCATGCCATCGCCTCGAGAAAAACCTGGCCGAATGGCTCGTTGAACGACGGCGCGACCATCACATCAGAGCAGCCGAGCCCCCCGACGAGGTCCTCGTGGCCGCGCCAGCCGACTAGGAAGATCCCCTCTTCGCCCACTGCGCGTGCCACCGCCTGCGGATGCTCTCCCTCCCACTCGCCGGGGAACCCGCCCCAGATCACCAGCGGCGCCGGCGCGTCGAACCGCTTTCGTGCAGCGGCATAGGCGCGGATCAGCATCGGGACGCGCTTGAAGTCGAGAAACCGGCCTACGAACAGCAAGACGGTCGCGTCGGGATCCGTGAACGGGGCGAGGTCCTCCTCCGAGTAGCGGACACTGCCCGCGACGCCCGACTCATCCCACCCCTGTGGCTGATCGACGAGCCATTCGCGCCAGCGGTCCATCCGGACCTCCGGCGCGGGGTCGGAGCGATCGAACAGCTCGGTGTCGACCCCGTTGGGAATCCATTCGACGAGCTCCGGGTCGATCTCCAGCAGCCGGGCCGCCTCGTGGCGATCGTGGGGGGAGATGACGACGAATCCATCGCTTGCCCGGGCGACCGTACGCAGCCGCTCTGCCCAATGGGGCCCGTGGGTCCACATCTCCGGGCGCAGGTCGCCGGGGAGATCACCCGCGATGATCCGGTCGATACGGTCGATCATCTTGAGCTCGGTGCCGTGCAGATGGGTGATCCGTGGCACCTCGGGGGCGAGCCGCTCGGCGACCTCCTGCAGTGGCGTCAGGTGGTGGAGGTGGAAAACATCCGGGCGCCGGTGACTCAACGCAGCAGCGAAGAACGGTCGCCATGCTTCGACGATCCGGTCGCCGAGCTCCGGGGCGACGGCGCCGAACACGCGGTCGGGTGCACCCGCGCGATCCTCGAACGAGGGATGGAGGGGAACGCCGGCGTCCGCGATCGGATCGCCACCGGCCTCGAACGCGCCGAGCGCCTCGTCGTAGCGCGCGGGAATGACGGCGATCTCATCGAAGAAGGTCTCCGCGTGGGTCCTCTCACCGGCGGGTCCGAGCGAACCGCAGAGCACCTCGGCCGACCATCCGGCACCGGCGAGCGCCGGGACTAGGTACTTGATCACCTGTGCCGATCCCCCGCGCGGGTAGAAGAGCAGCCCCATCGCAACGTGACCGCTCGACATGCGCTTCAGCCTACGCCAGAATCAATCGCGCATGAGAGGGAGGAATCGAACTGCGGGCGCGGTCGCCCTTGTGACGGCGCTGCTCGCGACCACGCCCGGCGTCGCCGCGGCACAGAGCGCCGACGGCGAGCGCTGCGATGTTCTTGACGCGTCCGTCTGCCTCCAGCCGTTCCCGAGCGACGCCTACACCCGCACCGCCGACACCCCGACGGGACGGCGCCTCGCACTGGACGCGACGGCGATGCCGCGCAACATTCTCGGCATTCCGATCGCCCCGGGCGACTACAACCGGTTTGATGGGTTCAGCCCGGGTGCATCGCTGATCACCCGGATCCCAGGGCTGGACAACCCGCGCGCCCTGCGCGCAACCAATGCGGTGCCGATCGACGACATCGGCGCCTTCGATCGCCCTCGCGCTCCCGTCGTCGTGATCGACGCGCGAACCGGCGAGCGCCATCCGATCTGGGTCGAGCTCGACTCGAACGCAGCCAGCCCCGCGGACACGAACCTGATCATCCGCCCTGCCGTCAACTTCGCCGAAGGACGCCGCTACCTGGTCGCGCTGCGTAACCTGCGCGGCGCCGACGGTGAGCGGCTCACACCGGAGCCTGCTTTCCGGGCGCTGCGCGACGGGACGCCGACGACCAGGCCCGAGGTCGAGCGCCGGCGGCCGGCGATGGAGCGGATTTTCAAGGGGCTCAACCGCGCGGGGATCGGACGGGACGACCTCGACCTGGCGTGGGACTTCACGGTCGCGTCACGCCGCAGCCTGTCCGAACGCGCGCTCTCGATCCGCGACGACGCGTTCGCCCAGCTCGGCGACCGCGACCTCGGCGACAGGCGGGTGGCCGGCCGTTCGCCCCGGTTTGAGGTCACGCAGGTCCAGAACTTCCCGGCCGAGCCGGGAAGGCTGATCGCGCGGCGTGTCAGGGGAACGGTTCTCGTCCCGTGCTATCTCGACCTGAACGGCTGCCCGCCCGGATCGCGGTTCCGCCTCGGCCCGAGCGGCCTGCCGTTGCGCGCCGCCAACAGCTTCACTGAGGCGAACTTCGTCTGCAACATCCCGCGGGCGGCGTTCACGGCCGGGGCGGGGTCGGCGCGCCCGTCGCTTTACGGACACGGACTGCTCGGATCGGCGGGCGAAGTTTCGGCCACCAACGTCAAGCAGATGTCGGGCGAGCACAACTTCATCTTCTGCGCGACCGATTGGATCGGTTTCGCGACCGGCGATGTGCCGAACGTAGCGCTGATCCTGCAGGACCTCTCGCGCTTCCCGACGCTCGTGGACCGCACCCAGCAGGGGTTCCTCAACTTCATGTACCTCGGCCGCGCCTTGCTGCATCGCGACGGCCTCGGCTCGCATCCCGCCTTCCAGACGGACGGCAAGTCGCTGATCGCCCGTCGCGAGCTCTTCTACGACGGCAACAGCCAGGGCGGGATCCTCGGCGGATCGCTGGCCGCTCTGGCGCCCGATTTCCGCAACGCGGTACTCGGCGTGCCGGGGATGAACTACAGCACGCTCCTGCAGCGCTCCTCGGACTTCCCTCCTTACGCGGAGGGCCGCTTCCTGGGACTGCTCGATGACTCGTTCGGTGAGATCGACCTTCCGGTCGGCGGGCTCTACGACGCCTACCCGAACGAGCTCGAACGGCCGCTGATTTTCGCCCTGATGCAGACCTACTGGGACCGGGGCGAGGCCAACGGCTACGCCCACCACATGACCGAGGATCCCCTCCCGAACACGCCTTCGCACCGGGTCCTCCTGCATCCGGCCGTCGGTGACCATCAGGTCGCCAATGTCACCGCCGAGGTCGAGGCTCGGACGATCGGCGCCCAGATCCGGCGGCCCGCGATCGCCCGCAAACGGCGAATCGGCCGCGACCAGCTGTTCGGGATCGAGCCGATCAAACGGCTGCCCCACGCGGGCTCGGCGATCGTCTACTGGGACACGGGCGCCGGCAACACGCCTCCCCCACCGCGCGACAATACGGCGCCCGAGGAAGGGCGCGACCCGCACGGCGCGCCGCGCAACACGGTCGCCGCTCGGCGCCAGAAGGCCGCGTTCCTATCACCTCGCGGCCGAGTACGGGATGTCTGCGCGAGCGGACCCTGCCGCGCGGACGACTTCGAGCCCTAGACGCATCTAGGATCGGGCGCGTGAATTTCGACCTCTCCGACGAGCAGCGCGCGATCCAGCGGCTGACGCGCGACTTCGCCCGCAACGAGGTCGCGCCTGTCGCCGGCGAGCTCGACGAGCAGAAGCGCTTCCCGTACGAGATCATCGCCAAGCTCGCAGAGCTCGGGCTGATGGGCGTTCCCTACCCGGAGGAGTTCGGCGGCGGCGGCGCCGACACGCTCTCCTACGCGCTCGTGATCGAGGAGCTGGCGAGGATCGACTCCTCGGTTGCGATCACCGTTGCCGCCCATACCTCACTCGGGACCCACCCGATCTACAGCTTCGGCAGCGAAGCGCAGAAGCAGGAGTGGCTACCCGAGCTGTGCAGCGGCCGACAACTGTGGTCGTTCGGGCTGACCGAGCCCGAGGCGGGCTCGGATGCCGGCAACGTGCGCACGACCGCCCGCCTCGATGGCGGCGACTGGGTGATCGACGGTGCCAAGCAGTTCATCACCAACGCGGGTACCGACATCTCCGGTGGTGTGACGATCACCGCGCGCACCGGACCGGACGAGATCTCGAACATCCTCGTCCCGAAAGGCACCGACGGCTACACCGTCGAGGCCTCGTATCGAAAGATGGGCTGGAACGCTTCTGATACCCGCCCGCTCGCCTTCGCCGACTGCCGGGTTCCCGAGGGCAACCTCATCGGCGAGCGGGGCAAGGGCTTCCACCAGTTCCTGATGACGCTCGACGCCGGCCGGATCTCGGTCGCAGCGATGGGCCTCGGGCTGGCGCAGGGGGCGCTGGATGAGGCGCTCGCCTACGCCAAGGAGCGCCGCGCGTTCGGACAACCGATCTCGAAGTTCCAGGCGATCCAGGGCAAGCTCGCCGACATCTCGACCGAAATCGAGGCTGCGCGCCTACTCACCTACAAGGCCGCGCTCGAAAAGGATGCCGGACGGAACTTCAGCCTCAGCGCCGCGCAGGCGAAGTTGAAGACCGGGCGGCTCGCCGTGCGCGCCGCCGAGGAGGCCGTCCAGATCCACGGCGGCTACGGCTACATCGAGGAGTACCCGGTCTGCCGCTTTTATCGCGACGCCAAGATCCTGACGATCGGCGAGGGCACCGACGAGGTGCAGCAGATGGTCATCGCGCGAGCGCTCGGCGCCTGAGCCGGGACTCGCGCCACTCGGCGACGATCGCCGGGGTGACGCGCCGCAGGTACTCGCCGTGCCGTATGAACGACCGCCCGTGTGCACGGCGCCGGTAGTCGATCGGCACCTCGACCGGGTCGATGCCCGCTCCCCAGAGCGAAAGGGTCAGGACCTGTGCCGAGTTGTAGTCGTGCCGGATCCGGGCGCTCTGGACCGCACGCGCCGAGAACGCTCGGTAGCCGGTCTGGGCATCGGTCGTGTGGACGCCCGTCAGAAGTCCGACCAGCCGCGAGAGCCAGCGGTTGAACAGCGCACGGTGCCAGGCCATTCCGTCCCGGGAGCCGAGGAAGCGGGAGCCGAGGACATAATCCGCGTGACCCGCGAGGATCGGGCCGAGCACGCGAGCGGCCTGGCACGGGTCGTACTCCCCGTCGCCGTCGATGTAGAGGGCGGCGTCGACCCGGGAGTGGCACGCGAACTCGAGCCCAGTACGCAGCGCTGCTCCGAGGCCGAGCCCGACCGGATGGCTGATGACCTCGGCCGCATTGGCCCGCGCGATCGTCGCCGTCTGGTCGGTCGAACCGTCGTCTACCACGACCCGCCGGAGGGGGTGGCCCTCGATGGTGGTCGGCAACCCGCCGAGCACAGCGTCGATCGTCGCCGCCTCATTGCGCGCCACGACGATCGCGAGCAGCTCGCGATCGTCACTCCCGCCCTCGCCGATCGCCGCCACGTGACCGGACGGTAGACCCTTCCAACGGCCAAACGTCGGGCGCGCGCACGCAACTCCTCCGCGGTGGGCGGTTTATTGCCGCAAATGGCGAAAACCTGTTCTAAGCTCGGATCGACCCCGGAACCTGCTCCGGCGTCCTCTCCAACAGTGTTCAACTTCACGCCACCGCGCACGCGCCCTCCGGGCCTGCTGACCCTCGCCGCCCTGGTTGCGGCGCTGATCGCTCCCGCGAGCGCGCAGGCCGAGCGGCTGACCGTCTGCGGAAGCGGCTGCAACCAGAAGACGATTTCCGCCGCGGTCGCGGCCGCGGCACCCGGTGACTCGATCGAGGTCCGCGCGGGCACCTTCCGCGAGTCGGTCACGATCGACAAGCCGCGACTCGAGTTGCGCGGGGCCAAGGGCGGCACCGACGCGCGCGGCCGTCGCAACCTGGGCGAGACCGTCGTGACGGGACCCGACGGCGGCTTCCTGCTCGGCGCCGACGCCGATGACGTCACGATCGACGGCTTTCGCATCTCCGGAGGAACCAGCAGCACGAGCGGGACCGCCAAGGGCACCGGCATCGTGACGAATCCCGGCGTCGCGGGCGCGCGGATCATCAACAACGTGATCACCTCGAACGTCCGCGGGATCCGGCTCAACGGCGACACCGCCGGATCTCCCACGCAGACGCTCGTCGCGCGCAACCAGATCGCCCGCAACAACCGCAGCGCTCCCGCCGACCAGCCGCTCTCCGGCGTCGGGATCCTCTCCGACCTCGGCATCTCGAACGTCGAGATCTCAGAGAACCGTTTCACCGGCCACCGGCGCAACACGATCGTCTTCGGCACTCGGGATGCCCCCGTTTCACAGGGGGTCGACATCCTCGCCAACGACCTGAGCGGTGAGTCGGGAATCAGCCTGAGCCGTATTCGCAGCCTGAGCATCGTCGGCAACGAAAGCATCGCCCCCGCCAAGACGGGCAACCGCAACGTGATCGCACTCGACGGCAATATCGACGGCGCGACGATCCGCGACAACAAGCTGACCGGCCGTGCCCAGGCCAAGCCGCCCGAGCGGGATCTGCGCAACAACGGGATCCTGATCTCCAACACCGGGAACGACACCGTCAGCGCCCAGATCCAGATCATCGGCAACACGATCACCGACCACCGCCGCGGTGTCAGCATCGCCTCGGCGGGCGCCTACCGGGGTCAGCTGAAGGTCGAGTTCAACCGGATCGTCCGCAACAAGCGCGGCGTGCACAACTCCGATCCCGACGCCACGGAGCAGATCGACGCCGACAACAACTGGTGGGGCTGCAACCAGGGGCCCGGCAGCAACCTCGGTCGCTGTGACGGGGTCTCCGAGAACGTCAATTTCGATCCGTGGCTGGTGCTCCGGCTGCGCGCGGGCGAGTCCTCGATCGACACCGGCGGAGACTCGACGCAGATGACGGCCAGCCTGCTGACCAACTCCGCCGGCGACACACCGGTGACCTTCTTCCCGGACAACACGCGGATCGACTTCGAGACGACGCGCGGCAAGGTCGGCGGCCGCGGTCGTACCGCAGACGCCGTCGCGCGCTCACAGCTCAGCTCGACCAGCAAGCAGGGGACGGCGCGAGTCTCGGCGACGCTCGACAACGAGACCAAGCGCGTCAAGGTCGACATCGAGAAGGGCGACTGATGAAGCTCCGATTCAAAAACTGCGTTCCGGCTGGCGCGCTACTTACCTGGCTGGTCGTCGTGGCGCCTGCCTCGGCCGCCACCTTCGACGTGTGCGAGAACCCCGGCGAGTGCGACTTCACCCGCATCCAGGCCGCGGTCAACGGCGCCCGCGACGGTGACACGGTCGAGGTCGAGGAGGGCCGGTACAAGGAGACCGTCCGCGTCCGCAACCAGATCGAGCTTCGTGGTGCCCAAGACGGGGCCGACGCGCGCGACAGCCGTCGGGGCGGGGAGAGCATCGTGGGCGCGCAGAACGGCGGATTCGTGATCGAGAGCGATCGGGTCGTGATCTCGGGATTCACGATCAGCGGCGGCGGCGCCAACGGCGGCCCTTCGACCTTCGACGCGGGTATCGACGTTCCCGCCAACCGCTCCGGGCTGCGGATCGTCGACAACGTCATCACCGACAACGTCCTCGGGCTGCAGCTCAACAGCACGGGCGCGCGGACGATCGTCCGGCGCAACTCGTTCATCGCCAACAACAACGACGGCGGCGAGGGCGAGGAGCAGGGCAACGGCATCTACACCGACGGCACCGTCAGCAACGTGCTGATCGACCGCAATGACTTCACCGGCCACCAGAACGAGGCGATCCTGCTCGCCAACGCGGGTGGAGTCGGAACCGGCATCGATATCACGGGGAACAAGCTGACCCGCGACAGCGGCGTCGTCGTCGTTAACGCGCGCGCCGTGCGCGTCTCGGAGAACACCAGCGACGGCAACGTCGACGACGACGTGATCGACGACGACGTGATCGAGATGGGTGGCAACGTCGACGGCGCCAACATCACCGACAACACCCTGCGCCAGTACGAGGGAGCCGGGATCGTGATCTCCAACGACCGGCTGGCCGGAATCAACCGAAACATCTCGATCATCGGCAACACGCTGCTCGGGGAGCGCTCCGTCTCCAGCGACCGCGGGGTGCGCCTGCTCGGTGACACCTACGACGGCCGGCTGCAGGTCAACTTCAACCGGATCTTCGCCAACGACTTCGGGATCGCGAACGAGGACTCCGACGCCGCCGAGCAGATCAACGCCGAGAACAACTGGTGGGGGTCTAACTCGCGCCCCGGCACCCCGCCCTCAGACTCCGTCGTCGGCAATGTCGACACGGGGCCGCGGCTGACGCTGCGACTGATCTCGAAGCGCTCGGTCAAGCGCGACGGACGCCAGCTGAAGGTCGCCGCCAGCCTGCAGTTCAACAGCGGCGACGACGGCGCCGTCCAGCGGTTCAACCCGAGCCCCTTCCCGAACCGCACGACGATCGAGTTCGATACCTCACGCGGGCGGATCGAGAAGCGCTCTCGGACCGTCAACGGCGTGGCACGCGGGACGCTGATAAGCCCGGACTCCCGCGGCCGCGCGACGGTCTCGATCTCCCTCGATGGCGAAACCGTCCGTAAAAAGATTCGGATTCGCTAGTCAGCTAGAAGTCGCGTTCCAGGAGGGTTCGAGCAGCGCTCGCAGGATCGAGGCGGCGCTCGACGACGCGGTCGAGCAGGGCGCGGACCTCGGGATCCTCGCGGACCGACTCCTCGAGCCGCCCGCGCAGACGGAAGGAGGCCAGAGCGATCACCTCGTTCATCAGGTTGCGGCGCCGCCGCTCGGCCAGCGTCCCCTCGACGACGATGAATTCGCGGTGTTCGGCCATCGCCGTCGCGAGCTCCTCAATCCCCTCGCTGCGGCTCGCCTCGGTCGCGAGGACCGGAACGCGCCAACCGTCGGTGGGGCCCAGCGAGAGCACCGACTTGATCTCGCGAATCATGGTGTCGGCGAGCGGGTGATCGCGCTTGTTCACGACGATGATGTCCGGGATCTCCATGACCCCCGCCTTCAGTGCCTGGATCGAGTCTCCCGACCCGGGCATCAGGACCAGCACGACGGTGTCGGCGTGATCAATGATGTCGACCTCACCCTGACCGACGCCGACGGTCTCGATGAAGACGTCGTCCTTGCCGGCGGCGTCCATCAGCAAGGCCGCCTGGAGGGTCGCCTCCGACAGCCCGCCGAGTGACCCGCGGCTGGCCATCGATCGAATGAACACCCCCGCGTCGAGGAAATGGTCGGCGAGCCGAATCCGATCCCCGAGCAGCGCTCCCTTCGTGAACGGCGAGCTCGGATCGATCGACAGAAC
The DNA here is from genome assembly GCA_963790245.1 of uncultured Thermoleophilaceae bacterium. GTDB lineage: Bacteria > Actinomycetota > Thermoleophilia > Solirubrobacterales > Thermoleophilaceae > JACCVG01. The sequence goes on from CAWBNP010000002.1 coordinate 887,036, forward strand.
CGCGACCTCGCGATCTCGGCCGCGGGCGTTCTTCACCAGCGCCCCGATCAGGGTCGATTTGCCGACCCCGGGCGGTCCGGTAAAACCCACTACGGCGGCCTTGCCGGTCCGCGGGTAGGCCTCGCTGACAAGCGCCCAGCCCTCGGGGTCGTCGTTCTCGACCATCGAGATGCCGCGCGCGAGCGCGCGCTTATCGCCGGCATAGAGCCGTTCGGCCAGCTCGGTTGTCGTGCGCTCGACTGTCACCGCCAGAGCATGCCACGGACGCTGGATGGTTGATCGCGAAATATGATCGGAGTCGTGGAGAAGGCCTCGATCGACCACTCACCCTCGACCTCGCCGGCGCTCGGCGGCGAGCTCCGCGGACCCCCTCCCCCGCTCCACGGCGGGCCGCTCGCCCTGCTGCGGTTCATGGCCGCCAACGGGATGCTCAACCGCAACTATGCGCGGCTGATCGCCGGACTGCTCCGGCGTCGCTTTCTCACCGGTTACGGGCGGCGGATCGAACTCGACGGCCTCGCTTTCATCTGCCCGCGGGTGGTTCTCGAGATCGGCCGCGCCGGGCGGCTCGAGCTCGGGCGATGGTCGTGGCTCGGCCACGGCACCAAGATCCGCGCGCATGAGGGGACGGTGTCGATCGGCGCCAAGACGGTGCTCGGCCAGGAGTGCACGATCTCGGCCTACCAGCACGTGTCGATCGGCCGCGAGTGCGTGATCGCCGACCGGGTCATGATGATCGACTTCGATCACGGCGCGGTGGAGGTCGAGCGCCCGATCCGGCTGCAGGGGATCTACAAGCGCGACGTACGGGTGGGCAACAACGTGTGGATCGGCTACGGCGCCTGCGTCCTACGTGGAGTGAACGTCGGTGACAACGCGATCATCGGAACCAACGCCGTCGTGACGCGAGACGTTCCCGCCAACGCGGTGGTCGGTGGAGCGCCGGCACGGTTGATCCGGATGCGCGATGCGCCCAGCCGGATGCGGTTCGCCTGAGCCGGCTCGGCTACCCGATGGTTCGCACGCCGAGCACGTCGGCGTAGACGTCGGCCGTCCGCTCGGCGACGTCGGACCAGTCAAAGGTCAGCACATGCTCGGAGGCCTCGGCGACCAGGCGGTCCCGCAGCGGTCGGTCCGTCAGCAGCCGCTCGGCCATCTCCCCGAGGCTGCGGGGATCGCGCGAGCGGAAGCGCAGCCCGACGTCCTCGGTCACGACCTCGCGCAGGCCGCCGGTGTCGGCGACCAGACAGGGACAGCCGGAGGCCATCGCCTCGAGCGCGACCAGCCCGAATGGCTCGTAGATCGACGGGATCACCGTCAGATCCGCGATCCGGTAAAGCGAGTGGAGAAAGTCATCGCCGATCCAGCCGATGAAGGTGCCGTGCTCGTCGAGGCCGAGCGCTCGCGCTTGAGCGCGCAGCTCCTGCTCGTGCGTTCCCGAGCCGGCGACCACGAAGCGGACGTTGCCGACCCGCTCGATCAGGCCCGGCAGCGCCTCCAGCGCGAGCTGGAAGCCTTTCTCGTAGACGAGTCGCCCGACCAGCAGCAAGAGCAGGTCGTCGGGTTCAGCGAACCGCCCGCGCAGTTCGTCGAGGTCGGCGACCGGAACCAGATCGGCGGGATCAATCCCGTTCGGGATGACGGTCACGGCGTGCTCGTCGAGCGAGTAGATGTCGCAGATGTGCTCGCGCATGTAGGAGGAGCAGGCGATCACCCGCTCGGCTCGGTTCGTGATCCAGCGCTCGACTCCGTGGATGTGGGCCTGCGGGTGGTTCTCGACCCAGCCCTGGTGGCGACCGAACTCGGTCGCGTGAACGGTCATCACGAGCGGGCAGCGGAACCGGTTGGCGAGATGATCGCCCGCGACGGCCACCAGCCAGTCGTGCCCGTGAACGAGATCGAAGTCATAGCGGTCGCCCAGCTCGACGCCAGCCGCCAGCATGTCGGCGTTCATGTGCTCGACCCAGGTCACGAACTCGCTCAGGTCCTGCGGCCGCTCGGGCTCGCGGACGTGATGGACGACGACCCCTTCGAGCTCCTCCTCCTCGGGCGACTCCTCGAAGCCGCGCGTCAGGACGTGGACTTCCACACCGCCCCCGGCGAGATTCTCGGAGAGCTTGCGGACGTGACGGGCGAGACCCCCCTCGATCAGAGGCGGGTACTCCCAGCTGAGGATCAGGACGCGCGTCACGGTGCGATCAGGGGCGAGAGGTCGAGGTCGGGTGCCAGATGGCGGAGCTCGGGATCGAGCGCCTCGGGGTTTGAGTCTGCCAGAGCGACGAGCGCGGCGTCCAGCGATTCGCGGTGCCCGGCGGCACGCAGCTGCGGATAGTCGGAAGCGGTGGCACGGCTGACCAGAAACGCCCAGTCGCTGGCCTGGAGCGCGAGCAGCTCGCGCGCGGCGCGCTCGCAGATCGCGTGGCGGCGGCTTCGCTGGGAGCCGTTGGTCCGGGCCAGCTCCGCCGTCGCCGCGACGGTCCGCAGCTCCGCTTCGCGAATCGCGAACGCGATCTCGGCGACGGGCGGCGAGTCCCAGGTCGAGAGGTTCTTGGCCGTCCCCCAGCTCGACGGAGCAAGCGAGCGACTGACCGGCTCGGCCTGGGTCAAGGCGCTCGACACGGTCGCAAGCTCGAGCCCTTGGCGTCCTGACTCCCCGATGACCGCTTCGAGCCAGTGCGTTCCCTCGTACCACCAGTGGCCGAGCAGCTCGGAGTCCAGCGCACAGCAGAGCAACCCGCGCCGGCCGCGCTCGGCGCGGTAGGCGTCGAGCCGGGCGATCGAATGCTCGACGAACTCGCGCGCGTGGCGCTGCGCGAGCTCGATCGCGGCAGCGTGGTCGTAGGGGTTGCCGGCGTTGTCCCAGGGCTTGAGGTCATAGGTCGTCCGCTGGTGGCTGTTGCGATAGGCCGGCGCCGTCGGGTAGCCGGTCCGCTCGTTCCAGATCAACTCGATCGAGAGCCAGTCGATCGGCACCGCCACCGGACCGGCTTCGGTCTGGACCGGCTCGAGCTGATCGAGCGATCCCAGCCCGAACGAATCGGTCTGATCGACGCAGAAGGCCTGCACCCCGTGGTCGGCCAGATCACGCTCGAGCCCGGGCTCGTAGGCACATTCGGGGAGCCACAGTCCCCGCGCCGGATGGCCGAAGCGGCGCGTGTGGGAGGAGCTCCCGGAGGCGAGCTGCATATGCAGACCGGCGGTCGTGGCGAGCAAGGGCAGGAGCGCGTGGGTGGCGGGGCCCGTCCAGAGCTCGGCCGCGCCGTGCTCGCAGAGCGTCGCGAACGCGCCGATGAGATCGCGCCCGTGGCGCTCGAACTCCGCTTCGGCCCGTGCGTAGTCGGTCCCGGCGCGGCGGATCTCCGCGGCGAGCGCGGGGTGCCCGGTCCGCTCCAGGCCGTCGCCGTCCTCGGCGTGGATCTGGGCGCGCGTGCCACGCATGAACTCGGCGAACCGGCCGCCCGCATCGCCTCGCATCGCCTCGAACTGGTCGGCGAGGACCGGCGTGAGCCCAATCGTCACCGGCGCCCCCCGGCAGATCTCCAGCAACGGCAGGTAGACCGTCGCGACCGCCTCCCAGAGCCATTCCTCGCCGAACGGCCAGGTACCGAAGCCCTCGACATAGGGCATGTGCGAGTGCAGTACCAGGCAGAGCGAGCCGCGGTCCTCAGTCACGAGCCGAGCACCGCCAGGAAGTCGAGCGCCCGATCGAGATCGGCGCCGTCCCGCTCGGACCGCAGGCGGAAGTCAGAAGCCGAGATCGCCGGAGTGAAGCGGTCGTAAAACGGCTTGGTGATGCGCAGTCGCGGGTGGATCGCATCCCAGCCGAAGCGAATCGCGACCTCGTGAATCCGCAGCTTGCCCGTGTGGAAGAGCCCCAGCAGCTCGACCTCTGTAAAGACCTCGGCGCAGAGGGCGCGGTACTCGGCTGCCCGGTATTCGTGGACGTGCCATGGATTCCCGGACCGCTCCGCTCCTTCCGGGGCAAGGGTCAAGACGTTCGGCGTGGAGACGTAAGCGCGGCCGCCCGACCGCAGCATCGCCCGCACGTTCTCGAGCACGGCGCGTGCGTCCTCTACGTGCTCGATCGTTTGGAGGAAGACGACCGCATCACACGGTTCGCTGAAGGTCTCGATCAGATCCCGCTCAAAGCGCACCCCCGGCGCCTGGTAGCGAGCGGCGGCATGCTCATGCGCCTCGGGGTTGGCATCGACGCCAACGACCGAATGGGCGCGGCCCGCGAGCACGGCGCTCCCGTAGCCCTCACCACAGGCGAGATCGACGACGTCGAGGCCGGCGCAGCGCTCGGCGATCCATTCGTAGACCGCGAGGTGGCGCCGGTACCAGTAGTTCTCCTCCGGAACGTCGGGGAGCGTGCGCTCGCCGGTCAGCGCCAGCGGGGGAACGCCGGGTGGCTGATTGCGCTGTTGATAGCGCGCCGGGGCATCCTCGCTGGCTGCACTCAAGACGCGCGGGAGCCTATTGGAAGGGCTTCTTTCTATAGTGCGCCATCGCATGAGGGGTGCCGAGGCGCAGCGGATCAAGGACGTCAACGTGGCCTATCACGACGGCGCGGCGACCGATTACGACTCGAAGTGGAACATCCAGTTCGACGACGACGCCCACCAGATGATCGTCGAGAAGCTGACCAAGGCCCTCGGGCGCCGGCCCGCGCCGTTCGGCCGGACGCTGGAGATCGGCGCCGGAACCGGGTACTTCACGCTCAACCTGCTGCGTGCGGGATCAGTCGAGGAGGCGGTGGTCGCCGACATCTCCCCGGGGATGCTGGTGTCGCTACAGGCGAGCGCCGAGCAGCTGGGCCTCGAGGTCGAGTCAGCCTGCTGCGAGGCGGCGGAGCTGCCGTTCCCCGACCAGTCCTTCGACGTTGTCATGGGCCACGCCGTCTTGCACCACCTGCCTGATCTCGATGCCGCCTTCCGCGAGTTCGCCCGCGTCCTGCGGCCGGGAGGTCAGGTGATCTTCGCCGGCGAGCCCTCCCGCTACGGAGACCGGATCGCCAACGTCCCGAAGCGCGCCGCTTTGACGATCGCGCCCGCCTGGCGCCGCGTAGTCGGCGCCGGGCCGCGGGTGAACGGCCACGCCGCCGAGGCCGAGGTCAGGGACCTGGAGCCGTTCGTCGATGTCCACTCCTTCACACCGGCAGAGCTCGGTCGGTTTGCGAGCAGCGCCGGATTCGAATCGGTCCGTGTCGCGGGCGAAGAGCTGACCTGCTCGTGGTTCGGCTGGCTGAACCGCACGCTCGAGGCGACGGCCGAGCCCGACGAGGTCCCGCTCGGCTGGAGCCGCTACGCATACACCGGCTACATGGCGCTGAGGGCGATCGACCGCCGCCTGCTGGAGCCCTACCTTCCCCCCGCGATCTTCTACAACCTGATGATCTCGGCTTGCACTCCCGGCCGGGCGGCCGTGAACGCGCTCGACGAGCAGCCGCTTCAGTCTGCGGCAGCCGCTCGGTAGCGGGCCTTCGCGGCCTCACGGGCCCCCCGCCGATCGACGATCGGCTCCGGATAGTCCCTCCCGATCACGCAGCCGCACTCATGCTGGAGCTCTTCGGGCATCTCCCAGGGCTCGCGCAACCAGCGGTCCGGAACCGGGGCGAGCTCCGGTACATAGCGGCGAACGTAGACCCCGCCGGGGTCGAACCGCTCCATGTGGAGCGCCTGGTTGTAGATCCGGCGAAAGTACGGCTGCGGGTCGGTGCCGACCGAGGCGATCCACTGCCAGTTGCCGTTGTTGTTGGCCTCATCGCCGTCGAGCAGCAGGCGCATGAACCAGGCTTCGCCCGCGCGCCAGTCGAGGCCGAGGTCCTTGGTCAGGAAGGAGCCGACCACGAGCCGCGCACGGTTGTGCATCCAGCCCTCGCGCAGCAGCTGACGCATCCCGGCGTCGACCAGTGGATATCCGGTGCGGCCCTGCTGCCAGGCGGCGAGCAATTCGTCGTCCTCGATCCAGTCGATCGTCCCGCGGTAGCGCTCCTGGTACTCCAGCCGGGCGTTGTCGGGGTGAGCCCAGAGGACGTGGTGGTAGAAGTCACGCCAGCAGAGCTGCCTGCGAAATGCTTGCGGTCCTTCGCCCGGGCCCAGCCGGGACTCGACCTGAAGCGGCGAGACGCAGCCGAAGTGGAGATAGGCCGACAGGCGTGATGTCCCCTCCGAGGCGAGGTCGTCCTGACCGCCGTTGCGGTAGCCGTCGACGGGCCCGGCGAGGAATCGCTCGAGGCGGCGGTTGGCCTCGACCTCTCCACCGGCCATCGGCTCTGGCACCTCCTGCTGCAAGCCGAGGTCTGCGAGGGACGGAATCCCACCCTCGTCGATCCCCGGGGGCATCTGGACGGCGCGCGGAGCCTGCAGCACCGAACGGCGCGGAACACCGGACCAGTTGCGATAGAAGGGCGAGAAGACCGTGTAGGGCCGCTCCTGCTGAGTGCGGATCTCGGTCACGTCGTCGGCGACGGTCAGCCCTGGATGCGGGCACAACGTCGCCCCGCTGCCCTCGAGTGACGTCCTCACACGCGAGCCACGCTGTCGCCCGAACGGTGTCAGCTCCTGGGTGAAGTGGATCTCCTCGGCCCCTGACTGCTCGATCAGCCGCGCGAGCTCCTGCTCGGGGGCACCGCGGCGGATCACGAGCGCGCCGCCACGATCGCGCAGCCCAGCGTCGAGGTCGACCAGCGATTCGAGCATGAATTGGGTCCTTGGCCCTGATCGGAACCGACCCTTCAGCAGCCGATCGTCGAGGCAGAAGAACGGGACGACGTACTCGTGGCGGTCGAGCGCCGCTCTCAGAGCCGGATGGTCACGGAGCCGCAGGTCGCGGCGCAGCCAGACGATCGCCGTCATCGCCGGTAGCCTGGCTCGGGATGCCGGACCCGCTCGATGACTTTCCGCTGTTCCCGCTCGGGCTGGTCCTGCTCCCGGGCGAATTGCTGCCACTGCATATCTTTGAGGAACGGTACAAGACGATGATCGACGTCTGTCTCGAGCAGGGACGCGACTTCGGCGTCGTCTGGCTCTCCGACGACGGGCTCCAGGACATCGGCTGCAGCGCGCGGATCACCGAGGTCGTCGAGCGGATGCACGACGGCCGGATCAACATCCTGACTCGCGGCGAACAGCCCTTTCGGCTGCTGCGCCGGATCGACGCACTCGCCTACCCAGCGGGGGAGATCGAGCTGATCGACGATCCCGACGAGGAGATCGACGAGACGCTGGCCTCGACCACCCGCGCACAGTACGCCGAGCTGGTCGAGCAGGCAACCGGCGACCGTCTGCCGGCGAGCGAGCTCGCCGAGATGGATGCCTACGCGATGGCAGGCACGATTGAGCTGCCGCGCGAGGCTAAGCAGCGGCTGCTCGAGCAGCGCTCCGAGCAAAAGCGGCTGGAGGCGGTCGCCGGGCTGTTCTCGGCCTCGCGCGAACGGCTCGACCGCGCCGAACTCGCGAGCGAGCGCGCCCAGACCAACGGTCACGTCCAGACCTAGCGCGAGCACTAGCGCTCAGCCGCAGATCTCCCGCTCGAGCGCCCGCTGCAAGACGACCGCTTCGCCCAGCGCCGGCGGTAGGTCGGGGCCGCCTTCGACCCAGCGGACGGCTCCGGCTCCCATCCGCGCGTTGTAGGCGCGCCGGTCGCCGCCGGCCTCGCCGAAACTCCGCGCATCTTCTGCCAGCGGCGAGAGCTGGCGCTCGAGCTCGCGGGCGTCGAGCAGCAGCTCTCCCGGGAGTGGTTCGAGAGGGCCCCGGCCGCAGCGCGCGCGGCCATCGCCGGTCACCGTCACCTCGACCGCGCGCGGTTCGAAGCCTCCCGAGACCTCGATCGCGATCAGATCGCCGGCGGTCCCGCCGCAACCACCGAGCGGGACCAGTCCCGCGGCGCTCAGCAACAACAGTTTGGTCACGCGCGCCACACTCTGATCATGACGACCATCGATGCGCGAGGTAAGCACTGCCCGGTGCCCCTCGCGATGGCCAAGGTCCGGATCGAGGAGGTCGACCCGGGCGAGCAGCTCCTGCTGCTGGTGACCGACCCCGAGGCGCCGCTCGATGTCGGAGCGTGGGCACTCGACGACGGTCATCGGCTCGACGTCGTCCCCGCAGAGGGGTGGACCGAGCTCCGCCTGACCCGGGGCGGCTAGATCACGATCGCGGCGCCGCCGCGACGCGGGTCACCGGCGCCGGAGAGCGTCCCGTCCGCGGTATCCCGAACAGCCGCCTGGACGCCGCCGAAGAAGAGGTTGTGCTCGCTCCAACGGCGCACCGGGTAGCCCGCCGCTTCGATGCGATCGAGCGCGACCGGGTCGACGCCCGGCTCTGCGTCGACGGCGCCACGTTCCCAGTGGACCCGCGGGCGGTCGACCGCCGCCCGCGCCCCAAGTCCGAGATCGACGACGGCGAGAACCATCTGGAGGATCGCGGAGCGGATGCGGTTGGACCCGGCCGACCCGAGGACGGCCTCCGGATGGCCGTCGCGCAGCACGATCGTCGGAGCCATCATGCTCGGGATCCGGCGACCGGCTGGATGGGAGTGCCAACCGGCCGGATTGAGGTCGGCCTCGCCCAGCATATTGTTGAGGTGCACCCCGGTTCCCGGAACGACAACGCCCGAGGACGACCCGTTCGAGCAGGTCACGCTGGCACACCCGCCCTGCTCGTCGAGCACCGAGACATGGGTCGTCGATCCCAGCCGCGAGGCAACGCGGCCGGCCGCCGCGTCGAGCGCGTGCGGTGCGAGCAGCTGCTCGGCGAAGCCGGCGGCGTGGAGTCCCTCGCTGAACTCATCGTCGCGCACGGCATCGGTGCGCGCCATCACCTCGACAAGTGCGTCGACTCCGATCGGTCCCGGCAGCCGCTCGAGCAGCGCGAGCGAGTTCGCGATCAGGATCCCGCCCGACGACGGCGGAGGATTGGTCAGCACCACCCGTCCGCCGTAGCTGACCTCGGTAGGCGCGCGATCGATCACCTCGTAGGACTTCAGGTCGGCCGTGGTCAGCAACCCGCCCCGCTCGCCGACCCAATCGGAGACGGCCCGGGCGACGTCACCCCGATAGAGGAAGTCGGGCCCCTCCGCGCCGAGCCGGTCGAGCAGATCCGCGAGCTCGGACTGCACAAGCCGCTCGCCGGTCTTGAGCGGGCGGCCCCGGGGTTCGAACAGCTGGGCCGACTCCGGACTGCTAGTGACGATCGGCGAGAGGATGTCAAGCAGGTACTCCTGCACCGGGACGATCTCGACTCCCTCCCGTGCGAGCCGCGCCGGGCCGTCGGTCAGGTCCGAAAGCGGGAGGCTCCCATACCGCCCCAGCGCCGCGGCCAGTCCGGCGGTCGTCCCGTAGGCCCCGCACGAGGACACTCCGACGTGGAACTCCTGGGTGATCGTGTCGGTGAAGTGGACGTCGATCGGGAGCAGTGGCGCCGGCTCGACCGCCGGCCCGGCCCCCGGTGCCGCGACGAAGAAGTCGAGCAGCACACGTTCGCCTGCGGCAGTGTGGACGAGCATGAACCCACCCGCCCCGGGCCCCGTCAGGAGCGGCTCGGTGACGAACGAGGTGAGCACCGCCGCGACCGCTGCGTCAACCGCGTTGCCCCCGGCGCGCAGGACATCCGCACCAGCTTGTGCGCTGAGCGGGTGACCCGCGGCTACTACCCCTCTCATTGAGCCGCCCCTTAGGCGGAGAGGTCGCCTCGAGTGATCAGACTCGAGGGAGGAACTCCGGAATGTGAACGTCGGCGAGGCCGCTCATCTCGCGTCGCGGCCGGTCAGCTCGGCTCACGCGCGGCTCACCGTCGATCAGGCGGGCTTCGTCGGCCGTCCGCGAGGATCGGTCACGAGCGACGGCGCGACGTGGCGCGTCAGCGGCGTAGCGGGTCGCGACGACCGTCACCCAAACCTCGTCGTTGAGCTTCTCGTCGATCATCGCGCCGAAGATGATGTTCGAGTCGGGGTGGGAGACCTCGGCGACCGCCTTGGCTGCCTCGTTGACCTCGAACAGGGAAAGGTCCTTGCCGCCGGTGATCGACAGGAGGATCGACTGCGCGCCGTCGACCGAGGTCTCCAACAGCGGCGACTCGACCGCGTGGCGGGCGGCTTCGAGCGCCCGGCCCTCGCCGGTGCCCATACCGATGCCGAGCAGCGCCTGGCCGGCGTCGGCCATGATCGTCCGCACATCGGCGAAGTCGAGGTTGATCAAGCCCGGCAGGGTGATCAGGTCGGAGATGCCCTGGACGCCCTGGCGCAGGACGTCGTCGGCCATGTTGAAAGCGGCGACCATCGAGGTCGTCTTGTCGAGCACCTCTAGCAGCCGCGTGTTCGGGATCGTGATCAGCGTGTCGACCTCTTCGGCGAGCTCCTGCACGCCCATTTCGGCCTGCTGGGCGCGACGGATCCCCTCGAAGCTGAACGGCTTGGTCACGATGCCGACGGTCAGCGCGCCGACTTCGCGGGCGATCCGCGCGACAACTGGCGCGGCGCCGGTCCCTGTGCCGCCGCCCTCGCCGGCGGTGATGAAGACCATGTCCGCGCCCTTGAGCACCGCCTTGATCTCGTCGTAGCTCTCAACCGCTGCGACGCGCCCCATCTCCGGGTTCGCGCCGGCGCCGAGGCCGCGGGTCGCTGAGCCGCCGAGGTGGATCTTCTCGTGGGCGCTCGACCCCTGGAGCGACTGCATGTCCGTGTTGGCCGCAATGAAGTCGATGCCCTGGATCTCGGTGTGGATCATCCGCTCGACCGCGTTGACACCGCCGCCACCGACTCCGATCACGCGCAGGATCGGCTCGATCACCTGCGGCGCGCTGGGGCCCCGGCGCTCTTCGCGGCCGTAGCGCGGACCGTCGTCAGTCGCGCGGGTCGGGCTCTCCATGAAGTTCTCGGGGATCTCGGCGGAGAAGACCGTCTTGAGTCGCTCCTTGGGCTCGGGGATCTTCGGAGCGTCCTCCTCGCGCGGCGTCGAAGCGACCGGATCGGGAGCGGGCGGCGGGGTGGGCTCGACGGCCGTCGGCTCGGGGTGCCCGTCGCGCGGCGGCGCCGCGGACTTGTCGGTCTTGCGGAAGAGGTCCGCGAGCGGACCCTCGCGCATGCTCGCGCGCTTACCGGTTGCCATGCGAGAGAACCTCCTTGGCGAGCTCGCGGTAGGCAAACGCGGCCTTCCCGTCCGGCTCGTACTTGAGTACCGACATTCCCTTCACGGGGGCCTCGGCGAACCGCACCGTCTTACGGATCCGCGAAGCGAAGACGCGATCGCCGAAGTTCTCCTCGAGGATCTCGATCGCCTCCTTGGCGTGCACCGTCCGGCTGTCGACGAGCGTCGGCAGGATCCCCTCGATCTCGATATTCGGGTTGAGGTTCTCTCTGATCATCGACAAGGTGTTCTGCAGCTGGATCAGGCCCCGCATCGAGAGATACTCGCACTGGACCGGGACGATCACCTTATCCGAGGCCGTCAGGGCGTTGATCGTCAGCAGCCCGAGGCTCGGCGGGGTGTCGATGCAGATGAAGTCGTAGTCCTCGAGGATCGGCCGGAAGGCCTTCTCGAGCGAGCGCTCGCGCCCGATCTGGGTCGACATCGCGATCTCCGCGCCGGCCAGATCGATCGAAGCACACGCGACGTCGATCTCGCGCTTGCGGATCACCTCGCGGATCGAGGTCCCGTGGACGAGCACGTCGTACATCGAGAGCTCGAGCGTGTCGGGGTCGATCCCCTGGCTCATCGTCAGGTTGCCCTGCGGGTCGAGGTCGACGCACAGCACCCTGTGGCCGGTCTCCGCAAACGCGACGGCGAGGTTGAGAGTCGTCGTCGTCTTGGCGACGCCGCCCTTCTGGTTGGTGAACGCGATGACCTTCGCCCGATTCGTCTTCACGGCAGGCTCCGATGTTTCGGGGACGACCGGTCGCTCGACATCGACGACCGCTTCGACCCGCTTCTTCTCGAACAAACCCATGTAGACGTGCCTATTCGCACGACCGCGTGCGATTCCTTCCCCGAGGGGATCATGCATTCCACGTGGGACGGAAAAGCCGCGTCGCCTTGCGGGCGCCTGATGGTCGACTCCACGGGAGCGTGCTCCTGCGTGCGGTTCCCGTGGTGTCGGCCATCTAGGGTGAGTCGATCGGTGGACTGCTCGACAAGCGGCTGCTCTTCGTCACGGGCAAGGGCGGCACCGGGAAGTCGACCGTCGCGGCGTCGCTCGGGCTCGCTGCGGTGCGCGCCGGCAAGCGGGTGCTGATCTGCGAGATCGCGGGCCGGCGACAGGTCTGGGATGCCCTCGCCGGCGGCGCGGTCGGCGATCCCTACGTCGAGACCGAGCTCGTTCCCGGACTGCACGCGGTCTCGATCGATCCGGAGAGCGCGCTCGAGGAGTACCTGCGCAGCCAGCTCCCCTCGCGCGCGCTGTTCGAGCTGCTGCGGCGCAGCCGGATGTTCCAGTACCTGGTCGCCGCGGCCCCCGGTGCACGCGAGCTGCTGACGATCGGCAAGGTCTGGGAGACGGCCCAGCTCGACCGACCCTGGACCGAGACCGAAGCGCGCTATGACCTGGTCGTCGTCGATGCTCCGGCGACTGGGCACGGGCTCGCGCTGCTCAATGCGCCGCGCACCTTCGGCGAGATCGCGCGGGTCGGCCGGATCCGCCGCCAGGCCGGCAAGATCGACAGCTTCCTGCGCGACCGCCATAGCTGCGGCGTGATCGCGGTCTCGCTCTGCGAAGAGCTGCCCGTCAGCGAGACCGTCGAGTTCGCCGGCCGGCTTCGCGAGGAGATGGCGCTCGAGCTCGAGCTGATCGTCGCGAACGCACTGCTCCCCGACCGCTTCAACGACGCCGACGCGGCCGCACTCCGATCGATCGAACTCGAGGATCGCTCACCGATCGCGAGGACGGGTGTCTCGACGGCGCTGCGCGAGCACTCGCGCGCCCGGTCCCAGCGCGAGCATCTCTCCCAGCTCGCCGCGCACGGACCGATCGCCGAGCTGCCGCTCCTCTTCGCTCCCGAGCTCGGCCCGCAAGAGCTGACCCTGCTCTCCGAAGCCCTCGAGCCCGCCCTGTGAGTGAGCGGCCGGATCTCGCCGCGCTGCTCGACGGCGTCGAGGTGTGCGTCTGCGCCGGTTCGGGCGGGGTCGGCAAGACCACGACCGCCGCGGCGATCGCGCTCGGACTCGCGGCCGGCGGCAAGCGGGTCGCGGTGATCACGATCGATCCGGCGCGGCGGCTCGCAGACTCGCTCGGACTGCCGCAGCTCGGCAATGCGGAGCTGCGGGTGGATCCCTCGCGATTCGAGCAGGCCGGAATCGCGGTCGAGGGAGAGCTCTGGGCGCTGATGCTCGACCCCAAGCAGACCTTCGACGGTGTGGTCGAGCGGTACGCGCCCGATGCGGCGAGCCGCGAGGCGATCCTCGCCAACCCGATCTACAAGCAGCTCTCGAGCGCAGTCGCCGGATCGCAGGAGTACATGGCTATGGAGCGTCTGTACGAACTCCACGAAAGCGGTGACTTCGATGTCCTCGTGCTCGACACGCCGCCGGCGAGCAACGCGCTCGACTTCCTCGACGCCCCCGGCCGGCTGCTGCGCTTCATCGACTCGCGCTCGCTGCAGATCTTCCTCGCCCCCGGCCGCACGGGCCTCCGGGTCGTCGGTGCCGGCGCCGGGATTGCGATGAGCGTGCTGGAGCGGATCACCGGCATCGATCTGCTGCGCGACCTGTCCGACTTCTTCCGCAGCTTCGGCTCGATGGTCGACGGCTTCCAGGAGCGCGCCCAGCACGTAAACGATCTGCTGCGCGATCAGCGGACGAGCTTCCTGCTCGTGACGACTCCGCGGACCGGAGCGGTCGAGGAGGCCTTCGAGCTCAGGACCGCGCTCGCCGAGCGAGGGATCGCGTTCAGCGGGACGATCGCGAACCGCACCGTCGAACGCTCGGCGAGCGGCTCGCCGGAGGAGGTGGTGGGTGAGCTCTCAGCGTTGGTCGGCGACGACCTCGCGGTACGGGTCGGCGCCGCGCTGGCCGACCAGTGGGCGCTGGGTGAGCACGACGCAAAGACCCTCGGGCTGCTCAGCGAGGACGACTCTCCCGTGATCGAGGTTCCCCACCTGGATCACGAGGTCCACGATATCCCCGGTCTGGCGGCGATCAATGAGTACCTGTTCCCGAGCTACACGGCTCCGGCGTAGTCGTCCGCGTCGTCGTCGAAGTAATCCTCGGTCGAGTCGGTCTCGACCTCCGCCTCGGCCGCGAACGCCTGGAACTCCTGGGTCTCGACCGAGGCGAGCTCGAGCTTACGCTCGAGCTCGGGATCCGGCGCGCTGAACGCCTGGGTCTCGAGGGCGTCAACCTCGGGCCGCCAGTCCGCTTCCTCCGAGGCAGGTTCGGCACTCGCGCCGCGGGTGTCGTGGGCGAGGATCTCGCCGTCAAAGTTCCCGGCGAGCAGGATCTCGTCGGCGACGATCACGAGATCGTCCTCCAGATAGCCGCAGATCAGATCACGCAGCAGCGCGCGCAGATGGGTCTCGAGGCCGATCACCGCGTGGCGCACCGGTTCGCTCAGCTCGGGTGAGCGGCCAGACGCGATCACAATCGCCTCGAGATCGAGCGCGGCCTGGGCCAACGAGCTCACCGCGGCCCGATCGGCCTCCTCGGCGCAGAGCGCGGCGAGCCGCATCGGAATCCGCCCGTGATCGCCCTGGGTGCCGCCGAGCAGCGCGCGCAGGACAAGTAGGTGATCGGTCAATCCCTCGCGCGCGACGCGCCGCGAGCAACCCATCTCGAACCGGCCGAGCGCCCAGCTGACGCGCTCTGAGTAGCGCGAATGAGCGATCACGTCGAGTAGGTCGGCGAGCTCGGCTTCCTCGTGGCCGGCGAGCCGGTGCGACTCGGTTCGCGGGGCACCCTGCGGGATCGCGACCGGCGTCCAGGCACCGGTTCCGGCGCGGATCCACGCGAGCGAGTCGATCGTCGCGCCGGGCGCTCCGATCAGCCGGAGCCCGGTTATCAGCCGCTTGAACCTTGCCCGCGCCTCATCCAGCGGTGGCGGCTCTTCGGCGTCCTGCTGAACGCGGAAGGAGCAGACGACCTCGGGCGGCAGTCGGCGGTCCTCGCCGAGCATCAGGTCCTCGGGAAGGTCACCCGCCGCTCGTCCCATGACCAGCGAGAGATCGTCGTCGAGTGGCACCCGATGCGACTCCAGTGTGACCCCGCGTAGCCGTGCGACGATCTCGACGGTCAGGGTTCCGTCGCCGACATTGCTCTCGAGGTCCTCGCAGAGCCGGTTGAAGCGCGGCTCGGGGAACCTGAAGTCGGTGGCGCCCTCATAGAGCCGCTCCGTCAGATCGAGCAGCACATCCTCCGCGGTGACGGCGGGAATCGCGCGCACGCGTGCATAGGCGCGTACGCGCGGTGTCAGGGCGGCGGTCGCGAGTTCGAACCCCGGCAGCTCACGGAGCTCCGGCCAGCGGCCGTTGACGAACTCGACGGCACGCGGGCGATAGTCGTAGAGCGCCGGGCCGCTGCCCCGCTGCTCGGTCAGGTCGAACGGAACCTCGGCGCCCGACCGCACCTCGCTCGTCAGATAGGCGGCCGTCTCGAGCAGGAACTCACGCAGCGGGTCGAACAGAGCTCGGTCGGACACACTCGCGCTTTCGCCACTGGCGGCTCGGCTCCTCCCAATCAGGTCGCGAGAGCCAACTCTGACGGCGGAAGAGCCGTATGACTCCGTCAGGCGACGGCTACGGCGGCAACTTCTGAGCAGTCGGCCTGCAACCACCTGCGGCCGTACTCGCGCATGTCGTCGATCAGCGGCAACAGCGCCTCGCCCTTCTCGGTCAGCGCATACTCGACCCGCGGCGGGACCTCGGGGTAGGTGTTGCGCTCGACGATCCCGTGATCCTCGAGCGCGCGCAAGCGCAGCGACAGGGTCCGCGGGCTGATGCCCGCCAGCGAGCGCTCGAGCTCGCAAAAGCGGCTGCAGCCGCCGGCGAGGTCGCGAATCACCAGCAGCGTCCACTTCCCGCAAACGAGTTCGGCGGTCGCGCAGACCGGACAGGTCTCCGCTGCGAGCGCTGCTTCCCTGGAACTCATGATGCCCAGTCTAGCGCGCTTCAGGAACTGAAGTATTGGAAACCAGCGCGGATTACCCGCCGAGCATGTTGCCCAGCCCGCCGCCGCCGGACTGACCCGCGACGGGTATGACGCGTCCTTCGCTGGGCTGCACCAGCACCCATCCCGCGCCCGAGAACCCCATCTGGAGCGACTCCCCCGAGCCGCGGCCGATCAGCGTCTTCATGTTGACGTCGGTCTTGATCTGGGTTTGAACGCCGCTCGACCAGGTGATCGCTGCCGCCGGGTCGCAGAACGTCGGTGCGCTGCCGGTGTCGAGCAGCACCGGAGGGCCGTCGGTGAGCAGCGCCACCCAGCCGGTGCCCGCCATCGCCATGTTGTAGAGCCCGCCGGCCAGCGCGCCCGAGAAGCCGCCCTTGATGCGCGTGATATCCCACTCGATCCCAGCGTCGAAGGCGAGCACGTTCGCGCCGTTGCAGGTGATCTGATCGTTCTCGAGCTTGAGCAGGTGGACCTCTTGGGCCTGGTCGGCGAGGAAGACCTCACCGGTCCCCGACATCTTCATCAGGCGGGTGCCTTCACCAGTCAGCGCCTTCTTCATCATCCGCCCCATCCCGCCCGCGCCGGCGTGCTCGAAGCGGACGTCGCCCTGGTAGGCGACCATCGAGCCGAGCTTCGCCTGAACGGTGACCTGCTGAAGGCTCACCTTCAGCAGCTTCGGGTTCTGCAGCGCGAAGGCGTCCGTCGACGTCGTCTCCGAAAACTGTCCGAGCACACTCTGCATAGGAACTCCGATCGTCGCTGGGCGGTCGGCGCGAAACCTCGCGCAGGTGGGCGGCCGCTGTCAAGCGCGATCGACCGAAGTCGGTGCTCAGCCGTTGGCGGCGGCCGGCAGCGGCTCGTCCGGCACGGCGAAGACCTGGTCGACCGAGGTCGAGCGCTTGCCACCGGAGGCGACCAGCAGCTTGAAGTCGTGCGGGTGGGTCGCGACCCGCAGTGCGGTCTCCATCGAGACATCGCCGGACTCGACGTGCGTGAGCAGCGCCTGGTCGAAGGTCTGCATCCCGTAGTAGCCGCCCTCGGCGATTACCGACGGCAGCTCTCCCGTCTGCGCCGGGTCCATGATCATGTCGCGCACCCGACCGGTCATCCGCAGCACCTCGCAGGCGGCGATCCGGCCGTGCCCGTCGATCGTCGGAACGAGCCGCTGGGAGACGACGCCCTTGAGCGTGCCGGCGAGCATCGCGCGCGCCTGGCTCTGCGCATGGGGCGGGAAGAAGTCGATGATCCGGTTGACCGATTCGGCGGCGTCGACGGTGTGGATCGTGGAGAGCACGAGGTGGCCCGTCTCGGCAGCCGAAAGGGCGGTGTGGACAGTCTCCTCGTCGCGCATCTCGCCGATCAGGATGACGTCGGGGTCCTGGCGAAGGACGCGACGCAGGGCACGCCCGAAAGAGGCGGTGTCCTCGCCGACCTCGCGCTGGTTGATCAACGAGCGGTGGTCCTGGTGGAGGTACTCAATCGGATCCTCGATCGTGACGATGTGCTTCGAGCTCGTGCGGTTGATCTGATCGATCATCGCCGCGAGCGTCGTCGACTTACCCGAGCCGGTCGTCCCGGTGAGCAGGATGATCCCCCGCTCCTCGCGCGCGAGTTCGGAGATAACCGGAGGCAGCTTCAGCGCCTCGACCGACTTGATCTCGAACGGGATCGCGCGGCAGACGATCGAAACGGCACCGCGCTGGCGGAAGGCGTTGACGCGGAAACGCGCGACTCCGGCCAGTGCATAGGAGAAATCGACCTCGTTCTCTGCGGCGAAGTCGCGCCGCTTCTGGTCGTCGAGCAGCATCTCGCCGAGCACCGTCTCGGTATCCGCGGGGTTCAGGACCTCTTCCTCGGGAATCGCGACCAGGTCCCCGTGAATGCGGGTCATCGGCGGAGAGCCCACCTTCAGATGAAGATCCGAGCCCTCGTTGACGACCAAGTACCGCAGCGCTGTATCGAGATCTAACACTGTGGCCGTATCGGCACCTGCGGTGATCGGCTTGAGCCCTCGTTGCTGCTCGGAACGATCGAATAGCGATCGCGGACCGTAGGCTTACCGACATGGTCGACGTAACGGTCTACACGGCGCGGACGTGCCCGTTCTGCATCCGGGCCGAAGGGTTGCTCGCGCGCAAGGGCGTCGAATACGAGCGGATCGTCGTGCACCGATTCATGCCCGGCGGTCGGTCTGTCTTACGTGAGCGCTTCGGCGATGAGCACTGGCGCATCCCACAGATCGTGATCGGCGGCGAGCACATCGGCGGCTGCCGGGAGCTCGTCGCGCTCGAGCACGCCGGGCAACTCGACGGGAAGCTGGCCGGGCAGGTCGATGCGGCCCCCCGGCGAAGCCGGGTAGCCACTGCCGCTCGCGATGCCGGTGGAGGCGAACCGAGGGTTAAGCGACCTCGCGGAGCTTCTGAGCTTCCGCGAGTGACTGCAGCTTCTTCAGCGACTGATTCTCGATCTGACGGATCCGCTCGCGCGTGACGTTGAACGTACGGCCGACCTCGTCGAGCGTGCGGGGGTGCTCGCCTCCGAGGCCGTAGCGCAGCTCGAGCACTCGGCGCTCGCGGTAGGACAGGTTCTCGAGGGCTTCGCGGAGCGCCTCCTTCGTGAGGATGTCGGCGGCCCGCTCATACGGCGACTCGGCCTTCTCGTCGGCGATGAACTGACCGAACTCCGATTCCTCCTCGTCCCCGACGGGCTTCTCGAGCGACACCGGCGCCTGCGCGGAGCGCTTGATCGAGTCGACCTCTTCGGGATCGATCCCGGTGACCTCGGCGATCTCCTCCGGCGTCGGCTCGCGGCCGAGCTCGGTGACCAGCTTTCGCTCGGCGCGGCCGATCTTGTTGAGCTTCTCTACGACGTGGACCGGGATGCGGATCGTGCGGGCCTTGTCTGCGAGCGCGCGGGCGATCGCCTGACGGATCCACCAGGTCGCATAGGTCGAGAACTTGAAGCCCTTGCGGTAGTCGAATTTCTCGGCCGCGCGGACCAGACCGAGCGTGCCCTCCTGGATCAGATCGAGAAACGGGAGACCTTGGTTGCGGTAGTTCTTCGCGATCGAGACGACGAGTCGCAGGTTGGACTCGACCATCTTCTGCTTGGCGTCGAGATCGCCCCGCTCGATCCGCTGTGCGAGATCAACCTCTTCCTGAGCGGTCAGTAGCCGGACCTTGCCGATGTCCTTGAGGAACAGCTGCAGCGAGTCAGTCGTCATGTCGGCCTTCAGCTCGATCGGAGCCTTGGCCTTACGCCGTCCCTTCTTGTCGGGAGCGCGCTCGACAGCGGCGCTCGCTGCGACGGCGGGGTCGGGGTCGTCGATCAGCTCGATCTCGGACTTCTCGAGATATCCGTGTAGATCCTCGATGTCGCCCTCGTCGAGTTCGACCTCCGCGAGCGCCCCGGCGACCTCGGAGTAGGTGAGAACGCCGGCCTGCTGACCCTTTGTGACGAGGAGCTTGACCTCCTCGAGTTCCTGAAGTTCGGCTACTGACATGGACTCTCGATCATGTTGAAGGCGATCCGCGGACGCAGGTCGCCAGTGAAACAAAGGACGATTAGGTTAGTCACTATCTTTTTTGAAGTCAAGGAGTCAGAGCACCCTGATATGACCTTCGACAGTTCTACTACCCAGCATTAGCTGATTGGATACGAGTACGGCCGAAGTTTCGATTGCGATCATGAACGGAGCCCCCGATGAGCGGCGAAGACGACAGCATCCTCGGCAACCTGCCGCGGTCCCGACCCGGTACCCGCAGCGACAAGCGGTCCGGCTCCAAGTCGACGGCCGCTCCCTCCGCGACTCGTAAGCCTGCAACCAAGAAACCGACTGCGGCCGCAAAGTCGCGCTCGCCGAAGGCCGGGGCCAAGAAGGCCGCCGCGCCGCTTCCGCCCCAGGCGCCGCCGCCGAGGGCCCCCACAGGACCGGCGGCCAGCGGTCCGCCCGTGCGCAACTCGGACCCGGTCGGCGACGTCGTGCGTGCGGCCGAGGCGCTTGCGACGACCTCGGTGCGTGTCGCGGCCTCGCTGGCGGGCGAGGCGTTGCGCAGGCTTTCTGGCCGTTGAGTGCCCTGCGCGGAGCGGGGCGGCCGCTGAAGCGCTTCTACATCAAGGCCTACGAGGACAACCTGACCGGCCTCGCGGCAATGGTCGCCTACAACCTGCTGCTGTCGATCTTCCCGCTCGCTCTGATCGCCCTGTTCATTACGTCCCAGGTGCTCCAGAGCGCTGACCTACAGCGCAGCCTCTTCACCGACCTCCAGCAGGTCTTCCCGAACTCCGCCGAATCGACGCTTGCGAACCTCCTGACCCAGATCAGGACCTCCACGACAGGGATCGGGCTGCTCGCGCTGGTCGTCTCGGTCTGGATCTGCACGTCATTCTGGGGAGCGCTCGACACGGCTTTCCGGCGGATCTACCACACGCTCGACGGGCGCGGCTGGGTCCAGCAGAAGCGCTTCGCGCTTGCGATGCTCGTCGTCTCGCTGCTGTTCATCGCCTCGACGGTGGCGGTTCCGGCGCTTCAGAGCATTCTCGTGCACGGCGCGGAAGGGCTGCCGTTCGGCCTCGGGCAGATCGAAGCGATCGTGTTCGCCACCTCGCTCGCGGGCGGGATTCTCGTCCTGTTCGTCGTCCTCATGATCATCTACCGAACGGTCCCCTATGCGCGCGTGCCCTGGTATGCGGTCTGGCCCGGCACGCTGGCCGCAACGCTCGCGATGACCGCGGTCGATTACGCCTTCCCCGCCTACCTGTCGAACATCTCCACCCTCTCGGGCCTGGGTACCACGCTGATCTTCATCGTGATCGTGCTGCTGTGGTTCTACGCGGTCGCGATCATCATCCTCGGCGGGGCGGTGATCAACTCCGTGCGCTTCGAAGATGGTCCGCCACCCCACCATGCCCGCAACTGGATCGGGCGCAGGCGCAGCGCTGCAATGGTGCAGATCGTCACCGAACCCGAGAGCGACGACCCAGGCGACGGATCCGCGCGCAGCAAGCAGGTCGCCGATGTCGTGATGCCCAAGGAGGAACTCGAGCGGCTCTGGACCGCCGAATCGCTCGAGCGGCTGGCGCGGACCTACTGGCGCTTCCTGACGCGCGTCTCGCTCGGGATCCTACGGGTGCTCTATACCGATGAGGGTCGTGAGATCGTGGTCCTGACGCGTCCGTTCCGGCTGCTCACCTTTCATCCCCCGGAGTACGAGATGAGTGCGGAGCGGGGCGTCGTGACCTGGAGGATCGACAGTGGGTTGCTCGTCGCGCCGCGCGGGCGCGGAAAGGGCTATCTACAGATTGTCGCCTCCCTCCCACCCGAGGACGCCAGCGCTCGCGCACGAGCCGCGTCGCCGGGACGCAGCGAGCAGCAAGGAACGGTGAGGATCAGCTCGGAGGTCGCGAACTTCTATCCGCTGCTGGCCGGATCGGGCTGGTTCGCGCGGCTCGGGGCCGTCGTCTACCGAGAGACCCAGCTACGCATCCACGTGATCGTCACCTACGGGTTCCTGCGCTCGCTGGCCCGTATGGATCTGGCCGAGTCGCGCGTCGGGAGCCTGCGGACCCGAGAGACGGACCACGCGGGTTAGCCCGCCCGGGAGCCTGTGATCTCGCGAAGCTTCGCGCGGTCGTGGGTCGCCTGGATTTTGCGCATCGTTCCCGATCGCGTCCGGGTGACAAGCGATTCGGTGGTCGCGCCGGTCGCTGTGTAGTGGACGCCGTCAAGCAGGTCACCGTCGGTGACGCCGGTCGCGGCGAAAAACACATCGTCGCCCGCTACCAGGCGGTCGACATCTACGATCTCATCGAGGTCGTAGCCCGCCTCGAGCGCGGCATTTCGCTCGCCGACGTCGCGCGGCCACATGCGACCCAGCAACTGGCCCCCGAGGCACTTGATCGCCGCCGCCGTGATCACTCCCTCGGGGGTTCCACCGATTCCCCAGAGGAGGTCAACCGGCGAGCCCGCCGTCGCGGCGATCAGGCCAGCGGAGACGTCACCGTGAGGAATGAAACGGATCCGACCGCCGGCCTCGCGCACCGCGGCGACGGCATCCGAATGCCGCGGGCGATCGAGCATCACGACCGTGACGTCCTCGACGCCGGTCCCCTTGCGCTCGGCGATCAGCCGCAGAGTCTCCGGTAGCGGCCGATCCAGATCGAGTAGGTCCGAGAACTCGGGCGAGGTCGCAATCTTCTCCATATAGACGCACGGACCGGGGTCGAACATCGTTCCGCGCGCGGAGAGGGCGATCACAGCGAGCGCACGCGGAGCGCCGGTCGCGGCGAGGTCGGTCCCTTCCAGCGGGTCGACGGCGATGTCGACCTCGGGAGCCGAGCCATCTCCGATCCGCTCGCCGTTGTAGAGCATCGGCGCCTCGTCCTTCTCCCCCTCACCGATCACGACCGTTCCGTCCATATGGACGGTGTCGAGCATCAAACGCATCGCATCGACGGCGGCCTGATCGGCGGCGATCTTGTCGCCCTGACCGACACGCCGAGCAGCGGCGAGCGCCGCGTATTCAGTGACCCGCACCATCTCGAGGGCGAGGTTGCGGTCAGGACGCGCGGGCGCGATCGCCCGTTCAGGCTTCATCGCGCAAGCCCAAGTCTTAGAAAACGCCGGGAGGGCGGCGGCCCCTGATGCTCTGGGCCTGGCGGAAGAAGCCACTGATGCCGATTCCGAGCGCTCCGAGCAGGCCGATATACCAGCCGATCTGGTTGGTGATCGTCGAATCGGGTTCGCCCGGCTTGCCGAGCAGGAAGCCGTTCAGGAGAATCAGCGTGACCGCGATCAAGCCGATGATCATCGTGATCTCACCAGGACGCCAGGTGAGCTTCTGGTTGCTGGCCACGATGTAGGCGAGCACGAACGGCGCCAGGCAGGCAGCGGTCAACACGAAGTCGAGCAGACCAAAGGTCTGCCACGCGTTCAGTGTCGTCTCCCGGAGACCGTTGATCGCACCGTTGCCGGTGACCGAGAACCAGGGCAGGAAGAGCGACCCGAACAGGACCGCTGATGCCAGGAAACCCCCGAACTCGGCCGGGAGCAGCCGCGAGGTCTTTACCGCATGCGCGTCTGATGCTCCGGCCCCCATCCGGTCGCAACATACACAGAGGGCCGCCGACCGTCTACCTTGCGGCGTCCCGGCACCCACCACCCGAGGAGAGCGATGTCCGTCGTCAAGATCATCGAACTCGTCGGAGCCTCGACCAAGAGCTCCGACGATGCCGTCCGCCAGGCGCTCGAGGAAGCACGCGCCACGCTGCGCAACATCAAGGCGATCGACGTGGTCTCGACGGGCCTGCGCGGTGAGAACCTCGACGAATGGCGCGCCCACATCCGCGTCGCGTTCCTGGTCGAGCGAGTCGGTGGCGGATGAATCTCCAGGGAGCCGCAGCACTGATCAGCGGCGGGGCCTCGGGCCTCGGCGAGGCCACGGCGAGAGAGCTCGTCAATCGCGGCGCCCGGGTGGCGATCCTCGATCGTGACGGCGACCGCGCGAGCCAGCTCGCGAGCGAGCTCGGGGACGGAGCGCTCGCGTGCACCGGCGATGTGACCGACGAGGCACAGGTCGCGGCAGCAGTCGACGACGCGGTCGAGGCCTTCGGCGAGATCCGCTTCGCCTGCGCCTGCGCGGGCATCGGCTGGGCCGAGCGGGTCGTCGGAAAGCAGGGAGCGGCACAGCTCAAGCCGTTCGAGACCGTGGTCGCGGTCAACCTGATCGGCAGCTTCAACCTGCTGCGGCTCGCCGCCGCCGCGATGGCTTCAAACGAACCCGACGACGACGGTGAGCGTGGCGCGGTCGTGATGACGGCATCGGTTGCGGCCTTCGACGGTCAGATCGGGCAGATCGCCTACGCGGCCTCCAAGGGCGGGGTCGTCGGGATGACGCTCCCGGCGGCACGCGACCTCGCCGGTAGGGGGATCCGGGTATGCACGATCGCGCCGGGGCTGTTCGATACGCCGCTACTGGCCGCCCTGCCGGAGGAGGCGCGCGACTCGCTCGGCAAGTCCGTCCCGTTCCCGCCCCGCCTCGGCCGGCCCCAGGAGTACGGCCAGCTCGCCTGCGACATCGCCCAGAACGGGATGCTGAACGGGGAGACGATCCGACTCGACGGCGCGATCCGGATGGCGCCCAAGTAGCGCTGGCGTAGGATCGCCACCCCGCCTCTAGACCCCAACACCTCCGAAGGAGCCGCCGCCAATGCCTGAAGCAGTGATCGTCGACACCATCCGTACGCCAATCGGGCGCGCCTTCAAGGGTTCGCTGATCGGCCATCGCCCCGACGACATGGGCGCGTTCGTGATCGATGCCCTGCTCGACCGTGTCCCGGCCGTCAAGCCCGAAGACGTCGAGGAGGTCGCGATGGGCTGTGGCCTGCCCCAGGGCGAACAGGCTTTCAACCTCGGCCGGATCGCCGTCCTGCTCTCTCGCCTGCCGGACACGACCAACGGCATCACGCTCGCTCGCTACTGCTCCTCGAGCCTCGACGCGATCAACTACGCGGCGAGCCGGATCATCGCCGGCCAGGGCCACACCTACATCGCGGCGGGAGTCGAGGCCGTCTCCCACTACAACGAGCAGCAGGAGGCCGCCGGGGTCCAGCACCAGAACGCCAAGCTCGACGGCCAGGAGGGGCGCGTCGACGCCTACATCGGGATGGGGTTCACGGCCGTCAACGTCGCCAAGAAGTACGGCGTCTCACGCGAGGACATGGACCGCTACGCACAGCGCTCACAGGAGCTCGCGGTCGCCTCGCAGGAATCGGGCTTCTTCGATCGCGAGATCGTCCCGATCCCGAACGCCGACGGGGACGAGGTCGGCAAGGACGACGGGCCGCGGGCGAGCTCGACCTACGAGAAGCTCTCTGAGCTCGACGAGGCGTTCGGCGGCGGCGGCGTGACGGCCGGCAACTCGTGCCCGCTCAACGACGGCGCCGCCGCAGTGATGCTGATGAGCGCGGAGCGGGCGGAGGAACTCGGCCTGACCCCGCGCGCCCGGATCGTCACCTCGGCGCACGGCGGTCTCGAGCCCGAGCTGATGGGCGTCGCGCCGATCGAGGCGATCGCCACGGTGCTCGACCGGGCCGGCATGACGATCGGCGACATCGACCGCGTCGAGCTCAACGAGGCGTTTGCCGCCCAGGTGATCCCGATCATGGACGAGTGCGGGATCGAGCTCGACAAGCTCAATACCCACGGCGGCGCGATCGCGCTCGGCCACCCGTTCGGGATGACCGGCGCGCGGATCATGGGCACGCTGCTCAACGTGCTCGAGACCGACGACCAGACGGTCGGCCTCGAGACGATGTGCGTCGCCGGCGGTCAGGGAATGGCGACGATCGTGGAGCGCGTCAGCTAGCCCCCACCGGTCGTGCGCAGTGCCCGGGCGCGAGTTCTCGCGCCGGCCGTTGCTCAGACGGCCCGGGCTGATTCCCGGGCCGTCTCGCCGATGAAGGCGGCGATCAACTCCGCCACTCGGGCGGGGTTGTCCTCCATCGAGAAGGTCCGTGCGTCCTCGACCCACTCGACGCGGGCATCGGGAAGGATCCTCGCGAGCCGTTCGGCGTGCTCGTTGGGGAAGAACCGGTCCTCGCGCGAAAAGGCGATCAGCGCGGGCTTTGAGAACTCGCCCAGCTTGGCCGCCGCCTCGAGCGTGTAGCTCGGATTGGCCGTCACCAAGAAGCGACGGACGTCGGCGCGGACCGCCGAGTTGGTGGCGACAGGCAGCACGTAGGAGTCCGACGCTTCGCGATCAAGCGGTCGCTTCGAGAGCCATCCAAAGGCGAGCGGCAGGTTCCGGGGCGGTCCGGGACGCAGCGACGTGGCGAGCGCGAGCAGGCCACCCGGAATGCGCGCGGTGAGCAGCAGGGGCTTGAACATCGGGGGCGGGAAGTTGTCGAACGCGTCGCAGGAGGTCAGGACGAGCCGCGCGATCCGCTCGGGGCGGCGCGTGACCACCATCTGGCTGAGTGCACCACCGCTGTCGTTGCCGATCAGCGTCACGTTGTCGAGCTCGAGCGCGTCGATCGTGTCCGCGATCAGGTCGGCCATTCCGAGCGGATCGAGGTCGGCATTCGGCATAGGGGTCTCGTGCGACCCGAACGGGAGGTCGAGGACGATGCAGTGGTGGTTCTCGGACAGCGTGGGGATGACCTTGCGCCAGAGATTCGCGTTCACGAGCAGCCCGTGTACGAAGACGAGCGTCTCGCCGCCCCCGGCCTCGAAGTAGCGCAGGTCCCCTTGGGGCAGGTTCACGGTCCGGGCGGCCCCGAGGTCGGGAGAGCGCCAGTAGGTCTTGGAGTCCGCAGTCACCATCGTTGGGTCCTCTCTATCTGGATGTCAGTAGGCGCGCGGCCTTCGGCCACGACCGGGGCGTCAAGGCGATCGCTCGGAGGAGCGGCAGGGGCTCGAGGTAGGCCCGCCGCTCGACGAGCGTCCCGTCGCGGATGACCAGCCGATCACAGGTTTCGAGCCTCACCGTGCGGCCGCCGAGGCGCGCACTGATCGTCAACTCGACGTGCGCCACCTCACCCTCGACGCTCCACGAGGTGACCTTCCCGCGAACGTCGTCGAGCAGGTCGAATAGCGCGGTGAATTGCCTCCGGACTCCGGCGTGTCCCACGATCGGCGGTCCGATCGACTGGAGCAGCCGGACGTCGGGCGCCATCAGGGGCAGGAAGTGAGCGAGAAACTCCTCGATGCCACCCGGGTCGCGCCAGCCATCCGTGAACAGCGCCACGAACTCACGCGCGTCCATCAGATCGCTTGGCTCCGTTTGGTGGGCAACATACATACAGCCTGTATCTATACCATATCGTTTTATGGCACGGGCCAATCGGCAGGCGAAGCGCAGCGATGCAACGCGGGGAGCCCTGATCGAAGCGGCGCGCAAATTGTTCGCCGCGCGCGGCTACAGCGACGTCGGAACCGAGGAGGTTGTGCAAGCCGCAGGCGTGACCCGCGGCGCCCTGTACCACCACTTCACCGACAAACGGGACCTGTTCCGCGCGGTTCACGAGTCGAACGAGGAGGCGCTCGTCGCCTCGATCGCCGCACGGATCGGCGGCGTAGCCGGCCCACTCGAGCTGCTCGGCTCCGGGGTCGCCGCGTTCCTCGACGCATGCGAGGACCCGGCGCTCGCGCGGATCTCGCTGATCGAGGCACCGACCGTGCTCGGCTGGGCCGAATGGCGGGAGATCGACGCCCGGTACGGGCTCGGCCTGATCACGGCCGCGCTATCGGGTGGTATGGCCGCCGGCGTCCTGCGCGACCAGCCGGTCAAGCCGCTCGCCCATTTGCTGCTCTCCGCGATGGGCGAGGCCGGGATCATGATCGCGTCGGCCGAGGACCCTCACGCCGAGCGCGAGCAACTCCAGGCCTCGCTGCTGAGCCTGATCGACGGGCTACGCGCCTAAGCGCCGCTTCAATCGAGCAGCGAACTGTCAGGACAGGGTCAGGACGACCTTGCCGAGCTTGCCCGGCGTGGTGAAGCTCTCATAAGCGGCCTCCGCCTCGTCGAGTGGGAAGGTGGCGGCAATCGGGACCTCGGCGGCGCCACTCTCGAACAGCGGCAGCACGTGGCGCTCGACGCCCCGCATCGCGGCGGCCTTCTCCTCGAGCGGCCGGGCGCGGAGCGTGGAAGCCATGATCCGGCCGCGCTTGCCCATCAGCGCGAGCAGGTTGAGCTCCGCCTTGGCGCCTCCGCCGACGCCGATCACGACGATCCGGCCACCGGTCGCGAGCGCATCGATATCGGCTGCCAGGTTGGGGCCGCCGACCAGCTCGAGAACGACATCGAACGGCCCGTGCTCACCGAATCCGTCGGGGTCGACCACGAGCGTCGCGCCAAGATCCTCGACCCCCGAGCGTGAGTCCTGATTGCGAACCGTGGCCACCGTTGCCGCGCCGGACGCAGCCGCGAGCTGGACGGCCGCGGTGCCTACACCGCCGGCCGCGCCGTGGACGAGCAGCCGCTCCCCGCACTTCAGATCGGCCTGGGTGAAAAGCGCGTCGTGAGCGGTCGTAAAGACCTCGGGCAGGCCGCCGGCGGCCGACCAATCCACGGCGGCGGGCACCGGCATCAGGGCGCGCTCGTGGACGGCGATCAGCTCGGCCTGCCCACCGCCGCCGGCGATCGCCATCACCCGATCGCCGAGCGCGAACCGCTCGGCATCCGGCCCCAGTTCGACGACCTCACCGGCGAACTCGAGTCCGGGGATGTCCGGCGGCGAGCCGGGCGGCGCCGGATAGAAACCCTTGCGCTGCAGCGCGTCGGCGCCGTTGAGGCCGGCCGCTCGAATCGCGATCAGGACCTCCCCGATGCCCGGGGTCGGGTCCGGGTGCTGATCGATCGAGATTGATCCGTCGCTGAAGGTGACCGCTCGCACTGCCGATGATCGTATTGAGATGGCGCACGGCACTCCGATCGCTGCTGTATCTTCCCGCCGGTCAATGAGCCGACGGCGGCTCGGAGAGGGGACCGGATGACGCGGAAGGGACCGTCGATCTTGTCTGTACCGCCGCTCTGGCGCGAGAGCCGCCTGGGCTTCGAGGCCGCCGCGCTGATGCGCGACCCGGTGTTTCGCGGCCACGACGTCGAGGAGGGCTCCGACCAGCCCGTCCTGCTGATCCCGGGCTTCCTCGCCGGCGACGGCTCGCTCGGGATCATGACCCGCTGGCTGCGCCGAACCGGCCACCGAACACGGAAGGCCGGCATGCGCGCCAACGTCGACTGCTCCGAGGCGGTCGCGCGCCGCCTCGAGGCGCGCCTGGAGGCGATGGTCGAGGCCTCCGGCCAGCGCGTCGCGATCATCGGGCAGAGCCGTGGCGGCAGCTTCGGGCGCGTGCTCGCCGTCCGTCGTCCCGACCTCGTCTCGGGAATCATCAACCTCGGCTCGCCGACAACCAGGCAGCTGGATCTCCATCCGCTGGTCCAGCTCCAGGTGCTCGCGGTCGGCCTGCTCGGGACAATCGGCGCGCCCGGCTTCTTCAGTGCGCGCTGCCTGGTCGGCGGGTGCTGCACCAACTTCTGGGAGGACCTGGCGGGGCCGTTCCCCGACGAGGTCGGATTTCTGTCGATCTACTCGAAGTCCGACGGCGTCGTCAACTGGGAGGCCTGCGTCGACGATGCCGCGGACCGCATCGTCGAGATCCATGCGAGCCACATCGGGATGGCCGTCAACGCCGGGGGCTACCGGGAGATCGCGGCGGCACTGGCACGCTTCCGCGCCGCCGACCTCGAGCGCGACGAGCACGAGATGCGCCCGCGGCGCAAACGGCGCCGCCCGGTCCGGCTCGTGCACGCCGCCTAGCGCTCAGGCCGGGTTCGCTTCCGCCCAGCTGACAATCGCCTTCGACTCGTTGATGATCTCGCCGTCATCGGTGACGAGGACCGGAACCCAGGATTTGCCCGTCAGACGCTTGACCTCGCGCCGGCCACTCGTCAGGTCGGGCAGGGGCGCCAGACCGTAGGCCTTGATGACCTCGGGCTCGTGGCCGGCGTCGCGCAGCGCGTCATAGGCGTTACCGCACGGGTGGCCACCAGGCCTGGGCGTCGGGAAGGTCCCCCAGCAGACGTAGAGCTTCATGCTTCTCCGATCGGATCGAGGGTCGCGGCAACGACTGCGAGCTTCGCATAGGCTTCCCGACCCGTGAAGCTAGGTGTCCCCAAGGAAACCGCCGCGGGCGAGCGCCGGGTTGCCCTCGTCCCGGACGCGGTCAAGAAACTCGCCGCCAAGGACGTGACCGTGACGGTCGAGGCCGGAGCCGGGACGGAGGCGAACATCTCCGATCAAGCCTACGGGGAAGCCGGCGCGAGCACCGGCGCCGCGTGGTCTTGCGAGGCGGTCGCCAAGGTGGCCCCGCCGAGCGCCGAGGAGATTGGGCAGCTGAGCGAGGGGACGGTCCTGATCGGCTTCCTCGATCCGCTCGGCTCCCCCGAGACGAGCAAGGCCCTCGCCGCAGCCGGAATAAGCGCCTTCGCGATGGAAGCGGTGCCGCGGATCTCCCGCGCCCAGTCCGCCGATGCGCTCTCCTCCCAGGCGACCGTCGCCGGCTACCGCGCCGCCCTGATCGCCGCCCAGGAGCTCGAGCGGTTCTTCCCGATGCTGACGACGGCCGCGGGGACGATCGCCCCGGCCAAGGTGCTCGTGCTCGGCGCCGGCGTCGCCGGGCTCCAGGCGATCGCGACCGCGAAGCGGCTCGGCGCCCGTGTGTCGGCCTTTGACGTGCGCGCCGCAGTGGCCGAGCAGGTCGAGAGCCTCGGCGCGAGCTTCCTCGATCTCGGGATCGGCTCTGACGCCGAGGGCGAGGGCGGCTACGCCCGCGAGCTGACCGACGAGGAGCGCGAGGCCCAGCAGCGCGCGCTCGGCGAGAAGACGGCGCAGTTCGACGCCGTGATCACGACGGCGCTCGTTCCCGGCCGCCCCGCCCCGCGGCTGATCACCGCGGCGACCGTCGCGGCGATGAAGCCCGGCTCGGTGATCGTCGACATGGCGGGCGAAGCGGGCGGCAACTGCGAGCTCTCGGAGGCCGGCGAGACGGTTGTGCGCGAGGGCGTGACGATCGTGGCGCCGCTCGGCCTCCCGAGCACGATGGCCGAGCACGCCTCCCAGCTCTACGCGCGCAACATCTCGGCGCTGCTTGACCTGATGGTCGTCGACGGGAAGCTCGAGCTGAACTTCGAAGATGACGTGATCAAGGGCGCCTGCATCACCCACGAGGGCGAGATCGTCAATGCAGGGGCAAAGAAGGCGGCTGTCTAGATGGACCTCTTGACCGAGATCACGATTCTGGTGCTCGCGGCCTTCGTCGGGCTCGAGGTCATCTCGAAGGTGCCGAACACGCTCCACACGCCGTTGATGTCGGCGACCAACGCGATCCACGGCATCGTCCTGCTCGGCGGGCTGTTGATCATCGCCGAGTCGGATGGGCCGCTCAACAAGGTGATCCTGGTGATCGCGATCGCCTTCGGGACGATCAACATCGTCGGCGGCTTCCTGGTCACCGACCGGATGCTCGGGATGTTCAAGCGGAAGCCCGAGCCCAAGAAGGACCAGGAGCCCGAATGACCGCGCTCTCCTTCCTCCGGGACGAGGCGTTTATCCGCGTTCTCTACCTGATCGCGTTCGTCCTGTTCATCGTCGGCCTGCGCAACCTGACCCACCCCTCCACGGCGCGGCGCGGCAACATCATCGCCGCCGTCGGCATGGTTTTCGCGGTGGTCGCGACGCTGCTTATCCCGACCGTCGGCGATTACGGGCTGATCGCGCTGGGCATCGGAATCGGCACGCTGATCGGCGTCCCGGCCGCACGCAACGTGAAGATGACCGCGATGCCGCAGATGGTGGCGCTGTTCAACGGCGTTGGCGGCGGCGCGGTCGCGTTGATCGCATGGGCCGAGTTCCGTGACTACGGCGGCTCGCTGCCGCTCGAGACCGAGATCCCGATCCTGTTCGCGGCTGTCGTCGGCTCGATCTCCTTCTGGGGCTCCAACGTGGCTTTCGCCAAGCTCCAGGAGATCCTCCCGGGTCGGCCGATCCAGCTCCCCGGCCAGCAGTTCATCAACCTCGGCCTGCTGATCGTCTGCATCGTCTGCGCCGTGATGTTGGTCACCGGCTCGGATTCCGAGACGCTGTTCATCGTCATCCTGGTCGCCGCGGCGATCCTCGGCAACATGTTCGTGCTGCCGATCGGCGGCGCCGACATGCCGGTCGTGATTTCCCTGCTGAACGCGCTGACCGGCCTCTCGGCCGCGGCCGCCGGAATCGCGCTCGACAACGTTGCGCTGATCGTCGCGGGCATCATCGTCGGCGCCTCCGGCACGATCCTCACCAACCTGATGGCCGACGCGATGAACCGCTCGATCGCCAACATCGTCGCCGGCGGCTTCGGTGGCGGAGGCGGAGCGCCGACCGGCGGCCTCGCCGACAACGAGGGCCGCACCGTCCAGTCGACCGATGCCGCCGACGTCGCGATCCAGCTCGCCTATGCCCAGCGCGTCGTGGTCGCGCCGGGCTACGGGATGGCGATGGCGCAGGCTCAGCACGCCGTCCGCGAGCTCGCCACCGAGCTCGAGAAAAGGGGCGTCGAGGTGCTCTACGCGATCCACCCGGTCGCCGGCCGCATGCCCGGGCACATGAACGTCCTGCTCGCCGAGGCTGACGTGCCCTACGACAACCTCAAGGAAATGGACGAGATCAACCCCGAGTTCCCGCAGGTCGACGTCTCGCTCGTGATCGGGGCCAACGACGTCACCAACCCCGCCGCGCGCGACGTGACCGACAGCCCGATCTACGGGATGCCGATCCTCGACGTCGACAAGTCCGGATCGGTGATCGTGCTCAAGCGCTCGATGGGCACCGGCTACGCGGGCATCGATAATCCGCTCTTCTACGCCGACAACACGGCGCTGCTGTTCGGTGATGCCAAGGAGTCGATCCAGGCCGTCACCGCCGCCGTCCAGGATCTGTGAGACCCCACGGGGTCCTCATCCGGCAACGCCTGACCCAACAAGTCAGCCCGCGATGAGTCCCGCGCTCATTGTCGGGCCGCTGCTGCGGTACGTCAGCGAGCGCGAGGCGACGATCTGGGTCGAGACCGATGCGCCGTGCGAGGTCTCGGTCAGCGCCGGCGAACTCGTCGGGCTGGCGCGGACCTTCTGCGTCGAAGGCCACCATTACGCCATCCTCGCGATCGAGGGTCTCGAACCCGGCACCGACACCCGGTACACCGTCTCGATCGACGAGCAGCACGTCTGGCCGGCGGCCGACGACCCCCGCCCGCCGTGCTCGATCAGGACCTTCAGCCGGAAGGGCCGCACACGTCTGTCGTTCGGCTCCTGCCGGGTCTCGCTGCCGCACGAGGAGCCCTACACGCTGCCCAAGGACGAGGACGAGCGCGGCCGAGGAGCCGACGCGCTCTACCGACTCGCCATGCGTATGCAGGGCTCCGATCGCAACTGCTGGCCCCAGATGATGATCCTGCTCGGCGACCAGGTCTACGCCGACGAAGTCTCGCCAGGCACACTCGAGTTCATCCGGTCGCGGCGTGATCCCGACAAACCCCCGGGCGAGCAGGTTGCGGACTTCGAGGAGTACACGCGGCTCTACTGGGACTCGTGGAAGGACCCGGAATTCCGCTGGCTGGCCTCGACGGTCTCGATGGCGATGATCTTCGACGACCACGACATCCACGACGACTGGAACTCCTCGGCGACCTGGCTCGAGGAGATGCGCGCCAAGGACTGGTGGCACGACCGGATCGTGGGGGGGCTGGTCTCCTACTGGGTCTACCAGCATCTCGGCAACCTCTCCCCCGCCGAGCTGGCCGCCGACGAGCTGCTCGCAGAGGTCCGCCGAAGCGATGACGCGGGGGCGCTGCTGCGTGACTTCGCAGAGCGCGCCGATCGGGATCCGAGCACGATGCGCTGGAGCTTCAGCCGCGATATCGGCGGGTCCCGCCTCGTGACGATGGACTCGCGCGCGGCGCGCGAGCTGAACCCCGACGACCGCAAGATGCTCGACGACGACGAGTGGCAGTGGGTCGTCGAGGGCTGCGAGGGCGACTTCGACCACCTGCTGCTCGCGACCTCGATCCCGATCCTGATGTCTCCGGGGATGCATCACCTGGAGAGCTGGAACGAGGCCGTCTCGGGCGGCGCCTGGGGGAGGCTCGGCGCGAAGCTCGGCGAACGGATGCGCCAGGCCGTCGACCTCGAGCATTGGGGCGCCTTCCGGACCTCCTTCGACCGCGTCGCCGAGCTGCTGCGCGAGGTCGGCGCGGGTGAGCGCGGCTCAGCACCGGCGTCGATCGTCGCGCTCTCGGGCGACGTGCACCACGCGTTCCTCGCCGAGGTCGCCTTCAGGCGTGGGAGCGGGGTCGGCAGCGCCGTCTACCAGGCGGTCTGCTCGCCGGTCCGCAATCCCCTGTCGGGCCAGGAGCGGATGGTGCTGAGAATCGCTGCCTCGAAGCCCGCCGAGGCGCTGACCCGGCTGCTCGCTCGCGCCGCGGGCGTCGCCGATCCGGAGATCCGCTGGCGGATCGATCAAAACCTGACCTTCGACAACCAGATCGCGACGCTCGACCTCGAAGGCCCTCGCGCCCACCTCTGGATCGAGAAGGCCGGGCCCTGGGAGGAAGGGCTCGAGGCCTCGCTTGATCGGCGGCTGGCTTAGGCGCGCAGCGGAGCGCGCTCGAGCAGCGGCACCGACCGCTCCTCTACGCCGTTGCGCTCGGGGAGCAGGACCCTGCCTGCGGGCTGGCGGACGGCCTCCGGATCAGAGCGCGCCAGGACGGTCGCAATCACGGCGTAGGCCATCGGTGCGAGCTCGCGCAGCGGCTGATGACTGTTGCGGCGCAAGCCCACCTCCACCTGCGCGAGCCGCTCGCTGCCGAGTGCGGCGTGGGCATCGATCAGGTTCGCGATCTCGACCCCATAGCCGACCGGGAACGGCAGTGCCTCCAGCAGCTCACGCCGTGCGGCGACCTCGCCCGCCAGCGGCTGACGGCAAACCGCGAGGTCGGGGAAGCAGAGGTTCAGCAGCGGCCGTGCGACGAGCTCGTTGACGCGCCCGCCACCGTGGGGAACGACCTGGTCTCCGGCCGCGAACGGCCGGTCGTAAGCCGCCTTCACGAAACCGATCGACGGCTCGGTGAGCAACGGCCCGAGCACTCCAAGGGCGAAGGCCGGGTCGAAGGCGTGGCTATCTGTGTCGAGGAAGACAACGATCTCGCCGTCGGTCGCCGCCAGCGCCCGATACATGGCGTCGCCCTTACCGAGCACCGGTCCGAGCTCCGGCATCAGGGCCGATTCGCACAGGACTTCGGCCCCGTGCTCGGCAGCTACCGCAGCGGTCCCATCGCCCGAATCCGCATCGACCACCACGATCCGGTCGAGCAGGCCGGCCGCGCGAAGCGGCGTCAGCTGATCGATCACCCCGCCGATCGTCGCCGCCGTCTCGCGCGCGGGGAGGATCGCCGTGACCGCCTCGGTCTTCCGCTCGACCAGATCGGCGAGCGCGAAGTCGGTGGCCGCGAACCGGCGCATTAAACGTCCGGCTCGAGCACCCGGACGCGGAACGCCTTCGTGCCCCCCTCGATCCCCTTCAGGCTGCGCTCACCCGCAAAAGACCAGCTGTAGCGCCGCTCATCGACGACGCCCTTGACCGGCTCGGCGACGAGCACGCTTCCCGGCCGGGCGGCCTGCGTGAGCCGTGCCGCGAGGTTGATCGTGTGGCCGTACCAGTCCCCGGCGCGCGAGACCGCGGGACCGACGGCGAGACCGGCCTTGAGCTCGGGAAAGCCGCCGCCCTCCTGCCCCGCGCGCCTGACCAGCTCGAGGGCGGTGTCCAGCAGAGCGCCCGGATCCTCGCTGACCATCATCACCGCGTCGCCGATCGTCTTGACGAGCTGAACCGGCGCATCGATGACATCGCCGGCGAGATCGGCGAGCCTTCCCGCGAGCCGGCCCAGATCACCCGTAGGCAGCGTCTCCCCGAGGCGCGTGAACCCGACCAGATCGGCGAACGCCGCCGCGATCTCGGTCTCGCCCGCGATCTGGCCGGCGCGCCGTTGCGAGCCGGTGATCACATCCCGACGGATTCCCTCAAGCAGCTGGGCCTTGAACTGGTGGGTCAGGACGCCCCCGACAAGCGGTACGAGCTCGGTCGCCGCCTCGGCATAG
Organism: uncultured Thermoleophilaceae bacterium; assembly: GCA_963790245.1. Taxonomy (GTDB): domain Bacteria; phylum Actinomycetota; class Thermoleophilia; order Solirubrobacterales; family Thermoleophilaceae; genus JACCVG01. Next base: position 922,817 of record CAWBNP010000002.1, read on the forward strand.
CGGACAGCGAGGTCGAGTTCCGTATCCCCTGCCCGCATCAGCGCCGGCGCGACCACTTCGCGGGTGGCAGCCGCGACACGGGCCATCGCCTCGCCGATCACGCGTGAGTTGTCGAGCAGGTCCTGTTCGGATAATCCGGAGTCGAGGAACCCCTTCAGCCGCCGCGCGGCTTCGAGGTCGTCGTCGCTGAAGGCCGGTATGTCGTCAGCGGCGGCGGGCAACCCGATCGCACGCCGCTGGCGGTTGAGGTACTCGAGCGATACCCCCGACTGCTCGGCTATCTCGATCGCCGTGTACTCGCGATCGCCGGTCAGCCGCAGCTCGACGAGCAGCAGCGCGAGCCGCTCCTCATCGATCGCACGTCGCAGCTCCTCCAGCGAGACGCCGGCCTCGGAGAGCCGCTCGAGCAACTCGAGCCGATGCGCGCGCTCATAGGCGCTGCCCGTACCCTCGAGCAGCCCCTCGCCCTCGAAGTCGATAGCCATCGGGCCCTAGAGCTCGGCGAGCTCGCGCTTGAGCACTTTGCCCGTGGCGTTACGTGGAAGCTCGTCAATGAACTCGACATCACGGGGCACCTTGTAGCCGGCGAGCTTGGACTTGACCTCTGCCTGGATCTGCTCGGCGCTCACGGCCGAATCGCCCTGCTTGACGACGAACGCCTTCAGCCGCTGGCCGAACTTCTCATCGTCGACCCCGATCACGGAGACCTCGGCGATGCCGTCCATGTCGGAGATCAGATCCTCGACCTCGCGCGGGAAGACGTTCTCGCCCCCGGAAACGATCATGTCATCGTCGCGACCGACGACGAACAGCCGACCAGACTCGTCGAGATATCCGACATCACCGGTCGACATCAGCCCGTCGATCACTTCCTTCCCGCCGCCTCCGGTGTAGCCCTCGAAGAGCATCTCGTTGGCGACGAAGATCCGCCCCGGCTCACCGGTCGGCATCTGGCTGCCGCGCTCGTCGTAGATCCGCAACGTCGTCCCGCGTGGGATCCGGCCCGCGGTCCCTGGCGCGGCGCGGAGGTCGGCGGGTGTGGCGATCGTCGCCCAGGCGACCTCGGTCGAACCGTAGAGGTTGTAGGCGACGTCGCCGAAGTCGTCCATGAACCGGATCGCGAGCTCGCCGGGAAGCGCCGAACCGGAGAGCGGCACGGCCGTGAGGCTGCCTGTGTCGTACTTGCGCCGAGTCTCGGGTGGTAGCTCCATGATCCGCTGGAGCATCACGGGGACCATCGGAGCGACGTCGACCTTGTAGCGCTCGATCGTCTCGAGCGTGGCTTCGGGATCGAACTTGCGCCGCAGCACGTAGGTCGCGCTGAGGATCATGCCGAGCGAGAAGTGCGCAAACCCCCAGGAATGGAACAGCGGGGCGACGATGAATGTCGTATTGCGGGTCTTGAGGGGGATCTTCGACAGCAACGTGATCGCCGGGTCGATCCCGTCGGGCTGCTTGCGCGTCGCGCCCTTCGGAGTACCGGTCGTTCCCGAGGTCAGGATCACCACACGGCCGGGCTCGCTCGGCGGAACGTGATTGCTCCGATCACCGGCCTCGATCAACTCCTCGAGCGTCGCGTGCTCGCTCGGGCCGTCCTGCCAGGCGACGAACCGCTTACGGTCCACGCCGGCGTGCTCGAGCAGCCCGTCGAACTCCTGGTCATAGATGAGGGCGACGGGCTGTTCACGCTCACAGACATCGGCGAGCTGCGGGCCGGAGAATGCCGTGTTGAGATAGAGACAGTTGGCGCCCAGCTTCGAGAGCGCGATCGTCGCCTCGACGAAGCCGCGGTGGTTGCGGCACATGACGCCGACCCCTTGGCCTTCCAGAACGCCGGCGTCGGCCAGGGAATGCGCGAGCGCGTTGGTCCGTTCGTGCAGCTCGCGGAAGGTGAGCTCACCGAGTTCGTCGATCAAGCCGACGTCGTTGGGGTGCATCACCGCCGAGGCGGCGTAGCCGGCGGCTGGGGTCGGGCCGAAGCGGTTGAGCGCGACGAGGCTGCGAACTATCCGGTCCGGCCTGACCGGCCGTACGATCCCCGCCCCTCGCAGCACCCGTACGTCGTCGATCTTCTGGACCAGGCTGGCCACCACCCCGGAGCCGGTTGACCCGGACCCCGGCTCGGCCGAGCCGGCTCCGCCCTCGACCCGTCGCTTGAGGTTCTCGAGTGACTGCTTGAGGTTATGGCGGACCATTGGTGAGGAGAGGCGATCTGAGACGGTGCCGAGCAGTCCGCCCGGCGCCTGGTAGCTGAGCCGAAACGTAACGGTTGTCCGGCCCGGTGTGCGTTCTCGCAGCCTCCAGCGGCCGCGCTGGTCAAGACCTGTGACGCTGGTCCACGCGAGATCACGGTTCGCGTCGTACTCGACGACCTCCACGAGGCTGCCGACCTCGGCCGAACCCACGCCCATCCGCATCGAGATACGGCTGCCGAGCCGTGTCGTTTCGTCACCCTCGACGTCCCAGCGCGTCATCCCCGCGAGGAAATGGCGCGCCTCCGCCGGATCCACGATCTGCTCCCAGACCTCGGCGGCTGCGGCCTCGATCGTGATCTTCTCCTCGACGCGCACCGTTGACCAGTTACCCGATCACCGGCAGGCTGCGTTCCTCGGCGAGCGCGTCGAGTGCCTCCTGCATCCGCGTCGTGATCTCCCAGTAGATCTCGTCAACATCCGGCTCCTCGCCGAACTCCGCACGCAAGTCGATCGGGCGCAGCGCCTGCACCGTTACCTTGGCCGGCAGCGGAATGTGGCCGGCGAAGTCTCCGACGTTGAGGATCCACGGGAGGGCGATCGAGATTGGCAGCACCTTGAGCCGGAACGGCGGTCGATCGAGCCCCAGCGCACGAGCGATTCCGCGGCCCTGGCTGAGGAACAGCGCCGTCTCCTGGCCACCGATCGAGACGAGCGGGACAATCGGCACGCCCTGCTCGAGCGCCAGCCGGATGAAGCCCTTGCGGTCCGCGAAGTCGACGCGGGCCGACTGCCATGAAGGCCGGTGGACCTCGTGATCCCCTCCCGGGTAGACAAGCAACGCGGCGCCGCTCGAAAGCGCCTTGTGGGCGTTCGAGTGCGAAGCCGCGACGGTCCCGTACCTGCGCAGGAAACCGAGGCCGGGTGCCGAGAGGACGAGGTTGTGGGCGAGCTGGAAGAACCGCCGCTCGACGCCGAAGTAGGTGTTGAACGCCAGCGTGAAGACGATCGTGTCGGGGGTCATATTGCCGCCGGAGTGGTTGCCGACGATCAGCACTCCGCCCTCGTCCGGGATGTTGTGCAGACCGCGCACCTCGGCCCGGAACCAGAAGCTCGCGAGCATCCAGAGGCCGGGGAGGCTCTCCCGGATGTAGTCGGGATCGCGCTCGTCCAGATCAGCCGGAGGAACGCGCGAGGCGACAGCGCCGCTGACCCCCTTGACCAACGAACCCGCGAGGTTGCGTACGAGGCTCAGTGCCCCATCGGATCCGTTGTCGCTCTCCCCCATGCCCGAGACGTTAGCCCGTGCCGCCGAAGCCCGGCGGGCGGGCGGAAGCCCACGGGCGCTCACCCTCGATCTGGGCCGCGAGCTCGATCAGCGTGACCTCGTCGGCCGGCCGGCCGACGAGCTGGATCGAGAGGGGCATGCCGTCAGCGTCGAACCCGGCGGGCACGGCGGCCGCGGGCTGGCCCGTGACGTTCCAGGGGCCGGTGAACGCCGCGCCGAAGCCGCGCAGCCCGGCGAGCATGCACGCGAGCGCTCCACGCCCCTCGAGTGCGCCGACCGCCAGCGGCGGCGCCGGGACGGTGGGGGTCAGCAACACGTCGCAGCGATCGAACACGCGGTTGATCCGAGCGGCCAGGTCCACCTCCCGCGCGCGATCGCGATCGAGCAGCGACTGCGGGATCAGCGATCCGAGGCGGGCGAGCTGGCGCGAACGGCGCATCAGCCGCTTCGGATGGGCGATCGCCGCCGCATCATCAACAGCACCGCGCAGGTAGCGCAGCGAGAGGCTTGCGCCGATCTCTGAATAGATGCCGCCCGCCCGAACGCCGAAGTCCGGGCCCTCGTGAATGATCGTGTGCCCGAGCGAGGCGAGCAGCTCAGCGGTTGCCTCGACCGCCGACCGCTCTTCCGCGCCCACCGGGGCGAGCGTCGGCGAACCGAACGAAACAGCTATCCGCAGCAGCCGGGGAGGCCGTCGGGCAGCAGCGACGAAGGGCTCGGGCGGTTCCGGCAGGGCATTGGGATCACGCTCTGACGGCCCGCTGACGACGTCGAGCCAGAGCGCCGTGTCGAACACCGAGCGGGTCAGCGTCCCGGCCACCGAGAGACCGTGCCAGTGATCGATGAACGGCGTCAGCGGGACGCGGCCGCGCTGTGGCTTCAGCCCGAACAGCCCGCAGGCAGCGGCCGGGATCCGGATCGAGCCGGCCCCGTCGGAGGCGGAGGCAGCGCCGACCAACCCTGCGGCTACGGCCGCACCCGAGCCGCCGCTCGAACCACCGGGAGTGCGCCGCAGATCCCACGGGTTGCGGGTGACCCCCCAGGTCGCGGACTCGGTGAACATCCACTGGGCAAACTCGGGCTGGTGGGTCTTGCCGATCACGATCGCGCCCGCGGCGCGCAGCCGCGCGACGAACTCGCTGTCCTCGGTGGGAGGAGCTCCGTAGGCGCCGGTGCCGTGAGTCGTCAGCTCACCCGCGAGGTCCCAGCCGTCCTTGATCGCGACGGGCACACCGAGCAGCGGCCGCTGATCGCCGGAACCGATCCGGGCGTCGGCCTGGGCCGCCTCGAGCAGGGCCCGCTCGGCGAGCACGACGCGAAAGCAGTTCAGCTCGGGCTCGAGCCGCTGAATACGCTCGAGCTGGAGTTCGACCAGCTCACGTGCGGAGATCTGTTTGCCGCGCAGCATCTCGGCTTGCGCGGCAATACCGGCGAAAGCGACTTCCACGGGCTCCACGAGGCCACTCTAGGGCGTCGCGTCGCGGGCGCTACGGTTGGCCGATGGCCGCTGAACACAATCTGAGCGCCGAGCGGCTGCGCGATCTGCTCGCGGCCGAAGAGATCCAGCTGATCGACGTGCGCGAACCTCGCGAGTGGGATGCCGGGCGGATCGAGGGCGCCCGCCATATCGAGCTCGTCGACCTCCCCTCACAGGCCGGCTCGATCGACCGTGACACGCCGGTCGTCTTCCAGTGTCGGATCGGCGGGCGCTCGACGACGGCGGCCGATGCGTTCCGCGCCTCGGGGTATGAGGCCTACAGCCTCGAAGGCGGCCTTCTCGCCTGGGTCGCTGCCGGTCTGCCCCTGGTCCCGGACGGCGGCGAGGTCGCTGACCACTGACCCGGTTTTCCAGGGCTAGGCTGCGGCCATGCCGAAGTTGCTCGAGGTCGGGGCCAAGCGTCTCCCGTTCATGCGCTGGTCGTTCGTGCGGATGATCCCAGACCCTGATCAAGGATCTGGTACTCGAGTCCGAGTATCTGGGCGCGGCCTAGCCGACTAAGTCCGCGCGGGTGAGCTGTCCGGCGTACGGCCCGCGACCGGTCAGCACCGCGGCACCGCAGCGCGCGCCGAGCTCGATCGCGTGCTCGTGGTCCCAACCACAGGCCAGGCCGAAGCTCACTCCGGCCGCGAAGCTGTCTCCACACCCATACGCGTCGATCGGCGACCCGGGCGGCGCGCTCGCCGTGAAGCGCCCGGTCTCGCCCGCTGCGGTCTCGAAGCTGCCACCGTCCGCGCCATCGGTCCGGATGACGAGCGCGGGAGGGGGTTCGAGCGCACCGGCCGGGTAACCCTCGCCCGGATCTCGCGCGCTCCCGATCACGGCGTCAAGCGCCACGCCGGCCGCGCTCAGCGTGGCGAGCTCCCGCGTGGTCGCTGTCAGGATCCGGGCGCCGCGCGCGGCGTGCAGCGCGTCGGGGTCGCCCGCGACGAAGAAGACCGCATCGCAGCCCGCCAGCCGATCAAGCTGGAGCCCGTCCGCCAGCGACGGGACGAGCTTCGGCCCGAGCGTCGTGATCGTCCGCTCGCCGGCGTCGTCGACGAGCGTCAGCGCGCGGCGTTGAGAGCCGCGCCGCGCCGCATGGACCTCGACACCGAGCTCGGTCAGTTCCTCCAGACAGCGGTCCCCCAGGGAGTCCTGGCCTAGGACGGTGAACAACCGCGCGGCACCGGCCAACCTGGCGAGCTGAACAGCCGCCACCGCCCCACCGCCGGCGGCGATTCCCCAGGCCGGCCCGGCGTGGGCGATCTCTCCGGCCGCCGGGACCCGGTCGACGGCGGCGAACTCGACCCACTCGACGTGGCCGACCACCGCGACCATGAAGGCAGGGACGGTGCTCACGCGCGCGAAGTATCCCCGTTACGGGAATGCGCGCGCCGAAACCACCCACCTCTGTAACGTGTTGTTCTTCCTGATGACGCGAAACACCGCTGCATTTGCGGCCGTGTCCGCGATCTGCCTGTCGCTGATCGCTGCCCCGGCCTCTTCGGCGAGCACCGCTCCCGCCGAGTTCGAGATCGCAGCGCCCGACCGGGTGCTGGGGTCGGTCACGTCCGCAAAGAGCGGCACGGTGTCCGAGCCGATCGAGGCGCCGGCCGACTTCACGATGCTCGGCTTCCGCTGGGGCGACGGCTCGGATCCGGCGATCGCGGTCCGCGTGAGCGAGGACGGCGAGGACTGGTCGAGGTGGACTCCCGTCCCGACCCAGCCCGACGGCGGGCCCGAACCGGGAAGCGGCGAGCGCCGCCGTGCTGCGCAGGCGAAGAGCGTCTCCGCGCCCGTCTGGGCCGGCGAGTCGCGCTTCCTCCAGTACCGCACCGCCCGGTCAGCGCCCGGCATGCGGATCCAGTTCATCAATACCGCGGCGCTCGCGAAGCCGGCCGCCTCGTCGGGCTTCATCGACGAGCCGACTGATCCGCTCGAGGATCCGGATGTCGACCCTCCGCGCAGCGACGAGGAAGCGGCCGGCGAAGAGAAGGATCCTCCGCGGCGCCCCCGCGACCGTGACCGAGACCCGCGAGAGAATGAGAAGCCCGTCAAGGTCAACGGCAAGATCTCCAAGCAGGTGACCGCGCGCAAGAAGTGGGACCGCGGCAACGACTGCAAGCCGCGACGCAAGTCGCGTGAGGGCGACTTCGAGGCCGCAATCGTCCACCACACCGTCAACGCCAACGACTACTCGCGCAACGAGTCGGCCGACATGGTGCTCGGGATCTGCCGCTTCCACCGCAACGGCAACGGCTGGGATGACATCGGCTACAACTTCGTCGTCGACAAGTTCGGCCAGATCTTTGAAGGCCGCGCCGGTGGGATCAACCGCTCGGTGATCGGCGCCCACGCCGTCGGCTTCAACGAACAGAGCGTCGGGATCGCCAACCTCGGGACCTTCGAGAAGGACGAACAGTCGAAGGACGCGCTCAAGACCGAGGCGGCACTCATCGAGGAGCTCGGGCGGATTCACGACTTCAAGCCCGATGACAAGGTCAAGCTCGTTTCGGGCGGGGGGTCGGGCAACCGCTATCGCAAGGGCGAGAAGGTCAAGCTCAACACGATCTCGGGTCACAAGGACGCAGGCCAGACCGACTGCCCGGGGTCGAAGCTCTACGGGCAGCTGAAGAAGCTCCGCAAGCTCGCCCGCTGACCGACGAGCTCGCTAGCGTCGCCCCGTGCGCGCTTTGCTGGGCAGCCCCGCCGGTCGGTTCTCCGTCGCGCTCGTTGCGCTGTTGGCCGCGGGCACGGCTGCCGGGCTGATTCTGCTCTGGCCCGGCACGGTCGACGCCCAGCTGAACCAGGGCCTGGTCGCCGCCACCGAATCGGGGTCGATCGAGCGGGTGGAGACGTTTCGCTGTCCGGCGCCGGCGGCGGCGCCGGGCGACTGCCGGGAGGTGACCGTACGGGTGCTCTCCGGCCCCGACGACGGCGAGACGACGGCGATCGCTCTCGCTCCGGGCGGACTGGACCCGGAGCTGGCCGTCGGAGACGAGGTCCGGCTCTCCCCGGGCGCGAGTGGGCCGGCGGACGCGACGCCGAATACGTACGTGATCAACGACTTCGAACGCGGTCCGCCGATGCTCTACCTCGCGCTCGGCTTCGCGGCCCTGGTGATTCTCTTCGGCGGGCTACGAGGGGCTCTCTCACTGGTCGGGCTCGCTCTCAGCCTCGCGCTCGTGATCGTCTTCGTCGTGCCTGCGATCCTCACCGGTGAACCGCCGCTGGCCGTCGCGATCGTCGGCTCGCTCGCCGTGATGCTGGTCACGATCCCGCTCGCTCACGGGTTCGGTGCCAAAAGTGTCGCGGCGCTACTCGGAACGGCGGTCAGCCTGGTGCTGACGGTCGCACTCGCTGTCCTGTTCACCGACCTGACCCATCTCACCGGGCTGTCGTCGGAGACGGCCACCCTGCTCCAGACGGGCGACGCCGGGCTTTCGGTCCAGGGGTTGCTGCTGGCCGGGATGGTGATCGCCGCCCTCGGCGTGCTCGACGACATGACGATCAGCCAGGCCTCCGCTGTGCTGGCGCTGCGGCGGGCGAGCCCGGGGCTGGGCTTCGCCGAGCTCTACCGGCGAGCGATCGAGATCGGGCGCGATCACGTCAGCGCGCTCGTTAACACGCTCGTGCTCGCCTACGTAGGCGCCTCGCTCCCGGTTCTGTTGTTGTTCGCCTCGGGCGAGCTGGGCCTGGTCGAGGCCGCGAACGTCGAGCTGATCGCCAAGGAGATCGTGGCGACGTTGGTCGGCTCGATCGGCCTGATCGCGGCGGCACCGATCACCACTGCGCTGGCGGCCGTGATGGCCTTACGCGTTCCGGTCGTGGCGCTCGGAGAAGATGCCCACCCCCATGCTCACTGACCCTCGCAGCCGAGCTCGCCGCCGCTCAGCCCGCTGACGATCGTTGCCGCGTTGGCGCGCATCGATTCAGCGTAGGTCTCGCCGCCGGAGCCCGGAGCCCCGAGGCTGTCGGCATACAGGGCGCCGCCGACGCGCGCCCCAGCCTCATCGGCGATCGCTGCTGCCAGATCGGGATTGAGGCCGCGCTCGGGGAAGATCGCGAGCACCTCGCTTGCCCGAATTTGATCGACCAGGGCGGCCGTCTCGCCGGCGGAGGGCTGCGCCTGGGTCGTCAGGGCGGGCGTCGTCGCACCAATCACCTCCAACCCGTAGCGATCCGCGAACGGGCCGAGCGCATCGTGTTCGGTTACGAGCTTGCGTTGGTCCGGCGCGAGCTGGTCGACGCAGGTCGCGATCTCCTCATCGATCGCTTCGAGTCTGGCGACGTAGGCCTGGGCGTTGGACGAATATCGAGCCTCCCCCTTTGGGTCTGCCGCGGCGAGTGCGTCGCGGATCGCTCCGACGGCGTCGATCGCCGCGCGGGGGTCCTGCCACCAGTGGGGGTCGGGGTTTTGGTCGGCCGAGACCGCGTCGAGCAGGTCGACCACGACCGCCCCGCCGCCGGCCGCGTCGATCAGCTGGTCGGCCCAGACGTCCACCTCGCCGCCGGACCTGAAGACCACCGCGGCCTTTTCGAGCGCCCCGACATCGCTCGGGCGCGGCTCGTAGTCGTGCGGGTCGGCGTTGGCGGGTAGGAGTCCGTCGACCTCCGCGCGGCCGCGGGCGACGTTGCGGACGAGGTCGGCGACCTGGGTTGTGGTGGCCGAGACGCGAGCGGTTGCGGGGTCGCCTTGCGGTTCGCCCGCGGGTGCCCCGCAGCCCGGCCCGACCACGAGCAACGAGAAAAGGGCCGCGGCGCGCTTCATCTCCGCCAGAGTAGCGAAGTGATACTCGTTCGCAGTTAAGCGGCTGAGGGATTTGGGTGGCCATGCCGCGCAGACCTTCTTTCGAAGAATCAGGGGTAGAGGGCCCCCTCCTCCCCGACGACGAAGATCGCCGCGATCGGACAGTTGCTGGCGGCTTCGACGATCAGGTCGACCGATTCGGCGTCGGGGTCGAGGACGATCGCCTTGTCGTTCTCGTCGAGCGCGAAGACCTTGGCAGCGGTGTCGACGCAATCGCCCGAGCCGATGCAGGTGTCGTACTCGACCTCGATCCGGATCCGGTTGCCCGGGGAGAAATCGTCGCTCATCGCTCGCGGATCACTCGCCTCAGCGGAATCGCGAACCATACGACGAGGAACGCCAGGCCGATCGCGGCGGTCGCGAGCACAGCCGTGGCATCGCTGAACAGGAATCCGGTCACCAGCAGGACCACGCCGGTCATCGCGAGCGCGAGGGAGGTCAGGCCGATAATCGCGAGGCGGTTGCCGGTCACGACCAGCGCCTCCTTGTCGGCTTGGCGGAAGCGCAAGCGGTGGTGAACCGAGGGCGCAATCAGGAAGATCGACGCCACGGCCGTCGAGAACAGCGTGAAGACGTAAACGTCGAGTTCGAATTGCTGGACCGACGCAAACCGCTGGTTGAACGGGACGACGAGCAGGAACGCGAACAGGACCTGGACGCCCGGGAGAGCTACGCGCAGTTCGTTGACAAGCTCCGAGAGGTTGCGGTCGAGCCGCTCCTCAGGGCTCTCGTCATCGCGGTTGGGAGCCACCGAGGCCCGCTGTCCACTCATTCGGAGAGCCTACGCTCCCACATCTCGATCGCGCCATGGTCCTCATACCCGAGCCGCGCGTATACCGGGGCCCCCTGGGGGGTTGCCTGCAGGCTCGTGGTCTGGCAGCCGGCCTCCCTGGCGTCGCGGAGCGCGGCGACCATCAACGCGGTCGCGAGGCCGCGGCGCTGCGCGTGCTCGAGGGTCGCCACCCAGAAGATCCCGCAGTCACCATCGTGGTGAATGGCCATCACCGACGCCGCCGGCCGGCCGTCGGCACGCGCGAGATAACAGCGGGCTCCGGGCGGTGAGATGCGCGTGGCACGGGCGAGCTCCTCCCCGAAGCCGAATACCGGCGCCGCGACGGCGGTCAGCTCGGACAGCGGATGGCCGGAAGACCAATCGACCCCGTCAAGCGCGGCCGAATCGAGTTGCATCGCCTCCAGCCGCCCGAGCATGACCCGGGGCGCGGCATCCAGGACGTGGCCGCGTTGGGCGAGGCCCTCAGCGACCGACCGGTCCGCCTCCGGGACCCAGACCGTCCACGCCCGAATTTCCGCTTCCTCATACGCAGCGGCCAGTTCCTCGTAGGCCGCCTCGAGCGCGTCGGGGCGCTCGTAAACGACGCCGTTGGTGATCGAGCGGTCTGGGGTCGCCGGGACGATCGCCGCGCTGACCCCGTCGAGCTGGAGCCGGCGGCTCTCCGGAGCCGCGGCCGCGATCAAGTCATCCATGGCGGAGAGGGTCCGCAGCTGGCGCCGGAAGCGGGTCGCGTCGTCCATCGCGCCCAATCTATTCTGATGGGAGAAATGTGGGAAGCGCCGCTCAACGTCCCGCTCGAGGGGCCGCTCGTGCGCCTCGAACCGCTCACCTCCGGCCACGCCGAAGGACTGGGTGCCAGCGGGTCCGACCCTGTCATCTGGCGCTGGATGCCGACCGGCACCGCACCGGCGGAGGAAAGCGGAATGGACGAGTGGATCGACGCCGCCCTGCGCGAGGCCGCGGCCGGTGAGCGGGTCCCGTTTGCGGTGGTCGATCGACGATCAGGGCAGGCGATCGGGAGCACGAGCTACCTCGAGCTGCGAGCCGAGCACCGCGGCCTCGAGGTCGGCTGGACTTGGTACGCCCGGGAGCGCTGGGGCTCGGGCGTCAACGCCGCATGCAAGCTGCTGCTGCTCGAACACGCCTTCGAGCGAGCCGGTGCGATTCGGGTCGAGCTGAAAACCGACCGGCGCAACGAGCGGTCGCGGGCGGCGATGGAGAAGATCGGGGCGCGGTTCGAGGGCGTGCTTCGCAACCACCGGGTCCTTCCCGGCGGCGGCTACCGCGATTCCGCGTACTACAGCGTTATCGATGAGGAGTGGCCGGCGGTACGATCCGGCCTCGAGAAGCTGCTGCCGTAGGCGGCCCTCGCCCACCTGTAACGATGACTCCGTGACCGGCCTCTCACCCCGCAACCCGAACCGCCTCTCCCGCCGCGGGCGCGAGCAACGCGCATATCGCCTGGTGCTGGCGGCCGGCGGCCTCGGGGCGATCACGGTCGCCGGCCTCGTGCTCGCGGTGCTGACTTCCTTCCCGTTGGGAGTCCCGATCCTCGCCGGGATCGGCGACGGCGGTCTGCGGCTGGCTGTTCCGGCGAACCGTTTCGGGCTGACCGTCCCCTCCTTCCGGTCAGCGCCATGAGTGTCCGCGGACGACACTTGGCCAGCCGGCCAACAACCCCGCTCCCGTTCGGTTACCGTTCTTCACAGACCGGCGTTTCCCAAGAGGAGGAGCTTCCAGAATGGCCAAAGCCGCACGCTCGCTAGACGGACGGGTCGTCGCAATCACCGGAGGCGCGCGTGGCATCGGCCGGGCGACCGCCGAGGCGCTCGCGCGCAAGGGCGCGCGCGTCGCAATTGGAGATCTGGACTTCGAACTAGCAGGCAAGACCGCGCAGGAGATCGGTGGCGGAACGGCCGCTTTCGAACTCAATGTGACCGACCGTGAGTCCTTCGATCGGTTCGCCGACGCTGTCGAGAGCGAGCTCGGGCCGATCGACGTGCTGATCAACAACGCCGGCATCATGCCGCTCGGCGCGCTCAAGGACGAGAGCGACGAGACGGCACGCCGTCAGATCGACATCAACCTCCACGGCGTCATCTTCGGCACCAAGATCGCGATGAACCGGATGATCCTCCGACGCACCGGCCACATCGTCAACATCGCATCGATGGCCGGCAAGGGCGGGTTCCCCCACGCTGCCACCTACTGCGCGACCAAGCACGCCGTCGTCGGCCTCAGTGAAGCCGCCTACCAGGAGCTGATCGGCACCAACGTCGAGATCTCCTGGGTGATGCCCGGCGTCGTCAACACCGAGCTCGCATCGGGTCTCGGTACGGCGCGCGGAGTCGAGACGGTCGAGCCAGAGGACGTCGCCAGTGCGATCGTCGAGGCGCTCGAGTTCCCGTGTCCGGAGGTCTTCGTACCGAAGATCGCCGGCCGGATCAACAAGATCATGGCCGCCGCCCCACGCGGGGTCCGGCTCTGGATCGCCCACGCGCTCAAAGCCGACCGCGTGCTCGTCGAGGTGGATGCCAGCAGGCGAGCGTCGTATGAGGATCGTGCGGCGCATTCGGATCCTGGCGTTGAGCCAACCGCGGCTGAGCGCGAAAAGATCCCGGCCTGACCCGTGGCCGACATGGAGCAACGAATGGCGCTTCGCCGCCTGCTCAGCGAACGCCGACAGGACAACTGACGCCGGTGCCGCCGAGCCCGCAGTAGCCGCTCGGGTTCTTCGCGAGGTACTGCTGGTGGTAGTCCTCGGCATAGAAGAACGCGGCTTCGCGCTCGATCTCGGTCGTGATCTCACCGCGGCCAGCATCGCTCAGCGAGCGCTGGTAGATCTCGCGCGACGCTTCCGCCGCCTCGCGCTGGGGCTCGTTCGAGTAATAGATGCCTGAGCGATACTGAGTTCCGACGTCATTGCCCTGGCGCATCCCTTGGGTCGGATCGTGGCCCTCCCAGAAAACGCGCAGGACGTCACCGATGGAGATCTCTGCCGGCCGGAATACGACCAGCACAACCTCGTTGTGACCCGTCTGGCCGCTGCAGACTTCCTCGTAAGTCGGGTTCGGAGTTACCCCACCGGCGTAGCCGACCGCTGTCGTGTGGACTCCCGGAAGCGTCCAGAACACCCGCTCGGCGCCCCAGAAACAGCCGAGACCGACCACAACGCGCTCCGCGTCGGCCGGAAACGGGGGCTCGATCTGGGTTCCGAGCACGAAATGGGTGCCCCCGAGCGCGAACGGTCGGTCGGCGCGGCCGGGAAGGCCCGATTCGCCATCCGGCAGGCTGATTCCGCGTTTTGCACCGAACAACACGCCTCGATGATCGCAGAGGGGGGTTACGGCCCTGTGACAAACACTCGTCCAGTGGGCGTCGAATCGCGTGTGAAGGGGAACAGTCACGCTAGATTCCGTAGCTTGTCCTGATTTACGAGGAATTGGAGAACGTATGAAGACGAAGGGACCCGTCCTCCTGCTCGTCTCGCTGGCCGCCCTGGTGCTCGCAGCACCGGCAGCGAACGCCAAGCAGGTCAAGAGTGAGTACGCGCCTGAGAAGCAGTCGCGTGATTTCAATGGTGGTGTAGGCGGTTGGGTGAACTCCGAGGACGTCGGCGGGGTCTGCCTGATCCAGATGCTTACCTGTCCGGCGATCACCAACGAGTACGTTGCCGACAGCGGCTTTATCCGCACCTCGGGCGACAGCCTCCTCGGAGTGATCTCCAATGCCCAGGGAACCTGGGAGAGCCCGAGCTTCATCTACCGCGGCGCCAAGGGCGAGAACCCCGACAGCCTCGAGTTCTCGATGGATCGACGGGCGGACGTCGGCAGTCTCGTCGAGGCCGAGGGTGACGCCGAGTACAGCGTCGACCTCGTCGGCGCCGGTCGCACGGTCCAGCTGATCGATCGAAAGACTCTCGAAGGCGCGGACGAGTTCGTGAGTGTCGGCGGTGAGATTCAGCGTTCGAAGGTCCAGAAGGGCAAGCGGTACCGGTTCCGCATCCGGACGGACTACACGACCACCGTGACCGTGGTCGGCCAGTTCGCGACCGCCGATTACGACAACGTCAGGCTGCTCGCCAAGGCGAAGAAGTCGGATGACGGCAAGGACGGCCGCAACGGCCGCGACGGTCGCGGTGGCAACAACAACAACGGCGGCAAGAACAAGTGCAAGGGCAAGACGCCCTCCAAGAAGCAACTCCGCAAGGTCGTGACCCAGGGCAAGCGCAAGGATCAGCGCGTCCGCCTCGCGGGCAAGAAGCTCAAGGTCAGGGTCGCGAACAAGGGCAAGAGCCAGGTCAACTGCAAGGTGCAGATCAAGGCTCGCGTCAAGGGCCAGACCAAGTCCGATAAGGCCCGCGTCAAGAAGGGCAAGAGCAAGACGCTCCGCCTGAAGACCAAGAACGACGCCGCGCGCGTCAAGCTGGCTTCGCAGAAGCGGGCGAAGATCAAGTTCAGGGTCAAGGCCGAGGGCCGCAAGGCGACCGTCAAGGATCGCCGCAGAATCCGCTAGCGCCGAGCTGACCACGAAGTACTCGACGGCCCGCCGCCCGGCGGGCCGTCGTCGTTCCGGGAGCAAGGGCGCGCGCGGGCTACCCTCGCGGAGATGGAAATCGAACTTCTGTGGTGGGCCGGCTGCCCTTCAAACGCGGACACCGAGCAGCTGCTGCGCCGCGCTCTCGAGGATCTCGGCCTGACCGACGAGCAGATCGAACTGCGCGAGATCGTGGATCAGGCCGACGCGGCGCGAGAGCGGTTTGCGGGCTCGCCGACGATCCGCGTCGACGGCCGCGACCTGCTCGAGGATCCCGCCGCTCAGCCGCCGTCGCTGACCTGCCGCGTGTACCGGCTGAGCGACGGACGACCCTCCCCCACCCCCGACCCCGACGATCTGCGCTCGGCCCTCGCCGGCGCGCTCGCGAAGGAGCGATCAGACCAATGACAGAGATCGGAGCGCCGGCGCCGTCCTTCACGCTTCCTGACACGGCGGGGCGCGAGCATTCGCTCGCCGACGGCGTCCCGGCCGTCCTCGTCTTCACCTGCAACCACTGTCCCTATGCGCTCGCGTGGCACGAGCGGATCGTCGCGGCGGCGCGCGACTACGCCGACCGGGGCGTCCGGTTCCTGGCGATCAATCCCAACGACGGAGATCGCTACCCGGCCGACTCCTTCGAGGCGATGAAGGAACGGGTCGAGCGCGAGCAGTGGCGGCTCCCCTACCTCCACGACGCCTCACAGCAGGTCGCGCGCGACTACGGGGCGCGAACGACCCCCGATCTGTTCGTGGTCGACCAAGAGGGCCGGATCGCCTACCGCGGCTCGGCGGACTCAGACCACAACGATCCGAGCCAGAACGCGGCCTGGCTGCGCACGGCGCTGGATGCCGTACTCGGCGGCCGTACGCCCGATCCCGCCGAGACCGAGCCGGTGGGCTGCAGCATCAAGTGGGCGGCCTAGCTCCTCAACTCGACGGACCACCGTCCCACCCGAGCGCATCCCGCTTCGCCTTCGGGAGCGAGGCGACGACGAGGTCGTAGCTGTCCTCGATCATGTCGAGCACCATCCGGTCGTCCAGTGACCCGTCGAGAGTAACCGTGTTCCAGTGACGCTTGTTGAGGTGGTATCCACCGGTGATCGTCTCGGGGTGGGCGGCGCGGAGCTGCTCGGCGAGCGCGGGCTCACACTTGAGGCTCACGCTGAGCGGCGCCGATTCAAGGCCGCTGATCGCGAAGATCTTGCCGCTGACCTTGAAAACGGCGGTCTCGGGTCCGAACGGGAACTCCTTGAGGGCGCCCGGATGGGCGAGACAGAGGTCGTGTAGGCGGGCCTCGATCATTCGCGCGGCACACCCGGCCGGCCGGACATGAAAGCGAGCGGGATGGCGAGCTCGGCGGCGCGCGTGACGGTCGCGATCTGGCGACCCTCCTGAACCGCCGGCCTGGGCCCCTTGATGACGTCGGCCGCGCACTGTGTAAGCGCCTCGAAGTCGGCGCAGACGAGCGCCAGCCCCCACAACCGTGCCGGCCGGGATCGATCGAATCCGGGCCGGTCATCCGGCTGCTGGATGACCTCGAGGATGACTTCGCCGAGCCGGAAGAACGCCTGTCTCGGAGCACCGGCCGGGGTCGGTTCCTCCCGGATCCGGCGGAGGTCGAGGCCTGCGTGCTCGAGCCGCTCCACGGTCCGATCGAGATCGGGACTGAAGGCGACGACGTGATCGATCGCCGTGGTTCCGTTTGGATGAGCTGGGCTGCGCGGGCGGGCACGGGGCTCGGCCAATCGGGTGGCCAACCCGTCGAGCTCGGTCGAGCCGACCCCGCTCAGCTCCCAGTCGATGATCCCCCTCACATCCTGCTCCCCGACGAACCGCAGCGCGATTCCGCCGACCTCGCAGATCCCGTCCTCGACGGAGAAGCCGAGCGCACTCCAGCGATCGGGGCGGTCGGCGATGAGGATCTCCTCGACGGCGGCCATCCACTCGACTCTATGCGACCGTCCGTCCGCCATACTCGCCCGCCTGATGAGCCTTCGCCCCGGCGTCCACCACATCCGAGCGCCTCTGCGGATCACGCTCGCCGGCGGCGGAACCGACCTGCCCTCCTACTACCGCGAGAGCGGAGGTTTGGTCGTCTCCGCTGCGATCGATCGCCACGTTCACATGCTGGCCGCCACGTCGTTTCGCGAGGGGCTGACGCTCAAGCACCTCGAATGGGAGCAGGGCGAGCGCCCGAGCGAGATCGACCACCCGATCCTGCGGGCGGCGCTCGAGCGTCACTGGGACGGCAGCGGCTTGGAGCTCGCGTCGATCGCCGACGTTCCCCCGGGCAGCGGGCTCGGATCCTCCGGCGCCTACACGGTCTGCGCGCTGCGCGCGCTCGAGGTCGCCCGCGGCGAGGATCCATGCTCCGCGGGTGAGCTCGCCGAGCTCGCCAGCGAGATCGAGCTCGATGTCCTCGGTCGCAACGTCGGCAAGCAGGATCAGTACGTCGCGGCTCATGGCGGGATCGCGGCCTACTCGTTCGCCAGCGACGACACGGTCGAAGTCGAACCGCTGTCGCTCGCGCCCGCAACGGTCGAGGCCCTCGACCGCACGCTGCTGCTGTTCTTCACCGGCGAGCTCCGATCCGCCTCCGCGATGTTGAGCTCCGAGGTCGGCCGCTCGCTGTCGGGAGAGGGGTCGATCGCGGCCAACCTCGACCGCGGGCGCGAGATCGCCGCGGAGACTCGAACGCTTCTGATGGCAGGCGACGTTGAGGGCTGGTCGGAACTGCTCAACGAACAGTGGCGGCTCAAACGACGTCGCTCACCGGCCGCCGTGACGGATCGGACCGCCCAGCTCCACGAGGTTGCGCTGGGAAACGGAGCGGCGGGGGCGGCGCTGATGGGCGCGGGCGGCGGCGGATTCCTGCTCGTCCACGCCCATGAGCCCGACGCGGTGACCAGCGCGCTGGCCGAAGTCGGAGCTGAACATCTCCCGTTCAGCTTCGAGCCCGCCGGCAGCCTTCCGATCGCTCGCTAGCGAGAGCCGAGCGGGTCGGCCTCTGCCGACAGCTCGATCTCCCGACGTTCGGTGGCTAGCTCCAGCCGCGCCGGATTGCCGCCCCGCTCGGTCCACCCCTCGAGCGCCGACCCGTAGAAGGAGTCGAGGAAGTCGTCGGAGTGCATCGGATCGTGGTGGAACAGCAGCAGCCGCTCGACCTCGGTCCGGCGCGCGAACGTGAGTGTGTCCGAGAGGCCCGAATGGCCCCAACCGATGTGATCGGCGTACTCCGCGTCGGTGTACTGGCAATCGTGGATCAGCAGCGAAGCGTCGCGCGCGAGGTCGAAGCCCGAGATCCAATCCGGCTCGTCGTTCTCGAGCGAAGCGCCGATCGCCGGCTCGTGGTCCGGGATATAGGCGAGCGAGCTACCGTCGGCGGTGATTCGGTAGCCCAGCGTCGGGCCGCGATGGGTGATCGACGCCGCTCGGAGGTGCGCAGCTCCGATCTCCCACTCGGTCTCCGGACAGTCGCGGAAGGCGACCTCACAGGGCAGCTCCCGGACCTCGACCGGCGACAGCGGGGCGGAGATGTAGCGTGCAATCCGGTCGCGCAGAGAAGCTTCGGGTGAGGCGGGGCCCCAGATCGTGATCTCCGACTCGCTGCGGAAGGCGGGCGCGAAGAACATCAGTCCCTGAATGTGGTCGAGGTGGAGATGGGTGACGATGATGTGAACACGCGTAGCCTCCGCGGCAAGCGCGATCCCCATGCCCCGGATGCCCGTGCCGGCGTCGAGGATCAGCAGCGTTCCGTCGTCGAGAGTTACCTGCACACAGGAGGTGTTGCCGCCATAGCGGACCGTCTCCGGTCCCGGCGATGGCACCGAGCCGCGCGCGCCCCAGATCTTGACCTTCAGTTGGGACCTCCCGGCTGCGGAGGGTCTTCGACCGGCCAGAAGATCGCCATCGCGCCACGCGTACCGCCGGTGGCGAAGATCGGCAGCGCGCTGACCTCGATCTCGTGGAGAGTCCCGTCGAGGACCTTCAGGTGCAGCTTGGAATGGATCGCCCGGCCGGCGAACAGGGCTTTGGTCAGCGGGAGCTCCTCCCAGCTGACCGGTCGGCCCTCGGAGTCGGCGGGGCCGAACTGCTCGGTCCAGTCGCTCGCCGCCATCTGACCCGTCTCCTCGAAGCGGCGGCCGACGAGCGTCGCAGCGGCCTCGTTATAGAAGACGAGCGCGCCCTGATCGTCGACCAGGAACGCAGGCGTCGTCAAGCTCGACAGCAGGTTGCGGGCGAGGATCAACTCGATCGGCTTCTGACTCACCGGCTCACACTATCCCGGCCGAAACCCGGCTGAGGAGCCGACTGGATCTCCTCCTCGAGGCTGTCGAGGGCGTCGCGCAGCGACTCCAGCTTCTCGGCGACCATCGCCTGGCGCTCGGCCGCATCGATCTCGTGATCCTCACCGGCATGGGCGATCATCTCCCGCCGCTCCTCACGCATCCGCTTGTGCTCGATCTCGCGCGCCTCCTCCATCGAGTTGATCACGATCCCGATCAGCACGTTCAGCAGGAGGAAGGAC
The DNA here is from genome assembly GCA_963790245.1 of uncultured Thermoleophilaceae bacterium. Taxonomy (GTDB): domain Bacteria; phylum Actinomycetota; class Thermoleophilia; order Solirubrobacterales; family Thermoleophilaceae; genus JACCVG01. The sequence continues at coordinate 942,444 of CAWBNP010000002.1, forward strand.
GCCATCAGCGCGAAGGAGATGAAGTAGATCCACGACCACGGGTGGACCGCCATACCCTCGGAGAGGTTCTCGGGCAGGTTCTCGAGCGTCAGCATCACGAACAGATTGAGCATTGCCGTGCCGACGTCGCCGTACCGTTCGGGGAGCTCGGCGCCGAACAGGATCCACCCGATAATCGCGTAGACGTAGACGACGAGGACGCCGAGCACGCCCATCGACGCGATCGGAGGCACCGATCGGCCGATCGCGATCAGGAGGACGCGCAGATCGGGGAACAGCGAGACGACCCGAACGATCCGCCCGAGCCGGATCAGCCGCAGGATCGTTGCGCTCTCACCGATGAACGGTATGAACGAGGCCGTGACGATCACGAAGTCGAAGACGTTCCAGCCGGAGCGGAAGAAGCCGCCCAAGCGCGGTGCGTAGGCGGTCAGGCGGACGATGAGCTCGACCGTGAAAATGCCGAGGCAGACGTCGTTGATCCACGCGAGCAGCTCGGCGTTCGCGGCGGCGAACCCGGCGTAGGTCTCCGCGCCGATCGCGACGGCGTTGACGAGGATCGTCACGAAGACGATCGTCGTGAACCAGCCCGAGTCGACCACTTGCGCGCAGCGCGCGGGAATCCGCATGGCGGGCATGCTAGATAGGGTCTCCGTAATGCGCCTGCGACTGTCACCGACGGTGCTCGTGGTTCTCGCCGCAACGGTCATCGGGTGCGGTGATTCCGCCGAGCGTCCGACCTCGACCACAGCCGAGCCGACGCCGACCGTCACGGGCGAGCAGACCGCGCCGCGCGGACCGCGCGCTGAGACGACCGACGATGTCGACACCAAGCCGGTCATCACGGTTCCCGAGCAGCCGGCCCAGCAGCTGATCGCGACCGACATCGTCGAGGGCGAGGGGCCCGAGGCCAAGGCCGGCGACTCAGTGAGCGTCGACTACGTCGGCGTATCGCAGTCGACCGGCGGCGAGTTCGACGCCTCCTGGACGGCCGGTGAGCCGTTCAGCTTCCAACTCGGCGCCGGCATGGTGATCCCCGGATGGGATCAGGGCGTCGAGGGGATGAAGGTCGGTGGCCGACGACTGCTCACGATTCCGTCCGAGCTCGCCTACGGACCGGCCGGCTCGCCGCCGGACATTCCGCCGGACGACACGCTCATCTTCGCGATCGACATGCGCGACATTCAGCAGCCCTAGACCGTTGGTCTGCCGCCGGTTCTCGTCGCTCGCGGCCGTTGCGCTTCTGGCCTGTCTGACGCTCCCCGTGTCGGCCGCCGCCAACGAGATCGAGACGATCAAGACCCCGAGCCGGTTCGTCGACCCGGACACCGCCGTGTTCGGTGATGTTGATCCCCGCCCGGACGGGCTCCGCGCGAACGTCCTGCTGCCCGACGGCTACGACCGCTCGCGGCGCTACCCGGTCCTCTACCTCCTGCACGGGGCCGGTGAGAACTACGCCTCATGGAACGATCCGGCGAAGGGCGAGGTTCGGCGCACGCTGGCGGGGCTCGACGCGATCGTCGTCATGCCCGACGGCGGGTTGGGGTTCTACGCCAACTGGTGGAACCGCGGCCGCCGCGGCGACCCGGCCTGGGAGCGCCAACACCTCGAGCATCTAATCCCGCTCGTCGAGCGCCGCTACCGGATCCGAGCCGGGCGGCGCTGGCACGCGATCGCCGGATTCTCGATGGGCGGCTACGGGACGTCCCACTACGCGGCGCGCCGCCCGGACTACTTCGGCACGGCGGTTCCGATGTCGGGGTTCGTCTCGATCCAGCGACCCCAGGCCGAGGTGGGCCTCTCGATCGTCTCCGGAGTCGACTTCGGAGCGATCTTCGGGTCGAGCCGCGCCTTCTACGCCGAGGGCCACAACCCGCTCGAGCTCGGTGCCAACTACGAGCACAGCCGCGTGATGCTCTATTCGGGCAACGGGATCCCGCGGCCGGGTGTGCCGACCGGTGGTCCTGCGGCCGTCAGCGGAGTGCTCGAGGCCGAGCTTCTGCTGCAGAACCAGGAGTTCGCCGAGTCATTGAAGCGCGCGGGCGCCGACTCGTCGCTGAGAACCCACCTGGGGGTGCACGACTGGCCCTACTGGCGCGAGGACATCCGTGACGCCGTCGCGCGCGGCTTGTTCCGGCCGGTGCCCACCAACCCCCAGCGGTGGACTTATGAAACCGTTGCACGGAACGGACAGGCCTGGGACCTGCGCTACCGCTTCGCGCGGGAGCCCACGGGGGTCGCGCGGCTGGAGCGAGACGGCGCGAGCTTCACCCTCAAAGGCGAGGGCCTCTCGCCGCTCCGGCTCCGCACGCGCGAGGGGTGCGAGATCGAGGTCTCCCCCGGTCGGCGGGTCGAGCTCCCGCGCCGAGGCTGCTGATGGCCGACGGCGCCGACCTCGCCCGCACAGCCGCCGCGCGCGCGGCGCTCGAGGAGATTGAACCCGACATGGCGATCGGCCTCGGCTCGGGCCGAGCCGTCTGGCGGCTCGTCGAGGAGATCGGCGCGCGCTGGCCCGACGGACCGCCGCTGATGGTTGCTGCCGCCTCGATCGTTACCGAGGAGCGCTGCCGCGCGATCGGGATCGAGCCGATCGAGTTGGACGGCCAGACCGAGCTTGCCTTGGCAATCGATGGAGCCGACGAGGTCGCGCCCGGCCTCGCGCTGATCAAGGGCGGCGGCGGGGCGTTGCTGCGAGAGAAGATCGTGATCAGCGCGGCGCGGCGGTTCGTCGTCATCGCAGAGGTCGGTAAACGGGTCGCCCGGCTAGGCGAGCGGTGGCGACTGCCGGTCGAGGTGGTGCGGTTCGGCTGGAGGGACACCGCCCGCAGGCTCGAGCAGCTGCTCCCCGGCGGTGAGCTGCGCACCACCGAACAAGGCTCGCCGTTCGCCACCGACGAGGGACACCTGATCATCGACTGCCCGATTTCCCCCGGAACCGATCCGGAGCGGCTTGCCGCTGCGCTCTCGGCGACCACAGGCGTCGTCGAGCACGGCCTGTTCATCGGCCTGGCTGAGGTCGCCTACCTCGGGACGACCGACGGGGCGGTCGAGACCGACGTTCCCTGAGCGGGGATCGCGGGCGGCGTTTCCTCGAACCGATCGTCGTGCCCGTCCGGTGACCAACCTGGACCGCCGAACATGTAGCCGAGCCGGTCGCGCCAGCAGTCGGCGCCCCGGACGTCGTGGTAGATCGCGATCCACTCGTGGAAGGCGACGCGCACCGGATTGTAGGTCTTGATGTTCTTGGTCAGGCCGAACTTCACACGCTCTTGCTCGCCCTGGAAGGTCCCGAACAATCGGTCCCAGATGATCAGGATGCCGCCGTAATTGCGGTCCAGGTAGATCTTGTTGGCCCCGTGGTGGACGCGGTGGTGGGACGGGGTGTTGAAGATGAACTCGATCGGCCGTGGCAGTTGCTTGATCCGTTCGGTGTGGATCCAGAACTGGTAGATCAGGCTGATCGACTGCTGGAGCAGAATCATCCAGGGCGCGAACCCGAGCAGCGCGAGCGGTATCCAGAAGGGGAAGTAGGTCATCGGCACCCAGGTCTGTCGCAGCGCGGTCGAAAGGTTGTAGTGCTCGCTGGAGTGGTGGACCACATGGCTCGCCCAGAAGACCCTGACCTCGTGGCTGATCCGGTGGAACCAGTAATAGGCGAGGTCGTCGGCAAAGAACAGCAGGACGTAGGTCCACCAGGCGTCGACTGGCATCCGCAGCGGCGTCAACTCGTAGAAGAATGCGAAGATCAGCAGAACGACGGCCTTCCAGCCGACGTTGATCACCACGTTCCCGAGCCCCATCGTCAAACTCGTACGGGTGTCCGCACCGCGGTAGCCGACCAGGTCGCCGTCCTGGATGTGGCGGAAGCTGAGCGCCTCGATCCCGAGCAGCAGTACGAAGGCGGGGATCGCGTAGAGGATGATGTCGGACATCGTCTAGTTCAGCGAGGGATCGAGTGGCATCGTGGCGACCAGGCGGAAGCTGCCTCCGAGTCTGGTCAGGATCGCAGACCAGAGACCGTCGGGATCCTCGCTGAGCAGGTCTTGTCCACGTGCGGGGGCGATGATCCAGTCCTCCCGCTCGATCTCGCCCTCCAGCTGACCCGGCCCCCAGCCTGCGTGCCCGGCGTAGACGCGGCCCCGGCCCGCGAGCCGCTCGAGATCGACCGGGTCGAGGTCGCCCCGAACGATCCCGATGCCGTCGACGACCGGGAGCGCCTCGCCCTCGGGACCGATCTCGGCGACCAGGATCGCGGCATCCGGTTTGACCGGCCCGCCGATGAACAGGTGGCTGTCGCAGTCGGCGAGTCCGCCGAGGCCGGGGACCGCATCGGCGACGAGCGCGTCTGTAGGGCGATTGAGCACGAGGCCGATCGCTCCCTCCTCGTCGTGATCAGCGATCGCGACGACCGAGCGCGCGAAGTTCGGGTCGAGCAACGCCGGCGCAGCGACCAGCAGCTTTCCGGACAACCGTTCCATCACTGCTCATTATCCTCACGTCGGGGCCGGATAGGGTAGGCAGCCGCCATGGCCGCCACCCCAGACTCCCCCCCGCCGCCGGACTCCACTCGCGACCAAGTCCTGCGAGCCGCTCCCGGCGTGCTGCGGATCACCGCGGGCGCATGGCTGCGCACGGCCGAGTGGACGATCAACACGGCGGCGCGGGCGGTCTCCAGCGTTGCCAATGCCGCGATCTCCGGAACGCCTCCGGGGCAGCTGGTCGGCAGCGCCGGTGAGGAGATCGTCGAAGGGGCGCGACGGATCCTCGGCGTCACCGACCTCGAGCAACGTTTGCTCGGCAACAGGCAGCCCGAGGGGAAAGTGCCCCCGCAGGCAGACGGATCGCTACGCGAGCGAGGCGCCGATCTGCTCAACCGTTCGGCCGACGTACGCGCGCTCGACGATGCCCACCCCGCCTATGAGCGGATCCTTTCAGAGCTCGCGCCCGACGAGGCTCGCATCCTGCGGCTTTTCGCCAACAGCGGGCCGCAAGCGGCGGTCGACGTGCGCACCTGGCGGCCGCTCGACGTCGGCGCCCAGACGGTCGCCCCCGGCCTGACGATGATCGGCCCGCGGGCCGGGGTCCGCTACATCGACCGGGTCCCCGCGTACCTCAACAACCTCTTCCGCCTGGGGCTGATCTGGTTCTCCCACGATCCGCTCGACGATCTGCCCGCCTACCAGGTCCTCGAGGCGCAGCCCGATGTGCTCGGCGCGATGAGATCGGCCGGACGCGCGAAGATCGTGCGGCGGAGCATCCTGCTGACGCCCTTCGGCGTGGACTTCTGCTCGCTCTGCCTTCCGGCGACCGCCGTCGGCTTTGACGCGGTCGCAGCCGAGGCCGCGGCCGCCTCTACGACGTGAGGCCTCTCACCTGATGTGAATTCCGGAGATCGCCCGCGAGATGACGATCCGCTGGATCTCTGACGTGCCCTCGAAGACCGTGTAGATCTTCGCGTCGCGAGCCATCCGCTCGACCGGGAACTCGCGCGTGTAGCCGTTGCCGCCGAGGATCTGCATCGCGCGCTCGGTGCTCCAGACGGCGACCTCACCAGCCTTGAGTTTCGACATCGATCCCTCGGCGTTGGTGAAGGTGTGTGCGTTGCGGCCCATCCACGATGCCCGCCAGACGAGCAGCCGCGCCGCATCGATCTCCATCTTCATGTCGGCGAGCGTGAATGCGATCGCCTGGTTCTCAATGATCTTCTTGCCGAACTGCTCGCGTTCCTTGGCGTAGTCGAGCGCGTACTCGTAGGCGGCGCGTGCGATCCCGATCGCCTGGGCGCCAACAGTCGGGCGCGAGGCCTCGAAGGTCTGCATCGCGGCCTGACCCTTCGACTTCTTGCCCTCGCGCACGCGAGCGAGACGCTCGTCGAGCTTCTCCTTGCCGCCGAGCAGGCAGGAGCCGGGCACACGGCAGTCATCCAGGTGGACATCGGCGGTGTGCGAGGCACGGATGCCGTGCTTCTTGACCTTGACTCCCTGCTCGCAGCCGGGGGTGCCCGGTGGGATCACGAACGCCGCGTGAGCGCGTGAGCCGAGCTCGCGGTCCACGGACGCGATCACGACGTGGACCTTGGCGATTCCGCCGTTGGTCGCCCACGCCTTCTGGCCATTGATGACCCACTCGTCCTTGGCCTCGTCGTAGCGGGCGGTCGTGCGGATCGCGGACACATCCGAGCCGGCGTCGGGCTCCGAGGAGCAGAAGGCCGCTACCGCCGGGTCCTCTTCGCTTCCGAAACACTGCGGGATCCACTCGCCGACCTGCTCGCCGGTCCCCTGGCCGAAGATCGCCGCAACCGCGAGCGCGGTGCCCATGATCGACATGCCGATTCCGGCGTCACCCCAGAACAACTCCTCGTTCACGATCGGCAGCTGGAGGCCGGACGGATCCGCGAAGAACTGGGCCAGCGACTCGAAGCCGTAGAGGCCTATCTTGGCGGCCTCTTGGATGACGGGCCAGGGCGTCTCCTCCCGCTCGTCCCACTCAGCGGCCGCCGGGCGGACGACGTTCTCGGCGAAGCCGTGAACCCAGTCGCGGATGTCCTGCTGATCCTGAGAGAGCTCGAGGCTGAACGGCGGCGTGTCGGGCTCGTTGTCGGCGGTAACGGCCGCGACGGCCTCTTCGGCGGTGGTGGAATCGTCGGTGATGCTCATGGGGAAAGACTACACAGAGCCATGTAGGGGTCCCGCCCTCAAAAGTTCTTCTTCTTGTACTCCGACGCCTTCTTGATCACGCGCTTCTCGTAGTCGCACTTTCGTGAGTCCGCGCCGGTGTTGTAGAAGCACAGCGCCTTGCGCGTTCCGCGCGATTCGAGCTCACCATCGGCCCCCGCCTCGCGCAGAAACGATCCCGCCGCCATCGCCGCGTCGAACAGGTCGTGGATGCACGGCTCGCGCCCGCCGCAGCGCTTGAGATCCTTGGAGGCGAACGGATAATCCTTGGGCCGCTTGCCCTTCTTGTAGGCGCGCTTGTGTCGCCCCCAAGCGCTATCGCCGAACCCGTACGGCCCCTTGTAGAGACCCTTCTTCGCGCCCTTGCCGTAGGTGTGCTCGGTGAAGTGGATCGCGGCGATCAGGCGCGCATCGATCTTGAACGCCTTCTGGACCGCGGAATAGACGTCGTACATCCGCTTGTCGGGGATGTCATCGCCCGCGTGGGCGGACCCGGCCGGCAGGAGTGCCAGGGCCAGGGCAAACGTGAAAACCGTGCGCCGCAGAACCCCTGTGATAGCAGGCCGTGTCGTGAAAGCCGCCGATCGGGGTACTATTCAGCACCCTGCTGAGCGCCCCCGCGCCGGGCGGGAAGGCACATCTTGGACGGAGAACTCGACGCCAACAAGTCCGCCGTCTCGCAGATCGCCGACCGCGTCGGGCCGCTGGTCGCGCTCCCGTTGCTGCCCGCCCGGATGCTCGTCGGAACAGTGCGCGAGCTGCGAGCCGCGCTCGCCGGGATCGGCACGCTCGGGGAGGTCGTCGTCCACCTCGACTCGCTCCAGGACAACGTTTTGACGCTCAACCGCGAGGTCAAACGGATGCGCCAGTCGGTCGAGGGAATCGGAGGCGAAGTCGTCCACCTGCGCGAGACCGTCGAGCCGATCGACAGCATCGACGCGCGGATGGCCGAGATGAGCGATGGCGTAGCTCTGCTGAGCGACGAAATGCAGAAGCTCGAGCCCCATCTGGTCGGCCTGACCGACATCGTGCACCCGTTGCGCAGATTCAACGCCCGCAGGGTTCGTAACACGCCGGACAGGCTGGGCTCCGACGGCGAAGTGGCCGCCGAGAGTTGACCGAGCGCCCGCCCGGACAGCCCACCCGCGGCGAGCGCGCGCGTGACCGCGCGGTCAAGATCGACAGCTCGCCGCGGTTGGTCGAGGCGGTCGAACGGCTCAGGCGCCGGTTGCCGGGCGATCCGCGACTCGGTGATGATCTATCGACCGCGGGCCGCGACCCGGTCGCGCTCGCCGGCCGGGAGCTGACCGCGCTCGAGCCCGATCGTCCGAGTGCGGTCCAGGGGCTCGGGCTCGGCGCGCTGCAGCTGTGGCAGGCGCTCTCGGAGAAGTCGGGCCGCGGCCACGGCGACCGGCCGGTCGCGATCCTGTTCACCGACCTGGTCGACTTCTCGAAGTGGGCGCTCGAGGCCGGAGACGAGCTGGCGGTTGAACTGCTGCGCGAGGTCGGCACCGTCCTCAGCGATGAGATCAGCGCCCACGGCGGCGACATCGTCAAGCGGCTCGGCGACGGCCTGATGGCCGTCTTCGACGAGCCGCAGGACGCCGTCGAGGCAGCCCTCGAGGCGATCGCCGGACTCGCGGCGATCGACGTCGAAGGCCACACCCCCAGGATGCGTGCGGGGATCCACTGCGGCACTCCCAGACGGCTCGGTGGCGACTACCTCGGCGTCGACGTCAACATCGCCGCCCGCGTCGGCGAGGCCGCGGGCGCCGACCAGCTGCTGGCCTCGCTCCAGGTCGTCGAGCAGCTCGAGGCCGAGCGATACGACCTCGGCCGCGCCAAGCGCCTGCGCGCCCAGGGCGCCCCGAGTGATCTCCGCATCTGCCGCGTCCGTCGCCCGTAAGGGTCGACGTAGACAACGAAGAGGCGAGCCTGGCGGCGTATGACCCCGCCAGGCGCCGCCCAATCGTCCTCTACCGCGGCTCTCTCGTATTGACCATCGACGGGTTCGGGGTACGGCGTCGAACCTCCTCGAACTCGTAGTACTGGCCGGGGCCCTTGCCACGAGCGCCGAAGCCAAAGCCGGCGTCCTGGAGCTGGGCGACCGCGACCGTGATGTCGGTGAAGCCGGGCATTCCTCGACCGGGGCCCTTCGCTTCCTCCCTCTGGTCGTACTTCATGAACACGCGGTCGTTGCCGAGCAGACCCTTGAGTGACTGCCGGGCCAGCGCACGGTGGACGGCCTCGGCGCCCATGAACTCCGAGGCGATGCGGGCGTTCTTGCCGCCCCCGGGGCCGGAGTCGCCGAACACGGTCGTGGCGATCATGTATGCGTTGATGAAGATCTGATCGCCGACGACGAGCGTCTCGAGCAGGTTCTTCTCGCTGGCGAAGACGGCATCTGGAACCCAGATCCGCTTTGCCAGCGGCGACGCACCTAGCGCGGCGGTGAGCACGTCGTAGTGGATCAACTCTTCGCGGGCCGCGGCGCGCACATTGCGCTTGGTATCACCCTTGAGCCCGACCTCCTCAAAGCCGACGGTGTTGACGATCGTCGCGAGCACTTCCGCAGTCGCCGCGATATTGAGGATGTTGGAGACGCTGTTGTTCGGGTTGTTGGTCTCCGGGCTCACGGTGCCCCCTTGGGCGCTCGCGATAGCCGGCAAGCTGAGCAGGCCCAGGCCGCCGAGCGTTGCCGCTGCGCCAGCCACGAGCTGACGACGAGTTGCCGCCGGCTCTCCGGCATGTGCGCGATCGATCGCCTCGAGGGCGTTGTTGATTCCGGCTTCGTTCACTTGGTGCTCCTCACTGTTGCCTGAGCCGCTCCGCGGCCGTATAGCTGTCATTACGTACTAATTGGAGCCACGGCTCACAGATTCGAGGCGGAAGGCCCGAAAACGACTGGGGCCCCGACTCGGGGCCCCAGTCACGACCTGCTGAACGCGGCTCTAGCGAGGCTCGCGGGTATTGACTCCCTTCGGGTTGGGCGTACGGCGCTTGACCCGGTCGAAGTCGTAGAACTCGCCCTTGCCCTTGCCGCGCTCGCCGAAGCCGAAACCGGCGTCCTGGAGCTGCGCGACGGCAACGGTGATGTCGGTGAAGCCCGGCAGACCGCGGGCAGGGCCCTTCGCCTTTTCCTTCTGGTCGTACTTCATGAACACGCGATCGTTGCCGAGCAGGTCGAGCGACTGACGCGCGAGCGCCCGGTGAACCGCCTCGGCGCCCATGAACTCTGACGCGATGCGGGCGTTCTTGCCGCCACCGGGACCGGAGTCGCCGAATACGGTTGTGGCGATCATGTATGCGTTGATGAAGATCTGATCGCCGACGACGAGCGTCTCGAGCAGGTTGTTGGCGTTGCGGAAGACGGCGTCCGGAACCCAGATCTTCTTGGTGAGCGGCTTCGCGCCCAGCGCGCCCACCAGTACGTCGTAGTGGATCAGTTCCTCGCGGGCCGCGGCGCGCACGTTGCGCTTGGTGACCCGGTCGAGCTTGACCTCTTCGGCGCCGACCGTGTTGACGATCGTCGCGAGCACCTCAGCTGTGGCCGCGATGTTGACGATGTTGGCGACGCTGTTGTTCGGGTTCTGGGCCTCGGGACCGGCGGTCCCGCCTTGGGCGCTGGCGATGGCCGGCAGGCTCAGCAGACCCATTCCGCCGAGCGTGGCGGCCGCGCCGGCGACGAGCTGACGGCGGGTAGCCGCGGTCTCGTTGGCGTGCACGCGGTCAACCGCCTGCAGTGCGTGATTGATTGCAGCTTCGTTCAAGACGTTCTCCTTGGGGTTCGTTCGGGCGCCGCTAGCGCGGTCGATCTAACCCCCCCATAACGAAGCGGACGGCCTACCGGTTCACATGCGACCGGTCACTTAACGACGAAGGGCCCGCCGAGCGGGCCCTTCGAAAACTCTGCTCAGCGCTGGTTAGAGCTTCTGAACGTTGACGGCGCGGGGACCCTTGTCGCCCTGCTCGGCGTCAAAGGAGACCTTCTGGCCCTCGTCGAGGCTCTTGAAGCCCTCGCCCATGATCGCTGAGTGGTGGACGAACAGGTCGGCGTTGCCCTCGTCGGGCGTGATGAAGCCAAAACCCTTGTCGTCATTGAAGAACTTGACAGTTCCAGTTGCCATGTGTGTATTTCCTCCACGGCTAATGTGCTGCACGAACGCGGAGGATGCACTTAGGCAACAACTGCGACGGCTGCACGTCTTTATCGAGCACTTGTGTACTCGACCCTTCGCCGGGGACGCTAGCAGCTAATCCGGGGGCTCGCAGGGCAACCGGGCCAGGAATCCCGCCCGACACCCGTAGCATGCGCCGCCGGGTGGCAAAGCGCGAAGACATAAGGAACGTGGCGATCGTCGCCCACGTCGACCACGGCAAGACGACGCTCGTGGACAAGATGCTTTGGCAGTCGGGCGCCTTCCGCCAGGGCCAGGACGTCGCCGACCGCGTCATGGACTCGATGGACCTCGAGCGCGAGAAGGGCATCACGATCCTCGCCAAGAACACCGCGGTCCGCCACAGCGGCGTCAAGCTCAACATCATCGACACCCCGGGCCACGCCGACTTCGGGGGCGAGGTCGAGCGCGGTCTGACGATGGTCGACGGGGTCCTGCTGCTCGTCGACGCTTCCGAAGGACCGCTCCCCCAGACCCGCTTCGTGCTGCGCAAGGCGCTCGAGGCCCGCCTGCCGGTGATTCTCGTGATCAATAAGGTCGACCGGCCGGACGCCCGGATCGGCGCCGTCGTCGACGAGGTCTACGAGCTGTTCCTCGATCTCGACGCCGACGAGGGTCAGATCGAGTTCCCGATCGTCTACACGAACGCCCGGGCGGGCTGGGCCTCGCTCGAGGAAGGCGTCGAGGGGATCGATCTGGAGCCGCTCTTCGACCTCCTGATCGAGACGATCCCCGCGCCGTCGCACGAGGCCGATCACCCTCTTCAGGCGCAGGTGACCAACCTCGACGCCTCACCGTATGTCGGGCGCCTCGCGATCTGCCGGGTCCGCCACGGCACGATCCGGTCCGGGCAGCAGATCGCCTGGTGCCGCGCCGACGGGACCGTCGCGCAGGCTGCGATCACGAACCTCTACGTCACCGACGCGCTCGAGCGGGTCGAGACCGACGAGGCGGGGCCGGGCGAGATCATCGCGGTTGCGGGCATCCCGGAGGTGACGATCGGCGAGACGCTCGCCGATCCCGCCGACCCGCGCCCGCTGCCCGTGATCACGGTCGACGAGCCCTCGCTCGCGATGGTGATCGGCATCAACACCTCACCGCTCGCGGGTCTCGAGGGCAGCAAGCTGACAGCGCGCCAGCTCAAGGCGCGCCTCGAGCAGGAGCTAATCGGCAACGTCTCGATCCGGGTCGCCGACACGGAGCGGCCCGATGCCTGGGAGGTCCAGGGGCGCGGCGAGCTGCAGCTGGCGGTGCTCGTCGAGCTGATGCGGCGTGAGGGGTTCGAGCTGACCGTCGGCCAGCCGCAGGTCCTGACACGCGAAGTCGAGGGCGTTACGCATGAACCGGTCGACCGGCTGGCGATCGACATTCCCGAGGACTACGTCGGCGTCGTCACGCAGATGCTCGCACTGCGCAAAGGCCGCCTCGAGCAGATGGTCAACCACGGAACCGGCTGGGTCCGAATGGAGTACCTGGTGCCGGCGCGCGGGCTGATCGGCTTCCGCCTCGAGTTCCTGACCGAGACTCGTGGCACCGGCCTGATGCACTCCGTCTTCGATCGCTGGGAGCCGTGGGCCGGCGCGATGCGCACCCGCCCGACCGGTGCGCTGGTCGCCGACCGGCGCGGCGCGACCGCGAGCTTCGCGTTGTTCAACCTCCAGGAGCGAGGCACGCTGTTCGTCGGCCCCGGCGAGGAGGTCTACGAGGGGATGGTCGTCGGTGAGAACGCCCGCGCCGACGACCTCGACGTAAACGCCGTCAAGGAGAAGCACCTGACCAATATCCGGTCCTCGACCTCCGACGTGCTGGTGCGCTTGGTCCCGGCCCGCAAGCTCTCGCTCGACCAGGCGCTCGAATTCCTGCGCGAGGACGAATGCGTCGAGGTCACCCCCGGCATCCTGCGCATCCGCAAGGTCGAACTGGCCGCGGTCGAGCGCGTCAAGCTCGCCCGCCGCGCCAAGCACCAGGACTGACCGCCTATTTGATGAAGAGCATCTCGCTGTAGCGCGGCAGCGGCCAGAAGTCGTCGGGGACGATCTTCTCGAGCTGGTCTGCGATTTCGCGGACGTTCACCATCGCGGCGAGCTGGTGATCGCGCGCATAGACCGCCAGGTCGATGCCCTCGACCCCGTCGGGATAGGCGTTCGCCGTCTCGAGCGCACGGATCACGGTCACGAACTCCTCCACCAGTCCACGGGCCTCGGCGTCGAGCGAGCTGATCCCCGACTCGTCGATCAGCTCCAGGTAGCGCAGCCCGGCCGGCAGCAGCTGGGTCCGTGCAAGCATCGCCGTCGACTCGGCCTCGATGTTCGCGCGGGTCGAGTACTGCTCTACCCAGACCTCGTAGCGCGACTCGAGCTCGCGCTCGGAGAGCACTTCGTAATCGCCGAACACCTCGATCGTCGTCTCGGCGAGGACTTCGGGCAGGGCCTCGGGGGTCGTGCGCAGGTTTTTCAGGCCACGCTGCTCGGCCTCCGCGTGCCACTCCTCCGAGTAGTTATCGCCACCGAAACAAACCTGCTTGTTGGCGACGTAGGCGTCCTTGACGACCGCCGTGACCCGCTCGACGAGATCGTTCCCGCCTGGGCCGGCCTCGAGCTTGTCGCAGAGATCATCGATCGCCTGGGCGACGATCGTGTTGAGAACGGTGTTCGGGAAGGCCAGCGACATGCTCGATCCGAGCGCCCGGAACTCGAACTTGTTGCCCGTGAAGGCAAACGGCGAGGTCCGGTTTCGATCGCCCCCGTCCATCGCGAGCGGCGGAAGGACCGGGGTGCCGAGGCCCAGGAACGAACCCGGCGTATGGGGATCACCCTCGCCTGAGGCGATCGCTTCGAACACCTTGTCGAGCTCCGCGCCGAGGAAGATCGAGATGATCGCCGGCGGTGCCTCGTTGGCACCCAGGCGGTGGTCCTGGCCGATATTGGCAACCGACGCCCGCAGCAGCCCCTGGTGCTTGTTGACCGCCTGGATGACGGCCGCGCAGAAGAACAGGAAGTTGATGTTGTCGGCCGGCGTATCGCCCGGATCGAGCAGATTGGCGCCGCTGTCGGTGCCCATCGACCAGTTGTTGTGCTTGCCCGACCCGTTGACGCCGGCGAACGGCTTCTCGTGCAGCAGGCAGACGAGGCCGTACTTGCGCGCGATCGACTGCATCAGCTGCATCGAAAGCTGCTGATGGTCGGAGCCGACGTTCGAGTTCTCGAACACCGGTGCGATCTCATACTGACCCGGCGCGACCTCGTTGTGGCGGGTCTTGATCGGCACTCCGAGGCGAGCGAGCTCGAGCTCGGTCTCCATCATGTAGGCGAGCACCCGCTCCGGAATCGAGCCGAAGTAGTGATCGTCGAGCTCGTGGCCCTTCGGGGGCTTGGAGCCGAACAGGGTCCGGCCGGTGAGCACGAGGTCGGGCCGCTCGAAGTAGTACTGCTCGTCGATCAGGAAGTACTCCTGCTCGGGTCCTACGGTCGTGAAGACGCGCGCGGCCTTCTGATCGCCGAGCAGCCGCAGGGCGCGCACCGCCGACTTCGAGAGGGCATCCATCGAACGGAGCAGCGGGATTTTCGCGTCGAGCGCCTCACCGGTCCAGGAAGCGAACGCGGTCGGGACGCAGAGCAGGGCGCCGTTGGGGTTCTCGAGGATGAACGCCGGGCTGGTCGGATCCCAGGCGGTGTAGCCGCGCGCCTCGAAGGTCGCCCGCACGCCGCCGGTCGGGAACGACGACGCGTCCGGCTCGCCCTGGATCAGTTCCTTGCCGGAGAACCGGGCGATCCAGTTCCCGTTGCCGTCAGGGTTGAAGAAGGAGTCGTGCTTCTCGGCCGTCAGGCCGGTCAGTGGCTGGAAGACGTGCGTGAAGTGGGTGGCGCCGCGCTCCATCGCCCACTCCTTCATCGCCGTGGCTATCTCCTCGGCGAGCGAGGGGTCGAGCGGCTCGCCCTGCTCGAGTGTGCGCTGGAGCTTCTTGTAGACGTCCTTGGAGAGCCGCTCGCGCTGGACGTCACCGGAGAACACGTTCTCGCCGAACGGGTTGTTGTCGGAGCGGGTGAGGTCGGACGTACCGATCGCTCCACCATTGGCGCTCCACTGGGCGGCGCTGACGTTCTTCTGGCGAATTCTGGTCATAAGGGTGGTCCTCCTGATCTGGCAGCGTTCGGGCACGCCGATGCTTGCTCTCCGGTTCGAGTTGGCCAAAGCCTAGTCAGCCCGGGGCAGCCTGGCCTTGTACATCCGTACAAATCGAAGCGTGGGGCGCTCGACCACGCGGCGCGCCCATAGACTCGCGCAATCAGCGCGACGCGCGACCCGACGGTTCTCCGCCGGCTGCTCGACGGTGAGCATCAGCCGGTGCGCGACCTCGTTCGCGAGATTCTGTCGCGGCCGGAGTTCGCCCCGACAGAGACCGGCGACCGCGACCGCTACCGCGCGCAAGTCCTCGAATGGGCCAAAACGCTCGCGGCCGAGGGCGGAACGGCACTCGGCTTCCCGGTCGAGTTCGGCGGCGGCGGAGATGTCGGGGCATCGGTCGCCTCCTTCGAGACACTCGCCCTCGGCGATCTCTCGCTGCTGGTCAAGGTCGGTGTCCAGTTCGGCCTGTTCGGCGGGGCGGTGCTCCAGCTCGGCACGCGCGCTCATCACCAGGCGTATCTGGCAGACATCGCAACGCTCGAGCTGCCCGGCTGTTTCGCGATGACCGAGAGCGGCCACGGCTCTAACGTCCAGGAGATCCGGACCGTCGCGACCTACGACGCCGCGAGCGAGGAGTTCGTGATCAACACGCCCGAGCCGGCGGCGCGCAAGGACTACATCGGCAACGCCGCCCGGGACGGTCGGATGGCGGTCGTGTTCTGCCAGCTGGTCGTCGGCAACGAGCCGCGCGGCGTCCATGCTCTGCTGGTTCCGCTGCGTGACGGGCGCGGCCGCATCCTCCCGCGGATCGAGATCGAGGACTGCGGCGCCAAGCAAGGGCTCAACGGAGTCGACAACGGCCGGATCAGCTTCGACCACGCGCGCGTCCCACGGGGCGCGCTGCTCGACCGTTATGCCGAGGTCTCTGCCGACGGCCGCTACGCGAGCTCGATCGAGAACCCGACCAAGCGGTTCTTCACGATGCTCGGAACACTGATCCAGGGTCGTGTCTGCATCTGCGCGGCCGGGATCAGCACCGCCAAGGTCGCACTGACGATTGCAATCCGGCACGCGGCTGTCCGCCGCCAGTTCGGCCCTCCCGGCGGCAGCGAGGTCACTTTGCTCGAGTACCCGACCCATCAGCGGCGGCTGCTGCCCCCGCTTGCCAAGACCTACGCCTTGAGCTTCGCTCAGCAACAGCTGGCGGCGGCGCTGCACGAATCATTCAGCGGTGCCGAGCCGGATCCGGAGGCGCGCCGCGAACTCGAGACCCGGGCAGCGGGGCTCAAGGCTTATGCGACCTGGCACGCGACGGCCACGATCCAGGACTGCCGCGAAGCGTGCGGGGGCGCCGGCTACATGAGCATCAACCGGTTCGGCGCGCTGAAGGCCGACAGCGACGTGTTCACGACCTTCGAGGGCGACAACACGGTTCTGATGCAGTTGGTCGCCAAGAGTCTGCTGACCGACTACCGCGAGCAGTTCGGCGAGTTCAACCCGCTCGAGATGGTCGGTTTCATGGCCGGCCAAGTGCTCGAGACCGTCATCGAGCGGACCGCCGCGCGCGAGATCATCGCCCGGCTCGCCGACGATCTCCTGCCGAGCCGCGAATCGGAAACCGACCTGCTCGACCGCGACTATCACCTCGCGCTGATGCTCTGGCGGGAGGAGCACGTGCTCTCCGGACTCGCGCGGAGGCTCAAGGAGGGGATGGACAACGGCGAGGGCGTCTTCGAGCTGTTCCTGCGCTGTCAGCCGCACATGATCGTCGCGGCACACGCCCACATCGAGCGGCTCGTGCTGGAGGCGATGATCGACGGAGTCGGCAGGGCCGGCGATGGACAGCTGGCGGAGCTACTCGGCCGCGTCTGCGATTTGTTCGCCCTTTCGGCGATCGAGGCCGACCGCGCCTGGTACCAGGAGCACGGCCGGCTGTCCTCGACCCGCTCGAAAGCCGTAATCAGGGCCGTCGAGCGGCTCGCGCGCGACCTGAGCGCAGATGCGCTCTTGCTCGTCGACGCATTCGGGATTCCCGATCAGGCGCTCGGCGCGCCGATCGGGCAGCGGGACGCGGACGGCTCGACCGTCTAGGAAGCGGCGCAGGCTGCCGAGAGCGCGCCGAGGCGGTAGCCGTCGCCGACCGGAGTCGCGACGCTCCGCGGCCCGGCGCGCGAGACGGTGAACGGCCGCGAGGCCACGGAGTAGCGGCGCGCCGAAATCCGAAGACGATGACGTCCAGCAGGCGCGCCGCGCGGAACCTCCCAGCGCGCCAGATAACGGCCACCTTGCTCGACCGTCCAAACGATCTGCAGGCCGAGATCGTCGGTGATCGGCTGCCAGTCCGCTCCCACCCGGCGCTGGACGATCACGAACGGGCGGTCGAAGGGACGATCGGTTCCGAGCTCGCCTCCGCGCCAGCCGAACTCGGCGTAGCCACAGCGTCCGACCGCTGTCCGGGGCTGGGTGAGCGGGACTGCATCGGCGGTACCCGGGCCGAAGCCGGAGTGGTTTGCGACGACGCCGTTGCGCGGATCGAAAGCGAACGGCTTCGGCGGCGGGCGATCTCGATCGATCCGACCCGCGAGCCCGGCCAGCTCGTCGCGCAGCAGGCTCCCGGCCTGCGGTCCGAAGAGCGTCGAGCCGCCCTCGTAGTGCTGGCGGTCGTACTCCTCCGGCGTCGTCAGGTAGAGGACGAACTCATTCGCGAGGCCGGAGACGATCGCCTCCCGGACTCCGGCGCCCCGGCCCTGGGCGAGCACCGCTGCCCGGACCCGGCGGCCCATCTCAACGGTCGGCTCGCCCGGCATCGACGCGATCATGCGGTCGGCGATCCGCACGACCATCAGCGGCACCGCGCGCGGCACGCTGTCACTGCTGGCCGCCGGGATCCCGACCTTGTGACCCTGGGAACCGAAGCTCGACGGCGCGCGGATGCCCTCGAGCGGAACGCCGGTCAGATCGAAGAGCGGACCCCTCCCCTCCTCCGAACCGGTCAGGAACGGGAGCCCGGGAAGCGGGCTGTCGGCTACACGGCCGCCGCCCTTCACGGCCTGGCCGCAGAAACAGGTTCGCGTCCAGCGCCGATCGAGAACAGGACGCCGTTGAAGCGATCGTCCGGCCCGCCGCCAAGCGCTGAACATCGCCTTCCCCTCCGCGGTTCCAACGCGGTCGGTGATCACGGGGCTTTGGCCTTCGAGGCCCGCCGACTGGTCACCCTCATTGGAATTGCCGTAGACGTTGATCAGCGGCCGCTCGGGACCGAGTGCGGCCGCCCGGCGGACACGCGCCTCGAAAGCCCGGTTGGCCGGACCGTGGTGATCCTGGTTGTAGACCTCAAACTCGGAAGGATTGACAGTTCCGTGGTTGGCGAACGATGACCACGCACCGAGCGGGCGACGGCCCCGCTTGCCGACCCGGTCGACCCTCAGCACGTCGACATCGGGATCGATGGTGTGCAGTGGCCCATCGGGGTCCTGCGATGGACGACCCGCGCCTCGCGCCCGCACGACCCCGTGATCGGCAAGATGGGCTTCGACGCTCCGGTTGCGGGTGAGGGTCGTGAGCCGTTGCTTGCCCCAGCCGATCGCCGCCGGGCCGCTGTCGCGGTCGGCTCGCCGGATCGCCGCCGAGATCCTGTCGACAAGCAGCCCGTACAGCCGCCGGTCGGCCGGGAGCGGGCTGAGCAGCTCGGCGAAGGAGCTGGGTCGGTCGATCGTCTCCGGGCTCGGGGCGAGCGTGTTGAACGTGTCGAAGTTCGCATATCCGGCCGGCCCGGCATGGGTATGAGAGGCGGAGACGAGCACATTGCGCTCGTTGAAATCTCCACCGGCAGCGGCCGCGACGTCCTTCACGAGCCCGCCTGGCGCGGCGAAAAGGTCGATCGAGACGAGCGCGGTCTTCTCTCCGGCCGACTCGAGCACGAGTGCGCTGGCGTAGAGGCGGGTGTGTACGCCCTGCCCCGTTCGATCGGCCCGGGTCCACCCTCCCAACGCATATCCCGTGGGCGGCGTGATGTCTGCCCGGCCCATGCCCGCGCGAAGCTCGGCGGGTGCGGCCGCGGCTGCGCCGGGCACGGCCGCCAGACCGGCGACGATGACGCTGATCAACCTCACCGGAAAGCGCATGAGGGAGAGTCTGACCGGCCCAGCCAAGCCGCGCCTCAGCGCCGCTCAGGCAGCGCGGCGCCGGCCAGCGCCGACCGTGGCCTCGAACTCTCGATCGAGGCCGAGGTCGAGTGCGATCTTGCGCATGTCGCGCCGCTGGTCGGGCATCACGAAGCTGACCCCTTCTCCGGTCGCGCCGGCGCGCCCGGTCCGCCCGATGCGGTGGACGTAGGCGTCGCGGTCCTCGGGCGCGTCGAAGTTGATCACGTGGGTGATGTCGGCGACGTCGATCCCGCGGGCCGCGACGTCAGTCGCTACCAGCGTGTCGATGTCGCCCGATTCGAAGCGCGCGAGCGCCTTCTGGCGCTGCGACTGCGACTTGTTGCCGTGCATCGCGACCGCGGGCAGGGATTTCGTCTGGAGCCGCTTGACGAGCCGGTCCGCACCGCGCTTGGTGCGCACGAACACCAGCGTCCGTCCGCGCTCGCTGCTGCGGAGCTCTTCGACCAGTGCCCCGAGCTTCGCGTCGTGCTGGATGTGCACGAACCGGTGGGCGATATCGGGCTTGCTCTCGGCCTTCGGCGCGTGGACGTGGCGCTGAGGACGGTCGGTGTAGGCCTTTGCAACCCGGCCGACCTCACCCTCGAGGGTTGCCGAGAAGAACAAGGTCTGGCGCTGCGCGTTGGTCTTCTTGACGATCCGGTCAACGGCGGGCTTGAAGCCCATGTCGAGCATCCGGTCGGCCTCGTCGAGGACGAGCAGGCGGACGTGCGCGAGCGTGATGTCACCGCGCTGGAGCAGATCCTCGAGCCGGCCGGGCGTCGCGACCACGATGTGGGCGCGGGCGGCCAGCTTGGCCTGGCGGGTGATCCCGACGCCGCCGTAGACGGCGGTGATCGAAAGGGCGCGCGAGTGGGCGATCGCCTCGAGCTCGTCGACGATCTGGCTGGCGAGCTCGCGTGTCGGAGCGAGCACGAGCGCCGCGGGACGACGGGCATCGGCTGCGATCCGGTCGACCATCGGGATGCCGAAGGCGAGCGTCTTGCCCGAGCCGGTCGGGGACTGGGCGAGGACATCGCGACCGGCGAGAACGTCGGCTACTACGAGCCGCTGGACCGCAAAGGGCGCGGAGATCCCGCGCTCTGCGAGCGCGGACACGACAGGTTTGGAAACGCCGAGATCGGCGAAAGACGGAGACATTCTGTGCTCATTTCTTAATGAAGCTGTGTGGGAGATCCTGCAACCCCGACACGCTTGCTGCGCACAGAGAGAGACGGAACCTCTCGGGCGGCGTGAGCCGGCCCGACACCGCAACCGTAGCAGGGGTTGCGGTGCCGGGCTGCTCGGAGCTGCTGCTAGCGCTTGAGACGGACGCGCGTCGTGATCTCGGCGCGGGCGTCCTCTGCCTTGACCCGCTGGGAGATGTTCATGCGCTTGCGGTTGCCGAGGTCGTCGCGGCGGTTGTTGACGAACGGCAGCGTGACCGTCTTGCTGTCGCCGTCGTTGATCCGAACCTTCCGGCTCTTGGTCAGACGACGGCCGTCGGCGTTGAGGTCGCCCTGGATGTTCATCTTGCATGCGTCGTCGAGCTGCTTCGGGCACGTGAGCTTGACCTTCACTGAGCGGTTGTCGCCGATGATCCGCGCCTTCTTCGGCGCGACGCGGCGGAGCAGGCGCCGCAGGCGGCGGTCCTCGGGGCTCAGACCGTTGCGACCACTGCGGCCATCTCGGCCGTCGCGTCCGGAGCCGCCACGCGGGCCGCGGTCACCCTCGGGGCCACGCGGGCCGCTCGAGCCGGGCGTACCCGCGGGACCCTGCGGGCCGGGGGTGCCGACGATGCTCGTCGCGCGCATGATGATGTCATCGTAATCCGCAGTGATCGCCGGGACCACGCCCGCGATTGCGGTGTACCTGGTCGTCACCTTGAGTCGATAGGTGCCCCCCATCTGGAGGTCATCTGGATCGACCGGAATCGCGTTCTGCTGCGTGAACTCCCTCGGTCCGGGCAGCGGCCCGTCGTTGACCAGAGAGACCGGATCGGTTTCCGCGCCTGCCACGACGCGCACGAGATCGAAGTCGTAGGAGGCCTCTTGTTCCTCGGGAACGGAGATCGCCGTAGGTGCAGTCGATCGGCGGGTCAGACGAACGGTGACCTGGTCGGGCACCTGCCCGGCATCACCGTTGTAGACGAAGTCCGGGCTCTGGAGGATCGCCTCGGCGCTGGCCGCGCCGACCGCGACGACACCGCCGAAGGAGCTGCGCAGGTAGCCGTCGGTCGGACCGCCGGCGCCGCCGGTTGCCTGGAAGCTGTTACTCGGAGCCGGGCAGATAAGCACCCCCGGGATCAGGCAGAGCGGATCGGTCTCGGTGTCGAACACCCAGCCGCCCTCGTTGGTCTGGAAAGTCCGCGGGCTCGTGTCTACGCCGACATTGGGCGCGTAGAGCGTGCTGGTATTAGTGCCCTGGGCCGAGGCGGCGGCCGGCACGAGCGCGAGCGACAGAGAAGCGAGGAGAAGGCTGCGAGAAGTTTTTTTCATGGCGGGAACCATACCCATATCGGCGGATTTCTTAGTCACTTCACAACCTTCCTCTCGATGCATCGCCCGTTGCATGGTCAATCGTCCTCAATTCGCGGCGTTCCGAGGATCACCTTGTCGCCGGCCTTGATCCCGCTCCGGATCTCCGTGCTCAGCCGACCCTCGACGCCGAGCTCCACCCGCCGAAGCCGCGGCACCCCCCGCTTGATGATCGCAGCGGTCGAGCGGCCCGCCGAGGTGCGTATCGCCGCGGTCGGGATATAGATGACGTCCTCGGCGCGGCCGGTCGTCACCTCGATCGAGCTCGTCTGACCGACCTTGAGGTCCGCGGGCGTATCGATCAGGGTGAACCAGGCAGTGAAGCCGACCCCGCTCGGGCCGGGCGTGCCACTCGGCGATATGCGGGATAGCCGCGCCCGCAACTCCTCGTCCTCGAGCGCCGGAACCGTGACGAGCGCCTCCTGCCCGACCCGCAGCTCGGCCGCGGCGTTCTCCGAGAACACCGCCGTGGCCTCGAGCGAACCGACCTCGGTCAGGATCACGAAACCGCCGGACTGGCCGCCGCCCGGCGCCCCCGATCCCCCGCGGGGCGCAGCGCCGGCAGACGGTCCACCGAATCCGGCCGGCGGGCCGGCGGGCCCGTCCTCGCCGTCCTGCTCGTCTTGGACGTCGACGTCGAGACTTCCGGCCGCCTGTGCGCCGCCGAGGCCGGGAACCCCGCCTCCGCCGGGCGACCCGACGTACTCGCTCGGCTCGCCGCCGACCGAGACGACGACGCCGTCGGCGGGAGCCTTGAGCTTGGTTCGGTTGAGTCCCTGGCGCGCGCTGCGGACCTGTGCGCGCGCGGCGCGCTCGGGGGGTCGATCCGCGGAGGTCGACGCTTCGGTCACCTGATCGCCGCGGCGAGCGGCTGCCACGCCGTTGCGCGCCTGCTGAACGCCGTCTCGCGTCTGGGACTTGCCGACCTCGCGCTGGCGCCGGGCGGCCTTGACCGCCGCCTCGGCCTCGCCGACCCCCCGCTCGGCCAGCCGCACGCCTTCCTGCGCGGCGTCACACCCGGAGGCGGCAGCGGCCGCCCCACCATCGGGCGGACCCTGAAGGGTCTGCCGGCCCGAGCAGGCACGCCGCTCGCCCTTGCGCGCGCGCTTCTCGGCGCGCTTGGCGCGTCGAAGGCCGTCGCGCGCGGTCTGATAGGCGGAATCGACGCTGCGGTCCATCGCGCGTGCAGTACGCCGGGCGCCGCGCAGGGAATCCTGAGCCGCGGCAACCGAGGTCGCCGACTGGTCGCGACGCGCGCCACCAGTGCGTCGACCGGCGCCTGCCCCGGCTCGCTGGGATTGCGCCGCCCGCAGCTGGCCGCGTGCCTGCCCGCCCTCGACGACCGCGAGCACGTCGCCCTTCTCGACTCGGTCTCCGGGCTCGACCAGGACCGACCGGAGCCGCCCCCCGCTCGGGAAGTTGACCGCGAGCTGACTCGGGTCGGTGATCGACCCCGGCGCCGAGGTCTCGGCGATCACAGGTCCGCGCTCGGCGAGCACCTTGACTGTCTTGGGCTCGTCCTCGTCCTCGTCGGCGAGCACGGCCCAAACCGTCCCGCCGGCGATCAGCAGCGCCAGCAACACCGCCCAGAACGCCCGGATCCGCCAACCCCAGGGCTGCCGCGGCTCTTGGTGATCCTCCGGTGGCTCGACCGCGAGCGTCGGCAGCAGGCGATCGAGCCAGGCCGGAAACCACCACGTCCGCGGACCGACGAGGGCGAGCGTCGAGGGCAGCAAGACGACACGAATCAGGAACGCATCCAGGAAGATCGCGGTCGCGAGCCCGACGCCGAACATCTGCGGAATCCGCTCGCTGGTGCCGACAACGAACGATGCGAAGACGACGATCATCACCGCCGCCGCGGCAGTGATGACCCTGCCGGTCGTCGCGAGGCCGGTCCGGACCGCGAGCGAGTGATCACGCGTGTGTAACCACTCCTCGTGGATCCGCGAGACGAGAAAGACCTCGTAGTCCATCGACAGGCCGAAGACGATCGCGAAGACCATCACCGGCAGGAAGGCTTCGATCGGCCCCCCTTCGCCGCCGAGGACTCCGGCGCCGAAGACGAGCGTCACGACCCCGAGCGCCCCGCCGATCGAGAGCACGTTGAGGATCGCCGCCTGTACGGGAATCACGAACGAGCGGAAGACGACCAGCAGCAACAGTGCCGACAGGGCCACGACGATCCCGATAAACAGGAACAGCTTCTCGGCGATCGCCGTCGTGAAGTCGATGTCCTGGGCGGTCTGTCCGCCGACGTAGATGCGCGCGCCGCTGTTGGCCTCTACCGACCGGACGACGTCGCGACGCAGGAATCGCACGAGGTCGGCTGTCTCCTCGCTCTGCGGCGATGTCGTCGGGTAGGCGGTCACGGCGGCCGTCGTGCGACCGGGTGAGAGCCGCGGTCGGTCGACCGAGGCGATGCCGTCGGTCGATCTCAGCGCCGCGGCGAGCTGGTCGGCCGGGAACCTGTCATCGACCTCCGGGAGCTCCATCGCGATCAGCAGTGGCGCGTTATAACCGGCACCGAACCCGTCGGTGAGCAGATCGTAGGCCTGGCGAGTGGTCCGCTGCTCGCTGTCGTAGCCCGTACCCGCGGTGCCGAGATCCATGAACAAGGCCGGGACCGATAGGGCGACGATCACGAGCGTGCCCGCGAGTGTCGTGACCGCGCGGTGGCGCTGGATGAAGTCGATCCACGTCCCCCATACCTCACGGGGCTGCTTGCCTGCCGCGGCCTGACGGCGGCGCAGGAGACCCGGGCGGCCGATCCCGCGGCCGAAGATACCGAGCAGCGCCGGGAGGACGGTCAAGGAGCTTCCGAGCACGAACAAGACGCCGAGCGAGATCGCGATCGCCACCCCGTTGAGGAACTCGAAGCCCAGTGCAAACATCCCGCAGAAGGCGATGATCACGGTGATCCCGGCAAAGACGACCGCGCGGCCTGCGCGGTCCATCGCGAGCTCGATCGCCCGGTCGCGCACCTTTCTGGCCTCCTCGTCGGGCAGCTCGGGGCCGCCGAGCTCGCGATAGATGTCACGGAACCGGGTGAGAATGAACAGCGCGTAGTCGACGCCGACGCCGAGCCCGACCATCAGCGCGAGCTCCTGCGAGAACTCGGGGAAATCAAGGATCTGGCTGCCGAACCCGATCGCCGCGATCCCTGTGCCGAGGCCGAGCACCGCCGTCAGGACCGGCAGGCCCATCGCGAGCAGCGATCCGAACGAGATCAGCAGCACGATCACCGCCGCGATCAGGCCGATCATCGTCGAGGACTCGGGGCCGCGGCCCTGCTCGACGAACTGGACGGCCTGACCGCCGAGCTCGACCCGCAGCTGTGGCGACTCGATCGTCCGGGCCTCGTCGATCACGGCGGCGATCGCCGAGTCCTGGATGTCGTCGTAGTCCTGGTTGAACTTGACCTGGGCGAACGCCGTCCGCTTGTCGTCGGATATTGCCTTGACCCGCTGCTCGTCGAATGGGCTCTCGACGTCGGAGACGTGCGGCAGCGTCCCGACCTCGGCGAGCATCGCCTCGACCCGGGCCTCGGTCGCCGGATCGGTCACCGGACCCTCGGTGCGCATCACGATCTGTAGCTCGACCCCAGAGAGATCGGGAAAGGTCGATCCGAGGACGAAGAAGGCCCGCTGGGAATCGGTGTCATCGAGCGAGAAGCTGGACCGGTAGTCGGCGCCACCCACCACACCGAGTCCGAACTGCATCCCGACCAACAGGAGCACCCAGACGGCCAGCACTCCGAAGCGATTGCGAACGCAGAATCGGGCCAGCCCTACCATCCCATCACCCCTCCCCCAGAGAGATGAACCGACGTTGAGAGCAGCACCGCTGGGACAATACTTGGCCGTGCAGCCAACCGGCCGCGGGACCGAGTAATCCTGCTCGGCTTGCCGCACGGCCCGCTGGAGCCCACCCGTCCCCGCGGACGGATGTCATGGACGGTCAGATCCGGCTCAGGCGGGTATAGGACCGCGGCATGCGCTTGAAAAGCCTCCACCACCACGACAGCCGCATGTTCGATCGGGTCGCCCGATCCAGGACGCGCCGGCTGGACGCGCTCCTCCCCACGCTGTCGGGCTGCGCGAACAACTCGCTGATCTGGATCGTGATCGGTTCGCTGCTCGCGGCGCTCGGCAGGCGCACGGGCAAGCGGGCCGCCGGTCGCGGGATCGGCTCGATCGCGCTCACGTCGCTGGTCGTAAACCAAGTGATCAAGCGGGTCATCCGACGGCCGCGCCCCTCGCTGCGCAGGATCCCGGCGGTCCGACGACTCGATCACCAGCCGCTGACGACGTCCTTTCCCTCCGGGCACGCGGCCAGTGCCGCCGCTTTCGCGACCGGTGTGTTCATCGAGTGGCGCCCGGTCGGCGCCGCCCTCGCCCCATTGGCTGCAGCAGTCGGCTATTCACGCGTCTACGTCGGTGTCCATTACCCGCTCGATGTGGCCTGCGGTGCCGCGCTCGGGATACTCGCCGCGCAGCTGACGCGGCTGCAGTTCCCCACGATTCCCGCCGACGGCGAGAAGACCGCACCGACCGCGGCCATGCGATCCCTCGCGCCCGATCCCGACGGGGAGCGGATCGGCGTCGCCGTCAAGGAGGACGCCGGCTCGCCGATCGATGGCGACGTCGCCGCCCGGATGCGGAGCGACCTGCCGCTGGCGACCGTGCTCGAAGTCGGCAAGGACGACGACCTGTTGGCAACCCTCGCCGAAGCGGCCGAGGGTAGGACCGCGATCGGCGTGGCCGGTGGCGATGGGTCGGGAGCAGCGGGGGCACAGGTGGCCCTCGAGCATGATCTCCCGCTGCTCGTCGTCCCCGCGGGAACGCTCAACCATCTGGCGCGCGACCTGCGCATCAAGCGCAAGTCCGAGGCGATCGACGCCTATCGCGCCGGAGAGGCTGTCGCGATCGACGTCGGTGACGCCGACGGCGAGCTGTTCGTCAACACCCTGACCTTCGGCGCCTACCCCGAGTTGATCGAGCGCCGCGAACGGCTCCAGTCACGAATCGGGCGCTGGCCGGCGCACGTCGTGGCGACGACGAGGGTGATCTTCGGAGCCGAACCGCTCGAGGTCTCGATCAACGGGTGTCGGCGGCTGATCTGGATGGCGTTCGTCGGTAACTGCCACCACGATCCAGCCGGCTTCGCCCCCGCCTGGCGACCGCGGCTGGACGACGGTGTGCTCGACCTCCGTCTGCTGCACGCCGACCGCCCCTGGGCGCGCGCACGGCTGCTGCTCTCGATCCTGACCGGCACGCTGACCAGCTCAGCGGCCTACGAGCAGTCCGACCTCGCCGAAATCACCGTCGACTGCGGCGAGACGGAGCTCGCCCTGACCCTCGATGGGGACCCTCGGACCGTCGGCGGACGGTTCACAATCGCCAAGCGAACTCAAGCGCTGGTCGTCTTCGCACCCGCCCAGGCCGAGATCAATCCTGCGCTGAGCGCGGAATCACGCTGACGCGGCCGTTTGTCTCGAGCACGGCGAACCAGATCTCCTGGAGGAGGAACCTGTTGCTGGCGAGCCTCGGCCTCGAGCTCCCCGACGGTCATCCGCTCCCGACGGAGGTTGCCCTCGACGACCTTGCCGTTGTTGACGAGAATCACCGGTTCTCCCTCGAGTACGTGACGCATCGGGCGGCAGCGGAAGCTGACGTATGCGGTCGTGACGGTCAACAGGGCGATCGTCCCGATCGCGAGCGCTGAGCCGGTCAGCGACGTATCGGACTGTGTCACTCCCTGCTGGACGAAGTCGCCGATCACGACCAGCAGAATCAGATCGAACGGCTCCATGGAGCTCAGCTCCCGGCGTCCGACGATCCGCGTCAGGATCAAGATCAGGACGAAGATGATCGCCGCGCGAAGGACGATATCCATCAGGGAGCGATCCGGACGGTTCGGGCGATAGCGGCGAGCGGTTGGTCACCGTCGCGAAGCGTTGAGTTCCTGAACTCGGCTCCCGGTCGTGGTCGGGTTGACCTGGTGCTCGAACCAGGCCGTGATCGTTGTTCCTTCGAGAATTCGCGGGTAGCGCAGGATCAGTTGATCGCCCGCGCTGCGTTCGTTGACCGGCGTGGGCTCAACCGTGTTGAGGGTGATTCCGTCCAGAAACCCGGCCGACAACACCAGCTGGGGGTCCTCGATCGTCTCGCTGGCTTTCACCGCGACCTTCGTCTGAAAGATCGTTCCGCCGCGCAGCCGTTCGGGGGCGGTAAGCGCCAAGGACGTGCCGTTCGCGGCGATGACCGTGCTGACGCGCTCGGTCTGACCGAAGACCGACAGCAGGCCCGCCATCACGAACGCCGCGAGCAGCGTCAGGAGGATCCGCCTGATCCAGACCTCTGCCGTCCGGCCTGTCAGATCCCCGTGCCGTGGACCGGACAAACCGATTGCCGAGGCCTCGTCCATGGCTTGGTTTTCGCTGGACGGGTGCGCCCTCCTGCGCCCACGGTCTCGTTCGGCGCGCGACCCGGCGCTAGTGGTGGCGCAGCGCCTTGATCAACTCGTCCTTTTTCATTTCCGAGCGGCCGTCGATTTCAAGCTCCGCGGCTCGCGACTCGAGCTCATCCCTGGTCCGATCCTCGTAGTCCTCGGCGGCGCCGCCCTTCTGGCTGACGTTCTCGCCGTTGGCCTTGGCGTTCGCGATCCGTGCTGCCTTCTGCTTGCTCGCGCCGTCGGCGCGCAGAGCCTCGTAGGTCGCGTCGTCCTTGATGCTCGCTCCATGGTCTTTGGCCATCTCATGACCTCCTGGTGGTCGGGACCCTTCACGAAGGGCCGGAACGAGCGTAGGATTCCCGCCGAAAGGTCACCACAAACCGCCGGAGGCGATATGACGAAGACAATCCGCACACTCCTGGCCCTAGTGGTCGCGCTCGCCGTGGCGGCCGTTGCCCTTCCGGGCGCCGCCGTGGCGAAGAAGAAGTCGGCGAAGGTCAGGGTCACCCTGGTCTCCAACGGCGGCGACTTCTCGGGCAAGATCAAGTCGAGCCGCAAGTGCAAGGCCGAGCGAGAGGTCGAGGTCTACATCCAGGGCGGCGCTCGACGCGATCCCTCGAGCGACGAGCTCTATAACTCGGACACCAGCGAGGACAACGGCGACTGGTCGCTCGGCAACAACCGCGCGGGCGAGGGCACCTACTACGCCTACGTCGCCAGGAAGTCGGGCTGCAAATCCGCGACCTCGAAGTCGGTCGATGTACCGCCCGATCCGTTTGCCGAGGAAGACATCGCCGAGCTCTCGCGCAATCCGCAACTGACCTCCACCTCTTGACGGCCCAGTAGTGTCCGGGCCGGATGAGGGGAAGAGGTCAGGGGCGGTTTGTGCTCGCGGCATTCGCGGCGCTCTGCGCGCTGCCCGCGCCGGCGGCTGCCGCGGAGACGCGATTTTCGATCGCGAACGGCTGCTTCACCCTCACTGACGCCGCCGAAGGAGACCTGATTGCCGGCGCCGAGCGGCTGCGGCTCAAGGCGACCCGTCTTGGCAGCTACCTGCTCTACCGGCCCGACCGGTCTTTCCTCGCCGCCGGCTCAGGCGGCCCGGCGCCCGCGGCCGAGCCGAGTCCGGCCGCCGAGTGGCGGGCGCGTCGCCGAGCGGGCGGATCGTTCAACTTGACCCCGGCGTCCGGCGGATCACCGCTTGACGTGCGCCTCGTCCCCGCGGAGGGCTGCGCGACCTTCCCCGAAGCGGAACTCAACGCCTCCGGCAGGCCCAGGCCCTCGGAGACCGACTACCGCCGCGTCGGCGGATTCGTCGAGGGCCACATGCACTGGATGACCTACCAGTACTTCGGACGCCGCTTCCACTGCGGCAAGCCCTGGGACCGATACGGCATCACCGAGGCGCTTCCCGACTGCGCCGAAGTCGAGGGTCCGCAGGGGCTCGGCGCGCCGGTCCAGAACTTCTTGAACTTCGGCAACCCCGCCGCCGCCCACGACACCCGCGGCTATCCGTTCCTGACCGAGACACGGTCTGACAACCTGACCTATGAGGGCACCTATTACCGCTGGGTCGAGCGCGCGTACCTGTCCGGGTTGCGTCTGATGGTGATGGGGGTCAACGAGAACCGCGTGCTCTGCACGCTGCAGGCCGCGCGCGAGACCAACTGCAACGAGATGGACACGGTGCGACGCGGGTTCGCCGCGCTGCGCGAGCTCCAGAACTACGTCGACGCCCAGGCGGGAGGCCCCGGCGAGGGATTCTTTGAGATCGTCACCAACCCGTTCGAGGCCCGGCGCGTGATCAACGAAGGCCGGATGGCGGTCGTGCTCGAGATCGAGATCTCCGAGCTCTTTGATTGCACGGGCGCTGAGGCCGCAAAGTGCACGCGCGCGAGCGTCGATCGCCAGCTCGACGAGATGTACCGGCTCGGCGTCCGCTCGTCACTGTTGCTGAACAAGTTCGACAACCCGCTGACCGGTGTCCGTTTCGACTCCGGTCCGATCGGCGCGGTTATCAACGCAGGAAATCAGCTCAGCTTCGGCTCTTTCTGGGATGCCGAGACCTGCTCCGATCCGACCCTCAGCGACAACACGATCGAGACGGGCGTCCCCGACGGGAGCGCCCTGCTCGAGAGCGTGCTCGGCCAGCTCGGCACGTCTCCTGGAGCACTGCCGGCCTATCCGAAGGCGCCGCACTGCAACACGCGCGGGCTGACAGGCCTCGGCCGCCATGTCGTGCGGCGGATGGTCGACCTCGGGATGATCGTCAACCCCGACCACATGAGCCAGGCGGCCGTCGACGACACGCTCGACCTGCTCGAGAACCGCAGCTACAGCGGCGTGATCTCCCCGCACGGTTGGGTCGACCCCGACAACTGGCCACGAATCTGGAAGCTCGGAGGGGTCGCCTGGCCGGGCCACTCGGCAGCCAACGACTACGTCGATGAGTGGAAGCGCTACCGGCCCCGCCGCACACCCTTCGAGTTTGGCTGGGGCTACGGCGCCGACCTCGGCGGCCTATCGCGGCAGCCGACGATCGAGGGCGGCACCAAGGTCGAGTACCCGTTCCGCTCCTACGACGGCAGCGTCCGCTTTGAGCGGCAGCGGACCGGTCAGAGGACGTTCGATTACACGCGCGAGGGGGTCTCCCACTACGGCCTCTACCCCGAGTGGTTCGAGGACCTCCGGCTGATCGGCGGCCAGAAACTCGCCGATGACATGTGGAACGGCTCGGAGGCCTACCTCCAGATGTGGGAGCGGGCGGTCGGAGTCAAGACCGATGGCTGTGCGCCGCGCCGCGCCCGCGTGCGCAACGACCGGCTCGGCCCGCTTGGGCTGGGGACGGGCTGGCGTGCGCTGCTGAAGCGCGCCGGACAGCCCCGACAACGGTCGCGGAGCTGGAGCTGGTGCGTTCGCGGCGACGACGGGGGCGCGGATGTCGCGGTCCTCTCGCGCGCCGGGCGCGTTGTCGCGATCGGGAGCAACGCCGATGGGCGCTCGGCCGGACCGGTCGCCGTCGGCGACCGGGCGGACCGGCTACCCGATCGGTTCAGGCCGGTCGGCGATGGAGTGATGCGCGGCGGGCGCGAGATCGTCGTCGTCGAGGGCGGCGGTGTGGTGGCTGTCGGCCTCGTCTCGCGGTCGGTCGGAAAGCCGGGCGAGCTCCGGGATGCGGGTCTGAGGATCGCCGGCGGGCGCGCGTCGAACGCCCCGCCGAGCTACCGGGCGAGCGACGCCCAGCGCGAGCGGCGCGAGCAGATCGCCGGTGAGGCGCCGGTCGTATCCGCTCCGCTTTCGGGTACCGAGAATCCGCAGCTCGACGCCGCCTTCGAACTGCTCTGCCGGCTACAGGCCTAGCGCGTCTCGACCGGAAGCGCCGCGATCAGCTCCGGACGCGAGCGCAAGGCTCTCGCTCGTCCGCCCGAGGAACGCGGTCAGGGTCTGGGCGACCTGCTCGGCGCATTGGCCGCCGTCGGTGAGCGTGTGGACGTCGATCGGGCTCAGGACGGGTTCACCACCACGGGCGCCCGCGCGCCGATCGCCGCGACCGCCTGCTCGGGCGTTTCGGCGAGTGCCAGCAGCGGCTCGACCTCCGGGGTCGCCTCGGCGCGCAGGAGCTCGAAGATCCGGCCGTAGCGCTGCTCGCCGAGGAGGACCATCGGCGAGCGATAGCCGTAGCTCGCGTACTGGTTCTGGGCGTGGTCGGTGAAGATCTCCTGCAGTGTCCCGGCACTCCCCGGGGCAAAGACGATCCCGTGCAGGCAGATCGCCAGCAGCCCTTCCTCGCGGAGGCCGTTGGAGAAGTACTTGGCGACCTGCGTCGCGAATACGTTCGTCGGCTCGTTCCCGTAGAACCAGGTCGGAATCGCGATCGACGGTCGCAGCGGCGCGTACGCGTCCGCAACCGCGAGCCCCGCCTCGAGGTACCCAACCGGATCAACTCGCCAGTCCGCGCCGGCGGAGGCGAGCCGCTCGATCACCTGCTCGAGCTCGCGCTCGTCGCGGTCCGCGAGCGCCGCTCCGAGGTTGCCGGCCTCCATGACACCGGGGCCGCCGCCGGTCGCGACGAGATACGGCGGCTTGGCCCGGGCGAGCAGATGGCCGATTCGCGCCGCCTCCCGGTAGGCCTCATCACCTCGACGGACCGCGTGACCGCCCATGATTCCCACGATCCGCGAGGCCGCACGCCGCTCGGGACTGGCGCCGATGTGGGCCTGCAGGGCCTGATCGATCGCGTGATCGTGCAGCCGCTGGGCGAGCGCCTCGGCGGCGTCGTCGGGATGACGGCGTTGGTGACGTCGGTAGTGGCGATCGATCGCCGCGTCGAGGCTCAGCCCGTCTTCGCTCTCGGCGAGCAGCTCTGCGGGCGTGTAGAGACCGCGACGATCGGGGTCGTACGGACCCTTCGTGCGCGGCTCCGGCATCTGTCCCTCAGCGGTCACGGGCGAACTGTAGGGCCGCGGTCGTCTCGGGAGAGGGCGTGGAGTGCAGGAATCGGGATCGCTTGGCTCGGCGATCGACGCCCCTCCAGCGCGGCGGCAATCCGCCCCGGAGCGGCTATCCGTCCTGGTCTGGCAGCGGGCCTACGAACTCGATCCCGTACTCCTCGCAGGCCTGCGCTATGACCGTCCCTTGAACGGACTCTTCGGGGGACGAGCGATCCGACGCTGATGCGACCGTGATCGCTCGGTAAAACTGCCCGTGGCGGGGCGTCGTGAGGATCAGATAGCGCGCTTCTTCGGACTTCACGCGAAAGCCATGGACCGTTCCGCCGGGGACGTGGGCGAACGATCCGGCCGGCGCGGACACCCCCGCCTCGTCGCCGAGATAGAGCGTGAGCTCACCCTCGAGCACGTAGAACGACTCCATGTCATCCGGGTGTCGGTGAAGCGGAACGCTGTCGCCACCGCTTGCCCGTTCGTCGACGAGACAGAACGCCTCTGCCGTCTGCTCGCCCGTCGCAAGGAAGCGGGTGGAGGTTTCGCCCATCCACCGCAACTCGCCCTGCTCCGCGCCGAGCACGTATCGCCGCGCTCATCGTGCTGCTCCCGCTATCTGACGAAGTTGTGGAGCAGGAACACCTGGGGCCCACCGGGCATGCCGCCTCTCGGAGGGCTCCTCCCACCCGGGACCGTCGTGCAGCCCTCAGGATCGCCATGAGCCACTCCCGATCCTCGGTTTCGGCTAGCGCGCGGTGTATATCCGCTCTTGGAGGTTCAGTCGATGGCATTGCCCAGAGCGTTTTGCGGTGCCTAGTTCCCGTCAGTACGTGCCTGGAAGCGGGCATGGACTTCCCGCTCGAGCGGGTAGGGACCAGCGATCAACGCAAGGGGGGAAGGCGATGAGTAGCGGAGTTCAGACCGGAACGATCACGACCGAGATTCCTTCACGCCTCGACCGGCTGCCCTGGTCGCGTTGGCACTGGCGTGTCGTCATCGGGCTCGGGACCGTCTGGATCCTCGACGGCCTCGAGGTAACGATCGTCGGAGCGATCGCACCGACGCTGACCGAACCCGGCAGTGGTCTGGAGCTGACCGCGTCCCAGATCGGAACCGCTGCTGCGATCTACGTCGCGGGAGCGTGCGTCGGTGCGCTCTTCTTCGGACAGCTGACCGACCGCCTCGGTCGCAAGAAGATGTTCATGATCACGCTCGCCCTCTATCTGGTCGCAACGGTGTTGAGCGCCTTTTCCTTCTCCGCGTGGTGGTTCTTCCTGATGCGCTTCTTCACCGGCGCGGGGATCGGCGGTGAGTACGCGGCGATCAACTCGGCGATCGACGAGCTGATCCCGGCACGCGTCCGCGGTCGCGTCGATCTGATCATCAACGGATCGTTCTGGGCGGGCACGACGGTCGGCGCGGTCCTCTCCTTGGCGTTGCTCGACAAGAACCTGTTCCCGATCGACGTCGGCTGGCGGGTCGCGTTCGGGCTCGGCGCGCTGCTCGGGATCGGAATCCTGGTCCTGCGCCGCACCGTCCCCGAGAGTCCCCGCTGGCTGTTCATCCACGGGCGTGAGCAGGAGGCCGATGAGATTGTCGCCGACATCGAGCGGCAGGTGCGCGAGTCGACTGGGCAGGAGCTCCCCGAGCCCGACCGCTCGATCACGGTTCGCCAACGCAAGTCGATCCCGTTCTCGATGATCGCCGAGACGGCGTTCAAGGTCTATCCGAAGCGGACGGTCCTCGGACTGTCGCTCTTCATCGGCCAGGCGTTCCTCTACAACGCGATCTTCTTCACTTACGCCCTTGTTCTCTCGGACTACTACGGCGTACCCGCGTCGAGCGTCGGCCTTTATCTGATCCCGTTCGCAATCGGAAATGTGCTCGGGCCGATCTTCCTCGGGAGCCTGTTCGACACGGTCGGTCGCAGGAAGATGATCGCGGGGACCTACATCACCTCCGGCGTCCTGCTGCTTGCCACGGCCGTGCTGTTCAAAGCCGGGATGCTCGACGCGACAACTCAGGCGATCGCCTGGTCGATCGTCTTCTTCTTCGCCTCGGCAGGAGCGAGTTCGGCCTATCTGACCGTCAGCGAGATCTTCCCGATGGAGACGCGGGCGCTCGCGATCGCGTTCTTCTATGCCATCGGCACCGGCATCGGCGGGATCGTCGGCCCGCTCCTGTTCGGGCGTCTGGTCGAGACCGGGGAGGTCGACCCCCTCTTCTGGGGCTACGTCCTCGGCGCCGCGCTGATGACGGCGGCCGGCATCGTCGCGGCGTTCCTGGCGATCAACGCCGAGCAGAAGCCGCTGGAAGACATCGCCAAGCCGTTGACGGCGGAGGATGCCGAAGGCGACGGCGGCCCGGGTCTCGGCCCAGCACCGGCAGCCGCGACGTAGGCGCCCGACGGGACTCCTCCATGAGGCTGGCCGCATCACGACACGGCCTCCGCGATGACCGGTCGGCATGATCTGACGATGGTCAATCGTGCGAAGAGCCTGTGGGTCAATCTCTCTCAGAGCATCGGATTCATACCGGGTCTGATCGTCGTTACGTTCGGCATCCTCGGAGTCGTGCTCGTCGAGATCGACGGGCAGGTCGACCTGACCGGAGTCGAGGTGGTCTTCAAGGGCGATGGCCCGGCCGCCCGGACCGTGCTGTCGGTGATCGCCGGCTCGCTGATCACGGTCGCCGGGCTCACGTTCTCGATCACGATGGTGGTGTTGCAGCTGGCGTCCAGCCAGTTCAGTCCTCGGATCCTGCGCACGTTCTTCGGTGACCGCGTTACCCAGATCACGATCGGAGTCTTTGTAGGTACCTTCGTGTATTCGATCCTCGTATTGCGTGCCGTAGGGTCGTTTGGCGACGCCGGCTTCGTGCCACGGCTGAGCGTCACGGCTGCGTCGCTGCTGGGCATCGCGAGCGTCGTCCTGCTCATTCTGTTCCTGCACCACATCTCGCAGATGGTGCAGGTTTCCCATGTGGTGGCGCGCACCGCCTACGCCACCCTGGCCCGCATGGAGGTCCTCTACCCCGCCGGCTTCGCGGAGGCGGGCGAGAGCGATCACGGCGCCGAACTGCTCGAATCGTGGCGCTCAGCGACCCCCGGCCGGGTGCTCCCGCCGCGACCCGGTTACGTTCAGCGCGTCGATCTCGAGGACCTTGCCGGGAGGCTTGGGGATCGCGCCGAGCGAGTGGCGATTCTCGTGTGTCCCGGAGACTTCGCTGGCCTGGACACGCCGATTGCCGAAGTCTGGCCCGCCGGCGCCGCGGAGACCTGCAGGCGCGAATTGCTCAAGGCGGTCTCGATCGCGAGCGAACGTGACCTCAGCCAGGATGCCGACTTCGGCCTGCGCCAGCTTGCCGACATCGCCATCAAAGCGCTGTCGCCCGGTATCAACGACCCCGCGACCGCGGTCACGTGCGTTGCCTACCTGCGCGCGGTCCTGATCCGCCTCACCGAACGGGCGCCGGCCGCGAGTTTGCGCAGCTTCCCGGATCAAGACGGCGCGCTGGTCGCGCGACAGCGTCGATACGACGAGTACCTCGAGGCAATCTTGCAGATCAACCGGTATGTGGGCGGTGACGCGTGGGTGATCGGGGAGCTTCTCCAGACTATTCAGGCCTGCGTAGAAACGGCTCGGCGCTGCGGTGCCCCCGATCGGGTGCGTCAGCTTCAGAGCATCGCGATGGCGATCGCCGACCAAGCCGCAGGCCACATCGAGAACGAGCCAGACCGTGCAAGGATCGAAGACCTGAAAGCAGAGATCGCCGTGGCTGCGCGATGAATCGCTCGGACAGCCCGGACGAGCGCAGCAGCCGAAGCCTCAACCTCACCACGGGCGGCCTGACGCTGCTCGGGGTACTGCTCAGCATCGGTGTGACCGTCGGCTTCGGGGTCAGCGGCTCGGTCTGGCTCCGCGCCTCGGCGGGCCTGGCCACCACGCTGGCGCTCGTGGCGATCGTCAAGCTCGGCACGTCCTCCGGGCGGGGGCCGATCGCGCGGATGGCGAACTGGGTCATAGGGATGCCCGGGGACAGCCCGGAGCGCCGGCGGTAGGAAGCGTCTCCCCAGCCTCGCCGGTTTCACCCGACTGCGATGATGCGCCCGGCGCGAGGATCGCGCGCCATCGTGTGAAGAGGGAACTGCGCACGATCGAAAGGAGATATGAGCAATCGCGGCGACGGATCATCAGTGGAGCGCATGAACGCTTCCCAGAAAGGGGTCGAGCGTGCGACCCTTCTGATCACCGGCGCGTCGGGTTTTGTCGGGAGCGCGTTGTTGCCTGCCCTCGAGGATGTTCCGGTTCGCTGCCTTGTCCGCAATGCGAGCCGGTTGAGCGAGGCAAACCGGGCCTCGGCGGTAGAAGCCGACCTCAGCAACCTCGATTCACTTGCCCCGGCCCTCGAAGGGATGGACGAGGTCTTCTACCTCGTCCATTCGATGGAGCCCGGCGGTGGTCAGGACTTCGTCGAACGGGATCGCACTGCCGCGGAAAACTACGTGCGTGCCGCGCGCGAGGCCGGCGTCCGGCGCACGATCTACCTCGGCGGGATAGGCGGCGACGAAGAAGACAGCGAGCATCTCGCGTCGCGTCGCGAGGTCGAGGAGCTGCTGGCGGGCGCCGGGCCGGAGTTCGTTGCGCTCCGCGCCTCGATGATCGTCGGAGCCGGATCTTCATCGTTTGGCACTCTCGTGCGCATCGTCAGCCGGCTGCCGGTTCTGGCCCTGCCGGCCTGGCGGGAGTCTCGGACGCAACCGATCGCGATCGAGGACGTGATCGCGTGCATGATCGCGGCTCGCCACGTCGAACCCGGGGCCTATGAGATCGCAGGACCCGACACGCTCACCTTCGCCGAGATGACCGAAATCGTCGCTGAACTGCTCGGCGAGACCCACCGCTCCTTTGACCTGCCCTTCGGAAATGCGCGGCTGGAGGCAGCGGTGACCTCGTTCATCACCGGCGAGGACCGTGAGCTGCTCGAGCCGCTCATGGAGGGCATGCACGGAGATCTCACGGTCGAGAACAATCGCGCGCTCGAGGTCTTCGGCGTGGAGCCGACTCCGTTTGTCGACGCTGCTCGCCGCGCGATCAGCGCAATGGACGACGTGCACCTCGCACGCGCGGATTCATGAGGCTGCGCAAAACGCTCGCGGGGGCCGGGGAGCCGGGCTGGCTCGCGATCGGCGTCCTGGCTCTGATCGCAATCGTGCTGATCATCCTCGAGGGGCCGGCCGCGGTCGCCCAAACCGGCGTCAACGGGCTCGCGCTCGGGGCGGTCTACGCGCTCGGGGCGGTCGGGCTGACGCTGGTCTACGGCATCCTCAAGCTCGTCAACTTCGCCCATGGTGAGTTCCTGACCTTCGGCGCCTATGTCGCCTTCGCGCTCAATGTCGCCCTCGGGCTGCCGCTGGTCGTCGCGGCGCTCGGCGCTATCGTCGCCACCGCGGCGCTCGGCGTGGCCTTCGAAGTTTCCATGTGGCGGCCGATGCGCGAACGCCATGCCGGGATGCTCCAGCTGCTGCTGATGGCGATCGGACTGGCGTTCGTGATCCGGTACGGAATCTCGTTCGTCGCGGGCACCGAGAGCCAGACACTCGCGATCGACCGGACGGCTGCGGTCGAGCTGCTCGGGGTTCGCGTCGGCGTCAGCGAGCTGCTCGTGATCGGCGTCGGGGTGCTTACGCTGCTCGTTATCGGCGCGATCGTCCGGTACACCCTGCTCGGAAAGCGGATGCGGGCGATCTCCGACGACCTCCAGCTCGCCGAGACCGCCGGTATCGACACGCGGCGCGTGATCCTCTACACGTGGGTCTTCGCCGGGGCCACGGCGGGGCTCGCCGGTGTGATGGCCGCAGCAGTCACCGATGTCCGGCCGGAGCTCGGCTTCTCGCTGCTGCTGGCGGTCTTTGCAACCGTCATCCTGGGCGGGATCGGCGATGTCTTCGGAGCGCTCGCGGCGGGCTTCGTGCTCGGCGTGGTGATCGAATGGTCCACGCTTCTGATCGACTTCCGCTACAAGTTCGTCGTCGGGTTCATCGTGCTGATCCTTGTGCTCGTCGTCCGACCGCAGGGCGTCTTCGGCCGAGCGAGGGCGGTATGAACCTCCACCCCTCCCTACCGCTCGCGGTCGACCTCGGAGCACTCGTGGAGCCCGGGTTCCTGATCGGCTCGGTCGGCGTGATCGCCGGGGTCTATGCGATTTTCGCACTCGGGCTTCAGCTCAACGTCGGCTACACGGGAATCATAAATTTCGGCCAGGCGGGATTCATGGCCGTCGGCGCCTACGCGATGGGCATTCTCGTCACCAAGGTCGGTGTCTCCTTCTGGCTGGCGCTACCCGCCGCCATCGCGATCGCGATGGCGTTCGGGACGCTCGTCGGCCTCTCCTCACTGCGGCTGCGAGCCGACTACCTGGCGATCGCTACGATCGCCGCCGCCGAGATCGTCGGAATCTTTGCCCACAATGCTCGGCCTCTCACCGGCGGCAACCAGGGTCTCGCGTGCAATGACGCGGGCGTCTGCTTCGATGACGCGTGGCTGTCGATCGAGGACACGGTGCTCGGATGGTTTGAAGCGCTCGGCTGGGAGGACCCGATCACCCTGCTGCCGCTGTTCCTCGCCGTCTGGCTTGTGGCAGCGATCGTGGCATTCGTGCTCAGCCGGCTGCAACGAACGCCCTGGGGGCGGGTGCTCAGGGCGATCCGCGAGGACGAGGACGCCGCCCGGGCGCTCGGCAAGAACACCTTCGCGTACAAGCTGCAGTCACTCGCGATCGGTGCCGGGATTGCCGCGGTCGCCGGTTTCTTCCTCGCGCTGAACATCAACACGATCAGCCCGGCCGACTTTGAGCCGTTGTTCACCTTCATCGGCTACGGGGTGCTCGTGCTCGGCGGGCTCGCGAGCTACTGGGGGGTGCTCGCCGGGGCGGGGCTGATGTGGTTCGTGATCGAGGGCACACGTCAGATCGACCTGCCCTTCTCGCCCGAACAGCAGGCGTCGCTGCGCTACGTCGTTGCCGGCCTGATTCTGATCCTGCTGATGGCGTGGCGGCCGCAGGGGCTGTTCGGTAAGCGCGAGGAGATGGTGCTCGGTGACTGAGATTCTCGCCGTCGACGGGCTTACCAAGCGCTTCGGCGGCGTGAACGCCGTCGACGGCGCCCGTTTTGCCGTCGAGCGTGGGTCGCTGACGGCCCTGATCGGCCCGAACGGCGCGGGCAAGACGACGCTCTTCAACGCCTTGACCGGCTTCGTCTCTGCAGACTCCGGATCGGTGCTGCTCGACGGCGAACAGGTGTTTCGCCGTCCACCCCACGAGCTGAGTCGCCGCGGGATGGTGAGGACATTCCAGATCACCAAGGCGCTCGGCGGGATGTCGGTGCTCGACAACCTGATGCTCGCGGCTCCCGACCAACCGGGCGAGCGGTTGCGGGGGGTCGTCTTCCGGCCCCGGGTTTGGCGCGCGCGAGAGCATGAGGTCCGTGAGCGGGCGCTCGAGGCACTCGAGCGCTTCGGGCTCGCCGCGAAGGCCGAGGACTACGCGGGCACGCTCTCGGGCGGACAGCGCAAGCTGCTCGAGATGGCGCGGGCGCTGATGGCGCGCCCCCGCCTGCTGATGCTCGACGAGCCGATGGCCGGGGTCAATCCGACGCTCGGACGCCGCCTGATCGAGCACATCCACGCGGTGCGCGCCGAGAGCGATCTGACGGTGCTCTTCATCGAGCACGATATGGAGGTCGTCATGAACCACTCCGATCGCGTGATCGTGCTCGCCGAAGGCCGCGTGATCGCGAGCGGCGACGCCGAGCAGGTGCGGCGCGATCCTGCGGTGATCGACGCCTATCTCGGAGCGTCGGGCCAAGCGTAATGAGCACCCCTTTGCTCGAGACCCGGGAGGTGGTTGCCGGCTACCTGCCCGCCGTCGACATCCTCGGCGGTGTCTCCATATCGGTCGACGAAGGCGAGATCGTGACCGTCGTCGGCCCGAACGGAGCCGGCAAGTCGACCCTGATCAAGGCGGTCTTCGGACTCCTGCAGCCGCGCTCCGGCGCGGTCCTGCTCGCGGGCGAGGAGATCACCGGGCAGCCTCCGCATGAGATTGCCCGGCGCGGGGTCGGCTATGTCCCGCAGCTCGAGAACGTCTTCCCCTCGCTCTCGGTCGAGGAGAACCTCGAAGTCTCATGGCTAGGAGGCGGACAGGCACGCGGCCGGATCGATCACATGTACGAGCTTTTCCCGCGGCTGAGCGAGCGCCGGCGCCAAGCGGCGGGAACGATGTCGGGCGGTGAGCGCCAGATGGTGGCGATGGCCCGCGCGCTCGTTTCCGAACCCCGGCTGCTCCTGCTCGACGAGCCCTCGGCGGGTCTTGCTCCGACGATGGTGACGGCCATCTTCGAGCAGGTCGAGCGAATCAACGCGGCAGGGGTGACGGTCGTGATGGTCGAGCAGAACGCCCGCCGCGCGCTGGCGATGTCAACGCGCGGCTACGTGCTCGACGCGGGTGTCAACGCCTTCGAGGGAAGCGGCGAGGAGCTGCTCGGCAACGAGCGCGTCGCCGAGCTGTACCTGGGCGGTACAGCTCGGCTTGACGCGGCGTCGGGCGACCGCAACGGCGGCTGACCCGGTTCGCCTACTGCTCGGCCTCCTCGCTCGATAGCGGGACCTGGTCGATCACCTCGAGCTGCCCATCGGTGTACGCGTAGATGTCATAGACGCCGGCGGTCGCGTCACCCACCTCGTCCATCTCGATCGACCCCGAGGCGCCCTCGTAGTCGATGTCCTCTCCGGCCTGCAGCGCCTCGATCGCCTCGGGGAGCTGCTCCCAGGTGTACTTCTGGCCGGGCGCGCTCGTGATCCCGGCGAGCTCGGCTGCCATCGCCTCGCCGTCGGCCTCCCCGGCCGCAACCGCCGCCAGGTAGCAGAGCACGACTGCGTCGAATGTCTGCGCATCGAAGGTGTTGCGATCGGGGCCGTCGGAGCTCGTCCAGAGCTCTTCGAAGGCCTCGCTCGCCTTGCCTCCCTCGGGGGCCCCCGGCACGGTGCCGCGCATCCCCTCGGTCGCCTCCGGGCCTGCGTCCTCCGGGAGCGCGGCCGAAGCCAACCCATCGGTGGCGAACGCTATCGAGGGATCGAAGCTCCCCGTCCTGGCGAGCGCCGGCCCGATGCGCGGTCCGTAGTTGTCCGGGAAG
This sequence comes from uncultured Thermoleophilaceae bacterium, assembly GCA_963790245.1. Lineage (GTDB taxonomy): Bacteria > Actinomycetota > Thermoleophilia > Solirubrobacterales > Thermoleophilaceae > JACCVG01. The sequence goes on from CAWBNP010000002.1 coordinate 984,188, forward strand.
TCGATGATCGCGTAGGCGTCCGGGTCACCGGCCGTGAGCTGTTCGGCTTCGCTGCTGTAGGTCGGCTGGTCGGGGTCGTAGATCACTTCCTCACCGATCTCTCCCCCCCGCTCTTCCCAGGCGGCGCGGAATGTCTCGGCGAGCCCGGTGCCATACGCGTCGTTGCGCGCGCCGATGTTGACGACCTTCCCCTCGGCTCCACCGATCTGGTCCTCGATCAGGTCCGCCAATACAGGACCCTGAAACGAGTCGGGCGGCACCACGCGGTTGACGAGGCCGTCATCGTCGAGTGCCGTGATCTCGTCGCTGGTTGATGCGGGTGTGATCTGCAGGATCCGCTCGCGATCGGTAACCGATCGAGCGATCGCCAGCGACGAGGGCGAAGCGTACCCACCGACCAGGCAGGGAGCGCCGGCCTCGGTGATGTTGCGCGCGGCCTGGATCGCGGTCTGGGGAGTCGTCTCCTCGTCCTCGGTCTGGATCTCGACCTTGTGGTCGGCGCCTGTCTCCTTGATCGCCGCCTCGATCTGCTCCACGGCGACGTCCCCTGCCTTGCGGCCCGATGGGCCGAAGTCGGCCAGGTCGCCGGTCAGCGGGACGACGTTGCCGATCGTGAAGTCGAGGCTTCCGGTCCCGCCCCCGCTCGTTCCCGTCGTGTCGGTCGCCCCACCGCCGCAGGCACCAAGCACTCCGGCGCACGCGACGATCCCGATCCCAGCCGTTATCGACCGTTTGTCAGGCACAAAACCCCCTCGGTTGCTGGATGAACATCGCCTGCCACCTTCTTGCCCAGTCGGGCCCTGCGTTGAACCCACGGCCGCTTCGCCGCGTTGCCACACCCAAATCATGGGGACCCTCAGAGACCGAGCGGGTTGATTGCAGGCGGATCTCAACCGGTCCCCCAGCACACCGGTTATCGCATCGGGCCTCGTCGCGTACAGACGCCATATCAGCCGGACGACGGCGGTCACGTTGCGCCACCTGCGAGCGCTGCCAGCGCGCATACGCGACGACGATGGCGGTCCTACCCGAATGGACCTTGAATGGCCAGCTCAAGCCCTCTCCCCCACTGTGTTCTCGGCGCGCGAATGCCCACCGGTGCGCTGACCGTACCCCACAACGCACCGCGGCGGAACGCGAACGGCGCCCTCTGCGAGCCTGACGCGAGGCGCGCCGCGGAACTGCCCCGCTCCCGCAACGGCGAACCGTGCTGAAATGAGTGCCGCATCCGGCGCAATTACGAGACCTCCGCGAGAAACGTCGGCACCGGCGGCACACGGCCACGCCGATCACCCCCGACGCTCGCCAGCCTCAAACGATTTGTGGCATCGGTGCTGATCGTGAGCGGCGCCCTCTGTCTGGTCGACGTCGCGGTGACGCTGGTCTGGCAGGAACCGCTCTCAGCCGCAGTTGGAGCGCGCGGCCAGGCGCTACTGAACCGCGAACTCCCGGGCCTCGACCCGCCGATCGGCGGCAAAGGAATCCTGACGCCGGACGAGGCATCGCGGCGCGCCGGTCGTTATGGCGCAACGCTGCAGGAAGGCAGCGCACTCGGACGAATTGAGTTCACGAATCTCGGCCGTCGCTTCACGGTCGCCGAGGGCACCGGGGCAGAGACCCTTCGCAACGGCCCAGGCCATTACCAGGCAACCGGTCTGCCCGGCGAGGGGAGCACGGTCGGGATCGCAGGTCATCGCACCACGTATCTCGCTCCATTTCGCGACAACGCGAAACTCACGAGCGGGGACGAGATCACCCTGCGGATGCCGTACGGCAACTTCGTCTACCAGGTAGCGCGAACGGTAGTCGTATCGCCGGCCAACCAGCGCGTGCTCGGCTCAGGAAAATCCGAGAGGCTGGTTCTCACGACCTGCCATCCGATCTACAGCGATGCTCAACGACTCGTCGTGATCGCGCCGCTCGAACGGATCGTGCCAGCTGGGTCGATGGTGGAATCGTCTCGCGACTCGAGGTAACGCACCAGAGCGATGACGACACCCAGGGAGATCACGGCAACCGCGAACCAGTAGAAAACCTTCCCGATCATTCAACTCGAGGGTCGGCGAGACCGCTCAGGTGTGCCGTAGAGGTCTCATCCAGATTTGCGCGACAACCTCGATGTGTGAGAAGCGCTGATCAAAAGGCCCACTCCCAGCAGGAGTATGACGATGCCAACGAGAGCCAGGAGGTAGAGATTCAAGCCTGTGGATGCGAGGCTTGTGTTGTCCTCGCCCGTGCTGCCTCGAGCGCCGTTTTCTCGACCGCCTAGATGATCGACACCGCGGGAGCCGGAGTGAACGCCGCCTGGGCCGGTGGGGCCGATACCCGTACCGGTGGCACCGATACCCTCACCCTCGCCCGTGCGCGTGCGCTCGCTGCGAGATCCGTGCGGACGGCGGTCCCCCGAGCCACCATCTCCGTGCGAGTTACCTCGAAGGGGTCGAACACCGGGCCCGTTCGGACCGGGGCCGGGGCTGACCGGGCCCGCGACGGGGCCGATCGGGCCGGGACCGGGCGGGCCGGGACCGGGCGGGCCGGGGCCGGGACCGGGACCGGGACCAATCGGGCCGGGGCCGGGGCTGACGGGGCCCGCGACGGGACCGATGGGGCCGGGGCCAATCGGGCCGGGGGCGATCGGGCCGGGGGCGACCGGGCCGGGGCCACCGCCTGGTCCACCGCCGGGAGGTCCACCGCCGCCTGGTCCACCGCCGCCTGGTCCACCGCCGGGAGGTCCACCGCCGCCTGGTCCACCGCCGGGAGGTCCACCGCCGCCTGGTCCACCGCCGCTGGTCCACCGCCGCCTGGTCCACCGCCGCCTGGTCCACCGCCGGGAATGCTGGCGATGAAGTTATTGGTGATCGTCGCGGTACAGGTCAGGGTACTGGCGCCGGTGGTCCCAGAACCGTTGCACTGATTGATCGACGTCGGCAGTCCTGTGCTCTGCGAGGGCGGCGCCGTGACCGTGCAGGTCAGCGTCCCGCCTGTGCCGCCCGAGTTGTTGCACTGGACGACACTCTGTCCGCCAGGGCCACCGTCGCCCAGGCGGTTGTCACCGGGCGGAGTCGCGACGCAGGTGAGTGTGTTCCCTGGGCCCGGGCTCTGACACTGCATGACGGTTGAGTCGATTGCGGCACCGATCGGGAAGCCGGTCAGGTTGTTAGTCACGGTGACGGTGCAAGTCACCGTGCTGGCGCCACCGAGACCGGCGTTGTTGCACTGGCTGATCACTGTGACGGGAGTCGCGGAGGTCGTTGTGCCTCCAACGGGGCATACCGCCGAGCCCGTGCACATGATGGAGGTGACGATCGTAGCGAGGCCGGTCGGTGTGTCGGGGGTCGCCGCGTTGAAGGCGAAGTCGTTGGTGATCGTGATCGTGCAGGTGATGCTGTCGCCGCCGACAGATCCAGTGTTGTTGCACTGATCCACCGTGCCGCCCAGAGCTTGAGCGATGATCGGACCCGCAGCCCGGGAGATGTTCGGCGTCGGCGAGGGGTCAGAGCCGGACTTAGCCTCGGCTTCTTCGCCGATGTTCAGCGAGCCGAGCGTCTCAGGACCCGCCAGACCATCAACCATCAGGTCGTTCTCGGCCTGGTATTCGCGAACGGCCTCCTCCGTCGCCGGTCCGTAAAGACCGTCGGACGGAACGTCGAGCGCCTGCTGGATGGCCTCGACGTCGGGACCCGAGGCAGAGGGGGCAAGAGGTGGCCGAGGCGGCCTCGTGTCGCCGGCCCCGGCATCGACAGGCGACGTGCTACCGAGCGAGATCGCGGGCGGTGCCCCGGCGGACTCCCGTGAGGGCTCCGGGCTTGGATCCGGCTGGGGCTCAGCGCTCGGGGCCGGCTGGGGTTCAGCGCTCGGGGCCGGCTTCGGATCGGGCGGGGGCTCCGGGCTTGGATCCGGCTGGGGCTCAGCGCTCGGGGCCGGCTGGGGTTCCGCGCTCGGCGCCGGCTTCGGATCGGGCGGGGGCTCGGGGCTCGGGGCCGGCTCGGGTTCCGGGCTCGCCTGGGGTTCCGCGCTCGGCGCCGGCTTCAGATCGGGCGGGGGCTCGGGGCTCGGGGCCGGCTGGGGGCTGGAGCCGCCACCCCCTTCCGGGGCGCCATTCTCTTGCTCTGACTGCTGGGCGCGCACGGTCGACGGCGCAAGGGCGACAGCGCTCAGGCCGAGTACCAATGCCAGGAGAACGATCAAGTACCGCAGCGGTATGCCCGACATCGGGGCGTACGCCGCGCTATCGGACGTTACTTCTGCCGTCTGGGGTACATGTTGATCGCGAATGATGAGCCGCGCAGCTTCAGTGCAAACTCCCGGAAGCGCAATCACCCGAACGGGCTAGAAGCGCGGATTCCCCCCGAACGGGCTACCACGGGAGGGGCAGCGCGGGGGTGCGCCGAAGGGGTGACGGACCGCCTATTCCCCCCAGCTGATCTGCCCGGTGACGAGCGCGATCGCCACGGCGTGCGCACGGGTGCGCGCGCCGAGCTTTGCCATCGCATTGCCAACATGAGACTTGACGGTTTCCGGGGCCAGAAAGAGCCGGTCAGCGAGATCACCGGTCTGGAGCCCGGTAGCGACGAGGCTAATCACCTCGCGCTCGCGTCTCGTTAGCTCGCGCTGATGCGTGGTAGCGGCCACAGGTGTCCAAGCCTCTTCACGGGCCCGGGTGCGATCTGCCTGTTCGCTGGAGCCGATTTCGGGAGCGATGAAGACCGACAGATGACGGCCGGGCAGTACGTTGGCCATCGCGCTGAACTCCACCGGCACCGGTCCACGGTCCGGCACGTACAACTCATACCAACCCTCCGCCTCACCGCTTGCCAAGAAGGTGGCCCACTGGGTCGCGAGCCTCTGCAGTTCGCCGGGCGGGGTGAAGTCGTCCATTGTGTGCCACGAGATCTCGTCGCTCGCGACACCCAAGAGATCGCAGGCCGGGCCATTCGCGCTCACCCAGCGTCGCTGATCATCCGCCATCAGCATCGGGTGTCTCGAGCGGGCGAACGCCGCCTTCAGGCGTGCTCCGGCCCCTGCCCCGAACCGGCCGTCCGTAACGGGCCGTTCGTTCAAAGCGGGGATCCGCCGGTCCTCGCAGCTACGAATACCCCTCCGCGACAGAATTCCGATGAGCGCAGCATTTTTATGAGAAAAGCCATTTTCGCAGCGGGTCCCTCCTTAGTAGAGCAAGAAATGAGCGCGAGAAGAACAGCGGGAGGACGCCCGAGCGGCGCTGACGCGGCCCGTTTGTTGCCGCTCGTCGCAAAGACCCCGCCGAAGCGGGGTCTTTGCGCGAGAGCGTGCCTCCACACGTCAGCCGGCAGGAGTGCGGCTACTGGGCTGCGGCCATGTCGTGCTCGGGGGCCGGGGTCTCCGACGGGGCGGTCCGCGCCGAGCTCTTGACGCAGCCGATGCGGCCCTTGCGGGTGCGGAAGCAGCGAGAACCATTGACGCAATCCCAGACCGTGCCGTTGGGCGAGGTGTAGGTCGAGCCGTGCGGAAGCGTCCAGCCTCCGCCCATCGTGCAGTCCTTCTGGCCGGGTGTCCCGCTGCTGGACTGACGCGCGAGCGCCGGGGACGCAGCGGCGGCAACGACGATGAGGACGGCGAGAATCAGGGTGAGCTTGCGGAACATGAGGACTCCTGTGTTGAGCGGTTGACGATGACGCGATGCTCGTGCCATCGACCGCGGTTCTGAAGACCCCCTAGGTGTTGACCGCACACACCTCCGCGATTAGTAAGGGTGGACTGCCCGGCCACGTCGCCTGGTGGGTCGAGTGCCGGCGCGGCGCGGAGGTAGCGGGCGGCATCGGCGCTAGCGGGTAACCGTCCCGGTGAAGGTTTCGCGGCCTCTCTCCGGTTCGGCCTTCTCCTACTTTGATAGGCCCGTGGCTTCGAGCGCTTCGGCCCTTTCACGGAACCACTGGTACCGGACGATCTTGCCGTTTCGCAGAGTGAGCGTGGAGGAAAACTTGGTCTCCATCGCAACGCCGCTGCCGGCTCCTTTGCCCGTCCAGCGTCCGGAAACGACGACGAAGTCATCTCGCGGCTCCACGACCTCGTCAACGTCAACCCGGAGGTCCCCGAAGATTGCCCGCATCTGACCGAGCGCGTCTCGGAACTCGCCGGTCCCGCGTCTCGTCCCGGGTTCGACCGCGTACGGCGGGTTCACCCACTCGACGTCTTCATCGAGGAACACGCTGAACGAGTCAAAGTCGCCGCGCGCGAGGGCGCCGAAAGCTTCCCGTGCGATCGCTACGTTCTCCTGACTCATCGTCCGCGCAGTATCGCGCCTCGCAGCGCGCTCGATCCGGCAGGGAATGGAGCGCCTCGAAAACCTGGCCCCCGGGCTCCGCGAGCACCTCGGCAGCGCGGGCTGGGCGCATGGGCTCGAGAAGCGCTTTGGCTTTGATCCCGCGTGCACACTTCACATGGGGTAGTCGAGGCCGTGCTCCTCGCACAGCTGCGAGATGCTTTCCGGTTTGAACTCCAGCCCGTAGCGGGTTCCCAACTCATCCAGCTGGGCCGGGTCGAAGTTCGGAGCTTCCATCATCGCTGTGAGGTCATCGAAGAAATGCTCGAAGCCTCCCGGGGAAATGATCTCGAGTATCCGACAGGGCTCGTCGCCGGCGTTCCAGAAGGTGTGCCACTGGTCGCGAGGCTTGAATGCCAGGTCTCCTGCCTCCGCGATGACGACTTCATCACCGAGGAGCGCACCCATCCGGCCCTCGAGAACGAAGCTGTACTCGTCCTCGCGGGTGTGCTTGTGGACTGGAGCCGCCAGGCGTCGAGGCGGCATCGGATGCTCGACCAGCGAGAACCCCCCACCGGTCTCTTCTGTCCACGCTAGGAACCGGGCCCCGATCGAGCCCAGGTCGACAGCCTTGCCATCGTCGGGTCCGATGATTCGCGGGCCTTGCGAGGCATCGAATCGCCTGAGGCCGTTGCTCTGAGAGGCCGCTTCCATCTGTCTTCCCCCCTATTCGTTGAACGCCTACGTTCACCGAAACTACCACAAACCGACCCGCCTGCCATTATTGGATGCACAGCCATGGATACTGAATACGTTGACATCAAACCCCGCAGATACAAGAAGAGTCGTCGCGCCGAGCAGGAGCGCCGGACACGAGAGCGGATCACCGAGGCGACCGTCCGGCTGCACGGCACCGTCGGTCCGGCCCGAACCACCGTCAGCGGTGTGGCCAAGGAGGCGGGCGTTCAACGCGCGACCGTCTATCGCCACTTTCCAGATGATGCCTCACTGTTCGCCGCATGCACTGCGCACTACTGGGGGACCAACCCGGTGCCGGACCCTGCGGCTTGGCGACTGATCTCTGATCCCGGGGAACGTCTGAGAGGCGCACTCACCCAGATGTATGCGTTTTTCAGCTCTAACGAGGACATGCTGGAGAGAACTAGCCGCGATGCGCCTCTGGTCGAAGCGATGGCGGAACCGGTCGCGGAGTTCAGGGCCTATTTGAACTCGGTCGCAACCGTGATTTCTGCTGGTCGGCTGGAACGCGGTCGGGCGCGACGACGCGCGAAGGCCGCGATCGGGCATGCAGTCTCGTTCGCCACTTGGCAGTCGCTCGTGCGGGAGCAGCGCCTCGACGACTCCGAGGCGGTGGCGGTGATGGCGGCGATGGTCGAAGCCGCCGGGCGGGCGACCCCCAAGCGGGCTTCCTGACGGCCGAGATCCCATGTGTCGCTGCTCTCATATGCACCGGACAGTCGATGGCGGGGACTCGGCCGCTTCGGGTCGACGCGTCATCGAGGTTGTGAAGTGAACATCAGCGGTTCCGGTCGGCAAGCTCCGGCGGGAGGACTTTGAGTCCGTCGGGATAGAGCTCGGCGAGTTGCTCCGCGGTCATCTCGAGGGTGTTCGCGATCTCGGGGGGAGCACCGACCACCAGCCACAGTGCGTCTGAATCGGTGTCGTTGAAGAGCTGGCGGACGGTCGAAGGTTCGATCAGCAACGAGTCGAGCGGCTCGATCGCCAGCGGATCACCATCTCCGATCCGGATCCTCCCCTGCCCCTCGAGCAGGACATACAGCTCCTCCTGCGCCCGATGGCAGTGCTTCGTCGACGCCTGGCCCGGTCGAAGGCGCCACATCCGGGCTCGAAGCGCCTTTCCCCCCATCTGCTCGGCGAGATCGGTGTTGAGGACCTTCATCTGGTTCGACTTCCGCCAGTGCGCATCGGCGGCCCTCAACAGGGTTGGGGAATCTTCGGTCGGATCGATTGGCATCACCTAACCCCTTGGTCAGATTCGGAGGGCGAAACTATGACATAGAACGAACGATCGTGCTATAAGTTTGGGGATGAGTGATCCAGCGCCCATCCCTGACCTACGAAGAGCGCGCGGCGATAAGACCCGGCAGGGGGTCCTCGACATCGCCGTGGACGTCGGATCGCGGGAAGGACTCGAAGCGCTCACATTCGGCCGCCTGGCCTCCGACGCGGCGATTTCGAAGAGCGGCCTGTTTGCCCATTTCGGCAGCAAGGAGAACCTGCAGTTGGCGACGATCGAGGCGGCGCGGGAGGTCTTCATCGCCGAGGTGGTCACCGCAGCTGCACACCTCGCGCCGGGACTGCCTCGTCTACGGGCGACGCTCGATGCTTGGCTGTCCTACCTTCGTCGCGACGTCTTTCCCGGCGGGTGCTTCTTTCAAGCTGCTTCGCTCGAGTTCGATGGGCGGCCGGGCTCCGTCCAGGAGCGGGTGATCGAAGTCATGCGCGAGTGGCTGGGACTGCTCGAGGCACTGGGACAGGAGGCCAACCCTGCAGCCATATCCGCCGAGCAGCTCGCCTTCGAGCTGAACGCGATCGGGATGGCCACAAACTGGCAGCGACAGCTGCTCGGAGACGATCGCGCCCTCGATCGAGCCGCCGAGGCTTTCGACCGCCTGATCGCGAGGTCACTATGAGCACCGGCTTGAGCGTTGAAGCCTTCAACGTGGGATGGCTCAGCGGCCCCGCCGGAATCTGGCGCCGCGACGACGATCTCGACCGTCAGATCCGTTTTCCCATCCCGGCGTACGTGATCGAAACCGCCGAGGAGCGGGTCCTCGTCGACGCCGGGTTGCACCCCGCGGCGGTCGTCAACGCTGCGAATCGCTACGGCACGGACAACTCGCTGAGCCTGTTTCAACTAGAGCTCGACGAGAGCGTCGGAGAGCAGATCGACCTGAGCACCATCACCAAAGTCGTGCTCACGCATCTCCATTTCGATCACGCAGGGGGATTGGCGCTGCTCCCGGCTTCGGTTCCGATCGTCGTTCAGCGCCGCGAATGGGAGGCGGCCCATAACGGGCGTGCGGTCCAGAAGAACTTCTATCTACCGCTCGACTATTCGACCGTGAGCGAGCAGGTCGTACTGGTCGACGGCGACCACGATCTGCTCGGGGATGGATCTATCGAGCTGCTGCTAACGCCCGGCCATACGCCCGGTCACCAGTCGGTCCGTGTCGGCGAACGTCTGATCCTCGGTGCCGATGTCACGCACTTCGCGTCCGGCTTGGACGATCACCGGTTCCCGGTCCTCGGTGACGACTTCGAGGCTCAGGCCGCATCCGCCACTCGCCTACGAGACTTTCGAGACGCCGGGGCTGTCGTCCTCCCGGGGCACGACCCGGCGGTCCTGAAGCCGGGACCGGTCACATGGTGACTGCCGTGGTGGCGGCTCTCGGCGGGACCGACCCCGCACGCTTACGACCACGTGGGAGTGACGCTCGGGTGGTCGAGCGGACTCGCCTGGCCGCGTAAACCGCGGCTCTGGACCACCCCGACATCAACAGCTTCCGAGGCCTATTGAGTCCTAGGCAGCAGCGGAGATCGAAACATTTGTGGCCAGGAACGCGAGTTGATCCGCCACAACCCGTTCGAACTCCTCGCCGATGTAAATATCGAAATGCCCGACCGGGTAGCGGATCACGGTGCCGTCAGGAGCCTTGGCGGCATGGCGCAGAGTGGCCTTGGCGGGGGCGACGGAGTCCGTGTCGCAAACGCAGAAGAGGATCGGGCAGCGCACGTCGCCTGCTCGTCGGCCCGGCGCATCGAGCGGGATTTCAAACGCGACCCGGGCCGGAACGTCATTGCGGAAGTCCTCCTCGCTCAGCCCGGAAGCATCGAGCAATCTGAGAGAGCCTTCTACTACGTCCGGGCGGTCCATCAGCCCAACCTCGCCAGGGCGGGCCGCGACCTTGACGCGCACGGGTGGACGGCCAGCGAGGCGAGCGAGATGATCCTTCGCCGCAGCGAAACCCAGCCGGGCATTCCCACCCAGCGAGAGCTGCTGAGCGGAAGCAAGGCCGTCGGTGAAGGGACATTGAGCGATCGCGGCCACGATGTCCGCATCCTCGGCGGCGGTGACGATTGCGTGACCGCCCCCGAACGACGTTCCCCAGGCCACGATTCGTCCCGAATCCACCTCCGACAGCGATCGCGCGAAGGCGATCGCTGCGCGCCAATCCGCGCGTTGGCGGCCCAGGCTCAGAAGCTCCCTCGGCTCGCCTTCGCTCTCGCCAAAGTGGCGGTAGTCAAACACCAGGCAGGCGTAGCCCGCTGCTTGGAACCGCTCCGCGAACGCTGCCAGTCGCAATGCCTTAACCGCCCCGAGCCCGTGGGCCATGACGATCACGGGCGGAGGGATCGCCTGCGCCATCGCGACCGGTAGGTACAGCCAGGCATGGCATTGATCGGTGCCTGAGGAGAAACGCACTTCGCGGCGCTCAGGCAGACTGGTGTCTGTGGTCACCCCGGGCGAGTTCTCGTCTGGCATCGCCGCACAGTATCGCGCTCTACGACTGGGTCGCGGGTAGGTCGAAGACGGGGCCCGATATGTCGCTGTCCCACCACCGGCGCACGCCCTCCCGGCCCCGGTATCCGCCGTCAAGCGTTGCCAGGATCGGTATGAACCGCGTCGTTGTCTACGCCGTCAAGGAACGCCTTGAGGTCGTGCCGATTGAACGCTTCGTTAGAGCCGGGTGCGCGATCTCCACGTTCTCTTGACTCATCGCCTACTCCGAGAAGCCTATTTCGGCGCATCGGCCGGCGGAGGCTCGATGGGGCCAGGCGGCGGCTTCTTCTCTTTCTTGGCTGCGGCCGCGCTGCTCGGCCCCGACCCTCCCGCTCCGAAGGGCGACCCGCCTGGTTGCCCGGTGGCAGCCGGGCTGCCATCCTGCCGCCCTCGATCGCCTTGAGTTCCTTTCTGGAAGCCGGCGTCACCGCCAGACTCAGGCATGGTCCGACCCAATTCAGCCGCTCGATCATCAGACGGGGCCTCCTGGCCTTCACCATCCGAGGCCGCCTCACCGTCTTCCTGTCCTGCGGCAGGTGTCTCACCGGAGGACAGGCCCAAGGACTTGGATTTGCCGGAGGTGCCGGACTTGTCGGACTTGTCCTCTGAGCCTGCTGTGGACGCGCCCTCTGCCCCGCAGGCTGTCGGGATCGAGCAGACCGCCGCGAGCAGGGCGAGGGTTACCAAATGCACGTGCTGTCTCATTGGACGGCCTCCTGAAGTAGGTAGGGGAGGCCGATCAGACGGCGAGCCAACTTCGGGCTTATCAGCCGGCCAGCGTCTCCTACAAGTGGCCCGACCCTACTCCGAAACGCGTGAAGGTACAGCACGCGATACGCCGAGTTTCGAAGACTGGGCGCCTGGCGCCAAAAAGAGCAAAAGCCCCCTGGCGAGAGGGGGCTTTCGCATAGCGGGGGCGGGATTCGAACCCGCGACCTTCGGGTTATGAGCCCGACGAGCTACCTGACTGCTCCACCCCGCGCCGGTTACAAGAAGTTAGCACCGCCGGCGCGAATCTGACAACAGCGAACGTCAGACTGCGGTCTGTGAGCGTGGAGCCTTCACCACCGATCGCCGTGATCGACATCGGCACCAACACGACCAGGCTGCTGATTGCCGAGGTCGGAGCCGGCGGCTCGATCCGCGAGATCGAGCGCGACGCGCGGATCACGAAACTCGGCGAGGACCTCGACGCCACCGGCCGGCTGGCGCATGCAGCGATGGACCGCGTAGCGGCCGCCATCTCGGACTACCGCGACTCGATCGACCGGCTCGGCGCCCAACCGGTGATCGCGGTCGCGACCAGCGCAATGCGCGACGCCGCCAACGGCCCGCAGTTCAGAGACTCGCTGCGCGAGCGGTACGGGATCGAGCCGCAGACGATCTCCGGCGACGAGGAGGCGCGGCTGACGTTCCTCGGCGCGACGGCCGCGCGGCCGGCGGGTGGTTCGCCAACGCTCGTGATCGACATCGGCGGTGGCAGCACCGAATTCACGGTCGGGATGCCCGGCTCGACGCCCGAGTTCGCGGTCTCCACGCGCGCGGGGTCGGTCCGCCAGACCGAACGGCACCTGCGCGAGGATCCTCCGAGCCACTCGCAGACCGCGGCCCTCGCGGGCGAGATCCGCTCGATCCTCGCCGGGGAGGTCCCCGAGCGGGTGCGGACGCGCGTCTTCCACGGCATCGCTGTTGCGGGCACGGCGACCTCGCTCGCCGCGATCGCCCAGGAGCTCGACCCCTACGACCCGGCTCGGGTCCACGGCTACCGCCTCGGGCGCGCCGAAGCCGAGCGGATCACTGCCCTGCTCGCGGGGCTTCCGCTCAGCGAGCGCGAGCAGATCCCCGGCCTTCATCCCAAGCGCGCGCCGACGATCGTCGCCGGAGCGGTGATCCTGGTCGAAACGATGCGCGCGTTCGAGCTCCGGGAGGTCGAGGTCAGCGAGGCGGACATCCTGCACGGCACCGTTCTGGATGCCATGACCTAAGAGAAGGCTAAAAAACGAGAAATCGGTCTGCCGGGCAGGTTTAGCGGACGAAACCCGCGGCTATATTCGCAGCACCGGGGTATGGCGAAAGCTTTTCCTCGGCATAGGTCCGGGCGTAGCCGCATCGTATCGGCGCCTCCCGCCGTCCGGACCACTTTCAGACTCTCTGAGGCACGTACCCCTGCCCGTCCTGGAGACTCACAAAATCGCCCGGTTCGCCGGGCGATTTTGCTTTCTGAAACCGGGTCGGCGGCCGGCTAGGCCAGGTTCGACTTTGCGCGGGTACGCAATCGACGGGTCGGTCAGCACGTTTACCAGCGCCGGCTTGCCCGACGCGAACGCGCGCTCGAGCGCGGGCTTGAACTCGTCCGGTGGCTGACACCAGCTCGCCGTGAGCCGCCGAGCGCCTCGACCACCTTGTCGTAGCGGCACTCAGGCTGGAGGTCGGCGGCCACCGAGTAGCCGTAGAGGAACTCCATCGGGTGCTTCTCGAGACCCCAGATGCCGTTGTTGCCCATCACGCCGACCACCGGGATGCCCGAGCCGGACGAACGTGTCGAACTCCATGCCGGCGAAGCCGAAGGCGCCGTCGCCGAGCAGCAGGCAGACCTGGCGCTCGGGCCGCGCGATCTTGGCGGCCAGGGCGAATCCCGGGCCCGGCGCCGAGGCAGCCGTAGGGGCCCGGGTCCATCCAGCAGCCGGGCTCGTAGGTCTGGATCATCTTGCCCGCGTAGGAGACGAAGTCGCCGCCGTCGCCGATCACGATCGCGTCGCGGTCGAGCACCTGGGAGAGCTCGCCGTAGACGCGCATCGGATGCAGCGGCGCACGGGGATCGTTCGAGCTCGTCCTGCTCGGCGGCGCGCAACTCGGTCTCCTGCTCGCGCAGGCCGGCGATCCATTCGCGGACGCGCCTTCCCGACCCGGCGCCCTCCCGCAGCGACTCCAAGCGTCGCCGGAATGCCGCCGTAGAGCTCCGCCGCGACCGGTCGAGGGTGTGGCCGCTCGCCGCGCGACGGCGTCGACCACGATCAGCTCGGTGTCCTCGCCGAACGAACCGCCGAAGCCCAGCCTGAAGTCCATCGGCACGCCGATCACGAGCGCGACGTCGGCGCCCTTGAGGCCGGCCGAGCGCGCGCGCGAGAAGAAGCTGCGGATGGTCGGCGGGCAGGCAGCCCACGACCGAGCCCGTTGAGGAAGACGGCTACGCCAAGCTCCTCGGCCAGCGCCTGGAGCGCGCTGCTCACCGTGACCGAAGTACAGGCCGGTGCCGGCCATGATCGCCGGGCGCTCGGCGCCCCGCAGCAGCTCGATCGCCCGGTCCATGGCGGCCGAGTCCGTGCGGCCGGGCCAGCAGCGCGCGGTCGGGGAGGGTCAGCGGGCGGTATCGTGACCTCGGCCTCCATGAACACCACGTCGAGCGGGAAGTCGATGAAGGTGGGCCCGCTGGGCGGGCCGAGCGCCGTCTGAAGGCGTCGATCGACCAAGCCCGGCGATCTCGGCGGTCGCGCCGACGGTTGCGGCCAACCGGGTCAGCGGCTTGACGAACGGCACGTGGTCGATCTCCTGCAGCGAGCCCTGGCCCCAGCGCATCGCGGGCGCACGACCGCCGAGTGCCACGACCGGCGAGCCGTTCTGGAGCGACGAGCCCATCGCGCTCATCCCGTTGGTGACACCCGGGCCGGCGGTCAGCGCGCAGACGCCAGGCTCGCGAGTCGCCTTCGCCCAGCCCTCGGCCGCGAACGCGGCCGTCTGCTCGTGGCGGACATCGACGATGTCGATCCCCTCCTTCAGGCAGCCGTCGTAGATCGAGAAGAGGTGCCCGCCCGAGAGCGTGAACAGCTTGGTCACCCCGGCGGCCTTGAGCCGCTGGGCGACGAGGTGGCCGCCGTGTACGACGGCCTCAGCGCCGGTTTGGCGGCGGCTGGGAGCCTGGGATCTTGAACGGGGCCGACCGGTTCTCGTGCAGAGCGGGATCGGGTTCCGCGCGGCGCCGCCGATCGCGTCCTTCGCCGGGCCCGTCGCAGCTGCGTGCCGTCGTTCTGGCGACCGAGGGCGATACCGATGGCGGGCGGGCCGCCTGCCAGATGCCCTGGTCGCCACCCGTGACGCGCGGGAAATGGGAGTTGGAGAAGAGGCTGTCGGGCTGCTCGAAGCACGGTGGGCTTGCCGTCTCTTCCGCGCCGATCCCGTTCGGCTGCTCGCCGCCGTTGTTCGCGCAGCTGAAGGTCTCGAACCCGCCGAACGCACGGCCACGCCGAGCGAAGTTTGGTGCCACGTAGGAGTTGCCACGGAAGTATTCGGGCTGTTTCCCGGAGAGCTGCAGGCTCCGGCCATCGATCATCGCGAACTGCGGCAGGGTGCCGTGCGGACCGCGTCCCTCGTTGCCGCCCGGGCTGATCGCGAGCCCGCCGCTGGTCAGGAACTGGGCGAGCTGAACCTGCCCGAAGTTGAGGTAGGAGAGGATCGGATTGAGTTCCGGCAGGAACTCGTTCAGCCCCTTGAACAAGGGCTTGGCGCCGCGCAGGAATCGTTGGGCGGCCGGCAGCCCTTCGCGCGAGGCGTCGATCAGCGGATTCAGATCGCGCAGGAGATCCTCGAGGTCGGGTGAGAGCTGGCCGAGGTCGCGGACCGTCGGACCGAGGTCGTCGGCGACCGGCTGGAGGCCGACGATCAACGGGCGGGTATCGGCCGAGAAGCGGTCGAGCCGCGAGAGCGTCGTCCGGGTCTCGGTCAGGAAGGTCGGGAAGATCGAGAACGTCTCGGCCAGCGCATCGCGCTCAAGCGCGGTCGCCTCGAAGACGTTGTTGGAGTTGCTGACGAGCTCCCGCAGCGCTCCCTGCCTTTCATTGAGCGCGCCGAAGACGACGCCCGTGTTGCGGACGAACCGGCGCACCGAGGCCTGCTGGCGATCGAGGACCTCGAATACATCGGCGCCGTCGGTCACGAGCGGGCCGAGGTTGCCGAACGCATTGTTGAGGTCCTCGGCGTAGCTGCCCTTCGTGAGTTCCGCGAACTCGGCGCTGAAGTTCTGGAAGGCCTCTTTGGTCGCGGGCTCGAAGATCCGCAGGATCTCGTCGAGTTCGACGGTCGGTGCGACGTTCGTGAACGTCAGCGTGTCCCCCTCGGGCAGGCTCGGCGAGTCCTGGTTGCCCGGGGTCAGTTCGACGTAGGTCTCGCCAAGCAAGGTCTTCTGGCGCAGGATCGCGCGGGTGTCGGCCGGGATCGGGGCGTAGCGCTCGTCGATCTCGACCTCGACCTCGGTGCGGTTCAGCCGCTCGTCGATTTGCTTGCCCTTGACCGTTCCGATCGTCACGCCCGAGACCCGGACGTCAGCCTCCTCGGCGAGCGTCGCGGCCTCGGGGAAAGCGACCTTGAAGCGGTAGCCCTCCGGCTTGAGCGGGATCGGCCCGCCGAAGGAGATCCAGAGGAACAGGAGGAGCCCGAAGCACGACAGGGCGAAGACGACCATCGTCAGGATGCGCGGGAGGCTTGGAGCGTCTTTGTTCATCCGGCGCAGAGCGGGGTCGAGAGTGGAGTTTCCGGGTTCTGACCGAACACCAGCGTCAGGGCGGCGGTCGTGAACTGGCCCGCGAGCGGCGCGAGCGGCGCGGTGGCGGGATTTTCCTCGAGCCCGGTCCGAAGCGCCTTGGTCTGGATATCGACGAGCCCCTGGATGCTGCGACAGCCGAGCTGCAGCAGCACGCGCCGATACGGGCCGTTCGCGTCCCTCGTCGAGAAAAGCGAGTTGGAATTAGCGGCGACCCAGTGAAGCCAGAACAGATGGCCCTCCTTGCGATTGCGATCGGCGGCCGGGTCGCCCGTCAGGGGCTCGGCACCCGAGGTCGGGCGGATGGCGCGCTCCTGACCGGCCCCCGCCGGGTTGAAGGCAAGCATGTTGAAGAAGCGGTTGAGCTCGAGGAAGGATGTCGTCAGCTCGGGCATCGCGGTCGTCAGATTCTCGGCGATCGGCCGTAGGAACTCACCGACGTAGGGGTTGGCCCTCCGCACGAAGGGCCGAATCTCGTTGCGGAGTTGCGGCTCGCCCTGCCGGACGAGCGGGAGCACCTCCTCGTTGGCCTCGTCGAGCTCGCGGATGGCTGGGCGCAGCTGGTTCAGAGTCGGGCCGAGATCCTCGCCCAGTCGATCGACCTTGACGAGCGTAGACCGTGTCTGGTTGAGGGCCCCGGGAAGCGCGGCGACGGCACGCGAGATGTTGACGTCCTGGGAGGCCAGAGCGGCGAACGTGGTATTCGAAGCGCGCACGAGCTGCTCGAGATCGGCGTCGTTGTTTGCGAGCTCGGTCGTCAGCTGCCCGTAGTTGTGGATCAGGCGCGCGAGCTGCTCGCGCCGCTCGGACAGGGCGCCGTTGACCTGGGCGACGTCGCGATGGAGCGGTTCGAACCGCTTGAACACCTCGCGCAGATCGTTGCCGCGGCCGTCGAGGCCCTTGCCGGCGCCGTTGACGAGCAGCTTCAGGTAGGCGCGCGTGTCGGTGTCAAGCGCGGCGAGGATCTCATCGGGATCGATATCGGGCGCGGTCCGCTCAATCGGGATCAGGCCGTTCGCGGGCATCAGCTCGGCTTCCTCGGTCCCCGGATCGAGTTCGACGAACATGTCCTTGAGGCCGGTACGCGGGCGTAGCAGCGCCGAGGCATCGGAATGGATCCCTTCGAAGAACGGCCGCTCGATGTCCATCGTCACGATCGCGAGCCCCTCGTCGAGCGCGACACCCGTGATCTTCCCGACCTGGACGCCAGCGATCCGGACGCTCTGGCCCTGACCCGGAACGACTGCCTGGGCGTCGGTGAACTGGGCCTTGAGCGTGATCTGCTCCTCGTCGACGAACGGTAGGGCGGGTCGTGCGTCCTGCTGGAGAACGATGTAGACAGCGACGACGAGCGCAATCAGGGCGAGCGCGATCACGGCAATGAAGTCGGTCGCGTACTTGCGGATCGCGCGATTCACGGGGTCGCCTCCGCGTCGCCGAGGGGATCGTCCTGGTTGATCTTCGACTGCCCGAACAGGCCGTTTAGGCCGTCCAGCGACTCGGCGTCGCCGGCTTCGAGTTCGGAGAGCAGCTCTTGGACCGCGATCTGGGCCTTGTCCGCGAGGTCTGGATCGACACTCGTCGAGCTTGTCGCGGCGCTCCGCTTGACCTCGGCGATGCCCGCGCGTTCCGCCGGGGTGAGGGTCTCGGCGGCTGACGCGGATGACGCGCCGCTGGTCTCGAACGGGCTGACGGCCGCGGCGTTGAGATCGGGCGGGACCTGGTCCTCGCAAGGCACGTCGGGCCTGTGGACGGGGAGGTCGAGCTGACCATTTTGCTGCAGTGGCGAGTTCGGCTGGACACCGTTGACCTTGAAGGCCGTCGCTCCGAAGATCGGCTCGCTGTCGTTCTCGGTGAAGTTGATGACGGTCTCCGGGCCGCCGAGCCCGAGCACGCGGAAGATCGGCGAATTGGCATCGTGCTCACGGCTCTCCGCCGCGAGGCCCTCCAGCGACCGCGACAGGATCTTGTAGGGCTGCTGCCCGGACTGGAGCCCATCGGGCCCGGCATCGGTCCAGTCGGTGTTGCGGGCGAACGGGAGCAGGACGCGGTTCTGGCAACGCGAGAGCGAGCGGCCCTGCTGGAGCAGCTGGATGGTCTGCGGATTGAGCTTCGCGAGCGCGGGGATCGTGGGCTTGAGCTCCCGCGCAAGACCTCGCAGCTCGCTCCGGGAGACCAGCATTCGTGCCTGGCGGGTGAAGGGGAACGCGGCGGGGATCGTGTCCTGCGAGGAACGGGCCGCCGGGAGGGCGTCCCGTGCGAAGGCGTCGATATCCGGGAGTGTGGCGTTCAGGGACTGCAGCGCGGGGCGGCCGATCGTCACGACGTCACGGAGCGCGGGGATGCTGGCCGAGAGCGCCGAACTCTGGCTGGCGAAAGCGGCCGCGGTGCGGTTGAAGTTTGAGACCAGATCGCCGAGCGCCTGCGGGTCCCGGGCGAGCGCCGCGAAGGTCTTGGCCTGACCCTGGAGCAGGCGATCGAAATCACCCTCCTCGGTTCCGAGCAGCGCTTCGCTAGCCAGTGCGGTGTCGCGATAAGCGCTCTTCCAGTACTGGATCGACTTGTTGAAGCCCTTTGCCCCACCGCCCTTGAGCGCGATCAGCCCATACTCCTCGAAGAGCGTGCGCAGATCGTCGCGGGTGTCGCGCTGGAGCGAAGTCAGGATCTCGTCGAACTGCACGGCGATCGCAGTCTGGTTGACGGGGATCGTGCCGTTCTCGTCGAGTTCCTCAGCCGAAGGAGAGCCGGGGAAGAGATCGAGGAACGAATTGCCCTCGAGGAAGATCCGCGGCCGGATCTTGAGCTCGGCGTCCTCGCGGATCGGCAGGCCGACGTCCTCGGTGATCGAGATCGTCGCGCGACCCGCGGCACGATCCTCACCGATCAGCTCGACCGAGTCGACCACGCCGACCGGGACACCGGCGGTGCGGACCGGATCACCCGCCTTGAGGTTCTGCGTCGTCTCGAAGACCGCGCTGAAGCTTGAACGATTCGGCGAAGGGGTTGACCTGTGTGTAGGCGTAGATGATGCCGACGATCAGCAGTACGCCGGCGATCAGCCCGGCCTTGAGTGGGGACATGCCCCTCACGGCGGCCGGAAGGCGTTGGCTTGGCGGCCATCTAGGGAGCCCTCCGGATCGAGAAGTCGGCGCCGGCGTCGACCTTCTTGAGGCTCGGAACGCCGGTGAAGGTCGTCGGCACCTTGACCGGGAAGTTGTCGTTGGCGATGTTGAGGTGGCCGCCTTCGTCGTCGTTGGTGTAGCGGGCACCATCGGAGATCGGGCCCTTGGCGTAGCCGCACTGACCCGAGTTGCAGTTGGCCTTGCCGCCCTCAGTGACGTACGGGCCGTTAGGACGATTGCGTTGAGTCGCGTGGCCGGGCCGAGCGGGAAGGCATTCTGGTTGTAGGGATCCTTCTCATCGAGCGGAACCGACGCGGGCCGCGAGTTCTCGGTGGTCGCCAGGTGGTTGTCCTGCATGAAGTTGTCGAAGTTGAGCTCGATCCGCTCGGAAGTTCCTCCGTTGACCTGCTCGGAGATGTGCTCGCCGAGCCGGTTGAAGAAGTAGTTGCCGTGAAGTTGCAGACCGTGTTGACCGGCGCGATGAAGCGAACTGTCGGAGTCAGCACGTCGGTCGTGTAGCGCAGGGCACCGATTGCCGGCACCGGTGTTCGGATCGCCGACCAGATCGTCGAGGCTCGGAAGGTGCCCTCGAGCGACCGTTGAGCGCGACGGTGCGCGGCAGGGTATCCTCGCCCTGCGCAGCGCTCGTTGATCTCGGGGCAAGGACCGTGGCAGCTCACGCACGGCCGGCCGCAGCCGGCTCGATAGCTCGGCGAGGTCTCCGAGGAAGGGCCGCTGGACAACGAAGCTCCTGGTCCCGACCGAGAGCGTCTCGGGCGTCTCCTCGATCGTGCCGGCGCAGCGCCTCAGGATCGCGGTTGAGCGCCGCGAAGGTGTCGGCGATGTTGGTGAACAGAGCGGCCTGAGTGTCGGCGACCGGGAGCGATCTGCTCCGCGACCGCGCCGATCTGGACGAAGAGCTGGTCGAGCTCGGTCGTCGGATCGTTGAGCACCTCCATCACGTCGGTGAGGCGACCCGAAGAACTCGCGGTAGGTCGCCGATCGCCTCGTTGAGCGACTGCCCGCGCCCCGCTAGCGCGTCGCCGAAGCCGGTCAAGCAGCGTGCGCTGGTCATCGCGATTCTTCTGATCGAAGGTGTTGAGGAAGTCGTCGAACTCGACGATCTTGCCGGCGTTCGCCAGCGGGATGGTGTCGCCCGGCGCGAAGCCCTCCTCGGCGCTGCCCGCCGTCACCTCGAGGTACTTCAGACCCGAGTGCCGAACGCGTCCGCACGATCACCGCGGAGTCGACGGGCAGCTCCGCGAGGCTCTGGTCAAGCGACAGGTCGACGACAGCGATCGACTCGGTGCTGCCCGTCCCGCTCGACGGTCGTCGGCCGGATCGCGTCGATCTGCGCCGACCCGGAAGCCTCCGATACGGACTTCATTGCCGGTCACGAGGTTTGCGCCGATGGCAGTTCGGCCTTGATCTCGTAGACCGGGATGAACGGGAGGCCCTTGTTGGCGTTGTAGCCGAGGAAGACCGCGACCACGATCACGAGCACGGTGACCGCCCCGACGAGGACCGGGCTGGCGACGATCGAGGCTGTGCTGACCTTGCGGTTGTTCATGGACCGAGCAGGAAGTCGAGGAGTTGGCCGGAGCCGCCGCCGGTTTCGGGCCGGCGGGGAGCGTCGGGTGGAAGAAGATCCTCGGTCAGGCCCTCAACCGTGTCAGGCGCATCGGGCGAGACAACCTTCGGCGCGGCGAGGCCGGGGCGGGGACCCTTGCCGCGCGCGGCGTCGATGGCGGCATCCGGGAGTCCGTCGAATTCTGCGCTGGAGCGCCGGGCGCGCTTGTCGCCGCCGGTGGCGCCGGGACTTCCGCCCCCGCGCCGGTTGGCGGCGCGACCGCCGAAGTCTGAGATGTTGCCACTGTCGGCACGCCCGAAGTCCTTGCCGTTGATGATCCCGGTGGCGTTCTTGACGCCCGGCTGGTAGGGCCCGAGGATAGGTCGAGCAGCTGCTCGATCTGCTCGCGCGTTGGCACAGCCGTGAAGAAGCAGCACTGATCGACGATTCCGAAGATTCTCAGGAAGTGACTGACCTCGTCGAAGCCGTTGACCGCGAGCGTCTGCCAGAAGAGCGTAGTTGGGAACGCCTCAAAGCCGGTGAAGCCGCGGCCCGTTCCCTTGCCCGTCGGATCCGAGCGCGGCGGTGCGGTGGCCGCAGCGCGCGGGTCACGCTCGACAGCCCGGCCGCGATCGTCGAGGGAGACGAGGAACTGGCGCAATGGAGTGCCAAGCGCCGGCGCCTTCCTGGCGATTGCGCGCAGGTCGATGACCTCGTCCCGGCTGTTGCGCAGCGCCCGGTCCCCGACCTCGCTTGCCTCCGCCGAGCGTGCGCAGCGCGGGACGAGTCGCCTCGGCGAAGGGCCCGAGGTCTGTCGAAGAAGCGCTCGAGGTCGTTTGAGGCGGTGCGCAGATCACCCAACAGCGGGGTCGTCTCGTCGGCGACCTTGCCGAGCGCGCCCATGTAGGGGCCGAGCTGTTCGAGGAACCCGGGGAGCCGCTCGAAGCCGGCGGCCAGTTCGGTGTCGCGAGAGGCTGATATCTCGGCCGTCTCGGCCGATTCGCGAACGAAGCGGCCGACATCGATCTTGTTCTTGGCCAGCGCGGCGACCACCGTGTCGCAGTCGGTCACGAAGTTCTTCAGCGTCTCGGTCTGGTCGCCGAGGATCCGGAGCGTCTTGCTGGTCTCGCGCAGCCCCGGATGCGCACGCCGGAGCGCTTCGGAGAGCTCGTCGGGTCGGCCCGCGAGCCCGGTGCCAAGCTCGGCGATGATCAGCCGCAGCCGCTCCGCGTAGGGCAGCCGCAATACGTTCTGGACGAGGTCGATCGGGACGAGTCGACCGGTCTGGTCGACCGGGATCGTGGCGCCTTCGGGCAACTCCTCCTCGTCCGAGCCGGGCTGGCAGTTGAGGTAGTACTCGCCGATCAGCGACTGCTGGCGGACCTGGCAGAAAGCATCGCTACGCAGGGAATCGAAGCCGGGCTCCGTGATCTCGAACCCGACAACCGCTCGCGCCGGGAGCTCCTCGGTCAGGCCGAAGCTCGTCGTCTTGCCCGCGCGAACGCCGCCGACGCGGAAGTCGCCGCCCTCGGTCAACCCGAAGGCGTTGTCGAGCTCGACCTTGTACGAGCGACCCTCGCCAGCGTCATCGGCGCCCGTCGCGACGAACGCGACCACACAGGCCGCCGCGACCGCGAGCGCGACTGCGATCCGGGCGATCACGGTAGATCACCGACCGATCGATCTTCGTCCTTGCAGTCGACCTTGCGCTGCTCCGCCTCGCTCAGCACGTTGGAGCCATCCGGCGCCGGGGCCTCGCCGCTCCCCGGGCAGCGGAAGTACTGGCCGGTCTCGAGGATCTTCTGGCCAAGCCCGTTCTCGAGCAGCTCGCGGTTCTCGATCATCGTGGCGCCGGGCTCGACGAGGCCGGCGCCCTGAAGGACCGGCAGCAGCGTGGCATTGACGGTCGCGTTGATGATCGGGTTCCCGAAGTCCAGCCCGAGGTTTGAGAGATTGATCGGGACGCCGCCGGCCGGTGTCGTGGCGTTGAAGTAGGTGTGGGCGCGCGAGGTACCGCCGATCGCATCGTTACCGGCGCCGGTCGTCGAGAAGTCATCGAACCAGCCGAGCAGGGCCGGCGTGTACGGACGACCGAACGCGATGATGTCGCTCGAGTCATTCAGCGCGCGGGCGGTCTCCGGGAACGCGCCGTCGACCGGCTTGCCCTTGTTGACCTTGAACGAGGTCCCGCCCGGCGACACCCTGCGGGGTCGGCGCTCGAGCGCGATGTTGTCGAGCGGCGGGAACGAGTTGGTGAGGTCGACGAGGTCGTTCTCCGCCCCGGGGTGCCGGATGATCCGGCGTCAGGTCACGAACGGTCGGCTTGGCGTCGGAGGTGAACTTGCGCAACTCGGGCAGGAGCTCCTGCAGGTCGTTGCCGGACCCCGACTTGGAGACGACCGGCTTGCTGGCCGCGACCAGCGGGTCGAGCTCGTTGAGCGTCGAGCGCAGGTTGACGAAGGTCGTGTTGGAAGCGCGCATGAAGTCGGGTAGCCGCGAGATCGCCTCGGCCAGGGCGATCTTCTGGCCGCCGAGCGCGCGCGTCGTGCTGTTGAGGTTGCCGATCAGCCCCGCCACGTCGTCACGGCGCTCGGCGAGCATCGTGACGAGCTCCGCGCTGTCCTGGAGGAAGTTCTCGAGCACCGGCGTGTCGCGGTTGACCTCGCGCAGCAGGCGGCTGGTCGTCGACAGTGCGGGGTTGAGGTAGACGCAGGCCGCGATTGGCCTCCTTGCCCTTGCCTTGGAGCATCTTCTCGGAGCCCTTGAAGAAGTCCTGGATCGCGACCCGCGCGACCGGATCGAGCGTGTTGAAGACCTCGTCCAGGTCAACCGCGCTGTTGGTCTCCCGGACCGCGATCGATCCGCCGTCCGGCGATCGCCGGATTCTCGCTCGTCGGCGCCGCCGGGGAGCGTCAGGTCGATGTAGCGGCTCGCGATGCCCGAGAGCGAGGCCTGCCTGATGATCGCCGTCGTGCCCTGGCGCAGCGGCGAGTAATCGGGATCGGTGATCTTGAACGTGACCTCGGCCTGGCCGTCATCGGTCAGCTCGATCGCATCGATCGTCCCGACCGTGTTGCCGGCAACCGACACGATGTTGCCGGTCACGAGCTGCGAGGAGTTCTCGAACCGCGCGCTGACCTCGTACCCCCCGCCGGAGCTGAAGAGGACGATCGCGACGAGGACGATCGCACCCACAACCGCGCCCAGCGCAGCGATACGGCCGATCCCGCTCAAAGACCCATCCCTCCGACAGTCTCCTCACCCGACGCATCGCAGCGCCGCACGATTGATCCTCCAGCGGCCAAACCTACAAGAAACGGATGTCGCCGACCCCAACTGACCGCACGTAAGGTCCCAGTTGCGTTAAGGCTGGGCTAAGCCCAACCGCCGCTCACCCTCCCTCGACCAGGCTCAACCTACCTAGACCCGAGGTCGAGGGATGGCGGTGGGTGGATGATGCCCGGGGTGGGATTCGAACCCACACGCCCTCTCGGGCAAGGGCTTTTAAGGCCCCGCTGTCTGCCAGTTCCATCACCCGGGCCCGCGCCAAGTCTAGATCGCCGGGCCGGGCACGGCAGAAAACCCTGGCCGTGAGGCGCCGCACCGCATCATCCGGCCACGTGAGGGGTTGCTACGGTCGTTCTCGGGTCCACGCCCGGTCTCCCAGATGGAAGCTTCCGCCCTAAACCAGTCCGCGCGCGCCTCGTTCCTGGCGGGCACTCGCCGTACCTGCGCCTCCAGCGCGATGAGCGCCTGATCGCGCTCGTCCGCCGTGGCCATCACGGCGCCTTCGAGGTGCTCCTCAAGCGGTACGAGTCTCGGCTGCTCGCATTCTGCCGCAGCATGCTCGGCTCGACCGAGGACGCCGAAGACGTTCTCCAGGAGGTGTTCGCGGCCGCCTACCGCGCCATCTGCGCCGACGATCGCGAGATCAACGCCCGCCCCTGGCTCTACCGGATCGCGCGCAACCGGTGCCTCAACCACCTCCGCGCGCCGCGTCACGCCGGCCAGGACTCGATGGACATCTTCGAGCGCGACGGAGGGACCGACCACCGCCGAGACGGTTCAGCGCCGTGAGGACTTCAGGGTGATCGTCAACGACGTCCAGGCGCTTGCCCGAGACCCAGCGCACCGCACTGTTGCTGCGTGAGATGGAGGCCCTCTCCTACGATCAGATCGCGATCACGATGGACACGACCGTGCCGGCGGTCAAGTCGCTGCTCGTGCGCGCGCGTGTGTCGCTCGCCGAGGCCGCCGAGGCTCGATCGCTCACCTGCGACGAGGTCCGGCTCGAGCTCGGTCGCGCGCAGGAGGGGATCGGCAAGCTCTCCGCGCCGATGCGCCGGCACGTCAAGTCCTGCAGTCAGTGCACCAGCTTCCGCGGCGAACTCAGGCGTACGAGCAAGGCGCTCGCCGCGATCTACCCGATCGCTCCGCTGATCGTCCTCAAGCAGCTGTTCGCGGTGAAGCTCGGAACGGGTGCTGCTGGTGGCGGCGCGGGTGTCGCGGGAGGCGGACTGGCCGGGGCGGGGAGCGCCGTAGGCGGGGTCGCTTCGGCCGCGTTGGCTCCGGTCGCGGCAAAGGGTGTCGCCGGGCTCGCGGCCGCGGCGGTCCTGACCGCCGGCGCAGTGGAGGTGGAACGCGTTCGCGACCTGCGGCGACCGCCCCGCAACGGTCGCGCAGGATCAGGGCCGAGAGAAGGTTTCCGCGGTCGAATCCGGCGCCGATCGGGTCGTCGAGAAGACCGATTCGCCCCGCCTGCTCGACGGGGGCGACCGGAGCGGGGATGGCCGCCGGGCCCAGCGATCCAAACAGCTCTCCAAGAGCCTGGCGGGGACCGAGAACCGACGGAGTCGTGGGGTGCTCGGGGCAGCGGCCGCCGGCGTCACTCCGGCGATCGAGGGCGTTACCGGCCTCGTCGAGGACGTCGCGGGTGGGGGAGCGGGCGCCGGCGAAGGTGCTCCTCCAGCGGATGAGGGGAGCGCGGCTCCGTCGGCCACCGAAGGTGCCCCCGCGCCCGACGCCTACCAGGAGCAGACCGACGCGCCACGCAGCGAGCCTTCCGGCGCAAGACACGACGCTCAATCCGGAGCGCTCGAGGTCGAGGCCCCGCAC
Source organism: uncultured Thermoleophilaceae bacterium (assembly GCA_963790245.1). GTDB lineage: Bacteria > Actinomycetota > Thermoleophilia > Solirubrobacterales > Thermoleophilaceae > JACCVG01. The sequence goes on from CAWBNP010000002.1 coordinate 1,010,315, forward strand.
AAGCAGCGTCGCTCCGGCCGGCACACCGCCCGCTATCGGAACCGCTCAGCGGCGGTCGCTCCGTCTGGGAGCGACTCTGAAGCGCCCTCCGATCGCGCCGTCGATGACCCGACGGCCGGCCTCCTCCCTTAGAGCGACGCTGCGCCGCTCAGCGGCGCAGCGAACCGAGCAGCAGGCCCAGGACCGTGCCGGTGGCAGCACCGCCTGCCCCGGCGACGAAGCTCGCGCTCGGCTCGGCCAGCGGCAGCAGCGCCAGCACGGCGACCATCACCCCGAAGCCGATCATGTCCGGTTCCCGATCGGCCCCGCGCGCGACAGACGTTCGCGTTTCCAGGAACCAGGTGAAGGCCAGGCCGAGGGCGGCCGAATTGGCGCCGTAGGCCGGGTAGCTCTCGGTGCCGATCGCCGCCAGGGACCCGGCGACCCCGCTCAGCAGGAAGATCGCGAGCACCGCGAACAGGCCGAACCGGCGCTCGAGCGAGATGCCGAAAACCCCCACGCCGAGCATCACGACGAACAGGTACCCCGGACCGGGATTCACGAGCAACGTGCTGAGCGCCAGCCAGAGCTCGTTGCCGGGCGGACCGACCAGCCCCACGTCGAGGACCGAGATCAGGCCTGTCGAGAGGATCACCAGCGCCAGCGCGGAGAGAGCGATCAGGGCGATCGTCGCGCGCGGACGCGCGTCTGAGGGATCCCTGCGCTCACGCGCCCGCCGCGCGGGGGCTCGCTGACGTTTCCGACGGCCGCGCTCTTCGATCACCTCGCCGTCGGGGCCGATGCTGGGAGCCCGCTTTCGGACCCGCTGCCCGCAGTAGGGGCACTCCGTCACGTACGGACTGACCTCCGAGCCGCAGTTCTTGCATACGACAAAGAGGTCAGGGCTGCTCACGAATCCGAGGATACGCGAGCCCGCGCCGGTCGGGCGACCTCAGGCAGGCAGCGTCTTGGCGACGATCTCGCGCATCACCTCGCCGAAGTCGCGGTTGGCCTCGTAGACCACCAGCTGACGGGCGGCACCGTTGCCGCGCTCGAGCAGGTCGTCGATCCCCGCAAGCTGATCGGTCGACCCCAGATCGCGCGCATGGTCGGCGAGCCGTTCGAGCAACCTTCGGACCAGGTCCGGGGTGGCGATTGGTTGGGCGGTGGGAAGGTCGACCAGCTCGCCGTCCAGACCATGGCGGGCGGCCAGCCATTTGTTCTCGTCGAGCATCTCGAACGAGCACGACGCGAGCGGCAGGCCGGCGTCGAACTGTTCCGCGAGCTCGCGGACCATCGCCTGGGTCAAAGCGGCGAGCGCGACCGTGTGCTCGACCCGAGTCTGGGCGTCCATCGCGCGAACTTCGACGGTCCCCAGGTTCGGGTGGGCACGGACGTCGTACCAGAGGTAGGTGTAGTCGTCGATCACCTTCGAGTCGACCATGAAGCCGATCCGTTCGACGTAGTCCTGCCAGTCCCGGTAGAAGGGCGGAATGCCGACCCGCGGGAAGGCGCGGAAGATCGGCATCCTCGTCGAGCGCATGCCTGTCGCGTCCGCGCGCCAGAAGGGTGAGTTGGCGGACAGGGCGAGCAGCAGCGGGACGTGGACACGCATCCCGTTCGCAACGTAGATCGCTTTGTCGGGATCGTCGATCCCGACATGGACGTGCGCCCCGAAGATCAGCTCCTGCCGCGCGACGAACCGCAGGGCCGCGACCAGATCGCGATACCGCTGCCGCTGGACGACCCGCTGGTCCTCCCACATCGCGTAGGGGTGGGTGCCCGCCGATCCGATCGCCAGGCCACGCTCGGTCGCGGTCTTTCCGACGCGCGCACGCAGGGCCGGGAGCTCACGAGCGACCTCGGCGATCGACTCGCACGGCTTGGTCGCGATCTCGAGGACCGACTCCAGAAGCTCCGGCTTGACCTCGTCGGCCCCGCCTCCCGACGCCTCGAGCATCGCCTCGATCGAGTTCGTCAGCTCGAGCGTCTCGGGGTCGAGGATCATCAGCTCCTCTTCGACCCCGACGGTGAACGCCGGACCGGTGAACCGATGCTCCACGGCGCCATCCTAGCCCCGACCTGCCGGTCTCAAACCTGGCCCGTCCGAGATCCCGAGCGGGGCGCGACCCCGCATCGAGCGTGTATATGCTCGGCCCCCCGCTCGGCGCTCCAGCGCCCCCAAGACCCAAGGAGTTCGAAAAAAGATGAGCCTCGGCTATGACGGAAAGCTCTACGTGCTCGCATTTGACCATCGCGGCTCGTTCCAGAAGAAGATGTTCGGGATCGAGGGAGACCCCACCGACGAGCAGTCGGCCACGATCGCCGATGCCAAACACCTGATCTACGAGGGGATGGCGCTCGCCGTACAGGACGGAGCCGATCCGAGCGTCACCGGAGTACTCGTTGACGAGCAGTTCGGCGGCGATATCCCGAGCCAGGCGAAGGCCGGCGGGCTGAAGCTCGCGATGCCGGTCGAGAAGAGCGGCCAGAACGAGTTCGACTTCCAGTACGACGACCAGTTCGGCGAGCACATCAAGAGCTTCGACCCCGACTTCTCGAAGGTCCTCGTCCGCTACAACCCGGACGGCGACGCGGCGATGAACGAGCGCCAACTCGAGCGACTCAAGCGGCTCGCCGACTGGTTGCACTCAAACGACCGCAAGTTCCTCTTCGAGCTGCTCGTGCCCGCCGAGGATGCGCAGCTCGGCGCCGTCGGCGGCGACACCGACCGCTACGACGCCGAACTGCGGCCCGAGCTCATGCGGCGCGCGATCGCAGACATCCAGGAGGCGGGGATCGAGGTCGACATCTGGAAGATCGAAGGACTCGATCGTCGCGAGGACTGCGAGAGGATCATCGAGCAGACCAGGACCGGCGGTCGCGAGGGGGTGGTGAGTGTCCTGCTGGGACGTGGGGCCAACGACGCAAAGGTCGATCACTGGCTCAGTCAGGCCGCGCCGGTGGACGGCTTCGTGGGCTTTGCGATCGGTCGCTCGATCTGGTGGGACGCGCTCAAGGGATTCCTCGCCGGAGACCTGGAACGGCCAGCTGCAGCGCGGCAGATCGCGGATAACTACGGACGGTTTATCTCGGTCTACGAATCGAACGAATAGGGCTTAAGTAAGAGGTGCGTTAGAGTGTGGGCCAATGCGGATGAGGCAATCGCTGGCCCAGTTCGAGGCCGCGTTCCACGAAGAGAGGGCCGAGGACGAGGCCCGCAGGCAGCGGCTGCGCAGTGAAGCGGCCGTTCGTTCGCGTGCCCGGCGCGTCCAGAAGGTGGAGCGTCACGGGACGCTGCGCTTCGTCGGTTTGACGTTGGCGATCCTCGCCACCAGCGTGATCGTCACGCTGGTGATGTTCGAGACGCTCGCGCTGCTGATCGGCGGCTAACGCCTAGCCGGCCGCCGGCTCGCCGTCGCCGACCCTCGTCTCCCCCCCGTGCATCTCGAGGTAGATCTCCTTGCGGAAGACAGGAATCGTTCGCGGAGCGGAAATCCCGAGCTTCACCTTGTCCCCCGTCACCGCGAGCACCGAGATCTCGACATCATCGCCGATCATGATGCTCTGCCTCAGTTTGCGCGTTAATACCAGCATCGTTCCCCTGCCTTGGAAGCTGGAGCATAACGCGGCTGCAATGACGTGCCGGGGGGCGCGGGCCAGGGCCGATTGCTACGCTCCCCCGCGCCGTGGCCCGGAGATCCCTCAGACCTCAGCTGAACCAGATTCGCACTTGGGTGCGTCAGGGCCGCACCGATGCGTGGATCGCCCACCAGCTCGAAGTCACCGTCCGTGACATCGACGGGTTCAAACGCGAGCACGGCCTCACCGCCGAGGAGGGATCGGCCGGTCTCGAGGAGCGTGACCTGCGCGCCGAGGACGACGAGCTGGTCGCGGCAGAGCTCGATGCGATCGTCGAGGAAGAGGAGGTCGAGGCGGCCGACGAGGACCCCGACTCGGACGATCACGATTCCGGCGACGCCGATGGCGAACCCAAGCGCCGTCGCCGCGGTCGTCGCGGCGGACGACGTCGCAAGGGCAAGAAGCCGCTCGAGGGCTCCTTCGACCACGGTGATGAGGGCTACGGCCTCTGGCTCGACGCCAGCATCCAGGACGACGCGATCTACGCCGAGCATTGGGCCGGGCACCGGCCCGTCGTAGTGTCGGTCGAGGCCGACCGGATCGTGATCACCCGCGCCGGCGAAGAACCCGAAGACGGCGACTCCGACGCCGACTCCGACGAGTCTTAGCTAATCCCGCTGTAGACGCTCTCTCGGCCGTCCGCCGGCGAAGTCTCCCGAGTAGCGCGCGTAGCGGGCGAACGCCGCATCGATGACCGCGAAGCCGTCGACACCGGCCCCGTTCGCGGCGGCTATCGCCTCGGCCCAGTCGACACCCCGAGCGTAAAACGCAACCAGCTCTTCGAGCCGGAAGCTCGACCCCAGCCGCCGGCGCATCTCCTCGAGCACCGCGGCCACCGCTCGCTCCAGTACGACCCGGGTGGCGGACTCACTGAGCGCGACGCGCCGCTGCCCGTCTTCCCACTGGTAGAGGGCGTTGTCGAGCGCGTACTCCATCGCCCGCTGACGGTACCGAGATCGATCAGCGGTTGGCGGGCTCGATCGAGAGCAGAGTCTCGCCCCGCCTGACCATTCCAAGCCTGCGCGCCTCGACCTCGATCGCTGTCGGGTCAGACAGCTCCTCGACCCGTCGCTGAAGCGCATCATGCTCCCGCTCCAACTCGGCGACCCCGCTGCGGTGGCGCTCGGCGTTCTCCGACTGGGCGTGCCAGCGGGTCAGCGGCCCGACGTACAGCGCCAGGATCCCGCACAGCACCGCAAGCAGCGCGTACCGTCCAACGCGATCCCAGCGGATCGTGCCGCCGCTACGATTCTGCGCGCGAGATCGAGAGGCGGGCATTAGATCCTGCGTGCGATTCCCATGCAGTCAGCCATCTAGATCGCCTTCGGCGTCCGCGGCCAAGCTCCTCCTTCATCGGAAGACCGATCGTCCCGGATATTCGGCGGCCGCTCCGAGCGCCTCCTCAATCCGCAGGAGTTGGTTGTACTTGGCGACCCGGTCAGAACGCGACGGTGCGCCGGTCTTTATCTGGCCGCAACCAGTCGCGACGGCGAGGTCGGCGATCGTTGTGTCCTCGGTCTCTCCCGAGCGGTGCGACATGACGGCCGTATATCCGGCCTCGCGCGCCATCGCGACCGCCTCGAGCGTCTCGGTGAGGGTGCCGATCTGGTTGACCTTGACGAGGATCGAGTTCGCCACGCCCGCCTCGATCCCGCGACGCAGCCGCTCGCTGTTGGTCACGAACAGGTCGTCGCCGACGAGCTGCACGCGATCACCGATCGCGTCCGTCAGCAACCGCCAGCCGTCCCAGTCCTCCTCGTCCATACCGTCCTCGATCGAGAGGATCGGGAAGCGATCCGCGGCCGAGACCCAGTAATCGGTCAGCTCCTGAGCCGAGAGCGTCCGGCCCTCGTGGACCAGTTCGTAGCGGCCGTCGGTGTGGAGCTCGCTGACAGCGGGATCCAACGCGATACCGATGTCGACGCCTGGCTCATACCCGGCCGCCTCGATGCCGGCCATCAGCGCGTCGAGCGCGGCTTCGTTGGAGTCGAGGTCGGGGGCGAAGCCCCCTTCGTCGCCTACGGCCGTCGCGAGCCCACGGTCGTGGAGCGTCCGCTTGAGAGCATGGAAGACCTCGATCCCCATCTGCAGGCCGTGCGAAAACGAGGTCGCTCCAACGGGCACGACCATGAACTCCTGGAAATCGACGGCGTTGTCGGCGTGGGCCCCGCCGTTGAGCACGTTCATCATCGGCACCGGCAGGACGCGCGCTTCGGGGCCGCCGAGATTGCGCCAGAGCGGCAGGCCCGCATCGGCTGCCTGAGCCTTGGCGCTCGCGAGCGAAACGCCGAGGATCGCGTTGGCGCCCAGGCGCGCCTTGTTCGGGGTTCCGTCGAGCGAGATCATTGCCCGGTCGACCCCCTCCTGGTCGGCGGCATCGAACCCCACGAGCGCCGCCGCGAGCTCACCGTTGACGTTGGCGACCGCGAGGCCGACGCCCTTGCCGGCGAACGCCTCGCCGCCGTCGCGCAACTCGACGGCCTCGAACTCACCGGTCGAGGCACCCGACGGAACGGCCGCGCGGCCGCGCGCACCGGACTCGAGCGTCACCTCGACCTCGACCGTCGGGTTGCCGCGACTGTCGATCACCTGACGTGCATGGACCTCTCCAATTCTGCTCACCGGCCAGCCTCCCGTGTTGTCCTGAACCTCTGCGCCGCCGCCCGCAGCGCGAGCTCTGGATCGACGTCCAGCGCACGCGCCACGTCGACCGCGTCGAACAGCAGATCGCCGGCGTAATCGAAGCGCGCCCGGCGAGCGGCGTCCGGATCGGGCGCCGCGCCCGCCGAGGCACTCAGTGCGGCAAGCGCCTCCACCGGCTCGCGCGCGGCGCTCGCGCCCGCCCGTGCAGCGCGGACCTGCAGCTTGCGTGCGAGCAGTGTCGCCGGCAGGTTCTCGGGAATCTCGCCGAAGATCTGACCGTCGCGCTCTGAGCGCTTGATGCTGTCCCAGCTCTCGAGCACCTGGGCCGCGCTGTCGGCCTCGGCCTCCCCGAACACGTGCGGATGCCGCCGGATCAGCTTGACCATGTGCGCCTCGGCCACCGCTCCCAGATCACCGGCCCCGCGCTCCTCGAGCAGCAGGGCGAGGAAGTAGACCTGGAAGAGGACGTCGCCGAGCTCGTCGAGCAACTTGTCATCGTCACCGGAGGCAGCTGCGTCAGCGAGCTCATAGGCCTCTTCGACGGTGTGCGGGACGATCGATCGGGCGTCCTGCTCGCGGTCCCACGGACACTCCCTGCGCAACCGACGGGTGAGCTCGTCGAGGCGGGCGAGCGCACCGGCGATCCTCCGGTCGCGATCAGCGGCCGGAACGACGGGAGCTACTCTTCTCCCCCGCTGGGGTCGGCGCCCGACGGCGGCGCATTCGAATCGCTCGGCGGACCGCCGGGTTTGCTGCCGCCCTGCGGGGCGGGCGGAGTGCTCTCGGACGGAGGTGCGGATCCCCCGGCGGGCGGTCCGGACGGAGGCGGCGTGGGCGCGGGCGTGCCACCCGGCGCACCAGGTGCTCCGGGGGCTCCGGGGGCGCCCGACGTCGTGCTCGGCGGCTCAGGCGCGTTACTGCAGCCCTGGACTTCGAAGCCCTTGGCGCAAGTCGTCATCTTCTCGGCCCGCTCCTGGAACTCCTCGACGAACGTGTTGAGCAGCTCCTGGTCGCGCTGCTGGGTGAGCAGCTCGATGATCGCGGGCCGGGCTTCCTCGAGGCTCTGCTTGGAGCCGGCCGTGATGCCCGTGACCTCGAATACATACCAGCCGAACTGGGTCTCGATCGGGCCGACAAGCTCGCCGCGCTGGGCGCTGAAGACGGCCTCGTCGAGCGCCGGCTCCTGCTGACCCTCGGCGACGCCCTCGAGCTTCGCGCCGTTCTGCTTGGAAACCTCGTCGATCGAGAACTGCTCGGCGACGCTGGCGAACGGCCGCCCGGACTCGATCGCTGTACGGGCACGCTCGGCCTCGGCTTCGTCCTCGGTGAGGATGACCATCAGGTCGCGAGTCTCGGGCTCGCCGATCGGCGGCTGCTCCCCGTTTTCCTCGTAGTAGGTCGTGATCTCTTCGGTGGTCGGCTCGGGAGCGTCGGCGACGACGTCCTCGCGCAACGCCTCCGAGAGCAGGTCGAGGCGCGTCTGGAAGAGCAGGTCCTCCTCGCTGCGGCCGGAGGTCTCGAGGAACTCCGTGTACTCCGCCGGCTTCTGGAAGGTCTGCGCCTTGACGTCCTCGAACTGGGTCTGCACCTCCGCGTCGGTGACGCTGATGTCGCGCTCTTCGGCCTCCTGGGTAATCGCCTCGGCCTGGAGCAGGAACGCCATCACCTGTTGCCGGAGGAGGTCGTACTGCTGCTTGCACTGGGTCTTGAGCTCCACGTCGGTCGGCTCGGGAGCGCCCTTGGGTACGGGGAGCGCCTTGGCGGCGGTAACGCACTCGGTGAAGTCAGGCGGGTCCGGCACGATGATCTCCCCCGCGGGTGTGCCGGGCGGCTGCGAAGAACGCGCCGCGGCCTCGAGCCAGTGGTTGAAGGACTCCTTCGTGATTGTCGCATCGCCGACCTTCGCCACGGCGTTGGTCGGAACGCTGTTCCCGCAGCCGGAAACGACGACGATGGTGGCCGCCGTGGCCGTCAGGACGGCGAGTCTGCGCGCAAACTGGCTCACGGCGGCGGCATGCTAGCGGAAGAGCGGTGCGGTTGGCTCACTCGGACTCCTGCAGCGGCTCGCTCGCAGCCTCGAGGATCGCCTCCGCAGCGGCGACCACGGCGAAGAGTCGCTCCCCGGGCTCCTCGGGCACGCGCAGCGCCACGGTGGCCCGCCCCGAATCGATCTCCACACCCGGCAGCGCGGCCTCGAGCCGCGCGCGCCCGGCCGCGCCGAGCTCGATCGGGGAGGCGGCGAGACGACCCGCCCTGAAGGTCACGGCGCGGGCGCCCGCGGCGCCGAGCTTGATGCGCGCGTTCTGGAGCGAGATCAGGTTCTCGAGCGGTTCGGGAACCGGCCCGAACCGGTCGTCGAGCTCCTCGCGCAGGACGATCAGGTCGGCGATCTCGCGCGCGCCGGCGATCCGGCGGTGAACCTCGATCTTGGCGCTCTCGTAGGAGACGTAATCGGCCGGGACGTACGCGTCGACTGCGACGTCCATCCGGACCGGATCGGGCGCCTCCTCGGAGGCCGATCCGCCCAGCTCGCCGACCGCCCGATCGATCATGCCGACGTAGAGCTCGAACCCGACCGCCGCGACGTGGCCCGACTGCTCATCGCCGAGCAGGTTGCCGGCGCCGCGGATCTCGAGGTCGCGCATCGCGATCTTGAGGCCGCTGCCGAGCTCGGTGTAGTCGGAAAGGGTCGCCAGGCGCGCCGCGGCCTCGTGGGTCAGGGTCGCCGCCGACGGATAGAAGAGGTAGGCATAGGCGCGCTCACGAGAGCGTCCGACCCGGCCGCGGATCTGGTAGAGCTGGGCGAGCCCGAGCTGATCGGCGCGCTCGACGACCAGCGTGTTAGCGCTCGAGATGTCGAGGCCCGACTCGACGATCGTCGTGCAGACGAGCACGTCGCCCTCGCCCCGCAGGAAGCCGAGCATCGCCAGCTCGAGCTGCTTCTCCTCCATCTGCCCGTGCGCGACCACGACCCGCGAGCGCGGGCAAAGCGCTCGCACCCCCTCGGCGACCTCCTCGATCGACTCGACGCGGTTGTGAAGCAGGAAGCTCTGCCCGCCGCGCTCGCGCTCGCGGTCGATCGCTGTGCGGACGAGCTCTTCGTCGTACTCGCCGACGTAGGTCCGTACAGGCCTGCGCCCCTCCGGCGGCGTCTCGATCACCGAGATGTCGCGCAGTCCGGCCAGCGACATCTGGAGCGTGCGGGGGATCGGGGTCGCCGAGAGCGACAGGACGTCGACCCGTAGTCGAAGCTGTCGCAGGAGGTCCTTCTGCTTGACACCGAACCGCTGCTCCTCGTCGAGGATCAGCAGCCCAAGGTCCTTGGGGCGCACGTCACGGGAGAGGATCCGGTGGGTGCCGATCAGGATGTCGACCTTGCCGTCGGCGAAGTCGGCGATCGCGGAGCGGACCTCGGCCGCCGAGCGAAAGCGCGACGCGACCTCGATCCGGAACGGATAGTCGCGCAGCCGTTCGGTGAAGGTGCCGTGGTGCTGCTGGGCGAGGACCGTCGTCGGCACGAGAAACATCACCTGTTTCCCATCGGCGGCCGCCTTGAAGGCGGCCCTCAGGGCGACCTCCGTCTTGCCGTAGCCGACATCGCCGCAGATCAGGCGATCCATCGGACGTGCCTCTTCCATGTCGGCCTTGACGACGTCGATCGCCTCGAGCTGGTCCGGCGTCTCGCGGAACGGGAACGCCTGCTCGAACTCCAGCTGCCACTCGCCGTCGGGGGCGAACGCGTAGCCGGCGCGGCGCTTGCGCTCGGCGTAGAGGTTGATCAGCTCGCCCGCCAGTGCCTGGGCGGCGCGGCGAGCGCGTAGCTTCATCTGCTCCCAGGCCTTGCCGCCGAGCTTCGACAGCGGCGGCTCGCCGGCCTCGGCACCGACGTAGCGGCTGATCCGATGGAGCTGGTCCGATGGAACGAAGACTCGGTCGCCGTCGCGGTACTCGAGTTCGAGGTAGTCGCGAGTGACGCCGCCGACCGTCTTGGTGTCAAAGCCCGAGAAGCGCGCGATCCCGTGCTCCTCATGCACGACCGCGTCGCCGGCGCGCAGGTCAGTAAATGAGGAGAGCGCGTGGGCGCCGGTCCCCGGGCCTTCGGCGCGGCCCGCCGACCGCCGTCGCAGCAAGCGGTGCTCGGGAATGATCGCGAGCTTCATCGTCGGCGCGATGAACCCCAGCCGCAGCCCGGCGACGGCGAAGCTGAGCCCCGGGTCATCCCCGAGCGGCACACCGTTCAGGAACCCGGCGTCCAGGCGGGTGAGATTGAACCGGGCGCGTTCGGCCTCACCGCGGCGCGACCAGGCGACGACCGTCCGGTAGCCGCTGCGGACGAGCTTCTCGAGCTCGGGCTCGGCATCGCGCAACGAGCGTGCCGCCGTGTCCGCGCTCTGCGCCCGGAATGCGTGCGGCTGGTCGCCCGAGATCGACGAGAAGCGAAGCGCCCCGCGCCGCTCGAGGGTCTCCTCCAGCGCCTCCGGCGAGACGTAGAGGTGATGGGCCTCGGCGTCGTGGAAGCTGGTCGTGACGTCGTTCCAATGATCGATCAGGGCCGGCGCGAGCTCCTCCTCAGCCGATACCGCGACCCAGGCGTCGCTCGGCAGCAGGTCGAACAGCTCGCAGAACCGATCGACCGGGAGCAGTTCCGCGATGTCGGGCCGGTCCTCGACGCTCTCGAGCGCGGCGATCTCGGCGAGCTCGCGGTGCTCGGCCGCGAGTTCAGCGGCCGGAGCGAGCTCGATCCGCCCGACCTCCTCGAGCGACCGCTGGGTGAACGTGGAGAAGAAGGCCAGCCGCTCGATCTCGATGTCGAACAGCTCGCATCGGACGGCGCGCTCCTCGGTCGCCGGGTAGACGTCGAGGATCTCGCCGCGGACGGCGAACTGTCCGCGCTCCTCGACCTGATCGACGCGCTCGTAGCCCGCCGCGCCGAGCCGCTCGCCGAGCTCGTCAAGGTCGACGAGCTCACCCTTCTCGAGCGTGAAGCTGTGCGGGCGCAGCTCGGGGTCGGGAACCTTCTCGGTCAGGGCGGCGGCGGATGCGACGACGACCGCTGCGCCCGCGTGCTCGGGGTCGGCGAGCAGGGCGTCGAGCGCTGCGACGCGCAACCCGACGAGGTGCGGTGGAGGCGCGAGGTGGGACTCGTAGCGAACCCCGCGCGAGGGATAGAACCGAACCGGGCGCGGCGCCAGGAACTGACGGAGGTCGGCGGCCAGGTCGCGCGCAGCGCGATCGTCGGCGGCCACGACGAGGGCTGGTCGATCGGGCTCGGTGTCGAGCAGCGCCGCCAGCAGGAAGGGGCGCAGGCTGGAGGACACGAAGACACGTTCGGCGTTGCCACGCGAGCACGCCGCGACCAGCCCCTCGAACGAGGGGTCGCCGCGGGCGGATGTCAGCAGCTGACGCAGGGACATGGACAGGCAAAGCGACCGCGCATGTGCGCGGCCGCTGGCACTCGTTCGAGTCTAGGCGCCGACGAGCGCGGGCTCGGCTACGGCACGCCTACGACGGTCTCGCACTCCGCATCGGCGGTGTCACCGTTGCCGGAGCCTCCGTCGCACGTATCGTCGCCGGGGCCGCCCTCCATCGCGTCCGATCCCTTGCTGCCGGCGAGCAGGTCATCGCCGCCCTGGCCGCGAAGCTTGTCATTGCCGGTGCCGGCGCGCAGGATGTCATCGGCTCCACCACCGCCACCGACGCTGTCGCCGACCAGGAGATCGTTGCCCTGGGCGTCGAAGATCCTGTCCTCACCGCCCGAGCCGCTCTGGCCACCGTCGTTGTCGCCGACAGAGCGATCATTGCCCGAACCCGGTCGCAGGATGTCGTCCCCGCCGGCGCCCGAGCCACCGTCGTTGTCGCCGATCAGCTCGTCGTTGCCGGAGCCGCCGAGGATGATGTCATCGCCGCCCTTACCGCCCCTCGAGCGGCCGTCGCCGACCAGGGTGTCGTCGTCTTCGCCGCCGCAGATCAGGTCGTCACCGCCGTTGCCGATCAGCGTGTCGTTGCCGCTGTAGCCGATCAGGATGTCGGGGCCGCGCGAGCCGACGATGAAGTCGTCGTAGTCCTCCGTGCCGATCTGAACCTCCGCGTCGGTGATCCGGAAGAGCTGCTTCTCGGATGCCTCGCAGAGCTCGACGCGCGTGTTGGAGGGGCGTCGGTCGCGCTGGGCGCTGACCGTGGCGACGACGACGAGCATCGCCGAGATGAAGACGGCGGCCCCCAGGAGCGCGGTACTGCGGCTTCGGAACTTCGACATGAGTCCTCCAGACGGTCTTGGGCGCCACCCCTTCGCGTGGCGCGGAGGAGACAGCCTAGTCCAGGCCGCGTGCGACGGGCGCAGTTGGGGCGAGGACCAGCCGCTCGGCCTCGTCGGCGGCGGCGGCGATCAGCGCGGCGACATCCTCGCGGGGCTCGGAGAAGCGGCCAAGGACGTGGGCCGAAACGATCTCGGGGTCGGTGGTGTCCGGGCGGCCGACGCCGATACGCACGCGGTGGAAGTCCGGACCTCCGATGTCGCGGTTCAGCGACTTGAGCCCGTTGTGGCCGGCCAGACCGCCGCCGAGGCGTGACCTGACCTCTCCGAACGGGAGATCGATCTCGTCGTGGAGTACGAGCACGCGCTCGAGCGGGACGCCCGTGGCTCCGCGCGCCGGCCCGACGGCTCGGCCCGACTCGTTCATGAAGGTCTGGGGCAGCAACAGCCCGACCCGGGGGCCGCCGGGTCCGGTTCGCCCGTCGGTGTAGAGGCCGGCGAACCTCTGCTTGGCGCGCGGCAGCTCCCAGCGCGAGCCGAGCAGGCGGGCAACCTCGAAGCCGATGTTGTGACGCGTGCGCGCGTACCGGTCGCCGGGATTGCCGAGCCCTACGACCAGCCAGTCCACGGGTGCGGTCCCGCTGCCGGAGCCGCGACGACGAAGGAGCTTCAGGAGTCGTCGCCGGCGGAATCGCCGCCGGAATCGCCGCCGTCGTCGGAACCGCCCTCGGCGGAGCCATCGGCGTCTTCCTCGCCCGCGCCCTCGATCGGCTCGCCGTCCTCGCCGACCAGCTCGGTCTCGACCTCGACCTCGGGCTCCTCGACCTTCGAGGGCACCGAGACCGTTGCGATCACCGTCTCATCGGGATCGTCGAGCAGCTCAACGCCGGCAGGAGCCGTGACCTCGCCGAGGGTCATGGTGGTGTTCATCTCCAGGGCGGAGACATCGACGACGATCGACTCGGGAATGTCGGTCGGGAGGGCCTCGATGTTCAGCTCGCGAGTCGGCTGCTCGAGCACGCCGCCGTCGCGGACGCCGGGGGAGTTCTCGACTCCCTCGAGCTCAACGCTGACGGTCGAGTGGATCTTCTCGTCGAGCCGCACCTGGAGCAGGTCGATGTGGGTCACCTCGCCGCGGACGGGATGAAACTGCTGGTCTTTGACGATCGCGGGACGGGCCTTTGCCCCGGCGATCTCGACGTCGAGCAGCGCCGAGCCGTCGTGGAGCACCCGCCGCAGCTCGCGCTCGGGGACCTTGAAGGTCACGGGGTCATCGCCGCCGCCGTAGATGATGCCGGGGACGAAACCCTCGCGGCGAAGGCGGCGCGTCGAGCGCGAACCCCTTTCGGAGCGCTCCTCGACTGTAAGTGTGGGGCGAGCTTGGGCCATCAGCGACGTCGCAGTCTAGCGATCAGGAGGGGTCCCTCGCAGGCGACAGCTATCGCCGCGGCGCTAGAAGAGCTGATTCTCCCCGGCGAAGATCTCCGACACCGAGTCGTCGGTAAATATCCGGCGCACCGAGTCGGTCAGGATGTCCGCGCTGGTCAGCACCTCGATCAGCGGCGGCGCCCCGGCGCGCAGTGGGATCGTGTCGGTCACGACGATGCTGGTCAGGGGCGAGGCCGCGAGCGTCTCGTAGGCGTTGCCCGAGAAAATGCCGTGGGTGGCGACGGCGTGTACCGCGGAGGCGCCCTCGTCGAGCACCGCCTGCGCGGCGGCGGAGAGTGTTCCACCGGTATCGATGATGTCGTCGACGATCACCGCAACCTTGCCTTCCACGTCGCCGATCACGTAGCCGGTCTGAGCGACCTGGTGGGCGGGCCGCTCCTTCTCGAGCAGCGCGTAGGGCGCCCCGATCTTCTGGGCGAACTTGCGTGTCAGCTTCACCCGTCCTGCGTCGGGCGAGATGATCACGCAGTCGTCCCCCGTGCCCGCGATGCGGTCCTTGACGAACTGGGTCAGCACCGGCATCGCGGTCATGTGGTCGACCGGCTTGGAGAAGAACCCCTGCATCTGGCCGGCGTGGAGGTCCATCGTGAGCATCCGGTCGATGCCGGCGGTCTCGAGCATCTTCGCGACCAGCCGTGCCGTGATCGGCTCGCGCGGGGCGGACTTCTTGTCCTGGCGCGAGTAGCCGTACCAGGGCAGCACCGCGATCACCCGGTGCGCCGAGGCCCCGACCGCCGCCTCGACCATGACCAGCAACTCCATCAGTGAGTCGTTGACGGTCATATCCGTTTCGTCGTTGCCGCAGGTCGACTGCACGATGAAGACGTCGGCGCCACGAATCGACTCGGCGTAGCGGCAGTAGACCTCGCCGTCGGAGAACGTCTTCAGCCCCGCGTCGGTCAACCCGACCCCGAGCCGCTGGGCGATCTTCGTGCCGAGGTCCTTGCTGGACCGGCCGGCGGCGATCATCAGCCGCTTGTCGTAGCCGATCGGCAGACTCGTGTGGGCTGCGTCGAGCGGCTCGATGCCGGCTCCGGCAATCTGCGTCTGGACCTCGACGCCAGTCATTCCCCAGCTCGTTCCTTGTCGATCCTCTTCGTGTAACCCTCGATGTTGCGCTGCTCGGGTCGGCTGATTCCGAGCGCGCCGTCCGGCACGTCCCCGGTGATGACCGATCCGGCGCCAGTGTACGCGTCGCTCCCGACGTTCACAGGCGCGACGAACGATGTGTGGACACCTGTTCGGGCCCGCTCGCCGATCGTCGTCCTGTGCTTGGCGAAGCCGTCGTAGTTGGCCGTGATGGCGCCTGCACCGACATTCGCTCCGGCGCCGACGTCGGCGTCCCCGATGTAGGAGAGGTGCGGGACCTTTGCCCCCGCGCCGAGCTTCGAGTTCTTGATCTCGACAAAGGCTCCCGCCTTGGCCCCCTCCCCGATCTCGGCGTCGGGTCGTAGGTAGGAGAAAGGGCCGACGGTCGCGCCGGCGTCGACGCGCGCCTGCACGACATGCGAGTGGAGGACCGCCGCGCCTTCGCCGACGGACGAGTCGACGATGCTCGTGTGGGGGCCGATCAAGGCTCCCGCGCCGACTTTGGTCGCTCCGGTCAGCAGCACCCCGGCGCCGATCTCGGCGTCGGGGCCGATCGTCACCTCGGCGTCGATCACGACGCTCTCCGGATGCGCGAAGTAGACGCCCGCAAGCGCGTGCCGCTCGACGATCCGGCGGCGCGCGATCTGCTCGACCTCCGCAAGCCCGAGCCTCGTGTTCACGCCGAGCGCACTCGAGACGTCGGTCGTGCTCAGCAGCTCGACGCGGAGGCCACCCGCCGCTATCGCCGGGAAGACCTTCGTCAGGTACCGCTCGCCGCCGTCCTCGGAGACTTCGTCAAGCGTCGCGAACAACGGCCCTGCGTCGAAGGCGTAGCACCCGATGTTGATCTCGCGCAGCGCGAGCAGGTCTCCCGCGAGCCCGTCGGTTTCCTTTGTCTCGACGATTCGCTCGAATCCGCCGTCGGCGGCGCGCACGATCCTCCCGTAACCCGCCGGATCGAGCTGGTCGGTTGTCAGGAGCGTCGCCGCGGCACCCGATTGAGCGTGGGTGGCGACGAGCTCGACGATCAGGTCGGGCGAGATCAGGGGATGGTCACCCGAGAGCGTTACGACCGTGTCGTTAGGGGCGATCCGGTCACGAGCCGCGAGCACCGCCGCACCGGTGCCCTCCCCCGTGGCCTGCTCAACGGAGACGACATCGTCGGCAAGCGTCTCGGCCACCCCATCGCCGGGGCGCGAGACAACGAGGATCGGATCAGCTCCGGCCGCCCGCGCGGCCTCGATCACCCAGTCGAGCATCGAGCGCCCGCAGACAGGGTGGAGGACTTTCGGCAGTGCCGAGCGCATACGCGTCCCGCGGCCTGCCGCCATGATCAGGACCGTCGGCGAGTTGCCCACGGGCGGAGGGTACCCGGGTACCCTCCGGAAACGCTCGATCCGTGCTTCACGAGTGTCTACTGGGGAGTGGTCTAACGGTAAGACGCAGGCCTTTGGCGCCTTGCGATCCGGGTTCGAATCCTGGCTCCCCAGTTCGCGCTAGTCCCCTGCCTTCCCCCGGCGGACCCGCCCGCCGGCCGCGCCGGGCTCGGTTGCGGGGCCGTGTGGAGTCGCAATGCCCAATACCCGCATCGCCTTGAGGCCGAGGCTCAGCCGCTCGCGGCCGTCGGTCGATCCGACCTCGAGGCCGGTCAGGTCGCGGACCCGCTCGAGGCGGTAGCGGATCGTGTGGCGGTGGGTGAACAGCCGCTCGGCAGAGTTGGCGACGCTACCGTCGACGTCGAGGAAGGTCTCGAGGGTTCTCAGCAGTTCGGTCTCGTACTCCGCGTCATAGGCCAGCAAGGGCGCGACGGTCTCCTCGTAGAACCGCTGCAGCTCCTGCGGGTCTTCGCTCATCGCCGGGAGCAGCAGCCGGTAGGCGCCGGTCGCCTCGAAGGCGAGCTGATCGTCGCCGTGGGCCTCGGCGACGTTCGCCGCGAGCAGCGCCTCCGCGCCGGCACGGTGGATGTCTGCGGGATCGTTGGATAGCCGGCTGAAGGCGATCGTGAGCGCGAACCCGTGCAGCGAGGCCTCGATCTCGCGCCGGATCGATTGGGCGACCCTAGGCGCGAGCGCGGGATCGGCCCCGGGAACCAGGACGACGAACTCGTCCTCGCGGCTGTCGTCGCCCGGTCGCGGCAGCCCGCTGGAAAGCGCGACGGCGGCGACCAGGCACGTCCGCTCGACCGGCCGGGCGCCGCGCCCGATCACGACCAGCGCGCGGCGACGCCAATTGCTCTCCTCGGCGTGCTGGGGTCGCGCTCGAATCACGATCAGCGTCACGCCGGCTCCGAGCTCGGTGCCCAGTTCATTCCCGCGGGCGATGATGTTGTCGCGATCGGTCAAGCGACGGTCGAGGATGTCGCCGAGCAAATCGCGAATCGCGGCGCCGCTCTCGCGTTCGGGCGCGCTCGTCCGATCGGCTTCGACGGCGACCAGCGTCGAGACCATCCGCAGCAGCGCGTCCTGAGGTGGCTGGCCGTGCGGGCGGTAGCGCAACTCGCCGACGGTGAGATCGGCGACCTTCAGATCGACCATCAGCCCACCGTCCTCACCGTCCATGACGGCCCGCTCGTCGTCGGGCGAGCGGCACGCAACTGCGAGCACGCTGCCGGAGCCATCGATAACGATCACGCTCGAAGCCATCGCCCGGCTCGCCGCGCGAACGACCTCGGGCAGGCCGGCGCCCGACTCGAGCGCCGTCGAGACCTCGGCGACGCCTTCGAGCAAGGCGCCCTCGGCCGGAGCCGCCAGGCGAGGCTGAGCCTTCGGCATCAGAACAGTCCGTAGAGGTAGATCGCTCCGAGGCCGACGAGCACGCCGACCGAGATCAGCGTCACGAGGATGAACAGCGAGAGGAAGCCGGCGGCGACCCGCTCCCAGACACGACCGTAGGACGACACCGCCGGGACGAGGATGAACGCGAGGTATCCAGCGAGGCCGGCACCGATGGCCACGAAAATGATGAGGTTGATCAGGTTCAGTTCCACGCGCGTGACTACGAATTCTGACGGATCGCAGTGACGATCGCCGGGCCGAAGCCGGGCGGTGGCTCGATCGACCGCGCGGCGAGGGCCGCCGCCTCCCGGTCGCCGAAGACGCCGAAGCACGTCGGCCCCGAGCCGGTGACGCGCGCCGCCAGCGGCCCAGGGGCACGTAACGCCGCCAGAGCGGCCTCGATCTCAGGGAGCAGTGAGACAGCGGCCCGTTCGAGGTCGTTCTCGAGGCCGCTCGCGAGCTCGTCCGCTCCGAGCGCAGCCCTCGCACGGACGGCCTCGGGGTCGAGTCGGATGCGGCACGCCGCGATCCGATCGGCCTCAGCGTAGACGGCGGCCGTGGAGAGCCCGCGACTGTGCGGCAAGAGCACGAGGCCGTAGGAGGGCAAGCCGATCTCCTCGACCTCCTCCCCCATCCCCGTCACGAGCGCGTTCGCGGGATGCACCTGGCTCGGAACATCGGCACCGACCTCGGCGGCGATCGCTCGCAGCCGCTCGCGATCGAAGGGGTTGCCCGCCCGCCGGTTCGCCACGCGCAGGACCGCGGCCGCATCGGCGCTCCCCCCTCCCAGACCGGCCGCGACCGGGATTCGCTTCTCGATCCTGACCCGCAGCGGTTCGAGTGGCCGTCCGAGCGCGGCTTCGAACCGCGCGAGCGCCGCACGGGCGATGTTCTCCCCCGTGACCCCGTCGCAGACGATCTCATGCGAGTCGGCCTCGGCCTCCCCGATCGTCAGCTCATCCGCGAGCTCGATCGATCCGAACAGCGAGCAGATCTCGTGCAGCCCGTTGGCCCTTCGCCCGCCCACCTGCAGGATCAGGTTGACCTTCGCGGGGGCCGACTCGCGCGTGGCACTCATCGGCCGAGACACGCCAGTAACTCGCGTCCGAGCGCCTCGCCGAGCGCCTCGAAATCCCGGGGTGCAAGCCGCTCCGCGCGTGCGTCGGCCGGCATGCCCGATCCCCTCGAGCGCAGCGCGCGCCGCCTCCCTGATGCCCGGCGCTGCGTTGGGCGCCAGCGCCAGCGAGCCGGACAGCGTTTTGCGGCGATGCGCAAACGCCGCGTGCACGAGCGCCACCAGACCGGGCGCGGGCGGCGGCGCGCGGCGGACCAGCCGGACAAGCGCGGACTCGACGTTCGGGCGCGGGTGGAAGACGCCGGGGCCAACCCGCCGGACCAGCTTGACCTCGCAGCAGAGTCCGACGATCGCCGATGTCGCGCCGTAGATTCGGGAGCCAGGCTTGGCGGCGAGCCGCTCGGCGACCTCGCGCTGGACCATCGCGACCCAGAGCACCACATCGGGTGCCTTCATGACCGTGTCGATCACGACCGTCGCCGCGACCCCATAGGGCAGGTTCGCGACGACCTTGTCGGGCGTTGGGTCGAGCACCCCGAGGTCGAGATCGAGTGCGTCCGAGAGGTGGAGGGTCGTGTTCGAGAACGGATCGAGCGCCTGCTCGAGTGGCGGGGCGAGCCTCCGATCCACCTCGACGACGTGGAGGTGGCCGACGCGCGCCGCGAGGTACTCGGAGAGAACGCCGAGCCCGCCGCCGACCTCGAGCACGACATCGCGGGATCGAGCTCGGCCGCGCGCTCGATTACGCCCAGCAGGTTGTCGTCGACGAGGAAGTTCTGCCCGAGCTCGCGGTTCGGCGAGATCTCGAACTCGCGCATCCGCCGCCGGCTCGCCCCGCCGCTCACCACCGAAAGACGCGCGCCGCGTTGCTCTCGAGCGTGCCTCTCGAGGTCGGTGTAGGAGACCTCGCGCAGGTCCGCGAGGAACTCGGCCGTCAGCGACGACGTTCGCCGGCTCGTTGGACTCGCGGCGGACCGCCTGAGGAGACAGGTACGGGGCGTCGGTCTCGACGAGCAGCAGATCGTCGGGCACCGCGCGCGCCGCGTCCTGCAGATCGGTCGCGCCCGGGTAGGTCACGTTGCCCGCGAACGAGCAGAAGTAGCCCCGCTCGACGCAGTGGTCGAGCCAGTCGGGCGCCGAGAAACAGTGCATCACCACGGTCAGGTCGCGGGCGCGCTCGTCGAGGACCGCGAAGGTGTCTTCCTCGGCGGCGCGGGAGTGGATCACGAGCGGCAGCTCCAGCCGGCGAGCGAGATCGGCCTGGGCCTCGAACGCGGCCGCGCTGATCCTCTCGCGGCGCGCGATCGCGGTAGTAGTCCAGGCCGGTCTCGCCGATCGCCCGGACGCGCGGATGGGCTGCAGCGCGCCTCGATCTCGGCCAGCCCCGCAGAGTCGAACCCGGTCGCCTCGTGGGGATGGCGGCCGACGATCGCGACGATCTCGTCGTGCTTCTCGGCGAGCGCGATCGCCGCCGCGATCGAGGCCCCGTCCATCCCGACCGTCGCCAGCTTCCGCACTCCGATGGCGCGCGCCCGCGCGACGATCTGCTCGTCGGGAGCCTTGCAGCGGTCGATGTGGCAGTGGGTGTCGATCATGGGCGCCCGCTCAGGCGGGAGCGGCTTCGATCCGCGGGAACAGCGGGTCGATCGCCTCGATCGGACCGGCCGGAGGCGCTGCGCCGAACGCCGCGGCCTCGATCGTCCGCTTCGATTCCCCCAGGGCATCCAGCAGGGTCGAGGTAGCCGAGGGCATGAACGGATGGAGCATCAGCGACACCGACCGAATGCCCTCGACCGCCCCATACAGGACGGCGTCGAGCTGCTCGGCCTGGGCCGGATCCTTCGCCATCGTCCACGGCGCCTGGTCTTGGATCCACTGGTTGAGCCGCCGCACGCGACGCCAGATCTCCTCGAGCGCGCCGCTGATGTCGACCAGATCAAGCCGGCCGCAGACCGCTTCGACGAAGCCGTCGAACTCGGTCGCGATCTCGGCGGGTGCCTCACAGCCCTCCGGCAGCCGTCCGTCGCGGTAGCGCGCGACCATCGCGAGCGCAGCGGCTCGCGAGGTTGCCGTACTCGTTGGCGAGCTCGGAGGTGTAGCGCGTCTCGAATCCCTCGGGCGAGACCGTTCCGTCAGCGCCGAAGGAGACCTCGCGGAAGAGGTAGAAACGCAGCGCGTCCGCGCCGTAGAGCTCGGCGATCCGGAATGGGTCCATCACGTTGCCGAGCGACTTCGACATCTTGTGCTCGTCCATCAGCAGGTACCCGTGTATGTACAGGCGGGTCGGAACCTCCAGCCCCGCCGCCATCAACAGGGCGGGCCAGTAGACCGCGTGGAACTTGAGGATGTCCTTGGCGAGCACGTGGACGGCCGGCGGCCAGAACCGCTCGGTCAGATCCTCGCCCTCGCGCGCGTAGGCGAGCGCCGTGCGGTAGTTGAGCAGCGCGTCGAACCAGACGTAGAACACGTGCTCGGCATCCCAGGGGACCGGCACGCCCCAGCGCAGGTTGCGCCGCGTCAGCGAAACGTCGGTGAGCCCTCCGCGGATGAACGCGCGCGCCTCGTTGAACCGCTCGCTGGGCAGCACCCAATCGGGGTGCTCATCGAACAGCCGCTCGAGCGGCTCCTGGAAGGTCGACAACCGGAAGAAGTAGTTGTCCTCCTTCTCGCGCGTCAACTCGATCATGTGGATCGGGCATTGGTTCCCGTCGAGGATCTCGGTCTCGGTCTTGAAATCCGCGCAGCGAGGGCAGTACCAGCCCTCATACGTGCCCGAGTAGACGTGCCCGGCGTCATAGACGCGCTGGAGCACCTCCTGGACCGCGCCGATGTGCTGCTCGTCGCTGGTGCGGATGAAGAAGTCGTTGGTGACCTCGAGCGCCTCGGCGAGCTCGCGAAAGCGCGGCGCGTTGCGATCGCCGAGCTCGCGCGGTGTGATGCCGAGCTTCTCGGCCGCCAGCGCGACGGGCTCACCGTGCTCGTCGGTGCCGGTCAGGAAGAAGACGTCCTCCCCGCGCTGGCGCATGTGGCGGGCGAGGACATCGGCGGCGACCGTCGAGTACGCATGCCCCATGTGGGGCGCCCCGTTCACGTAATAGATCGGCGTGGTGACGTAGTAGCCCATCGCGGGTCGATGCTACTTGCGCGTCGGCGGCGCACCAGTGCCGCGACGCCCGCCAAGCCGAGCAGCGCGACCGCGACGGCGGCGGCGATGAAGCCGGAGTCGGCGGGACTCGCCGAAGCGACGGACCGGTCCCGTGCGCGAGCGGGTCCGAAGGGGCGAGCGTCGGCGATCGGTCCGAACTCGGGCTCGGGCGGAGCGGGTGCGAGCCGCGGCGCGCTCGAGAGCCTCGCCCCGCCGCCGGGCGCCCGGACGATCCGAGCCCGTGGAACGGTGCGGACCACTCGCACCGGATGCGGAAGACGGTTGGGGAGACGAACGGGCCGGCGCGCCGGATCGGGCGCCCTCGCAACTCTCGGGGCGGGCGCAAGCCTGGGTGACCGCGTGCGCCGTTCGGGAACGACGATGGGCACAGGCCGAGCGGTGGGGGGCGACGCTGCCCCACCGAAGAAGTCGAGCGGGTTCCGGTAGCGATCCTCGGTCCCCGCTGCGCGGACGCCGAAGTGCAGGTGCGGCTCGGGTTTGGTCGGCGCGCCGGAGTTTCCCGTGCGCGCGATCGGCTGCCCGGCCACCACCGCGTCCCCCTTGCCGACCTCGGACTCCGAGAGATGGAGATAGGAGGTGTCGAAACGTCCATCGCCGGTGCGGATCGAGATCGTCAGGCCGGAATCGGCAGCGCGACCGCTGAAGGTCACCTCACCGTCGGTTGCGGCCAGGACGCTCGATCCGACGGCGGCTGCGATATCGATGCCTCGGTGGCGGCCGGCCGCAAACCGGTCACCGGATGGCGCGTCGTACCCCGTGAGCACCGGCCCTTCGGTCGGCCAGGTCCAGTCCGCCGCAAGCGCCGCCGATGGAGCCAGCAACAACGGCGCGAGAATCGTTGGCCAAGCCAACACAACACGCGCGAGCGGTCGAACCGATGCCATCGGCCGAACCTAGGCGCCCCCGCCGGCCGTGTCCGGCCCTCGCCGAGCCGGCGCACAGGTTCGTTACGCAGTGCTGCGAGTCACGTGACCTCCGGGTCGTTGAAAGCTCGATAGAGGGCGTTCGCGCTCGTCCCCGTCAGGTCAGCGATAACCGAGGCCGCGGGCCGAGCGCGCGCGCCCGCCTCGACGAGCCGCCCGAGCGCCGCGAGTTCGACCTCGGTCGGCCCCTCGGCCGAGTCGGGCGGCCCGGCGATCACCAGCACAACTTCACCCTTGGGCGGTTCGCTCCCGTACCGCTCCGCAAGCTCGGCGGCACTCCCGCGCACGACCTCCTCGTGCTTTTTGGTCAGTTCGCGGCAGAGCGCAACGGCCCGCTCGGAGTCGAGCTCGGCCAGCACAGCGAGCGTCGCCGGCACCCGACGGGGCGATTCGAAGGCCACCAGGGTCCCGCCCGATTCGGCCAACAGCCGCCGAAGCTCGCCGCGCTTGCGCGGGAGGAAGCCGGTGAACCGCCAGCGATCGGGTGGCAGCGCGGAGGCGACGAGCGCGGCCAAGGGGGCCGAGGGGCCGGGCAGAACCTCGACGGCGATGCCGGCGGCGGCGCAGGCGCGCACGAGGACGTAGCCGGGGTCGGACACAAGCGGCATCCCTGCGTCGGAGACGAGCGCGACCGTCATGCCGGCGGTGAGCCGGTCGACCAGCTCGGCGGACCGGCGCTCCTCGTTCTGCTCGTGGTAGGAGACGAGCTTGGCCGCGACCCCGTACCGCTCGAGCAGGACACGGGTCCGGCGGGTGTCCTCGCAGGCGACGACGTCGGCGTCGCGGAGGGCGGCCAGAACGCGGAAGGTGACGTCCTCGAGGTTGCCGATCGGAGTCGGGCAGACGACGAGCCGGCCCGTCATGAGCCCCCGCGCAGCGCCATCGTTGCCGCTCCGACCATGCCCGCATCTTCGCCGAACTCGGCGGCGACTATCCGAACGGCCGCGCGGCTCGGGCCCAGCGCCCGCTCCATGACGACCTCGCGCGCCGGGCCGAGCAACAGCTCGCCGAGCGCCATCACGCCGCCGCCGACGACGACGACCTCGGGGTTGAGCGCGTTGACGATCCCGCAGATCCCCGCGCCTAGCCGGCGACCGGCGTGCTCGACGACCTCGATCGCGACGGCGTCCCCGGCGAGCGCTGCCTGGGTGACACTGATCCCGGTCAGCTGCTCGCCCTCACGCGCACGACCGAGCGCCGAGCCCGGCAGTCGGCCGGCGGCCGCCTCGCCCAGCCGCGCCAGCGCGGAACCGGAAGCGACAGCTTCCAGGCAGCCGACACCCGGACAGTCTCCGAAGCAGCGGGCGCCGTCGTGGTCGACAACCATGTGGCCGAGCTCGGCCCCGAAGCCCGTCGCTCCCCGGTAGATCTCGCCATTGAGCAGCAATCCGCCGCCGATCCCGGTCCCGATCGTCAGCAGTGCCGCGTGATCGCAGCCCGAGGCCGCACCCGCCGCGTGCTCGCCGATCAGCGCGCAGTTGGCGTCGTTGTCGACGAACACGTCGATCCCGAGACGCTGGGCCATGAGCTCCCGGAAAGGGACGTCGTCGAGCGGCAGGTGGACCGAGCAGCGGGCGATCCCGCTCGGTTGCTCGACGAGCGCGGGGATCCCGAAGCCGACCGCGACGGCGTCGGGCGCGCGCTCCAGCGCCCGCTCCACGGCGGCCGCGCATCGGTCCAGCACTCCGTCTGTCTGCTCGCCCGACCAAAGCAATTGCTCACGGTCGGTGATCCGGAAATCCTCGTCGACGACCCCGACGAGGAGCTTGGTCCCGCCTGCGTCAACGCCGATGGTCCGTCGCGACGACATGGGAGAGCGATATACACCGTCGGATGGCAGAAGCGCCACGACCCCCTGGGCGCGGCCCCCAGAGCCCCGACCCGGCAGGACGCGGGCCGGGTCCGGGCGGGCGGCCCGAATACAAGGTCTACCGCGCCGGATCGGGCGGCGGGCCAGGCCTCGGCGAGCGGCTCGCCGGCCTGCGCAAGCGGCTGATGCCGGGCGGGGGCGCCCCGCGCCGGCCGTCGAGACCATCGCGTCCGGGCGCCACGCCCTCGGGCAAGGGCCCCATCACCCCCAAGCGGGTCATCCTGATCGTCCTCGGGCTGCTCTCCGCGTGGGTCGCGCTCTCGATCGTTCTCTTCATGATCAGCGCGCAGACCGGCAAGGGCGTCAGCAGTGAGACGGAGGACGCACTCGCCGGTGGCGGCAACCTGCTGACCGGGAGCACGATTCTCGTGCTCGGATCAGACGCACGCGACGTGCCCGGCGGCGAGGGGGAGACCGGCCGCGCCGATTCGATGATGCTCCTGCGGGTCGGCTTCGGAAACGTCCGGCGACTGTCGATCCTGCGCGATTCGCTGGCGACGATCCCCGGCCAGGCCGGCGAGCAGAAGATCAACGGCGCCTACGCAATCGGCGGAGCGCCGCTGTTGATCGAGACGCTCGAGGGGTTCCTCGGGAACGGCCTGGAGGTCAACCACGTCGTCGAGGTCAACTTCAACAACTTCCCAAAGCTGATCGACTCGCTTGGCGGGGTCCTGATCGACAACCGGACCGAGCTCAAGGCGCCCTTCTTCGACAGTGCGGTCTCAGCGCCGGCCGACTGCGCCCCGGGCGGCGGCGGCGAGAACGGCGAGCCGCCCTCTGAGGGGTTCCGCATGCGGAAGGGCGAGTGCCGGCTCGACGGCGCGCAGGCGCTCACTTACGCGCGCATCCGCCAGAACCTCGCCGACCCCGGCGAGGACGACGCCGATCGCGCCGCGCGCCAGCAGAACGTCCTCTCGGGAATCCGCGCGCAAGTCCTCTCGCCGGCGACGGTGCTGCGGCTGCCGTGGATCGCGTGGGAATCGCCGCGCGCGGTGCGGACCGATCTGAAGGGTCCCGGACTCGCGACGCTGTTCATCGATCTGGTGAGCGGCGGCACCGGCAAGACGCGGGTGCTCGAGCCCTCGGGCAGCGTCGGAACCGGCCTCGTGATCAGCGAGGAGGAGAAGGCGGGCGCGGTCGAGGAACTGCTGGGCGGGAGCTAGGAGCTATTCGCTCTTGGCGCCTGACGCCGCAGACTTGGATTCAGACTTGGAATCCGACTTCGAGTCCGACTTGGACTTCGGGTCCGACGATTTCGAATCCGACTTCGACTCAGACGAGCCCGAGTCGGAGCTGTCGCCAGAGCCACCGTTCTTGCGCTTCTTGCCGTAGTCGGTCGTGTAGAAGCCCGACCCCTTGAAGTGGACCGCCGGCGAATGGAGCACGCGCTGGACCGGCGCCGAGCAGATCTGGCACTCGGTCAGCGAGTCGTCGGTCATGCGCTGCATCACCTCGAAGGTGTGTCCCTTTTCGCAGCGGTAGTCGTAGAACGGCATCCCTCCTGAGTATAGGAACGGGATCGACCGTCTACTGTCTCCGGTCGCATGAGCACACCGACCGACAGCGTCACGATGGAGAAGATCGTCGCCCTCTGCAAGCGGCGCGGGTTCATCTTCCAGTCCTCGGAGATCTACGGCGGGCTCGCCTCGACCTACGACTACGGGCACTACGGGGTACTGCTGAAGTCCAACGTCAAGGCCGAGTGGTGGCGCGCCGTCGTCCAGGAGCGCGACGACGTCGTCGCGCTCGACGCGGCGATCCTGCATGCACCCGCGCACCTGGGAGGCCTCGGGCCATCTCGAGGGGTTCAGCGATCCGCTCGTGCAGTGCCTCGGCAAGTGCAAGCGGCGCTGGCGCGAGGACCATCTGCGCGAGGCGATCGCGGCCGACGGCGGCGACCCGGCGGCCGAGCTGCGCTGCCCCGAGTGCGGCGGCGAGCTGACCGAGCCGCGCAACTTCAACCTGATGTTCGAGACCCACATGGGCCCGGTCCAGGACGAGGGCTCGCGCGTCTACCTGCGGCCGGAGACCGCTCAGGGGATCTTCGTCAACTTCAAGAACGTCCTCCAGTTCGCGCGTAAGAAGCCGCCGTTCGGGATCGCGCAGGTCGGCAAGTCATTCCGCAACGAGATCACGCCCGGCAACTTCATCTTCCGCACGCGCGAGTTCGAGCAGATGGAGATCGAGTTCTTCGTCCCGCCGGCCGAGGCCGACCAATGGCACCAGCACTGGATGGCTGAGCGGATGCGCTGGTACACCGAGCTCGGCATCCGACCCGACCACCTGACGCTGCGGGCGCACGGCGACGACGAGCTCTCCCACTACTCGAGCGGCACCTCCGACATCGAGTACCTCTTCCCGATGGGCTGGTCAGAGCTCGAGGGGATCGCCAACCGCGGCGACTTCGACCTCACTCAGCACGCCGAGTTCTCGCGCGAGAAGCTCGACTACGTCGACCCCCAGAGCGGCGATCGGTACACACCACACGTGATCGAGCCGTCCGCGGGCGCCGACCGCGGAACGCTCGCGTTCATGGTCGACGCCTACGACGAGGAGCAGGTCGAAGGCCGCGAGCGGGTGCTGCTGCGCCTCCACCCCCGCCTCGCGCCGGTCAAGGCCGCGGTGCTGCCGCTCGTCAACAAAGACGGCCAGCCGGAGAAAGCGCGCGCGATCTATGAGGAGCTGCGGCGCAAGATGACGACCGAGTTCGACACCGGCGGCTCGATCGGCAAGCGTTACCGGCGCCAGGACGAGATCGGCACCCCGTGGGGCGTCACGATCGACCACCAGACGATGGAGGACGACACCGTCACGCTGCGTGACCGCGACTCGCTCGATCAGTCGCGGATCGCCGCCGACCAGATCGTCGGCGAGCTCGAGCGCAGGCTGGGCGCCGATTGGCGCTCGCCGAAGCTCGACTAGCGCGAGGACTCGCGCGCAGGGCCGAGCGTCGCGTGCGCATGACCCCGTGGGGTCTGGCACTTCCCACGCGGGGCTCGGCGTCGGGGCGGGCGACTACAGTTCCGTATGTGGAGCCGCTGCTCGAGTACAGGCTCACGCTCGCGGGATTCGAGACGCGCGCGCTGGAGCTGGAGGGAGACGGTGCGCCGATCGTGCTCTTCCATGGCTGGTCCGACAGCGCCGACACCTGGCGGTTCACGCTCGACCGGCTCGCCAAGCTCGGTCGCCGCGCGATCGCTTATGACCTGCCCGGCTTCGGCGAGGCCGATCGGCTCGACCCCGGCCCGGTGCTCCCGCAGCTCGACCGGTTCGCGCGCGCGGCGGTCCGACGCGCCGCCCCCGAGGGCGGTGCGATCGTTTCGGGCAACTCGCTCGGTGGCTGCGTCACGCTGAGGCTGGCCGAGCGCGCCGACCTCGAGCTCGCCGGGATCGTGCCGGTCGCGCCCGCGGGCCTCGACATGGCGCGCTGGTTCATTCTCGTTGAACGGGACATCGTCGTCCGAACGCTGCTGGCCTCACCGATCCCGCTGCCCGGGATAGTCGTGCGAGCCGTCGTCGGGGAGGCCTACCGACGGCTTGCGTTCGCCCATCCGGGCACCATCGACCCGAAGGTGACAGCCAACTTCAGCCGCCATCTGGCCAGCCGCGAAAGCGTCTCCGACAAGGTGGCGATCGGTCGCCGGATGCTCCCCGAGCTGCGCGATCCCTTCCGGCTCGGTCGGATCACCTGCCCGGTCTTGCTCGTCTGGGGAAGCCGCGACCTGCTCGTCTTCCAGACCGGCGCCGACCGGGTGCTGGACGCCGTCGAGCAGAGCCGGCTCGTCACCTTCGACGACTGCGGACACTGCCCGCAGATCGAGGACGCCGATCGCTTCGCGAACCTGCTTGTAGAGTTTCCGCACGAGCTCGTACAAGCGGCCTGACGCCCTAGCCCGGCCGCGCCGTCCCGCTCGGCCATCACGATGAACCTGCTCTCTCCAGACAAGCTCCTCCGCTCCGCGGTCAACGCCTTCGACCTCTACTTCGGTCACGGGCTCGCGGACACGACGCCGATGCCCTCCTCGATCATCGCCGAGGCGCCCCAGCGCACCCTGCGCCGCTACCGCCCGACCCGCCGCGTGCGGACCGACCGCCCGCCGATCCTGCTCGTCCCCCCGCTCGCCGCACCAGCCGCCTGCTTCGACCTCCGTCGCGGCTGCAGCCTCGTCGAGCACTTCGTCAACCTCGGCTACCCGACCTACCTGGTCGATTACGGCCCGATCTCGTTCGCCGACCGCGACCTCGGCCTCGAGCACTGGGTCGACGAGGTCATCCCGAGCGCGATCCGCCAGGTCTCGCGCGATTCCGGCGGCCGGTCGGTGCAACCGGTCGGCTGGTGCCTCGGCGGGATCATGTCGCTGCTCTCGGTCGCGGCGGACCCGAAGCTACCAGTGGCCTCGGTGGCGACGGTCGCCAGCCCGTTCGACTTCGCCGAGGTACGGATGCTCGGGCCCGTCCGCCAGCTCGGCAAGGTCACCGGCGGCGCGCTCGTGTCATCGCTCTACAAGACGCTCGGCGGCGCGCCCGCCCCGCTCGTCAGCTTCGGCTTCAGGATGACCGCGATCGAGCGATTGCTCAAGAAGCCGATGTTCCTCGCCGAGCACCTCTCCGACCGCGAGACGATCGCTCACAGCCAGGCGATCGACCAGTACATGAGCCGCATGCTCGCCTACCCGGGTCGCACCTTCGGCCAGCTCTACCACGACTTCTTCCGCGTCAACTCGCTGAGGGAGGGCAAGCTGCTCCTCAACCACCGCGAGCTCGATCTCGCGAACGTCCGGATCCCCGTCCTGTCCGTCGCCGGCGGAGCTGACGTGCTCGCGCCGAAGAGCGCCGTGCACCGGATCGGCGAGATCCTGCCCAACTCCCCGCTGGTCAGGCTCGAGACCGGGCCGGGCGGCCACCTCGGCGTGCTCACCGGTCGCTCGGCGATCAACACGACCTGGACCTACCTCGACGAGTTCCTCGCTGAGACGGCACCCGAGCGCACACCTTCGAAGACCAAGACCAAGAGCGATCCCCAAGCCGTGGAGGTTTGACCATGCGACGCCTTTCGATGATCGTCGGCCTACTGCTCGTCATGGCGGTCCCGACTGCACTACTCGGCTGCGGCGGCGAGCAGCCCTCCGCGCCCGTGACCGATGAGGTCGCCAACGACGGCAACCCCGAAGGCCCGGACGCCGAGCAGACCGGCGCCGCGGTCGAGGTGGAGATGATTAACACCTCGTTCGAGCCCGCCGCGGTCGAGGTCTCGGTCGGCGACACGGTCGAGTGGACCAACGAAGACAGCTTCGACCACAACGCGATCGCCGAGGAGGGCGCCGACTTCGCCTCGGATGATTTCGGCAAGGGCGGGACCTTCGAGTGGAAGGCGACCGAACCCGGGGAGATCTCCTACACCTGCACGCTCCACCCGGGGATGGACGGCACCATCAACGTCGTCGAGTAGGCCTTACGCGCTGAGCAGGCGCCGGGCGATCTGCGCCCCGACCGCGAACGTCTCCGAGCTGTCCCAGGTCGGATCGGAGAGCATGTGCAGAGCGATTCCGTCGCCGAGGCCGAACAGCGTCGCCACCACGGCCTCGGGGCTGGCGGCGAGGCTGACGACGCCCTCCTCTTGCTTTGCCTCGAGCACGCGTGCGACGTTGTTCTGAACGCGACGGTAGACCTCCGCCATCTCTTCGCGGAGCTCCTCGTTGTGGCGAGCGGCCGTGAACAGCTCGAAGATGAGCGCGTAGTTGTCGGGCTCGCGCTCGACGAGGTTCTCGAGCGCCTGGACCAGCAGCTCGACGATCGCGTCGACCGAGTTGGCTGCCTGCAGGCCGGCGTCGAGGTTGGCGATCCGGACCTCGGAATCGTGGCGGACCACCTCCGCGAGCAGCCGCTCCTTGGAGCCGAAGTAGTAGTGGAGTAAGCCGCGCGAGACGCCGGCTTCGCCGGCGACCTGATCGAAGGTCGATCCCGCCGCCCCGCGGCTGCCGATGCTCGTCCGCATCGCCGCCACGATCCGGCGCGCCTTGGCGCTGTCGAGCTTGCCGCGATCGACGATCGTGCCGTCCGGGGCGGTCGCCGACGCCAGAATTGATTCGGGTTCCATTCGGGAACCTTAGCTGGCCAGCCAACCAGCGACCCCCCACCAGGGGCAATATTTCGTGCCCCCGATGGGTGTTTTGAGCTGGCGTCTAGACGGCTAGGACTTCTCGGCGGCCGGCTCGGGCGCCGTCGCGCTCGCGCCACCGTTGGTCGCTGCCGCGGCCGGCGGCGGCGTGGTGCTGGACGTGTACTCGAATTCCTCCTCGGCGCCGAACAGGGCGTCGAGCATCTTCTTGCGAATGCCTTCGCTCGCGACAAGCGCGACACCGGCGCCGACGACGCCGATCACGACGACGCGCTTGAACCAGCCGCCGCTGCGGGCCCTGCCGCCGCGCAGCGAATCAGTTGCCTCGCGCAGCGACTTGGCCGCGGTCTGCAGGTCGCGGTGGACGCGCTTGTCGTCCATCAGAACCCGACCGGGGCGCTTACCGTGGGAGACCCGGCCGTAGGCGTTGCGGGCGGCGCCGAACGCCTCCCGAAGACTCTCACGCAGCTCCTCGTCTTCGATCAACCGCTGCACGTATGCGTTGTCGCGGGCTGCCTGACCCGCGGCGAACACGCCCGATCCGGCGCGTGCCGCTTTGCTCCTGGATGCCATTTCAAACTCTCCTCGCGTGGGCTGGAATGCTCAAAGCGAGCATACCCGGCTTTGCTCGGCCCGACACACAAGAACTCTTGCTCGGCCGCCGATCAAGCCTCGACCAGCGCCTCGCGGATCGCGGTGTCGATTCCGTCGACCCAGACGAAGGTCGTGTCCTCGAGCAGATGGGACGGGATCTCATCGAGGTCGCGCCGGTTGAGCTTCGGCGCGATCACGCGCGTGACGCCGGCGCGCTGGGCCGCGAGCGACTTCTCCTTGAGGCCGCCGATCGGCAGCACCTTCCCGGTCAGCGTGATCTCACCCGTCATCGCGGTGTCCGACCGCGTCGGGCGGCCGGTGACCAGCGAGCTGAGCGCCGTGGCCATCGCAACCCCCGCGCTCGGTCCGTCCTTCGGGATCGCCCCAGCCGGAACGTGGATGTGGACGTCGTTGTCGGCGAACCAGCCTTCGTCGACATCCGGGCCGAGCTTCCCGAGGTTGCCGCGCACATACGACATCGCCGCCTGGGCCGACTCCTTCATCACTTCGCCGAGCTGCCCGGTCACCTGGAGCCGTCCCTCCCCCGGATACGCGCTCGCCTCGATGAACAGCACGTCGCCGCCAACCGGCGTCCACGCGAGGCCTGTGGCAACGCCGGGCTGGCGGGTGCGCTGATCAACCTCCTCGGAGAGGAAGCGGCGGCGCCCGAGCAGCTCGCCGACCTGCTTGGGCCCGATCTTGCGCTGCGACGCCCGTCCTGTCTCGGCCTGGCGGCGCGCGATCTTGCGGCAGACCGAGCCGATCTCGCGCTCGAGGTTGCGGACGCCGGCCTCACGCGTGTAGCCGTCGATCAGCAGCTCGAGGCCGGGGTCGGTGAAGACGACCTTCTTCCGGTCGAGGCCGGCCCGCGCGATCTGGCGCTTGACGAGATAGCGCTTAGCGATCTGCAGCTTCTCCTCCTGCGTGTAGCCGGCGAGCTGGATCACCTCCATCCGATCGCGCAGCGGGCCGGGGATCCGCTCGAGTTCGTTGGCAGTCGTGATGAACATGACGCGCGAGAGGTCGAACGGGAGGTCGAGGTAGTGGTCCCGGAAGCTGCCGTTCTGCTCCGGATCGAGCACCTCGAGCATCGCGCTGGAGGGATCCCCACGGAAGTCCGCGCCCATCTTGTCGAGCTCGTCGATCATCAGGACCGGGTTGTTCGAGCCGGCGTCGCGCAGAGCGCGCAGGATCGTCCCGGGGAGGGCGCCGACGTAGGTGCGCCGATGGCCGCGGATCTCCGACTCGTCGCGGACGCCGCCGACCGAGATCCGCTGGAAGGAACGGCCTGTGGCCGCCGCGATCGACTTGCCGAGCGAGGTCTTGCCGACCCCGGGGGGTCCGACGAAGCAGAGGATCGACGCACTCGACTCCGGCTGGAGGAGCGCGACGGCGAGGTGTTCCAGGATCCGGTCCTTGATCCGGTCCGATGTCGTAGTGATCGCGATCGAGCACCCGCTTGGCTTTCTTGAGGTCGATGTCGTCGGCGGTCGAGGTGCGCCACGGAAGGTCGACGATCCACTCAAGGTAGGTCCTGATCACGCCGTGCTCGGCCGATTGCGGCGGCAGCCGTTCGAAGCGCGCGAGCTCTCGCTCGGCCTGCTTCAGGGCGTGCTTCGGGAAGGTCGGCGGCGAGGATCCGCTCGCGGAGCTCGTCGGTCTCGGCCGCCTGCTCGTCGACCTCTCCGAGCTCTTCCTGGATCGCCTTAAGCTGTTGGCGCAGGAAGTACTCGCGCTGGCCCTTCTCCATCTCGGACTGGACCTGGGTCTGGATCCGCGATCCGATCGAGATCAGCTCGCGCTCGCGGGCAAGGTACTCCGACAGCCGGCGCAGCCGTTTCGCCAGGTCGCGCTGCTCGAGCAGCTCCTGCTTCTCCTCGGTCTTGATCCGCAGCGAACCGCCGATCATGTGAGCGAGCTCGGCCGGATCGTCGATGTTGGCGACCGCCAGCTGCAGCTCCTCGGGCAGGTATGGAACCTCCTCGATGATCTCGCTGAAGGTCGTCTGCACGTTGCGCGCCAGCCCCTCGAGCTCGGCCGAGGGCTTGACGATGTCGGGCAGCTCCTCGATCTCGGCGACCAGGTACGGGTCGCTCGAGGTGAACTTCGTCAGCCGCACGCGCTGCGCCCCCTGCACGAGGATCCGCAAGGTGCCGTCGGGCACCTTGAGCATCCGGGCGACCGTCCCGGCGACGCCGATCCCGTAGACGCCGTCGGGCCCTGGCTCCTCGACCTCGGGATCGCGCGAGGCCACCATCACCAGCATCCGCGAGCCCGCGAGCACGTCGTTGACGAGCGTCATCGATCGCTCGAGGCCGACCGCGAGCGGGGTGAGCATGTTCGGGAAGGGGACGCTGTCGCGCAACGGCAGGACCGGGAGCGCGTCGGGCAGCGCGCCCTGCGGGGACTCGTCCGAGCCCACGAGCTCGGTCAGCGAGATGCTCATCGAGCGGCCACCCGTCGGGCCCGGCGCAGCCGGATGAGCCCCCACCGGGGGCGTCCCACGCGGCGCTCGCCCCGCCGCGACGATTCGTCGGGTAGGACCCGGTGGGGTCTCATTCCTCGCCGGACTCGATCGGAACGCGCCGCCCGATCTCCTGCGAGCGGGCGAGCGGGATCTCGATCTCGAGGATTCCGTCGGTGTAGGTCGCGTGGGCTTCGTCGGCGACGACGTCGGCGCCCGAGCTCGACGACCCGCGGAACGGGCCGTGCTCGATCTCGATCTGCTGGTAGACGCGGCCCGCCGCCGCGATCGGTCGTCGGTGGCCGAAGATGATCAGCTGGCGACCGCGGATCTCGAGACCGATCTCGTCGATCTCGATTCCGGCCAGCTCAGCCCGCACCTGCGCCCGCGGGGGCTCACCGGCGTAGGAGACGTCGACGCGCGGTGAGAAGCCGCGTCGCGGGGCGAAGCCGGTGCGCTCGAAGACGTCGCCGAACAGCTCGTCGATCTCGCGCCTCATTCGCTCGAAGTTGGCGAAGAGATCGCTGCGGTGGGGCCATGCCGGACAACTTAGCGCGACCTCGCGCGGCCAAACCGCCGCAGCCGAGACGGTCAGATCTCGTAGACGGCGCCCTCGCGCGCCATCGCGACCGGTGCCTCGAAGGCCGCGCGCGCCTCGTTGACCGCCCAGAGCTCGATCGAGCTCGTCCGAGATGTGGGTCAGCACGACCTGCTTGGCCCCGCCGCGCTTGGCGTGCTCGCCAGCCTCGCGCGGGGTCACGTGTCCCCGGACGCCGGTCCGCTCAGGGCGCGGCAGCGTCGCCTCGATCAACAACAGGTCGGCACCGTCGATGAAGTCGACGATCACCTCGGTCGGCGCGTGATCGGCACCGTAGACGAGCGTGCCGCTGCCGTTGGTCGACTGGGCCCGGATCGCGTAGGTCTCCTGGAAGTGGGGCACCTCGCGGAAGGAGAACCTGATCGACCCGATCTCGGGCGTGGACGACTCGTCGTACTCCTCGATCGTGAAGGCGTTGTCGATCAGGTCCGGCGGCCCCCAGGAGCCGACGATCTGGCGCAGCGTCTCGTCGTCTTGGGCGGTCCGATCAGCCGCGGGCGCGACGGGTGCTCGGTCCCGGGCCAGCGCGCCACGGCCACGGGCTGCTGGCGCGGCGCGTAGGTCAGCGCGTAGGCGTAGGGGATCGAGGTCGAGGAAGTGGTCGGCGTGCAGGTGCGAGATGCACGATCGCGTCCAGCCGCGTGTAGTCGCGGAACTGCCGCAGCTTGGAGAAGACTCCGTTGCCGCAGTCGATCAGGACGGATGAGTCGCCGTCCTCGAGCAGATAGCCCGAGCAGGCTCCCCCGGCGTCCTGCCACGACGGGGATTTCCCGAGGACCGTGAGACGCATCGCTGCGCACCCTAACCGCCCCGCCGCGCCGGTAGGTTTGGGGCGTGGAGATCTCCTGCGCGTTCGCCACTTCGGCCGGCATGATCGAGGCGGTCCCTGAGATGACGATCGAATGAACCCCCGCTCACTGGTCCGGGTCGGCCTGCTGGCGATCGGCGGGCCCCAACTGATTGTCGGAATCTGGGCGGTCTTCGCCCAGGTCAGCTTCTTCAACCAGTTCCCGGGGATCGGTATCGCCTGGTTGCCCGAGTTCGGTCCCTACAACGACCACCTCGCCGCCGATGCTGGGGCGGGTTTACTCGCCGCCGGTGTGCTCGCGATCGCCGCAGCGATCGTGCCCGAGCGGCGCGTCGTCCAGGTCGCGCTCGCCGGCTGGCTGGCGTTCGCGATCCCACACACGGTCTTCCACGTGCTCGCTCACGACGTCCTCCCGGGCTTTGCGAACATCGCCAACTTCGCGATGCTCGGCCTGGCGGTGATCGTCCCGATCGCCCTGATCCCGGTCTCGCGGCGGCTCCCGTGAACATTCGTGAGGTGAACGTCGACGATCTTGATCGGCTCGTGGCGCTGATGGAGGGCTACTGCGATTTCTACGAGACTGCGCCGGGGCGCGACGCGCTCGCCGCACTCGCCCGCCACCTGCTCGACAACCCCGCGGAAGGCGTTCAGTTGATCGCCGCGAGTGCTGCCGGCGAGCCGGTCGGCTTCGCGACGATCTACTGGACCTGGTCGACGACCCGCGCCGCGCGGATCGCCGTGATGAATGATCTCTACGTCGCCTCGGAAACACGCGGACAAGGTGTCGGTCGCGCGCTGATCGAGGCCTGCACCGAGCGCGCCCGCGCCTACGGGGCGGATCAGCTCGGCTGGCAGACGGCCCCGGACAACCACACCGCCCAGCGGCTCTATGACGCCGCCGGCGGCCGGCGGGAAACCTGGGTCGACTACCACCTGCCGCTCGACGGGTGAGGTCCGAAGCTAGTGCGGGCGCTCCGCTAGTCAGCGACTGGGATCAGTCCGCGTGCGCGACGGCAGGCGGAAACGCATACAGCAGCTTCGTCCGATCGGGCCGAAAGTGAAAAGACATCTGCCGCGCCGGCGCGAGCCCTCGATCGGC
Organism: uncultured Thermoleophilaceae bacterium; assembly: GCA_963790245.1. Classification (GTDB taxonomy): domain Bacteria; phylum Actinomycetota; class Thermoleophilia; order Solirubrobacterales; family Thermoleophilaceae; genus JACCVG01. The sequence continues at coordinate 1,046,859 of CAWBNP010000002.1, forward strand.
CGGCCGGAAGGTCGTGCACGGCTCCGTATCCTCGAGCGCGCAGAGCATGTGCCGGCGGAAGTAGCAGTCCTCGCAGGTCACCTTCTTGCTCCGCTTCGCCGCCAATTCCGCCCCCTGTTGCCCAGTTGTTCCCGACCGCAGCGACTATGCACGACCGGCGTTCACGGCGCGAGGCGCGTTCCCGCAAATCAGGGGGATTGTCACTTCCAGCAAACTGCAGGGAAATCAGCCGCAAACGAAATTCCCCCCGCTGTTTGCACCCTTTTCACATGGGTTGGGCGCGACCTCACTCGGCGTCAGCGGGATCGAGCTGAATCGAGCACGAGTTGATGCAGTAGCGCAACCCGGTCGGGCTCGGTCCATCATCGAAGACATGCCCGAGGTGGCCGCCGCAGCGCGCGCAGGTCGCCTCGGTGCGACGCATCCCGAAGGACCGATCCTCGTGCAGCTCGATCGCGTCGTTGTCCATCACGTCGCTGAAGCTCGGCCACCCCGTGCCCGAGTCGAACTTCGTATCCGATCCGAATAACTCGGCGCCGCAACCAGCGCAGCGATAGACCCCGTCCTGCTTGACGTCCCAGTACTTGCCGCTGAACGCGCGCTCGGTTCCCTTCTTGCGCAGCACCTCGTACTGCTCGGGATCGAGCTCGGCGCGCCACTGCTCCTCGGTCTTCTCGATCTTGGCGCTCATTTGTCTCCGATCGGTCGTCTTGAAACTCACCCATCAGCCTACGCACGTCCTCTTACGCAACCATGACCCGATGGATCTGATCGTCGGAGCAACGGGCTACGTCGGCGGTGCGCTGATCGAGCGGCTGCTGCCCGAGGGTCGCGCGCTGCGTGCGCTCGCCCGGGATCCGAGCCGGCTGGCCGCTCGCGACGGGCTGCAGACCGCGAAGGCCGACCTGCTCTCCGGCCGCGGTCTCAAGCGAGCTCTCGACGACGTGGAGACCGCCTATTACCTCGTCCATTCGATGGAGCGGCCGGGTGAGGACTCGACCGACTTCATCGACCGCGATCGCCGCGCGGCCGAGCGGTTCGCCGCGGCCGCCGCCAGCGCCGGGGTCGAGCGGATCGTCTATCTCGGCGGCCTCTTGCCGCCCTCGGAGGCGCCGCTCTCGTCGCACCTCGCTTCGCGGCTCGAGGTTGAGCAGATTTTGCTGGAGGCGGTGCCTGGCTCGACCGCGCTGCGTGCGTCGATCCTGGTCGGCGCCCGTTCCTCCTCCTTCCGGATGCTCGTGCGGCTCGTCGAGTCCCTGCGGATGCTGCCGATGCCCGCTTGGCGGATCAACCGCACCCAGCCGATCGACGAGCGCGACGCGATCGAGTATCTGGCGCGCACACCGTCGACCCCGGCCGCGGCCGGGCAGGCGCTTGACATCGCGGGGCCGGACGTCCTGACCTACGGCGAGATGATCGAGCGGATCGCCGAGTCGATGGGGGTCGCGCGGCCCGGCCTGGCACTCCCGCTGACCCAGACGCCCGCCGCGAGCGCGGTCGTCGCCGCGCTCACCGGCCAGCCGCCCGAACTGGTCCGGCCGTTGATGGAGAGCCTCGAGCACGAGTTGCTCCCGCGCGACGACTCGGCGCAGAGGATCTATGGTCTGCGTCTACACCGCTACGACCGCGCTGTCGAGCACGCGCTCCGACAGTGGGAGGAGGACGGCGAACCGCTCGCGGCACGATGAAGGTCCAGAAGAAAATCGAGATCGAGGCGCCTCCGGCGGACATCTACGCCGTGCTGATGGATCCGCGCCGCCTGAACGACTGGGTCAGCATCCACGAACGGCTGGTGCAGGCGCCCAAGGGCCAGCTTTCCGAGGGCGACGAGCTCACACAGCAGCTGAAGGTCGCCGGGCAGAAGTTCACCGTCGACTGGACGGTCACCCAGGACGAGCCCTCGAGCTACGTCGAATGGCTCGGCAAAGGACCGCTCGGAACCGAGGCACGCTGCGTTTACGACCTCGACCCTGAGGGCGACGGGACCTGCTTCTCGTATCTGAACGAGTTCGAGCTGCCCGGCGGTGCGTTGGGGCGGGTCGCCGGCAAGGCCGTCGCCGCCGCCGCCGGACGCGAGGCCGAGCGCTCGCTCGACCGGCTCAAGCTCCTGATGGAGGCCCCACCGGGGCCCGCCGCACGCAACGCCTGAGACCGTTCGCGAGAGTGCTCGCGGTGGCGGGTAGCGCGCCCTAGGGCGCTTCCGAGTAAGCGAGCGCGTCGACGAGGACACGCACCGTGGCCGCCGAGCGCTCGAACTCCTCGCGCTCCGAATCGCTCAGCGGCAGCTCGACGACCTCCTCGATCCCCTGCGCACCGAGGCGCGCCGGAACGCCCATGAATAGCCCGTCGATTCCGTACTCGCCGAGCAAGAGCGCCGAGCAGGGAAGCACGCGACCGCGATCGAGGCAGATCGCCTCGACCATCTGCCGGATGCCGGCGGCGGCCGCGTAGAACGGATATCCCCGATCAAGCAGCTCGACGACCTCCTCGCCGCCGGAGCGAACGCGTTCGATGATCGAGGCGAGTCGCTCCGGGGGGATCAGCTCCGAGACCGGCACGCCGGCGACGCGGGTCGCCGAGATCACCGGCACCATCATGTCCCCGTAGCCGCCGAGCACCATCCCCTCGATGTCGCGCGTCGAGACGCCGAGCTCCCAGGCGATGAACGTCCGCAGCCGTGAGGAGTCGAGGATCCCCGACATCCCGATCACGCGGCCGCGCGGGAACTGGGTGACCTGCTGGACCAGGTGGCAGATCGCGTCAAGCGGGTTGGTCACGACGATCACGATCGAGTCCGGGCAGCGCTCCATCACCTGGAGACAGATCTGCTCGACGATCTCGCGGTTGCGCGCGAGCAGCGCGTCGCGACCCATGCCCGGCTCGCGCGCGAAGCCGGCGGTGATCACGACGATGTCGGACCCCGAGGCTTCGTCGTAGCCCCCCGCGCCGCGGATGTGCGGCTCGAATCCCAGCGCCGGTGCAGCCTGCGCGATATCGAGCGCCTTGCCGCGCGCGCGACCGCCGTCGATATCGACGAGCACCGTCTCGGCCCAGCCACCCTGGGCGAGCAACAGGCCAGTCGTCGCGCCGACCTTGCCGGCCCCCACGATCGTGATCTTGCGGCGTGCCTTCACTTAACCACTAACGTATCCGTGTAGACGGTTAATCGAAGGTAAAGGTGAACAAATGGAAGGCATAACTGACGTCCGGGCATCGATCGAGAGACGGCTGGCAGAGCTGAACACCGAGCGCAAGGCGCTCGAGGCCGCATTGGCCGCGCTCTCGGGCGTATCCGGCTCGTCCACCCCGCGGCGCGCACCGCGCAGCGGCAAGCCCAGTTCCGGCGGCCGCCGGCGAGGACGTCCCGCGGCCCGATCGGCCGAGGCGCTGGCACTCGTGCGCGCACAACCCGGCGTGACAATCCCGGCAATGGCGAAGCAGATGGGCATCGCCGCACCCTACCTCTACCGAGTGCTCCCGAAGCTGATCGAGGAAGGCAAGGTGCGCAAGGACGGCGCGGGCTGGTTCCCGACCGACCGGCGTGATTCACCGGCGGTGCCACAGACGGACGCAGGAGAGCCGGCGCTAGAGCAGCCCTAGGCCCTCGACGGCGTCGCGCTCCTCGGAGAGCTCGGCCGCGCTCGCGTCGATTCGGGCGCGCGAGAACTCGTCGATCTCGAGGCCGTCGACGATCGACCACTGCGCCGCCCGAGCACTCGCACGGGAAGCCGGCGACGATTCCCTCGGGCACCCCGTAGGCGCCGGTCTGAGGGCACGCCCATCGAGACCCAGTCGCCCGACGGTGTGCCGAGCACCCAGTCGTGGACGTGGTCGACCGCCGCATTGGCCGCCGATGCCGCGCTCGAGGCGCCGCGCGCGTCGATGATCTCCGCGCCGCGCTTGGCGACCCGCGGGATGAAGTCGTTCTCGATCCAGTCCTGGTCGCCGACCGCGTCGGCCGCGATCTGCCCGTCGACCTTCGCGTGGACGAGGTCGGGGTACTGGGTGGTCGAGTGGTTGCCCCAGACGGTCATGTTCGTGACCGTCGTCCACGCCGACCCCGAGCTTTGCGGCGAGCTGCGCCTTCGCGCGGTTGTGGTCCAGGCGCATCATCGCCGTGAACCGCTCGCGCGGCACGTCGGGCGCGTTGGACATCGCGATCAGGCAGTTGGTGTTCGCCGGGTTGCCGACCACCAGCACCTTGATGTCGTCGGCGGCCCCGTCGTTGATCGCCTTGCCCTGCGGCTTGAAGATGCCGCCGTTGGCCTCGAGCAGGTCGGCGCGCTCCATGCCCGGTCCGCGCGGGCGGGCCCCGACGAGCAGGCCGATGTTGGCGCCGTCGAACGCCTTGACCGGGTCGTCGAAGATGTCGATCCCGGCCAGCAGCGGGAACGCGCAGTCGTCGAGCTCCATCGCCGTGCCCTCGGCGGCCTTGACCGCGTCCGGGATCTCGAGCAGGCGCAGCTCGACCGGTAGGTCAGGGCCGAGCAGCTGGCCGCTGGCGACGCGGAACAGCAGCGCGTAGCCGATCTGACCGGCCGCGCCGGTCACGGTTACCTTGGCTGGGTGAATCGGGCATCAGGCGTTCATCTCCTCGATCACCGCGTCGGCGAACTGGGAGGTGCCGACGGCGGTTGGGTCGTCGCGGGTCGGCTTGAGGTCGTAGGTGACCTTCTCGCCCTTCTCTGATCACGGCCGCGATCGCGGCCTCCATCCTGTCGGCGGCATCTGCCTCGCCGAGGTGGCGCAGCATCAGCACGCCGGAGAGCATCAGCGCGGTCGGGTTGACCTTGTTCAGCCCCTTGTACTTCGGCGCCGAGCCGTGGGTCGCCTCGAACATCGCGGCCTCGGTGCCGATGTTGGCGCCGGGGGCGAACCCCAGCCCGCCGATCAGCCCGGCGCCGAGGTCGGAGACGATGTCGCCGTAGAGGTTCGGCAGCACGATCACGTCGTACTCCTCGGGGCGCGAGACGAGCTGGTTGCAGAGGTTGTCGATGATCCGGTCCTCGAACTCGATGTCCGGGATGGCGCTCGGCCACCTTGCGTGCTGTCTCGAGGAACAGGCCGTCGGAGAACTTCATGATGTTGGCCTTGTGCGCCGCGGTGACCTTGCTTGCGGCCGTTGTCCTCGGCGTACTGAACGCGGCCTCGACGATCCGGTCGGAGCCGAACACCGAGATCGGCTTGATCGAGATGCCGGCGTCCTCACGAATCGTGTGCGCCGAGTCCGGCGAGCGCCTCGCGCAGCGTCGCGTTGTCCTCGTGACCCATGCTCGAACTCGATGCCCGCGTAGAGGTCCTCGGTGTTCTCGCGGACGATCACGATGTCGGTCTCCGGGAAGCGGGTGCGGACGCCCTCGTAGCGCCTTGCACGGGCGGATGCACGCGTAGAGGTCGAGCTCCTTGCGCAGCTGGACGTTGATCGAGCGGAAGCCCGAGCCGACCGGCGTGGTGGTCGGCCCCTTGATGCCGACCTTGGTCCGCTTGATCGACTCGAGCGTGCGGTCGGGGAACGGATTGCCCTCGGCTTCGTAGACGTCCTCGCCGGCCGGATGCTCGTCCCACTCGAACTCGACTCCGGTCGCCTCGAGCACGCGGCCGCGTCGCCTCGGCGAGCTCGGGCCCGGTGCCGTCACCGGGGATGAACGTCACTTCGTGTGCCACGGGGTTCCTTTCGGCAAGTCTTTGAGGGGCGGCCGCATTATGTGCACACGAGCCCGGTGCTCGCGGTCTGCCCGGACCGGGCGGGAGTGGCCCTGTGCGACGATCACTCCGATGTTCGGCGGCCGATCGATCAAGCTCGTGACCTGTTCGGCATCCGCATCGGGGTCGACCTGAGCTGGTTCATCGTCCTGTTCCTGATCATCTGGTCGCTGGCGATCGGGTACGGCGAGATCTACCCGGCCGACGAAACGCTCTCGTTCGTGCTCGCGACCGTCGAGCGCGCTGCTGTTCTTCGCCTCGGTCGTCCTGCACGAGCTCGGCCACGCGCTCGTCGCGATCCGCAACGGGATCGGGATCGTCGGGATCGACCTGTGGCTCTTCGGCGGGATGGCGAAGATGCGCCGCGACACCGACTCGGCCGGCGTGGAGTTCCGCGTGGCGGTCGCCGGACCGCTGGTGTCGCTGGGGATCGTCGTGCTCTGCGCTGCCGTCGGGATCGGCCTCGTCGGGGTGGATGCGTTCTTGGCGGCCAACCCGTTCGCGCCTCAGGGCGCGCCCTCCCCACTCGTAGCGGTGCTCGCCTACCTGGCCTCGATCAACGCGCTGCTGCTCGCTCTTCAACCTGATTCCCGGCTACCCGCTCGACGGTGGCCGGATCGTCCGGGCGATCGCCTGGAAGCTCACCGGCGATCGCACCCGAGCGACCCGCTTCGCGGCGATCGATCGGCCGCGGGTTCTCCTACGTCCTGATCGCTCTCGGGCTCTACATCGCGATGGTTGGCGACTTCTTCAGTGGGCTGTGGCTCGGGGTGATCGGCCTGTTCCTCGGCCAGGCAGCCCGCGGCAGCGTCCTCCAGACCGAGATCGCCTCTCAGCTCGACGGGTCTGACGGTCGCCGACGTGATGGATGGCGAGCCGGTGGCCGTCCCGCGTGGGCTGACGCTCGACCGCGCGCTCGACGAGTTCTTCCTGCGCTATCGCGAGGACTGGTTCCCCGTGGTCGATGAGGAGGGCCGCCCGCTCGGGCTGATCACGCGCGAGGCGATCGAGTCGATCCCCGAGGAGCGCCACACCACCGCAACCGCCGAGGAGGTGATCGCCCGGGATGAGCTCGGCTCGCTGCAGGCGGCGCTCGACGAGCCAATCGAGGCTTTCATCGATCACCATCGCGACGGGCTGACTCGGCTCGGGGCGGTGCTCGCCGTCGACGCGCAGGGCATCCTCCGAGGAGTCGTCACGACAGATCGGCTGCGCCGCGCACTCCGTCCCGCGGTCCGCTGAAATAGACTCAACGCCGCCAGTCCGGCCCCACCACCCACGGAGACCGCAGCACAGATGCCCCAGCACGACGTCCTCGTAATCGGCGCCGGCCTCGCCGGCCAGCGCGCCGCCCTCGCAGCCGCCGAGCAGGGCGTCTCCGTCGGGATCCTCTCCAAGGTCCACCCCGTCCGCTCCCACTCCAATGCGGCCCAGGGCGGCATCAACGCGGCGCTGAACCCCGAGGACAGCTGGGAGTCACACGCCTTCGACACGGTCAAGGGCTCGGACTACCTCGGCGACCAGGACGCGATCGAGATCATGTGCCGCGAGGCGCCGGAGGAGATCCTGCGCCTCGAGCACCTCGGCGTGACCTTCCACCGCAACGGCGAGGGCAAGCTCGGGACGCGCGCCTTCGGCGGCGCCTCGGCCGCCCGCACCTACTACGTCGCCGACATCACCGGCCAGGCGATCCTGCACGTGCTCTACGAGCAGATGATGAAGCACTCCGACGAGGTCGATCGCTACGAGGAGTACTTCACGACCGCGCTCGTCCAGGACGACGACGGCCGTATCGCCGGCTGCGTCGCCCGCAACATGCGCGACGGCACGATGGAGCTGTTCACCGCCAAGAAGGTGATCCTCGCGAGCGGGGGCAACGGCCAGGTCTTCAACCCCACGACCAACGCGCTGATCTGCACCGGCGACGGGATCGCGATGGCCTACCGCGTCGGCGCGTCCCTGATGGACATGGAGATGATCCAGTACCACCCGACGACGCTCGCCGGGCTCGGTCTGCTGATCACCGAGGGCGCGCGCGGCGAGGGCGCCCACCTCTACAACGCGCAGGGCGAGCGGTTCATGGAGAAGTACGCGCCGAACAAGATGGAGCTCGCCTCGCGTGACGTCGTCTCGCGCGCCGAGCAGACCGAGATCAACGAGGGCCGCGGCTTCCCCGACGGCACGGTCGCGCTCGACATCACGGTCGTCCCGCGCAAGCGGATCCAGGAGGCGCTGCGCGAGATCGTGCTCGTCGGCCGCGACTTCGCGAACGTCGACATCACCAAGGAACCGATCCACATCAAGCCGGGCAACCACTACGTGATGGGTGGCATCCGCACCAACATCGACGGCCAGACTCCGATCGACGGGCCTCTACGCCGCCGGAGAGTGTCGCCTGCGTCTCGGTTCACGGTGGCAACCGGCTCGGTGCGAACTCGCTGCTCGACACGCTGATCTTCGGCCGCCGCTCCGGCGAGCACGCGGCCGCGGCGGCCAAGGCAGATGGCCATGCCGAAGCCGTCCAAGGCCAAGCTCGCCGACGAGCAAGCGGATGATCGCCGAGATCACCGGCCGCGAGACGACCGGCCGGCGTGTCTCCGAGATCAAGGCCGACCTGGGCACGGTGATGGACAAGTACGTCGGCCGTCTTCCGCGACGACGAGGGCCTCGACGATCGCGCTCGAGCAGGGTGCGCGAGCTCAAGGAGGAGGCCAAGACGGTCGCCACCGACGACAAGGGCAGCCGTCTTCAACCAGGACGTGCTCGGGGCGCTCGAGCTCGGATTCATGCTCGACAACGCCGAGTGCATCGTGATGGGCGCGATCGAGCGCAAGGAGAGCCGCGGCGCCCAGTACCGGACCGACTTCCCGGATCGCAACGACGAGGAGTGGATCAAGCACATCAACCTCACGCTGAATGGCGACGGGCCGGAGATCTCCTACTCGGATGTCGACGATGACCCAGTGGGAGCCGCAGGAGAGGACCTACTAGCCGATGAAATGTCATAGCCCGGTCAAGCGCCGCGAGGCACGACCCCGGTGGGGTCTAGCCGATGGCTGACGCTCAGAACTACACGCTCAAGATCCGCCGCTTCGACCCCGAGTCCGGCGAGACCGCCCACTGGCAGGACTTCGACGTCGACGTGCCGCCCGAGCGCTCGGTGCTCGACGGCATCCTCCAGGCAAGGACCGCACCAGGACGGCTCGATCGGCGGTCCGCTGCTCCTGCCGCGCCGCCATCTGCGGCTCCTGCAGCGTGAGGATCAACGGCAAGACCGGCCTGGCCTGCAACACCCGCATCTCCGACGCCGCCGGCGGCCGCCAAGAACGGCGCGATCGTCGTCGAGCCGATGGGCAACATGCCGGTCATCAAGGACCTGATCGTCGACATGGACGCGGTCCACTGGAAGAAGGTCCAGCGTGTCGTGCCCGTGGCTGCTGCCCGATGGCGACCCGCCCGAGCGCGAGTACATCGTCCCCGCCGAGTCGATGATCGACATCACGCAGTCGATGGCCTGCATCCAGTGCGGCGCCTGCGTCGGCGCCTGCCTGTCGCTCGAGGTCGACCCGGAGTTCGTCGGCCCGGCCGCGATGGCGAAGGCCTACCGCTTCGTCGGCGACCCGCGCGACGGCGCGACCGAGGACCGGCTGACGCGATCTGGCCGAGGACCCGCACGGTCTCTACGACTGCACGCACTGCTTCGCCTGCGTGGAGGTCTGCCCCAAGGACGTCGCCCCGATGAACCAGATCATGCGGATGCGCCGTCATGCGACCTGCGGACTACGAGATCAAGGACAACAACAACGGCTACGGGCACGAGAAGGCGTTCGTCGACCTGATCGAGAAGTACGGAACGCTGCACGAGGCCCAGCTGCTGCCGCGCTCCTTCGGCGACGGCAGCCTGGTCAAGGGCCAGACCGACCCGAAGGCCGTCAAGCAGCTCGTCGAGTCGCTGCCGACCGCGATCCGCGGGGTCGACGTCGGGCAAGGTCTCGCCGATCAAGGCGCTGATCCACCACAAGCTGCCCGACCAGAAACAGGTGCGGAGAATCTTCAAGGAGATCGAGTCCAAGGACGAGCGGCTCGAGCTGAACATGTACATCGTCGGCGAGGTCGGCGGCGGGTCGGACGACGCTGACGAGACCGAGCCCGCGATGGGTGAAACGCAAGGCGAAGTGACGGGCGAAACAGGAGGAGAACAATGAAGGTCGCCTACTGGCCCGGCTGCGTCTCGCGCGGCTTCACCCCCGAGCTGCACGGCTCGATGTGCTCGCGGTCGCCCCAAGCTCGACATCGAGCTGGTCGAGCTGGACCGCGCCAACTGCTGCGGCGCCGGCGTGATCGCCGAGCACAACCAGGAGCTCGTCGACACGCTCAACGCGCGCACCTTCGCGATGGCCCAGCGGCGTCGAGGGGGCCGATCGGCATGATGAACATCTGCTCGACCTGCCAGGGCGCGCAGACCGAGTGCAAGGAGCGGCTCGACGCCGACGACGCCTACCGTCGATCACGTCAACACGCACATCGCGCCCGGAGGGTCTGGCCTACGAGCGCTCCGGCGCCTGGTGGAACAAGAACTTCTCTGGCTGCTGGTCGAGGAAATCGGCCTCGACAAGCTCCGTGAGCGGGTCGTCCGCCCGCTCGAGGGGCTGCGCGTCGCGCCGTTCTACGGCTGCTACATCGTCCGCCCGACCGAGCGGCTCGGCTACGCACGACCACCCCGAGCGCGACGGCTACCTCGAGCAGGTGATCGAGGCGGTCGGCGCGACGCCGGTCGAGTACGCCGGCAGCCACAAGTGCTGCGGCTTCCCGGTGATCACGATGAACCGCGAGACCTCGCTGCGCCAGTCCGGCCGCCACATGGCGGACGCGATCGACGCCGGAGCCGACTGCGTGGTCACGCCCTGTCCGCTCTGCCACCTCAACCTCGACCTCCAGCAGCCGGACGCCGCCAAGTACGTCGAGCGCGACCTCGGTATGCCGGTCCTGCACTTCCCGCAGCTGATCGGCCTGGCGCTCGGCCTCGAGCCCGAAGGACACTCGGCCTCAACAAGCACGTCGTCAAGACCGGCGCTGTTCAGCGCAAGGTCGCCGAGCTCACCGTCGCGTAATAAACTCCGCGACGATGGCCGAGCCGATGAAGACCGCGCTGGCGACCGGGCTCGACCCGCGACAGAAGATGCCGCGCACGCGCTTCAACGAGTACTTCGTCTTCCTCGCCTCGGCCACCGGCGCCGCAATCCAGGTGCCGCTCGTGATGCTCGTTGTCTCACTCGTGATCGGCAAGCTCGACCTGGTCACCTTCCTGGCGATCAGCGTCGCGATCGAGCTGTTCATCATCTTCGCGCTCGCGCGGCCGATGATGAAGCCGAAGGAGGCCGTCGGCTGGGCGCTGCTCTGGGCCGCGACGACGGCGGTCTTCGGCTTCTTCTTCTACTACCTGGTCATCGACAACCTGATCGCGTAGGCGTCGCGTGGCTCGCCGAGCCGCCTCCCCAGGCGCTCCGCGACGACTGCTCGCGCTCACTTGCGCGGCGGTCTTCCTCGACACGGTCTTCTTCGCGGCGATCACGCCGCTGCTGCCCGAGTACGTCGAGCAGCTCGGGCTGAGCAAGGGTGCGGCCGGTGGCCTGATCGCCGCCTATCCGGCCGGCACGCTGCTGATGGCCGTGCCCGCGATCTGGGTCGTCGGCCGGATCGGCGTCAAGCGCACGCTGTTGATCGGGCTGGCGCTGCTCGGGATGGCGAGCCTCGCGTTTGGCTTTGCCGACTCCCCCGCCACACTGGCGGGGTCGCGGTTCGCTCAGGGGATCAGCGCCGCGCTCTCCTGGGCGGGCGGCCTGAGCTGGCTCGTCAGCCAGACTCCGGTCGCGCGGCGCGGTGAGACGATCGGCCTCGCGATCGGAGCCGCGCTCGCCGGCGCGCTGATCGGCCCGGCTCTCGGAGGCGCGGCAGCGGTGTCCTCGACGACGCTCGTCTTCGGAAGCGTCGCCGGGATCACCCTCGTGCTCGTGCTCGTCACGCTGCTGACCCCGGCACCGAGCGAGGCGAGCCGCGCTCGGCTCAGCCAGATCCCCACTGTCCTGCGTGATAACCGCGTTCGGCTCGGCCTCTGGATCGTCGCGCTCGACGGGTTGTGCCTCGGGGCGATCGACACCCTCGCGCCGCTGCAGCTCGACGCCGCCGGCCTGACCGCCGCCGCGATCGCCGGGACCTTCATCGGCGCGGTCGCGATCGAGACCACGCTCGCACCGATTGCCGGGCGTCTCAGCGACCGCTGGGGGCCGCTCGGCCCGGTGCGGCTCGCGCTCCCGCTCGCGATTCCGGCGCTGGCGCTGCTCGGGTGGCCGACCGAGGCGCTCGCGCTGATCGCGCTGATCGTCCTCTGCTCGATCGCCCTCGGCCCGCTCTGGACGCCCGGGACCGTTCTACTCGCCGACGGCGCCGAAGCACGCGGCGTCGAGCAGGTGGTCAGCTTCTCGCTCTCCAACGCGACCTGGAGCATCGGCGGGGTGATCGGCGCGAGCACCAGCGGGCTGCTGGGCGGGCTCGGGGGCGATCCGCTGCCCTACACCCTGCTCGCCGGCCTCTGCGCCGTAACGCTGCTGGCCTGCTGGCGTGGCGCGTCGGCGCGCGAGAGTGCCCGTGCCGCTGCGGGCTAGCTTCGGGAACCGAGCAGCCCGCGCTCGATCAGCAGCTCGGCGAGCTGGACCGTGTTGGTTGCGGCGCCCTTGCGGAGGTTGTCGCCGACGACCCACAGGTTGAGCGTCCGCTCGGCCGATTCATCGTTCCGGATCCGGCCGACGAGCACCTCGTCCTGACCCGCGGCGTCGGTCGCAAGCGGGTAGAGGCCGTCGCCGGGCCGGTCGACGACGACCAGCCCCGGCGCCTCGGAGAGCAGGTCGCGGCACTGCTCGGGGCTCAGCGGCTCACGGGTCTGGATGTTGACCGACTCCGAATGACCGGTGAACACCGGAACCCGGGCGCAGGTCGCCGACACCGGTAGATCGGGGCGGCCGAGGATCTTGCGGGTCTCGCCGATCACCTTGCGCTCCTCGGTCGTGTACGGGTCGCCGTCCCTGAAGGTCTCAACCTGGGGAATGACGTTGAACGCGATCCGGTGGGGGTAGATCTCAGGCGCGGGCGGCTCGTCTTCCTCGAGGACGGCGCGCGTTTGGGAGCGCAGCTCCTCGACGGCCTTCTGGCCGGTGCCGGAGACCGCTTGGTAGGTGGACACGACGAGCCGCTCGATCCCGACCGCGCGCTCGATCGGCGCCAGCGCCACCAGCAGCACCATCGCAGTGCAGTTGGGGTTCGCCACGATCCCCCGATGCCCGTCGAGCGCTTCCGGGTTTACCTCGGCGACCACGAGCGGGACGTCGTCCTCCATCCGCCACTCGGAGGAGTTGTCGACGGCGACCGCGCCCGCGTCACGAAACCGCGGCGCCCACTCGCGGCTGATCGAGGAGCCCGCACTGAACAGCGCAAGATCGAAGCCGGAGATCGCCTGCTCGGTGAGTGGCTGGACCGTGAGCGTGTTCTCGCCGAACGCCAGCTGCCGGCCCGCCGAGCGCTCCGAGGCGAACGCGACCACCTCATCAGCCGGGAAGTTCCGCGCGGCCATCGTCTCGAGCATCGTCGTCCCCACGGCGCCGGTGGCGCCCACGACCGCGACGCGCATCAGGACCGCTCGGGCGGGACGATCGGGCGATGGTCGCCGGCGACGTCCTCGGGAAGAATCGCGTCGGCGTCGAGTTCGAAGGCGGCGTGCCAGCCCTGAACCGCCCGCTCGACGTCGGCTTCGGCCACGACGCAGGAGATCTTGATCGGCGAGGTCGAGATCATCTGGATGTTCACGCCCTCGGCTCCGAGCACGCTGAAGGCCTTCGCCGCCACTCCGGGGTGGCTGCGCATCCCCGCGCCGACGAGGGAAACCTTGCCCATCTCGCTGTGGGTGTGGATCCCGCCGATGCCGAGCTCGGCCTTGAGCACCTCCAGCGCCTCAACCGCGGCTCGGGTATCGGCGCGCGGGACGGTGAACGACATGTCGGCCCGCCCGCCCTCTTCGTGGGGCTCGTTCTGGATGATCATGTCGACGTTGACCTCGGCGGCGGCGAGCGCTGTGAGGACGGTGCCGGCGACACCCGGTGTATCGGGCAGATCGGTGAGCGTGATGCGCGCCTCGTCGGTCGAGTGCGTCACCGCTGTGACAAGTGGACGTTCCATGGTTTCGTCTTCTCCGACTACGAAAGTACCGGGTGCGTCATCGAAGCTCGATCGGCAGTGGATCCGCACCCCGTGGTTGCGCGCGTATTCGACCGAGCGCAGCTGCAGGACGCCCGCCCCGGAGGCCGACATCTCGAGCATCTCGTCGAACGAGACGACCGGCAGCTTCCGTGCGCGGGGCACCAGCCTGGGGTCGGCGCTGAACACGCCCGCCACGTCGGTGTAGATCTCGCAGACGTCGGCCCTGACGGCCGCGGCCAGAGCGACCGCCGTCGTGTCCGAGCCGCCGCGGCCGAGCGTGGTCACGTCCTGGTCGGTCGAGACTCCTTGAAACCCCGCGACGAGGACGACCTTGCCCGCATCGAGCGCGGTCAGGATCCGGTCGGCGCGGACCTCGAGGATCCGCGCACGGGTGTGCGAGGTGTCGGTGACGATTCCCGCCTGGGAGCCGGTCAGGGAGATCGCGTCGTGGCCGAGATCCTTGATCACCATCGCGGCGAGCGCACAGGAGATCCGCTCGCCGGTCGAGAGCAACATGTCCATCTCGCGCGGATCGGGACGATCGGAGACCTCCTGCGCCATCGCGACCAGCTGATCGGTCGTCTTGCCGCGCGCCGAGAGCACGGCCACGACGCGATTGCCCGCCTCGACCGAGCTGACGATCCGGCCGGCGGCGCGCTTGATCCGCTCGGCGTCGGCGACCGAGGTGCCGCCGAACTTCATGACGACGGTCTGCTCCGGGGCATTGGTTGCGGCTGCAGCTGACACGGACGGCGAAAGATAGCCTCCGGCAATGCTCCCCGACCGTATGCGAGGGATCCCCCGGACTCGGATCCTCACGATCGGGGCCCTGTTGGCGCTGGCAGCCGTGACGGTGCTCGCCGGTGTCCTGGTCGGCGCCGAGACCCAACCCACTCCTGGTCCCGGTTCCCAAGCCGAGGGCGGCGGACGGGGGGCGCGCGAGCCCGGCAAGTCGTCGTTTCTCGCCCAGATGATCCCTCCCCCGGCCGAGGAGCCAAAACGTCCCGCCGAGAAGCCCAGCAGCGTCGAAGAGCTCGTTGCGCGGCTGCCGCTCGAGCGCAAGATCGCGCAGCTGTTCCTGCTCGGCTTCGAGGGCGACGACGAGCGCTCACCGCTGTTTGAGGACCTCGAGGATCGCGATATCGGCGCCGTCCTCCTCGCCGAGCGCAACTACCGGCAGCCGAAGCAGATCGAGCAGCTCACGCGCGCGATCGCGGCGAGCGCCAAAGACGAGCGCCACGTCTCCCCGCTGGTGCTCACCCGCCAGGCGGGCGGAGATGACTCGGCTTTCGAAGACCTCCCTCCAAAAGTGCCCCCGGCTCGGATCGACTCCGCCGAAGAGGCCGCAGAGATCATGGCGAAGACCGCCAAGGAACTCCAGCGGATCGGCCTCGACGGCATCCTCGGGCCGACGATCGACATCGGAGCGGTGGGTGGTCCGGTCGGCGAGGCCGCGTTCTCCGACGACCCCGCGCAGGTGGTCCTCTACGCGCGAGCCGCCGTCGAGGCGGCGGAGAAGGCTGGGATCGTCTCGGCGCCCGGCCGCTTCCCCGGGCTGGGGGCCTCCTCGCAAGACCCCGACCGCGGCCCCGCGACGGTCGGGCTGGGACTCGATGAGCTGAAGCTCCGCGATCTGCTCCCGTTCGAGGCGGCGATCGAGGCCGGGGCACCGGCGATTCTCGTCGGTCCCGGCGCTTACGCCAACGACGACTTCGTGACTCCCGCCTCCCAGTCCGAGGATTTGATGACCGGGCTGTTGCGCGACGAACTCGGCTTCGACGGGGTCGCGATCGCCGAGGACCTCTCCTCCCCGGCGATCACCTCGCTGGGTTCGGTTCCCGACGCGGCGGTCGCGAGCCTGATCGCCGGGGCCGACCTGCTCGAGATCGCTGGCCCGCGCGGCGATCAGGAAGCCGCCTATATCGCCGTCCTCAATGCGGCCCGCCGGGGCGCGATCACGAGCGAGCGGGTCGACCAGGCGCTGCTCCGCGTAATGCGGCTCAAGCGGTCCGCAGGACTGGTCAAGTAGGGCCCACCGGGGCCATGCGCACGCAACGTTCGGCCCGGCGCGTGAGTTCTCGCGCTAGACCTCGTTTAGGCGGAGGTCCGGCCGCGGAAGGCGCGGCCGAGCGTCATCTCATCGGCGTACTCGAGGTCAGCGCCGACCGGCAACCCGCTCGCCAGCCGCGTGACCGTCACGTCCGGTGCCCGCTCGCGAACGCCGTCGGCGATGAACAGCGCCGTCGCCTCTCCAGTGGTCGTCGGGTTGGTAGCGATGACGACCTCGGCCACACCCCCGGCCGCGACGCGCGCGAGCAACTCCTCGATGTGGAGGTCCTCGGGATCCACGCCGTCGATCGGCGAGAGAGCGCCGCCCAGCACGTGATAGCGGCCGTGGTACTCGTTGGTCCGCTCGACCGGGATCACATCGCTCGGTTCCTCAACCACGCAGATCACATCGCTCTCGCGGCGCGGGTCTTCGCAGATCCGGCACTGGGGGCCGACGGCGAGGTTGAAGCAGGTCTCGCAGAGCCCGACGGTCTCCTTGACTTCCTTGATCGCCTCAGCGAGCGCCAAGGCCTCCTCCTCCGAGGCGCGCAAGAGGTGGAACGCGAGCCGCTGCGCGGTCCGCTGCCCGATTCCGGGCAGCCGCGCGAGCTCGGTGATCAGACGGTTGACGGGCGGGGCAAACACGACCGCCGAGCTTAGAGCCGGGTTCGGCGGCTACTCCCGGTCTTCGTTCTCCTTCTCGCATGAGACGAAATCGTTGTCGCCGAGACCGCCTTCACAGTTGTCCTTCCCGCTGCCGCCGTCGAGCTCGTCATCGCCACGATCGCCTTCGAGCTTGTCGTCGCCCGCCTCGCCGCGCAGATCGTCGTCGTCATCGCCGCCGATCAGGCGGTCGTCGCCGAGGCCGCCGAGAATCTCGTCCTCGCCGTCCATCCCCTCGAGCTTGTCGTCGCCGCGCTGGCCGTAGACCTCGTCGTCACCGCCACCGCCCTTGATGTTGTCGTCGCCGTCGGCGCCGCAGATGATGTCGTCGCCGTCCTTGCCGACCACCTTGTCGTCGCCGTCACCGGCGAGGATGACGTCATCGCCGTTGGTTCCCCTGACGATGTCACCGCCGTTCTTGCCGGACTCGGTGACCTTCTCCCCGGCGCAGCGCTTGTTCTTCGCAGCGCTGACCGTGCCCGCCAGCGGAAGCGCGCTGACCAGCAGCAGGAGCAGGACCGTCGGGATCGCCTTGAGCCCGGTGCGCCTCAAAGCCCCAACCCCAGGCCGCCGAGGCCGCCTGGACCAGCCAATCCCGCAAGTCCACCGCTGGCGGCAGCCATCCGGGTGGCGGCCATTTCCTGGGCGGCCCTGATCGCTTCGTTGACGGCGGCCGTTACGAGATCCTGGAGCAGCTCGATGTCCTCGGGGTCGACCGCTTCGGGATCGATCACAAGCTCGCGCAGCTCAAGGGCTCCCGAGATCTTGACCGTCACGGTGCCCCCGCCCGCGCTTGCCTCCACGACCTGCTCGCGCAACTCCTGCTCGGCTTTGGCGAGGTCGGTCTGCATCTGCTGGACCTGTTTCATCATCTGCGCCATGTTCGGCTGCTTGGTCATCTACTGATCATCTCCGATCTGGTCGGCGCGGGGCGGAAGTTCCTCGGCCGCGTCCGAGTCGACGGCGCCGAACTCACTCTGGAGCCGGCGCAGCAGCTCCTCCTCGCTGAGCGTCGGCGGGCCGACCGTCTCGCCGTTGAGCCGATACTCGAGCTTCGGGCTCGCGCCGGTCAGCCCGCGCACGGCGCGTGCCAGCAGGTCACTGCTGTTTTCGGCCTTCTTCTTGAGGAACTCACGATCGGCCGGGAAGTCCACGATCAGACGCCCCGCCTCAAGAGCGGCTGCGCGGGCCTCGCCAAACAGGGCGCCCACCATCGCGTTCTCGGAGCGGACGGCGTCGACGACGGCGGGCCAGAGGCTCTGGAGCCGCTCGAGGCTCAGCTCGGTCTCGTCGGAGACCGGGGCCGGGGCCGGGGCTTCGTCTGGATCGGTGGCGGGCGCCGGCGGGGGGGCGGATGCGCTCGGAACCGCAGACGGCGACCCGGAGGGAGCAGGCGCCGGCGCGGCCGCCGACGGTGGATCGGGCGCGGCAACGGTTTCGACCGCTGGTCCGCCGGCCGCCGCGCCACCGCCCGCCAGCCGCCGCTCGAGCCCATCGATCCGATACATCAGCGCCTGGAGCGAGAGCTCCGTCGGTGGCTGAGTGGCCTTGAGCAGCGCAAGCTCGAGGCGCAGCCGCGGCTCTGACCCGTCCTTGACGGCGCTCAGCGCCTCGCCGAGCAGATCGATCGCCCGCAGGATCTCCGCGCTGGCCAGCCGCTGGGCCTGCGCGCTCAACCGCTCGGCGTGCTCGGTCGAGAGCGCGAAGGCGTCGGGTGGCTCGCCAAGCGTCTGGACGACGTAGATCCGACGTAGGTGCTCTGCGAAATCACGCATGAACTGGGTCGCGTCCCGGCCGGAGCCCGACAGCCGCTCGACGGTCAGCAGCGCCGCGCGCGAATCGCCCGCAGCAACCGCGTCGGCGGCCTCGAGGATCAGCTCGGTGTCGGCGACGCCGAGCACGGCCTGCACGTCAGCGATGTCGACCTGGTTCCCGCCGTAGGTGACCAGCTGCTCGAGCGTCCCGAGCGCGTCGCGGAAGCTCCCCGTGGCAGCCCGCGCGATCATCGCGAGCGCCGCGTCTGGCGCCTGGATGCTCCTCCTCGGCCGCCACCTTCGAGAGCACGGCGGCGATCTGCTCGACCGAAGGGCGGTGGAAGTCGAAGCGGTGGCAGCGATCGACGATCGTGGCCGGCACCTTGTGGGCCTCGGTCGTGGCGAGCACGAAGACGACGTGCGCCGGCGGCTCCTCGAGCGTCTTGAGAAAGGCGTTCCACGCGGACTGCGAAAGCATGTGGGCCTCGTCGAGGATGTAGACGCGCCGGCCCCCGCCCATCGGTGCGAGCGTCACGTTCTCACGCAGGTCGCGAATGTCGTCGACGGAGTTGTTCGACGCCGCGTCCATCTCGACGACGTCCAGCGAGCGGCCGCTCGCGATCGCGAGGCAGGCGGGGTCCCCGGGTGCGAAGTCCGCGCGCGGGCCGCCGTCGCAGTTCAGCGCGCAGGCGAGCAGCTTCGCCATGCTCGTCTTGCCGGTTCCGCGCGAGCCGACGAACAGATAGGCGTGGTGGACCTTGTCGAGCTCAACCGCGTTGCGGAGCGTCCGCACGATGTGCTCCTGGCCGACCACGTCGTCGAAGCTGCGGGGACGGTGGCGGCGGTAGAGCGCGAGCACATCGCCAAGCATTCCAGATGCCGCAACCGACCCGGTCACCCCGTCGTTGGGGCGATCAGGAGACGCGTACGCGGGTCTTGACGACCTTGCGCTGGCCCTGCCGATCGGTCACGCGCGTAACCAGTCTCAGACGGTCCTTGGGCTTCACCTTGCGCAGCCTCCGCGTTCCGGCGCCCGTGAAACGGACGTTCAGCGGACGCGGCGATGTTCCCCCGACGGCCTCTCCCGACCCAATGATCCGGTTGTCGAGCTTCAAGTCGGAACGGACGCCACATGGCTCGTTGCAGATGAAGTTGAAGCGTGCTCCCTTGCTCGCCGGGCGAAGTGCGCGCACGAGATCGAAGGAGGCCTTCGGCGGACCGGCGAGGCCCTCGTCGTTGGAGAAGATCGCGACCACGGCAAGCCGCTGGAGTCCAAGGATGGCACCGTTTCCCGGCAGGCCGAGCGCGACGAAGAAGGTCTCAGGGCGCTCGCTCAGCCGGTCGTCGATGATCGGGACCTGGATCTGGACGGTCCGCTGCCCCTGGGCGAACCCGCTTGGGAAGAACCCGCGGGTGTAGTCCTCGCCGCGGCGGGCGGTTTTGTCGATCGTCGCGAAGTAGAACACTGCAGGTCGCAGGTCGCCGCCGTTCCGTTCGACGGTCAAGTTCGCGAAACGACCCGACTCGGAGACGCTGACTGCGGTGGTCTGGAGCTGAATGCTCCCGGCGGGCGCGATCGCGAGCCCGGAGAGGGGAGCATCGGTCCGGATCGGCTTTCCCCCCGTGGCCGCGCCGGTGGTCAGATCAATGTCGTAGAGCGTGGATCCTGATCCGCCCGACAGGGCGGCGAAGGCACTCGACCCGAGGATGTCGAATCCAGCGGCGGGCGTAACGTCGAAACCGACCGCGATCGGACCCCTCTCGCTGATCGTGCCGTCATCGCCGACGGTTACGAGCTTGTCGGTGGCGGCTGCGATCCCGAACAGATCGGATCCGCTGGAGGCGAGTGCGGAAATCCCGGAACCTGCCGGAGTCACCTTTCCGCCGAGCGGCTCGCTTGCGGTGCCGCCGGGCAACTCGTATCGCGCACTGTTATCCGCGCTGTCGACGACGCGCGCGGAGTCGCCGTCGGGCGCCACGTCAAAGCCGACTGCGGCGCTGCCGGCCAGCCTCGAATCAACGTTCATGCCGTCGCCCAGAGCTCTCACCCCCCCGTTTGTGGGGTCGATCACGTAGATCCGCCCATCCGAGCCGAACGCGTGCAACGCGCCGTCGGTGCTCTCGGGCCCCGCGGGGTCTGGATCGAAGTCGATTCCCGTCAAGGGCGCGGCGATCGGCTGGGCTCCCCCCTCGGCCGCCTCCAGGAGCGGAAGACGGGCGAACAAGGCGTCCGGCGCGTTGCTGTCGAAGCTGATGATGTGACGACCGTCCTGCTCCAGCCCGATAAGGGCTTCGCCGGCCTGGGCAGGCAAGGCGACCGCCATCGGAGCGAGCAACATCGGGACGAGCGCGCCCAGCACGCCTTTGACGGATGCTCTTCTCACCATCGAGCCACACAGCTTGGCGGATAACCGCGCCCGGCCGCGCCAGACACCGTCAGCCGCGCCGGTCGAGCCGCTCGAAGGCGAGCGCGTCGACCAGCAGGCCGGTAAGCAAGCTCATCGCGGAGAGGAACAGGTACTCGAGCAGGACGAAAGCGGTTGCGAGGTTGCCGAAGATCGAGCCGTAGTCCGCAAAGTTGGTCAGGTAGAACCCGACGAGCGCACTCATCGCGACCCATAGGAACACCGACAGCAATGCGCCCCCGGTCACCCAATGGAGCGGGCGGTCGTGATCGGGGCCGGCGCGGACCAACAGGCCGATCGCGACTACAAGCAGGGAGAGCCCGGCGATCCAGCCGATCGCCGCCCCCAGGAAGCGCGGCAGCCCGCCTGTGCCGAGCACGGCGCTGCCGGCGGCTCCGCCCAGTTGGATCGCGGCGACCGCGAGCAGGATCAGGACGATCAGGACGAAGGCCAAGCCAAGAGAGATCGCGAACTGGCGAGGCAGAGGACGGTCTTCCTCCACCTCGTAGACGTCGTTGAGCGCCTTCATTACTTCTCGGACGACACCGGAGGCCTGCCAGAGAGCGAACAGCGCGCCGACGGTGACCCAGAAGATCTGCCCCTGACCGAGGATCAACTCGACCGTATCGTCGACGACGGTGAACGCGGCCGGCGAGGTCGCGGCGGCGAGCCGCGGGCCGAGGTCGGCGGTCCAGATCTCATCGAACCCGAAGAAGCCGAGCGCGCCGAGGGCGCAAAGTGAAAGCGGGATCAGGGCGAGGGCGAGCCGAAAGGCGATCGCCCCGCCGAGGACGAGCAACCCGCGCTCGCGGTAGCCGTGAACGATCCCCTTGGCGAACTCGGCGAGCGTCAGCGCGGAAAGCTCCTCACGCACTTGGGCGACAACGCGAACGGGACTCGAGACGAAGCTCATGTCAGCGACTCTCCCCATTCCAGACGGGTGGCAATCTCCCCGATCCAGACGGGTAGGCGATTTGAGTGAATGTGGACCGTGCACCCGGCGTCGAGGTGTATCCCCCGGGCGCGCCTCCGTGCTCCGGCTCCGGCCAGGCGAACCCGCGGCGCACGGACGAGATCGCTTAAGGCTGCTTCCTCCCGGATCTGACCTGGTTCACGGACGTCCATCGCACGGGACCTGGCCTTCGACACCGTCGCGCGGCACGCTGACCCCAAAGCACACACCCCTCGGACGGGGATTCGGCCTCGCTAGAGCGGATTGCGAGTGCAGGGCACCGCTACTTCCCCGCCTAGCACGGTCCACGGCGAGTGTACCGGCGCGCGGTTCCACAAAGACAAGCGGGGCGGCGGATCGCTCCGCCGCCCCGCTGGGCACTTCCGACTACTCAGAGACGATCAGCCGCAGCCGAGGCGCTCGTTGTAGCGCTTCTTGAGGCCGGCCGGCTGGCCGCCCTTGAACTTGATCGTCAGCTTGCGGTAGACGGGATCGTTCTTGTCGATCCTGCCGCCCTGCTTCTTGGCGCAGTTCTTGCGCTTCTTGAAGCGCAACTTGACCTCGTGCTTACCGCTGAGGCCCTCGACGTGGAGGCGGCCGCGAGCGCGGGCGTTGTTCTTGCCATACGCCTTCTTGCGATAACGGATTCGCTGCACCTCAACATCATCCTGGTTCTTCTTCGAGCGGCCACAAGCCAGCTCGATGTGACGAGGCTTCTGCGTGAGGCGCTTGCAGTCGTTCTCGATGAACGTATCCTTGCGCTCGCCACGATCGTTCTTGTTGTTGTTACCAGCCGTAGCTGAACCAACACCGGCGGTCAACGACATCGCGGCGATCGCCGCGAGTAAGCCGATCTTCTTACCGTACATACGGTTCCTCCTTCGCTCGACCGGGGCGCAAACGCACCCGGGTCATCTCTAGGACGCGCTGAGTTTAGCTTCCCCTTAGGAAGGTGGCAAGGCCCCCGGCCCGAAAATCCGGCAATCCCGCTGTCTAGGCGGATTTTCCGCGCGCGTGACGCCAAGCGAGGCGCGGGCCGCTCAACGACTGCTCGCACTACGATGGTCGCGAGGGCGCGTAGCTCAGTGGGAGAGCGCTCGCTTCACACGCGAGAGGTCGCAGGTTCGAAACCCGCCGCGCCCATCTTCGAGCTCACTGGAAATGACCGGGTTTTGCGTGTCGGCTTCGAGTGGCGCCGACGGCTCGGAACCCTCGAAATCGGGTCTAGTGCCCATTAGTGCCCAATCAATTCCGTTGATCAGCGACCCGAGACGCTCGCGCTCGCCCTCCCCGCGAAACATCACCTGGGCGTAAATCGAGAGCGTGACTTTCGGATCGGCGTGGCCGACCTGCGCCATCACGTACGGCACGTCCTCGCCGATCGCGAGCAGCAAAGAGATGAAAGTTCGTCTGAGCGAGTGAGGCGTCAGACCCTCCGGCAGCGGCGAGAGACCGCACTCCGCGAGCCGCTCATTGGCCCGCTCGATCGAGTTCGCGAGTACGCGGTTGCGAACGTTGCAGGCGTTCTGGCGGTTGCCCGTCTCGGTCGGAAAGACGAAGTCGGCGGGCTTCGTGAACTTCGATCCGGCCCGATGGGTCGTCAGCTCCTCGCGCAGGATCGGTACGAGATCGATCTGGCGGACCCCGGCGTCGGTCTTCGAGTCCTTGATCCGCATCCGGCCGGCGGCGAGGTCGACGTCCTCCCAGCAGAGGTTGAGCGCCTCGCCGATCCGGACTCCCGAGAAGACGAGCGTTCCGAGGATCACCGCCCGCGGCGTCGCGCGGCGGTCGGCGCGGGCCTCTTGGTCGAGTTCGCGGGCGGCGGCGAGCAGAGCCTCGATCTGCTCCGCGCGATCGAGCGTCGTGCGGATCGGCTTGCCCTGCTTGAGCCGGCGGCGCTTGCCGCGCGCGGGGTTGCGGTTGATCAGCTCGCGCTCGCATGCGATCTCGAGGATCTGTGCGAGCCGCGTGATCGTCTTGTTGATCGACGTCGGCGAAAGCTTTCGCTTCCTTGACCTTCGTCTGCCGGTAGCGGTCGACTTCGGCGATCGTGATCTGCGTCAGCCGGTGACGGGCGAAGAACGGCAGCAGGTGGTTGCAGAGCTGCCACTCGTAGTCGCTGAGCGTGTTCTCCGAGAGACGCTCGCTCTTGAGGCCCTCGAACCACTCGGTCGCGAACTCGTGAAACGTTGGTGCGATCGCCGGGACGATCACCTCCTCGGGTTCCGGCGAAACCCAGATGCCGCGGCGTACATCGGCCAAGACGTTGGCGAGCTCGGTCTCGGCCTTACGTCGCGTCCAACCCTCGGCCTGGGAGCCGAGGGTCAGGTAGTGCCGATCCCCGTATGCGCGGAAGCGCAGCGCGTAGGTAACGCCTGCCTGCGTTCGCCGCTCGATCACAGCCCCGGTCGACGGTCGCGCCATCGCGCGTGAGACTACGACCTTACGCGGCTCCTGGCGCCTGTTTCTTTCAGTGACGGCGCTCATTGCGGCGTCCGCCCTCGAACGGGCAGCAGATCGGACCTCGTCGGCGCGGCTCGGCGCTTGCGACGAGTGGCGCCGGCGTGTGTCCCCGCCGGTCGACGTTCCGTCGCTCGGGTCGTCCCGCCGGCACGTTCGGCCAGGGCGGCAGGATCGAACCTTAACCGTGCGCGCGGTCCTTCACACGCGAGAGGTCGCAGGTTCGAAACCCGCCGCGCCCATCTTCGAGCTCAGCCGCGCTGGCGCCGCCCGGCGAAGCGGGGCTGACGGGTCGATGCCGCCGCGTCGCAGGCTCAGGACGAAGGCGTAGATCGCCGAACCACAGCCGGAGCAGAAGGCCTTCTCGAGCGCGTCTCCGGCCCACCAGCCGCCGAGCCGATCCTCGCCGGTGCTCAGCGTGAACGACCCGGAGTCACGAGAGCGGAAGCGCCGGCGCCGGCCCCGAGCGACACTGGCAGCGGGTTCAGTGGCAGTAGGCGGCCGCGATCAGCGGGGCGGTGATCTCGAAGCGGACGTTGCCGCAGCCACAGCCGCCGATCAGTGGAGTGAAGTCGGTCGGCGCCCTGCAGTTAATCCTACGCGTCCGGTGCTTGCGTACGCTTTCGCACATGGGCGCAAACCCATCCGCACTACCCATCGACCTCGGTCGGCGGCCCGACCTCGCCGAGGAGCTGCTCGCCCTGGGCGACCCCGGACTGACCGCCGGGCGCGTGCTCTCCCAGCACCGCGGCAGCTGGCTGGTGATGAGGTCCGGCGAGCCGCCGCGGCTGCTGCCCGCGCGCGGCCGCCTCTACGACGCCGAAGACGGACCGCCGGTGACCGGTGACTGGGTCGCGATCGACGGCGACGGCGCGATCGCGGTCGTGCTCGAGCGGCGCGGCGCGGTGATCCGGCGCGCGGCCGGCACGAAGACCGCGCCACAGGTGCTCGCTGCAAACGTCGACCTCGCCCTGGTGATCGAGCCGCTGCCCGACCCGAACGAACGGCGCGCCGAGCGCATGGTTTCGCTCTGCTCAGCCGGAGATGTGCCCGCGGTACTGGTGCTGACCAAGGCCGACCTCGACCCCGAGGCCGATTTGCTCGCGACCCGCATGGCGCGCGCGCTCGGTCTCGCCGACGGCGTAGCGATCAGCGTTCGTGACGGCAGTGGGCTGGCCGTACTCGACTCGCTGCTGATATCGGGCACGACCTCGCTGCTGCTTGGTCCCTCCGGCGCGGGAAAGTCGACGCTCGTCAATACGCTGCTGGGCGAGGATCGCCAGGCCACCGCCCCGGTCCGCGCGGGCGACGGCCGCGGCCGCCACACGACGGTCGGTCGCGAGCTGCTTGCGCTGCCCGGTGGAGCGATGCTCGTCGACACGCCCGGAATCCGCGAGGCCGGGATGTGGGACACGGGCAGCGGGGCGTTCTCCGACATCGAGGAACTCGCCGCCGGTTGCCGGTTCTCGAACTGCGCGCATCAACTCGAGCCCGGTTGCGCTGTGCGCGACGCGATCGATCCCGCGCGGATCGCGGCCTGGCGGAAGCTCGAGCGCGAGCAGGCCTGGATCGAGGACCGGCGCGCGGCCGCGCGCGAGCGCGAGGCTCGCGGGAGGACCTACCGGACGATCCAGCGCGACGCGCGCAGGATCAAGGGCGACGACTGACCGGAGGCGCCACGGCGCCGCTCACCGGGATCGCAACCAGCTCGAGCTTGAAGTCCATGTCAGCTCTCCTGTCGGGCAGTTCGGAGCGACCCTACTGAGCGAGATGGCGGGCGATAACCATCCGCTGGATCTGATTTGTTCCCTCGAAGATCTGCATCACCTTGGCCTCGCGCATCAGCCGCTCGACCGGGTACTCCTTGGTGTAGCCGAACCCGCCCAGCACCTGTACGGCGTCGGTCGTGACCTTCATCGCGGCATCGGTCGCGACGAGCTTGGCGATCGAGGCCTGACGCGCAAACGGCATGTCGGCGTCGCGGCGTCGCGCCGCCTCGAGCGTCGTGCTGCGAGCGGACTCGACGGCGGCGGCCATGTCGGCGAGCAGGAACCCGAGCCCCTGGTGGTCGATGATCCGCTTACCGAAGGTCTCGCGCTCACACGCGTACGCGACCGCGTGGTCGAGGGCCGCCTGGGCGACGCCGACCGCAACGGCGGCGATCCCGAGCCGCCCGCTGTCAAGCGCGCGCAGGGCGATCGCCAACCCTTGGCCCTCCTCGCCGAGCAGCCGGTCCTCGTCGAGTCGGGCGGCGTCGAAGTCAATCGTCGCCGTCGTCGAGCCCGTCAGACCCATCTTCGCCTCGGGGCCCTGGGCCGTGACCCCGTCGGTGTCGGCCGGAGCCAGGAAGCAGGAGATGCCGCGCGAGCGCTCATCGGAGGTGCGGGCAAACAGCGTGTAGTAGTCGGCCTCGCCGCCGTGGGTGACCCACGCCTTGCTGCCGCTGATCTGGAATCCGCCGTTCTCGCGCCGGGCGCGGGTTCTCATCGCCGCCGGATCCGACCCCGCTTCTACCTCCGAGAGGCAGTAGGCACCGAGCAGATCGCCCGCGAGCATCTCGGGCAGCCAGCGCTCCTTCTGCTCTTCGGTCCCGAAGGTCGCCAGCGGCCAGCAGGACATGACGTGCACGCTGACGCCGACGCCGACGCTCGCCCAGGCGCCCCCGAGCTCCTCGAGCACCTGCAGATATACCTCGTAGCTCTGCCCGCCCCCACCCTGGTCCTCGGCGTAGGGCATCCCGAGCATCCCGAGCGCGCCGAGCCGGCGGAAGACCTCGCGCGGGAACTGCGCCTCCGCCTCGGCCTGGGCGGCCCGCGGCGCCAGCTCCCTGACGGCGAAATCGCGCGCCAGCCCGACGATCTGCTCGGCCTCGGCGTCGGGTAGGCGGCGCTCGGCGGGCATCAGCCGCACGGCCCGTCTGAGCGCGTGGCGGCGGCTTTGAGCGGGATCCGTGTGAGATCGGGGTGCCGGGCGCCTTGGACCACGAACCAACCCTCCCATACCCACGCCCGTGCGCAGTCGGCGCTCGGTCCGATCCCTGGCTCTTGGGGCATCCAGGGACTTCGCTTGTCATAACAACAGCGAGTCCGCTACCCTGTCGACGTTCGTAAACCGGTAAGCCGAGTCTCGCGGCACAAATGCATGCGGGAGCGGGGGAACCAGAGTTTGGGGCGAATCCACCTAGGTGGGAGCGCGGCTCCTTGAGCGCCAGCCCGACAGCTAACCCCGTAGGCATTGAAAGGAGACTGGCGCACTTGCGTGCTCAAACCCATCGTTCCCCCTCAGGCCGTCGCTCGCACCGGGCGTGGATCCTGTTGCTCGCCCTGGCAGTCGTCGCCCTGCCCGCGATGCCCGCAGCGGCAGGCAACTTCGATTCGTTCGCCGAGGCCGGCCGCGGCGAGTCCGACTCGACCAAAGGTGACAAGGGAGACAAAGGCAACGAGCCCAAGGGCGTCAAGGGCAAGGCCAAGCTCAAGGGCGGCGATGCGGTCGCGCCGAGCAACGCGCCCAAGGATGTCGTCCGTGTGATCGAGGCGGCTAACAAGATCAACAAGCGGCCGTACAGGTACGGCGGCGGGCACAAGAAATTCGAGGACAAGGGCTACGACTGCTCGGGCGCCGTCAGCTACGCGCTCCGCGGGGCAAAGCTGATCAAGACCCCGAGCGACTCAGGCGGCCTGACCAAGTACGGCAAGAAGGGTAAAGGCGACTGGATCACCGTTTACGCCCACGGCGGCCACACCTACCTGACGGTCGCCGGCCTGCGCTTCGATACTTCGTCCGCCGGCGACGGCGGCAACCAGGACGGCCCGCGCTGGCGGGAGAGCAAGGCTCCCACCAAGGGCTACGCGGTCCGTCACCCCAAGGGCCTGTAGCCAGACCCTTAGAAGACGGGCGCGCGGGTCTCAGTACGGCCCGGCGCTGCGGCGGCGATCGGTGAGCTGTTCGCGTCGACCATTCCGGTGACCGCGCGCAGGACGGCGCGGGTGTCGTCCCACATCGGCACGTGGCCGCAGCCCTCGAGCTGCAAAAGCTCGACGCCGGGAATGTCACGGCGGTAGCGATTCGCATGGCGTTCGACGGGAAGGATTCGATCGAACTGCGGCCAGGCGAGCAGCACAGGACAGTCGATCTGGTCGAGGTCCTGGACCGTCGTGGCGCGGTCATCGGCGCGCAGCGCCTTGATCGCGTCGTCGATTACGGTGCAACCCAGAGAAAGCCGCGCCATGTCGATCGCATCCTGGGGCGAGACCAGCTCGCCGTGGCGCATCACGTCGCGCAGCGCGAGGCGACGAGTGCTCGGGTTCCGGAAGATCCGGCCGAGCCGCGGTGCGGTGGCCCGCGTCAAGCGAGTCTGACGGCGGAAGAATCGCGCGAGCCGCATGGCCTCGCCGTCACCCGGGGTCCAACCGCCCGCGGGGGCCAGGGCGACAAGCGAGCGAACGCGGCCCCGCTTTGCGAGCTCGAGGCCGAGTGCCCCGCCGAGCGAGTTGCCGACGAAGTGCCCCGTTCCGACGCCGAGGTCGTTCAAGTGGCTCTCCAGCGAGTCGGCGGCGGCTGACAGCGACATCGTCCCCGGCTCGAGCGGAGGACCCCCGGCGTGGCCGGCCAGCGTCGGGGCGATCACCTCGTAGCGGCCGGCGAGCTCGCCGAGCAGCGGGCGCCAGTGGTGCCACGTGCCGGTGAAGCCGTGGAGCAGGACGACCGGCTCTCCGGAGCCGGCTCGGTACAAGCCTGGAGAGACCTCAGACATCCGCGCAACCCTAGATGGTCAGCGCGGCGGACTGTAAGCCTGTGGGTAGGTCTCCCTGGGCAGGGGCCCGGAGCCCGGCTGACCGCCTGCGAGCTTGGTGAACGTCGCCCAGGCGGGCTTTGGGAAGCCGTGGAAGGTGAAAAGCCCGGCGTAAGGGGTCCAGTCGTTGATCTGCGGCCGTGTCAGCGTCGGCTGCGTGATCGTCGGCTGGTTGTCGCGCCATGAGAACCAGGTGATCCCGCGCAGCGCGATCTCGCCGCGGTCGCGGAACTGCTTGACGACGCCGCGCAGCGCGGCTGCCTGCCCGGCGGGGTTCTTCGTTTGGAAAGCAGACGCGGGGCCCCTGCTCGACCAGCCGATCTCGCTCACCCAGACCCCGCGATTCTCGAGGTCGGCCGAACGCAGATCACGCATGAACCGCCTCAGGATCTTCAGCGACTGGTCCGGCGTGCGGGCGTAGGGGTGCACGGCCACCGAGTCGAGGTGAGAGGGCACCCCCTTGCTGTTGATCAACTGGCGGAGGAACAGCCGATCGCTGACCGGCGAGGCCGGCGCCATCGCCGCGGCGGCGATCTCGGCAGTCCGGTCAACCGCCTTGATCGCGTTGTAACCGTGGAAGAGCAGCGATCGATAGCTGGTCGGTGACGGTTTCGCCCCGGGCGCGTAGATCCGCAGGTTCGGCTCGTTCCAGATCTGCCAGGTCTTGATCGGGTTGGTCACCCCCGGATGCTCCTTCCAGAGCGTGCCGCCCGGCCCGTAGCGCTGAGCCGCCGCCCGGCCGAAGGCGGCGAAGCTCTTCAGGTGAGCGGGCGCCGTCGGGTAGGCGGCATCGCGGTGCGGGATGAAGTTGGGCGTTCCCACCAAGACCGGGAGCACGTCGATCCGCGCGCGGGCGGCAGCCAGTACGAACCCGTCGTAATAGCTGAAGTCGTAGGTGCCGGGCACGCTCTCGACGAAGTTCCACTGGAGCGGGAAGCGCGCGTAGCTGACGCCGCCGTTGGCCATCCGGGCGACTTGGGCGGGTCCGACGGGCTCGAACAGCGAGACCCCTAGCGGCGCTTCGACGAGCGGCGGATCGGCGGCGGGCTGCTCCTTGTGACGGGCCGCAGCGGGAGCCGCCGAGCCCAGGGTCAAGGCAACGGTCAACGCGAGCGCCGTTCGAAGAGGTGCGCCCGCCCGCCGCATCAGGGCAGCGGCCCGCGTCCGGCGCGGCCACCAGCGGCAGCGGAGAAGACCGACCACGCCGGCTTGGGGACACCTCCGTAGCTGAAGAGGCCGGTGTAGGGCTGCCAGATACGCGAGGAGATGCTCACCACGTAGGGGGCCGTATCGCGCCAGCCAAACCAGAGCGTCCCTCGCAGGCGGAGCTCGTTCTGATTCTTGAAGTAGGTCATCGTCCGGCGCAGCGCCTTCGCCTGTTCCCCGCGGCTCTTGCGTTGATAGGCACCCTTGGGGCCGTCCGTTGACCAGCCGAACTCCGTCACCCAGACCGGCCGATCACGCTCGCCTGCCTTCTTCAGCAGCGACGCCATCTCGCGGAACTGTTGCTTGACTCCGCGCGGCTGGGGTGCGTAGGGATGGATCGCGACCGAGTCGAAGCTCGAGACCGCCGAGCGGCGCTCGAGCAGGCGCCTCAGAAACTCGCGTTGCCCGTACGCGGCACCTGGAGCCAGTGCCGCCAGCACGACCTCGGCGCCGAGATCGGCGGAGCGCAGACCGCGGTTGCCGGCCGCCAGGAGCGTCGCGTAGCTGGCCGGTGACGGTTTCCCGTTCGGCGCGTAGATACCGAGGTTCGGTTCGTTCCAGATCTGCCAGGTGCGAACGGGCCGATGCGGTGTGCCCGGGTGCTCAGCGAACAGCTGCCCGCCCGGCCCGTAGCGCGCGGCGAGCACCTGCATCAGCTCCTCGAATCGTGCGAGTCCGCTCGGGCTCTCGGGATAGGCGGCCGCGGTGTGGTTGACGAACGGCGGTGTGCCTTCGACGATCGGCAGGATCGTGATGCCGACCTGCGCCGCGTTCAGGAAGAACTGGTCGTAGCGCCGGAAGTCGTACTGCCCCGGCGCGAACTCGATGAACTGCCATTGGATCCCGATCCGCAGCGTGCGGACGCCGCCGGCATACATCCGCTCCATATCGTTCTTGGCGACGATGTGCGGCAACGACAGACCGACCTGCGTGCGCTCGGCGGATGCGGCTGACGGCAGCGTCAGCAGCGCCGTCCCAAGCACCAGCGCGAGCACGCAAACAGGCTTCCTGCCGACCAACTTCCTCAACCCTCACACCTTCCGCCGCTTTAAGGAGCACATCAGCTTACGCATGCCGGGCCTCCACAGATGCCGATCGTATGGCGGCAAGCTCGATTGCGTCTCGCCACGTATCGCCCGTAGAGTTCCGCAGGATGGCGAACCCGGTGATCGACCTGCTCGCCCTGCCCCCGCGCCTGATCGGACGGGCGCTGGAGGACCTCGCGACGCTCAACCGCACCGGGCGCGACGCCGTCCGGCTACTCGAGCGGCTCGACGACAAGGCCGAGCGGATCCTCGCGCTCGGCGAGCGGATCGAGGCCCGAGCGGCCACGATCCTGGAGCTCGGCGAGCGGATGGACGATCGGGGTGCAGCGCTGCTGGACCTCGGCGAGCGGACCGTCAGAGAGGCCATCGGCGTCCAGGAGCGCGCCGAGGAGATCTCGGCCCGAGCCGCCGAGATGATCGCCGTCCTTCCGACGCTCGAGCGAGCGGTGGCCCTCGCCTCCCCGCTCGAGGGAGCGGTCGAGCGGCTCGGTCGGGTGGTTGACCGGCTCCCGGGCGGCGAGGCCCGGGCAGCGGAGCGCGAATCTTGATAACGAGGCCGCATCGTGGCGTGAGCGCCGAGCACCGTCTGGCACGACGGCGCGAGCAGCTACTGGACGCCGGGCTCGACCTGCTCGGCCGTGAGGGCATGCAGGGCGTGACGGTCACGGCGCTGTGCCGGCGCGCCGGGCTAAGCACGCGCTACTTCTACGAGAGCTTCGAGGACCTCGAGGAGCTACTACTCGCGGTCTACGACGAACTGGTGGCCGAGGGGGTCGAGGTGGTCCTGATGGCGATCGCCCGGCCTGCCGATGAGCCGTTCGACCTCTACGCGCTGGTCCGCCCTCCGCTCGAAGCCGCGATCGTCCACTTCACCGACGATCCCCGCAAGGCGCGGGTTCTGCTCGTCGAGGCCGTCGGCAACGAGCGGCTCCAGGAGCGAAGGCAACGGGCATTGATGGACAACGCCCGCTTGTTCGCCGAGATCGCGACCGAGCAGCTCGGCGCGAAGGCTCCGCCGCGCGCCGACCTGGAGTTACTCGCCTACGCGCTCGTCGGCGGGCTCGCCGAAACGCTGATCGGCTACCTCGGGGGATTGGTCCAGGCCGATCGCGAGCAGCTGATCGACCTCCTCACGCGCCTGTTCGTCGGCGGGATCCTGGCCGCCGGGTCCGGCTCGGACTGCTGAGCTTCAGGCGGCGACGCGCAGGCCGCTGACCATGTCGAGCTCCACCGGAGCCACATAGCCGCCACTGCGCTCGGGCGCGTTCTCGAGAAAGGCATAGACCTGCGGCCCGGCGATCATCCGCTGCGCGCGCCGCAGCAGCGGCATCGTCAGCGCGACCGCCGGCCGGACCGCTGCGACCGTCAGGGCGTCGAGCCCCGGTGAGTCAGAGAGGCCCGCGAGCGCCCGCGCGTGGTGCGGAAAGGTCGCGATCGCAGCGCGGGCCGCAACCGGAAACGCGGGCCGGAACGGGGCCAGCTCACGAATCGGCGGCGGGGAGAGCAGGAAGCGGATCGTCTCGAGCGCCGCCTCACTGGCGCGCAGGTCGGGATTGACGGTCGCGAAGTATTCGCGGACTGCCGCAGCGCTCGTCGGGACCATCTCGATCGGCGTACCGAGCATGGCGCCGAGCGGCGCAACCTCCGACCACATCTGGTCGGCCTCCGACTCGCTCACGGCGCGTACGTAGGTGCGGTAGGCCACCAGAAAGGAGTGCCACTCGGTCAGGTGGACGTAGAGCTGTTGCTCGGGGTCGTTGGCGTCGTAACGCGCGCCGGTCACCGGGTCTACCCCGTTGACGCGCGCGTGCATCCGGGCCACATGGGAAGCGGCGGCCGCGGCGGTGTCCGGGTGGCCGAAGGCGGTCGCATTGACGTACCAGCCGGTGCGGCGCAACCGCTCCAGCGGGCGGGTGCGGAAGCTGCTGTAGGTGCTCACTCCGGCGATCACCAGCGGGTGCAGCGCCTGCATGCTCGCCGCGCGAGCCGCGCCAATCAGCGTGACGGGATGGGAGGCGACGCGGTAAGCGATCGTCTCCCTGCCGAGCGGGAGGGGTGTCGAGTCCACTGCCGCTGCAGCCTACGCTTAGGAAAGGACGCTTGTCAACTCTGGGGAGGCCCGCTCACGCCGCGCCGCCGGGCCATGAGTCGTGCTGCTCGTCGAGACGCTCGGCGACCGGCTCGCGCGGATCCTCCTCGTCGTCGCTGTTCTCGAAGGCAAAGAACTCGCTCGTGTCGACCAGCTCAAGCCGCCTTGCGACCACGACGTCTTCTGGTCCGGGGAGCTCGCCGCCGGCGGGCGCGGAATCGGGTTCGATGGCACGCGGCTCGGGGTCGAGCTCGACGGCGTTGATCTGCTCCCGCAGGCTGTCCACGCGCTCGGCGAGCTTGGTCGCGCCGCCGCCGAGCACGTCGGCCAGCGCGACGGCCGGGCCGCGCAGCTGGTCAAGCAGCTCCTCGAACTCCCCCTGCAGCCGGGCCGCGCTCGTCTCGACCTCGCCGGCCGCGGACTGCAGCCGGTCGACCTGCGCGATGGCACGCTCCCGCGCACTGCGCTGCGCCTCGGCGCGAATCTCCTCGGCCTCGGCGACGATCGTGCTCGCCTCCTCCTTGGCCCGGGCGGTCAGCTCCTCGGCCTCGGCGCGCGACCGCTCCCCCGCCTCCGTGGCCTCTCGCTCCGCCGCAACTCGGAGGGCGTCGGTCTCGGTGCGAGCCGCGCTGCGCAGCTCTTCAGCGGCCCGTTCGGCGCCTTCAAGAATGCCGCGGACCTGCTCTGAGGCCGCGGCCGTGATCGGCGGTGGTGCGGGGCGCTGGTTCTCCTGCAACCGTTCGAGCGTCGCGGCGATGCGGCTCAGCTCGATCCGATCGGGGTCCCGCTCGGAGGACTCATGGATCGGCCCGGCGGCGAGCACGCCCTCCGCCTCGGTGATCGCACTCGGCAGCGCCGCCCGGATCTGATCGAGGATCGGAAAGACCTCGCTGCGGTCGACCTTGATGTTCTCGGTGAACGGGAGCGGCTTGGCCTCGTAGAACAGGTTGTCCAGCCGGTCGATCAGCTCCAGGATCTCCATCGTTTCCTCTTTCGGCGCGGGTATCACTCGATCGGAGTTCGGCGGCGAAGACCGACCTCCTGCGGCGCCGGAGGGCTAGCCGGAGTCCAAAGCGGAGCGGAGCGTCACGAGAAACGGCGTCGGCTCGATGGAGAACAGCCCGGCACCGGAGGGGTCGGTGACGATCGTCTCGGTCGAGAGCCCTTCGACCAGCGGCCTGGCGACCCCGACGTCGACCGGAGTAACCAGCCCGATCCAGAGTGAGGAGAGCCTGGGTGTGAGGAACGGGACCGGCAGGCGCGGGCGACGGCGGATGCCGAGCGCATCGGCCATCACGTCGAGCATGTCGCCGTAGGAGAGCACCTCGGGCCCGCCGATCTGGACCTCACGGCCTTCCGATTCGGGGACCGCGGCGGCGTCAGCCAGATAGGCGATCGTGTCGTCCACGCCGATCGGCTGGGTATCTGTCGCGAGCCAACTCGGGGCGATCATCGCCGGCAGCCGCTCGACGAGGTAGCGCAGCGTCCGGAACGAGTCGCTCTCGCTTCCGACGATCATCCCGGCCCGGAAGTAGGTCAGCGGCGGCCCTTTCGCCTGGAGGATCTCCGCAGTCCGATGCCGCGAGCGGAGGTGCTTAGAGCGCGGCTGGTCGCCGAGGCCACCGAGGTAGACGGCCCGCGCAATCCCTTCCGCCTTGGCCATGGCGGCGAAGTTGGTCGCCGCATCGCGCTCGATCTGCTCGAAGTCGCCCTCGGTCCCGCGACCCATCGCGTGGATCAGGTAGTAGGCGATGTCGACGCCAGCGCCCGCGCCGGCGAGTGAGTCCGGGTCGAGCACATCGCCGACATGGACTTCGAAGCCTCGTTCGGCCAGCTGCGAAGCCCGCGCCTCATTCCTGACCAGGCAGCGAACGTCGTGACCGCGGCGCTGGAGCTCCTCGGCGAGCCGCGCACCCACGAACCCCGTTGCTCCCGTCACAAGCGCGCGCATTGATGACCACCCTACGCACCGCTTCGTCCGGCTGTCAGCGTGCTGTAGTCCACCGCTGCAGTTCGGCCAGCAGCGGCGCAAGCCGGCGGCCGCTGGGCGTCAGGTGATATTCGGCGAACGGTGGCGAGGCGGCGATCACCCGCCGCTCGAGAACGCCCGCTCGCTCGAGTTCGCGGAGCCGATCGGTCAGCGTGTTCGGGGAGATCCCCTCAACCGACTGGCGGAACTCGTTGAAGCGGCTTGCTCCGTGCAGCGACGCGTAGAGGATCGAGAGCGACCAGCGGCGCTCGAGCAGGTCCGCCCCGCGGCGAACCCCCTCCGGCACCGGCGCGCAGCTGCGACAGCCGCCCCTCATCTTCATGCCGCGACGGTGTTCTCGCGCGCGGGCTCGAGCGCCAGCTCGAGCACCTCGCCGATCGTCATCACCGGATGGAACCGCATCTGCTCGCGAACGTGTTCGGGAACGTCATCCAGATCACCGCGATTGCGCTCGGGCAGGATCACGTCGGTCAGGCCGGCCGCATGCGCCGCGAGGACCTTCTGCTTGAGCCCGCCGATCGGCAGCACCCGGCCCTGCAACGTCACCTCGCCCGTCATGCCGACCGTGTGCCGCACCGGCCGGCCCGAGAGCAGCGACGCGAGCGCCGTGATCATCGTCACCCCGGCACTCGGGCCATCCTTCGGAATCGCGCCCGCGGGGACGTGGACGTGAAACTCGCGGTTCTCGAAGGTCTGCTCATCGATTTCCAGCTCGCTCGCGTGCGCGCGCACGTAGGAGAGCGCAATCCGCGCCGACTCCTTCATCACGTCACCGAGCTGACCGGTCAGGACGAAGTCCCGGCTGCCGGGCATCGAAGTCGTCTCGACGAACAGCACGTCGCCGCCGGTCCCGGTGACCGCCAAGCCGGTCGCAACACCCGCGACCGCGGTTCGCTCGGCCGCCTCCTGGAAGAACTTCTGCCTTCCTAGCGCTTCACGCACCGCCTCGCCGTCGATCGTGACCGGGGCCTTCGCCTCCTCCGAGGCTATGCGGGTCGCCGTCTTGCGGATCACCGTCCCGAGTTCGCGCTCGAGCTGGCGCACGCCCGCCTCGCGGGTGTACTCGGTGATCACGCTCCGGATGACTTCATCGGCGATCTCGACCTCGTCGGCACGCAATCCGTTGCGCTCGATCTGGCGTGGGGCCAGGTAGCCCCGCGCGATCGCGAGCTTCTCATCGGTCGTGTAGCCGTCGAAGCGGATCACCTCCATCCGATCCAGCAGCGGCGCCGGAATCGTGTCGGTGAGGTTCCCGGTCGCGATGAACATGACCTCCGAGAGGTCGAGCTCGACGTCGAGGTAGTGGTCGCGGAACGAGTGGTTTTGCGCCGGATCGAGCACCTCTAGCAATGCTGCAGACGGATCGCCGCGCCAGTCGGCTCCGACCTTGTCGACCTCATCGAGCATGATCACCGGGTTGATCGTCCCGGCGTCGCGGAGCGCCCGGACCAAGCGGCCCGGGAGGGCGCCGATGTAGGTCCGCCGATGGCCGCGGATCTCGGCCTCGTCGCGGATGCCGCCGAGCGAGACGCGAACGAACTCGCGCCCGGTGGCGCGCGCGATCGACTCGCCGATCGAGGTCTTGCCGGTGCCGGGTGGTCCGACGAGCGTCAGGATCGTCCCGCCGCCGCGCCGGCGGCTGTCGGCGCCGTCGTCCTCGATCCCGCGATCCTTGCGGAGCTTGCGAACCGCCAGGTGCTCGGTGATCCGATCCTTGACGTCCTCGAGCCCGGCGTGGTCGGCGTCGAGCACCTTGCGCGCGGCAACCGGATCTAGGCGCTCGTCCGAGCGCTTGGCCCACGGCACCGCGATCAGCCAGTCGAGGTAGCTGCGGATGACCGAGCTCTCGGCCGACTGCTCGCCGACCCGCTCGAGCCGTCCGAGCTCCTTGTCGGCCTGGGCCCGGACCTCGTCGGGCATTCCGGCCTCCTCGATCTTCTGGCGGTACTCCTCGATGACGGACGCGTCGTCCTCCCCCAGCTCCTTCTGGATCGATTCCATCTGCTTGCGCAGGAAGTACTCGCGCTGCTGCTGGTCAGCGCCGTCCTGGACGTCCTCGCGGATGCGGCGCCGGACCTGCAACTCAGCGAGCCGCTCGCGCTGAAAACGCAGCGCGAGCTCGAGCCGCTCGGTTACGTCGACGGTTTCGAGCAGCTCGACCTTCTGCGCGAAGTTGAGGTCCGGCGAGTAGCCGGAGGTGTCCGCCAACGTCCCCGGCTCGGTGATCGACCGCACGAACGCGGCAACCCGGCCGTCGTCGCCGCGGTGTTCGAGGATCTCGTCTACGACGGCGCGGTAATCGCGCTCGAGCTCGCGGGTGCGCCCGTCGAGGGGAGTCTCGTCGGGGCGCTCGTCGACCTCCACGCGCAGTTCACCCTGAGGCCCGGTATGTGCCGCACCGGCGACGCCACGATGTACACCGGAGAGGGCGACCGCGTTCGCGCCGCCCGGCAGACGGACGCGGTCGGAGACCTCTGCGATGGTGCCCACAGAGGCGAATTCGCTGTCGTGGCGAGGAACGAGCAGAACGCGCTCCTCATCCCCTACCTCGACGGCGAGAGTCACGTCCATGTTCGGGAAAACGACTGTGTCGTCGAGTGGGATCAGGCGAAGCGTGGTCGTCATGGTTCGATCTCCATAGCTGCTTACAAGGAATAAGCAACTATAACAACGGGACCGTCCGGGCCCTCGGAGTGTGACGAGGCTCACAGAACGTACGTTCGTAATGGCTACGGTTGTTCGACCCGACTGGACGCCGTTCTGCGGTGCTCGTTCGCGTGCCTGGCTTGAAACCGGCGCGCCGCACCCCCTCTGAGGCGTTCGAAAGCGAGGCCTTCGTCCCGTGCGCAACCATGCGCCGGCCCGCGCGCTTACCGCGACCGCCGGCTTGACCATGTCACTGATCTTCCTGAGTCCTCCGGCTCCTCTCGCCACGCCCGCTGAGCGCGGATCGCCCCACCGCGAATCCGCCGAGACGGTTCGCTGGCTGCCGAGGCCCGGCGACCAGAACGCCTTGCGCGGCCAGTCGACCGCTTCGAAGCTCGACGACGAGGTCGCGCGGCTGCGGCGGGCCGAGCGGCGCAGGGAGCGACGCGCGGCTGCTCACCCAGTCGACGCGGACTACGGCTACGGCGAGAGCCAGGCCGCCTTCGGCGTCGCCCGTCCCGGGCACATGCATGCCGGCCAGGACATCTTCGGCGCCGATGGCGCGCCGCTCGTGGCCGTGCGCAAGAGCGTCGTCATCGAGACCGGCAGCGACGGCGGTCGCGGTAACTACGTCGCCCTCCACAGTCCGGAGGCCGACGAGACCTACGTCTACCTCCACCTGCAGGAGCCGAGCCCGGCCCGACCGGGCGAGACGGTCGCCGCCGGAGACCGCATCGGCTCGATGGGCTGCACCGGCAGCTGCTCAGGCACCCACCTGCACTTCGAGGTCCGCGACGGCAAGTCCCTCAGCGGCGACGCGCACGACCCGCTGCCCCAGCTCGAGGAGTGGGACCGGAACTAGCGGGTGAAGTACATCGGGTTCGGTATCAGGATGCGGCGATTGGAGAATCCGCCGCGGAGGTCCGAGAGCTGGTCGCCGACGTTCAGGAGGATCTCGAAGCCGCGCTTCTCGATCCCCTGGCGTGCTGCGGACTTGTAGGGGATCAGTGACTTGCTGGTCTCGGGCAGGGCGCTCGGGAAGGTTGTCAGCTCATAGTCGGCGCGGTAGCCGCGCGCGAACAGGTTCTCGATCGAGGCGGCCCGCGCGCTGTCGGGTCTGCCGGTGATAAAGAAGATGTGGACGCCGAGCTTTCTCGCTTTCTGGAACAGCTCGTAGACAGGCTCGATCCGCGGCAGGCCCTTTCCCGTGCCCGTGGTCGTCTCAGCGCCGGCCGCGACCACGCAGGCGGTCAGTTCAGTACCGCCGAACTCACCCAACCGCCGCTGGCACTCATATGTCGAGAGGGCGGTGTCGTCGATATCGAAGACGATCGCGGGCTTCTTCCCCTTGCGCAGCTTGTCGAGCTGAGCGTTCAGTGCGCGCTTGGCGATCCGGCCGAGTCGCCCGGTGTCGCGTCTGAAATTCCCGAACTGGTAGTAGTCGTCGGCCTCTTCGAAGGTCGCCGTTCGGGGATCAGGGACGTTCGGCGCCTGCTCGATCGAATGCGCGATACCGGCGAGCGCAAGCACCGCGACGGCGGTCAGCAGGAGCGTGGCGAGTCGGCGCACTCCCCAATGCTCGCATGTTGTGCCCTAACTCTGCGTCAACGGACGCCCAGAACGGAGAGGGAGGGATTCGAACCCTCGAGGCAGGTTAACCCCGCCCACGCGATTTCCAGTCGCGCTCCTTAAGCCACTCGGACACCTCTCCGGGTATGTCGGCCTAGCGTAGCCGCGCGGGTGCGAGGGCCGCCTACAGGCCGAGATTGCGGACGCCGTCCTCGTTCCAGCCGAGATGGTGAGCAAGCTCGTGCCGGAGGGTCTGGACGACCTGCGCCCGGAGCAGGTCCGGATCCCAGCCGAAGTCCCGCTCGAGGGTGTCGCGATAGATCACGATCCGGTCCTCGTACCGGTCGCGCGCGACGGTGTCGCCGTAGTAGCGCCCATAGGCGTGGACCTCCGCGCCGTCGTCGGAGACCACGACCGGCACCTTCTCGAGCAGCGTCCTGAACTCCTCGGGCAGCTCGTCGATCGCCTCGGCGATGATCTGCTCGAAGTCCGAATGCGAGGCTGGGGTCGCCGTCCCGCGCGAGGCAGCGAGGGCTTCGGTGCGCTGGACGATCCGCTCGAACTGCGCCTGGCCGGCCGCGCTGTCACCCATTGCGACAACGGTTCCCCACGCGGTCACCAGCACGATTGCCAGGGCGACGGCCGCGATAACGATCAGGTCGCCAGCGCCGGAGAGCTCGGGCGGATTGAGCAGCAGCACGGCGAGGCCGGTCGCAGACGCGGCGACTGCGGCGGCGCGCAGGACTGATCTCGGGCCGCTGCTCATACACCGGCAAGGGTACGTGCCGCCTTCGTCCGGACGCAGCGGACCGCCACTCGCCTATGCTGCGCGCCGTGACCGAGCGAACGCTGCCCATCTTCCTGCTGGTCGCCGCGGCGATCGTCGCCGGCTGTATCTGGCTGGGTGTCTGGTGGCTGTCGATCCCGATCGTCGCCGTCCTGTTGCCGGGGCCCTTTGTCACTCCGGCGATCGTCCGGAAGCTCATGCTCAAGCGGCGCGGAGCATCGTTCCAGCGCACGCAGGGCCACCGTGACGCCGGCCTCACCGACGACCAGACGCGCACGCTCACCTGATTCTCGAAGCTAGGATCGGGCGATCCGCAGCAAGTTCCTCGAGACGACGCCCGAGCTGTATGAATACGTGATCGAAGCCGGCGCGCGCCAGGACGACGTCCTCGCGCGCGTGGAGAGGGAGACCGAGGCCCTGGGCGAAATCGCGGTCATGCAGATCGCCCCCGACCAGGGCGCGCTGATCACGCTCCTGGCCCAGATCCAGGGCGCTCGCCGAGCGCTCGAGATCGGCACCTTCACGGGCTACAGCGCGATCTGCCTGGCGCGCGGCCTGGCAGCCGACGGGCGGCTCGTCTGCTGCGAGCTGAACGAGTCCTACGTAGCGATCGCAACCGAGAACCTCGCCGCGGCGGGCGTCGGCGAGCTGGTCGACATCCGGCTCGGCCCGGCGCTCGACACGCTCGCGGCGATGGACCCTGCCGAGCGGTTCGACCTCGCCTTCATCGACGCGGACAAGACTTCGTACCCGGACTACTACGAGCGCGTTCTCGAGCGGCTCGAGCCCGGCGGGCTGCTGCTGCTCGACAACGTCCTGCTCGGCGGGCGAGTGCTCGATCCGCCTGAAGGCGACAGCGCGGCGGAGGCAATGGCCGCCCTGAACCGGACGATCGAGGCCGACGGGCGGGTCGACCTCGTGATGATCCCAATCGCCGACGGACTCACGATCGTCCGGAAGCGGCGCTGACCAGTCGCGCCGAACCTGAGCACCCAACAGCCCGCAAACCCATTCTGGGACCGGTGTCTTTAGGTTAGCTTTACAGACGCCGCTGAATCTGCCACTATCTCGGCGTCGCCTGCACCCGGAGATTGCGCTCGACTGTGCGCAAGGGCCGGATCCGGGACACGCAGGGTAAAACACACCGAGTGAAGGGAGCAGTTCACATGACTAAGACCCGCGGATTCTCCGCTGTCATGGTTGTCGCGGCTTCGGCCGTTGCGTTTGCTTTTCCGACCATCGCGGCTGCCGACAAGTGTGGCGGCCAGCAGGTTGACGAGCGTTTCCACAACGTTCAGACGATCGGCGACGATCGCATCATCGGTTCGAACAACAACGACACGATCGTTGCTGGTAACGGCGATGACCTGATTGACGGCCGTGGTGGCCGTGACCGCCTCTGCGGCGGCCGTGGCGAAGACACCCTCAAGGGTGGCGGCGACCGTGACAAGCTGTACGGCAACCGTGGTGACGACAAGCTCGAGGGCGGCGAAGGCCGCGACATCCTCGTTGGCGGCTCCGGTGAAGACAGCTGCTCCGGCGGCGAGGGCTTCGACATCGTCTCGGGCTGCGAGTCCGGTCGTGGAAGCCGTTAGTCAGTAGTTCAGCTAGTCGTTCAGTTCTGAAAAAGACCGGTCCTTCGGGGCCGGTCTTTTTCGTGCGCGGAAAGCCCGACCCGGCCCGTTAGGGTCAAGCCGATGACCACGAACACGATGACTGGCATGCGGTGGTGGGGCTGGGGCGCCGACGGACACGATCGACCGCTGCCCGTGGCGGCCCAACAGCTGATACGCGAAGAGTTCGGGGTTCCAGAGGGGCGCAGCATCCCTGCCGACTTCCCCGCGGTCCGACTCCCCGACTCCCGACTTTCTCCTGCGGCGCGTGCCGCTCTGGGACGGGTGGTGGGCGTAGAGCACGTCGACGATCGCTTCCAGACCCGCCTCACACGGGCGGCCGGGCGTAGCTATCCAGACCTGCTCGCGCTCCGTAGCGGCATCCTCGAGCGCGCACCCGACGCGGTCCTCATGCCGGGGTCCGCCGTTGAAGTGGCCGCGCTGCTCGCCGAATGCGCCACCCTCGGCGTCGCGGTAGTTCCGTTCGGCGGCGGAACGAGCGTCGTCGGAGGCGTCGATCCCGTCAGCGCGCAGTTCGATGCGGTGGTCAGTGTCGACATGCGCCGTCTCAACCAGGTG
Source organism: uncultured Thermoleophilaceae bacterium (assembly GCA_963790245.1). GTDB lineage: Bacteria > Actinomycetota > Thermoleophilia > Solirubrobacterales > Thermoleophilaceae > JACCVG01. Next base: position 1,089,409 of record CAWBNP010000002.1, read on the forward strand.
CTCGAGGTCGATCACCGCTCGCAGCTGGCCACCGTCGAGGCCGGGATCCTCGGACCGGAGCTCGAGGCCGAGCTAGGACGGCGCGGCCTGACCCTCGGTCACTTCCCGCAGAGCTTCGAGTTCTCGACACTCGGGGGCTGGGTCGCCACCCGCTCGGCGGGCCAGGCCTCGACCGGCTACGGGCGGATCGATGAGCTGGTTGTGTCGCTGAAGATGTCGACCCCATCGGGCGAAGTCGACGCGCGGACCGTCCCGGCCAGCGCCGCTGGGCCGGACCTCCGCGAGCTGATGATCGGCTCGGAGGGGACGCTCGGGATCATCACCGAGGTAACGGTACGCGTCCGTCCGGTCCCGGAGGCCAAGCGGTATGAGGCGTGGTCGCTGAAGAGCTTCGAGGCCGGGGCCGAAGCGCTGCGTGAACTCGAGCAGTCGGGCGCCGCCCCGGACATCGCACGGCTCTCGGACATGGAGGAGACCCGCCTCTCGTTGACGCTCTCGGGGGGCGGCGCCGCGGTCGCGGCGCTACAGCGCTACCTGCGAATGCGCGGCCACGCCGGGGGCTGCCTGATGGTGCTCGGCTACGAGGACAGCCCGGCGCGCGTGGCTGAACGCCGCCGCCACACTGCAGCGGTCCTATCCGACTGGGGAGCGTTGAAGCTCGGGACCGCCCCCGGACGGAAGTGGGAGGCGGGCCGCTTCCACGGCCCCTACGTGCGCGACGAGCTGATGTCGCGCGGGGTGCTCGTCGACACGCTCGAGACCGCGACTACGTGGACCAATCTCCAGCCGCTGCACGCTGCCGTCCGGGGAGCACTGACCGGAGCGCTCGGTGAGCGGGGCACGCCCGCGCGCGTCATGTGCCACATCTCGCATCTCTACCCGACTGGCGCCTCGCTCTACTTCACCTTCCTCGCGCGAGCGGAGCGAGGGCGAGAGCTGGAGCAATGGCGCGCCGCCAAACGAGCCGCAGGCGACGCCATCATGGCCAACGGCGGCACGATCACCCACCACCACGCCGTCGGGCTGGATCACGCGGCATGGCTGGAGCCGGAGATCGGGGCGCTCGGAGTGGATCTCTTGAGGGCCGCCAAGCGGCGGCTCGATCCTGCCGGGATCATGAATCCCGGCAAGCTCGCCGACGGATACCCGGCATCAACCGGCTAGCCTAAGCCGCGTGAGCAGGCGCTACGACGTCAATGGCCGCACCGTGTTCGTCACGGGCGCCGCCCGCGGAATCGGCGCCGAAGCTGCTCGCCGTCTGCACGGCAAGGGCGCGAACGTCGCGCTCGTGGGGCTCGAGGCCGAGCTACTCGAGGCGCTCGCCGCCGAGCTCGGTGACCGAGCCGCCGCGTTCGAGGCCGACGTCACCGACAGCGACGCCCTCGACCGGGCGGTCGAGGGCACGGTGGCCCGCTTCGGCGGTATCGACGTCGCGATCGCCAACGCCGGCCTCCACTACATCGGAGCGCTCGCCACCGCGCCGATGGAGCAGCTCGAACGGGAGATCGAAGTCAACCTGCTCGGCGTGCTGCGCACCGATCGCGCGGTGATCGGCCAGATTCTCGAGCGCAAGGGCTACCTGCTCAACGTCGCCTCGCTGGCGGCCGGCATGCACGCCCCCCTGATGTCCTCCTACGCCGCGTCGAAGGCTGGCGTGGAGGGGCTGACCAACTCCCTGCGGCAGGAGACCGCCCCGTCCGGCGCGCGCGTCGGATGCGCCTATTTCGGCTTTATCGACACCGATCTCGTGCGCGGGTCCTTCGCCCACCCCTCGACCGAAGTGATGATGGGTCTGGTGCCCGGGTTCGTTCGGCGTTCAGCTCCGCTCGAGCGGGCGATCGACGCGATCGAGCGTGGAGTGGAGCGGCGTTCGGCGCGCGTTTGGGCGCCGCGTTTCGTCGGGCCGCTGCTGGCGGCCCGGGGATTGGTCCAGCCGCTGACCGAGCTACAGGCGATCCGCTCTCGCGATCTGCCGAAAGCGCTCGAACTCGCTGATCCGGCCCAGAACCCGTCGGTGGCCGTGCAGCACTCGGCGCTCGGGATCGCGGCGTCGGTCGAACCCGCGGACCGCGCGTAGCTCGACCTCCTACCGACGCTCAGAAGCTGGGCCGCTCGGCCGGCGTTTCGGCGGCACTCGCACCGGTTGGACCTCGCCGCTCAGGTCGGAATCCGGATCCACGAGAGCGGCATTCTGGTGATGCTCGCGCGCGAGGGCTCCCTCGCGGTCGGCGACCTGGGCGCGCTCCTGGGCGCCCGCGCTCTCGCGACGAGCGATCGTCGAGCGGATAATCCGATACGTTCGGCCGATGAGCGACAGCGTGGTCCTGACCGAGCGCCGTGACGGCGTCCTCATCATCACCCTGAACCGCCCGGAGGCGCGCAACGCGGTCAACGGCGCCCTGGCGGCAGGACTCGCCGCGGCGCTCGAAGAGCTCGACGCCGATGAGGACCTGAGCATCGGCGTCCTGACCGGCGCCGCTCAGACTTTCTGCGCCGGGATGGACTTGAAGGCCTTCGTGACCGGCGAGTCGCCGTTCATCGACGGACGCGGGTTCGCGGGCATCACCATCCGCTCGGCCGACAAGCCATTGATCGCCGCCGTCGAGGGCTACGCGCTGGCGGGCGGCTTCGAAGTCGCGCTCAGTTGCGACCTGATCGTCGCCTCGCGCGAGGCCAAGTTCGGAATCCCGGAGGTCAAGCGATCGCTGGTCGCCGCCGCCGGCGCGCTGATCCGGCTGCCGAAGCGGATCCCCTACCACGTGGCGATGGAGCTCGCCCTGACCGGCGACCCGATCGACGCGGCTCGCGCGTACGAACTCGGAGTCGTCAACCGGGTCGTCGAAGCCGGCTCCGCGCTCGAGGAGGCGCTCGGCCTCGCCGCGTCGATCGCGGGGAACGGACCGCTCGCCCTGGCCGCTTCCAAGCAGATCGTCGCCAACGCCCCCGACTGGATGGAGGCCGAGGCGTGGGAGCGCCAAGGCGAGATCGCGGGTCCGGTCTTCGGCTCCGAGGACGCGCGCGAAGGCGCCGTCGCGTTCGCTGAGAAGCGACCGCCCGTCTGGAAGGGTCGCTGAGCTCCGACCGACCGGCTGTGGCAGGCTGATCGCCGTGGAAGCCGCCATCCAGCTGCGTGGAGTCGAGAAGCGGTTCGGCGAGATCGTCGCCGTTGACGGGCTCGACCTCGACGTCCCGCCAGGCATCTGCCTCGGCCTGCTCGGACCCAACGGCGCCGGCAAATCAACGACGATGCGGCTGCTGACCGGGCAGGCGATCGCCGACGCGGGCGAGCTGACCGTCCTCGGACATCAGCTGCCCCAGGACTCCAAGGCCGCGCGCGCGAAGATGGGAGTCGTCCCGCAACTCGACAACCTCGACGTCGACGTCACGGTCGAGGACAACCTGCGCGTCTTCGCCCGTCTCTACCGCGTCAAGGACATCGGCCCGGCCGTCGATCGCGCGCTTGACATCGCCCGCCTCCAGGAGCGGCGCAAGGACGCCGTCGACGAGCTCTCGGGCGGGATGCGACGACGGCTGCTGCTGGCGCGCGGACTGATCCATCGCCCGCCCCTGTTGCTGCTCGACGAGCCGACCGTCGGGCTGGACCCACAGATCCGAACCGAGCTCTGGACGCTGATCGGCGGGCTGCGCAGCGAAGGGGTGACGATCCTGATGTCGACGCACTACATCGAGGAAGCGCAGCGACTCGCCGACGAAGTCGCGGTAATGCACAGAGGCAAGATCATCGCCCGCGGCAAGCCGGGCGAGCTGATCGCCGAGCACGCGGGCCGGGAGACCGCCGAGCTCTACGGGCCGCCCGAATTCCTGCACGAGGCGCGGGTGCGCGCCGAGAGTGCCGGCCTCAAGGTGCGGCCGGCGGGCCCCGCGATCGCGATCGTCGGCTCCGAAGACGCCGGCGACGGCGCGGTGCCCGACGAGGCGATCCGCCGCGCGGCCTCACTCGAGGATGTCTTCGTCCTGCTGACCGGTGAGGAGGCCGAGTAGTGCGACGCCTGGACCCGGCAGCAATCGGCGGCATCATGAGCCGCGAGGTCGCGAACTTCCGGACCTTCTGGAAAGCGACCACCTTCTCGAGCGTGCTCGAGCCGACGGTCTACCTGCTGGCGTTCGGCCTGGGGCTTGGCGCGACCCTGATCGATCGCGTCGACGGCCTCTCCTACGTCGAGTTCGTCGGGACCGGCATGGTCGCGACCGCGGTGATCTTCTCGAGCGCGCTGCCGGCGATGTTCGGCACCTTCGTCAAGCACCGCTTCCAGCGAACCTACGACGCCATCCTCGCCGCGCCCGTCGACGTCGAGGAGCTCGTCACGGCGGAGATGCTCTGGATCGGCCTGCGCGCCGGGTTCTACGGCTGCTTTCCGCTGCTGGTCTCGATGCTCTTCGGGCTCGACCCCGCACTCGGAATGCTGCTCGTGCCGATCTTCTGCTTCTTCACCGCGCTCGGATTCGCCGCGTTCGGAATCGCCGTAGCGGCGTCGGTAGCCAAAATCGATCAGTTCAACTACGTGACGACGCTCGTCATCACACCGCTCTTCCTGGTCGCGGGCACGTTCTTCCCGATCGACGGGCTCCCGGAAGCCGTCCAGGCCGCCGCCCAGCTGAATCCGCTCCACCACCTCGTCGAGCTCGTCCGCCACTCGGCGTTCGGATTCGTCGCGACCGACCTGATCCGCTTCGGAGTGCTGGTCGCGTTCGCGGTCGTGCTCTGGAGAATCGCCGTTCGCCGCATGAGCGCTCGCCTGATCGACTGAGAAAGCGGTTGAACGGGTAGAGCCCGGTCATGAACGACGACACACAGCCGGACCGCAGCGACGACCAACAGCCGGAATCAGCCGAAGGCGAGCAGGCCTCGGAGGCCTCCGAGGAGATGCCCGAAGAAGTCAGCGGCGAGGGCGCGACGCCACTCGGCAGTAGTGATCAGTACTCATCGGCGCCCGGCCCGCATGGCCTCGGCCCGGTGACCGGCCACCCAGATGACGAAGACGAGTCTCCGGGGCTCGCCCCGCTCGAGAAGGAAGCGGAATGAGCGATTCGAGAGACCACCTCCAGACCTACCTGCAAGACCACGCCGCCGGCTCGCAGGGCGGTGTCGCGCTGGTCGAACGCGCGGCGGAGAACAACCAGGGCACCGAGCTCGGGGCGTTCCTGGAGCAGCTGACACGCGAGATTGCCGCCGATCAGGAGGCGCTCAACTCGATCATGGACTCGGTCGGCGCGTCACGCAGCCAGATCAAGGAAGTCGTCGCCAGTATCGGCGAGAAGGCGGCGCGACTCAAGCCGAACGATCAGCTGACCGGATACTCACCGCTCAGCCGGGTGATCGAGCTGGAGGGCCTGCTGCTCGGAGTGTCGGGCAAACGGGCGCTATGGGAGGCGCTCGATGCGGTGTCAGCCTCCTATCCGGAACTGGACGCCACGCAGATCCGCACGCTGCACGAGCGTGCGGAAGCGCAGATCGAAGGCCTGCGGACCCACCGGCTGCAGGCGGTGATCACCGCGATGGGAACGGACCACGGCGTGACCTCTGACAGTTAGAGCCCCTTTGTAGCTCTTCTTGACAGCGCGGGGGCTCGGTGTAAACTGCGCGCCATGTCAACAACCATTGCTGAACCCACCTGGCGCGACGGTAAGCGCTATGCCTGGCTGCTGGGGCTGCTTGTCCCGACCCTTCCGTTTCTGACCTATGGCCTCGTCGAACTGACCGGCCTCGGGCTGCTCTGGTTCTTCGGGCCGATCCTCGTCTTCGGGATCTTCCCGATCCTCGACCTGATCGTCGGCACCGATTCGGATAATCCGCCCGACAGCCTGATCAAGTGGCTCGAACAGGACCGCTACTACCGCTGGTGTACCTACGCCTACCTGCCGATCCAGTACGGCGGCCTGATCTTCGCGTGCTGGCTCTGGTCCAGCGGCAGCTTGACGCTGGTCGACAGCCTCGGCCTCGCGGTGTCGGTCGCCATGGTCAGCGGTATTGCGATCAACACCGCCCACGAGCTCGGCCACAAGCGCGGCGACCTCGAGCGCTGGCTCAGCAAGGTCGCCCTCGCCCAGAGCGGCTACGGCCACTTCTTCATCGAGCACAACCGCGGCCATCACGTTCGCGTGGCGACACCCGAGGATCCCGCGAGCTCGCGGCTGGGTGAGAACTTCTGGCTGTTCCTGCCCCGCACCGTGGCCGGGAGCCTGCGTTCGAGCTGGGAGCTGGAAGCGGTGCGACTTGACCGAATGGGCAAGCCACACCTCAGCATCCACAACGACGTCCTCAACGCATGGCTGATGACCGTCGTCCTGTTCGCGGGCCTGACGGCGGTGTTCGGCTGGGTCGTGCTCCCGTTCCTGCTGATCCAAGCGGTGATCGGATTCTCGCTGCTCGAGGTCGTCAACTACCTCGAGCACTACGGTCTCCTCCGCCAACACCGCGACGACGGTCGCTATGAGCGCTGCGCCCCGGAGCACAGCTGGAACAGCAACAACGTCGCATCCAATGTCCTGCTCTACCACCTCCAGCGCCACTCCGATCACCACGCCAACCCGATGCGCCGCTACCAGGCCTTGCGCCACTTCGACGAGGCCCCCCAGCTGCCGACGGGTTACGCGGGCATGATCGTCCTCGCCCTCCTTCCCCCACTCTGGCGCCGCGTGATGGACCACCGTGTGCTGGAGCACTACGAGGGTGATCTGAGACGGGCAAACGTCTACCCGCGCAAGCGCGCGCGGGTTCTGGCCCGCTACGGAGCAACGCCCTGATGGCCCGCTTCGAGTGCCCCGGCTGCGGATATGTCTATGACGAGCAGAAGGGCAACCCGCGCGAGGGATTCCCGCCCGGCACGCCCTGGAGCGATGTGCCCGACGATTGGGCCTGCCCCGACTGCGGTGTTCGCGACAAAGTCGACTTCGAGCCGCCCGGCTGATGGCCAAGGCCGCAACCGCTTCGCCCGTCCGCACACCGTACGCCGTCGCGGCGCGCGAGTTGCTGCGCGACACGCTGATGGACGCCGCGCGCGAAGAGCTTGGCCGGCGCAACTGGTCCGAGGTGACGATGGCCGAGATCGCGCTTCTCGCGGGGGTCAGCCGCCAAACGCTCTACAACGAGTTCGGCTCGCGTGAGGCGTTCGCGCAGGCGTTCGTCCTGCGCGAGGGCGACCGCTTCCTGGTCGCCGTCGAGGAGGCCCTCCTTGCGCGGACCGACGATCCGGCCGGCGCGCTCGAAGCCGCCTTCGACGTCTTCCTGACGGCCGCCGGGGACGACCCACTCGTGCGAACGGCCGTCTTCGACAGCGGGTCTGACGGGCTGTTGCCCCTGGTCACCACCCAGGGCAAACCACTGGTCGAGCGCGCAGCCGAGCGGCTGGCCGCGGTGATTGCGCGTGGCTGGCCTCAGGTCGCCAACGCCGACGCCGAACTGCTCGCCGAGTCGGTCGTCCGGCTTGCGATCAGCTACGCCGCTCTGCCCAAGGGGCCGGCAACCATGACCGCCGCCTCAGTGGCGCGCCTTCTCGGCCCCTATCTGGAACGAGCCGTCAGGCGGTCCTGAAGCGGCGCGTCAGGGCAGCGAAGAAGCCGAGCTCGACGAAGGCCGTGGAGCGCTAGGCGGGCGTCGAAGTCTTCTCCACCAGGACCCGGCCCTCGAGCGTGTCTTCGGCGAGGGCTCCGCGCAACACCTTCTTATCGAACTTGCCGGTGCCCGTCTTCGGGATCTCGGTGATGTAGGCGAACTCGTCGGGGACCATCCACTTGGCGACGCGCTCGGAGAGAAAGGCGTGCAGCTCCTCGGCCGGAGGGCGCGTCCTCCTCGGTGACCACGCAGGCCAGCGGTCGCTCACTCCAGCGATCGTCGGGCTTCGCTATCACGGCCGCCTCGCGAACGCCTGGATGCGCCATCAGCTCGTTCTCCAGTTCGACCGATGAGATCCACTCGCCGCCGGACTTGATGACGTCCTTGGAGCGATCGGAGATACGGATATAGCCGCGGGCATCGATGCAGGCGACGTCGCCGGTCCTCAGCCATTCGCCGTCGAACTTCTCGGCGCTGTCGGGGTCGTTGTAGTACTGCTTGACGATCCAGGGGCCGCGCACTTGAAGCTCACCGGTCGACTCGCCGTCCCATGGCTGAACCGCTCCGTCGTCGGCGACGATCCGCGCTTCGACGAACGGTGTGAGCTGACCGGCGGTCGCGCGGAATACCCAGGCCTCATCACCGACCATGTCGCTTGGCGGGTGGGCGACGGAGCCGAGCGGGCTCATCTCCGTCATCCCCCAGGCCTGGATGATCCTCACGCCGTGGCGCTCCTCGAACCCCTTCATGAGGGAGAGCGGTACCGCCGATCCGCCGCAGGGAACGAGCCGCAGACTGGACAGGTCTGGCTTGTGCTCATCGGCGTAGCGCAGCAGGTCGAGCCAGATCGTCGGCACGGCGCCGGCGATCGTCGGCTTCTCCTCTTCGATCAGCTTCGCCAGCGGTTCGGCCTGCAGGAATGGGCCGGGCATGATCATGTCGGCACCGGTCATCGCGCAGCAGTAAGGCAGCCCCCACGCGTTGGCGTGGAACATCGGTACCACCGGCAGCACCCGGTCGGCACGGCAGATGCCGAACACGTCGGTCGCGCATTCGGCGAGCGTGTGCAACACCGTCGAGCGGTGGGAGTAGAGGACGCCGCGCGGGTTGCCCGTCGTACCGCTCGTGTAACAGAGGGCCGCTGCCGTGTGCTCGTCGAGCTCCGGGTAGTCGTAGGGCTCGCTCGATGCGTCGGCGATGATGTCCTCGTAGCGCAGGACGTTCGGGAGTGATCCGGCGTCGCCGTCGCCGATCACGATGAAGTGACGCACACCCTCGAAGGTGTCGGCGGCTTTCTCGATCAGAGGCACGAGCGAGTCGTCGACGATGATGATCTGGTCCTCGGCGTGGTTGACGATGTAGGTCAGCTGATCCGGAAACAGGCGCAGGTTGAGGGTGTGGAGGACGGCTCCCATGCAAGGCAGGGCCATGTAGATCTCGAGGTGCTGCTGGGAGTTCCAACAGAAGGTGGCGATCCGGTCACCCTGCTTTACGCCGAGCCCGTCGAGCGCGTGGCAGAGACGATCGACGCGCACGCCGACCTCCGCGTAGGTGGCCCGGGTCTTGCCGTCCTTGGTCAGCGTGACGACCTCCGAATCGCCGTTGATCGTGCGCATCCGATCGAGGATCGGCCGCAGCGTCAGCTGGAAGTCGTCCTGCATGAGGCCCTCGAGCATCTCTCTCCTCCTGGGTCGCGGGGAGCAGATGCTCGCATGTTCCCTGTCGATGCGGTCGAGCGCTTCTTGCCGCTATCTCATCCGGGATGATCTCGCCCTTGAACCGTCCACCGGCCACCAAGCCTCGATCGACCGGAGCCGCCGACAGTCACGACCTGATTCGTGTTCTCGGCGCGCGGGTGAACAACCTCAAAGACGTCACCGTCGCGATCCCGAAGCGCCGGATGACCGTCTTCACCGGCGTCTCGGGCTCGGGTAAGAGCTCGCTCGTCTTCGACACGATCGCGGCCGAGTCGCAGCGGCTGATCAACGAGACCTACAGCGCCTTCTTGCAGGGGTTCATGCCCACGGTTGCGCGGCCCGAGGTCGACGTGCTCGATGGCCTGACGACGGCAATCCTTGTCGGCCAGGAGCGGATGGGAGCAGATCCCCGCTCGACGGTCGGCACGGCAACCGACACGGGGGCGATGCTCCGCATCCTGTTCAGCCGGCTCGGGAAGCCGCATATCGGCTCGCCCGGCGCGTTCTCGTTCAACGTTGCGTCGGTCTCCGGGAGCGGGGCCAAGACGGTGGATCGTGGTGATAAGACGAAAACGGTCAAGGCGTCGTTCAGCCGGACCGGGGGCATGTGCACACGCTGCGAGGGCCGGGGCTCAATCACCGACTTCGATCTCTCCGCGCTCTACGACGACCAGAAGTCGCTCAACGAAGGGGCGCTGACGATCCCCGGCTACAGCATGGAGGGGTGGTACGGCCGCATCTACCGCGGCTGTGGCTACTTCGACCCTGACAAGCCGATCCGCAAGTTCAACAAGCGCGAGCTTCACGATCTTCTCTACAAGGAGGCGACCAAGATCAAGGTCGAGGGCATCAACCTCACCTACGCGGGGCTCATCCCTCAGATTCAGAAGTCGTTTCTGTCCAAAGACCGGGAGGCGATGCAGCCTCACGTCGGAGCTTTCGTCGACCGGGCGGTGACATTCACGACCTGCCCCGAGTGCCACGGCACCCGGCTCAGTGACTTGGCCCGCTCCTCGAGAATCGACGGCCTCAACATCGCCGAGGTCTGCGCGATGCAGATCAGCGATCTGGCGGACTGGCTTCGCGGTCTCGACGAGCCGTCGGTAGCTCCGCTGATGGTGGCACTCGGCGAGACGCTCGACTCGTTCGTTGAAATCGGTCTCGGCTACCTGTCGCTCGATCGGCCGACGGGCACCCTTTCGGGTGGCGAATCGCAGCGGACCAAGATGATCCGTCACCTCGGTTCGGCGCTGACCGACGTCACCTATGTCTTCGACGAGCCCACCGCCGGGCTTCATCCACACGACGTCGAGCGGATGAACGACCTCCTGCTGCGGCTTCGCGACAAGGGCAATACGGTCCTGGTCGTCGAGCACGAGCCGGAGACGATCGCGATCGCCGACCACGTCGTCGACCTCGGGCCCGGCGCAGGGACCGCCGGCGGCACCGTCTGCTTCGAGGGTACCGTCGAGGGGCTGCGCGAAATGGACACCGCGACCGGCCGTCATCTCGACGATCGAAAGGCAATCAAGGAGGTGGTGCGCACCCCGTCCGCGGTCATGGAGGTGCGCGGGGCCACAGCCAACAATCTGCGCGAGGTGGATGTCGACATTCCGCTCGGCGTACTGGTGGTTCTAACCGGCGTGGCCGGCTCGGGCAAGAGCTCGCTGATCAACGCGTCAGTAGCCGGCCGGGATGGCGTGGTGTCGGTCGACCAAGCTCCGATCAAGGGCTCACGGAGGAGCAACCCGGCGACCTACACCAAGCTGCTCGAACCGATCCGCAAGGCCTTCGCAAAAGCCAACGCCGTCAAGCCGGCGCTTTTCAGCGCCAACTCCGAAGGGGCCTGCCAGAACTGCAACGGCGCCGGGGTCATCTACACCGAGCTCGGCATGATGGCGACCGTCGCCACCATCTGCGAGGAGTGTGAGGGGAAAAGGTTCCAGGCGTCGGTGCTGGAGTATCGCCTCGGTGACCGCAACATCGCAGAGGTACTCGCAATGTCGGTCAGCGAGGCCTCGATCTTCTTCGCAGACGGAGCTGCGGAGACGCCGGCGGCGCGCAAAATCCTCGAGCGGCTAGCCGATGTGGGCCTCGGCTATCTGAGCCTCGGCCAGCCGCTAACCACGTTGTCGGGCGGCGAACGCCAGCGGCTGAAGCTTGCCACCCGGATCGGCGAAAAGGGCGGCGTCTACGTCCTCGACGAGCCAACCACGGGCCTCCACCCCGCCGACGTCGAGCAACTCCTCGCCCTGCTCGACCGATTGGTCGACTCCGGCAAGTCGGTGATCGTCATCGAACACCACCAGGCGGTCATGGCGCACGCCGACTGGATGATCGACCTCGGCCCCGGCGCGGGCCATGACGGCGGCCGGATCGTATTCGAGGGCACGCCCGCCGACCTCGTCGCGACCGGTTCGACGCTCACCGCCCAGCACCTCGCGGCCTACGTCAGCGCCTGAGCTGGCGAACCGGACGCCGTCGCCGGGCCCGGTGCGAAGACCCGGTCAGCCGCCCTCCCACACCACCGGCCCGGCGACGATCACATGGCTAGTCAATCGTCTGCCAAGCACCTCCTGCGCGGCACGCGAGGTCTCGATCAGGGCGTCGAGATCGATCCCGGTCCCGATGTCCATCTCGTGCAACATGCTGACCAAATCCTCGGTGGCGATGTTGCCGGTCGACCCTGGCGGGACCGGGCAACCGCCGAGCTCGCCAAAGCTCGACTCGAAGCTCGTGACCCCGGCTCCCAGTGCGGCGAGCACGTTCGCAAGGCCCTGGCCGCGCGTGTTGTGGAAATGCGCGGTCAGCTCGAGTCCCGGAAGCTCGGCGAACGCCCTGCTGAAGAAGGCCGCAACCTGCCTGGGGTTCGCCATTCCGGTCGTGTCTCCGAACCCGAGTTCATCGACCCCGGCCACGGCGAGCCGTTCGCCGATCTCGAATACCTTTGAAGGGTCGACCGGCCCCTCGTACGGACAACCGAACGCGGTCGCGATCACGGCGCTGCAGCGGAGCCCCTCGCCCTTGACCTGCGGCACCATCCGCTCCAGCGCCTCGATCGACTCCTCGATCGACCGGTTGACGTTTTTCTTGTTGTGGCTCTCGGAGGCGCTGAGGAAGAGCGCCACGTCGTGGAAAAGATCCCTCTGCTCGAGGGCCGTGCGTAGGCCATGCTCGTTGGGAACGAGGACCGAGAGATCGACGCCGGCCGGGACTTCGATGCCTCTCAGGACGGGGATCGCATCGTCGAGTTGGGGAATCACGTCGGGCCGGACAAAACTCGCGACCTCGATCCGGTTGAGGCCGGTCCGGGCCAGTCCATCGATCAGCCGGATCTTGTCCTCGGTGGCGATCCGCTCCGGCTCGTTCTGGAATCCGTCGCGCGGTCCCACCTCGCGGATCCGGACCTGGGCAGGAAGCTCGGGGTTCATTCTCTTAGACACTAGAGCCGCTTCGATTTGAACATGGGCGACCGGATCGGTGCCCCGCGGCGGTGGACGACTATCCGCCGGCAGCGTCAGTGGTGCGCGGCCAGTTCACGAATCTGCACGTACTCCTCGACCGAGCCGGGCCGCGCGCTCATCCGGGGCCTCGCTCGACGCGTGTCGCGCCCTCGGCGGGCTGCATCCACGGCTGGGCCGAACTGCCCCACACCTCGACCTGCGGCGCGAGCCAGGAGGTGTCCTCGAGCGTGCCCGCCTTGATGAACACGAGGCCGGGCATCTCGGGCAGCGTCGTCATTATCGGAGAGCCGCAGTTCGAGCAGAAACTCCGCTGCGCGGGGGTCCCGCGATCCTCACCGACGGTCTCGAACGAGGACAACGAGTCGCCCGAGACCCTGAACGCGGGCTTCGGGACGCCGACCAAAATCGAGCCGACCGAGCCCGTCGAGCGCTGGCAGTCGGTGCAGTGACAGAACGCCTGCATCGCCGGGTCGCCGTCGGCCTCGTAGGTGACCTGCCCGCACAAGCAATGGCCCTTGATCACGGCATCTCCCTTCCTAGCCAGCCCCGATAGAAGCCTTCCATGTCGGGAAACATACCCGTGCGCGCCCGGGTAGCACGGCCGCTCGCCGAACGGCGTCACGAGAAGGAGTGGTCTCGTGCCCCGTGCCCACGCGCTAAGGTCGCGGCCCCTACGGAGAGGATCCGGATGCGCGTTCAGGGCCTGCTTGACACAGCCGTTGAAGGCGGGGCGATTCCGGGCCTCGTGGCGGTCACTGCGACGGCCGACGGCGTCGGTGAGGTCACCGCTGCCGGGCTCGCCGAGGACACGGTCTTTCGTTACGCCTCGATGACGAAGCTGATCACGACGGTCGCGGTCATGCAGCTCGTCGAGCGCGGCGAGCTGGGCCTCGACCAGGAGGTCGCTTCGGTACTGCCGGAGTTCGCCGACCTCCAGGTGCTCGCCTCCTTTGACGGCGACGAACCGCTACTGCGCGCCCCGGCGAGCGCAGCGACGGTCGGCCAGCTGCTCAACCATACGGCGGGCTGTAGCTATTTCTTCAGCAACGAGTCGTTGCGGCGCTACAGCGAAATCACCCGTGCTCCCAACATCCTCACCGGCCTGCGCGAAAGCGTGATGGCGCCGCTGGTCGCCGATCCGGGCACGATCTGGGAGTACGGGTGCAATACCGACTGGGCCGGCTTCCTGGTCGAGCGGCTGGCGGGCTCAGATCTCGAGGCCTATCTGAGCGCCAACGTCTTCGAGCCGCTCGGCCTCGGCTCGATGACGTTCGCGCCAACCTCCGCACAGCGCGAACAGATGATCCCGATCCACCACCGTGCCGAGGATGGATCGGCGCTCGCCGGTGAGCTGGAACTGCCAAACCCGCCGGAGTTCTGGCCCGGTGGCCATGGCCTGCACGGAACGGCCGCGGACTACGGCCGCTTCATGTCCGCGCTGCTCGCGGGCGGTGAAGGCGTGCTCGAACCGGCGACCATCGAGCTGATGTTCACCGACACGCTCGGCGACATCGAGCTACCGGGCCTGATCCGGTCCGCTGACCCCGCCATCAGCAACGACATTCCCTCGTTACCGGTCCCCCAGGGCTGGGGGCTCGGCGTCCACCTGACGCTCGCCGACCTGCCGGGCATGCGCCGCGCCGGGACCGGCGACTGGGCCGGGCTGTTCAACAGCTACTACTGGATCGACAGGGCGAGCGGAGTAGCAGGGGCGATCTTCACGCAGTTGCTGCCGTTCTTCGACCAGCGCGTCATCGCGGCCGCGATCGGGTTCGAGCAGGCCGTCTACGAAGCGATCGCTGTCGCCGACCGCTGACCGGATCCGACCGTTGCGGCAGGTGACCGCCTCGGAGGAAGTGCAGTACCGCCGGATCGTCGAGGGCCCGGACTCCCGGAGCGCTCGGCGCGCGGGGTCCTCAGGCCGGAGCTTCTCCTTGCAGAGCGCTCGGACCTCGGCAACGTCGGGCCCGACCGCACCTGATAGACCACGGCCACCAATCGAAGCGAGGAGGAGAGCCGTATGTCTGAGGTCAACCAGCGTCTGTTGCTACGCACCCGGCCGACGGGTCGCGTCACGCTCGAGAACTTCGAGGTCCAGGAGACGCCGGTGCCCGACCCCGATCAGGGCGAGGCGATCCTGCGAACGCTCTACCTCTCGCTCGACCCGACCAACCGGATCTGGATGGCCCAGGACTCCTACCTGCCGCGGGTGGCCGAGGGGGCGGTGATGCGGGGGATGGGCATCGCCCAGGTCGTCGCCTCCAACGACGACCGCTTTGAAGTCGGGGACCTCGCGATGGGCGCCTGCGGCTGGCAGGACTACTCCTCCTCGAAGGACGCCGAGGTCCCCTGGACTCCCCTCCCCCGCGGGCTGCCGATCCCGATTAGCACGATGCTCGGAGCACTCGGTGTCACCGGCCTCACCGCGTATTTCGGGATGACCGACGTCGCCAGGGCCCAAGCCGGTGAGACGGTCGTCGTTTCCGCGGCCGCGGGCGCGGTCGGCTCGATCGCCGGACAGATCGGCAAGGCACTCGGATGCCGCGTAGTCGGGCTTGCGGGCACCGCGGACAAGTGCGCGTGGCTGACCGACGAGCTCGGCTTCGATGCGGCCGTCTGTTACAAGGACGACGACTGGCGCGAACAGCTCGTCGCGGCCTGCCCGGACGGGGTCGACGTCAACTTCGAGAACGTCGGCGGCGAGATCATGGAGCAGCTGCTCGGGATGCTGAATATCGGCGCACGGGTCGCGGTCTGCGGAATGATTTCGGCTTACAACGAAGACGTACCGCCCCCGGGGCCGCGCAACCTCGCGAACCTGATCTTCAAGCGCGCGACGATGCAGGGGTTCCTGGTGCTCGACTACCTCGACCGCAGTGATGAGGCGCTCACGCAGATGCTGCCCTGGTTGTCTGAGGGCAAGATCCGGGGGGAGGAGACGATCGTCGAGGGCGCCATCAGAGACGCGCCGGAGACACTCAACATGCTCTTCGACGGGACCAACCGGGGCAAGCTGCTGCTCAAGGTCGCTGATCCGCCGCTCGAGGTCCCGACGGCCTGAGCACCGGCTCGTCCAAGGCGGCCACACAGGTCGGCGCACAGATCAGTTCCGGCTGCCTTTCGGTGACCGCGGAACACCTGCACCGCGGTTGCGTGAGGCCCCTCACACACACCCGCCGCCCCGCTGTCAGGCTTCATCTGAGGCCACTAACAAACCGTAAGTGGCAGAAAGGACAAGCATGCCGACCACGTCCCGCACGCCCCGTCGCCTTGGCGACCTGGACCTGTCTAAAACGATTATCTCCGAGGACGTCGTCGCAGTCCGCGAGGACGGCGGTCGCTACACGATCTACTCGTATTCCCAGGGCGGAGCGGAGCTGACCGAACTCGCTCGCGACGTCAAGGCTGCCGAGGCGCTCCACGTGCTCGACGAGATCGACGTTCTCGACCTGTTGCCGGCGGAGGCTCAAGCGCTCGCCGCCTGAGCCATGTAGGTAGGTTTCGAGCCGGCCGATGCAGCTCGAGGGAATCCACCACATCACGGCGATCACCGGTGACGCACCGGCCAACGTCGACTTCTACGTGGGGGTTCTCGGGCTGCGGATGGTCAAGAAGACGGTCAACCAAGACGACCCGACCGTCTACCACCTCTTTTACGCCGACGAACGCGGGTCGCCCGGTGCGGACCTGACTTTCTTCGAGTACCCGGGCGCCCGGCCCGGACGCACCGGTGACGGGATGGTCCACAGGATCGTCTCGCGCGTTGGATCGACCGCGGCGCTCGACTTCTGGGAGGCGCGCCTGGAGGGCAGCGAGCGCAGCGAGGCGGGCCTCCGCTTCAGCGACCCGGAAGGGCTCGACCACGAGCTGGTGGTTTCAGACAGCTCCGACCCTCCATTGACCGCGAAAGCTCCCGACATCCCGGAGGAGTTCGCGCTCCAGGGCTTCGAGGGCGTGCGAGCGTTCGCCTCGAACCCCTCGGCCAGTCGCCCGTTGCTCGAGCAGACGCTCGGATTCGAGGGGGATGAGCTGCGTGGGGAACTACGCGGCGGTCGCTACTCCTACGACCCGCCGCCCGAGGTCGACCCGATCCCCGGCGCCGGGACGGTCCACCACGTCGCGTTCGCCTCCTACATCGATGACCAGGACGGCTGGCAGCAGCGCGTCGCGGACGCCGGCGCGCCAGTGACGCCCGTCATCGACCGGTTCTACTTCCGCTCGATCTACTTCCGCGAACCGAGCGGCGTCCTGTTCGAGATCGCCACGATGGGGCCCGGATTCGGCGCCGACGAGGATCCCGAGCACCTCGGCGAGCGGCTGTCGCTGCCGCCGAAGTTCGAGTCGCGCCGCGAGGAGCTCGAGCGGACACTCACGCCGCTGCCGAATCGGCGATGATCCGGCCGATGGCGGGTGGCCAGACAGTGGCGGGGCGGACCTGCGTCGTGACCGGCGCGGGGTCGGGCATCGGTCGTGCGCTGGCCCAGCGTCTCGCGGGCCAGGACTGCCCGGTGGCGATCTGTGACTGGGACGAGGACGGGCTGCGCGACACCGAGGCGACGATCGCCGGCCCTGTGCTCGCCCAGAAGCTCGACGTCCGCGACCGCGGCGCGCAGATGGCGTTCGCGAGCGAGGTCGCCGAGTGGGCGCCCGAACCGTTCGGCATGGTCGTCGCCAACGCCGGGGTGACGGTCTCCCAACTGGCCGCCGAGGCCGCCCCGGAGGACGACGAGTGGGTGATGGACGTCAACTTCTGGGGCGTGGTCCACGGCACGCGCGCGTTTCTGCCGATCCTGCTCGAGCAGGGCAGCGGGGCGATTGTCAACATCTCGAGCGTCTTCGGCCTGATCGGCTTTCCGTCACAGAGCGCCTACTGCGCCTCCAAGCACGCCGTTCGCGGCTACACCGAGTCGCTGCGCCATGAGCTGCGGGGCTCCGGCGTCACCGCGGTCGCGGTCCACCCCGGCGGAATCCAGACCAACATCGTGCGCCATTCGCGCTTTCACAAGGACGATCAGGGCAACACCGACCGGACGGTGCTGGAGCGCGAGTTCGACAACATCGCGCGGACGTCTCCCGCGAAGGCCGCCAAGACGATCCAGGACGGAGTCGAGAAGGGCAAGGGCCGGATCCTGATCGGCCCGGACGCGGCGATGCTGGCGGGGCTGCTCAGGATGGCCCCGGTCAGCTACTACAGCGTCATGAAGAGGCTCGAGCCGTTCGTTCGACGTAGCTGAGGCCTGGCGCAGCGAGTTTCGTGCCCTTAGCCGATCTCGGCGAGGCCGTCCTTGATCGCGAGGTGGCCCGAGTCGGTGCTGGTCTGGAACGCTAGGCGACGGTCGTCGGCGCGCCAGATCGTGGTCGCGATCTGCTCGTGCGGCTGGACGATCCCCGAGAAGCGGACGGCGAGCCGTCGCAGGCGGGTCGGATCATCAGCGCAGCCCTTCTCGATCACGGCGCGTGAGCAGAAGGCCATCGTGCACAGCCCGTGGACGATGATCCCCGGCAGCCCGACGGACTTGGCGAACTCGTCGTCGGTGTGGATCGGCATCGGGTCGCCCGACGCGGCCGCGTAACGGTGGGTCTGATCGCTGTCGAACCGCTGCTCAACGAAGGCCAGCGGTTCCTCGCCGTGCTCGATGCTGTGCTCCGGCGCGGCTTCTCCGGCTGATTCGGCCAGCTCCGCTCCGCGGAAGAACGCGGTCATGTACTGCTCGACCGCCAGGTCTCCTCCGGGCGTGCGCGTCTCGACCTTGACGATCGCCGTCGCACCTGAGCTGCGCGCGTGCGCGCCGACCACCGCCGAGCGCGTCTCCAGGATGTCGCCGGGGACGATCGGGCGGTGGTAGAAGAAGTCTTGTTCGCCGTGGACGACGGTCATCAGGATCTCGGGCGGAACGACCGCACCGACGGCGGTCGCGAAGGACTGGAAGGCCGGGACGACGGCGAACACCGGCGGAGCCAGGTCACCCGAGCGGTGCGCGGGCAACTCGTCGTTGGTCGCCTCCGCGTAGGCGACGATTCGCTCGCGCTCGACCTCGAAGGTACTCGTCTCCCCCCACTCTCCGACCTTGTCCAGCGCCCAGACCGGACCAGTGGCGGCGCCCACTAGGCCCCACCGGGGCCATGCCATGCGGCGATCTGTCTATCGAAGCGTGTCATCGGCTAGAGCCCCATCCCCCGGCCGATCAGCTCCTTCATGATCTCGGTCGTCCCGCCGTAGATGCGCGTGATGCGCGCGTCGACCCATGCGCGTGAGATCGAGTACTCCGTCGTGTAGCCGTAGCCGCCGTGGAGCTGGAGGCACCGGTCGGCGATCCGTCCGAGCATCTCGGTCGTCCACCACTTCGCCATCGCCGCCTGCTCGATCGAGAGCTCGCCCTCGACATGCGCGGCTATGCACTGGTCGACGAACGTCCGCACGATCGTCAGCTCAGTCTTCATCTCGGCCATGGCGAAGCGCGAGTTCTGGAAGCTGCCGATCGGCCGGCCGAAGGCGGTCCGTTCCTTGACGTACTCGAGCGTCGTGTCGAACGCCGCCTCCGCCCCGGCCATCGCCGCGACGGCGATGATCATCCGCTCGGGGACGAGCTTGTCCATCAGCTGGAAGAAGCCGGTTCCCTCCTCACCGAGCAGATTCTCGGCTGGCACCTCGACGTCGTCGAAGAACAGCTCCGCGGTGTCCGAGGCGTGCTGACCGATCTTCTCGATCTGCTTGCCGCGGGAGAAGCCGGGCGAGTCCGCGTCGACCACGATCAGCGACATGCCGGCGTGGGCCGCATCCGGATCGGTCTTGGCGACGACGATCACGTGGTCGCAATTGATCCCGTTGGTGATGAACGTCTTCGAGCCGTTGACGATGTAGGAGCCGCCCTCGCGTCGTGCGCGGGTCTTGACGCCGTTGAGGTCGGAGCCGGTCCCGGGCTCGGTCATCGCGATCGCCCAAATCGCCTCGCCCGTCGCGATCGGCGGCAGCCAGCGCGCCTTCTGCTCGTCGGTCCCGGCGCTCATCAGGTAGGGGACGCAGAGGTCGGTCGTCAGCGACGGGTTCGAGAACGCCGCCCCCATATGCGAGCGGACCGCCTCCTCGGTGAGCACGACGTTGAAGCGCCAGTCGTCGATCCCGGGACCGCCGAACTCTTCGGGGATCGCCATCCCCATGAACCCGTACTCGGCCGCCTTGACCGACAGCTCGCGGGGGACGAGCCCGGCCGAATCCCATTCGTCGAAGTGCGGGGCGATCT
Source organism: uncultured Thermoleophilaceae bacterium (assembly GCA_963790245.1). GTDB lineage: Bacteria > Actinomycetota > Thermoleophilia > Solirubrobacterales > Thermoleophilaceae > JACCVG01. The sequence continues at coordinate 1,109,384 of CAWBNP010000002.1, forward strand.
GATCGGCGATGAACCGCCGGAAGCTCTCGCGGTAGTCCTCGTGCTCAGGCTCGAAGATGCTGCGCTTGGGGGCGGTCACGGTGCTCATCGGCTGGCTTTGTCCTCTCGGGTCGATCGGTCGGGCCAGCGCAAGATACCGAACAGTTGCTTGGAAACGGGTCCCGCACGCCCCGCCGCCACCGTTCTTACCTTTTCGTTCTCACGGGACGAAAAGGTAAGAACGGTGGCCGGGACGACCTGCGTCGGGTGCGCGGTTCGGCTGGGCGTGGGACGCTGTGGTGGTGAGCGTCTGAGCAGCCTCGACCGTCGGGCCGGCCCACCGGGGAAGGGCTGGACCCGGGCCTCCCGGGCCCGTTCCCGGTCGGGCGCTATGCAGGTGAGTTGCGCGACTTCATGCGCGCTCGCGCACGCGTGCTCGTGCTAGGCGAGGTGAGCGGCTTCCGACGGGCGCGGGCGAGCTCGTACTTCGAGTTGCGGGACGCGGCAGGGGCGATCCCGTGCTCGATCTGGAACTCCGACCTCGACCGCCTCGCGATCGACGAGCGGTCGCTGCGCGACGGCGCCGAGGTCGTCGTCGGGGGCGGCCCGGACTACTACCCCGGGAGCGCGACGGCGACGCCGTCGTTCAGCTTCCGCGCGACCCACCTGCGGTTCGCCGGCGAGGGCGATCTGCTTGCCCAGCTCGCCCGCCTGCGCCAGCGACTCGAAGCAGACGGACTGTTCGAGCCACAGAAGTTGCTCCGCCGACCGCTGATCCCGAAGACGATCGGCATCGTCACCGCTCGGGGTAGCGCCGCCTGCTCCGACCTGCTCGCCGGACTCGCCCGCCGGGGCTGGAAAGGAACGATCGTCTGGGCCGACGCTCCGGTCCAGAACCGCCGCGCCGCACCGGCGATCGCGCAGGCGCTACGCGATCTGGCGGCCCTCGAGGCGGTCGAGGTCGCAGTCGTCTGCCGCGGCGGTGGCGGCTTGTTCGACCTCTGGGCGTTTTGCGACGAAGCGCTCTGCCGAACGGTTTCCCTACTGCGGCTGCCGGTGATCAGCGCCGTCGGTCACGAGTCCGACCACACTCTGATCGACGACGTGTCGGCGCTCGCCTGTTCGACTCCCACGCACGCCGCCGAAATGGTCGTCGGTGTTTCGATTCCGGATGCGGGAGACAGGCTCGCGACCGCCGCCGCCGCCGCCTCGGCGAGCGGCCGCAACGCCGTGAAGATGCGCGGCCGGCGGCTTGTCGAGCTTGCGGGGGCGCCCGCGCGCACGGTTCGTGCCGAGCGCTCGCGGCTGCACCAGACGCTGCGCGAGGTGCGAGCCTCCGGGCTACGCGGCGTCCGTCAGCACCGATCGCTGACCGCTCGCCACGGCCTCGTTCTGACGCGCCGCATCACCGCCGAACGCCAGCGCGGTGTCCCCGTACGCCGGGAGCTGCTCGCCGGGCTCGAGCTCGCTCTGCGTGCTCACGAGCCTGGTCGCACGCTCCAGCGCGGCTACGCGCTCGTCGAGGACCCGGGAGGCGAACCGATCACCAGCGCAGTGGCTGCACGACGCAGAGCTGCCCTGACCATCCGCTTCGCCGACGATGCTGTGAACGTGCGGACCGAACCCGATGACTGAGAACGCCGAGCATCAGACATATGAGTCGGCCACCGCCAGGCTCGAGGAGATCATCACCCGCCTTGACTCGGGCGAGGCCGAGCTGCGCGAAACGCTTGCGCTCTGCGTCGAGGCAAAGCAGCTGATCGAGTTCTGCAAACTGGAGCTCGAGGAGGTCTCCGGCGCGCTGACCGAGCTGCGGCTCGACGAGCTCGTCTCTGAACTCGGGCGCCGGACTGATGAGGCCGACCGAGAGACCCCTTAGGGCTTCGCCGGTTCCTTCCCGTTGTTCTCGCCGGGCGCCGGGACGAGTGACGCCTCCCCGCGCTCGAGGCTCGGGAATCGCTCGTCGTTGAACAGCGACGGAGGCTGAACGAAGCACGGCGGTATGTCCGGCTTTGCTATTGGCTGCTCCCCACCTGTCGGCTTGCAGTCGAACGCCTCGACCGTCCCGAAGCCTCGGGAACGGGAGAGGTAGTTCGGAGCCGGGTAGGCGTTACCACGGTCATAGGCCGGGCGATCGCGCGCGATACCGATGCCGCGCGAGCTGATGATCCCGAACTGCCGCAGGTAGTGGCGGGGACCACCGTCGCCGGTCGGGGGCAACACGCCGGAGAGACTGGAACCGCCGTTGGTTATGAAGTCGGCGACCTGTCCGCGCTGGTAACTCGCGAACGAGAGGAACGGATTGAGCTCGGGAAGGAAGCGGTGGGCGCTCCGAAGGAGCGGCTCGGCGCCGCGCAGGAAGCGGGACGCCTGGGGCAGAGTCCGGTCGGACTCCTCGATCACTACGTCGAGCCCTTCGAAGAGGGTCTCGAGATCGGGAGCCAGCTTGCCGACGTTGCGCGCGGTCGGCGGGATATCGCGCGCGACGGGGATCAGATCATTGACCAGCGGCTTGGTATCGCCCGCAAACCCCTCGAGCCGCTGGAATGTGAGCCGCGACTCCTCGAGGAAAGTCGGGAGCACCTGAATCGTCTCGGCCAGTGCATCGCGACGCGAGGCCAGGGCGCCGAAGAAGCCATTCGCGTTTCCGACCAGGGATCGCAGCTCGCCCTCGCGCTCGGTCAGCGTGCGGAAGACCACCCCGGCGTTTCGGACCAGCCGTTGCACTGCGGGCTCCTGCTGATCGACGACCTCGAGCAGGTCATCGCCCCGGAAGACGAACGACGGCAGCGTCCCGATCGCGTCGTTGAGGTTCTCGCCGTTGCCGTCGATCGTCTTCGCGAGCTCGCGCGCGACGCCTTGGAACGCGCGGCGCGTCGGTTTGTCAAAGGTCGAGATCACCTCATCGATCTCGGTCGGCTCGGCGATACTCGCACGCGGCAGCGTCCCGCCATCAGCCAGCTTCGGAACCTCTTCGGAGCCCTGGGTCAGCTCAATGTAGATCTGTCCCAGCAGCGTCTTCTGGCGCAGCACGGCCCTCGTGTCGGACGGGATCGGGGCAAAGCGCGCATCGAGCTCCATCTCGACCAGCATTCCGCCCTCCCGGCGGAGTTCCTTGGTCTTGACCTTGCCGACCGTCAACCCGGAGATCCGTACATCGGCCTCGTTGACGAGCAGTGCGGCCTCGTCGAAGTAGGCCTTGAAGCGGTAGCCCTGCGCGCCGAGCGGGACGGCCCCGCCGAACGAGATCCAGAGGAACATCAACAGACCGAAGCACGACAGCGCGAAGCCGACGAGCGCAGCGATCTTGGCCGGTGAGGGTGCTGTCTTGTCCATCAGCCGGGGCAGAGCCCTGGGTCGTTGAGCAGGTCGGTGACGCCGAGCAGGGCGGATGTGAGCTCGGGACTTGGCGAGGAGTTGATCAGAGCGTCGAGCGTAGAGCAGCTCGCGGAGGAGATGAACCGGCGGTAGGGGCCCTGGGCATCTCCGGTAGAGAACACCGAGACGCCGTTCTGAGCTACCCAGCCGAGCCAGAACAGATAGCCCTCGTCGCGAGCGGTGCCACCTTCCGGACCCTCGGCGCCGCCGGGGTTGTTGGCGGCGATGTTGAAGAACCGGTTGAGTTCTGCAAAGGAGGCTCGGAGATCGGGACCCGCACGCCCGAGGTCGCGTGCTGCCGGGCGCACGACATCGACGTAGGGAACTGCGGCGCGCACGAGCGGACGGACGTCCTCGCGAAGGATCGGCTCGCCCTCGCGAGCGAACTGCTCGACCACCGGATTGGTGCGGTCGAGTTCACGGACAACCGGCTGGAGCGAGTCAAGCGCGGGCAGCTTCTGCCCGAGCTCGTTGACTCGCAGGAGCGTCTGTTTGGCTTGGCCGAGGGTTGCGGGGAGCTGACTGACCGCGCTCGAGACGCCCTGCTCCTGCGAGCCGATCGCGCGGAACACCCGATTGGACTCGCGCACGAGGGTCGCGAGCTCGTCGTCACGGGTGGCCAGCTCGCTCGCGCTCTGGTTGGTGTTCGAGATCAGCCGCGTGAGGTTCTCCCTGCGCAGCGCGACCTGCTCGTTCAGCCGCCGGATGTCGCGGAAGAGCGGACCGAGCCGGCGGAAGACCTCGCGTAGATCCCCTCCGCGGTCCTCGAGGCCCTTGCCGGCGCCGGTCAGCAGCAGGCGCAGATATGCGCGGGTATCGGAGTCGAGCGCCGAGAGGATTTCATCGGGGTTGATGTCGGGTGCGGTGTTCTCGACCGAGATCAGCGAGTTCTCCTCGAGCGCCGGCTCCGACTTCGAACCCGGGTCGAGCTCGAGAAACATGTCCTTGAGCCCCGTCCGTGGACGCAGTAGGGCGGTGGCATCCGAGCGCACCAGATCGGAGTACTCCGGGTCGAGGTCCATCCGCACCCGGGCAAGCCCGTTCTCGAGTTCGACCTCGCCGATATCGCCGACCCGCATGCCCGAGACGCGAACCGTCTGGCCCTGGCCGGGATTGACACCGCGCGCATTGGTGAATTCAGCCCACATGTAGACCGGGCCGCGCTCGACGATCGGCAGGCGAACGCCCTGCTCGAGAAGGATGTAGGTCGTCACGGCCACCGAGAGGACGACCAGCGCAACGATCGCGATCGCGTCCGGCAGGCGGCCCAGCACTGCGCGCTTCATCGCTTACCCCCCAGCTCGGAGAGCAGCGGATCGAGTTCGGTGGCGCCGCGGATGTGGCGGTCGAGGCCCTCGAGCTGCTCGGTTGCCCGCTCGGCGTCGAGCCCGGCTCCACGGGGCTGGGGCCGTACCATCTCGCCGGCGAGCTCGGGTCCACCGGCGACCGGCTCGAGGTTCGGCGGCTCCTGGGTCTCGCAGGGAACGTCGGGACGGAAGCTGGGTTGGCGGTCGGGACGCATCGGCACGATCCCCTGGAGCGGGAAGTCGAGCTGGGCGAAGATGTCATCGCCCAGGACCCCGGGTGAGGCGAGGGTCACCGGGCCGCCGCCCGCCTGCACCCGGAAGTACGGCGTGTTGGCATCCGAGAGGCGGCTCTCGCCCGCGAGGCCGACGAACGAGCGTGGCGACTGCTCGAAGAACGGCTCGCCGTCGAGTTTCTCGAAGATACGGATGCGGGATCGGCGTCTTGGAGAAGGGCAGCAGCACGTTGTTCTGGCAGGAGGCGAATGCCCGCGTCTGCTCGAGCGTACGGGTCTGCTGGAGGTTCAGGTGGGCAAGGCGCGGGACGGTCTTGCGCAGGCGGGGCGCGAGCGCGCCGAGCTCGCTCCGGGAGACCAGCTGACGGGCCTGGCGGGTGAACGGGATCTGCTCGTCGAGCGCCGGGCGCGAGGAGCGCGCTGCCGGGAGCGCGGCGTCGGCGAACTCGCCGAGCGAGGGCAGCCCGCGGTTGAGCGACTGGAGGGCCGGGCGGCCGGTGATCAGGACGTCGCGCAGGGCCGGAATCGTCGCGCGCAGCGAATCGTCCTCACGTGCGAAGGCCCCGGCCGTCCGGTTGAGGTTGACGACCAGGTCGCGGAGCGATTGCTCGTCCCGCACCAGCGCGCCGAAGATCTTCTGCTGGGCGGCGATCACGCCGCTCAGGTCGTGGGGACGACGCCCGAGCGTCGCCTCGTTGGCGATCGAAGTGCTGCGGTACGCCCCCTCCCAGTGGCGGATCGCCTCGTTGAAGCCCTCGGCCCCGCCGCGGTCCAGACCCTTGGAGAACTCGGCGAGGAAGCTGCGCAGATCATCGCGCGTGTCGGACTGGAGTGCCGTCAACAGCTCACCGAACTGGACCGGCGAAGCGGTCTGGTTGACAGGGATCGTGCCGCCATTCGCCAGTTCGGGCGACGAGGGAGCGCCGGGCTCGAGGTCGACGAAGTAATTGCCCTCCAGGAAGATCCGCGAGCGCACCGTAACCCGGGCGTCCTCGCGCACCGGCAATCCGGCGTCGTCGATCTCCATCGACAGGCGGATCAGATTCGATCCGTCGCCGACCGGCTCGATTTCGGTGACGGTGCCGACGTCAACGCCCGCCGTTCGAACGGGGGAACCTCGCTTGATGTCGTTGACGTCGCTGAAGACCGCATCGACGGCGAAGGTCTGTGTGAACGGCCGCTGGCCACCGTAAGCGAAGTAGATCACTGCAGCGAGCACCAGGAGCGCAACGACGCCGACCCGCAGCCGTGGCCAGCCGCCGAGTCGCGGAGCGACCCGCTCGAGCGGGGTGCTCGGGTTCTTGATCGGCCTGGCCATTGCTACTTCACGTCCTTCAGCGAGTTGATGCCCAGCTCGCGCGTCTTGAAGGTCGGACCGGCGCGCCCGGGGGTGCTCGGATCAATCACGACGTTGCTGCCGCCCAGCTGATCGGGGTTGTTGCTCGGCTTGTAGCGAGCGCCGGTCTGGAGGCTGTCGAGGTATCCGCGCTGGCCGCTCTCGCAGTCGGCGCGGCCGCGCTCGTCGACCGCCGGGGAGTAGTACTGGCGGTGGAGGGCCTGCAGATCGTTGCCCGACGGGTCGCGCGCATCCTGCGGGTCCTGATTGGCGGGGATGTCGACCGGCCGCTCGGCTGTCGAGTCGCCGAGCCGGTTGTTCTGGCCGGCGAGGTCGGAGCGCAGCAGAACCCGCTGGATGTTGCCTCCTGGAAGCGGTTCGGAGAGGTGCTCGGAGAGCCCGGTCCAGTAGTAGTTCCAGTAGTTGCAGACGGTCTGGTAGGGAGCCACGAATTCGAGCAGCGGGGCGGTCACCTCGAGGGTCGTCTCGAGATCGCGCAGCGCCAGCAGGGTGTTCGGGTTCTCCGCGAGCGTGTCGAGCGAGCGGAAGACGTCCTCCGTGCGGCGGTGGAACGGAGGCGCGTCCTCGAGTACGGGGCCGCCGGTCTCGAGCGCCCGCGTCACTGCGGGCAACCGTCGCTCGAGCTCGCGCACGGCGGGATCCAATTCCGTGAACAAGACCTCGGCCCGCGCGAGGAAGGGACGCTGGACGGGAAAGCTCTGGATACCCGCTTGGAGGGTTCGCGGGGAACGCTCGATCGCCGAGCGGAGCGCCGCCGGGTCGGCGCCGAGCGCCTCGAAGGTCGTCGCCATGTTCGCGAACAGCTCTGCATAGGTGCCGGCGACGGGGGCGATCTCGGCCACGAACCGCTCGGCGCTCGGGAACAGCCTCCGCAGCTGGGTCTGCGGATCGGAGAGGTTGCGCATCACCGGCTCGAGGTGGGTCAGGAACGGAACGAGCCCGCCGATCGTCTCGTTGATCGCGCTCCCGCGGCCGGCGAGCGCGGTGCCGTAGCCGAGCAACACGGTGCGCTGCGAGTCGCGCGTCGGCTGGTCGTTCTGGCTGAAGAACTCGTCGAATTCGACCGGCCGGGTCGCATTGCGCAACGGGATCCGGTCACCCGCCACGAGCGAGCGATCACTCGAGCCGGGCGTCAGCTCGATGTACTTCAGGCCTACCGCCGAGCGCGGCCTCACCATCACGGCGGTGTCCTCGGGCAGCGGCTCGATCGCCTTGTCGAGCTTGATGTCGGCGACCGCGATCGAATCGCCGTTCCTCGGATCGACATCCGGGCGCAGGCCGCTCAGCTGGCCGACGCGGAAGCCGCCGACCCGCACCTCCGCGCCCTTGGCGAGGTTCGAGCCGCTCGGCAGCTCGGCGCTGAGGTCATAGGTCGGGACGAACGGAAAACCCTTGTTGGCGTTGTAGCCGAGGAAGACGGCAACCACGATCACGAGCATCGTGATCGCCCCGACGAGCACCGGGCTGGCGACGATCGAGGTGTTGGGCTTGCGGCTCATGGCGAGAGGAGGAAGTCGAGCAGCCCGCCGGGCGCGGTCGGTTGATCCCCTGGGGCGGATGGCTGCTCGGAGGGGGCGGAGGCAGTCTCTGGGATCGCAGGCGGCTGGTCATCCCGGCCCGCGCTTCGCTCGGCCGGACGGCTTCTGACGGCACGGGCCGGGCGCTCGCGGGCATCGGCGGCTTTGGCGTCGGCCGGCGGCCGCTCGGTCGGATCGGGATCGGCCGGGCCGAAGTCGAAGCGGCCGACCTTGCCCTTGGCCTCGCTCAGACCGGGCTGGTAGGGGCCGAGCAGAGAGCCGCAACGGGCGATATCCGATTCGGTCGGGTTGGCCGAGTAGGGCGAGCACTTGGTGTCGCGCAGCAGGACGATCCGCAGCAGGTGCGAGACCTCGTCATAGACGTTGGTCGACAGCGTCTGGTGGTAGATGTAGTTCCAGAAGGCCTCCATCCCGGTGAGCCCCTGGCCCTCGCGGTAGGCGGTCTTGTCGGGCTTGGGTGGCGCCAGCCTGGCGGCGAGCGGATCGTCCTCCGTCGAGCGCGCCCGATCGTCAAGCGCCTGCAGGAACTGGCGCAGCGGCTCGCCGAGCCGCGGCGCGTCCTCCGCCAGATCGCGCAGCGTGGAGACCTCCTCACGGCTCTCGCGCAGCGCTTCGCGGCCTGCCCGCGTGCTGTCGGAGAGGCCGCGATTGGAGTCGCGTGCCGACTCGGCGAACGGCCGCAGGGCGCTGATGAACCGGCGCAGCTCCGGTGCGCCGGAGCGCAACCGGTCGAGCAGCGGGATCTGGCGGCCCGCGGTGTCCTCGAGCTGGGCAAGGGTCGGTCGCAACTGGCCGAGGAAGATCGGCAGATCGCGCCATTGAGCGGCGATGCTCTGTTCGCGGGAGGCCTGGATCGTGGCCGTCTCGGAGGCCTCGGTCGCCCACCGCGAGAGCTGCTCCTTTGCCGGGGCGACGGCCGCAGCGACCGTGTCCGAGTCGCGGATGAACCTGGAGATCGAGCGATTCTGGTCAGCCAGGATCTTGAAGGTCTCGCTCGTCTCGCGGAGCCCCGGATGGGCTCGCCGGATCACCTCGTTGAGATCATCGGGACGGCCCGCGAGACCCGTCCCGAGCTCCGAGAGAATCAACCGGAACCGCTCCCGGTAGGGCAGGCGCATGACGTTCTGCACGAGGTCTACCGGGATCGTCGAGGAGGTCTGTTCGACGGGCACGGTGCCGCCTGCGGGAAGCGGATCCCCCGTGCCGAGTTCGCAGTCGACGAAGTACTCGCCGATCAGGGATTGCTGACGCACTCCACACTCGGCGTCCCTGCGCAGCGACTGGAAACCCGGCTCGGAGATGTCGATCTCGACCACGACACGCCGGGGCTCGTCCTCGGTCAACTCGAATCCTTCGACCGTCCCGCCCCGTACCCCGCCGACCTTGACGTCGCCACCCTCGACCAGTCCGAAGACATTGTCGAACACGACGTGGTAGCGCTTGCCCTCGAGCTCGCTCTCCGAGGCGGCGGTCAGGACGGCAGCGCCGATCCCCAGCGCGACCACGGCCAAGATCGTGACGAACCCCCGGGCGGTCACTCGATCGGCCCCGTCGCGCGATCGTCCTCATCGCAGTCGAGCTCGCGCTGCTCGGCCTCCGAGAAAACGTTGGACCCGTCGGCCGCCGGTTCCTCGGATGCGCCGGGGCAGCGCTTGAACTGCTCGGTCCGGGCGAACTCCTTGAAGACCTCACCGCGGAGGTTCGACGTATCGAAGCCGAGCGAATCGGAGAAGTCGGCGAGCACGCAGCCGCCCGCGAGGACGGCGGCCTCGGGACAGGGCACCCCGGGCGGCAGTTGGGGCGTGAACGCATTGAAGTAGATCTGGGAGCGCGAGAAACCGCCGAGCGCATCGGTTCCGCCGGTGTGGGAAAAGTCATCCAGCCAGCCGAAGAAGTCGGTCGTGTAGGGCCGGCCGTGCGCGATGACCGGCGCGCTGTCAGACAGCGCCTCCCCCAGCTCGGGGAACGCGCCCCGGCGCTGCTCGCCGTTGCGGCGAGCCTCGTCGAGCGCGATTCGGGTCAGCCCCGGGAACGTACGGTTCAGCTCGACGAGGTCGTTGGCTTGTCCCGGTGAGCGCAGCACGCGCGAGAGCTCCCGGACCGGATCGACGGCGTCGCGCGCGAACGGCCGCAGCTGCGCCAGGTAAGGACGCAGCCGCTTTGCAACCGGCTTCGATGCCGCTACGAACGGCTCGACACGGTCCAGTGTGTCGCGCAGGTTGACGAACGTCGTGTTGGCTGAACGCATGAAGGGCGGGAAGCGCTCGACGACCTCGGCCAACGCGACGCGCTCGGCAGCCAGCGCTCCGGTCGTACGATTGAGGTTGGTGATCAGCGGCCCGAGATCCTCCCGACGGTCCGAGAGGGCCGTCACAAGTGAGGAGGTATCGACAAGGAAGCGCTCAAGCACGACGGGGTCCTGACTGAGCTCCTCGAACAACCGGCTACTCGCCGAGAGCGAGGAGTTGAGGTAGCGCAGGCCGCGATTGGCGTCCTCGCCGCGCCCTGCGTACTGGCGGGCCTGTCCCTTGAAGAAGCCCTGCAGCGCGCCGCGCGTCTTCTCGTCGAAGATGCTCAGGAACTGATCGAACTCGACGTTGGTCGTCGTGTTCCCGACCCGAATCAGGCCGCCGTCGGGAATCGGCTGTTGGCCCTTCTCGGCCGGCGCCATGTAGAGATCGATGTACTTGTTCGCGATCGAGGCCTGACCGCCCTGGCGGATCACCGCGCGCGTCCCCTCCCGCAACGGCGCGTAGCGCTCGTCGATCTCGACGTCGACCTCGATCAGGCCGTTGGGCCCGATGTCGACGCCTTTGACCAGACCCGCCTGCGCTCCGCCGACGAGCGCCAGGTTGCCGCTCACCAGCTGCCCGGCGTTCTCGAACTGGATCCGCACCTGATAGCCGCCCTGACCTGAGAGCAGGACGAGCAGGACCAGGACGAGCGCCGCCAGGACCGCCCCGAAGGCGGCCACTCGCCCGACCGTGCTCAGCGACGGTCGCGCTCCCTGCTCGCTCAATTGTCCACCCGGGTCACCCTCAGCACCGGCCCTCGCTACCTCCCGCTGGCTGCCTCCGTCTACCGAGGGTACCCGACCGTACCGTCATCGCGCGCCTCCATGAATGCCGCGTTGCGCGCCTTCATGAAGGCCGCAAACGAGCCGGCCGTGACGAACATGAAAACGCTGTAGACGGCGGCCGGGATCGCCAGCCTGGTGTCGATCGCCGCGGCGACCGTGATCGTCAGCGTGCTGTTGTGGATGCCGAGCTCCATCGCGATCGCCGTCGCCTGGCGGTCGGAGAGGCGTCCGAGCCGGGCGGCCGCGAAGCTGAAGGACATCGCGACGACGTTGAACGCCAGTGCCGCCGGGCCGACAATCGCCAGGCTGCCGGCGATCAGAGCGCGCTCCTCGAAGACCGCGGCGGCGATGATCCCGATGAAGACGACCAGCGCCACTCGCTTGAGGCGGGGCTCGAGCGCCTGCGCTCGTTCAGGCGCTCGCGCAGCGAAGCTCATCCCGATCGCGAGCGGGATCAGCGTGATCAGGAAGACGCGGATCACGATCCCGATCAGCGAGACCTCGTTGGTCAGCCCGGTGACGCCGAAGTGCGCTATCGCAAGGCCGAGGAACAGCGGAACGGTCACGACGGCCGCGACACTCGAGACGGCGGTCATCGTGACCGACAGAGCGGTCTCGCCGCGCGCGAGGTGGGTGAGCAGGTTCGCCATCGTTCCGCCGGGCGAGGCGCCGAGCAGCACGAGACCGACCGCCAGCAGCGGGTCAAGCCCGAAGATCTCCGCTACCGCGAAGGCGAGCAGCGGCGAGACGAGCAGCAGATTGCCAAGTCCGATCGCCACCCCCCGCGGCGCCGTGAGTACCCGCCTGAAGTCCTCGGTGCGGAGCGAGAGACCGAGCGTGGCCATGATCACGGCGAGGCCGATCGGCAAGAACAGCTCGACTAGCGGCGAGGCCTCCTCCACGCGTAGCTGACCTTACACCGGTCCCGTCCGAAACGTGGTGTGAAAACCCTCCACCCAGGGTGGCTGTTCGCCACCGCGGCGCGGATTGATGATGGCCGTGCAAGCCAAACCACCGTCCGAGGAGGACTCAGATGAACACCAAGATGATCCGCAGCACCACCCTGGCCCTCGTGGCCGCCCTGTCGCTCACCGCAGTCGCCCTGCCCGGTACGGCGCTCGCCGCCAAGTCGGCCAAGGTCAAGGTCACGCTCAAGTCCAACGGCGGAGACTTCTCCGGCAAGGTCAAGAGCAAGTCCGCCGTCTGCATCGCAGAGCGCGACGTCGTCGTCTACATCCAGGACGGGAACCGCCCGAACCCGACCACCGACGAGGAGTACTCCTCGGACACGAGTGGCACCGACGGCAGCTGGTCGCTCGGCAACAACCGCGCCTCGGGGGCGACGTTCTACGCCCGCGTCGCCAAGAGCCCCGGCTGCAAGGCCGCGACCAGCAAGTCGGTCACCGAGCCCGAGGATCCGTTCGCTGACGAGGACCTCTAGGCCCTCGCTTCGGACAGCAGCATCAGAACGGGGCCCCCAAGCGGGGTCCCGTTCTGCGTTAACGGACCGGCAGCGAGAGGCGCAGGTCGGAGAGCCCCAGCGAAAAGAGCGCGTTAGACGGCCGAGCGAACGGCGCGTCGTTGCCGAGCAGCTCGAGCTTCGGCGTGTGGCCGGGGGCGAACCGCCAGCCGTTTGGATACAGCTCGAACCGCTCGATCCCGCGGCCGGTCGGACGGTAGAGACCGCGCGCGACGAGCGTCTGGGTCCGTCCGTCCGCCGCGACGTCCCAGAGCCGAGCGGCGATCTGTGCGTGCTCGGGCCGGGCGCCGATGACGGTGGCGCGCACTCGCACCCGCGGGGAGCCGAGCAGCGTGTACGCGGCTCCGGCGGGGACGGTCGGCAGCCGGTAGGTCGCGACGCCGGGCTGGTCCCCCGCCGCGACCTGCGCGCACGCGTTGCCGCCGCCGGTGACGGGGTCGATCGCCACGCCGACAGTGGGGCCGCCCGCAAGCGAGCCGACGCGGCGCTCGGCCGGATCGCTGAAGCGCACCGAACGGGTCGCGAGCCTGCCGAACGTTTTCGCCGCGAACGGCCCGCGCGATCGCTCCGACCGGGGGCAGGTCTGGGTCAGCGCCTCGACCGTCTCCGCTCGGCCTCTCCCCCGTCCGCGCAGATGTCGATCGAAGAACGACGCGATCCTCGATTCGAGCAGCTTCCGGTCGGCCGTCTTGTTCTGCGCCCGCTGGTGGCCGAAGTCGCCGAACAGCAGTGACAGCGGGGTCGCCGGGTGAAGCCTGCGTGTCCGCTCGGCGTAGCGGAGCGCCTCGCTGACGGGAAACAGATCGTCGGTGAAACCGCTCGAGATCAGCAGCGGCGGTGGGCGGCGAGCCGGATCGACGTGGTAGGCCGAGTGAAAGCGCGAGAGCTGCGAGACCGTGTCGATGGCGAGACGATCGGTGTAGGGCTCGCCGAGCGTGGCGCGTCCCACCCAGCCCGCGACGTCGGCCTCCGGATCGAGACCGAGCGGTGCGAGGTAGCCCATCGGCCGCCCGGGCACGAACGGCTCGCCGACCGGCTGGCCCGGACCGGTCGCGTTCTGGGCCGCCGCGAAGACGCCGTTCGCGAATGTCAGCTTCTCGACTCCGACCGGATCGCTGCTCGATCGCGGCGGGCTCGGGACGCCCGACCGGACGCGCCCGTTGGGCGCGATCGCCGAGAGCAGGTCCGACCACGGGATCACCGGCGCGGCGGCGGCCAGCGAGAGCGGGCGGCCGGCAGGGCTTCGCCAGCGGACCAGGCGGCCGTCGGGAAGCGCCGTGCGGGAGTTGAGCGCGGCGAGCTCGAGGCTCTGGCCGCCGCCGTAGGAATCGCCGCTGACCCCGATCCGGCGCGGGTCCGCGAAGCCCTGATCGACGAGCCGTCCGATCAGGGTCTGGGTGTCCCGCGCCTCGTAGCGGATGTCGGCGAGGTGGATGTAGCCCGCGGCGCAGGCGACCGGGGAACGCAGCCGCGCCTCTGGCGTACCGCACGAGCCCCACAGTCCGCGCGAGGTGTAGGTGAGAACGAGGTAACCGCGCCGCGCGAACTCGAAGGCGTTGCCTGTGTAGGCCGACGAGCTCGGGTCGAGGTACTCGTGCTTGGAGTTGCCGAAGCCGTGCAGCAGCACGATCAGCGGCCGGCGGCGGACTGCGGCGCTCGGCGCCGTCACCGTCGCGTCGAGCGGAACGCCGTCCCACGTGCTGACGAGGCCGTCGCAGCGATGGAGGCCCCCGACGGCTCGGCAGTTGTCCAGGTCCAGTGGCGCACCGGCGGCCGCCGGTGCGGGCGCGGCGAGAAGCGTGAGCGCAGCCAGACCCAGGACGCGCCTCCGCGCTCGGCGCGCCATTCAGCCCGCGAGCTCGGCGAGCCCTGCGTCGCGGGAGCGGACCGGCACATAGCCCAGCTCGGTGCGCGCCTTGGAGATGTCGATCGTCGTTTCGAGCGCCGAGAGCCAGACGGCCATCCGCGTGATCGGTGGTGTGGAGCGAATCCGCAACGCCCGCCAGACGGTCTCGGTGATGCCGGCCGCCGCGAGCGCGAGCGGCGCAGGCATGTTGTGCTCGGTGGGCGTCAACCCGACGGTGGCCAGCAGACGGGTGACAAAGCTCCGGAACTCGACCGGGTCACCGTCGGTGACGAAGTACGCCTCGCCCGGGCGGCCCTTCGCGGCGCCGAGCAGCAGCCCCTCGACGACGTTGTCGACGTGGGTCGTCGAAGTCAGATGGCGGCCGCCGCCGATCCATGCGAAGCGGCCCGCGCGAACCGCGTCGGCGAGGCCGGGCAGGATCGTCGAATCCCCCGGCCCCCAGACCAGGCGCGGCCTGATCACGACCGTCTCCATCCCGGCGCCATAAGAGCGGACGAGTTGCTCGGCCGCCGCCTTGGTCGCGGGGTAGAGGGCCGGCGAATCGGGCCGCAGCGGGGCCGACTCGTCGACCGAGACGAGCGGCTGACCGGCCATCAGCGCGGCCTCGGTCCCGACGTGGACGAACCGCTTGACCGACGCCTCGCCGCAGCCGCGCAGCGCGTTCTTCGTGCCGGTGACGTTGCCGCGCTCGAACTCCGACCGGGGACCCCACTCCAGCACCGCGGCGGCCGCGTGGAACGCGGTATCGCAGCCCCGCGCTCCCGCTGCGATCGAGGCGGGGGATTCGAGGTCGCCGGCCACCGGCTCCGCGCCGAGTGCGCGGACCGCCGCGGCCGAGCGATCCGACCTGGCCAGTGCCCGGACGGTCCATCCCTCCGCGACGAGTCGCCCGATCAGCCGACCCCCGATAAAGCCTGAGCCTCCGGTCACGAAGGCAGTGCCCGCCATGCCTCAGACGATAGCCGCGGTCAGCCGATGAACGGAACGTTTTTACTCGCGCAGGAATTCGCGCTGCGTCGCGTGCGCGCTAGGCAGCGCGCAAAGCCCAACTTTCATTCGATCGATTTGGTCGGCTGCTCGGCGGCGTCGATCGGCGGCAGGAAGGGCTCCGTGTCCAGTGGCTGGCCGGCCTCGATCTGGCGGCCGCGCTCGAGCTCGGCATTGAGCTCGGCGCCGACCAGCACGGCGATGTTCGAGATCCAGAGCCACACGAGGAAGCTGATAACGCCGCCGAGACTCCCGTAGGTCTTGTCGTAGGAGCCGAAGTTGGCGATGTAGAGCGCGAACGCTCCGGAAGCGAGCAGCCACAGCAGCACGGCGACCACCCCGCCCGGCGAAACCCACGGGAAGCCGGGCTGGCGGACGTTCGGCGTCGTGTAGTAGAGCAACGAGAAGATCCCGGCGACCAGCAGCACGAGGACGGGCCACTTTGCGATCTCCCAGACCGTGACGGCGGTGCTCCCGAGCCCGAGCAGGTTGCCGACCGCCTCGGCGATGCTGCCGGTCAGCACGACGGCGAAGGCGCCGACCAGCAGAAGCACAAGGATCACGACGGTCAGGCCGAGGCGTAGCGGGATCGTCTTCCAGAAGGGCCGGCCTTCTTCCACGTCCCAGATCTGGTTCGCCGCCTGGATGAACGCCCCGATGTATCCCGAAGCCGACCACAGCGCGCCACCGATCCCGATCACGAGCGCCAGACCCGCTGCGCTCTCGTTCGCTTGCAGGCCGGTCATCGCATCGGTGAGCAGCTCGCCCCCGCCCCCGGCGGCCAAACCGGTGATCTGATTGAGCAGCGGCTGAGTCGTCTCGGGACCGACCAGGCCGAGGATCGAGACGAACACGAGCAGCGCCGGGAATAGCGACAGCACTCCGTAGTAGGTCAGCGCCGCGGCCCAGGTCGTGACCTGGTCCTCGCGGAGCTCGCTGACCGTGCGCCTGAGCGCGGCTCGGAGGCCCGACCCGGGCAGGTCTGTGGGTGAGGCAGGCGGTCGCGTGGCTGTCAGATCCCCTCCCGAGACGGCTATGAAACGGGCTCGAGCAGCAGCTCGCGGAGTATCGCTCGCCGGTTGGTATCGATTCCGGCTGCAGCCTCGAGGTACTTCTCGATCGAGCCGTGCTCGCGCTCGACCTCGGCGATCGAGAGCTCCAGGTATGGAAGCTGCGAACGAAACACGTCGACGAGCTCGGCGTCGGGCTCGCGTCCGAGCCACTCCGAGGCCGCGGCGCTGATCCGTTCGCGCCCGAAGAACGAGTCGCTGCGCAGGTAGTCGGCCTCGACCGTCTCCCGCTCGACCCCGAGGGCATACAGCAGCATCGCGCAGACGAACCCTGTGCGGTCCTTGCCGGCGTGGCAGTGAACGACCAGCGGCACCCGGCCGGCGATGATCCGCTTGGCGAGATCGGCGATCACCGGGGCGTAGACGCGCGGGTAGCCGGTGTAGGCGTTGCGCATGTAGGCCTGAGCGGCCTCGGAGATCCGCTGCTCGATCAGCCCGTAGGCGCCCTCGACGGTGGCGGTGCCGTCGCGCTCGCCGTCGAGCTCGATGGTCTCGGGCCGCAATCCTTCGCGCCATCGGCTCGGGGAGCGCTGCCGCTCGCCCGGCGTGCGCAGGTCACAGACCAATGCGACCTCGAGCTCGCCGAGCCGGTCGAGGTCCCGATCGGTCAGCGCGTGGAGCGCCTCGGAGCGGTAGATCAGCCCCGTCCGAACCCGCATCCCCTCGCCCGCGGTCAGCCCGCCGAGGTCGCGGAAGTTGGGTGCGCCCTGCAGCGCGATCGAATCGTCTGCCATACGGACCACCGTACGCGTAATCTGTCACCGCACCCGAGGACGAGAGTTAACGAATGGGATTCATCACCCCCGCGCCGCCGCCCGTCGACATCGAGGAGTGGAAGACCAAGCCTCACCTCGAGCGGATCAAGCCGCTCGCCCAGGACTGGGCTGTCAACGGCTTCGGCACTCCGGGTGCGGTCTACCTGCTCTACATCGTCAAGCTCGTGCTCTTCTCGATCGGCGCGATCTGGCTGATCTCGGCGACGCCCGGCCTCGGCGGCCTCAGCGATTTCGCGCAGTGGTGGCGTGAGCCGATCGTCTGGCAGAAGCTCGTCGTCTGGATGATTCTCTGGGAGCTGCTCGGTCTCGGCTCGGGGTCGATGCCGCTCACGTTCCGCTTCCTGCCGCCGATCGGGGGCATCCTCTTCTGGCTCCGTCCGGGCGCGATCCGACTGCCGCCGTGGCCCGACAAGGTCCCGTTCACGCGCGGCTCGCGGCGCACGATCGTCGACGTCGCGCTTTGCGCCGGCGTGCTGATCGGAGCGATCTACCTGCTGCTCTCCCCGGGTCTGCCGAGCGCGGGGATCGAGGCCGGCCGGCTCGATCCGTACGCGATCGGAGCCGAGCTGATCCTGCTCGTCCTGCTCGGCCTGCGCGACAAGGTCTCCTACCTCTCGACCCGGCCGGAGATCTACGGCCTTCTGCTGGTCGTCTTCCTGTTCCCGCTCGAGAACATGGTCGTCGCCTCGCAGATCGTGCTCGTCTGCGTCTGGTTCGGCGCGGCCTCCTCGAAGCTCAACCACCACTTCCCGTACGTGGTCTCGGTGATGATCTCCAACACGCCGTGGAACCGCTCGCGGTTCATGAAGCGGCACCTCTACCGCAACCACCCCGAGGATCTGCAGCCCTCGCGGTTCGCGTTCACCGCCGCCCACACCGGCACGGCGATCGAGTTCCTGTTCCCGTTGTTGCTGCTGGCGACCCAGGGCGGAGCGATCGGCGCGATCGCGGTGGTCGCGATGCTGATCTTCCACATCCACATCACCTCTACGTTCCCGCTGGCGGTCCCGCTTGAGTGGAACCTGTTCATGATGTTCGGGCTGTTTTTCCTGTTCACGGGGACGAATGCCGCGGCGCCGTTCACGGACCTCGAGAGCCCGCTGCTGTGGGCGATCGTCCTGACCAGCGGCGTGCTGGTGCCGATCCTCGGGAACTTCCGACCCGACCTGATCTCGTTCCTGCCGTCGATGCGCTACTACGCCGGCAACTGGGCGACCAGTCAATGGCTGTTCCGCAAGGACTCGGGCGCCGAGGAGAAGCTCGAGGCGCGGGTGACGAAGTCCGCGCCGATCGTCGTCAATCAGCTGACCGCGCTGTATGACCGCGACACGGCCGAGCTGACGCTCTCCAAGGCGCTCGCGTTCCGCGCGATGCACTCACATGGCCGAGCACTCAACGGCCTGCTGCCGCGGGCCGTTGACAAGCTGGAGGACTACACGGTTCGTGAGGGGGAGTTCCTGGCCGGCGTGACACTCGGGTTCAACTTCGGTGACGGCCACTTCCACGGCGAGCAGCTGCTGGCCGCGGTCCAGGAGCAGTGCGACTTCGAAGCGGGTGAGCTGCGCGTGATCTCACTCGAGTCCCAGCCGGCGCATATCCAGCGCCAGCGCTATCGGATCTACGATGCGAAGACCGGGCTGATCGAGGAGGGCAACGTCAACGTCGCCGACATGAGAGCGCGCCTTCCGTGGCTCTCGCCGACCGACGAGTTCCCGGTCGAGATCACCGGCGGCCGCGCCGCGCCCGCTACGTGACCAACGCGATCGTCGTGGGCGCGGGCCCGAACGGGCTGGCCTGTGCGGTCGCCCTCGCGCGTGCGGGAGTAGAGGTGACCGTCCTCGAGGCGGCCGAGACGATCGGCGGAGGCACCCGCACCTCCGAGCTGACGGTCCCGGGAGTGCTCCACGACCATTGCTCGGCGGTCCACCCGATGGCGGTCGGATCGCCGTTCCTGCGCTCGCTCGGGCTCGAGCGTCACGGTTTGGAGTGGTGCTGGCCGGAGGTCGACCTCGCCCACCCGCTCGACGACGGCAGCGCCGGGGCGCTGTTCCACTCGGTCGAGAGGACCGCTGCGGCCCTGGGCGCCGACGGCAGGCGCTGGCGGCGACTGTTCGGCGGGCCGTCGGAATCCTTCGAGGCGCTCGTCGACGATCTGATGCAGCCACTGCTGCGGGTTCCTTCCCACCCCGTGCGACTCGCGCGGTTCGGGATCCCCGCCGTCGCGCCCGCGACGGTGCTCGCCCGAGCGTTCAAGACGCCGCAAGCCAAGGCGTTGTTCGGCGGCGTTGCCGCGCACGCCTTCAGCCCGCTGACGCAGCTGCTCAGCTCCTCGGTCGGGTGCGCCCTGATCTGCGCCTGCCACAGCTTCGGCTGGGCGGTCGCGCGCGGCGGCTCGCGGGCGATCACCGATGCGCTCGCGGCGGACCTGGCTGAGCATGGAGGGACGATCGAGACCGATGTGCAGGTCCGATCGCTGGCCGATCTCGCCCCGGCGGGCGCAGTCGTGCTCGACCTCGCGCCGCGGGGAGTCGCGCAGATCGCCGGAGACCGGCTGCCGCGGCGGGTCGCGCGTGCCTACGGGCGCTACCGCCACGGGCCGGGCGCCTTCAAGGTTGATGTCGCGGTGCAGGGCGGGGTCCCGTGGACCAACGAGGCTTGCCGCCGTGCCGGAACCGTCCACGCGGTCGGCGACTTCGACGAGCTGGTGCTCGCCGAGGCCGAGATCAACCGCGGCCGAATGCCGGAGCGACCGCTGGTGCTCGTCGGACAGCAGTACCTGGCCGACCCGTCCCGCTCGGCCGGTGACGTCCACCCGGTCTGGGCCTACGCCCACGTCCCGAGCGGTTACGACGGCGACGCCACGGAAGTGGTCCTCGACCAGATCGAGCGGTTCGCGCCGGGGCTGCGCGAACGGATCGTCGCGCGAGCGGTCAAGCCGACGACCGAGTTTTCCGCCTACAACGCCAACTACATCGGCGGCGACATCATCACGGGTAAGAACACCGCTTGGCAGACGGCGATCCGGCCGCGGCTCGCGATCGACCCCTACGACACCGGGATCCCAGGCGTGTTCCTCTGCTCGGCGGCGACTCCGCCCGGCGCCGGCGTCCACGGGATGAACGGATTCAACGCCGCGCGCTCGGCGTTGCGCCACCTCGACGTCTGATGCGAGACACCCGTGATCGTGGGCGTGCGACGTGCGATCCACGGGCGCCGGGGTTGCACATCGGGCGTCCGGACATCGGTTGAGCCTGCTCGAGGCCGCCGGGATCCTGCTCGCGGGGCTCGCCGCCGGTTCGATCAACGCGGTCGCCGGGTCGGGGACGCTCGTCACCTTTCCGGCGCTGCTCGCCGTCGGCCTACCGCCGATCACGGCCAACGTCACGAACGGGCTCGGACTGGTGCCAGGTTCGATCGCGGCCGTCCACCAGTACCGCGAGGAGCTGCGCGGCCACTGGCGCGGGGCGCTCGGGCTCGCACTGTGGTCAGGACTCGGCGCGATCGCCGGAGCGATCCTTCTGCTCGCGCTGCCGGCAGAGTGGTTCCGCTACGCCGCGCCGGTGTTGATCGCGATTGCGCTGGTGCTCGTCGTCGCCGGCCCCCGGATCTCGGCGTGGGTCACCGCACGACGGACCGCCGGCCGAGTCGCCGGCCGCCACTCGCTGCCACTGGGCATCGGCCTGACGGGGGTCTACGGGGGCTACTTCGGCGCCGGCCAGGGAATCGTCCTGTTCGCTCTGCTCGGGACCGCGCTGCCCGACGAGATCCAGCGGGTCAACGCGCTCAAGAACCTGTTCGCGGGTACGGCCAACGCGGTCTCTGCCCTTGTGTTCGTCCTGATCGCCGACATCGACTTCCGAGCGGCCGGACTGATTGCGGTCGGCGCTGTCGCGGGCGGGATCCTCGGCGCCCGAATCGGCCGGAGGCTTTCGCCCGGAGCGCTTCGCGGCCTGGTCGTCGCCGTCGGCATCGCGGCCATAGTCCAGCTGCTGCTCTGACCGCCGGACAGACGCTCGCGGGCCTCTTTGTACATCGGGCCAAAGACCCGATGGTGGTGATCGCCGAATCTCCCCGGGTCAGCAACCGACGAGGAGACGCCACGCATGAAACTGGTGATCGGGATCGTTAGGCCGGAGCAGGCAAACGACGTTCTGGAATCGCTCTACAACTCCGAGGTCAACGGGTTCTCGGTCAGCCGGGTCCAAGGCCACGGAGGCGAGCTCGACCGCGTCGAGACCTACCGCGGCACGACCGTGAAGATGGGTCTCTCGGAGAAGGTCCGCTTCGAGATCGCTGTCTCCGACGCGTTCGTCGACCCGGCGATCGAGGCGCTTTGCGAGGGCGGCCGGACCGGCGAGGTCGGTGACGGGAAGATCTTCGTCGTGCCGCTCGAGCGGGTCGTACGGATCCGCACCGGCGAGACCGACGACAGCGCTGTCACCCCGGTGGGTGCCTGATGATCGACACCGGAGATACCGCCTGGATGCTGGCCAGCACAGCTTTGGTGCTGCTGATGACGATCGGGCTCGGGCTGTTCTACGCCGGGCTCGTCCGTTCCAAGAACACGCTCAACACGTTCATGATGTGCGTCGCGGCGATCGGCATCGCCGCTGTCACCTGGGCGCTGGTCGGCTATTCGCTCGCCTTCTCGGAAGGCAGCTGGTTCATCGGCGGGCTCGACTACGCACTGATGAACGGTGTCATGTTCGATCCGATCGACAACCCTTTCTTCGTCGACGCGGGCGGCGCCCAGACGATCCCCCACCTCGTCTTCTTCGCCTTTCAGGCGACCTTCTGCATCATCACGGTCGCGCTCGTCTCGGGCGCGGTCGTGGAGCGGATGCGGTTCGGCGCGTTTCTGCTGTTCGCCGCCCTGTGGTCCGTGCTCGTCTACGCCGTGCTCGCGCACTGGGGCTTCGGCGGCGGCTGGCTGGTCGCCGGCGGGACCCTCGGCGCCCCCGGGACGCTCGACTTCGCGGGCGGCATCGCCGTCGAGATGGCCTCCGGCTTCTCGGCGCTCGCGGCCGCGATCGTGGTCGGGGCGCGCAAGGACTACGGTCGCCAGGCGATCCTGCCCCACAACGCCGTCTACGTGCTGCTCGGCGCGGGCCTGCTGTGGTTCGGCTGGTTCGGCTTCAACGGGGGCAGCGGCTTCGGAGTCAACGAGCTCAGCGTGCTCGCGTTCACCAACACGCTGCTGACGCCCGCCTGCGCGCTGCTGATGTGGTTCCTGCTCGACCACCTGCGCGGGCGGCGGATCACCGCGATCGGCGCGGCGACCGCGATCATCGTCGGTTGCGTGGGCATCACCCCGGCGGGCGGCTTCATCAGCCCGGTGTGGGCGATGGTGCTCGGGTTCGGAGTCGCGATCCCGTGCTGGGCGGTCGTGGCCTTCCGGCCGCGGACGAGGGTCGACGAGACGCTCGACGTGCTCGCCGCACACGGCATCGCCGGCTTCACCGGCATCCTGTTCATCGGCTTCTTCGCCCAGGCGGACTGGAACGGCCTGGCCGACGGGCTGGTGTTCGGCAATCCCGGTCAGCTGCTCGCGCAGGCGCTCGCGGTCGCGACGGTGCCGGTCTACGCGTTCGTGGTGACCTACATCCTGCTGCGGATCGTTGGATTCATCATGCCGCTGCGGGCGAGTGCGCAGGAGGAAGGCCAGGGGATGGACGTCATCTACCACGGCGAGGAGGCCTACGCGACGGGCGAGGGCGCGATCCTCGTCCGGCCGGACACCCCGATCGAGGACGTCCTCGCGGGGACTAAGCGCTAGCGCGCGAGACGGTCAACCAAAGTCACCGAGCTCGATCCCCAGACGTCGGGGATCGAGCTCGATCGGCGTGACGCTGCCCGGCCGGAACTCAACGTGGTCGGGCGGCTGGCGCAACGCGCGCCGGCGGCGCGGCGCGCGTCCGCGGGGTTGGGTGGGGGTCGGACCCGACGGTGTCGGGACGACCAGCTCGCGACGCAGCGGCTCCGCGGTGATCGTGATCCGTTCGTCCTCGTGGGTGACCTCGATCGGGGCGCCGTCGAGCAGCCGGTAGGTGACGCCGCCGTCCAGCTCGACCTGGATCCTGCTGCCCCGGAAGGAGATGCGGAAGCTGATCCGCTCGAGACCGGCCGGCATCCGCGGGCGGAAGGAAAGCTCGCCGTCGTGGTCGCGCATCCCGCCAAAGCCCGCGACCACCGCGAGCCAGCCGCCGGCCGACGCCGCGATGTGCAGCCCCTCCCCCGTGTTGCGCTGCAGATCGTCGAGGTCCATCAGCGCCGATTCCGCGAGGTACTCATAAGCCAGATCGACGTGACCGACCTCGGCGGCGACGATCGCCTGCATGGCGGCCGAGAGCGATGAGTCACGGACGGTCAGCGGCTCGTAGTAGGCGAAGTTGCGCTCCTTCTCCTCGAGCGTGAAGGCGTCACCGCGCAGGTAGAGAGCCATCACGAGGTCGGCCTGCTTGACGACCTGGCGCCGGTAGAGCTCGAAGTAGGGGAAGTGCAGCAGCAGCGGATAGCGGTCGGGCTCGACGGCGTCGAAATCCCACGCCTTGTGCTCGGTGAACCCCTCCGCCTGTGGGTGGACCTCGAGCCGCTCGTCGTAGGGAACGGCCATCGCGTCGGCGGCCGCTCGCCAGTCTCCGAGCTCCTCTTCGGCGACGCCGAGCTCGGCGGCGCGGTCGGGCTGGCGGCCGCAGCTGTCGGCCGCCGAGCGCAGGTTCTTCTGCGCCATCAGGTTGGTGTAGATGTTGTCGTCGGCGAGGGCGCTGTACTCGTCGGGTCCGGTCACCCCGTCGATCCGGAACTCGCCCTCGAGGTCGTAGTGGCCGAGCGACAGCCACAGCCGCGCCGTCTCGACCAGCAACTCGGTCCCGACCTCGCTCTCGAACGGCTCGTCGCCGACGACCGCGAGGTAGCGGGTGACGGCGTCGGCGATGCTCGCGTTGACGTGGAAGGCGGCGGTGCCGGCCGGCCAATAGCCCGAGGACTCCTCGCCGTGCAGGGTGCGCCAGGGGAAGGCCGCCCCCCTCAGCCCGAGCTCCTTTGCGCGCTCGCGCGCGGCGGGAAGGATCGAATGGCGCCAGCGCAGCGCGTCGGCCGCGGCCTCGGGGCGCGTGTAGATCAGTAGCGGCAGGACGTAGGTCTCGGCGTCCCAGAAGGCGTGCCCGTCATATCCGGGGCCGGTGAGCCCCTTGGCCGGGATCGCGCGGACCTCGGCGCGGGCCGAGTTCTGGAGCCCTTGGAACATCCCGAAGCGAACGGCCTGCTGGAGCTCGGGGTCGCCGTCGAGCTCGACGTCGGCGGCCTCCCAGTACTCGTCGAGATAGGCGCGCTGGCTGGCGACGAATCCGTCCCAGCCGGTGTGGGCCGCCTCGGCGAGCGCCGCCTCGACCTGCCCGCGTAGCGAGGGGAGCGAGCGGCGGCTCGACCACCCGTAGGCGACGAACTTGGTCAGCTCCAGGGCCCCGCCGGTCGGCAGGTCCGAGGCGATCGTCAACCGCGCCAGGTCGTCCTCGGTCTCGACGCGGACGACCTCGGTTCCGTCGGGCGCGCTTAGCGTGTGGTCCATCGCGACGGCCAGCAGCAGGTCGCTCGCCTCGGTTGCGTGAGCGAGTGTGGCCCGCATGCCGTCGGACGCGTGCTGGCGGGGCTGCAGCGGCCGTTCGAGGATCGCCGCGCTGCGCGGGTCATCGGCCTGGCCGAGCAACGGCTCGTTGGCGACCAGTTCCGACTGGATCACGACGCGCGCGGCGTCGCCGAGCGGCTCGACGCAGTAGTGGATGGCGACGATCGCGCGCTGGACGAGCGAGACCATGCGCGTCGAGGTGACCCGGACGCCTCGTCCCGTCGGAGAGACCCACTCGACAACTCTGCGCAGCAGGCCGGCGCGGAAATCGAGCACGCGCTCGTGGCTGCGCACCTCGCCGTAGCGCAAGTCGAACATCTCGTCCTCGACCAGCAGCCGGATCAGCTTCCCGTTGGTCACGTTGACGACCGTCTGACCGGTCTCCGGATACCCGTAGCCGAGTTCGGCGTGCGGCAGGGGGCGACGCTCGTAGAACCCGTTCAAGTAGGTCCCGGGCAGCATGTTCGGCTCGCCCTCGTCGAGGTTGCCGCGGATCCCGACGTGGCCGTTGGAAAGCGCGAACACCGACTCGGACTGGGCCATCCGGTCGAGGTCGAGCGTGTGCTCGACGACGGTCCAGGGATCGACGCCGTAGCGCTCCAGCTCGCCTGCCCCCGGATTGGGGGCCATCAGCCGATCAACTCCCCGAGGTCGGTGACGACGATGTCCGCACCCTGCTCAGCGAGCGCGGCACCGTGCCCGTTGCCGACGCGGTCGACGCCGACCACCAGGGCGAACCCGCCGGCCGCGCCGGCCTGCACGCCCGCGATCGCGTCCTCGAAGACAACCGCTTGATCGGGTCGCGCGTGCAGCGCCGCGGCCCCCGCGAGGAAGGTGTCGGGCGCGGGCTTGCCGGGGAGGCCCCGCTCGGCGGCGACCACGCCGTCGATGCGCGCGTCGAAAAGATCCTCGATGCCGACGCGGCGCAGGACCAGCTGGGTGTTGGCGCTCGAGGAGACAACCGCACAGCGCAGTCCACTCTCGTGCGCGCGCCGGACGTATGCGATCGAGTCGTCGAAGGTCTGGACCCCCTCGCTCTCGATCAGCGCGTGGACGCGGCTGTCCTTGTCGGCCGCGATCGCCGCGACGGTGAAGGCGTCCGGCGGGTCGCCGGGCAAGCCCTCGGGCAGGGTGATCGAGCGAGCGGCGAGGAACGCCCGGATGCCGTCCTGGCGCGGCTTGCCGTCGACGTGCCGGGCATAGTCTTCGTCCAGGTCGAACGGCTCCTGAGGATCGTCCCGGTCGGCGCCCCAGCGCTCGAGAAACTGGTCGAAGCTCGCCTTCCACGCGCGCGCGTGGGTCGCCGCGGTGCGCGTCAGGACCCCGTCGAGATCGAACAGCAGGGCCGTAGTCGCGGGCGGCAGGCCCAGGCTGGCGACATCAGGGTTCTCTCCCGCGACCTGGGGCGGCGCCTGGCTGATCAGCCGCGCACCGCGGCCGCGGGTCATGAAGCTGATCGACCAGCGCAGCAGCACGATCGCGCGGTTCTGGAAGTCGAGCAGGTAGACGATGTGGACGAGCAGCCAGGTGATCCACGCGATCGGACCGGAGAGGCGGATACCACCGGGTAGCTCGGCGACCGCCTTGGCACGACCGATTGTCGCGAGGTTGCCCTTGTCGCGGTAGGCGAACGGCCGCGAGACGCGTCCCTTGAGGCGGTCGGCGATCAGCCGTGCGGCGTAGCGGCCCTGCTGCATCGCCACCGGCGCGACGCCGGGCAGATCGAGCAGCTCGCCGTCGGGGGCGCGGACCCGGACCATGTCACCGAGCGCGAGGATCTCGGGCCGGTCGGCGACCGTCAGATCGGGCTCGACCGCGATCCGGCCGAGGCGGTCCGCCTCGGCGCCGGTCGCCCGCGCGAGGACTCCCGCCAGCTCGGCGGCTTGTACCCCGGCGGCCCAGATGATCGTGTGCGCGGCGATCCGCGAGCGCTCACCCCCGCCGTCCTCGATCGTCACCGAGTCGGCATCGATGTCAACGACCCGCCGGCCGAGCATCGGCGTCACCCCAAGCGAGCGCAGCGAGCGCTCGGCACGGGCTGACAGTCGCGGATCGAAGCTGCTGAGGATCGCGTCGCCCATCTCGAGCAGCAGGATCTCCCCGTCGCGGGTGTCGACCGAGCGAAACTCGCGCGGCAGGGCGTCGCGCGCCAGCTCGGCGATCTGACCGGCCATTTCGACGCCGGTCGGCCCGCCGCCGACGATCACGAATCGGAGCCAAGCCGCGCGCCGTTCATGGTCCTGCTCGAGCTCCGCGGCCTCGAACGCGCTGAGTACACGGCGGCGGACGGCGACCGCGCTCTCGAGCGACTTGACCTCGAGCGCGTGCTCGCGCCACTGGTCGTTGCCGAAATAGGAGTAGGTCGAGCCGCCGGCCAGGATCAGCGTGTCGTAGGCGATCTCGAGCCGCTCCGGACCGGCTACACCGGGTGCGATGCTGACCGATTGCCGCTCGGGATCGATCGCGGTCACCTCGCCGAGCAGGACGCGGACATTCTGTTGGGCGCGGAAGATCCGCCGCAGCGGCATCGCGATCTCGGTCGAAGACAGAGCCCCGGTCGCGACCTGGTAGCTGAGCGGCTGGAACAGGTGGAAGTTGCGTGCGTCGATCAGGGTCACGTTCACGGGCGCGCGCTTGAGGGACCGGGCGGCACTAAGGCCTCCGAAGCCGCCGCCGACGATCACTACATGGTGGTTTTTGGCATCGGCCATCGCCGACGATGCTAGACAGCGGATTCTGCCGGGGCTCTACGCAGCGACGGGCAACGGGAAGCTGACACCGGTCAGCTCCTCGGAGAGCGTCCACAGCTGAGCGGCGACGCGCTCGTCCCGCGCGGCGTTGCTGCAACCGACGAGCGTCGGCCTGCCGCGCATCTCGCCGATTCCGTCGGGACCGATATAGCTGCCGCTTGGCAGGTCTTCGGTCGCCGCATGGATGGTCGGCCGCGCGCCGTTCGCCTCGCTCTGAGCGAACAGCAAGTTGCCCGGGATCATCAGCACCTTGTCCAGAAGATTGGTCGAGTGGCCCTGGAGCCCCGTCGCGGCGTAGCCGGGATGAGCGGCGAGGGCGCGCACATCGGAGTCGGCGGCGGCGAGCTTTCGCCCGAGCTCGAAGGTAAACAGCAGGTTGGCTAGCTTCGACTGCCCGTAGGCCGGCCAGCGCGAGTAGCGCTCGCGCTCCCAGTTGAGGTCGTGGAGGCGGATCTTGCCGATCCGGTGCGCGCCGGAGGCGACGGTCACGATCCGTTCGGTGACCCGCGGCAGCAGCAGGTTGGTGAGTGCGAAGTGGCCGAGGTGATTGGTCCCGATCTGCATCTCGAAGCCGTCGGTGGTTCGGCGTTCGGGCAGCGCCATCACACCGGCGTTGTTGATCAGGATGTCGATCGGCGCATCGCCCCAGCTCTCGGCGAACGCACGGACCGAGGAGAGGTCGGCGAGGTCGAGCGAGCGGACTTCGGCCCCTCCGGTCATCTCGGCGGCCGCGGCCTCGCCCTTTGCAGGGTCGCGCACCGCAAGCACGATCCTCGCCCCAGCGCTCGCGAGCTCGCGCGCAGCGATCTTCCCGATACCGCTGTTCGCGCCGGTGACGATGATCGTCTTGCCGCTGAGCTCCACGCCCGACAATCTACGCAACGGGTGGCGCAGGCCGGTAGGTCGGGCAGGTACTCGCCTTGACCCGTGCGGCGATCGTGCATAGGATCGTTCGCAACTGCGAGGAGATCGCACTTGCGATACGTAGTGCTTAGAGGAGCACCGTGACGGCACCGCACAGCGGTCCAGTCGCGCTCGCTCCCGACCCGGAGGCCGCCCTCGAGGTGATGCGCGCCGCCGGCCTGCGTGTGTCGACCGCGCGACGGCTCACGATCGAGGCGCTCTACGAGGCCGATCGCCCGCTGACGGCGGAGCAGATCGCAGCGGATATCGCGGGCGGCGACGTCGCATCGGTCTATCGCAACCTCGACCGGCTCGAGCGGGTCGGGATCGTCCGCCACTTCCACCTCGGCCACTCTCCCAGCCTCTACGTGCGCGCGGGCGCCGGCGTCCGCGAGTACCTCGTCTGCCAGTCCTGCCAGGTCGTGCGGGCGGTCGACCCGGACGAACTGGACGGGGTTCGCGATCAGTTGCGCGAGCGGTTCGGCTGGGAGGCGCGGTTCACACACGACCCGGTCGTCGGCCTCTGCGGCGACTGTCAGGAGCCCGGCTGATGAGTTTCGAATGGCTCTTCGAGCCGGTCGAGAACATCGATGCGTGGCTGACCGGTCTGTTCGACGGGGCACCGTTGCTCGTTGCGCTCGGGATCGCCTTTGTACTCGGCCTCAGGCACGCATCCGATCCCGACCACCTCGTGGCGGTCACATCGCTG
Organism: uncultured Thermoleophilaceae bacterium; assembly: GCA_963790245.1. Taxonomy (GTDB): domain Bacteria; phylum Actinomycetota; class Thermoleophilia; order Solirubrobacterales; family Thermoleophilaceae; genus JACCVG01. Next base: position 1,138,421 of record CAWBNP010000002.1, read on the forward strand.
GTCGCGGCCGAAGACAGCAGCTCGCGGCAGGCGGCGCGACTCGGCGCCTGGTGGGGGATCGGACACGCGGCGATCCTGCTCTTGATCGGAGTTCCCCTGATCCTGCTCAAGTCCGAGTTGCCGACCTGGCTCGAAGCGGGCGCGGAGACGGCGGTCGGGGCGGTCATCCTCCTGCTGGCCGGTCGCGTTCTCTGGAAATGGGCCCACGGTGACTATCGGCTCAACTCCCACGACCATGAAGCCGAGGCGACGCACCGCCACTTGAGGCGCGGCGAGGGGAGCCACCAGCACACCGCCGTCCGCACGCCACAACAGGCGCTCGCGATCGGCGTCCTCCACGGTCTCGCCGGCACCGGTGCCGTTGTACTGCTGCTGATCGCGGCCCTCCCGACCCAGCTCGAGGCGCTGCTGGCGCTGCTGGTCTTCGCGCCGATGTCGATCGCCTCGATGGCGGCATGCACGACGGCGTTCGCCTGGATCCTCACCCGCCGTGTGATCCAGCCGGTCTACCGGACGGTGTTGATCCCGGCGCTCGGACTGTTCGGCGTGATGTTCGGCCTCTGGTACACGGGAGTCACCTGAGCGGTGCCGGTGCGCATCGTCTTCCGATGCGGGTTCTGTGACGCGCGCCCCGACGCCGAAACCCAGCGCAGCCTGGAGCACCAGCTGAGGGCGGAGCTGTTCGGCGAGTACCTCGACGCACCCCCGTCCAACTGGCTGACCTGGACCGGCCGCGGCCTGTTCGGGCCGGCGCGCTATGCGTGCGCCGAGCACCGGGGTGACCTGGTCGCCTACCTGCGAACCCACTACTCCTCCGTCGGGCCACACCCGTGGAAAAAGGGTCCCTACCTGCGCCATCCCCCGGCGCGCTCACGGCCCGACGCCTCCCTCGCGCGGGCGGTCACGCCTCGCTCGGGCAAGTCCTACTAGCTTCGCGTACACCTGATGCCGGTCGGGCCAGCGGCGGGCGAGCGTCTGCTCCGATCGCCTGCGGCTCACGATGAGAAACGCCACTACCCGTGCCGCGCCGCCGCTACGGCCGCCTGCCCGTAGGAGATACCGCCGTCGTTCGGCGGCAGCCGCACCGGACGCAGTACCTGGAGCCCGGGTCCGAGAAGCGCCTCGCTCGTTCGCTCCAGCAGCAAGCGGTTCTGGAACACCCCGCCCGACAGGGCGACCGTGTCGAGACCACTCCCCTCGGCGAGCCTCGTGCACGCAGCAGCGATCCCGGCCGCGAGGCCGTTGTGGAAGCGTGCCGCGATCAGCGCAAGGTCGATCCCAGCGTCCCGATCGGCGACCAGCTCGCGCAGCAGGGAACGGGGGTCCAGGACGAGCGGCTCGCCGCCACCCAGCTCGAGCCCGTAAGCCGATCGCTCGGCGAGGTCGGCGGCAGCTTCGAGCTCCGCCGCCGCCTGGCCCTCGTAGCTGACCTCGACACGCAGGCCGAGCAGCGCCGCGACGGCGTCGAACAGGCGGCCGGCGCTCGAGGTGAGCGGCGAGGCGATGCCGCTCCGGGCGAGCTCGGCGACCTGCGCCCAGCGCGCCGGATCGATTCCCGGCAGCGGTGCCGCCGGCTCCCCGTAGGCGGCCTCGAGCCAGACGCACGCCATCCGCCACGGCTCGTGGATTGCGCGCTCGCCACCGGGCATCGCGACCGGCAGCAGGTGTCCGGCGCGCTCGCAGTCGGCGAGGCCGCCGATCAGTAGCTCCCCTCCCCAGACCGTCCCGTCCTCGCCATAACCGGTCCCGTCGAAGACGACACCGATCGCAGGACCGGGCTCCCCGTGCTCGGCCAGGCAGGCGGCGAAGTGGGCGTGATGATGCTGGACGCCGATCGTCTCCAGTCCGTAGAGCTCGAGCGCGTGCTTGGTGGACAGATACTCGGGATGGAGATCGTGGACGACGAGCTCGGGCCGTACGTCGAAGACACGTTGGAAGTGCTCGACCCCCGAGCGGAAGGACGCCAGCGTCTCCCAGTTCTCGAGATCGCCGATGTGGTGTGAGACCCAGGCACGCCGTCCCTTTGCCACGCAGAACGTGTTCTTCAGCTCGGCGCCGACAGCTAGCAGCGGCCGCTCGCTCGGAGCCGGTAGTTCGATCGCTCCCGGCACGTATCCGCGCGCGCGGCGGATGACCAGGGGACCCTGGCCGGTAGCCCGCACGACGGAGTCGTCGGTGCGGATGTGGATCGGCCGATCGTGGACCAGCAACAGGTCGGCGATCGGATCAAGCCGCTCGCGGGCATCCTCGTCCTCGAAGGCGATCGGCTCGTCCGAGCGGTTGCCGCTCGTCATGACGAGCGGCGCTTCGCCGGCGTGCAGCAGCAGGTGGTGCAGCGGCGTGTAGGGGAGCATCACCCCGAGGTCGCTCGTGCGCGGCGCCACCGATCGGGCGACCGCCGCGGCGCGGCGGCGGCGCGCGATGACGATCGGGCGCTCACGGCCGACCAGAAGCTGCTCGTCCGCTGGGCCGAGCTCGACGAGCGCGCGCGCGGCATCGAGGTCCTGGGCCATCAGCGCGAATGGCCGATCCTCGCGGTGCTTGAGAGCACGCAGCGCCGACACTGCGGCCTCGTCTGTCGCCACACACGCGAGGTGGTACCCGCCGAGACCCTTGATCGCGAGGATCCGCCCGGCCGCCAGCGCCGTCGACGCGGTGGCGATCGGGTCCCCGGGGCTGCCGCCGACCAGCCGCACCGAGGGCCCGCAGTCCGCGCACGCGATCGGCTGCGCGTGGAAGCGGCGATCGACGGGGTCCTCGTACTCGGCGCGGCATCGCGCGCACATCTCGAAGCCGGCCATCGTCGTCAGCGGCCGGTCGTAGGGAACGCCCCGCACGATCGTGAAACGCGGCCCGCAGTTGGTGCAGTTGATGAACGGATAGCGGTGGCGACGGTCCGCGGGGTCGAATAGCTCGCGCAGGCAGTCCTCACAGGTCGCGCTGTCGGGGGCGACGAGCGCATCGGGGATGCCGCCAGGCGGGCTGGCGCGGATTTCGAAAGCCGCATCGCCGAGCGGGGAGCGCCGCTCGGTCGAGACGGACTCGATCGCCGCCAGCGGCGGGGCCTCGGCCGGCAGCCGATCCAGAAAGACAGCGACCACCGGATCGGGGCCCTCGACCTCCAGCAGCACGCCGTGCTCGTCGTTGAGCACCCAGCCCGACAGCCCCAGACCGCCCGCGAGTTTGAACACGAACGGCCGGAAGCCGACGCCCTGCACCGTCCCCTCGACGCGCGCACGGACGCGCACGCGGTCAGCCCGCAAGCTCGGTTAGCTCCCTGAGCGCGTGGTAGGCGGTCGCCTGCGCCTCCTGGATGCGCGGGATGTTCTCCGATTCGATTACCAGGACGTGGTCGGCGAGCTGCTCGGCGAGGATCCGCCCGCCGTCGTAGCCGACCATCGCAACTGTCACGAGCTCACTGCGGCGTGCCTCGGCGAGCGCCTCGATCACGTTCTCGGACCCACCGCTCGTGGAGAGCGCGAGCAGCGCGTCGCCGGGCCGTCCGTAGGCGATCACCTGGCGAGCGAAGATCGCCGCCGGGCCAACGTCATTGGCGATCGCGGTGATGATCGCAGCGTCCTCGGTGAGGTCGATCGCGCGCCGCGCCGGCCAGCCCTGAGGTGCGCCGCGAAAGTCGGCGACAAGATCGATCGCGTCGGTCGCGGAGCCCCCGTTGCCGAGCACGAGCAGGGTCCCGCCGCCCTCGAACGCCGCGCGCAGGGCGGCTGCCGCAGCCTCGAGCACGGGCCGCCCGTCGAGCAGCACCCGCTCGCGCAGCTTGCCGATCTCCTCCGCCTTCAGCAACACCGAGCGGCGGACGTCTTCGAGCACCGCATCGAGATCGTCCTGGCTCTCGGCGAGGAACGGATAGAGGAAGCTCGACGCCCCACTGTCGTGGGTGCGGCGCCGGTCTCGGCCGCCGAGCAGGCCGCGATGGTCGAAGAAGACGTGGCAGAGCTCCCAGAGCAGGTGATAGGCGGTCTCGGCGATCTCCTGGTCGACGAACGGATCGCCCGTTGCCGGTGCCAGCTCGTGCTCTGCGCCCGCACCTGCATCGAACGCGATGCTCAGACAGCCGCGGCCGCGCGCGATCGCGAGGGCAGCAACTGTTGCGGGCTCGGCGTCGTGCGCGATCACGATGTCGTCGGCCTCCGCGACCAGCTCGACCTGCCTCGTGATCTCCCCGCCTTCGAGCGTCAGACCGATCGCGGGCAAGGCCCGCTTGCCGACGATCACGGGGTGGACGAACTCGACGGCGACGTGGCGGACATCAGAGCGCGACTGGGGCGTGACGCCGAGTGCGATCAGCCGGCCGCCGCGCGCGAACCGCTCGGCCATCTCGTGGCAGAGCCGTGCCAGCCGCTCGGCGTGCGCGTCGAAGAACCCACCGCTGCTGCGCAGACGCAGGTCGAGCAGCTCGTCGAACCGACCCGCTACGCGGTCGCTAAGCAGCGCTGAGCACCCGTCCCGCGACCTCCGCGAGCCAATCGGCGAACTGATCGACCCCCTCTCCGGTTTTCGCGCTGACAAGCAGACAGCGGGCATCGGGGTTGACCTGCCCGACGTTGGCCACCAGCCGGTCGACGTCGAGATCGAGGTGCGGCAGCAGGTCGATCTTGTTGATCACGACCAGCTCACAGGCGCGGAACATGAGCGGGTACTTGAGCGGCTTCTCGACACCCTCCGTGACGCTCGCGACCATGGCGCGCGCGTCCTCGCCGATTCGGAATTCGGCCGGGCAGACGAGGTTGCCGACGTTCTCGACGAGCAGCAGGTCGATGTCTGAGAGCGGTAGCGACGGCAGCGCGCTGCGCACCATGTTCGCGTCGAGATGGCACTCTCCGCCAAATCCGTTACCAGTGTTGAGCTGGGTCACGGGGATGTGGAGCAGTGAGAGCCGATCTGCGTCGAAGGAGCCCTGCACGTCGCCCTCGAGCACCCCTGCGCGCAACTCGCCGAGCCCGTCGCCACCGAGGACCCGTTCGAGCAGGGTCGTCTTGCCGGCGCCCGGCGAGCTCATCAGATTCACCACGCGGACTTCCTCACGATCGAAATCGGAGCGGTTGGCTGCCGCGATCGTCGTATTCGCGTCGAGCGCGTCGCTGGCGACGGTCACCTTTGTGCGATGCATGCGTCCTCCTTGTCTTCGACGACGATTGACTCGACCTCGAACTCCTCGCCTGCCACCGCGCGCCCGGTGCCTCCACAGGCGCAGACAAAGACCGGGAGGTCGAGCTCCCATTCCTTTGCGCACGACTCGCAGCGCGCCCGCCCCGCGATCATCGTGTGGCGCAACTCGGCGCCCTCGCAGAGCGTGTCGCGCGCGACGATCCCCCAATAGAAGTCGAGCGAGTCGGGAACGACCTGGCGCAGCGCGCCGATCGTCATCTCCACAGCGGTCACGCGCCGGCCCGCGGCGTGCTTGAGGACCGTGCCGAGGATCGCCTCGCTCAGGGAGAGCTCGTGCAACGCAGCTCCTCGACGGTCTTCATGACGAGCGCGACCGCGTCGTCGATCGCCGCCGCGACCTCGTCCGAGAGCCCGAAACCCATCTCGTCGATCTGGGCGGGTTCGCAGGAGACGACGACGACCTTGCCGGGCCATCCGTTGACCGCCTTGATGAAGCGCAGGACGGTGCGCGGGTTCATGTCGTGTGGGTCGAGCAGTTCGCCGTCCTCGATCGGTCCCGCGAACTCCTCCTCGTCGGGTTCCATCACATACAGCGTTCCCGGTGCCTCCCCCTGGGTGCCCGCGTCGACGATCACGAGCGCGTGGTAGCCGCGCATCACCTCGTAGGCGAGGTCGAGCCCGCCGGTGCCGAAGTCGTGAACGCTGACTCCAGGCGGTAGCTCGCCCGCCTCGATCCGTCGCGCGACCTCAGGGCCGAACCCGTCGTCGGCGAGGAAGGCGTTGCCGATTCCCGCGATCAGGATCTGGGCTTCGGGCACGCGCGGGGAGACGAGTTCCTCGTTCGGATCGATCTCCGGCAGGTTCGAGGTCACGGGCGCAGTTCCACCTCCTTGGGCTTGAAGAACATGTAGCGGCCGCTCGAGCGCATCACGTCGGCGCCGGGATCGTCGTCGATCGTCACCGCGAGATGAACACCCTCCTCGACATCGACGTAGATCCGCTCGATCGTCGCCGAGCGACCATTGAGCATCATGTCGTGTGGATCCCCCCCGGTGCCCAGCCGCAGGATGACCTTGCCGCCCTTCTGGAAGGTCCGGCCGTCGATCTCGATCTCGTGCTCGCCCGGCATGTTCATCGGCTCGGGCGAGGGCGTCATGACCGCATGCAGCTTGAAGATGTCCTCCGGGGTGGCGGCGGCCGCGCGCGCGATCATCTCGCGCACCGCGGGATCCTGGTCCTCGATCGACTCGAGCTCGCCGTCGCTCAGGGTCTGGACGTGGAGCAGCAGGGCCTCCTCGATCTCGGTGCTGTCGAACAGGCCGCCGTTGCTCTGCGGTGCGAGCTGCGGATGATCGGGGAGCACGATCGCGGCGCCGAGGATCGCGCGGTCATCCTCGGAGGCGAGCACCGGGAAGGAGTTGACGTTCTCGCCGGGCGCTTCGAGCGGCGAGATGAACCGGCCTTCGGCGAGCCGCACAACCACGTGGGTCGAGAGCAGCGCCGAGCCGAGTGCGGTCGCGCGGTCGGCGTCGGGCACGTCGAAAGGCGTCAGGTTGTGGACGCACATTCGCACGCGATCGCCGTCGCGGCGCAGCCTCACCCGACCCTGTAGCTCGCCGAAGTCGAACTCCTGGCTGCCCGGCTGGTCAACGTCGATCCGCCGCGGAACGGCCTGGTGACGGTCTCCCGCGGCTTGCAGAAAGCGGACTTCGCCGCTCAGCGGCGCGTCCGCCGGCGCATCGACGCGGCAGTCGATCCGCAGGTGGTCGAAAGTCGAATCGCCGCCAGCGGCATAAGCGGTCGGGTAGATGATCCCGAACGGCGTCGGCGTCGCGTTCTTGGTCGCCGCGGGCGTGTAGGGGTAGAGCGCGTAGCCCTCGTAGAGCAACGAGGTGACGAGTTCTTCGAGCTTGGGATCCTTCATCAGCTCTCTAGACCTCGGCCCTGGCGGCTTCCAGCAGTTCGTGTACGGCGGCCTCCAGGGACGGCAGACCACGCGCCACGCGGAAGGCGCGCAGCTCCTCGAGCGTTGCTTCGCCGAGCCGCATCACTCCGCCCTCCGGATAGTGCAGCGCGATCGTCTGCCGCCAGGTCTCGATCGGAAGCTCGAACTTCGCCTCCGAGGTCCAGGCAAGCTGGGTGATCTGCAGCCGGTCGGTTTCGCCGCGGTACATGACGGTCCCGCTGAAGTGGAAGGTCAGTGGGACCTTGCCGCCCTGGACCGCCGAGAAATATTTGACCGCCGCGATCTCGGCGTCGATCGTCAGCGGCACACGGATGTCGAAGCGCACCGAATCGGCAAAGCCCTGGACGAGATGCTCCTCGCGCGTCCAGAGGACACCGCGAGCGGTGTCGCCCCAGCGCTCGGGCTCGCCGAAGATCTCGCGCAGCCGCTCGCGCGTCTCCTCGCTGTAGGTCCGCTGAGCGGCCTCGATCTGGATCTGGGCCGTCAGCACGATTGCGTAGACCTCTCGCCCGGAGGTGTTGTTGGCCCGCATCTTGAACGCCAGCGTCGGGACCGCGGCACGGCGCACCGGCTCGGCGCCCAGGACCCAGAAGTCCGGCTCGGGCAGGCCGGTCAAGCGCGCGCCTGGAGCTGCTCGAAGAACCCTGCGATGACGCGCTCGACGGCCGGGCCCCCTGAGAGCCCCTGCCAGTTGGCCTTGATCAGGCCGACGAGCTTGTAGGCCTCATCAGTCGGCGCGATCACATGCTGGGGCGGCTTGGCCCGTCGATTGACGAGCAACGTCTCGGCGTCGGCCTCGAGCGTCTCGAGCACGGGGTTGATCCTGGTCAGCTCGTCCCAGGCGCCGAGGTCGAGCTCGGACTCCGTGGCGCCGGCCGGACTCGGATACATCGCGACCACGTTCCCGCTGCCGCGGATGAAGAACGCGAGCCCGATCGGGATGCTGAACCGCGCCCAGATCTCATCCGGCAGGACGAACTCATCGAGCCAGAGCACGCGGTTGCCGGTCGGGCGGTACTCGGCGTCGCCCGAACGCAGCGCCCAGCAACTCTCACACGCGCAGACCATGTGGCGGTCCTCGAGGTTGAGCAGGTGGCGGTGGTCCTCGGGCATCGAGGTCCCGCAGATGTCGCAGGCCGCCTCGAGCGGCTCGGGCCCATCCGGCATCTCGCGCGCCGACAGACGCTTGAGCGCACCGATCGCCCGGGCGCGGCTGACCTCCGGGGCAGTCATGGGCTGGTCAGGCATGCAGCGCCACGCGCGCGACCGATCCGTTCTCACGCAGGAGCGGCACGGGCGCGAGCTGGATTCGATCGTCGTCGAGTGATCGTCCGGCGCGCGGCAGGAAGAACCGTCGCTCGCAGCTCGGGCAGGCCAGGACGCCCTCGCTGAGCGTGCTCGTACTGAGCGGAGCCTGGCAACCGGCGCAGGAGTCGTGGTAGGCGAGCAGCTCCCCGTCGACGTTGGCCACCACCAGCGCCTCGCCGTCGACCGTGAAAGCGCCGAGCGCTCCGGGCACGACATCGGTGGCGCCGTCGAGGTCCTGCCAGCCGGTCACCTTCGGAGGCGCGGGCGCTCCACCATTCATCATCACCATCGGCAGGCCGACCCCCGTGAGCGCCGGGCCGGCTTCGGCGACAACCCCTTCGACCTCGATGCCGAGCAGATCGGGGGCAGCCTCCTCCAGCGCCTTCTCGACCGCGAGCTCGAGCGTCGAGGCCGACGCCGCGCAGCCGTCGCAGCTTCCGTCGAGCCGCAGGCGGGCGATCCCGTCCTCGATGCCCAGCAGCTCAACTCCTCCCCCGTGTGACTTCATGTAGGGCCTGACCTCGTCGAGCCCCCCTGGACCCGTTGCTCGAGCGGCACCGGGTGGAGGTCGTGGATCAGGAGCAGCGAAGCAACCAGATCGTCCTCGGCGAGCGCGATCCGCGTCCCCTCGTCGAGGGGCACCAGCACACGCCGAAGCCCCTCCCCGTACATCTCGAGCATCGTCGCGACCAGCTCGTCGGCCGCCCGGCTGATCGCCGGGTCGGCCGATGCCTCGATCTGGGCACTGAGCTGCCCGATTCGCTCGATCAGCGTCACGACATCCCCGTCGGGCGGTGCATCACCTTCTTGACCCGGCCACCCCCGGTGTACATGTGCACGCCGCACGGCAGGCACGGATCGAAGCTCCTCACGGCGCGCATGATGTCCACGCCCTTGAAGTTCTCCGGTCCGTTCTCCTCGAAGATCGGCGTGTTCTGCACCGCGTCCTCGTAGGGTCCGGGCGTCCCGTAGCTGTCGCGTGGATTGGAGTTCCACGGCGTCGGCGGGTACGGCTGGTAGTTGGCGATCTTGCCGTCCTCGATCACCATGTGGTGTGAGAGCACGCCACGCGCCGCTTCGTGGAACCCGACGCTGACGGCCGAGTCTGGAACGGTGAACTCGTTCCAGCTCTTGGTCCGGCCCGAGCGCACCTCGGCAAACGCCTTGTCCAGGTTGTGCAGCGCGACCAGCGCCGAATACGCCTGGTGGTAGGTGCGCGCCCGGTCGCGCTCGATCGCGTTGGACTTCTCCGGGATCTTCCACTCGATCTCCATCTCGGGGCTGCTCGGCGTCTTGGGCAACACCATCTGCAGGCTGTGCCCGGTCGCCTTGAGGTACCCGATGTCGAGGATGCCGGCCTTGGCCGTCACCCACTGGCGCGCGAACGGCCCGCCGCCCGTGTCGCAGGCGACGTAGCGGTCGTTGCGGGCGTCGTAGATCCGGGGTGAGGTAACCCAGGAGTACTTGTCCGCGAAATCGCGCTTCTGCGGCTTGGGCAGCGTCACCTTGTTCCACGGATGGCGCTTGTCGACCGGGTTGCCGAGCGGGTCCTTGGTCACGAACGTCTTCTCGTCCCCCCAGTCATCGAAGTACGAGGAGCCGAGCAGGATCCGGATCATCAGGTTGATCTCGACGAGGTCGGTCGAGATCAGCTCACCGTCGATCACCACCCCGGGCGTCACGAACCGGCTGCGGCCCCAATCGGTCATCGACTTGTAGTCGTAGAGCCGGCCATTGCCCGCCGGATCGTCGAACGCCCCCCAGCAGACGAGGTTCGTGTCCCGATAGCCGACCATGTCGTAACCCGGCAACTCCGTCAGGAAGAAGTCGTAGAGGTCGTCGTGCATCGGGACGGTCCGCTTGACGTACTCCATGTAGCGCATCAGACGCACGTAGTAGTCGGTCAGCGTCTGGTGCGTGATGTGTGCCGAACAGCCGCCCGGCATGATCGTCGAGGGGTGCGTGTGGCGACCGCCGAACAGGCAGTACATCTCACGCGTCCAGCGCGCCACCCCGAGCGTCTCGAGGTAGAACTCGCCGGTGAACGGGTTCAGGGCCCGCATGATGTCGGCGATCGTCTTGTAGCCGTGGATGTCGCTTCCCGCGGCCGAGGTCGTCTCGGCCTTGGCCAGCAGCGCCGGGTTGGTGTCCTTGACCATCTGCTCACAGAAATCCACGTTCGCCATGCAGTCGTTGAAGATCGCGTGGTCGAACATGTAGTCGGCGAGCTCGGCCAGGTTGAACGCGTAGTCGCCGAGCTTCGGCGGCGTAACGCCATAGGCCATGTTCTGGTTCAGGCACGAGGTCGTGCAGTGGTTGTCGCCGCAGATACCGCAGATGCGGCTCGTGATGAAGTGCGCGTCACGCGGGTCGATCCCCTTCATGAAGATGTCGAACCCCCGGAAGATCATCGACGTCGAGTAGCACTTGTTCACGACCTGGTTGGTGAAGTCGATCTCGGTGTGGATGCCGAGCGACCCGACGATCCGGGTGATCGGATCCCAGGACATCTCCTTGACGACAACCTTCTGTTCGCGCGGGCTCTCTACCGTTGACATTTCGTTCTCCTCCGCGCTACCAGCGCTTGGCGTAGCCGGTCGTGAGCTCGGGTCGGTTGTGTCTCCACTCCGGCTCCTTGTCGTAGTTGTTGTCGATGTTCTTGTGGCGGAAGTAGCGGATCACCGGGCCGCTGACGAACTTCTCGAAGTTCGACGCCGCCGCGCCCCACTTGTCCTCGTCCATGAAAGGCATGTACTTGTCGGGGAAGCCCGGCATCGTGCAGGCCATGCAGATGCCGCCGACATTCGGGCAGCCTCCGTAGCCCGATTGCCAGCCGCGGACCGGCACGTTGCACTTGACCACCGGGCCCTTGCAGCCGAGCTTGACCAGACAGCGTGGATCGTCGCCGTACTCGGTCGCGAACTCACCCTGCTCGGCGAAGCCGGCCCGGTTGCAGCCCTCGCGGACCGTCCGCCCGAACAGCCATGTCGGCCGGTGGGCTTCGTCGAGCTCGGGCGGCGGCGCCATCCCGGCCAGCGCGAAGACGAGATACATCAGCGTCTCGGTCATGTTGTCGGGCTGGGCCGGACAGCCGGGGATGTTGATGATTGGCAGGCCGGCACTGGACTTCCAGTTCCAGCCGAGGTAGTCGCACATACCCATCGCGCCGGTCGGGTTGTTCGCCATCGCCGGGATTCCCCCGTAGGTCGCGCAGGTCCCGATCGCGACGACGGCCGCGGCCTTGGGAGCGAGCCGATCGACCCATTCGTTGGTCGTAATCGGCTGGCCGTTGTCGGGGTTGACGCCCATACCCGCCCAGTGGCCCTCGCCGCTGAGCTGCTCGTTGGGGATCGAGCCTTCGACGATCAGCACGAACGGATCGAGCTTGCCGGCTTCGGCGTCGTACCACGCCTGCATGAATTCGGCTCCGTTCTCAAAGGCGAGCACGGGCGTGTGGACGACGACCCGCGGCATCCCGGGGATCGCGCCCGTGATGATGTCCTCGAGGCTCGGGCTCGTCGCCGAGGTCATCGCGACGGAATCACCGTCACAACCCAGTCCGGTCGTCATCCAGATCACGTGCGCCGTGACCGCCTCGGTCGCGTGCTGGTTGGGTACGAACTCCATCTGGGTCGCCATCAGCTCTCCTCTTTCCTCGTCAACAAATCCGCGGTAGCGGGTCGCCCACCAACTGATCCATGACCCGTCTGCCGCCAAATGCCGTCTCCACCAGAACCATCCCCGGAGGCTCTGTCCGAACCTCACCGATCTCCGCCGCCGCCTCGCAGCCCTCCACCGACCGCAGCGCGGCGAGCGCCGCGTCGGCCGATTCCGGAGCGACGAACGCCACCAGCTTGCCCTCGTTCGCCACGTACATCGGGTCGATTCCGAGCAGTTCGGAGGCGCCCATCACGGCGGGCGCGACCGGGATCGCCGCCTCGCGCACGACCATCGCGACCGTCGAGGCGCGCGCCAGCTCGTTGAGAACCGAGGCGACTCCACCGCGGGTCGCGTCGCGCATGCAGCGCAGCCCACCGCCCGCCTCTTCGAGCAGCGCGTCGACGGCCGGCCACAACGAGCAGGTATCGGACTCGATCTCGGCGTCGAGACCGAGTTCGCCTCGTGCGAGCATGATCGCCGTCCCGTGCTCGCCGATCGAGCCCGACACGATGATCCGGTCACCGGGGCGCAGCGCATCGGTCGCCGTTCGGGCGCGTGGGTCGCGCTCGCCGATACCCGTCGTGCAGATGTACAGCTTGTCGGCGTAGCCGCGCTCGACCACCTTCGTGTCGCCGGCGATGATCTGCACCCCCGCCTCGCGCGCTGCCGACGCGATCGCCTCGACCTCGGCGCGCAGCTCCGGGGCGGGGAGTCCCTCCTCGAGGATCAGCGACAGCGTCAGGGCGAGCGGCCGGGCGCCCGAGACCGCGAGGTCGTTGACCGTCCCGTTGACGGCCAGCTCACCGATCGAGCCGCCGGGAAAGCGGATCGGCTTGACGACGAAGGTGTCGGTCGTCATGGCGAGCTCGTGATCGCCGACGGTCACCGAGCCCGCGTCCCCGAGGGCGTTCAGCGACTCGGATTCGAAGGCCGGCACGAGCAGCCCTTCGATCAGCGTCGTGGTCGCCTTGCCGCCGGCGCCGTGGGCCATCGTGATCCGCTCGTCGCGGAACTTCGGCCGCTTGGCGCGGGCCGTCTCGATGATCCCGAGGATCCGCTGTTCGCGGTCGGTGGGAGCGGCGGTCGGCACTAGACCACTTCCTTCTCGCGCGCGAAGCGGCCGTAGTTGTAATAGGCCGCGCAGGCGCCCTCGGAGGAGACCATGCAGGTGCCGATCGGCCGCTCGGGCGTGCAGGCGGTCCCGAAGACCTTGCACTCCCAGGGCTTGATGACGCCCTTCAGCACCTCGCCGCACTGGCACGCCTTCGGGTCCGCGACGCGGACACCCGGAGTCGAGAACCGCCGCTCGGCGTCAAGCTCGGCGTAGTCGTCGGAGAGCCGCAGCGCACTCTGCGAGATGAAGCCCAGACCACGCCACTCGAAGTGCGGTCGCAGCTCGAAGACTTCGGCCATCGCCTTGAGTGCGGCGGGGTTGCCCTCGTAGGGGACGATCCGGCTGTACTGGTTCTCGACCTCGCAGCGGCCCTCGTCCAGCTGGCGCAGGATCATCTGGATCGCGTGCAGGATGTCGAGCGGCTCGAAGCCCGCGACGACGAGCGGCTTCTCGTAGTCGGCGGGGATGAACTCGAACGGCCGCGCGCCGACGACCGTCGCGACGTGCCCGGGGCCGATGAAGCCGTCGAGGCGCAGGTCCGGCGATTCGAGCAGCGCGCGCAGCGGTGGCACGATCGTCACGTGATTGCAGACACAGGTGAAGTTCGTGACGCCTTCGGCGCGGGCGCGCCTGATCGTCAGGGCGGTTGAGGGTGCGGTCGTCTCGAACCCGATCGCGAAGAAGACGACCTCGCGGTCGGGGTTGGCCTTCGCGATCCGCAGCGCGTCGAGCGGCGAGTAGACCATCCGGATGTCGGCGCCGGCCGCCTTCGCCTCGAGGAATGAGCTCTCCGAGCCGGGGACCCGCATCATGTCGCCGAAGCAGGTGAAGATCACCTCTTCGTTTCGGGCGATCGCGATGCCGTCATCGACGCGGCCCATCGGGATCACGCAAACCGGGCAGCCCGGTCCGTGGACCAGCTCGACCGACTCGGGCAGCAGGTCGTCGATCCCGTACTTGTAGATCGAGTGCGTGTGGCCGCCGCAGACCTCCATGAACTTGTAGTGACGCCCGGGCTCCACGAGCGACAGGATCTCGCCGGCGAGCACGCGGCCCAGCTCGGGATCGCGGAACTCGTCCACGTATTTCATAGGCGGACCAAGGCCGTTCCAGCGTGAACGAGGAGCTCGTCGCCGACGACGACCGGCGCGACCAGTTCAACCTCGACGGTCGCACGTTCACCGTGTTCGTCGGCGCAGAGGGCGAGCCCGCGTCCGACGTCGATCAGCTCCACCCTCATCGCCACCGCGACGTCCCCGCATGTGATGCACCCGTCGGTGTGATCACAGGCCGGAAAGACGTCGGGGACCGTGGTCACTCGATCAGGCTCCCCCGGAGTTCCTCGAGTTCCTGCTCGTAGTCCTCGCCCATGCCTTCGAGCAGCTTGCGGGTGGCGAGCGCCTCCTCCTCGTCCACCTTGGAGAGCGCGAAGCCGACGTGGATCAGCACCCAATCACCGGGGGCGGCACCGTCGCCGTCCTCATCGAGCAGCCCGATGTTGACCGTCCGCTGGACGCCTGCAACGTCGACTTTGGCCAGGCGATTCGCATCGTCCGTGATCTCCATCACCTGACCTGGTATCGCAAGACACACGTGAACGTCGACCTCTCTCCGAGTCGACAACCTCACTCCTCGCAATCGACCCTAACCCCTCGCTACGAATGATGCAAGACCAACTTTCGCGGTCGGGATTGGCCGTCTGACCAACCATATGTGCGCCTATAATTTTGTTAGTATGCGCGCATACGTGGCAACGGACGGCCCTGGATCTACCCCGGGATTTTTGCTCTGGCAGGCCGCGAACCGCTGGCAGCGGACGCTGGGCGCGGCATTGCGGCCACTCGGCCTGACGCA
The DNA here is from genome assembly GCA_963790245.1 of uncultured Thermoleophilaceae bacterium. Lineage (GTDB taxonomy): Bacteria > Actinomycetota > Thermoleophilia > Solirubrobacterales > Thermoleophilaceae > JACCVG01. The sequence continues at coordinate 1,153,453 of CAWBNP010000002.1, forward strand.
CGTGCAGTTCGTCCTGCTCGCCTCCGTCTGGTGGCTGGCCCGTACCCATGACTCGCTGCCGACCCAGCGGCAGATCGCCGACCAAGCGGGCACGGACCCGATGATGACCTCGCAGGTGCTCCGCGCCCTCGAGCGGCGCGGCTTGGTGTCCCGGGCGCGCGGGAGCGCCGACGCGCGTGTCCGGACCGTGATGTGCACCCCGGAGGGAGCGCGCCTCAGTCAGCGCGCGGTGCGCGTCGTGGAGGCTGCCGACGCCGACTTCTTCGGAGGTGGCGCCGGAGCGTGTGAGCTTCGGCGACTGTGGGAGCTGACCGACCCCGCCCGGCATGACGACGGGTGACCGGCTAGCCGGTCACCCAGCGGCGATGTACTGCTCGAGCTTGCCGCCGGCCTTCTTGCGCACCGCCGAACGGACGATCGGCGTCCAGCCCAGCAGCAGGCCGACCGGGCCGAGCGCCTGGCGCGCCCAGGCGTGGAAGTTGAACTCGTCGCGGTGCTCGACGATCAGACCATTCCGGAAGCGGAAGCTCGCCTGGATGTCGTTGACGACCGGCCGCCCCGTCTCGGTGAACGTGTAGTGGGCGATCCAGTGGGCGGAACCGGTGGTCTCCTCCGCCTCGTGCTCGTGCAGCTCGATCCGCAGGTCACCGGGGACGGAGGTGAGCATCTTCCACATCGCCCCCGCCCTGCTCCCCCGCAGGTCCGGGAAGACGGGGTCGGAGAAGCGAACCTCGGGCGAGTAGCAGGCGGCCATCGTCTCTCCGTCGCCTGCGTTGAAGGCGGTGTAGAACCGCTCGATCAGCAGATCGTTGGGGTGGGCCATCAGGAATCTCCTTGCAGTGAGGGGGCGGGCTGAACGAGGCCGAGTTGGCTGAGGATCGTCGCCGCATCGAAGTAGACGCGCTCGCAGACCAGCCGATCCTCCTCGAACAGGAAGAAGGCGACGGTCCGGCAGCTGAACTGCTTGCCGGTCGCCGGGATGCCACGCAGCGGACCCACATGGGTCCCCTTGAGGTCGAACTCGACGATCACGCCCGCATCGGCGTGGTGCAGCGCGATCAGCTCGTTGCGCTGGTCGGGAAACGCGGCGCGTGTGTCCTGGAAGTAGCGGCGAACCTCCTCCTCCCCGTCGAAGACATCGCCGGTCGGGATGATCTCGTAGCGCGGGTGGCCGAAGGTGCCCATCGTCGTCTCGAAGTCGTGGACGTTCTCGGACTCCATGTGCTCGCGGACGATCGCTTCGCGGCGCTCGCGCAGCTCGTCGTTCACCGTGATCTCCAGTCCTCGGGGTCGATGTCGGCTGTCGGAAGGGTCTCCTCGACCTCGACACCGCAGGTCGCGATGATCCGTGCGACGGCGCCGTAGTACGCGCAGCAGACGATCAGCTCCGTCGTCTGGCGGGGGCCGAGCAGCTCGAGCACCGCGGCCGTCGTCTGCTCACCTCCGTCCACGTCGCGGGTGATCTGCTCGGCGTAGCTTGCGACCAGACGGCCGGCGTCATCGAGCGCGTCGAGGTTGCCCGCGACCGCTGCATCGATCTCGGCCTGCGGGACACCGATCGCCCGGCTGACGTTCTCGTGCTGGGCACGCTCATACGCCGATTCGGTCACGCGGGCCACGGTCAGGATCGCGAGTTGGCGCAGCCGCGGATCGAGCTCGGCCCGTAGGAGGTTCGCCGCTCCGAGCTCGGTCAGCGGCTTCAGCGCGGCGGGCGCGTTGGCGAACATCCGGACGATGTTGAGCGGCGGCAGGGCGGCGAGAATCGCGCGGGCCTCCTCGTCAAGCTGCTCGTCGGTCGGATAGGGGATCCGCGTCATCGGCTGGGAATTACCGTCGCCCGGGATTCGGCGAGCCGTCGCGCGCCGTCGGGATCGTGGGTCGGGACGACGACGACGGTGTGTCGGGCGCACAGCTCGCGCAGCCGGCGAGTCGATTCGCGGTGTAGCTCGGCGCTCTGGGCGACGCCGTCGACGATGCCCTCGATCAGCGCACGCTCGGAGTAGGCGGCATCCCCGGCGATCAGGACGAGGTGGTCGCCCTGGTCGACGACCACCGACAGGTGGCCGAGCGTGTGGCCGGGGGTCGGAATCAGCCTCACGGCGCCGTCGTCGGTCAGGACGACGCTCGCATCGAAGCCCGCCCACGGCTCGCCGTCGAACTCCAGGGCGCTCGGCTCCAGCCAGTCCGGGTAGTGGCCGTTGAGATAGCCGTTGGCGGGGCCGTCGCGGGCCATCGACATCTTCGCCTCGCGTGCGCTCATCAGGATCTCGGCATTCGGGAAGTGCGACAGCCCGCCCGCGTGGTCGCCGTGCATGTGGGTCATGACGAGGCGACCGACCTCGGTGGGCTCGTGGCCGAGCGCGCGCAGTTGCGGTCCGACCTCCTCGCCGGGCTCGACCCAGCGGCGCTCGGAGGTCTGGACGAACGGGTGCCACCAGGGCTGATAGCCGGGATCGTTGGCGTGCGAGCTCTCGCCGGTGTCGATCACGATCAAGCCGTCGGGATGCTCGATCGCATAGGCGCTGATCGGGAGGCGCGGAGCCCAGTTGCGGTCGGTCAGCACGTCGAGCACGCGCGCCGGACGCGCGTTGCGGCGCGACTCGACGTGACGGGTTTTGATCTGCACCTCGCCGGTCTGGATGGCGTGGATCTTCACCGGGGCGGCCCGTCTAGAGCGGATAGAAGCGCCGCATCAGCGGCAGCAGGATCGAATGCGGCGTGTAGCGCCCGGCGAGCGAGCCGATCCGCATCGGCGCGTGTGGGACGACGACGCGCTTGCCCTGCTCGAGACCCTCGACGGCGGCCTTGGCGCACTCCTCGGAGCTGATCCAGAGAAAACCCGGCGCCGCTTCTGCGGCCTCGTCGATCGCGGCAACTTCCATGAACTCCGTGCGGACGGGACCCGGACAAAGCGCCGTGACGGTGACTCCGGACCCACCGAGTTCGCTCGAGATCGCCTCGCTGAACGACAGCGCGAAAGCCTTGGTTGCCGCGTAGGTCGCCTGCCCGGGGATCGGCTGGAAGCCGGCGCTCGAGGCCACGTTGAGAATCGCGCCGGCTCGACGGGCGACCATGCCGCCCGCGACCGCGTGCGCGAGCGCGACGATCGCCTCGCAGTTGGTGCGGACCATCCGCGCTTCGGCCTCGCCGTCGAGTTCGGCGAAGTTCCCGCCCGAGCCGAAGCCGGCGTTGTTGACCAGGACATCGACGTGCAGGCCGGCGGCGGCGATCTGCATCATCAGCGACTCGCGCGCGGCCGAGTCGGTCACGTCGCAGGCGATCGTCTCGACCCGGACCGCGTGCGCCTCGCGCAGCTCAGCGGCGAGCGCCTCGAGCCGTTCGAGCCGCCGAGCGACGAGCGACAGACCGTGACCGCGAGCCGCGAGCTCGCGTGCGATGTCCGCGCCGATGCCAGACGAGGCTCCGGTGACGATCGCGGTCGAGTCGGGGTGCGGCGCGGGCAGGCTCATCGAGGTCGGCGACAGACTAACGCCGGAGCACGTCCGCGCCGTCGCGGCGGTAAGACTTCACAACCGATGAGCGACATCAAGCAGCAGTCATACCGCGATCCGCGCCCGGCCGGATCGATGGAGCCCTTCCACGCGTGGGCACGCACCCGCGAGCCGGGTTGGACCTATCCGCTCGTCCGCGTCCTGCTGACCCCGATCGCGATCGGCCTCTACCGAACCCGTGCCCGGGGCCGCTCGAACGTCCCGGCCGCCGGGCCGGTGATCATCGCCCCGAACCACTTCTCCAACATGGACCACTTCTTCTGCGGGGTCTACCTGCGGCGCGAGATCCGCTTCATGGCGAAGTCGCAGTTCTTCGGCGGCAACCCGCTGCTCAGCTACCTGTTCCGGGTCGCCGGCCACTTCCCCGTCCGGCGCGGCTACGCCGATCAGGAGGCGTTCGTAACGGCGCGCTCGATCCTCGGTCGCGGCGGTTGCGTCGGCATGTACGCCGAGGGCGGGCGATCACGGACCGGCGGGCTCGGCGAGCCGCGCCCGGGCATCGGCCGACTCGCGTTGGAGTCGGGTGCGCCGGTCGTGCCGGTCGCGATCCACGGCTCGCTCGCGGTCCGCCAGTGGCGTCGCGGACGGTTCCCGAAGATCACCGTCAGCTACGGGCAGCCATTTAGCCTCGACCAGGTCGCAGGCCCAAGCCGCGAGCAGCAGGTCGAGGCGGCCGAGCGGATCTTCGGGCGGGTCCGCGAGCTCTACGCCGCGCTCGACAGCGAGTGATTGAATTCAGCCCGTGAACAGTTCCTGGACCCTCACCCAGTGGGTCTGTCTCGTTCTGGGCTTCTTGTTTCTGGCCCACGCGGCCGGCGGGATGGTCGTCAACCCGGACTTCGCCGTCGGGTCGGCGGCGACGGCAGAGCGATGGCTTCTGATGGACTGGAACGGATGGCACGCGCTGAGCGGGCTGCTGCTCTGGAACACCTCGATCGTCGTCGCCTTCCGCGCCGACTGGGCGCGAATGTTCGCGCTCTTCGTGGCGATCGCCCAGCTCCCGGTCGTCGTTTGGATGCTCTTCGACCCACGCCCGCTCGGGCTGTTCCTGCTGCCGACCACCACCGACCTGATTTTCCATTCGGCGACGGTCCTGCTGTTCGCGTGCCTGTTCGTGTTTGACCGGCCACGCGACGCGGAGACCGGCGCCGCGTCGGCTGCGGTCTGACACCGGTGGGTCGGGCTGGGGGGTGACGGCGATCGCGGCAATCGGGCTCGGCGGTGTGTTCGGCGCCCTGATGGCGAGCGGGGGTATCTGCTTCAACCGCGGATTGCGCGAGGCCACGCAACGACGCTGGACCGTTCTGCGCGTGTTCGCCTTCGCGGTCGCGCTGCAGCTGCTGCTGCTGCCCGTGCTGATCGCGCTCGGCGTCGAGGTCTCGCCGATCGGGCTGTTCCCGCTCGCGCAGGTGGTCGGCGGCCTGACCTTCGGCGTGGGGATGGCGCTCGCCGGAGGCTGCATCGCGGGGATCCTCTGGAAGACCGGGGCGGGATCGATCGCAACCGCGATCGCGATCGCCGCGTTTGCGGCCGGAGAGCTCCTGATCCGCGGGCCCGGTGCGGGCCTTGCCGATTCCCTCGACGCGACGCAGGTCGCCGGTGCGCCGACGCTCGACGGCGTACTCGGCCTCGGCTACGCACCGCTCGCGATCGCGCTCGGACTGCTGTTGCTCGTCCTCCTGCTGCGTGGCGGTCGCGCCGGGATCGCCTTCGGCCTCGCTCTCGGGGCGGTGGCCGCCTTCGCTTGGGTGATCGCGGGGTGGGTCGACTACGGCTACGGGCTGGGCTTCGTCGGATCCGCCGACGGCGTCGCGCGCTCGATTTCGGAGGGCGGTGCACTGCCCTTCCAGGCGCTGCTCGCCGCGGGCGTGATCCTCGGTTCTGCGGTCGCGATCCGCGGGCCGCTGCGGCTGCCTGACGGCCCGCGCGCGGGCCGAGCGCTCGCGGGCGGCCTGCTGATGGGAGTCGGCGGCACGCTCGCCCACGGCTGCAACATCGGCAACGGTCTGACCGGCGTCCCGCTGCTCTCGATCGGCTCGCTGCTCGCAACCTCGATGATGGCGGCCGGGGCGATCGCGACCTGGAAGCTGGCGCTGTCGAGATCGCCACGCCTGCGCGGTCGTGAGCGCCCGGAACCAGACTGGTGACAGGCTCTGGACAATGACGCTGCCCCCTGAGCTCGCGGCGCCGCCGATCGTCCAGACGATGAGCTGGCTGTTCCGGCCGATCGACTTCATGAACGGTGCCCGTCAGCGTTACGGCGACACCTTCTCGGTCCGCTTCCTCGGCTTTCAGACTCCGATGGTGATGATCTCGAGCCCCGCCGCGATCCGGGCGCTCTACGCCGGCCGCGAGAACGGCCTGCCGCCCGGCCGGACCGTCGCGCTCGAGCCGATCATGGGCCCGCGCTCGGTACTCCTGCTCGAGGGCGATGAGCACCTCGCGCGGCGGCGGCTGATGCTGCCGCCCTTCCACGGCGAGCGGATGCGCGCTTACGAGGAGCTGATCGAGCGGACCACCCACGCGGAGGTGGCCTCCTGGCCACGCGAGGTGCGGTTCCCGGCTCACCCCCGGATGCAGGCGATCACGCTCGAGGTCATCCTGCGAGCAGTCTTCGGAGTCAGCGACCCGGCCCGGCTCGAGCAGCTGCGCGAGTCGCTCGGCGGTCTGCTCGACACGACCGCCTCCCCCCGCCTCGCGATGCGCGTGCTGCTCTCGAGGAGGTTCGGCCGCGGGGATCCGCTCGGATCACTCGCCGAGACCAACGCGACGATCGACGCGGCGCTGGCGGTCGAGATCGACGAGCGCCGAGCAGACCCGGAGCTCGAGCGGCGAGAGGACATCCTCTCGTTGCTGGTCGCCGCCCGCTTCGAGGACGGGGAGCCGATGGCCGATGGCGAGATCCGCGATCAGCTGATCACCCTGCTGCTCGCCGGCCACGAGACCACGGCGACGGCGCTCGCCTGGACGATCGATCTGCTGCTGCGCAACCCCGAGGCCCACGGCCGCCTCGTCGAGGAGATCGATCGCGACGAGGAGGATCGCTACCTGCGCGCCGTGATCGCCGAGGCGCTGCGACTGCGGCCGGTGGTGCCGCTGGCGGGACGAAGGCTGCGCTCCGAGCTCCAGATCGAGGATTTCGTACTGCCGGCCGGGACCGACATCACCCCCGCGATCTGGCTTGCGCACACCAATCCGCAGACCTATCCCGAGCCGCTCGCATTCCGGCCCGAGCGGTTCCTCGACGACAAACCCGAGACCTACTCCTGGGTTCCGTTCGGGGGCGGCTCGCGCCGCTGCCTCGGCGCAGCCTTCGCCGAGCTCGAGATGCGCGTCGTCCTGCGCACCGTGCTCGGGTCGGTGCGGTTGCGCGGCGGCCGCTCCGCTCCCGAGCGGATCGCACGGCGCAACATCACCTTCTCGCCGAAAGGCGGGACCCCGGTCATCGCGACCGACCGCCGAGACTGAAGAACACGACTGTTCGCCATTTGACTATGCTCGCGGCGATGGCTGTCCAACAGCAACCGGCAGCGCGAATCGCGCCCGGAACGAGCGCCGAAATCGGAACGACGAACGCGCTGATCGCGCGGGTGATCGGATCCGCGACCGGCGGGGCCCCACCCAACCTATTCACGACCCTCGCCCGCAACCGCGTCCTGTTTCGCAGGTGGCTGCGCTTTGCGTCGGCCCTGATGCCCGGCGGGACGTTGCCGCGGGCCGACAGCGAGCTCGTGATCCTGCGCGTCGCCCACAACTGCGGCTGCGCCTACGAGCTCGACCAGCACGAGCGGCTCGCGGCCGCCGCCGGGCTCGACGCCCTGCAGATAGCGCGCGCGGCCGACGGCGCAGCTGCGGAGGGCTGGTCACCGCGCCAGGCGCTGCTGCTGCGGGTCGCCGACGAGCTTCATTCCGAACGGAACATCTCCGACGAGCTCTGGGCCGAGCTGCGCCCGCTGCTCGGCGACGAGCAGCTGATCGAGCTGCTGATGCTGGTCGGCCACTACGAGATGCTCGCGATGACCCTCAACGGGTTGCGCGTTGCTCCCGACCCCGCGCCGACCGGCCGTCCGCCACGGCTCGTGCGCGCGATCCAGAAGCGGCTTGAACGGCGGAGCCGCCGATGACGCCCGTCACCGGCAAGAAGTGCCTGATCACGGGCGCGGCGAGCGGGATCGGCCGCGCGACCGCGATCATGGCCGCCGAACGCGGGGCCGAGCTGTTCCTGACCGACATCGCCGCCTCCGGCCTCGAGCAAACCGCCGCCGAGATCACCGCTGCCGGCGGTCGCGTCAGCTACTGGCGCGCGCTCGACATCTCCGACCACGAGGCGGTCGTGGCGATGGCCGAAGAGGTGCATGCCGCGCACGGAAGCCTCGACATCGTGATGAACATCGCCGGGATCTCGGCATGGGGCTCAGTCGAGAACCTCGAACACCGCCACTGGCGGCAGATGGTCGAGGTCAACCTGATGGGGCCGATCCACGTGATCGAGTCCTTCATCCCTCCGATGATCGAGGCCGGCCGCGGCGGCCACCTCGTCAATGTCTCCTCTGCCGCCGGGCTGTTCGGCCTCCCCTGGCACGCCGCCTACAGCGCGAGCAAGTTCGGCCTCCGCGGTGTCTCCGAGGTGCTGCGCTTCGACCTCCGCCGCCACGGCATCGGCGTGAGCCTCGTCTGCCCGGGTGGTGTCGCCACCCCGCTGGTCGGAACGGTCGAGATCGCGGGCATCAACCGCGAGCACCGGTCGATCAAGAACCTGACGGCCCACTTCGAGCGGCGGGCCGTCCCACCCAGGAAGGTCGCCGCCGCGATCCTCAAGGGAGTGCAGCGCAACCGCTACATGGTCTTCACCTCGCCCGACATCTGGGTCGGCTACTTCTTCCAGCGGAAGTTCGCGCTCCCCTACGAGATCGTGATGCGGATCGCCAACGACCGGCTCGTCAAGGTCGCAAAGCGCTCAACGGAGAATTCGTCGTAGGTCGCCGCCCGGCAGCACTGGGACAGGACTACGCCTCGGCGCGGTCCGGCACCTCAGGGTCGCGACCGTCGTTAACCGAGCGCGACCTCAGAGCATCCCGCTCCCGGACAGCAGCGCGCGGACCTGGACCATCAGCGGACCGTGGAGCTCGGTAAGGCGGTCCCCTTCCCCCGCGCAGAGCCGCTGGGTCACCAGCGCGCCGGTTCCGGCGACGACCAGCTCGCAGGCGAATCGCTGGGCGTCGGTGTTGGCTCCGAGCTGCCCTGCGACGCCCGCCGCAAATCGCCGCTGGACCTCGACCCGCCGGTCGAGCGCCGCCGGCCCGGCGCCGTAGACCTCGATCAGGAACGTCCGCGCGATCGCCGGCTCGGCCGCAAGCACCGCGAGGTAACGCGCGAGCATCCCGTCAACCAGCGCAAGCGCCAGCGGCTCGTCGACGTTGCCGGCTTCCGGTGTTGGGCGGCCGCCGATCGCGTCGAGCACCCGCGCGACGGCCGCGTCGTAGGCAGCGAGGAAGCAGGTCTCCTTGTTCGGGTAGTGCTCGTAGAAGGTCTCGCGCGAGACCCCCGCGCGGCGCAGCACCTCGGCGACGGAAGTCTTGACGTAGCCGTGCTCGGCGACCGCCTCGCCCATCGCCCGGAGCAGCCGCTCGCGCTGGGAACCGGTCACCTGCTCCCGGCTGAGGCCGTGGCGACCGCGCGGTAGCCGATCGATGGCCGGAGGTTCCTCGGTCGAGCTCGCGGTGGACGCCACCGCCGGACCGTAGCAACCGTGAACACCGCTGTTCGCAGGTCTGGGGAGAATGGCGGCGGTGGAGACCGGCTCACGATCCGAGTTGACCGAGCGGCTGCGTGCGGCCGGATGCGTGTTCGCGGAGGAGGAAGCGCGGTTGCTGCTCGAGTCGGCTCCCGACGGCGAGCGGTTGGAACCGCTCGTCCGGCGCCGCGAGGCCGGCGAGCCGCTCGAGCAGGTGCTCGGCTGGGCGCAATTCGCCCGGCTGCGGCTCGCGGTCGAGCCGGGCGTCTTCGTCCCTCGTCACCGGACCGAGCTCCTGGCGCGCGAGGCGCTCGCCCGCGCCGCCGATTCTTCGGCACCGGTCGTCGTCGAGCTCTGCTGCGGTGCCGCGCCGATCGGCGCGGCGGTGGCGGATGAGCTCGCGCAAGCGGAGCTCTACGCGACCGATATCGACCCGGCAGCAATCGACCTCGCCCGGCGGAACCTGCCGTCAAACGCCACGGTGCTGCCCGGCGACCTCTACCACCCACTGCCCGAAGCGCTCCGCGGCCGAATCGACGTGCTCGTCGCCAATCCCCCCTACGTCCCGAGCGACGCGATCCAATCGCTACCCCGCGAAGCCCGTCTGCACGAACCGGCTGCCGCGCTCGACGGGGGAGCCGACGGTCTTGACTTCCACCGCCGAATAGCGGTCGGAGCGCCGGGCTGGCTGGTACCGGGCGGCTCGTTGCTGCTCGAGACAAGTGCTGGACAGGCCGTCGCGGCCGTGGAGTTCGTCGCCGCGGCAGGCCTCCGCGCGCGCGTCGTCAGCGACCCCGACCTCGATGCGACCGTCGTGGTCGGCGAGCGCGCCTCAGCCGCGCCGCTTTGAGAGCGGCGAGGGGAACCGCGGCAACACCCGCGCGCCGCCGAACCACTCGGTCAGCCGCGCGGCCTCGCCCTCCAGGAACGCGATTGCATCCGAGCCGACGTCCTCGAGCAGCTGCAGCTCGACCGCGGCGGCGTCGTCCTGGCGCCAGCCGCCGACGATCCGGCCGTCCCACCAGACCGTCGGCCCGGCGTTGCCGTTCGTATCGAACAGCTGCGGCTTGTAGTCGCCGAGGTACCAGTCGCGCTCGCTCCAGCCCATCGTCGTCGGGTCGAGCGGCGGCAGCAAAGCTCCCCACGGATCCGGCGGCCCGGTCGGCTCGAGGTCGTCGGGCAGCAGATAGCCGGGCCGCCCGTCGAGATTCACCTCGACTGCCTCCAAGTCCGCGAGCGCGCCGCGTACGGCGCCGAGCGTCGATCCAAGCCACCACTTGATGTCGACCTCGGTCCCTGGTCCGAAGACGCGCAGCCAGCGCTCGACCAGGCCGGCAGTGCCCTCGCGCGCGCTGACGGGCGGGATCGGCTCGCCGAGCCACGCCGCCGTCGATGCCCAGCGCGGGCGCGAGGTCGACCAAACTCCGTCGTTGGTCGCGCGCACGATCCGGCCCGCTGCTGACAGCGTCGTGAGTACACGCGGCCCGATCGCCACCGGTCCACCCCACGACTTGCCGTGCCCCTGCACGATCGACCCCTCGAGCAGCGAGATTTCAGAACGCAACTCCGAAGACGTCGCCTCGCGGCCACCCTCGAGCGCGCCCAGCACCTGCTCGCCGACCGCGTCGAGCCAGCGCTCACCATCCTCGACCAGCCCCGCTCCCTCGACGTCGCGGATCAGCCGGCCGCGCTCGGCGAGCGCGACCCGATCACTCGCGCCGGCCTGAGCGTCAGCGAGGGTCTCACGCGGAAAGACGAACAGCGTCCGTCGCATCGCGAGGTGCTTGACCAGCGACCGATCGGCGTAGAGCGCGCGCTCGAGCTCGGCGACCTCAAACCGTTCCACCCTCGCCCACGCCGAGAGCCCGATCGTCCCGGGGTCGGTTCCGTGCAGGCACACCATCGCCCGCGCGGCGTCCTCGACGCTCGCGGCCCGGTCGCCGGGCCTGACGCGGTGGCGCCGGCCCAGCCGCGCCCGTCGCTCGGCGACCTCGATCTTCAGCACGCGGCCATCCTGCCAGGCGCGCCGGGGCGCGCCCCGGAACTTAGTGGCGAACGGCGAGCCGCGGTGAGGCGAGGCCGGTGGCATCGAGCCGTCCGCGCAAGACGACCCGCTCTTCGAGCATCCAGCGCTCGGCCTCCTCGGGCGCCGCGCGGTCAAGCGCCGCGTCTGAGGCGACGACTGACACCTCGCGGTCCTTGGCGAGGTCGGACAGCCGTGCCGCCTCGTTGACCGGGTCGCCGATCACGGTGTACTCGAAGCGGTGCTCCGCACCGACGTTGCCGGCCACCGCGCGCCCGGCGGAGACGCCGATCCCGAACCCGATGTCGGGCATCTCGCGGTCGAGGCGCTCGGCGATCTGCCGCCCGGCCGCCAGCGCGCAGCCCGCCGGGTCCCGGACGTCCACGGGCGCGCCGAACAGGCACAGCGCCGCGTCGCCCTCGAACTTGTTGACCAAGCCGTTCTCGTCTTCGACGACCTCGACCACGACCCGGAAGAACCGGTTCAGCAGCCGCACGACCTCGGTCGGCGGCAGCGCCAGCGACATGGCCGTCGAGCCCGTCAGGTCCACGAACACGGCGCCGATCTCACGTTCTTCGCCTCCGAGTCGGGTGCCGTCGCGCAGCGCGGCCCGCGCCACCTCGTGACCGACCTGGCGGCCGAACATGTCGCGGATGCGCTCACGCTCGCGCAGCCCTTCGGCCATCCGGTTGAAGCCGGCCTGCAGCATCCCGATCTCGCTGGCGTCGTCGATCGCGACCTCGGCCTCGAGTTCGCCGCGGCCGACCCGGTCGATCGCCCGGCGGACGGACGTGAGCGGATCGGCGACCGCTCGCGCGGAGATCTTCGTCGCGAGCAGGCTGATGGACAGCGCCACGAGCGCCAAGAAGATCGACGCCCCGGCGAGGTACTCGGTCTCGACCCCGGGCTTGGTGATCGCAACGACGCTCACGACAATCACCCCCACCAGGGGGACAGCGGTGCCGAGGCTCCAGCCGTACAGCAGCCGCACGCGGATTCCGGGACCAGCCGCGCGATCGACCGGGCGGGAAGCGAGCGCCAGCGCGGTGACCGGGCGCAGCAGCCGCTCGGTCGTCACGAAGCAGATCGCGGCCGTCACGTCCCCCCCGGCCCAGATCGCGATCGCCACGACCGCCGCGAAGCCGAGCGAGTGCTCGAGGTTCAAAACGGCCATCACCACCCCGCCCAGGATCCAAGCGCCCGCGGTGAGGATTGCGGTGTCAGCCGGGATTCGCAGCGTCGCCCGGTGCTCTTGCTCGGTCGGCTCGCGCTCCTCGCGCAGCCACGCGAACGCTCGCTCGAGGCGGCGCTTGAGCAGCCAGGTCATAACCACCCCGAACGACAGGTAGAAGGCGACGACAATCGGCAGGTTTTCGCGCGCGAGCAGTTCGCGCTGATCCGAGCTGAGAAAGACGGGGATCACGAACCCGATCGCCAGGAAGACGACCGCAGTCCCCGATCCGCAGACGACCCAGCCGAGCAGCTTCAGTCGCTGCGCGACGGCACGGGCGAGCTGCGGACCCTGGGGAATGTGCATCGTCGTGGTCATGAGGCCACCGGGAGCGCTGCGCGACGGTCGAGTCGCACGGAGGCACCCGCTTCGGGCCGCACGGTGATGTTGCGCCGTCGCGGCATCTCGGCGACCCGTCCGGCGGGCTGCAGCCCGTAGGCCCTAACGACGGCTGCGACCACGACCTTCATCTCGAGCATGGCGAAGCTCGACCCGAGGCAGCGGCGGCGGCCGCCGCCGAACGGAATCCAGGTGTAGGTGCCGGGCGGCCGCTCGAGGAACCGCTCAGGGCGGAAGGCGTACGGGTCCGGATAGATGTCGGCGTCGTGGTGGAGCAGGTAGGCGTTCGCGACCAGGCAGACGCCTGCCGGGTAGAGCCAGCCGCCGACCTCGATCGGCTGCTTGACCATCCGCGGCGCCGTGTTCGGCAGCACCGGGCGACGGCGCAGCACCTCTTGGATCGTCGCCGTCAGGTAGGCGTCGTCATCGCCGGTCTCGACCTCGTCGATCAGCCGGGTCAGGACCGCGGGCTCACGGGCGAGTCGCGCGAAGGTCCACGCCAGCGAGGAGGCGGTCGTTTCGTGGCCGGCGACCAGGAGCGTCATCAACTCGTCGCGGAGCTCCTGGGCGGACATCTCCGAGCCGTCCTCGTGCCGCGCCTCGAGCAGCGTCGAGAGGATGTCCGCCCCTCCGCCCCCCTCACGCCGGCGACGGTCGATCTGCTCGAAAACGAGATGATCGACCTCCTTGCGGGTCGTCAGGAACCCCTTGATCGGCCCGAACCGGTCGAGCATCTCGAGTTGACGCGTCGATGGATCGGGCACAAGGGTCAGCGGGTTGTCGCCGTAGGAAAGCAGCCGCTCGAGCCGGGTCCGGAGCGCGTCGAGTGCGTCGCCTTCTTCCAGGCCGAAGATCGCGCGCAGGATGATCTCGAGTGTCAGCGCCTGAAGCCGCGGGTGGAGCTCGATCTCGGACTCGGCCCCCCAACTCGCGACCTCGCGCTCGGTCACCTCCGTAATGAGGTCGGTCAGCGCCTCCATCCGCTCGCCGTGGAAGGTCGGCAACAGCAACTTGCGCTGCTCCATGTGCGCGTCCTCATCGAGCAGGATCACCGACTTGAAGCCGACGATCGGCTCGAGCACGCGTGCGCCCTCGCCCGGGTGGAGCACGTCGGCCGGCGCGGTGTAGATCTCCTTTACCTGGTCGGGCTCGGTGATCATCACGAACGGAACCGTGAACGGAAACTGGATCGTGAACCGCTTGCCGTAGCGAGCCCGCAGCCGCTCCAGGTATGCGAGTGGCCTCGACCACAGGCCGAGACCCTGGATCAGCGGGTGAATCGAAGGCCCCGGTGGCAGGTCGGCTCGCATCAGATCTCTCTCAGGTCGCTTACCCCGACGCTCCTCCACCCCCCGCACGCTGAGTGTGAGATTGATCACACTCAGGACGCCGTATACGGCGCGGCAACGGGTCACGGAGAGCGCGTTGTAGCCTCGCGGGTTGATGGACCCGCAACTCGGCCTCGCTCGGCGGGCCTCGGCCGAGGGCCTCGCCGCTTTCGCGCTCGTCTTTGCCGGCTGCGGCGCGATCATCACCGAGGCCGAGACCGGCGCGCTCGGTGCTGTCGGCGTTGCGCTCGTGTTCGGTCTCGTGATCATGGTGATGGTCTATGCGACCGGCCACCTCTCCGGGGCGCACATCAATCCGGCCGTGACGATCGCCTTCACGCTGACGCGGCACTTCTCGCTCCGCGACGCGCTCGCCTACATCGGCGCCCAGTTCGCCGGAGCGACCGCCGCGGCACTCGCTCTGTCCGTGATCTGGCCCGCCGAGCCCGCGTCGCTGGGGGCAACCGTTCCGGCGATCGAGCTCGGCGGCGCCTTGACCTACGAGATCGTCATGACCGCGATCCTGATGTTCGTGATCCTCGCCGTCGCGACCGACGTGCGGGCGGTCGGAACCGGCGCGGCGATCGCGATCGGCGGGACGATCGGCCTGGACGCCCTGTTTGGAGGACCGTTGACCGGAGCGTCAATGAACCCGGCGCGGTCGTTCGGACCGGCGCTCCTGTCGGGCCAGTGGCAGGACTTCTGGATCTACCTCGTCGGGCCGGTAGCTGGCGCGGCCCTGGGGGCGCTCGCCTACCAGGCGGTCCGCGGACGACCGAGCAGCGACTGACGGTGCGCGCGCTCTTCGTCTGCCTCCACAACGCCGGCCGCTCCCAGATGAGCCAGGCCCTGTTCGAGCGTGCCGCCGACGGTCGCCACAGCGCCGAGTCCGCCGGAACCACACCAGGCGAGCGCGTACACCCCGAAGTCGTGGAAGTAATGCTGGAACTCGGGATCGACCTCGCCGACCGGGTGCCAAAGCGGCTCACCGATGAGTTGGCACGGGCCGCCGACGTGGTCGTGACGATGGGCTGTGGCGACCAGTGCCCTTACATCCCCGGCAAGCGCTACGTCGACTGGGACCTAGATGATCCCAAGGGGCTCCCGGTCGAGCGGGTCAGGCTGATCCGCGACGACATCGCGGCACGGGTCGAGGCCCTGATCGCCTCGCTCGGTTAGCGCGACCGGCGGCGAGCTCGGGCGCCGCGTGCAATCAAATCACGTCGCCGAACTCGGTCAGACCGAACGCGAGAGGTCCCGTTCCAGCTCCGAGCCCCATCCGGCCCAGTCCTCACGCAGGCCGCGACAGGTCACATCGCAGAGCTCGGAGAGTGATGGATCGGCAATTCGGTAGTGAATGCGATTCGCTTCACGCCGCTTCGTAACGATTCCGTACGAGCGCAAGAGAGAAAGCTGCTTCGACACGGCGCCGTAGGAGAGGCCGACGCTGGCGACCAGATCGCCGACCGTCAACTCGCCGTGGGCGTGCAAGGAGTTCACCAGCCGAAGGCGCGTGGGATCACCCAGCATCCGGAACCGGTCCGCGACGCGCTCGATGACAGCCGGGGGCAGCGTCTCGGTGATCGGGCTTGGGCCCGCCGGCTTGGGCTCGTGGGGCATCCGCCTCATTCTAAGGCTGATTTAACTTGTCGATCAAGTAGTCGGGGGTCGCTCGGACAAGTCAGCCGCCGAGGCGTGCGTCGTCCTCGATCACTCCGACCGCCAGTCGGCGATCGCGGGCGGACAGGTCTGCGAGTTCCCATTCGACACCGGAATCCTCGACCTCCGCACGCACCTCGCGCAGCGCGATCGCTCCCGTTATGTCGAGCCGGCCGAGCCCATCCATGTGGATGACGAGTCGCCGAACGTCGCGGTGGTCGGCGAGCTCGGCCAACAGACGATCCTGCAGGGCTTGAGCGGCTCCGAACCAAAGGACTCCACGCGGACGCGCGTGCAGAACCAAGTCTTCGATCCAGATATCAAGATCGATCCGCAGCTCTCGCCACAGATGGACCGCGATCGACAGACCGATGCCGATCAGGACGCCACGTTCAACGTGAGGCTCGAAGAAGAGGGTGGCGGCAAACGTGCTCGCGGCGATCAGGAACGCCGGTCGCGAAAGTGGCCAGAGCGCCACAATCCGTTGAGGGGTGACGAGCGGGATCACGGCGGCAATTACGATCGCGGCCAGGACAGCGCGAGGCAGGTTTTCGAGAACTCCCGCCCCAAACAGCGCCATGACGACGACGACCCCGGTGACCGCGCCGCTCCAGCGGCTGTAACCGCCCGCCAAGCGGTTCAGCGAGCTGCGCGAGAAGGACCCGCCGACCGGAAAGCCGCCGCTGAACGCCGCCGCTACATTCGCGGCGCCCTGGCTGACGAACTCGCGATCGGGATCCCAGCGGACGCGGTCCTGCGCGGCGAAGCGCCGCGCAATCGATCCGGCCTCGGCAAATCCCACCACCGAGATCACCGCTCCGGCTACGAGCAGTGAGGAGACCTGCTCCCACGGCAAGTTGAAGGAGACCGGCGGCAGGCCGGAAGACAGCGTCCCCACAATCGAGCCGTCGTACCCCGCGAAAACCGAATAGAGGATTGCCGCAACGGCGGCCGCCAGCACCCCGGGGAACAGTGGGTGCAATCGCCGGCCGGCGAAGACCGCCGCGAGGGCCCCCGCAGCCATCACGGCCGCGGGCAGTTGCCATGTGCCCGGGGCGATCACGACCGACCAGGCACGGCCCAGGGTGCCCCCGTCGACGGCCGTCGCGCCGAGCGCCTCCGGGAGCTGCGATGCCACGATCAGGATCGTCGCCGCCGGCACGAAGCCGATCAGCATCGGCTGGGACATCAGATAGGCGATGACGCCGGCTCGCGAGAGCCCGATGGCGAGGCGGATAACCCCCACTATCAGCGCGAGCACGAGCCCGAGCGCCACGTACTCGTCGGAACCGGGCTGGGCCATGCCGCTCAATGCCCCGAAGGTCAGCAGGCTGGTGATGGCGACTGGCCCCGTCTGCAGGTACGGTGAACAGGCCAGGGGCGCCGCGACGAGCAGCGGGATCGCGGCCGCGTACAGGCCTCGCTCCGCAGGCATTCCGGCCAACTCCGCGTAGGCCAGAGACTGGGGCACCAGTACCAGCGCAACGGTCACCCCGGCGATCAGATCGATGGGCCGGAAGCGGCGCGCCCGATAAGCCTCGGGGTGAGGATGCACGGGATGATCGACGACGTTCATTTCGATGAGCGCAGCTCAGGCCCGGCGGCCGAACCCCAAACCTCCTCCGGCGACCAATCAAGCAGCTCGCAGAGCTCGTCGGCCGGTGGGAGATCGCCGCTCGCAAGAGACTCGCGCGCCAGCTCGGTAGCGGCGTCCTGGGGCAACCGGTAGGCGTCCAGGACCGGCTTGACGGGGCGGAACAGCCAGATTGGCCGGCGCAACTCCCCGCTCGCCGGTCGAGTCACGGACAGCCACTTCCTGTAGACCTCGCGGGAGCGCTCGAAGTCGACGAAGATATCCGCGTACCGGTCATCGGGGCGCGCGGGAGTGACCCGGACTTTTTGATGCCAGCAGTGCATCCCGCTGATCGGGTCAGGGTGTACCGGAAAGGTGATGTTCTGGTGCACTCCGGCGTCACTCCACCAGACCCGACTCGAACTCGGATCTTCTGACTCCCAGGGCTGCACGCCATGGATCTGGCGGAACCGAACCCCGGATCCCTCCTCAGTCATGTCGACCAGCGCAGAGGACCAGCGCTCCATGCCCTGGGTCTCCTTGAGCCGCCAGCGACCCATGTGATGCGAGGCCGCGACGACCCCCGGCCTGATCCCCTCCGTGACAAGCGCCTTGATCACGAACCAGCCGATCTCCGTCTCCACTCGCGCGAGCGCACCGCTTGACAGGCCGACGCGTTCAGCGTCCTGCGGGCAAACCAGAAGGGGATGGGTATGGGAGAGCTCGTTCAGGAACTTGGCGTTGCCCGAGCGAGAATGGATCATGGTCGGCAGCCGGTAGGTCGGGAGCAGGAGATATTCCCCGACCTCGTGATCGATCAATGAGTGGTGGACGTGGCTGCGGAAGTACCCAGGTGTCGCCATCTCGGGCCACCCCGCCGCCGGTAGCTCGGCTTGGTAGAGCTCGAGCTTGCGGGAGGGGGTGTTGAAGCCGTGCCTGGGCACGCCGTCGATATCGGCGGCGATCCGATCGGCACGCCCCGTCAACGGCAAGTGCTCGGGATCGAAGGTCGGAAGCGTGTGCGTGGACTCGACGCCGGTTATCGATGCCTCCGGCGGTAGCTCGACCTCGTTCTCGTGTTGGGCGTACTCCTCCGTCGAGATCTCTACAACGCCGTGATGGCGCATGTACTCGAGCGGCGTGCGACCGTCGGCCTCGGCCTTCTCGGGAAGGCCCGGCACCGAATTCTCGAACATCCACCGGTAGTACTCTTCGAGCTTGATCTTCTCACCGGGTCGGTAGGGCGACTCGTAGTACTGGCGGATACCGAGCGAACCGTCCGGGTCGGCGCGCCAGGACACCTCGATCCAGAACTCGCCCTCCTCCCAGACCTCACCGGGGTTGGCCTCGTAGGTGAAATCCACCCGCTTGCCCATCCGCTCCATCGCGACCCGCTGCACCGGCTGGCGAAAGCCGAGCCAGCGGCCAGAATGGGTCTCGTAGGAGTGGGTGTCGTGGCGTTCTGGTCCGTGGCCCATCGGCAAGACGTAGTCCGCCCACCAGGCCGACTCCGACCAAGTGGGAGTCATCGCCCCATGGAGCCCGACGAGCTGCTCATCGCGGAGGGCGCGCAGCCATGAGTAGCCGTCCGGATAGGTCCAGACAGGATTTAGCACGCGCGTGAATAGGACGGGCTGTGTTCCGCGGCCATCGAGGAGGAAATGCGGATACAGCGGGCTCATCTCGTTGTGGGAGAGTGGATACTCGCGTGGCCAGCTGAGCTCGTTCCACTGCTGATTGGCCGAGGGCTTCTTCCAGGGCGCCGGGATGAACTTGTTCCACGCGTTCGGGGATGTGCCGCCGACCGTCCCGACCGAACCGGTCAGGACGTTCAACAGCATCAAGCTGCGAGTGATCTGCCAACCGTGGAGATTCCCGGCGGCTGCAGCCCGCCAGATGTGCGATGCGAACGCTGGCGCCGCCTGGGCGATTTCCCGTGCGACCTGAACCAGCACGCCCGCCGGGACCCCGGACTCTGACTCGGCGAATTCCGGGGTATAGCGCGCGTACTCGCCACGGAGCTCGTGGATGAAGTTCGCGAAGGTCGGCTCGGCCGTGGGTGCGCGGTGCTCCAGATACGTACGCCAATTGACCCATTTCCGCACGAACTCGGCGTCGTAGAGCTCCTCGTCGAGCAGGACCTTCGCGATCGCCAACAGGGCAGCCGCTTCTGTGCCGGGCCAGGTCGGCAGCCAGTAGTCGGCCTTGGATGCGGTGTTCGAGAGTCGCGGATCCATCACCGCCGTCTTGCCGCCCCGGTGCTGGCCCTCCATGATCCGCTGCGCATGCGGGTTGAAGTAGTGGCCGGCCTCGAGGTGGGAGGAGATCAGCAGGGTGAACTTCGCGTTGGCGTAGTCGGGTGAGGGGCGGTCGGTCCCGGCCCACATGCCATAGCCACAGCGCCCACCCGACGAACAGACGTTGGTGTGGGAATTGTGGCCGTCAGCTCCCCAGGTCTCGAGAAAACGGTCAGCGAAGCCATCCTCACCCGGCCGGCCTACGAAGTAGAGGACGTCGTTCGGGCGGCCGGCGCTGAAGGCGTCGTGCATCCGCTCGGCGAAAGTGTCGAGCACGTGGTCCCAACCGACCCGTTCCCAGCCTCCGGCGCCTCGCGGCCCCGTCCGTCTGAGCGGATGCAAGATGCGCTCGGGGTCGGTTATTTGGTTGATCGTCGCCGGACCCTTCGCACAGTTGCGCCCGCGACTACCAGGGTGGTGGGGATTCCCCTCGAGCTTCGCAACCTCGAGAGTCTGCTTGTCGACGTAAGCGGTCAGTCCGCACGCGGACTCGCAGTTGAAGCAAACGGTGGGCACGATCATGTACTCGCGCTCGACCTTGCGTTTTGGATCGAACGCCGTCCAGGAGTCCCACTGATCCGGCGGTGGGTAGCTCTCGAGCAGCCCGTCGCGTGGCCCGTAACCCGTCGGGCGCCGCGCCCCCGCGCGTCCGACGCCTGACTTCATCGAGCCCTTCTTTCGTGCGCTCAACTGAGCGGAACGCTTTGGCCGGCGCGTACCCACGCATCCTCGTAGAGCCAGAGCCCGACCATCGCAAGAACTCCGCCCAAGGCGAGCGCGCCGGGCTCGCCGGTCAGGAGGTAGATCCCCGCGAGCGCTGCGGAGGCGAGCATTCCGAGCCCGAGCCCGAACCAGAAGCGCTTCGCGAAAAGATCTCGCCGGAGGTTTGTAGCCGCGCGCTCGGCCTGCCGGGTCGGATGCTTGCCGTAGGTGTCGAGGAGCGTCAACGAGACGCTCGCCAGCCCGCTCAGGCCGAGGGCGAGCGCCAGGGTCCGCTCGAGTTCGGCCGGCGCCTGGACGAAGAGCGCCGTCAGGCTGAGGGCTCCCGACCCCGCCAGGACCGCGTTGACCACGGTGTGGGGGAAGAGCAGCGGTGACTGCCAGAGGTCACGTCCCTCACACTGATTGAAGAGAAAAGCGGTGTAGCCGGCCAGCATCACGCCCGCCGGGACCATCGCCCAGCGGAGGGCGTCACGGATCTCCTCGGCACCGAGAAGGGCGGCGACCGTGAATGCGAGGGTGACGGCCGCGGCCAGGTTGATGAACTGGGCGCCGATCGTCAACCACGAGGTCCAGTGCGGCTTGAGAAAGAGAAAGAGAAAGCGCGAAGGCCGCTTGAGGTCCCAGACCAGGAAGATCCCGGTCACGGCGATCCCGGCGAGGGCCACGACGCCAGGGATCACATCGGCGAACGCCGAGCCGGACGCGCCGACGACCAGCATCAAGACCGCGAGCAGCATCGCGCCGGCGGCAATCCCCTTGGAGAGGAAGTAGCTCGAGACCTTCCAGCCCCACGGGGCCGGATGGGCGATGTCGGACATGACGGTCGCCCCTCCTGTGCCGGCGAGGGGCTTCAGCTTCTGGCGCTGTGACTCCGGGACCTCGGAGATGTACTCGCTCGCGCCGGAGACCGCAAGCGGGTCAATCGACGCCGAGGTCGCGCCGATGTAGAAGAGCTTCGGGCTGGTCCCCTGCTCGGGCGCCCTGATCTGAGTCGGCTGGGTGTCGATCAGGCGGCTGACCTCCGACTCAGGGTCGTCGAGGTCGCCGGAGATGATCGCCTGGGTCGGACAGACGATCTCGCATGAGGGCTTGAGCCCCTCGTCAACCCGATGCGAGCAGAAGTTGCACTTGGCGGCCGTGTGTGATTCGGGGTCGATGTAGAGGGCGTCATATGGACACGCGTTCAAGCACGCCTTGCATCCGATGCAGCGGTCGCTGTCGAAGTCGACGATGCCATCGGCGCGGCGGTAGAGCGCCTTGGTAGGGCAGATCTCGATACAGGGAGCGTCATCGCAGTGGTTGCAGCGCATTACCGAGAAGGACCGCTGCGTGTCCGGGAACGAGCCCTGCTCGACGTACTTGACCCAAGTCCGAAAAACGCCGAGTTCGACGCCGTTCTCCTGCTTGCAGGCGACCGTGCAAGCGTGGCATCCGATACAGGAGCGCTGATCGATTACGAACCCGAAGCGGGTCATGGATTTGTAGGGCGCTCGAAGGGAATCCGCTTCGAAGCGAGCATCAGGCTGAGGACGTTCTCCCAGTTACGGGTGATTTTGGCGGCCATCGCGAGATCCTCTTCGAGGCAGTCGTGCGCGACTCGAGCCGTCTGCTCGTCCCCTGAGCGCCGAGCCAATCGCTCGACGAGCTCAAGCAGCGCGATCTCGAGGTGCTCGAAGACGAAGGCGTCGCGAGCATTGGCGCCGTGGTTCTGCCCGCCAATCGCGCCGAGCCGCGCCCGCATAGCGGCGCCCGCGCCCGAGGCGAAAGTCGCTACCGGGCCGGTCGGCGCCCCCCCGAGTTCGCCAATCCGTCTCCCCAACGCCTGGTGGTGTGCCGCGGTCTGCTCCCGATGCTCGCCGAACGCCTCGAGCATGTTGGAGAGGAGATCGTGGACATCCTTCATCTCGGGCCGCTCGCGCTCAGCGCGTACCGCGGAGAGCATTGGATCGAACATGCGTAGCGCGGCACCCTTGAGCATGTGGATCGTCTTCAGCTGATCGAGCAGCAACTCGCGCTGTTCGCCGTACCCGACAGGTGAGGGCTGCCCGGCCGCGACCGAGCTCACGCCGGTACCCCGGCGGACTCGAGCTGCTGCCCCATCCGTCCGAGCTTGGGAACGCCACCGTCTGTCACGTGGATCACCTGGCGTCCTCCGAAACGCTGCACGAGGCTGGCGCCGACGGCCGCCCGCTGACCCGAGCCGCAGATCACGGCGATCGGCAGATCCGGGTCGAGCCCTTCGGGCAGGTCGGTGATGTCGTGGTAGGTCTTGAAGTGCGAACCAGGCAGGTGGCCGGCATCCCACTCGCCCTGACCGCGGACGTCAAGTACCTGGGTCTCAGGCTCATCGCTCAACCGCTGCGGGAGGAGTTCGGCCTCGACCCGTTCGATCCGTTGGACCGGCAGCTTTTCCTGCCGCCAGGCGGTCATGCCGCCGGCAAGGAACCCGCCGAACTTCCGCATCCCGACAGCCAGCGCCAGCCGCGCCGCCCTGCGACCGTCCTCGTCGTCGCGGCCGAGGAAGATGATCGGTTGCTCGCGATCGGCGAGCCACGCGAGCTTTGACCCGAAGCCGGCGTAGAGCATCGGAATACAGAGCGCCCCGGGGATGTGGGCCTCGTCGAACTGTTGGTCGGTGCGGACATCAACCAGCATCGCGCCCTCTGCGCGTTTGACCTCTACCTGGCGGGGACTGAGAGGAAGGACCTCGACGCCGTCCGTGAGGAGCGGACCGCGATTGAGCTCGACGATCGCCTGGAAATTCGGTGGCTGGGGGCCCAGCTTGGCGAGCGACCGCTCGACGAAATCATCCTCGTCGCCGATCGAGAGCATCGCGTTGTGGCCCTTTTCGAAACCGATCGAGCTCGAGACCTTCATATCCATCCCGGGGCCACCACACATCGACCCGCCCAGATGGCCTGGCCAAACCTCACAGAAGTCGGGCAAGGGCATCAGCTTCTCGTGCAGGGAGTTGAAGATCCCCCGCGCGCCGTCAGCCTTGTCGATCGCCAGGTCGGGGCGGGCGATGTCACCGACGAAGAGGGTGTCGCCACTGAGAACGGCCCACGGCTGCTCGTCCCCGCGGCCGGTATCGGTCAACTGGAAGGCCGTGTGCTCGGGGCGATGGCCCGGAGTGTGCAGCGCCTCGACCTTGAGGTTGCCGAGCTCGAGCACCCAGCCATCGGCGAAAGGTTCATGTTCATAGTCGGGAGCAGCGAGTTCGTGAATGTGGATCGTCGCGCCGGTGGCGGCCGCGAGGCGTCCGTGACCCGAGACGTGATCGGCGTGATTGTGGGTCTCGAGGATGTGCTCGATGTGGACGCCCATGTATCGGGCGAGCTCGAGGTACTCGTCGATCTCGAACCGCGGATCCACTACGGCCGCCACACCAGCCTTCTCGTCTCCAATCAGATACGACGCGCAGCCGAGGTCGTTGTGGACTATCTGCCGAAAGATCATTGAGACCCTCGCTTTGTCGGTTGCCCAGTTAGGCATTTGAGCATATACGGGCTTGGCAAAACCGCAACTCGCCGGCCGCCCCCACACTCAAGCCGCGGTCAGACTCATCATCTGACGCACGGCGATCTGTGCGTCGGACCTTGGTTCGCGTTGCGCATACCGTCTGAAGTTGCGACTATCGGCAAGTTCGCACGGCCGACTGGCGGAGTGGGAGGAAGATTGAGCGGACTCGGAGAAGGGGTGAGGCGACAGCGCACGCCCGCGCCGCGGGCGGGCGGACCTGCGCCCCAGGTCACCGGCCTTGACCGGCCCGGGAGGCTGATGGCGACCCAGATCCGGCGCATCGGCGGCATGGCTGCACTAGCCGTGCAGGCAGTCGTCGCAATCGCCGAGCCTCCCTTCGTCTGGAGACGTGAGTTCGTCCGACAGGCAATCTTTGTTTTGAAGGTCTCGCTGATCCCGATCGCCTTCTCGATAGCCGCCTGGGGCTTCTCCGGGCCCGGGTTGCAAGCGGGCAATTTCCTCATTACGTTCGGGACGATCGATCGAGCCGGCGGCTTCATGGTCGTCGCGATCGTCCGCGAGTTCGGAACCTTCGTGACGGCCACCGTCGTGGCTGGCGTCGTCGGAACCACGATCACGGCAGAGCTCGGGGCGCGCAAGATTCTCGGTGAACTCGATGCGCTGCGGGTGATGGCGGTCGATCCGATCCGCTACATGGTCGCTCCGCGAGTGCTCGCGTTGACCCTCGTAATGATGGTCTTGGACATCTTCGCGCTGCTGGCCGGTGTCGCTGGCGGTTATCTCGCCGACGTCGGGGTGCTTGGTGGAACCACCGGGGGCTTTCTGAAGAGCTTCTTCTTGAACACGACCTTCCTCGACCTCGCGGCGAGCGTCATCAAGGTCGGAATCTTCGGCTTCTTGATCGGCGTCATCTGCTGCTACAAGGGCCTCAACGTCAAAGGTGGTGCGGAGGGCGTAGGGCGCGCTGTGAATGAGGCCGTCGTCGGTTGCCTGCTCGCCATCTTCTTCGTGAACCTCGTCTACACGCAGTACTTCCTCGCGGCCTATCCAGACGTCGGGGTGTTCCGCTGAGCCCCGACCAGCAACCCTCCCGCCAGCGTTCGCTTGACCGCGTGGACGAAAGCGGGCAGGGCAGCGGCATGGGGCTGCTCGCGCTGCAAGGCGAAATCGCGCGCTTCTCCTGGCGGGCGACCAAGGAAATGCGACACCTGCCGACGTTCACGGCCGAGGCGATCCGCCAGGGAGCAATCATCGCGACCGGCAGTGTGCTGGTGATCATGGTGATCTCGTTTCTCGCGGGCGGAAGCTGCGGGCTGGAGTCGACCGCCCTCGCGCGCTCGTTCGGCGTCGACCCGATCGCCGGCGGCTTCTCGACCTGGTGCACGTTGCGCGAGGTCGTTCCGTTCGTCTTCGGCTACATCCTCGCCGCAAAGGTCGGCTGCGGGATGGTCGCCGAGCTGGCCTCGATGCAGGTCCGTGAGGAAGTCGACGCGCTCGAAACGATGGCCGTGCGATCGGTGGCCTATCTCGTCTGCACCCGTTTCGTGGGCGCGGCGATAGTCCTTCCATTCGCCTACCTGCTCGCCGTCGCCTCCTCTTATCTGGCCGCCTACTTGATGTCGGTGATCCGCTTCGGCGACGTATCGGAGGGCACCTGGACGCGGTTCTTCCTCTACTTCCAGGATGAGTCCGACCTTTTCTATTCCTTGATCAAGGGGCTTGTGATCGCCGCGTTCGTCATCACGACGGCTCTGTTCTTCGGCTACACGGCCCGGGGCGGGCCGATCGAGGTCGGTAGAGCGACAGCCCGCTCGATGGCCGTCAACATCATCGGTGTGACCTTCATCAGCATGGTCGGCACACTGATCTTCTGGGGTGCCAATCCGCGCATCCCGATCGGGTAGATGATCCCCGGCGCGCGACGGGCCGCCGTCGGCGGCCTTGCGCTGGTGGTCGGACTCGTCTTTGCGCTGCTGCTGATCGGGAGCGCCGATACCTACGAGGCGAAAGCGGTTCTCGAGCATGCCGACGGCCTCGTCGAGGGTGGCGAGGTGCAGGCCGGCGGGTTGAAAATCGGTGAGGTCACACGTATCGATCTCAATGACGAGGGGTTTCCGCTGATCACGATGGAGATCGACGAGGACTTTCGGATCACAGACGGCGGCCGAGCGGATCTCCGTCTTTTCTCCCTGTCCGGCGAGATCAACCGCTTCATCGACCTCGAGCTGGGCAAAGGAGCGCCTCTGCCGGACGGGGCGGTCCTTTCGCGGGCAACGACAGCCGCGCCGGAGGAGCTAGACCAGGTGCTGGAGACGCTGGATCGCGAGACTCGTGCCGATGTTCGTTCGCTGTTCGAATCGCTCGACGCCGCCACGACCGGTCGCGGGCCTGACATTGAAGCCGCTCTGTCCACCAGCGCCAAAGCGCTGAGCGAGCTGGCGGGCGTCGTCGGCCAGGTCAACGCCGACACCGAGGCGCTGCGGACTTTCGTGGTCAAGGGACGCCAGGTCGTCAGCGCGTTGGCCGAGGACCCTTCGGCCCTCGGCGGCACGATCGACGAGCTGGCCGTGCTGGCGAGGACGACGGCTCAGCAGCAGGACGCGCTCCGGGAAGGGCTCCAGCGCCTGCCGTCCGGACTCGCCGAGCCGCGAATCGCGCTCAGCCGTTTGCGTGCGGCGATCCCCAATCTGCGCAGTCTGGTCCGCGTGAGTCGCCCCACCGTCCGTGAGCTCGTCCCGTTCTCACGGCGGCTGCGACCGGCGCTCGATCGAGCGCGCCCGGCGATCGCCTCGGCGCAGGGACTGATCGATAAGGGCCCCGCCGACCTCGAGCGCCTGCGGCCGCTCCTGGAGGATCTTCGACCAGCCCTGCCGGAACTATCGCGAGCGCTCGTCGGGGTAGGCCCGCTGACCGATGACCTGCGGACACGCCTACCGGACGTGTTCGGGTTCTTCGCGAACTGGGCCGACTTCACGGCTTCCTACGACGCGAACGGGAACGGCGGGCGCGTCGCGATCATCCCCGCCCTTCCCGCCCCTCTGTACGGCGGCCCGGGCGACGCACCGGACCGAAATGTGATCTCGGGATCGGACTGCCGGAGCGACGGCTCGACCGCGCCTGGAGTCATCGCCGCGCCCTTCGATCGGGTTCCCGGCGTGCTCGGGTGCGATCCGTGGGTTCGGTTCCGCAACAGCTTCATCGCGGAAGGCCGCTGAGTGGCGCGGCGCGTGACACTGATTGCGGTCCTGATCGTCGTGGTCATCGTGACCGTTCTGATGCTCTCTCCTACCGATGAACGCACGGTCGAGGCGGAGTTCGCGAACGCCCGCGGCTTGCTCGAGGGCAACGAGGTACGCGTGCAGGGAGCCCCGGTCGGATCGGTCGAGCAGATCGAGCTGACCGAGCGGGGGACGGCGCTCGTCACCTTCACGGTCGACGATGCCGTCGGCCCGCTCAAGTCCGATGCCCTGGTCGCGATTCGACCGGTGGACCTGCTGGGTGACATCTACCTCGCGCTGTCGCCCGGAGAGGGGAGCGAGGAACTGAGGGGAGCCATCCCCATGGACCAGGCGAGCAACGCGCCACGACTCAACGAGCTTCTGAGCGTCTTCAGGGAGCCCGAACGCGCTGGATTGCAGGCGGTGCTCGTCGAACTCGGTCGAGCGCTCGAGGAACGTGGCCCCGACCTCAATCAAGCGATCGTCGCACTGCGACCGGCGATTGCCGCAAGTAGCGACCTGATGGGCGAGATCAATGCGCAGAACGCCGACCTGCGGAGCCTGATCCGGGACGCAGAGCGTGCAACCGGGCAGCTCGCCGGCCGTAGCGACGATCTCGAGGCGCTGGTCGCAGGACTCGCCGTGACGCTGCGGGCGACGGCCCGCGAGGCGCCCGCACTCGACGCAGCACTCGAACGCGCGCCCGAGACGCTGTCCCAACTCGCGGGCACGTCCGGTGCGCTGGAGCGCGCCGCGCGCGAACTGCGTCCCCTGGCCGAACGCCTCGGCGACGCCGCCCCGGGTCTTGTCACCGCCGCAGAGCGGCTC
Organism: uncultured Thermoleophilaceae bacterium; assembly: GCA_963790245.1. Classification (GTDB taxonomy): domain Bacteria; phylum Actinomycetota; class Thermoleophilia; order Solirubrobacterales; family Thermoleophilaceae; genus JACCVG01. Next base: position 1,181,401 of record CAWBNP010000002.1, read on the forward strand.
GATCCGTTTCTCGACAAAGCCGATCCCGCGATCGACAGACTTCATCCGTTGCTCAATCGCCTTCGGTCGGTGCTCAGGCAGGCCGGGGTCACGCTCCCGCCTCTCAGACGCGGCCTGGACTCGCTCGACGCCGCGACGCCAAAGCTGCAACCCGCTCTCGAGATCGTCCGCGACGCAGCGCCAAGGGTCGCGGAGGGCTTTTTCGTCAATTTCCCCGACGAGGCAGCCGAGCTTGGCAAGGGGGAATACCCCGACGCGGCGGGACGCCATTACTGGCGCGGAGCCGGGGTGGTCAGCTGCGAGACCTTCGGGGTTCCGATCAAGCCGGGGTGCCTGTTCGACGCGCTCGAGACCTTTCCCGGCGCCCCGACCCGTGCAGCCTTCGGCCTCAACGCGGGCCGGCCGAGCGAAGATGAGCGTCCGGGCGCCGATAGCCGACGCTCCCGGAGGCCCACGGGTCGCGTCCGGTCGACGGGCCTCCCGCCAACGGGCGAGGCGATCCCGAAGGGTTCGCCCGAGAGCGAATCCGCCCCGCATGACCAAGCCAAGACCCTGCTCGACTTTCTGCTCGGATCATGAGGCGCCCCACACGCTCACGAGTGAACGCAGCGGCGAGATCGCTCGATCGAGCACCCCTGCTGCTGGGAACGATCGTCCTCGTCTGCGTCGCCTTCCTCAGCTATGTGTCGATCATCGCCATCAATGGCGTGCCCTTCCAGCAGCGCTACCCGTTCAGCGCGATCGTCCCCGCCGACGCCCCGCTGCTCAAGGACGGCGACGAGGTCCGCGTCGCAGGACGGCGTGCGGGGCAGGTCCGCTCCGTCGAGGACCATCCGGACGGAGCGCTGGTCGGCATGGAGTTGACCGACGGTGGAATCGGCGAAGGCGCGAGCGCCACCGTCAGGCTGCGCGGTCTGGCGGGGCTCACCTACGTCCAGATCGACCGCGGCGACGAGTCCCGGCCGCTGCTCCCCAACGCGACGATTCCCCGCTCACGCACCTCGAGCGGTGTCGAGCTGACCGACGTCGTCGATGTCTTCGACCCCGAGACCCGAGATGGGCTCGACCGATCGCTGTCGGGCTACGGCCGAGGTCTGACCGGTCGCGGCGATGACCTGAACGCCGCCGTGGAGGCGCTCGCGCCTGCGCTGACCGATGGGGAGCCGCTGATCGACGCCTTCACGCCCGGGAGGGGAGAGTTCGCCGGCCTGCTTGCCCAAGCCCGACGAACGGTCCGGGCGGCGGCACCTCCCGGAAGCCGCGACCTCGCCGAGATCCTCCCCCCGGGTGCGGTGACCTTCGGCGCGCTCGCCAATCGAAGCGAGGAACTCGCGACCGCCATCGCCCGTCTGCGCGGCTTCGAGGACGCGGCCATAGCCAGCCTGTCGAAGGCCGATCCGCTGCTCGGTGATCTGGAGGCGACCGCAGACGCGCTAGAACCGGGGATCCGGCAGCTCGCTCGCTCGACGCCGGACCTCAACAACCTGCTCGCCAAGGACGAGCGGCTCGCTGATGTCGTCCGTCTCGCCAGGGCCGCACAGCCCACCGCAGACCAAGCCGAGCCGCTGCTGCGCGATCTGCGACCGGCCGCGACGGCGCTCGAGCCCTTCGCGCGGCCGCTCCGGCCGCTGGCCGCCGCGCTGATCCCCTACGACCGGGAGATCATCGGCGCACCTAGCGGGTTCGGCGAGTGGGGTCGCTTCTTCTACCCCGGGACGGGTGAAGCCGAGGACGGCCTCGCCCATCGCGCCGTTCGCTTCGGCGTCGTCCTCACTTGTCATTTCGGTCGCGAGACCACGCCCGATCCACGCGCGGCGCGCAAGCAGCGAGAGCCCTGCTGATGCCCGGCCTCCTGTTCCCGGAGAACTACGCCGCTCGGACGCGCCGGCTCGGGCTCGTGATCTTGGTCGTGATCGGGCTGGTCATGGTGCTCGCGTATCTGCGGCCCAACCCGTTTGCGGCGACCCGGGAGGTCCGGGCGGTGTTCGACACGATCGAGAATGTCGGCGTCGTCCCGGTCGAGGTGCGAGTCGCCGGAGTGCCGGTTGGGCGGGTATCTGACAAACGGCGCGACGGCGATGACGCGATCGTCACGATGCAGCTCAATCCCGCGATCCGGGTGTATGACGACGCCACCGCGCGACTCCGGCCACGGATCGCCTTTGAAGGGACCGGCTTTATTGAGCTCGATCCGGGATCGCCCGGCCGCGATGAGCTCGGGGACGCTCCCATACCGGAGAATCAGACCTCTGATTACGTCGGCCTAGGGGAAGCTCTCCGAGTCGCCCGACCCGAGACCCGCGAGGCCCTGGCCGCGGACGTCGAGGCCCTGGCGGAGTCGCTTCCCGGCGATGCTCAGTCAGGGGTGCAGCGGCTCCTGCGCGACGCACCCGAGATCGTGAAAGACCTCTCCGAGGGCGCGCGCGCCGCGCAGGGCCCAAGTCGCTCCGAGCTGGCCGGAACCGTCGCTGGCTTTGCCGACACGGTGGAGGCGGTCGAGCGCGAGCAGAGGTCGCTGGCGCCGGTACTCCGTGGCGCGCGGACGACGCTGTCCTCGATCAACGTCGACGAAGGGGGAGCGATCGACCGGCTTCTCAGCGAGCTCCCGGCTCGGTTGGATGCCACCTCCGCGGGGGGACGCGCGCTGCGGACGATCATCGACGAACTGGACCCGCTCGCGGTCGATCTGCGCCCCGGGGTACGGGACCTGGGTCCCCTACTCGAGCGTCTGGGCCCGGTGCTTGTGCGCGCGCGGCCCGCGCTGCGCGACCTCGGCCCCTCGGTGGAGGGTCTGCGTTCGGCGCTCGCCTCAGGCGCCCGCTCGACGCCTGCGACGCGACGACTCGTTGCCGAGCTCCAGCCCACGGCCGAGCTGTTGAACGACTCGCTAGTCCCCGCTCTTCGCCGACCGTCGCGCTACGGCATTCCCGTCTACCGCCAGTTCTTCTCGCTCTTCCAGGGGGGAGCAGGAGCATTCGGCGCCTACCAGGACGACAACTCGCCCGACCGCCGCTGCAAGGGGCCGACGCTCATCGATCCGACCTGTGAACGGCTCGGCAGCGGACACTTCGTTCGCTTCGGAGCGGTCTTCGATCTGGCACGTGCCCCGGTCCTCCCGTGCGATCCGCGCGCGACCCGCTGCTCGGCCCAGCAGGCTGAAGAGGAGCGTGGGACGCGGTGAGCCACCTGCGCCGAATCGGTCAGATCGGGCGTAGCCACCGGATGATTCCGCTCGGCCGCCTGGTGATGGTCGCCCAGGCCGTACTCGCGCTTGTGTTTGTCGGCGCGCTGCTGATCGCCGACGGCCTCCGCGCTCCATGGGCGACTACCGATTTTGTGGAGCTCTCGGTCGAAGACGCGGCGGGGCTGGACGCCGACAACGAGCCGCTCGTCTCAATCGCCGGGGTCGAGGTCGGCGAGGTCTCCAAAATCCGCTACGAGAACGGCGAGGCGATTGTCACTCTCGCGATCGAAGACCGGGCCGCGCGCGATCTGCTGCGCGCTGATGCGACCGCCGACATCTCACCTCGATCTGCGCTCAACGACCTCACGGTCGACCTCGAGCCCGGTACGGCCTCCCGGCCGCTCCCTGAAGGAATCCCGATCACCGCCCGGCGGACCGAGTCCCACGTCCCACTCGATGAACTCGTCGGAGTCCTCGACGCCGATACGCGGGCGTGGACGCAGGTCCTGCTCGGCGAGCTTGAACCGGCCCTGCGCGGACGCTCCGACGATCTCGCAGCGGGTTTGCGCGAGCTCGGCGAGGCCACCGACCCTACGCGAGGGGTCGTGGCGGCCCTGGCAGCCCGCGAGCGACTCCTCACCCGCTTGATCGCCAACGCCGATCAGGTGTTTGCGGCGCTCGCCAAGAGCGGCCCGGCGTTGGCCGAGACGGTTCGAGCGGGCCGAGCGACCTTCGACATCACCACCGCGCGCAACGAGGAACTGGCCTCCACTTTCAGCCGCCTGCCAGGCACACTCGCCGCGCTTGACGCGGCTCTGACCGAGACCCAGGAGCTCGCGGGACCCCTCAATCCGGCGCTCGATCGCCTCGGCCCGTTCGCCGAGCAGCTGCCCGGCGCCGTCGATGCGCTCGATCGATTCGTCCCGGCGGCTCGTCGCCTGGTCACCGATCTTCGCGGCCTGACTCGCGACGGCCGCGAGCCGATCGCCGAGCTCGAGGGCGTCCTCGACCGGCTCGGCCCGACGGCGCGTGGGCTGACGGGCGGAACAGAAGACCTGCGAACCGCGCTCGCCGCGCTCGACGAGGAAAAGGCCGGGATCAAGACGCTCGGGGAGAATTTCAGCGGCGTCTTCTCGACAAATGACGTCAACGGCCCGATGCTCCGGGGACTCGGATACTTTGAGGCGTTCCGCTGTGAGAACTTCGGGTTCAGCGGTCAGCTGTTCCCCGAGTGTGGTCCGCCTCCGGCGAGCACATCCCGACGCCCACGTGGGTTGAAGGGTCTCTCGCCGGCCCAGATGATCCTCGGCGGCCTGCTGGAGATCTGCCGGGGCAGCGACGATCTGCTCCGCAATGAACTCGCCTGTCTGGTCGCCTTCTACTCTCCGGAGACGGCTCGCGAGCTCGCCTCGCTGGCGGGCACCGAGAGCGGGCGCGACTTGCTCGGTCGGGCGCGCAGCACGCTCGGCGAACTGCTTCCTGCGGGCGAGGTTGATCGGCTGCGCGAGCGACTGGGCAGGACCCTCGGGCCGAGCGAGCTTGAGATCGTGCTTCCGGCCGGCCCAGCGCCGGCTCAGAGCCCCCGAGCCGACGGTGGAGCGAACGGCGAGAGGGTTACGCCGTGGAACTGAAGATCCCGCGATACCAAGCACTCCTGACGCTCGCCGTCTGTCTGCTCGCGGTAGGAATCTTCGTTTACTTCATGGGCCGCTTCGGCGGACCGGAGCTTGGCTTGGGCGGTGAGCCCTACACCCTCTCGACGATCGTCGATGACACAGAAGGCCTCTCCAAGAAGTCCGATGTGAGCATCCGCGGGGTCAAGGTAGGCGAGGTCCTGGCCACGCGTCCCGTCCAAGGGGACAGCAAAGATGGCTCGGAACGGAAGTCCAAGGCGCTGGTCGTCTTCGAGCTCTACCCCGAACACGCCGACCGCGCACGCGCGGGAGCGAGCACGCGAATCGGCGAGAAGTCGCTGCTCGGTGAGGCCTATCTCGACCTCGACCCCGGCAGGGCCGCGGCGCCGGCGCTGCCGCGCCAAGCCGAAATCCGATCGGTGCAATCGACTGAACTGGATGAGGCGCTCGAACCGCTCGCGCGCCAGGGCGGAGCTGCGATGGCGTCGCTCATCCAGACCTTCGGGCGCGGCGCAGCGTCGGGCCAGACCGCCGAGCGCACGAGCCTCACGGTCGACGCACTCCGCTCGCTCGCGATCGAGTTGCGCGCGCTCACCCGCACTCTCGGGGGTCAGGAGGCGAACATCGCTGCCGGCGTGCAAGACACGCGCACCGTGCTCGGAGAGTTCGGCCGTCGCGAGGTCCAGGTGACCGAGCTGGTTGCCGATGGTCGCGCCACACTGGAGGCAATCGCCGACCAACGCCCCGCGCTCGAGCGCTCCCTCCGAGAGCTGCCGACATTGCTTGGGGTCGGACGAGCGACGCTGGATGAGGCGAAGCCGCTGCTGGACGAGGCCCGTCCGCTTCTGGCTGACCTGCGGACGGCCTCGCCACGGCTGACTCCGGCCCTCCGCGACGCTCGTCCGATCGCCCGCGACACGCGACGGCTGCTGGCCCAGCTGCCGAGCTTCAACAGAACCGCGATCCCGTTTCTCGGAGATGCTCGGCCGGTCGTGGCGGATGCGCGCCCGACCGCCCGTGCCTTAGATCCGGTGCTCCGCAATCTTGTGCCGATGATCGAGTACCTGCTCCCGCGCAAGGAAACGCTCATCTCCTGGTTCTCGAACACAGACGCAGTCCGCTCCGACAATCCAGACAGCGTCGGGGAGTGGGTTCGGTTCCTGCTCTTCCTCGAAGACAAGACATCTTTCGGGGTCGAGTGCAAGCGGGGGAGCTGCAACGACACCCGCTTCAATCCCTATGCGCCACGCGACGACGAGCAGCGGCTGCAGCCCTACGAGCCCGGGTCGTACGAGCGGCTGAAGCCGTTCAGGCCCTAAACCGCGCGGTCGTCTTTCGCTTCGGCTTCTATCCGGGCCAGGGGCGTTCGAGCATCAGTCGTCGGCAGCGCGGCCGCCACCCGCGAAATCGCGGACTGACTAATCCTCGCGCACGCGCCTGAAGCGGGTGTAGAGAAACTGTTGGCGGTTGCCGCCAGGCGTCCCGTGATCCTCTAGCGAAGACGACACGAGGTCGAACTCGCTGCCCAGGACACCGGCGAGTTCCTCTGGGCCGTATCGCCGGACCGGAAGGCCACTGCATTGCGTCGGGCCCTCGGGGCCGAAGGTGGCGATGACCAGGTGACCTTGGGGTGCGAGTGACCTCCGGAGGGTTCGCATGTAACCGGCGCGATCAGCGTCCTCCGTCATGAAGTGAAGGACAGCCCGGTCATGCCAAAGGTCGAACCGGCGACCAAAATCGTAATCGCGCAGATCGGCGACGATCCACGAGACGCGCGCAGTCAACTCCTTGTACTGCCGGCGGGCGACCGCTAGCGCGCGCTCCGAGATGTCAGCTACGGAGACGTCGCTATGGCCGAGCCCCACGAGACGAGCGCCGAGCGACGAAGCGCCACCCCCGACGTCCAGGATCGAGGCTTTGGAATCAAGCTGACACGATTCGATCAGCTCGAGCGATTGCTTGGGGAGGGGCTCGTACCAGCTGACGGCGGTGGGATCACTCTCGCGATAAACGCCGTCCCAGTGCGCAAGATCTCCCATGGCGAGAGCCTAAGCCAGCGGGGTCATCAATGAGTCCGGCCGCTCGGCTAGACGACTGGTTGCGCGGGCTTGCGGGGCGCGATGATCGTCAGCGTTCCCTGGGCCGCGCAGATGAGCGTCTCGCCCTGATGCAGCTCACCGCGAACGACCGCGCTCCGATTGCCCAGAGCCAGCACCGAGGCATACGCCCGCAGCTCGCCGGCTTGCGCTGGCGCGATGTAGTTGAGCTTCAGCTCGGTGGTGGCAGCCCAGGAGCCGGTCTGGATCAACGGGTAGATCACCGCGCCCGTCACGTGATCCATGATCGCCGCCAGCGCTCCGCCGTGGACGTTCCCCGAGGGTGTGAGCAGCTCCTCGCCGAGCGACGCGCGAGCCCACAGCTCCCCCGGGGCAAACCGTTCAAGCGCGATCCCGAGATAGGCGGACAGGCCCGGCATCGAGTTGCCGAACTCGATCATCGCCCCGGCGATCTCCTCGTTGTAGCGATCCTCGAACATCATGCGGACGTTCTTCAGATCGGTGCTGCTGCTCACAGACGCTCCTCCTCGGGACTCACTTTGCATCGCGTGACTGTCGCACACTCCTTGCCGAGCACCTCGAGGCGCCGCGCGTCTCAGATGAGGCGCTGATCCGCGCGCGTGCGGATCTGGCACACGTTCCAGGTGTCCGTCGAGGCCGTCGTTTACTTGCGCGCAATCGCGGCGCTCGCAGGCCCTGCGAGGGGGAGAATCTCGACCTCGGAGAAGCCGATCTCCTGACACCAGGCCCGGAAGTCGGCCCCCGTGTAGTCAAAGGCGTCGCCGAACTCAATCAGCATGTTCAGTGACATCAGGAGGCCGAAGGCGTTCTCTCGGCGGGCGTCGTCGATCAGGTTCTCGACGACGATGAATGCTCCGCCCTCGGGCAGGGCGTCGTAGGCCGCCTGGATCAGGTGCCGCTTGCGGTCGAGATTCCAATCGTGCAGGATCAGGCCCATCGTGATGACGTCCGCCCGCGGGAGCGGGTCGGCGAAGAAGTCGCCCGCGGCCGTTGTGACCCGGTCGGCCACGCCCGCCGCCGCGATCGCCTTCTTGGCAATTGGCTCGACGACCGGCAGGTCGTAACTGATGCAGCGCAGATGCGGATGGCGGCTGGCAAGCGCGGTGCAGAGCTGGCCGGTAGCGCCACCGACGTCGCAGACCGTCTCGTAGTCGGAAAAATCGAACCTGTCCGCCAGCATCTGGAAGTTGCCCATCGAGATGCCCGCCATCGCGTGCATGAACTGCTCGAGGCGATCGGGATCGCTGTAGAGCTCCTCGAACATGGCCGTTCCGGTCTGCTTGACCTCGTTCTGGGGGGACCCGGTCCGCAACCCTTCGGTCAGGTCGCCCCAGAATCCATAAAGGCGCTCGTTGGCCATCTCGAGAATGCCGCCGATGTAGCTCGGGAGAGCCTTGTCCAGGAAGAGCCCGGTCTCCGGGGTGTTGGAATAGCGGGCCTCGGGTCCATCGCCATCCCGCTCGAGCAGGCCGAGTGCCAGGAGCGCGTCGGGGAAGTCTGGGACCGCCCGATCGTCGAGGTGGAGTGAATCAGCGATCTCGGCGGCCGTCATCCCGTCGCGGCCGAGATGTGTGAACAGTTCCAGCCCGACCGCAGAGAGCAGTGTCTTGGAAGCCATGAACCCCATCCCTACCTGCATGATCTGGGAAGGATTGATTTCCGCTCGCGACATTCCGAGGTCCTCTCGTTGGGTTACTCCGGGTCCAGCGCCATTGGGCTCGGGCGAGACGTGGCGTGCGCCGAGGCTAGCCCCTCGCGGGGCCCACGTGCAAGCCTCGGCGGAGGAGACGAAAACGAACGATCTCTACTCGTACGCCGACTGAGCATCGGAATGTCCGTGCTCGGCCCCGCCGGCTGGATCAACCCATTTCTCCCTCGGCAAGGTGAGCTTGGTTTCGGGCCCCGGTCGACCTTCGTGGGGCCTCGGATGCTCCACGTAAGGTCCGTGGGTTGGAGATTGCGCGACCGAGTGCTCGTTGCGACACGCTGCACTGAACAGGAGCAACGCCGCCACAAGAGACAGGGCAGCACCCTGTTTGAACCGCCGGTTCGTGGAAGCCACCCCGTCCCGAATCACGGGGTGCTCACGCTGACTTCTTCGCAGTCGACGAATACGTCCCCGCCATCGCCGGAGCAGACGTCGATCCCGGCTCCGCCCGCGATCCGATCCTTGGCGTCACCGTCGAGAGCGTCCAGCCGGTCGTTTCCGCTCTCGCCCCGGAGCCGATCACGGTCGCCGCTGCCGGCGCTGTCGGTGACGAGGTCATCCCCCTCGCCACCGCGCAGGTGGTCCCTTCCGCCTCCGCCCCGGATGCGGTCGTCGTCCTTGCCGCCGATCACCTCATCCGCTCCGGGCCCGCCCGCGAGCCTGTCGTCGCCCCGCCCGCCCTGCAGACGGTCGTCTCCCCTCCCGAGATCACAGACATCGTTGAACTGACCACCGCGGAACAGATCTGCGCCTCGGGTCGGGGTGCATGTCGTCGAGCCTGTCTGAAGGACGTCGCCAGCGGCACCGCCGGCGCCGAGCGCCAGAGCTGCTGTCGCGACCGTTCCAAGCGCCATGAGCTTCATCGTGATCCTTTCAATCCGTGATGGGACTGCGCTAGACCGATGCGCAGCCGGGTTACCCTGCTACTACGCGAGAGGGGAGCCGGCATCACAGGACCGCGACCCGGAAGCGACACGTCGTCTATGTCAGAAGCTCCCGTAGGGCGAGCGCCAAGACCTCTGCGCGGCTCCTGCGGCCGTGTTCGGCGGCGATGAACCCCGTCCCGACAAAGAGCGAGAATGCCAGCAGACAGCGAACCTCGACCTCGTCCGCTGTGCCACAGAACTCGCCGAACAAGCCGCGCATGAAATCCATCCTGCGGTTGTCGACCCCGCGCAGGCGCTCGGCAACCGCCGCATCTCGCCGGCCCCATGCGCGGATCGCAAGCTCGACGCGCAAAAGACTCTCGTCGAGGTCGGCGAGCGCGAACAGCCGTTTGAGGCGGGCCCTGGCGTCGCCCGGCTCTTGTTCCACGACGCGGATGGCCTCATCGACGACCATCCGCTCCCATTCATCGAGCATCTCCTCGAGCAGGGCCTGCCTGTCTCCGAAGTACCCATAGAACCCACCTTTCGTCACTCCAAGCGCCTGCGCAAGCTTCTCGATGCGGACCTCGTCGGGGCCGCCGGAACCCAGGGCCGTGAGTCCCGCCTCGATCCACTTCTCGCGTGGTGTGTGGGGCACGTCTAACGCCGCCCGCCTGTGAGGTCGCCTCGCACTTATACGGTACCGTATAGTATACGGCACCGTATATCCGTCGAACCCTGAAAATCCCCCGATCATGGAGGCATCATGAGGCTGCCTAGCAGCGAGCACACCTCCCGCCCATGGCGGATCCACGAGCTCACGCGAGACTTCCGCATCGAGGACGTCTGGGCGCTACCGACGCCCGGCTCCAGGAGCGATTTCCCGAAGCTGGTGCACGGCTTCGCCGCGGCGGACCCGTCGCAGAGCCCCTCCCGCGCCGTCCGGGCCCTGTTCGCCGCGCGGTGGAAGCTTGGCGCGATGCTCGGCTGGGACGAGGAAGGTGCCGGAGTCGGGTCCCGGGTGCCCACCCTCCGCGATCGTCTGTCGGCTGATCTGCTCGAAGCGGGGGCCGGGCCGGCATTCGACGCGCTGCCGTTCACACCCCTCTACATGCTCGAGGACGAGTGGGCCGCCGAGATCGCCAACCAGACGATGCACGGTGTGATGCACCTCGGGTGGGTCGAGGACGGTGCAGGGGGATACCGCGGTCAGATGGCGGTGATCGTCAAGCCGAACGGTCGGTCGGGCGCCCTTTACATGGGAGCGATCAAGCCGTTCCGGCATCTGATCGTCTACCCACCGATGATCCGTGCGGTGGGCGACACGTGGGCCGAGCTCGAGTAGGGCTCATGCGGGCTAGGAGCCGGGCTCATGTCACACTCCGGCCATGCCGCAGGCTACGGCCAAAGCCACGATCCCCGGCGACCTCTCAAAGCTCGAGGCACGGGCCGCCGAGGTCCTGAGCGAAGAGGCCCTTGCCTACATCCTCGCCGGAGCTGGGAATGCAGATACCACGCGGGCTAACGCCGCGGCGTTCCGGCGTTGGAAGATCAAGCGGCGCCAGGGCTTCAAGCCGGCGAAGGTCGATCTCTCGACCACCATTCTGGGGACGCGCATGCCGGCGCCGGTGCTCTTCGCGCCGATCGGGGTGCAGACGCTCGCCCATCCGGACGGCGACCTTGCCAGTGCCCGCGCGGCGGCCGAGCTCGGGCTGACCTACGTGCACTCGACACAGGCCGCCTACCCGATGGAGGAGGTGGCGGCGGCCAACGGCGATGGCTCGCGCTGGTACCAGCTCTACTGGCCTACCGACGACGAGCTGCTCGTGTCCTTCCTGCGCCGTGCCAAGGCGGCCGGCTACAGCCACCTGGTGATCACGCTCGACACGACGCTGCTCGGCTGGCGGCCGCTCGATCTGGACCGCGGCTACTCGCCCTTCCTCGAGAACAAGGGGCTCGCGAACTACACCAGCGATCCGGTCTTCCGGCGCCGCCAGATCGTGCCGGCTGAGGTCACCCCGCTGCCGGCCGGCATCGTCTTCGCGGGCATCTTCCAGAACCCGGGCTTGAGCTGGGATCAGCTGCCGCTCATCCGCGCGAACTGGGACGGCCCGATCCTGCTCAAGGGGATCCAGAGCCCGCGCGATGCCAGGCTTGCCGCCGAGAACGGGATCGACGGCATCGTCGTCTCCAACCACGGTGGCCGTCAGGTCGACGGGGCGCTCGGCTCGCTCGACGCGCTCGGGCCGATCGTCAAGGCGCTCGGTGGCAAGCTGCCCGTGCTCTTCGACTCCGGGATCCGCACCGGCCGCGATGCCTTCAAGGCGCTGGCGCTCGGTGCCGACGCGGTACTCATCGGGCGGCCGTATCTGTACGGCCTCGCCCTCGATGGGCAGCGGGGTACCCGAGCGGTCATGCGTAGCCTCGTCAATGAGCTCGAGGAGGAGGTCCGGAAGGCCGGCGCCCGCAGCCACCGCGACCTTTCCCGCACCTCCCTGACCCGCGCGCGATGACGATCCCGGCCGAATCGCAGAGAACGCGCCGTCAATTCCTCGAGCTGGCTGCCACCGTCACCACCGCAGCCGTCTTCGCGCCGACCGCGCTCGCGGCGGGTCGTCCACCTGCCTCCGCCCGACTCCGCACGAAGTCTCCGCTTCCAGTCGGCCCGGGCGCCCCGTACTCGGGTTATCAGTCCGAGATCTACCTCGCTGGGATGACCGCTGAGGTCAAGCCGATCTTCACGACGAACCTGTCCGACCTCGAGGCCGCCGCCGCAGAGGTACTGCCCGCGCCCGCGCGAGAGCATCTGCTCGCCTGGGCGGGCGGCGCCGTCGCCGTGCGTGCAAACGCGCGGGCGCTGCGAGGGTGGCGGATCGTCCCGCGGATGTTCATCGACCGCGACGAGCGCGACCTCAGCGCAACGGTACTCGGCGTCAGGATGCCGGCACCGGTCATCCTCGGCCCGGTCGGGAAACAGGCCCTGGCGCACCCCGACGGCGAGGCCGCGAGCGCCCGAGCGGCGGCACTTCTGGGGCTCACCTACGTCCACTCCTCGCTTGCGAGCACGTCGGTCGAGGGCGTCGCGCTGGCCGCGCCTACGGGTTCGCGGTGGTTCGGCCTGGACTGGCCGGGCGGGAACGGCTCCGACCTCGCACCGCTCGGGCGCGCGCGGCTCAGCGGGTGCACCCACCTCGTACTTTCACCCCCGCGGCCCGGGACGGGGTGGGCGGCGCTCGCGGGGATCCGCAAGGCCTGGGACGGGCCGATCATCCTCAGCGGCGTCCAGACCGTGCCCGACGCACGGATGGCCGTCCGCCGTGGCTTCGACGGCATCGTCGTGTCCAACGAGCGTGGCCGCCGCGGGCCCCGCCCGGCCGGGACGATCGACGTCCTGCCGCGGATCGCGGACGCGATCGAGGGCAAGGCCGCCGTCCTGTTCGGCTCGGGCGTCCTGACGGGCACCGACGTCTACCGGGCGCTGGCGCTCGGGGCCGAGGCCGTACTCATCGGCCGCCCGTACGTGCACGGCCTGGCGCTCGGAGGGGAGCCCGGTGTTCGGCACATGCTCCGCACGCTCCTCGCCGAGCTCGACATCACCCTTGCCATCGCCGGGGTCGCCGACTACCGCGATCTCGACCGAACTGCGCTCGTCCGGGCGCAGTAGGAACCTGCCCCCAGGGCGTAACCGAGGACAGCGTGACCGACGGCGAGAGCGATACGGCCTCGGTGGTAAGACCGACCGTGGCGGGGACACCAGCCCCAACAACGATGAATGTGGTCCTGACGCTCACCCGTCGTTGGGCATCGACACCCGGACGCCGTCGCTCGGTTGTTCGGGCCCGGAGCCTTCGGGACCCGTCGGACCTGGGCGCGCGCCGTTGCCCGTCGCCTGTGCGGCGCCCTCACCCCGGTAGGGGCCGGGCTTCGGCCGCGGCGCTCCGCCGGGCAGGGCCAGGCGGAGGATCGTGCGCTGCACCATGCCGAGCTGCTTGAGGAACGGGCCGGTGTTGTAGGGCAGGTCGTACCGCTCGCACAACTCCTTTACGCGCGGCGCGATCTCCGCATACCGAGTGCTCGGCATGTCCGGGTAGAGGTGATGCTCGACCTGGTAGCCGAGGTTGCCGCTGAGCACGTGGAAGGCCGGGCTGCCCTCAATGTTCGCGGCGCCGAGCAGCTGGCGCACGTAGTAGCCGCCGCGCGTCTCCTCGGCCGTCTCCTCCTGGCTGAACGTGTACGTCTGGTCTGGGAAGTGGCCGCAGAAGATGATCGCGTAGGCCCAGACATTGCGGACCACATTTGCCGTCGCGTCGGCCTTGAGCGTCGTGCGAAAAGTCTCGACGAAGGCCTCCCGGCCCTGGTCGACCAGGGCCGAGCCTCCGCGGCGCCCGATCTTCGTCCGAGTGCGGGCGCGCTGGAGCAGGCGACCCGGCCGTGACTTCCGGCTACCGAGGCGGAGCGCCGGGGGCCGATGGTTGAACGCGAGCTTCGCGGCCGCCGCAGCGAGTCCGCTGAGCACCGGAAAGACGACGTAGTCCTTCGTGATCTGCTCGCGCCCCTTGCGCGCCATTCCCTTCAGCTCGCGAAGGAGCTGTTGCTTTGATTTCTCGCCCGTCTTGATCGCTTCGAAATCGAGGTCATGGGCGGCGACGCCCCACTCAAAAAGCGCGGCCAGGATGAGGTTGTAGACCGGCTGCGCGAGGTAGACGGGGTTCCACTTCTGGTGCGGGTCAATCCGCATGATCTCGTAGCCGAGGTCGCGGTCCTTGCCCCGGATGTTCGTATAGGTGTGATGCACGTAGTTGTGTGAGTGCTTCCACGCCTCCGCGGTCGACGCCGAGTCCCAGTCCCAGGTCGAGGAGTTGATCTGGGGGTCGTTCATCCAGTCCCACTGGCCGTGCATCACGTTGTGACCGATCTCCATGTTCTCGAGGATCTTGGCCAGGGAAAGCATCGAGGTTCCGGCGATCCAAGCGGGCTTGTAACGGGAGCCGAGCAGCAGCACCCGGCTGAGCACCACCAGTCGCCGTTGCATGTCGATCATGCTCGTGATGTAGCGCCGGTCGCGATCGCCGAGTTCGTCAAAGACCTCGTCGTGGATCGCGTCGAACTGCTTTCCGAGCTCGTCGATCTGCTCGGCGGTCAGGCGGCTAAGCGGGCTCTCGATCATCGTTGCCATTGGGTCCTCCGTTGTAGGTTCAAAGCGCAATCTCGACGTCGCCCTCGGGGGCGTTGACACAGGTACGGACCGCCTCGCCTGCGGAGCCCGACACCTTGCCCGTTCGCAGGTCTCGGATCCGGCCGGAGCGAAGCTCCCCGACGCATGTGTGGCAGATGCCCATTCGGCATCCATACGGCAGGGTCGCGCCGGCCTCCTCGCCGGCCACGAGGATCGGCTGAGTCCCGTCGCTGCGGGCCTCTACATCGCTGTCGGTGAAGGAAATCGTCCCGCCCTCGCCATGGTCCGCATCCTCGGAGCCGATGATCGGCTGGAAGCGCTCCATGTGGAGCAGATCGCAGTCGCCATGGCGATCCCAGTGCTCGCTCATCGCCTCGAGCATCTCGGCGGGGCCGCTGATGAACGTCTCGCGCTCGCGCCAGTCGGCACACAGCGCGTCGAGTTGCTCCGGACCCATCCGTCCCATCTCTTCCGTCAGCTGCTCGTGTAGCCGAAAGCCCGCATGGGATGAGGCGAGCCCGCGCAGCTCGGACCCGAAGATCACATCCTCGCTCCTGCGGGCGGAATGCAGGAGGACGGCATCGGAAAGCGAGCCGCGCCGAGCCAAGGCGCGCAACATGCTCATGATCGGCGTAATACCGCTTCCGGCACTGATGAACAGGAACCGTTCGGGCAGCGGATCGGGGAGGACGAAGGTGCCCTCGACATCGCTCAGGCGCACGATCGCTCCGCTCCGTGCCCGGCGGACCAGGAACGAGGAGACCTTGCCGGTCTCGACCAGCTTCGGCGTGATCGAGATGCAACCGTCGGGTCGACCCGGGTCAGAGGTCAGCGAGTAGGCGCGCCAGTGGTGGATCCCGTCGACGACCATCCCGATCCGGAGGTATTGGCCCGGTTCGTGTCCTCCCCATTCCCAGCCCGGCCTTATGAGGATCGTCGCGGCGTCGGGAGTCTCTTGCTCGATCCGCTCGATCCGCCCGCGCAGCTCCTGTGTCGACCACAGCGGATTGATCAGCTCGAGGTAGTCGTCGGGCAGCAAGGGGGTGAACATCGAGCGCAGCAATCGTAGGAGCCGGCGGCGCCATCCGGGGACCTTTGGCCGGGCGCCGCGCTCAGCCATGTTCCGGCGGGCAGTGCTGCTGAGAACGTTCGTCAACCATCCGTTCTACAAATTACCGGTGGAGGGCTAAGCTAAACGCGTGGCGAGCACCGGGCCGACAGCCATGCGAAAGGTGCGCGAGCGCGATCTCGTCCTCGCCACCCGGGCGCTCTTTGACGAACGCGGCATGCTCGACGCCCCGATCGAAGAGATCGCCAAGTCGGTCGGGATCGCGCGGGGGCTGATCTACCGCCAGTTCTCCTCCAAGGAGGAGCTCTTCGTGCTCACCGTCACCGATTACCTCGCCGAGCTCGCCGAAACGCTTGATGCCGCGATCCCCCGCGCTGGTTCCCCTATGACCCAGCTGGAGCGGGGGATGAAGGCCTACGCGCTCTTCTGTCAGCGCTACCCCGCCTTTCTCGACAGTTCACTCTCGCTGATGCACCAGCCGGCGAGCAAACTCCGTGAGATTGTCTCGGAGTCGATCTGGCTTCGCCTCGGGCAGGGCATTGCCCGCTGTGTTGACCCCCTCGTCCAGGTCCTTCGTGACGGCGCCGAGGCGGGGACCTTCGCGGTCAGCGATCCCGAGTTCATGGCCAACTTTCTATGGACTCAGGTTCAGGGGGCGATGCACCTCGCACGCATCCGTGTCGGCGTCACACAGGCGGCACCGGGCCTGCCAGAGCTGTTCTCGATAGCGCCCGAGGAGGTCGTGGAGACGTGCGTCGCAAGCGCGCTCGCGACTGTTCGAGCGCGGCCCTGAGCCCGAGCCCCCTGATGACCCGGGCAGGCCTGCGGCCGACCGTTGCGGCCTTCCTCCAGAGCGACCGAGATGAACAGTCCGGAGCCGATCTCGGTCGAGCCATCAAGGCAGTCTTGACGGTCGCAGTGGTCGTCACGAACCTGATTGGCGCCGGTGCCGTGCTCGCGGTCATCTATCTGGTGCTGCCGCTGCCGCTGCTCGACGACGGCGAATATGTGCGTCGGGTCAACGCCGTAGTCGCCGCCGCCTACATCGTGGCGGCGGTGATCGTCGGCGCTCTTGTGGGGCGGCGGGCGCTAAGGGGGATCGCCGCCTGGCTCGAGTCAAGCCGACCTGCCGACGAGCGCCTGCAGAAGCTGATCGTGACGGCGCCGCTGATTCTGTTCCGGCTCCAGGTCGCGCTCTGGCTTGGCGCGGCGATCGTGTTCGGCGCGCTCAACCTCGGGCACTCCGTGCCGCTCGCCGCACTCGCGGCATCGACGGTTGCGGTTACCGGGGTCACGACCGGCGCCTGCGCGTACCTGCTCGCCGAGCGCATCCTGCGCAAGCCGGCGTCGCGGGCACTTGCCGACGCCGTACCCGAGGGGTTGGCCGTTCCCGGAGTGGCTACTCGTGCCGTCCTGGCATGGGCGTTTGGGTCCGGTGTCCCCGTTCTCGGGCTCGTGGGGGTCGGAATCGTCGCGCTGGCGGGCGGCCCTGGGGGCGCGCACCAGCTATCGGTGGCGATCGTCGGGCTGGGCGGCATCGCGATCACGGTCGGGCTGCTCGCCGTTGTGCTCGCCGCCCGCGCGACTGCGGACCCGATCGAAGGAGTCCGCCGGGCGCTCGAGAAGGTCCAGCGCGAACAGTTCGATATCCGGGTCCCCGTCTACGACGGGACGCAGATCGGGAAGCTCCAGCTTGGCTTCAACCGCATGGTCGAAGGCTTGGAGGAGCGCGAGAAGATCCGCTCCGCGCTGGGCATATATGTAGACCCCGACGTCGCCGCACGGATCCTGGACGAGGGCGTCGAGCTCGCCGGCGAGGAGGTTGAGGTGACCATCATGTTCCTGGACATCCGAGGCTTCACGGCGTTCGCCGAGCGGGCCTCCGCGGCGGACGTGGTCGCGGCGGTCAACGCGCTGTTCGAGCAGGTCATCCCGATCATTCAGACTCATGGTGGGCGGGTCGACAAGTTCGTCGGGGACGGGCTACTCGCAGTTTTCGGCGCGCCGCGACGGCTCGATCATCATGCCGACGCGGGCCTGAACGCCGCTCTGGAGATTGCCGCCCTGGCAGGGACGGGGACCCTGTCGTTCGGCGTCGGACTCAACAGCGGCGTGGTGGTGGCCGGGAACGTGGGCGGTGCTGGACGGCTCGAGTTCAGCGTGATGGGAGATACGGTCAACGTTGCTGCCCGGGTCGAAACCGCCACTCGGGAAACGAAAGACACGCTGCTCATCTCAGGGAGCACCCGCGAGCTTCTGTCAACCGAGCCGGTCGAGTTTGTGGAGCGGGAAGGTGTCGCGCTCAAGGGCAAGACCTCAGCGGTCCGGCTGTTCGCGCCGGCGAGCGCCAGTGGTGATGGTCACGGGTAACAGGACGGGTCATGGGATCACGGCCGGCGATCGGCGCGGCTGAGGTCGCCGCGCTCCTAGACTCCACCCATGGGGAGGCATCAGAATCTTCGCCGCGCGTTCTACGCGGCGGCGCTGGCGACAGCGGCGCTGACGGCACACGCGAGCGCCGCTGGCGGCGTCGAGGGGGCCGCTGACAAGGCCGACTCTCCACAGCCCGCGCTTGCCCTCCAATACGAACTCTCTAGCGACGTCGGCTATCGCGATGCGCCGTGGGTCGGGACTCACAATTCGTTCAACAGCCCCGTCGAGGTCGGCCCGACGCTTTCGGCCGGAGACTCCAATCAGCAGCTGAAGATCGTCGATCAGCTCGACCTCGGGGTCCGCAGCATCGAGCTCGACCTGCACTACTTGCTTCGACCGGGCCCGGGCGGGCGGGCGGTAGTCGTCTGCCACGGCCGCGGGCAGTCACAAGCTCACGCCGGCTGCACGACCGAGCCGACCCTCGATCAGATCCTGGATCCGATCGTCGCTTGGCTTCGCGATCGCGCGCATCGCGCCGAGGTGATCAACGTCCACCTCCAAGATGAGCTCGAAAGTGCCGCGGGCTACGACGCCGCCGCGAAGATCCTGAAGCAGAAGCTCGGAGGGCTCCTCTACGCACCGTCGCCTTCCCCCGGTGGTGGCTGCGCCGCGCTGCCGCTAGATCTGAGCCGCGATGACGTCCGCGCGGACAAGGCTCAGGTCGTCCTGGTCAGTGACTGTGGTCCGGGAAGCGGCTGGCCCACGGCCGTTTTCGACTGGGGTGAGGCCCACGTCGAAGGTCGTCCACTCGACTACCGCGATTACCCGGCGTGCGACCAGGAGCTGCCGCGCTCGACTTATGACGGGAAGATGGTCCGCTACTTCGAGGACAGCACGGGGCTAACCGAGGGGGCCTCCGGAGTTGGCGCCGCCGATAAACGCGACAGGATCACCGCCGAGACGGCGGCCCGGATGGCTCGCTGCGGGGTTGATCTCATCGATCTCGACCAACTCGTGCCAGAGGACCCTCGCCTCGAAGCGCTTGTGTGGAGCTGGGCACCGGGTGAGCCCAGCAGCGGCGGCTGTGCCGTGCAGCGGATAAGCAAGGCACTTCCCTTCGGGCGCTGGCGCTCAACGCGCTGCCGAGGCAAACGGGCGATCGCCTGCCGCAGGAGCAACCGCGAGTGGGTTCTCGGCGCTCGCGCGACTTCGGGCGGGCGGGCCCGGGCCGCCTGCAGAAAGCGAAACGCCGAGTACGCCGTGCCGCGGTCCGGTTACGAGGTTCAGCTCCTGCGTGAGCGGATGGCGCGTCAGGGCACACGATCGGTTTGGCTCGGCTACCGCAAGAAGAACAGCGGGTGGAGGGCGCTCGACCGGCGCTGAGGCGCCCCCCTCCCTGACTCCGCTGAGACTGCGGGAAAGAGCGGCAACCATCACGCGATCGCCGGCCTTAAACGTCGTTGATGTCCTCGGCACCGTCGGCATTGCTATCAGTCACGCTTACCCCCTAACGGTTCTCGAGCCTTTGACCTGACGACGGCCTTCGCTCAGGCGGCGAGCAGCGCGTCCATCTGGCCCACGGCCATGCTGATGCCCTCTTCCGCACCCATGTCCAGGAGCTCCTGCATCTCTTCCCTGGATTCGTTCATCGAGCGCATCTCCATCCGGGTGCCGCCCTCGTGCTCGGAGAACGTGACGATCATGGTGCCGATGGGCTTGTCCTCGTCCGGGATGCCGTTCTCGTCGGCAAACCCGTCCCGGACCTCTAGCCTGGATGGTGCTTCCACCGAGGTGACCTTCCAGAAGCCGTAGTGCTTCTGGCCCTCCGGGCTTGTCATGAAATAGGTCATGTCGCCGCCGGGCTCAAGCTCGTGCTTGTCGAAGGTCGCGGGATAGCCCGGGGGGCCCCACCACTTCTCTAGCTTGCGCGGATCGGCCCAGAGGTCCCAGACCTGTTCGGCCGTCGCTTTGAAGTCGGCGATCACGGTCAGGGTGAGGCTGTCGAAGTCCTTGTCGATGCTGGTGACGCTCATCCGCGGCTTCCTTTCGTTGGTTCCTGGTCTTGTCCATCGACCGGCCCTGCCAGCAGCGCCGACATCCGGTCAACCCGCCGACGCCAGTCCAGCTCGAGCTGATCGAGCACTTCACGGGCCCGGCCGATCGCGGCGGGCTCGGTTCGCACGAGTTGCTCGCGCCCACGCCGCTCCTTCGTCACCAGGCCGGCACGCTCCAGTACCGCCACGTGCTTCTGGACTGCGGCGAAGCTCATGGGGTAGGAGTCGGCTAGTCGCGAGACCGATGGCTGCTCCCCGAGGCAGCGCCGCAGGACGTCGCGCCGGGTGGCGTCGGAGAGCGCGTGAAAAAGGTGGTCGGCGTTCTGGGATCCGAGCTTATCTACAACCATTCGATTGTATGTTAGCGGACCGGCCCGGTGACGGTTCTCCAAGCGCGTCGCCTTGTCCTCGCTGATGGTCGTCAGCTCTCGACACGTAGACGGCGGGAACGTAGACTCAGGCCAGAGCACCCGGCCGGCAACCCCTAAGCAGCACGGATCTCGTGCGCCGAGGAGGCGGAAGATGCGAAACCGATCAGCCAGGTTGAGGGCGGTCCTCGCGGTGAGCGCATCCGGCGCCGCACTCGCGACCGCCGTTCCCGTCGGCGCACAAGTCGCGCCTTGCAGCGCACCTCCCTCAAGCGCGCCGAGTGGCTCCCAGACATTCAGCTATTCGGGCAAGTCCCAGTTCTTCACCGTTCCACGGGGCGTCACGAGCCTCCGCGCGGAGGTCGAGGGCGCACACGGCGGGCAGGAGGGCCCGACGGCTCCGGGCGGAGCAGCCGGAGGCGTTGACGCGGTCGTCCCCGTTGATCCCGGCGAATGCCTGACGGTTCGCACCGGGCTATTCACGATCGGGTCGGGCGCGCTCGGTGGAGGATTCTCGCGCGGCGGCTCGCACGGGACCGTCCCCGATGGCCCCGACATCACCTTTGGGCACTCGGCCGGGGCCGGCGGAGGGTCAAGCGCACTCCTGCGTGGCCCGAACCCGCTCGTCGTAGCAGGTGGCGGTGGCGGTGGCGGTGGCGACGATGGCGTTGGCGACGGCGGTTACGGCGGACCGGGCGGCTCAGGCGGGGCTACGGCCGGAAATGGCAAACGCGGAACGGACGGCACCACCGACGATGGTGGTGGTGGTGGCGGGGGGGGCGACCGCAGCTCACCGACTGGCGGCGGAGGTGACGACGGCGATGGCGACGGCGGCGCCGGTGGTGGCGGCGGCGGCGGATTGCTCGGAGGAAGTGGCGGCAGCAATGGCGGTGACGGCGGGGGTGGTGGCGGCGGCGGCGGAGCTGGTTCCTCCGGCGCCCCGGCTGCGCAGGTCAGCCCCCATTTCTTCACGAGCGGGCGCGAGTGCCCGCGGACGCGGGTACTGGGAACCTGCCACGGGGCGGTCACGCTCGTCTGGTCGAGCACGCCGGGACCCATCGCCCCGGCCCGGCCCGCGGTTCGCATTCTCTCGACGAGCCTCGATCGCCTGCTCGATGACGGGTTGCCGGTCAGCCACGCTTCGAGTGGCGGACCACTTCAGCTCGAGCTGCATCTGCGCGGCGACGGGTCCAGACAACCTGCGGTGACAGAGACCGTCGAATCGGACAGCAGCCGCAACAGGCTGAGCCTCGAGCCGACAAATGCCGTAAAGCGCCTGCTCTCCGATGAGTCGCTCGTCGAACTTAGACTCCGGAGCGAGCACAGGGACGGAGTCATGAAGCAGCGACTGCTGCTGCGCTGACGGGGTTCGAGTAGCTTCGCCGCATGCGTCTCGGCGTCGGTCATCTTCGTGGCTAGCCAGGGCCGCCTCGACAAGTGGCTTCCCGGAGATCCCGCGCGATAGTCAGGCGATGGTCCGAATTCCCTGGCGCCGGGCTGTTTCGCGGATGTCGCCAGCGGGCCGGCCAGGGCGCCGCTCGCCGACCTGCCACGAAAGCCCCTGCACACGCGCACTTCAACGGAGGGGGAGGGATTCGAACCCTCGAAGGAGCCTAAACCCCTTAACGGTTTTCGAGACCGCCCCGTTCAACCACTCCGGCACCCCTCCAGGTGCCCTCGGCGACCGCTGTGAACGGCCGCATCGGGACGAGCAAGGCTAGCGGTCTGACCCTGGTCGGTGTCAGTCGCTCGCTGCGGTCGGCAGCTCGAAGGCGAGCTGCGAGCGAGCGACCTTCGGCGCCTCGATCCCGATCCGCCGGGTGATCGCCCAAAGGCGGGCGAGTTCGGGGAAGAGGACCGGCTTTCCGCTTGTGATCAACGCGGCCGAGATCGCGCGCTCGGGGTCGGCCCAGCCGAAAATATTGGTGAAGCCGAGATGTCCGAAAGCGAGCTCGGTGTCAGGGCCCCAGAGGCTCATCGCCTGGGCGCCGAGGATGAAACCGTTGCCGTGGCGCAGCGGCGCGCCGAGCGTGAAGTCGAACTGGCGGTAGGTCTGCTCCGTGATCGCCCGGCGGATCGTGCGGGGGTCGAGGATTCTGGTGCCATCGAGCTCGCCCCCCGCGCGCAGCAGCTCGAAGAACCGCGACAGCTCGTTTCCGGTCGTAACGACGTTGCCGGCGGGAACGATCGCCGTCAGGAAACGCGGGTCGTTTGAGACCCGCACGACCTCGTCGAGCGGAGCGCCGAGTGCCCGGGCGAGCAGTGTGGAGGCCGGGGGCAGGAGCGGAGCACCGGTCGCGTAGCTGAGCCCGACCTTCCCCACGTCCTCGGGCGAGACGCCGTAGTTGCCCCAGCGAAACCCGAGCGGATCGAGGATCTCATCGGCCAACAGCGCCCGGATGTCCTTGCCCGTAGCGCGTCGCGCGACCTCGCCGAGGATGAATCCGCCCGAGATCGCGTGGTAGGAGAGCAGCTTGCCCGGCCGGGAGAGCGGCTTGGCGTCACAGAGGACGTCGAGGATCAGCTGCTCGTCGTCGATGTTGTCCAGGTCGAGCACCTTTCCCGGAAGGTTCGGCACCCCGGCGCGATGTGAGAGGACGTGCTCGATCGTGATCGCGTCCTTACCGTGGGTCCCGTACTCGGGGATGTACTCGGCGACCCGATCGGCGATGTGGAGCTTGCCCTGCTGGTCGAGCAGGTGGATGACGGTCGCGGTGATCGCCTTGGCGGCCGAGAAGATCACGAACGGGGTATCCGGCGTCGCGACCTCGGCCCCCTCCCCGCCCTCGCCCGGCCCGTTGCCACGCGAGTGGCCGATCGAGCGGTCGATCAGGACCTCGCCGTCGCGGCGCAGGCAGAGCTGGATCGCCGGATGGGCGCCGCTGCGATAGAGCGACTCGACCGCCTTCCAGATCCGCTCGACGCCGTCCTCGGTCATCCCGCCGTAGGAGGGATCGACCTCCTCGCCGAAACGGGTCACCGATTCGAGGTCGCGCGGAACGTCGATCCGCCGCAGCGGGTCGGGCACGAGCGGCAGACGGGGCAGGCTGGGGACGCGCCTCACCGGCGGCACACTATTCTCCCCGGCCGTGGGACAGCGCGTCCATATCCAGCAGGAGTTCGAGGTCCCGGTCGAGCGGGCCTACGCCTACCTCGCCGAGCACGAGAACCTCGGCACCGTGTTCGGCCTCAAGGTCGAGCGCGTCAAGGACGGCGACACCGAGCGCAACGGCGTCGGCAGCGTCCGTCGGCTCAGCATCGGCGGCGTCGCACCGTTTGAGGAGACCATCACCCAGGCGATCCCGAACGAGCTGATCGAATACCGGATCACCAAAGGCGGTCCGCTGCGCAACCACCTCGGCACGATGCGTTTCTCGGCCCTCCCGAACGACCGCTCAAGCCTTGACTACACGATCGTCTTCGGGACCGCGCTTCCGCTGCTCGCCTCGATCGTCAAGCGCGTACTGCAGACGGGCCTCAAGCGTGGCCTGCCGAAGGTCAACAGCTACGCCTGACCGAGACCGTCTAGTACCCAGGGCTCGGCAGGTAGCCGCTCCGGGTCGAATCGAGCCAGTAGCTGCTTCGTCGTAACCCGCTCGCCGGGCTCGGCAAGCCCGAGGCTCGCGGCGAGCATCGAGAGCACTGCCCCCGGACCCTCCGGGCGCTCCGCGAGCGTGACCGGACCGTGCCGTTTGGCGAGCCGCGCTCGGTCCGGGCCCAGGACCAGCGGGACGTGAGCGAAGTCGGGCAACTGAACCTGTCCCAGTAACCGGGCGAGCAGGATCTGCCGCGGGGTGGAATCGAGCAGATCTGCGCCTCGCACGACAAGATCGACCCCCTGGG
Organism: uncultured Thermoleophilaceae bacterium; assembly: GCA_963790245.1. Classification (GTDB taxonomy): domain Bacteria; phylum Actinomycetota; class Thermoleophilia; order Solirubrobacterales; family Thermoleophilaceae; genus JACCVG01. The sequence goes on from CAWBNP010000002.1 coordinate 1,205,754, forward strand.
CGGCGTCGTCGACCACGACCGCCAGCTGGTAGGCAATCGCGCCGTCGCCGCGCCGCAGGACGAAATCGTCGACCCGTCCTGAACCCGGCCCGCGCAGCAGGTCCTCGAAGGCGACCGTCTCCGCGCCCGCGCGCAAACGAAGCGCCGCCGGACGTCCCTGCGCGCGGCGAGCCTCGCGCTCGGCGCCGCTCAGATCGCGACAGGTCCCGGGGTAGGCGCCCTCGGGAAGATCGCCGTGCGGAGCCGATGGCGCCGCGCTGATCTCCGCGCGCGTGCACCAGCATTCATAGATGCGCCCGGCGTCGGCCAGCTGCTCGAGGGCAGTCTCGTAAAGCACGATCCGCTCGGACTGACGGACGACCTCACCGTCCCAGTCAAGCCCCAGCGCCCGCAGGTCATCGAGCTGCCCGGCGTAGTGGCGCTCGCGCACCCGGCCCTCGTCGAGATCTTCCATCCGCAGCAGGAAGCGGGCGCCCGCGGCACGCGAGAACAGCCACGCGAGCAGCGCCGTGCGGAGGTTGCCGAGGTGGAGCTCGCCGGTCGGGCTCGGAGCGAACCGGCCATCGGCCACGAGCCCTACCGCCGCTCGGCGAAGAACGCGCGCAGCAACTCGGCCGATTCCTCCGCGAGTAGCCCCCCGGCGACCTGCGGGCGGTGGTTGAGCCGCGGCTCGGCGAGCACGTCCAGAACGCTGCCGGCCGCGCCCGCCTTCGGATCGCTGGCCCCGAACACGACGCGCGGCACGCGCGCCAGCACGAGCGCGCCGGCGCACATCGCGCACGGTTCGAGCGTCACGTATACCGCGCAGTCATCCAGCCGCCAGCCGCCGACGGCTCGCGCCGCCTCGCGCAGCGCGAGGACCTCGGTGTGGGCGGTCGGATCGCCGCGCAGCTCGCGCTCGTTGGTGGTCGCCGCGATCACCTCGCCCGCTCGCGCGATCACGCAACCGACCGGGACATCGCCATGGTCGAGCGCGCGCTCGGCCTCACGCAGCGCGAGCCGCATGAAGTACTCATCGCGCGGGAAGAAGACCGTCAACTCGTGCGGATGATCAGGACGCTGCAGGGCGCGTGGTGCGAGATCTTGTTGGGGACGCTGCCGAGCAGGAACCGCTTCGCTCCGCTCATCCCCTTGTTGCCCACGACGATCAGCTGTGCCTGCTGCTCCTCCGCCACATCGAGGATCGCGTCCGCCGGGTCACCCTCGCGCGGGTGGGTCTCGACCTTCAGCCCGCGTGCACGAAGCTCCTCCGCGGCGTCCTCGAGCATCCCGCGCACGTCCTCGCGCGGGTTGATCAACCACTCGAGATCGGCCGGGATCGATTCGCGCTCCTCCCGAAGCCGCTGATTGGCGACCGGTTCATAGGCGCTGACCAGATGGACTGCGGCGCCTAGCTCGACCGCGAGATCGGCTGCCTCGCGCACCGCCTGGAGCGCGGTCTCAGAGCCATCGGTCCCGACCACCATCGTGCCGAACATCACGCCCGATCATAAGGCGACCCGTCACAATGCCAGGGGTGACGCGCCGCCCCGTCCTCTTCTGGATCCAGATCGTGATCGCCGTCTGCGTGCTCGCCTCGATGACGATCGCGCTGATCAGGCTGCTGTAGCAGCGGCGGTGAACGCCTCCTCGGAGGCCTGGAAGACGGTCGTGACCGCGGCGAGCACCTCCGGCCGGGCGCGGTCGGGTGAGCCCGAGTGGACCGGCGGCGCGGGGTCGTATTCGATCCCGAGCTGAACGGCCTCGGCAGCCTCGTCGCCGTACATCCGCTGGATCAGCGTAAGCGCCATGTCGATCCCGGACGAGACGCCGGCGGCGGTCATGATCTTGCCGGCCTCGACGACCCGCTCGGTGACGACCTCGGCGCCGAGTGCGGCGAGCTGCTCGCGGGCGAGCCAGTGGGTCGTCGCCCGCGCGCCGTCGAGGAGTCCGGCGGCCGCGAGCAGCAGCGAGCCGGTGCAGACCGACGTCGTCCAGGTCGTCGTCTCGTGGACCTCGCGCAGCCAGGAGAGCAGCGGCTCGTGCTCGAGCAGGACTCGCGTCCCGAGCCCCCCGGGAACGACGACTATGTCAGGGCTCGTAACCTCGGAGAGCGAGCGATCGGCCACCAGCGACAGGCTGCGTGATTCGTTGGCGACCGGTCCCGCCTGCTCGGCGACGAACACCGGCTCTGAGTGCGGGAGCGCGTTGAGAACGTCATAAGGCCCGATGATGTCGAGCGCCGTGAAGCCGTCGTAGAGGACGAGTGCTACCTGCATGGTTGTCTCCTTGGTCGGACGGCGAGCGGTTAGGGCGTGAGCACGATCTTGAGCGCCTCGCGACGGTCATAGATCGCGTAGGCCTCGGCCGCGTCGTCGAGCTTCATGTGGTGTGTGACGAGCGGCGCCGGATCGAGGACACCGGCCGCCAGCATCGCCAGAACGCGGTCGACATGGGCGATCACGTTCGCGTGGCCGGTGCGCAGCGTCAGCGCCTTGATCCAGACGATCCCCATGTGGACTTCGATCCGCTCGGCGTAGACCCCGATCGCGGAAACGGTGCCCAGCTTGCGCGCCACCCGACAGGCCAGCTCGAGCGCATCGGGATGACCGACGGCATCGACCGCGACATCGACCCCCCGGCCCTCGGTCGCCGCCTTCACCGCCGCGCGCGGATCGCCCTCGGTCAGGTGAACGGCCTCGGCCCCGAACGAGCTCGCCATCGCCAGCCGTTCCTCGACGGTGTCGATCGCGATCACCTGCGCCGCGCCGGCCGCACGCGCTGCCTGCACGGCGCACAGCCCGACCGGGCCGAGCCCGAGCACGGCGACGCTGTCGCCGGGCAGCATCCCGGCCGAGGCAATTGCGTGGTAGCCGGTGCCCATCACGTCGCCGGCGAACAGCGCGACATCGTCGGACATGCCCTCCGGGATCCGGCGCAAGGTCAGGTCAGCGTTCGGAACCAGCGCACGCTCGGCCTGGGTCCCGGCGAGGTCGCCGAGCAAGGCGCCGTGGCCGAAAACGCGTCCGCTGTCGCACTTGTGAAAATCGGATCGGCGGCAGAAGAAGCAGTTGCCACAGGCGGAGCAGTAGCAGCCGAGCACGCGGTCGCCGACGGCGACGCCGGTCACCTGATCGCCGACCTCGGCGACCCGCCCGACGAACTCATGGCCGATCACGAACCCGGGCTCGATCGCCACGCGGCCGTGGTAGATGTGGAGGTCCGAGCCGCAGACCCCGGACGCCTCGATCTCGACGATCGCCTCGCCCGGCGCCGTGATCCGGGGCTCGGCTACCTCCTCGACACGCACCTCACCCGCCTTCTGGAACGTGACCGCTCGCATCGCTGCCGGACCTTAGACCGTCGGGCGGTAAAGGGTTACTCGCCGAGTAGGGCAGGCAGTTCGCCGAGCCCGACGCCGAAGCACGACTGGCCGTCGCAGTTCTTCAGGCCGGCCGTTTCCTGCCTCAGCTGGGCCTGGACCTCTGCGTAAATCGGATCGCCGAGCAGGTTCTCGGTCTGGTACGGGTCGTCGCTGAGGTCGTAGAGCTCGGCGCCGCCGTCGGCGAACCGCTCCCAGTAGGAGTATCGGGCGGTCCGTACGCCCTGGAAGCACTGGTCCGGGACGATGTCACAGGCATAGAGGCGCTCGATCGGGATCCGGCGGTTGGGGTCGGTTCCGGCGGTCTGGTCCTGAAGCGGGAAGCCCTCCATCTGCCAGGGCGACTCGGCCCTGCCGGCCTCGAGGATCGTCGCGGGGATGTCCATGTTCGAGACAGGATCCTTGACGACGTTTCCGGCCGGGAACTCGGGGCCGACGACCCAGGTCGGGACGAGAATCGACTCCTCGTAGGGCGTGTTCTTGCCGCGCGCGAGGCGGTGCTCGCCGAAGTGGAAGCCGTTGTCGGCGGTGAAGACGACCGTCGTCTCATCAGCTACCCCCTCCTTCTGCAGGGTCTTCCGCAGCTTGCCGATCGACCGGTTGGCGGTCCTCAGCCCGTCTAGCGTTCCGCGCCAGTTGTTGTCGACGAACTGGACGTCAAGCTCGTCGAGCGGAGCGCGGAGCGCGCCCGGCGCCTTGTCGGTCATGTCGAGCTCATTGAAAGCGGGCGTGCGCGGAGCGCGCTCCTTGTTGCGACCCATGTCCTGGCGCTCGGCAATCGGCGGGCCGCCCTTGGCCTCGGCGTGCGGCAGCGGGCTCGAATACCAGAGGAAGAACCGCTTTTTGTCCTTGACGGAACTCCGAATGAAATCGGTGGCCGACTTGCGCAGTACCTGCTCGGCGTGGAACTTCTTCTTCGCCGGGAAGTTGATGATCCGGGCGCCGTCCTTGCTGTTGCCGCGGGCGAACTTGGCGCGCGTGTAGCGGTATTCGAAGTGCTTGGTGAAGGCCAGGAAGCTGTCCCAGCCCTTCGGTACTTCCGATTCGGAGTTGCCGCGCGTGCCGTAGCCGTTGACGTACTTGCCGACGAACCCGGTTCGGTAGTCGGCCTTCTGCATCCAGACCGGCAGCGTCTCGGGGTAGCGCTTGCGCAGCACGTTGTATTCCCGCGGTTTGCCCACGACGGTGTGGTTGTGGGCGAACAGGCCGGTCAGCATGCTCGCGCGCGCGGGACAGCACAGCGGGTCGGTCACGATCGACTGCTCGAAGGTCGTTCCCTCGCGGGCCAGCTTGCGGACTTCCGGCATGTACTGGAACTGCGGGGCGGATACGTCGTCGATGTAGATGAAGACGACGTTCTCGCGCTTGGCCGCCGCAGCGGGGCCGGGGACGATGAGCATCGCGAAGAGCGCCAGGATCAGGTACGCGAGCAGGCCCGCGCCGAATCGCGCAGGCCCGATACCGAAGTTGCTCAGGTTCGTGTGCCCCATTTATCGAAGTACGACCGAAAACCATCTCGTCCTGCGGCGGGGGATTCTAGAGGGCGCGATGACGGCTCGCCCCGATTCCCCGGGATCCGATTGCCAATCGTAATAACCGGCGGCCTCGCCTGAGGTTGTGCCCCGGCTACAGTCGCCCGACCGTGTCCTCCAAGCGTAGCGACCCGCCCGAGCTGCCGCGCGAGCCTTGGACCGGGCTGCCCGCCGAAGCCGCGGCGGCGATCCGGCCCGTGCTCCCGCGGCTCACCGAGGAGATCATCGACACAATCAGGCGCGAGGTGCCGGCTTACCGGCGACCGCTGGAGGGGAACTTCGGGATCGGCGTGCGGATCGGGGTCGAGGAGGCGCTCGCCGAGTTCACCGAGCTGATCGAGAACCCGGGGCTGGATCGCGCCCCGCGGCGCGAGGTCTACGTCGACCTCGGGCGCGGGGAGGCGCGCGAGGGTCGCTCGCTCGAGGCGCTGCTGGCCGCCTACCGCGTAGGCGCCCGGGTGGCGTGGCGAACGACTGCCGGCGCCGGTCTGGAAGCGGAGCTCGAGCCGCAGACCCTCGCGCTGCTCGCGGAATCGATCTTCGCCTACATCGACGCGCTCTCGGCGATGTCGGCCGAAGGGTTCGCCGAGGCCCAGAGTCAGGCCGCCGGCGAGCTGGACCGCCAGCGGCGGAGGCTCGTGACGCTGCTGATCTCCGATCCGCCGCCGGATGCGAAGACGATCGAGGAGGCGGCGCGCGAGGCGCGCTGGGAGCGGCCCCAGCTGGTGTCGGCGCTCGCCGTCCGGCAGTCCTCCTCGCGGCTGCTCTCGCGGCTGCCCGGCCAGACGCCCGCCGCGCGCATCGACGGCGACCTCCAATGCGTCCTGGTCGGAGATCCGCTGGCTCCCGGCCGGGATACGGAGCTCGAGCGCGCGATCGGGGAGACCTCCGCCGGCATCGGCCCCGCCGTCGAACCGGCTGAGTTCGGGCGCAGCTGGCGCCGCGCGCGCGCCGCGCTCGCGATCGCCGAGCGCGACGGCGGCGGTCTCGTGTTCGCCGAGCAGCGGCTCGCCGAACTCGCGCTGATCGAGGGGGCCGACCTGCTCGAGGCGCTCGCCGAGCAGCGGCTCGCCCCCTTGGCCTCCGAGACCGATGCCTCACGTAAGCGGCTGACCGAGACGCTGCGCTGCTGGCTCGACATGCAGGGCTCGGTCCCCGCGGTCGCCGACGCGCTGCACGTCCATCCCCAGACCGTCCGCTACCGGCTCGCGCGGCTGCGCGAGTGCTTTGGCCAGCAGCTCGAGGACGCCGACTTCCGCTTCGAGCTGGCGCTCGTGCTGCGCGGCGCGCCGCGCTCCGTAGAGTGAGCGCCTCAAGCGACCTTTGGGAGGACTGATGGCGGGCAAGGCCGGAGCCGTGCTGATCACCGGGTGCTCGACGGGCATCGGACGTGCGAGCGCCGAGCGGCTGGCCGCGGGCGGCCACATCGTCTACGCGACCGCGCGCAAGCTCGACGCGATTGCGGACCTCGAGGGCAAGGGCTGCAAGCTGCTCGCGCTCGACGTCAACGACGAGGCGTCGATGGCCGCCGCCGTGGAAGCTGTCGAGGGCGCCGAGGGCGGGATCGCGGCACTCGTCAACAACGCCGGCTACAGCCAGTCGGGCGCGGTCGAGGACATCCCGCTCGATTCGATTCGCAGTCAGTTCGAGACCAACGTCTTCGGCCTGATTCGGATGAGCCAGCTCGTCCTCCCGGGGATGCGTCGCCGGCGCTCGGGCCGGATCGTGAACATCGGCTCGATGGGCGGCAAGCTGACCTTCCCCGGGGGCGGGATCTACCACGCCACCAAATACGCCGTCGAGGCGATCTCGGACGCGATGCGGTTCGAGGTCAGTGGCTTCGGGATCCAGGTCGTGCTGATCGAGCCGGGCCTGATCCGGACGCATTTCAGCGAGACGGCGGGCGGATCGCTCCCTGTCCAGAGCCGTACCGGCGGCGCCTACGACAAGTTCAATCACGTTGTCGGGAAGGTGACGACGGGCGCTTACGAGAGCCCGATCTCGAAGCTGGTCGGCGGCGGGCCCGAATCGGTCGCCAAGGTGATCGAGAAAGCGATCACCACTCGCCGGCCGAGCGCCCGCTACGCGGTCACCCCATCCGCCCATCTGACGATCGCCCAGAAGAAGGTCACGCCCGACCGCGTCTGGGACATGTTCATGGGTCGCGCCTACCCGCGCCCGGGCAGGAGCTAGCGGGAACTCGCCTGAAGGATTGCGCGCTACGGCGACCACAATCCTTCACGGCCTGGCGAAGCCCGCCGCAGCGGCCTAGGCCCGGGAACTCGCCGAGGTCGACCGGCGCCCATTAGCGTGGCGGCGTGGCACTGCTCCTCGTAGGCGTGATCATCGTCGCGTCGGTCGCCGCCGGGGTGTTCCTCGAGCTGCGCTTTGGCGAGCGCGCCGACCGGGCCTGCGGGCGGGTTCTCAACCTCCTGCTCTACGTCGTCGTCCCGCCCGTGATCTTCTTCAACATCGTCCACCTCGATTTCACGCTGGACATCGGCGTCGGGCTGCTGATCGGCCTGGTCGCCTCCGCACTGACAGGCGTGCTCGCGTGGTCCATCGGCCGCGCGCGTGGCTGGCCGCGCCCGGTGATCGGCACGGTGATCATCAGCTCGGTCGCCGGCAACACCGCCTACCTCGGCTACCCGTTCGCGGCGATCGCTCTCGGATCGGATGCGCTGCCCCAGGCCGTCGCCTACGACTCGCTGGTCGCGATCCCGGTGCTGATGGTCGGCTGCTTCGCAGTCGGCGCGGCGTTCGGCGAGTCCTCGGGCGAAACGGTCGGCGGACGGATCCGTGCCTTCTTCTTCCGCAACCCGATCCTGCCTGCGTTCGTGCTCGCGCTGCTCGCGCCCGCCTGGCTGGCGCCCCAGATCGCGGTGACGCTCTCGCAGGTGCTCGTCTTCGCCATGCTCCCCGTCGGCTTCATCGCAGTGGGGGTCTACCTCGCGGAGAGCTCGGCGGGCCGCTTCAGTATCCCGCGCCCCGACCTACGGATCGGTACGGCGGTCGCGCTCAAGCTGCTCATCCTCCCCGGGCTGATCGCGTTGATCGCCCTCCCGCTGATCGTGATCCCCGAGGCCTACCTCGTCCAGGCCGCGATGCCCTCCGGCCTCAACACGCTGATCGTCGCCAACGCCTACGGCCTCGACCGTCGGCTCGCCGCCGGGGCGATCGTCTGGAGCACCGGCGTCGTGCTGGTCGTGGCCGGCCTCCTAGCCGCCCTGACCGCTTAGGCCCCTGGTCCTCCGGCTGCCTCCGGCGCCGTCGGGTCCTCGCTCGCGGCGCCCGGGTTCTCGCGCGCGATGTACTCCTCGAGGATCATCGGCTGGTCGCCGACCCGCTCGGCGACGTCGAGCAGCTCGGATGCCGTCGCCTCCTCCTCGACCTGCTCCTTGAGGAACCACTGCATGAACTGCTCGCTGAGGAAGTCGCCCTCCTCGCGCGCGGTCTTGAAGAGCGCCGCGATCGCGGCCGAGACGCTGCGCTCCTGCTCGAGCGCCATCCGGATCGGGTCGATGAAATCGTCGAACTCGATCCGCGGCGCCTCGATCGCGCCGAGCGTCACCGGCGCGTCGGTGTCGAGCAGGTACTTGATCATCATCAGCGCGTGGCCCCGCTCCTCGACGGCCTGGCGATAGAAGAAGCCGGCCAGCTGGGGGAGCGTTTGGGACTCGTAGTAGGCCGCCGCTGCGACGTACTGGTGCGAAGCCGCGAACTCGGCGGCGATCTGCCCGTTGAGGGCTTCCGTGAAGCGGGGAGCGGTCATTGGCGCGAACCTAGCAGGCCTTCCCGATGCCGCTCGAGGGGCGGACCTGTTCGCACCTGATCACCTCGCGCGCGGATAACGTGCGCGTGGTGACCAACGAGCAGGCACACGCCTACGCGCGCGAGAAGGGCGTCTCGCGGCCGCTGTTCGCGGTCGTCAAGTTCTTCCTGCTGCCCTTCTTCCGGCTGTTCTTCCGGATGCACGTATCGGGCGCCGAGAACGTCCCGGCAGAGGGCGCGGTGATCATCGCCCCCAACCACAAGAGCTTCTGGGACTCGTTCTTCATCGGGCTCTGCGTCAAGCGCCACATCCGCTTCATGGGCAAGTCGGAGCTGTTCAAGAGCTGGCAGGGGCCGCTGATCGTGCGGCTCGGAGCCTTCCCGGTCCGCCGCGGAGAATCGGACGAGGATGCGCTTGAGACCGCGCGCACGATCCTGCGCCAGGGAGGGATGCTCGCGTTGTTCCCCGAGGGCACACGCGTGCGCGATCCCGAAGCGCTCGGTGATCCGCGGCGCGGCGCCGGCCGGCTCGCGATCGAGACCGGCGCGCCGATGGTCCCGGCGGCGATCACCGGGACCGAGAGCCTGTTCTTCGGCCCGCTTCCCAAGCCGCGCCGGGTCCAGGTGGCCTTCTCCAAGCCGATCGAGGTCGGCGATCTCCCGGCGACGCCGGCCGGTGCCGAGGAGCTCGTCGGCGAGACGGTCTGGCCGGAGGTCGAGACGGAGTACCGGCGACTACGCTCGCGGCCTGGACTGATCGCCGCTGGGGTCGCCGCGCTCGGCCTCGGCGCCGGGCTCGCGGTCAAGAGCCGCCGCGGCTCGCGCAGGCGCAGCAAGCTGCGCTGGAAGTAGCCGGCGGCGAACCCCGCACCTGATTGACAAGGCGGTTCGCTCTGACCTAGCTTTCGGCGATGAGGATCCCGCCCGCGAAGATCGGCCTGGCTGCGCTCGTGACGATCGCTGCGATGGCGGCCCGGACGAGGATCGCGAGCGAAGTTGCGAGAAGACCGTTAGCGTTCCTTGAGATGACTGACCCCACGGGCATCTGATGGTTCGCATCGGCGGCATCGATCTCGGCGGCACGAAGATCCAGGCCGTCGTCGTCGACGAAGGTCACACGGTTCTCGGCCAGAGCCGTCGCGAGACACCACGCAAGGGCGGCCCGGAGGCCGTCGCGGCCGAGATGGCCGAGACGATGCGCGCCGCCTGCGAGGCCGCCGAGGTCGACACCGACTCGCTGCGCGGCGTAGGTGTCGGAGCCCCGGGCGCGATCGATGTCGACGCGGGCACCGTTGCGCGCGCGGGCAACCTGACCGACTGGGATGACCCGTACCCGCTCGGCGACGCGCTGACCGAGCGGCTCGGCACCTCCGTCGCGCTCGGCAACGACGTCAACGTCGCGGTTCAGGCCGAGTTCGACCTCGGGGCCGCGCGCGAGGTCTCCTCGCTACTCGGTGTCTTCTGGGGAACCGGCGTCGGCGGCGGTATCGTCCTCGACGGCGAGATGTGGGTCGGCCGCGGCGCCGCGGCCGAGATCGGTCACATGGTCGTCAAGCCCGGCGGCCGCCGCTGCCCTTGCGGGCGCCGTGGCTGCATGGAGGCTTACGCGGGCCGCGGGGCGATGGAGCTGCGGGCCCGCAAGCTCGTCAAGTCCAACCACAAGACCAGCCTCTTCAAGGTGATGGAGCAGCGCCACAAGGAGCGACTCGCCTCGAGCGTCTGGGACATCGCGCTCAAGGACGGCGACCGGATGGCAACGCGGCTGATCGACGAGGCGGTCCAGGCGATCGGCGTCGCGACGGCGTCGGCGGTCAACCTGCTCGACGTCGAGATGGTCGTGATCGGTGGCGGCCTCGGGATCCGGCTCGGCGCGCCGTACGCCAAGCGGATCGAAGAGGCGATGCTCCCCAGCCTGTTCGTCTCGAGCCGCCCGCCCGCGGTGCGCGTAGCCGCGCTCGGCGACCTCGGCGGGGCGGTCGGCGCTTCGCTGCTGATCTCGGCCGAGCCCGCCGGCCGCAGGCGCGGCCTGCTCAGCCGCGCCTGACTGCAAGCTCTCGCCCAACTGCCGCCGGGCGGCGGCGGTCCTGTTTCTATGTCAGGCGATGAGCAAGTTCACCGCATCCCTGGTCGGCGCGATCGTGATCACGCTCCCTCTCGCGGCGACGGCGCCGACCGCGCTCGCCAAGCGCCCTCAGGGGATCAACGTCTCGCAGGCCCAGAAGGAGATCGACTGGAAGCTCGTCGCCGACAAGTCGCGCTTCGAGTTCGCCTACCTGCGCGCCAGCGAGGGGATCTCGGGTGTCGACAAGTTCTACGAGCGCAACGCCAAGGAGGCGCCCAGGGCGGGGATCAGGGTCGGCGCCTTCCACCGCATGTATTCGGACGGCAGCAGCGACAAGAAGCAGGCCGAGGACGCGCGCGATGAAGCCCGCCTGTTCATCAAGACGGTCGGCCGGCCCGGCAGGAACGACCTCGTCCCGATGCTCGGAGTCGACCCGCCGTTCGGGCCGCTCGATTCCAAGCAGGTGATCGCCTGGGTCAAGGTCTGGATGAACCGTGTCGAGCAGAAGATGGACGTGCGGCCCGGGATCTACACGAGCCAGCCGATCTGGATCACCTCACTCCAGAACAACACTTACTTCTCCAACCGGGCGCATCCGCTCTGGATCGCCAGCCGTGATGTCGCAAAGCCGCTCGTGCCGGCCGATGACTGGTCAAAGCAGGGCTGGACGGTCTGGCAGAAGACGATCGGCGATGTCCAGGGGGTCGGCAAGGCGATCAACAAGAACGTCCTGACCTACCGCAGCGTGCGCAACCTGACCGTCGGGCAGCAGCGCAAGCGCCAGCCACAGGTCGAGCGCAAGATCCGCCGTGAGCGGCGCGAAGCGGAAAGAGACAGAGACAGGGAGAAGTAGCCCGCGGCCGGCGCGCTGGGACCGGTTACGATCGCGGCGCCATGCCCGACGACCTGCTCCACGCGATCACGATCCCGCTATTCACGGGCGGGATCGGTTGGCTCACCAACTGGAGCGGCGTCCTGATGCTGTTCTACCCGGTCACCTATAAAGGCGTCCGGCTGCCCGGCCTCTCGACGTTCGCCGCCATCCTGCCGCGCAAGATCCAGCAGATCCCGGGGATCATGCAGGGCGGGCTCGGATGGCAGGGCATCATCCCCTCGCGCGCGGCGAAGATGGGATCGATCGCCGTCGACAAGGGAATCTCCAAGGTCGGCAGCGTGTCCGAGTTCTACAAGGAGCTCGAGCCCGGCAAGATCGCCGAGCACATCCTCGCCTCCTCCCAGGGCGACATGCGCGACCTCGTCGAGCGGATCATGCAGCGCGAGCACCCCGACCTCTGGAACGACCTTCCGCCAGGAGTCAGGGAGGCGGTCCACGAACGTGTTCAGCAGCAGCTGCCCGACATCGTCCACGAGGTCACCGACGAGCTCGGCGAGTATGTGGATCAGCTGCTCGATCTCAAGCTGATGGTGATTCGCTACATCGAGGCCGACCCCAAGCTGATCAACCGCATTTTTCTCGAGGTCGGGCGCAAGGAACTCAAGCTGATGGTCAACCTCGGCTTCTGGATCGGCCTGACGCTCGGCATCCCGCTCGTCTTCGTGATCGAACTGGTCCCGCTCTGGTGGGTGCTGCCGGTCGGCGGAGTGATCATCGGCTACGTGACCAACTGGATCGGCCTCTGGGTGATCTTCGAGCCGATCGAGCCACGCTTCATCGGGCGGTTCAAGGTCCACGGGCTGTTCCTGCGCCGCCAGCCCGAAGTCGCCGAGGTCTACTCCGACATCATCGCCAACGACATCGTCACGCTCTCGCACATGGGCGAGGAGCTGTTGCAGGGTCCGCGCTCGGATCGCACCCGCCAGATGATCGAGACCGCGCTGCGTCCGGCGGTCGATCGCGCGGTCGGGCCCGCGCGCGGCGCGGTACGCGTAGCGATGGGCGCGCGCGAATATGACGCGATCCGCGATTCGGTCGCCGTCGAGGCCGTCAGCTACACGATGACCCCGCTTTCGGATCCCGGCTTCAACGCGACCCAGAGCGGCGCGATCCAGAGGCTTATCGCCGAGCGGATCGCGGAGCTGCCGTCGGCCGACTTCTCCGAGATGCTGCGCTCGGCGATCAAGGAGGACGAGTGGCTGTTGCTGCTGCACGGCGCCGTACTCGGCTTCGGCGCCGGGCTCGTCCACCTCGCGATCTTCGGGGTCTAGGCAGATGATCTCGGCCACGGTCTTCGGCGCCGGCCTGGCGGCAGGGGCGGCAGTCATGGCACTCGCTTGGATCGCGAGCCTCATCCGTCGCGACGCCTCGCTCGCCGACATCGCCTGGGGACCCGCGCTCGCCGCAATCGCCTGGGCGGCCTACGCGGCCGGCGGCAAGCCGGAGGTCTCGCTCCCGGTCGCGGCCGTGATCACCTTCTGGGCGGCCCGGCTCGCCGCGCACATCGCGCTGCGGCACACGGGCGAGGACAGGCGCTATGTCGCGATGCGCGAGCGACATGGCGCGAGCTTCCCGCTGCGCAGCCTGGTCACCGTCTTCCTCGTACAGGCCGTCGTCGCCTGGCTCGTAGCGCTACCGATCCTCGCTCTGGCGAGCACCGCGCCGGAGCCCCAGCCGCTGCTGATCATCGGTCTGCTGATCGCGCTCGCGGGCCTCGCGACCGAGACGGTCGCCGACCTCCAGCTGACGCGCTTCCGGATGGCGGACCCCGGCCCGGACACGGTGCTCGACACGGGCCTCTGGCACTACTCGCGACACCCCAATTACTTCGGCGATGCGCTGTTCTGGTGGGGAATCTGGATCGCGGTCGTGATCGCCGCGCCCGGGCTCTGGTGGACGGTGGCGGGTCCGGTCCTGATGACCTTCTTCCTGTTGCGCGTGTCCGGGGTCGCCCTGCTCGAGCGCTCGATCGGCGAGCGCCGGCCCGCCTACCGCGAGTACATCGAGCGCACCAGCGCGTTCGTGCCGCTGCCGCCCCGCAAGGGCTAGTCGCCCGTCAGGACCGTGTCCTCGTCGCTGTAGGGCGGTGAGCAACAACACAGGAGCGTCAGCGGGCGACCGGCCGCGGCCCAGAGCTTGTGCTTGACGCCGGGCGGGATCACCACGAGATCGCCGGGCGCGACTTCGGCCTCGTGATCGCCGACGCGCACGACTCCGGCGCCGCCGGTGAAGTAGTAGATCTCCTCCGAGCTGCGGTGGAAATGCTCTGCGGTAGATCCGCCGCCGGGTACCTCGGCCTCGGCGAGGCTCTGCGTCCGCACGGCGCTCGAGCTCGGATGGGCGAGTTCGCGCACCAGCGAGCCGTCGAGGGTCTCAAAGCGCGGGCGCTCAGTGGTCTTGACGAGGTCCATGACCGGCAGTCTCGCAACTGTCGGTTATGCGAGCATCGCGCCGTGCCGACCGATCCCAACGCCCCTGTGGTCGTCGGCATCGGCGAGTTGATCCGCGGCCCGGAGACGACCCCGGCCGATCTGACAGAACCCGCCGAGATGATGGCCGAGGTCCTGCGGATAGCCGCCGAGGATGCCGGTCCGGGTGACCGGCTCCTGCGGCTGGCGGGGGTCGTGGCCGGGGTTCCCACGATCGCGTGGGGCGACGGCGATCCGGCGCGTCGGGTGAGTGACCTGCTCGGACTCGAAGGCGTACCGACCATGCGCTCCTCGATGCAGGGCGGCAACGGGCCGCAGCTGCTCGTCAACCGGCTCGCCGAGCGGATCCAGGCAGGCGAACTCGACGTGGCCCTGATCTGCGGCGCCGAGGCGATCCGATCGGTCGCGACGGCAGGCAAGTCGGGCATCGAGCTGGGCTGGCCCGCGCCCGACTCCGAGCGCGCCGCAGACGAAGTCCTCGAGCCCTCACGCGCCGGCGGCAGCGAGGGCGAGGCCGCCGTCGCGATGATCGCCCCGCTGATGGCCTACCCGCTGATCGAGAACGCGATCCGGGCGGCCTCGGGCCGGACCGTCGCCGAACAACAGCTGCGGATCGCGTCGCTCTGGTCGCGGTTCAGCGCGGTCGCGGAACGGAACCCATACGCATGGACGCCGCAGCGCTACGCACCCGGCGAGCTGGCCGAACCCTCGGCCGAGAACCGGCGTGTCAGCTTCCCCTACACAAAGCTCTTGAACGCCAACATCCAGGTCGACCAAGCGGCCGGCCTGATCCTCTGCTCGGCGGCCATCGCAACCGAGCTGGGGATCGACCGGGAGCGGTGGGTGTTCGTCCACGCGGGCGCGCAGGCGACCGATGTCTGGAACCTCTCCGAGCGCCCGTCGCTTGCAACGTCGCTCGCGATCGAAGCCTGCGGTCGCGCGCTCTACGAGCACACGGGCGCAGGGCCCGACGATCTGCGCCGGATCGATCTCTACTCGTGCTTCCCGGCGGCGGTCGAGCTCGCGGCCGATGCGCTCGGTCTGCCGCTCGACGACCCTTCGCGGCCGTTGACCGAGACCGGCGGGTTGACCTTCTTCGGCGGACCGGGCAACAACTACGCGACTCACGCGATCGCCGCCGTCTGTCGCGCGCTGCGCGCCGGCGAGCCCGGCGAGCTCGGACTGGCGACGGCACTCGGCTGGTACGCGACCAAGCACGCGCTCGGGATCTACGGAACCGCTCCCCCGGCCAGGCGGTTCGCAGCCCACTCGCCCGAGGTCGACCAGACGATTCGGCCAGTCGCCGAGCCGGCGGAGGCCGAGGGCCGCGCCGAGACCTGCACCGTGATCTACGACCGCGACGGCTCGTCGAGCTACGGGATCCTGTTCGCACTGCTCGACGACGGTCGCCGCGCGCTCGCCCAGACCACGGACCCGGACACGATGGAGCAGATGACGAGCGACCGGTTCCTGGGTTCGACCGTCCGGCTCGACGCCGACCGCGGCTTCACGCCCGGCTGAGCGCGAGGCCGGTCAGCCCTTGAACGTGGACGGGCCGGGGTCGCCGAACGGCTCGTCGCGTTCTCGGACCGCCTGCCTGAAGCCGGCCTCGGCGGCCCGCTGCTGGAAGCCGTAGCCCTCGGCGGTGTGGCGTGTGATCCCGTCGAGGATCGTGCCGAGCACCTGGGTCGAGTGGAGGCCGTTGGACATCGTCTCCTGGTTGATCAGCAGCTTCATCATCCTCAGCTGGTTGAGCGGCATCCGCGCGATCCGCTCGACGAGGATCTCCGTGCGCGCGTCGAGCTGCTCCGGCGTCGGGGCCTCGATCGCCAGCCCCCACTCGAGCGCCTCGGCGCCTGAGAGCGAGTCGCCGGTGAACAGCAGCCGCTTGGCGCGCTGCGGCCCCAGGCGGTGCGCCCACATCGACGTCGTCGGCGAGCCCCAGACGCGTGCGGGCGGATAGCCGATCTTCGCGTCGGCCGCGATCACCAGCAGGTCCGAGCAGAGCGCCATGTCGGTGCCGCCCGCGACGCAGAAACCGTGGACCTTGCAGACGACCGGCTTGCCGCAGTGGAACAGCGACATGAACGCCCGGACGTTGCGGCCCATCATCGCGTAGTCGACCATCGGATCCCAGGTTCCGGACGGGTCGTGGTTGGCGGCCATCACGATCGGATCGAGCGGCGAGCCGGGCGGCGGGCTGACCTGCTCCTCCCCCAACCGTCCCTGTCCCTCGGCGCTCTCGACGAGGTCGTATCCGCCGCAGAACCCCTTGCCGTTGCCTGACAGCAGGATCACGTGGACGGCCGGGTCGAGGTCGGCCCGCTCGACGGCCCGCTCGAGCTCGGTGACTAGCCCGCGCGTGATGCCGTTGCCCCGCTCGGGCCGATCGAGCGTGATCCGCGCGACGCGGTCGGCGACCTCGTAGCGGATCGGTGAGCCCACGCCGCGGAGCCTAGCGATGATCTCTTCGCCCTCCGAAAGCGAAAGGATTGTGCGTACTTCGAACGTCCAGGAGGCACGAGATGGCAATTGCGACCGATGTGACCAAGCCGACGCTGTACGTCTGCCACGTTGACGAGAAGGGCGAGAAGCTGCATCCCTGCGCCAAGGCGCACGCCGCGCTCCACAAGGCCGGCGTCGATCACGAGAAGATCATCTACGGCAAGGGCAAGCCGTTCGGTATCGGCGTCAAGGGCACGCGGCCCGACGTCAAGGCGATAACCGGCCAGGAGAAACTGCCGGTCCTCGTCCTGCCCGGAGGCGACACCGTCGTCGGCGGCAAGAAGATCGTCAAGTGGGCAGAGGCTCAGGCATCCTGATCGATCGGCTCGTCGAGCAGACCTCCCCGCCGGAGGCGCTGCTCGTCCCGATCGTGCGGGCCGCGATCTCGCGGCGCGTGCGTGCTTCAGCGCGCGCTTGCGAAGGTCGTACAGACCCCGTCGCCGCCTTCGCGGCCGCTCGTTCGCGCGGTCCGATCGCGGTCGACACCGACGCCGCCAACGACCAGCACTACGAGGTACCGGCCGAGTTCTTCGAGCTCGCGCTGGGGCCGCGGCTGAAATACAGCTCGGCCCTTTACGAGCCGGGTACGACCGAGCTCGCCAGCGCCGAGCAGGCGATGCTCGATCTGACGTGCCGGCGCGCCGGGCTCGAGGACGGCATGGCCGTGCTCGACCTCGGCTGCGGGTGGGGTTCGCTGTCGCTCTGGATCGCCGAGCGCTACCCCAACTGCCACGTCACCGGACTGAGCAACTCCGCACCGCAGCGGCGGGCCATCCTGGGGCGGGCGGCCGAGCGCGACCTCGAGATCGAGATCATCACCGCGAACGTCGCCGACCTCGATCTCGGCGAACGCCGCTTTGACCGCGCGATCTCGATCGAGATGTTCGAGCACGTGCGCAACCACGCCGCGCTGCTCGAGCGGATCGCGACCTACCTCGATCCCGCGGGCGCGCTGTTCGTCCACGTTTTCGCCCACGCCCGCAACGGCTACGAATTCGAGGACAGCTGGATGACGCGGCGGTTCTTCCGCGGCGGGGTGATGCCCGTCCACGGCTGGCTCGGTGAGCTGCGGTCCGCGCTCGAGCTCGCCGATAGCTGGTGGCTCAGCGGGAGCCACTACGCGCGCACCGCAGACGCCTGGCTCGAGAACTTCGAGCGCAACCTTGGACGGGTCCAGACCGTCTTCGAGGACGCCTACGGGGTCGCCGGGGCCAAGCGAGCGATCCGCGCCTGGCGGCTGTTCTTCATCGCGACGCGCGAGATCTTCGCCTACCGCGGGGGCGAGGAGTACGGGGTCTCCCACGCGCTGCTGCGGCCGCGCTGAGCGCCCGGCCCGCCGAGCCAATTCTCCTGCTTCACTCCCTGACGACGAAAACAGGAGAATGGCGGACCGATGGCCGATCTCGAAACACTCATCTACGCGGTCGATGGACCGATCGCGACGATCACGCTCAACCGCCCCGAGCGGCTCAACACGATCGTCCCGCCGATGCCCGACGAGTTCGAGGCCTGCGTCCATCGCGCCGTAGCCGACGACCGCGTCAAGGTGATCGTCGTTCGCGGCGCCGGCCGCTCGTTCTGCGCCGGCTACGACTTCGCGGGCGGGTTCCACCACTGGGACGAGGGGCTGACGACGGACGGCGAGTGGGATCCGGGCAAGGACTTCATGTGGACGACCGCCAAATCTTTGGGGCCGGTGCCGAAGTTCATGTCGATGTGGCACTCGCCAAAGCCGGTGATCGCGCAGGTACACGGCTGGTGCGTCGGCGGCGGCAGCGACATGGCGCTCTGCGCCGACCTCGTGATCGCCTCCGAGGACGCGCGCATCGGCACGCCCTACTCGCGCATGTGGGGTTGCTACCTCTCGGGGATGTGGATCTACCGGCTCGGCTTGACGAAAGCCAAGGAGCACGCACTCACCGGGCGCCCGCTCTCGGGGGTCGAGGCGGCCGAGTGCGAGCTGATCAACCGGGCGGTCCCGTTCGACTCGCTCGAGCAGACGGTCCGGGAGGAGGCCGAGCGGCTGGCGCAGGTACCGGCCTCGCAGCTCGCGGCGATGAAGTTGGTCGTCAACCACACCTACGAGCAGATGGGGCTCGCCTCGGCCCAGACGCTCGGCCCGATCCTCGACGGCCTGATGCGCAACACGCCGGAGGCGAAGCGGTTCGTCGAGCTGGCGGAGTCCGACGGTGTCGGTGCGGTGATCAGCGAGCGCGACGGTCCGTGGGGCGACTACGCCTCGGCGCCGCCACAGCACCAGCCCGACCCGCGAAACGTGATCGAGCCGTAGAACGCAGGGGTGCAGTAATCGAGCTCGGTCGCCGCACTCGACGAACGATTGACCCCTCCACGGTGCAAACCCTTCATCGCCGCCGTGAGGGCGAGGCTAACGGAGCGCGTCCCGCACGACGCGCCGCAGAGCCGGCGCCCTCTTCGACAGCCGTTTGGTAGCCACACCCACGTACCGAACCTTGCCGCCACGCGCCACCACGACCCGCCGTCCCGACGCGCTGACGCCGCCGTTCGCCGCCCGATCCCCCGGGCGCACCCCCCCCGCCCGGACACGGCGCGCCGAGCTCAGCACCAGCTCCGTCCGTCCGCGCTTCGTCAGCGCGGCCACGTACTGCGCGCGCCGCTCGCCCTGCACGCACCACTTCCAGGCGCCATCGCGTGAGAGCGGCTGGCCGACCCGCTCGAGCAGCCTCCGCGGGGCGACACCGAGCTTGACCGGCCCGAGCCCCGAGCGTTTCACACGGCCCCGTGGCCGCAAACAGCGGCGCTCGATGCCGCTCGCGCGCTCCCACATCTGCAGGTACGCCTCCGCGCCGCGGTTCATGTCGCGCAGCGGCTTCTCGCCGGCGATCTGGCGGATGTCCTCGATCCAGTCCGGGTAGAGGCCGTAGTGCGCGACGCCGTCGGTGTTGATGTCGAACACCCGCTGGCCGCTGCGCTGGCGCTGGAAGACGACCTCCCGGTCGTAGCTGCGGAACGGATAGCGGACCGGGTTGGCGCCGTTCCCCGGGCGCGGGCCGCCCTGAGCTCCGAACCCGTTCATGTCCGGCCCGAAACCGAGACCGAAGGTGAAGTCGCCGTCCCGCAGCTTCCGGATCCGCTTCCACTGCTCGACGTAGCCGGTCGATGAGCCCGCGTATGGACCGATCACCCCACCGGCCCTCAGGATTCGCGCGTCCGAGGTCGGGTCCGCCCAGCTGTGACTCGAGACGACGCCCGAGTAATCCTGCGCCTCGACGATCGAGAGCAGTTGAGAGCGCGCACGAACGCTCATGTGGTCGGGGTCGATGATCATGCCGCGGTCGATCATCCGGTTGACGAGGTGCTCGCCGAGATCGCTCAGGCCGCGGGTGTTGCAGTGGGGTGCCCGCGGGTAGACCGGAACGGCGCCCGTCGGCATCCCCGAAAGCAGCAGTCCCGCTCCCAGCAGTTGGTCGCGGCCGTCGGGGAGGCCCGGCGTCAGCGAGCGGTCGTGGTCTGATCCGGTGCAGGTCTGTGCCTGCCAGAACTTGCCGGTCTTGAGCAGGTTCGCACCGTTGATGGCCACACCGGTCGCGCCGCTGTCGAAGGCGACCCCTGAGAGCGCGTTGTCGAACTTGTTGACCAGCTCCATATCCCGCACACCGAGCTTCCAGACCTCGTCGAGCTGACGGTCGATCTGGGCCCGATCGCACGCCGGGCGGTCGTTGAAGACATCGCAGCCGAGCGGGCTCGAGACCTCGATCCCCAGCACGACCGCGAGCTTGCCGTCGTTGATCACCTTGCGCGCCTCGAACGGGCTCTTGACGATCCGGAAGAACCCTTTGCCCGGGCCGCCGGAGCGGGCATCGATATAGGCCTCGAGCTCGCGGATGCGCCGTGCCTGCAGGCGCACGGCGTCCATGTCGTCGCAGGAGTTCTGCTTCAGGGGGTACACGTCGCAGAGCGCCTCGTTCTCGACGAACAGGTTGACCATCAGCCGCAATCCGCCCTTCCAGGTCCGCTCCATCCAGCGGTAGTAGGTCTGCTCGTGGGTCAGCGAGTCGTGGCGCGGCCAGTCCTTGAACGTCGGCCAGCCGACGGGGTCGTGGAACCCGATCGGCGTCCCCGTCGATAGGACGTTCTCGAGCGCCGCGCCGACCCCCTGGCCGGCATGATCCGGGCAGTCGGTCAGGGCAACGGTCACGCCGCGAGGGCTCCACGGGCGACCGCAGTGGACCCGTCCGCCGAGGAACTCGAACGCCATCGCGTGGAGATGGGTGTCGAGGAAGCCGGCGACCTCGCCGAAGGGAGTCTCGCCACGCGCCGGGCGACCTGCGGCTGACAGCTCGATCTCCTGCTCGGCGGCGCACCCGACCGACTCCTCGGCGGCGAAGCTCGTCGCCCGACCAGCGTCGGAGCTCGTCAATCCGAGCTCGCCGTCCCCCGTGTCCGCGGAAACGGCCTTGTCTCCGTCGGGCTGGCGCAGGGAGAAGGTGGAGTCAGCCGCGGAATCGACCGCCCAATCAGAGCTGCCGCTCGCCTGAGGCTCCGCGCGAACGCCGCCGAGCGGCCCCGAGGACAAGACGCCGCCACCTCCTCCGACAAGCATGTAGCGGCCGAGGCCCGTCACCTGGAACAAGAACCGCTCGGCGCCGCCAGCGCCCGGTGCGTCGGCGCGGTATCCCGCAGCGGGTGTCTCGGCCACGTAGCGATCGGTCGCCTCGGAGCGGAGCACGTAACACCCACCGGAGGCGACCGAAGCTGCGCGAGCGTGGTCGTCCTCCTCGTGCGCCGCCGCGATTCCCGGGGCGGCTAACGCGCACAGAAGCGCCAGAACCCCGATCCGCCTCAAGATCGTCGCCTCCCCCATGCATGGAAGGTAGACGTTCGCGTGACGCACCGTTTCAAGCAGACTTCCCGCCCGGCTACGTTCGGACCTGAGCACCTATCTCCAGGTGCTCGCTGAAGAGCCCGCGTTCGCCGGGCGAACGTCGCGTGCGCAGGCGCCGGTGGGCTCTATGACTCGGCTAGACCTGCGGCGGCTCGCGGTACCGGTCGCGCTCGACCACGACGTCGCCGCGACCTCGCGCCTGCTGCATCAGGAACAGCGAGAGGATCAGTCCGATAACGCCGACGACGATCAGGATCAGGCCGATCACGTCGAGCCTGAGGCTGAAGATCATCGAGTCGGCCACGCCCCACCGCAATATCGCCCCCGCGGCGATCAAGAAGATCGAAGTGCCAATGCCCATCAGAACGTCCTTTCGCTGGTTGCGAGGAGACCCTACCCCGACGGCGCAGTACTAACCGTCACGAAACCGTCGGCCGCGCGCACTACGCTACGGCGCCGCCGCCGCTCGGTGGCCCCTCCGTGCTCCAGAAATGTTCAGCCGAGCTCTCACCCCAGCCCCTGCCCTGAGGATCCCCGCGGCGCTCCTCGTAGCGATGGTGCTCTCGATCCCGGGGTCTGCCGCCGCGGCCGACGCTCCCAGCCCCGCCGACCTGGACGTCCGCTGGTCCTCCAAGCACGACAATCCGCACAACGCGGTCGTCCACGTGAACACCGAACGCAAGCGGGTCGCCCTCAGCTTCGACGACGGCCCCGATCCGCGCTGGACCCCTCGTTTCCTGCGGATGCTCGCCGCGCATGGCGCACGCGCGACGTTCTTCCTGACCGGTGCGCACGCGATCGCCAACCCGGCGATCGTGCGCGCCCAGCTCGCGCTGCGCCACGAGATCGCCAACCACGGCTACACCCACCCGAACTTGCGCCGGCTCGCGCCCGCGGGAATCCAGCGGCAGGTCGACGGTGGCGCGACGGCGATCGTTCGCAGCGGCGCCCCGCGGCCGCGCCTGTTCCGGGCCCCATACGGCGCGTTCAACGAGGATGTCGGACGGGCCGCCGCCCGGTCCGGCGCGTTGATGGTCAACTGGGACCGGCCGCTCGATCCGCTGATCCGCGAGCACGGACCCGGACACGGGGCTCACGTCGCGCTTCGCCACATGACTCCGGGCTCGATCGTGCTCGCCCACGACGGCACGCTCCACCCACGCCAGACGCTGCGCGCAGTCGACCGACTGCTCAGAGGTCTGCGCCGCCGCGGCTACGAGGTGGTCCCGGTCGGCGAGCTGCTCGGGCTGAACCGGCACCTGCCGGTCTTTGCGCGCGACTTCGGCCTACCGCTGAACGTCGGCGCCTGATCGCCGGTCAGGGAGCGGCCGGCACGGCGATCACGACGCTACGGCGGTCGGGATCGCCCGAGCTCGCCGGGCGCGTGAGCACGAGTCGATCGCCGGGGGTTGCGAAGACGGAGGTGTCGGTGCGGTCGGCGGCGGTCCGGGTCTGGACCTCGTAGCGGACCGTGCCGTAGACCATCCGCATGTAGATCGGATCGCCCGGCTCGAGCGAGCCGATTCGCCGGAACGGGTCCTCGTCGGCGCGCGAGTCGCCGGCGAGCGCGACCAGCCCCTGCTCTCCGGGCACCGACGTTCGCGGGTAATGGACCGGGCCCTTCAGCAGCGTCCGCTGGGCCCCGCCTTCGTAGACACGGCGGTAGAGCCCGACCGACGGCGCGACGATCCACCCGAACGGCCGGCCGGTGCGCAGCCCGCTGGCGAAGTCGGCGGCGCGGCGGCCGAGTTCGGTGTCGACCGGCAGCGGCTGGGAGAAGGTCGTCCGCTCGCCCGGCGGAGCGGCGATCACCGCCGGAATTGCCGAGGAGACCGCGCCTTCAGAAGACCGCGACCGATCGCCGCTGGATCCGAACGAGATCACGGCGACGACGATCGCGCTCCAGAGAACGACGGTCGCGAGCGCGATCGCGCGACCGGGCCTGCGGGCAGCCTCGGTGAAGCGCCCGACCAGATGCTGGGGAGAGATTGCTGCCACGCTCCTCAAGTACCCGCACCGGGGCTCTTTTTCACACGCGGCATGGTCAGAAGATGACAGTGCCGGTCATACTGCGGCGACGATGGGAGAGCGGATCAAGGGCTCGCGCGTCCGGCGGGCGGCGTCGATCAGCGGGGCGGCAGCCGGGGTGGCCGCGCGAACAGCCGCTGGTCACGCGATCGGGGTTACCCGCTCGGAGGAAGCCAAACAGGCTGCGCTCGGTAAACAGCAGCTGAAGGCGGCCCGATCGCTCGTCAAGGTCCTGAGCGGGATGCGCGGCGCGGCGATGAAGGTCGGTCAGACCCTCTCCGCCGTTGATTTGGGGCTTGTTCCCGAGGAGTTTCGTGACGAGTTCCAGGAGATCCTCGCCGAACTCCAGCACGCCGCCGAGCCGGTCTCCTTCGACGCGATCCGCAAGGTCGTCGAGTCCGACCTGGGCGAGCGGCTCACGGACTCGTTCGCCGACTTCGATCGCGAGCCGCTCGCGGCCGCGTCGATCGGCCAGGTCCATCGCGCCGAACTACACGACGGCCGTCAGGTAGTCGTGAAGGTCCAGTACCCGGGGATCGCCGAGGCGATCCACGCCGATATGCGCAACCTCGGTCTGGGCCTGAAGCTCCTGAGCGTGATCGCGCCCGGGATCGACACGACGGCGATCGCCGACGAGCTCCGCGAGCGGATCGGGGACGAGCTCGACTACGAGCTCGAGGCCTCCAACCAGCGCGCGATCGCCCGCGCTTACCGCGGCCACCCGTTCGTGGTCGTACCGGCCGTTGTCACCGACCTCTGTCGCGAGCGGGTGATCGTCAGCGACTTCGTCGACGGCCGGCGGTTCGCCGAAGTCCGCGACGCGCCGGACTCAGAGCGCGACCGCCTCGGCGAGATCCTGGCGCGGTTCTACGTCAACGGACCGCTCAGCCATCGGCTGCTCAACGGTGATCCGCACCCGGGCAACAGCCTGTTCCTCGCAGACGGGCGGGTCGCCTTTCTCGATTTCGGCTTCTTCAAGCGGCTCTCCGACGTCGAGGTCGCAAATCTGATCGAGACCACCCGCGCGACCTATCACGACGATGCCGCGCGGTTGCTGGAGATCGTCGCCGAGCTCGGCGCCCTGCCGCCCGATCCCGCGCTCGCCCAGCCGTTCCTGGAGGCCTACCTCTCGATCTTCGGCTGGCTGATGGTCGATGAGCCGATGATGGTCGACGGCTCGCGGACGGCCGAGATGATGCACGGCTACAACGCGCTGCGCAACAGCGACGGATTCGAATCGATGGTCCTCCCGGCCGAGCACCTGGTGATGATGCGTGCGGTGATGCTGCTGGTCGGGTTGCTCGGTCAGCTGAAGGCAACCAACACCTGGTTCGACATCGCGCGCGAGTGGCTGCTGGACGACGAGCCCGTCACCGAGCTCGGGATCCTCGAGGCCGAGTTCTGGCGCGCTTCGCCCGCGGTCCTGCGCTGAGCCTTAAAGGAGTGGGGCCCACTCGCTGGCGGGCCCCACTCACTACCTGCGCTGGACTTCCTGGCTACGGAACGGGGCTCACCGTCGCGTCGTTGTTCGTGACGTAGACGTAGAACCGGGCCGCTTCACCGGAATTCGGCGCGCTCGTGCCGGGGGTCGGCGAACCGCCGGTCAGAGCGCCGTCCGCAGCGCGCGTGCGCGGGGCGACGACGATGACCTGGTTGTTCTCCGTATCCGGAGGGGCGCAATTCACGCTCGTCAGACCGCACGGCGCAACGCCGGTCTCGCCCGAGAGGATCGCGGTCCCGTCCGTGTTGGCTACCGCGATGTTCGCGGCTAGGCCCTTGTTGCGGGCGTCCGAACCGGTGTCGATGTAGCAGTTCGCGTTGGCCTGGTAGCAGTTGACCAGCGAGAACCCACCGGTCTGCGTTTCGATCTGACCGAGCTCGTTGATCAGCGCGAAGCGCGCTGCCGGAGCTTCGCTGCCGCCACTTTCGATCTGATCGGCGGTCTTGCCGTTGAGCGTGGCTGCGTCGATGTTCTTCACCGAAGCCTGTTTGATATCGCCGCCGGCGACCGAGTTCTGCTTGATGTCGCCACCACCGATCGAGTTCGCCTTGATCTTCGAACCGGTCACCGCGTTCTTCTGGATCGCGCTGGTGTCGACCGAGTTCTTGCCAACTTCCTTGGCGGCGTAGGCGGACCCGCCGAGAACGATGAAGGCGACGATCGTCACCATCACGTTCGCGTAGGTCAGCTTTGCTCTCATCCATGCACGCATATACGGACACTCCTTTGTCTGGGTCTGAGTTCATCAGGTACTTCGAACCCCATGCCCTGGTGGTTCACTCCCCGCACAAGAGCTGCCGAACTCCTCGGTATGTTGTGCCTAGATGAAGCAGCTCGTCCCGATCGGCCTCGTGGCTTGCATCCTCGCGGTGAGCGCCTGCGGGACGAAGGTCCTCGACGGTGAGGACGCAGCCCAGGGCATCGCCGCGGCGATCAAACAGCAGAACCCGCAGATCACAGAGGTCAACGTCGTCTGTCCCGACGATGTCGAGGCCGAGGACGGCGGCGAGTTCGAATGCCAGGTCAGCGGCGACACCACCGGGATCGCGACGGGCGTCCAGACCGACGACGACGGCAACTTCGACTTCGAGTACTCAGACCCCGGCGCGGGTCGGTAGTTCACGGCCGCGAAGCGGAGGGGGAGGGATTCGAACCCTCGATGGACCGCGAAGGCCCATGCCGGTTTTCAAGACCGGTGCATTCAACCGCTCTGCCACCCCTCCGGGTAGCGCCCGAGGGTAACGCGCGAGGCTACGCCCGCAGCCCGAGCCGCTGGCTCTTCTGACGTCATCCTCGGGGCGGAGGTGCGCGGTCGCTGGAAACGGGATCACGACTCAACCGGCCTCCCGGGGCTCGCGGCGTCAGCGAACCGCAGCCGCTAAGCCCCCGAATGGCGGGGAAGGATCCGCGTCACGAGATCCTCGTAGGCCGCCTTGATCCGCTCCGGCTCGAGCTCACGAACGCGCCGCTGGTAGAGGTAGACCCCCGCGCTCAGCGGGGCGAGCAACGCATCCGCGGCCCACTCGACGTCGATCGTGCGATCCGCCTCACGCAGGAGGCCGACGATGTGCGCGCGATCGGACGAATACGGACTTGACAGCAGCCGCTCCCTGGCGCTCCGCTCGGCGGCGAGGATGGTCTCGCCGACCTCCTCGAGGTTGTCGATCGTGGCGTGACCGAAGGCGATCAGCCGCTCACGCGGCGGCGCCCCGGGGCCGAGTGGCGGCGCACCCCGGATGAACTGCTCCTGCAAATCCCTGTCGCGCTCATCCAACAGCGCGTAGGCGAGCGCGGAGCGGTCGCCGAAGCGGCGGAAGACCGTCCCCTTCCCGACCCCCGCGGCGCGCGCGATCGCCTCCATCGAGACGTTCTCGATTCCGCGCTCGGCAACAAGCCTCCGCGCCGCATCAAGGATCAGCGCGCGGTTGCGCGCCGCGTCGGCGCGCTCGGGGCGGGCCTGGCCGATGACGGGTAGGTCCATCAGCAGATCTTCGCTTCGCGGCTGGTGAGCACGGGCATGACCTCCAGTCTGTCAGATGAAGCGGACCGCGGTCCGTCTCTCTGCTAACTTGTCGTAAGCACAAGCGGACCGAGGTCCGGAAACACCTTCTGACAGGAGTAGGAGATGTCCATCACCACCGAGCAGGTAGTACCCACGGGAACCTGGGAGATCGACCGTGTCCACTCGAGCATCGGGTTTGCGGTCAAGCACATGGTCGTGGCCACATTCCGCGGCAAGTTCGAGGACTACGATGCCGCCCTCGTTTCAGGCGCCGGCGGAGCCGAGCTGACCGGGACCGTGCAGGTCGCGAGCGTCGACGTGCGCGAGGAGGCCCTCGCGGCCCACCTCCAAGGACCGGACTTCTTCGACGCCGAGCGGACGCCGGAGTTGCGCTTCGCCTCGAGCTCGATCGAGCGCGACGGCGACGAGGTCGTGTTGGCCGGCGATCTGACGATCAAGGGCAAGACCCTCCCGGTCGAGGCTCGCGGCTCGGTCGAAGGTCCGCATCCCGGCTTCGACGAGGTCGAGCGGATCGGCCTCGCGCTCGAGACGACGATCGATCGCACGCAGTACGGGCTCGAATGGAACGCACCGCTACCGAAGGGCGGGTTCGCGCTCGCCAACGACGTGACGCTGCAGATCCAGCTCGAGTTCCTCCGAGCAGGCGAGGAAGGCTGACTGATGCGGGTACTCGGAATTTCGGGCTCGTTGCGCGCGGATTCGCTCAACAGCCGCCTGCTGCGGAGCGCCGCCGGGCAACTGCCCGGCGGCGTGGAGCTGACGATCCTCGAGGGGCTGCGGGAGATCCCGCCGTTCGACGCGGACTCGGAGCCGCGACCCGCGCTCGCGGTCGAGCGCCTGCGAGAGCAGATCGCGGGGGCCGACGCCATCCTGATCGCCACGCCCGAATACAACAACTCTGTTCCGGGTCAGCTCAAGAACGCGCTCGACTGGGCCTCGCGCCCGGTCGCCACGAACGCCCTGCGCAACAAGCCGGTCGCGGTGATCGGTGCGAGCACCGGGATGTTCGGCGCCGTCTGGGCCCAGGCCGAGGCGCGCAAGGTGCTGGCGGCGACCGGGGCACGAGTGGTCGATCGTGAGCTGCCGGTGGCGAACGCTGCCGAGGCCTTCGACGAGCACGGTGACCTGCGCGACCGTGACCTGCGCGAACAGCTCGAATCGATCCTCAGCGAGCTGGTCGCGACGGCCGCCCAGCGCAGCGAGCCGATCGCGGCCTAATGCCGTCACCGTTCTTACATTTTCGTCCTATAGGAACGAAAATGAAAGAACGGTCGAGGTCAGCGCTTAAGCCGCGAGCGCCGCTCTCACTTGACGAGGACCTTGCCCGTCATCCCCTCGTCGAGGTGGAAGGTGCACACGTAGTCAAAGCGGCCCTTCTTCTTGAACTTCTTGGACGTGACCTTGCCGCTGCCGGAGAGGATCGCGTCGAGGTCCTGACCACCCTCGTCCATCGTCACGGTGTGAGTTCCCTCGACGTTGGCCCAGCGCACCTTGTCGTGGCGCTTGATCTTGACCGTCTTGGGCGAGAAGGAGAAGTCGTCGGCCTTGACCGAAGCTCTCTCGGCCTGAGCAGCCGGGACGAGGCCGGCCATCGCCACCACCGCGACCGCCGCGGTCCAACGGATCGCGCCGTTTCGGTTCGTCATCGAGTCCTCCCGGGTAGCCAGCGAAGCTCCGCCCACCCTACCTTCCCCCGCCACAACATCCGCCGGCTCGGGAGGACTACTCTCCTCTGAAGATGAGAGCGCTCATGACCGCAGCAGCGGCCGCGGCCCTGGTGGCAGGCATGGCTCCCGCCGCGGGCGCCGACGCCGGTGAGAGCTGCCGCGGCAGCCTGACCCTCCAGCCGATCAGGACCGACGAGACGACGCGCAGGTTCGCCGGAGTCCGCGCCGTCGTCGTCCGAAATGATTCCGGGGACGTCGCGATCGACCGCTCGCCGGCCGCCAAAACGATCGTCGCGACGGAGGCCTGCTTCAGCGGCCCCCGCCCCGCCCTGTCCCAAGGGGTGCGCAACGGCGTGTTGACGATCAGCGCGAGCTGCCCGCGCCCGCTGGCCCCGCTCGCGATCGGCGTGCTCGAGGGCCCTTGCCGGCGCGACATCCAGATCAACGCACCCGCCGCGGTCAGCCCCGACCTGCGGACGAACGTCGGCGACCTCTCCGCCGAGGGCATCGGTGGCGCGACGGTTTTGCGCGCCGCGGCCGGCGACGTGAGCGCGACGCGCAGCCGCGCCCCCTCGATCCGGATCTCGTCGCTGGCGGGCTCGCTTGACGTCGGCACGCAGACAAGACCACGGCTGATCGAGGCGGACGGAGGCGCCGGGAACGTGTCGATCACGGTCCCCACCGAGCGCTACGCGATCCAGGCCTCCTCGGGCGTCGGGACGGTCCGCTCCGAAGGCTTGACCAGCGTCTCCTCCGCGCCGCGCAGGGTCGAGGCGACGACGCAGTCCGGCGACGTCACGCTGACCGGTCAACCCTAGGGCCCACCCGACTTACAGGGCCTTCGCTCCGACCTTGGCCGCCGCTGGACGTCGCACGTCCCAGACCAGGCCGACCCGCTCGAGCGACCGGATCACCAACGCCGAGGGATCGGGCTCCCACCGTCCGAGACCGTGCTCGGCAGAGGTCGGGAACGCGTGGTGGTTGTTGTGCCAGGCCTCGCCCAGCGTGAACGGGGCGAGCCACGCGAGGTTGCGCGACTCGTCCCCGGTCCGGAACCGCCGCCGGCCGAAGAAGTGGCAGAGCGAGTTGATCGCGTAGGTGAAGTGGTGCAGGACGAAGATCCGCACCAGCCCTCCCCAAAGCAGCCCGGTCAGCCCGCCGACGATCGTCCCGGTGAGGGCGACGCCGAGGCCGAACGGCAGCGCGAGCCCGATCAGGACCCAGAGCAGCATCGTCCGGTCGATCGCCCGCGTAACCGGATCGTTGAGCAGATCGGGGGCGTAGCGCTCGTTCGCCGCGCGCTGCGTGTGGAGGAAGATCCAGCCGAGATGCGCGTGCGCGAGTCCGGCGAGCGGGCCGGTCGGCTCGCCATCGTGACCGACGTGGGGTGAGTGCGGGTCGCCCTCCCTGTCGGAGCAGGCGTGGTGGCGGCGGTGGGCGGCCGTCCACGCAATCACCGGGCCCTCGAGCGCCGCCGAGCCCAGCGCCCCGAGCACGGCACGAAGCGCTGGTGAGGTCTTGAACGAGCGGTGGGTGAAGTAGCGGTGGAAGCCGACCGTGATCCCGAGGCCGATCGGGATGTACATGACCGCGAAGATCAGGAGGTCCTGCCACTTGAGCAGCCCGCCCCAGGCGAGCCATCCGGCGGCGAGGATGCCGACGAACGGCACGATCGTGACGACAGCGCTGATGGTCCCGTGCAGGAACCCGTTCTCCACGGGCGCGAGGTCCCTTGCTTGCGGTCGAGCGACGGTGGACATCGGCTTCCTCCTGGTGCAGGTGCGGGCGACGGACTGGAAGCCAGCTGGAGATGCCGTTCTTGGAACTGACCGCACCAGGATGTCCTCTCGAAGGATCCAGCCTAGAGGACGGGGTGGTCTCGACCAGTCACAGCACGGGTCACAGCAGGACGGCCGCCGCGTCGGGGCCGCGTAGTCGCTAAGCGCAGGACGGCGAGAATCCGCGGGTGTCCATCGATCTCGAGTCGGGCCCGCCGGCAAGCGCGAAGCTCGAAAGGTGGATCGCGAGTTGCATCAGACCGGGGCGTAGTCGGCGATCACCGGGTGCTCGAGCAACTCGCGGTGGCGGATCGGCAGCCACGGCCAGATCTCCGGCGTGCCGTCCTCGCCGATGTACCAGCTCTCGCAGCCGGTCACCCAGATCGTGCCCGGCAGCGCGGCGCGCAGGTCGCGCGCGAACCGATCGGCGGCGGCCTGGGTCGGGGCCAGCGCCGGTCCGGGCTCGCGGCGCCAGCGCTCGAGCATCTTCATCACGTAGCCGACCTGCGCCTCGGCGACGTTGAACATCGAGGAGATATTCACCGGGCTGTGGGGCCCCATCACCATGAACAGGTTGGGGAAGCCGGGGACGGCGACGGTGCCATAGCCGCGCGGCCCGTCGCTCCAGGCCTCACTCAACGTGTGGCCGCCCGGGCCGACGAACTCCATTGGCCGCACCAGCGCGTGGGTGTCGAAGCCGGTCGCCAGCACCAGCACGTCGAGCTCGTGCAGATCGCCGTTCTCGGTCACAACGCCATTCGGCTCGACGCGTGCGATCCGATCGGCGATGACCTCGACTCCCGGTCGCTGGACGGCGCGGTAATAACCGCTGCTGACGACCAGCCGCTTGCATCCCGGCTCGTAGCGAGGTGTCAGTCGTTTGCGCAGCGATCGGTCGCGGATCGTGCGGAGGTTCGCCCGACAGCCCAGATCGACCAGCCGCCGCTGCCAGCCGTCGCGCACGAGACCGGGAAAGAGCAGCAGCTCGAGCGCGCGCTGGTAGCCGCGATAGGCGAACTCGTTGAGCGCCGGGAACCGGCGGTAGGCCCATCGCGAGAGCCGTGTGTAGCGCGGGTTTGGGAGCGGCAGGACCCACTGAGGAGTGCGCGTGAACTGCTTCAGGCCGCGCGTCTCACCGCCGATCTGGGCGACGATCTGGACGGCTGTCGAGCCCATCCCGATCAATCCGATGCGCTGCTCGGTGACGTCGACCGAGTGGTCCCATTGAGAGGAGTGGAACGCCGCCCCCTTGAACGACTCAAGCCCTGGGATCTCTGGCACGAACCGCCGGTGCAGGAAGCCGCAACCGGTCACGACGAAGTCGGCGACGGTCTCCGATCCGTCCTCGGCGCGCAACCGCCACTGCTCGCCCTCCCAGCGCGCCTCGGTCATCTCCGTGCCGAACGCGATCTTCTCTCGCAGCCCGAAGTCGTCTGTGATCCGCTCGAGGTAGTGGTTTATCTCGGGGCCGGGCGAGAAGGCGCGCGTCCAGTTCGGGTTCGGAGCGAACGAGTACTGGAAGTAGCGCGAAGGGACGTCGCAGAACAACCCCGGATAGGTGTTCTCACGCCAGGTGCCGCCGACGTGGTCGGACTTCTCATAGACCGTGAACGACTCGATCCCCGCTTTGCGCAGCTCGATCGCCATGCAGAGCCCCGAGACGCCGGCCCCGATGATCGCGACGGTCGGCGTTCTCATCGTCGGATCGTAGAGGCCCGGCGGCCTCGCGATCATTGGGGCTCGTCTGCGAGCTGCGCGCCGGGGAGCCCTTCGTTTGCAAGATCTCGCCCAGCAAGCGGAGATCCGCGGGCGAGCCAATACCGTGCCCGGAACGCCCGGGGCTCGTGTTCGCCCGGGCAGCTCGCTATGCCGCCACGTCTCCGTCAACTCCCCCTGCTCGCGCTGCTCCTGTGGTGCGCGCTCGCCGTCGGCGCGAGCTCTCTCGCCCACGGTCAGGCTGAGCTCGCCGGCAAGCGCGCGGCCGCCGAGGATTTGCGCGCCTCGGTGCAGGCCGAGACGCGTCGCATCGCGGAGACGCGCGCGGGCGTCGCCGATGCCGAGCAGCAACTGGCCGCGCTCACCGCGCGGGCCGGCGAGCGGCAGGCGAA
Source organism: uncultured Thermoleophilaceae bacterium (assembly GCA_963790245.1). Classification (GTDB taxonomy): domain Bacteria; phylum Actinomycetota; class Thermoleophilia; order Solirubrobacterales; family Thermoleophilaceae; genus JACCVG01. The sequence continues at coordinate 1,238,278 of CAWBNP010000002.1, forward strand.
GCTCGACGAGGCCCAAGACGAGCTCGTGCGCCTGCGCGTCCGACTGACGCGGCTCGAGCAGCGCGAGGCGAAGTCCAAGGAAGCGCTCGCATCGAACCTCGTGGCCGCCTACAAGTCCGATGACGTCGACATTCTGACCGTCGTCCTGCGTTCGAACGGATTCGAGGATCTGCTCGCACGATTCGAGTACCTCGAGCGCGTCGCGGAGCAGAACACGGAGACGATCGACACGACGCGTGAGGCCGAGGCGGCGGTCGGGCAGCAGAGCGCGGTCGTCGAGAAGCAGCGCGCCCGCTACAGCGAGCTCGCACGGGCAGCGATCGAGGATCGTGACCGCGCCGCGGTGCTGCGCAGCGCCCTGCTGACACGCGAGGCCAACCAGCTCGCCGACCGGCGCGGCGCCGCCGGGCGATTGGCGGACGTTCGTCGCGACATCGGTCGGATCGAGCGCGAGCAGACGCTCGCCGCGCGTGGCGCCCAGTCGGTCACGACGGCCGCGGCGGACGCGCCGGAGGTCTCGGCTCCAAAGATTTCAGGCTCGAGCGATGCCGACGCACTGGTCGCAAAGGTCGTCGACGCCGCGAGCGAGATCGCAACGACCCCGTACGTCTACGGCGGAGGGCACGGAAGCAACTCCGGCGGCTACGACTGCTCCGGCTCGATCAGCTACGCGCTCGCCGCGGCAGGGCTGCTCTCGACACCGCTTGACTCGAGCGGCTTCATGAGCTGGGGCGAATCGGGCGCCGGCGAGCGGATCACGATCTACGCCAATCCCGGCCACGCCTTCATGGTCATCGACGGCCGCCGCTTTGACACGAGCGCGCTCTCAGGGGGCGGCACGCGCTGGACCTCGGAAATGCGCAGCACCGGGGGATACGTCGCGCGTCACCCCCGCGGACTCTGATCACGGGCTGAGCGGCGGTCTGGCCCCCGCTGCTCTTGACGCGCCCGGATCCCCTGTGGGAAGGTCTGCCAGGGATACAGGATGAGCATCGGAGCCGGCGTCGCCGCAAGTCCACGAGGTCGCGAATCTTTCGCGTTGCGAGTAGGTGTGCCCGTCGCCCTGGTGGCAATCGCGGCGGCAGGGTGGTGGTGGTCGGCACGCGTCGCCGCTGAGATGTCAGGTCCGGCGATGGGCCAGATGGACGGGATGGCTGAGGCGATGTCGCTCGGCGCGTTCGTTATCGCGTGGGTGGCGATGATGGCCGCGATGATGCTGCCGGCCGTCCTGCCCGTGGTGAAGCTCTACGCCCGCGCAGCCGGGCGCGGCACCGTCGCGCCGGTCCCGTTCTTCGTCGCCGGCTACCTCGCGCTCTGGACGGTGGCAGCACTCCCCGCCTACGTCGCATGGCAGGAGCTGGCGATGCCGCTCGCGGAGGGCCGTCCGTGGGCGGTGGCGATCGCCGGGATCACGCTGCTGCTGGCCGGGGTCTGGCAGCTAACCCCGATGAAGTCGGTTTGCCTGCGCCACTGCCGCTCCCCGATCGGGTTCTTCATGCGGTCCAAGGGCCGCCCCGGCGGTGCGGCCGGCGCCTTTCGGATGGGTGTCGCCCACGGCGGATTCTGTCTCGGGTGCTGCTGGGCGCTGTTCGCCGTCCTCGTCATCGCCGCAGGCATGAGCCTGGTCTGGCTCGTCGTGTTCACCTTTCTGATCGTGCTCGAGAAGACGGCCCCGGCCGGGGAGCGAATTGCGCTCGGCGCCGGGGTCGTGCTCGCCGTCCTCGGGGTCGGCCTGCTGCTCGAGCCTTCCCTGATAAACGCCATCACATAGGAGGGCACCGTGTCCATCACCGAAACCGCGACCGCTTGGCAGATGAAGGGCATCGGCTACGAGTTCTGCAACTGCCAGCCGGGATGCACCTGCAACTTCAACGGGTTCCCGACCTCAGCGGACGGTAGCTGCAAGGCCGCCGTCCTAAACCGGGTCACCGAAGGCCACTGCGGCGACGTCGACCTCTCGGGCATCAACGCGCTCGCCCTGCTCGATTGGCCCCAGGCGATCCACGACGGCGGCGGCAAGGCCGTCTTCGTCGTCCCGCCCGAGGTCACCGACGAGCAGTTGGACGCACTGGCGAAGATCTACACCGGCCAGCTCGGCGGGATGCCCTGGGAGATCCTCGGGACGACCTACGAGGTGGCCGGAGTCGTGCGCGCACCGATCGAGTTCAACCACGACGGCATGCACAGCAGTTTCTCTGTTCCCGGAGTCGGCGAGGCAAAGGGGACGACCCTGAAGAACCCCGTCACCGGCGAGGACCACCTCGTCTCGATCGTCCTCGACCAGGGGTTCATCTGGGAGCGTGGCGAATGCGGCCAGGGCACCTTCGACGTAGAGGCCGAGGGAATACAGATCGCCTTCGAGGACAGCAACTGGATCCTCTACGACTTCGACTGGAGCAACGCCGGGGGCTGATCTCGACCCGGCTACCGGCTAGGTCATCCCCTCCTGCTTGCCGCCCGGCATGAAACGGGTCGCGATGAACCCGGCTGCCATGAAGCCCGCGGCCACGTAATAGGCCAGCTCCATCGCGTTGGCGAAGCTCTGCGTTCCCTCCGCGCCACCGACGTCGGTCGCCCCGGCGATGATCGTGCCCATTACGGCGACGCCGATCGCCGAGCCGAAGTTCCGGAAGGTCTGATTCACGCCCGAGGCCTGGCCGCGCAACTCCTCGGGCAGCCGGTTGAGCGCATCTGTGTTGAGCGGCGAGAGAATCAGGCCGAAGGCGGCTCCGGTCATGATCATCCCGATCGTCGTGTTGTTGCCGCCTTGGGATATGACGTCCATCTCCTGGGCCCAGACGATCAGGCCAATCGTGCCGAACAGGAAGCCGCGTGCCACCGGCCGCTTGGCTCCCCCTTCGTCCATCCAGCCGCCGCCGATCCGGGCAGCGACGAAGTAGCCGATGAACATCGTCAGGATCGAGAAGCCGGCCTCGGTCGGTGGCTGCTTGGCGACGACCTGGAAGTAGATGCTCCCGAAGAAGAAGACGCCGAGCCAGGGCCCGAAGACCAGGAAGGTCATCAGGTTGTCCAGCGCGAAGGCGCGGTTGGCGAACAGGCCCTTGACGTCGATCAGGGGGCTCGCTACACGACCCTCTACCCGCAGGAAGGCAACGAGCAGGATCAGGCCCGCGACGATCGAGCCGATCGTTGCCGGATCGGTCCAGCCCCATGCCGTCGACTGCTGGATGCCGAGCACGGTCAGACCCATGCCCGCCACCAGCAGGAACGCCCCCGCCCAGTCGATCTTCGCGGGCCGGGCCTCGTTCGGGAACTTGACGAAGTAGAGCTCGGTCAGGGCGAGCACGGCAACCGGAACGTTGATCCAGAAGATCGCCCGCCAGGTCCAGAACTCGGTCAGGTAGGAGCCGGCGATCGGTCCCAGTGCCGTGAACAGGCCGGCGACGATGAAGAACGTGGCGACGCCCTTGCCCCGCTGATCGGTCGGGAACGCATTGAGGACGAGGACCGTGGCCGATGGGATCAACAGCGCTCCACCGAGGCCCTGGAGCACCCGGAAGCCGATCAGCCAGGCTTCGGCGTAGCCGCCGTCAGGCACGAGGCCGCAGATCAGCGAGCTGGCCGCGAACACCACGATGCCGATCCTCACGATCCGCCGGTGGCCCATGATGTCGCCGAGCCGCCCGCCGAGGGCGACGAAGGCCGCCGTGGACAGTGCGTATCCAGTCACCAGCCACTGGACACCGGTTTCGGAGAGGCCGAGATCCCGCTGGATCGTCGTCGCGGAGATGCTGACGATCGTGAAATCGATCATCACCATCGCGATCGCCGGCACCAGCGGCCAGAAGATCCGATAACGCAAATTGCCCATCACAAGACCGCCCTCCATGGTCGACATCGCTCGAAGGGGCAGCCTAACTCGCGGCCTGGCCGCGGTGTGGAAAGCGACACCCCAGGGGGGCTATCGTCGCTGGCCACCCGGGTGGAAGCTGCCCTTGGAAGTCAAGACTTGCCCACCAAGGAGCTCACATGTTCAAGACGAGCAAGACGCGCAGCAGCACCGCAGCGGTCATCGCAGCGCTCACCATCTGCACATTCGCCCTGCCGACGATCGCCGACGCACGGCCGATCAAGCCACAGGACCGGGCCAAGGCCGAGGCGCTGAAGAAGGCCAAGTCGGATTGCGACTACTACAAGGACATGGCCGACAAGCATCACGCCAAGAAGAACAGCGCCGACGCAGCCGGCAATGCCGCCCAGGCGCGCCGCGAACTGGAGTCGGAGAACTACATCATCGGCGTGGCGAAGGATGCCGGCTGCAAGTGGGCCGGAGGGAGCCTGTACTAGGGTCGGGGAGGACGGTCAGCAACACCAATGCTGACCGTCTACGTCTCCGCTTGGGTCCACGCTCTTCGGACTCATGAGCCCGAGACGCCCGCGTCTTCGAGGGCATCGCGGCGCGTCGAGATAGGAGCGCGCCCGCCACATCTTCCCGCCCCGCACGTCGTCGGCGATTCCGATTTTTCGGTCGACGGGTACGCCGCTGGCCTTGCCTATGCCGACCAACCGCATCAGGACGGCGACCCCGTCATCGACTCCATCAAACCTGCGGGTAGGGTCCCTCGCCAGCGACATGAATCGAGGCATCGCGTGAGGAGAGGGGAAGGCAACCGGCGCATCGCAGTGGCCTTCCTGATGATCGCCGCGCTCGCGCCGCCGGCCACCGCCCACGCTTCGACGGGGCTTTCAGGGCCCGATGGCGCCAGCAAACGGAAGGTACTCGTAATCGGCCTCGACGGAGTGCGGTGGGATGTCCTTCAGAAGGTGATCGCCATGGGCGACGCCCGCCATCTCGGCCGCGTCGGCCGCCGCGGGATCGCGGCGCCGACGTTGCTGCCCTACACCCTCCCCGAAGCGGCCACGATCAGCGAGGTTGGTTGGACCACGATCGCGACGGGAGTCGGGCCAGGGAAACATGGCGTGAACGGCATCTTCCTCAACAATGACCCGCGCCAGCGGACCAAGAACGGATATTCCGATTTTCTCAGCCGAGCCGAGCGGATGCGCCCGAAGCTGAGCACCTTCCTCGCGAGCGACTGGGCAAACATCGGGCTGCCCGAGCACGGAGGCCCGATCTTCGGCGAACCGCTCGACGCGCGCTACGCCCTCTCGACCGAAGACACGATCGAGGCCTACGACCGCGGCGACGAGCAGGTCGCACGCGTAGCCGGCCGCTACCTGCGCCAAGGCAATCCGGACGTCGGCTTCGTGTATTTCGGGCTCGTGGACGAGGTCGCCCATGTGCTCGGCTCGGCCACGCCGGCCTATCCGGAAGCGATCGCAACAACTGACAGACGCGTCGGGCGGCTACTCACGGCGATCCGCTCGCGACCACGGCACGAGCGCTGGACCGTCATCGTCACGACCGATCACGGTCAGCGCCCGCTGACCTACGGCTCGCTGCTGAGCCACGGATTCGACAGCGACCTCGAGCGAACTGCGTTCGTGATCGCTGACGGTCCCGGCATCGGGCGCGGCTCGCGCACGACGCCCCCAGGGGTAGTCGACATCGCGCCCACGGTGCTGCACCGGCTCGGCGTCCGAATCGACCCGGCCTGGCGACTCGATGGACGCCCGTTCGGGCGGTAGTCCTCGACACGACCGGAGGCTGCTCGACATCGTGCCGTTCGGCCGCCGGGGAGTGGCAGGACGCACCCGCGGCGTACCGCAGGATGCACCGGCTCATGAACGCGCAGGCACGACAAGTACACGGCAGAAGAGCTCGCCGGGGAAGGGTCTAGGAAGCCCTGGGCTCGTACTGCAGAGCCACCGCCCCTGAGCTGAATTCCAGCCGGCCTACGAGCATCGCTTCCATCTGCCCCGGCGGCAATGTGATGTTGATCGAGTACCGAAGTGGTCGCATCACGATCTGCGTTCGACCGCTCGGCTCGCCGACAGTCGCCCGCGCCACAGCAACGCCCCAGCTATCGCCGCGGAGAGGATCAAGACCAGAGCGAAGAGCACCGCTCCGTCCTCACCCGTCGGCTTGATCACCATCGACGCCACGACGATGTAGAGGACAGCGAGCTCCATTCGGCCGACCATCTTGAGGTTGTCGATGCGCCGGCGCACGCGGGGGTCGGTGGCCCCGTGCTGCTCGAGGGCGGCCTTCAGCTTCTTGGCCTCCGGCTCGAAGTACCCGATGCCTGTAGCGAACGAGATTCCGAAGCCGACCAGTCCGATGATGATCCACAGCGCCCCGAAATCCCAGCCGCCCGTGACCGCCGCCGCGATCCCGAAAATCAGGGTGCCCAGCGAAGCGGGTATGAAGAGGCGCGGTGCGAGCCAGTCGGCGTCGTCGTTGTGGCCGGCTTCGCGCGCGAAGTCACGGGTGAGGTCGGTGCGCAGCTCGAGCGCGAAGTACATCGTCGCGGCACCCACCCACGTGATCGCGGCGACCACGTGCAGCAACAGCAAGAACTCGTACAGCGTCACCTGGCGGATCCTAACGGGCCACCCGGAAGCCGCCTCCCGCGGGCAGATCATGGGCCTCGACCGGCGGCTCGAAGGCGCGCGTCGCCTCGCCGGAAATTAACGCCGCTACGACCCTCGTGGGCATATCATCACGCCGTGGTCAGGGTGTTGCCTGTGCGTCAGGGAGGACCGGAGTCGCAACCGGCGCGGTTCGCGCGGCCACGTCCGGGCAGGGCATTCGATCTAGCGGTCCTGCCGCCCTATTCGTTACCGAGGAGGATGACATGAGAGTACGACTGCGCCGCCCGCGCGCGATCGCGGCCGCAGTGACGGCAATCGGAGCCGTGGCGGTCATTGCCGCCGTCGTTCCGCTCGCCGTTCCGGCCCAGGATTCGTCTGACGGGCGAACGATCGAGGCGTCGATCACCAACGGGTGGTCGATCCCGATGACCGTTTACGCGAAGGTCGACAACGGGACGGTCACATCCAGGACCGGGCCGACACCGTACGTCTTGAAGCCAGGCCAGAAGTTCCAGTTCAACACCGCCGGACCCGAAGACGATCCGTGTGAGTTCGACAACGCCGAGACGTGTCTGGAGAGCATCCTCTTCCTCGATCTCGGCGACACGTCCGCCAACCCCACGAGCGGGTTCCGGCGGGCCGCCAGGAACATCAAGCCGTTCAACACCTCGGGGGTGGAGGCGCCGAACAAGGAGGGTGGTGACGACCAGGTGCGCCTCGGTAACGGGGACTACGAGTTCACGTTCTACGCGTGGAACCCGCGCGGTGAGATCAACCAGACCTGCGTCGACCAGCGCGAGGGGTTCGACGTCAACGAGCAGGACTCGGGGGTCGCGGTGCTCGACTACGAGGTCGATTGGACGATCACGCGGGACCAGTACAACTCCGGGTACGACGGGTGCTAGCGGACAGCTGAGGACTGGTGCAGGCGGCCGGGCGGTTGTGCCCGGCCGCCTCTACCGCGTGATCGATCCCCGGAAGGTTTCCTCGGCGTTGTCCTCGTTCGCGAAGTCAGCTTCTTGACGACGTCGCCATTCCCCCGTCGACATCGCTGAAGGTCCCGCTCTCGCAGATCGGAGCGTCCTCGAGCGAATCTCGCCGTGGGGCACAGAGCGGGCAGACAGGCTGTCTGACAGCGAGATTCGGCTGCCCCGACCGTACGCGCCCGAGAGGATTCGAACCTCTGACCTTCGGTTCCGTAGACCGACGCTCTATCCAGCTGAGCTACGGGCGCAGACGGCCTAGCGTAGCGGGGGTCCGACAGGCAACGTGGCGCGGCTTAGAGCGAGCACGCGTTCAGTCGCGCGCGCGAACGATCGCCTGCGCGCCGCGCGCGGGGATCATCGTCACGTTGCGGTGCAGAGCGCGCTCGGGCTCGGGGCGGTCGGCCTCGAGCTCGAGCCGGGCTGTCATCGCCTCGAGGACGACGCGCTGCTCGGCCATCGCGAGCGCCGCCCCGAGACACCGTCGCGTGCCGCCCCCGAACGGAATCCACTCATACGTCGTCGGCGTTCGACCGAGCCAGCGCTCGGGGCGGAACTCGAACGGCTCCGGATAGAGGTCCTCGCGGTGGTGGACCAGCAGCACGCTCATGCTGATCGGGGTCCCGGCAGGCACCACGTAGTCGCCGAGCTTCCACGGGACGCTCACCCGGCGGCCGATGATCGGGATCACAGGTCTCGATCGCATCCCCTCGGTGATCGTCGCCTCGATGTAATCGGCGCCGTCGCCCGAGCGGACTTCGGTACGGAGGCGGTCATAGGCCGCCGGGTTGCGCAGCAGCCGCTCCCAGGTCCACGCAAGCGAGTTGGCCGTCGTCTCGAAGCCCGCGAGCACGAGCGTCAGCAGCTCGTCGCGCAGCTCCTGGTCGGAGAGCAGCTCGCCGTCCTCGGTCTCGGCCCTCATCAGCATCGAGAGGATGTCGGCCCGCTCGTCGAGATCATCCGCGCGGCGGCGGGCCTCGATGATCGGATACGTCGCGCGATCGAGCAGCCCTACCGCCTGGCGCATCGGGCCAACGGGCTCCGCGCGGCCGACATTCATCAGCTCACCGATCTGAGCCCACCACGCGGTCGACGCATTCGCGAGCTGCTTGACCGTCAGCCGCATCCGGTGCTCGGGCGTGCCGCGCCCCGGCCTGCCCTGGACGCCGAAGATCCCGCTCATGATCACGTCGAGCGTGATCGCCTGCATCCGGCGGCCGAGCCCGAATGGCTCGTCGACCGGCCAGCCGTCGATCGAGCGGTCGGCTACCTCCCGGATCATCGCCGCGTAGAGCTCGATCGCCTCGCCGTGGAAGGGCGGCAGCAGGACCTTGCGCTGGCGCATGTGGCGTGGGCCGTTCGCGGTCAGGACGGAGTTCGGGCCGACGATCGGCCGCAGCGGCGACTCGGCCGTGATCGACGGAGCGAGCTCCGGCTTCGCCGTGAACAGGGAGCGGACGTGGTCGGGGTGGCTGGTGACGACAGGGTCCCCGGGAATCACTCCTCTGAAGCGGAACACCTCGCCGAGTTCGCGGCGCGCGCGGAAGACGAACTCGATCTGGCGCTGGGAGAACTGGAGCACCGAACGGCGGCGGCCGAGCCCAACCATCGGAGGAAGGTTGATCGCCTCATCCGCAGCCGCCGGTCCCGCGGCCGATGGCGGCGCGGCCGTTCCCATGTACATCAGGACCGGGACCGGTCGGGGGGAGCCATAAACCTACGGTAGCGCGCCTTCGCGCGACTGAAACGGAGAGGGCGGGATTCGAACCCGCGAAAGAGCTTGCGCCCCTTACTCGCTTAGCAGGCGAGTGCCTTCAGCCACTCGGCCACCTCTCCTCGGGTCGGGAATTGTAGGCGCCTCGCGGGCCCCGCGCGCATCCGTGCCCGGCAGAAGCCGCCCCGCCGTCCACCGATCGGCGACACTTGCGGTTGTATGCGCCGCAACGTGCTCATCAGCATCCTGATCGGAGCAGCGCTCCTGCTGATCGCCGCCCAGCTCCTCGTCCCGGAGATCGTCGCGGGTCAGGTCGAGCGGCGGCTGACCGAGAACGGCGGCGAAGCGACCGTGCGGATCAACTCGTTCCCGATCGTCCGGCTGCTCGCCGAGGACGGGGATCGGATCGAGGTGCGCGGCTCCGGCATCGAGGTCGACCTGCAGGCTGACAACCGGGTCTTCGAGCGGCTCGAAGGCTTCGACGAGGTCGACGTCGAACTCGACTACGTGACCGCGGGCCCGTTCGAGACGGAGCTGTTCAGCCTCGAGCGAGACGCCGGTGAGACGGACTACACGCTCTCGCTGCGCTCGATGGTTTCGGCGAGCGATCTCTCGGACCTCGCCGCGGATCAGTTGCCCGGCCCGCTCGGCGGGATCTTTGGCGCGTTCGGGAGCAGCGGCTTGCTGCCATCAGGCGAGATCCCGGTCGAGCTGGACGCAACGGTCAGGGCCGCCGGCGACGGGATCGAGATCGTCGACGGCCAGGGAACGGTCGCGGGGATCCCCGCCACGCCGGTGGTCGAGGCGATCGCCGGCGCGATCATCTCCCAGCTCTAGATAGATCGGTATGCCCCCCGACCCACCGCGGAACTCTCCGGCCGCCGTACTGATCGTCCTCGTGCTGCTGGCGACGGTCGGGATGGCGGCGCTAGCCGGGCTCGGCGGCGAGGGAGAGGCCGGGGTCGGGCCGCTGGCGATCATCGACGGCGGGCCGGCGGTCTCCCCCGACGCGAACGCCGGCAACGAGCAGGGAAAGCTCGCTTCGGTCGAGTTGCAACCCAAGAAATGCAAGGCCTCCGAGAGCGGCGCGGCGATCTTCTCCGGGCCGAAGGACGAGAAGGTCGTCGCGCTGACCTTCGACGACGGTCCGGGCGATGCCACCCCCGCCTTTCTCGACGTACTCGCCGAGCAGAATGTGAACGCGACCTTCTACGTCGTCGGCCGCGCGATCCCCGGCCACGAGGACGTCCTTCGGCGGGCGGTCCTCGAGGGGCATTCGGTCGCCAACCACAGCTACAACCACGCCGACCTGGCCGAGGCGGGCAAGCTCGCGGAGGAGGAGGTCGAGCCGACCACCGAGCTGATCAGCAAGTCGACCGGCGTCCCGCCCTGCACGTTCCGCCCGCCCTTCGGCAGCTACAGCCCCGAGCTCGAGAAATACATCACCGGCCAGGACATGGATCTGCTGCGCTGGAACATCGACACCGCCGACGCGCTCGGCTCCGGCGCGGCCGGCACTCTGCAGGAGGTCAAGGACAATCTCGCACCGGGAGCGATCATCCTGATGCACGACGGCGGCGGGAACGCGGCCGAGACCCTCTCTGTGCTCCCCGAGATGATCGACTACATCCGCTCGCAGGGCTACGAGATGGTCACGATCCCCGAGCTGCTCGGCCTCCAGACCGAGGAGCCCGCCGACGCGCCGGAATCGACCGAGCAGGTGGCCGTGCCCACGACGCCCGCCACCGGTGGCGAAGGCACGCGCGCCCCCAAGCTCGAGCCCAAGGCAATTGACTAGCGGCGCGCTCGCCCGGGGGTTCGGTGGCTGCGCGATCGTCGTGGCTCTGCTGGCGCTCGTCCTGACTGCACCCGGGCGGCCGCCGAGTGGCGCCGCCCTGGCGGTCGACCGGACCGCGAGCACTGGCCCGGCCGAGCGAGGCCGGCCGGCCGAGGAGAAACGCGTCAAGCGCCCGCCGCCCCCCGAATGCTCGCCGCATGGCCGCACCGTCAGGCGCCGGTCGGGCACCAAGCGCAAGGTCGTCGCGCTTACGTTCGACGACGGACCGAGCACCGCGACCAACCGGTTCCTGCGGGTGCTGGAGCGGTTCGACGCGCACGCGACCTTCTATGTGCTCGGGAGCCTGATCCCCGGGCGGGAGGTGGTGCTCCAGCGCGCCGTCGCCCAGGGCCATTCGATCGGCAATCACACGCTCGACCATGTCAACGTCAGGGCGGGCGGCGCGACGGCCAAGGCCCAGATCATCCCGACAACGACACGCATCCATAAGGTCACCGGAGTCCGCCCGTGCACATTCCGCCCGCCCTACGGTCTGCGGACCCGCTCCCTCGACCGCATCGTCCGCGACCAGCGAATGCTGTCGATCCTCTGGAACGTCGACACCTCGGACTTCAGCGGGATCCCGCCGGACCTGATCGCGCGCTCGGCGATCGCGGGGATCCGGCGGGGCAACATCATGCTGATGCACGACGGGGGCGGGGATGAGCTCAACACGCTCGCCGCGCTGCCGCAGATCCTGCGTGCGATCAAGCGCCGAGGGTTCAAGGCGGTGACCGTGCCCGAGCTGTTCGGTCTCAACGAACGACCGCGGCCACCCGCCGAGCGCCCATAGGATCGCGGCCGTGGCCGGCGACAACGGAAATCCTGAGCTGACGATCGACGAGCTCGCGCGCCGGTCGGGAATGACCGTGCGCAACATCCGCGCACACCAGTCGCGCGGGCTGCTCCCGCCGCCCGAGGTCCGCGGGCGGACCGGCTATTACGGCGTCGACCACCTCGACCGGCTCGAGCTGATCAAGGAGCTCCAGGCCGATGGCTTCAACCTCGAGCTGATCGGGAAGCTGCTGGACAGCAGCGGCGGCTCCTCCTCGGAGGTGCTCAACTTCACGCGCGCCGTGCGTGCACCATTCATCGATGAGGAGCCCCAGGTGGTCAGCCTCGCCGACCTCGGCGCCCAGCTCCAGGCCAACAGCCCCGCGCTGCTCGACCGCGCCCTGGAGCTCGGGCTGATCAGGCCGCTCGGGGAAGACAACTTCGAGATCGTCTCACCGCGGCTGATGGCGGCCGGCGCAGAGCTCGTTCAACTCGGGATCCCGCTCGAGAAGGCAATCGAGGTCGTCGCGCGCGTGAGACATGACGTCGAGAACTCCGCCAAGACATTCGCCAAGCTGTTCGTCGACCAGGTCTGGAAGCCCTTCGACGACGCCGGCCGGCCCGACGAGCGCTGGCCGGAAGTCCAGGAGTCGATCGAGCGGCTCCGTCCGCTCGCCTCCGAGACGGTCCTCGCGATGTTCCAGGTGGTCATGGACGAGGTCGCTGAGACGACGTACGAGCGAACGATCGCGCGCATTCGCCCAGAAGGGAGGCGGCGCCGCCCCAAACCTTGACATCAACCCGTGTTACATTTGTCGATGTCGGGGGTACAACCGCCCAATGAGCCACTCACACCCCACCCCCACCTTTCTCCGCGCGTTCGGCCTCGGCTTGACGCTCACCATGATCTTTCCCGCCCTGGCGCTTGCGCAGGGCGATTCAGCGCCCGCCGGTGGCGCCGAGACCGCCCAGGTCGTCGGCGCTACGGCGGTCGCGATGCTGATGACGATCGCGCTGTTCATCTTCGGCCTCGGCCACCGCTCGGGCCGCGTCAAGCTGCTCGGCCGGGTCGCCGCGTTCGCCTCCAAGGGCACGGGCCTCGTCACCTGGGCCGCGCTGCCGGTCGCGATCGCGACGGTCTCGCTGATCACCGCCGCGTTCGGCTTCTACTGGGACGTCTCGCTCCACATCGACAACGGTCGCGACCCCGGCCCGCTGGCCAACCCTTCCCACTACTTCATCCTCTTCGGCCTGTTCGGCATCTTCTCGGCGGGCTGGATCGCGATGGTCCTGCCGACCGACAAGCCCGGACCGGCGGCCGTGCGGATCACGCGCGACTGGCAGGTGCCGGTCGGCGGGATCATGCTGATGGCCAGCGCGGCGTTCGCGCTCGCCGGCTTCCCCCTCGACGACGTCTCGCACCGGTTCTTCGGCCAGGACGTGACGCTCTGGGGCCCGACCCACCTGATGATGCTCGGCGGCGCCGCGCTGTCGCTGATCGGGATCATGACCCTGATCGCCGAGAGCCGTGCCGCGGCCGACTCGAGCACCGAGTCGGAGTCGTTCGACATTCTCGGCCTCGTCAAGCTCTCCCCCAAGCTCTCGCGCTGGATCAGGCTCGTGCTCGCCGCCGGCGGACTGCTGATCGCGCTGTCGATCTTCCAGGCCGAGTTCGACTACGGCGTGCCCCAGTTCAGGCTGCTGTTCCACCCGCTGCTGATCGCCTTCGCGGCGACCGCCGCGCTGGTCGCGGTCCGCACGATCGTCGGCCCCGGCGCCGCTGTCGGGGCCGCCGTGTTCTACATCGTCGTGCGCGGCATCATCACCCTGATCGTCGGGCCGATCTTCGGTGAGACGGTCGCGAGCTTCCCCCCCTACATCGTCGAGGCGTTGCTCGTCGAGGCGATCGCACTGGCGCTCGGAACTCGGCGGACCTACCGCTTCGCCCTGATCAGCGCGCTCGCGATCGGAACGATCGGCGTCGCCGCCGAATGGGTCTGGTCCCAGATCTGGATGCCGATCCCGTGGCCGGCCCACATCCTTGGCGACGCGATCCTCGTCGGCCTCGCCGCGGCAATCGCCGGCGGTGTGCTCGGAGCCTTCCTCGCCGGCGCGATCGAGCGCCGTCCCGAGATCTCGGCGACACCGCGATCCTGGGCGGCCGCCGGAGCTTCGGTGCTGGTGATCGTCGCCCTGTTCGCCTACCTGCTCCAGGTCCAGGCCCCGCAGGGAGTCGTGGCCTCGGTGCAGACCGAGGAGCTCAGCGATAACCCGCGCACGATCGCCGCGACGGTGACGGTCGATCCGGCCTCGGCGGTTGCGCGTCCGGACTGGCTGATGGCGCTCTCCTGGCAAGGTGGCGAGCCGCTCGTCGCGCAGCACCTCGAGCAGGTCGAGCCCGGCGTCTACAGAACGACCGAACCGATTCCGGTCGACGGCTCCTGGAAGTCGATGCTGCGACTGCACAGCGGCACGACGATGGCGACGGCACCGGTCTTCCTGCCCGAGGACGCGGCGATCCCGGCGGCGGAGATCCCCGCTCCGAGTAGCTTCGAGCGGCCCTTTGAGTCGGAGCTCCAGTTCCTCCAGCGCGAGGTCAAGGACGACGTTCCCGGCTGGCTGTTCGCCGCCGCGGGCATCGTCGTCGGCGCAGTCACGCTGCTCGTCCTGTTACTGACCGGCTGGGGTCTCGCCCGGCTCGCCGCGACCGGACGGCCGACGCCCGGCGGCGCGTCCGTCGCCGCAGAGCTCGACCGAGGCCGCTCCAGCAGCCGACCAGCGCAGCCGCTTCCGAGCGCCTGATAGCAATGCGGGCGTGATCGCCCGCCTACTGCTCGCGTTCGTACTGCTCGCGCTCGGCGTGGTGGTCGCGCTTCCCGCCGCCCAGGCGCAGCGCGACGGCCGCGATCGTGCCCGGGATTTCGAGCTCGACTTCTCCAACGACCGCGGGATCAACCCGCGGCTGAGCGGGCGCAAGCCGACCGCCGGCCTGCTGTTCGACGCCGACAACGGCGACGTCCTCTGGTCGCGTAAGGCGCGCGACGAACGACCGATCGCGAGTCTGACCAAGGTGATGAGCGCGCTCGTGGCGGTCGACGAACTCGACCCGCGCGACGACGTCAAGATCTCCTCCGGCGCGGCGGCCACACCGCCGGTGACGATCGGGCTCAAGGGCGGCACGAAGGTCGAGGCGGAAACCCTGCTCGAAGGGACGCTCATCGCATCGGGCAACGACGCCGCCGTCGCGCTCGCCGAGGGCGCCGAGCGCTCGACCAAGCGGTTCGTTCGCGAGATGGATCGGCGCGCCCGCGATCTCGATCTGGGCTGCACCTCCTTCGACACCCCGAGCGGTCTGTCTGCCGATGACCGCTCCTGCCCGGAGGATCTCGCCGAGCTCTCGGTGCTCGCGCTCGAGGAGAAGCGGATCGCGCGGATCGTCAAGCGACGGAAGGCCAAGCTCGACCTCCCCGGTCGCGGCAAGGTCAAGCTGAGCTCGACCAACCCGCTGCTGCGCGAGCGCTACAAGGGAGCGATCGGGCTCAAGACCGGCTTCACCAACGCTGCCGGCCGCTGCCTGATCGCGGTCGTCAAACGCGGCGGGGACACGCTCGTCGCGATCCTGCTCGACTCGCCGGACACGGGCCGACAAGCGAAGGATCTCTTCGACGAGGCCTTCTAACCGCTGGCGGCCGGGATCTCGGCCGGCGCTCCGTGCTCCTGAAGGACCGCCGGGATCGCGATCGAGCCGTCGTCGCGCTGGCCGTTCTCGACCAGCGCGATGATCGTGCGGCCGACGGCGACGGCGGTCCCGTTGAGCGTGTTGAGATGGCGCACCCCGTTGGCGGAGCGGTAACGGGCTTCGAGCCGGCGCGCCTGGAAATCAGTTGTGTTCGAACAGGATGTCAGCTCGCGATAGCGCTCCTGACCCGGGAGCCAGGCCTCGATGTCGTACTTTTTGGCCGCGGATGAGCCAAGCTCATCGACCGCGATCGCGACCACCCGGTACGGAATCTCGAGCGCCTGCATCAGCTCCTCCTCGATCGCGAGCAGCCGCTCGTGCTCGGACTCGGCCAGCTCGGGCTCGACGAACGCGAACATCTCGACCTTGTCGAACTGGTGGACGCGGAAGATCCCGCGGGTGTCCTTGCCCGCCGCTCCGGCCTCGCGCCGGAAGCAGGAGGAGAAGCCCGCGTAGCGCAGCGGCAGCCGGTCGGCCTCGACGATCTCCTGCGCGTGCAGCGAGGCCAGCGCGACCTCCGAGGTCCCGGCGAGGTAGAGGTCGTCCTCGGGCAGCGAGTAGATCTGCTGCTCGGTGTCGGGCATGAAGCCCGTCCCGTAGAGCGCCTCCTCCCGGACGAGTACGGGCGGGATGACCGGTGTGAAGCCGTGCAGCTCGAGCTCGCCGAGCGCCCACCGGACGAGCGCCAGCTCGAGCATCACGAGCGGTCCCTTCAGGTAGGCAAAGCGCGCTCCGGAGAGCCGCGCGCCGGCCTCCATGTCGACGAGGTCGCCGAGCAGCTCGAGGTGGTCACGCCCGCTTGCGCTCGCCTCACCCACCTCGCGCAGCACCGTGTCCTCGTCGGGCGCCGACTCGGCCGGCGGGTTGGGCACCGAGATCAGGACCGCCTGGATCCGTTCCTCGACGGTCGCGAGCTCTGCCTGCAGCTCCTTGACGTCCGCCGCGACCTGCTTCATCTCCGCGAGCGCCGCCGTGGCGTCCTGCCCGGCCCGCTTGGCCTCGCCGATCGCCTGGCTGGCCTCGTTCTGGCGCGCGCGCAGCCCCTCGACCCGGGGCAGCAGCTCGCGACGGCGACCGTCGAGCTCGAGCAGTTCATCGAGGGCGCCATCGGCGCCGCGCCGGGCGAGCGCAGCGCGGACGGCGTCCGGGTCGCTGCGGATCAGCTTGAGGTCGAGCACCGGACCGCTAGCGCGAGCGGAGGCCCGGGATCACTCGGTGGGCGCGGGGGCGGCTTCGTCGCCGGGCGAGGTCTCGCGATCGCTGCCGCCGTACTCGGCGACGAAGTCGGCGACCGCCTGGGCCTCGGAGCCGACGACGATGTTCGCCGGCATGATCGCGCCGGAGAAGCCGCCGTTGCGAATCGCGTACAGGACGTCTTCGGCGCTCTCGACGCGCTGGTCGAGGTTCGGGCCGTTGGTGCGATCGTTGCTCGTGCGCTGGTTGAGAGCTTTGGACCCGTTCGAGCCCGCGGCCGAGAGCGTGTGACAGCCAGAGCACCGCTCCTGAAACAACTCGGCCCCACGATGCATCGGGTCGTCGGTGGCGACCTCGATCCGATCGGCCTCGCCACAGCCGCCGAGCAGCAGGCCGAGAGCGGCCGCGCAGAACACGATCGATCGGCTGGGTCGAGTCACCGCGGGGCATATTATCCGGCGCCCATGCGACCTGACCCGCGCTACGCACCACCGCTGCTCACCTTCGCCGCGGCGGCGCTGCTGACGGGTGGTTGCGGGGCCGAGCCGAGCAGCGGCGGACCGGCGCGGACGGTCGCCTCGGGGACGACGCTCGAGGTGATCGCCGACGAGTACTCCTTCGATCCCGGAGAGCTCGTCGTGGAGGGCACCGAGCCGCTGACGATCGAGCTCGTCAACGCCGGTGCCCTGGCCCACAACCTGCGCGTCATCGACGGCGAAGGGGAGGATCTCGGGGGAACACCCACCTTCCAG
The DNA here is from genome assembly GCA_963790245.1 of uncultured Thermoleophilaceae bacterium. Taxonomy (GTDB): domain Bacteria; phylum Actinomycetota; class Thermoleophilia; order Solirubrobacterales; family Thermoleophilaceae; genus JACCVG01. Next base: position 1,255,727 of record CAWBNP010000002.1, read on the forward strand.
GGCGGTCAGACGAGGTCGGGGACGGTCGAGGTCGGAGCCGGCGAGTACACGATGGTCTGCACCGTCGGCGATCACGAGGCGCTCGGGATGGAAGGCCGCTTCACCGTCCGCGGTGCAGATCAGCGCCGCAAGTAGACGCGCGACTGACGCCCGACGATCCGCACCAGATCCCCCAGCGCGATGTTCCCGTCGGCGAGGTGGACACCCCAGGTCGGGTCGGGGAACGGATTGAGCCGGCGCGCTCCGGAGAGCGGGGAGAGCTTGAGCACGTGCGCTCCGTTGATCCGCTCGCACTTACCCGAGTAGCGGTCGGCTGGCACGAACCACGGCGTCGGCACCTGGGGTGCGAAGCCCCCGACGGTGATCAGGATCCCGGCGCCGAGCACCCCGGGGAACTGCTCCTCGCGCAGGAAGGTCTCGACTGGCGAAGCTCCGCCGGCCAGCGCGGCCGGGTTCGTGCAGAGCACCTCGAACTTCGAGCCGGTCGGTAGGCCGAACGGGTCGTTGCGGTCAGGCCCAGCCGGCACGCGGCCGAAACGGGAGTTCGAGGGCGGAGGGTCGAAGAATGCCGAGAAGGCGATCACGCAGCCCGTCTGGCGCCGTGAGCGGCAGGCCGGGATGCGGCGGAAGTCCCCGCCGGCGTCCTCGCCGCGTGCAACCGTGACGTTGCCGCCGAGCAGGATCGCCGAGATCAGCCGCTTGCGCAGTGCGCGCCGGCGGTCGATCTCGGTGCGGACCAGCTGGCGCAGCATCCGGGTGCCCTGCGAGTGACCGATCAGTACGAACGGCCGCCCGCCGTTGTCCTCGCGCAGGTAGGTCCGCCAGGCATCGAGCACGTCGGAGTAGGCCAGCCGGGTCGCGGCCGCCTGGTTCGCGAGCGGGTTGCTGATCGCGAGCAAAGTCCGCTGGCGATAGACCGGGGCGAAGATCCGGCAGTGCTGTGAGAACCGCTGGGCCTGGTACTCGGCGATCGCGGTCTGCTGTGGGTCGATGCTCCGGTCAGAGCTCTCACTCAGCTGCTCCGAAACGGTCGGGTAGACGTAGAAGCAGTCCACCTTGCGCGCGCTCCTGGAACGTGGGTAGGTCTCCGTCCGCGTCGCGGCGCCGGTGAAGATCGTCGCGCTGAGATCCCCGGCGCAGGGGTTCGGGCTCTGGCCGGGCTTGCACAGCCAGACCGTCTCGGCCGCCTGCGCTGGAGCCGCGAACCCGATCCACGCCGTCAGGAGAAAGCCGATCACAAACGCGCGCCTCATTCCACGATCCTGCCAGCTGTGGCTCATACGCGTGCGCGTGCGCGTGAAGGAGTCGGGCCGCGGATGAAGTATTTAGTGCCAGCTCCGGCGTCGGCCGCGACGATCTGTCAAAGCTAGGTAGTCAGCCCGACGGTCGTCTCATCGGCGGCGATAAGAGGCTGGCGTCGGGGCCCCCAACTGCTATAGCTGCTCGTCGTGACGGGCACGCCAGAGATCAGCGAGTACCGGCGCGCGATCGGGCACTTCGCGACGGGCGTCACGGTCGTCACGAGCGCCGGCGCCGCCGGACCCGTCGGGCTGACCGCCAACGCGGTCTGCTCGCTGTCGCTGGAGCCGCGGCTGATGATCGTTTGCCTGGACCTCGGGTCCAACACGCTCGCCGCCGTACGTGACTGCCGCCGGCTCGCCGTCAACGTGCTGGCTCATGAGCAGCAGGAGCTCGCGATCCGGTTCGCCGGCAAGGAAGCCGACGGCGTCAAGTTCACCGACGTCGCCCACCACACCGTCGAGGACGTCCCGGTCCTCGACGGCGCGGTCGCCTGGTTGACCGGCACCGTCCGCGACCTGCTCCCGGGCGGCGATCACGTGATCGGCGTGGCCGAGGTCAGCGCGGTCGGTGGCGCGGGCGGTGATCCGCTCGTCTACTACCGCGGCGCCTACCACGGCCTCGGCGACGGGTTGTTGGATTAGGTTGTCCCCCATGGAAGTCACGGGCGTCGATTTCGTTGCGCTGCCGACGGAGGATTTCGAGCGGGCGAGTCACTTCTACGGCGAGGTCCTCGGCCTGGAGCGCTCGATCAAGTGGGGCAAGATGCCGGCCGGCGAATTCGAGGCAGGCAACCTCACGATCGCGATCATGCAGTCCGACGCCTTCGGGCTCGACTTCAAGCCGCACGGCACCCCGGTCGCGTTGCGCGTCGACGACGTCGGAGCCGCGCGCGCAGAGCTCGAAGACAAGGGGGTCGAGTTCCACGCCGACACGATCGACAGCGGCGTCTGCCATATGGCCCACTTCTCCGACCCCGACGGCAACGCCCTGATGTTCCACAACCGCTACGCGCCTCGGCCCCAGGAGACCGCCGCCCCCACCCGCTAGGTCGCTATGAAGTAGGCCCTCAGGGCCAATCCGAGGATTACGAGCGCGCCCGTGGTCATGATCCCCATCTCGCGCAGGACGATCCGGCGGGCCAGCACGATCTGCTCGGAGCGATCGAGCGTCTCGAGATCGACCTCCTCGGCGACCGCCGTCACACGCAGCGCCTCGGAAACCAGCGTCACGAGCAGCGGCAGCAGTCCGTAGACCAGATGTAGATCGGACGGCGCCGTCAGCCCGGTCATCACGAGCGCCATCCCGAGCAGCGCCTGGAGGACCACCGCCGCCTGCGCGGAGCGCAGCACGTACCAGAAGATCACGGAGGGCTCGCGTCGCAGCCAGGCGATCCCGCCGATCGCACCGGCGCCGGCGTTGAGCGCGATCACGGCGATCCCGACCCACATGTGGACCTGGCCCATCACGGCAGCGTTTCACACCAAGAGGGTGATTCCGAAACGACAGTCAGAGGAATCACCAAGTAGGTGATTCCAAAAACGACCGTTAGAGGAATCACCGCTCCACAAGCGCCGTTTCGCACTATGTAGCAACGTGTCACAAGCTCGGATATAAGTGCCCCTCAGATGCTCCAGGCCTATCTCCCCGTCCTCGTCTTCGTCGCTTTGGGAGTTGCGATCGCCAGCGTGTTCGCCGGCGTCAACGCGCTGCTCGGTCCGCGCCGCCCGAACAAGGTCAAGCAGGAGCCGTACGAGTGCGGCCTGCCGTCCGAGGTCACGAAGAGCTTCCGCTTCGGCCTCAGCTTCTACATGATCGCGATGCTGTTCATCCTGTTCGACATCGAGGTCGTGTTCCTCTACCCGGTAGCCGTCCAACTCGAGGCGTTCGGCGTCTTCGCGCTCGTCGAGACGGCGATCTTCGTCGCCCTGCTGATGCTCGGCTTCGTCTTCGTGTGGCGTAGGGGCGCGCTCGAATGGAGGTGAAACGCGAGCGGCTGACCTCGAGTCAGCAGCTGCGCGGGATGACCGAGTCAGAGGCCGACCTCGAGGCGGCGGTCGAGGACCGGATGATCTTCACGACGCTCGAGAAGGCGAAGTCCTGGTCGCGCCGCAATGCCCTCTTCCCGCTCGGCTACGGAACCGCCTGCTGCGCGATCGAGATGATCACGACGGCCGCCGGACCGCGCGCCGATCTCGCTCGTTTCGGCGCCGAGGTTGTCCGCGCCTCCCCTCGACAGGCCGACATGCTGATCCTCTCCGGCCGCCTGTCGATCAAGTGGGGCGACGTCGTGCGACGCCTCTATGACCAGATGCTCGAACCCAAGTGGGTGATCGCGATGGGCGCCTGCGCATCGAGCGCCGGGATGTTCAACAACTACGCGCTGATCGCCGGGGCTGACAAGGTCCTCCCGGTCGATGTCTACGTCCCGGGTTGCCCTCCGCGTCCCGAGGCACTGATCTACGGCATCAACAAGCTGCAGGCGAAGATCGCCGGCGACCCGGCGCTCGGCTGGCGCGAGCGATACGGGGCGGAGGGGACCGAGGAGCGTGCCTGAGCTGCGCTCGACGCTCGAGCTGGCGCCGGGCGAGGTCCACGAGACGGTCGCCGGCCTGCGACCCGACTGGGACATGCTGCTCAGCGTCCACGGGTGCGACTACCTGCCCGAGGAGCCGCGGCTCGGCGTCCACTACGAGTTGATCTCGATGACACGGCTGGAACGGCTGCATCTCAAGACGCGGCTCACGATCGAGCAGGCCGAGGCCGGTGAGCTGCACTCGGTCGTCGATCTCTACCCGTCCGCCAATGCCCACGAGCGCGAGGTATTCGACTTCTTCGGTGTCCGCTTTACCGGCCACCCCGACCTCAAGCGGATCCTGATGCCGGATGACTACGTCGGTCACCCGCAGCGCCGCGACTTCCCGATCGGCGGCGAACCGGTCCTGTTCACCTTCAACGAGCACGAGACGCCGCGGTGGTACGAGTGAGCGCGACCGCCGACACACACGACGAGCTGCTGACGCTCAACATCGGCCCGCAGCACCCGGCCACCCACGGCGTACTCCGACTCAAGTGCACGCTCGCCGGCGAGGTCGTCGTCGACGTCGAGCCGATCGTCGGATACGTCCACACCGGCATCGAGAAGAGCTGCGAGGACCACCAGTACTGGAAGGTCGTCACGTTCGTCGAGCGGATGGACTACCTCTCCTACTACTTCAACGCGCTCGCCTACTGCATGTCGGTCGAGCAGCTGCTCGGCGAGGAGGTCCCACGGCGCGCCCAGTACCTGCGGGTCGCCCACCTCGAGCTCAACCGGATCGCGAGCCACCTGTTCTGGCTGGGCACCTCGATCCTCGACATCGGAGCGATGAGCCCGGTCTTCTACGCGCTGCGCGAGCGCGACGAGGTGCTCGACCTGTTCGAGATGTCCGGTGGGCAGCGGCTGCACCCGCGCTACTTCCAGGTCGGTGGCGTGATCGAGGACATCCCGCCCGGTTGGGAAGCCAAGGTGCGCAAGTTCCTGATCGAGATGTCAACGCGAATCGACCAGTACGAGGACCTGCTCGACCGCAACGAGATCCTGCTTCAGCGGCTCAAGAACGTCGGCGTCGTCTCCGAAAAGCGACTGCTCGAGCTCGGCATCACCGGCCCGCTGCTGCGCGCCAGCGGCAACCCATGGGACCTGCGCAAGGCGATGCCCTACTGCTCCTATGACGAGTTCGACTTCCGGATCCCGGTCGGCACGACGGGGGACAACTACGACCGCTACCGCGTCCGGATGGCCGAGATGCGCGAGTCGCTGAAGATCGTCGAGCAGGCGCTCGACGGCCTGCCCGAGGGGCCATACATCACGACCAACCGCAAGATCGCGCTGCCGCCGCGCAACGAGCTCGCGACTTCGATGGAGTCGCTGATCCACCATTTCAAGCTGGTGACCGAGGGTTTCCGGGTGCCGGCCGGCGAAGCGTATGTCGCGATCGAATCGCCGCGCGGCGAGATGGGCTGCTTCGTGCTCGCCGACGGCTCGGCCAAGCCCGCCCGCGTCCATATGCGAGACCCCTCCTTCAACAACCTGCAGATGGTCCCGGACATGTGTCGCGGCTCCTACATCGCCGACCTGATCGCGAGCGTCGCCTGCCTTGACCCGATCCTCGGCGGAGTGGACCGCTAAAGACATGGGCGGAGCGCGACCACACGAGAGCGGCGGACAGGGACGGCCGACCTCGGCGACCCCCGACCGCGAGGAAGCGCGCCCGGCGTTCGCCAAGGGCTGGGATGAACCGGCCGACCTCACCAAGCCGCCCGCTCCGGTCCCCGAGCCCGCCGACGTCCAGGTGCCGGCCGAGCTGCGCGCCGAGATCGAGGCGCACATGGCCCGCTACCCCGACATCCACTCGGCCACCCTGCCGGCGCTGTTCGCCGCCCAGCGCGTCCACGGCTGGTGCTCGCCGGAGGCGCTCGAGCAGGTCGCCGTGGTGATGGGCGTGACGCCCGCCTACCTCGAGTCGATCACGACCTTCTACGACATGTACCGCAATGAGCCGGTCGGCTCGAGCTACGTCTATGTCTGCACGGGCGTCGCGTGCAGCCTGCGCCGTGCGCGAACCGTTTACAAGGCGATCGCCGCCGCCGGCGCTGATCTCGACGACGTCGAGATCCGTGAGTTCGAGTGCCTCGGCGCCTGCGACATGGCGCCGATGGCCTCGATCGACGGTCGCTACGTCGGCCCGCTCGGCACCGAGGACGCCACCGAGATCGTCGACGCGATCCGCGCCGGCCGCCAAGTACGTGATTCCGAGAACGACGGACAGAGGAATCACGAGGTGCTGCCCGGGCGCGGACTCGAGGGCATGCCCGAGGCCGCGGCGGGCCGCTGGTCCGGAGGCGACCCGATCCCATGATCGAACGGCGCGTCCTCACCGAGCACTTCGAGACCCCTGATCTCCACCGGCTCGAGGTATATGAGTCGATCGGCGGCTACAAGGCGCTGCGCAAGGCCGTCGCGATGGCGCCCGAGGATCTGCTGACCGAGCTCGAGGCCTCCGGCCTGCGCGGTCGCGGCGGCGCAGGCTTCTCGATGGGCAAGAAGGCGTCGTTCATCCCGCGCGGGACGATGGACAAGTTCCTCTGCTGCAACGCCGACGAGTCCGAGCCCGGCACCTTCAAGGACCGGCTGCTGATGCAGCGCAACCCGCACCAGCTGATCGAGGGGATGATCATCGCGGCGCGCGCCGCCGGAGCGAACAAGGCGTTCATCTACATCCGCGGCGAGTACGAGCTGCAGGCCGACATCCTCGATGCGGCGCTCGTCGAGGTGCGCGCGGCCGGCTACCTCGGCGAAACGATCCTCGGCTCCGATCACCAGTGCGACCTCGTCGTTCACCGCGGCGCCGGCGCGTACATCTGCGGCGAGGAATCGGCGCTGCTCGACTCGCTCGAGGGCAAGCGCGGCAACCCGCGGCTGAAGCCGCCGTTCCCGGCCAACCAGGGCCTCTATCAGGGCCCGACCCTGATCAACAACGTCGAGACGCTCTACAACGTTCCGTTGATCGTCGAGCGCGGTGCGGAATGGTTCCGCACGCTCGGGACCGAGAAATCGACCGGGACCAAGCTCGTTTCGATCTCGGGCAACGTCCGGCGGCCCGGCAACTACGAGGTCGAGCTCGGCGTTCCCGCCCGCGAGATCGTCGAGGGGCTGGCGGGCGGCGCGCCCGAGGGCCAGACGATCAAGTGCTGGTTCCCCGGCGGCTCCTCGGCGCCGATCCTGCTGCCCGAGCACCTCGATCTGCCGTACGACTTCGAGAGCATGGCCGAGGCGGGCTCGATGCTCGGCTCCGCGGCAATCATCGTCGTTGACGACTCCCAGCCGATCGTCGAGGTCGCGATGGCGATCGCGAAGTTCTACCACCACGAATCCTGCGGGAAGTGCGTTCCGTGCCGCGAGGGGACGAGCTGGACGGTGAAGATGCTCGACCGGATCGATTCCGGCGAGGCGACCCCGATGGACATCGAGATCCTCGTCTCGGTTCAGGAGCAGATCGTCGGCAACTGCCTCTGCGTGCTCGGCGACTCGATGGCGCTGCCGATCTCCTCGATGGTCAAGCACTTCCGACCCGAGTTCGAAGCCCACATCGAGCAGGCCCGCCGCACCGCCGACAGCGCCGCGATTTTCGCGCCGGTCGAGGAGGCCGCGTGAGGCCCACGCCGCGCAGCGTCACCTTCGAGGTCGACGGCCGCCAGGTGACCGCGCCGGCCGGCGCGATGCTCGTCGACGGTGCGAAACTCGGCGACGTCGAGATCCCCTACTTCTGTTACGAGCCCAAGCTCGGCAAGCCGGTCGGCGCCTGCCGGATGTGCCTGGTCGAGGTCGAGGGGATCCCGAAGCTCCAGACCGCGTGCTCGACCCCGGTCCAGGACGGAATGGTGGTGCGCACCGAGACCGACCGCGTCAAGGCGGCACAGAACGCCGTCGTCGAGTTCCTGCTCGTCAACCACCCGCTCGACTGCCCGGTCTGCGACAAGGGCGGCGAGTGCCCGCTGCAGGACATCGCCTACGGCTGGGGACCCGGCAACTCGCGCTTCATCGAGCCCAAGCGCCACTTCAAGAAGCCGCTCGAGCTGAGCCCGCTGGTCGCGATCGATCGCGAGCGCTGCATCCTCTGCTACCGCTGCGTCCGCTTTTCGCAGGAGATCTCCGAGGACTACCAGCTGGTGTTCCTCGAGCGCGGTGATCACAGCTTTGTCGGCACCCACGATGCCCACCCCTACGTCGCGCCGTTCAGCGGCAACATCATCGAGCTCTGCCCGGTCGGCGCGCTGACCTCGACCGCCTACCGGTTCCGCGCGCGGCCATGGGACATCGAGGGCGCCGGGACGGTCTGCACCCTCTGCCCGAGCCAGTGCAACGTCGAGCTGACCGTCCGCGACGACGCGCGCATCCTGCGTGTCCTGGCTCGTGACCACGGCCACGGCAACACCGAGGTCGACGACGGCTGGCTCTGTGACAAGGGCCGCTTCGGCTACGAGGCCTTCCACTCCGAGGATCGGCTGACCGCCCCGCTCGTCCGCGACGGGGGCTCGCTGCGCGAGGTCTCCTGGGAGGTCGCGCTCGACAAGGCAGCGGGCGGTTTGAAGAAGGCCGGCGCCGCGAGCGCCGCGCTGGCCGGTGGCGAAGCGACCAACGAGGAGGGCTTCCTGCTCCAGCAGCTGGTGCGCGAGACGCTCGGTTCGCCGCACGTCGAGTCCCACCCGAGCGGGGCGCTCGACCCCGCGGCGACCCGCGCGCTCAGCCATCCCGAGCTCGCCGCGCGCGTCTCCGACATCGACTACGCGGGCGTCGTGATCGTGCTCGGCACGGAGCTCGTCGATGAGTCGCCGATCCTCGACCTGCGGGTCCGCAAGACGGTCCGCCGCTCCGGCACCGCGCTGGTCGTCGTATCGAGCCGGCCGAACTCGCTCGAACCGAACGCCGACGCCGTGCTGCGCTACGCCCCCGGCGCCGAGGAGGCGGTGACCCTCGCGCTGGCCTCCGCGCTGCACGAGGGCGTCCGAGCCGACCGCGATCTCGACGAGCTCGCGCGGCTCGCCGGCGTCGAGGCCGACGCCCTGCGCGCCGCCGCCGCGGCGGTCCGCGGCAAGGGCCAACCGGTCGTGCTCTGGGGTGAGCGAGTCACCCACGGCGCCCGGGCGGCCAACGGCCAGCACGCGCTGCTCGGCCTCGCGCGCGCGCTCGACCTCGACAAGATCGAGGACGCCGGCCTGCTCGAGGTACCGAGCGCCACCAACGGCCGCGGCCTGCGCGAGGTCGGTTGCTCTCCGGCGCTCGCCCCCGGCCTGACCGATCCGGCGGATACCGGCCACAACGCCGAGGGCATCGCGGCTGCGCTCGCTGCCGGCGATCTCTCCGCCCTGATCCTGCTGCAGGCCGATCCGCTCACGACACACCCCGACCGCGGCGGCTGGCTCGCCGCACTGGACGGTGCCGGGCTCGTGATCGCATTCGCCGACTTCCTCGACGAGGGGCTCGCCGAGCACGCCGATGTCGTCTTCCCCGCCGAGGTCTACGCCGAGAAGGAGGGCACGGTCACCCACCCCGACGGCCGCCTCCAGCGTGTCCGCCAGGCGGTCAAGCGCCCGGGCGAGGTCCGCTCCCAGGCGCTCGTGCTCGCCGAACTGGCCGCGCGGATCGAGGGTCGCCGCAACGACGTGCTCTCGACCACGATGGTGACCGCCGCGATCGCCGACGCGGTCGGGATCTACGCCGGATTGACGCTCGCCGAGATCGGCGGCCAGGGCGTCCGCTGGCAGGACCGCAACGCCGGCGCGCTGCCGGACGCGGGCCTTGAGCCAGTCGTCCCCGAGACCCCGCCGAGCCGGCCCGATGGTCTCGCGCTCGGCACCGTGCGCTCGCTCTGGACCGGCCGCGAGACCCTCCACGCGCCGGCGCTGCGCTTCCTCGCGGCAGGCCAACGGGCCGAGCTCTCGGTCGCCGACGGCGAGCGACTCGGCGTCCGCTCCGGCGACGAGGTCGAGGTCGGGATCAACGGGACCCGCGTCCGCGCGACCGTCGCGCTGCGCTCGGGTGTGCGCCCGGGGGCCGTGTTCCTGATCGAGGGGACCGAGGAGCACAACGCGAACCTCTTGACCAACGGCGCGCCCCGCGTCGTCGAGGTGCACAAGGTATGACGGCCGCCAACTTGCTCTCCCAGGCCACCCCCGCCCCTGCGCCGGTCCTGATCCAGATCGGGATCTCGCTCCTGATCTTCACCGTCGTGATGGTGATCGTCCCGCTGCTGACGGTCTTCGAGCGCAAGCTGCTCGGCCGCTTCCAGTCGCGCTATGGCCCCAACCGGGTCGGTCCGTTCGGCCTGATGCAGCCGCTCGCAGACGTCGGCAAGCTCGTCTTCAAGGAGCACTCGGTCCCGTCGACCGCCGTCCCGTGGCTGATGCGGATCGCCCCGATGATCGCCGTCATCGCGGCGCTCGGGACGGTCGCGATTATCCCCTTCGGGCCGGTCGGCGCCTGGGGCGACTTCGGCCTCTACGGGATCGACGTCTCGATCGGTCTGCTCTATTTCTTCGCCTTCGGCTCGTTCGCCTTCTACGCGCTGCTGCTCGGCGGCTGGGCGTCGGGGTCCAAGTACTCGTTCCTGGGGGCGATGCGCTCGGCTGCCCAGCTGATTTCCTACGAGGTCGCGATCGGCCTCTCGCTGCTCGGCGTGGTGATGACCGCGGGCTCGATGTCGCTCGTCGACATCGTTGAGGCGCAGTCGGGGATGTGGTTCGTCGTCCCCCAGTTCGTCGGCTTCCTGATCTTCCTGATCGCCGGCTTCGCCGAGACCGCTCGCGCGCCGTTCGATCTTCCCGAAGCCGACGCCGAGATCGTCGCGGGCTACAACACCGAGTACGGCGGGATGGGCTTCGGCTCCTACTTCCTCGCCGAGTACATCGAGGTGCTCGTGATCTCGATCGTCGCGGTGACGATCTTCTTCGGCGGCTGGCACGGACCGGGGCCCGAGTGGCTGGCGCCGATCTGGGTGCTCCTCAAGGCGTTCTTCTTCGTCTTCCTGTTCGTCTGGGTCCGGGCGACCCTCCCCCGATTGCGGTATGACCAGCTGATGTCCTTCGGCTGGAAGATCCTGCTGCCGCTCGCGACGCTCAACGTGATGGTCACCGCGGTCGTGGTGGTGCTGACATGAGCACCGAGCAGAGCACTGGAACGCCGATCAAGTGGCCCCCGGACGACGACGTGATCGTCGTCCAGCGCGGCCCGGAACCCGGCGGCTGGGGCGGCGCCTGGCGGGCGTTCGCATCTACCTTCCGTGGGCTCGCCAACACGATGGCGCGACTGCGCCAGGGCCCGGTGACAGTCCAGTACCCCGAGGAGAAGACGGCCGTCTACCCGCGCTTCCGCGGCCGCCACAAGCTCCACGTCTTCGAGGACACGGGCCTCGAGAAGTGCGTCGGCTGCTCGCTCTGCGCGGCGGCTTGCCCGGCTAAGTGCATACGTGTAGTGGCGGCCGAGAACACGCCCGAGAACCAGGTCTCGGCCGGCGAGCGCTACGCCGCGACCTATGAGATCAACATGTCGCGCTGCATCTTCTGCGGCTACTGCGAGATCGCCTGCCCGTTTGACGCGATCACGATGGGCAACGACTACGAGCTCGCCGACTACGAGCGCTCCGACCTGATCTTCACCAAGGAGATGCTGCTCGCCGATTCTCTCGAGCGCGCTCCGCTGAGGCGCGAGGGCGAGTAGACCGCGATGGCTGAAGTGCTGTTCTTCCTCGCCGCCGCGCTCGCGATCGGGACCGCCCTGGCGATCGTGCTCGTCCAGAACCCCTTCTACAGCGTGCTGGCGCTGATCCTCAACCTGATCGCGCTCGCGATCCTGTTCCTGCTGCTGAACGCCGAGTTCCTGGCCGCCGCGCAGGTCGTCGTCTACGCCGGCGCGGTGATGGTCCTCTACGTGTTCGTGACCGCCTATGTCGGCGGCTCGGACCAGCCTTACATCCCCGAGCGGGGGCTGCTGCGCACGATCGCTCCGTTCTTCGCCGCCGCGATCTTCATCGAGCTGTCGATCGCGATCGTCGGCTCCGGCTTGACGATGCTCGATTCCTCCGGCGCCGAGATCACCGCCGGATTCGGCTCGCCCGCGCAGATCGGCGAGCTGCTGCTCTCCCGCTTCCTGGTTCCGTTCGAAGCGGCCTCATACCTGTTGCTGATCACGGCCGTCGGCGCGATCGTGATCGCCCAGCGGCGGCGCGGTCTCGACGACGCGGAGCTCGAGCAGTGAGCATCACCTGGTTCGTGGTCCTCTCCGCCGTGCTGTTCGCGATCGGCCTCTACGGCGTGATGACCCGCCGCAGCCCGCTCGTGATCCTGCTCTGCCTTGAGCTGATGCTGAACGCCGGCAACCTCGCGCTGATTGCCTTCGCGCGCGGCTACGGAAACGCCGACGGACAGATCTTCGCGCTGATCGTGATGGTCGTCGCGGCCTGCGAGGTTGTCGTCGGTCTCGGGTTGATCGTCGCGATGTACCGCCGCCGGATCCCGATCGACGCCGACGCGGCGAGCGAGTTGCGGGGCTGATGTCAGCGGTGACATACGGCTGGCTGGTGCTCGCCTTCCCGCTCGGCGGGACGATCCTGATCTCGCTGCTCTACAAGCGGCTGCCCGGGCGCACCGCGGGTTGGATCGGGGCGGGCGCGATCCTGGGCGCGTTCCTGAGCGGCCTCGGCGCGCTCTCCCAGATGCTGGCCGTGGCCCCGGAGGAACGGAGCTTCGAGGGCAGCCTGTTCGCATACGCCCAGACGCTCGGAGTAGATGTCGACCTCGGGATCCTCGTCGATCCGCTCTCGCTGCTGATGGTGCTGATCGTCAGTGGCGTCTCGTTCCTGATCCACGTCTATTCGATCGCCTACCTCGATTCCGACGCCGGCTACTCACGGTTCTTCGCCTACCTCAACTTCTTCGTCTTCTCGATGTTGCTGCTGGTGCTCGCCGGCAACTTCATCCTGCTGATCGTCGGCTGGGCGTTCGTCGGAGCGGCTTCCTATCTGCTCGTGTCGTTCTGGTATCGCCGTGGCACGGCGACGAAGGCCGGCATGAAGGCATTCGTGATCAACGTGATCGGCGACGTCGGGCTCGTGCTCGCGGCGTTCCTGCTGTTCTCCGAAACCGGCGCGCTTAGCTACAGCGGGGTCTTCGGCGCCGCACACGACGTCTTCGCGCCGAACGAGGGCGTGCTCGTGATCGCCTGCCTGCTGCTGCTCGTCGGCGCGTTTGCCAAGTCGGCCCAGGTCCCGCTCCACACCTGGCTGCCCGACGCGATGGAGGGCCCGACGCCGGTCTCGGCGCTGATCCACGCGGCGACGATGGTGACCGCCGGCGTCTACCTGATCGCCCGCTGCCACCCGCTGTTCGAGATCGCGACCGACGCGGCACTCGTAGCCGCGATCATCGGCACGGCGACGCTGTTCATCGCGGCCACGGTCGCGCTCGTGATGACCGACCTCAAGCGCTCGATCGCCTACTCGACGATGTCCCAGATCGGCTACATGGTGCTCGGCGTCTCGGCCTTCGCCTACAGCGCCGGGATGTTCCACCTGATGACGCACGCGTTCTTCAAGGCGCTGCTGTTCATGGGCGCCGGCTCGATCATCTCGGCGATGGGCGGGGAGCAGTCGCTCGACCGGATGGGCGGCCTGCGCAAGGCGATGCCGTTCACGTTCGTCGTGTTCGTCTGCGGCGCGCTCGCGCTGTCGGGCTTCCCCGGCACGGCCGGCTTCTTCTCCAAGGACGCGATCATCGACTTCACGCTCTACCGCGGCGGCGTCTACACGGTGCTCGCGATCTTCGCCTACGCCGCCGCGCTCCTGACCGCGATCTACACCTTCCGGCTGGTCTTCCGCGTGTTCTTCGGCAAGAGGTGCCCAGAGGCCGAGCAGCTGGAGGCCGGCCACCTCCACCACGCCGATCCGGTCAACCCCGCGACCGGCGAGCCCGAGGACACCGACGTCGGCTTCCCGGGCGAGGCGCACCACATCGCCGAGCGCGACTGGCCGATGAAGATCGGGATGGCACCGCTGGCACTGCTCGCGCTGGTCGCGGGCGGGCTCCAGATCCCCGGCGTCACCGAGGTCGTCACCCACTTTCTCGAGCCGACGTTCGCGGGATCGGAGTACCTCGAGGCCCATCCGACGGTCGCCGATGAGTGGCGCGGCCTGGCGATCGGCGGGGCGATCGCGGTCGTCGGGATCGGGATCGCGTTCTTCCTCTACATCCGCCGCCCGGGGGTCACCGCCTCGCTGCAGACCCGCCTCGGCGCACTGCACAACTTCCTGTCCCACAAGTGGTACTTCGATGAGCTGATCGAGGCCGGCATCGTCCGACCGATGGCCGCCTTCGGCCGTTTCGGCCGCAACCTCGTCGAGTCCGAGCTGGTCCAGGGCTTCCTCGTCGGCGGCGCGACCAGCGTCGTGCGGGTCGGGACCTCGGCCGTCCGGACGCTCCAGTCCGGCTACCTGCGCGCCTATGCGGCGCTTCTGCTGATCGGGATGTGCGCGCTGGCCCTCTACTTCCTGATCGTGTCGAGCTGACCACATGACGATCCACCTCAGCATCGTCATCTTCCTGCCGCTGGTCGCGGCGCTGATCGGCGCCCTGCTCGGCGGGCGGGCGGTCCGCTGGGCCGCGGTGCTCGGCTCGCTCGGCGTGCTCGGCTACGCGGTCGCGATGCTGATCGGCTTCGACTCGAGCAGCGCCGCGCTCCAGTACGTCACCGACGATGCCTGGATCTCGCAGCTCGGGATCCGTTGGTCGCTCGGCGTCGACGGACTCAACCTGCTGCTGGTCGCGCTGACCGCCCTGCTCTGGTTCGCCGCGACGCTCGGCGCGGCATTCCTAGGGGTGACGCGGATCGAGGAGCGGCCAAAGCTGTTCTTCTTCCATCTCGCGCTCGCCCAGAGCGCCGTGCTCGGCGCGTTCCTCGCCCAGGACCTCGCCGTGTTCGTCTTCTTCTTCGACCTGATGCTCGTGCCGTTCTACTTCCTGATCGGCGCCTGGGGCCGCGGCGAGCGGGTTGCCGCGACGACCAAGCTCGTGATCTACACGCTCGTCGGCTCGCTGCTGATGCTCGCCGGGGCGATCGCGCTCGGCGTGCTGGCGACTCCGACCGGCGGCCAGATCAGCTTCTCGCTCGCCGAGCTCGCCGTGCGCCCGCTGCCCGAGGGCACCCAGCTGTGGATCTTCGCCCTGTTCGCGCTCGCCTTCCTCGTCAAGATGCCCGCCTTCCCGCTGCACGGCTGGATGCCCGACGGCTACCGGGCGGCCCCGCTCGCGGTCCTGATCGTCTTCTCCGCAGTCGTCTCCAAGGTCGCGGCCTACGGCTTCCTGCGGATCGTCCTGCCGACGATGCCCGACGCCGCGCTCCACTTCCAGGATCTGATGCTGATCCTCGCCGTGCTGTCGATCATCTACGGCTCGGCGCTCGCGTTCAGCTCCGATGACACGCGGCTCGTGCTCGGCTACTCCTCGGTCGCCCAGCTCGGCTTCATCACGCTCGGGATCTTCTCGCTGACCGACCTCGGCGCCCAGGGCGCGCTGATGCAGATGGTCAACCACGGCCTCGTGGTCGCCGCCCTGTTCCTGATCGTCGGGCTGCTCGCGGCGCGGGCCGGCGGTTCGGAGTCGCTCGATGACATGGGCGGCATCGCCTCGCGCGCGCCGGTGCTCGCGGCGCTGTTCCTGATCGCCTCGCTCGCCTCGCTCGCGATGCCCGGATCGCCCAACTTCGTCGGGGAGCTGCTGATCCTGTTCGGAACGCTCGAGTCCAAGCTCGTCTTCGGCGTGATCGCCTGCACCGGCGTCGCGATGGCCGCCGTCTACATGATCCGCATGTACCAGCGCTCGATGCACAACGGGATCGGCGCCGGGGTGCAGTCGCGCGAGATCCGCCGCGGCGAGCTCGCGCTGCTTGCGCCGCTGATCGTCGTGATCGTGGCGCTCGGGATCTACCCGCAGTTCGCGCTCAGCCGCAGCGAGGCGACGGTGGTCGGCAAGGTCGCGGCCGTCGAGCAGCTGCGCGTGCCCCTCAGCGGCGGCGTGATCCTGCCAGGCGCGCAGATTCCCGAGGGCGTGCCGGGAACCCCGGGCGCGCCCCCGGGAACCCCGGGCTCAGCGCTCGGTCCCCAGGATCCGGCCAGAGAGCCGACGGCCCCATGATGAAAGCGCCGACGATCGACTACATGGCGTTCGCGCCGATCCTCGCCACGCTCGCCGGCTCGTTGCTGGTGATCGCGGTCGCGCTCGTTCGCGCCTCGTTTGTCCAGCGGGTCGTGCTGCCCGGCCTGGCGCTCGTCTCGCTCGCGGTCGCCGCCGCCTTCGCGGTGATCACCTGGGAGACCGGCGACCAGAAGACGATCATCGAAGGCGCCCTCGCGGTCGACGCGCTCGCGCTCGGCTTCTCGCTGCTCGTCTACGCGGCGGGCACCGGCGCGATCGCGCTCTCGTTGCGCTCGGAGACGGTGCGGAACGCCGGGCGCGGCGAGTACTACGCGCTGCTGCTCGCCTCGATCACCGGCATGACGATCCTGGTCGGTGCCGAGAACCTGATCACGCTATTCGTCGGCTTCGAGCTGCTTTCGATTCCGTTGTACGTGATGTGTGCGGCCGCCGTCCGCGACGAGCGGTCACTCGAGTCGGGGCTCAAATACCTGATCGTCGGCTCGGTCGGCTCGGCGACGCTGCTCTACGGCCTCGCGATGATCTACGGAGCGACCGGCTCGACCGACTTCGCGGGCATCTCGGCCGCGATCGGAACCGATGTCGACGTGACCGACCCGTTGCTGCTCTCGGGTGTCGCGCTGGCGGTAACCGGCCTCGCCTTCAAGGCCTCGGTCGCCCCCTTCCACCAGTGGACCCCCGACGTCTACGAGGGTGCGCCGACCCCGGTCACCGCGTTCATGGCGGTCGCGACCAAGGTCGCGGCCTTCGGCGTGTTCCTGCGCCTGTTCGACGACGCACTGCTCTCCGCCCAACTCCAGTGGGGCCCCGCCCTGGCCGCGCTCTGCTGGGTCACGATCCTCGTCGGCAACCTCGGCGCGATCGGCCAGTCCTCGCTCAAGCGGATGCTCGCCTGGTCGGGCGTCGCCCAGGCCGGCTACCTGCTCGCCGGGGTCGTCGTCGGGACGCGACTCGGCGCCGAGGCCGTCTTCTTCTACCTCGCCGTCTACCTGCTGATGAACGTCGCGGCGTTCGCCGTCGTGATCGCGCGCGAGAGGGTCTCTACCCACGGGGGCACAGGCGAACGCGGCGACGGTCTGCGCTCACTCGAGCGGCTCGGCGAGGCGAGTCCCTGGCTCGCGTGGCCGATGACGATCGCGATGCTCGGGCTCGCCGGGTTCCCGCTGACGGCTGGCTTCTTCGGCAAGTTCCAGCTGATCAACGCGACCGTCAGCGGCAGCTATGAGTCGCTTGCAATCGCGATCGTGATCGGTTCGATGATCTCACTCGTCTACTACCTGCGCGTGGTCGCGATGATGTGGATGAGCCCGCGCGAGATCGAGATCCCCGCCGCCCCCGGCCGCCGATCGCGCAAGGTCCGGGCCGCCGAGGGGTGGTCTCCGGAGGCCGGCGCGGCCGCCCAGCCCGAGGTCACCGCCGTCGCGGTGATCTGCGCGGCGCTCGTCCTGGCGATCGGCATCTTCCCGGACCCGTTGTTCGACGTTGCCCGCGACGTCGGTTCATCGTTGGTCGGCTTCCTCTAGTCCCCGGTTAGGATCACCCCGATGAGCGTCCGGGTCAACGGTGTCGAGGAGATGCGCGCGCTGATCGGCCGCGAGGTCGGTCCCAGCGAGTGGCGGACCGTCACCCAGTCAGACATCGATCGGTTCGCGGAGCTCTCCGGCGATGACCAGTGGATCCACTGCGATGTGGAGCGTGCCAAGGCCGAGAGCCCCTACGGAACCACGATCGCGCACGGCAACCTGACCCTCTCCGCGATCGACGGCATGCGGCTCGAGCTGTTCGAGTCCTCGGGCTTCGTGCTGGGGGTCAACTACGGCTGGAACAAGGTGCGCTTCCCGGCAGCGGTGCCCAGCGGCTCGCGCATCCGCGCGCGCGCCGAGCTGGTCTCACTCGAGGAACTCGACGGCGGCTGGTGGCAGCTCGTGACCCGCTTCCTGATCGAAGTCGAGGGGTCGGAGAAGCCTTGCTGTGTCGCCGACAGCGTCGGCCGGCTGCTGCCCGAAGGCTGACCGGCCGCGCCGGACGACGAGCCGCCCGGCCGGCTGACTAGACTCGCGCGCCACCCGATGGACTACCCGGTCGAGCAATTCAGCGAGTCCGAGCGCGCCGCGCTCGCTCCCCATTTCACGAACCTCGAGGGGCCGGTATTCGCGCTCGTCAACCTCCCCGAGACGGTCAAGGGTGCGCTTTTCGCCCGCTACTCGCGCTACCCCGGAACCCTGCGGAGGCTCTACCTCGAGGAGTTCGCCGGCGACATGGAGGGCGCCGCGAGCGCAGCCTTCGATGGCGCCGAGGGCGAGCGCGCCGCGGCCCTCTACAAGCGGATCTTCCTCGGCTACGGCGATGACTCGGTCGCGCAGCTGGGCGGCGTCCACATTGCGTGCGAGTGGGTCTCCAATGTCCTGACCAAGGTGCTCCAGCGCGGCCGGCTGGCCGCCTACCTCGAGCAGTCGACCCGCTACATCGCCTACGACGGCCCGATGCCCGGCGGCGGCTACCGGTTCTGGAGCGATCCCGAGCTCGGGCCGGAGTACCGGCGCGCGATGGACCATCTGTTCGACACCTATTCGGAGAGCCTGCCGCTGGTCGAGGCCTGGGCGGCCGAGCGGTTCCCGCGCGGCGATGAGCCCGAGGCCGCGCACGCGCGCTCGATCCGCGCCAAGGCGCTCGACCTGCTGCGCGGTCTGCTGCCGGCGGCCTCGCTCTCGCACATGGGCATCTACGCGACCGGTCAGTCCTATGAGCAGCTGCTGCTCCATCTGATCGGATCGCCGCTGCCGGAGGCGCGCGAGTTCGGCCGCCAGATTCTCGGCGAGCTCCAGAAGGTGATCCCGAGCTTCGTCGCCCGCGTCGAGAAGCCCGACCGCGGCGGCGAATGGGCGAGCTTCCTGACCGAGCGGGAGTCGGCCGGCAGGCGGATCGCCGCGCGGCTCGGCCTCGATCGCGCGCGCGAGGAGGGCACGGCGCCTTCGGTGCGGCTGCTGTCGGTCGAGGGCTCGGAGGAGGATCTGCTCGCGGCGATGCTGTTCGAGGCCAGCGCGGTCTCCGAGCACGAGGCTCGCGACGCGGTACGTGTGCTGCCGCCCGATGAGCGCGCGACGCTGATCGGCGAGCTGGTCGGTGAGCGCATCAACCGTCGCCACCGCCCGGGGCGCGGCTTTGAAGCGGTGCGGTACCGCTTCGAGATCGTCTCCGACTACGGCGCCTTCCGCGACCTCCAGCGCCACCGGATGCTGACCGTCCAGTGGCAGCCGCTGACGCCCGGACTCGGCGCCGGGGTGCCCGAGGAACTCGAGGACGCGGGGGTCGCCGACGCCTACCGCGGCGCGCTCGAGCGCTCCCGCGCCGAGTACGAGCGGCTGGTCGAGATCGGCCGACCGGAGGTCGCGCCCTACGCGCTCTGCCTCGGGTTCAGGATCCGCTACGTGCTCGACATGAACGCACGCGCGGCGATGCACCTGATCGAGCTGCGCTCCGGCCGCGAGGGCCACCCCGCCTATCGGGCGGTCGCCCACGAGTTGCACGCCCAGATCGCCGCTGTTCACCCGGCCGTCGCCGCGGCGATGTCGTTCGTCGACCGCGACACCGAGCCGCGGCTCGAGCGGATCCTCTCCGAGATCAGGACCCAGGCGCGAGCGGCGGCCGGCTCCCGATGAGCGCACTGACCGAGACCCGGATCGCACCCTCGATCCTTGCGGCCGACTTCGCCCGGCTCGGCGAGCAGGTCGAAGAGGTGCTCATGGCCGGGGCGCGCGTGATCCACGTCGATGTGATGGACGGCCAGTTCGTCCCCCCGATCACAATGGGGCCGAACGTCGTCGCCGCGCTGCGGGAGCGCGCGAGCGCCGTCGGGGCGGCGATCGACGTCCACCTGATGATCGACGCTCCCGAGCGCCAGATCGCCGACTTCGCCTCGGCCGGCGCCGACAACATCACCTTCCACCTCGAGGCGACCGCCCACGCCCACCGGTTGGTGCAGGCGATTCGCGAGCAGGACTGCCGCGCGGGCGTCGCGATCAACCCGGGGACTCCGGCGGAAGCGCTCGCAGCGCTCGCCGGCGATGTGGATCTGATCCTCTGCATGACCGTCAACCCGGGCTGGGGCGGTCAGCAGTTCATCGAAAACTCACCCGCGAGGGTCAGCGCGCTGCGGGAGCTGATCGGCGCTGGGGCAGCGACGGTCGAGGTCGACGGCGGCATCGATGAGAACACCGTCGGAAGCTGCCTGGAGGCCGGCGCGACCCTGTTCGTCGCCGGCAGCGCGATCTTCGGCGCCCCCGATCCCGCCGCGGCCTACCGCGCTCTGGCCGACGTGGTCGGCGAGTCGGCGTGAAGCATTTCCCTCGCCGAGAGGTGCAAACCCTTCGCGAGCCGGCGGCCGACTAGCCCCGACTAGCCCCGCTTCTTGCGCTTGCGCTTGCCCGCGGCAGCCGCATCGCCGCCGTTGCGCGACGGCGGCGGGGTCTTCGCCGCCAGCTCGGCCGCCTTGCGCTTGTCGAACGCAGCGCGCTGCTCGGCGGCGGTCGGCCACGGTTCGGCCATGCCCGTCTTCCAGGCCGTTCCACGCCCATTCGGCCAGCGGTCGAGCAGGATCAAACCGATCGCGCCGGCCCAGAACATCTGGACGATCTTCGGGTCGAACAGCGTAGGCAGCGCGGTGTTGGCAAGCACGGCGGTCAGGCCGAGGAACAAGCCGAGCGCGATTCCGATGTAGCCCATGAACCGGCTCAGGAGACCCGCGCGCATCGCGAACAGCGAGATCAGGATCACGCCGAAGCCGAGCGCCAGCGACGCGGCAAGCTGGACCGTCGTGATGATCTCGAGCGAGGACTGCCCGGCGATCGTCTCGGTCGCGACCCGCTCGGCGGCGGTGCGCTCGGGCGTCTCGGGCACGGGGTCGCCAAATCGGGGCGGCAGCCGGTCCTCGCTCGGCAGCGCTCGGTACTCCGCGGCCGCCGGCGTCGGGGCGAACTGCTCGGCGGCGCTGATCTGGCCGGCCGCGCCGGCGATGCCGGTCGCGGCGAACAGGACCGCACCGAGGACCGCGAGCACGCGGGCGGCGGGAAGCAGCTCCGGTACGCGGAACTTGGCCGCCTTATAGAGGAACAGGAGCAGCGGCAGAAGCAGCAGGATCGGTAGAACGGCGAGCGCTGCGACGAGCAGGAACGTCGACGGCTGGTCGTTGATCGTCAGCAGCGCCCCCGCCGGGCCGACGCCGATCGCCTCGCCCGAGCGCAGCAGCAACGGCGCGACTTGGGCGGCCAGCAGTGAAACGACGACCGCGAACGCCGAAAACGCGATCGGCTTTGCCAGACGCGCCTCCCACTCCAGTTGCTCGGTCCGCGGGGAGCCGTTCATTGCGCGAGCTTGGCCCGGGCGGCCTCGTCCGCACCCTCGGGTGCAGTCGGCGGCGGCAGGTTGGGAGACCGGGGCGCGTAGTAGTCGCGATCCTCGGGCTCGATCACGCGGGAAACCCGGTCGCCGATGCGCAGCACCGTGTTGAGGAGCGGCTGCGCGAGGCGGATCACGCTCTCGATCTGATCACGGCGGCGCAGCTGATCGGGCGTCAGGCGGGGCACAAGCGCGACGATAACGACCGCCGCAGTATCGTGCCGCCGAGATGACGGTCGTTCTCTATGGCGCAACCGGGTACACCGGCCGGCTGGTCACCGACGAGCTCGTTGCCCGCGGAGTTCCGTTCATCCTCGGCGGCCGCCGCGAGGAGGCCCTGCGTGAGCTCTCGGCGAGCCGCGGCAAGGGCGCCGAGATCCGCGTCGCGAGCGTCGACGATCCCGCCTCGATGCGCGCCCTGATGGAGGGCTGCGACGTCGTGATCAACTGTGCCGGCCCGTTCTCGCTGGCCGGGGAGACGGTCGTCGCGGCGGCCGTCGACACGGCCACTCACTACGTCGACTCGACCGGCGAGCAGACCTACATGCAGGCGGTCTTCGAGCGCCACGGCCCGGCCGCCGAGCGGGCCGGCGTCGCACTGGTCCCCGCGATGGCATTCGACTACGTCCCCGGAGACTGCATCGCGCGGCTGACGGCCACCGGGCTCGAGCCGCTGCGCGAGCTGCGGCTCTTCTACGCGGTCAGCGCCTTCGGGGCGACGCGCGGCACGCTGCGCTCCGCGCTCGAGATGCTCAAGGGCGGCGACATCGTCTACGAGGACGGCGACTGGTCACCTGCGTCGAGCTTCGTCGCCCCCGAGCGGTTCGAGTTCCCGGCGCCGCTCGGCCTCAAGGCGGTCTCCAAGTACCCCTCGGGGGAGATCGTCACCGTCCCCCGGCACACCCAGACGCGCAAGGTCACCGCTCGGATCGCCTCCGAGGCGTTCGTCCCGAGCCCGCGACTCGCCGGCGCGCTGCCCTACATGACGCCGTTCATCTCGGCCGCGCTCAGAACTCCCCTGCGGGGGGCGCTTAATCGCGCGATCGACCGGCTGCCCGAGGGACCTGAGCTCGAGCAGCGCCGCAGTGCCGCCTTCACCGTTGTCGCCGTTGCCCACGCCGAGGACGGCCGCACCCGGCGGGGAGTGGTCCGCGGAAGCGACGTCTACGGGATCACGGCCGTCTCGCTGGTGCGGGCGGCGGAGCTGATGTCGGCGCCCGGATACAGTGCGCGCGGCGCGCTCGGCCCGGCCGCCGCCTTCGACCCGGCCGCGTTCCTCGACCTGCTCGGCGAGCACCATGGGGTCAGCTGGGAGCTCGAGTCGCTCGGCGCGCCCGCCGTCTCCTGATGCGTTCTTTCGCCCTCTCCGCGCTCGGCAGCGACCGGCCCGGAATCGTCGCGGGAGTCTCGCGCGTGCTGCTCGAGCACGAGATCAACATCGAGGACTCCCAGATGACGATCCTGCGCGGCCATTTCGCGATGACCCTGATCGTCGCGACCGCGGACGAGCTCGACCAGCAGCGGCTGCTCGCAGATCTCGAGCGCACGCGCAGCGAGCTCGGACTCGACGCAGTGACCCTGAACGAGATCGCCGACACCGGCGACGGCGCTCCCGAGCCCTCGCACATCGTCTCGGTCTACGGGGTGGACCATCCCGGCATCGTCCACGCGGTCTCGACCGCCCTCGCCGAGCGGTCGGTCAGCATCACCGACCTCGAGACGCGCGTCCTGGGCGATCAATCCAACCCGCTCTACATGATGGTGATCGAGGTCGCGCTTCCGGGCTCGTCGGGGTCCGCTGAGCTCGATGAGCTGCTGGCACGGATCGGGGAGGAGCAGGACGTCGAGATCACGGCTCGGCCGCTCGAGCAGGACGTCCTCTGACGGCTCGTGAGGTCTTGCGCTTCCCGCATCCCGCGCTCAAGCGGGAGGCGAGCCCGGTTGCCGAATCGGAGTTGGGGGACGCCCGCGAGGTTGCCGAGGCCCTCACGGCCACGATGCGCAGCTTCCCCGGCTGCGTCGGGATCGCCGCCAACCAGATTGGCGAGCTGAGCCGGGTGATCGTGGTCGACATCTCGGTCAACCCCAAGGCGACGACCAAGAGCGGGCTGCTCCAGCTCTTCAACCCCGTGATCGTTGCGAGCGAGGGTTCGGAGGTGGCGCGCGAGGGCTGTCTCTCGATCCCCGACTACACCGCCAACGTACGCCGCGCGACCTCGATCGTCGTCGAAGCCCTGTCCCCGAGCGGCGAGCCGCTCAGGCTCGAGACCGACGGCTTCGAGGCGCGCTGCCTGATCCACGAGATCGACCACCTCGACGGCTTGCTGTTCCTCGATCGCGTCGACTCCCTGACAAGCGACGTCTTCCGGCGCAAGAAGCGCTGATCCGCCCCAGGCTAGACTGGGGGCATGTCCTCTGAAGACCCATTCGGCGGCCTGTTCGGAGATCCGGACGAGCTGCGGCGCCGGTTCGCAGAGATGGCCGAGCAGATGCAGGGCGCCCAGAAGGTCGCTTGGGCCGACAACGCGATCAAGCTGGCGGTCGACATGACCGTCGCCGGGATCAACCGGCTCAACCTCCAGGGCAACGCCGAGCAGCAGGCGGAGGAGATCCGAGCGGCGATGCGGATGCTCTTCCCCGAGGCCGTGATGCTCGTTCGGGACGCCCGCGAGGGCTTCGGAACCTAGCGCGCGACGTCGACGAGCGCCGTCGAGCGTGTTCCCTGTGCCGCGTCGGCATTGCGGGCAGCAGCGAGAACCTTCACCCGGCCCAGCCGCTCCAACCGACCGGTGTCCCGGCCGCTCAGGGGCACGACCAGCCGGCGTGCCTTTCCGGGCTGCAGCCGATACTCGCGCTTGCGTCCCTTCCCGGCTCGGGCGAAGCCTCGACACGCTTCGGCTCCGCCCGCCGGGGAGAGCGGCGGACAGCTCACCCGCAGCGCCAGCTTGCGATCGGAGGGCGCTTCGCGCTTGGCCGCGGCGATCGTCGTCGCCCGCGCCCGCGCGGGTCCGGCCGGGGGTAGCGGCGGGAGGTCCTGGGGCTCGGTGAACTGATCGGGCTCGCGGAACGCGTCGAACAGACCGCGATCGCCGTCGGCGCCCGAAACATTCCCAGCCTTCTCCGGGTCGGGCTCCGGCCGAACGCGCTGGTCGGTGATCGCACCGAGGATCATCTTGAACAGGCGGCTCTGGTACCCCTCGCCGCCGCCGGTCGGGATGAACGAGGTCTCGAGCCCCGTCCGGACGACGGTCAGATCCTGGCTCGGGAACACGGCGACCACCTGCCCGAACAGGCCGGCGTAGTAGTAGAAGTCGTGCGGCAACCCCGGAAAGCTGCGTTCATCGGAGACCGGGCGCGTGTTGACGCGCGGTGAGACGCACGGCTTGCCGGCGTTGAGCCAGATCAGCCAGCCATAGCAGCCGTTGGTCTCGGTCGGGGTCAGCGCTTCGCGGACGACATCACGCGCGAGCAGTCGCCGGCCGCGCCAGACACCGTCGAGCCGCATCAGCTCGCCGAGCCGCGCGTAGTCGCCGGGCTTCATGTTGAGATCGAAGAACCCCTGCGTCGTGCCCGCCCGATCACGGCCCCAGCGCCAGCTCCCAGGCTCGATTCCGAGCGGGGTGAACAGCTCGCGCGAGACGAACTTCTGGAAGTCCTCGCCCGCCGCGCGCTCGACCGACTCGGCGAGCAGCGTCGGACCGCTCTGGGAATACTCGTAGTAGGTCCCGGGTCGCTTCTCCACGGCGACCGTCAGCGCCTCATGAATCCGATCCGGCATAAAGATGTTGTAGTCGCGGAAGAAGTTCCAGTGCAGACCGCTGGTCATCGTCAGCAGGTCTTCCATCGTGATCTCGCCGTGCGCCCGGTCGGCCTCGCCGATCACCGAGCCGAGCGGGTCATCGGGGCTGATCAGCCCGAGCGTCATCGCGCGGGCGAAGGCGAGCGCGGTTATCGACTTCGCCAGCGAGTAGCTCTGGAACTGCGTGTTGCGGTTGAGCGGCGCGAGGCGATCCTCGGCGACCAGGCACCCGTGGCGATAGACCGAGACGGCGAACGACAGCTCCGAGCTGCCGTAGTCGAGCGCGCGCTGGAGCTTGGCGGGATCCATTCCCGATGCGCTCGGGTTGCTGCGCTCCCAGTCCCCGCCGAGCGGTTCGTCGCAACTCTTGGCCGCCGAGGCGGGGGTCGCGCCGATCGCCGCGAGGACGGCTGCGATGACGACAGCAGTCGATAGCCGGTTCTTCCGTGAACTCGCCCCCATGGAGCCAGTGTAGAGAGGGCCCTATCGCTCGGCGGCAGCGGCCTTCTCGGCCTCGCGCTCGCTCCGCCCGCGGTCGATGATGTCGCGGAAGCTGCGGAAGCCGAACAGGAAGAAGATCGATCCGAACCCGATCGCGAACATCGTCGTCGCGATCGCGACCTGCTGACCGACGGAGTAGGCAGCGACGGTCGCGCTCGCCGCCGCCGTCGCGAGCACCTGGACCAGCAGGGCCTGCTGGACCCCGGCGCCCTGGGGTGTGATCGGGACGAGCGCACCGACCGCGTTGACGCCCAGCACCAGCAGGACGTTGTGGACCGAGCCGCCCACGTGGAACGCGTTCAGGAGCAACCAGAAGGCTGTGAAGCGGAAGCCCCAGCCGAGCAGTTGCACGGCGAACACCTCGCGCACGTAGCGTCGGCGGTCGCGCAGGATCGTCACCCCCTGGCGCATCCGCGCCCAGAAGGCTTGGATCCGGGCCGAGAGCAGGCCGAGCGTCACGAGCGCGCCGACGAACAGCAGGGTGATCACGAACAGCCCCAGCTGCGGGTCGCGGATGAAGACTCCGAGATCGGGCGAGATCTGGGACAGATCGGGCAACGACGGGAAGACGCCCTGACTGAAGGCGAAGGTCAGGATGAAGACCGCCATCACGGCGTCGAAGATCAGCTCGACGCTCATGCTCGAGACGACCGCCGGGTAAGTGGAGTTGGGAACCGACGTCTTGGTCAGGAACAGCCGCACGATGTCTCCCGAACGGGCGGGGATCACGCTGTTGAACCCATAGCCCGCCATGTACGCGCCCCAGATGTAGCGGAAGCCGATCTGCTCGGTCGGATAGGCGACTCGCAGGATGTTGAACGAGGCCCGTGCCCGCAGCGACTGGTAGATGACGAACGCCGTGAGACCTGCGAGCAGGGCGAGGAAATCGACCGCCGCGAGGTTCGACCAGAAGGACCCGATCGCGTCGAAGACCGAGCCGATCGTCTCGAGGATGCCGGCGATCGGAATCACTTCAGCAGCCGCGAGAGGCGGCGATCCTTGAGCACCCGCCCGCCGGTCTGCTCGGCGGGGCAGTAGGTCGTCGTATGCTCGGCGAAGAAGACCGCCTCGAGCGTCGTCCCGCAGCGCGGGCACGGCTCACCGTGACGCGCGTGGACCTTGAGCGGCATCGGCGCCTTGTCGGGGAGTCCTTCGCCGATCACCTCCTCGTAATGGTCGATCGCCGCACCGAGCACCGAATCACAGGCGAGCCGCAACCGCTCGACATCGGCCTCCTCCAGCTCCGATCCCTTGCGAAACGGCGAGAGCTGCGCCTCCCAGAGGATCTCGTCGACCCACGAGCGGCCGATCCCCGCGATCGTCCGCTGATCGCGTAGCAGCGGGTGGAGGTGCCGCGGCTGGCCGATCAGCGCCGCGAACCGCTCCGGGTCCAAGGCCGGCCAGGCCTCGGGGCCGAGTGTCGCGACCATCTCATCCTCGCCGACCGCTTCGGAGGCCACCAGCTTGACCCAGGCGCGCTGCCTGGTGCCGAACTCGCGCAACCGCAGCTCGCGGCCGTCCTTGACCCGCACAAGCAGGCGCGACGCACGGTCGCGCAGCGAGGCGCGCTTGTCGAACACCCCGATCCGCCCGGCCGACATCAGGTGGATGAGCAGCGCGAGGTCGCCGAACTCGACGACCGGCATCTTGCCGACCCGACCGACGGCGGTCAGCTCCCGGCCGACGATCGCCTCGAGCGGCGGATCGAAGCTCTTCATGGTGTTGAGCCCGGGAGCGAGCGCCGACTCGACGACCGCTCCGCGCAGCGCGCTCTGAAGGCGACGGGTCGCGATCTCCACCTCTGGTAGCTCGGGCATCAGTTCGAGGCTACCCTGACCGTTCCAATGCGGATCGCCGTCTCAACCGACGAGCGCACCGGCGTCTCCGAGCGGCTGGTAGACGAGCTGCGCCGGCGCGGTCACGAGCTCGACCTGCACGGTGCGCTATCCGAGGGGCAGCGCAGCGACTGGGCGTGGGCGAGCGAGGCGGCCGCGCGGGCGGTCTCCGAGCAGCGCGCCGACCAGGCCGTCGTCTGCTGCTGGACCGGCACCGGCGCCGCGATCGCGGCCAACAAGGTGCCTGGCGTGCGGGCCGCGCTGTGCGGCGATGCCCAGACCGCAGCGGGAGCGCGGCGCTGGAACGACGCCAACGTGCTCGCACTGTCCCTGCGCTCCATCAGCGAGGCGCTGCTCGACGAGATCCTCGATGCCTGGTTCAGCGCCCACGCCAGCCCCGACCCCGAGGACCGCGCCAACGTCGAGCACCTCGACGAGATAGCGGGCCACGGACGGCTCGAGGGCTGAATAGCATCGCGCGGCAATGAGCGGGAACAAGCGGTTCATCGTGCTGGCCCTCGTGCTCGTGCTCGTCGGGGCAGCGGGCATATTCGCCTATATGGCCGAGCGCGAAACGGCCGCGGCCACCCTCGGTGACGGCCAGATCGTCGAGCTGCCCGGCCCCGATCTGCACGTAAGGCAACAGGGCCCGCGGAACGGCTCCCAGATCGTGCTCCTGCACTGCTACTCCTGCTCGTCGCGATGGTGGGGCCCGGTGCTCGGCCAGCTGTCGGAGAGCCACCGCGTCACGACGATCGACCTGATCGGTCACGGACACTCCGAGAAGCCGGCCAGCGGGTACTCGATTCCCGCGCAGGCCGAGGCCGTCCGTCTCGCGCTCGACTCGCTCGGGATCGATCGCGCGCTGATCGTCGGCCACTCGATGGGCGGCTTCGTCGCGACCGCGCTCGCCGAGGGCGACCCGCAACTGTTCGACGGGCTCGTCGCGCTCGGCGTCCCGGCTGAGCGGCGCTATTCGGAGCTGCCGCTGCTCGCCGAGGTGGGATATTTGCCGGTGATCGGCCCGGCGCTGATGGAGTTGAGCCCCGATCCGGTGCTCGAGAGCGGTCTCAGCCGCGCCTTCGCCCCTGGCTTCGATGTGCCCGACTACGCCGTCGAGGACTTGCGCGCCATGACCTACCCCGCCTACCGCGACGCGTCACGCAGCGGTCGCGCCTACATCGCCGGGCAACCGCTCCAGGAACGACTCGCCGATACGGAGTTCCCGATCCTCTACGTCCACGGCATGGCCGACACGCTCGTGGACTCCGCGACGACCGACGCCTGGGCCGCGCTACCGAACGCGCGTGTCGAGACGCTGCCCGATGTCGGTCACTCACCCCAGATCGAGCGTCCGCGGGCGACGGCCGAGCTGATCCTCAACTACGGGAACGAGTAGGTACCTATTCGTCCCGGTCCCGGTCCCCGACGATGACCTTGCCCTTCATGTCGTCGGACAGGATGTGGAAGGTGCAGACGTACTTGTAGACACCCTCTCGCTTGAACTTGTCGGAGGTGAACTCCGACTCCCCGCTCAAGATCGCGTCCATCTCCATCTCGCGCTTGTCCATCGTCACGGTGTGGGTACCTGCGACGTTCCTCCACTTCACCTTGTCGCCCGCGGAGATCCGGACCTTGGCCGGCGAGAACTCGAAGTCCCGGACCTTGACGGACTCCGAATCGGCAGCCGCGACAGGGGCTGCGAGGGCGAGCAGGAGCAGGCAGAGGAGGAGAACCCAGGACACGGTTCGACTGTAGCGAAGGCCCCTGGCCCGCGCGCCACCTGATCGGAATCATCATGAATTGACGTGTTGGTGCGAGTATCCCGGCCGAGATGGCGCCTGCGGAGATTGTCGACACCCACGAAGAGGCGGCCGACCTGGAGCTGGCGCCGCTCCTGATTCGCGAGCCCGTCCAGGCTTTCCTCGACGAGCACGGGATCGGATCCGGCCCGATCGAGGCCGAGCGGGTCGGCGAAGGCCACTCCAACATCACCTATCTGGTCCGCCGCGAGGGGGCAGAGGTCGTGCTGCGCCGGCCCCCGCGGCCTCCGCTGCCCCCGTCCGCGCACGACGTTCTCCGCGAAGCCCGGCTGCTGAGCGCCGTCGGCGGCGCTGCGGTCCGCACGCCAGAGGTGCTCTGCACCTGCGAGGACGAGAGCCTGATCGGGGTCCCGTTCTACGTGATGGAGAAGGTCGAGGGCGTCGTGATCACCGAGCGGGTACCCGACCCGCTCGACTCCCCCGATCAGCGCCGTTTGATCGCCGAGCAGCTGATCGATGCGCTCGTCGAGGTCCACGCGGTCGACTGGCGCGCTTGCGGCCTCGAGGGCTTCGGCAAGGCGACCGGATATCTCGAGCGTCAGCTGCGTCGCTTCAACGGGCTCTGGGAGCACAACAAGACGCGTGAGCTGGCGCCGGTCCAGGAGGTCGCCGACTGGCTCGCCACCAACCGGCCCGAGCAGCCCGAGGCGACGATCGTCCACGGCGACTTCCGCCTCGGCAACACGATGTTCGGCCTCGGGGTCCCGGCCGAGCTGGTCGCGATCTTCGACTGGGAGCTCGCGACGATCGGCGACCCGCTCGCCGATCTCGGCTACCTGACGATCACCTGGTCGGAGCCCGCTGACGAGGAGACGATGGGCACGATGTTCTCCCAGCTGGGCGGAGTCACCCGTGCCGAGGGGTTCCCCGATCGCGACGGCCTGATCGCGCTCTACGCCGACCGCAGTGGACGCTCGGTCAGCGACCTGCGCTGGTATCAGGCGCTCGCGCTCTGGAAGGCGGCCGTATTCATGGAGGGCAACTACAAGCGCTCGCTCGCCGGCACGACTGATGACCCGTTCCTCGCGATGCTCGACGAAGGGGTCCCAGCGCTCGCCGAGGCGGCGCTGTCGATCACCCGCCGCCCCCTGTGAAGGCGCTGCTGGTCGATTTCGGCGGGGTCCTGACCACGAACGTGTTCGAGTCCTTCAGCGCGTTCTGCGTCGAGGAGGGTCTCGAGCCCCAAACCGTCAAGCGGCTGTTCCGCGAGAACCCGGAGGCGCTCGCACTGCTGCGCGAGCTCGAGCGCGGCGAGCTCGTTCCCGACGCGTTCGCCGAGCGGTTCGCGCCACTGCTCGGCGTCGCCGAGCACGGCGGCCTCGTCGAGCGGCTGTTCGCCGGAATGGGGCCGGACCAGGAGATGGTCAACGCGGTCGCCCGCGCGCGCAAGCAAGGCGTACGCACGGGATTGATCTCGAATTCGTGGGGCTCCGACATCTACGACGGCGCCCAGCTCGAGGAGCTGTTCGACGGCGTCGTGATCTCCGGCGAGGTCGGGATGCACAAGCCCAACGCCGACATCTTCCTGCTCGGTGCCGAGCGCGCGGGCGCGGCACCGGAGGAGTGCGTGTTCGTCGATGACCTGCGCGAGAACTGCGCCGGCGCCGAGGCCGTCGGGATGCGCGCGATCCTCCACCGCGGAGCCGAGACGACGCTGCCGATCGCCGAGCAGCTGCTGGGCGTTTCGCTGCGCGCGGGGGATTGACCGCTACAAGCAGCGAACCGATGTGTTGATATGCCCCGACCCATGCGGATCCGACCGAACACCCGTTTCCTGATCGCGGCGCTCGTCGCGCTGCTCACCGTCCCGGCGCTGGCGCCGGGGGCGCTGGCCGGCAAGGATCGCGGGATCGACATCTCCCGCTTCCAGGGCAAGGAGGTCGAGTGGGGCAAGATCGCGCGCTCAGGAGTCGATTTCGCCTTTGTCCAGGCGAGCCGCGGCAGCGGCAAGGACTGCGCCGTCTCCCCCGACCGCTGCGGCAAGGACGAGACTTACGATCGCAATTACAAGCTCGCGCGCAAGGAGGGGGTACGCGTCGGCCCTTACCACCGCGCCTTCACCGACGGCAAGAGCGTCGCGGACGCCAAGAAGGACGCCAAGCGGGAGGCGAAGATCTTCATCAAGGAGGTCGGCGACCTAAAGAAGGACGACCTGCGGCCGGTGCTCGACTGGGAAAGCCCGTTCGACCGCTTCGGGGAGAAGGAGCTGCTGAAGTGGATCCGGACCTGGCTGGACCGGGTCGAGCGCGAGTACGACGTCAAGCCGATCATCTACACCAACTTCACGAGCTGGCAGGCGGTCGGCGATACGACCGAGTTCGCCGAGGACGGCTATCCGCTCTGGGTCGCGAACTTCAACGTCAAGAAGCCGAAGGTCCCCGCTGATAACTGGGATGGCCGGGGCTGGGCGATCTGGCAGTTCACGAGCAGCGGCAAGGTCCCCGGGATCGACGGCGATGTAGACGAGAACAAGCTCCGCGTCCCGTACCGCAAGATTACCGTCGGCGCCTGAGACCGTCATACGGAAGCTCGCGTACGGAGTACGCGTCGCTTCCTCTTCCGGCCTCAGGCACTCGACGGCAGAACTGTCAGCCGGGCGAGTTCGCCGGGTCGTAGCGGCAGAGAACCTTCGTGATCAGGCTGGTGTTCATGAACGTCTGACCGATCACGTTGAGCGTGCCGTTCGACGAGGAGACGGTCCACGCCTTCTCGGCCGGGCCCACGCCTGCCGGGGTGATGATGTCCGAGCTCCACGTGGTGATCGTCGGCCGCCGGACTCGGGCCGATCGGCACGATCGCCGCGATCTCGGCGACCGTCGGGATCTGGGCGCGCCGAGCGGCACACTCCGCGATCGCCTGCTGCCAGGTCGAGCCCGACGTGTTGATCACGAAGAAGCACGGACCGCCGCCCGAGGCCGCGAACTCGCCGTCCGCGCAGCGGAACACCAGCGTCTCCACGTCGATGTCGTCGTCGGTCAGCGAGCCGTCCTGCACTTTGGCGCTCGTCACCGATTCGTCGGCAATGTCCTTGGTGCGGACCTGGCCGTCCCTGATGCTCTTGCTCGTAACGGTGTCCTTCTTGGCCGTCGCGGCGATCGCGACGCCCCCTCCGAGCGCGGCGAACATCGCGATCGTCGACATCACGTTGGCGTAGTTCAGTCTGCCCAGCATCCGGTCCTCCTTGGTTGATCGATCTCGGCTCTGACTCATGGCTGGCCGCACTCCGCGACCGCGATCAGCACGAACGGCTTGACGGGGTCGAGGTTGTTGGCCTGCACGACCCAGCGGTTGGCGTCAGCGTCGCTGCGTTCTGACCTGAAGACCTGGGCGTCCCCGGGGTCGGGACCGCCTGAGACGCTGAACCCTCCGCCGAGCAGGATCTCGCCGGGGTTGCACAGGGCGATCGCGGTGTTCGTGCCGTTCGCTGGGACGTCCGAGGCCGCTGGTCGTTCCCGGACCGTCATCACTCCGGGGTCGCCCCTCGGACCCTGGTCGCCCTTCGGACCAGGCAGCCCCCGGTCACCCTGAGGGCCGCGCTCACCCGTTTGCCCCGGCGACCCCGCGCTCCCAGCCTGCAGCTCGAGCGTCGACTCGTCGATGTCGGCGCCCTTCAGCGAATCGTCCCTGATGTCGCCGCCGGCGACCGAGTTCTGTCGGATGTCCTTGCCGCCGACGCTGTTGTTGGCGATGTCGCGCCCGGTGATGTCCCCTGAAGCGGCGTACGCCCCACCTCCGAGCGCCACGAACAGAGCGAGCCCCGCGAGCGCGGCAGACGGATTCGGCCGCAATCGCATTAGGCCCCGCCCCCCTTGATGTGATCGATGACGTGCTCGAGCTCGTCGCTCGGGGAGAAATCGACGTACTCGGAGTCCTCGAGCGCCTCGGGCGCGTGGCCGGGAGCCCAGTAGAAAGCCTGACCGGCCTCGTAGACCTCCGCGCCGTTGCGCGTGTGCATCTTCACGCGGCCGCTGAGCATGTAGCCCCAGTGCGGACACTGGCAGAGATCGTCGGGCAGCCCCGCGACCGCGGGCCGCAAGTCCGCACCCTGCGGCAGCCGCACGAAAGCCGCGCTCATGCCCCCGCCGAGGGCGTCCCGCCGAAACTCGACGCCGTCGCCCTCGATCGCCATTTCGGCCTCCAACCTGGAAATCGCCTTCATCTCTCCTCCTCTTGTTCGACGTTTCATGCGAGCATGCCCTCGGGGTGTTCCCGAAACGTTCCTGAGCGAATTGCCGGCAAAACGCGTCCAGATCGATCTCCTCGGCGGCTTTCGCGTCGCCGTCGACGGCAGCCCGATCGACGAGGCCGGCTGGTCTGCGCGGCGAGCGGCCGAGCTCGTCCAGCTGCTGGCGCTCGCCGAGCGCCGGCGCCTCGCACGCGAACAGGTGATCGAGGCCCTCTGGCCCCACCTCGACCTCGATGCGGGGGCAGCGAACCTGCGCAAGGCCGCGCATAACGCGCGTCGTGCGCTCGGCGATACGGAGGCCGTCGTGCTACGCGCGGGCCAGGTGGAGCTCTTCCCCGCGGGTGCGGTCGAGACCGATGCCGATCGGTTCTCGACGCGCGCCGCTGCGGCGCTTGCGGGGAACGACGCCTCGGAGTGCGCCGCGGCGGCGGCCGACTACGGCGGTGACCTGCTTCCAGACGCGCTATACGAAGGGTGGGCTGGGGCCGCCCGCGACCGCCTGCGATCCACCTACCTGGACCTCCTGCGAACGAGTGGGCAGTGGGAACGGCTGGTGGAGCTAGAGCCGACCGACGAGCCCGCCTACCAGGAGCTGATCCGGCGCGAGCTCGACGGCGGCAGCCGGCCGGCCGCGATCCGCTGGTACGGGCGTATGCGAACCGCTCTGCGGGCCGAGCTCGCCATCTCGCCGAGCGAGGAGAGCGTCGCGCTCTATGAGCGGTGCGTCGCGGGCCTCGGCAGCGCCGAGCCGGCCTTCCTGGGCCGCCAGCTCGAGCTGGCGCGGATCGAGGCGCTGCTCCGCACGAGCGGTGAGTCGGAGATCGCGCTGCTCGCGGTGCGCGGACCCGGTGGAATCGGCAAGTCCGCGTTCTGCCGCCAGATCGCCCGCATCGCCCGCGCCGAAGGCCGGCAGCCGATCTTCATCTCGGCGACCGAAGTCGGTGGACCGTACGCGCCGCTCGCCGCCCTGACCGAAGGGCTGGTCGCCCGCGACGAGCGCCTACTTGCGTCGGTCGGCGACCAGGCGAAGGGGATCCTGACCCAGCTGACTTCTCCGTCGACCGTCACGCCGCAGGCCGAGAGCACTCTTACGCGTCATGGGGTGATCGGGGCGGTGCGCCGGCTGCTGCTCGCCTCCGCCGACGGTCGCTCGGTGGTGCTGATCGTCGACGACGCTCATCTCGCCGACGACGCGACGATCGACGTGCTCCAGCACCTCCACGCGGCCACCGGACCTTCGATCCTCGTCGTGCTTTCCCTCCGACCGGAGGCAGCGCCCGAGACGGTCCTCCGCGCGGTCGCCCGACTGGCGCGCGCGGGGCTCGCCGCGGAGATCGACCTCGGACCGCTCGACCCGGATGAGGCGGCGGCGCTCGTGGCCGCCGGCGCCAGCACGCCCAGGGGTGAGGAAACCATCGCTCGAATCGTCGGTCTCGGCGAGGGCAGCCCCTTCCTGACGCTCGAATTGGCCCGCAGTGCCGTGGTCGGCGTTCCCGCGCTGACCAGCACGGTCCGAGATGCGATCGCCTCCCGGTTCCTCGATCTCGACGACCCGACGATCGAGCACCTGCGCGCCCTTGCGCTGGCCGGAGACGACCTCGACCCGGCTAGCGCCGCGGCGGTCCTCGCCGGTTCCGAGGAGCAGGCGCTGGCGGCTCTCGACGCGGCGCTCGCGACAGCCGTGCTGGTCGTCGCGGACGGCCGTTATCGATTCCGGCACGAGCTCGTTCGACAGGCGCTGATCGAGCAGATCGCGCCTCATCGGCGAACCGCGCTACACCGCGAGACCGCCGAGCGACTCGGCCGGGTGGCAGCCGAGCCGGGCCTGATCGCGCGTCACTGGCTCGCCGGCGGGCAGCCCGACGAGGCGATCGACTGGCAGCTCGCGGCGGCGGCGGCGGCCGTACGCCTCGGTGCCTTCGCCGATGCGCTGAGCACCCTCGAGCCGCTGCTCGCGCACCAACCCGAGCACGGGGACGCGCTGCGGCTGCGGGCCTTTGCGCTCGACGCACGCGGGGACGCGGCGGCGCCCCAGGCCTACGCGGAGGCGGCCGAGGTCGTCGGGGCGCCGGAGGCCGACGACCTCAGGGCGATGGGCGCGCTCGCCACGGTCAAGCTCGGTGACGCGCCGGGGGGACTGCGTGCGCTCGACGGCCTCGAGCCGATTACGCTCGACGGGCGGGTCGCACACGCGCTCGGTTTCGCCGGTGCCGCGGCGCTCGGATTCGGTGACCCCGCGGTCGGAACCGAGAAGGCCGCCGAGGCCCGGCGGCTCGCGTTCGAGTCGGGGCAGCCCGGCGCGATCGCCGTTGCGTCGTGGGCCCAGGCGGCCGCCGCCCACGCCCGCGGCGAGCTGCGCGAAAGCGTCCAGGCGGACCTCGACGACACCTCCGCCCTCCCAGCGCTCGCGCTCAACGCCTTCGACGGCCAGCTCTGCATCACGCAGCGGCTGCTCTATGGGGCCCGCCCCTATGCCGACGTGATCGCGTTCGCCGACGCGCTCGAGGCGGAGGCGGATCGGCTCGGTGCGGCTCGCGGACGTGCGTTCGCCGTAACGATCCGCGGCGAGGCGAAGTTGCTCGCGGGCCATCTAAACGAAGCTGAGGCCGACCTGATCGCCGGCGGCGACCTCCACCGCAGAATGGGCGCGGAGACGGGCGAGTCCTTCGCGCTACAGCGGCGCGCCGAGATCGCGCTCCACCGCGGCGATCACGCCCACGCGGTCGCGCTGCTCGACGAGGCGCTCGCGATCGCGCGCGAGTCGCACGTCGGCTTCCACCTGTTCGATCGGATCTACGGCACGCGGATCGTCGCCGCGCGTGACCCCGTTGCCGCCCTCGCGGCGGTCGAGGAAGCCGAGGAGGCAGTCCGGGGCCCGGTCGAGACCTGCCCCGGTTGCCGGATCACGTTCGCGGTGCCCGCGGCGATCGCCGCCGCGCAGGCGGGTGATCGAAAGCGCGCCGACGAGTGGCTGCGGGTCTCCGAGTATCTCGTCAAGGTCGTGATGCGGTTGCCCGCGTGGGACGCGGCGTTTGAGGAGATCAACGGCCACCGTGCGCAGGCCGAGGGCGACCGGGAGACGGCGCGAGACCACTTCCGGGCCGCCGCCGAGGGGTTCGCCGCGGCCGGGCATCCGCTGGACGAAGTGCGCTGCGCCGCGCTCGCGGCTGCCTGAGGCTCAGCCCGCCGCGAGCAGGGCAGCACCGCCGATCGCGATCGCCGATCCGATCCGCTGCGAGGCGCTGACCCGCTCGCCGAGCAGCAGCCAGGCGAGCACGACCGGCATGACGGGATAAAGCGATCCGAGCACCGCAGTCGTGCTGAGCGGCCCCAGCGTGCTGGCCACCGCATAGAGCGCGTTTGCGCTCGTGTCGAGCAGGCCGACCACGACGAGGGCCAGACCATCACGGCGGCCGAGCCGGAGGTCGGGGCGGACAAACAGCGCGACCGCCCCGAGCGCGGTCACGCTGGCCACGCGCGTCACCAGGGTCGCGAGGAACGGGTCGGGCTCTGCGGCACGGTCCATCAGGGTCAGGAAAAGGCCGAAGCCGACCGCCGCGGCGAGTGCCAGGCCGACGCCGGAGGCGAGGCGCGGGGCATCGCCTGGAGTCGTGCTGGCGGGCTGGCGTGCGGCAAGCACGATCCCCCCGACCGCGAGCATGATCCCGACCCATTGGAGCGTGGCCGGGCGCTCGCCCGAGGCGAGGCCGACGACGACCGGAATAACCGCGGCGGCGGCCGTGATCGGCGCCACGACCCCCATCGCCCCGACCGCGAGGCCACGATAGAAGCAGGCCAGCGCCGCCATTCCGATAACGCCGGCGAGGGCCGCGAGCCACAGGTCCGGTCCGACGGTCGCACCGTTGAGGGCGACGATCGTCCCGATCAGCAGCAGGCCGACCGCCTGGGAAATCAGCAGGACGGCGAGCACCGCTCGCCGCCGGCTGATCAGGCCGCCGAGGAAGTCCGCCCCGCCCCAGGTCAGGCTCGAGGCGAACGCCAGCGCAGCGGCTAGCAAGTCACGCGGCGGCTAGTGCTTACGGCGCTTCCCGTGCAGCAACGCCATGCCCTTCTCCAGCCGCTCCGACCGCTTCTTGGTGAAGGGATAGAAGTGGAGCTCGCGCTTGGGCCCGAAACGCGCGATCGTGATCGTCTGGGAGCGGGTGTACTTGCGGATCCCTCCGGCCCCGTGACGCGAGCCGAGGCCCGACTCCTTGTGACCACCGAACGGGACCTCCTGGGCGGCGTAGTTGAGCATGCACTCGTTCACACAGGCGTTACCCGCCTGGATCCGGCGCGCAACGCGCTCGCCCTTCTCGATGTCCTTGGTGAAGACGCTCGAGTTGAGCCCGTAGTTGGAGTCGTTGGCCAGCCGCAGAGCCTCCTCTTCATCGGCGACCTTCATGATCGGCAGCGTCGGGCCGAAGGTCTCCTCGGTCATCGCCGCCATCGTGTGGTCGACGTCGACGAGCACCGTCGGCTCGAAGAAGTGGCCGTTCTCGTCGCTGCGGCCGCCACCGACGAGCACCTTTGCGCCCTTGGCGACCGCGTCCTTGACGTGGCGCTCGACGATGTCCGCCTGCGGCGGGTGGATCACCGCGC
This sequence comes from uncultured Thermoleophilaceae bacterium, assembly GCA_963790245.1. Taxonomy (GTDB): domain Bacteria; phylum Actinomycetota; class Thermoleophilia; order Solirubrobacterales; family Thermoleophilaceae; genus JACCVG01. The sequence continues at coordinate 1,293,911 of CAWBNP010000002.1, forward strand.
CGACCTCGACCGAGCCCGCAGCACCGGGGGCGCCCTGGCGCAGCGCGCGTGTCTTGTCGACGCACTTGGCGACGAACTCGTCATAGATCGGGGCCTCGACGTAGACGCGCTCGATCGACTGACAGACCTGTCCCGCGTTGAGCATCGAGTACTGGACCGCGAAGTTTGCCGCCCGCTCGACGTCGGCATCGCGCAACACGATCATCGGATCCTTGCCGCCGAGCTCGAGCGAGACCGGCGTCAGCGTCTCGGCAGCGCGGGCCATGATCTTCTTGCCGGTCGCGGTCGAGCCGGTGAACATCAGCATGTCCGAGTGGTCGACCAGCGCCGCACCGGTCTCACCGCGTCCGGTCGCGACCAGGAACGTGTCGCGCGGAGCGCCGATTTCCTGCCAGGCCTCCTCCATCAGCAGGTTCGACAGCGGCGTGACCTCACTCGGCTTGACGACAACGCTGTTGCCGGCCATCAGGGCCGGGATCGCATCGCCGAAGCAGAGTGTCAGCGGGAAATTCCAGGGGCCGATGATCCCGACCACGCCGACCGGCTCGTAGCGAACGAGCAGCTTCTTGCCGAGCAGCAGGGGAGAATGCGAGCGGACCTTCTCATCGGCGAGGTACTTGGGCGCCTGCTTGGCCCAGAAGCTCAGCGAGTCGATGCAATAGACCCAATCAGCGAGCACCGCGTCCTCGCGCGTCTTGCCGGTCTCCTCCATCACGGCCCCGATCACGCGGTCGCGGTTGTCGACCATCCACTGCTTGATCGCGCGCATGTAATGGGCGCGGCCGGCGTAGCCGAGCGCCTCCCAGCCGGGCTGCGCGGCACGGGCGCGAGCCACCAGTGCGGCGACCTCGTCCGAAGACATGTCGGGAACGTGGGCGACGATCTTGCCCGTCGCCGGGTTCTCGACCGGGATCGTGGACGGTCCGGCGGCGACGGTTCCTTTGGTGGCTGCTGCGGGGCGCTCTTCGACGGTCGACATCAGGTCCTCCTCGGTAACACGAAGTCTTGCGGGCGATTCTACGCCGAGATCTCGATTCGCTCGATCTTGCAGTCCTCGGTCGGTCGGTCGCGGCCATCGGTCGGGCTCGCCTCGATCGCGTCGACCGCTTCCATCCCCGACGTGACCTGTCCGAACACGGTGTGCTTGCCGTCGAGCCAGCTCGCCGCAGGGGCGGTCACGAGGAAGAACTGGCTGCCGTTGGTATTCGGACCGGCGTTGGCCATCGCGAGCGCGCCCCGGATCACCTTGTGGTCGTTGAACTCGTCCTCGAAGGTGTAGCCGGGGCCGCCGGTGCCGGTCCCCTCGGGGCAACCGCCCTGGATCATGAAGTCCTTGATCACGCGGTGGAAGATCAGCCCGTCGTAGTAGCCGTCGGCGGCGAGCTTGGTGAAGTTCTCCACCGTCTTCGGGGCCTCTTCGTCGAAGAGGTCGATCTCGATCGGGCCCTTGGTGGTGTGCATCGTGGCTTGCTTCATGGTCGTCCAGCTACCTCCAGTTCGAGTTTTACTCCGCGCACCTCGTTGCCGGCGACTTTGGCGACGACGTCCGCGGCGCGGTCGGCCGGGACCTCGACGAGGCTGAAGCGCTCGAGGACGCGCACGTTTCGGACGTCCTCTCCGTCGAGTCGCGAGTTGTCGACGATCACGGAGATGATGTCGGCCGGCTCGAGACCGTGCGATCGGCCGGCGGCGATCACCAGCTTGGAAGCGGGTGGGTCGAGCTCGCGGCGCGGCTTGGTGTGGCGCGGCCGGCGTGTCTCTTGGAGCTCGGGTTCGGGCTCGGGCTCCGTGGCGGTGCCGGGCTCAGCCTTTGCTTCTGCCTCGACCTCGCTCGGGGCCTCGGGCTCCTTCTTGCGGCGGGATCTCCGCGGCTTGGGCGCAACCGGCTGCTCGTCGGTTTCGGCCTCCCGGGGTTCGGCAGCGTTGTCGGGCGCCGGCTCCTCTGCGGCGGCCCGCTCGCCCTCGGGCCGGTGCTGATCACTGGTGGCACCCGGCGACCAGGGCACGATCTTGGTCTTGGCGTGGCGCTCGATCGCCTCGAGGTCGTCGCGCTGCTTGGAGGTAATGAACGTCAGTGCGCGTCCGGTCCGTCCGACCCGGCCGGTGCGGCCGATCCGGTGGACGTAGACGTCGGGCGAGTTCGGCACGTCGTAGTTGATGACATGGGTGACGCCGGAGATGTCGAGCCCACGCGCGGCGATGTCGGTCGCGACGATCAGCTTCTCGCGCCCGCCCTTGAAAGCGATCATCACGCCGTCGCGGCTGCCCTGGGAGAGGTCGCCGTGGAGCGCCTTGACCCGGATCCCGTCGCGGTCGAGCGACCGCGCGAGGCGGTCGGCGCCGATCTTTGTACGCACGAAGATGATCGCCTGGTCGGGCCGCTCCTCCTTGAGCACCTTGGCGAGCGCCGCGGGCTTGTCGGACTGGGAGACCTCGACGTGGAACTGCTCGACGGTGTCGATCGTCAGCGTCGCGGCGGCGACCTTGATCGTCACCGGGTCATACATCCCCTTCTCGGCGAGCTTCTTGATCGGCGGCGGCATCGTGGCCGAGAAGAGCCCGGTCTGGCGGCCGGAGGGGCAGCGGGCGAGGATCTTCTCGACGTCCTCGAAGAAGCCGAGGTCGAGCATCTCATCGGCCTCGTCGAGAACGACGAAGCGGGTGCCGCTGAGCATCAGCGCGTGGCGGCCCATCAGGTCCATCACCCGGCCTACGGTCCCGACGACGACCTGACCGCCCTCCTTGAGCTGGGCGATCTGGGTGCGGATCGGTGCACCGCCGAAGACGGCGACCACCTCGACGCCCTTTTTGGCGCCATAAGCGCGCAGCGCCTGGGTGACCTGGATGCAGAGCTCGCGGGTCGGCGTGAGAACGAGCGCCTGGACGTCCTCGTCGCGGACGTCGATGTATTCGAGCAGTGGCAGACCAAAGGCGGCTGTCTTGCCGGTTCCGGTCTGGGCCTGGCCGATCATGTCGCGGCCCTCGAGCAAAACGGGGATCGCCTGCTCCTGGATCGGGGTCGGCTTGTCGTAACCGAGATGGGTCAGCGCATCGAGAATCGGCTCGGAGAGACCGAGCTCGGCGAAAGTCGTCACGAGGTGAGCGTACTGACGGAGTGAACCCGCCGGGGACCTGGTGCGAATAGGCGGTAGAGCAGGAGTCTCTAGGAAGCAGGCCTTCAGCCGGACAGCCTGTCCGGATCGCAGGGCGAAAAGACAGAACGTGGAGAGCAGACCGTGAGGATTCAGGAGGCGGAAAAATGAACTGGTTGCGCAGATGGCGCTGCCATCACGACAGCGAGTGGGAGATCCACAGTGCCGAGCGCCTTGTCGGCGATGACGGCGATGAGTATCTGGGCAACCATTACGTTCTCGTTTGCCGCGATTGCGGGAAGCGGGCAAATGCGTCATTCGTGAAGAGGCCGATGCCTGACCCAGGCACATCGAAGCCGTCGACCCTGCGCTCTACGACGCTCACCGGAGCGACGAGTTCCACGTCCACGTGATCAGTCGCGCCCGGACAGGATCCACGAGCGATAGGAGCGGGTGCGTCCAGGTCACGCGTAGAACCCCTGGGATCGTCGTCAGCTCAGGCTGATGAGCGCCCGGAACTGCTCGGGGGGCGGGAGCTCCGCGAGCAGCTTCCAGGGCCCCGAGGGCGCTAGGTCATCGAGCGGGATCGGGCCGGTCGCGACGGCGATCGTCCTGGCGCCGACGGCCTTGCCGCAGGCGACGTCGTGCGTGGTGTCGCCGATCACGTAGGGCGTGAAGTCGACCCCGGCGCCGAAGAAGCCGGCTGCCAGCTCGACAGCCGCGCGCGCGATCTCTGCGCGCTCGCCCGGCCCGACGCAGAAGGCTCCCTCGTCGAGGCGGTCTATCAGCCCGTAGTGGGTCAGCTTGGCATGCGCGCCGGCCCGCGTATTGCCGGTCAGCAGGAGGTTGAGCACGTCGTCGCGCCCGGCGAGGTCATCGAGGATCTCGCGGACGTTGGGCATCACGTACCCCTCGCGCATCGGCAGGCAGCGCGGCAGCTCGCGCTCGTAGACGCGAAGGAACTTCGAGACGCTCTCCTCGTCGGCCGGCTCCCCGAGCTGTTCGATCAGCAGCGCCGCGATCGAGGCGTCGGTCAGCCCCGCCGTCCGCAGCTCGGTGATGTCGGGCTCGCGTCCGTAGACCTCGCGCACAGCGGCCTCGATCGCGAAGACTCCGGCGCGCGCGGTGCTGAGCAGCGTCCCGTCGAGGTCCCAGAACAGCGCGACGGGTGAGCTCACGCGCGCACCTCAGGCAGCGCCGCCTCGCCCGCGGCGACCAGCGCCTCGGCGCGCTGCCAATCATCGGGGTAGTCGATCGAGAACCCCTCGACGCCCCGACTGAGGAACGGGAGCACGCGCTCGCCCGAGATGCTGCCCTGCTCTTGGACCGCACGCACCCGCGCGATTTCGAGGCTGGAGTCCTGGATGTAGACCTCGGGCAGCGCCGCGTACTGGCGTGAATGGAGCGGCACCGGCACGCCGTCGTCGGGCTGTTCGAGCAGCGGGCTGCATCAGCGGATCTTCGATCGTCCACATCTTGCCCGGGTGCTCGCGGCAGAGCGTGACGGCCCGAATCGAGTCCGCATCCGGCTCGGCCAGCAGTGCATCAAATGCGGCACGGATCGAATCGGCGCTGCGGAACGGGCTGGTCGGGCGCAGGATCGCGAACAGATCGAAGGCGCTCTCAGAACGGCCCAGCGCGTGACGAACCCAGTCGATGTCGGGCGAGGTCGAGCCGGCCATCGATTCAGGCCGCAGCCAGGGCGCCTGCGCCCCGTAACGGACGGCGATATCGGCGATCTCCTGCGAGTCGGTCGAGACGAGCACGCAGTCGAACAGCTCGCTCTCGCGTGCCGCGGCGATCGTGTAGGCGATCAGCGGGTGGCCCGCCAGCTCGCGCACGTTCTTGCCGGGCACGCGGGTCGAGCCCGCGCGAGCGGGAATCAACGCGATCGCTGAGGCCATCAGACCGCTGAAGGGTCGTGGTTGACGTAGACGGTCTTGAGGTCTGAGTAGACCTCGATCGCCTCGGTGCCGGCCTCGCGCCAGCCGTTGCCCGAATCGCGCAGCCCGCCGAACGGCATGTGCGGCTCGGAGCCATAGGTCGGGCCGTTGACCGACGCGACGCCGCTCTGGACGCGGGCGAGGAACTCCTGGCCGCGATGGACGCTCGCCGTCCAGATCGACGCCGTCAGACCGTAGGGCGAGTCGTTGGCGGCGGCGAGCGCCTCCTCGAACCCGCTCACCGGCCGAATCGTCGCGATCGGGCCGAACAGCTCCTGCGAGTCGAGGTCGGTCGTCTCGACGAGCGTCGGCGACATGTAGAAGCCGCCGTCGTGGTCCGGGCCGGTCAGCCGCTCGCCGCCGCAGAGCACGGTCGCGCCCCGCTCCCGCGCGCTGGCGACCGCGGTGACCATCTGGTCGAGCTGGCCCTCGTTGATCACCGGCCCGTAGTCGTGCTCATCGCCCGGACCGATCCGCTGGGCGGCCGCCTGTTCGAGCATCAGGTCGCGGAACCGGTCGTAGACGGCTTCGAACACGAGCAGCCGACTGCCCGCGGCGCAGCGCTGCCCCGCGTTGCTGAAAGCCGAGAGCGCCGCGGCCTGGGCGGCGGCCTCGAGGTCGGCGTCGTCGCAGACGATCAGGGGGTTCTTGCCGCCGAGCTCGAGGCAGACCTTTGCCAGCCGCTCGCCGGCCGTGCGGGCGATCATCCGGCCGACCGACGTGGACCCGGTAAAGCTGACAACGGCGACGTCGGGGTGCTCGACGAGCGGCTGCCCCGCCTCCTCGCCCATCCCATGCACGAGGTTGAGCACTCCGGCCGGGACGCCCGCCTCGGCGGCGAGCCTGCAGAACGCCGAGGCGGTCTCGGGCGTGTCCTCAGAGGCCTTCAGCACGACGCCGTTGCCGCACAACAGCGCCGGGAACACCTTCCACGCGACGTTGGCGATCGGGGTGTTGGCGGCGATGATCAGCCCCGCCACGCCGAGTGGCTGGCGCACCGTCATCGCCTGGCGGTTCGGCACGCCGCTGGTCGTCGTCTTGGCGTAGGAGCGCCGGCCCTCGCCGGCGACGAAGTAGCCCATCTCGATCGCGCCGCCGGTCTCGCCGAGCGCGTCCTTGGGCGCCTTGCCCGTCTCGGCGGAGACAATCGCCGCGATCTGATCGCGGTCGCGTTCGAGCAGCCCGGCGATCCGGCGCAGCGCGTCGCCACGCTGGACGGGCGTCAGCCCCGCCCACTCGGGTTGGGCGCGCTTGGCAGCCGCGACGGCCGCTTCGACGTCGGCGCGCTGCGAGGCGGCGACCGAGCTGAGCGGCTCACCGGTCGCGGGCGCCAGCTTCTGAAACCGCGCGCCGTCGAGCGCGGGGCATTCCGCCCCGTCGATGAAGTTGTCGACCTCGCGCAGCCCCTGCGTCATGCGGTGAACCCCCCGTCGACGCGCAGCTCGTGGCCGGTCAGGTAGCTCGACTGCTCCGAGGCCAGAAACAGCAGCGGGCCGACAAGGTCGGCCGGCTCGGCGAGCCTGCGCAGGGGGGTGCGCGCGACGTATTTCTCGATGAACTGCTCGTCCTGGCCGCCGGCGACGCCGCCGGGCGAGAGCGCGTTGACGCGCACGCCGCGGGGTCCCCACAGCCGCGCCAGGTAGCGCGTCAGGCTCAGCACGCCGGCCTTCGACGCCCCGTAGGCGGGCGGCTTGAGGAACGGGGGATCGTGATCGAGGTGGTCATAGAAGCTCGGGTCCGGAGCGATCGAAGCGTAGAGCGAGCCGATGTTGACGATCGATCCGCCGCCGGCGCGCGCCATCGCCCCGCCGAACACCTGGGTCGCGTTGAAGGTTCCCGCGAGGTTGACGTCGAGAACGCGGCGGAAGTCGTCCAGATCGATGTCTTCGACGGTGCTTGTCCGGACCTCGGCGCCGGGTGGCTGGTCGATCCCGGCGTTGTTGACGAGCACCGAAGGAGTGCCGTGGCGGCTCTCCACCGATGCGAGCACCCGTTCGAGCGAGGCCCGGTCACAGACGTCGCCCTGCTCGAGATGCTCGGCCCCGTCGGCCACGAGATCGATCCCGACGACCGTCGCGCCCGCTTCCCAGAGCGCCTCGGTCCAAACCGGTCCCAGTTTGCCGAGAGCGCCTGTGACGATCGCCACATGCCCTTTCAAGCTACCCTCTGCCGTGCCGCTCGGCCTCATTGCGCAAGCGTACGGCCTCGGCTTTCCTCCCGGTGTGTGAGGTCCGATCCTTTCGGGCAGACCGGGTGTTGTGGGTAGAGGCAGCCGCTAAACGAGTGGCGTCCCCGAATCAAGGAGCAGTTCCAACGATGAAGAAGATGATCGTAGTTACAGCCGTGACCGCGCTCGCGCTGGTCACCGCGCCGACGGCACTGGCCGGCAAGTCCTTCTCGGGCACCGTCAAGGGCAGCGGGCTCTCAGCCGACTACACGCTAGAAGCGAAGGGCTCGAAGAAGGCCTGCATCGAGCTGGACAGCGGCGATCCGCTGGAGACCCTCAAGCTCAAGGCCAAGGGCGAGTCGCTCGAGCTGCCGGGCACCAGGAAGGCGTGCCGCAGCGACAAGAAGTTCGTCAAGGCCCTCAAGAAGGCCAAGTCGGTGAAGGTCACCGCCAAGGGTCCGTACGGCGAGAACCCCAAGGGCACACTGCGCTAAATCCGTATCTGCAGGTAGTCCAGAAGTACGAAAGGGCCGGGCGATTCGCCCGGCCCTTTCCGTGCGCGCCCAGGAAAACCGCCTACGGAATCGCGACCGCCCCCTCGCCCGGATCGCCACCGGTGAACTCGACGAACGCGGGCCAGGCCGGCTTCGGCTCGCCCTCGAAGCTGAACAGGCCGGTGTAGGTCTGCCAGCGGTTGTTCGACTCCGCGGCCGGCGGGTTGGTGTCGGCATCGCGCCAGGTGAACCAGACCGCCTTCTCAAGCTTCAGCCTGCGGTTCTTGGCGCGCAGGTCGCTGAGCACCTGCGTGAGAATCCGCGCCTGCCCGGAGGGCGACCGGCGGAACGGATGGGATGGCCCGGCCGAGGCGAAGCCGGTCTCGGTGATCCAGATCGGGGTGTCGGCGTCCTTGTTGTCATCCATCAGGCCACGAATCAACTGGACGCTCTTGGTCAGCTGCCGCTTGGTATTGGCGAACGGGTGGGTCGCCACGACGTCGAAGTCGTTCCTGACGCCCTTGACCTTGTAGAGCGGCTCCAGGTACTCGGCCTGCGGCTTGGGCGCATCAGGCCGCTGGGGCATCCCGGCGAGGACGGTCAAGGCCTCCGGATCGCCCCGGCGGATCGCCTTGTCGGTGAAATCCAGGAACTTGGCGTACTCCTTGACGTTCGGCGATCCGTCCCAGAAGTTCTTCAGGTTCGGCTCGTTCCAGACCTGCCAGGCCTCGATCGGACCGTTCTTGCCGTAGCGATCGACGATCGTCGTTACGAAGTCGGCCCAGCGCTCGAGATCCTGGGGCGTCGTCGGCGGGTAGTTGTTGGTCTTGGCACCTTCGACCCAGTTCGGCGTACCGATCAGGGTCGGGAGAATCTCGATCTGCGGCAGGTCGCCCTTTGTCGCCCAATCGATCAGCCGGTCGAAGTTCGTGAAGTCGAACTCCTGGTCGGGCCCCGAGCCCTGGGCGATCTCCCACTCGAACGGAGTCCGGATGAAGTCGACGCCGGCTTGGCGCATCCGGTGAATTTCGGCCTCGCTGAGCGTCTGGCTGCCGAGCCGTTCGGCCTGGAGCCCGTACTCGAGCGCGGCCTGGCCCGTCGCAGGCATCAAAAGAACCACGGAAATCGCTGCGAGGGCTGGTATCAACGAGCGGCGGACAGACAAGGTGGTGCCTCCTCGGGAGGTGGGCTCGGGTGCTGGGGCGTGGCGATGCTAGCCGAACGTTCTACTGGCGGCGCCAGTCGAGCGCGGCGCGCGGACCCGTCAGGCCGAGGGGTTCTGGAACGCCTCGAGCAGCGCCGTCGAGGAGTCGAGGATCGTCTCGAGAAAGACGATCTCGATCCTCTCCGAGGCGCACAGCTCGACCTGGTCGGCGGGCAGCCGGTCACGCCAGTCGGCGCCCTTGACGTAGAGCTTCGGGCGGAGTGCGGCGAGCACCTCGAGCGTTGTCCCGACGGCGATGTGGGTGTAGGTGATCGCGCGAAAGGCGTCGATCACGCGCGCGCGCTGGTCCTGGTTCAGCAGTGGCTTGTGCTTGCGCGAGACCCAGTCGTCGCCCGCGACGTTGCAGAGCACGGGCAAGCCGAGCTCGGCCGCGCGCTCGAAGTACTCGACGTGGCCATGGTGGATCGGGTCGAACCCGCCGTCGACCATCGCCACCTCGCCGCTGTGGCGGGGCAGATCCGCCGTCGCGATCAGCACGGGGCCGCACCCGTCTGCTTGACCCGGTACTCCGGACTGCCGAGCCGCCGGCGCATCGAGTGGAGCGCATCGAGGTGGACCGGGTTGAAGTTCTCCTCCGAGTAGAAGACATCCGCAGCGACTCCGAGCAGCGGGGCGAGGTAGGAGAACCCGCCGTAGGTCGCGTGCAGGGCGCTCGCGCCGCCGATGATCCGGGTCTGGGCGGCGAGATTGGTTCGCGCGGGGAGATCCTCGAGTGCGTGGACGCCCTCAAGACCGGCGAGTGGCGGGGCGCCGTGGTCGTCGAAGGCGAACTCTCCGGGCAGCAGTACGACCGGCGTGTGCTCGGCGAGCTGCTCGATCCGCCCGCGTGCGAAACGGTGGTTCTCGGGCGTGTCGGGGAAGCAGTCGCTGAAATAGATCTTGGCCGCGACGTACTCCTCCGGCAGATCGAGGTCCGGCTCGGGCTCGCCGGCGTCCAGCGGTTCGAACGCGAGCTTCGCGAGCGTCCTGGCGGGGTCGCGCTCGCCGATCCAGAAATAGCGCAGCCGCGTGTAGAGCAGCGACGGATGGACGATCGCCGCCGGGGCCTCGCCGAGCCGCTGGCGCGCACCGTCGAGCAACTCGACATCGAGCTCCGCGCTCGTCAGCTGCTTGCTGTCGCCGATGGTCGTGCGGCGCTGCTCGAGCCTGCGGGCGTACTGCTCGGGCGAGAGCAGGTCGAGCACGTCGATGTAGCCCTCGGCGATGTCGGAGTACCAGGGCTCCGCGCCCCCGCGCGAGATCGCGGTGACGCGCTCCGGGAGGATCCCGTGGCGCGCCAGCAGCCCGCGCAGCAGCGGGATCCAATAGAGCAGCTCAAAGCCGATCTCGCCGACGAACGGGCCGACCAGCACGGGGCCGGAGCGGCGCCCGGCGCGTGCGAGCTGGAGGTCGGTCCGCCGCGCACCGCCGCGCAGCCGCGCCTCGCGCACGCCGTCGGAGAGCATCGCCCGCGCCGAGCCGCGCGCCCGCAGCCGACGCACGTGGGGGCCGAGCTTGGCGGCGCTCGGCATCAGCCGCCGAGCTCGTGGTAAAGGCCGATCAGCTCGGATGCGGTCCGCTCCCAGCGGAACCGCTCGACCCGGGCCAGCCCGGCAGCCCGCAGCCGCTCGCGCCTGCCTTCGTCTGAGGCCAGCTCCAGCATTGCATCGCGCCAGCCGTCGACATCGAGTGGATCCAGGCGAATCGCCGCGTCTCCGACCGTCTCGTCGAGCGCGGTCCCCAGCGAGCAGACCGTCGCGACACCGCGCGCCATCGCCTCGAGCGGCGGGAAGCCGAACCCCTCAGCGAGCGACGGAGTCGCCGTGAACAGCGCGCCCGCGAACAGCGCCTCGAGCGTCGCCGGCGGCACCCGGCCGAGCACCTCGACCCCGGGCTCGCGATGGAGCGCCTCGAGGATCGGCTCGGAGAGATGGCCGGGCTCGCCGACGACCTTCCAGTCGAGCTCGAGCCCCCGCTGGCGCGCGTGGCGGAAGGCCTCGAGCAGCATCAGGTGGTTCTTGCGCGGTTCGATCACGGCGACCGTCAGGAAGTAGGGCCGCGGGCGCGCCACCGATGGCGGGACGATTGCGGCGGCGGGCGTGATTCCCGGATAGATCACCCGCACCCGCCCCGCCGCCACTTCCGGCCGGTGCTCGAGCAGCCGCCGCTTGGAATACTCCGAGTCGCAGACGATCGCCGCCGGCCGCTTGGCGAGCGCCCGCGAGAGCATCATCCGCTTGTAGCGGGCGGAGCTGGGCGGGAACCACTCGGGGTGGTCCAGGTAGGTGACGTCGTGGACGGTCAGCACGAACGGCGCGCGGCTCGCCAGCAGCGGACGGGCGTCCATCAGATGCACCAGTTCACAGCCGCGGGCCATCCGGGCGGCGACGCTCTGCTCGTAGGCCAGCCGCCCGACGCCCCCCGCCGGTCCGCGCAGCCCACGCATCACGCGGGTCGCCAGACGGCCACGGGGACCGGTCAGCACGACCAGCTCGTCGGGCGGTTCGATCGCGTGCGAGAGGGCCTCGACCACCCCGCGGACGAGCGTGCCGACGCCCCCGCGCAGCACTCCCAGATGGGCGGGGATCAGGATTCGCATGGCGGGTGAGGGTATTGCTATGGGACACCCATCGGTGGACATCCGATCCACAACTGCTCTAGGATCGCCCGTTGAGCGTTCCTTCCGAGGATTCGTACAGTTCGGGTCCGACCCCTCAAAACGCACGGACAGACTGGAGATACCTGATGGTTGGCAAGGAACCGCCGGTTCGAGAGATGATCGTCGGCGGTGTTCGTATCGCCGACGACGGCCCCTGCTTCGTCATCGCCGAAATCGGACACAACCATCAGGGATCGGTCGAAACGGCGAAGCAGCTGTTCGCCGCTGCCAAGGAGGCGGGCGCCGACGCCGTCAAGCTCCAGAAGCGCGACAACCGCTCGCTCTTCACGCGCGATTTCTACGAGCGGCCCTACGACAGCGAGAACAGCTTCGGCGAGACCTATGGCAGTCACCGCGAGGCGCTCGAGATGGGCGCCGCCGAGTACCGCGAGCTCCAGGCCTACGCCGCCGAGCTCGAGATCGGCTTCTTCTCGACCGCGTTCGACCGCCCGAGCGTCGATTTCCTCGAGGAGATCGACGTGCCCGCCTACAAGGTCGCCTCGGGCGACATCCGCAACGTCCCGCTGCTGCGCCACCTCGCCCAGACAGGCAAGCCGATCATCCTCTCGACCGGCGGCGCCCTGCCGGCCGATGTCGCGCGCGCCTACGCGATCGTCAGCGCCGGCTCGGACAACGTCGGCATCCTCCAGTGCACGGCCGGCTACCCGGCCGCCTGGGACGAGCTCGATCTGCGCGTGATCCAGACCTACCGGGAGAACTTCCCCGAGGGCCGTGATCGGGCTCTCCAGCCACGACAACGGCATCGCGATGGCGACGGCGGCCCACGTGCTCGGCGCGCGGATCGTCGAGAAGCACTTCACGCTCGACCGCACGATGAAGGGCACCGACCACAGCTTCTCGCTCGAACCCGTTGGGCTGACCAAGTTGGTGCGCGACCTGCGCCGGCTGCACGTCGCGCTCGGCGACGGCCAGAAGAAGGTCTACGAGAGCGAGCGGGCGCCGGTCATGAAGATGTCCAAGAAGCTCGTCGCCGCCCGGCCGCTGGCCGCCGACCACGTGATCGGACCCGACGACATCGCCGTCAAGTCACCGGGCGATGGCATGTGCCCGAGCGATTTCGACCGACTGATCGGCGCGCGCGTCCTGCGGCGGATGGAACAGGACTCCCCGTTCGGGCTCGACCTCGTCGAGACGACCGACGCCCACGCCGGGGCCTCGAACGGCAGCGTCGTCGGCGCCGGTGCGGCCAGCCGCAACGGCGGCAGCGCCGGCGTTCACCGCACCTGACCGACAGAGTCAGATGTTGCTGAGTTACGTCGGGGCGGCCGAGCTCGAGCGAATCCGCTCGATCGAAGGCGACCCGATCGGCCGTGCGGCCGCGTTCGCCGACGCCTGCCGGATCAACACCCTCTACATGATCATGCGGGCCGGCTCGGGCCACGTGGGCACGAGCTTCAGCTCGATCGACATCCTCTCCTGGCTGCACCTCGAGCTGCTCGGCCCCGAGGACCGCTACTTCTCTTCCAAGGGCCATGACGCGCCAGCCCTGTACTCGGTGCTGCTCGGCATCGGCGCGCTGGACTTCGAGCTGATCCACACCCTCCGCCGGCTCGACGGGCTGCCCGGCCATCCGGACGTTCTGACGACGCCCGCCGTTCAGACCAACACAGGCTCGCTCGGGATGGGGATCTCCAAGGCACGCGGTTTCGTGCTCGCCGACCGGGCCCTCGGCCGGCCCGGCGGTTCGGTGTATGTGCTGACCGGCGACGGCGAGCTGCAGGAGGGCCAGTTCTGGGAGTCGCTTCAGCCGACGGCCAACCGCGGCCTCGGCCAGATCACGGTGATCGTCGACCACAACAAGCTCCAGTCCGACACGTGGGTCTCGCAGGTTTCCGACCTCGGCGACCTCGAGGCGCGGGTCGCGAGCCACGGATGGGCGGTCGGCCGCTGTGACGGCAACGATCTCGACGCGCTGTCCGGCGCGCTGCGCGGGCTCGACGAGCACGGCGGGGGCGGCCGCGGATGCTGATCGCCGACACCGTCAAGGGCGCCGGAGTGAGCTTCTTCGAGCCGCAGGATCTGCCGGTCGCCGGCGACTCGCTATATGACTTCCACTCCGGCGCACCGTCGCCCGATCAGTACGAGCGGGCGCTCGCCGAGCTGCGTGAGCGACTCGAGCGGCGGGTGGCGGCGATTGGCGCGGGCGCCGTCGAGCTGGTCGAGGCGGCGGGATCGGACAGCTCCGTGGGATCGGGCGCGGGTGAGGGCGCGACCGCCGAGGCGAGCCGCGAGGCGCCCCGCACGAGCCCCAGCGGCTGATCGGCGCTTACGGCGCCGCGCTCGTCGAACAGGCGGCAAGGAACCCACGACTGGTCGTGCTCGACGCCGACCTCTCACTGGACTGCGGCCTGATGCCGTTCCGCGCCGAGTTCAGCGACCGCTTCTTCGAGTGCGGGATCGCCGAGCAGGACATGGTCTCCCAGGCGGGTGCGATGGCGCTCGCCGGGCTGCTGCCTGTGGTCCACTCCTTCGCCTGCTTCCTCTCGACGCGACCCAACGAGCAGATCTACAACAACGCGACCGAGGGCACCAAGGTGATCTATGTGGGATCGCTGGTCGGGCTTGTTCCGGGCGGTCCGGGCCACTCGCACCAGTCGGTGCGCGACATCTCGGCGCTCGGCGCGATGCCGGGGATGACGATGATCGAGCCGGGCTCCGAGCGCGAGGTGGCGCAGGCGGTCGAGTGGGCGGCCCAGGAGGCGGGGGGACCTGTCTACATCCGTTTGGTGTCTGTGCCGTGGGCGCTGCATGGGTTCGAGCCTTGCGGAGAGCAGCTGGTTTTCGGGCGCGGGCGCGTAGTGCGGGAGGGGACGGAGGCGATGCTGGTGGCGGCGGGGCCCGTGATGCTCGGGGAGGGGTTCGAGGCGTGCTCGCTGCTCGCGGCGGAGGGGGTCTCGTGCGGGTTGGTCGCGATGCCATGGCTGCGAGATATCGACGGGGAGTGGCTGGCGGAGGTCTGTGGCGGGGCGCCGGTCTTCTGCCTCGACAACCACTACGTCTCGGGCGGGCAGGGCGACGCGGTGCTGAGCGCGCTCGCCCCGATCGACGGCGCCCCGCGCGTGACGAAGGTCGGCGTCGAGTCGGTTCCCGTCTGCGGGACAAACGCCGAGGTGCTCCGCGCCCATCGCCTCGACGCGGCCTCGATCGCCCAGCGGATCGCGCACCCGTGAGCGCCACCCCGGCGGCACCGTTCTTACCTTTTCGTCCCTCAGGAACGAAAAGATAAGAACGATGAGCCCGAAGGGCGGGATCGATGCGGTCGTCACTCATCACGCCGATGGCTTTCGCTCGGGTGTCGCGCGGTTCAACGAGATCCTGGCGGCCCGCCTCGGCGTGCCGCTGCTGCGCTTCGACGATTCCGACGCCGGGCGCTCAGAAGCCCCGCTGCTGTCGTTCAAGATCACCGAGATGGACGCGAGCGAGCGCGAGCGGCTCGCCGAGCTGATCGCCGCGCTGCAGGGCCGCGCCCGCCTGCTGCTCCACGCCTGGGGCGACTCGCCGTTCGAGCGCGAGATCCTGGCTGGTTGCGCGCAGGTCTTCGGCGCCAACGACGAGCTGCGCCACCAGCTCCGCCCCCACGCCCCCGACGCCGCGAGCCTCTGGGCACCCGGCCTGCTGCTCGACCAGCGGCCCTTCGAGCCCGCCGAGCTGTCGGTCTTCTCCTTCGGGATGGCGCACAAGATCCGCGCCGAGCGGTTCCTGCGGTTGCGCGAGCTGCTCGAGGGCTCGGGCCGCAGCTACGTCATCTACATCTCGAGCGCCAACCACGAGACGACGACGATGCAGGAGGCCCAGAGTGTCTTCGAGGAGATGCGCGAGCTGATCGACTCCGGCCTGTACTTCATGGGCAACCTCTCGGACGTCGCCGTCTACAACCAGCTGCGCGCGACGACCTACTTCGCGGCGTTCTTCGCCGACGGGGTGCGAGCCAACAACACCTCCGTCAACGCGGCGATGGAGCAGGGGTGTGCGGTGATCACCAACCTCGATGAACACTCGCCTTCCGAGCTCGTCCACATGGGGAACGTGATCGACATCAACCGCTGCGAGGCGCTGCCGACCGATCCCGACGAACTCGCCCGGATCGGCGCGGCGGCGGCCGAGACCGCTCGCGGCTTCGGCTGGGACCGGCTGATCGAGACGCTGAATCGGGCGTCCACCGGCTAGCCTCAGCGCCGTGGCACTGACACAGCAACGGAGCCTCGCCGCGATCGCGGCGGGCCTCGATACCAACAAGGGTGAGCGCCGTATCGGCGGGCGCTGGCCGTCGGTCGCCGAGGTCTACGATCCCTACCTCGCGCCGATCAGAGATACCGCGACCAGCGTGCTCGAGATCGGCATCAAGCGCGGCGGCAGCCTGCTGCTGTGGAAGGAGTACTTCCCGAACGCACAGGTGATCGGAGTCGACATCAAACCCGCGCTGAAGGGTCTCGCGGAGGATCGGATCTCGATCCGGATCGGGGACCAGGGCGACCAGGCGTTCCTGGCCTCGCTGATCGAAGAGGCGGGCAGCTTCGACCTGGTGCTCGACGACGGCAGCCATCAGTTCGACGATCAGCGCGACACGCTGCTCGCGCTCTGGCCACACGTCAAGCCGGGTGGGATCTACGTCGTCGAGGACGTTCACACCTCCTACCGCGGGGCCAAGTACTCGGGCGGGCTCGGGCAGGAGGGAACCTTCATGGAGTTCGCCAAGCGGTTCCTCGACGACATCCACGTCAAGGAGCACAAGTCAGCGACGACGCTCGCCGACCTCGAGGCTATCCACCTGCACTTCCAGTCGCTGGTGCTGTGTAAGTGGGCGCAGAAGCCGCGGTCAGATCGAGCACCCGCTCAGTGAGGTCGGGCTCGCCGGTGGCGAGCACGTGGATCGCGCCCCACGGGGGCCGGTCGAAGATCGCCTCGGCGAGCTCGGTGTGCCAGGGGTGGATCGTCTCCTCGTTGGCGACAAGGCCAACCGAGGGCACGCCGTAGTGCGGCCCGAGGTACGCGAGCCCGCCATATGTGCCGAGAAAGGCACTCGCCCGGCTGATCGCGATCGACTGCAGCGCGAGGTTGTTGGCGGCGGTCATGTACGGGTGGATAGCGGTGATGCGCGGTGAATCGGAGATCTGGACGTCGCGGTGGTCGTCGAGCTCCATCTCGTTGTTGAGCAGGACGACGTGGGTCTGCTCGGCGAGCGTCTGTACGAGCGTTCCGACCAGCTCCCGGTGGGCCTCGGTGTCGGGGAACGAGTTGCGGAAGTAGAAGCGGACCGCGACGAAGTCCGCGCTCGGCAGGACACCTTCGAGTGGTCCGATCGGTGGCTTGGCGAGCGGGCGATAGACCGCGTTGAGGCCGGCGCGACTGCCCGCATGTCCGCGCCCGGAGGGCGGCTTGACGCCATCGACGAACGACCGCCGGCTGCTCTTGAGGTGGCGGTAGTAGTGGGCCCACATCGCCGTCGGGTGGAGCTCCTGGGAACGACTGATCCCGAGACGGGCGCGGGCCGTCGCGCCGAGCTCGACGTCGAGCTCGGATCCCGTGGGCTGGCGCTGCTTGAGCGCCGAGCGGCGGGTCGTTACCTCCGCCGGATCGGCGAGTTCGAACGCATCCAGGTAAGTCTCTCCGAGTGTGCCGTACCAGCCTCCGGTGCCACCCCGCGAGACGATCACGATTCGCTCGCCAATCTTGGGGTACGCGCTCGCGACCCAGTTCAGGAACGGCACCCAATACAGCAGCTCGAAGCCGATCTCGCCGAGGAACGGGCCGGCGAGCACGGGATCGCCCGAGCGATCGAGAGCGCGCAGGCTGCGCCGCAATGCCCGATCGTGGCTCCAGCGCTGAGCAGCCTCGTCGAGGCCGATTAGCTTCAGGACCCCGCGGACCGCGACCCGTAGACCGTGGCGCAGCGCACGGCCACGGTGGACGATCCAGTGCCGCACTGCGATCGCAACCGGGAGGAGCTTCAGGTAGAGCCGGGCCAGCGCGGCGATCGGCAGGCCGAGCAAGCGCGCCCAGACGCCCACCGGAGCCACGACCCCGCCGCGCGCCCGAAGCCCCTCGATCGCGGCGACCAGGCGCGGCGAGGCCGCCTCCTCGATCCCGTGGGGGCGGATGAAGCGGCCGACGAACTCGGCGTTGAGCGCCGCCGAGGAGTGCGCAGCCGACAACGACCGCGCAAGGGCGGGCGCGAGATCGGCGACGGTCTCGGCGACCTTCAGCATTCCCCCGTTCTCGGGCAGCAGGTGGCGGAAGTGGAGCGTGCCGCGCTGGGTGTCGGCGTAGGCGGGCTCGAGCACGGTGTGGACCGGGCGGTCGACGATCGAGGCTTCAAGCAGGGCGCTTGTGTTGACGCCGAGTACCGCGGCGCAGTGATAGATCGCGTCGAAGTAGTCCGAGCGCGTCTCGGTATCCATCGGGTTGGCGCCCTTCGGCGGGTGGATCGCGATCCGGCCGAGCGCCTCGAGAGCGTCACGCGCGTCGCCGCGCATCGGATTCTGGGGATGGGGGCGAACGAGCACCTGGAGCTCGGCGTGCCGGCCCGAGTCGGCGGCTCGCAGTTCGGTCAGCCAGCGCAGCGCGATATCGGCCTCGTCCGGAGCGATGAACCCAGAGGAGCCCATGTAGAGCACGAACGGCGCGGCGGGATCGAGGCCGAGCCGCTCGCAGAAAGCGGTCCGATCCTGGTGCGGCTCCCAGCCGAACCAGTGGTCATAGGCGACCGCGCCGGTCACTTCGACCCGCTCCGGCGCCACGCCGTGGAGCGTCTCGGCCTCGCGCGCCTGGGCCTCGTTCCAGACGGTCAGCAGGTCCGGCGGCTCGTGGATCAGCCCCTTGGTGGTCAGGTTGTCCCAGCTCGCGACCGGGACGCAGATCGGCAGGCCGAGCCGGCGGCAGACGCGCAGGTACTCCGGCTGGGCCGAAGCCATCTCGAGCAGCGGAGTGATCACGACCAGATCGGGCGCCTCGCGCTGCACGAACTCGCGCACGCCGGTGCTGACCGGAAAGCCGTCGTGGGCGCGCTCGCAGAGCGAGCGGAAGGCGCCGAAGGCGCGCGGCAGGCGGCGCGCGAACCCCGCTGTGAAGGTCCTCAGCGGCGCCGGTATCCGCCGGCCGCCACGGGCGCGCAGCTTGGGCGCCTCGTCGAAGGCCGGGTCGAGGTAGCGCAGGTAGTCGAGCCAGATCCGCATCGCCTTGCCGACCATGCTCCAGTCGTCGACCCCGACCTGGGGCGCGGCCGCGACGCTGAGCCCCGGGTACTGCTGCTCGAGCGAGGCGACCAGCCCGCCGAGCCCCTTGTCCTTGTCGAACACGAGCCGGACCTCGTGGCCGCGCTCGGAGAGCCCGCGCAGGGTCCACTCGAAGTTCCGGCCATAGCCGGCATGGCTCATGAAGAAGAGGATCTTCAAGTGCTCGACGCTAAACCGTTCAGCTAGGCCGAGGCGGGCTGGCGCTCGTGCACCAGCACGCGGCCCTTCCCGCCCCAGTCCATCCGTCGCTCGAGATCCGGCCGCTGCCGGAACCCCTCGAGCACGAGCAGACAGCGGAGGAACTGCTTGGTCAGCAACGTGATGTGGCTCGGGTCGACGTCGAACTGCGTCGTGAAGTCGAGCAGCGTCTCCGGCTCGGGGTGGAAGCGCGTCGTCACGTAGACGTAGCGCGAGCTCGCGCGGCAGAGCTGGGCGACGGCCTGGCGCACCTGAAGCACCGTCAGGTGCTCGAACACCTCGCGACAGACGACGAGGTCGTAGCTCTGCGCCTCGACGATCGGCTCGGTCACCGCGCCGACACGGATCCGGTCGCGGATCGGCTCGGGCGCGAGCGTGACGCTCTCGGGGCTGAAGTCGATCCCGTCGACGTCGACGCCGAGCTCGTGCAGGAAGAACATCAGGAAGCCGGGGCCGCAGCCGAGGTCGAGCACCTTCGCGGGCTCGAAGACCTCCTTGATCAGGTGGGGGTTGCGATCCTCGATCCGCCGGCGCGTCTCGACGTCGTAGCGGTTGTCGTCCTCGCGCCAGTCCGAGGCGAAGTACTCCTCGCTGTAGTGCTCGGGGCCGACCGGCTGCTGCTCGAAGACCGCCCGCTGGAAAGCGTCGACGGTCGTCTCGAGCGTCTCGCCGGCGCCGTCGGTCATCCGGTTGGGACCCGGCTCGGCGCGACGAGCGCGACCGAGGCCGCCTCGAGCGAGCCGGCGAGCTCGACCGCGTTGGCATCGGAGCGATCGACGAGCACCGGCGCTCCCGGGTGGCAGCGCTTGCGCGCAGCGTGCAGGAACTGCAGGATCCGCTCGCGATCGGGCACATCCTCGAGCAGCGCCGGGACAGCCTCGCGGATCCCGGTCGGCCCGTCGAGGTCGCGCGTCACGCCGAAACCCGAGTAGAAGGGGCGGCCGATGGTCAGGACCGGCTTGCCGTGCAGCAACGCCTCGAGCCCGACCGTCGAGGAGATCACCGCGACGGCCTCGGCGCCCGCGATCAGGTCGTGGGAGCTGGTGCGAGCGGGGACCAGCCGCGCGTTGCGGATCCGCCGCAGCCGCCGTAGCACGCTGAGTCGGTTGCGCCCGATCGACATCGGGTGCTCCTTGATGACGAGGTCGTGACCGTGTGGCAGCGAGCGGGCGACCTGCTCGACGATCGCGGGCTGGTCGGCGCAGTGCGGAATGACGGCCTTGAGCTTGTAGTCGTCCATCAGGTGGAGCGGGAAGTAG
The DNA here is from genome assembly GCA_963790245.1 of uncultured Thermoleophilaceae bacterium. Taxonomy (GTDB): domain Bacteria; phylum Actinomycetota; class Thermoleophilia; order Solirubrobacterales; family Thermoleophilaceae; genus JACCVG01. The sequence goes on from CAWBNP010000002.1 coordinate 1,314,180, forward strand.
ACGTAGGGGCGCCCCGGGCGGAGCTCCTCGTAGTAGAAGCGCGCCGCGCGGGCCCGGACGGTTTCGCGGATCGTGCCGAGCGTCCAGTGCAACGGCCGCAGATACTGATTGTCGCGGTCATAGAGCGCGTTGACGAGTGTGTGCCGGGCGAACATCCGCAACCGCTTTGAGGACACGCCGGGCCGGCGATACTCGCGGATCGGTTCATCCGCGCGGATGAACCCCTCGATGAACTCCTCGACCTGCGCCCGCTCGGCAGGCTCGAGCTCGCGCAACTCGTCGGGGGCGACGATCGGTGCGTCCATCGTGTCGACGTAGAGCCGCAGCGGCTCGGGGAAGATCGTGTAGAAGAGGAACAGGACCGGCGCCCCGCGCGAGAGGCCGAGCAGGTGGGCGGCGCGCCGGATCGTCTCGTTGCCGACCTCGGGCACGACGACCTGCGGCCCCCACTCGTCGAAGATCTGCTCGAAGGCCATCATGTGGCGGACGGTCCGCTCGGCGCACCATTCCTCGGGCCGTCCGTCGCAGACGAAGTCGGTCCGGTGGATGTCGCGCAGCGTCGGCGTGTCGTACTGGCCGACGATCCGGTCGGCCTCCGCGACGAAATCGATCTCCTCGCCGAGTGCTGCCATCCGATCGGGCAGGCAAAAGGCGGTGAACCCTTTGCGCTCGAGCTCGCTGGCCGCCCGGCGAGAGTAGGTCACGTGTGCGACCTCGTGCCCGCGGCGAACCAGCTCGGCGCCGACACGACCGTAGAAATCGCTCTCGATGTGCTGGAGCGTCGTGAAGAGAAAACGGGTCGACGTAGCGTCGCCCGCCCCGTTGGGCGTGCCCGGAACGGCGGCGATGTCAAGCCGTGAGGACGTCATATCCCTTCACTGCGGCTGCAGCTACGCTCCTAAACGATGGCAGAGGCTACCGAACCGATGCTCGTGCGCGCCGCGGCCGCCGAGCCCCTCGCGAACCCCGCGGAGGCAGAGCGGCTGTTCCGCCACCGCCGCGAGCACATCACCCCGATCGACCAGCCGCTTGTGCTGATCTCGCAGATGCAACGCTCCGGCGGAACCCTGCTGAGCGAGCTCTTCGACGGCCATCCGCAGCTCCACGCCCACCCGTACGAGCTCCACATCGGCTACCCGACGAAATACGACTGGCCGGTGCTCGATCTCGACGCCGATCCGGAGGAGTGGCACGAGGTCCTGCGCGAGGAGATCCTCGAGCGGTACTTCGATCAGGGGTACCACAAGTACGCGCGCAAGTATGTGGCCTACGAGGGCGAGGATCTCGAGGCCCACCCGTTCACGCTCGTCCCCTCCTTCCAGCGCGCGCTGTTCCTCACGCTGGCCGCCGAGCGCGACCTGCGCTCCCAGCGCGACGTCCTCGACCTCTACATGACCTCCTACTTCAACGCCTGGCTCGACAACCAGAGCCTCCACGGCGATGAGAAGCGTTGGGTGGTCGGCTTCTGCCCGCGGCTTGCCTGGGGCGCCAGCCGCGCGGCGTTCGTCGCGGCCTACCCGGACGGGCGGCAGATCTCGGCGATCCGTGATCCGAGCGGCTTCTTCGCCTCCGCGCGGCTGGCCTACCCGAAGAAGTACGGCGACATCAACGAAGCGATCGGCCTCTGGCGGATGGCGGCCGAGGAGATCCTCGCCGCCAAGCGCGAGCGTCCCGACGCCGTCCACGTGATCGCCTTCGAGACGCTGCTCTCAGACACCGAGGGCACGATGCGCCGCGCCGCCGAGTTCCTCGACATCGACTTCCACCCGATCCTCACGCGGCCGACATTCAACCGCCGTCCGATCAAGGCCAACTCGAGTTTCCGCGTCAGCCGCCATGGAGTGCTCGACGAGCCGATCAAGCGCGCGGCGAGCACCGTCTCCGACGAGGAGCGCGCCGCCGTACAGGAGTGGACCGGCGAGGTCTACAGCGAGGTCCGAGCCCTCGCCGAGGGCTGATGGACGAGGACACCAGCGGCCTCGAGCGGCGCGTTCAAGAGCTCGAGCAACAGGTCGCCGCACTGAGCGCCCAGCTCGAGGACGACGCGCCCGACGCCCCGGGCCGCGACCCGGCCTCGCGCGCGCGACGAGCGGCTCAGCTGCGCGAGGTGTGGCAGGGCGGCCCACAGGATCCGGCGCAGCTGGTCGAGACCGAGCTGGAGCGCGACGCCCGCCGCGACGGGCCGCCGGCCCTCAGCTGAACCGGAACCGCTTGGATCGCCGGGCCGGCTTGGCGGCTTTCGGTGGTTTTGCGGCCTTGGGTGGCTTGGGTTCCTTCGGCGGCTTGGGCGGCTTTGGCTCCTTCGGTGGCTTCGGCGGCCGCAGCGTCTCGCGCCGCGTCCGCTTCGCGAATACCTGATCCGGCCGCTGGGCCTCGGGCGGAAAGGCCTCCAGGTACCGCGCGTGGAGCTCCGCGTCGAGCCAGTTGTGGGAGCGGACCAACGCCTGCGTCTCCTCCGCGAGGTCCACCTCACGCGGCCGCGCGTCGTTGACCCTCAGTTCCGGGAACTCGACGCGCTGCCAGCCGAACTGCTCGGCGATCTGCCGGATCGACTGCGCGAACCGCTCCCGGACGCCGACGAGGTGATGCTCTGCGAGCACCTCGTCCACCCGGGAGCGCCACAGGTCGGCGTCCTCGCCGGGGCCGGCCGAGCAGCCCAGCGTGGTCGTGTCGAACCAGGGCGCGAGCAGGCTGCGCGCCTGGCCGTTGAAGAACTGGACCGCGTCCGGCGCGAACGGTCCGCCGAAGGTCCCGGCGAGCGCCTGCTCGTAGAAGTCCTCGATCGCCAGCCCGCGAGCGCGGCCGACGAAGAAGAATCGCGAGAACACCCGCTCGACCGGGTCGCGCAGCATCGTCACGACGCGGTAGGGCCGCTGCAGCAGCGGCGCGAAGTGATTCGCCGAGTGGCCCGCGACCGCGACCAGCCGGGATCGCTCGGCCTCGGAGAACGCTTCGTACAGCTCCCGGTAGCGCTTCGCGGTGACCGCCCGCCCGTCGGACCCGTCGGCGGGGTCAGGCAGGTACAGCGCCGTCGTGCCCGCCTTGAGGCTCAGCTCGAGCGCGCGGCGGACCGACGTGCCGGCGGTCTTCGGGAGGTGGTGGAAGATCAGCAGCGGGCGGTCGGCCACGGGCTCATCAGCGACGTGGAGGTCCAGCGGTGGCAGCGCCGGGTCGGGCGGCTCGGCCAGCGCACCGCCGAAGCCGGCCGGGCGAACATCGCTCATCCCGTGCTCGCCCCCTCGTAGAAGACCGCCCACGGGAGCTTCAGCGGAGCCTCGAACCGCTCCGGGGGCGGCTGCTCCCCGCCCCCGAACACCTCGAAGGAGAAGGCCTCGTGCTGGCGCTTGCCGATCCGCTCGCCGTCGCGGAAGATCGTGACCCGGGAGGTCACGTCGTAGGGCCCGTCGGCGAGCAGCCGCGCCGGCAGGAACATCGTGATCAAGTAAAGCCCGGGACCTTCGGTCGCGGCCCACGGCTCGCGCATCCGGCTGCGGATCACGACCTCGCCGCCCGGCGCGCGGACCGAGAGCGTGCCGAGCAGCTCGAGCCCCGGCGCGCGGACTAACAGCCCCATCTCGACGATCGCCTCGTCGTCGGCGTGCACCGCCTCGGCCGGTTCGCCGTCGAGCGCGAACAGCCCCGCGCCCGCACCGCCCACCTCCGCGCGCCTCAGCGGCTCCGCGCCGTCCGGTCGCCCGTCGGGGATCGCCGACCGGCGGGCGCGCGCGCGGATCGTTTCGTAGAGGTCGATGATCGTCTCGACATCGCCGCGCTCGACGATCCGCCCCTCGTCGAGCAGGACCGCCTCGCTGCAGAAGTCGCGGACCGTGCGCAGGTCGTGCGAGGCAAGCACCAGGGTCAGCCCCTCGCGGCACTCGCTCTCGAGGTGGCGACGGAACTGCTCGCGGAAATGGACATCGCCGATCGAGGGCAGCTCGTCGGCCAGCAGCACATCGGGCTCGAGCAGCAGCGAGATGGCCACCGCGAGCCGTTTGTAGAGGCCGGAGGAGTAGGTCTTGAGCTGGAGGTCGAGCAGCGCGCTGACGTCGGCGAACTCGGCGATCGCATCGACGCGGCGCGCGGCGACCTCGCGCGGGACACCGAACAGCTCGGCGAGGAAGTAGATGTTCTCGCGACCGGTCATCTGCGGCTGCATGAACGCCGGCGCGGCGCTCATCAGCGGCGAGACCCGGCCGCGCAGCGTCACCCGCCCTTCGGTGACCGGGGTCATGCCGGCCAGCACGCGCATCAGCGTGGTCTTGCCCGACCCGTTGGCCCCGAGCACACCGAGCACCGTGCCGGGCTCGACGCGCAGCGAGATGTCGGTCAGCGCCCAGACCTCCTCGCCCTCCGCGAGCCCCTCGGCGACTTCCGCCTCGGCCTCGTCCTCCATCTCCTCCTCTCCGAGGTCGTCGTCGACATCGACGTCCTCGGCGGCCTCGGTGCGCGGCGCCCAGAAAGCCCCGCGCGAGCGGCGGCGAAGAATCCGAGGGACGGGGATCGGCCGGCCGGCGCCGCGGTACCGCTTCGAGACGTGCTCGAGCTCGATCGCCGGGCCGGCGGCCGCGTCGCTCACTGCTCGTTGGTCTCCGCGAGCGCTGCGGGCCGGTTCATGATCACGGAGGCCTCCGCCAGCCGGCTGCCCCCGAGGAACCTCAGGATCCGCTTGAGCCCGTAGGCACGCAGCCGGCGGTGGAGTTCGACCTCGAGCCCCCAGCGCATGTAGATCGCCGCGGCCCCCAGCGCCAGCCGCACACGCGCTAACAGGCCCACATCCGGTTGCCGGGTGAGGACGTCCCAGCCGAGCAGCGCCCCGTGCGTGAATGGCCAGGGCACGAGCACGTGCAGCGGGATCCCGTCCGGGAAGCACGCCGCTCGCTGGCGCGCGGCGTCAGGCAGGTCGGTGCGGCGGCGGTAGTAGAGGACCTCCGGGTGCTCGACTATCTGGCCGCGGACAGCGAGGCCGGTGATCAGCAGGCGGTCGGGCTCGCGCACCGGGCGATAGACCCCGCACGCCTCGAGGTCGCGGACGCGGATCAGTCCATAGACGAGGTAGCCGGCCGGAGCGCCGCGCCAGGCGTCGCGCAGCCGTTGCAGCGGATCCTGCTCGCCGCCCGTGTCATAGGCGGGCGGCCGGTGGTAGATGGTCCCGTCCGCGTCGACACCGACCGAGCGCGGGTGGACGAGCACCGCCTCGGGGTGTGCCTCGATCGTCCGGACGAGCTCGGCGAGCCAGCGCGGATGCCACATGTCGTGGTCGCTCGCCCAGGCGAAGTACTCCATCGACGGACACAGCTGCTGCGCACGCTCGAAGCAGCGGACGTAGCTGCCGATCAGGCCGAGCCGCTGCTCGTTGGTCTCGAAGTGGACGCGCTGATCCCGTTCGGCATAGCCCGAGGCGATGTCGGCGGTCGCATCCGAGGAGCAATCGTCGAGCAGCACGTAGGCGGCGTCGGTGTAGGTCTGGCTGAGCAGCGAGTCGATCGCCTCGGGCAGGTGGGCCGCATTGTTGTAGAGCGGCGCGCCGATCACGACGCGCGCGTCACCCGGCGCGCGGCTCATCGCGGGCCTTTGCTCCACCAGCCGAGCAGGTGGTCGTGGCCCCCATCGACCACCTCGATCGGATGGGGCCAGTAGCGCCGCTCGAAGCTCTCGAATGGTGCACCCGAATCCCGCGTGTAGAAGAAGGGACAATCCAGGTCGTGGGCGTGGGCGACGAGCCGCTCGACGGCAGCGCCCGGCAGCCGCTGGAAGGAACCGGTGTTGACTGCCAGGTCGAGCCGCGCCGGGCGCAGCCGCTCGCTCGCGGAAAGCGGGACGAAGACGAAGTCCGCCTCGGGCGGTGGCGCGGAATCCTCTGCGCCGTCGAGGAACGCGAACTGCGAATCGGGGAAGGCGATCTTCAGGATCGTCGCCGAGAACAGGAGCAGCTCCGGCAGGTCGCTGAGAATGCAGGTCGTGTCCGGGAAGAGCGTCTTGAAGGCGCGCGTGAACTCCCCCGCCCCGCCGGCGATCTCCCAGACCACGCGGCGTTCCGGGCTGGCACCCGCGCGAGCCAGGACCGCGCCCCGGTCAAGCGCGATCAGCGTCTCGAAGCAGTCGAGCGTAGCGCTGTTGTGGAGCGCGCCGCCGATCTCGAAGCCGACCCCGCCGAGCTCCGGCGGGGCCCCTACGAGCAGCTCGGCGCCTCCCGCGGCGGAGATCAAGGCATCGCGGCGCGCGGCCAGCTCCTCGCGTAGTGACGCCGCGCCGGCCCGATAATCGTCGCCGTGCGGAGCGCCGAAGGCGGAGGCGTGGCGGCGCAGCCGCTGGATCACCAGCGGCCCGGCGTCGAGCACGTACTCGACGTCCGCGGCGGCAGCCTGCCAATCGCCGAAGTCGCCGCGCGGGGCCGCGGCCCGCTCGACCTCGAGCATCCGCAGCACGTGCTCACGGACCTCCAGGTAGGCGCGGTAGCCCGGCTCGCCGCTCGCGCGCTCGATCCGCTCCTCCAGAGCGCCCGGAAGCGGCGGATTCATCGGGTGACCTCCCGGGTCTTCTCGGCCGGCTGATCGGCGCCCGTCGAGGCGGCGCGCTTGGCGCGGATCGCCTGCTTCTCGGCGCGCGCGGCAAACTCCCCACCCGCGCCCCGGCCGCGGAGGACTTCGAAGGCGGGCCCGATTCTCGACAGGACGGCGAGCGCGCGCTGGGCGACGCCCAACGCCGCACCGCGCTGAGCCGGTCCGGGAAACAGTGCGGACCCGACCCGAACGAACCAGGCGAGCACGCTCCCCTCCGCTTCGGCCCCGGTCCGATCGCGCGGCGCCGACCCCGCGAGCGTCTCGATCGTCTCGACCAAACGCGGCGTGGCCAGCACGTCGATTCCGTGCGGGCGGATGAAGTGCTCGATCAGCCGCATGTTCTCGCGCGCCTCCTCGGCCCCGTCGGCGAGCGAGCGCGCGATCTGCGGCGCCTGCTGTTCGATCGTGCTCGCGACCTTGAGCATCCCGCCGTTCTCGGGCAGCAGGTAGCGGAAGTGGAGGCTGCCGCGCTGGGTCTTCCAGTACTGGGGAGCGAGCAGCGTGTGGACCGGACGGCCGACGATCGCCGCCTCGATCATCGAGCTCGAGTTGATCCCGATCGCGGCGGCGCAGTGGTGCAGCGAGTCGAAGTAGTCGTTGCGCAGCTGCTCGCTCGTGGGGTTGGCGCCCTCGAGCGGGTAGACCGCCACGCCCGGCAGCTCGTGGACGCCGAACTTGCGCGCGCTCGCGTTCTGGGGATGGGGCCGGACGAGGATCTGGAGATCGTCCAGGCCGGCGCCCGGCACGGCCCGGATCCCGCGGATCCAATCCGCGATGAACGCACCCTCCGACGGTGCGATGAAGCCGGATGAGCCGAGGTAGAGGACGAACGGGCGGTCGGGGTCGAGCCCGATCGAGCCGCAGAACTCGGCCCGGTCACGGGTCGGCTGCCAGTCGAACCAGTGGTCGTAGGCGACCGCGCCGGTGACCACGATCCGCTCGGCCGGAACGCCGTGCAGCTCGACCGCCTCGCGCCGCTGGGTCGGGTTCCAGACGGTCACCGTGTCGGGCAGCTCGTGGATCAGCCCCTTGGTGGTCAGGTGGTCCCAGCTCGCGACCATCAGGCAGGTCGGCAACCCGAGCGCCTTGGCGCAGCGCAGGTACTCGAGCTGCGGCGAGCCGATCTCGACGAGCGGGGTGATCACAACGAGGTCGGGCGCCTGGGCTTCGATGTAGGCGCTCACCTCGGGAGCGCGCGGGACGCCGGCGAGCGCTCGCTTGGCGAGCCCGCAGATCAGGTCGAGGGCGCGCTCGCTGCGCATCAGCCGCAACGTCGTCAGCCACGTAGCCCAACCCGGAGCGCGTGACCCGGCCCGCGCGCGCAACGCGGGAGCCGAGGCGAACTCGGGCCGCAGGTAGCGCCAGTAGTCGAGCGCCTGGCAGAGCTCGGCCGTCACCCGCTTCCAGCCGCCCTTGCGCTCGGGGGTCACGCCCCAGGAGAACGTCGGGTGGGCCGCCGTCAGGGCCTCGAGCTGGTCCTGGAGCTGGGGCAGGTTGGCCTTGGCGGTGTGGTCGACCGCGATGTGGAGCTCGTGACCGCGCTCGGCGAGCGCGATCAGGGTCGCGTCGAAGTTGCGGACATAGCCCGCGTGGCGCATGAAGAGGAGGATCTTCCGGTTCGGGCTCATCTAGAGGTTGTCGACCGCGGCGGCCTCGGACGAGGCGAAGAAGAACAGCCCGGCGGTGCCGATCACGGCGATAGTAGCGAGGCAGGAGATCACCGCGAGCGGCTGGATCTCGCCCACTCCGAGCAGCCCCCACTTGACCATCTCGATCGGGCCGGTCATCGGGTTGAGCGCCATCAGGGTGCGAAAACCCTCGGGCACGATGCTGACCGGGTAGAGCACAGGGGTGACGAAGAACCAGAAGCCGATCACCTGCACGAGCGCGAACCGCGTGTCGCGCGACTGGGCGCCGTAGACCGAGCTGAACAGGCCGATCGCCCAGACCAGGCCGATCGACATCGCATAGCCGGCCAGCGCGATCAACAGCTCCGGACCGAACTGGATGTAGATCGTCCCGTCGAGGAACCCGTAGACGGCTACGACGACGGTGATTATCACCGCGTACATGAACAGCTCGAGCAGCTCCGGCGCGATCGAGGAGGCGAGCAGCAGCAGCCGCGGCAGGTAGATCTTGCCCAGGAACTTGCGGTTCAGCTCGGTGCTGCGCGTCGCCCAGTAGAGCCCGCGCGCGAACAGCTGCCAGGCCGACATCCCGACGAGCAGGAAGATCAGGTAGGGCACGCCGTCGGATGGCACGGCGAGCAACGCGCCGAACAGCAGCACGCGGGCGCCGACCTCCAGCACCGGACGCAGCGGCAGCCACCACCAGCCGAGGTAGGTGTTGATGTAGCGCTTGCGGATGAACGACTTGCCGAAGAACGGGATCAGCCGCCGGTAGGTCCACAGCTCGCGGAAGCGGTGGGCGATGCCGGGCGGGCGCGGCTCGATGACGCGCACGGTCGCGCCGGTCACGTGTCGTACCCGGCGGCGGCGAGGTCGAGGCCCGTCATCAGCGCGGTCCGGCGGTTGCTCTCGCGGTAGCGCTCGCCGACCTCGCGGGCGACCAGATCGCGTAGCCGCCCGTCGAGCGAGCGGGCGAGCGAGGCCGGGGTCATCCGGTCGATCGCCCCGACGACGCGCTCGGCCGGGCGCTCCAGCGCGGTTGCCCCGAGCAGCGGGGCGGGGTTGACGTCGGTTCGCCGGAAGAGCTGGTTGGAGCGCCGCCGCAGGGCAACGGCGGACCCGCGCGAGGCGAGGTTCGGCCGCTCGGCGGGCAGCGCGGCGAGCGCCTCCGGTGTGACCACGACGCCGGCGAACTCGGCGATCCCCTCGACGAAGGCGCGCGGATCGATGGCGAGCTGCTCGTACAGCGCAACCCGCACGCGATCGGGGGCAAACAGCTCGTGGTAGAGGGCGATCAGCCGGTCGTAGGCGTAGTGGCCGAAGTCGAACATCGGCACCCGCTCGCGGCCGCGAGCGGGAGGGTTGAGGTAGCCGCCCAGCGAAGCCGGGCCGCCGGCCTTCACGTACTGCTTGTAGGAGGAGAGGATCACCCCGCGCTGCTCGCGGATCACGATCAGCACGCGGCCGGCCGGGAAGACCCGCTGCAGTCGGGTCGCCAACTCCTTGCTGTCGTACCCGCCCGAGAAAGGGTGTCCGGCGAGCCGTTCGGAGGAGACGACCGCCCGCAGCCCCTTGGCCTCGATCCGCTCGATCTGGGGCACGAGCGCGGCGGCGACCGCCCCGGGATCGAAGTCGAGCGGGTTCGGAATCACGAGCAGCTGCTTGAGCGGGGAGTCAAGGGTCTTGGCGAGCGCGCCGAAGCCGGCCTCGGCGCGGCGGAAGACGAACTTCTGCAGCCAGGAGGAACCCGTCTTGTGGTAGCCGATATGGATCAGCGGCGCTTGCCTCAGCGAGAACACCCCCGCTGGGACCGTCGTCGCGTGCTGAGGACCCGGTGGGGTCTCACGGGAGCAACCTCACCTCGAGCCGGTCGCCCGCAGCGGCGACCAGGGCGCGATCGCCGGTGATCAGCGCCTCGATCTTCGGCTCGACGATCGCCGTCGCGAGCACGAGCGCGTCGGGCATCCGCAGCGGGCCGGCCGCCCGCAGCCGGGCTGCCTCCTCGGCGATCGCCCCGTCGACCGGAACGACAGTGCCGATCAGGTCGCTGAAGAAGCCGCGGACGACCTGCTCGTCGTGGTGGCCGACAAGCGCGCCGGTCAGCACCTCGGCGACCGTGACGGCCGAGACGACCAGCGGCTGGGCGGCAAGCGCCTCCCGGATCATCGCCACCGACGAGCGGTGGTGGGCGTCACCGGAGTCGAGGAACCCGATCACCGCGTCGGAGTCGAGCGCTACCGCCATTCCTCACGCAGCCGGTCCACGTCGCGGCGCAGCTCTCCGCGGCCATCGAGCGCGCCCGCGTAGCGGCCGACCAGCTCGTCGATCCGCGTCAGGAGCACCTGGCCGGCGCCTGTGGTTTCGACCCGGACGACATCGCCGGGCGCGAGTCCCGAGGCGCGCAACTCGCTGACCGGAATCGTCACCTGGTGCTTGCTGCTGACCGTCGTGGTCTGACGCTTTACTATCTTTGCCATTGGTAAAGCGTATCGAGCACCCGCGAAGCCCGTCAAGCGCAGAGCTAGACTCGCCCACCTTCCCCGACCGGAGAACACCATCGGCCTGATCGAGCAGCGGCGCGCCGCCAAGCCCCGCGATAACGCACAGGAAGCGGCCCGCAAGAGCACCCCGCGCGAGCGGCTCGAGTTCATCGCCGCGCGGCGGGCGGAGGAAGCCGACCGCGACCGTGACCGGTTCCAGCTCGCCGGATCGCTGAGCGCCGATCCGGCCTTCGCGATCGACCCGGCGCTCGGCCTGCGTGCGATCGACCCGGGCGCGCTGCCCGGAGCCGATCCGGTCGTGCAGGCCGGACAGGAGCTCGTCGATCGGATCGGCTTCGACGACCTCCCCTGGGCCAAGAAGAAGACCAACATGGCGAAGTACCTGCTCGACGGGCCGCTGCTCGAGCTCGACTCGCCGTTCATGACGCTGGCGCTCTCGGATCCGGTGATCGCCGCGGTCACCGACTACCTCGGCGTCGTCCCGATCCTCAACTACGCCGATCTCTGGTGCTCGCGCCACATCGACGAGCCCGCCTCGCGCTCCCAGCTCTGGCACCTCGACAACGCCGATGTACGCCAGGTCAAGCTGTTCGTCCTCTGCTCCGATGTCGATTCCGCCTGCGGCCCGCTGACCGTCCTGGACGCATCGGTCTCCGAGCGGCTCGCGGATCAGATCGGCTACTCGCTCGCCGAGGGCCGCGTGACCGACGAGATCGTGGATGAGGTCGTCGGCCGCGAGCGCGCGATCGAGCTGAACGGCCCGACCGGCACCGCCTACCTCGTCGACACGAGCCGCTGCTTCCACTTCGGCAGCCGCGTCGCGGTACCGGGGCGCTCGCGGCTGGTCGCGATCTTCCAGTACCTGACCCCCTACGCGTTCACCTACAGCACCGACCACCGCGAGCAGGCCCCGTTCCGGGAGCTGGCCACAGGCGACGCGTCGGCGGTCCGGCGGCTCGTGCTCGGCGCAGCGTGAGCGGCGCCCCACCGGCCGTCGACCTCGCCTCGATCCAGGACCGGCTCGCCGACCTCCAGGATCCCGACCGCTCCCCCGGTGGCAGCGCCTACACCGAGCTCTACTTCCACCCCGAGCCGCGCCGCCAGGGCGCCCCGCCGACGCTCGTCTTCCAGCACATCCGCAAGACCGCGGGTACCTCGATGCGCAAGGTCCTGCGCAAGAATCTCAAGCACAGCGCGAGCATCGCGGTCCCGAGCCTGCGCCACGGACCGGGTGGCGAGGCGCGTCGAGCGCAATCGCGCGAGAACCTGATCGAGTGGCACCGCGAGCTCCACGCACGGCTCTCGGCCGAGGAATGGGCGCGCCTCGCCGGCGTCACCTCGCACGAGGCCAACTACCTCGTTGCCGCTGCTCGAAGGCCCCGCGCTCGGCTTCACGCTGGTCCGCGACCCCGTCGACCGCGTGGTCTCGCGCTACTACTTCGCCAACCGACCGCCGAAGGCGGCAGGCGCGACGCGCGGCCAGCGGCCCAGGAATCGGCGCCGAGCTGCGCGAGTGGACGCTCGAGCAGATCTACGAGCGGATCGGCGGCGCCCATCCGGCGCAGCTCGACCGCGCCTACGCCTTCGGGGCGTTCTTCAACGGCCAGGCGCGCAGCCTGCTCGAGCCCCACTTCGAGATCGCCGAGCTGGCCTTCAGCGCGGGACCACCCGCCGACGCCGATCTCTGGCGGGCACGCCTCGACGAGCTGCTCGAGCGCCACTACCTGCTCGGCGTCAGCGAGCGCTTCGACGAGGGCGTCACCGCGCTCGGCGACCGGTTCGGCTGGAAGCCGGCCCGCGCGACCAGCGAGAAGGTCAACCGCGCCCGCCCGGCGACCGACCGAGCTCCCGGGCGCGCTCCGCGAGCAGATCGCCACCTACAACTGGCTCGACGTGGAGCTATATACGCGCGCGATGGAGCGCTCGGAGCGAACGGCTCGCCAGCGGCCCGCCCTTTCCGCCGACAGCGCAACAAGACCTACCAGCGCGCCGCCAAGCGCGAAGGGCGAGCGGATCGCGCTCGAGGTCTACATGACGCTCCAGAGCCGCTGCCCGCCGATCGGCCGACGGTCGATCTTCCAGCACCTCGCCAAGACCGCCGGCACCTCGCTGCGCGACGTGATCCACCGCAACTACGCGGCCGCGGCCGAGCACGTCGTCGTCGGCTCGCCGCGCGACGAGGACCGCGCGACCGTCGCCAAGCGCTGGTACGCGGGTCTCAGCGAGAGCGAGCGGGCCTCGATCGCCTGCCTCGCCGGCCACCCCGCCAACCATCTGCTCTACTTGATCGAGCGTCCGCGGCGCGCGATCACGATCGTCCGCGAGCCGGTCGACCGCGTGCTCTCGCGGTTTCACTTCGGCGGCCAGAAGCGCGGCAACGCCGGGATCCCGCACACCCTCGAGATGCTGTTCGCCGATCCCGAGCGGCTCGCGCGTGACGAGCCCGCGCTCTCGCGCCAGTACGTCAACGGCCAGAGCCGGGCGCTGCTCGCGCCGCTCCACGACATCGATCTCGCCGCGCTTGCCGCCTCCGATGGCCCGCCGCCCGATGCCGAGCTCTGGCGCGACGCGACTATTCGAGGCGCTCGACGCCGATTACATGGTCGGGGTGCGGGAGCGCTTCGAGCAGGCGGTGGTCGGCTTCGGTGCCGAGCTCGGCTGGGCAGAGCTCGACTCTCCCCGCGTGCCAAGGTCAACCGCGCGCGGCCCCCGCGCGCCGCCGAGGACGAGGCGCTGCTCGTGCGCGTGGGCGCGTACAACTGGCTCGATGCGGACCTGCATCGGCGCTACGCGAACCTCTGAACTGCCTCATCTGATGCGACATTTCCCTGCAGATGGCATAGTTCCGAAGGCGTCTGTTGAGTTCAAGTTAATAGAGGCGCAGACCCGCGTGATGCTGGTAGGCTCTCGCGCTGTTCTAGACAAACGTACGATTAGTGAAGGGATGACTCATGAGTAGATCTTTTTTGATTGCGCTCGTCTCGGTCCTCGCGCTCGGTATCGGCGTGAGCTCCGCTGTTGCTTCGCACCTGTCGACCTCGTCGACTCCGTGTGTTCCGACCGCCGGTAACGACCTGTTCCTCGGCACCCAGTTCGCCGACACCTGCTCCCTCGGAGCTGGCAACGACCAGCTGCAGGGCAAGGAAGGCAACGATCTCCTGCACGGCGACGACGGTGCAGACACGGTCATCGGCGGCAAGAACAACGACTCCGTCTACGGCGACGCCGGCAACGACAACGTCCGCGGCGGCGACGGCGACGACCCCCTAGTTGCCGGCGGTGCCGGTGACGACGAGCTCTCCGGCCAGTCCGGTAACGACACCGTCTTCGGCGAAGCCGGCATCGACAACATCGTCGGCGGGATCGGGCAACGACACGCTGGAGGGCGGCACGAGTCCGACTCCGTCTCCGACACCGGCGGTACCGGCGACACCGACATCCTCTCGAGGAGACGCTGGCGATGACACGGTCAACGGCCGTGACGGCGACGGCAACGACACGATCGACGGCGGCGCCGGCAACGACGCCTGCAGCGCCGACGGTGGCGACACCGTGGTGGCCGCGACCTGCGAGAGCACGTTCTAGTCGCAGGTAAGTGATTCCTGGGTACGTTTAGTCCTAGGCACGCAGTTCAGAAAGACCCCCCGGGCCCAGCGCCCGGGGGGTCTTTCCTTTGCCGCGAATTCGATGTAGGGTCTTCGCCGTTCTAGACAAACGTACGATTAGTGAAGGGATGACTCATGAGTAGATCTTTCTTGATTGCGCTCGTCTCGGTCCTCGCGCTCGGTATCGGCGTGAGCTCCGCTGTTGCTTCGCACCTGTCGACCTCGTCGACTCCGTGTGTTCCGACCGCCGGTAACGACGTCTTCCTCGGTACCCAGTTCGCCGATGTTTGCGACCTGGCAGCTGGCAACGATTCGCTGCAGGGGAAGGAAGGCAATGACGACCTGGGTGGCGAGGACGGCGCCGACACCGTGATCGGTGGCAAGGGCAACGATTTCGTCGACGGCGGCAACGGCAACGACAATGTCCGCGGCGGCGACGGAGACGACGGGTTCGTAGACGGCGATGCCGGTGACGACGAGGTCTCCGGCCAGGCGGGTAACGACCTGGTGCGCGGCTTTGGCGGCATCGACAACATGCTCGGTGGATCGGGCAACGACACGTTGGAGGGCGGCACCGAGTCCGACTCCGTCTCCGACACCGGCGGTACCGGTGACACCGACATCCTCCGAGGTGACGCTGGCGACGACACGGTCAACGGCCGTGACGGCGACGGCAACGACACGATCGACGGCGGCGCCGGCAACGACGCCTGCAGCGCCGACGGTGGCGACACCGTGGTGGCCGCGAGCTGCGAGAGCACGTTCTAGTCGCAGGTAAGTGATTCCTGGGTACGTTTAGTCCTAGGCACGCAGTTCAGAAAGACCCCCCGGGCCCAGCGCCCGGGGGGTCTTTCCTTTGCCGCGAGTTCGATGTAGGGTCGGGCCGTCCTAGACAGCGTATGACTCGGCAAGGGAGAGTCCTCATGAATAGATCACTTCTGATCGCGATGGCTTCGATCCTCGCGCTCGGCATCAGTGCGAGCTCGGTTGTCGCATCGCATCTTTCTACGGCGTCGACGCCGTGCGTCTCGACAGGCGGCGACGACGTCTTCCTCGGCACCCAGTTCGCCGATGCGTGCGCTCTCGGCGCCGGCAACGACTCGCTGCAGGGCAAGGAGGGCAACGACGCACTCGACGGCCAGGCGGGAGCCGACACCGTCATCGGCGGCAAGAACAATGACGACCTTCTCGGCGGCGACGGCAACGACCTCATTCGCGGCGGGGATGGCGACGACGTCGATATGGACGGGAATGACGGAGATGACGAGCTCTTAGGCGGTCCCGGCAACGACGGTCGCCTGCCGGTAGGCGGCGCTGATGACGTCGACGGCGACGACGGTGTAGACAACGTGATCGGTGGTCCGGGTAATGACGTGATCGAAGGTGGCCCAGGCAGCGACAGCGTCTCGGACACTGACGGCGGCGACTCCGACACCCTGGCTGGCGAGGACGGCGATGACACGGTCAACGGCCGCGACGGAGACGGCAGCGACACCATCGACGGTGGTGCCAACAACGACGCCTGCAGCGCCGACGGCGGCGACATCGTCGTGAATTGCGAGAGCACGTTCTAGTCGTTCGTGAGTAGTTCCTGAGTACGTTTTCGTTCGAGGCACGTAGTTCAGGACCCCCGGGCACGGTGCCCGGGGGTCTTTTCTTCGGGTGGGGCTCGCTATAGGGCATGACCGTCCTTAGCCGTTCGACCAGTGAAGGGGTACCCGGAGAACAGATCACTTCTGATCACGGCGATTTCGGTCCTCGCGCTCGGTATCGGCGCAAGCTCTGTCGCTTGCATCTCTCGACATCGTCGACGCCGGTGTGCCGACTGCCGCGAACGACCTCTTTCTCGGCACCCAGTTCGCCGATGTCTGCGCCCTCGGAGACGACAACGACCAGCTCCAGGGCAGGGAAGACAGAATGCAACCCTTGATGGCGGTGTCGACACCATGATCGGCGGTAAGAACAACGACGACGTCGACGGCAACGACTCCATCGACGGCGGCGCTGGCAACGACGCCTGCAGCGCCGAGGGTCTAAGCACGGACTCGTGCAAAAGCGGGGCCTGGCACTGGTAGGCTGGCGCCTTAAGGCAACCTTACGATTGGGCGAATGCGGGGTATTCATGAGTAGATCATTTTCGGTGGCGCTGGCTTTTACACTGGCGCTCGCGGTCGGTGCAGGATCGGCGGTTGCGTCCCACCTATCCACCGAATCGACACCGTGCATCACCTCGGTCGGCAACGACCGCTTCCTCGGCACCCAGTTCGCTGACACGTGCGCACTCGGCAACGGCAACGACACGATGCAGGGCAAGGAGGGCAACGACGTCCTCAACGGCGAAGCCGGCTCCGACTCCATCATCGGCGGCAAGAACAACGACACACTCAGCGGAGGCGACGGCAACGACGCCCTCAGAGGCGGCGACGGTGACGACCCCGGGATCAGCGGCGGAGCGGGCGACGATGAGGTCCAGGGCGAGGCCGGTAATGACGTCCTCAACGGCGGTGACGGGACCGACAACCTGTTCGGCGGGCTGGGCAACGACGACATCAACGGCGACGGTGGCAACGATCGCCTGACCGACGTCGGCGGCGACCGCTACGGCGAGTCACGGTCTGATCGCGGCGACGCCGATGATCTCGACGGCGGCGCCGGGGATGACTTCCTCGACGCGCGCGATGGTGATGGCAACGATCGGATCGACGGCGGCGCAGGGACCGACAACTGCCTCGCCGACGGTGGTGACCAGGTCGTGATGAACACTTGCGAGCAGGTCCAGCCCGGAAGCGGTGGCCCCGCGAACCCGCTCCAGCCGCTGATCGACCTGTTCCCCTAAGTCGGGTCGGCGACGGTTACGGCAGCGGTCCGACGCCCGGTGAGCCCTTCGCCAGCGCACAGAAGGCCTGCCAGGACGGCTTCGGCTCGCCCTCGAAGTTGAACAGGCCGGTGTAGGTCTGCCAGATCTTGTTGTCGGGATTCTCGGGCGGCGAGGTGTCACCATCACGCCATTGAAACCAGAGCGCCTTCTCGATGCCGTAGGCCTCGGCACGCTGCTTGATCAGGGCGATGTCGCCTCGTAGGATCGCTGCTTGGCCGGGCTCGTCGGTGGTCAGCGGCGTCTTCGGGCCGTCGGAGGCGACCCCGAACTCGGTGACCCAGATCGGCTTGTCCCGATCCCCGTTTCGATCAGCTAGCTCGCGCACGCGGCGCAGCGAATCGTCGATCGCGGGCCGCTCGTCGACGAACGCGAACGGCTGGGGGGCGAGCACGTCAAAGTCAGCGCGGGCCCCGGCGTCGTAGAGCTGGCCCAGGAACTTCGACATCGGAAGCGGCGCGTCGGCGCGCTCGAGCATCCCGGCCAACACCGTCTGGGCCTTCGGGTCTGCGCGCTTGATCGCGGCGTTGGTGGCCTTCAGGAACTCCGCGTACTGCTCGGCGTCGGGCTCGGCGTCCGTCCAGAACGGCGAGAGGTTGGGCTCGTTCCAGACCTGCCAGGCGGTGACCGGGTTGTAGCGCAGCGTCCCGGACCTGATCTTGTCAGCGTTCTCGCGCCAGAAGTCGCCAAGCGGCTTGTAGCGCCCGACCATCCGCTCGACGAACGCCGACCAGGCACGCAGGTCGGCCTTCGTCCGCGGCGGCTCGTTGCTCGACTCGATGCCCTTCACCCAAGCCGGGGAGGCGAACAGGATCGGGAGAAGCTCGACGCTCGGCAGCGGTCCCTCGCTGGCCGCGTACATCAACTCCTCGAAGTCGCCGAGAAAATACGGGCCGTTGCGCTCTAGCTCGATCTCCTCCCAATCGATAGACGCCCGGACCATCCTCGCGCCCCCCAGCCTCAGCCGCTCGACCTCAGCCACCTCGAGGACATCCGAGCCTTCGGTCGCGACGCCGAGGTCGACGGCGGCCTGGCTGACCGCCGGCACCCCGAGCGCCGCCAACAGGAGCATCGCCAGCGCCACTCCGCCGCGCCGGCGGCGGGCCAGCGCGTAGAGCAGCGCCGCGATCAGCAGCAGTGAGAGGACCACGGGCAGGGCGACCCCCAACGCGCCGGCCGAGCCGCCCGCGCTCGAGCCGAAATCGGCGACGCTCGCTAGGGCGCTGGGGTCGGGGCCCTCGATGCAGTTGCGCACGTCGACGGCGGCGATCGTTCCGGCCGAGGAATCTCCGGAGGCGGCCGCACGCCGGCATCGGGGTCTACTCTCCGTGTACTGGTCCGCCGCCGCACCGCCACTGAACGGGTCGGCCGCGAGCGCGGGTGCTGCGCCGAGCGACGCCAGCACCAGCAAGAATGCAATCGTTCCCGAGGGGCACCATGAAGCATTACCTGACAATACGAGAGAACAGCAGCCGATCGCTCCCCTTGATCGGCGTCGGCCGCGTTCGTGCCGCTGGTCTGGCTCGGCCTCAGCGGTGGCGGCTTCGACGCGGTCGTTCGAGGTCAGGTCGGGATCGTCATCTGGTGGGTGCTGATCCTCGGTCTCGCCCTCAGCCTGATTCCGCTCGGCGCGATCGGGCAGCGTGGCTGGATCGCGCTGGTCGCGCTGGCACCGGCCTCTCGGTCTGGACGGGGTTGTCGCTGCTCTGGAGCGACGCGGCGGCGCGACCTGGGAGGAGCTCGGCCGCCTGGCGACCTACACCGGCGTGCTCGCGCTCGGCCTCTGCCTGCGCCGCGACGCCGTCGCCGCGCGACAGATCATCGCCGGGGTTGGAGCGGTGCGCTCGTGCTGCTCGCGCTCGTCGCGCTCTGCTCACGCCTGGTGCCCGGGCTGGTTCCCGCGCGACTCGGCCGACGTCTTCGAGGAGGCGAACGGCTCAGCTATCCGATCGGCTACTGGAACGGGCTCGCGGCGCACTCTGCGTGATGACGCTGCCGCTGCTGCTCGCGGCCGCGACGCTCGCCCGACGGCCCGCGCGTCCGCGCGCCGCGGCGCGCGCTGCTCCCGGCCCTGCTTCTGACCGGCTACCTCACCTTCTCGCGCTCGGCGAGTCGTCTTCGCGGCGCTCGCCGTCGCTGTCTTCCTCAGCTTCGCGACCGATCGGGTGCGGGCGCTGGCCGACGCTCGCCTCGGCGCCGCGGGCGGCCTGGTCCTGATGCTGCTCGCGTCGGGCCGCGAGGCATTCGAAGGCGGGCTGGTTTCCCGCCGCGGCGAGCTCTGAGGGGCTGCTGATGCTCGCGATCACGATCGTCGTTTCGGTGATCGTCGGCTTGGTACGCCGTTGCCGACCGACGCCCGCGTCGGTCGGCCGAGCTCGCCATCGCCGCCGGCACTCACCGCGGCGAGCCTGGATCGCGATCGGTGCCATCGTGCTCGTCCTGATCGGCGGTGGGCTTGCACTCGGCGGCGGCGAACTGCTCGGCGGCGCTTGGACGAACTTCAAGAACCCGGCCCGGCGTCTCGGCCGACGACGGAGCCACCGACCGTTTCGTTCGCTCGGCGGCAATGGCCGCTACCAGTTCTGGGGATGTCGCGCTTCAACAGACCGGCGAGCGAGCTCGTGAAAGGCACCGGCGCCGGCAGCTACCCCGTCTGGTGGCTACGCGAGCGGCCGTTCGACAGCTTCGCGCAGAACGCCCACTCGCTCTACCTCGAGACACTCGGCGAGCTCGGCGTCGTCGGCATCGAGCTCCTACTCACGCTGGTGATCCTCGCCCTCTTCGCCGCGATCAGCCGCACCCGCGCAGTCGCGGGCGCCGAGCGGACCGCGCTCGCGGCGGCCACCGCAGCGCTGCGTCGTCTTCGTCCTCTGGGCGGGGATCGACTGGCTATGGCAGGTCGCCGTGTTGCCGGCCGCGTTCCTGCTCCTGCTGGCCGCGACGATCGGGGGCGAGAACACCGATGGCGACGGTGCGCGCCTCTCCGGTCGTATCCGTGCGCCGCTCGTGGTCGTAGGGCTGCTGGCCGTGGCGGCGATCGTGATCCCGACCGTGGTCGCGGGGCAGCTCGCCACGAGCCGCGTCTGCCGCGGCCGCAGGTGACCTCGATCGCGCGCTGGTCGACGCTCGCCGGGCGATCGCGGTGCTTCCCGCCGCGGGCGAGCCGCGCCGCGAGGAGGCGCTGGTTCTCGAGCAGCGGGGCGAGCTGATCGCGGCCGTCACTGCCGCGCAAGCGGCCACCGACCGCGAGCCGCTATGACTGGCAGAACTGGCTGCTGGTCTCGCGGCTCGAGCGCGCGAACGGCGACCCCGCCGCGGCCGTGCGTGCGCGCCGGATCGCCGAGCTCGAACAACCCGCTCTCGCCGGTCTTCGATTAAGTCGGCGTAGACCTTCGCCCGGGCGCGCCGCACCGATTAGGCTGGTGCCGGGTTGTCACGTCTGTCCCGAAATAGAAGGAGACGTTCATGAACATGCGTTTGATCGGCCTCAGCGCGCTCGTCCTGGTCGCGGCTGTTATGCCGGCGGCTTCGGCGACCGCCAAGAAGACGACGAAGTCGGAGATCCACGCGTTCGTGGTGACGAACACCCTGCCCGGCCAGGAGGGCGAGTTCGCCGCCGGCGTGCTCGTCGAGTCGAAGAAGAAGACCTGCATCCGTACCCGCAAGGTCGATTTCTTTTTCGAAGGCGACAAGTTCGGTAGCACCAAGACCGACAAGAACGGCGAGGCCTACGCCAAGACCGGTGAGGGCACAGCGTCATCAAGGCCGGCAAGTACGAGGCGAAGATGAAGAAGAAGGGCAACTGCAGCCCGGACAACAGCTCCGGGACGGTTGACAGCGCCGGGACGTTTACGCCCAAAGGCTGAACGAACCTCGCTTGGATCGAAGGGCCCGGCTTCGGCTGGGCCCTTCGTCTTTGTGGGGGCGATCTGCGCTACGGTGCGGCGCGTGCCCCAGACGCTTCGATGCCTCGTCCCTGTGCTCGTGGCGGGCCTCGCGCTCACCGCCTGCGGCGGCGGGGCGTACGAGACCGAGCAGCTGACTTCCTACACCCGCGAGCTCGAGCGGACCTACGTCGACCAGGCCGGGCAGGGTCAGAGCGCCGGCGACACCGAGGCGTTCACCGCCGTGCTCGATCGCCAGCCGCGCGGTGGAGACCCGATCGGGCTCCTCGACGGGGTCGCGACGATCACCCGCACCCAGACGGTTCGCGGCCAGCGGCTCGGCCATCGGGTAGCGACGATCCAGTACTCGCTGACCGGCCGCGGCACGATCGTCGCCGCAGGCGTCTACACGGCAGAGATCCCCGGCGATGCGAGCGAGCCGGCGCGCCAGATCGTGCGGCCGATCGTCGGCGGTACCGATGCGTTCGAGAACGCACGCGGCAAGGTCGTCCATACCGGGATCGGCGGGGGCCAGCAGAAGGTCACGCTCGATATCGAGACGCCGGTCGCCGACGACTCCTCGGACTCCCCCGAGTAGCGCCCGCCGCTACCTGAGCGCCGTCAACACGCTTTGTGACTTCTTAGCGCGCATCTCAGATTCTGTGAAGCCGGCAGCTCGGCATTGCTCCAGCAGCCAGTCCCGCTCGTAGGCGACCGCGGCCTCGGGGTAGCGCTCGCTCTCAACGTGGGCCGCGCCGCGCCGATGCTCGAAGGTCCAGCGGCCACCGAGGTCGAGGCTCTCGCGGCAAAAGACGGTCGCCAGCAGCCGACCACCCGGTCGCAGCACCCGACGGGCCTCTTCGAGGTAACCGATCAGGTCCTCCTCGAGCAAGTGGGTGAACAGCGAGAGGGCGAATACGAAGTCCTGGCTGCCGTCCTGCACCGGGAGCACCGACGGACCCGTCGAGCCCGTCGGGTTGTAGACCCGGCTGCGGGCGCCCAGCGCGATGAACTCGAAGTTCTTCGGGTACGCGCCCTGGCACCACTCGACCATCTCGCGGTCGACGTCGACGCCCGTGTACACGCCGCGGTAGCGGCCCGCATCCTTGCCGTACTCGCGCAGCGCGATCGCGGCGCGGCCCGAGCCCGAGCCGATGTCGAGGATCGCGGAGTCGGGATCGACCCAACCGGCCGCGAAGGCATCCTCCCAGAAGGCACGGTGGGAGTAGCGGAACCAGACCTGGTTGAAGACGAACTTGCTCCGCACGCCGGTCCGGATTCGCAGCCGCGCCGGCGGCAGGCCGCGCAGCTCGGGGAAGATCCGGGCGAGGGCCGCATCAATCAGGTCAAGCGGCAGGAAAAGCACGCGTGAGCGGGTCAGTACGGGGATCGAGGGAATCAGCCGCCGCAGCAGCCGCATCGCGGCGTTGCTCACCCGGTCCATCTCAGCGCGAGGGATCGAGCAGCAGCTTGCCGCTCGTCCGCCGGGCGACGATGTCCTCGTGGGCGCGGCGGACCTCGGAGAGCGGGTAGGTCTCGCCTACGAGTGGGTTCAGCCGGCCTGCGGCGGCAAGCGCAAACAGCTCGGCGAGTGGCTCGTCGACCATCCCGGGCCGGCCGAAGAGGTGCTTCATCCAGAAGCCGACGACCGCCCGGCTGGAGCGCATCAGCTTCCCGGTCACGACCTCGTTCTGTTCGCGGCTGGCGATGCCGTAGGTCACGAGCCGCCCGAACGGGGCAAGAGCGGCGAGGCTCTGCTCGAACACGCGCCCGCCCGCCATCTCGAAGACGACGTCGACCGGCTCGCCACCGTTCGCCTCGATCAGCGCGTGCTCGAGCCCTTCGGCCTCCGGATCGACTGCCGCATGAGCTCCCAGCTCCCGCGCCAGCGTGCGCTTCTCCTCGGTGCTCGCGCTCGCGATGACCCGCCCCGCGCCCATCGGCTCGCCGAGCTGGACCGCCAGCGAGCCGGTTCCGCCCGCCGCCCCGTGGACCACGACCGACTCGCCGTCGCTCACCCGACCCGCGGTTCGGTAGAGGTGCCAGGCGGTCAGTCCCTGCAACACGATCGCAAGCGCCTCGCCATCGCCGACCCCGTCGGGAACCGGCCAGGTGGTCGCCGCCGGCGCGGCCGCCAGCTCGGCGTAGCCGCCCGTTCCCTCCAGCAGCGCGACCACCCGCTGCCCGACCTCGAACCCGGCTGCCGGCGCCGCGACGGTTCCGACGACCTCGGTGCCCGGCGTCATCGGCAGCTCGTACTTGGCGAGGTAGGAGTTCTCGCGAGCGTGGGTGTCGGCGAAGTTGATCCCGGCGTGGGTCACCTGGATGAGAACCGCGTCCTCTGCCGGCTGCGGCGCGGGTGCGTCCTCCACGAGCTCCAGCACCTCCGGTCCGCCCCATTCGGAGATCAGGATCGCGCGCACGGCCTGAACCTATAGCCTGCCGCCGGTGAGCCTCACAGTCGTCGGATCGATCGCGTTCGACGCGGTCAAGACACCATTCGGAGAGCGCGAGCGGATGCTCGGCGGCGCCGCCGTGCACTTCTCGCTGGCCGCGAGCTTCTTCACCGAGGTGCGGGTCGTGGGACCGGTCGGCGACGACTTCGGTGAGGACGAGTACGCGGTGCTTCACGGACGCGGCGTGAACACCGACGACATCGAGCGGGTTCCCGGCGGCGAGACGTTCTTCTGGCGCGCCCACTACGAGTACGACCTCAACGTCGCCCACACCGACGACACCCGGCTCGGCGTGTTCGGCGATTTCGAGCCAAAGCTCTCCGACGGATCGCTGGCCTCCGAGACCGTCTTCCTCGCAAACATCCAGCCCGACGTCCAGCGCGCGGTGCGCGAGCGGTTCGGCCCGGACCGGCTGGTCGGTCTCGACTCGATGAACCTCTGGATCGACATCGCCCGCGATTCGCTCGAGCAGACGATCCGCGGCGTCGACATCGTCTTCCTCAACGATGCCGAGGTCCGCCAGTTCACCGGCGAGAGCAACCTCGTCCGCGGCGCCCGCGCGCTGATGGAGCTCGGCCCTCGGGTGGTCGTCGCCAAGCAGGGCGAGTACGGCGCCGCGCTGTTCACCGGCGACCGGTTCTTCGCCCTGCCCGCCTACCCGCTCGAGACCGTCAACGATCCGACCGGCGCCGGCGACTCGTTCGCCGGTGGCTTCCTCGGCTACCTCGCGGGCGAGGGCCCGGGCGCGGCTGACGACGAGGGCAAGCTGCGCCGCGCGATGGTCTACGGCTCGACGATCGCCTCGTTCGCGGTCGAGAAGTTCGGCACCGAGCGGGTGCGCGAGTTGAGCCGCGAGGAGATCGACGGGCGCTTCGATGAGTTCAAGGCGATGACGACGCTCGAGGCAGTCGCGCTCAAGTGAGCCGCATGAGCTCGCTCGGTGCCGTCGCGCTGGCGCTCAGCGCCCTGGCGCTTGCGGGCTGCGGCGATCCGGAGCCGCCGCCCGCGACCGATCGCGGGCCGACGACCGGCGCGCCGATCCCGGAGGCGCTGCGCGAGAGCCTGATCGAGCAGTGCGTCCAGAGCAGCGACGCGACACCCGAGACCTGCGACTGCACCCTCGCCGAGGTTGAGGCAGATGGCTCCTTCGACGAGTACGCCAGCTATGGCCTTGCGATCGCGCAGGGTGAGGACCCCGAGGTGCCGCCTTCATTGACCGAAGCGCGAGAGAAGTGTTCCCCCGCCTAGCAGCGGTCGGCCTGCTGGCGGTCGGCCTCGCCGGCTGCGGCGGCGGTGCGAGCGACGAGCCGGCGACCACGGCGGCCACAACGGCGCCGGCGGCCCAGAGGACCGTCGGGACGTCCTATCCCGAGGACGCGCGCGATGCGTTCATGGATTCCTGCGCGCGCGGCGGTCCTTCGGTCACGCAGTGCCAGTGCATCCTCGAGGCGCTCGAGGAGGAGCTGCCCTACTCCGAGTTCTTCAAGGTCAGCGAGACAGCCGACGCCGCGCGGCGCAAAGCCAGCGAGGCGTGCGTGTAGCGGTTAGTCTCGGCCCTCCACAACCTCGAGACAGGGGCACCATGAAGACAGCGTCGTCGATTTTCCTTGCAGTGATCGCCTTCGGGCTTCTCGCCTGCGGCGGCGGGACCACCACCGAGACCGTCACGACCCCGGCGGCCACCGATGCGGCGCCCGCCACCGATACCGCGGCCGCTGAGCCTGACGCCGAAGGCGGAGGTAGCTACCCCGCCGAGGTCCGCGAGAACTACCTGGAGGGATGCACCCAGCAGGCCTCCCAGGAGACGTGCGAGTGCACGCTGGCCTACCTCGAGAAGAACCTGTCGGTCGAGGACTTCGCCTCGGCCGGGATCAAGATCAACGAAGGCGGCGAGCCGCCCAAGGAGCTGCTCGCGGCCAGCGCGGAGTGCGTGTAGGGGTTGCCCACGGGCGGGTGCGAGATCCTGAGTTCTGCTCGGGGTCTCGCGCACGGCCCGGCCCAGGCGTCTTTGTGCCAGGGTTCGCCCGATGCGCGTTCGGCTCGCTCTGATAGCTGGGATCCTCGCCCTCGGGGCGGCGGTCGTGGCAACGTTCGGGCTGCTCGGGTCCGGCCGTGACGCCGCTGCCGGCCCTCCCGCTCCGCCCGACTGCATCGCCAGCTGGAACGCAAGCGGTGCGCAGTTCGGCAAACACCTGGCGACCGACCCGATGCACAGCTACACCGCGGCCCAGGTCACGCGGATCGGCGAGGACTGCGCCGTGATCTTCCCGGCCGAGCGCCTCGACCCAGAGCCCGACGCGGGCGCGCAGATCTACGGGGCCGGCGGGTGGCGGGGCCTGAACGAGCAACTCGAGCTCGACGAGGTCCTCGCCCTTCAGCAGGACGCCGCGAGCGCCGTCAACGCCGACCTCGCTCTCGACGGGACGCTCGAGCCGCGCTAGCGCTCAGCGGCGCACGTCAAACTCGGTCGCGCCCGTGTACTGGTCGAACTTCGAGGCTCGAACGTCGACCTCGGCCTGCCAGGTACCGGGGACACCGAGCGGCTCACCAAGCAGCTCGTAGTGGGCCGGCCCCTTGCGGGGCACCTCGACCGTGATCGGGCCGATCTCCCGTTCCGGCTGGGCGAGGCGCAGCTCGATTCCCTTGACCCGATCGATCTGGGCACCGCTCGCCCGATCGAACAGATAGAGGTGGTAGTCGTTGGGGCCGACGGTGCCCGGCTCGATGTCGATCTGCAGCCGGTAGGGCCCGAGGTCCAGCTCGCGCAGGATCGGTCCGCTCTCGGTCGCCGCGGGCGGTGCCAGCCGCACCAGGGTCGCGGTCGCGGCGAGGACCAGCACTGCGAGCAGGACCTCGGCCCGCATCGAGCGGCGCAGCGCCCGCTCGCTATTCGTATCCCCCTCCGAGAGCCGCGCAACACGCCGACGATTGAAGGCGGCGAGCCCGACGATCAGGCGAAACCCCTGGGCGTGGCTCAGGGGTTTCGCAGCGTCCGGCCCGGTTAGGATCAGGGCAATGGACTGGGGCTTCATCTGGATCATGTTTGTCCTGAAGATCCCGCTGGTTGCGCTGCTCTGGATCTGCTGGTGGGCGATTCGAGCCGTCCCCGAGGTCGAGGAGAGCCCGGCCGAGGACGAGGGTCAGGGCCCCGATCACGATCCGCGCCCGAGGCGCCCGCGGCCTCCGCGCCGTGGCCCGCACGCCGAGCCTCCGCACCGCCCGCCCGAGCGGATCCGCGCCGGAGCCCGAACGACGAGCGGCTCACCGACGTGATCGAAGACGGAACGGCGGTCCACTACTCGGCGGTGCAACGCGGGACGCCCGTCCTCAGCGCCGACGGGACCGAGGTCGGCAAGGTCGAGCGGATCCTCGATAACTACGAGGAGCACATCTTCGACGGGATCGTGATCCGGACCGGCGACGGCGAGCGGTTCGTCGACGCCCCGGAAGTCGCCCGAACGGCCGAGCTGGCCGTCACGCTGACGATCAACGCCACAGAGGCCGCACGGCTCCCGGAGCCCGAGCAGGGGCCGCCGAGCTTCAAGCCCAACAACGGCGGCCGGATCGCGCGGCTGCTCGGCGGAGGATGGCGCAAGAGTTGAGCGCTACAGAGCAAGCCGGTTCACTAGAGTCCGACGCCGTGGCAGAGCGCAACGACTCCCTGTCGGTCACCGACAACCGGACCGGCGAGAGCTTCGAGATCCCGATCACCGACGGGACCGTCAAGGCGATGGACTTCCGCCAGATGAAGGTTTCCGAGGACGACTTCGGCTTGATGACCTATGACCCGGCGTTTACCAACACCGCGTCATGCCGCAGCGAGATCACCTACATCGACGGCGAGGCCGGCGTGCTGGAGCACCGCGGCTACTCGATCGAGCAGCTCTGCAAGGAGTCGAGCTACCTCGAGGTCGCCTACCTGCTGATCCACGGCGAGCTGCCGACCAAGGACCAGCACGACGAGTGGGTCCACGAGGTGACGGTCCACACCTATGTCCACGAAGGGATGAAGCGGTTCCTCCAGGGCTTCCGCTACGACGCGCACCCGATGGGCATGCTGCTCGCCGGCGTCGGCGCGCTCTCGACCTTCTACCCGACCGCCAAGAACATCGACGACCCCGAAGAGCGCCACATGGCGGCCGTCCGGCTGATCGCCAAGATGCCGACGCTCGCGGCGTTCGCCTACCGCCACAGCATGGGGCTGCCCTACGTCTACCCCGACAACGACCTCTGGTACCCGGCCAACTTCCTCTCGATGCTCTACAAGATGGCCGAGGCCAAGTACGACGCCGACCCGCGGCTCGTCCGCGCGCTCGACGTGCTGTTCATCCTCCACGCCGACCACGAGCAGAACTGCTCGACCAGCGCGGTACGCAGCGTCGGCTCCTCGGAGGTCGATCCCTACTCGGCCGTCGCCGCCGGAGTCGCGGCTCTGTACGGCCCGCTGCACGGCGGCGCCAACGAGGCGGTCCTGAAGATGCTCGACCGGATCGAGACGGTCGAGAACATCCCTTCCTTCCTCGAGGGCGTCAAGGCCGGCGACGAGAAGCTGATGGGCTTCGGCCACCGCGTCTACAAGAACTACGATCCGCGCGCGCGGATCATCAAGACCAACGTCGACGAGGTGCTCGAGGTGACGGGCATGAACCCGAAACTCGAGATCGCCGTCGAGCTCGAGAAGCGCGCGCTCGACGACGAGTACTTCACCTCGCGCAAGCTCTATCCGAACGTCGACTTCTACTCGGGCCTGATCTACGAGGCGCTCGAGATCCCGCCCGCGATGTTCACCGTCATCTTCGCGATCCCCCGTACCGCGGGCTGGATCGCACAGTGGCTCGAGATGGTCGGCGATGACGACACCAAGATCGCCCGCCCCCGCCAGATCTACAGCGGCGAGCGGGAGCGCGACTACGTGGCGCTCGACGATCGCTAGGGGCTGACGTGAGTCAGGTCGAGACGCTGGGCGGGCCGATCGACGTCGACGGGCTCGGAACGGTGCTGATGCACGAGCACGTGATTGTGCTGACGCCCGAGATCCAGTCGGCCTACCCGGGCTTCGGCGGCTGGGATCCCGACCGCTACGTCGCCGAGGCGCAAACCAAGCTCAAGGCGCTCAAACAGCGCGGAGTCGACACGATCGTGGACCTGACGGTCGTCGGGACCGGCCGTGACGTCGCGCTGCTCGCGCGCTGCGCGGAGGGAACGGGCCTCCAGATCGTCGTTGCGACCGGCATCTACACATACGACGCGGTGCCCAAGCCGTTCCACTTCGTCGGCCCCGGGACGATCCTCGGCGGTGACGACGAGCGGATGATCCAGATGTTCGTCGACGACATCGAGCAGGGGATCCAGGGCACCGGGATCAAGGCGGGCATCCTCAAGTGCGCCACCGATCACCCGGGCATGACCGAGGGAGTCGAGCGCGTGGTGCGGGCGGTCGCCCAGGCGCACCGGCGCACCGGCGTGCCGATCTCGACCCACACGGCCGCGCGCGATGAGCGCGGCCTGGAGCAGCAGAAGATCTTCCAGGAGGAGGGCGTCGATCTCTCGCGCGTCGTGATCGGCCACTCGGGCGATACGACCGATCTCGACTACCTCGAGAAGCTGATCGCCGCCGGCAGCTACATCGGAATGGACCGCTTCGGGATCGACGTCGAGCTGCCGTTCGAGGAGCGGGTGGCAACGGTCGCGGCGCTCTGCGAGCGCGGCCACGCGGGGCGGATGGTGCTCTCCCACGACTACGCGGCGTTTATGGACTTCCTGCCCTGGGAGATGGTGCCCGCCGTGCTGCCGAACTGGCACTACACCCACATCCACGACGACGTCCTCCCGGCGCTGCGCGAGCGCGGCGTCAGCGACGAGCAGATCGACCAGATGCTGGTCGGGAACCCGCGCGAGATCTTCGCCCGACGCGACAGCTACTAGCCGACTCTTTGCATCTAGGGCGCACCCGCCGTTGTTTTTCCGCCTCTGGGAAGCCGAGTCGGCGGCCTGACGTTTACACTGGCGCCGCCTCATGCCCGGCCTGACCCAGATCTTCGTACCCAAGGAACGCGAGTTCTTCGACCTCTTCGAGGAGGCCGGCCAGAACATCCTGCGCGCCGCCGACCTGCTCGACCAGATGCTGCGTGGATACCCCGAGAACGCCGGGCTCGCGCGCGACATCCTGATCTGCGAGCAGGAGGGTGACCGAATCACCCACGACATCGTCAACCTGCTCAACCACCGGTTCGTCACCCCGATCGACCGTGAGGACATCTACGCGCTCGCCTCGGGGCTCGACGACGTGGTCGACTTCGCCGAGGAAGCCGCCGACTACCTCGGCCTCTACAAGATCGAGGCGCCGATGGCGCAGGCCCAGCGCCAGGCCCACATCCTGCTTCAGTGCGCGCGCCAGATCGCCGAGGCGATGCCGCGCCTGCGCGGCTTCCGCGACCTCAGCCACTACACGGTCGAGATCAACCGGCTCGAGAACGACGGTGACCGGACCGTGCGCGAGGCGATGGCCGAGCTCTTCGACGGCGGCATCGACCCGATGGTCGTGATCCGCTGGAAGGACATCTACGAGCGTCTCGAGGCGGCGATCGACGCTTGCGAGCGGGTCGCCAACATCCTCGAGGGCATCGTCATCAAGAACTCGTGACGGCCGGGGAGCGGTAGTGGTCGGCGAGGACATCATCCTGGTGATCGTGGTCGCGACCGCGCTCGCGTTTGACTTCACCAACGGCTTCCACGACACGGCCAACGCCGTCGCGACCTCGATCTCGACGCGCGCGCTGCCGCCCCGCACCGCCGTCACGATCGCGGCGATCCTCAACTTCGCCGGAGCGTTCATCTCGCTCGCCGTCGCCGCGACGGTCGCGAGCGGGATCGTCGACGCGCTCTTCATCACGACGACGATCGTCTTCGCGGGGCTCGTCGGGGCGATCGCCTGGAACCTCGTCACGTGGTACTTCGGCCTGCCCTCGAGCTCCTCGCACGCGCTGATCGGCGGCGTGGTCGGGGCCGCCTTCGCCGCCGCCGGGCCCGAGGCGATCCTGTTCGGAGGGATCCTCGACAAGGTGATCATCCCGGCGCTTGTGGCGCCGGTGCTCGCGTTCGTCGTCGCGGGGATGGGAATTCTCGTCGCCTACCGGATCGTCGCGCGGCTGCGGCCGGGGCCGGTCAACCGCGGCTTTCGCGTCGGCCAAATCGCCTCCGGCAGCCTGCTCGCGCTCTCGCACGGCACCAACGACGCGCAGAAGACGATGGGCATCATCACGCTCGCGCTGATCGCCAACGGGAACCTGCCCGAGGAGGGCTTCGTGGTCCCGACCTGGGTCGTTGTGTCGGCCGCGACCGCGATCGCGCTCGGCACCTACGTGGGCGGCTGGCGGATCATCAAGACGATGGGCTCGCGGATCATCAAGATGGACCCGGCCCAGGGCTTCGCGGCCCAAAGCTCGGGCGCAGCGGTGATCCTGGCCGCAACACACTTCGGCTTCCCGCTCTCGACCACCCACACCATCTCGGGCGCCGTGATGGGCTCGGGCGCCGCCAAGCGGCTCTCGGCGGTGCGCTGGGGAGTCGCCGGCAACATCGTCGTCGCCTGGGTGCTCACGCTGCCCGCCGCGGCCGCGGTCGGCGCGCTCACCTACGGCGTCACGCGGATCTTCGGCACCGGCGCGCTCGGCCCGGTACTCGTCGCCTCCGGGCTGCTGATTGCGCTCGCCTGGGTGTTCGTTCCGCGGATCGTGCAGGGCCGACCGCTGACGGCCGAGCCATGATCGCTGTCGTCGAGCTCGAGGCTCTGTTCGACGTGGTGATCGCCTCGCTGATCGCGGGGGTCGGTATCACCGGGATGTCTGCGCTCGTGATCTTTTCTGCGACGCGGGCTGCGGAGCTCCAGCGCGGCGGGTCGTGGGCCGGCGCGGGCGCCATGGGGCTGATCGCGGTCGTCGGGTTGCTCGTCTGCATCGCCGTCGTCGTGTTCGGGATCCAGCTGATGGCCTCGAAGGACTGACCCGCGGCCCTCGCTACCGTTGGCCTGATGGCGGGCTACAAGCTCCAGGTCCGGGTGGGCGCGCGAGTCGAGAACGAGCGCTTCGACGCGCTCGGACCGGCCCTCGACGCGCTCGAGCGGCGCGGACGGGAACTGGCGGCGGGCGCCGGTCGGCACGTGATCGACGTCAGGACGCGGCGCTTTGAGCCCGTCCAGCAGGTCGTCGGACGGCTGGAGCTCTCGGGGCCGGGCCGTGTACGCGCCGGGATCGACGTGCGCGGGGACGGATCCAGCGAATGCTTCACCGGCCGCGTCCGGCGCTCCCTCGTCGAGCCCCGTACCGGCGAGAGCGCCTACGAGGCGCTCCGGCGTACGCTTTCGGGATGAGTTCATTCACCGGATCCCGCGTCATGCTGCCGCGTACGGCGCGGCCGCCGTTCGAGGTCTACGTCAGCGGCGTGCGGCAGGAGGACGGGGTCGACTACGCCGTCAGGGATGCCGAACTCGTCTTCGCCGAGGAATTGGCGGTTGATCGCGTCGGCTTCTGGCGCTGGGTCCTGATGTTCTTCAACATCGCCGGGACCTACGGCGGTCAGACAGTCGATGTGCGCTACTCCTCCGGGGAGCGCGCGCTCGTCGCGACAGGACTGGAGATCCAGCCGCCGAAGGTGGAATCACGATGAGAATCGATCAGATCCTCGCCGAGCGCCGCCCGGTGTTCTCGTTCGAGTTCTTTCCTCCCAAGGACGACGCCGGGGTCGAGCGACTCTTGGCGGCGCTCGCGGAACTTGCGCTCGACAAGCCCGACTTCACCTCCGTCACCTACGGAGCCGGGGGCTCGACACGGGGGCGCACGATCGAGATCACGAAACGGATCAAGGAGCAGTTCGGGATCGAGGCGATGGCCCACCTGAGCTGTGTCGGCTCGAGCGTCGCCGAGCTGCGCGGAATCCTCGACGAGGTCGGCGAGGCCGGGATCGAGAACGTCCTCTGCCTGCGCGGCGACCCACCGGAGGGCGAGACCGAATGGCGGCCTCACCCGGAGGGGTTGCGCTACTCGACCGAGCTCGCGACCCTGATCGCCGAGGACTACGACTTCGCGACTGGTGGGTCCTGCCACCCGGAGGTCCACCCCGAAGCGGTCGATCTGGCCCACGACCTCGGCTTCCTGCGGGAGAAGCTCGACGCGGGCGTGCGGTTCCTGATCACCCAGCTGTTCTTCGACAACGAGCTCTACTTCGACTTCGTCGACCAGGCGCGCGCGTTCGGGATCGACGTGCCGATCGTTCCCGGAATCATGCCGGTGACCGGCTACGGCCAGATCAAGCGCTTCACCGAGAAATGCGGGGCTTCGATCCCCGCCGCGCTCGAGCAGGAGCTCGCGCAGCGCGCCGACGATCCCGAGGCGGTTGCGGAACTCGGGGTCGCCTACGCGACGCTCCAATGCTCGGATCTGCTCGCGCGCGGCGCGCCCGGGATCCACTTCTACACGCTCAACCGCTCTCCGGCGACACGGGCGATCCTGGCCGCGCTGAGGGCGGCGCGCCCGTGGGATCGCGTCGAGGCGGCCGTCTGATGGCCGCCGCCGAGAGGCCGGAGGAGCTGATGTTCGTCGGCAGCCGCACTCGCGTCCTGAGCGAGGGCCCGGCCGTCGGCCTGGTCGATCTGATCGAAATGCCGCCGGGCGACCGGCCGCCGCTCCACGTCCACCACGAGCAGGACGAGGGCTTCTACGTCGTCGACGGCGAGTTCACGCTGTTCCTGCCTGGGGAGGAGCGCACCCTGGGGCCGGGAGACTTCCTGCTCGCTCCGCGCGGGACCCCGCACGCCTATCTGGTCGGAGATCGGCCCGCCCACGTGATCGTCATGAGTATCCCCGCCGGTTTCGAGCAGTTCGTGATCGAGGTGACAGGACTCGGGCGTGACCCGAGCCCGGAGGAGCTGACCGAGATCGCGGCCGGGCACGGCATCGAGATCCTGGGACCTCCGGGCGCGTTGCCCTAGCGGCCGACGGTCAGTCCTCGCGCAGCTCCGTCGGGACCTCGGCATCGGGCGCGACGGGCGCGTCGGCCCGCGGCGCCGGCACCTCGGGCACGCCGATCCCGCTCGCTCCCGAGAGCGCGACGAGCTCGTCCATGCCGTCCTCGATCCCGTCGCAGAGGACGCCGATGTCGGCCGCCTCGTCGTAGTCGCCGGTGACGCCGAAGGTCAGGCTGCCGTCGTAGGAGAAGATCGCGACGGTCGTGCGCAGGGTGTTGCCGAGCGGAACGTACGGAATCGCCTCGAGCATCCGCCGGCCGAGCGCGTAGAGCGGGAACTGCGGGCCCGGGACGTTGGTCGTGACGGTGTTGAGGTTGCGCTGGGGAACCCGCCCGACGGTCCGCGCGCCGAGCGCCAGGAGCATCGGGGGCGCGAAGCCGGTCAGCGAGGTCAGCACCTCGCCGGCGACCGCCTGGCGCGACTCTTTGAGCCCCTCCATCTGCGAGCGGATCGCGTTGAGGCGGTCGATCGGGTCCTCGAGGCCGATCGGCAGGCGCGCGAACATCGCAGAGACCTTGTTGTTGTAGGTGCCGCGCTCTGATTCGGAGCGCACCGAGACCGGCACCATCGTCGTCAGGTGGCGGCCGGCGACCGGCTCCCCGCGCGAGCGCAGCAGGTCGCGGAAGCCGCGGGTGATGACAGCGAGCACGACGTCGTTGACCGTGCCGCCATAGGCCGCGCGGACGATCTTGACGTCTGACAGCCGGCCGCGCGCCCAGTCCCAGGTCCGGTGCGGTCCGATCGGCCCGTTGAGGGTCGTCTCCGGCGCGCCGCGCTGGATCATGCTCCCGTAGGAGATCAGCCCCTTGGCTGCGTCGGTCAGCTGACCGCTGATCATTCGTGGGGCGCGGGTCAGCGAGCGCAGGCCGCGCACGTACTCGTAGGGGTTGACGGCGCGCTCGGCGATCGCCTGGGCGACGAGCTCTGCTCGCGAGGGCCGTGGAGCGGGTAGCCAGCGGTCCTCGATCACGGTCGGGTCCGGATCGCGCTGGAGGTCGAGCAGGACGGCCATCAGGTCGGTGCCCGAAACGCCGTCGACCATGCAGTGGTGGACCTTCGAGATCAGCGCCCAGCGGCCGTGGTCGAGGCCTTCGGCGACCCATAGCTCCCAGAGCGGCTTGGAGCGGTCGAGCTGCTGGCTCATCAGCCTGCCGACCACCTTGCGCAGCTCCTCCTCGCCACCGGGGTCGGGGAGCGCGGTATGGCGGACGTGGTAGCCGAGGTTGAAGCCAGGATCGTCGATCCAGGCGGGACGGCCGAGGCCCATCGGAGTGAAGCGGACCACCTGGCGGTAGCGGGGGATCAGCGGCAGCTTGCGCGCGACCATCCCCGCGAAGTCCTCATACGCCGGCGGCGGGCCCTCGAAGATCGCGACCGAACCGATGTGCATGTGGCTGATGCCGTCCTCGATGTGGAGGAAGGAGGCATCGAGCGGGCTCATTCGTTCCATGTCGCGGAGCCTAACCGAGCAGTCCGCGCAGGTCGGTTGCGAGCTTGTCGGATCGATCGACGAGCTTGCTCCAGGTGATGCGGACGACGCGGTACCCGGCGAGGAGCAGCTCGGTGTCACGGTCTCGATCGCGCTCGAAGGCCCGGCGCGTGCGGTGATGCTCGAAGCCGTCGAGCTCGGCGATCAAGCGTTGCTCGCGCCACAGCATGTCGATTTCGTGGCCGGCTATCGAGGCGTTTACGGCTGGCTGGGGAAGACCGCGCTCCCCGCAGAACCGGAGAAAGCGGCGCTCGAGCTCGGAGCGCGTCCAGCCGGGGAGAGCGTCGCGTCCTCGTGCAGCCCGCAGCAGCTTCGAGCCGGCGCGGCGGGGGTGGCGCGCGAGCAGCCGGTCGATGGCTCGGCCGTCGAGGAGGTCCTTGCGCTCCGCGGCTTCGTAGGCGCGCTCGAAGCGTTGCTCGTTTCCCTCGGCCGCCACGGTCAGCAATGTAAGAGACACCGAAGTGACCGGGATTCCTTCCAGGAGGTGTCGATCTTCGCGGTGGAGGGCCCACTGGTGAACGGCGATCTCCGGTCGACGGCGCTGCGCCGGCACCATGATCTCCGGCTTGCCGCGATGGCTCAGCAGCCGCCAGTGGCGCGCGGCGCTGCCGTGACTGAGCAGCGCGCCCGCACCGCCGGCGAGTACGGCCGCCATGAAGCAGCCGCTCTCCGTCAGCTGCGCGCGTCCGACCGCGTAGACGCCCGCGTGAACCGGGTGCAGCCGCCCGCTTGCGATGCGGCTGGCCACCGCTTCTGTGCCGATCCCGAGGCTCAGCAGTTGCCCGCGCGTTACCAAACCGTGCTGGCTTGTCGCGAGCGCCAACAACGGCCGGTCACCGTTCTTACTTTTTCGTCCCATAGGAACGAAAAGAGCTGAACGATCGAAACTCGCCCCCCTGGGGCCGGCGCCAGCGATGGCTTTGTGGGCTAGGCCACGACCTGCCAGCGCTCGGGATCGGAGCCGTCGATCCGCTCGACCTCACCGCGCGCCGCGAGGTGGGTGAGATAGCTGAGGGTCTCCTGGAGGCCCCAGGACACCATCATCGGGTTGAGCTCTTCGCGCGTGATGCCGAACAGGTCGGGCACGAGGTCGAACGGCGTGCTCGGGCCGCGCCCAAGTGCTGCAAGGACGCGTCCCATCCGCTCGCTGACCGCAACCCGGTTGGCGTCGATGTGGGCCTGGACGTCGCGGAACGGGCGCCCGTGGCCGGCGAGGCACAGCCCCGCGCGCAGCCGCTCGACGGTGTCGAGGCTCTCGAGGAACTCGCCGGCGGGATCGGGGGTGTGGCCGTAGTCGTAGAACAGCGAGACGCGGCCGAGCAGGTGATCACCCGAGAGCAGGATCCCCTTCTCGGGCTGGTGCAGGCAGACGTGCGAGGGCGCGTGACCGGGCGTCTCGTGGACCTGCCAGCGGCCGAGGTCGGTCTCGATCTCGACCCCGGGCAGCAACTCGCGGTCGGGCTCGATGATCCGCGCGATGCCCGTCGGCGAGCCCTTGCGTGCCTCCTGGTAGGCGCGCAGCGCATCGATCGGCACGCCGCTCTGGCGAGCGACCTCGACGCGCCGCTCGAGCGCCGCGTCGGGATCCTCCGCGCCGGCGAGCATGTGCCCGTAGTTGGGGTGCATCCAGAGCTCGCAGCCCGACGCCTCGACGATCGGCGCGGCGAGTCCGTAGTGGTCGGTGTGGGCGTGCGTGCAGACCAGCAGCCGGACGTGCTCGAGCTTCGCACCGGCGTGGCCGAGCGCCCGCTCGAGCTCGCCGAGCGCGCCCGGCTCGTCGAGGCCGGTATCGATCAGCACGATTCCGCTGCCCGCGGTGATCGCGTAGGCGTTGACGTGCGGTACGCCCGGCCAGAGCGTGATCGGTAGCCGCAGCCGCCAGATGCCCGGCATCACCCGATCGGCGCGGCCGAGCTCGCGTGCCTTTGGCGGCTCCCTACCGGGCGGCATCGAAGAGCACCCCGGGGTTGAGGATCGCCTCGGGGTCGACCGCGCGCTTGGCGGCGACCATCGCGGCGGCGAACGGGTCCGGGCGCTGGCGGTCGTACCAGGGCCGGTGGTCGCGCCCGACCGCGTGATGGTGGGTGATCGTGCCACCTGCGGATTCGATCGCCTCGGAGGCGATCGCCTTGACCGCGTCCCACTGCTCGAGCTCGGAGCCGCGCCGAGCCGGTGCGAGCACCGTGAAGTACGGCGCGGCGCCATCGGGATAAACGTGCGTGAAGCGGCAGCTCACCCGGCCGCCGCCTGTCTCGGTGGCCAGCGCGCCCTCGACCGCTTCGCGGACTCCGGCGACGAAGGACTCGAGGCGATCCCAAGTGATCGCCGTTTCGAACGTCTCGGCGAGCACGCCGGCCGCGATCAGCGAGTCGCGGATGTAGGGCATCTGGAGGAACGAGTCGCGCCAGGCGGCCGCGCCGTCGGGTGGCTGTCCCCGGGCGGCGTCGTCGTCGGGCCGGACGTACCGCGGCGGCGCCTGGGCGCGCCCGCCGTGGTCAGTGCAGGACTCGAGCGCCCGCTCAAGCGACCGGTCGACCGGGTGGTGCGCCGACTCGAACCCGAGCACGAGCAGCGCACCCTGCTCGGCGGCACCGTTGAGCGCGGCCTCCGCCTCGTCGAGCAACCGGCAGTTGGCCGGCCAGAGCCCGCCCTGCGAGAGGGCGCGAACCGCCTCGGCCCCGGCGTGGAAGTCGTCGAAGCCGACACTGACGCTTGCCTTGAAGCGCGGCCTGTCCTGGAGGCGCACCCAGGCCTGGGTGATCACCCCGAGCGTTCCCTCCGACCCGATCAGCATCCGGTCGGGGCTCGGCCCGGCGCCGGATCCCGGCAGTCGGCGGCTCTCCCAGACGCCGGTCGGGGTGATCGCCCGAACCGACTCGACGAGGTCGTCGATGTGGGTCAGCATCGTCGCGAAGTGGCCCCCGGCGCGGGTCGCGATCCAGCCGCCGAGCGTGGAGTACTCAAACGACTGCGGGTAGTGGCGCAGCGTCAGGTCGTGCTCGCGCAGCTGGTCCTCGAGCACCGGCCCCGTCGCCCCGCCCTGGATCAGCGCCGCGCGCGAGGGACGGTCGATCTCGAGCACCCGGTCAAGCGCCTTGAGGTCGATCGAGACCGCTCCGGAGTACCCCTCGCCGACGCGTGCCTCGACGCCGCCGACGACGCTCGTCCCGCCGCCGAACGGGATCGCCGCGGCGCCCGTTTCGGCACACCATTCGAGCACCTGCTCGAGCTCCTGCTCGGTGCGTGGCCGGGCAACGAGGTCAGGGGGGTTGTCGAAGCGGCCGCGGAAGGCCCGCACGATGTCGCGGTAGGCGCGGCCGTAGGTGTGCAAGGCACGTGTGTGGACGTCGCTGGTGCAGATCGAATCCAGCGAGGCCGGCGGTGCGATCCGCGGTCGGGGGAGTACGACGTCCTCGATCGGAACGAACGGCTCCGCGACACCGTCGCCGAAGCCGAGCTGGTCCGGAGCGCTGCGGGCGAGCGCCTCGATATCGGCGTGCGCGGGCTGCTGGTCCTCATAGCCCCACCCCCAGTGCTTCAGTCGGCGGGCCACGATCGGTCCATACTAGACTGACGGTTCTAGTGTCCACCGGGACCACCGTCCAGCTCCTGATGCCCGAAATGGGCGAGTCCGTGACCGAGGGAACGGTCCTCGAATGGCTCAAGCAGGAGGGCGACCCCGTCGAGGCCGACGAGGGGCTCGTCGAGGTCTCGACCGACAAGGTCGACACCGAGGTTCCGTCGCCGACGGCCGGGACGCTCGTGAAGATCCTCGTCGGCCCGGATGAGACCGTTCCTGTCGGAACCCCACTTGCCGAGATCGATCCCAATGGCGGCGGCACGGCCGCGAGCAACGGGGGCGACCCTCAGGAGAACACCGCTGCGGGCGGCGTCGACGCATCGACCGCCGATGAGGGCGGGGCGACCGCCGAGGAGGCCGCTGCGATCGAGGCCGAGTACGCGGTCGATCCGCCCGGATCGATCGAAGCGCCCAGTGTCGGAGACGGTGAGCGCGCGAGCTCGCCCGGAGAGACTTCAGGCGAGGTCCTCGAGCTGACCTTCCCGGAAATGGGCGAATCGGTACAGGAGGGGACGATCCTCGAGTGGCTCAAGCAGGTCGGCGATCACGTCGACCTCGAGGAGGGAATCGTCGAGGTCTCGACCGACAAGGTCGACACCGAGGTCCCCTCCCCCGCCGCGGGGACGATCACCGAGATCCTGGTCGGCCCGGACGAGACCGTACCCGTCGGCACGGTGCTCGCGCGGATCGCGGTCGGCGCCGCCGGCGGCGGTGGCGCGCCTGCGCCCGCCGGCACGTCCGAGACGTCCGCGGCCCCCGATTCCACCGAGGCAACGGCGACCGCCGAGGACGGCAACGCCACCCCGGTGGCGGGCCGGATGGCCGCCGCGCACGACATCGACACCAGCCAGCTCACCGGCTCGGGCCGCGGCGGCAAGGTGACCAAGTCCGACGTCCAGGCGGCGATCGACGGCAACGGCAACGGCAGCGCCCCGGCCGCTCCCAGCGAGGCCAAGACGACCGCTATCCGCGGACCCGCCGCCACGCTCGCGCGGTTCATGAACGAGAGCCGCTCGATCCCGACCGCGACCAGCTTCCGCGACGTCCCGGTCGGCCTGCTCGACGCTCGCCGACGCGCACTCAAGGAGGGCGGCCGCAAGCTCTCCTTCACCCACCTGATCGCCTGGGCGATCGTCCAGGCCGCGCGTGAGATGCCGGTCATGGCGCACGGCTACGCGGAGGCCGACGGCAAGCCCCAGCGCGTCGACCCGGGCGGCGTCAGCCTCGGGCTCGCGGTCGACGTCGAGCGCAAGGACGGCACGCGCACGCTGCTCGTCCCCGTGATCAAGGACGCCCACACGCTCGACTTCGACGGCTTCGTCGCCGCCTACGACGAGAAGGTCTTCGGCGCGCGCGACAACGAGCTCGGCGCCGACGACTACCAGGGCGCGAACATCACGCTCACCAACCCGGGCGGGCTCGGCACGGTCGCCTCCGTGCCGCGGCTGATGCCGGGGCAGGGAACGATCGTCGCCACCGGAGCGATCGCCTACCCCGCCGGCTTCGGCGACGCGAACCAGGCGGCGCTCGACCAGCTCGGCGTCTCGAAGGTCATGACGATGACCTCGACCTATGACCACCGCGTCATCCAGGGGGCCGAGTCGGGCTCCTTCCTGCGCGCGATCGACCAGCTGCTCCAGGGCGAGCACGGGTTCTACGACGCGATCTTCTCCGCAAGCGGAATCGAGATCGAGCCCTACGACTCCGCGGCAGCCGAGCGCGGACCGACGGAGATCACCGCCGATGAGCCCGCACCCGCGCGGGTCCAGCCAGAGATCGTCGCCGGAGCGGTTGCGAACGAGGCGCTGATGCAGGCCGTCCAGGCGGCGACCTCGGTCGTCAAAGCCCACCGGATGCACGGCCACCTCGCGGCCGACCTCGACCCGCTCGGCTCCGAGCCGCTCGGCGATCCGGCACTGAACCCCGAGACCGTCAACCTGACCCCGCAGCAGATGGAGCAGATCCCGGCCTCGGTGCTGCGCGTCGCGGTTCCAGGCAAGACCTTCGCCGACGCGCTGCCGCGCCTGCAGGAGACCTACTGCGGGAAGATCGCCTACGAGATCGAGCACATCTCAGACCACGAGCACCGGATCTGGCTTCGCCAGGCGATCGAATCCGGCGCCTTCCGCCCGGCGCTTGACGCCGGCCGCAAGCGCGGGCTGCTGCAGCGGCTCTCCCAGGTCGAGGCGCTCGAGACCTACCTCCACAAGGCGTTCCTCGGCAAGAAACAGTTCTCGGTCGAGGGGCTCGACATGGTCGTGCCGATGCTCGACGAGACGATCGAGCTCGCCTCCGCGGAGGGTGCCCGCGAGGTCGTGATCGGGATGGCCCACCGCGGCCGGCTCAATGTGCTCGCCCACACGGTCGGTCGCCCGTACGGCTCGATCCTGGTCGAGTTCGAGAGCGAGTCCCACCTCGAGGTGATGGACGAAACCGCGATGCCCGTCGGCGGTACCGGCGACGTCAAGTACCACCACGGCGCCTCGGGCACCTACGCGACCAGCTCGGGCAAGGGCATCACCGTCACGCTGGCCTCCAACCCGAGCCACCTCGAGTACATCGACCCGGTCGTCGTCGGTCGCGCGCGCGCCGACCAGACGAGTCGCAAGGGTCGCGAGATCCACCACGACCCGAGCGTCGTGCTGCCCGTCCTGCTCCACGGCGATGCCGCCTTCCCCGGCCAGGGGGTCGTCGCGGAGACGCTCAACCTCCAGTCGCTGAACGGCTATTCGACCGGCGGCACGATCCACATCATCACCAACAACCAGGTGGGCTTCACGACCGATCCCTCCGACGCGCGCTCGACCCGCTACGCCTCGGACCTCGCAAAGGGGTTCGACGTGCCGATCATCCACGTCAACGCCGACGACGTCGAGGCCTGCGTCTCGGCCGCCTGGCTGGCGTTCGCCTTCCGCGAGCGGTTCGGGCGCGACTCGCTGATCGATCTGATCGGCTACCGGCGGTTCGGCCACAACGAGCAGGACGAGCCCGCCTACACCCAGCCCGAGATGTACGCGCGAATCAAGGAGCACCCGACCGTGCGCGCGATCTACGCCGCCAAGCTGCTCGAGCAGGAGGTGATCAAGGCGGGCGAGGAGGAGGAGATCTTCCAGACCGCCTACACGGAGATCCAGGAAGCGCACAACGAACTCAAGGAGCACTTCGGAGTGCGCGCCGAGGAGGACACCGGCGAGCACGAGGTCGACCGCTCGCCCAGCAAGGAGCCGCGCACCGCGCTCTCGCGGGAGACGCTCGAGGCGCTCAACCGCCAGCTCCACCGCGTTCCCGACGGCTTCAACATGCACCGCAAGCTCAAGCCGCAGATGGCGAAGCGGATGAAGGCCTTCGAGGAGGACGGCGGAACGCTCGACTGGGCCCACGCCGAGGCGCTCGCGCTCGGCTCGCTGCTCGAACAGGATGTCCCGGTCCGGATGACCGGCCAGGACGCCGAGCGCGGCACGTTCAGCCAGCGGCACCTCGTCTTCCACGACGAGCAGACCGGCGACGAGCACTGCCCGATCCAGAAGCTGACCAACGCGACCGTGCCGTTCGAGCTCCACAACTCACCGCTGTCGGAAATCGCCTGCCTCGGCTTCGAATACGGCTACGCCGCCCACGCGCCCGAGGCGCTCGTCCTGTGGGAGGCGCAGTTCGGCGACTTCGTCAACTCGGCGCAGGTGATCGTCGACCAGTTCCTGGTGTCGGGGCTCTCCAAGTGGGGCCTCACATCGCGGCTGACGCTGCTGCTCCCCCATGGTTATGAGGGCTCCGGTCCCGAGCACTCGAGCGCCCGCCTCGAGCGGTTCATGGCGAACTCCTCCGAGGGCAACATCCGGATTGCCAACTGCACCACGCCCGCGCAGTACTTCCATCTGCTGCGTCGTCAGGCGCTGGTCGAGAAGCGCCGCCCGCTGATCGTCATGACCCCGAAGAGCCTCCTGAGGCTGCCGGCCGCGGTCTCGCCGATCGACGAGCTGAGCGAGAGCCAGTTCAAGCCGGTGCTCGACGATCCGACGCTGCCCGGCTCGCGCAGCGAAGTCAACCGCCTGGTCCTCTGCTCGGGCAAGCTCTACTACGACCTGACC
This sequence comes from uncultured Thermoleophilaceae bacterium, assembly GCA_963790245.1. Classification (GTDB taxonomy): domain Bacteria; phylum Actinomycetota; class Thermoleophilia; order Solirubrobacterales; family Thermoleophilaceae; genus JACCVG01. The sequence goes on from CAWBNP010000002.1 coordinate 1,356,864, forward strand.
GCCCACGAGGCGCGGCCACTGCGGCCGAACATCGCGATCGGGCGGGTCGAGTTGCTCTACCCGTTCGCCCGCAACGAGCTCTCCGAGCTGATCAAGAGCTACCCCAACCTCAAGACCGTCGTCTGGGCGCAGGAGGAGCCGATGAACATGGGCGCCCGCAAGGTGATGTGGCCACGGCTGCGATCGCTGCTCCCGGACGGGGTCGAATATCAGTACGTCGGGCGACCGCTGCGCGCGAGCCCGGGCGAGGGCTACGCCGCCGCCCACCTCGCGCAACAGCGGCGGATCGTGCGCGCCGCGCTCGAGGTCGCCGAGCCGAGCCCGCCGACGAGCGAGTTCCCGGCCGTGATGGGCACGCCGGAGCCCGGCACGATGACCGGCAACTAACCCGGCGCTGGCCGTGCTCCGCGACCCGTTCGGGTTCTGGCTGCACGACGCCGGACTGCCCGAGCCTGAGCCGGCGCTGACCGGCGAGCAACGCGCCGACGTGGTGATCCTCGGCGGCGGGTACCTGGGGATGTGGACGGCCTGGCAGCTGCTCGAGGCGGCGCCCGGATTGCGGATCGTGCTGCTCGAGCGCGACCGCTGTGGCTGCGGGCCGAGCGGACGCAACGGCGGGTTCGTGAACTCGCTCTGGCGCGGTCTGCCGGCGCTACGGGCGCAGTTCGGCGACGCCGGGGCGCTGGCGGTCGCGCGGGCGTCGGAAACGGCGGTCGAGGGGATCGGAAACTGGTGCTCCGAGCAGGGCGTCGATGCCCATTTCCGGAAGGTCGCCCACGTCGACGTCGCTGTCAGCCCACTCCAGGAGCACGCCTGGGACGAGCCGATCGAGGGCTGCGCGGAGCTGGGGGTCGATGCGCTGGTCCGGCTCTCTCGCGATCGGGTACGCGCGATCTGCGACTCGCCGGTGTTCGGCGGCGGAATCTCGATGAGCTGCGCGGCTACCCTCCACCCCGCGCGGCTCGCGCTCGGACTGCGCCGCCGGCTGATCGAGCGCGGGGTCGAGGTTCACGAACGGAGCGCGGCCCGCCGGCTGAGCGGCTCGCCGCATGGAGTCCGCGTCGAGACCGACGAAGGATCGGTGGAGGCGCCGGTCGCGGTCGTCGCGGTCGGGCCGGCGAGCATCGGCCTGCGGCCGTTTCGCAACGCGCTCAGCGTCGGCTCGAGCCACGTCGTCGCGACCGCGCCGGCGCCCGCCGGCCTCGAGCGGCTGGGCTGGACCGGGGGCGAGGGAATCACCGACGCGAACACGCTGATCCACTACTTCCGCACGACCGAGGACGATCGCGTCGTGCTCGGCTGGGGTGGTGGCCGCGCAGGGTTCGGCGCGCGCCGATCGTCTCGACTCGAGGTCGACGAGCAGGTGCTCGCGACGACGACACGCCACCTCGGCGAGCTGCTCCCACCGCTGGCCGAGACGCCGATCACCCACGGCTGGGGAGGGCCAATCGACATCTCGCCCACCCACCTACCGGTCTTCGGCAGCCTCGCCCGGATCCACTACGGCTTCGGCTTCACGGGCAACGGCGTCGGCCCGAGCCATCTCGGCGGCCGGATTCTCGCGTCGCTTGCGCTCGATCGCCGTGACGAGCCGACGCGGCTACCGCTGGTCGAGCCCGAACGGCTGCCGCAGTTCCCGCCCGAGCCGCTGCGCTACATCGGCGCGGCGCTGTTCCGCGCCGCGCTGATCGAGGTCGACCGTCGCGAGCGCGCGGGCCGAACGGCCGATCCGCTGACGAGCTTCGTCGCCGGGCTGCCGCGGCGGCTCGGCATGCATCTGCCGCGCTGAGGGGTCAGCGCTTGTCTTGTTGCGTCGCGGCGAGATCATCGCCGAACTTCTCGGCGCCGAGCCGACGGGTCAAGCCGGCGACCAGGTTCGGTGCGACGCCGTTGAGCCTCGCCGAGGCGCGCACGAATGCGGGCGCGACGTCGATCTCGCTCGTGCCGCGCTCGATCCCCTTGACGACCGCGGCCGCGACCTCCTCGGGCTTCGAGGTCCCGATCCCGGGTGGGGTCTTCAGACCGGAGTCCGCGAACATTCCGGCGTCGGAGATGAATCCCGGGAAGACACAGGTCGCGCCTACGCCGCTGCCCGCCAGATCGCAGCCGACGCCGAACGCGTAACCGCGCAGGCCGAACTTGGTGGCCGAGTAGAGCGACGAGTTGCTCGCCGAGATCTTGCCGGAGATCGAAGAGATGTAGACCAGCTGACCTCGCCCGCGTTCCACCATCGCCGGAGCGAGCACCCGGGTGAGCTGAATCGGCGCACGCAGATTGACCATCAGCGCGCGGTCGATCTCGTCGGCGGTGAAGCCGTCATAGGGTCCGCTGGCGGGCAGCCCTGCGTTTGCGACGAGCACGTCCACCGCCCCGGCGCCGGCGATCAGCGCGTCGAGCTCCTTCGGCTTCGCGAGATCGGCAGGGGCGCACTCGATTCGCGGTCCGAGTTCCGCGCGGAGCGCCTCGAGCAACTCGGCGCGGCGGCCTGAAACCACGACGGTCGCGCCGCGGCCGTGGAGCTCGCGCGCGATCGCCTCGCCGATCCCGCCGGTGGCACCGGTCAGCAACACGCGCGCGCCTGAGATCGGAACTGTCATGGCGGGAACGTATCCGAGATCGAACCCCGCCCGTGTTAGGGCGCCCTAATAGAATCCCTGCTAGGTTCAGCAGGTGCCTGCGGCGACCGTCAGAACGAAGAAGAAGTGCTGCAAGTCGGGCCCCCGCTGCAAGCGCTGCCCGGTCGTCTGGAAGCGGCTCGAAGCCGCCGATCTCGCGGAGCGGATGAGCAAGCGGAACTACGTCCCCACGCGCGCCCTACCGAAGCGCAAGCTCGGGCCCTTCCGAGCTCGGTAAGGCGGCTTGGGCGGTTTCGCTAGGCTTCACGGGCTCTCGCGGGCGTAGTTCAGTTGGTTAGAACGCCGGCCTGTCACGCCGGAGGTCGCCGGTTCGAGTCCGGTCGCTCGCGCTCGGCGGCGTCAAGCGACGCTGCCTGTGTCATCGGGGCCCTCGCGTGCGAAGCACTGCTCGGCCCCCTCTTCGCGGCAGCGCCACTCGCCGCTCGCCGAGTCTTGGTCTCCGTGCTCGTCGCGCGCGCTCCCGCCCGAAGGATTTGCCCCGGTAGGCGGTGCGAATGCTTCGGTCGCCAGCTCGCCGATCGTCATCAGATCGCTCAGCGCTAAGCCGGGCCCTCGACGGGGGCGTCCTCCTCGGCCTCCCTGCGCCGATCGCGGACGTGGACGAAGACGAGCCAGCCGATGAAGGCGACCACGGGAACGAACTGCAGGACGCCGATCAGCCAGTGGCCGGCGTGGGCGAGGACGATCATGGGTTATCAGCTCTTAAGGGCATCTAGTCAGGAACGACCATCCGCTCGAGCGCCTGCTCCATCAGTTCCTCGTGGACGCAGCGCGTCGCGCCGGTGCGGCGCTCCCAGCTGCCGTCGGAGCGCAGCTCCCACGAGAACGTGTCGTCGGCGAAGCAGCGCTCGAACGTGTCGGCCAGCTCGGCGCGGATCGCGGGGCTCTCGATCGGGGCCAGCAACTCGACCCGGTCGTCGAGGTTGCGCGGCATCAGGTCGGCCGAGCCGATGAAGTAGGCCTCCTCGTCGCCCCGGTGGAATGCGTAGATGCGGGAGTGCTCGAGAAACCTCCCGACTACCGATCGCACGCGGATGTTCTCGCTGACCGCTTCGACCCCGGGCATCAGGCAGCAGATGCCGCGCACGTTGACATCGACGGGAACGCCGGCCTGCGAGGCCTCGTACAGCGCCGTGATCGAGCGCTGGTCGACGAGCGAGTTGCACTTGATCATGATCCGCGCCTCGCGACCCTCGCGGTGGGCCTGCACCGTCCGCTCGATCTGCTCGAGCAGCCCGTCACGCATGTAGGCGGGAGCGACGAGCAGCTTCTGGAACTGGGGCGGCCGCGCGAACCCGGTCAGCAGGTTGAACATGTCCGCGACATCTCCGGTGATGTCCGGATCGGAGGTGAACAGACCGAAGTCCTCGTAGAGCCGCGCCGTCTTGGCGTGGTAGTTGCCGGTCCCGATGTGGACGTAGTTGCGCGTGCCGTCGCCCTCCCGGCGGACGACGAGCAGCGCCTTGCAATGGGTCTTGAGCCCCGGTAGGCCGTGGACCACGTGCGCGCCGACCTCTTCCAGCGCGCGCGCCCACTCGATGTTGCGCCGCTCGTCGAAGCGCGCCTTCAGCTCGAGCATGCAAACCGTCTGCTTGCCCGACTCGGCAGCCTGGATCAGCGCCGGCACGAGCCCCGAGTCATCGGAGGTCCGGTAGACGGTCATCTTGATCGCGAGCACGTCCGGATCGACCACCGCCTGCGCGAGGAACCGCTCGACGCTGAGCGCGAAGGAGTCGTAGGGGTGGTGGACGACGATGTCGCCTTGGCGCATCGCGGCAAACACATCAGGCGGGCTCTCGCGCTCGGCGGCGAACGGCGGCCGAGCCGTCGGCGTCCACTTCTTCTCGCGCAGCCGCTTGAACTCGTCGAGGCCGTAGATCTGCCAGAGGTCGGCCATATCGAGCAGGCCATCGATGTCGTAGACCTGGCGCTCCTCGAGCTCGAGCCAATCGATCAGCTGGGTGCGCAGCGCGGGGTCCATGCCCGCGCCCACCTCGAGCCGCACGACCTCGCCGAAGCGGCGGCGGCGTAGCTCGGCCTCGACCGCACGGACGAGGTCATCGGCCTCATCGGAAACGGTGAAATCCGCGTCGCGGGCAACCCGGAAGACCTCATGGCCGGTGATCTCCATCCCGGGGAAGAGCTCGTCGAGGTTTCGCGCGATCACGCTCTCGAGCGGCACGAAGACGCGCTCCTCGACCTCGATCTCCATGAACCGCGGCAGCACCTCCTTCGGGACCTTCACGCGCGCGAAGGACTCGACGCCCGACTCCGGATCGCGCAGCGAGACGGCGAGGCTCAGCGAAAGGTTGGAGATGTAGGGGAACGGACGGCCGTGGCCGACCCCGAGCGGTGTCAGGGCGGGAAATATCTGATCGTTGAACCGTTTGTCGATCGCCTCGAGCTCGGCCGGCGAGCAGTCCTCGCAGTTGGCGATCCGCAGCCCCTCTGCGGCGAGCGCCGGCGCAATCTGGCTGTCGAACTGCTCGGCCTGGCGCTCATACAGCGGCCGCACCCGCGCGCCTACTCCGTCGATCGTCTCGGAGGGGCTGAGGCCGTCCGGTCCACGGGAGTCGATGCCGGCATCGACCTGATCGTGCAGACCGGCGACGCGGATCATGAAGAACTCGTCGAGATTGGAGGCGAAGATCGCGAGGAACTTGAGCCGTTCGAGCAGCGGCAGGCGGTCGTCCTCGGCGAGCTGAAGGACCCGGTCGTTGAAGTCGACCCAGGTCAGCTCGCGGTTGGTGTAGAGCTCCGGGGAGTCGAGCGGTGGCGCGACCGGCTCGCTGTGGGCGACCCCGAAGGTCGGCGGCTCAATCTCAGATGGGTTTTCGGTGACGTAGGACATTTCTAGCTCGAGGTCCCCTCCCCGTCGCCCGACGTCGGATCGATGTTAGCGCTCTCGGCGGCACGCCGATCGAGCCCCTCGGCGAGCCGCTCGGACTCCTCGCTCGCCCGTCGATCGAGCTCCTCCGCGAGCCGAGCCGCCTCCTGCTCGGCGGCGTGTTGCTGGGCAGCGGCGAGCCGGGCGGCCTCCCGCTCAGCGGCCTCACGCTCGGCCTCGGACACGGCGCGGGCGACCGCTCGCTGGCTCGCACGCTCGAGGTCCCATTCGAGCTTGCCCGCGAAATCGCGTTCCTCGAGCGCGTCCCACTCGTGGATGAATCGCTCGTACAGCAGGACGCGCCGGGCTCGCAGGAAGGTCGCGAGTGACTCGAGCCCTCGGTAACGGTCGGAGTGGACGGCGGCGGCCACGGTTGCGGGCTCGAGGTCGATCGCGTCGGCGGCTGCGGCGGCGCGGACGAGCACGGCGTCCTCGCGGCGCAGGTCGCGCGCGTGACGCTCGACCATCGGCAGCATTTCGTCGCAGTCGTGGATCTCGCCGAGCAGCTCCTGGACGTCGCGCACGATCTTCGCCGCGCCACGACTCGCCGGCCCGAACACCGGCTCATGGAGCTCGAGCACGTAGCGCAGCCGCTTGGCGGCGATCCGCATGTCGTGCAGCCGCTTGACCCGTCCCGGGTCGTGGACCGCCTCCGAGCAGGAGCTCAGCTCGTCGAGCCTGACGAGGATGATCCTTCGGGCGTTCTCAGCGAGCCAGCCCTCCGGCTCGACGCCCTTGACCTTGCGCGCCCTCATGGCGGCGGCCGCCTCGATCCGCGCGCCATATCGGCGAGGTCGCGCAACCGCAGCTGGAGCTCGTTGTCCTCGACCTCGGTCAGCCGCGCAGCGATCAGCTCGTTGGCCGCGTCCTGGCGCTGGGCGAGTGTCTCGATCAAGTGGTCGACGCCCGGCCGGTCAGCGGCATCGAAGCCGCTCTCGATCTCGCCCAGCGTCGCGATCGCGACGTCGAGGTCGCGCCGCACTCCGAGATCACCGGCGAGCGCCTTTACCTCGGCGAGCGCCGAGGCGTGTGCCTTGCGCGGGAACGCGGGCGCGTAGACCTCGAGCGCGGCGCGCAACCGCCGGGTCGCCACCCGCATCGCGTGGAGCCCCTCGATGTCGCCGGTATCGAGCACCCGGTCGGCGAACTCGAACACCTCCTCGGCGCGCGTAGCGACGGCGCTCGCCGCCGCCTCGCCGAACCTCGCCTCGGGCACGATCCCGGTGATCTCCCGCGCGCGCGCCATCAGGCCTCCGCTCCGTTGCGGACGCCGACCCGCTCGGCGACCATCTCGAGGATCACTCCCTCGCGCAGGCCGCCGTTGCCGATCGTCAGGGTCAGCTCGAGCGCATCGGAGACCGCCTCGAGCGCGATCATCCCGGCAGGCAGCAACCGCACGCGAGTCGGGTCGAGTTCGAACCGCTGGGCGACCTCGGTGATCTCGCTGCCGGCGAGGATCGCGATCCCCCGCTCGAGCGTGTCGTGGTTGAGCTCAGCTCCGACCATCTTGCGCAGCGAGGTCGCGCTGCCACCGACTGCGACGCCGCGCTCGAGCGGCTCGTCGCTTGTCTTCGGGAGCTCGAGGCCCTCGAAGACCCCCTCGACGTGCTGACGCACCTTCTTCAGCTCCTTGGCCGACGGCGGATCGGACTTGAGATAGCTCTCGGTCAGGAAGCCGGAGCCGACCCTGAAGGTCTCGGCCCAGGTGACCCCACCCGCCGTGCCGATCGCGATCTCGGTCGAGCCGCCGCCGACGTCGACGACCGCGACCCCGCCACCGCCGATCGGCGTGCCGAGCGTCTTGGTGGCGCCCACGAACGACAGTCGTGCCTCCTCGTCGCCGGAGAGCACCCGCACCGGGAACTCGGCCGCCGCCTCGACCGCGGTGACGAACTCGTGGCGGTTGGGCGCCTCCCGGATCGCGGCGGTCGCGACGATCGCAATCCGCTCTGCTCCGGACTCGACCGCGTGGCGCGCCTGGGTCGCCACGACCTCCGCCGATTCGGCGATCTTGTCCTTGGGGATCTTCGAGTGCTGGTGGAGACTCTTGCCGATCCGCGTATAGACCCGTTGGGTCATCAGCTCCCGCAGCTGGCCGTCGACCTCCTCGGAGACGAGCAGCCGGATCGTGTTGCTGCCGATGTCGATGCACGCGAACGCCACCGCTCAGCCCCCGGCCATCGCACGCAGGTCGGCGGGGCGCAGCAGCCTGAGCAGCACCCGTCCGTCTACGACCGCGACGCCCGACTTCTTGAACTCGATCCGCGCGCCGGTGAGATCCTGCACCGCGGCCGAGAAGTCGGGCTCGTGGCCGACGAGCAGCGCGTTCTCCAGCCCGGCCGTCAGGGCGGGCGCGTCGAAGGAACCCTGCGCGAGCGACTCCTCGATCGTCGGCTCGACACCGAGGTGGCGACACGCGAGCTGCGCCGTCTCGAACGCGCGGACCTTCGGGCTCGTGAAGCAGGCATCGAAGGCGACGTCGAGCTTGGCGAGCGCGCGCCCGGCGTAGTCGGCCTGGCCGCGTCCCTTGGCGGTCAGCTCCCGCTCGGAGTCCGGTATCCCGTCAACCGCCTCGGCGTGGCGCAGAAACCAGATCACACGGCCACTCTAGGGAATCGGCGTACCCTTCTAACGGTCGCCTAATCGGTGGTTCGGCAACCTGCTTCCCGAGCGGTGAGAACCACGACAAGAGGAGCCGACATGAAGCAGATCAGGAACGTAGTCCTAGGAGTCGCCGCACTCGCCGCACTGGCGTTCGGCGGGTCGGTCATCGCCCAAGCCGGCGACGAAGCGCCTGCGCCGAGGATCTCCCAGGAGTCGCCCGCGGAGGACCGCGCCGAGGACAGGACCGAGGGTCCGGACAAGGCGATCGGCGGGTCGGCTCTCGACCAGGCCAGCGCCGCAGCACTCGACTACCTCGGTGGCGGCGAGGTCACCGACACCGAGGTCGGCGATGAGGAGAGCAAGTACGAGGTCGAGGTGACCAATGCGGACGGCACCCAGACCGACGTGCAGCTCGACGGCGACTTCAACGTCGTCGGTGACGAGACCGACGGCCGCGAAGACGACTGACGATCCAGGATTACGGGGTCCGGCTCCGGCCGGGCCCCGTTTCTAACCGTTTCCTAATCCCGCTCTAACACAATGGCCCGATGAGGGTCTTGCTCGTCGAGGACGACATCAAGCTGGCGAGCATGGTCAGGCGTGGCCTGCGGGGCGACGGAACCGCCGTTGACGTCGCGACCAAGGGCGAGGATGCGCTCTGGATGGCGGGCTCGACGATGTACGACGCGATCCTGCTCGACGTGATGCTGCCGGGCATCGACGGGTTCGAGACCTGCCGTCGGATGCGCGCCGACGGAATCTGGTCTCCGGTGCTGATGCTGACCGCGCGCGACTCGGTCGAGGATCGGGTCGCAGGGCTCGACGGCGGCGCCGACGACTACCTGACCAAGCCGTTCTCGTTCACCGAGCTGCGCGCGCGGCTGCGTGCGCTCGTCCGGCGCGGCGGGACCGAGCGGCCGGTCGTGCTCGAGGTCGGCAAGTTCCGCTTGGATCCAGCGGCAAAGCGGGTCTGGAAGGCGGAGAGCGAGGTCGCTCTCTCGCCAAAGGAGTTTGCTCTGCTGGAGGTGCTGATGCGCAGTCCCGACGAAGCGCTCTCGCGGTTTCATCTGCTCGAACACGCCTGGGAGTACGAGTACGAGAACCGCTCGAACGTGATCGCCGTCTACGTCAACTATCTGCGCAACAAGTTGGGCGCGGACGCGATCGAGACCGTTCGCGGTGTGGGGTACAGGCTCAACTCATGAGCCGGTTGCCGATCCGCATCCGACTCACGCTCGCCTTCGCCCTGGCGGTGATCGTCGTCTTCGCGGGCACCGGGCTGTTCCTTCACCTGCGACTGGGCGAGGAGCTGGGCGAGTCGATCGACGCCGGTTTGCGCTCGCGGGCCGCCGACCTCGTCGCGCTGATCACCGAGGGCTCCGTCGAACTCGAGAAAACGGAGGTTCCCGGCCTCGCCCCTGAGTCCCGGAGCTTCACACAGGTACTCGAGTCCGACGGCGCGATCGACGACGCCACCCGCGCGATCCGTGAGATCCCGCTGCTGAACGCCGCGCAGGTCGATCGCGCGAGCAGCCGGCCAATCTTGTTCGACCGCGCCAACCCACTCGATCCCGCCGAGCAGATCCGCGTGGTGGCGGCCCCCGCCAGGGAAGAGGACCGAGTCCGGATCGCGGTCGTAGCCACGTCATTGCAACCACGCGAGGAGGCGCTCGCGGGCCTTACGACGTTGCTGCTGCTGGGCGGCCCGATCGCGGTGCTGCTGATCTCGATCGCCGGCTACACGCTAGCGGCAGCTGCCTTGCGACCAGTCGAAGCAATGCGCCTACGAGCCGACTCGATCAGCGCCGAGGCCGGCGAGGAGCAGCTACCCGTGCCGGCGGCCGACGACGAGATCAGCCGGCTCGGCAAGACGCTCAACCTGATGCTCGGCCGCCTCCGAGGCGCCCTGGCACGCGAGCGGCGATTCGTCGCCGACGCGAGCCACGAGCTGCGCACCCCACTCGCGATCCTCAAGGGCGAGGTCGAACTGGCGCTCGAGCAGCGGCCCACGCGCGAGGACCTGTTGAAGACGATGGCTTCTGTCGGCGAAGAGACCGACCGGCTGGTGCGGCTGGCCGAGGATCTGCTCGTAGTCGCGCGGACCGACGACCACGGGCTGCCGATCCGGATCGAGACCTTCGACGCGCGCGAGCTCGGCGTCCGGGTGCTCGCCCGCTTCGAGCAACGCGCGCGCGAGGAGCAGCGAGCGCTCGTCTTCGATCCGGGCGAGGTCCAGACGATCGCAGCCGATCCGCTGCGCGTCGAGCAGGCGCTCGTCAACCTGCTCGACAACGCGCTGCGCCACGGCGAGGGCGATGTCACGCTGAGCTTCGCCGCCGCGCAAGACGACGTGAAGATCGAGGTGGCCGACCGCGGACCCGGCTTTCCGCCGGAGCTGACCGAGCGTGCCTTCGACCGGTTCACCCGCGGCGACCAAGCGCGTGGCCGCGGCGGAGCCGGGCTCGGCCTCTCGATCGTGCGCGTGATCGCCGAGGCTCACGGCGGATCGGCGCGCGCGGAGAATTCAGTGCACGGAGCGACCGTGACCGTGCGGATCCCTCAGGAAGCCTCGAGCTCGAGCAGGAACCGCTTGCGCTCGATCCCGCCGCCGTAGTTGCCGATCGCGCCGCCGGACCGCACGACTCGGTGGCAGGGGACGACGATCGGCAGCGGGTTGGTCGCCATCGCGGTCCCCACCGCGCGGGCGGCACGCGGGTGTCCCACCAGCGCGGCCAGCTCACCGTAGGAGGCAACCTCGCCGTAGCCGACCTGCGCGGCGAGGCTCTGGAGGACCTGGCGCCTGAAGCCCGTTGTCATCGTCCAGTCGAGCGGCAGGTCGAAGCTGCGGCGCCGCCCCTCGAAGAACTCGTCGAGCTCGGTCCGCACTGCGTCGAGCCGGCGCGGCAGCTCGAGCACCCGCGGCGAGATCTCCGTGGCGATCCGCTCGAGCGACGCGGTCTCGTCGTACTCCGGGAAGGAGACAAAAACGAGGCCGCGCTCGGTCGCGGCGACGAGTACGTTGCCGAACGGGGTGTCGGCGTGCGCGTACGCAACATCGACCAGTCCGGCGTCCGCGGCGCGCTCGAGCGCCGCGGCGCTGGCGGCCATTGCGCCGTCGGCCGAGATCGGGGCGCTCAATGCGGTGTCGAGATCATTCACTTGGAAATTGCTCCTGTTCCAGGTCGTTTCGGAGGGTCTGAAGTCCTTCATGGAGGCTGCGTCGCGCGGCCTCCGGTGAGCAGTCGAGCGCGGCGCCGATCTCCTCGTGGGCGAGGTCCGCGACGAACCGCAGAGCGATCGCGCTGCGCTGCTTGGGGGGCAATTCGCGCACCCGAGCCCAGATTGGTCCGGGCTCGCGCGGGTCGGGGGCGACCCCGGTTCCCGGGTCGGGCTCGGCGATCGGCTCCGGTCGACGGCGCGTCGCCCGATGCTCGTCGATCGCCTTGCGGCTCGCGATCGTCAGCAGCCAGGCGCGGACGTTCGCCCCATCGCCGAGCTCCGGGTAGGCGCGCAGCGCGGCGATGATCGTCTCCTGAAAGCAGTCGTCAGCGCGGTCGGGACCGACCGACGCCGCGAGCAACCGCCAGACGTCGTCGCGGTGCCGCTCGAGCGTGATCTGGAAGGGAGGCAGGCCCACTGTTGAGGAGACGACCGGGCACACGAAAACGTGAGGTCGCCGCGCCACGTTATCCGGCCGTTCACGGCTGGCCGGGTCCGGGCAACTCGGGCGTCGAACGCTCGAGGCGCGAAGCGTCCTCGAACTCCCGGAACAGCCCGGTGACGACGAACGCGGTCTGCTCTCCGACGTCGACCGCGTTGTCGCCGATCCGCTCGATCGCGCGGGCAACGAGCATCATGTGCATCGCCCACTCGCGCGTGTCCTCATCGGTGCCGATCTCGATCGCGATCCGGAAGATGTCGCGGTTGAGCTGGTCGATCAGATCGTCCTGGCGGACGAGATCCTCGGCGAGCTGGACGTCGCGCCGCGCAAAGCACTGCTTGCACTGCGCCACCATCGAGGAGGCCTGGCGGCCCATCCGGTCAAGCGACTGCATGATCCGCTCCTCGGTCGGTGCATCTCGACCATCGAGCGGGATCAGCTTGGCGATGTTGACGCACTGGTCGCCCATCCGCTCGACGTGCTTGATCAGGTCGAGGATCGCCGCGACGAGCCGCAGGTCAGTCGCGACGGGGGCCTGCCGCGCAAGTAGTGAGAGGACGCCCTGATGGACTTCCAGGTAGCGACCGTCGAGCCGGTCGTCGTCGGCGACCACCATCGAGGCGAGCTCGATGTCGCGCTGCTCGAGCGACTCGAGCACGCGGTCGAGGGTCTCGACGACCATGTCGAGCCCGCCGAGCGCCTGCTCCTCGAGCAGGGCGAGCTCGTCTTGAAAGCTGGACCGGTTGCTGGTGTTGACTGCCATGCCGATCAGCCCATCTTTCCGGTCACGTAGGCCTCGGTCCGCTCATCGGCCGGGTTGGTGAAAATCTTCTCCGTGTCGTCGAACTCGACGACCGTGCCGGTGCGGTTGTCGTTCTCGTCGAGCGAGACCACGAAGAAGGCGGTCTTGTCCGAGATCCGCGCGGCCTGCTGCATGTTGTGCGTCACGATCACGATCGAGTAGTCCTGCTTGAGCTCGATCATCAGATCCTCGATCTTGCCGGTCGAGATCGGGTCGAGCGCCGAGCAGGGCTCGTCCATCAGGATCACATCGGGCGCGACCGCCAGGCAGCGGGCGATGCAGAGCCGCTGCTGCTGACCGCCGGACATCCCGAAGGCGTTGTCCTTGAGCCGGTCCTTGACCTCGTCCCAGAGCGCGCCGCGGCGTAGAGCCATCTCGACGATCTCGTCCATGTCGCCGTCCATCCCCGTGATCCGGGGTCCGAAGGCGATGTTCTCGTAGATCGACTTGGGGAATGGGTTCGGCTTCTGGAAGACCATGCCGATCCGCTTGCGGACCTGGACCGCGTCGATGTTCGGGCCATAGAGGTTCTCGCCGTGGTAGAGGATCGTGCCCTTGACGTCCGTCCCGACGATCAGGTCGTTCATCCGGTTGAGACAGCGCAGCATCGTCGACTTCCCGCAGCCCGACGGGCCGATCAGCGCCGTGATCTCGTTCTTGCCCATCTGGAAGTTGATCTCGTCGATCGCCGGAGCCGAGGCGTTCGGGTAGGTCACCTTCAGATCCCTGACGTCGAAGATCACCTCACGGACGGGGGCAGCTTCTTCGACGGGCTCCGCCGTCGCAGCGTCCGTGCGCGGAGTCTGGCCCATCCCGCGGAAGGGGTTTGCCTCGCCCGCCTTATCGATGTCGGTCATTTCCTTGTGCACCTTTCACCTACCACTTCTGTTCGTAGCGGTTGCGTAGATAGATCGCGACGCTGTTCATCAGCACGAGCACGGCGAGCAGCACGATGATCGCGCTGGCCGCCAGGGCCTGGAAGTCGGCGCCCGGGGCCGAGATCCACGTGTTGATCTGCAGCGGGAGCGCCGAGATCGCGCTGAAGATCCCGCTCGGATTCTGGGTGTTGAAGGTCGCGGCGCCGAGCAGTAAGAGAGGCGCGGTCTCGCCAATCGCGCGCGACAGGGCGAGGATCACGCCCGTCGCGACGCCGGGGATCGCGGCCGGCAGGACCTGCCGCCAGGTCGTCTGCCACTTGGTCGCGCCGAGCGCCATCGAGCCCTCGCGGATCGAGGATGGAACCGCTCGCAGCGCCTCTCGGCCGGCGATGATCACGACCGGGAGCACGAGCAGCCCGAGCGTCAGCCCGCCGGCGAGGATGATCTTGCCGAGATCGAGCGGTCCTCGCACGAGGAAGGCGAGGCCGAGGATCCCGTAGACGATCGACGGAACCGCGGCGAGATTCTGGATGTTGACCTCGACGAAGGTGTTGAACCGCCCGATCATCCGGCCGGTGACCGTTCGCTGGTCCGCGTAGTCGGTTCCGTACTCCTCGAGGTAGACCGCCGAGGCGAGCCCGATCGGCACGATGAAGACGATGCAGACGACCATCAGCCAGAGGGTTCCCAGCAGCGAGGTGGCGATGCCCGCGTCGGCGGGGAAGGCCGAGGCCTTGTCGGTGATGAACTCCGGGCTGAGCCCGGGCAGGCCCTTGGTGAAGACGTCGATGAACAGCGCGATCAGCATCGCCAGGCTGATCAGCAGGGCGAGGATCAGCGCCGCCTCGAAGGCGCGCTCGCGCAGCTTCGCGCGGCCGTCGGCGGGCGGGATCACACGGACGCCCGCACGCGGGGCGTCGAGCGAGGTGCTGCTCACTCGTACACCTGCCGGTATTTGCGCACGAAGCGGATCGAAACCGCGTTCATCACGAGCGTGATCAGGAACAACAGTGCCCCGACCGCGAAGATCGCCTTGAACTGAACGGTGCTCGCCGGGATGTCGCCCTTGCCGGTGTTGGCGATGAAGGCCGTCATCGTCTCGAGCGAGATCGTCGGGTTGAGCGAGAACTCGGGCCGGATGCCGCCGGCGATCAGCACGATCATCGTCTCGCCGACCGCGCGCGAGACGCCGAGCACGATCGAGGCGACGACCCCCGACAGCGCGGCCGGAAAGACGACCCTGATCGAGGTCTGCAGCCGCGATGCGCCGAGGCCGAAAGACCCCTCGCGCAGCGAGGCGGGCACCGCGCGCATCGCGTCCTCGGACAGCGACGCGATCGTCGGCAGGACCATGAACCCCATGATCACGCCGGCCGACAGCGCGTTGAACGATTCGAGCTGGATCCCGATGCTCTTGAGCAGCGGCGTGAAGAAGACCAGCGCGAAGAACCCGAAGACGATCGTCGGGATACCTGCGAGCAACTCGATCACCGGCTTGACGGCGCCGCGGACCCGCTTGCTCGCGTACTCGGCAAGGTAGATCGCAGTCGCGAGACCGAGCGGGATCGCCACCACGAGCGCGATCGCAGACACGACGAACGTCCCGGTGATCAGCGGCAGGACTCCGAGGCTCGGTTCGGGCGTCGCCTGGGGCGCCCAGGTCGTGCCGAACAGGAAATCGAAGATCCCGACCGGCTGGGTCGGGTCGCCGCCGCGGGTCAGCGAGCCCTGGGTGAAGAAGAGGATCGTCTCGCCGGCAAGCGAGAGGACGATCCCGAGCGTCGTCAGCAAGGAGATCGCGGCGGCCGCGATCAGCGCGATCCGGATCGCCTTCTCGCCGAGACGACGCTGAGGGGCGCCCAGAACCGGCCCGGGCACCCCCCCTCGCGTCATTGACCGTGGTCGGGCTTCCATGCTGTCACTGAGCCCTTGCTGCTCTACTTGCCGCCGCCGATGGCGTCCTCGTCAGCGGAGATCTGGTCCTCGTTGGCCGGCACCACGAGCGCGGTTTCCGCGATCTCGGTGTTGTTCGCCAGCACGTAGTCGATGAATGCGCCGACCTGGGGCTTCTCGAGCGCCTCGGCCCCTGCGACGTACATGAACAGCGGGCGGGAGAGCGGTGCGTACTCGCCGCTCTGGATCGTCTCGGAGCTCGGTGTGACGCAACCGTCACCGCCGTCGACCGCCGCGATTCCGAGCGCGTCGGCGTTCTGCTCGTAGTAGGAGAAGCCGAGGAAGCCGATGCCGCCCGGCTCGCCCGCAACGCCCTGGACGATCACGTTGTCATCAGCCGAGGGCGAGTACTCGTCGCGGATGTTGCCCTCTTCGCCGTTGATCGTCTCGGTGAAATACTCCCACGTGCCGGACTCGTCGCCGGGTCCGTAGAGCGAGAGCTCGGTGTCTGGAAGGTCAGGGTTGACCTCGGCGAGGTTGGCCACGCTCGATCCTTTCTCCCAGACCTCGGCGAGCTCCTCGGTCGTGACGCACTCGACCGCCAGCTCGGGGTTGGTGATGATCGAGATGCCATCGTTGGCGATCGTCAGTTCGAGCGGCTCGATGCCCGCTTCCTCGCAGCTCTTGATGGTTTCCTCGTCGATCTGCGAGGACGCGTCGGCGATGTCGGTCTCACCCGCGCAAAGAGCCTCGAACCCAGCCGTCGAGCCGGCGTCGCCGACCGTGATGTCGACGTCCTCGTTCTGGGCCTTGAAGGCCTCGGCGGCCGCCTGGGCGAACGGGAATACGGTGCTGGATCCCTCGATCGTGATGCTGCTGGAGGGCTCCGAACTGCCTCCGCACGCCGCGACGCCGAGTGCCAGAGCACCAGCAGACACGACCGCGAGCAAGCTGTTGAGCTTCAAGTACCTCACCCCTTCGTTGGTTGACGGCGACCAACGCTCCCACCGTCAGGTGTCGAGTCTGTTACCGACCTGTGCCCGGGCTGTGAAAAGGATGTGAAAACACGACCGGAGCGACCGAAACGGCTCCCGGGCCACCTACACTCGAGACATGTCAGCGACGCTCGTGGCTGTGCCATCATGGAGTGGTCGGACCGGGAGTCAGTCCACCTCGACCGAACGCCCCTACAGCGTGACGCCCAAGCCCGGACCCATCCGCCTCGCCGTGATCGATTCCGATTCCGGCTTCGTCCAGGTGCTCGCCAAGCGCCTCGAAGGGATCGGTTGGGAGCACCGTGTGCTGTCCGCGGCGCCGCCGATCGAGGATCTCCTGGCGATGCGGCTCAGCGCGCTGGTCGTCGATCTGGCGCTGCTCGGCCCGCAGGCGTGGGACTTCCTGGAGCGGCTCTGCAACGCGCTCCCCGGGCTCGGGATCGTCGTCTGCACCCCTCAGTCGACGGTCGCCCAGCGGGTCCGCGGACTGCGGCTCGGCGCCGATGACTGGATCTCCAAGCCGTGCCACCCGGAGGAGGTGCTCGCTCGCGTCGAAGCCGTCGTACGCCGGCGCAAGCAGGCGAGCGCACGGACCGACGCCGGACCGATGGTCGCGGGTGAACTCGAGATCCGCGTCGATCAGTTCCAGGGCTTCAGCGGCGACCAGTCCGTCGATCTGACCCGCAGGGAGTTCGAGTTGCTCCACCTGCTCGCCGACGGCGAGGGACAGGTGCTCCAGCGCGAGGAGATCTACCAGCGGGTCTGGGGCTACGCGATGGCGCGCGGTGACCGCTCGGTGGATGTCTTCATCCGCAAGTTGCGCCACAAGCTCGAGCGGGTCTCACCCGACTGGACCTACATCCACACCCACTTCGGGATCGGGTACCGGTTCCAGCCGGAGCTCAAGAGCGCCGAGGAGCCACCCTCGCGGGTACAGGCAGATGGAGCAGGCCGACGGGCTCGCTGACGTGCTCGTCGGAGCGACCGCTAGTTATTCGACGGTGATCGTGCCCGTCTGCTGCGGGTGAATCGTGCAGACGTAGTCGATCGCGCCGGCGTCTTCGAAAGCCTGGGTGAAGGTCTCGCCGCCCTCGATGTCGCCCGAGTCGAACTCGGGGCCGGGGCCGCGCTCCTTGGTGACCGTGTGCGCGAAATCATCCTCGTTGGTCCAGGTGATCGTGCCACCGGTCGGGACGCTGATCTGCATCGGCACGTACTCGGTGTTTTCGATCACGACCTCGACGGCGTCGCCCGACTTCTGTTCCTCGCTCTCCTTCTTGGAGACCGTCGGCGTGGTCGGCGGACCGGTCGGAGCGGGCTCGGGGCCGGCGTCACAGGCCGTGACGGTCAGCGCCAGGGCCGAGCAGAGCGGGATCAGGATCGAACGGGCGACCATCGCCGCGCA
Source organism: uncultured Thermoleophilaceae bacterium (assembly GCA_963790245.1). Lineage (GTDB taxonomy): Bacteria > Actinomycetota > Thermoleophilia > Solirubrobacterales > Thermoleophilaceae > JACCVG01. The sequence continues at coordinate 1,374,625 of CAWBNP010000002.1, forward strand.
GCCTAGCCGCCGCGCGCGTGGATTGCGAGGTGGACCCGGAAGCGGGCGCCACCGAGCGGCGAGTCGTCGATTTCGACCGTGCCGCCGTGGAGCGCCGCCTGCTGGGCGACCAGCGCGAGGCCGAGGCCCGAGCCCTCCGCCGTCGCGGTCGAACCCCGGACGAACCGGTCGAAGATCCGCTCTCGATCGGCGATCGGAACGCCCGGGCCGTCGTCGTCGACGGTCAGGACGAGCTCGCTGGGCGTGCGGGCGAGACCGATCTCCACGCGCGCGGAGTTCCCGCCGTGGCGGACCGCGTTCTCGAGCAGGTTGTCGAGCAGCAACCGGAGCCCGTGCGGCCAGCCGGCAAGCGTCGCGTCGAGCGCGTGTGCGACCGTCACGACGGCGGTCGCGGACGGATGCCGGCGCCGGGCGGCCTCCACGGCCGCGTCGATGATCTCGCCCAGGTCGACCGGCTCCCGGGAGACCGCGGCGCCCGAGTCCGCACGCGCCAGCGCCTGCAGTGCATCGAGCAGATCGACTATCCGGCGGTGCTCGGTCGCCGTCTCGGCGAGGATCGAGGAACGCTCGGCGGTCGACATGTCAGGGTTGCGCGCGACTGTCTCCAGGTTGGCGCCGAGCGCCGTCAGCGGCGTGCGCAGCTCATGGCCGGCATCGGCGGTGAACCTCCTGGTCGCCTCCAGCGCGGCGAGCGTGTCCGAGTGCGACCGCTCGAGACGGCCGAGCATCGAGTTGAGCGCGTCGGCCAGGTCGTCGACCTCGCGCGGCCCGGCGTCGGCCGGCACACGCGCGCTGAGGTCGTCGGCCGAGGAAACGCCGGTCGCCGCGAGCCGCAATCGCTGGAGCGAGCGCAGGGCGATGCCGCCGAAGGCGTATCCGACGGCGCCCGCCGCCGCGAGCGCCAGCAGCGCCAGCAGCAACAGACGCTGCCCGAGCCGCGCGACGCTTTGCTCGACCGGCGCCAGCGAGGCAGCGACCTGGAGCTCGATCTTGGACGGCGCGAGCACCTCGCTCGGCGCGGGAACATCCGCGAGCGCGTCGTCGTCGATCCCCGGTTCGACGCTCCCGTCGGCGCCGGGCAAGGGGACGGTCAGCGCCCGGAAACGCTCCCCTTCGGTGGAGGTAACGGTGTCGAAGCCGATCCGGTTCGGGACCGGCAGCGTTCCCTCCGTATCACCGAACTCGACGACCGCGAGGTTCTGATCGAACACCCGGACGACCTGATCGGAGCCGCCGAGCACCTCGCTCGCGTCGCCGAGCGCCTCGGGCGGGAGCCCGAACGGGGAACCGATCCGCAGCGGGTCGTCGAGCTGGGCGGCGCGCTCGGTCAGGCGCTCGTCGAGCGCGGCGAGTTCGGAGGCCGAGAACCCCCGCAGGAGCAGGACGCCGACGATCGACACCACGATCGCGACGGCGGCGACCGTCGCCAGCGCGGTGCGTGCTCGCAGGCTGGGCCCGGCTCTCGACACCCTGCGAGTCACAGCGAAACTGATCCTCAGGCGCGCAGCACGAACCCAGCGCCGCGAACCGTCTGGATGATGCGCTCGCCGCCGCCGGCCTCGAGCTTGCGGCGCAGGTAGCCGACGAACACGTCGACGACGTTGGTCTCCACGTCGAAGGTGTAGCCCCAGACTTGCTCCAGCAGCTGCGCGCGGCTGAGCACAATCCCGGGATGGCGCGCGAAGGCGTGCATCAAGTCGAACTCGCGCTTGGTCAGCTCGACCTGCGCCCCGTCGATCAGCACCTGGCGGCGCGCCGGGTCGACCCGCAGCCGACCTACGTCGATCGCGACCGCGACGGCCTCGGGCCGGCGGCGGAGCAGCGCGTTGAGCCGCGCGACGAGCTCCTCGACGGCGAACGGCTTGACGACGTAGTCGTCGGCTCCGGCCTGCAGCCCCGCGACGCGGTCGTCGACCTCATCACGCGCGGAGAGCATCAGGATCGGCACGTCGTCGCCGGTCGCCCGCAGCCGGCGGGCGACCTCGACGCCATCGATCCCGGGCATCGCCACGTCGAGCACCACGATTGCGGGGTGAGCCTCTGAGACGAGCGCCAGCGCAGTCTCGCCGTCGGCGGCACTGGCCACCTCGAAGCCCTCCAGCGACAGCGACCGCTCGAGCGCCTGGCGGATGTGGGCGTCGTCGTCGACGACCAGCACGGTCGGTGTGTCGAGCCCCACGATCGAATCATGATCTCCGAAAGTCGCGCTCTCTGCTGACAGAGGCGTCATTCCGAAAGCGTCGCGGACTCGTCTGTGGCTCCTCTAAGGCCGCCCGCCACGGGAAGAGTACGATCATCACGCGATGGCTGCTGAGAAAGTCGTCACCTACTGCCGGATCTGCGAGCCGCTTTGCGGCATGGTCGCGACGGTACAGGACGGCCGGCTCTCCGAGCTGCGCCCCGATCCCGACAATCCTCTTTCGCGCGGCTACGCGTGTCCGAAGGGGATCGCGATGGCGGAGGTTCACAACGACCCCGACCGCGTGCTGCACCCGCTGCGGCGGACTGCCGACGGAAGCTTCGAGCAGGTCTCCTGGGAGGAGGCGCTCGACGACATCGGAGACCGTCTCGGCGCGATCGTCGACCGCGATGGCGGCGGAGCGGTCGGCTGGTACTTCGGCAACCCTGGCGCTTTCTCGTACTCGCACACGCTCTGGGTCGGGGGCTTCCTCGATGCTCTGGGGACGAGCCACTACTACTCGGCCGGCTCCCAGGACGTCAACAACCGCTTCGCCGCGAGCGCGCTGCTCTACGGCAACCCGGTGCTGGTCCCGGTGCCCGATCTGACCCGCACCGACTTCCTGATGCTGATCGGCGCCAACCCGCTCGTTTCGCACGGCTCGGTCCTGAGCGCGCCGCGGATTCGCGAGCAGCTGCTGGCTATCGTCGAGCGCGGCGGACGGGTCGCCGTCGTCGATCCGCGCCGGACCCCGACGGCCGCCCAGTTCGAGCACGTGCCGATCCGGCCCGACGGCGACGCGTGGATGCTGCTCTCAATGCTGCAGGTCATCTTCGAAGAGGGGCTCGCCGACGAGCGCTACCTGGCCGAGCAGACCGATGGCTGGCACGAGCTCCGGCGTGCCGCGGCAGCCCATCCGCCCGAGCAGACCGCCGCACGCACGGGCATCGGGCCGGGCGCCCTGCGCGAGCTGGCGCGCGCGCTCGTGCAGGCCGAGGGCGCGGCGATCTACGGACGGACCGGCTCCTGCCTCGGGCGCCACGGCACGCTGGTCGCGTTCCTGATCGACGCGCTCGCCGCGGTCACGGGCAACCTCGACGCCGCGGGCGGCTCGGTGTTCGGCGACCCGCCGATCGCGCTCGATGAGGTCGCCGAACGGATCGGCCTCGCGAGTTACGACGAGCGGCGCTCACGGATCGGCGATTTCCCCGACGTAATCGGCAACATGCCCGCGTCGCTGATGGCGGAGGAGATCGAGACGCCCGGCGAGGGGCAGCTGCGGGCGCTGTTCGTCTCGGCCGGCAATCCGGTGCTGTCGGTGCCGGATGGCGATCGGCTGGAGCGAGCCCTCGGTGAACTCGAGCTGATGGTCTCGATCGACCTCTACGTGAATGAAACCAACGCCCACGCCGACTACGTCCTGCCGGCGACGACGTTCTACGAGCGCGACGACTTCCCGCTCCCGTTCCTCGCGTTCCACGTCCCGCCGTTCGTGCACTACACCGAGCGCGTCGTCGAACCCGCCGGAGAAGCGCGCGAGGAATGGTGGACGATCGATCAGATCGCCCGGCGCATCGGGATCGCCCCCTACCCCGTCCCGTCCCTGCGGCTGCTCGCGAAGCTCGGCATCCGGATCACCCCGCAGCGGTTGATCGACCTGCTGCTGCGAACCGGTCCCGGCGGCGACCTCTTCGGGCTGCGACGCGGCGGGCTCAGCATCGCGAAGCTGCGCGACCGTCACCCCCACGGACTCGTGCTGGAGGACCGGGCCCCGGGCGGCGTCCTGAAACGGAAGCTGGCTCGCAAGCGGCGGCGGATCCAGCTCGCTCCCGACCCGATCCGAGAGGAGCTGGCGCGGCTGCCCGCAGTCGAAGCCGAAGACCCCGATTTCCCGCTGCGGCTGATCGGGATGCGCGAGCTGCGCTCGCACAACTCCTGGATGCACAACGCGCCACTGTTGATGCGCGGCGGGCGAACGCATGCACTGCGAATCCACCCCGAGGATGCCGCCCGGCTCGATCTCGTCGATGGGGCCGATGCGCTGCTCGAGTCCAAGGCCGGTGCGCTCGAGGTGCCCGTGCAGATAACCGATGAGATGATGCCGGGCACCGTCGCGCTGCCCCACGGGTGGGGTCATCGCGGTGGCGGCTGGAAACTGGCCAACCAGAATCAGGGCGTCAACGTCAACCGGCTGGCGAGCGCCGAGGCGGGCGATCTGGAGCGGCTCGCCGGGATGGCGTTTTTGAACGGAATCCCGGTCCGCCTCTCGGCGTCTCAGTCGCTCAGCATCCGCAGCACCGAGGCCTCGAGCGCCGGCCGCAGCCGCGGCAGCGCCGCGCCGTCGGTCGCGAGCCGCGGCAGATCGGCGTCGATCACCTCGCCGCCCTCGAACCGGTCGAGCACCTTCGGATCGATGTAGGACGCCCGGCAGACTGCCGGGGTGTTGCCGAGGAACTCCGAGACCTGCTCGACCGCTCCACGAATCGCGCGCTTGCGCGCGGTCTTGGTCGCCCGCCGATCCTCTGGAACACCGGCGAGGGCGACCGCCGCCAACACCGTCCCGTGCCAGGTGCGGAAGTCCTTGGCGCTGAACTGGTCGCCGATCGCCTGCTTGATGTAGTCGTTGATCTCGTCTGACCGCACGTCGCTCCAGCGCCTGCCGATACGGTAGGCGAGCAGCTCGTGATCGCCACGCCTGCGCTTCAGTTCGCGGATGACGGTCGCCACCGCCCGGTCACTCACCGTCTGACGTCGGCGCGCCGCGCCCTTGGCGACGTAGTCGAAGGTCACGGTCGTCCCGTTCACGGTGGCATCGGCGGCGCGCAGCGTTGCGAGCCCGTATGTCTCGTTGTCCTCGGCGTACTGCTCTGACCCGATTCTGAACGAGCCACGGTCAAGCAGCCGCACCGCGCAGCCGAGCGCACGCTCGCGGGGCATCCCCTCGGCGCGCAGATCGCGGGTTACGCGGCGACGCAAGCGCGGCAGCAGGGCGGCGAAATCGATCATCGAGTCGAACTTCTCGCGGTCGCGACGCTCGCGCCAGCGGTCGTGGTAGCGGTACTGCTTGCGGCCGGCCGCGTCGATGCCGGTCGCCTGGATGTGACCCATCGGGTAGGGGCAGATCCACACTTCCTTCCATGCGGGCGGAACAGCGAGCTCGGCGATCCGGATGAGCACCTCGTCGTCGGTGATCCGCTCGCCCTGTTCGTCGCGGTACTCGAAGCCCCGCCCTCGCCGGACGCGCGCCAAACCGGGCCCCGAGCACTCGACCGTTCGCAGACGTGGCATCCGGTCAGTGTGCCCATCTGCGGCTGAACTACTCTTCCGGGCCATCGGGATCATCCAATCCATCCGCGCGACGCTGCCCGGTCCGGGCGGCCGCGATCTGGTCGGAGTGGGGCTCGGGCTCGGCGTCGCGTGCCTGCTCGTCCTGATCGATCTGGTCTACGGAGAGCGGGTGATCTTCACCGGGGCGCTCGCGCTGGCTGCGTTCGCGACGGCGCTCAACGCGAGCGCGAAGGCGACCGCACTGATGGCGGTCATCACTCTCCTGCTGAGCGGCCTGAGCGGCTTGTGGAACGAGAACCTCGGCTCCATCCAGCACGATGTCGGGATCATCATCACGGCGGGCGGCGGCTGTCTCGCCGTGCTGCTCGCACACACGCGCGCGCGCATCGAGCGTGCCGCCGAGCGAATGCGGCTGCTCGTCTCGGTCGGCGACGCGGTCGACCAGACGCTGCCGACCTCCGAGACCGTCGAGCGTCTTGCGGGCTGGCTCGTGCCTGCCCTCGCCGACATCTGCATCCTCGACGTGGCTGAAGGCGCCGGTCTTACTCGCGTCGCGGTCAGGGCCCACGGGCCGCGGCGGCAGGACCTCGAGCGGTTGCTCGCAGCGCGCGCGCCGACCCGCCCGACGGGACCCGGCGCCAGCCGCGCCGCCGAGCGCGCCGAAAAGCAGCTGATCGGTCGGGTTACGGAGTCGTTCTACTCGGCGGCCGCATACGACGACCGAGACCGCGAGCTGTTGCGCTGGGTCGGCGCTCGCTCGGCGATGTTCTTCCCGCTCCGCGCTCGCGGGCGAACGATCGGAGCGCTGACTCTGGTCACGGCCGATTCGGGTCGGCGCTACGACGAGAGCGACCTCGCCTTCGGCGAGGCCATCGCCGGCAGAGCGGCGCTGGCGCTCGACAACGCCGGCCTCAGCAGCGAGCTCGCGGGCGCCGAGCAGCGGATGACCGCGATGCTCTCGAACCTGGCCGAGGCGGTCACCGTTCAAGCGCCGGACGGTGACCTGATCTACGCCAACCAGGCCGCCGCCGACCTGCTCGAATTCGACTCGGTCGAGGCGCTGCTGGCGGCGCCACTCGAATCGATCGGCGCACATCTCGAGACGACCCTCGAAGACGGATCTGCGCTGGATTTCGACATGCTCCCCGGGCGACGTGTGCTCACGAACCGCCCTGCTCCTCCCCTGCTGGTCCGCGCTGAGGATCGCTCGAGCGGAGCGGTCTCGTGGCGGTTGATCAAGGCGAGTGCCGTCAAAGACTCGGCCGGGCGGCCGCTCTACGCGGTCAACGTGATCGAGGACGTCACGGAGGCCAAGGAAGCGGTGCTGCGCCAGACGAGCATCGCCCGGACCCTCCAGCACGGCTTGCTGCCCGAGACGCTGCCACTGATGGAGCGCTGGGAGGCGGCGGCGTTCTACCGGGCGGGCGGCGGCGGTGATGTCGGCGGCGACTTCTACGATGCCTTCGAGGTCCCCGGAGGCTGGGCGGTGATCGTCGGTGATGTCGCCGGGCGCGGGCCGGAGGCGGCATCGCTGACGTCGCTGGCGCGCTACACCTTGCGGACCGCGTTCCAACTCGAAGCGGGGCCCCTCGAGGCTGTCCGTCTCGTTCATTCGGCGCTGCTCGACCGCCGTGAGCTGTCGCTCTGCGCGATCACCGCGATCCTGCTCCGCGAGCTCGGCGACGGGCGGGCTGAAGCCAAGGTCGTCTCAGCCGGCAACCCCCTCCCGCTCTGGATCAGGAACGGAGCGGTCGAGCAGCTTGGCGCGTTCGGGCCGTTCGTCGGCGGCTTTGAGGGGACCGAGTGGAACGAACTCGAGGTCGAGGTCGACGACGGAGACCAGCTGGTGCTCTACACCGACGGGGTGATCGACACTCGCGGCGAGGTCGACCGCTTCGGCGAGCAGCGGCTCGCCGAGACCGTCTGCACGGCCCAGCGACCGCGCGCGGTCATCGAAGGACTCCAAAAGGCACTGAGCGACTTCGAGCGGGGCGATCAACCCGACGACACCGCCGTCCTGGCGATCATGCGAACCGCTCCGCTGGGCGGCTGATGAACGTTCGCGAGGTCCCGATCAGAGGCGAAATGATTCGGCTCGGTCAGCTACTCAAGCTCGCGGACATCGTCGGCGGGGGCGGTGAGGTGAAGGTCTACCTCGCCGAATCGGAGGTAACGGTCAACGGTGAGCCGGAGCAGCGTCGCGGACGGCAGTTGCACCCCGGAGATGTCGTCATTGCGAGCGGGACGGAGTTGCGCGTCGTGTCGCGAATCGACGCCGCCGGGCCAGGCTAAGGGCCGACCCGCACCCAGTCGGCCGCCGGCTCGGTCACCGGCATGGCGTCGCCCGACTCCATCACGTGGCACTCGATCGGAAGCGTCCCTTCGAATGTCCAGATCCAGCTGACCGGGCTGTCGAGCACCGTCCCGTGGTGGTCACGCGCCCAGACGCGGCCACGCACGAGCATGCGATCGAGTGATTCGCGGTACTCCTGCGGGGTGAGCCGGAGGTCGAGCCACAGCTCGCGTGCGTCAGCCAGGTATTGGACCAGGCCGTCGGCTCCGATGTAGGGGTCGTTACGCCCGATCCGGCGGCCGGTCGCAGCGTGCAAGACGAACTCCTCGACGACCTCCGCGAGCAGCGCGTCGTCATCCCCGCGGGCGAAGGCCTCGTAAATCCGGGTGAGGCGCAGCATGCGCTCGTGCGCGAGCGCATTCGCCTCCACACCACGACTCTCCCGGGTCGCTCCCACGGGACAAACCTAGCGCCGAATCAGTCAGGCGGCCTCTCGGAAGGCGGGCTCGGAGCTGAGACCGTCTTCGGACTCGCTCCCGGCCTCGGCCGCCAGGTCGCGTGGCAGGGCCCGCAGCGCAATGGTGATCGCGGCGACCATCAGCCCGGCGCCGATCAGGAACGCGACGTGGTATCCGGAGTTGAGCGCGAAGTCCCGGCCGACCGCCGACCCTTGGCCGGCAGTAACCGCCGAGGCGATCGTCGCCAGCAGCGCGAGCCCGACGGCTCCGCCGACCTGCGCAGTCGTGTTGATCAAGCCCGAGGCGAGACCGGCGTCATCGTCGCTCGCACCCTCCATGGCGAGCGTCATCAGCGCCGGGAACATCAGTCCCGCGCCGACCCCCAGCAAGACGATCGGCGCGAGCAGGTCGATCACGTAGTTCGCGGCGAGTGGCGCGCGGGCGAGCAGCAGCAGCGAAATCGTGCCCGCGGCGAGGCCGCTGACGAGCGTGCGGCGTGCGCCGAAGTCGACTACCAGCCGCTCCGCAAAGCCGAGCGACAGCGCGCCCATCACGACCGACGCAGGCAGGAACGCCAGCCCGACTTCGAGCGGCGAGTAGGCGAGCAGTCCCTGGAGGTAGAGCGCGCCGAGGAAGAACAGGCCGAAGAAGCCCGGGGTCATCAGGAGCATCACCGCATTGGATCCGCGCACCGTCCGTGAGCGGAACAGGCGCAGCGGCATCAGCGGGTTCGCGATCCGCGCCTGGCGGATGAAGAACGCGACCACCAGCGCGACCGACAGCGCGCCCAGGCCGATCGTCTGAAGCGATCCCCAGCCGGCCTCGCCGACGCCGAGGATCGCGTAGACGCCCAGCATCAGCCCGCTCGTCACGAGCGTCGCGCCAGGCAGGTCGGCACCCTGGGACAGACCGAGCCCAGGCCGCGCATCGACGAGCCGCAAGGCGAGCAGAGCGGTAACCAGGCCGATCGGAACGTTGACGAAGAAGATCCAGTGCCAGCTGATCGCCTCGGTCAGAACGCCGCCGACCAGCAGGCCGATCGCGCTGCCCGCCGATGCGACGAAGCTGAAGACGCCGATCGCCTTGGCCTGCTCGCGTCGCTCGGGGAACATCGTCACGATCATTCCGAGAATCACGGCCGAGGTGAGCGCGCCACCGAGTCCCTGGAGAAACCGCGCGCCGATCAGCATCGCCTGGCTGCCGGCGAGTCCGCAGAGCAGCGAAGCGAAGGTGAAGATGGCGAGACCGATCAGGAAGACGCGCCGCTGACCGATCAGGTCACCGAGCCGACCGGCCAACAGGAGGAAGCCGCCGAAGGCGATCAGGTAGGCGTTCAGCACCCAGGCGAGATCGGACTGGGAGAAGCCGAGCTGCGTCTTGATCGACGGCAGCGCGACGTTGACGATCGTCGCGTCGAGGACGATCATCAGCATGCCAACGCAGAGCACGTAGAGGGCGATCCAACGCCGCCGGTCGTTCCGTTTCTCAGCCATCCGTTTCTCCAATCGCCTGGCGCGAGACCGCGGCCAGCAGGACCGGCTCGCGCCCGCTGTTGCGCAAGGCCAGCAGCGGAAGCCCGCTGAGCCACATCACCGTTCCGGGACCGAACCGGCGGCGCAGCCCCTGCGAGCACTCGAGGTCGAGCTCTCCGGACTCGACCACGACCAGCGCCTCACGCCATTCGCCTTCATCGTAGCCGCGCATTGCACCGGCCGGGATCTCGATCTCGCGCAGGCGGAAGCGGGGTGGGATCGGCCGATCGGTGAACGACAGGCGCCCTGATTCGAAGCTGTCCATGCCGATGAAACCGACGCCCGGCCCGGAACTCATCGGTCCTCGCGCAGACAGGTCTATGGTGAGCCGATCGCTCCTCAGACGACGGTGCCCGATCCGAAGCTGCTCGACGCCGCCCGCCAGGGCGATGAACGCGCTTTCCAGGCGCTGATCGAGCCCCACCACTCCGAGCTGCACGCTCACTGCTACCGGATGCTCGGCTCGGTTCACGACGCCGAGGACGCCCTCCAGGACGCGCTGCTGCGGGCCTGGAAGGCGATCCCTCGCTTCGGCGGGGAACAGCTGCTCCGTCCCTGGCTCTACAAGATCGCGACCAACACCTGCCTCGACTCGATCGCGCGGCGGCCCAAGCGGGTGCTGCCGGTCGACCTCGGTCCGGCTGCCGACCCGCTGGAGGGACCCGGTCAGCCGCTGGTGGAGTCGGTCTGGATCGAGCCCTACCCGGACGAGCGGATCGGCGTCGAGGAAGGTCTGGCCGGACCGGAGGCGAGCTACGAGCAGCGCGAAGCCGTCGAGCTCGCCTTCATCGCGGCACTCCAGCACCTGCCTGCCCAGCAGCGGGCGGTCCTGATCATGCGGGAGGTGCTCGGCTTTTCCGCCAGGGAAGCCGCCGAGCTGCTCGACACGACCGTCGCCTCGGTCAACAGCGGCCTGCAGCGGGCGCGCAAGTCGGTCGAGGAGAGGCTCCCGGCCCGCAGCCAGCAGGCGACGCTGCGCGCGCTCGCCGATGACGAGCTGGCGAAGGTCGTCGAGAGCTACATGGAGGCCATGGCCAGCGGCGACATCGACAGGGTCGTCCGGATGCTGACCGACGACGCGACCTGGTCGATGCCTCCGGCGACCGTCTGGTACCGCGGCCTGGGTCCGATTCGCGCGTTCCTCGGCGTCGGACCGCTCTCAGGCGAGTGGCGCTGGCGACACGCGGTCACGCGCGCGAGCGGGCAGCCGGCGATCGGCGCCTACACCTGGGACGAGGACGCGGGCCTCCACCGCGCCTTCGCGCTCGACGTCCTGACGCTCGAGGGCGATCGGATCAGGGAGATCACGTCGTTCATCGTCCGCACCCCGGAGCTACCCGACCGCGACGCATCGCGCCGCTGGCCCGACCACCCGGACCACCCGGGCGAGGTCGAGAGCGTCTTTCAGAGCTTCGGGCTGCCGCCAACGCTCGACTGATGCGATGAGTTCGCGCTCGAGACGCGGTTCCACCACAAACACCAGATGCGAAAGGAACGGTCATGTTCGGTGACACGAAGGCGTTCAGCGGATTCTCGGTCGATGACGTCGAGCGCGCTAAAGCGTTCTACGGCGAGACCCTCGGCCTTGAGGTGACGGAGGAGAACGGCCTGCTCGGCCTGAAGCTCGCGGGCGGCGGCGAGGTGCTCGCCTATCCGAAGGGCGAGGACCACGAGCCGGCCAGCTTCACGATCCTCAACTTCCCCGTCGCCGACGTCGACGCGGCCGTCGAGGCCCTGGTCGCACGCGGCGTCGAGTTCGAGCGCTACGAGGGCTTCGACCAGGACGAGAAGGGCGTGATGCGCGGCCATGGCCCCGACATCGCCTGGTTCAAGGATCCGGCTGGAAACGTGCTGTCGGTGCTTGCCGAGGGCTGAATGCGCCAGGGGTTGACTTCGCGCCTGTAAAGACGGATGGTGCAAACCGCGCCGCCGCCTTGATCAGCGGACCGTGATCGCGGTGCTGGCTACGAGAGCAACCCACCGATAGGAGCAGTCGATGGCGTTCGAGGAACTGAAGCAGAAGCAGAGCGTTATGTGGGGAAGCGGGCCCTACCAAGGGGTCAGCGACCATCTCGGGCCGGCCCACGATCACCTGATGCGCGCGGTCGAACCGGTAGAGGGCGAGCGGTGGCTCGATCTCGCGACCGGGACCGGTGAGATCGCGATCCGTGCCGCGCTCGCAGGCGCCGAGGTGACTGGGCTCGACCTCGCGCCCGACCTGATCGAGACCGCGGGCGCGCGCGCGAACGCCGCCGGGGCACAGGTCGCCTTTGAAGCCGGCGATGCGGAAAACCTGCCCTACGACGACGCGAGCTTCGACACCGTCAGCTCGAGCTTCGGCGTGATGTTCGCGCCCGACCATTCGGCGGTCGCCGCCGAGCTCGCTCGGGTCTGCCGACCGGGGGGTCGCCTCGGGCTGCTCACCTGGCATCCGACCGAAGGGGTGGCGGACTTCTTCAAGATCATGAAGCCCTACCAACCCGCACCTCCGGAGGGCGTTGGCAGCCCGTTCACCTGGGGTGACCGCGACCATCTCGAGGAGCTGCTCGGGAGCTCGTTCGAGCTGAGCTACGAGACCGGCGATTGTCCGCAGGCCGGCCCATCCGCCGAAGCGGTCTGGGAGCTGTTCCGCGCCGAGTACGGTCCGACCAAGACACTCGCCGATTCGCTCGACGACGATCGCCGGGAAGCCCTCAAGGCCGACTGGGTCGCCTACTTCGAGCAGTTTCGAACCGATGACGGAGTCAGCCAGCCGCGGCCGTACATCGTCGTCGTAGGTACCAGGCGCTAGTCGACGACCTCCACGACGCCCATCATCCCGTGGTCCTCGTGGAAGGTCATGTGGCAATGGAAGACGAACTTGCCGGTGAAATCGGTCGGACGCGTACGTATGACGACGGTCTTGCCCGGGGGGAGCCTGACCGTGTCCGCCGGATCGATGGCGTCGGAGCCGACGTCGGACACTCCCCCACCGGTGACGCCGGTCGCGGGGGTGCCGTCGACCGAGATCACCTGGAAGTCGTTGACGTGGATATGGAACGTGTGCCACTCGGTATTCGGGTTCTCGATCGTCCACTCCGAGACCTCACCAAGCTTCATCGTCTCGTCGACCCGGGTCGGATCGAAGACCTTGCCGTTGAGAAGGAAAACCGGGTTGCCTCCGACCGTCTGCTTCGTGTAGACGAGCGTGTGGCGGTTGTCGACCTCGGCCTCGGCGAGGTCTTCCTGCTCGGTGAGGGCGAGATCGCGGGGAATCTCACCTTCGACGGCTGAGCCGCTCGAGACCATCTGCGCAAGGGTGGCCTTCGGCGCCTCGGGCGCACCACCGAGCTGGGTGAAGGGTTCGGCGACGAGCGGGTAGCTCCCACTCTTCGGGCCCTGCACCAAGACCTCCACGCGCTCGCCGGGTCCGAGCAGCACGCGCGTACGGCGACTCATCCGATCGAGCGTGTTGCCGTCGTTGGCGAGCACCCAGAACGGCTTCCCGCCGCCCAGCGTCAGCGGGAGGATCGGGTCAGACCCGGCGTTGACGATCCGCCAGCGCTGGACCTCCCCGGGGCGGATCGGGATATCCGGCCGCGAGGCGCCGTTGATGAACCACCGGCTCTCCTCATCGGTGGCGTCGGCGGCCGGGACGACCTTGCCGTCATCGCCCAGCTGGGAGTAGTGCATAACCATGTTGCGCGTCGGGATGTCGGCGAGCTCGGGCAGATCGTCGAGCCCGCCCTCGACGAGGATCCCGCCGACCATGCCGGCGAAGATCTGCCCGTCGACGAAGCCGTGGCGATGCGGGTGGTACCAGTAGGTCCCCGGCGGGTGGTCGTCCGGGATCTCGTACTCGTAGCGGTTGTCCTCACCCGGATTGATATCCAGGAAGACGTTGTCGCTGTCGCCGACGGGCGAGACATGGAGCCCGTGGGTGTGGAGATTGATCGGCTGACCAGGCCCGGGAGCGATCGGCTCGGCCGCGTCGGCGACGTCCCCCGGCCGCATCTGGTGCACGTCGTGGTCGGTCGCCCCGTCGTCTGCGGGAAGATCGTTCTCGAGGCTTACGTTCAACTCATCGCCCGGACAAACCACGAGCAGCGGACCGGGCACCGTGCCTTCGAAGTTCTGGGTGCGGTAGCGCTTGCCGGCGATCTCGACGTCCGAGTACGTAGCGCGCAGCGTGGTATCGAGGACCCCGTCACGCGAGTGGCGAACCTCCGGCTCGGGGAAGGAATCCGAGATCACGCGGGGCGGGCTCTCGGGACATCCGCCGGCCGCCGTCTTGACCCCGGGCTGGCCGGCCGTCTCGGGGCCCGGCGTGCCACACGCGACGGCGATCACTCCCGCCACGACGATCGAGGCGGCACCCGCCGGCCTCAGCCAACGGTGCCCGATCTCGTGCGGGGCGCGCTCGTCGATGGCGCGACCCTACCGCCTGTGGCGGCGGAGCTGACAACCCCTGGAAGAGGTCGAGAATCTTGCTGGACGACCCTCGTTGCCTCGTCGACGGCGGCCTTTGGTGCGGCGGAGGGCGGTAGGGTCGAACCGGCGATCACCACCGACACGGGAGGGGCCCGATGAATTTCAGAGGAATGCTCAAGACGCCGTCTCCGGCGATATGCGTTGCCCTACTAGCGCTGACTGCCCCCACGATCGCCCTGGGCGCCTGCGGCGATGACACCGACGAAGAAGCCGCAAAGCGCTCGCAGAAGCAGGAGAAGGAGAAGCCATCGCGCCCGAGCGCCGGCACGGCGGAGGCACCGGAGCAGGCTGGAACGGGCGCAGGCGGTTCCTCGAACGGCGCGACCGGGGCTCCGAGCGCGGAGGAGCCCCCGGGCGGCGGCGGCACTCCCGCGCCCGCGGGAGAGTGTGAACGCCAAGTCCTTGACGGCAAGTACGTCAGCTACGTCTGCCCCGAGGGTGTAGACCCCCCGGCCGACGACGGCACTCAGCTTCCCGATCCTGCCCCCGCACCTGCTCCTGCCCCCGCCCCCTGACGCCGCGTCTGCAGGGTCTTCCCGATGGGCGGTACTGGGCTCGATAGTCGATAGCCGGCGATTCGGGCACTCGAATCTGCGCAGCGCCCACTCGACCCTCCGTGGCGCGATACTGCGCCGACGATGTCGCAGGCCCACTTGGAGATCGTTCAGCGAGCCATTGCAGCGTTCAACGCAGCGGACGTGGACGGCCTGCGACAAGCGTTCTCCGCCGAGCCGTCGATAACCCCGTTGCGGGCGGCGCTCGAAACCGAGACGCGCTTCACCGGTCTCCGAGCCGTCGAGGAGTTCTGGACAACAGCGCAGGCCGACTGGACCCACTCTCAGCTCGACATCGAGTCGATCGAGGCCGTCGGCGAGCGAGTGCTCGTGATCGCTCAGTACAGCGGCAGGACACGCGACTCGGCTGTCCCATTCACCCAGCGCATCGGCTTTGTTGCCCACTTCGAGAGCGCCAAGATCTGTCAGCTGGTGACCTATGTCCACCCACCTGATGCCCTCAAAGCCGTGGGCCTGTCGGAGTAGACGATGTCGCAGGAGAACGTGAATTTGGTGCAGCGGTGGTTTGAGTGCTTGGCGCGCAGCGAACTCCCGCTCCACCTGACGGCCGAGGACCTCGAAATGGACAACATCAAGGACTTCCCCGTCCAAGGCCCGTACATCGGACACAGCGGGATGCGGAGCTGGTGGGGCGACCTTGCTGACGCATTCTCAACCTTTCGGATCGAACTGATCGGCTGCACGCCACTCGACAAAGATCGGGTGCTGACCGAAAACCTGGCCTCGGGACACTTCCGCGACACCGGCATCCCGCTCGATTTCCCTTGGGCCAGCGTCATAACCGTGCACGACGGGAAGGTTGTGCGGGCGGTCGGCTACTTCTCCCGCAGCCAGGCCCTCAAAGCCGTGGGCCTGTCGGAGTAGAGATACTGCGCGGACGATGAGCCAGGAGAACGTGGAGATCGTGCGACGGGCGGTCGAGGCCTTCAACCGAACGGGCTTTGACGCGTTCGCCGATACCGAACTCATCGCCGAGGACGTGGAGTTTCACGAGCCGCCGGAGCAACCCGCTCCGAGGACAGCGCGGGGCAGGGAGGAAGTTCGAAAGCTCGCAAGCGAGTTTGATGATGCCTGGACGGAGCATACGAGCGTCCCGGAGGAGATTCGAGCTGTCGGTTCGGACAAGGTCCTCCTGGTCACCGTCGAGCGGTTCAAGGGACGGGACGGGATCGAACTCGAGGCTCCGTTCGCCGCGATCTTCACCTTGCGGGACTCCAAGATCACGTGCTGGGAAGCCTTCTGGGACAAAGCAAAAGCGCTCCGAGCCGTAGGCCTGTCGGAGTAGCCGATGTCGCAGGAGAACGTTGCCCGGGTCCGAGCTATCTACGACCATTGGAACCGTGAGGATCTGACAGCGGTGCTCGAGTGCTTCGCGCCTACTTGCGCGTTTCACACCTCCGGCGTGTTCCCGAGCCATGAATCCATTTATCGCGGCCACGAGGGCTTCCGGAAGTTCTGGGAGACCTTCCACGAGGCGTGGGAGCGCCTCAACATGGAAGTCGAACGGTCCACCGATCTCGATGGCGAACGAGTTCTCATGCTCGTGAACTTCGATGCCGTCGGGCGGGAGAGCGGCGTTCCGGTTCGGCGCAAGTTCGCCTTCGTGCACCGGTGTGAAGCGGTCCTCGTTGTCGAGACACACTCCTACGCGAACCAAGCCCAGGCCCTCGAGGCCGTGGGCCTCTCGGAGTAGGCGATGAGCCAGGAGAACGTGGAGATCGTTCGGCGTACCTACGCCGAAGGCTGGAACATCGACGACATCGAAGCCGTCCTGTCGATGGTCCACCCTGACGCCGAGTGGCTGAGCAGCGGCGATTTCTTAGGACTCAAGCCGATTTACCGCGGTCACGCTGAGATCCGCCAGTGGTGGCGGGACCTAAAAGACCCCTGGGACTACTTCGTAATTCACCCTGGAGAGTTCATCCCGCACGGCGACGCCGTCGTGGTGCCGGTAACCCTCGAGTCGGTAGGCAAGGTAAGCGGCGTGAAGACGATGCTTGCGTTCGTGAACGTCTTCACCGTGGAGGACGGTCTGATTCGCCGGTTCCAGCCTTGTCGCACGATGGTCGAAGCTCTCGAAGCCGTGGGCCGGTCGGAGTAGAAGACCGGGCACTACTGGGCACCCGTTGCTCTTCCGTGCCCGCGACGACGCCGTTCCGACCGAGCGACCGATCTTAAAAACCACCCGTGCAGCGTTTTTCACGATGGGCGGTACTGGGCTCGAACCAGTGACCCCCTGCTTGTAAGGCAGGTGCTCTCCCAACTGAGCTAACCGCCCGGGCTGCTGATGGTAAAGGTGGTCTCGCTTCGGATGACGGCCCGGCGCGACACCTACTCAGGCGAACCGTCGAAAGCACCCCGGGGCGAGTGCACCATTCGGCGCCGTAGGATCGAGCGATGAACCTCGCCCTGCTCTGGCGATCGGCGGCGCTTCAGGCCGCTTTGGTCGCCGTGGTCTTCGCGATCCTCGTGATCGCGCCGCTGCCGGAAGGCTTCTTCCGCCAATACGGAGTGGTCACCGGACCGGTCGCCTGGATCGTGTGTGCCGCGGTGACTGGCGCGCTGCTGCACCTCGGGTGGCCGACGACCGTGCTGGCGACGCTCGTGAGCGGCGCGCTCGCGGCGGCGCTCGGCCTGCTGCTGACCCACACCGTCGGCCTGGCGTTCGCGGTCCTGGCGTTCGGGACCGTATGCGCCCTCCGGAATCAGCCGGCGCCCGCCCCGGCCGGGTAGGCTCGCGCGCAATGGACGTCTTCAGGACCCCTGACGAGCGGTTCGCCGAGCTTCCGGACTACGACTTCGAGCCCAACTACGTCGAGGTGGGCGGGCTGCGGATGCACTACGTAGACGAGGGCTCGGGCGATCCGATCGTCTGCTTCCACGGCGAGCCGAGCTGGGCCTACCTCTACCGCAAGATGCTCCCGCCGCTGGTCGCGGCGGGCCACCGCGTCATCTGTCCCGACCTCGCCGGCTTCGGTCGCTCGGACAAGCCGACCGACTTCGGCTGGTACAGCTACGACCGCCACCTCGAGCAGATCTCGGGCGTGCTCGAGACGCTCGATCTGAGCGGCGCGACCGTCGTCGTTCAGGACTGGGGCGGACCGATCGGTCTGCGCTGGGCGGTCGAGAACGGGGACCGTGTGGCGCGTCTCGTGATCATGAACACCGGCCTGTACACCGGACGGGTGAGCAAGGGGTTTCTCGCCTGGCGCGACTTCGCCCAGCGCAATCCCGACCTGCCCGTCGGCATGGTGCTCCAGAGCGCGACCACGACCGAACTGACCGACGACGTCGTCGCGGCCTACGAGGCGCCTTTCCCGAACGCGGAGTCCAAGGGCGGCGCGGCGACCTTCCCGCTGCTCGTCCCCACTGAGCCCGATGCACCGGGCGCCGCCGCGATGGGCGCGGTCGGCGATGCGTTGCGCAGCTGGGAGAAGCCGGTGCTCGTCGCGTTCTCGGACTCAGACCCGGTCTTCCCCTCGCCCAAGTCAGGCCAGGTCTTCTGCGACTCGATCCCCGGCGCAGGCGAGCAAGTGGTGATCGAAGGCGCCGCACACTTCCTCCAGGAGGACCGCGGCGAGCGGATTGCCGAGGTCATGCTGGAGTGGTTCGGCACCACGTAGAATCGGCCTGCGGCCCCGTCGTCTAGTGGTTAGGACGCAGGGTTTTCATCCCTGTAACGCGAGTTCGATTCTCGCCGGGGCTATGGGCCGAACGGTTTGGCTATCGACGGCGGCCCACGGCCGCCTGGAGGCAAGCGATAGCACCATCGCGGGGGCTAGAGTGCGCCCACGGTGATGGGCGATCTCCTCCTTCCACTCGCGAACGCCCAGGTCGACTTCGGCCGCGCGGGGATGGGGACCTCGCTCGGCTTCCACATCATCTTCGCCTCGCTCGGGATGGGGATGCCGCTGATGATGGTGCTCGCCGAGGGCGCGTGGCTGCGCACCGGCGATCGTGCCTGGTACGGCCTGGCGCGCAAATGGGCGCAGGCTTTTGGAGTGCTGTTCGCTGTCGGGGCCGTCTCGGGGACCGTGCTCTCCTTCCAGCTCGGGCTGCTCTGGCCAACGTTCATGGGCTACGCGGGCGGGATCATCGGCCTGCCCTTCTCACTCGAGGGGTTTGCGTTCTTCATCGAGGCGATCTTCCTCGCGATCTACCTGTTCGGTTGGGAGCGGCTGTCGCCGAAGCTGCACCTGCTGACCGGTGTCCCGGTCGTGATCGCGGGCACGGCGTCCGCCTTCTTCGTCGTGCTCGCCAACCGCTGGATGAACACGCCCAGCGGTTTCCGGATCGAGAACGGCAAGCCGGTCGACGTCGACCCGATCGCCGCGGCGTTCGGACCCGGCTGGGAGGCGACCACCTCGCACATGATCATCGCCGCCTTCATGGCGACGGCATTCGGGATCGCGGCGGTCTACGCATCCGGGATGCTGCGCGGCCGGCGAGACGCCTACCACCGCAATGCGATCGTCCTCGCGCTTTCCGTCGGGGCGATCCTCGGGCCGATCCAGATCGCGGTCGGCGACGTGCTCGGCGCCGACGTCGCCGAAACCCAGCCCGCGAAGCTCGCTGCCTTCGAGGGACGGCTCCAGACCGAGCAGGGAGCCGGGCTGAACATCGGCGGGATCCCTATCCCCGGCAGCGACCAGACCGTTCTCAACTTCGAGATCCCGAACCTGCTCAGCCTGCTCGCCTACGCCGATCCGAACGCGACCGTCGTCGGGCTCTACAGCTTCCCGCCCGATGAGCGGCCTGAGGTCTTTCGCGTGCGCGCATCATTCCTCGCGATGGCCGGGATCGGAACCGGGCTCGTCGTCCTCTGCGTCTGGTTCTGGCTCTTCCGGCGTTTCAGGGGCGCGTTCCCCGAGGATCGCTGGACGCTGCGCGCGCTCGTCGCGGCCGGGCCGCTGACGTTCGTCGCGATCGAAGCCGGCTGGTTCGTGACCGAGTTCGGACGCCAGCCGTGGATCATCTACGGCATCTTGCGAACCGAGGATGCCGTCACCGGCGCGCCCGGACTTGGAGTCGTGTTCGTCGGCTTCCTCGCGCTGTACGTGACGCTCGCCGCCTGCACCATCTGGCTGCTGCGCCGGATCGCGACCGGCAAACCCCCGCCGAGCGCGGAGCGGGCGCTGCCATGACCGACGCGCAGATCCTGATCGCCCTGCTGTGGATCGCCGTCACCGCCTACGCACTGCTCGGCGGCGCCGACTTCGGCGGCGGGGTGCTCGACCTGACCGCGCGCGGCGAGCGCGCGGAGCGTCAGCGCAGCGCGATCCGCACGGCGATGGGGCCGGTCTGGGAGGTCAACCACGTCTGGCTGATCTACGTCGTCACCGGCTTGTTCGGCGCCTTCCCGCTCGCTTACCAGGCGATCAGCGTCGTGCTTTTCATGCCGCTGATGCTGGCCGTCGTCGGCATCGTGATGCGCGGCGCCGCGTTCGCCTTCCGCGGCCACTACGACGGGACCGGGGCGCCACGGGCACGGCTCGGCCGCATCTTCGGGGTCGCGAGCGTGATCACGCCGTTCTTCCTCGGCGCGAGCGCCGGCGCTCTGACCAGCGACCGGATCCGGTACGGCCCGGACGGGTTCGACTTCCCCGGCGTGGTGGCGATCTGGACGACCCCGTTCACGCTCGCATGCGGCGTGCTGGCGGTCGCGATCTCCGCCTACCTGGCGGCGTCCTACCTGACCGTCGAGATGGATCGCCGCGCCGAGACAGAGCTGGCCGAGGACTTCCGGATCCGCGCCTTGCGAATCGGCCTGGTGGCCGGAGCGATCTCGATCGGGACGCTGGCGATCGGGTACGCCGAGGTGCCCGAGTTCCACTCCGATCTGCCGCTGAGCGCGCTCGTCCTGATGGCGGGTGGCGTGCTGGCCGGGATCGGGGCGGTGGTCGCCCAGTGGCAGCGGCTCTACAGGCTGGCCCGCGCGTTCGCCGCGGCGACCGTGATCGGGGTGCTCTGGGGATGGGGAATCGGGCAGTACCCGCAGCTCGTCGGCCCCGACGTGACCGTCACGACGGCGGCCGCCGACCCCGCGATGCAGACGGCGCTGCTCTACGCCGCGGCCGGAGGGATGGCGCTGCTGATCCCCTCCCTGTATCTCCTCTACGTGATGTTCCGGCGCGAGCCGGCCCCGATCACCGAATGAGACCCGGTCCGAGATCACTGCTGCGCGATCCAGGCGCGCTCTGCTTCCCGCTGGTCATCTGGGGGTTGGCCTCAGCCTGGGTGCTCGGCTTCGACTCGCCGGGCTCGCTCAGCTTCCTGCTCCCGTGGGCGATCGGCCTGACCCCGCTCGCGGTCATCGGGCTCGGCCTTGCAGCCGCGATGTGGGTCGTCAGCGCAGGCGGGTTGCTGCTTGTTGCCGGACCTTTCCTGTTCGGTTACGCCGAGCAGGGCGGCAGCGCCGCGATCCTCAGCGCCGTGATCACGGGGGTTCTGCTGACGCTCTGCGCTGCGGCTTCGGTGCGACAGCTTCGCGACTGACCCGTCGCGCGCAGGATTTCGGGCGGCGCGCCCGTAGAGGTTGGGATGGCTCGGACGTCCAGCGCGCGCAGCGAGCGCCACAGCCGCAGCGAGCGCGAGACCGAGTTCGCGCGGATCGTCGCCTTCACCGACGGCGTCTTCGCGGTCGCGATCACGCTGCTCGTGCTGAAGCTCGACGTGCCGACCCTTCAGTCCGGACTGGAGCCACGGATCAGCGAAGAGCTGCTCCAGCTCTGGCCGACCTTCCTCTCCTACATGCTCAGCTTTGCCGTGATCGGCCGCTTCTGGGTGGCGCACCACCGCTTCTTCGGCACGCTCGACGGCTTCGATGCGCGGCTGATGAACCTCAACCTGCTCAACCTCTCGCTGATCGTCCTGATCCCGTTCACAACCGAGGTGCTCGATGACTACGGCGAGCAACCAGCGGCGCCGATCCTCTACGCGAGCGTGCTCGCGGCCGCGTCGCTCGTGAACTGGGCGATGGTCCGTCACGCCTCACGGGCCGGACTCGTACGCGATTCGGGAGACCGACCTGGCCACTCCGGGCTCGTCTTCGGCACCGCGATCATCTTCCTCGCCTCGATACCGCTCGCGCTCGTCGCGCCGAGCTACGCGCCGCTCGTCTGGATCGCAGCGCTCCTGGTGCGTGGCCGGTTCAGGAGCTGAGGTGGGAGCCGTCGTTCCAGAGCCAGATGACCGGGATCTCGCGCTCCCAGCCGAGCACACTCATCGTCGCCGTGCTGAGCGCGAGCTGACCACCGGCTTGCGGGCCGAGCTGCGCCCAGCAGGCCGCGATCACCCGCAGGACGTGGCCGTGGGCGAACAGCACCGTGTCGCCGGGCTCTGACTGAAGCTCGGCGATCAGCCGGTCGGCGCGGGCGCCGACGTCCTCCGCTCGCTCGCCGTTCGGACAGCCGTCGCGCCAGAGGGTCCAATCCGGAACGGTCTCCCGGATGGTGGCCGTCGTCAGCCCGTCGTAGTCGCCGTAGTCCCACTCGAGCAGCTCGTCGCGGACCTCCGGCTCGGTGCCAAAGCCGGCAAGCTCGCAGGTCTCCCGCGCCCTCGACAGCGGGCTGCTCAGCACGCGGGCGAAGGTTCGCCCGGCCAGCCGCGGCGCGACCGCGCGCGCCTGTGCGCGCCCGTTGTCGGTCAGCGGGATGTCGGTGAGGCCAGTGTGCTGCTTGCTCAGCGACCACTCCGTCTCGCCGTGGCGGACGAGCACCACTTGGCCACGCGGCTCGTTCATCACCGTCGAACCTACACTTACGCGAGCCTAGAGAGCGCCCCTAGCTCAACGGTCAGAGCGCCGTCCTTTTAAGTCGGGAGATCCGAGTTCGAATCTCGGGGGGCGCATCACAGATCGAGGGCCGCCCGATCAGCCTCGACCATCATCTCGATCAGCTCCTCGAAGCCAACCTCAGGTGCCCAGCCAAGCTCGGTCTCGGTCTCGCCGATGTCGGCGCGCAGCTCGGGAATCTCGGCCGGTCGCAGCAGAGACTCGTCGGTCACGACGTGATCGGCAGCGTCCAGGCCCGCGCAGGAGAAGGCCGTGTCGACCAGCTCGCGCACCGAACGCGATACGCCGGTGCCGATCACGAAATCGCGGGGCTGCTCGCGCTGGGCCATCCGCCACAGCGCCTCGACGTAGTCGCCGGCAAATCCCCAGTCGCGGCGCGCGTCAAGACTGCCGAGCTCGAGCGAGTCGCGGTTTCCGGCGGCAATCTCGGCGACGGCACGAGTGATCTTCCGGGTCACGAACTGGATGCCGCGACGCGGGGATTCGTGGTTGAACAGGATCGCGGCGCTCGCGTGGACGCCGACCGCCTCGCGATAGCCCGCGACGATCGTATGGGCGTAGAGCTTGGCCGCGCCGTAGGGATTGACCGGTCCAAACGGTGTCGCCAGTCCCTGCGGCGAGGGCGCGCGCCCAAAGATCTCGCTCGAAGAAGCCTGGATGAAGCGAGCGTCCGGCGCGGCCGCTCGGACCGCCGCGAGCAGTCGCGCGACCCCGACGCCGGAGACCTCGGCGACCGCGGCGGGATCGCTCCACGCCGACCCGACGAACGACAATGCCGCGAGGTTGTAGACCTCGTCCGGAGCGCTGCCGGAGACTGCCGCCTCCAGCGAGCCGGCATTCTCGAGGTCGCCCGCGTGGAGGGTCAGCCGGGAACCGATCGACTCGAGCCTCGGCGCGGCTGCCGCGGCTGCCGGATCACGCGCCAGACCGTGCACCTCGTAACCCTTGTCGAGCAACAGCTCGGCGAGGTAGCTGCCGTCCTGGCCGGTGATGCCTGTGATCAGGGCGCGCGGCATCGCAGACGGCCAGGGCTAGTGCCGGAAGTGACGCCGGCGGGTGAAGACCATCGCCGCGCCGGCCGCGTCCGCCGCCTCTACAACCTCGGCGTCGCGTTGCGAGCCGCCCGGCTGGATCACCGCGGTGACGCCGGCGTCAAACGCCGTCTGCGGCCCGTCGGCGAACGGGAAGAACGCGTCCGAGGCGAGCGCCGCGCCGGCCAACGGCGGGGTCATCGCGGCGTCCCAGTCGCGCGACTTCTCGATCGCGACCCGAACCGAGTCGACCCGGCTCATCTGGCCGGCGCCGACGCCGACCGTGGCGAGGTCCTTGGTCAACACGATCGCGTTGGAGCGGACGTGGCGGCTGACCTTCCAGGCAAACAGCAGGTCGCCCCATTCGGAGTCGGTCGGCTTGCGCTCGGTCACGACCTCCATTTCATCGCGCGTCTCCACGTGTCGGTCGCGGTCCTGGAGCAGCAATCCGCCGCGAACGCGTTTCATGTCCCACTCCGTCACGGACTCGTCGCGCCGCTCGCGGTCGACGAGGATGCGGACGTTCGGCTTGGCCTGGAGGATCTCGAGCGCCTCGTCGCTATAGCCGGGCGCGAACACGAGCTCGACGAAGATCTCCGAGAGCCGCTCGGCAAGCGCACGATCTACCGGGCGGTTGAAGCAGAAGATCCCGCCGAAGGCGCTCATCGGGTCGGTCGCCAGCGCGTGGTCGAAGGCGGTGTTGACGTCGCGCTCCATCGCGCAGCCGCAGGGGTTGTTGTGCTTGACGATCACGCTCGCGGGCAGCTCGAACTCGTCGATCAGTCGCCGTGCCGCGTCGAAGTCGAGCAGGTTGTTGAAGGACAGCTCCTTGCCGTGCAGCTGCGAGACCTGGGAGAGCAGGTGTGTCCGGGCGCGGGCCTGCGAGTAGTAGGCCGCCCGCTGATGCGGGTTCTCTCCGTACGGGAGATCGAGTTCCTTCTCCCAGGCGACGGCGATCAGCGGCGGGAAGTCGACGCTCCCGCGGCGCGCGAACCAGCTCGCGATCGCGGCGTCGTAGCGGGCGGTGTGGGCGAACGCGTCCGCTGCGAGCGCCTGGCGGGTCTGGTCCGAGAGCGTTCCGCCACCGACGCGCAGCTCGTCGAGCACGGCGTCGTAGCTCTCGGGCTCGACGACGATCGCGACGAACGCGTGGTTCTTGGCCGCGGCCCTGATCATCGTCGGGCCACCGACGTCGATCTTCTCGATCACCTCCGCGTCGGAGACGTCGCGTCGCGCGATCGTCGCCTCGAACGGATAGAGGTTGACGCAGACGAGGTCGATCGGCTCGATCTCCTGCTCGGCCAGCGTCCGGACGTGCTCGGGGTCATCGCGAAGCGCGAGCAGGCCGGCGTGGATGCGCGGGTTGAGCGTCTTGACCCGGCCGTCGAGGATCTCCGGAAAGCCCGTGTAGTCGGAGATCGAGCGCGTTGCAATCCCACCATCGGCGAGCGCCTGGGCGGTGCCCCCGGTCGAGACGATCTCGACGCCGAGCTCGGCGAGGCCGCTCGCGAACTCGACCAGACCGCGCTTGTCCGAGACGCTCAGCAGCGCCCGCCGGACGCGGGGCTGGGTGTCGGCCGCAATCGGCGCGTCGTCCTGTTCAGCCACTTCGGTCTTCCTCCTCGATCAGCACGACGCGCGGGTTCTCGGGGTCTCGCCGGACGGCC
Organism: uncultured Thermoleophilaceae bacterium; assembly: GCA_963790245.1. Taxonomy (GTDB): domain Bacteria; phylum Actinomycetota; class Thermoleophilia; order Solirubrobacterales; family Thermoleophilaceae; genus JACCVG01. The sequence goes on from CAWBNP010000002.1 coordinate 1,399,910, forward strand.
CGCTTGGCAATCAGCCGAACGGCTCGAGGGAGCAGCTCGTGCTCGATCCCGTGGACGATCTCCTCGATCGGCTCGACGGTCGCAGCATACGGAAGGTCGAACGCGCGCTGCAGGATGATCGGCCCGCTGTCGACGCCCTCGTCGACGTAGTGGACCGTCACTCCGGCGACCTTGACACCGTGCTCGATCGCCTGCTCGATCGCCCGCAGGCCCGGGAAGGCCGGAAGCAGGGCCGGGTGGACGTTGATGATCGCGCCGGCGAACCGCCCGACGAGGCCGGCGCTCAGCAGCTGCATCCAGCCCGCCAGCACCACGAGCTCGGCGGCCCGCTCCTCGATCCAGTCTCCGAGAGCACCGTCGCGCGCGTCGCGGTCGGCGAAATCCGCGATCTCGAAACAGGTCGTCGGAATGTCGGCGCGACGGGCTCGCTCGAGCCCGGGCGCCCCTCTGCGGCTCGCCGCGACGCCGACTATCTCGATCCCGTCCTGACCGTGCACATCGTCGATCAGGGCCTGGAGGTTGGTGCCCTCGCCCGAAACGAGGACGACGACGCGCAGGCTCACTGGCGCTCGCGGGCCCCGGCCGGTACGGCGAGCACCGGGTACGACCCGCCGGTGGTGGTCAAGCGGTCGGTCGCGATCAACTCGTCGATGCGGGCGAGGATGTCGACGCGGCGCATCGCAGCCGAGCTGCCGTAGGCGGCGAGCCCGTCGTAGGCGTTGCGCTGGATCTTCTTGGTCCGCGCCCCGTGCAGGATCTCGGCGCAGGTCGTCCGCCCGACACGCGGCTTCGCCGTTCGGGCGACGTGGATGATGGCCTCGTCGAGCCCCTCGAGCCGGATCGGCTTGGGCTTGGCGGCGACGGGCAGCAACGCCGGGTCGCAAATATCACAGCAACCGACGACCGGCGCCGGATCCGATCGATCGCCGAAATGGCGCAGGATCGCGCGCCGGCGGCAGACCCCGCTCTCCACGAACGTCCAGATCTCGCGGTACTGACGCCAGCGGATCCGAACGCCCTCGGCGGCCGCGGTGCGAACCAACCCCTCGGCGCGGCGGTCGAGCGGCCCGACGATCCGGCCCGCGACGCGATCGGGCGGCGCGGGAAGCGGGTCGATCACCCCGGCGCGCGCGAGGTGGGCGATCAGGGAACGGACCGTCTCGGCGCCGCAGCCGGCCCCGCGAGCCAGCGCGGAGGCCGTCAGGTCGAACGACCCGCCCTCCCGGGCCACGGCCCCAAGCGTCGCGAGGAACTGCCCCGGGACCCGCTCGCCGAGCTCGTCCCGCTTGATGAAGTGGACGTGCAACGCCTTGTCGCGATTCTCGGCGAGCAGCAGCGCGCGGGCGGGCGCTCCATCTCGGCCCCCGCGTCCGGCCTCCTGGTAGTAGGCCTCCAGCGACGAGGGCACCGTCGCGTGGACGACGGTCCTGACGTCCGGCTTGTCGACCCCCATCCCGAAGGCGTTGGTCGCGACTACGACCTCGATCTCGTTTGCGAGGAAGCTGCGCTGCGTCGCGGCGCGACGCTCGCGATCGATCCCCGCGTGGTAGGGCAGCACCCTGATCCCGAGCTCGGAGCTAATCGACTTTGAGAGCTCCTCGGTCCCGGCGCGGGTTCCCGCGTAGACGATCGCCGGGCGGGCGGCGGGGTCACGCAGTGCGCCGAGCAGTACCCCGAGCTTCTGATGCGCACTGGGCCGAGCGACGACGAACGACAGGTTCGGCCGGTCGAATCCGGTCGCGACGCTCGTCGGCTCGCGCAGCCCGAGCCGCTCGACGATGTCGACTGCGACCCGCGGCGTGGCGGTCGCCGTCGACGCCATCAGCGAGCGCGCGCCGATTGCCCGCGCGCGCTCGGCGAGCCGAAAGTAGTCGGGCCGGAAGTCATGCCCCCATTGCGAGACGCAGTGGGCCTCGTCGACGACGAACAGGCCGATCCGCGCGCGCTCGCGCAGCGCGTCGATGAAGCCGCGCGAGCCGAACCGCTCCGGGGCGACGTAGAGCAGCCGCAGCGAACCCGCCCGCTCGATCGTCGCGCGATTGACGGCCGCGTCCTGCTGCGCGTTCACGAGCGCGACGCGATCGCCGAACCCGCGCGCGACGAGCACCTCGACCTGGTCCTGCATCAGCGCGACCAGTGGTGAGACGACGACGGTCAGATCCGCCGAGACGAGGGCGGGGAGCTGGTAGCAGAGCGACTTTCCCGAGCCGGTCGGCATGACGACGAGCGCGTCACGCCCCGCTAGCGCCGCCTCGCAGGCCTCGCGCTGACCGGGGCGGAAGGTGTTGAAGCCGAACTTGTCGAGCAGTGCGCGATCTAGATCCACGCGGCCAGACTAGCTGCCTTCACGGCCGCCGCCGGCTCGGCGGCGCGCCTTGTTCGCCGGCCGAGCCGAACCGTTACTCGACGGCCAGCTCGATCGCGTCGGCGAGTTTGGCGCGCTTCTTGAGCAGCTTCTTCTGGGCGAGGCCCAGCTCGCTGACGAAGCCGCGCCGCAGGCCGACGAATCCGTCGCCGACTCGGTACAGGTCGCGGCTCAGCTTCTTGGTCTTCTTGCCGTTGGAGAACGAGGACCGGGAGTCGCCGATGTCGATTCCCTTGAACCTGTAGCCCTGCGCCTTGGTCACGATCGCAATCGCACGGCCCTTCTTGAACGCCACCCCGACGATTCCCCCGCCCGCGACGCAGAACCGGACCGAGTTCCCCTTGATCCGCGGTTCTGTTCGTGACCGCTGGATCAGCCGGTTGCGCGAGTCGCCGAGACGCAGCCTCCCGACGCTGTCCTTCCCGATCTTCCCGACGCCGGGCAGGCACGCTTCGGTCGGTCGGCCGCCACCGTCGCCGCCGCCATCTCCACCGCCGCCATCTCCACCGCCGCCATCTCCACCGCCGCCATCTCCGCCACCGCCGCCGCCCCCGTCCGACACGTCCCGCACGGCGCGCAGCAACACGTCGTCGTAGTCGGCCGTGGCGCTCGGGATCGCGCTGCCGCCGGTTTGGTAGCTGGTCGTGATCCGGATCCGGTAGGCGGTGCCGATATCGAGGCTCGCGGGATTGATGCCGATCGGGCCCTGCGTGCGCCAGTCCTCGCTGTCAGCGAGCGAGAGCCCACCCACCACTTGGACGACGCCCGGCCCCCCCTGCTGGATGATGTCGACGAAGAAGCGGGCGCTGTCGCCATTGCCAAGCGCCGTGGTTCCGCCGCGGAAGCTCAGCGCGAACGCGACCGCATCGGGCAGCTGGCCGCCGGCACCGCCGTAGACGAAGGCCGGGCTCATCCAAACGCCGTTGGACTGGGCCGGGATTCCGAGCAGGCTGGAAAGCGAAGTGCGGATGTGCCCATCGGAGGCCCCGCCGGTTCCGCCCCCGGGAACGAACGAGTTGTTGACTGCGGGACAGGTCACACCGGGCAGGCAGGCGCCCGCGTAGAAGATGCTCGAGGTCCAACCACCCACTCCGGCACTGAAGTTGCGCGAGACCGCGTCGGGCGCGTAGTCACTCGTCACGGTCGCGGCCGAGGCGGCCGGAGCCGCAACGAGCAGCGCGCCGAGGGCGAGGAGGACCATGCGTCGGGCGCAGGCAGGGCGTGGCGAGGAGAGGATCATCGGCGAGACAGTGTAGGAGCGACCGACCCCGACATGCGCCGAACCCCGGTACGACATCCGTCGAGACGCCGTTCGGTCAGGAAGGGATGACCGCCAGCTCCTCGATCGAGAACTTGCCCCCGGCGCGGTCAGAGTGCTCGAGTGGATACTCGCCGGTGAAGCAGGCGTCGCAGTGGGTGTCGCGACCGGCACGGATCGCCTCGTAGACCCCTTCGAGGGAGACGTAGGCGAGCGAATCGCAGCCGAGCTCGTCGCGGATCTCCTCGACCGTGCGACCGTGGGCCACCATCTCTTCCGACGTCGACATGTCGATCCCGTAGTGGCACGGGTAGCGGATCGGGGGAGCCGAGACGCGCATGTGGATCTCGGCAGCGCCCGGCGTCGCGCAACATGCTCACGATCTGACGGGTCGTGTTGCCGCGCACGATCGAATCGTCGACGACGACGATTCGCTTGCCGGCGACGACCTCGGGCATCGGGTTGAACTTCAGCCGCAGACCCTGCTTGCGCAGCTCCTGTCCGGGCTGGATGAAGGTTCGCGCCACGTATCGGTTCTTGATCAGGCCGTCGTCCTTGGGGATTCCGGAGGCCTTCGAATAGCCGGCGGCGGCGGCGTTGCCGGAGTCGGGAACGGCGATCACGACGTCCGCGTCGACCGGCGCCTGGCGCCAGAGGATCTCGCCCATCTTGCGCCGCGAGACCTGGGTGCGGTTGCCCTCGAGCAGCGAGTCGGGGCGCGCGAAGTAGATGTGCTCGAAGACGCAGAAGGCGCGCCGCGGGCCCTCGACGATCTGGCGCGTCTCGATCCCGCGCGCCCCGATCGAGACCATCTCGCCCGGCTGGACATCGCGCAGGAACTTGGCGCCGATGATGTCAAGAGCGCAGGTCTCCGAGGCGACGCAGTAGCGCTCGCCGACCTGACCGAGCGACAGCGGCCGCAGCCCGGCGCCATCGCGGAAGGCGATCACCGACTCGTTGGTCATCACGACGGTCGAGAAAGCTCCCTGCAGACGAGGCATCACGTCCGCCAGTGCTTCCTCGACGGTGTCCGCCGGGTGGGTCGAGAGCAGCGCCGCGATGATCTCCGAATCGGAGGTCGAGCGGAAGGTGACCCCCTGCTCGCGCAGCTCGGTGTGCAGGGCGACGGCGTTGATCAGGTTGCCGTTGTGAGCGAGTGCGAGCTCGTGGCGGTCGGCGCGGTGGATCGGCTGCCCGTTCTCCCAGGCCGAGGAGCCGGTCGTCGAGTAACGGACGTGCCCGATCGCAACCTCGCCGGCGAGCGCCTGGAGGCCGGCCTCGTCGAAAACCTGCTGGACGAGGCCGACATCGCGCTGAATCATGATCCGCGGGCCCTCGGAGGTCGCGATGCCGGCTGACTCCTGGCCACGGTGCTGGAGCGCGTAGAGCGCGAAGTAGGCGAGCCGGGCGACATCGCTCTCGGGTGCGTATATGCCGAAGACGCCGCACTCGTCGCGCGGCCCGTCACGGTCCACGATTGGATCGCTTGGGTTCATCTCATGTGGTCTCGGAGGCCGCCTTGCCAGACGGAACGCATGTCCTCGACTGCTACGGAGAGGGTATCAGCGCCAACCCGCACCACCAGGGAGGAGCCGCCCACCCGGCCGAGCGGCAGCACGCGCACGCGATCGGCGAGCGAGGAGATACGGGCGATCGTCGCCGCGCTGCCTGACAGGACGAACCCGCCGGCGCCTTCGCCGAAGAGCAGCTCATCCGGCGAGGCCGACTCGAGCAGCACCGCTGGGAGGTCGATCTCCGCGCCGCGGCCGCCGGCCATGCAGGACTCGGCGATCGCGACCGCAAGCCCTCCGTCGGCGACGTCGTGGGCCGAGGCGAGCTCGCCGGAACGAACCGCTTCGACGACCGCGCGCGTCGCCGCGACCTGAGCCTCGAGATCGAGCGGCGGCAGATCGTCGGCCAGCCGCCCGCGGAGCTTCTCGACCTCCGAACCCGCGAGCGCGGGAGCGAACGGGCCGACCAGCGCCACCTCGTGACCGTCCTCGCGAAAGCCGATCCCCGCGACCTTGGTCGGATCGGGCAGCTTCCCGACCATGCCGACGACCGGCGTCGGGTAGATCGGGCCCTCGGCGCCCTCGTTGTAGAGCGAGACGTTGCCGCCGACGACGGGAACCCCGAGCGCCTCGCAGCCGACCGCGAGTCCCTCGACGGCACGGGTCATCTGCCAGGCGACGTGCGACTTCTCCGGGTTGCCGAAGTTGAGGCAGTTGGTCAGACCGTGGGGCTCGGCGCCGACGCAGGCGAGGTTGCGCGCGCACTCCAGCACGGCCTCGGCCGCGCCGGTGAACGGGTCGCAAGCGACACGACGGCCGTTGCCGTCGATCGCCATCGCCAGGGCGCCGCTGCCCCCGTCGTGCTCGAGCGAGAGGACGGCCGCGTCGGCGGCGTCGGGCCGGCGCACCGTTCGGGACCCGACGAGGCAGTCGTATTGCTCGAACGCCCACCGCTTGCTCGCGATGTTCGGCGAGCTGAGCAGGGCGAGCAGGGTCGCGGCGGGATCGGCGCCGTCGTCGAGCGAGCGCGGCGGCTGGGGATAGATCGGCTCGGCGGGCTGCTCCGGCTCGAGGTCGTAGATCGGGCAGTCGTCGACGAGCGCCGCGACGGGCATCTCGCCGACGAGCGTCTCGCCCTCGAAGACACGCAGCAGCCGCTGCTCGGTGACGGTGCCGATCTGCGTCGCCCGCACCTCCCAGCGCGCGCAGACGGCCAGCACCGCTTCGACGTCGACGGGCTCGACCACGCAGAGCATCCGCTCCTGGGATTCGGAGACCATCACCTCGAACGGCTCCATCCCGGTCTCGCGGCGCGGCACGGCGGCGACGTCGATGTCGAGGCCGACCTCGCCCTTGGACGCCATCTCCGAAGAGCTCGAACTGAGGCCCGCCGCGCCGAGATCCTGCAGCGAGCGGAGCAGCCCGGCCTCGAGCAGCTCGAGCGAACACTCGAGCAGCCGCTTCTCCTCGAACGGATCGCCGATCTGGACGCTCGGCCGCTTCGACGCGTCGTCGGAGTCGAGCTCGGCACTCGCGAGCACGGACGCTCCGCCGATCCCGTCGCGGCCGGTCAGCGCCCCGAAGAGGATCAGGGCGTTGCCGACGCCGGCGGCCGCGCTGCGCGTGATCCGCTCCGCGGGCGCGAGCCCGGCGCACATCGCGTTGATCAGGCAGTTCTGCTCGTACGGCGCCTCGAAGTAGATCTCCCCGCCGACGGTCGCGACGCCGATCGAGTTGCCGTAGTGGCCGATACCGGCGACGGCGCGCTCGAGCAGGTAGCGGCTGCGCGGCGACTCGAGCTCCCCGAAGCGGAGCGAGTCGAGGATCGCGATCGGCCGCGCACCGACAGCGAACACGTCGCGCAGGATCCCGCCGACCCCGGTCGCGGCTCCCTGGAACGGCTCGACGGCGCTCGGGTGGTTGTGGGACTCGACCTTGAAGGCGCAAACCAGGCCGTCGCCGATGTCGACGGCGCCCGCGTTCTCGCCCGGGCCCATCACCAGGTGGGGTCCCTCTGTCGGCAGCCTGCGGAGCAGCTTCTTGGAGTGCTTGTAGGCGCAGTGCTCAGACCACATCAGCGAGAAGACCGCGAGCTCGAGGTCGTTGGGCTCCCGTTCGATCCGCTCGCAGATCAGTTCGTACTCGGCGTCGGTCAGACCGAGGACGCGGTGCCGGTCGGCCAGCTCGGGGGACATCACGCCGCGGGTTCCACGGCCGCTGGTTCACAGGCCGCGGAGGCAAACAGCATCCCGCCATCGGCCGAGCCGAGCAGCGCGTCGACCGCGTGCTCGGGGTGGGGCATCAGGCCGACAACGTTGCCTTCGGGACTGCAGACACCGGCGACGTCCCCGGCCGAGCCGTTGGGGTTCTGTCCGGGCGCATAGCGGAAGGCGATCTGGCCGTTCTGCTCGAGCTCGGCCAGCCGCCGATCGCTCGAGTACCAACGGCCGCTCATGTGCTTGACCGGGATCGAGAGCGCATCGCCGCGCGTGCAGGCACGCGTGAAGAAGGTGTCGTCACGCTCGACGAGCACGTCGACCTGGCGGCAGAGGAACCGCAGCTCGCGGTTGGGTAGCAGCGCGCCCGGCAACAGGCCCGCCTCGCAGAGAACCTGGAAGCCGTTGCAGATCCCGAGCACGGGTCCGCCCTCGCGCGCGAATTCGGCGACCGATTCCATCACCGGCGAGAACCGCGCGATCGCGCCGGCGCGCAAATAGTCCCCGTAGGAGAAGCCACCCGGTATGACGACCGCGTCGACATCTCCCAGGCTCGGATCCGCATGCCAGAGCAGCTCCGCATCACCGAACCGGCGACAGGCGAACAGCGCGTCTACGTCATCGCAGGAGCCCGGGAACCGGACCACTCCAAATCTCACGGGAGCAAGACCACCTCGTAGTCCTCCACCAGAGGGTTGGCGAGCAGCTTCTCGCACATGTCCTCGAGCCGGGATGGGTCTTCGACCTCGAGTTCCACCATCCGCCCGACGTGCACCTGGGAGACGCCGTCGAAGCCCAGCGCCGGCAGCGCGCGCTCGACGGTCTGGCCCTGGGGATCGAGGATCCCCGTCTTCGGCCGGATCAGCACCCGGGCGCGGGTCACGTGACGCCGGACCGCTGCAGCCAGGCCGAGAACGGCTCGCCGGTGATCCGCTGGTAGGCATCCTCGTAGCGCTCGGCGGTGCCCGCGACGACCTCGTCGGGGAGGGCGGGGGCGGGCGGGCTCTTGTCCCAGCCGGATCCGGACGCCCAGTCGCGCACGAACTGCTTGTCGAAGGAGGGCTGCCCGCGGCCGGGCGCGTAGCCGTCAGCCGGCCAGAAACGGGACGAGTCGGGAGTCAGTACCTCGTCGCCTAACACGATCTCGCCGCTTCGGCCGCGGCCGAACTCGAACTTCGTGTCGGCGAGGATGATCCCGCGCTCGCGGGCGTGGTCGGCGGCGAAGGAGTAGAGCTCGAGCGTGAGGCGGCGGAGTTCCTCGAGCAGCGGGCGGTCGCCGAGGATTTCGGCGGCGCGGTCGAAGTCGACGTTCTCGTCGTGGTCGCCGACATCAGCCTTGGTCGCCGGCGTGAAGATCGGCTCGGGAAGTTGCTCGGACTCGCTCAGCCCCTCTGGCAGCTCGATCCCGCAGACCGAACCGGTGGCGAGGTAGTCCTTCCAGCCCGATCCGGTCAGGTATCCGCGCGCGACGCACTCGACGGGGAACATCTCGAGCCGCTCGACGAGCAGCGCGCGGCCGCGCGCGTCGTCGGGGACGTCGGTGTAGGAGATGACGTGGTTGGGGCAGATCGCTCCGGTGCGCTCGAACCAGAAGACCGAGATCCCGGTCAGCACCTGGCCCTTGCCCGGGACGGGGTTCGGATGGACGACGTCGTAGGTGGATATCCGATCGGAGGCGACCATCAGCAGGTCTTCCCCGACTTCGTACATCTCGCGGACCTTGCCGGAGGCGAGCAGAGGCAGGTCGGCGGTCGATGTCACCGGGGAATCGTAGCGACGGGAACGGCGGCGACCCAGCGTCGGCCAACCTCCGGCGACCGCAGTTTGCGGGGTCACACCCCGGCGTGCGCGAGCAGATCGCGGACGCCCGCGATCGTGCGGTCCCAGCTGCGCCTGCCCTTCATCTCGAGCGCGCCCTCGGCGTAGCGCGCGCGGCGCGCGTCGTCGGCGATCTGGTCGATCGCCCAGCTCAGCTCCTCCTGGTCGGGCGCGTAGGCCGGGATGCCCGAAGGCGCCTGCCCGTCCTCGAAGCCGCGCACGAGAACCCCGTTGAGCTCGTCTTCGACGACCTCGTTCATCGGCGGGTTGTCATTGGTGATGATCGGCATCCCGAAGGCCGTCGCCTCGAACAGGTGAAGGCCGAGCCCCTCCCAGCGGGAGGGGGCGAGCAGCGCGTCGCAGTCGGCGAACAGCTGCAGGTGCTCGCGGGTCGGAAGGTCGTCGTAGATGACCTCGATCCGGTCATCGCGTGCGGCCATCTTCTCCACGAACCCCGTCTTGCGGATCACCTGCGCCTTGAGAACGAGGCGCAGGCGCGGGTCCTCCGACTTCCGGAACGCCCTGACGACCGGCTTGAGCGGCTTGCGTTCGGTCATGTAGCCGCCCGGGTAGAACAGCCTCACCTCACCGTCGCGGCGGCTGGGCGTGATCGCGTCGAGCTCGGGGTGGCAACCCCACGGGACGAGCGGGCTCTCGATCCCCATCTCCGCGTAGCGCTCGCGATCGCACTCGCTGAAGCAGTAGATGACATCCAGCGCCCGCTGGGCGGGCTCGGCCTGCTCGGGCGCGAAGTTCTCCCACATGAAGGCGCCGACAGTGGTGACGCCCGCGGCGCGGACGGCCGCGATCTCGTCGAGCTGGTAGTTGGCGAAGAAAAAGGCTGCGTCGAGCTCGTTCTCGCGCGCCCAGGCGACGTACTCCTCGGCCGGTATCTCGAACGCCGAGCCGTTGGTCACGCCCGGCTGGTCCCAGACGTCAGAGCTCTCGATCAGCGACGGCTTGATGTTGGTCGCACGCGTTGGCCGGGCGAGCACGAAGGTCTCGTGGCCGAGCCCGTCGATCACTCCGCGCAGGTGGCGGCCGACCACCGCCTGGCCGCGGTTGAACCAGAAGCTGCAGATCCCGATGCGGGCCAAGGGGAACTAGATCCCGGCTGCTTCGAGCCGGGCGATGATCTCGTCGGCGTTGCTGACGAAGGCCGATGGATCGAAGACCTCGTCCAGATCCAGCTCGGGTGCCGCGTCGGCGATCAGATCGCGGAACTGGAGGCTTTCGTCCCAGGCCCGCTGTGCGTTCTCCTGGACCAGCCGGTAGGCGTCATCGCGCGAGCGGCCGGCGGCGACCAGGGCGAGCAGGGCGCGCTGGGAATAGAGCGCGCCGTGGGTGGCCTCGAGGTTGGCGAGCATCCGCTCCGGATGGATGGTCATGCCTGTCGCGACGCGCGTCGCGAGGTGCTGACCGTAGTCGAGCAGAATCGTCGCGTCGGGCAGCGCGACCCGCTCGACCGAGGAGTGGGAGATGTCGCGCTCGTGCCACAACGCGACGTTCTCGAGCCCGGCCTGGGCGTAGCCGCGCAGCAGGCGGGCGATCCCGGTGATCCGCTCGGTGGTGATCGGGTTGCGCTTGTGGGGCATCGCCGAGGAGCCCTTCTGCCCGGCGCGGAACGGCTCCTCGACCTCGCGCACCTCCGTCCGCTGGAGATGGCGGATCTCGGTTGCGAACCGCTCGAGCCCGGCACCCGCGAGCGCAATTGCCTGGAGGACCTGCGCGTGACGGTCGCGGGGGATCACCTGGGTCGAGAGCGGCTCGGGCTCGAGGTCGAGGCGGGCGAGCACGCGGCGCTCGAAGTCGGGGCTCGTCGCGGCGTAGGTGCCGACCGCGCCCGAGAGGCCGCCGTAGGCCGCCTGCGCGAAGGCCTCTTCGAGCCGCTCGGAGTTGCGGTGAGCCTCCAGCGCGAATCCGGCGAGCTTGAGGCCGAAGGTGGTCGGCTCGGCGTGGACGCCGTGCGTGCGGCCCACGCAGAGCGTCGCTCTGTGGGTGCGCGCCTGGTCGGCGAGCGCCGCTGCGTATGCGCGAGCGCCCTCCACGAGCTGCCCGCCGGCGTCGCGCAGCTGGAGCGCGAGCGCGGTATCGAGCACGTCAGAGCTGGTCAGCCCGTAGTGGATCCAGCGGCCCGACTCGCCGGCCGACTCGGCCAGCACGTCGACGAACGCCGCCATGTCGTGGTCGGTGACCCGCTCCCGCTCGGCGACCTCCGAGACCGTGAAGGTGGCGGCCCGGATCGCATCGAGGTCGGCTTGGGTAGGACCCTCGGTCTCCTCGCACGCCGCGACCTCGACCTTGCGCCAAGCCTCCATCCGGGCCTCATCGGTCCAGACGGCGCCGATCGCCTCGCGGGTGTAGCGGGAGATCACGTGGAGAGGATGCGCGCCGCGAGCACGGCGGCGTTCTTCGCGCCGTTGACCCCGACGCAGGCGACCGGGACGCCGGGCGGCATCTGGGCGATCGCCAGCAGTGCATCGAGCCCGTTGGAGACCGAGTTCGCGCTGGTCAGCGGGACGCCCACGACAGGGAGGTCGGTGTGGGCGGCGACGACGCCCGGCAGCGCGGCGGCGAGCCCGGCGCCCGCAATGATCACCTTGAGCCCGCGCATGTGGGCGTTCTTGGCGTAATCGGCGACTACGTCTGGGTCGCGGTGGGCGCTCATCACGCGCGTCTCTGAGCGGATCCCGCGTTTCTCGAGCTCCTCGGCGGCTTTCTCCATGACGGGCATGTCGCTCTTGGAGCCCATCACGATCCCGACCAGCGGCGAGTTGACGTCGAGGTCCTCGAACGCCGCTTCGACCTCAGCGTCGGTCTCGGTCTCGGGGGCCTGCACCTCGAACTCGGCTGTACCCGGCTCATGCGTTCCCGACGAGCGGGGGTCCTCGGCCTGCGGTGTCATGCAACTCCTCTTGCCACGGCGCGCTCGGCGATGTCGCGCCTGATCTGTTTGCCATCGAACTCGATGCGGTCGGCGGCAGCATAGGCATGTCCGCGCGCCTGCTCGGGCGAGTCGCCAATGCCCGTCACGTTCAGGACGCGGCCGCCGGCCGTGAAGTAGGCGCCGTCGCCGCCTGAGGTACCGGCGTGCAGGATCTCCGTGTCGAGCGAGTCGACCGACTCGAGACCGCTGATCGGGTCGCCGCTCGATGAGCTGACCGGGTACCCGCGCGAGGCGAGCACGACCGTCACCGCCCAAGCCGAGGACCACTCGAGCTCGACGCCCTCGAGACCGCCGAGCCGCGCCGAGCGGTCGAGCAGGTCGAGCAGGTCCGAGCGAAGCCGGGGGAGAACCGCCTGGGTCTCAGGATCGCCGAAGCGGCAGTTGTACTCGAGCACCCGCGGGCCGGTCGCGGTCATCATGAGCCCGGCGTAAAGGACGCCGTGGAACGGAGTCCCGCGCCGGCGCAACTCATCGACGATCGGCTGGTGAACGGTCCGGGCAAGCACCGCGACATGCTGGGCGCCGATGCCGGGGACCGGCGAGTAGCTGCCCATCCCTCCGGTGTTCGGCCCGTGATCGCCGTCGTAGATCCGCTTGTAGTCCTGCGCGGGTGCCATCGGGACGGCCCGCTCGCCGTCGCAGAGCGCGAGCAGCGAGAGTTCGGAGCCCTGGAGGAACTCTTCGAGCAGCACCTCCGTCTTCCCGAAGCGCTGCTCGACGAAGAACTCCTCGATCGCGGCGCGGGCTTCGGCCTGATCGGCGCAGATCGCGACGCCCTTCCCGGCGGCGAGCACGTCGGCCTTGAGCACGCAGGGGTAGCTCGCCTTGGCCAGCTCCGCATTCGCCTGGCGGCGGGAAGTGAGCATCGTGTGACGCGCGGTCGGGACGCCGACGTCCGCCATCAGCTGCTTGGCATAGCTCTTGGAGCCTTCGATCCGGGCGGCCGCGCGGCTCGGACCGAACGCGGCGATTCCCGCCTCGGCGAGTCGGTCGACGATTCCGGCGACGAGCGGCGCCTCGGGCCCGACGATCACCAGGTCGACCTCGCGCTCCTTGGCGGCGGCGACCAGCGCCTCGATGTCGTCGACGGCGATCTCGAGACATTCGATCTTGTCGCGCGCGATGCCGGCGTTGCCGGGCGCGGCGAGGATCTCCGGCCGTTGCGGGCTGCGGATCAGCGAACGGACGATCGCGTGCTCACGGCCGCCCGAGCCAACGACGAGGACGCGTCTCACAATCCGTCGATGAACTGGTCGACCGGGATCGCCGAAAGCGTCTCGTAGTGGGCGGTGCCGCGCGAGCCCAGCTCGAGCGAGATACGCGCCATCGCCTGCTCGTCGTCGGCCTCGATCACGTTGATGAAGTCGTAGCGGCCGAGCGTCGCCCATTGCGCCGTGACCGAGGCGCCGAGCTGCTCGATCTCCTTATTCACTTCCTTGATCCGCTGGGGGTTGTTCTTGATCGTCTGGACGCCCTCGGCGGTCAGGGTGCAAAGCATCACGTAGGTGGGCATAGGGCGGATCCTCTCGATCGGGGTGCGACTCGCGGGTCTGGTCAACCATCTGGTCTTACTTGTTTCACTTTTCGAGCGCCGATGTCAAGCGGCCGGGCGTGGGATAGTCCGCGCCCTTGGGACGACTAGCGATCATCGGAGGTAGCGGGCTCGTCCGATCGACCTTCGGCGCGGGCGCGCACCGGGTCGCGGGATCCCCGCTGGCGGCGGCCGCCGGCGTGCTCGAGCACGACACCCACGTCGTGCTCCAGCGCCACGGGCTCGACTCCTACGTTCTTCCCCACCTGATCGACCACTTCGCCAACGCGGCGGCGCTCGAGGAGCTCGACTGCGACCGCGCCCTCGCGCTCTGCTCGGTCGGCAGCCTGCGCGCCGAGCTACCGATCGGGACGCTGATCGACCCGGACGACTTCATCGCACTCGGGGCGAGCCCATCGGGCTTCAACGACCACCGCGCGCACACGATCCCCGGTTTCGACCACGCCTGGCGCAGGCGCGTGCGCGAGGCTTTCGAGGCCGGCGGTGAGGAGATCGTGGAGGGCGGGGTCTACTGGCAGTCACCCGGGCCGCGATTCGAAACGCAGGCCGAGATCCGGCTGTTCGCCGCTCACGCGCAGATCGTCGGCATGACCCTCGGCGGCGAGTGCGCTGCGCTGTGTGAGCGTGGCATCGCCTGCGCGGCGATCTGCGTGGTCGACAACATGGCAAACGGGGTCGGGGCCAATCCGCTGACCCTCGAGGAGTTCGAGCGCGGCCAGGCCGCAAGCGCCGGCCGACTGCTCGCCGCTCTCGACCACGCGCTCCCGGAGCTGATTTGACCCCGGCCGAGCTCTGCATCGATGGAGCGCTGCTCGACGGTCAGCGAGTCGGCCTGCGGACCGCGCTCGGCCAGATTGCCGAACTGGGGCGCGAGGTCGCGCCGCACGACGGCGACCACGTGATCGACGGGGCAGGACTGGCTTTGGTGCCTGGGCTCGTCAACGCGCACACTCACGCGGCGATGACGCTGTTCCGGGGCTACGCCGACGACCTGCCGCTGATGGAGTGGCTTGAACAGCACATCTGGCCGGTCGAGGCGCGGCTGGAGGCCGACGACGTCTACTGGGGGACACGGCTGGCCTGCGTCGAGATGATCCGCACCGGGACGACGCGCTTCCTCGACATGTACTGGCATCCGGAAGCCACCGCGCGGGCGGTACTCGACGCCGGGCTGCGGGGGGTGATCGGTACACCTCTGATCGATCTCGGCGATCCCGAACGGGCGGCACGAGTCCGCGACGCGGCCCTCCAGAGCACGGCGCTGGTCGAGCAGCTGAGAAACGACCGGATCGAGCCCTCGCTCACCCCCCACGCGATCTACACGGTCGGAGAGGAGTCGCTGCGCTGGGTGGCCGAGCAGTCGGCCGCGCGCGAGTTGATCGTTCAGATCCACCTCTCGGAGACCGCCCGCGAGGTGGACGACTGCCTGGCCGCGCACGGGGTGCGGCCGGCGCACTATCTCGACCGGGTCGGCCTGCTCGGAGAGCGGACGGTGCTCGCCCATTGCGTCCACGTCGACGACTCGGAGCTCGACCTGATCGCCGAGCGGGGGGCGACGGTCTCCACCAACCCGGCCGCGAATATGAAGCTCGCGGTCGGCGGGGCGTTTCCGTACGCGGCCGCGAACGCGCGGAAGGTACGGCTTGGACTCGGCACCGACGGGCCGGGATCGAACAACTCGCTCGACCTGCTCGCCGACGCCAAGCTGTTCGCCCTCCTCCAGAAGCATGCGAACGCTGACGCGGCTCTGGCTCCAGCGCAGGAGGTCTGGGCGCTCGCGACCGGGGCACGATCACCGCTGCTCGCCGGCCGAGACACTCTGACCGTCGGCGGCCCCGCCGACTTCCTGCTCGTCCGCGCCGACTCGCCCGAGCTCAGCCTCGGCGACCTCGAGGCCGGGCTGATCTACGCCGCATCAGGGGCGGTCGTCGATTCGACCGTCGTCGCGGGCGAGGTGCTGATGGCCGGCGGGGTCGTGGACGGCGAGGGCGAGGTGGTCGCGATGGCGCGCGAGCGCGCGGCGCGGCTCGGGCTCACGCGCGACTGACGATCGGCCGCTCGTCAATCAGCGCCGCCGCGACGCTGGTCCGTCGCCGGGGGCGATCCCGATCGCGCGGAGCGGGTGTATAACGGCACGGTGACGGACATCGGGACAGGAACCGAGGTCGCCGGCTGTGTCATCGACGGCGTCGCTGGAAGAGGTGGCATGGGCGTCGTCTACCGAGCGACCCAAACCGGGCTCGGGCGCACCGTCGCGCTCAAGGTGATCGCCCCCGAGCACGCCATCGACCCGGCCTTCGTCGAGCGCTTCAAGCGCGAGTCCCAGCTCGCCGCCTCGATCGAGCACCCGCACGTGATCCCGGTATACGAGGCCGGCGAGCGCGACGGCGTGCTCTATCTCCTGATGCGCTACGTCGAGGGGACCGACCTGCTCACGCTGCTCGCACAGGAGGGACCGCTCGAGCCGCGTCGCGCGGCGCGACTCGTCGCGCAGGTCGCGGCAGCGCTCGCCGCCTCCCACCGGCGGGGGCTTGTGCACCGTGACGTCAAGCCCGCGAACGTGCTGATCGCCGACGACGATGGCGCCGACCACGCGTACCTGACCGATTTCGGGATCGCGAAGGCGAGTGACTCGACCAGCGGTATGACGCGCGCCGGGGCGATCGTCGGTACCCCCGACTACATGGCGCCCGAGCGACTCGTGGATGACGTGGGTGACACCCGCGCCGACCTCTACTCGCTCGGCTGTGTGCTTTACCAGACGCTGACCGGCGAGCTGCCCTACCCGCGAGCGACGCCGATGGCGCGCGCGATGGCCCACATCAACGAGCCCGTCCCGTCGATCCGAGATCACAACCGGCGCGTCCCCGAGCAACTCGAGTCGGTCGTCGCGCGCGCGATGGCGAAGCGACCCGATGAGCGCTACCCGACGGGATCCGAGCTGCGCACTGCGCTGCTGAGCGCGATCGACGACGCGCCCCCAGGCCAGGCGGCAACCGTCCTGTCGGGTGCCGCGCCCGGGACGGTGGCGAGCGAGCGCCATCCGCTCGACACTCCGACTGCCGCCAGTCGTCCGCGCAGCGAGCCCGGCGCACCTCCCTCCGAGCCGCCCCCGCCGCCGTCGAGCCCCAGCCCCCTTCCCACGGCTGCCACCGACCCGCTGGACCCGACACCCGAGCGCGCCGGCCCGACACCCACGAGCACGGGCCGCGGACGCCCGAAGGCCGCGCTGGGGCTCGCGCTCGGCGCGATCGCGCTTGCGGGGATCGTCGCCGTCGTCCTGAGCGGAGCGCTCGGATCCGGTGACTCCGAGCGCTCCCGGGGCGGGGCCGCGGGGGCCGGAGCGCCGACCGCCCGAGGCGCCGCGCCGATCAAGGCCGACGAGCCGATCGAGGTCGGAGATCGACCGATCGCCGTCGCGCTCGGCTCAGGCGCCTGGATCGCGAACGCGGGCGACGGCACGGTCTCGCGAATCGAACCGACCAATCTCGAGGCCGAGCCCGCAACGATCGACATCGGCGGGACGCCCTCGGCAATTGCCGTGGGCGACGTGAGCGTGTGGATCGCCGATCGCGACGATGCCTCGGTGGCGCGCATCGACCGGGACTCGCGTGCGATCGAGCCGGCGCGCGCCTCCGTCGGCGCCGGACCCGCGGCGATCGCGATCGGCGGCGGGTCGGTCTGGGTTGCGAACGAGGAGGACGACACCGTCACGCGCCTGAGCGAAGCCACCGCCGAGCCGACGGGCGAGCCGATCGAGGTCGACCGGGAGCCGAGCGCGATCGCCTATGACGAGACCGGAGTCTGGGTCACGAGCGCCGGCGAGGGCACTGTCACGCGGATCGACCCCGATAACGGCGAGCCGGGCGATCCGATCAGCGTCACCGGCGACCCGTCGGCGATAACCGCCCGCTTCGGATCGGTCTGGGTCGTGAACAGCGGTCAGGGGACGATCACCCGCATCGACCCCGACCGCGAGCGGGTCCTAGGCGAGCCGTTCGCTGTCGGGGGCGCACCGAGCGGCATCGGCGCCGACGAGGAGTCGCTGCTGGTCTCCCTCCAGGATCGCAACGAGGCCGTCTACATCGACACGAGCGATCCTGACGACCCGATCCTCAGGCGCCCGATCGCCGTCGGCTCGCGTCCGAGCGGAGTCGCCGTCGGCCAGCAGAACAGCTGGGTCGCCGACAGCGGCTCGGACACGGTCACACCGCTCAACCGCTGACCCGCTCAGTCCTCCTCGGGCACATGCGGGGCGACGGTCTCGTCCGGGTCGGGCACCCCCGAAGGCACGAGCAGGACAAAACCGTCCCAACTGCGCTCCTCGAGCTCGGTTGCGACGGTCGTCTCGGCATCGCGGGCCGCGCCGTAGGCGGTGATCGAGCTCGTATAGGCGGGTGCGTCGCCGGCCGCGCCGGCGTCGGAAACCTGGCGGGCGGCCTCCGCGCGGTCGCGTTGGGAGGTGATCAAGCGCTCGTGCAGCTCCTCGATCGCGGGTGGTGCGGAAATCGCCTCGAGATCGGTGACCCCCTCTTCGCGGGCGTCGGCCTCCGTCGCGAAGGGCTCCTCGAGGCCGGCGAGCCCCGCCCCTTCGGGTGGCGAGCCGACGGCGTCATTGGCCTCGCCTGAGTCCTCGGAGGCCTCGACGCCGGCGCGCAGCGCGTTGTCGACCGAAACCTCGTAGATCCGGCGCTTCTGGTCGCGGACCTCGTCGGACTCCGGCTCGGGACCACCGTAGATCTCGCCTTCGATCTCCGGATCGACACCCTCCGCCGCGAGCTCCGAGCGCGCCTGGGCCTCTTGCTCGTCGGCCGCCTGGGAGTCGGCCGAGAGCTGCTCATAGCGCTCGAGATCGTCGTCGTCCGCGGCGCGCTCCTGCTCGACGAGCGCGGCCGCCTTGGCCTGGACCGCTGCGATCAACGCAGCGTGTGCGTCGGTCGCCGCACGGGGTGGCTTGAGTGCCCGCAGCTCGGCGACGAGCTCGGTCACCTCGGCACGGCGCCGCGCGATCCCGGCCGCGAGCCGGTCGAGCTGCTCCGGATCGATGTCGCGACTCTTGGGGTCGCGCACGGCGTTGGCGGTCACGAGGAAGCCGACCGTCGCCTTGCGAGCATCCTTGGAGACCTCCTCCAGCTGCTCGCGATAGTCGCGAGCCTCCGCGCCGCCGCCGCAGCCGGCAAGCGTCAGCACGAACAGCGCGGCGGCGATCCACGCGATCACGGGACTGCGGCCGGTCACGGCGCGTCCGAGCTGAGATCGTCGATCTGCCACTCGCCGTCGAGATTCTGGATGAGCTCGAAGCTGTCGACCCAATCGTCGTCGGTCGTCGCGGTCGCCTTCGCCTCGCGGTCTTCGATCTTGACCTCGAGCTGTTCGACCTCGAGCGGATCGACCGCCGCTGTGGCGCCTGCGCAGTTCGCGACGTTGCCATACGCCCCTGCGACGAATCGCGTCGTGAGCTGCTCGCAGCTCGCCTCCGGCTTCCCGTAGAAGGACTCGATCGTCTCCGTGACCGCCGCTCGGTCGGCGCTGCCACCGGCGCCTCCAGAAACAACCCCGCTCAGCACCACGAGCGCGCCGAGCGCGAGCGCGGCGGCCGCGGCGATCAAGAGCGGCCCGCGCGGGCCGCCCTCCCCCGGCCTAGCCACGCGCGCGCTGGAGCTGGGCCGCCGTGAAGCCGAAGAAGACCACCATGAAAGCGAGCAAGATCGCGATGCCGACGGGGATTGAGAGCGCGAAGAAGTCCGGCCCATACGGGCTGACCACCGCGAACGCCGGGTCCCCGTCGATGCGCGCGTTGAGGTCGAACTCGGAGCCCACGACCGCGTAGGACCAGCGGGCGAAGACGAGGTTCGAGAGCAGCGCAACCGGGTCCGACAGACGGTCGATCGCGACCAGCGCGCCGGCGAACAAGAGCTGCGGAATCAGCACGAGTGGGATGAAGCTCGTCGCCTGGTCCTCGCTGCCGACGCTCGCCGAGACGAGCAGCCCGGTGCCGACGGCGACCCAGCTCGTCAGCGCGATCAGCCCGGTCATGATCACGATCACGGTCAGCGGTGCGTCGGGCGGGCGCAGCAGGAAGACGACCGCGACGGCCAGCACGCACTGCAGCCCCGCGATGCCGAACAGCACGACGGCCTTCGAGATCAGATACGCCGTCCAGCTGACCCCGACGGCGGCCTCGCGCTCGGCCAGACCGCGCTCCTTGATGATCTCGCGCGATCCGTCGATCGAGCCGAGCCAGATCGCCGAGGTGACGAGCAGAAAGACGAGTTGCGACGCGTCCCGCGGGTCACCCGCTCCCGGGGCTCCGAGCACGTCGCCCTTGAAGACAATCGCGACCGCGAGGCCGATCACGGGCGCCTGGGCCAGCAAAATCAGGAGATTGCGCCGGTCGCGGTGCATCAGCTTGAAGTAGCGGCGCATGAGTGTCCCCGCCTGGAGACCCACTCTCGGGCGCTCGGCCTTACGCCCCGGCCGCGCCTGGGACGCTCCCTGAGCCTCGTGAATACCCGGGTTGGCGGCCTCGAAGTCGCGCCGCCACTCGACCGCCGAGCGGTCGTCGAGCGCCGAATAGATGCCGTCGAAGTCGGCAACGCCAAAGAAGCGGAGCGCGTCCGCCGGCGGGCCAATGAACGCGGGTTCGCCGCCGCGGCCCATGACAACGACCTTGTCGGCGAGGCCGAGGTTCTTGGTCGCATGGGTGACTACGATCACCGAGCGGACGCCTTCCTCGGAGAGATCTCGGAAGAGTTCCATCATGCGCGTCTCGAGGCCGGGGTCGAGGCCGGTCGTCGGCTCATCGAGCAGCAACACGCTGGGCCGCGACAGCAGCTCGGTGGCCATCCCGGCTCGCTTGCGCTGGCCGCCCGAGAGCGATCCGATCAGCGTGTCCTTGTGCTCGTCGAGCGAGAGCTCCCCGACGACGCGCTCGATCGCCGCGTCGACGTCGGCCTCCGAGGTGTCGGCCGGGAGCCGCAGGCGCGCCGCGTAGCGCAGAGCCTCGACCGTCGTGAGATGCCGATGGACGATCTCGTCCTGGGGCACATAACCGATGTCCGTCAGCCGGTCGAGATGGGACTCGCCATTGAGCGTGATCTCGCCGCCGCCGACCGGGTTGACCCCCGCGAGCGCCTTGACGAGGGTCGACTTGCCGGCACCCGACTCGCCGATGATCACGACGAACTCGCCCGGCTCGACGGTGAGCGAGGCGCTGTTCAGGATCCGCTTGCCCTTGATCTCGACGACGAGCTCGCGCACGCGCACGCGCATGGCGCCGCGGTCGTCGCGGCGAACGAAGTTCTCGCCATCGAAGACGAGCCGGAACGGCCCTACTGCCACCTCCGAGCCGGGAGCGAGCGTGGCGCGCGAGACCTTCTGCCCGTTGACGCGCAAGCCGTTTCGCGAGCCGAGGTCGCGCACCTCGGCGCCGTCGGCCGTGCGCGTGATCTCGGCGTGGAAGCGCGAGACGTTCGGGTCGTCGAGCACGAGACCGTTCGAGCCGTCACGCCCGATCGTCAGTCGATCGCCACTCAGCGCGACCTGCCGCGGCGCGCCCGTCGGCAAGTCGCTGCGCTCGGCGAAGGCAGTCTGCTGGCCTGCGAGGTAGCGGATCCGCTCACCACCGGCGGTGATCGTGTCGCCGGAGTTGAGCCAGCGCGATTCGCCCTGCAGCAGCTCGCCGTTGAGTTCGGTGCCGCCGCCCTTGCCGAGGTCGGCGAGGTAGTGGCGACCCTGCGAGGCGACCACGCGGGCATGGCGCGGGGCGACGTCCGCGCCTTCGACTCGCAGCTCGGCGTCGGGGCCGGAGCCGATCGTTGCGCCGCCCGGCGGGACCGGAATCCGCTGCGCGGCGAAGATCAGATCCGCGGGCGGAGCGCCCGAGCCAGAGGGAACGAGCTCACGCAGGTCAAGAAGCGCCGACGGCGACCCGGCCTGCTCGTGCGGCGTCGCGCCCTCGCGTGCCCGAGGTCCGGGCGCCGGATCGACCCGATGGCGCCCCGTCGTCCGGTCGTCGGGCGAGGCGGCGCCCGCGGCTGGCACTACCTCGAGCCGCGAGCGCCCGATCTGAATCGACGAGCCCGCCTCCAGCCGCTCGATGCCGCGTACCCGGCGCCCACCGACGAACGTGCCGTTCATCGAGCCGAGGTCCTCGACGATCAGCGATCCATCGGCGGAGACTGCGACCCGCGCGTGGCGGCGCGAGAGCTCCTCGTCGCCCTCCAGCGAGCCCGGTGATCCGCTGGAGCGCCCGAGCACCAACTCGCCCTCGAGTTCGATCGTCGAGCCCGCGGCCGGCCCCTCTAGGACCCGCAGCGCATATCGCGTCAGAGCCGACCCGGTCATGGCCGCAATCTAGGGCACCTGCGCGATCGATGGAAGTGGATCGCCGCTAGACGGCGGCGCCCGTCGGTATCGGGTTCGCCGACGAGAATGTCAGCGCCCCATCGGATGCTCCGACACGAACCTTGTCGCCGTCGGCGAAGTCGCCCTCGAGCAGCGCGAGCGCGAGCTTGTCGACCAGTCGCTTCTGGATCACGCGCTTCAGCGGCCGGGCGCCGTAGGTCGGGTCATAGCCAAGCGTGGCGAGCAGCATGAGCGCCTCCTCGTCGAGCTCGAGCTCGATCCCGCGCGCCGCCAGCCGGCGCGTCAGCAAGGCGACCTGGAGCACGACGATCTCGGCGATCTGCTCGCGGCTGAGCTGGGCGAACTCGACGATCTCGTCGATCCGGTTGACGAACTCCGGCTTGAGCGTCGCCTCGACTCCCGCAATCCCGCCGGGGATGTTCGAGGTCATGATCAGCACGGTGTTCTTGAAGTCGACGGTGCGGCCCTGGCCATCGGTCAGCCGGCCGTCATCCATCACCTGGAGCAGCACGTTGAAGACGTCGGGGTGGGCCTTCTCGATCTCGTCTAGCAGCACGACCCCGTAGGGCCTGCGCCTGACGGCCTCGGTCAGCTGACCACCCTCGTCGTAGCCGACGTAGCCGGGCGGCGCGCCCACCAGCCGCGAGACCGAGTGTTTCTCCATGTACTCGGACATATCGATCCGGACCATCGCCTGCTCGGAGTCGAACATGAACTCGGCGAGCGCGCGGGCAAGCTCGGTCTTGCCGACGCCGGTCGGTCCGACGAACAGGAATGCCCCGATCGGCCGGTTCGGATCCTGAAGACCCGCGCGTGAACGTCGGAGCGCGTTGGAGACGGCCTCGACAGCGGTCTGCTGGCCGATCACGCGCTCGTGCAGCCGGCTCTCCATCTGGATCAGCTTCTCGACCTCGCCCTCCATCAGCCGCGCCACCGGGATGCCGGTCCACTTGGCGACGACCTGGGCGACGTCCTCGTCGTCGACCTCCTCCTTGAGCATCGTATGGTCGGACTGCAGCTCACGGAGCCGGGCCTGCTGCTCGCCGACGAGCGTCTCGAGCCGCGGGATCTCGCCGTAGCGCAGCTCGGCGGCTCGCTCGAGGTCGGCGTCGCGCTCAGCCCGTTCGGTGTCGCGGTGGGCCTGCTCGAGCTGCTCCTTCGCCTCGCGGATCGCCTCGATCGCCTCCTTCTCTCCCATCCAATGCGCCTTCATCTCGCTCGAGCGCTCACCGAGATCGGCGAGCTCACGCTCGATCGCCTCACGGCGCGCGATCGATGCGTCGTCGGTCTCCTTCTTGAGTGCCTCGCGCTCGATCTCGAGCTGCTGGATCCGCCGGTCGACCTGATCGATCTCGGTCGGCAGCGAATCGATCTCGATCCGCAGGCGGGAAGCGGCCTCGTCAATCAAGTCGATTGCCTTGTCGGGCAGGAAGCGATCCGCGATGTAGCGGTCCGAGAGCATCGCCGCGGCGACGATCGCAGAGTCTTGGATGCGGACGCCGTGGTGGACCTCATATCGCTCCTTGAGTCCGCGCAGGATCGCAATCGCGTCCTGCACCGAAGGCTCGCCGACAAGCACCGGCTGGAAGCGCCGCTCGAGCGCCGCGTCCTTCTCGATGTGCTTGCGGTACTCATCGAGCGTCGTAGCGCCGACGGCGCGCAACTCGCCGCGAGCGAGCATCGGCTTGAGCAGGTTGGCGGCGTCGACCGCGCCCTCTCCACCGCCCGCGCCGACGATCGTGTGCAGCTCGTCCATGAAGAGGATCACGCGGCCGGCGGCGTCGGCGACCTCCTTGAGCACAGCCTTGAGCCGATCCTCGAATTCGCCGCGGTACTTGGCCCCGGCGATCAGCGCGCCTATGTCGAGCGCCACGACCCGGCGGTCGCGCAGCGACTCGGGGACGTCGCCGGAGACGATCCGCTGGGCGAGACCCTCGGCGATCGCGGTCTTGCCGACGCCCGGCTCGCCGATCAACACGGGGTTGTTCTTTGTCCGGCGCGAGAGCACCTGGACGACCCGGCGGATCTCCTCGTCGCGGCCGATCACGGGATCGAGCTTGCCGCGCTCGGCTTCCTCGGTCAGGTCGCGCCCGTAACGCTCGAGCGCCTGATACTTGTCCTCGGGGTTTTGGTCGGTGACGCGATGCGGGCCGCGCACCTTGGCGACCGCCTCGACGAGCTGATCGCGGGTCGCGCCGGCATCGACCGACGGGTCCGCGGCCAGCGCGAGCAGCAGGTGCTCGGTCGAGACATACTCATCCCCGAGGCCGCGCGCCTCGGCGTCGGCGGCCTTCAGCAGCTCCGCGGTCTTGGCCGAAAGCGACGGCATGCCGGTCGACTCGCCGGTGAGCGTCGGCAGCTGCTCGAGCGCCCCATTGGCCCGCGCACGGATCGTCTCGGGCTCGACCCCGACGCTGCGCAGGACCGGGACGACGATCCCGCCTTCCTGCTCGAGCAGGGCGAGCAGGAGATGCTGGGGTGCGACCTCGCTGTTGCGGCGCGCCGCGGCGATCCGCTGGGCGGCCGCGAAGGACTCCTGGGACTTGACTGTGAAACGGTCTGGCTGCACGTCGGTCAGTCTAGCACGCGACTGGCAGAAAATCTAAGTCTGTCGTTAATAGATCATGGCAAAGGACCACAGGTCCCCTGGCAGCCCGGCTCAACCGATCGTGTCCGGAAAGGCCTTTCAGCCGCCCGCCGGTCGCCTACGGATCGGGACCCGCACGCGATCGGCGGCGCCCCGGGGCTCCAGAGCTTGGCCGGGCGGCTCGTACCGAACCAGTTCGGCGCGCAGCGAGCGACGGGTCCGGTCGAGCTCGGCCTCCATCTGCTCGCGGACCGATTCGGCCGTGCGCTCGAGCCGCTCCATCCGCCGGCGCATCCGCTCCATCTCCTCCTCGAGCTCGAAGACGCGCTCGACGCCCGCGAGGTTCATCCCCATCTCGGTGGTCAGCTCCTGGATGCGGCGCAGCCGGTCGACGTCGAGCTGGGAATAGAGGCGGGTGTTCTTCGGCGAGCGCTGAGGCTCGATCAGCCCGCGCGTCTCATAGATCCGCAGCGTCTGGGGGTGCATCCCGGCGAGCTCAGCGGCGACCGAGATCATGTAGACACCGCGACCGGGATCGGGACTGCGCTGAGAGGCCATCAGCCCGCCCGCCCTTGGAACAGCCCGGCTCTCGGATCGGCACCGTCGAGGACACCCGCGAGGTCGTCGACGGCCTGCTCCTGCTCGCTGGTGAGCGAGCTCGGAACGTCGATCGTCAGCTTGTAGTGGATGTCGCCGCGCTTGCGACCGCCGAGCTTCGGCGGGCCTTCGCCGCGCAGCCGCTGGACGGTTCCGTGCTGGGTCCCGGCCGGGACCCGAATCCGCTTCGAGCCGCCGGCGAGCACCGGGACCTCGACCGTCGCTCCGCGGATCGCCTCGACGATCGTGATCGGCACCTCGACCTCGAGGTGGTCACCGCGGCGCTTGAAGATCGGCGACTCCGAGACGTGGGTGACGACGTACAGATCGCCGGCCGGACCGCCCCGGCGACCGGACTCTCCCTTGCCCGCAAGCCGCACCCGGCTGCCTTCGCGCACGCCCGCGGGAATGTTGGCCTTGTAGCGCTTGACCTGGCGGGTCACCCCGGCGCCGTTGCACGTCGAGCACGGGTCGTCGATCCGCGTGCCGGTGCCGCCGCACAGCGAGCACGGCTGGGAGATCGAGAAAAGGCCCTGTCCCTGAGACTCGATGCCGCGACCCTGACACTTCGGGCAGACGGTTGGCGAGGTTCCCGGCTTCGCGCCGGTCCCGTGACAGGTCACGCACGGGGCCGAGAGCGGCACCGACAATGAGACCTGCGCGCCCTCCATCGCCTGCTCGAAGGAGATCGAGACGTCGGTTTCCAGATCGCGGCCGCGCTCGGCGCGGGTTCCGGGCGCCTGCGCGCCACCGCCGCGGAAGAGGTCGGAGAGGATGTCGCCGAAACCGCCGGGGCCGGCGCCACCACCGCCGCGGAAGCCGCCCGGATCAAAGCCGGATCCGAATATGCCGCCGCCCGAGTCGTACTGGCGCCGCTTCTCCGGATCGGAGAGGACCGAGTAGGCCTGCTGGACCTCCTTGAACCGCTCTTCGGCGCGCGCGTCATCGGGGTTGCGATCCGGGTGGAACTCGCGGGCGAGCTTGCGGTAGGCCTTCTTGATCTGCTCGTCGGTCGCCTTCTTGGCGACTCCGAGGACGTCGTAGGGATCCTTGGTGGCGGGCATCGTCGAGCTCCTCAGGCGGAGACGATCACCCGCGCGGGGCGCAGGATCGAATCCTCGAGCCGGTAGCCCTTCTCCACGACCTCGACCACGAGCCCGGCTTCCGAGCCCTCCTCGGGTCTGGTCGAAAGCGCCTCATGGACGGTTGGATCAAACGGCTCGCCGACCGGCTCGAAGCCCCTGACCCCGTTGCGCTCGAGCGTGGCGATCAGCTCGGAATGGACGAGCTTGACGCCGTTGGCGAGTCCCTCGCCCGCATCGCCGGCGAGGCCGATCGCGCGCTCGAGGTTGTCGACGACCGGCAAGAGGTCGCGCAGCAGCGGGCCCTTCGCACGGGCGCCCGCGGAGGAGATCTCCTTCGCCGCGCGGCGACGGTAGTTCTCGAAGTCGGCCTGAGTCCGCTGAGCGAGCTCGAGGTACTCGCCCCGCTCGCGCTCGACGCGGGCGGCCGGATCCTCCGGGATCTCCTCGACCGCAGCGACCTCCGGCTCGGCGTCGGGAGCGACGCCCTCGGGCGGCGCCGCTCCGTCGTCGATGACCTTCTCCTCGTCGATCACTTGCCCTCGTCCTCGCCGACGACTTCCGCGTCCACGACCTCGGCGTCGACCGGCTCCTCAGACGCGCCGTTGGCGCCTGCACCGTCGGCGGACTGAGCCGCCTGGGCCTCGGCCGCCGCCGCGTACATCTGCTCGGACACCTTGTGGAAGGCCTCCTGGAGCGCCTGGGTGCGCGCCTGGATCTCGGCGACGTCCTCCGATTCGAGGACTTCGCGCACGTCCTTGATCGCGCCCTCGATCTCGGTCTTGGAGCTCTCGTCGACGTTGTCGAGCTCGCCGAGCTGCTTCTCGGCCTGGTAGGCCGCGTTCTCGGCCATGTTGCGCGCCTCGACCAGCTCGCGCTGGCGGCGGTCGTCGTCGGCGTGGGCCTCGGCGTCCTTGACCATCTGCTCGACTTCCTCCTCCGAGAGCGCCGAGCCGGCCTTGATCTCGACCTTCTGCTCCTTGCCGGTGCCGAGATCCTTGGCGGACACGTTGATAATTCCGTTGGCGTCGATGTCGAAGGTGACCTCGACCTGCGGAATTCCGCGAGGCGCGGGCGGGATGCCGGTCAGCTGGAACTTGCCGAGCGACTTGTTGTGGGCAGCCATTTCGCGCTCGCCCTGGAGGACGTGGACCTCGACCGAGGGCTGGTTGTCCTCGGCGGTCGAGAAGACCTCCGATTTGCGGGTCGGGATCGTCGTGTTGCGCTCGATCAGCTTCGTCATCACGCCGCCCTTGGTCTCAATCCCGAGCGTCAGGGGGGTGACGTCGAGCAGCAGCACGTCCTTGACGTCGCCGGAGAGCACGCCGGCCTGAATCGCTGCGCCGACTGCGACGACCTCGTCCGGGTTGACCCCCTTGTGAGGATCCTTGCCGGTCAGCTCCTTGACCTTCTCCTGGACCGCGGGCATCCGCGTCATGCCGCCGACGAGCACAATGTGGTCGATGTCGGCCCCGGTCACGCCGGCGTCCTTCATCGCCTGCTTGGTCGGTCCGACGACGCGATCGACGAGGCCGGAGACGAGCTCGGCGAGCTTGGCACGGGTCAGTCGCACGTCGAGGTGCTTGGGCCCCGACTGGTCGGCCGTGATGAACGGCAGGTTGATCTGCGACTCCTGCGTCGTGGAGAGCTCGACCTTGGCCTTCTCGGCGGCCTCGTACAGCCGCTGGAGCGCCATCTTGTCCTGCGCGAGGTCGAGGCCCTGGGAAGCCTTGAAGTCCTTGACCAACCAGTCGACGATCGCCTTGTCGAAGTTGTCGCCGCCGAGGTGGTTGTCACCAGCGGTCGCCTTGACCTCGAAGACGCCGTCGCCGATCTCGAGCACCGACACGTCGAAGGTGCCGCCGCCGAGGTCGAAGACGAGGATCGTCTGGTCGGCGCCCTCCTTGTCGAGGCCGTAGGCCAGTGCCGCCGCCGTCGGCTCGTTGATGATCCGCTTGACCTCGAGGCCCGCGATCTTGCCGGCGTCCTTGGTCGCCTGGCGCTGATCGTCGTTGAAATAGGCGGGGACGGTGATGACGACGCTGTCGACCGCCTCGCCGAGATAGGCCTCGGCGTCGGCCTTGAGCTTCTGGAGAATCATCGCGCTGATTTCGGGCGGCGAGTACTCCTCGTCGCCGACCTTGACGCGCGCGGCGCCGTTGGGGCCGGAGATGACCTCGAACGGGACGATCTTCTCCTCCTCGCGGACCTCGGCCTCCTTACGGCCCATGAATCGCTTGATCGAGGTGATCGTCTTCTCCGGGTTGGTGACCGCCTGGCGCTTGGCCACGGTGCCCACCAACCGCTCGCCGCTCTGGGCGAATGCGACGACCGAGGGGGTCGTCCGCGCCCCCTCCACGTTCTCGACGACGGTCGGCTCGCCGCCCTCCATGACCGCCATGCACGAGTTCGTCGTGCCGAGGTCGATTCCAATTGTCTTTGCCATGCGTCGGCCTTTCTCTTGCTAAATCGGTGCCCTAGAACAAATCTAAGTCTTGATATAGCAGATTAGCTCGGTCGCCCAGCCGAGCCGGCGCGGCTAGATCTTGCTGCGCAGGAAGACGAACAGCGGGTGGCCGGGCTCGTCGAGGATCGCCTCGATGCGGGTCGTGGAGCCTTCCGGCGCTTCGGCGAGGATCCGCGCGCTCAGCTCGTACGCGTCCTCCTCCGTCAGCGCGCCGACCAGCAGATAGCGCCAGCGGCGGGTGACGGGCAGGCCCTCGCCGCGCAGCTGCTCCGCGAAGGCGACGGTCTCGGAGTGGCCGGGTAGTTCGACCCGGACCTCCCAGTCGTAAGTGCCCTGCTCGGCCAGCTCGATCAACTCGGCGGCCTCGTGGCGCTCGTGCTCGGCCTCGCGCTCGGCGTCGGTCCTCGGAAGCGGGATCGCCGCGTCCTTCCAGGCCTGCTCGTCAGGATGCCAGCGGGTCATGCCGAGGGTCGCTTCGATCCCGGCCTGGGCGATCAGATCCTTGACGACCGTCTCCGCGGTCCGCGCGCCGTCCTCGGTCGCCGAGTAGAGGAAGACGTGCGGCCCATCGTGGGTGACGATCGTGCGGCGGCCGAGCGCCTCCTGGGCTTCCTCGTCGAGGTCGACGGCGAGCAGCCGCTCGCCCATCGAGACACCTGCGGCCTCGTCGCCGACGGTCACCTCAACGCGCCACTCGTCGCTCATGGGCGCGACTTTACTTGGGCGCGTCCGTGAGGACACATCCGCAGCAGGGGGCACTCCGTGCACCTCGGCCGCTGGGCCTTGCAGGTTCGGCGGCCGTGCCGAATCAGATTCATGTGGAGGTCGTATGCGTCGTCGGGGTCGACGAGCCGCAGCAGTTCGTCGTGCTCCTCCTCGAAGGAAGCCTTCGGACGGAACAGGCCGAGCCGCTTGCCGACCCGGTCGACGTGGGTGTCGACCGGGATGTCGGGCAGGCCGTAGGAGAAGAGCAGCACGCAAGCCGTCGTCTTGCGGCCGACACCGGGCAGCGAGCAGAGGAACTCGCGCGAGCGCTGCAGCGGCGCCGTCTCGAGCCATGTGAGGTCGTCACCGTCGAGCTGCCTCAGAACGGCCTGGATCCGCGCCGCCTTGACGTTGGCGAGTCCGCCCGGCCGGATCGCGTCGGCGACGTCGTCCTCGGGCGCGAGGGAGATCGCCTCCCAGTCGGCGAACCGCTCCCGCAACCGGCCGTAGGCGACGTCGCGGTTGCCGTCGCTCGTGTGCTGGGAGAGGATCGTCAACACGAGCTCGTGGACGGGCTCGCGGTGGGGGACGAGCACGGCCTCGCCGTAGGTCTCGCGCAGCCGGTCGCGGATCGCTCGCACGCGCGCGCGCCGCGGACGCTGCCAGTCGGTCTTGCGGGTGGTGCGGGGAGCCACGCGGCCAACGTACCGGGGCGCGATGAGACCCACCGGGTCTTCATCCGGCGACGGTGGCCCCTGAGGGGCGCTGCTCGATGATATGAACCGCGGATGGCCGAGATCCGCGAGCGCACGGTCACGGTCGAGGATGTCTCGATCTTCCTGCGCGAGGCCGAGCCGCCCGCCGGCGCCCTGCCGACTCTCTATGTCCACGGCAACCCGACGAACTCGGAGATCTGGACCGGGCCGCTCGAGCTGACCGGCGGCCTCGCGCCCGACCTGCCCGGCTGGGGTCGCTCGGCCAAGCCTTCCCACATCGACTACTCGCCCGAAGGGCTCGCCGCCTACCTGACGGGGCTGGTGGAGAGCGAGGGGCTCGGCCGCTTCAACCTCGTCGTGCATGACTGGGGAGCGCTCGCGCTGGCGATGGACCGCGCGGTGCTCAAGCGGGTCGAGCGGCTCGTCATCATCGATGGTGTACCGCTATTCGACTCCTACCGCTGGCACCGGGTGGGCCGCGTATGGCGGGTACCCGTGCTCGGGGAGCTGTCAATGGGGTTCACCACTCGGCGGGTGCTCGGGCTGCTCGCGGGCAGGGCCTTCCCGAACCGCGGAGGGACCCCGGACGAGTTCCTCGATCTCGTCTGGAACGGGTTCGACCAAGGCACCCAGCGGGCGATCCTCAAGCTCTACCGCTCGGCTGACCCCGAGACACTCGCCGCCGCAGGCGTCCGCCTGGGTGCGATCACGGGACCGACACTCGTCATCTGGGGTAGGGCAGACCCGTTCATCGGGACCGAGTTCGCGCAGCGGTACGCCGACGCGGTCGGTGGCCCGGCCGAGGTCGAGCTCGTCGATGCGGGGCATTGGCCTTGGCTCGACAGACCTGAACTGGTCGAGCGAATCGCACGGTTCGTGATTGGCGGGCCGTGATGAGCGACGCTCCCCGGACCATCTCCGGAGCCCGCGTGATGGCACGCACCGCGTTGATCGAATCGCGGCTGACGCCGAATGCGATATCGCTGACCGGGCTCATCGGCAACCTGCTCGCCGCTTTCCTCGTGCTGCAGGAACTGTGGATCTGGGCCGGCGTCGCGTTCATCGTCGGCTCGGTGATGGACACGCTCGACGGGCGCTACTCGCGGATGTCGGGCAAGGGCACGCCGTTCGGCGCGTTCCTCGACTCGACGCTCGACCGGATCGAGGAGGGCGTCGTGCTGACCGC
Organism: uncultured Thermoleophilaceae bacterium; assembly: GCA_963790245.1. Taxonomy (GTDB): domain Bacteria; phylum Actinomycetota; class Thermoleophilia; order Solirubrobacterales; family Thermoleophilaceae; genus JACCVG01. The sequence continues at coordinate 1,431,284 of CAWBNP010000002.1, forward strand.
GGTCGCCGTTTACTTCGTGCGCACCGGCGACGAGATCGCCGTGGCCGCGGTCGTGGTTGCTGTGCTCGCCTCGCTGATGGTCTCCTACACCCGCGCGCGCGCCGAGGCACTCGGCGTCGAATGCAAGGTCGGTTTGGCAACGCGGGCCGTGCGCGTGGTGATCATTTCGGCGGGCCTGCTCTTCGCCCAAGGGCTCGGCATCGGTACATTCCAACTGCTGGAACCGGCGATCTACCTGCTCGCGGGCCTGACAACGGTGACAGTGATCCAGCGTGTCCTTCACGTTCGCGAGGAGCTCAGGCAGCCAGCCTGAGCATGTGAACGAACGTAACGAAGTGGGTACGACGGGGTTGCATTCTCCCGGTCGCCACGCGGCCTCACCAAACTTTCCGAAGAGGGGTTTTCGACTTGACTGAGCACATCACCAACGGCGCTTCGCGCTACCAGACCGAGAAGGTCCGAGTCGCGATCATCGGCGTCGGCAACTGCGCGTCCTCGTTCGTTCAGGGCGTCCAGTACTACCGCGACGCAGATCCGAACGAGCGCGTTCCCGGCCTCATGCATGTCGACCTCGGTGGCTACCACGTCTCCGACATCGAGTTCTCGGCGGCGTTCGACATCGACACCGACAAGGTCGGCAAGGACCTCTCCGAGGCGATCTGGTCGGGCCAGAACAACACGATCAAGTTCGCCGACGTGCCGAAGCTCGACGTGCCGGTCCAGCGCGGCATGACCCATGACGGGCTCGGCAAGTACCTCAAAGAGAAGATCACCAAGGCGCCCGGCGAGACGGCCGACATCGTCTCGATCCTCAAGGAGACCAAGACCGACGTCGTCGTTTCGTACCTGCCGGTCGGATCCGAGCTCGCAACCAAGTGGTACGTGGAGCAGATCCTCGAGGCGGGCTGCGGCTTCGTCAATTGCATCCCCGTGTTCATCGCGCGCGAGGAGTACTGGGGTAACCGCTTCGCCCAGAAGGGGCTGCCGATCGTCGGCGACGACATCAAGTCCCAGGTCGGCGCGACGATCGTCCATCGCCAGCTCGCTCGCCTGTTCGGCGATCGCGGCGTGAAGATGCTGCGCACCTCGCAGCTCAACGTCGGCGGCAACATGGACTTCTACAACATGCTCGAGCGCGAGCGGTTGGAGTCCAAGAAGATCTCCAAGACCAACGCCGTTACCTCGATCATGGAGCACGAGCTGCCCAAGGACGATGTCTACATCGGCCCCTCGGACTACGTGCCGTGGCTGACCGACCGCAAGTGGGCCCACATCCGCGTCGAGGGTCAGGCCTTTGGCGACGTGCCCCTGAACCTGGAGCTCAAGCTCGAGGTCTGGGACTCGCCGAACTCGGCCGGAATCGTCACCGACGCGGTGCGCTGCTGCAAGCTGGCTCTGAACCACGGCATCGGCGGCCCGCTCGAAGGGCCGAGCTCCTACCTGATGAAGTCCCCACCGGTCCAGGTGCCCGACTCGGTCGCTCGCGACAACACCGAGGCGTTCATCGCCGAGCACGGGGGAGCGCCGAAGCTGCCCGGCAAGGGCAAGGTGCGGGTGCACGAGCACCGGTAGCCCGCGCCCGCGGGTGTCCCTCGCTCCTACGCGGACTTGGCTCTCGGCGCTCGGCCGAGTCTATGCTCGGCCACGTGCCCTTCCGGATCGCCCAGGTCACTCCCTACCCCTGGGAGCAGGTCAACGGCGTCAACACATATGTCGACCGGCTGACCGGGGAGTTGCGCGGACGCGGCCACGAGGTCGTGGTGGTGGCGCCGTCGGAGTCGCGCGCGCTGATCCGCGAGTCGCGTGCACTCGTCGCCCGGATCGAGGTCGATCCGGCTGCTCCATTCGCCGCCGGAGCTCCACCGGTGCTCGCGGTCGGCCAAGCGGTCCCCGGATCGCCCGGGCGGCGCGCGGGTGGGCTGCCGCTGACGGCGAACGCCTCGCGCACGATCGAGCAGCTGCTCGAGCACGGGGCCTTCGACTTCGTCCACGTCCACGAGCCGTTTGCCCCGAGTGTCGCCTCGGTGGCGCTGCGCCATTCGCGCGCGCTCAACGTCGGGAGCTTCCACTCCCCCGCCGAGCGGGTCATCTCGACCCAGGTCGTGCGGCGCTTCTTTGAGCTGTTCTTCGGCCGGCTCGACGGCCGTAGCGCGAGCTTCGCCGCGACCGCCGACCTTCTGCGGCGGTTCTTCCCGGGTGACTACGAGCTGATAGCGCCCGGAGCGGATCCGGCGCCGCCCGCGGCCCGATCCTCGGACGGGATCTTCGACATCGTCTTCCTTTCGACCGAGGAGCGGCCCGCCCAGCGCGTGTTCCTTCGCGCCCTGCGCCAGGTGCCCGCGACCCTCCCTTGGCGAGCGACCGTCTGGTCGCCGGTGACGGCGCCTCAGCCGGCAACCCCGCTCGCGCGCAGCCTGCGCGATCGCGTCAACTTCGTCGGCCCCTCGGCGGGCAGCGCCTCGGAGATGCTCGCGAAGGCGCACATCGCCGTGCTCGCCTCGACCGGGATAGACCCCTCGCCCCAGACCCTGCTTTCCGCGCTCGCGGCCGGCGCCGTGCCCGTCGCCGCGCGGCTTCCGGAGTACGAGGACATCCTGCGCGAGGGCGAGCTCGGGCTGCTTTTCATGCCGAAGGACGCCGACACCCTCGGGGCCCAGATGACCCGCTTGATCGAGGATGCCCAGCTGCGCGAGCACCTGCGCGGAAGGATCGAGAAGGCCGCTCCACAGCTCGCCTGGCCGGGCGTCGCCGACCGGTTCGAGGGGATGTACGAGCGGATCGCGGGGCGCCGCCAGGACGAGCGCGGGAAGCCGGCCGTCCGCAAGCGCCTCAACTCGCGCCCGCTGATCGACGTCGACCTGCACATGCACACCGATCACTCCCACGACTGCGCGACTCCGGTTGAGACGCTGCTGGCGACCGCTCGCGAGGTCGGGCTCGGCGCGATCGCGATCACCGACCACAACGAGGTCTCGGGCGCCCACGCTGCTCGCGAGCTCGCCGAGGAGTACGGCGTGAAGGTAATCGTCTCCGAAGAGGTCAAGACGGCCGACCAGGGCGAGGTGATCGGTCTGTTCATCGAGGACAAGATCGAGCGCGGCCTGACGCTCGCCGAAACGATCGCCGAGATCCGCCGCCAGAACGGGCTCGTCTACATCCCTCACCCATTCGACCGGATGCACTCGGTTCCCGACTACGAGCACCTGCTCGGAATCGTCGAGGAGATCGATGCGATCGAGGTCTTCAACGCGCGGGTCGCAATCGCTTCGTTCAACGAAGAGGCGGCTCGCTTCGCCTCCAAGTACCGAATCGTCGCAGGGGCCGGATCCGACAGCCACGTCGCACAGGGGCTCGGCTCGGTGCGGATCCGGATGCGCTCCTTCGACGGCCCGGAGGAGTTCCTCGAGTCCCTGCGGGAGGCCGACATCGTCCGTAGTCGCCAGAGCCTGCTGTATGTGCAGGCGCTCAAGTTCATCCAAACGAAGGGTCCCGGACCGTCAGGCCGGGGAGCCGCGAAGGGAGCGGCGCGCCGACGGCGAAGAGGCAAGGACTGATGCAGACACGAGGACAGCAGCCGGAGACGTCAAAACAAGCTGGCCGGATGCCTGCAACCGAAGATGAGATCCGCGAGAAGTACCTCGAGCGCGCGATCCGCGAGCTCAACCAGCTCACCCGGGACATCCAGGCTTGCGAGCACTGCCCGCGCGGCAATGTTATGCCGGTGCTCGGCTCAGGCCATCCGCAGGCCGACATCATGCTCGTCAAGTACGCGCCGGCAGCCGCCGAGATCGAGGAGGGCGTCGCCTTCTACGGCCGCTCCGGAAGCGCCCTGATGAAGAGCTTCAAGCGGCTCGGCATCGACCCGCTGGTCGTCTACGGGACCGTCTTCATCAAGTGCCCGGTCGCCGACACCGAGCTCTCCGCGCCCGAGTGCCGCGGGCGCGTCCACGAGGAGATCTCGATCGTCGCCCCGCGGATCATCGTGACGATCGGCGGGGAGGCCTTCGATGAGCTCGGCGAGCTGGCGCTACCGCTTGCGCGGCCGGTCAAGCCCGAGCCGGGCGTGATTCAGAAGCTGACTCCGAGCATCGACCTGCTGCACGTGCCCGACATCGAGGCCTCGCTCGACGACGAGCAGGCCAAGCGCGACTTCTGGGCCGCCTTCCGCAAGCTCGGCGACTGGTACGCCGAGCTGCCGCCCTACTAGCGCTGCCGCCCCCGCTCGCCGAGATGCGCCTGGCGCACCGAGTCGGGCAAGCGGAAGGTCTGCTCCAGGCCGCCATCGAGCACCGGGAGGTTGAGCCGCTCGGCGAGCTCGCGCAGCCCGGCGAGGTCGTTGGCGTGGGCCGCGCCGGGGTCCTCGATCTTTGGGCGGGAGAACTCCTCGCCGCCGCGTGAGCAGAGGCCGCCTGCCACGGCGGGGGGGTCCGGCAGGTCGGGCGGCTCGAAGTCGGGTTTGCGATCCCAGTTGAAGCTCGCGCCGATGTTGTTGGCACGGGCATCACGCTTGACCAGCGCGCCAAGGCCAAACCGGTACTCGATGAACTTGAGAATCGACTCGTGCCCGTAGAGCCCGTGACGGATTCGCGCGCTGCGGCCGGGATGGAAGTTGCGCGCCCACGGCGAGATCGCTACCGCCGGGATCCGGAAGCCCATCTGGCCGAAATCGGTATCCAGATCCATCGTGCGGCGATCGTCAGGGACGCTCGGCGGACGGACGTGGTCGAAGAAACCGCCCCATTCGTCGTAGACGATGAACATCGCACCGCGTCGGTAGTTGGGCGACTCGACGAACGCGTTCGCCACGTCCGCCATGAAGGCCTGGCCTAGCCGGACGTCCCCGAGCGGGTGCTCATCGGCCGACATCCCGGCCCCGCCGCCGCCGTCTGCGAACGGTGGATCGACGAACGCGATGTTCGGCAGCGTTCCGAGCGCTGCGTCGAGGTAGTACTGCGACATCGGACGTAGCCAAGGAACTGCGCGGGCTCCCCAGACGGCTGCGAACGGGAGATCGTTGAAGTAGTAGCCGACGGTCAGGCCGCGCTTCTGTGCGCGGTCGAAGATCGTCTCCCACTGGTTGCCGGCCGTGCTGAGCGGCGGACTGTTGGTGGTCTTGCCCCCCGACTGCGCCGACCACTTGTAGTAGCGGTTCGGCCAGGTCGAGGCGAGCAGCGAGCAGAAGTAGCGGTCATAGAGCGTGAAGTTCCGAGCTGCCGCGTGGATGAAGCCGAGCTCGCCCTCCTCGTAGTAGGTGAGCGCGAACTCGTCGTTGCCCGAGCCCTTGCCGAGGAAACCCTTGCGGAACTGCACGCGGCCCGATTCCCAGCCGTGACCCGGGTCCGGATGACCGCAGCCCTGATAGGGACTAGCCAGCGTCTCGGTCGCCGAGCGCGTCTTCACCCGGTCCCCGTCGGGGGTCCGGAACGTCTGATCGAGGACCGCGTCGGCGACGTCGTCGGCCCAGCCGAAGTAGTGGTCGAAGGAGCGGTTTTCCATCATCAGAACCACGAAGTGATCGATCGGCACGTTCCTCGGCCGTGGGAGCGCCGAAGCCCGAGTCGCGGCGTGCGCGGCCTGCTCGAGCAGCGTGTTGGCGCCGAGCGAGGTCATTCCGGCGAGACCGGCGGCGTAGGCCGAGCGCTCGAGAAACTCCCGACGCCGCAGATTCGACTCCCCCATCGATCGAAAGGTACTCCGTCGCGCGAACCGGCGGTGAAGTTCTCGCTAAGCCGATTACGGGCACCCTGTTAGCTTGCGAGGCCCTTTCAACGAAACCGCATGAGGAGTACCCATGGCTTACGAAGTACCAGCTCTTCCCTACGACTACGCCGCGCTCGAGCCGCACATCGACGAGGCGACGATGAAGGTCCATCACGACAAGCACCATCAGGCCTACGTCGACAAGGCGAATGCTGCGCTCGAGGGCACCGACCTCGCCGACGCATCGATCGAGGACGTGATCGCCGACCTCTCCAAGGTCCCCGAGGACAAGCGCGGCGCTGTCCGCAACAACGGCGGCGGCCACCTCAACCACTCGCTGTTCTGGGAGTCGATGTCGCCCGACGGCGGCGGTGCCCCCGACGGAGAGCTCGGCGCGGCAATCGACGAGGCCTTCGGCTCGTTCGAGGACTTCAAGACCAAGGTCAAGGAGACCGGCGTCGGTCAGTTCGGCTCCGGCTGGGCGTGGCTGGTGAAGGACGGCTCGGGGCTCGCGGTAGTCGGCACGCCCAACCAGGACAACCCGATCTCAGACGGCAAGACCCCGCTGCTGGGGATCGACGTCTGGGAGCACGCTTACTACCTCAAGTACCAGAACAAGCGTCCCGATTACATCGACGCTTGGTGGAACGTGGTCGATTGGTCGAAGGTGGCTGAACGATTCAGCGCGTAGCGTTGCTGCTCGGGGCTTTGCTCCGGTAGAGCGCCTCCCCCCTCGCTCACCGCTCGGGGAGAGCCATCTCCACCGTCACATCCCCTCGTCAACCCGCCCGGCCCACGTTTATTTGGTGGGCTGGGCGAATCGCCGGGCCTAGCCGAGTCGATCCCTCATTGCTGCCGTTGGCGTTCGAACAACGCCACGCACTCGATGTGGGGCGTCTGGGGGAACATGTCGACGGGCGTCACCGCGGCCAGCTCGTAGCCGGCGTCGACGATCTGGCGAGCATTGGGCGCGAGGGTGGACGGGTTGCAGGAGACGTAGACGATGCGGTTGGCCTCGGCTTCGAGGACACGGCGAACGATCTTCTGCGAGAGGCCGGCGCGCGGCGGGTCGAGCACGACGACGTCGGGCTTGCCGGCCTTCTCGATCAGCGGTCGCATCGCGGTCCGGACGTCGCCCGCAAAGAACCGTGCGTTCGAGATCCCGTTGAGCTCCGCGTTGGCGATCGCATCGCCGATCGCCTGCTCGACGATCTCGAGCCCCCACACCTCACGCGATCGCGAGGCGAGCGCGAGCGCGATCGTGCCGATCCCGCAAAACAGGTCGAACACCCGCTCACTGCCGTCCAGCGCGGCGAGCTCGATTGCCTTCGAGTAGAGGACCTCGGCCATCTCGGTGTTGGTCTGGAAGAACGCCTCCGGCGAGATCTTGAACCGCAGCCGCCGCCCGGCGACCGTCAGCTCCTCATCGATCTGGCGCTCACCCTGGAGCAGGCGTGTCGTGCCGTCGCGGGTCGTCTCCGAGAGCGCCGGTGTAGCGGTCCAGAGCACGGCGTCGGCCTCGGTCGCCACCGCGAACTCCGCGTGGCGGAACTCTCCAGGACCGGTGATCAACCGCGCCTGGACCTGGCCGCTGCGGCGCCCCTCGCGTACGACGAGGTTGCGCAGGAAGCCGTGGTGATCGCGGCGATCCCACGTCGAGAGCCCCTGCTCCCGGCACCAGCGCTTGACGGCCTCCCGGACCTCGTCGACCGACGCCGAGGCGAGCACGTCCGCGGACACGTCGTCGATCTCGTTCCAGCGCCCCGAGCGGTGGAAACCGAGCACGAGCTCACCGCCATCGGGCGCGCCGCCGAAGGAGTACTCGAGCTTGTTGCGGTAGTTCCACTGCTCGACGGCGGGGACGATGTCTGCAACCGGCGGCGTCTCGAAGCGGCCGATCCGCTCGAGCGCCTCGACGACGAGCCGCTGCTTGTGCTCGAGCTGGCGCTCGTAGGGAAGGACCTGCCAGGGCGCGCCAGGATGCGCCGAACGAGGCTCGATTCGGTCCGGGCTCGGCTCGAGCAGCTCGACCACGCGCGCCTCCGCGAACGCCCGCTTGCGCTTGGTCACAGCCGCGCGCACACGATCCCCGGGCAGCGCTCCGGAGACGAATACGACATAGCCATCCGCGCGGCCGACCCCGGCACCGCCGAAGGCCAGCCCGTCGATCGTCAGTTCGATCTCGGCGCCGCGCGCGGGGCGCGCGGCCTGTTCTCCGGCGCTGGCCGAGATCGCGGTCGCTAGCCGAGCTTGGTGCTGATCGAGTTCAGCACCGACTTGCGGTTGGCGTTGCGCTTCTCGTAATCGCGGACCTTGCGCAGCTCGGCCGGGCTGAGGTTCGTCAGCCGCGAGCTGACCTGCGCCGCCGTCAGATCGTCGTAGCCGAGCACCGGGAAGCTTGGCCCGACACCGGCCGCACGCCGAACGCGATCGACCTGCGCGAGAGCAGGATCGCCGGTCCGTACCGCGCGGGTGCGGACTTTGGTCGCCGCGCCCCCGACCTGCTTGCGAGCCGAGGCGGCGGCCGTCTCGCTGCGCTTGCGAGCTGAATCGGTAGCCGAGTCGACCTCCGAACGGCCGCGCTGGATCAGCTTCTCGAGGTCCTGGACGACGTCGTTGGTCTCCTTGCGGGCACGCTCGAGGAGCGACTGGACCACGTTTTGCGCGTCGTCAACGGTTACCCGTCCGCGCTTGACGGCCTCGTCCATGACCTCCTCCATCCGCTCGCGGGTGAGGATCACGAAGCTCGGCGGAGTGCCGCCTTGCAGTGCTTCCCGGAACTCCTTGATCGCCTTGCCGGCGAGGTCGGGAGCGGCCTGTGAGCGCTTGGCTGCGGGCCTGCGTGCCGCGCCCTTCTGTGCGGCTGGCTTGCGGGCAGCGGTCTTCCGCTTCGCCGCAGGCTTCTTGGCGGCGGCCTTCTTGGCCGCCGGCTTCGCGCGCTTGGCGGAGGCGGTCGCACGGCTGGCCGTGGCCTTGGCTGCGGGCTTCTTGGCGGCAGGCTTGCGCGCCGCCGGCTTCTTCGCTGCGGGCTTGCGCGCCGCCGGCTTCTTCGCTGAGCTGCTGTCTGCCATCTCTCTGCTCCTCCTGGTTGGTCGACGCCTGTGTCAGCCTACCCGGCGGGCTGGCACCGCGAACTCGGCGACCACCGGCGCGTGATCTGACAGGCGCAGGCGTAGTCCGGTCCCGGCGTCGAGCGGTTCGCGCCAGCCATCGGGAAGTGGGGCAGCGGCCGATAAGGGATCGGCGCCGAAGCTGAGCAGATGATCGATCGCCCCCGGGTCGCTCGCGCCCGCCAACCCGAACCGCCGCTCCAGCAGGTCGAAGATCTCCGGGGAGCCCTTCGGGCGCAGGTTGAAGTCGCCGCCGAGCACCACCGGCCCTTCGCCCGACCAACGGGCCAGGTCGGCCGCCGCCAGCTCGGCTTCGAGCGCCGCGGCTGTCCGGTCGTGAACGCTCAGATGGACGTTGCCGATCGCGACCAAGGCTCCGCGCGGCTCGCGCGCGAGCACTCCGATCGTCCGCCGCCGCTGCGGCTCGTGTGCGAGCGTCAGCCGGCGTACCCGCTGGATCCGCCATGGAGGGCGCACGAGCAGCTGGTTGGATCCTCCCTCCCAGGCCCCGATCAGGTCGGGGTTGAAGTCCGCGAGTCGGCCGCGCAGACTCATCCCGAAGAACCGCGCGGTCAAGGCGCTGGCGCCTGCCGACCCCGTCGCTCGGCAGAGCGGCCCGAGCCACCGGGGCGGGACCTCCTGAAGCAGCGCGACGTTCCAGGGGTCGCTCGCCAGCGCTGCACTGAACTCTGGCAGCAGCGACCGGTTTACCTGGGCGTAGAGCGCACCCCGCTCGGGGCGGCGACACCACTTCGAGCGACCCGTGTAGAGCGAGCCATCGGGCGGGCGGTCGCGGCCGTGGAAGAGGTTCCAGCTCAGCACGCGCAGGCTGACACCGTCGGGGCTGGCATCCATCCCGTACTACGATCTCACGGTGAATCACCCACGCCACTTCCTCACCGGCGAGGAGCTGACCGGCGAGGAGCTGGCCCGGCTCCTCGATCGCGCCCTCGAGCTCAAGCACGACCGCCTCGCGGCGCGACCGCTCGAGGGGTGCAGCGTGGGCCTCGTCTTCGAGAAGCCCTCGACCCGCACCCGCGTTTCGTTCGAGGTGGGAGTCTCCGAGCTGGGCGGGAACCCCGTCGTGCTGCGCGGCGACGAGCTCCAGATATCGCGCGGCGAAGCGCTCCGCGATACGGCGCTGGTGCTCTCGCGGTTCCTCCACATGCTCGGGCTGCGCACCGGAGCCCACGCCAATCTCGAGGAGCTGGCCCGCTACTCCGCCATCCCGGTCGTGAACATGCTGAGTGCCGACCACCACCCCTGCCAGGCGCTCGCCGACCTGCTGACGCTGCGAGAGCGGTTCGGGTCGACGGACGGACTGAAGGTCGCCTACGTCGGCGATGGGAACAACGTCGCCCACTCGCTGCTGCTGCTCGGCGCGCGCGCCGGGGTCGATGTCGTCGTCGCGACGCCGCCGGACCTCGCGCCTGACGCGGCGATCGTTGCGCGCGCCGATGCCGGGGCGATCGGCGAGGGTTCGGCGAGCACGACGACCGACGCGCGCGCGGCGGCGAGCGGCGCACACGCGCTCTACACCGACGTCTGGATCAGCATGGGCGATGACGAAGCGGCGGTGGCCGACAAGCGGGCGCTGCTTACGCCCTACCGCCTCGACGAAGACCTTCTCGGTTGCGCGCGGCCTGATGCCGTCGCGCTTCACTGCCTGCCGGCCCATCCGGGCGATGAGATCTCCGAGGGGGTGCTCCACGGCGAACGCTCGGCGATCTGGGACCAGGCCGAGAACCGCCTTCACGCCCAAAAGGCGCTACTCGAGCTGCTCGTCAGCGGCTAGCCGCCCAGACGCTCAGCCACGCGCTCGCAGCCCGAAGCCGCGCAGCATGAGCAGCGCCGCCTCGCCGAGCCCTCCGCGCGCGGGAAGCGTCCCGAGCTGGACGGCGGTCTCGTAGAGGTCGAAGAAGCCCCGTGCGCGGCGGATCAGCTCGCCGTCCAGCTCGACGTAGTGGAGACCATGGACGATCACGAACCGGCCGGTGGCGCTCAGCGGTCCGGTGTCGCCGCGGTGGGTTCCGGCCAGCCGCCAAGGGATGCAGGCGTGGGTCGGCGTCGCGAGCCGTTCGGCGGTCCGCTCGACGCGGAGATCGGGAAACCCGGCGCGCAGGCGCGCTGCGTGCTGCTCGAGCGCGGGGAGACCGTCGAGGGGCTCTGCGGTGAGCGGATCCTCGTAGTGGACATCGGGCGTGCAGCACAGGGCAAACGGCCGGATGCCGGTCCAGGCGGCCTCCCACGCGTCCGCGAGCGGGTCGATCGGGACCGCGGGGAGTTGTGAGTGCTCAGCCATCCGAAAGCCTGGGCCGGCCCTCCATCTGCGTCGAGGCCTCCCCGTAGAGGCGCCTCGGGATGCGGCCCGACTCGAAGGCCAGCCGGCCGGCCTGCACGGCGAGCGCCATCGCGCGCGCCATGCGCGGTGGATCGGCCGACCTCGAGACAGCGCTGGCGAGCAGCACCGCGTCGCAGCCGAGCTCCATCGCGAGCGCCGCGTCTGACGCCGTCCCGATCCCCGCGTCGAGGATCACCGGGACGCCGGCCTGCTCTCGGATCAGCCGCAGGTTGTAGGGGTTCTGGATCCCCATGCCGCTGCCGATCGGTGATCCGAGCGGCATGACCGCGGCGCAGCCGACCTGCTCGAGGCGCCGCGAGAGGATCGGGTCGTCGCTGGCGTAGGGGAGCACCACGAACCCGTCTCCGGTGAGCTCCTCGGCCGCGCGCAACGTCTCCGCCGGGTCGGGCAACAGGGTGCGCTCGTCACCGATCACCTCGAGCTTGACCCAGTCGGTCTCGAACGCCTCGCGGGCCAGCTTCGCGGTCGTGACCGCGTCCCGGGCGGTGAAGCACCCAGCCGTGTTGGGCAACAGGAAACAACCGGCGGCCGTCAGCAGCTCGACGATCGAGCCGCGTGCCCCTGGCTCGACACGACGCAACGCGAGGGTCGCCATCTCGGCGCCGGAGGCGCGCACGGCGGCGTCCATCTGGCCGAGATCGCGGAAGCCCCCCGTCCCGATCACGAGCCGTGAGCCGAACTCGCGGTCGGCGATCCGCAAGCTCAGCGAGAACACCCCCGCTGGGACCAACGTCGCGTGCTGAGGACCCGGTGGGGTCTCAGCGAGAACACCCCCGCTGGGACCAACGTCGCGTGCTGAGGACCCGGTGGGGTCTCAGCGAGAACACCCCCGCTGGGACCAACGTCGCGTGCTGAGGGGTCGGTGGACCCTCATCCGCCCTGAACCGCCTGGAGCACTTCAACGCGCGCGCCTTCGCTGAGCGACGTCGTCTCCCAGCCCGAACGCGGGACCACCTCGCCGTCGAGTGCCGCCGCCACGCCTCGCGCCTCCGCCGGAACGCCGGTCAGCTCAACGGCGCTCATCACGGTCGGCCGGCCCGGGAGCTCACGCGCCTCGCCGTTGACGATCACCTGCATCAGGATCTTCCCGCCGCCGTCACGAAGCGCTCGAGCGAGCAGCGCGCGAAAGGCTCGGGCAACTCTCCTCCCGACGCCAGGGCGGCGACCGCATCGGCGGTGCCCGGGGCGAGCAGAATCCCGTTGCGCCCGTGCCCGGTCGCGAGGATCAGCCCTTCGACCTCGGGGACACGGCCGATCAGGGGCTCGTTGTCGGGCGTCGCCGGACGCAGTCCCGCCGCGGTCTCGACCAGCTCGAGCTCGGCGACGTCGGGCAGCAGCTCCCAGGCGGCCTCGAGCAGCCTGTGGACCGCCCCGGCGGTGACCGCCTGATCGAAGCCACGATCCTCGGTCGTCGCCCCGATCACGACTTCCCCGCCGGCTCGATCGACGATGTAGCACCGTGGGCTGCGGACGATCCGCTGCGCGAGCGGAGCCATGCCGGTTGGACGACGCATCCGCAGGATCTGGCCCTTGACCGGGCGCAGCGGAAGATCGAGAGCATCGGGGAGACCATCTACCGCACCGCTCCACGCCCCCGCGGCGAGCACGACCGTCTGAGCCTCGAAGTCACCGATATGACTGGCGATCCCAACGACCCTTCCCTGCTCAATCCGCAGCCTCGCATCGACACCGACGACCAGCTCCCCGCCCGCGGCGTCGAGCGCGACCGCCAGCGCGCTCAGCAGCGCACGCGGGTTGACCGCGCCATCGCCCGGCGCGGAGACGGCCCCGGCGATCCCGGGCGAGAGGCCGGTCTCGAGCTCGCGCGCGGCAGAGGCGCCCAGCCAGCTGGATTCGAGGCCGAGCGAGGACTGGAGCTCCTGGAGGCGGCGCAGCTCCTCTGCATCGTCCCGGTCGCTGGCCACGATCAGCGCCCCGGATCGCGCGAAGCCGAGCTCACGACCGGTTGCCGTCTCCAGCTCCGCTGCGAACGCCGGCCAGGCCGCCTCGCCCGCGAGGTTGAGCTCGAGCAGTCCCGTCGCGCCGAAGTCCGCCTCGGTGACCGGGGCGAGCATCCCGGCGGCCACCCCGGAAGCCCCCGCGCCGGGCGAGAATCGGTCGAATACGGCCACCGACATTCCGGCGGCGGCGATCCGCCAGCCGCAGGCGAGGCCGATCGCCCCGGCGCCGATCACGGCGACGTCGTGTCTGTTGCCATTGGCAGTCGTAGGAGAACCGATGCTATCCAGCGCGCTCTGAAAGGATCCGAAGCGATGTTCGAGTCCACCAACCAGAGCCTGCGTGACCGTCTCGAAGCCGCGCGTCTGTACCTGGTCGTCGACGCGGGCGCGCGGGGCGGGGCGACGCTCGGCTGGTTGCCGGAGGCGCTCGCCGCCGGGGTCGACATCGTCCAGTTGCGAGACAAGACGCTCGAGGACGAGCCGCTGGTCGCAATCGGCCGTCGCTTCCGAACTGCTTGTGATCACTCCGGCGCGCTGCTGGTTCTCAACGACCGCCCCGACCTCGTCGTCGCGACCGGCGCCGACGGAGTTCATCTGGGCCAGGACGATGGCGAGCTCGAAGCGGCCCGAACTCTGCTGGGTGGGGACCGCCTGATCGGGGTCTCGACCCATTCGGCGGCGCAGATCGAAGCCGCCGAAGCCTCGACCGCAGATTACCTCGGCGTCGGACCCGTGTACGAGACGCCGACCAAGCCGGGGCGGCCCGCGGTCGGGCTCGAGCTCGTCACCCACGCGGCTACCCACGCCCGCAAGCCGTGGTTCGCGATCGGTGGGATCGACGTGAGAAACGCCGCCGCCGTGATCGCCGCGGGCGCGCGACGGATCGCCGTCGTCCGGGCGATCCGCGATACCGCTGACCCGGCCGACGCGGCAGCAAAACTCGCACGGACTCTGGGAGCGCGCGTTGGCGCAGCGATCTGATCGGCAGCGCCGCAAGGCGCGTCGCGTCGCCTCGGCCGCGCAGGCACCTGCGACGTCCCCTGAGTCAGAGGTGGAGGAGCCGCAGGCCGACGAGCCGGAGCGCTCGCGCGCCGAGCGCGCGCGGGCCGAGCTCCAGCCAATGCGGCCCGACGAGCGCCCGCCGGTGATCTACATCGCCTCGGCGATCGCCGTACTGCTCGGCCTCGCCAACCTCGGACTCGGGATCGGCACGGGCGCGGACGTCGTCGAGCTCGCCCCGGCGATCGTGCTGCTCGGTCTGATGGGAGTCGCCGCCTACGGGACTTTCAACTTGCGCTACTGGGGCGTCCTCACGATGCAGGCCGTGCTCGGCATCTCGATCGTGTTCATGGCGCTCTTTCTGATCGCCCCCCAGCCGCTTACGACGATGCTCGTGTTCGTCGCCCTGATCGGCCTCTTCGGTTGGATCTTCTGGAAGCTCGTCAAGGTCATGGCCCGCATCCAGATGCCGAATCGACCATCCGGGTGAGCTACCCGCGGACCGAGCCCGGGCAGGGCGCCTTCGCGGTCATCGAGCGGGTCCGCTTCGGCGACCTCGACGCGATGCAGCACATGAACAACGTTGAGTTCCTGCGCTACTTCGAGACCGCGCGGATCGCCTACCTGGAGTCACTCTCGCCCGAGCACACCCCGACCAGCCGCAGCGACTTCGGGTTCATCTTCGCGGAGTGCCAGATCTCCTACCGCTCGCCCGCCTTCTACGGCGAGGAGATCCGCACCGAGATCGTTCCCCGGAAGATCGGCAACTCCAGCCTGCGGCTCGGCTTCGAGATGCGCGCGGTCGGTGACGGCCGACTCGTGGCCGAGGGGCACGGCACGCTCGTCGGCTACGACTATGCGTGCGGCGCCTCCACCCCGCTACCCGACGAGCTGCGTGAGCTGCTGGCACGCGACCTCACCGATGTAGGCTCTTCCGCCGATGGCTGACCAGAGCTTCGACTGCGTCGTGATCGGGTCCGGCCCGGGCGGTTACGTGGCCGCGATCCGCGCCGCCCAGCTCGGGATGAAGACCGCCGTTGTCGAGCGCGACGACGTAGTCGGCGGGCGCTGCCTGAACTACGCCTGCATCCCGGCTAAAGCTGTGCTGCGCGCGGCCGACGTCTTCACCGAGGTCCAGGAAGCGGGCGCATTCGGGATCGAGGTCGAGGGGGCGAGTGTCGATTTCGCCGGCGTCGCCAAGCACCGCGACGCCGTGATCAAGACGCTCACCGGCGGGGTCGCCGGCTTGTTCGCCAAGAACAAGATCGAGGTCTTCCACGGAGCTGGCGCGCTGACCGCCGAGGGCAAGGTCGTCGTCGGTGAGCACGAGCTCTCGGCCAAGACGATCGTGCTCGCCACCGGCTCGGTCGCGAAGCCGCTGCTCGGACTCGAGTTCGGCGAGCGGATCCTCGACACCGCCGGCGCGTGGACGCTCAACGAGCTGCCGAAGCGGCTGGCCGTGATCGGAGCGGGCGCGTCGGGCACCGAGATCGCCTCCGCTTACGGACGACTCGGGACCGCCGTCACGCTGTACGAAGCGCTGCCCCAAATCCTCCCGCTCGAGGACAAGGACATCGCGCGTACGGCTGCGCGGGAGATCGTCAAGCAGGGAATCGAGATCGTGACCGACGCCAAGATCGAGTCTGTCGAGACCACGGCGAAGACCGTCAAGGTGAAGATCGGCGAGCAGACGGCGACCTTCGACTACCTGGCGATCGCCGCCGGACGCGGCGCCGACGTCGAGGGGCTCGGGCTCGATGGCGCGCAGATCAAGACCGACGAGCGCGACCTGGTCGAGGTCGACGGCTCGATGCGTACCTCGCGCGAGGGCATCTACGCGATCGGCGACCTCGTTCCGGGCCCGGCGCTCGCGCACAAGGCATCAGATGAGGGCGTGATCGCGGTCGAGCACGCGGCCGGCCTCGATCCCCACCCGCTCGACTACGACTTCATCCCAGCAGTCACCTTCTGCCACCCCCAGGTCGCGAGCTTCGGCATGACCGAGGCTCAGGCCAAGGAGGCCGGCCACGACGTGATCGCCAAGCGGATCCCGCTCGGCGCGGTCGGCGCGCCAACCGTGTTCGGCGAGAAGGGCGGCATCATCAAGATCGTCGGCGACAAGCGCTACGGCGAGTTGCTGGGAGCGGGGATCGTCTCGGCCAAGGCCGCCGACCTGATCCAAGAGCTCGTCCAGGCACACGCGCTCGAGGGCGGGTTCGCCGAGGTGGCGCGCACGGTGCACGCGCATCCGACGTACTCCGAGGCGGTGCTCGAGGCGGCTCGCGCCGTCGACGGCTGGCTGATCCACGGCTAGATGGGCGACCCCGAGCGGCCGGTCTTCTTCTACGACCTCGGCTCGCCCTACGCCTATCTGACCGCCGAGCGAATCAACGCGATTCTGCCGGCGGTTCCGATCTGGCAGCCGGTGCTGCTCGGGGCGATCTTCGCCGCCACCGGACGAAGCTCGTGGGCTGAAACCCCGGAGCGCAAGGCGGGGATCGCCGAGATCGAGCGCCGTGGCCACGAGTACGGGCTGCAGCCGTTCCGCTGGCCCGACCCGTGGCCTAGCGACGGCCTGACCGCGATGCGCGCGGCGATCTTCGCGAAGCAGGCGGGGCGGGCCGTCGCCTTCTCGCTCGCGGCCTTCCGGCAGGCGTTCGCCGCTGGGCGCGATCTCTCCGAGACCGACAACGTGCTGATCGCCGCCGCGGCCTGCGAGCTTCACCCGCGCGCCGTGCTCAAGGGGATCTCGATGCGCTCGGTCAAGGACGAGCTGCGCTCAGCGACCGACGAAGCGATCGCCCGCGGCGTGGTCGGCGTGCCGACCGTCGCAATCGGCGAGCAGCTGTTCTTCGGCGACGATCGGCTCGAGGAGGCCGCGGCCGCCCTCAGCGCCTAGGCGCCGCCAGGCTGATCGGGAGGCCGTCGCCCGGAAACGGGCCGGTCCCGTAGTCGATCAGCGGCTCGTACCCCGGCGGGATCGACCAGGACCGGGCGAGCAGGAGCTGGTGCATGATCGCCTTGACCTCCATCGACCCGAAATGCATCCCGATGCACTTGTGGACGTTGCCGCCGAACGGCATCCACGCGTAGGGGTGCGACTTGTCTTCCGCCCGCTCGGGCGTGAACCGCTCGGGATCGAAGGTGTCGGGTTCGTTCCAC
This sequence comes from uncultured Thermoleophilaceae bacterium, assembly GCA_963790245.1. Taxonomy (GTDB): domain Bacteria; phylum Actinomycetota; class Thermoleophilia; order Solirubrobacterales; family Thermoleophilaceae; genus JACCVG01. Next base: position 1,448,578 of record CAWBNP010000002.1, read on the forward strand.
CAGGGCTCCATGCGCTGGGTCGGGTAGATCCCGAGCATCATCAACGAGCCCGCGGGGATGTAGCGGCCCTCGAGCTCGGTGTCGGTGAGCGCCTGGCGCGCGAGCATCCCGACCGGCGCGTTCATGCGCAGCGTCTCACGGAGCACGAGGTCCATCAGCGGTAGGTCGTCGTCGTAGCCGACAGTCGGCTTGCCAAGCGAGCGGCACTCCTCGCGCAGCCGCTCCTGCCACTCGGGATGGCACGCGAGGTAGTAGGCCATCATCGCGACGGTGATCGTGCTCGTGTCGTGTGCGGCCATCATCGTGAAGATCATGTGGTTGACGACGTCGGAGTCCGAGAACCGCTCGCCGTCTTCGGTCTCGGCGTGGCAGAGCACGCTGAACAGGTCGTTTCCATTGCTCTCGCGCTTGGCCGCGATCTGGGCGAGGAAGTGCTGCTCGAGCAGATGCCGGCTCTGGAGGCCGCGGTGCCACTTACCGCCGCGAACATCGGCTCTGACGATCGCCTGGCCGCCGACGACGACGTCGATGAACGCGTGATTGAGGCGGTCGGCGTGCGCCCCCAGCTGCTCGCCCATGAAGACCTCCGTCGCGATATCGAGCGTCAGCTGCTTGGCGGCCTCGTAGACCTCGAAGCCGGGACCGTTTCGCCAGCCTGTGATGCCGCGCTCGATCGTCGTGTTCGCCCGCTCGAGGTAGGAGACGAGCCGCTCGCGCTTGAACGCCTGCTGCATGATGCGGCGGTGGTGGCGGTGCTCCTCGAAGTCCATCAGCATCACACCGCGCTCGAAGAACGGGCCGATGAAGTAGTCCCAGCCCCGCTTATTGGAGAACGCCTTGTCGCGGTTGGCGAGCACGGTGCCGATCGCGTCCGGACCCAGCACGAGCACGATCTGGGTACCGAATGCACCCGACCAGAAGACGGTTCCGTAACGGTCATAGAACTGCCGTGCACCGTCGAGCGAGTCACGCAGGAAGCCGAGCGAATTTCCGATCACCGGCAGGCCTGGCTCGCCCATCACCGGCATCAGCCCGCTGCCCGGCGGAGGATCAGCGAGCGGGCGGGCGGCGGGCTTCGGCAGTCGTGCGGCCAACGAGGCGGCCGCGCCACGTGCTCGCAGCAGCAGCGGCGCCGTCATCAGGCGCCTAACGCTCGCGTCATCGACACGATTCTAGGCGCTAGACCCCACCGGTCATGCGCACGCGACATCGGACCCTGGGCGCGTGTTCTCGCGCTAGGCTCGATCCGATGCGCACCGTTACGATCGTCCTGGCCACAGCGGTCGCCCTGATCTGGGCGCCCGGCGCGAGCGCGATTCCGGTCCTCGGCAGCGGGCCGCTGGAGAACCAGCCGCGGTTCATCGGCGCTCCCGCAAAGCCGCGGCCGGTCAAGGCCGACAAGGCCCCGCGCCACCCATTCATGGCGCGCAACGGGCGCAGCGTGATCCACTCCGACGCCTACCAGACCGACACTCACGCGGTCAGCGGGCCGCTCGGCCGCGGGATCGTGACCAACTCCACCCTCCAAGCTGCGGAGTGTGCCTCGGTCACCTTCGATCGTCGCGGCCGGATCCTCACCGTCTGCGTCGGGCTCCAGGGCCCGAGGCTGGTGATGATGGATCCCCGCACGCTCGACGAGCTCGCGTCATACGCGCTTCCGCTGCGCAACCCCGCGAGCCTGCCGAACCTCTTTACCGACTTCTCGGGGGGTGGCTACTTCTATCTCGATGATCGTGACCGCGCCGTGGTGCCGACGACCGACGGGCGGATCCTGGTGATCGGCGAGACCAGCGCTCCGGGATTCAGGTTCGAGCGCTCCTACGGCGTGGCGGGTGCGCTCCAACAGGGCGAGGGGATCAACTCGGCGCTGCCCGACTGGGACGGTCGCATCTGGTTCGTCGGCACGCGCGGAACCGTCGGCGCGATCGACCCGGAGACCGGATCGGTCAGCTCGGTGTCACTCGGCGAGGACATCGAGAACTCGTTCGCAGTCGATCGAAACGGTGGCGTCTACATCGTCACCGACCGTGCGCTCTACCGGTTCGACGCGACACGCGAGGGCGTCCCGAAGGTCAGCTGGCGCGAGACCTACGCAAACGACGGGAAGCAGAAGCCCGGGCAGACCGATGACGCGTCGGGGACGACGCCGACGCTGATCGGCAAGCGGCTGGTCGCGATCACCGACAACGCCGATCCGATCGCGATCGACGTCTTCGAACGCGGCCGTGGCGTCGACGGCCGCCGCCGGGTCTGCCGCCAGCCGGTCTTCGAGCGCGGCGCGAGCGCGACCGACCAGTCGCTGATCGCGGCTGGCCGCTCGATCATCGCCGAGAACAACCATGGCTATACGGGGATCGCCGCGACGATGAGCGGCCGGACCACCCAGCCCGGGATCGAGCGCGTCGACCTCGATCGCGACGGCCGCGGTTGCAAGCCGGTCTGGCGCAGCGGGGTCCGGGGCTCTTCGGTGGTCCCGAAGCTGTCGCTGGGGAACGGGCTCGTCTACACCTACACGAAGGAGCCGACCTCCGACGGCACCGACCCCTGGTATCTCACGGCGCTCGATTTCCGCACCGGGCGGACGGTCTACCGCGCCTACGCGGGCAGCGGGTTCGGGTTCAACAACAACTATGCGCCGGTGACGATCGGACCCGACGGCACCGCCTACGTCGGGGTGATCGGCGGGCTGGTCAGCTTCCGCGACGGCGGCTGAGCGATGATGCGGGGGTGTCCGAGCTGATCCTCATGCCCCGCCTCTCGGACTCGATGGAGGAAGGGACGATCCTGAAGTGGCTCGTCGCGATCGGCGAACAGATCTCCGCGGGCGATCCGCTGCTGGAGATCGAAACCGACAAGGCCAACGTCACCCATCCGGCCGAGCATGGCGGCACGCTGGTCGAGTTGCTGAGTGCCGAAGGAGACAGCGTCAAGGTCGGGGCGCCGATCGCGCGGATCGAGGCGGCGGTCGGCGGAGCGAAAGCGGGGGGCCCGGAGGCGGCTTCGACCGAATCGTCGCGTGCGAATGTGGGCGGCGCGAAGGCGGCCAAGGGCGCCGTCAGCCCGACCACGCCGAGCCGCCACCAGCAGACCGTCGCACGGCGGATGGCCGAGTCGAAGGCGACCGCCCCCGACTACTCGCTGAGGATCACGATCGACATGACCGGCTGCGCCGAGCTGCGCGAGCGGATGCGCGATCTCGCCGACCCCGCACCGACGCTCAACGACATGATCGTCAAGGCCGCCGCCAACGCGTTGCGCGAGTTCCCGCGCCTCAACGGCGCCTACCGGGACGGTCGGTTCGAGAGCTACTCGCGCGTCAACGTCGCGATCGCGGTGGCTGCCGAGGACACGGTCATCGCGCCAACGATCCACGACGCCGACGAACGGTCGCTCGGCGAGATCGCCCGGCGCTCACGCGAGCTTGTCGAGCGGGCGCGGTCCGGTGCGATCACCCAGCCCGAACTCTCGGGAGCGACCTTCACGATCTCGAACCTCGGGATGTTCGGGGTCGAGAGCTTCACCGGTGTGATCAGCCCACCGCAGGCGGCGCTGCTGACGGTCGGAGTCGCCAAAGACCAGCCGGTCGTCGATGGGTTCGGCCGGATCGTCGCGCGCAAGCTGATGTCGGCGACGCTGACCTGCGACCACCGGATCCTGTTCGGCGCCGACGCCGCCCGCTACCTGGCCCGCCTCAAGCAACTGCTGGAACAGACGGCGGCGCTGGCGCTGTAGCGGTCAGCCGCAGATAGGCGAGCGTCCAGTAGGCGTGCTGGAACGCACCGATTGCCCCGGCGGCGGTGACGAACAGCGGGATGAGGATCAACGCCGCGACCCCGGCCGCGATGAATCCCGCCGTCTCACCCCCGCCGGCGAACAGCGCGATGGCCGGGATGGCCAGCACGAGCCCGACGAGCAGCAGCGCGAGGATCAGGGCGATCACCACGCCGATGGCGAGGGCGATCGCGAGCAGGAAGACAAGTACCGCGGGGCCGAGCCGCGCGCGAAACAGCCGGTAGCCCGACCGAATCGCCTCTCGCGCGCCGCTCTGCTCGAGCACGACGTGGCGCAGGCCGAGCTGCACGACGATCGAGAGGGCCGAACCGAGCACGATCAGAGCGACGAGCGCGATCAACCCGACCGTGATCCCGGTGATGATCCGGGCGACGAGGTCTTCGGTGCCGTTGAAGATCGCGATCGTGATCCCCGCGAGCGGGCCGCCGATCAACAGCAGACCGGCGATCGTGATCAGGAAGGCCAGCACGACGACCTTGAAGACCCGCCACATATTCGCGCGCCCGGCGCGCCAGGTGGGAGCGAAGGAGCGCCTCTCGCCGCGACTGATCGCGGCGACCGAGTCGGTCAGGCCGCCCTCGGAGAGGAACGACAACAGGATGAACGCGATGATCAGGACCGTGACGACCGCGATCAACGCGATCTCGATCCCGCCCAGCGAGGCAACCGACCCGAAGTCGGCCGCCGACGCCTGCTTGTCCCCGAAATCGCCGCCGTAGTTGAAGTTCCCACTGGGGAAGCTGAACCCGCTGCCGACGAAGAACCCGAAGAACCACAGGTAGCGGTTCTCCCAGGTGATCCTGAACGCGCTGCTGACCAACTCGCCGTAGTTCATCAGTCGCCTCCCCATCGAAAACCTGTCGGTGCGATCTCGGGCTCGAGCGGAGTGTCCGGCTCACCGTCGGCGACCACAGGCGTATTGAACCCGCTCGGGGCGACGTCATTGGGCGTGTCCGGATGGAAGATCGACGCGAGGTACTGGATCTGCCCACGGCCGACCCCGAGTTCCGACTGCCCGCCCCCGTAGGCGCCGATGCCGCGCTCGTCCAGCACGTCATAGAAGTGGAATAGCGCTTCGAGCGAACCGACGCGCGAGGGCTTGACGTTGACCATCTCCGGCGGGAAGGGCAGGGCGTCGACGTCGGCGACCGAATGGATCGGAGCGTCCCAGGTGATCCGATCGCGATATGGGCGGAGCGCCTCGTCGGCCTCGGCGACCGTCAGGTCCGGGTCTTCCAGCCAGGCATCGGGAAACGCTTCGGCGAGCATCCGATAGAGCTCCGGGTCGGTGTCGACATCGACCGGCGTCCCGCGGTAGTGGCCCTTGAGATCGAGCGAATCGATCCGTCCGGTGTCGACCAGCCGGCCGATCAGCTGCTCGTCCCAGGAGTTGGTCGGGTCGAGCTTGAACTTGAGGTTCGGGCGGGTGGCGGCGATCCGCTCGAGCCGGTCGAGGCTCGGCGGCTCACCGAGCCGCATCGAGACGACGAAGTTGACCGGACGGGCCTTACGACCGAGCTGCTCGACGAGCGAGCGGCCCGCCTGGCGCAGCGCGAGATCGAGGGCGGCGGACTCGAAGGCCCAGCGGCGATAGATCGGCGAGACGTCCATGATCGCCGGGCCCGCCGGGAACAGGTCGAGCCCGCCGACGTGCTCGCAGAAGGACGCGAGCGTCCAGCTGCCCGCAAGTTCCAGAACCGGCCCGAGATCCTGCTGGGCGATGTGGTCGAGGGCGTCGTAGGTGACGTCCTCGCCGACTCCCTCGTGTCCTGCGCCGCCCAGGCGGATCAACGTCGTCAGCCGCGGCTGGTCCATCCCGGTGTCTGCCTCGAGCCCCTCGAGCTCGTAGCCACCGACCTCGAGCGGGAGGTCGGCGATCAGGTCGAAGGTGGCCATGGCGCGCAGTCTAGGGCGCACCTGCTCTGGCGTAGTCTCCGCGGGTATGGAGACACGTCAGCTGATCGGCGGCGAGCTCGTCGCGGGCGATGGCGAGCGGGTGGCCGTCGAGAATCCGTTCGACGAGACGACGGTCGCAGAGCTCGGTGGGGCGACGCCCGAGCAGGCGGATGCGGCGATCGCCGCAGCGCACGAAGCGAAGCGGATCTGGGGCGGGACGCCGGCGCTCGAGCGCTGCGAGGCGCTCCACGAAGTCGCGACCGGACTGCGCGCGCGGACTGAGGAGATCGCCCACCTGATGACGCTCGAGGGCGGCAAGCCGCTCGTCGAGAACCGCGACGAGGTCGCCTGGACCGCGGCCGCCTTCGACTACTACGCCGAGCTCGGTCGCAACTTCGCCGGGCGCGTGATCCCGCCGATCGAGTCGACCCAGCTCGCGCTGGTCCTCAAGGAGCCGGTCGGCGCGGTCGGTTGCATCGTGCCGTGGAACTACCCGCTGCTGCTGCTTGCCTGGAAGCTCGCCCCAGCGCTCGCGGCGGGCAACTCGACCGTCTGCAAACCCTCGGAGCTAACGCCGCTCTCGACGCTGATGTTGGCGCCGCTGTTCGACCATCTGCCGCCCGGGGCGGTGAACATACTCGCGGGCGCCGGCGAGGTCGGGGCGCGGATCGTCGAGGACGAGCGGATCGACTGCGTGGCGTTCACGGGGTCTGTCGATACCGGCAAGCGCATCGCCCACGCCTGCGCCGAGCGGGTCGCGCGGATCAACCTCGAGCTCGGCGGCAAGGACCCGTTCATCGTCTGTCCCGACATCGTCGAGGAGCTCGGTGTCGCGGCCAAGGGCGGCGCCTGGGCTGCGTTCCTGAACGCCGGGCAGGTCTGCACCTCAGCGGAGCGGTTCTACGTCCACGAAACGGTCTACGACGACTTCGTCGCGGCGTTCGTCGCCGAGGCCGAGGCGATCGTCGTCGGCGATCCGCTCGCGCCCGACACCGACGTCGGACCAATGATCTCGGCGCCCCAGCGGGCGAAGGTGCTCGCGCAGGTCGCGGCGGCGCGCGACTCGGGAGCGGAGCTGTTGACCGGCGGCGGGAACGCAGACCACGACCGCGGCCATTTCTTCGCCCCCGCCGTAGTGACGGGCGCCGCCGCCGAGACCGACCTCTTGGCCGAAGAGACCTTCGGACCGGTCGCTCCGATCGTCTCTGTCGCTTCACTCGACGAAGCGATCGAGCTCGCCAACTCGACCCGCTTCGGGCTCGGCGCGAACATCTATACCCGGGACCTCGAGACGATCATGCGCTGCATGCGCGAGATCAAGGCCGGAACCGTCTGGTTCAACGATCCGCTGACCGACAACGACGCCGGCCCGTTTGGCGGCTTCAAGCAATCGGGACTGGGACGCGAGCTCGGCCAAGAGGGGCTCGAGGCCTTTCAGGAGACCAAGCACGTGCATCTGGAGAGTCGGGTCGCGCCGAAGAACTGGTGGTACCCGTACGGTCGGGCATCATGAAGCGCCGGAGATCGGCGACGGGAGACGGGATGCAAAGAGCAGGGGTCATCGCAGCCGTGGGCACGGTCGCACTGGTAGCCGCCGCGATCGCGACCGGCTCGCCGCCGCCCGACGCGCCCGGCTGCCAGATCCTCCCGCCGAACAACTCCTTCAACATTTCGGTTACAGGAGCCCCGGCCGCCAAGAACTCCCAGGCGATCCTCAAGCAGATCGGGCTCAAGGAGAGCTTCCACGCCGACTTCGGCGCGGGCGAGTTCGACGGCGGGCCGATCGGGATCCCATACACGACCGTTCCGGGGAACCAACCACGGGTACCGGTCAGGTTCCTGTTCGACGAGGAGTCGGACGCCGGCCCCTACCCGCTGCCGGCCAACGCGCCGATCGAGGGCGGACCGGGCGCGAACGGTGACCGCCACGTGCTCGTCATCGATCGCGACGACTGTGTCCTCTACGAACTGTTCAACGCCCGGCCTCAGGATGGAGGCGCCAGTTGGACTGCGAACTCCGGTGCTCGGTTTGACCTCAACTCCAACCAGGTGCGCCCGAACGGCTTCACCTCGGCCGATGCGGCCGGCCTGCCGATCTTCCCCGGGCTGGTGCGCTTCGACGAGGTCGCAGCCGGCCGGATCGACCACGCACTGCGATTTACGCTGGAGCGGACCCGCAACAAGCACATCTTCCCGGCCCGCCACGACGCCGGCCAGAAGGCCAAGAACCTTCCGCCGATGGGCCTTCGGATGCGGCTCAAGCCGAGCTTCAACGCCGACGGGCTACCGCCCCAGTCGCGTGTCATCGCGAAAGCGATGCAGTCCCACGGCCTGATCCTCGCCGACAACGGCTCGAACTACTTCGTCTCAGGTGCGCCGAACGGCGGCTGGGACAACGACGACCTGCGCGCACTCGGGCGGATCCGTGGCAAGGATCTGGTCGTCGTCGACTCGAAGAAGCTCCCGCGCCCCTAGGGCGCGGGCACCACCAGGACCGGCCGCTCCGCCAGGTGCACGAGCTTGTGCGGAGTCGAGCCGAGGAACGCGCCCTTCAGCGGGTGCTCGCCGTGGGTTCCGACGACGATCAGGCGCGCGTCACGCTCGTCGCCCTCGGCCAGCAAGGCGTCGACGGGTCTGTCTGCGCGCAGCACAATCTCGACCTCGACCTGTTGATCGGCGATCAGCTGCTTCGCCTCCTCGGTCACCCGAGCACCGATCTCCTCGACAGCGCGCCGGTGCTCGGAATGCTCCTCGCCGTAGCCCCCGGGCTCGTAGCCGAAGGTGATCACGACGCGGTCGCCGAGCGCCGCGGCGAGCTCGGCGCCAGCCCTCAGGGCCGCCTTCGCACATTCGGACCCGTCATAGCCGACGATCAGATCGCGCGCCACGATCAACTCCCCAGCCCGGTCGCGTCGAGCGCGGGCTTTGCGCCGGCTGCGATGTCGGGCGGAACCGCCTCGAAAGGCCGCCGTCCCCAGAAACGCGAGTGGTCGCCGAACAGCCGCCAGCAGACCATCAGCACCAGGCCGAGCACCGTAAAGAACAATGCGATCACGAGCGGCACACCCATGCCGAAGATTGCCTGGCCCGTGTAGGAGTCATCGGGGTTGGCGAGTTGGCGGGCGGATTCAAAGAGCAGATAGAGCAGCCCGGCCGAGCCGAGCAGCGGCGCAACGCCGATGAACAAGAAGTTGGTGACCGATTTGGCCAGTTCGCGGCGGTAGTAGATGACGCAGGCGATCCCTGTCATCGAGTAGTAGAAGGCGATCATCAGCGAGAGCGCGGAGAGCGAGTCGAACAGGAAGTTGTCCGAGACGATGCTCGCACCGACGTACCAGAGGGTCGCGAGCACGCCGATCGAGATCGTGCCGACGTGCGGCGTCAGAAAGCGAGGGTGGATCCGACCGAGGACGGCGGGAAACGCGCCCGAGCGTGCCATCGACAGCGACGTGCGCGAGGCGGGCAGGATCGTCGTCTGGGTCGAGGCAAGCCCCGAGGTGATGATCGACAGGACGACGAGGACCGCGAGCGGGCCGAGAACGTCCTCCGCGACCGCCCCGAGGACACCGGCGTCGTCGTCGAACTCGGCAACCCGATCGAGGCCGGCGACCGAGACGATCGCGACCGTCACGGCGACGTAGGTGGCAACCAGGATGACGGTGCTGAAGAGGCCCGCAAGGCCGGGAGAGGTGGCGCTGTCCTCCGACTCCTCGGTCAGGTTGACGGCGCTCTCCCAGCCCCAGTAGATGAAGACGCCGAGCAGGACGCCGCCAAGGATCCCGGAATAAGGGACATCGCCGCCTGGCCAGAACCACGAGAGGCTCGGCTCGATCACATAGTCACCGCCGATCACCTGGACGAGCGCGACGACCGCGAACAGTACGAGCGCGCCGACCTGGACGATGATCATCACCCGCTGGACGCGCGCCGAGAGCTCCGTGCCGAGCACGCAGATCAGGGTCATTACGGCGATGATCAGGACGGCCAGCGTCACGACCGCGAAGCGCGAACCTGCCAGCGAGTCGAGCGTCGCGAGGTCGAATATGTAGAACGCGGCGACGTCGGCGAGCGACCCGATCACGAGGATGCCGGTGACGCAGATCGACCAGCCGCCGATCCAGCCGAACCACGGGCCGAGCGCGCGCGTGACCCAGGAGAACGTCGTCCCGCAATCCTGATCGGCACGGTTCATGTAGTAGAAGGCCGTTGCGATGAACAGCATCGGGACGAACGAGACGAGCAGCACGGCCGGCGCCTTGACCCCTGCCGCAACCACGATCGTCCCGATCACCGCGGCGAGCGAGTAAGCCGGAGCCGTCGAGTTGAGTCCGATCGTCAGCCCGTCGAGAAAGCCGATCGCATTCTTCTTGAGACCGGGCTCGGTGCCGGGTGTCATCTGGACCCGCCCGCCGACTCGGCTCGCGCGTTGCGGCGCTGAACGGCGAGGTTGAGGAACATCAGTCCGACGGCGACGAGCAGCAACGCCGTCGCCATGACGTTGACCTCCGGCGGGACGCCCTGCCGCGCGGCGCCCCAGATGTAGATCGGGAACGTGACTGTCGTCCCGGCATTGAAGTTGGAGATCACGAAGTCATCGACAGAAATCGCGAAGGCGAGCAGGCTAGCCGCGGCAACTCCCGGGGCGATCAGGGGCAGCGTAACCTTTCGGAAAGTCGTCAGGCCGTTCGCGCCGAGGTCCTGGGCAGCTTCCTCGAGATGTGTGTCCATCCCCTCGAGGCGCGCGCGGATCGTCACGATGACGTAGGCGACGTTGAACATCGTGTGGGCGATCACCAACGTCGCGAATCCCGGCATGACGTCGAGTGTCAGGAACAGCGAGAGCAGCGCAGCGCCGAGCACGACCTCGGGCGTCGCGAGCGGCAGGAACGTGAACAGGTCGACCGCTCCGCGTCCGCGAAATCGGTGACGGACGAGCGCGAGGCCGATCAGCGTTCCCAGCACGACCGCGAGAACCGTCGAGATGGCCGCGATCTGGAGGGAGACGAGCATCGCCTCACCGAGGCCCGGCACCGAGAACGGATCCTGCCAATGACGCGTCGTGAAACCCTGCCAGCTGAGGTTGAACCGGCCCTGGTTGTCGTTGAAGGAGAACAGCACGACGACGAAGATCGGGATGAACAGGTAGACAAGCGCCAGGCCTGCCCAGAGGCCGAGCAACGGCCCGCGCAAGCGCTCGATCGTCGCGCTCATGCCGCCGCCTCGGTCAGCGTGCGGGTGCCGAGGACACGCGCGTATGCGAATACCGCCAGCAGGATTACCGTCATCAGCAAGAACGACAGCGCCGCTGCCTCGGGGTAGTCGCGCAGGACGAGGAACTTCGACTGGATGACGTTTCCGATCATGTACTGATTGGAGGTCCCGAGCAGTTGGGCGTTGACGAAGTCACCGACCGCCGGAATGAACGTCAGCAACGTGCCGGCGAAGATGCCGGGCAGCGCGAGTGGCACAGTGATCCTGCGGAAGGCCCCGAAGCGGCTCGCGTAGAGGTCTGTCGCAGCCTCGATCAGCCGACGGTCGATCTTCTCCAGCGAGACGTAGAGCGGCAGCGCCATGAACGGCAGGAAGTTGTAAGTGATGCCGGCGATCACCGCGAACGTCGTCGCGTCAAGACGACCGTCCGGGGCGATCAGGCCGAGCGAGCGGAAGAGGTCAGCGACGAACCCGTTGTCGACGAGGATCGTCTTCCAGGCGATCGTGCGAACGAGGTAACTGGTGAAGAACGGCAGCACGATCAGCAGCAACAGGAGGTTCTTCCAACGGCCCGCCCGGAACGCGATGAAGTAGGCCAGCGGAAACGAGATCACAAACGCCGCGACGGTCGCGATCGCGGCGTATTGGAACGAGCGCAGCAGCTGCTCGCTGTTGTCACCGACCGCCTCTGCGTAGACGCCGAAGTTCCAGTCGAACACGAAGCCGGTCTCGAGCGTGCCCGTCGTCAGCGACAGCTGTGCCTGGAGCAGCGACGGGATGGCAAAGAAGACGACCAGCCACGCGATCCCCGGCAACAGCAGAAGATACGGAGCCAGCCGCCGGCGGTGACGCAACGAGAGCTGCATTCCGCGCCTCAGGCCCCTACGACCTGCTGCCACGCCTCCTCGACCTGGCGCTCCTCGTCGGTGGCGAGGCTCGGAAACGGATGGAGCTTGGCCAGCGTCTCCTCGTCGGGAAAGATCAGCTGGTTGCTCGCGAGGTCGGGATCGGTCTTCTCGAGCTCGGCCTGAGCGCCCGCGACCGGCGTCACGTAGTTGACGTAGGCCGCGATCTGGGCGGCGATCTCGGGCTCGTAGACGTAGTTCATCAGCACCTCGGCACCGTAGGGGTGTTCGGCCTTCTCCGGAATCATCATGTTGTCCGCCCAGATCAGTCCGCCCTCGTCGGGAATCAGGAACTCGAGGTCGGGGTTGTCGGCCTTGAGCTGGATCACATCGCCCGAGTAGGCGACTGCGATTGCGAGGTTGCCGTTGGTGAGATCGCCCGTGTAGTCGTTGCCCGTGAACCGCCGGATTTGGCCCGACGCGTTTGCCTGGTCGATCTTCTCGAGCGCCGCCATGGCGTCGTCGAGGGTCGCCTCTTCGGTGTTGACGCCCATCCCCTGCAGGGTGAGCCCGACCGAATCGCGCCACTCGCCCAAAAACGACACGCGGCCCTTGAACTCCGGCAGGAAGATGTCGTTGAAACTGGTCAGCTCTCGACCGGTCTCCGCCTTGTTGTAGCCGAGACCGTCCATGCCGGCTTGCCACGGCGCGGAAAAGTTGCGGCCCGGATCCCAGGCTGGATCGCGCAGCGTCGCGATCAGGTTGGCCTCGACATTCGCGACGTTGGCCTTGTCGATCGCCTCGACGTAGCCGGAATTAACCCACCGCGCAGCCATCCAGTCAGTCAGGACGACGAGGTCGCGGTCGATCGACTGGTCGCGCTGGAGTTGCTCACGCACCTTGCCGAAGAACTCGTTGTTGTCGTTGATGTCGTCTACGTAGTTGACCGTCACGTCGAACTCGCGCTCGAACTCGGGCAGCGAGTCCTTGTCGATGTAGAGCGGCCAGTTGGAGAAGTCGATCTCGGTCAGCTTCTGCGCCGGATGGCTCGCGGTCGTCGCCGTGGGGCCGGTTTGACCGGTGCCCTGCACGCCACCACACGCCGAGAGAAGACCGGCGGCGCCGGAGACCGCGAACGCCCCCGCGCCCAGCCGGCCGACGAACCCCCGGCGTGAAAGCCGGCCCTCTCGCAGCAGCTCATCGATGACGCTCTCGATCGAACGGTTAGACATCGGAGTCCTCCTTGTTGATGACGAGTGTGTGGCGGGGCTCCCAGGTGAGCGCCACCTCGGACCCGACCGGTGCTGCATCCGGCTCGGAGCCGTTGCGGTTCTGCGTGATCGCGGTGATCTGCTCGCCGTGCTGGGTCAGGACCTCGTACTGGATCGCCACGCCCCGGTAGCTCGCGGCGACAAGCCTCCCGCGCAAGGCGTTCAGGTCGGCCGGCAGCCGATCGGCGACCCGGCGCAAGGTCAGCTTCTCGGGCCGCACGCCGACCCGGATCGAGCGCGACTCACCGATCAGGTCCGCTGGGATGCGTAGCAGCGCGCCGCCCGCGCTCTCGAAGTCGACCAGGTCGGCGTACCGCGAGCGAAGCTCGCCGTCGACCAGGTTGCACGGGCCGAGGAACGCAGCGACGAACTCGCTCGTCGGACGCTCGTAGAGGTCCGAGGCCGAGCCGCGTTGTTCGATCCGCCCCTCGTTCATCACCGCGATCTCATCGGCGAGCGACATCGCCTCTTCCTGGTCGTGGGTCACGTGCAGGAAGGTGATGCCGACGTCGCGCTGAATCCGCTTCAGCTCGATCTGGAGTTGCCGGCGCAGACGCAGGTCGAGCGCGCCGAGGGGCTCGTCGAGGAGCAGCGCGCGGGGACGATTCACCAACGCACGAGCGAGCGCGACCCGCTGCTGTTGACCACCCGAGAGCTGCCCGGGCTTGCGGCGGCCGAGCCCCTCGAGCTGGGTGAGCTCGAGTGCTTCGCCAACCCGACGGCGAAGCTCGTCCCCTCCGACGCCACGGCGCTCGAGACCGAAGGCAACGTTGCGCTCGACGGTCAGGTGGGGGAACAGCGCGTAGCTCTGGAAGACCGTGTTGACATCGCGCCGATAAGGCGGGAGCTCGGTGACATCGGCGCCGCCGAGGTAGACGGTCCCCTCGGTCGGCTCCTCGAACCCGCCGATCATCCGCAGCGTCGTGGTCTTGCCGCAGCCGGACGGGCCGAGCAGCGCGAAGAAGGATCCGCGCGGGATCTCGAGTTCGAGTCGATCGACGGCGAGCGCGTCACCGAACCGCTTGGTAACCCCCACCAAGCGGATGTCAGGCGCGTTAGGCTCGGCCGCCACGCACCAGAACCTAGTGGACGCGGGCACGCTGGCAAAGGCGCGCTCGGACATTTGGCCAGCCGATCGATTGTCTCGATGCCCGGCCGGCGCTACGGTTGTCCGGACCGTCCAGCCCCGGAGGAGAAAATGTCCGTAGCCGAAGCCGCGACGCAGACCGGATCACTCCAGGAGCGCGCGCGTCGCCATCTCTGGATGCACTTCACGCGGATGGGCGGCTACGACGCCGATCATCCGATCCCGATCATCGTGCGCGGCGATGGCTGCTACGTCTACGACGAGCACGGCAAGCGCTACCTCGACGGGCTCTCCGCCCTGTTCTGCGTCAACGCGGGCCACGGGCGCGCCGAGCTCGGGGACGCGGCAGCGAAGCAGGCGCGGGAACTCGGCTTCGTCACCAACTGGAGCTACGCGCATCCGCGTGCGATCGAGCTCGCCGAGCGGATCGCGAACCTCGCCCCGGGCGACCTCAATCGCGTGTTCTTCACGACCGGAGGCGGCGAGGCGGTCGAATCGGCCTGGAAGATGGCGCGCCACTTCCACAAGCTGACCGGGCAGCCGAACCGCACCAAGCTGATCGCGCGCGAGGTCGCCTACCACGGAACCACGCTGGGCGCGCTCGCCGCGACCGGGATCACGGATCTGCGCAAGCCGTACGAGCCGCTCGCCCCAGGCGCCTCGCATGTCCCCAACACCAACGACTACCGCTGGCCGGAGGGGCGTGATCCACTCTGGGCCGCCGACGCGATCGAGGAGCGGATCGAGTTCGAAGGCGCCGACACCGTCGCCGCGGTGATCCTCGAGCCGGTCCAGAACGCCGGCGGCTGCTTCGTCCCCCAGGACGGGTACTGGCAGCGAGTGCGCGAGATCTGCGACCGCCACGGCGTATTGCTGATCTCCGATGAAGTGATCTGCTCGTGGGGCAGGCTCGGGCACTACTTCGGCTGCCAGCGGTTCGGTTACCAGCCCGACATCATCACGACCGCCAAGGGCCTGACGAGCGCGTACGCACCGATGGGCGCTGTGATCGCCTCGGACCGGGTCGCCGAGCCGTTCATGGAGGGGACGACCTCCTTCCTGCACGGCTTCACGTTCGGCGGCCATCCGATGAGCGCCGCTGTCGCGATGGCCAACCTCGACATCTTCGAGCGCGAGCAGCTCTGCTCGCACGTGCTCGCGAAGGAGGGCGAGTTCCGGGCCACGCTCGAGGATCTGCGCGACATCCCGATCGTCGGCGACGTCCGCGGTGCGGGCTTCTTCCAGGCAGTCGAGCTGGTCAAGGACCGCGACACCAAGGAGAGCTTCAGCGAGGAGGAATCGGAGTCACTGCTACGTGGTTACCTCTCGGGCGCCCTCTACGAGCGGGGCGTGATCTGCCGCGCCGATGATCGCGGCGATCCCGTGATCCAGCTCGCTCCACCGCTGATCGCCGACAGCGAGGAATTCGCGCTGATCGGATCGGTCCTGCGCGAGGTGCTGACCGAAGCCTGGAACCGGCTGTAGGGGGTCCTGAACGGATGCGAGTCGGTGTTCCGACCGAGATCAAGGCGGACGAGTACCGCGTTGCCCTGACCCCGGCGGGCGCGCGCGAACTGACCGAAGCAGGCCACGAGATCGTCATCCAGAGCGGGGCCGGCGAGGGCAGCGCTCTCTCCGACGATGCGTACACGGCCCAGGGCGCGGAAATCGTGGCCGACGCCGCCGCGGTCTTCGAGCGCGCCGAGCTCGTGCTCAAGGTCAAAGAGCCCCAGGCCGCCGAGGTCGCACTACTGCGTGAGGGGCAGACGCTGTTCACCTACCTTCACCTCGCGCCCGATCCGGACCTGACGAGCGCGCTCAGCGATTCGGGCGCGACCTGCATCGCTTACGAAACCGTCGTCGACGGCGCCGGCCGGCTGCCGCTGCTCGCGCCGATGAGCGAGATCGCCGGGCGGATCGCCACTCAGGCAGGCGCGTTCATGCTCGAGAAGCCCCTCGGGGGCCGGGGTGTTCTGCTCGGCGGGGTTCCCGGTGTCGCGGCCGCGAACGTGATGGTGATCGGCGGCGGTGTCGTCGGCTTCAATGCGGCGACGATCGCGATCGGCATGGCGGCCGACGTGTTCGTTTTTGACCGCTCGATCGACCGGCTGCGCGAGCTCGACGTCGCCTTCAACGGGCGCGCTTCAACCGTCTACTCCTCCACACTGGCGGTCGAGGAGATGCTGCCTAGTGCTGATCTGGTGGTCGGCGCGGTGCTCGTCCACGGGGCGCGAGCGCCACACGTGATCACGCGCGAGCAACTCGGCCTGATGAAGCAGCGCGCCGTGCTCGTCGACGTCTCGATCGACCAGGGCGGGTGCTTCGAGACTTCGCGCCCGACGACCCATTCGGATCCGACTTACGTCGTCGACGGGGTCACCCATTACTGCGTGACCAACATGCCTGGCGCCGTGCCGATCACCTCCACCTACGCGCTGACCAACGCGACGCTCCCCTACGCCCTGGCGCTCGCCGGGAAGGGTGTAGCCGATGCGATCACCGATGATCCCGGGCTGCTGGCGGGGGTCAACGTCGCCGCCGGCTCTGTCACCCACCCAGCTGTGGCGGAAGGCGTGGGGAGCGACTATGTCCCTGCGACAGAGGCGCTCGGGATCGCCGCCTGACCCAACGAGGAGAACCGATGAGCGCAACCGAACTGCAGAATTTCATCGACGGTGCGTTTGTCGATGCCTCGAGCGAGACCAGGATGGATGTGCTCAACCCCGCGACCGGTGAGACGATCGCGAGTGCGCCCGCGTCTGGTGCCGAGGACGTCGACCGGGCGGTCGCGGCGGCCAAGCGCGCGTTCCCCGGCTGGTCGAGGACGACCCCGGGCGAGCGAGCCCTCGCGCTGCTGCGGCTCGCCGACGCGATTGAGGCCGATGGCGAGCACCTCGCCGACCTCGAGGCCGCCAACGCCGGCAAGCCGCGCCATGCGTTCCTCCAGGACGAGATCCCCTTCATGGCCGACAACCTGCGCTTCTTCGCCGGTGCGGGCCGCTGCCTGGAAGGCCGCTCGGCCGGCGAGTACGCGGAGGGCTACACCTCGTTCATACGCCGGGAACCGGTCGGTCCGGTCGCCCAGATCACGCCGTGGAACTATCCGCTGATGATGGCGATCTGGAAGATCGCCCCGGCGCTGGCGGCGGGCTGCACGACCGTGCTCAAGCCTGCCGAGACGACACCTGTCACGACCCTCCGGCTTGCCGAACTCGCGGCCGAGTTCCTTCCCGACGGAGTCCTCAACGTGATCACCGGCGAGGGCGATCCCGCGGGCTCCTCGCTCGTGACCCACCCCGACATCGAGATGGTCTCGCTGACAGGGTCGCCGCCGACCGGCAAGTGGATCGCGCAGGCGGCCGCCGACAGCGTCAAGCGGGTTCACCTCGAGCTCGGTGGCAAGGCGCCGGTGATCGTGTTCGACGATGTCGAGCTCGAGGGTGCGCTCGAGACGATCGCCGGAACCGGTTACTACAACGCCGGGCAGGACTGCACCGCGGCCTGCCGCGTGCTCGCCCAGACGGATGTCTACGACGATGTGGTTTCAGGGCTCGCTGAGCAGGCGCGCAGTCAGGTGCTTGGCGACACATTGGCCGCCGAGACGACGCTCGGCCCGGTCAACTCGGCGCGCCAGCGCGAGCGGGTCCAAGGGTTCCTGGACCGGGCGCCCGGACACGCAGAGGTCGTGACCGGCGGCAGCGCGCCCGAGCGGCCCGGCTTCTTCCTCGAGCCGACGGTCGTCGCCAACCTCGAGCAGGGCGACGAGCTCGTCCAGTCCGAGATCTTCGGGCCGGTGATCACGGTCCAGCGCTTCGACGACGAGGCGAAGGCGATCGAGTGGGCCAACGGGACACGCTACGGACTCGCCTCCTCGGTCTGGACGCGCGACGTCGGGCGCGCGATGCGGGTTTCAGGCGCGCTGCGCTTCGGCTGCGTCTGGGTCAACGACCACATACCGCTCGCCTCCGAGATGCCCCACGGGGGCTACAAGGAATCCGGCTACGGCAAGGATCTCTCGGCTTACTCACTCGAGGACTACACCGAGATCAAGCACGTGATGGTCAGTCTCGACTGACCGTGGCGAGCTACGAGTTCCACACGGTCTGGACCGTCGCCGCGCCGCTCGAGGCGGTCTGGGACGTGATCTTCGACGCCGAGCGCTGGCCTGAGTGGTGGCGCGGGATCGAACAGGTAAAGGCGCTCGATCACGGTCAGGGCGAGCTGAAGATCGGCAGCCGCACCGAGCAGGTCTGGCGCAGCCGGCTGCCCTACAGCGTTCGGTTCGAGACGGTCACCGATCGGGTCGAGCCGCTGCGGCTGATCGAGGGGCGTGCCGAAGGCGACCTGCGCGGCGCGGGCATTTGGCGGTTCGGCACCTCGGGCCCGAAGACCACCGTCAGCTACGACTGGCGAGTTGAGACGACCTCACCGTGGATGAACGCGCTGGCGCCGATCACCCGGCCCGTCTTCGGGTGGAACCACGACTGGGTGATGCGCCGGGGCGGCGAAGGGCTCGCCGTGCGGGCGGGCGCTCAAGGGTCGTTGAAGTAGACGGCGTTCGGCCGCTGGTCGGAATCGCGCGTGATCAGCGGCGGGGTCTCCTTGGTGTCCACGAACATGCAGAACGCTCGCGTACGATCGTCGAGCGCGATGCAGGTGCGGAAGTAGCCGTCCTCATCGGTCGGAAAGGTGTTCGCGGTTTCGAGGTTGCGCTGGATCTCCGGCGCGCCGAGGTCGCGCACGTAGTCGCGCACGGCGGTGCCCAACCGCTCGGTGCGTTCGGTCTCGGATACGACCAGCGGCTGGTTGCCGAGCCCCGCGATGATCAGGCCGACCGTTCCGAGCCCCAGCAGCGTCGTCCCGACGCGGTCGGAGTAGACCGCGAGCGGCGTCTCGGCGTCACGCTCTGCCAGCCGTCTTGCAAGCCACGGCGCGATTGCGGCGACGAGGAAGAGGTTGGCGAACGAGGAGACGATCAAAGCGGGCACGAGCGCGAAGCCGCCCGGCAGCGGTGGCAGGAGGTGGAGGATCAGGCCGTCGGCGAGCGTGAGGACGACGAACGTCGGCCACTGCCATGCGCCGCGCAGGCGCCAGCGCAGCCGTCGCTGCGCGAAACTAGGTTCGTCGGCCATTGTCTGAGAGTACGATCGATGGATGGTCGACGAACTCTGGGTGACGCAGCTGGGCGTGGTCGAGTACGAGACGGGAGTCGCCCTGCAGGAGCGGATCCGCGCCGCCCGCCAGGCGGGCGAGGTCCCGGACGTGCTGCTGCTGCTCGAGCACGGGCCGGTCTACACGAAGGGCCGCCGCTCGGCCGCCGCCGACCTCCCGATGGGCGAGGCTTGGTACCGATCACAGGGGATCGCGGTGAGCGAGGCCGACCGGGGGGGAAAGGTGACCTACCACGGGCCCGGCCAACTGGTCGGCTACCCGATCATGGCGATCGGCGACGTCCACGCATACGTCCGCTCGATCGAGTCGGCGCTGATCGCCGCACTCGCGGAGGAGGGTGTTGCGGCCGGGGCGCGCGAGGGCCTGACGGGCGTCTGGGTGGGCGATCGCAAGATCGGCTCGATCGGGCTCCACGTCCAGCGCGGGATCACCACCCATGGCTTCTCGGTCAACGTCGACGGCGACCTCCAGCCGTGGGAGTGGATTGTTCCGTGCGGCATCGAGGGCGCTCGGATGACGTCGATCCTGCGCGAGACCGACAACCGGTCGATGACTTGCTTCCGCAAGCGCGTCGCCTACAGGTTCGCCGAGGCCTTCGGACAACGCCAGCGACTGGTCTCGCTCGAGACGATCCTCGCGCGCACTCGCGAGGAGGCGCTGGTTTGAGCGCGACCCGCAGTCGCGCGAATCCGGGCGGTGCGCGGGAGCTCCAGATGGGCGAGGTCCACCCGTTCCGGTCGCGCAAGCCGCCTTGGTTCAAAGTCCCGGCGCCCGGCGGCGCCCGCTACCGCGATCTGAAGCGACTGATCGAAGGCGAGGAGCTCCACACCGTCTGCGCCGAGGCCGCCTGCCCGAACATAGGCGAGTGCTGGGAGCGCGGCACGGCGACGTTCATGATCCTCGGCGACACCTGCACGCGGCGGTGCGGGTTCTGCAACGTCAAGACCGGCCGGCCGACGCATGACGATCCACTCGAGCCGCTGCGCGTGGCCCAGACGATCAGCAAGATGGGTCTCCGGCACGCGGTCATCACGAGCGTCGATCGCGACGATCTGCCAGACCTCGGCTCGCGAGCGTTCGTCGGCGTGATCCGCGCGACCCGCCGCTTGGCGCCGGACTGCAAGGTCGAGGTCCTGACCCCCGATTTCCGCGGCGAGGAGATGCCGCTCGCTCGCGTGATCGCCGAGCGGCCCGAGGTCTTCAACCACAACGTCGAGACGGTGCCGCGGCTCTACCCGCTCGCGCGCCGTGGGTCGCGCTTTTCCCGCTCCTGCCGCGTCCTCTACAACGCGAAGCAGCTCGGTGGTGACGCGGTCGTGACGAAGTCCGGGCTGATGACCGGGCTCGGCGAGACCAAGGAGGAGCTGATCGAGACCTTCGGCGTGCTGCGCGAGCACGATGTCCAGGTGCTGACCGTGGGGCAGTACCTGCGACCGACCGAGAACCACCTGCCGATCGCGCGCTACTGGCACCCGGACGAGTTCGCCGAGCTCGAGCAGGCCGCCTACGCACTCGGCTTCGATTCGGTGGCCGCGGGCCCGCTCGTGCGCTCGAGCTACCACGCCGAACAGACGCTCGCGGCGGCCGCCGCGGTCTAGTTACGCAGCGCGCCCTGCACCCGAGGGTGCGCGGCGAGGACTATCTCGCCCAAGGACGAACGACGAGGCGATGGCTCGCACCATGATGCTGATCGGCGCGCTGACGCTGGTGATCGCGCTCGCCGCGGGCGCGGTCTCGTTCATCCTCGAGCGTGGCTTCAACGGGGTTGCGGCTTTCGGCCTGCTGATCCTCGCGCTGATCGCTTTCGGCGTAGTCGGCGCGCTCACCCAGCGAGACCGCCATGAATGAATTGACGGCCGCGGAACGCTCGGCCGAGCGGGTGCGGCGGCGCGCCGAGCAAACCGCTGAGCGGGCCGGCGATCCGCGCACCCCACTTCGCGGCGGCCGTCTGCGGCGGCGCGACGTACGCCGCGCTCGCGCACTGCGACGGCGCGGCGGGGGCTACCGGCAACGGGCGGCCGCCCTACTCGGCGGGCTCTGCATCGTGCTCGGGGTCGGCTGGCTGGCCTTGGGCGAGGGCGGGGACTCGGCGCCCCGGTTCACTGGTGCGCTCGAAGCGGGCGCCTCGGAGGCCCCGCTGCGAGCCGCCCTCGGTGACGCGGCGAGGCCACGACGCGTTGCCCAGCGCCGCCGCGCCCGGGAGCGGCAGGCCGCCTTGCCGCCACCGGTCGACCTCGGCAAGCGAGACGTGCTCGAGAGCGGCTTCGGCCGATCACGGCCCGCCGCCGGCTTGCTGTTCAACCTCGACAGCGGCCGCGTTCTGTGGCGCCACAACGCGCGCGCGCGCAGACCGGTTGCCAGCCTCACCAAGATCATGAGCGCGCTGGTGGTCGTCGATCGGATTCGAGTCGGCGAGCGGGTGGCGATCGGCGAGCGCAGCGCCCAGGTGAGCGGCTCGCGTGTCGGGCTACGCCCCGGGCGCCATATCCCGGTCGAGTCGCTGCTCGATGCGCTGCTGATTCAATCCGGAAACGACGCCGCGCTCGCGCTTGCAACCGCCGCATCGGGCGGAGTGCACCGATTCGTCGAGGCGATGAACGACCGTGCGCGCGAGCTCGGCCTGCGCTGCACGCGGTTCGTCTCGCCGCACGGCCTCCAGCCCCAGAATCGCTCCTGTCCCGAGGATCTGGCCCGGCTCGCCCAGCTGGCGATGGCGCGTCCGCGGATCACGCGCGCGGTCGCGAAGAATGGTGCCGCGATGCCGCTCGGCGGAGGCGCGCGTCGGATGGACCTATTCCCGACCAATCCGCTGCTGCGGTCAGGCTACCGCGGCACGATCGGCCTCAAGACCGGCTACACCGAGGAGGCGGGGGCCTGTTTGGTTGCCGTCGTCAAGCGCGGGTCGCGGACGCTCGTGGCCGTCTTGCTCGACTCGCCCGACCCCGGCGGGCAGGCCGAACGTCTATTCGACCGGGCCTTCGGCGAGCGTTAGCCCGCCTGCGTCGATGACCGGCGGTCGGTCGGCGTGATCGCGTAGGTAGGACACGATCGTCCATCCGACCGCCATCAGCGGTGGCGCGAGCAGCGCGCCCATGACACCGGCCGTGACGCCACCCGCCGTCAGCGCCACGAGGATCGCCAGCGGGTGCAGCCGGATCGCGCGGCCGACGACCACCGGGTAGAGGATGTCCCCCTCGAGCTGCTGGATCAGCGTGATCACGATGACGACGATCACAGCTACCAGCACACCCTGGCTGACCAAAGCGACCAGCGCCGCGAGCAGTCCTGCGGTGAACGCCCCGATCAGCGGGAAGAACGCCGCGAAGAAGGTCAGTACGGCGAGCGGGAGGACAAGCGGTACGCCGAGGATTGCCAGGGCGATGCCGATCAGAACGCTGTCGACGACCGCCACGAGGGCGACCCCACGGATGTAGCCGGTCAGCGTCGCCCAGGCCCGGCGGCCAAGCTCGTTGACATCGACGCGCGTCTGCCCGCTCGGGAAGAGGCCGACGATCCAGGACCAGATCCGATCGCCGTCCTTGAGGTAGAAAAAGATCATCACGAGCATCAGCAACAGGCCGGCGAGCACCTCTCCGATCAGGATCGCGCCGCTGAGCAGCCCCTGGGTGATCTGAGCGCTGTTGTCCTCGACCGCCAGCAGCGCGTCGTCCAGCGCGCGGTCGACGTCGGCCGCGCTGATCCCCAGCGATCCCTCTGCGAGCGCACCCGTGACCTCCTCGATCCCGGCCCCCGCCGTCTCGCCGAGCTGGGCGAGCTCGGTCGCAAAGCGCGGCGCCAGCAACGTCACAATCACGACCAGCACTGCGAGCGCGGCGATCAACACGAGCAGCGACGCCAGCGCCGGCGGAACGCGGCGGCTGATCAGCCAATCCTTCGGCGGGGCAAGGATCACCACGATGAACAGCGAGAGCAGCGCCGGCAGCACGACCAGCCTCAGCTTCACGACGACGATCGCGATCGCGATCGCGGCGGCCCCGACCAGCAACAGCCGCACACTCCCGCGCGCCATCCGGCCGAGGATGCTGCCGTCGAACAACGCCGCCATCAGCGCAACCTACAACCAGCACCTACCGCTGTCAGTGAATTCCTGCCTACCATGTGGGCGAGGGGCCATAGCTCAGTTGGAAGAGCGTTCGGTTTGCATCCGAAAGGTCGCCGGTTCGAGCCCGGCTGGCTCCACTACCTAGAGCAGCGCGAGAACTCGCGCGCAGGCCCGGATGTCGCGTGCGCTGGACCCCGGTGGGGTCAGTCGTTGAAGTCGAAGTCGCGCGGGGGCTTCTGCTCGAACCAGAGCCGGTCGTGCTCCGGTGTCTCCTGGAGAAACCCGGGGGTGTCCTCCAACAGGTCCTCCGCTTCTTCCTCGTCCTCCGCCGGCGGCGGGGAGTCGGCGGGCGGTTCCGCAAGCGGGGCGTCGCCCTCGGTGAGCTCGTCGTCCTCATCGTCCTCGAAATCGTCGAAGGTCTCGATCGGCTCTTCGATCGCCGGCGCGTCAGCGAGCGGCTCGTCCCGCGGGGCGTCGTCGAGCGGGACTGCCTCCTCGACGGTCTCGATCGGCTCGAAGTCCGGCTCGTGGACGAGCGTCGGCGCAGAGAGTTCGGGTTCCGGATCGGACGCGACGGGGTCGGGCGCAACTGGCTCGGACGCCTCCGGCTCGAGCAGGATGTGCTCGGTCGGAGCATCGGCGTCGAACGGCTGGAACCCGGGGGGCGCCTCGTGGACGGGCTCCGGCTCGGCCTCGACGGGCTCTGCGGCCGGTGCGATCGCGTCGATCCGGACCGGTCCTAGGGCCTCCTGCTCGGCCTTGCGGACGTCGGCGTCGCTCGCGCCGTGTTGGCGCTTGAGCTCCAGGTGCTCGCGGATCGCGTCGTCTAGAACGCCCATCAGCGCGACAGGTTAGCGCGACGAGCCCGCAGGTTCCGACCGACTGACACGATTCTTGCCACCTCGCTTGGCTTCGTAGAGCGCCAGGTCGGCGGCCGCGATCAGCCCCTCGCCATCCGCGGCCGATTCGGGCAGCGAGGCGACCCCGAGGCTCGAGGTGATCGACAGGAGCGCCTCATCCGGGGCGTGGATCGTCAGCGCCTCAATTGCCTTGCGGACGCGCTCCGCGAGCGTATGGGCGCCGGCGAGATCGGTCTCCGGCAGGACAGCGACGAACTCGTCGCCTCCGAAGCGCGCCATCTGATCGATCTCCCGCGCCTGCTCGCCGAGCAGCTTCCCGATCGCCACCAGCGCCATGTCGCCGACCTGGTGGCCGTACTGGTCGTTGAGCTCCTTGAACCCGTCTATGTCGATCATCACGAGCCCCAGGGGATGGACGAGCCGCCGCGCGCGGGCGGTCTCGGCCGCGAGCATCTCCTCGAAGTGGCGGCGGTTCGAGAGGCCCGTCAACGGGTCCGTGATCGCCTGCGCCTGAATCGTGCGGTGGAGACTGGCGTTCTCGAACGACACCGCGGCTCGACTGGCGAGATAGTTGAACAGCTCCCGCTCGGAGTCCGTGAACGGCTCGCCGACCCGCGCGATCGCCACGACTCCCGCGGCCTGGACATCGAGCGCGGCGGCCGGAATTTCGAGCGAGTCGTCGCTGACCCGGGAGAGGCTGGCCGCGAGCGCGTGGGTCCCGGAGACCGACGCCACCGAGGTGGCAGCACCCGAGTCCGCAGCCGGCCGGGCCGAGAGGGCTTCCTGCTCGGCCCGCTCGAGCACCTTGAGCAGGGCTTGGGAGGGATCGCCGACGACCGCCATCGGGCCTGACCCGGGGTCGGCAGGCAGCGCGCGACCGGCGTCCGCGGCGCAGGCCTCCACCGCCGTGCGTACTGCGACCGCGACGATCTCCTCGGCGTTCAACCCGGCCGCGAACGCCTCGCCGACCCGCCGGATGCTCTCCTCGAGCTCCTGGCGCTGGCGTTCGATCTCGGCGATCTTGTCCTTGAGCTGGACCGACATCGCATTGAATTCCTGGCCGAGCGCAGCGAACTCGTCCCGGCCGGAAGTCTCGACGCGACGGTCGAACTCTCCCCTTCCGATCGCGCGGGCGGCACCGAGGAACTGGCCGATCTGACCCTGGAGCGCGCGAACAACCAGGATCGATGAGGCGAGCGCCATGCCGAGGAAGCAGGCGAGCAGAATGATCACGTTCCGGCGCGAGTCATCGATCGCGGCACTCAGTTCGGCGGTCGGGGTGAACAGGCTCAGCTCGACCCGGTTGAACTGGTCGGGAATCACCGCCGAGGCGCCCCGATACTCGGTCCCGCCGATGTCGATCAATCCCTCGCTCGGCGAGACTGGTCCAGGCGTCGCTAGCGTCGAGGCGAGAATCTCGCCGTCGCGCGCGAGCTGTGCCTGAAGGCCGGTCAGCCGCTCCACCTCGTCCACGTAACCGCTGGCCGACGTGTTCGAGACTCGCACGGCGCCGAGCCGCTTGTCCTTCGGGTCTGTGATCACCGCCGAGGCGAACGCGACGGCGTCGCGTTCACCGGCCCGCGCGAGCACCTCCCCGCGCCGATCCTCGACGACCAGCGCTCGCAGTGCGGGTGTCCGGCGGTTGAGGCGGTCAACGCCCAGGCGCAGGGGGCTCTTCTTCCCGCGCGCCAGCGCGACGCGGAAGTCCGGCTTCCCGGTCAGCCGCTCGAGGGCATTCCCGGCGCGCTCGGCGTTCTCCTGGTACGCGGCGGTTGCGCCGCGCAGCGCCTGCGCGAGTTGGGCGTCGACCTGGGTGACCTCGCTGCGACTGGTCAGCGTGAGCAGCACGACCCCCGCCGCGATCATCGGGATCACCACGATGATGACGAAGAAGATCAGCAGGCGGGTGCGGAAGCTCATCAGTCAGGACCTCATCGGCAGGCTACTCGCACCTCCCGACCCGAGAGGGGTCATTCCTCCCGCAACACTCATCCGCCCGGTGTGGCAGGTGGCCGCCAGGCGGGTGCTGCATGGCCTGGCCACGGCGCTAGAATCCCCGCTACGGGGCTATAGCTCAGTTGGAAGAGTGCCTGGATCGCACCCAGGAGGTCGCCGGTTCGAGCCCGGCTAGCTCCATCGACTAGACGGCTGGCGGATCGCCGGGATCGTCCAGTCATTTAGACTCGCCGCGATGGCAAGCCGCAAGGAAGAGAAAGATCGTCTGCGCGCCGAGCGCGAAGCTCGCGAGCGCGCAGCAGACTCCGCCGCGCAGCGCAAGAAGCTCGTCGGGTACGGCCTCGGCGGACTGCTCGTGCTCGCGGCCGTAGTCGCGATCGTCTTCGTGGTGATCGGTGGCGGCGGCAACCCGGCGCCGTCGGCGAATGGCGAGGACGGCCCGGTGGCGGCACCGCCCTCGACACGGACGATCCCGGCGCCGAACCCCGAGCTCGTCGGTGATCTCGAGGCCGCTGCCGAAGCCGCGAACTGCACGCTCGCGAGCAATCCCGAGGAGGGCAACGATCACATCGAGCCCGATGTCGACGTGACCTACAAGGCCAACCCGCCGACCTCGGGCGACCATCTCCTGGTCCCGGCCGAGGACGGCGCCTACACGACGGCGCCCGACACCCGCTCCCTGGTGCACAGCCTCGAGCACGGCCGGATCGTCATGCAGTACTCCCCCGATGCGGGAGCCGAAGTGAGCGACCAGCTGCAGGCCCTCTTCGACGAGGATCCCTACCACATGGTGCTCGTGCCGAACCAGACCGACATGCCCTTCGATGTCGCCGCCACGATGTGGAACGAGTCGATCGGCTGCGAGCAGATGAACGACGAGGTCTTCGACGCGCTCCGCGCCTTCCGGGACCAGTTCAGAGATACGGGCCCAGAGAACGTCCCTTAGCCGACGGCTAGGCTCCACCGGTGATCGATCTCGCAGCGATCCTCGCCGGGATCGGCGCGGCCGCGGCCCTGCTCGCGCGCTCGCCCCGTGAGCTGAACCTCGGTCTCGCGCTGACCCTTGGCGGTGCGGCGTGGCTCGCGGCCGAGACGCTTGGCGGCCGGGCGCTCCCGCCGATATCACCGCTGCTGATCGCGGCCCTCGTCGTCGGGCTCGGCGGGCTGGCGCTGGCCACCTGGGTGCTGGCCCGCTGGCCGATTGCAATTCTGCCGGCGCTGCTGCTCGCCGCACCGCTGCGGCTGCCGATCGCCGCCGACGGCTCGAGCGCCCTGTTGTTCGAGTTCGTCCACGGCGGCGGTCTCGGCCGGCTCTACCCGCTCTATGCCGTTCTCATCCCCGGCCTCTGCGCGACGCTCTGGCGCGTCAATCGGCAGACGGTTCCGTTCACCCTGCTCCCGAGGCCGATCGCGTGGCCCGCCGCCGCGTTGCTGGCGCTGGCGACGTTCTCGATTCTCTGGACCTTCGAGCCCGCAGCGACCGCCGATCTGCTGATCTTCTTCTGGCTGCCCTTCGTTCTGCTGTTCACGGTCGCGGCGCGCACCCCGGTCAGCGGCTGCTCCGAGCGGGTGCTGACCACGATCCTGATCGCGACCGCCACCGTGTTCGCCCTTCTCGGCGTCTGGCAGGCGATCAGCCAGAACCTCCTTTTCTACACCGAGCAGCTCGCCGTGGTCAATGAGCGCAGCGCGCTGTTCCGAGTGACAGGGGTCTTCCAGGATCCGAGCCACTTCGGCCGCTACCTGGTGATCGCGATCGTCCTGGTTTTCGTCGTCCTCTGGCTGGACCGGCTGCGCCTCGTCTGGGGTGCCCTGCTGATCGTGGCGCTCGGCGCGGGTCTGTTCTTCTCCTACTCCCAGTCGAGCATGGTCACCCTGGTCGTGGCCGTTCTCGCGGCGGCGCTGATGCTCGGCGACCACGCGACCAGGCGGATCGCGGCGGTGCTCTGCACGGTTACCGCGCTCGCGGGGGTCGGGGCCGGGATCTCGTTGGCGGTCATCGACGAGCCAGGCGTCACCGACTCGAGTCGCTCCCGCTTCCGGCTTGCGGCCGACACCGCTGCCGTCGCCCTCGCCCACCCGCTGATCGGGGTCGGGCTGGGCTCCCAGCCCGCGGTCACCCGGACAGAGCAGGACTCCGGGTTGAGCGAAGACCGCAACGTCTCCCACACGACACCCCTGACCGTGGCCGCGGAGCTCGGCGCGCTCGGGCTCGGGCTCTACTTCGCCCTGCTCGCGGGCGCCGCCGTCGCGGTCCGCCGCGTGCTCTCCGAACGGCGCGGGCTCGGGGCCGCGCTCGGGGCGGTGCTGCTCGCACTGGTCGTCCACTCCTTCCTCTATGCCGGCTTCTTCGACAACCCGCTCGTCTGGGGAGCGCTCGGGCTGCTCGCCGGCGCCGCCTCGGGGCTGCGCGCCGATCTCGTTCGCCGCATCCGGGACGAGCGTGCCGGCATGAACGGATACGCGCCGATCGCCGCCGTCGTGGCGGCGCTGGGTGTCGCGCTGCTGCTCAATTTCGGCCACCGGTGGGCGCGCGTCGGCGGAGTCGTCCTCGTCCTGGCCGGAGCCGCGCCGCTCGTCGTCGGTCGCTTTCCCGGCGTGCTGGACGTGGGCAACATCTCGCCGCTGCTCGTGGCCGCCGGGTTCGTCGCGGTCCTGGTGACGGGAGTGCTCGCGGTGGCGTTCGTCCGCTGGCCGTGGCTGGCGGTCGTGCTCGGCCTGCTGGCCGGGCTCCGGATCCCGCTCAACCTGGCGGACCCAAGCCCTACCAACCACCTGGTCCCGCTCTGGCTGGTCGTGATCGCCGGTCTGCTCGCCCTGCTCTGGCGTGGTCGCCGCCAGAGGTGGCCCGCACCGCGGCTCGGGCCGATCGGCTGGGCGCTCGGCGGCTGGGTGCTGCTCGTGGCGATCAGCCTGGCCTGGACCAGCGGCCTGGACCAGGGCGCTTACACGTTCGTCGCCTTCTACGCCTCGTTTGGCTCGCTGGCGGCGATCGTCGCCTCACTCGACCCGCGCGAGGGTTTCCCGCGGGCTGTCGTCGCGATCCAGGTCGTCCTGATGGTCCTGCTCGCGCTGGTCGCCGTCTACCAGGTCGCGGCCGGCCACTTGTTCTGGAATCCGGAGCTGATCGACGGAAACATGCGGCTCGGCTACGTGCGGGCGAACTCGCTCTTCTGGGATGCCAGCGCGCTCGGACGGTTCGAGGGGCTGGCCTTGATCGTGATCGTCGGTCTGCTCGCGCTCTCGCGCAAGCGATGGAGCATCGGGGGTGCGGCCGCCCTCTGCGCGATCGGCTTCACCGGCCTCGTGCTCTCCTACTCGCGCTCCGGCCTCGTGATGGTCGTCGCCGGGGTCGTGCTGGTCGCACTCGTCTGGCGCCCGCGACTCGCCGTGCTGCTCGCCGGAACTGCGACCGTCGGGATTCTCGCGGCCGCCGCGCTCACGATCGCGGGGACAGGCGACCTCGAACGGCTGACCTCGGGACGGGTCTCGATCGCCGCCGAAGGTCTCGCCGCGTTCGAGTCGGCGCCGCTGATCGGCGTCGGGCTCGGGGGCTACCCGTCCTCCCACACGGTTGTGCTCGGGATCGCAGCAGAGCTGGGGGCGCTCGGCCTGATCGCGTTCCTGGCGCTGCTCGCGACGGTCGTGCTCGCCGTCATGCGCCCTGCCGATCCCGGACGGGATCGGACGTTCCGCCTGGTGGCGGCGATCGCGCTCGCCGGGCTGCTGACCCACTCGATGCTCGACTCCGGGCTCTTCGACGACGCCGCCACGTGGGTCCTGATCGCGATCCTCGGCGTGCTCGCCGCGCCGGAGGACCACCGCGAGAGCTCGCAATCAGGGACCAGGCTTGCGCGCGGCGAACCCCGGTGGGGTTACCGCTCGGAGCGAGCCTCCTGAACCTGCACCGGCGTCTGGAACGTGATCGTGCGCGGCGGCTCGCCAAGCCGGACCCGTAGCCGGTAGTCGCCGGGAGCGACCGGTCGGCCGTCGTCGTCGGCCCCGTCCCACTCAAGTCGCGTCCGACCGGCCGGGATCACGAGGTCGTCATCGAGCTCGCGAACGACCGCGTCGGACTCGTCGACCATCTCGGCGTCGATTGTCGCCGGGGCGCGCACCAACAAGACGAGTCTGGCGGGCTCGCGACCCGGCTCGAGCGTCGCTGAGACCTTCACGGCCCGCGCGAGTGGGCGATCCTGCTTGAGCGCTTGGGTCCGAGCGAATGCAACCGCACACCCGGCGATCAAAGCCACCATCAGCGCGGTGATCCCGAGGCTCCGGCCGCGCGGCATGGTCAAGCTTTGGTCGGAGACATCATTGTGTCTGGTCGGCGCCGACGATCACCACGACCTCGGCGTTGCCGCCGAGATCCTCGGTCTGGGGATCGATCGGAGCGACCTCGCTGATGTTCAGTTCCTTGGCGACTGCGCGCGCGGCTGGCTCGTTTCCGGCGGTGAACTTGACGACCGACCGGTCGGTCGCCGCGGGGTCGGCGTCGCCGACGTTGCCCTTGCGGAAGCCGGCGGACTCGACCGTGTCGCCGGTGGATGCGGCGAGCCCGGGCACCTGGGTCCCATTCAGCACTGCGACGGTGACCTGGGAGGGATCGAGCGGCCCGTCGTCGGGTTCGGCCCCACGGTTCGAACCCTGATCGCCGTCCGTCGCGCCGAGCTCACTGACCGTCTGCGGCAGCTCGACCGGCTCGGCTTCACCGCCGGATCCGAGGCTCGAGATCCCGAAGATCACCGCGCCGCCGATGATCAGCACGCCCGCAACAAGCAGCACGAGCATCCGCGGCTCCATACGGGCGTACCAGGGCCGGGACGGCGGTGGCGCCATCGGTCGTTGCGCGACGCGGGATGGCGGTCGGCTCGGAGGCAGCGGCCGCGGCGCGGGTGGAGGAGTTAGCGGGGCTCCGCTCGCAGGAGCACCGGGCGGTGCGGGCGGCGGCGTGGTTCCCGGGGCGGCCGTCGATGATGCCCCGGGGGGAGAGGGTGCCTTGCCGGCCGACGCACCGGCAACCGTTGCCGGCGACTGTGCGACCGCCGTCGCACCCGGCGCGCGCGGAGCGCTCGGAGCGTTCTGCAGGCGCTGGGCGGCGAGGCCTGGTGGCATCGGTGGTGCAACGCGGTCTGAGCCGGGTCCCTGTTCGAGCAGCCTGCGGAGATCCCGTGATTGGGAGAAGTAGAGCGCGGCAAGTACCGCGAGGCCGATCATCGCCGCGAAGCCCGCGTACGCGCCGATCTGCTGGATGACGTCAAAGATCCTGTCCATGGCGGCGATGCGATCATAGACGCGGCATGTGCGGCATAGCCGTGATCCTCGACCCGGCTGGAAGCGCGCCGCCCGATGCCGGCGCTCGGATGGCGGCTGCGCTGCGCCACCGCGGCCCGGACGGGAACGCGATCCGCCGCGACGGCCCGGTGACGCTGGTCCACACCCGCCTGGCGATCATCGACGTCGCCGGCGGCGATCAGCCGCTGACCTCCGAGGACGGCTCCGTCAGCGCGATCGTCAATGGCGAGATCTACAACCACCTCGAGCTGCGCGAGGAGCTCGAGAGCCTCGGCCACCGGTTCGCGACCCGCTCGGATTCGGAGGTTGTCGTCCACGCCTATGAGCAGTTCGGCGACGATCTGGTCCGCCGGTTGAACGGCATCTATGCGTTCGTCGTCTGGGATTCGTCTCGTCGACGGCTACTCGCCGCACGAGACCCGCTCGGCGTCAAGCCGCTCTACTGGTGCACGGACGGAACCCGGCTGTCGATCGCGTCCGAGATCGGCGCGCTGCTGGCCGCCGGTCTGAGCAGGGCGCGGGTCGACCGGATCGCTCTCGACCATTTCCTGGCGCTCCGGTGCGTCCCCTCCCCGCGCACGCTGTTCGAAGGCGTGCAGCGGCTACCGGCTGCTACGACGTTGACCACGAGCGGCGGAGAAGTCGTGCTGAGCGGGTTCCGCGAGCTCCCGCGCGAGCAACTCGCCGGGAGCGCGGACGAACTGGCCGAGGAGCTGCGCGAGCGGTTCATCGACGCCGTCGAGCGGCAGATGATGTCTGACGTCCCCTACGGCGCATTGCTCTCGGGCGGAGTCGATTCGGCGGCGATCGTAGCGGCGATGGCGAGCCGCACCGAAGTCGTCCCGTCGACGTTCTCGATCGGCTTCCCGGGGGCGGGTGACACGCTCGACGAGCGCGCTGCGGCCGCTCGCACGGCGGCCGCGATCGGCACCGACCACCACGCGACCGCGATGGAGGCGAGCGGCTTCATCGGCGAGCTCTCCGAATGCGTGCGGCGGCTCGAGGAGCCGTGCGGGATGCCGTCGGCACCGGCGCTGCTCCAACTGAGCCGGTTTGCCGCGCGCCACGTCAAGGTTGTTCTCTCCGGCCAGGGAGCCGATGAGCCTCACGGTGGCTATGGCCACCACCGCGCAGCGGCTGCCCTGCCGTTGCTGGAACGCGTGCCGAACGCGCTGGCGCCGCTCGCGCGCGGCATCGCCGACGCGCTCCCACGCAACGAGCGCGCGAAGCGGGCAGCGCGGCTGATCGGGGCGATGCCCGACAGCGACCGGCTGCTCGGCCTGGTCGAGGTCACCGACGCGGCTCAGCGGCGGCGCCTGGTCGGGGCCTCCCCGGAGGAGGCGCTGCCCGAGCGCCGCGCGAGGGCCGAGGCGATCATCTCGGGCGTCGGCGACCGCTCGCTGCTCGAGCAGGCGCTCTATCTCGACACCCACCTGTTCCTGCCCGACCGGCTGCTGCTGTGCGCCGACAAGATGTCGATGGCCAGCTCGCTCGAGCAGCGGGTCCCCTATCTCGACCTCGACCTGCTCGCGTTCGTCGAGCGGATCCCCGTCGAGCTGCGCTCCGGCAAGACGCTCCATCGCGCGGCGGTCGCCGAACTCGTTCCGCCTGAGGCGCTTCAACGCCCCAAGCACGG
The DNA here is from genome assembly GCA_963790245.1 of uncultured Thermoleophilaceae bacterium. Taxonomy (GTDB): domain Bacteria; phylum Actinomycetota; class Thermoleophilia; order Solirubrobacterales; family Thermoleophilaceae; genus JACCVG01. Next base: position 1,481,662 of record CAWBNP010000002.1, read on the forward strand.
CTTCTCGACCCCGTATGACCAATGGCTGCGTAGTTCCCTCGGCGAGGAGGTTGCGCGACGGTACGCGGCCGACGGGCCGCTCGCCGGGCTCTTCGACAGCCAGGAGGTCAACCGCCTGGTCGCGCACCATCGCAGCGGCCGCTCCGACCACAAGAACCTCCTCTACTCGCTGCTCGAGCTCTCCGAGTGGCACGCGATCTTCATCGAGGGCGCGTGAACGACAGGCTCTCGAGCTCGCGCACGCTGGCCCGCAGCACGGCATTCACCTTCGGTGGCCAGGCCGCGACGCTGCTCGCCGCGTTCGTCGCGGTGCCGCTGCTGGTCGGCGGGCTCGGGACGGCGCGCTTCGGCGTCCTGACACTCGCGTGGGTCGTAATCGGCTACGCCCAGGTATTCGACCTCGGGATCGGTCGGGCGCTCACGAAGCTGACTTCCGAGGCAATCGGCGCCGGGCGCGAGGCCGAGGCGCCGAACCTCTTCTGGACCGCGCTCGCAGGGATGGTGGGCCTCGGCGTTCTGATCGGCGGGGCCCTCGCGCTAGCCACCCCGTGGCTTGTCACCAGCGCCCTCAACGTCCCGGCCGCGCTCGAGCAGGAGACCCTGATCACCTTCTGGCTGCTCTGCGCGAGCCTGCCGCTGGCGATCGGCGGCGCCGCCCTGCGCGCCCACCTGGAGGCATGGCAGCGGTTCGACCTGGTGAACGCCGTCGTCGTCCCGGCCGCGCTGATCACCTACTTCGGCCCGGTCGTCGCACTCGCGTTCGAGGACAGCCTCCCGCTCGTCGTCGGCGCGGTGATCCTCAGCCGCGTCTTCTCGACCTCGGTCAACTTCTTCAACTGCATGCGGATTACCCCGGCGCTGCGCCGAAGTCGGCGGGCGAGTCGCGAGCGGCTGCGCGAGCTGCTCGGCATCGGCAGCTGGATAACGGCAGCAAACGTGACCAACGCGTTGATGCAGGCATCGGATCGGTTCTTGATTGGCGTCTTCGCGACACTCACCGCCGTTGCCTACTTCGCGACCCCCTACGAAGTGGTCACCCGTCTCTGGCTGGTCTCATTCGCCGTCGCCTCCGTCTTCTTCCCCGCCTTCGCGCTGACCCTGCAGACCGATCCCGCTCGCGTGCGGACGATCTTCAGCGGCGCGCTGCGCTTCGGGTTCATCGCCCTTTTCCCGGTCGTCCTGCTGATCGTCGCCTTCGCCGAGGAGGGGCTCGCACTGTGGCTCGGGCCCGAGTTCGCGACGGGCAGCACGGTCGTTCTCCAGTGGCTCGCCGCGGGCGCGCTGATCGCCAGCCTCGCCCAGATCCCCTTCAGCCTGGTCCAGAGCGCACGGCCGGACCTGGTCGGCAAGCTGGCGCTCGCCGAGCTACCGGTCTACCTCGCGCTGTTCATCGCGGTGCTCGAGGGTTACGGGATCGGGGCCGCGGCGGCGATCTGGGCGCTCCGGGCTGCGGTCGACATGGTCGCCCTGCTGTGGATGTCAGGCCGCGTCGCACCAGGCAGCGTCGCGGCGCTAGGTTCGCTCGGGGTGGCGGGGGGGGTGGCCCTCGCGCTGCTCGGGGTCGCTTCCCAGCTGACCGGTGCCGGCGCGAAGATCGTCTACGTGGGAATAGTTCTCGCAGCCTTTGCGCCGCTGGCCTGGAACGGCCTGCTCGGTCCCGGGGAGCGCGACCGTGTCCGAACAAGGCTAAGGCCGGCGCGGGCATGAACAAAGACGGGCAACGGATCCTCTTCGTCGTCCCCGGCCGCTGGAGCTTCATCCAGATCGACCGGGAGATCCTCGAGCAGCGCTGGGCGGTCCGCGAGTGGCACCAGCCGGGCCGTATCCCGAATCTCCCCGGCCTGATCGCCGCCGTGTGGCGCGCCGACCTCGTCTTCGGCTGGTTCGCCTCCTGGCACAGCTTCTTCCCGATCCTGCTCGCCTGGCTGCTGCGCAAGCCCTCGGTGCTGATCGTGGGCGGCTTCGATACGGCGAACATGCCCGAGATCGGCTTCGGTTACCAGCAGGGCGGCCTGCGGCGCTTCGCTAGCCGGCTGATCATGCGCCGCGCCGGCCGGCTGGTGACGAACTCCTTCTACAGCCGTGATGAGATCGCTCGCAACACCGGCATCCCTGCTCAGCGGGTGACCGTCGTCCACCACGGGATCCCGGACGACTTCGGCCCGCTGCCCGAGCAGGACGAGCGCGAGCCGATCGCCCTGACCGTCGGTCACCTCGCCCGTTCGACGCTCGTCCAGAAAGGCCACCGTGCGTTCGTCGAGGCGGCGGCGCTTGCACCCGAGATCCAGTTCGTGTTCATCGGCCGCTGGCTCGACGATGCGATCGGGGAGCTGCGCGGGCTGGCCGGGCCGAACGTCAGGTTCACGGGGTTCGTAGAGGATCGGGAGCGTGACCGGCTCTACCGCAGCGCGGGCGCGCTCGTCCAGGCCTCCCACCACGAGGGGTTCGGGATGGCCGTCGCGGAGGGCATGCTCGCCGGCTGCATCCCGGTGGTCGTCAACACGACGGCGATGCCGGAGGTCGTCGGCGACACGGGCGTGCTGATCGAAGCGCCCGATCCGCCGCTTGTCGCCAACGGCATCCGCCGCGCCCTGGAGTTCGATCGCGAGGCCCGCTCGCGTGCACGCGAGCGCGTGCTCAGCGAGTTCCCGATCTCGATGCGTCGCGCAGGGATCCAGCGGGTGGTCGAGGAAGCTCTCAGCGACAGATGATTCGGGAGCGGCTCAACAGAAGGGCGGAAGGTGGCTGGGTACTGCTCGGGGCGCTCGGGCTGCTGGTCGCCGCGAGCGCCGGCGAGGCCGGCGGCGGGGCGCGGGCGTTCCGACCGCCGGCGGTCGACCCAACCGGGCCGTTCGCGCCGCTCGTGCGCGCCGCGGGTCTGCAGTGGGATCCGGCGATCCTCCGTTCGGCCTCGGTGCTCGCCGGCCTGCTCGTCGCGCTCGGGGCGGTCTGGCTCGCTGCACGCGCTTCCCGGCCCCCGCGCGCGTGGGCACTCGGGCTACTGACCGCGGTCGTACTTGGACTGCTGCTGTTCCCAGGCATCGCGCTGCAGGCCGGGCTGCGCCAGTCGACCGCTCCCTGGTTTCACACCAACGACTCGACCTTCCAGATCGAGCTCGGCGGCGAGCTGTTACGCGAAGGCGCCAACCCCTACGGCGCCGACTACCGGTTCTCGGGGATGGAACGGTTCTACTCCCGCGACGGGACGGCCGACGCCGCGCTGCGCGACGGCCAGGTGGCTCTGCGGCACTTCGCCTACTTCCCCGGCACCCCGTTGACCGGGGCCGCCTGGGGGCTGCTGCCCGAGCCGTGGTCGGACTACCGCTTCCTCGTCCTGATCTGCACGCTCGCCGGAGCGGCGGCCGCGCTGCTCTTCCGGGGACCGCTCGGCTGGCGGCTCGCTCTCGGGGCACTGATCGCCGCCAACCCGGTCGCGATCAAGTCGGCGTGGTTCGGGCAGGCCGACGCGCCCGCCCTGCTCTGCGTGCTGCTCGCTTTCGCGCTGCTGGCCCGCTCGCGGCTTGCCTGGGCGGCGGCGCTGCTCGCGGTCGCCATCCTGCTCAAGCAGTTCGCCCTGTTCGCGGTCCCGTTCTTCGCGCTTGCCATCTGGAGGGCCGGCGACCGGGATGCGCGGCTGCGCTCCGCACTCACCTTCGGCGGCGTGGCGCTCGTCGGCTTTCTGCCGTTCGTGATCATGGACATCGGCGCGCTGTATACGGACACGGTCGAGTACGGCCGCTCGATCTACCCGATCATCGGCTATGGGCTCGGTCCACTGCTGCTCAAGGCGGGACTGATCTCCGATCGTGCCGGCGAGTACTCCCTCTTCCTCCCGCTCGCGCTGCTGGTCTGGCTGCCGGCGACAGTCGTCCTGCTTCGGGCCCAGGCGCGCTCCCGCTGGCTCTGGATGTCGGCGGCCGGGTTCGCCGCCTCGTTGTACGTCCTGTTCTTCATTTCGCGGGTCTTCCAGGAGACCTACGTCGCGTGGCCGCTGACGCTGATCGCCCTGGCCGGGCTGCTGGCGATCGATCAGCGCACGCGCGAGCCCACGGCCGTCGATGGCTGAGCGGGTCGACGTCCTCGGCTGCCGGGTCGACGCGGTGACTCTCGACCAGGCGGTGCAGCGCTGTGCGGCCGCGATCGACGCCCGCGAACCGCTGATGCAGTTCTCCGCCAACGCCGCCAAAGTCGTGCGGCTACACGAGGACAGACCGCTGGCACGGATCGCGGCCGAGAGCGGGCTCGTTACCGCCGACGGCGCCTCGGTCGTGCTCGCCTCGCGCGTGCTCGGCGACCCGCTGCCCGAGCGGGTGACCGGGATCGATCTGATGGAGCGGCTGCTGGCGCGTGCCGAGCACGCCGGCTGGCGGGTGTTCGTGCTCGGCGCGCGTGCCGAGCAGCTGGCCGCCGCAATCGCCGAGATCGGCAGTCGGCATCCGGGCCTCGAACTGGCCGGCTTCCGCGATGGCTACTTCGACGAGGCGACCGATGCGGCCGTCGTCCAGGAGATCGCGGACGCGCGAGCAGATCTGCTGTTCGTGGCGATGGGGTCACCCCGCAGCGAGCATTGGATCGCCGCGCGACTGCCCGCGCTAGGCGTGCCGGTGGCGATGGGGGTCGGAGGGTCGGTCGACGTGCTCGCGGGCAAGGTCAAGCGCGCGCCGGCTCTGTTCCAGCGCTGGCACCTCGAGTGGCTCTACCGGCTCGCCCAGGAACCGCGCCGGCTAATCGGCCGCAACCTCGTCAGCGTGACCTTCTGGCGGCTCGTGGTCGCCGAGCGGCTCAGCCGGCATCGCCGAGCGCTTCCACCACCTGTTTGACCTCCGACTCGGAGAGGCCCGTCCCCATCGGCAGCGCCAGGTGGGTGCGGGCGATCTCGTCGGTAACCGGCAGCTCGACGCCGCCTGCCCAGCGCTCCATCGCCGGCTGCCGGTGGGTCGGCCTGCGGTAGTAGCCCCGCGCCTGGACGCCAGCCTCGCCGAGCGCCGTGACGAGTTGATCGGCGCGGTCGTGGAGGGCGACGTAGAGGTGGTAGACGTGCTCGACGCTCTTCGCTGAGGCCGGGGCGGTCAGCCCGTCGACCTCGTCGATGCCGAACCGTCGGTAGCACTCGGCGGCGCGACGGCGCGCCTCGTTCCAGCCGTCGAGCTCGGGCAGCAGCAGCCGTAGGACGGCCGCCTGGATCGCGTCGAGTCGCGAGTTGTAGCCGACCTCGGTGTAGGTGACCTTGTCCTCGGAGCCATGGAAGCGCAGCCGCCGCGCGAGCGCCGCGACCTCGTCGTCGTCGGTGACGATTGCGCCGCCGTCGCCGAGGCAGCCGAGGTTCTTGGACGGGAAGAACGAGAAGGTCGCCGCATCGGCGAGCGCGCCCGCCCGGCGTTCGGCGAGGCGGGCACCCGCGGCCTGGGCGGCGTCCTCGAGCACCGGAACACCGAACCCACGGAGCTCGTGCGCGGGGGCGACGTGGCCGAACAGATGGACCGGAACGATCGCGCGCGTGCGGTCGGTGATCGCGGCCTCGACGGTCGCACGGGTAACGCAGAAGGTCTCCGGATCGATGTCGCAGAAGACCGGGTTCGCACCCGCGGTGACGACCGCCTCGGCGGTCGCGTAGAAGGTGAACGAGGGGACAACGACGTCGTCACCGGGCTCCACGCCGAGCGCCCGCAGCGCGATCGTCAGCGCATCGGTCCCGTTGGCGACACCGATGCAGTGGCGAACCCCTAGGTAATCCGCAAACTCCTGCTCGAAGGCTTCCACCTCGGGGCCGAGGATGTAGGCACCCGAGGCCGCGACCTCGGTCAGCCGCGCGGCGATCTGCTCCCGGTAGGGCTCGAGCGAGGTGGCGAAGAGCGGTACCGGCACGGCTCGCTACCCTATCCGCGCTATCGAATTCGCCTCGATTACAGATCCGATCGTCGAGGTGGCCGTGGACGTGGTCGGTGAGCTCGGTCTGCTCGGCATCTTCGTATTGATGGTGCTCGAGAGCGCGTGCATCCCGGTCCCGAGCGAGGCCACCATGCTGTTCGCCGGCTTCAACGTCGCCGAGGGCCGCTACACGTTCGTCGCCGCCGTCGCAGCGGGATCGGTCGCCAACCTGGTCGGCTCCTGGATCGCCTACGGGGTCGGCTACTACGGCCGCGTCGACCTGATCGAGAAGCACGGCCACCGGCTGTTCATCAAGCCCCATCACCTCGCGTGGGCCGACCGTTGGTTCGAGCGCCACGGCGACGCGACCGTCTTCTTCACGCGAATGCTGCCGATCATCAGAACGTTCATCTCGCTGCCCGCCGGCGTCGCCCGAATGCCGTTCTGGCGGTTCAGCGTCCTGACGCTGCTCGGCTGCATCCCGTGGGTCGCCCTGCTGACGTTCATCGGCCTGCAGGCCGGCGCGCGCTGGGACTCGTGGAAGGACTCGCTGCACTACCTCGACTACGCCGTCGCCGCGGCGATCGTGATCGGGCTGATCTACCTGTTTATCCGCAGCCGCCGCGGCCGCCCGCCCGCCGGGCCCGAAGCAACCACCGGGTCGGGCTGAGCGCCACGGCTCCCCGGCTCTCGCTCTGGCACGCCCTGGCGCTGGGGGCGATCCAGGGGCCCGCGGAGGTGCTGCCCGTCTCTAGCTCGGGCCACCTCGTGCTCGTTCCCGCGCTGCTGCGCTGGCCCTATACCGAGCTCGACGGAGAGCTGCGCAAGTCTTTCGAGGTCGCGCTCCACGCCGGAACCGCGATCGGCCTGATCGTAGCCATGCGCCGCCAGGTCGCCGAGAAAGCAGCCGAGCTCGGACCAGGAGGAATCGCTCGGCTCGCGCTGATGTTCGCGCCCGCGGCGGCGGCCGGACTGGCGTTCGAGCGTCCGATCGAGGAGCGGCTCGGGTCGCCACGCGGCGTGGCGGCCGCGCAGGTCATCGCGGGCGCGTGCCTCTGGGCCGCCGACCGGTGCGCCGCCGACCGGCCCGAGTCGGACGCGCGCTGGGGCGACGCGCTCGCAGTCGGCGCGGGCCAGGCCGCGGCACTGATCCCAGGCGTGTCGCGCGGCGGCGCGACGATCACGACGGCGCGGCTGCGGCGGTTCGATCGCGCGGCCGCCGGATCGCTCTCGCGCCAGGCGGCACTGCCGATCATCGCCGGGGCGACCGTGCTCAAGGGACACCGGCTCTCGCGCCGCGGCCTACCTGGCGAGCTGCGGCTGCCGTTCGCGACGGGCGTCGCGGCCTCGCTGGTCGCCACCGTCGCCTCCGCCCGGCTCGCGGGCGTGCTCGAGCAGAGCGGCTCGCTGGCTCCGGTCGGCGCTTACCGAATCGCGCTCGGCGCGTTCGCTCTGGTCCGGCTGAGCGGCCGCCCGACGCATCGGGTTGAATCCTCCGCGTGAGCGAGCGTGCGTACCCGACGAACCCGGACGGCGGGACCAGCGGCGCGAGGGTAGACCCCCGTGGGGCCTACGCCGGAGCCGGCGTCGATACCGACCGAGCCGGGCGGGCGGTTGCCGGCCTCGTCTCCGTGCTGGCCGGGATAGACCCCGGGCGCGAGCGCCGCGCGGTGCTCGGCTCGGGCCACTACGCGAACATCCTCGCGCTCGACTCCGACACGGGGATCGCCCTTTCGACGGACGGCGTCGGCTCGAAGGTGATCATCGCCGAGCAGCTCGGCCGGTTCGACACGGTTGGGATCGACTGCATCGCGATGAACGTCAACGACATCATCTGCGTCGGCGCCGAACCGCTCGCGCTGCTCGACTACATCGCCGTCGAGCGGGCCGACCCCGACATGCTGCGCGAGATCGCGATCGGCCTCAAGACCGGCGCGGAGCAGGCACGGATCGAGATCCCCGGTGGCGAGCTCGCCCAGCTGCCGGAGCTGATCCGGGGCCACCCCTCCCCTTACGGCTTCGACCTCGTCGGCGCCTGCTTTGGCACGATCGCTCTGGACTCGGTGATCAGCGGGGCGCGAATCGCGCCCGGTGACGCAGTGATCGGTATCCCCTCAAGTGGGGTTCACTCCAACGGGCTGACCTTGGCGCGCAGCGCGTTCGAGGATCTCTCCGAGCAGCCGGAGCAGCTCGGCGGCGCGACCGCCGGCGACGCTCTGCTCGAGCCGACCACGATCTACGTCCGTGCCGTGATGGACCTGATCCGCTCCGCTTCGATCGACGTCCGCGGCCTCGCCCACATCACGAGCGGCGGCATGCTCAACCTGTTGCGACTCGAGGCCGACGTCGGCTACTTGATCGACGCGCCGCTACCCCGACTCCCGATCTTCGACTTGATCGCCTCCCGTGTCGCCGTCGAGGAGGCCGAGCTGCTCGAGGTCTTCAACCTCGGCTGCGGCTTCTGCTGCGTCGTCCCGGCGGCAGATGTCGACGTGGCGCTCGAGGCGATCGCCGCCCATCACGAAGGAGCGGCCGTGATCGGCTCTGTGACCGATAAGCCCGGGGTCGTCGAGCTACCGGGATCCGGGCTGGTCGGAGCCGAGGGCGACGGGTTCCGCCCGAGCACCTAGGTCCGCTCCCAGAGATACCCCGTCAGGACGCGGATCGGCTTGACCTTCCAGTCGGCGGCGAGCCGCCAGAGCTCAGCCGGCGCTCGAGGGCCCGGCAGACCACAGAGCGTCGCGATCTCGGTCGTGGCGAGCATCGGGAACCGACGCAGCGCCGCCTCGACGCCGAGCGCGCCGTCATCCGAAGCGCCCGCGCCGACCTCTCGTGCCGCGGCCAGCCAGTTCTCGAGCGGCTCTGGGCCGAAGATCCATCGTTCGCCGCCCTCGCCCGAGAATCGCGCCGACGGGAACGAAAGCCGCTCGACTCCGGCGCTCTGCTCCACCTTTCCGGCCGCGTGCGCGGCATCGGGAACCGTGCGGGTCAGCTCGAGGTCAGCTCCAAAAGACTCGACGATCGCGTGCGAGCCGAGGTCGGCGCGGAATCGCTCGACGTCGAGTCCGGCGCGCCGCGCTTCCTCGATCAGGGCCTCGGGCGCATCGATCTTGCGGCGAAAGCAGAACAACCCCTCCCGGACCGCGCGCAGGTAATCGATCGCCGCTCCCGGCCCCTGTTCAGCCGCCGCCTTGACCGCCATGCAGGCCGGGTATGAAGACGAGATCGGAGATTCACGCCAAATCATGGGGTCGAACGGCATCTCCACCTCAGCGGCGACCTCGATCCAATGCTCGAGCTGGGCACCCGGATCGCCGAAGTCGCGGGCGAGACCGCCCATGATCAAGGTGAAATCGAGGTCGGCGCCGAACTCCACGATGAGCTTTCGAACGGTTGGCTCGATCGACCACGACCAGGAGCAGGCAGGATCCGTGAACAACTGGATGTGCGCGGGCATCGGTCCGCAAGACTAGGTGGCTCGATGATCGGAACCCTTCTCAACGATCGCTTCCGACTCGAGCGCAAGCTCGGGTCCGGCGGGATGTCGACGGTCTACCGCGCGTTTGACGAAACGCTCGAGCGGTGGGTGGCAATCAAGGTGATGCACGGCGAGATGTCGCGCGATGCCGATCAGCTCGAGCGCTTCCGCCGCGAAGCACGCGCCGTGGCGCGCCTCTCCCATCCCCACGTCGTCAGCGTGATCGATGCCGGCGAGGACGCCGGCCACCCCTACATCGTCCTCGAGTACATCGAGGGCGAGACGCTCAAGGCCCAGATCCGGCGCGACGGCCCGCTGCCGATCGGCGAGGCGGTGGCCTACGCGATCGAAATCGGGCTCGCGCTCTCGGCGGCTCACCGTGCCCGGCTGGTCCACCGCGACGTCAAGCCCCAGAACATCCTGATCGATCCAGAGGGTCGCGCGCGGATCACCGACTTCGGGATCGCGCGGACGCTCGAGGCCGAGGGGCTGACCCAAGCGGGGCGGGTCGTCGGGACGACGGACTACGTCTCGCCGGAGCAGGCGATGGGCAAGGAGGTCAGCGGCCAGTCCGACATCTACTCGCTCGGCGTGTGCCTTTACGAGATGCTGACCGGCCAACCGCCGTTCGTCGGCGATTCGCACGTCTCGGTCGCAATGAAGCACGTCCAGGAGCCGATTCCCGACGTGCGCGAGCGCCGGCCCGAGGTCTCCGCAGCCCTCGCGGGAGTGCTCGAGCACGCGACCGCCAAGGAGCTCGCCAACCGCTACCCCGAAGTCGACCACATGATCGCCGACCTCGAGGACACGCTTGCGATCGAGGCCTCGCGCGCCGGCGAGACGACCGGTGAGGCGACCGCGATGCTGGCCGCGCTACCCGAGCGCTCGGCTCGCATGGCGCCGACGCGGTTGCGCCGACCCGGCCGCTACACGACCGCGATCGTGGTCCTGATCCTGCTCGTCCTCGGCACCGGCGCCGCGGCGCTGTTGATCCCCGACGAGCGGCTCGTACCGCTGCCGGGGATCCCCGACGCGCCCGATTTCGTCGAGGTCCCGCTGACCCCCGGCAGCGCAGCGGACTTCGATCCCGAGGGCGATGAGGACGAGTCGAGCGAGGCCGTCGGCAACCTGACCGACGGCAACCCCTCAACGATCTGGGCTACCGAGACCTACCAGTTCCAGTTCGGGCCGGACGCGGAGAAGACAGGCGTCGGCGCGGTCATCGACGCCGGCGAGCCGATCGCCGCCAGGCGGTTGGGTGTGGCCTCCAATATCACCGGCTGGAGCGCGGACATCTACGCGGCAAACGGGGAACAGGCCGAGCTCGCAGACTGGGGAGCCCCGATCGCGTCGATCACCGACGCCGGGGAAACCGAGCGCGTGACACTCGACACCGCCGGTCAGGAGTTCAGCCACTACCTGCTCTGGATCACCCAGCTGCCGGAGGACAGCGGCGGACGGGTCGAGCTGACCGAAGTCGGCCTGGAGCGGTAACTAACGCCCGGCGGCGGGCTGGTCGAACCGGCCGACGTCGAGCTCGACCGTGCCGCCCTCTTCGAGCGTGTCGCCGGCCTTCGGGTTCTGGTCGAGCACGAGCCCGTCCTGCCGGACGTTGCGGACGCGCTTGTCCTCGATATCGACGCGGAACCCCTCGCTGCGAAGCAGCGGCTCGGCGCGATCGATATCCAGGCCGCCTACGCGCGGCACCGGCCGGCCGGCCAGCTTGCCGTTGGATATCGAGAGCGAGACGTTCGATCCTTTAGGGGCCTCGGCGCCGCCTTCCGGCGTCTGGGCGGTTACCTCGTCCTTGGGGAGCTCCGAGTCGACCTTGGTGATCCCGACCGTGAAGCCGGCGCCCTCGAGCTGGGACTGGGCGACGTCACGGTCGAACCCGATCACGCGCGGCACCTGCTCGATCCGCGGTCCCGAGCTGATCTGCAGCTGGATCGCGGTGCCCTCGCGCCGCTCGGTCCCCGCCCCGGGGAGGGTGCCGATCGCGAACCCCTCCTCGATCTCGTCTGAGATGTCTTCTTCTGTCTCGACCTGGAACCCGGCGGTGTTGAGAGTCTTGATCGCCCGCTTCTCGGAGAGCCCGGTCACGTCGGGGATCGCAGCCGTGGCCGGACCGGCGGACACGGTCAGCTCAACGGTCGAGCCCTCGTCGACCCGCGCGCCGGCGGCAGGCCGCTGCGCGATCACCTGGTTGATCGGCGCCGGATTCTGGGACTGGATCACCTTGACCTTCAACCCAGCCTGCTCGAGCGGCGGTTCGGCCTGGGCAAGCGGTCTGTCGACGAGGTTCGGAACGCGGACCTGGATCGGCTGGCTGAGCAGGAAGAATGCCCCGACCGCCGCCGCGACGGCGAGCAGGCCGGCCAGAGCCCACGGCCAGCGGCGGCGGTTCCGGCCCGGATCGACGGCCCCCCAGACGGCCGTCCCCTGGCCGTCGTCGCCGAGCGCTAGCGCGGCGCGCGCCGACTGCAACGCGGCGATGAAATCGTCGCCGGTCTGCCAGCGCTCGGTCGGATCCTTTGCCAGCGCGCGTAGGATCGTCGCCTCGAGGCCGGGATGGATGTCGGGGCGCAGGTCAGAGGGCATCGGCGGCAGCTGCGAGAGGTGCTGGACGGCGATAGCGACCGCGCTGTCAGCCTCGAACGGCAGCCGGCCGGTGACCATCTCGAACAGCATCACGCCGATCGAGTACAGGTCCGAAGACGCGCCGGTCGCGTGGCCCTGAGCCTGCTCGGGCGAGAGGTACTGCGCGGTCCCGAGAATCGATCCCGTCTCGGTCATCTCCGAGGCGCCGGCGCGAGCGATGCCGAAGTCGGTCACCTTGGCCCGGTCCTGATCGTCGACGATCACGTTCTGGGGCTTGAAGTCGCGGTGCACGACGCCGCGCTTGTGGGCGAACCCGGCGGCTGCCAGCACCTGGATGGCGAGGTCGATTGCCCGCTCCTGGGAGAGCGGCCGCTCCTCGAGCATCACCTGCTTGAGCGTCCGCCCCGGGAGGTGCTCCATCGCGATGTAGTAGTTGCCCTCGTGTTCGCCGCGGTCGAATACCGCGACGACGTTGGGGTGCTGGAGCGCGGCGGCGGAGGAGGCTTCGCGCTTGAACCGCTCGACGAACTGCTGGTCCTCGGCGAACCGGCGGTGGAGCATCTTGAGCGCCACCTGGCGGCCGAGCTGGCCGTCCTCGGCCAGGTAGACGTCGGCCATCCCGCCGGAGCCGATCCGACTGATCACCCGATACCGGCCGTCGACGAGAGTGTTTAGAAGCGGGTCGTTCATCTACTGGAGGAGTTCCTGCAGCACTTCTTTGGCGATCGGCGCGGCGACGGTGCCACCCTGCCCGTCGGTCCGCTCGATCGTCACTGCGACGGCCATCTTAGGGTCATCGCGTGGCGCGAAGCCGATGAACCACGCCTGGTTGGTCGCACCCCCCTCGACCTCGGCGGTTCCGGTCTTGCCTGCGACCTCGATGCCCTCGAGCGCGGCCGCCGTGCCCGACCCCTCGCGAACCACGTTGGCCATCATCTCGGTCAGCTCCTCGGCCGAGGAGGCCTTCATCACGCGTCGTACCTCGACCGGGTCGATCTCGTCCCTGACCCGTCCGTCACGGGCGCGGACCATGTCACCCAGACGCGGCGCCATCCGCACGCCGCCATTCGCGACGGTGGCGGCGACCTCCGCCATCTGAAGCGGTGTCACGAGCAACCGCTCTTGGCCGATCGCCACCCGCCCGATGTCAACCGGGTCGCCTGCGTCGAGCGGTTGTCCCTTCGCGAATACGCCGCTCGGCGCGAGCTCCGCGCTCGGCAGATCCAGAGGCGGCGGCTCGCCCATGCCGAACCGCTCCATGTAGTCGAACATCGTCTTCGCTCCGAGCTGCTCGGCCACCTGGCCCCAGACGGTGTTGATCGAGTTCGTCAGGGCGGTGGTCAGGTCCACGCTGCCGTAGTTCTGGCCGCCGAAGTTGGCGAGCGGAACCCCTCCGATGTCGATCCCCGAGCGGCCGTCGACGGTGCTCGTAGGCTCAAACTCGCCGCTGTCGAGCGCCGCCGCCGCGGTGATCACCTTCATCGTCGAGCCGGGCGGGTAGAGAGCCTGGGTCGCCCGGTTGAGGATCGGCGAGCCCTCGGCGTTGTTGAGCTCGGAGCACTGCTCGGCGATCGTGTTGGGGTCGTAGCTCGGAACGCTGACCATCACCCGGACCCGCCCGGTCTGGGGTTCGAGCGCGACGATCGACCCCGGCTCTCCGCCGAGCGCGTCGGTCGCGAGCTGCTGGGCCCCGACGTCGAGGTTGGTGCGCAGGTCATCGCCCTGGTCGGTCCCGCCGAGCAGCGTGTCGACGATCGTCCCGAACTCGTTGCTGCGCCCGGTCAACGCGTCGTTGTAGAACCGCTCGAGGCCCGAGCGGCCACAGTCGAGGTAGCTGTAGCCGACCGGGTGGGCGAACGGGTCGCCGAGCGGGTAGTCGCGGACGTAGCGCGGGGCGCTCTCGCTGCCGACGTTGTCGGACTTGGCGAGGTCCTCGCCGTCCGCGCTCAGGATCAGCCCGCGCGGCTGGGTCTCTTCCTCGAGCAGCGAGCGACGGTTGTTGGTGTTGTCGGAGTAGGCCGTCTCGCCGCTGAACCGGGTCAGGAAGTCGTGCGCGACGGCGCGGTAGGTGGTGAAGCCGATCAGCAGCGCGAACAGCGCTACGACGAGGCCGAAGACCCGCGTGATCTCGCGGTTCACCACTGCCCCTTTTCCTCGGCGGCGCGGCGGGCGTCGTCCGAGAGGATCAGCAGCAACGCGACGAGGATGAAGTTCGCCATCAGGGAGCTGCCACCGCGCGAGACGAACGGCAGCGTGACGCCGGTCAGCGGGATCGCCCCGGTGACTCCGCCGACGATCACGAAAACCTGCAGCGCGAAGACGGCGCTCAGCCCCACGGCGAGCAGCTTGGTGAACCCGTCGCGAGCAATCACCGCGATCCGGAAACCGCGCGCCGTGAACAACAGGCAGACCAGCAGTACGGCGACGGCACCGAACAGACCGAGCTCGTTGGTGATCAAGGCGTAGATCGAGTCGGTGTCGGGCAGTGGCACCAGCGGGCTGGCGCAACCCGGCGCGGGAGTGCAGTCCTGCTCGATCCCCGGCGGATAGAGCAGCGACTTGCCCAGACCACGGCCGAACAAGCCGCCGTCGCTCTGGGCGAAGAACGACTGGACGAGTTGGCCCGAGCCACCCGGGCTGTCGATCAGCTTCTGATCGAACGGATCGAGCCAGGCCGCGACGCGGTTCTGCACGTGCGTCACCGACGTGGCGAAGAAGGTCGCCCCGGCGGCGAACAATGATATGCCGGCGACCACGAACGACAGTCGCGAGGTGGCGACATACAACACGACCAGGAAGCCGCCGAAGAACATCAGCGAGGAGCCCAGGTCGCGGATCACGAACAGCATCAGCATCGCCATGCCCCAGACCAGCAGCAGCGGGCCGATGTGCTTGAGCGACGGACGCTCGGCGACGATCGCTGCGATCGAGGCGATCAGGACGCAGCCGAGCACGCTCGGCCAGGCCGGAGCGCCCAGAACGACGACGAGGAAGAGGGCGATGATCGCCGCGGCGCCTCCGATCGCGAGGGTGCGCGACCGCGGTGGCGCGGTGTGACCCCCGAGCAGCACCTCGCGGTTGTCGGCGAGGTAGCTCGCCAGGAAGATGATGATCGCGAGCTTCGCGAACTCGGCCGGCTGGAAGCTGATCGGGCCGAGATCAATCGCGAGGAAGGCGCCGTTCTGTGTTTCGCCGAGGATTCGCGGGATCGCAAGCAACACGATCCCGGCGATCGCGATCGTGTACCGGTACCGCTGCAGCGTGCGCAGATCGTGCAGCAGCACAACCGTGAGGCTGAAGAGAGCGAGGCCGAAAATGAACCACTGAGCCTGCTGGCGCGCAAGGTCCTCATTGATCCGGTAGATGATCACGAGGCCGAAGGCCGCCAGCAACGCGGCGAGCGGGAACAGGTAGGGATCGGCGTAGGGCAACCGCCAGCGGATGAACAGGTGGCCGAGCAGGCAGGCCGCCAGGAAAACCGCTCCGTAGGTGACGGTCACCGCCTGGATCTCGTCACTGCGCGCGATCAGTACGGCCGTGAATCCCGCGGTCACCAGCAACGACACCGGCACCAGGCCGAAGAACTCCCGCGCTCGCCCCGACATCAGTTCTGCCCGGAGCCGGAGGGCCGGCTCGCGCCCGCTCCGCCTTGGGACCCACCTGAGCCGGCGCCGCCCTGAGGGCCGGCCGACTCGCGACGCTGCCGCGCCTCCTGCTCGCGCCGGGCGCGTTCGGCCGCGGCCTCCCCGGCGCGCTGCTCGCGCTCGAGGTTCTCGATCAGTCCGAGCGCGTCGCCGCGGCTGCGCAGCCGCTCGTCGAGCACGACCTCGCGCTGCCGAGGCGGTATCGACTCGGCGTCGGCCTCGCTGACCAGCTCCGGCTCGTACAGCGAGACGCCGCCGGGCAGATCGATCGGCATCCCGTTGAAGAGGGTGACGACCCCCTGGTCGTTCTCCCCGAGGAAGTAGAACTGCCGCGCGCCGAACCAGATCCCGGCGATCAGCACGCCGACCGAGAGCAGCACGAAGAAGATCGTCGTCGCCGTTCGCAGCCGCGCCCGGGGTCGCGAACGCTCAGGCCTGGCCGCGCGGGGTTCGGGGACGGCCGGCGACTCTGCAGTGCGCTCGTGCGCGGCGGCGGCGGCGACGTCCTCAACGCGCAGATTGGCGCGCGTGGCGTGCTCGTCTTCGAGCGGATCGTCGGTTCCGGCCTCGTCGGTGCGGAACAGCACGACCGTCACATTGTCGCGGCCGCCGTTCTCGTTGGCGGTGTTGACCAACCGCAACGCCGCATCGTCGAGCGAGGACCGGGTGCGGATGATCTCGGCGACCCGGTCGTCGCGAACCATCGTCGTCAGGCCGTCCGAGCACAGCAGGTAGACATCGTCGGCCCGTGCCGCGGTCGTGAAGGTCTCGACCTCGACGGCGGGAGAAGGGCCAAGCGCACGCGTGATGATCGCGCGCTGCGGATGGGACTCGACGTCGTCGGGATCGAGCTCGCCGCGCCGGACCAGCTCCTCGACCAGCGAATGGTCGCGCGTCAGCCGCTCGAGCTCGTCATCGCGCCAGCGGTAGAGCCTGCTGTCGCCGACGTGGGCGACTGCGAGATGACCGTCGGTGAAGACCGCCGCAGTCAGCGTCGTGCCCATTCCGCTGCGCGACTCGTCCGCCTGTGCGAGTTCGAAGATCTTCCTGTTCGCCGCCTGAGCGGCCTGCTCGAGCCGTTGCTCGGGGTCTGCGGCGGGCTCGTCCATCGCCGCCAGCATGTCGACCGCGATGCCGGAGGCGACCTCGCCCGCACGCGCGCCGCCCATCCCGTCCGCGACCGCGAATAGCGGCGAGGTTTCGAGCAGCGCGTCCTCGTTGCTCGAGCGCTGCCGCCCGACATCGGTGCGGCTCACGTGCTCGGCGATCTGGAGGGCCATCAGAGCTACCGTCTACTCCTGGTACCGCAGCTCGGTGTCGCCGATGCGGACCGTGTCGCCCGGCTTGAGCGCCACGATCTTGCGCAGCTGGCGGCCGTTGAGATAGGTACCGTTGGTTGAACCGAGGTCCTCGATCACCATGCCCTCGCCCTGCTGGTAGATCCGTGCGTGGGCCGCCGAGGCGAAGTTGTCCTGAATCCGGACCTCGGCGCCGGGAGCGCGGCCGAGCGTACTGGTCTCACCGAGATCGATCTCGGTTCCCGGGTCGAGACCAAGCGCGGCCACGACAACCAGCCGCGGCGCGCCGGCGATCGTGGGAGCGCCCCCGACGACGGCGCCGGCCGCCGTCACCGGCCCCGTGTCAAAGGAGGCCTGGCGCGAGAGATCCTTCATCGCGCTGCGCGCAACCCAGAACAGGAACAGGTAGAGCACCGCGAGGAAACCGAACTGCAGCAGCAGCGCGATCGGGTCGTTCATCGCCTCACTCGATCTCGAAGGTCAGTTTCGTGACGCCGAAGGTCAGCTCTTCGCCACCCTGCAGCCTGGCCCGTCCGGTGCGCTCGCCGTTGACCTTGATGCCGTTGGTGGAGCCGAGGTCGACGACCTCCCAGCCGTCTCCGGTGGACCGCAACTCGGCGTGGCGGCGCGAGATGTTGGCGTCGTCCACGACGAAGTCGTTGTCACGACTGCGGCCGATCACGAAGCGGTCGCCCTCGACGACGGTGCGGCGTCCGAGCCCGACCAACAGGGCGCGTGGGCCGAGCGCTGCTCCTCGCGAGGCCAGCTCGCGCGGGATCTCGCGGTCCGGGGAGTAGACCATCGTGTGTCCGTAGTCGGAGTCCTGGGCGAGGTCCGCGCCGCTGACGGGATCGTCGCCGGCCTCGATCTCGGCGACCGCGGCGTCGCTCATCCACGCCTGAATCCCGAACTCGCCGACGCCGAGCCGCTCGTCGGTCTCCAGCGCGATCGCCGGCCGGGTCACCAGCGACAGCTTGCGCGTGCGCGCGTGCTCGAGCAGGTAGTCGGAGAGCTCCTTCTTGAGCGCGGTCTCGTAGCTCTCGAACTGCTGGCGATCCTGCGGCGAGAGATAAACACAGAACTGGTTCGGGACGTAGGTGTGCGCGACCGAGACGGTGCGGTTGTCCTCCATCTCCTTCGCGAGCTTGCGAGCGATCTCGACCGGCTGGACCTTCGACTTGAAGGCGCGACCGAACGCGCCCTCGACCAGGCCTTCGATCTTCGCCTCCAAATTTCGCAGCACGCTCATCGAGAATGTCTCTCCAGGGTCCAAGGTTGCTTGATAAGGACCCGGTGGGGTCTCATCCAGCGCCATCCTACGGAACGTCGGGGGGTGCGAACCGCTCTGCGCGCGCCCGTCGCAGGCCAAGACCGAGAGCCGCCACCCCGGCGGCGAGCGCGGCGGAGCCGATCAGGTCGCGCGGGGTGGGCAAGCTCAGTGCATCGGCGGTCGCCCAGACGGCGATCGTCCATGCCGCCGTCCAGCCGATCGCCCCCAGCCCGAGCATCACGACCCGGCTACCTCGGATCACGAGCGGGGCGAGCAGCGCAGCCACCGCCCAAACCCCGCCGAGCGCCGGCAGGCCGGAGACGACGGATGGGTAGATCGCATCACGGGCGGCGTCGATCGGCGAGCCGCCCCAGGACTCCGGACCGAAGTCGATCTGGACGACTCCGTTGTAGAGCTGATCGCCCGCGACCAACTGGACGGCGACCATCCATGCGAAGCCGCTCACGACGAGGCCGACCCGTCGCCAGCCCGCTGCGGCGCACGCGGCGATGCCGACGAACGCTCCGCCGAGACCTGCGAGCCCGAGAGCGCCGGCGAGTAGCGGGAGCGACCAGAGCGCACCCGCCCGCCAGAGCAACGGCGGCACCGTCGCTAGGGCGAGGGCCAGCACGAAGGCGATGCCGGTCCGGCCGTCGGCGGTCAGCCAGATGAGCACGCCGGCTGCTGCGGCCAGCCACCCCAGGCGAGGCAGGAGCACGCAGGCGAGCGCCGTCGCCGCGGCCGCGGCGAGCGGGAACTCCGGCGTTCCGGGCGCGAGCCAGACAAACGCCGCCGCGACGAACGCGGCGGCCAGAAGCGCGGCGCCGGCGCGCGCCGCCAGCGTCCCGCCGCGCGGCGCAGATGGAAGCCCCGGCACGTTGGCGCGGGGGCGCAGCGGAATCGTCAGCCCGATTCGCTCGAGCGGACCCGGCGCGACCAGGCCGCCCTCATCGGCCAGCTCGCCGATGCCTTCCTCCAGCGTCGCGCGCAGCTCCTCAAGCGCGGGCCGCCGGCCGGGATCCGCGGCCAGGCATTGATCGACCACCGCGGCGACCGCGGGCGGCAGGTCGCGCCGCAGCTGGGACAGCGGGCGGGGCGGGGCGGTCGGCCCGCCGGGCCGCACACCGGACCATCCCTCGTGCAGCGTCAACGCGAGCGAGTAGACGTCTGCCGGCTCAGCGGTCGGGTGCCCGGCGGCCTGCTCGGGCGCCATGTAGGCGACCGTCCCCACAACACCACCGGTCACGGTCAGCGGCTCCTCGCTCAGCAGCCGGGCCACGCCGAAGTCGGTCAGCTTGACGAATCCGGCTCCGGCGGCCGGGTCAGCGACGACAAGGACGTTCTGCGGCTTGACGTCGCGGTGGACGACCTGTTTGCGATGGGCGTGGGCGAGCGCGTCACAGAGGGCGACGCCGATCTCGCCGAGGTCGCGATCGGAGACCAGCCCGTCGGCCTCCAACTCGGCGAGTGTCCGTCCGTCGACGAGCTCGGAGACCAGGTAGACGGCGTCCGCGTCCTCGCCAAGCTCGTAAAGCGCCACGATTCCGGGGTGATTCAGCCGCGCGGCGGCGCGCGCCTCGCGGCTCGCACGGCGGTCGTGGGCGGCGCTCGAGCGGGTCAGCACCTTGACCGCCACTGGCCGCTCGAGCTTCGCATCGAAGGCCCGCCACACCGAGCCGTGGCCACCCGATCCGATCGCGGCCTCGAGCTGGTAACGGCCCAGCAGTAGCCCGGAGCCGCCGCGAACGTCCGGAGGGTCGCCGAGCGGATCCGTGGTGCCGGTGAGCGCCCGGGTGGGATCGCTGTCGCTCACCGTTCTGCTTTCGGGCTCGTCGGCAAGCTCCCTGCCGTGCACGCCGACGACAGGACTCTTGCCGTTTCTCCCTCTGATCTGTCTATCGTTAGGGTCGACTTTCACCTGCAAACGGCCAGGGAGCGAGATTGTCCTTCAGCGATGAGCCCGGGGTCGGCCCGCGGAGCAGTGGTCCCGAACACGGTTTCGATCACCAGACGGTAGTCACGCGGCGAATCATCGCCGGGGTGATCGCGCTCGCGCTCGCGCTGATTCTGATCTTCGGGATCAGGGCCTGCCTCGGCGCACGCAAGGCGCAGGCCTTCGAGGACTACGTCGCCGACGTCAGCGCGCTGGTCGGCGAGTCCGATCAGCAGGGCGATGCCCTGTTCGCGCTGTTCGAGGATCCGGGAACCCAGAGCTCGGTCGACGTCGAGAACACGATCAACGGCTTTCGTGTGGAGTCCGAACAGCTGATCGAGCGCGCCCGCGCGATCAACGTTCCGGATGAGCTGAGCGAAGCGCAGGGGTATCTCCTCCAGTCGCTCTCGTTCCGCAGCGACGGGTTGGGCGGGATCTCCGAGTTTCTGCCGACAGCACTTGGCGACACCGATCCCGAGGACGCCGAGGAGCGGATCGCCGGCCAGATGCAGAACTTCTTGACCAGCGACGTCATCTACTCGCAACGGGTCCTGCCGGCGATCCAGACCGGCGCGCGCGATGCCGACCTGCTCGAGCGGGTCGCCGATCTCCCGGAGAGCCAGTTCCTGCCCGACGTCAGCTGGTTGCAGCTGCCGACCGTCGAGAACGCGATCGGCTCGATCAAGGGCGAAGCTCCGGCAAGCGATGGCGATGATCCGAACGAGAAGGTCGCTCCCGGCCTTCACGGAACCGGCCTCCAGGGTGTCACCGTTCAGCCGGGCGGCGACAAGCTGAGCGACGGAGGCGTGACGACCGTCGACGGGACCTCAGGACTTTCGTTCGAGGTCGAGATCCAGAACCAGGGCGAGAACGACGAGCAGAACGTCGCAATCAGGCTGACGATCGACGGGGGCGATGCGCCAATCGAGCTGAGTGGCGAGATCCCCTCGATCAAGGTCGACGAGACCGTCGCCCTCGAGCTGCCGCTGACGGAGACGCCGCCGTCCAACGAGGATCTGGCGGTCAAAGTCACCGTCGAAGGAGTCCCGGGCGAGGAGAACGAGGACAACAACTCGGCTGAGTACCTCGTCCGCTTCGGCGGCTGATCTGGGCGCTGGCCTAGACCCCACCGGGGTCATCCGCTCACGAGCTCCAGCCCTTGGCGCGAACCCTGGCGGTAGACCCCACCGGGGTCATCCGCTCACGAGCTCCAGCCCTTGGCGCGAACCCTGGCGGTAGACCCCACCGGGGTCATCCGCTCACGAGCTCCAGCCCTTGGCGCGAAGCCTGGCGGTAGATTGCCAGCGGTGGGCTTCGAGCTGACCTCACCGACGACGATCATCGCCATCGCCGCAGCCGCAGTGGCGCTGATCACGCTCGCCGTGACCCTCGTGCTGGCCGGCCGGCTGCGTCGAGTGCGGCGAGATCAGATCGTGGTGCTCGGCGAGACCGGGGAACAAGACCTCGTGGCGCATGCGGGCCGGCTCGAGCGCGACTTCGAATCCCTCCAGGCCTGGGCCGAGGAGGTGCTCGGGCGAGTGGACGAGCGGGTCTCGGAGACCGAGCGGCGACTGAGCGGCGCGATCACCTACCGATCACTGATCCGCTACGACGCCTATGGCGAGATGTCCGGCCGTCAGTCGAGTTCGGTCGCGCTGCTCGACGCAGCTCGCTCGGGCGTCGTGATCTCCTCGATCCTGCACCGCGACCAGGCGCGCGTCTACGTGAAGCAGGTCGAGGCGGGCACCTCTGATCTGGACCTCTCGCCGGAGGAGCTCGAGGCGATCTCGACCGCGCTTGCCTCGTCCCCGGGTTGATGTCATGACGGTCGCCCCGCGCGTCGCCTTCCTCGGGCCGGCGGGCACCTACTCCGAGGAGGCCCTGCGGGCGTCCGCCGGGGGCGAGGTGGAGGAGGTTCCCTGCGAGGAGATTCGAGAGGCCGTGCTCCAGGTCGAGGAGGGCGAATCCGACGCCTGCGTCGTTCCGATCGAGAACTCACTCGAAGGCTCCGTGACGGCGACGCTCGATGTGCTCGCGGCGGAGGCGAGCAACGTGAGGATCGCGGCGGAGGTCGTGCGGCCGATCGCGCACTGCCTGATCGCGCGTGCCGGGATTGGTCATGCGTCGGTTCAGCGGGTGCTCTCTCATCCCCAGGCGCTCGCCCAGTGCGGCCGCTACCTACGCGCACAGCTGCCGGAAGCCGAGCGGGCCGTAGCCGCCTCGACCGCCGAGGCGGTGCGAGCGGTTACCCAGACGGAGGAGCCCTGGGGGGCGATCGGATCGGCCTTCGCGGCCGAGGTGCACGGCGGCGAGGTGCTGGCCACCGACATCCAGGACGAGCCGGGCAACAGCACCCGCTTCGTATGGCTGCGACGCGCCGGCGAGATCGCGGCCGGTCCGCCGTGGGGCCTCTCCTCAACGCCCGCGGACAAGACCTCGATCGTCTTCTGGGGGTTCAACGACGAGGCGCCCGGGGCGCTCGTCGGGGTCCTCTCGGAGTTCGCCGACCGGGCGGTCAACCTGACCAAGATCGAGAGCCGACCGCGGCGGGTCGGGCTCGGCCACTACATGTTCTTCGCCGACCTCGCAGGCGGGGCCGAAACGGCTCCTGTCGCCGAGGCGCTCGCCGCGCTCGAAGCGCGCGTGCAGACGCTGCGCGTGCTCGGGTCCTACCCGGTGGCCTGATCCTCGCTACGGAGCCGCTGCGGTGGCTACACTGCTGCGACCGTGGCGAGAGCTCTGGTGGCCGACGAAGTGGGAGCTGAGCCGGACCCCGAGCCGGCCTCCGTCGTCGCGCTGCGGCCCGTCGGCGACGATCGAGGGACGCGCAGCCGGGTGCTCGTCCTCAACGCCTCCTACGAGCCGATCAACGTCTGCACGGTGCGCCGCGCCGCGGTCCTGCTGCTCAAGCAACGCGCCGAGCTGATCGAGCGCTCGTCGCTCTCGCTGCACGCCGAGCACATGACCCTGCCGCGGCCGCTGGTGATTCGCCTGAACATCTACGTCCGAGTGCCCCACGACGCCCACAGCCGCAAAATCACGCGCCGCGCGATCTTCGCGCGCGACCAATGGACCTGCCAGTACTGCGGTACCAGTAAGAGCTCGCTGACGGTCGACCACGTGATCCCGCGGTCCAAAGGAGGACCTTCCAGCTGGGACAACATCGTCGCCTGCTGCGCGCCCTGCAACCGCCGCAAAGGCGATCGGCTCCCCCGCCAGGCCGGGATGGAGCCGCGCCAGAAGCCGCGCGTGCCGAGCCCGACGATCTTCGTCCATGTCGCGACTCCCCGGATCCCACAGGCGTGGGAGCCGTACTTGGCCGCCGCCTAGCGCATAGGGTTTCGACCGATGGGCACCGGCAACTACCCTCCCCCGCCGCCCAGGCCGCCCAGTCCGGGCGATTTCCAGACCAATCCCGGATACCGCCCCGACCCCGAACTCGAGCCGGCGACCGCGGGCGATCTTCAGACGCTGCGCCGCTGGGTTACCGCCGCCGGCGTTTGGGCGGTCGCTGCTTCGCTGATCGCGCTGATCGCGCTGTTCGGCGGTGGCGACGGCGGCTCCGGCGAGGACTCGGGTGGCGTCGATTCCGCGCGGATAGCCAACCTCGCCAAGCAGGTCGACGCGTCGAGGTCGGAGTCCAAGGAGGCTCTCGAGGCCGCCGAGGAGGCCAATCAGGCGCTCGCCGCGCTCGAGACCGAGACCGATGACCCGAGCGAGGGGGCAGAGGCGCTCGAGGAAGCCCAGCGGGTCGCCGAGGATGCGACCGCCGCCGTCGGCGACCTCACCGATCGGGTCGACGAGCTCGAGCAGCGGATCGAGCTGCTCGAGGAAGAGGCCTCTCCCCTCGGAGCAACGGACGAGACCTCCGCGGGCAGCGACGACCGGTTCCGGAGCGAGCGGTTCCGCGAGTAACGACCAGAGGCGCCCGAAGGCGCCTCTGGTGACACTGCTCTGAATCGATCGGCGGCGAGCCTCCGCGCCTTCGTGCGCGGGGCCGGAGGAACCACTCCCGGCCATCTCCACCGACGGTGCCCGACTTGGACTCCGCTCGACGTTCCAGCACCGACCTAGCCGACGAGACGTCGCCTATGGCCGAAACCAATCCGGCATTGACCCCCGTGGGGTCTAGCGGCCGGGCACCTCCAGGGTCCCGATCAAACTGTCACTCAATTTAGGACCACCTCCTTTCCCTGGTCAGCTAATGAAAGCAGACCCAACCGACGGGCTTAGACCCCACCGGGGTCACGCGCACGCGGCACTCAGCCCTTCGCTCGAAACCTCGCGCTAGGAGAAGCCGATCACCGAACGGATCCCGTCCTGGCGCTCCATCAGCTCGAAGCCGTCGTTGACCTGGTCGAGGGTGATCCGGTGCGAGAGAAAAGCGTCCACGTCGATCTCTCCGGCGAGGTATCGCTCGACGAACTGGGGCACTTGGTCGCGCCCCTTGACGCCGCCGAACGACGACCCGGCGACCCGCCGGCCGGTGATCAGGAAACGGGGGATGACATCGAGCGTCTCGCCCTTACCGGCGACGCCAGTGACGGTGCAAAGGCCCCAGCCCATGCGTGCCGACTCGACCGCCTGGCGCATCACCCCGACGTTGCCGGTCGCCTCGAAGGTGTAGTCCGCGCCGAAGCCATCGGTGAGCTCGAGGATCCGGTCGACGGAGTGCTCGTCGCCGACCATCACCTCGGTCGCCCCCTGCCCGCGGGCGAGCTCGAGCCGATCCTCGGACAGATCGACGCAGACGATCCGCTCGGCGCCCTGGAGGCGACACCCCGCCACCGCGCCGAGACCGACCATCCCGGCACCAAACACGACGCAGGTCGATCCGGCTTGCACCTCGGCGGTGTTGATCGCAGCGCCAAGACCCGTCGACAGGCCGCACGCGAACAGGCAGGCGGCCTCGAGCGGCGCATCGGGGTTGATCTTCGCGAGTGCAATCGAGGGCATCACCGTGTACTCGGCGAACGTCGAGGTGCCCATGAAGTGGCGGATCGGCTCACCGTCGCGCGAGAGCCGCGTCGTGCCGTCGGGCAAAAATCCCTTGCCCTGCTGCTCGCGGATCGCCAGGCAGAGGTTGGTCCGATCGCTGAGGCAGTGAATGCACTCGCGGCACTGGGGCGAGAACAAGGTGACGACGTGGTCGCCGACCGCGAGGTCGGATACGTCGTCGCCGAGCGCCTCGACGACTCCCCCACCCTCGTGGCCGAGGACGGTCGGCGCGTACCCCGAGGGGTCAGCGCCGGAGGCGGTGTAGAGGTCGGTGTGGCAGACGCCGCAGGCGACCATCCGCACGAGGACTTCGCCTGGACCCGGCTCCGCGAGGTCGACCTGCTGAACCTGGAGGGGCGCGCCGAATTCCTCGAGCACGGCCGCACGGACCTTCATTCAGGCAGGTCGCCTTCGTCCGGATCGGCTTCAGGCAGGTCGCCTTCGTCCGGATCGGCTTCAGGCAGGTCGCCTTCGTCCGGATCGGCTTCAGGGGGGTCACCTTGGTCCGGATCGGCTTCAGGCAGCTCATCTGCGTCCGTCGGCGTGGCGGAGTCCTCGGCCACCAGGGCGACAGCGCTGACCGAATCGTCCTCGCGCAGGTTCATGACCGTCACGCCCTGCGTCGAGCGGCCCTGCTTCGAGATCCCCTTGACGCTTGTGCGCTGGACCATCCCGAGCTGGCTGATGAAGACGAGCTCCTGGTTCTCGCGGACGATCAGCGCGCCGGCGAGCCCGCCGCGCGCCTCAGTCAGCCGGATCGTCTGAACGCCCATCACGCCGCGCCCCTTGAGCGCGTACTCCGAGACCGAGGTCCGCTTGCCGAAACCGTTCTCGGTCACAACGAGCAGCTCGTCCTCGGGCCGGGCGATGTCCATCGCGAGCACGCAGTTGTCCTTGCCGCGGGTGATGTTCATGCCCTTGACGCCGGAGGTGTCGCGGCCCATCGCGCGGATTGCGGTCTCGCTGAAGTGGGCGGCGTGGCCGGAGCGTGAGACCATCAGGACCGAGTCCTCACCGCTCGTGCCGCGCACCGCGATCAGCTCGTCGTCGTCGCGGATGTTGATCGCGATGATGCCGTCGGCGCGCAGCGGCGTGTTGTAGGCGGTCAGCTCGGTCTTCTTGACCATGCCCTTCTTGGTCGCGAACATCAGGTACTTCGACTCGCTGAAGTCGCGCGTGGAGATGACATCGCGGACGTACTCCCCCTCGCGCAGCGGCAGGACGTTGACGAGCGCACGACCCTTCGCGGTGCGGCTGGCCTCCGGCAGGTCGTAGACCTTCTCGCGGTACACCTTGCCGCGGTTGGTGAAGAACAGCAGGAAGTCGTGGGTCGAGCTGACGAACAGGTGCTCGATGTAGTCCTCGTCCTTCATGTCCATCCCGATCACGCCAACCCCGCCGCGCTTCTGCTGGCGGTAGGTGGCGAGCGGCAGCGACTTGATGTAGCCGGACTTCGTGATCGAGATGACCATCTGCTGGTCGGCGATCAGGTCCTCGATGTCGATCTCGCCCTCGGCGTGGGTGATCTTCGTGCGGCGCTCATCGCCGTAGGCCTCGCGGATCTCGAGCAGCTCCTCCTTGATCAATCCATAGACGCGGGCCTCGTCCCCGAGGATTTCGCGCAGCTCGCGGATCCGCTCGACGAGGTCGGCGTGCTCGGCCTCGATCTTGCCCGCCTCGAGGGCGGTGAGCCGCTGGAGGCGGAGGTCGAGGATCGCCTGGGCCTGCTCGGTCGAGAGCTCGAACCGGCCGATCAGCCCCTCGCGCGCGGCTTCGGGATCGCGCGAGGCGCGGATCAGCTCGATCACGGCGTCGAGGTCGCGCAGCGCGATCAGCAGCCCCTCGAGGATGTGTGCGCGAGCCTCCGCGCGCCGCAGCTCGTGCTGGGTGCGCCGGACGATCACGGTTCGCTGGTGGTCGACGTAGTTCTTGATCACCGCGACGAGCCCGAGGGTGCGCGGCACGCCGTCGACCAGCGCAACCATGTTCACACCGAAGGTGTTCTGCATTCCCGTGTGCTTGTAGAGCTTGTTCAGCACGACCTTGGGGATCACGTCGCGCTTGAGCTCGATCACCAGGCGGATGCCGGACTTGTCCGACTCGTCGCGCAGATCGGAGATCTCGGGAATCTTCTTGTCGTTGACGACCTCGGCGATCTTCTTGATCAGGCCCGAGCCATCGTTGCGCCCGTCGCCCTTGGTGACCTGGTAAGGCAGCTCGGTGACGATGATCGCCTCCTTGCCCTGGCGCAGCGGCTCGATGTGCGCAACGGCGCGGACGACGACCCGGCCGCGGCCGGTCTCATACGCCTCCTTGATCCCCGTCCGTCCGACGATCACGCCGCCGGTCGGGAAGTCGGGCCCCTTGATGTGCTCCATCAGACCCTCGACCCCGATTTCGGGGTCGTCGATGAAGGCGATGGTCGCGTCGATCGTTTCGCGCACGTTGTGCGGCGGGATGTTCGTCGCCATGCCGACGGCGATCCCCGACGATCCGTTGACCAGCAGGTTCGGGAACCGCGCCGGGAGGATCAGCGGCTCGAGCCGCGTGTCGTCGTAGTTGGGGCCGAAGTCGACGGTGTCGGCGTCGATGTCACGCAGCAGCTCGCCGGCGATCCGGGCGAGCCGGGCCTCCGTGTAGCGCATCGCCGCCGCCGGATCGCTGTCGATCGAGCCGAAGTTGCCCTGGCCGTCGATCAGCGGGTAGCGCTGCGCGAAGGGCTGGGCGAGACGGACCAGCGCGTCGTAGATCGACGAGTCGCCGTGCGGGTGGAACGCGCCCATCACCTCGCCGACGACATAGGCGCACTTGCGGTAGGGCCGGGTCGGCTGCAGGCCCGCCTCGTGCATTGCGTAGAGCACGCGCCGGTGGACCGGCTTCAGTCCGTCGCGCACGTCGGGCAGCGCACGGCCCACGATCACGCTCATCGCGTAATCGAGGTAGGAGGACCGCATCTCCTCCTCGAGCCCCCGATCCTCGATCACACCGCCGGTCAAACGATCAATGTCGGCCATCTCAGACGTCCAGATTCGTTACAGAACGTGCGTTGGTCTCGATGAACTCCCTACGCGGCTCGACCTTGTCGCCCATCAGCATCGAGAAGATCAGATCGGCGGCGCTGGCGTCGTCGACGGTGACGCGCTGGAGCGTCCGCCGCTCGGCATCCATCGTCGTGTCGTAGAGCTGGTCGGCGTTCATCTCGCCGAGCCCCTTGAACCGCTGCATCGCGACGCCCTCCTTGGCGACGTCGACGACTGCGCGGCGCAGATCCTCGAAGGAGAGAGCGCGGTCGGTCTTCTTGCCGAGGTTGATCGCGAACGGCGGGGTGCCGGCGAGCTCGCGCAGCTGGCCGTGGACGCCACGGAAGCGGGCGTACTCGGGCGCCGCAAACAGCGACCGTCGGAGCCGCCGTGTGACGGCCAGCCCGCTCGTGCGCTGAACCGTCTTGACGACGACCTCCTCCGCGTCTTCGGAGACCAGTTCGATCGAGTGCGGCTCGACGTCGGCGGTCACCTCACGCAGGTGGGCGAGCAGCGCCTCGGGATCGGCGACGTCGGCGTCGAGAATCGTCGACTCCTCGAGGAAGTTGATCGTCCCGGGTCCGTACTCCGCGGCGAGCGTAGATGCCCACCCCTCGTACTGCTTGAGCAGACGGATGAACTTCTGCCAGCGCGGATGGGTGAACCCGAACTCGCGGCCGTCGCGGTCGGTCACCTCGATCCGCTCGAGCTTGTCGCGCAGCAGGAACTCCTCGAGCTCGTGCTCACGCTCGATGTAGAGCTCGGTGCCGCCCGACTTGACCTTGTAGAGCGGCGCCTTCGCGAGGTAGATGTAGCCCTCGTCGATCAGCTGCGGCATCTCGCGGTAGAGAAACGTCAGGACGAGCGTGCGGATGTGGGCGCCGTCGACGTCGGCGTCGCACATGATGATGATCTTGTGGTAGCGGGCCTTCTGGACGTCGAAGTCCTCGCGGATACCCGTGCCGATCGCCGTGATCATCGCCTGGATCTCCTGGTTGGAGAGGACCTTGTCGATCCGGTTCTTCTCGGCGTTGATGATCTTGCCGCGCAGCGGCAGGACGGCCTGGGTATTGCGGTCGCGACCCTGCTTGGCCGAGCCGCCGGCCGAGTCACCCTCGACGACGAACAGCTCGGCGAGCGCGGGGTCGCGGACCGAGCAGTCGGCCAACTTGCCCGGGAGGGTCGAGTTCTCGAGCGCCGACTTGCGGCGCGTCAGGTCGCGCGCCTTGCGCGCGGCCTCGCGAGCGCGAGAGGCCTGCACAGCCTTCGTGATGATCGCGCGCGCCTCACTCGGGTTCTCCTCGAGAAACTCGGCCAGGCCGCGGTTGACGGCCGCCTGGACGAACCCCTCGACGGGCGGGTTGCCGAGCTTGGTCTTGGTCTGCCCCTCGAACTGGGGGTCGGCGATCTTGACCGAGATGATCGCGGTCAACCCCTCGCGGACATCCTCGCCCTGGAGGTTGTCCTCCTTTTCCTTGAGCAGCCCCTTCGACCGCGCGTAGGCGTTGAGCGTGCGTGTCAGCGCCGACCGGAAGCCAGACAGGTGGGAGCCTCCCTCGTGGGTATTGATGTTGTTGGCGAAGCTCAGCAGCGCCTCCTGGTAGGAGGAGTTCCACTGCATCGCGACCTCGACCTCGCCGACATCGCCCGAGTCCTCGAGGAATACGACCTTCTTGTGGAGCGCGTCGCGCGAGCCCTGGGAGTGGAGGTAGGTGACGAAGTCGCGGATGCCGCCGTCGTACTTGAAGCTTTCGGAGTAGCCCTCGCCGCGCTCATCGGTGAAGTCGATCTTCAGCCCGCGCGTCAGGAACGCCATCTCGCGGAACCGCTGCTCGAGCGTGGCGCGCTCGTAGTCAATCGTGTCGAAGATCTCGAGGTCGGGCAGGAAGGTGATGCTCGTGCCCCGGCGGTCGGTCCTGGCACCCTGCGCGAGCGCCTTGGTCGGCGTCCCGCGCTCGTAGGTCTGGGTCCACTCGAAGCCGTCGCGCCAGACCGTCAGCTCGAGCTGCTCCGAAAGCGCGTTGACGACCGAGACGCCGACGCCGTGCAGGCCGCCTGAGACCTTGTAGCCGCCGCCCTCGCCGAACTTGCCGCCAGCGTGGAGGACGGTCAGTACGACCTCGGCCGCCGGACGGCCCTCTTTCTCGTGCATGTCGACCGGGATCCCACGGCCGTTGTCGGTGACCGTGACGCCGTTGTCCGGGTGAATCGTGATCTGGACCTCGTCGCACTCGCCCGCGAGGGCCTCGTCGACGGAGTTGTCCATCACCTCGTAGATCAGGTGGTGCAGCCCGCGCGTACCTGTCGATCCGATGTACATGCCGGGCCGCTTGCGAACCGCCTCGAGCCCCTCAAGGACGGTGATGTTGCTCGCGTCGTAGCCCGCCTTGGGCGCGTTGCTCTTTGCCTTCTCCGCCAAACTGTCCCTTCTGCTCAGATCGTCCGAGGGGTCATGCGCGAGGAGCTCCTGCGGTGGCTCCCAACATGCGATAGCCCCGGCCACGAGTGCGCTGCGCACCGTCCGGGGCGACCCTTCGATTACCGCTCTCCATGCTACCAGAGCGGAGTGCCGGGTAACTGCTGTAAACCGTTACGAAATACCAGCAAATCGCGGAGATTTGGGGTTCATTGCAAGTTCCTCCGACGGGTTCTGGCGGTCGCTCGAGGGCGACTGGTCGCTGAGAAGCGAAGACCCGCGAGCCGGCCCTCGTGGCGCGACCCTCGCAGCACTTCTTCGAAACGGGTCACGAGCGAGGCCGCCATCAGCGTCAGCTCGTGTGCCCAGCTGCTCGAATCGCACTCGAATCCGACCTCTCCGTCGCGCTCTGAGACCGGCCGCGCATGAGCCTCCAGCGCCTGACCGGCGATCTCCGGCCAGAGTCGTTGGACCTCGGCGAGCAGGGTCTGTGGCGCCAGCTGGGTCTGGAGGTCGTTGAGCGCAACGCTCAGCGACCGAGGATCACGGCGCTTCACGCCGCCCGCAACCCCTGCGCCGCCTCCGCGACGCCGTCGGTCACATTGACGTGGATCACGTCGAGGGCCGCGTCGGCCGGCACGTGCGCGACCTCCGTCGCGGTCAGCAACGCCTGACCACCCGACTCGATCAGGCCGACGAGTTGCGAGCGGCGGTCTGCGTCGAGCTCGGACATCACGTCGTCGAGCAGCATCAGCGGCGGTCGCCCGGCTCCTACGAGTACGTCCCGTTCCGCGAACAGGAGTGCGAGCAGCGCCGCTCGCTGTTGGCCCTGCGACCCATAGGAGCGCAGCGACCGGCCGCCGAGCTCCAGCACGAGGTCATCGCGGTGGGGCCCGTGGCCGCTGAAGCCCCGATCGAGATCCGAGGTCCGCCGCTGTTCGAGCTCGGAGAGCAGATCGCCCGGGCCGCTCGCCTGCGAGCGCGGTCGGTACCGCAGCGCGACGGCGCCCGGCAGCCCGATCTCGGCGCCGCGCTGGACGAACGGCGGCGCGACCTCCTCGAGCGCAGCGGTCCGGTCCTCCATCAGCGCGAAGCCCGCACGCGCAAGCTCCTGATCCCAGGAGTCGAGCGAGGAGGGTGAGGAGTGGCCGGCTCGGATCCGCGCGATCAGAGCGTTGCGCTGCGCGAGTGCGCGCGAGTAGGCGGCCCGCGTCTCGGCACGCGCCGGCCAGATCGCGGCGATCAGCTGGTCCACATGCGAGCGCCGCAGGGCGGGGGCGCCCTTGACCAGCTCCAGCCGCTCGGGGACGAAAACGCTGACCGGTGGGCGCTGCACCTGCGCGACCGGGGCGGCGGTCTGGGTGGCGCCGTCGATCGAGATCCGCTTGGCCTCCCCGGGCTCGAAGCCGACCTCGAACCGGTGCGCCCCGCTGTCATCGGTCGCGTCGACAGACACACGCGTCACGCGACACCCGTGACGAACCATCTCTCGTTCGTTACGCGTCCTGCACGAGCGCGCCGTCAAGCCGAAGTAGAGCCCCTCGAGGAGGTTCGTCTTGCCGGCACCGTTTGAGCCGGTGACCACAGTCAGACCCGGTGCCAGCGAGACGTCGGCCCGCTCGTAGTTGCGGAAGTCGCGCAGCGCTACGCGGTCGACGAGCACGGCACTACACGTTGAGGCGAATCGGCATCACGAGATAGATGAACTCGCCGGCCGACCCGGATTCGATCAGGCCTGGGCGCAGTGGGCTGATGAGCTTCAGCACCAGCTCATCCGACTCGGCGCTCTCGAGGCCGTCGCGGAAGAACTCCGGATTGAACCCGATCTCGAGTGGTTCGCCCTTGAACGGAAGTGGGACGGTCTCGGCGGCATGCCCAACGTCTGGCGTCTGAGCAGACACCTCGACCTGCCCCTCGCTGAAGGCAAGCCTCAGCGGGACGTTCTTCTGAGCAAGGAGCCCGATGCGGCGAACGACCTCGAGCAGCTCGCGCCGACTGACGCGCAGCTCGTGCTCGCAGGTTTCCGGCAGCAGCTGGCGATAGTTCGGGAATCGACCTTCGACCAGCCGCGAGGAGAGCACCACGCCGCCAACCGTGAACACGACCTGGTTCTCGAGCGCGGTTACGGCGATCTCCGTGGCGCCCTCGGCGGTCGCGATCCGCCCGAGCTCCTGGAGCGCGCGGGCGGGGACATTCGCCTCTAGCTCTCCGTCGACCGGGGCATCGAGGGCGCGCTCCTTGACGCTCAGCCGATAGGAGTCTGTCGCGACCATCCGCAGCTCAGAGCCGGACGCGGTTACGAGCACGCCGGTCAGGTGAGGACGGGTCTCGTCGCGCGAGGCCGAACGCGCGACCCGGTCGATCGTCTCGATAAAAGCATCTGCCGGAACCTTGATCGTCGTCGCGTCGCCGGCCTCGGGCAGCCGCGGTGGAAAATCGTCGACCGGCAACAGCCTCAGGTGGAATGCCGAGGAGCCGGCCAGCACCTCCAGGTCATCGTCGCTCGCGCGATGCTCGAGCGTGACCGGCGCTCCGGCCGGCAGCGATCGGACGATGTCGAGCAGCAGGCGCGCGGGAAGGACGATCGCGCCCTCTCCGTCGGCGGTCGCGTCGAGTTGAACGCGGAGGCCCATCTCCATGTCGGTGGCGCGTAGTTCGACCCCGTCGGGGCCGGAACTGATCATCACACCGGCGAGCGATTGGACGGCGCTGCGTGGCGAAGCCGCCCGGCTCGCAATTCCGAGTCTTGCCAACAAAACATCTTGAGCAACAGAGATCTTCATCTAACTCTCTTGTTATCTGGGGTTGTTGAAATGTCGACATCCTCCCGCAACCAGGGTTGCGAGCGGGGATCCGGGTGTGACGAACCTGTCGACAAGAGGTCAATCCTCGCAGCGGACACGGTCGTCACCGCCGGGCGAGCAGTTCTGAACGGAGCTTGTCGACAAGCTCGCGCGTGCGGGGTTCGGAGTCGACGGCCTGGGTCGCGCGGCGACACGCGTGAATTACGGTTGAGTGATTGCGCCCTGCGAACGCCGCGCCGATCGCGGGCAGGCTCTCGTTCGTCAGGTCGCGAGTCAGGAGCATGGCTATCTGGCGCGCCTTGGCTACCGAAGAGCGCCGGTCGTGGGCGAGGATCGCAGCGACGGTGATCCCGTAGGCCTCGGCGACCGCCTCGAGGACTGCCGGCACCGTGACCTCGGCCCGTTGTTCGGGAAGTGGTGGGCCGACGACCTCGCGGGCGAGATCAGCCGAGGGATCCTCACCGCGCATCGATGCATGCGCCACGACTCGAATCAACGCTCCTTCGAGGGCGCGGACGCTGGAGTTGACTCGCTTGGCGACCTCCTCCAAAACCTCCTCGCCGACTGCTGCGACGTCGCCGCTCGCGCGCTTGCGGAGGATCGCCAGCCGGACGTCGAACTCGGGGCGGTCGAGGGCAACAACCAGGCCGGACCCGAACCGCTCGCGCAGCCGGTCCTCGAAATCCGCGAGGTCGGACGGAGAGCGATCGCTCGTGATCACGAGTTGGCGCCCGGATTCGTAGAGGATGTTGAAGGTGTGGAAGAGCTCTTCCATCGTCCCGACCTTGGCGGCGAGGAACTGGACGTCGTCGAGCAGCAGGACATCCGCCGAGCGGTAGCGCGCCCGGAAAAATTCGAAGTCGCGCTTGCGCGCCGACTGGGTGTAGGCGCTCGTGAAGCCCTCGAGCGTCGAGTAGAGGACCGACAACGATGGGTCGTTGGCGCGGATCAAGTTCCCGATCGCGTGTAGGAGATGGGTCTTGCCGAGGCCCGGCGGACCGTGGATGAAGAGCGGGTTGTAGGCCTGGCCGGGCAGCTCGGCGACCGTGAGTGCAGCAGCGTGGGCGAACCGGTTGCCATCACCGATAACGAACTGGTCGAAGCTGTAGCGGGGATTGAGGCCCGGGTCATCGACCGGGGCGGTTCCTTGAGCAGGACCGACGTCCGGAGCCCAGTCCTCATCGACCATCTCGACCGTCGTGATCAACGAATCGATCCGCCCCGCGGTCGTTCGCAGAAGGGACAGATAGCGGTCCTCCACCAGTCGGCGGACGTGGTTGGGGGCGCGGACGTAGAGGCGCGCCCCCTCGCGCGCGGCAAGTTCCAAGGGGTCGAGCCAGAGCTGAAAAGTCACCTCGGGGACCGCCCCGCGCAGTTCGTCCCGGATCGCGAGCCAGGTTTTCTCAGGCGCTGGGGACAGGGGCAGGACGGTTCCTCCCAGAGGGGGTCGAATTCGAAAATAGGTGAGGTGCCGCTCCCGGAAAGCTGCCGCGAGCGACCAGCGAGGGCGATGTTACAGACGCCGCCCAACAGGATTGGCGAGGACCGGCGCGGTCCCGACACCGACTCCGCAAATCGCGGAAATGACGGTTTCGTCGCCCGCCGCCGGTCAGCGAGGCGACCTCCCTATACTTCCTCGGCCCCATGAAGCGGACCTACCAGCCAAAGAAACGCAAGCGCGCCCGTGCCCACGGGTTCCGCAACCGTATGCGGACCACCGCCGGCCGCAGGATCCTGAAGCGCAAGCGCGCCAAGGGTCGCAAGCGCCTGACGCCTTAGATGTCCTGGCTGTCGCGGTCGATCCCGGCCCCGATGCCCGAGTCCGCGGGATCTGCGCCGTCGCGGTGAACACGCCTGGCCGCAGAACGCCACGTCGTGCCCGTCTGTCGCGAAGCTCGGAGTTCGACCGCGTCTATCGTGAAGGCAAGTCGCACGCGAATCGTTACTTGGTCGTACATGCCTTCCCCCGCTCCGACGATCACGAGCAGGCGCGGCTCGGTGTTTCGGTGGGCCGCAAGGTGGGTGGGGCGGTCGAGCGCAACCGGGTCAAGCGGTTGCTGCGCGAGGTCTTTTGGAAGGAAGCCGACCAGCTGCCAGCCGGCCACGACTTCGTGATCGTCGCGCGCCCCGATGCCGGCGGCCTCGCGCGCGAGCGTGGAGAGAACGGCCTCGCGGAGGCGCTCGGCGAGGCGCTCGCGGGGGCGGGTTTGTCGTCGGGCGGGGGCGCCGGCCGGTGAGCCGCGCCGCGATCGCGATCGCCACCGCTCCGATCCGCCTCTACCAACTGCTGCTCTCGCCGCTGCTCGGCAACCGCTGCCGGTTCTATCCCTCGTGCTCGGACTACGCGCTCGGCTCGATCCGCACGTTCGGCATACTGCGGGGCTCAGTGCTCGCCGGTTGGCGGTTGCTGAGGTGCAACCCCTGGAATCCGGGCGGGGTGGATTTCCCCGCAGACCAGACGTTGTTCGCTCGCCACCACGACTGTGCGGCCGGAACCGGACACCAATGATCGCCGCCTTCCCACAGGACATCCTCCAGCCGCTGATCGACCTCTCCGAGTTGATCCTCAAGTTCTTCGAGGGGATCGGTTTCTCGTGGGGCTGGTCGATCATCCTGATGACGTTCACGATCCGCCTGGCGATTCTCCCCCTGACGTTCAAGGGCGTGAAGGGGATGCAGGAGCTCCAGCGCCTACAGCCCGAGATCAAGAAGCTCCAGGAGCGCTACAAGGACGACAAGCAGCGTTTGCAGCAGGAGACGATGGCTTTCTACAAGGAGCACAACGTCAACCCGCTCGCATCCTGTCTGCCCCTGTTGCTCCAACTCCCGTTCTTCCTAGCGCTCTTCTACCTTTTGCAGGGCGAGGAGTTCAAGGCCGACATCGCTGATTCGCCGAGCTTCCTTTGGGGCTTCATCCCGGATCTCGCGGAGAAGACGACCGGTATCACGCTGGTAGTGCTGATGGTCGTCTACGTCGTGACCCAGCTCGGCGCGAGCATCGTCTCCAGCATCAGCGCAGATCGGACGCAGCGGATCATCTTCATGGCGCTCCCGTTCGTGTTCGTGATCTTCATCATCCAGTTCCCGGCCGGGCTGATCGTGTACTGGATCACGACAAACGTCTGGACGGTCGGGCAGCAGCTGCTCGTCCGCAAGCTCTACCCGAAGCCCGATCCGCTCGATCTGCCCGACCCCGACGCGCCGAAGCCGGCGCGCGGCAAGCCGGTGGGCGCGACGGCCGCGGTTGCCGGTGGCGCGGGAACGAAGGAGAACGGCGCGAGCCGCTCGGCCCCGCCCCCCGGGAACCCCCGCAAGCGCAAGAAGCGCTCCGGCCGCCGGCGCTGAGATGGGATCGGACGCTGGCGGGCGGATCGAGGTGCAGGCCCCGACCGTGGGCGAGGCGAAGTGGGCCGCCGCCAAGGCGCTCGAGCACCAGTTCCCGGGGGTTACGGCCGACCAGATCCTGTTCGATGTCGTCGACGCGGGCGAGGACGGCGAGCGGGACGCGCGAGTCGGGGCTGAGGTCGACGTCGAGGCTTGGGCTGAGCAGGCAGATCGGCTCCCGGCCGAGCCCGCGGAGCGGATTCGTGCGCTGCTGGCGCGGATCGTGCTGGCGCTCGACCTGAGATCCAGCGTCGACGTGGTCGAAAGCGATGACGAGATCCGAGCGACCGTTAACGGGGACGATCTCGGACTGTTCATCGGCAAGCACGGGAGCACGATCGACGCGGTCCAACAGCTCGCCGCAAGAGCGGCGTTCCGCGGGATCGCAGAGCGCAAGCTCGTGATCGTGGATGCCGCCGGTTACCGGGAAAGGCGGGAGCAGGCGCTCAAGCGGTCGGCCGACACCGCCGCCGAGGATGCATTGTCGTTCGGGCGCTCGGTCGAGCTCGAGCCAATGAGTGCCCACGAGCGCAAGGTCGTCCACCGCTACCTGTCAGATCGCACCGATGTCCAGACCCACAGCGAGGGCGACGAGCCCGACCGTCGGCTGGTCGTCACGCCGACCGCTGCGTAAATCGTGAAACGGCCGCCGTCGAGCGGCGCGCCGGTCCGTGACCGGCTGGCAGAGCTCAGCTCGCGTTACGGGCTCTTGGAGGGCTGCGCGGCACGTTTCGAAGCGTTGCTCTCCGCATTGGCGCTCGAGCCGGACCCACACACGACCGACTCCGCGCCGGAGCGAGCCGTGGATGCTCACATCGCGGATTCTCTGACGGCGCTGGAGCTCCCGCAGGTCGTGTCCGCCGGGTCGATCGTCGACGTCGGCGCCGGCGCTGGGTTTCCGGGCCTGGCGCTG
The DNA here is from genome assembly GCA_963790245.1 of uncultured Thermoleophilaceae bacterium. GTDB lineage: Bacteria > Actinomycetota > Thermoleophilia > Solirubrobacterales > Thermoleophilaceae > JACCVG01. The sequence goes on from CAWBNP010000002.1 coordinate 1,519,286, forward strand.
GCGGTCGCCCTGCCGAGCGCAACCGTCCATCTGCTCGAGTCGCGCGGCCGAAAGTGCGCCGTGATCGAGCGGCTTGCGGAGGCGTCCGCGACGGAGGTGGTGGTCGTTCAAGCGCGGGCCGAGGAGTTCGCCGTCGCGGATGGTCCGCGACACGATCTGGTCACGGCCCGCGCGGTCGCCCGGCTCGCGGTGCTCGTTGAATACGCCGCGCCGCTACTCGTCGAGGGCGGCTGCCTGGTGGCATGGAAAGGGGCGCGTGATGAGACCGAGGAGGCCGGCGGGTCAGCTGCGGCCCACGAGGTCGGGCTCGCGCTCCGGACGGTCCAGAGCGTAAAGCCCTTCGCGGCCGCACACTCTCGCCACCTGCACGTCTACGAGAAGGTCGCCGCCACTCCCGCCCGCTTCCCACGCCGGCCGGGCGTAGCCACCAAGCGCCCACTCGGCCGCAGGTGAGGCCGCGGCCACCGTTCTTACCTTTTCGTCCCATGGGAACGAAAAGGTAAGAACGATGGGACGCGTCGGCGGCAACACCGTGACCTCGGTAACTGCGTGAAACGTGAAACGGGCCACCGCCCACCGCGTCCTGTCTGACCGTCTCGGCAGCTACCGTCGGTCCCGAATGGGAACCATCTACGCGGTCACCAACCAGAAGGGCGGCGTCGGCAAGACGACGACGGCCGTCAATCTCGCTGCGTCCGCCGCCGACGCCGGGTGCCCGACGCTGCTCGTCGACCTCGATCCGCAGTGCAATGCGACCACGGCGCTCGGCTTCCCCCGCGGCAGCTCGCCAAACGTCTACGACTGCATCAGCGACGGAATCAAGCTCAAGGCCGCCGCGCAGCCGACTTCGGTGGAACGGCTCGACATGGTTGTCTCGACCCCCGACCTCGCCGGCGCCAACATGGAGCTGCCGCGTGAGTCGGACTCCGAGAACCGCTTGCGCGACGTCGTTGGCAAGGTGCGCGAGAAGTACGACCTGATCCTGCTCGACTGCCCGCCCGCGCTCGGTCCCCTGACGGTAAACGCGCTCGTGGCAGCCGATCGGGTGATCGTTCCCGTGCAGACCGAGTACTTCGCACTCGAGGGTCTCGCCCAGCTGCTGGACACGATTGCCCTGATACAGCGTGAGATGAACCCCCATCTCGCGGTGGCGGGAATGATCCTCACGATGCACGACGGCCGGACGCGCCTCGCCCAGGACGTCGAGCAGGAGGTCCGGGCCCACTTCCCTCAGCTCGTGTTCGAAACAGTAATCCCGCGCAACATAAGGGTCAGCGAGGCGCCGAGCTACGGCGTCCCGGTGAGCCGCCACGATCCCGACTGCGCGGGGGCAATCGCATACGCCGAACTGGCAAAGGAGGTGGCGGCTCGTGGCTGAACCAGCTCGCGCCGAGACTGGACGTAAGCGAGGGATGGGCCGCGGCTTGGCCGCGATCCTCCCACGGGTCGAGGATCAGGCGTTCGGAGACGGGCTGCGAGTGCTGGCCGTCGAGCTGATTGGTTCAAACCCGAACCAACCGCGCACGGAGTTCGACGAGGAGGCCTTGCTCGCCCTCTCGGAGTCGATTCGTTCGCGCGGCCTGCTGCAGCCGATCGTCGTGCGGCCGCTCGCCGGAGGACGGTACGAGCTGATCGCCGGCGAGCGTCGGCTGCGCGCTTCGCGGATGGCCGGCCTCGACCGCATTCCGGCCCTCATCCGCGCGACGGCCGAGAACGAGCGACTCGAGCTCGCGCTGATGGAGAACGTCGCGCGCGAGGACCTCAACCCGGTCGAGGAGGCGCGCGCCTGCGCGACGCTGGTCGAGGACCTCGGCGTCACCAAGGAAGAACTCGGGCGCCGAATCGGCAAGAGCCGCGTGGCGGTGTCCAACCTGATCCGCCTGCTCGGCCTGCCCGACGGCGCGCTTGGGCTGATCGAGAGTGGCGAACTGACCGAAGGCCACGGCCGCGCGGTGCTGATGTGCAAGGACCAGCACGAGCGGCTGGTGCTCGCCCGCGCAGCGCTCGCAAACGGATGGTCGGTCCGCGAGACCGAACGGCGCGCCAAGGGCGACGCCGCGATCGCGGCTGCCCCGGGGTCTCACGGCGGAGGGTCGGTCACGATCCACCCAGACCTCGCCGACGCGCTCGCCGCGGCCGAGGACGCGCTGACGGCAGCGCTGGGTCACGACGTCCGGGTTCGCCCGTCGCGCGGCACCTACCGCGTCGAGCTGGAGCTCGAGAGCCCGGCGGCGGCGATTGAACTCGCGGAGCGTCTCTTCCGGCGGGCGGCGGCGTAGGCCGGTTGTCGCTCGCGGCTGGATAGCCCCGGCTATCATCGTCGGCCGCCAGGGCGATTAGCTCAGTCGGTTAGAGCGCTTCTCTGATAAGGAAGAGGTCCCAGGTTCGAATCCTGGATCGCCCACTGCCACGCTGGTCTCCGTCGAGGGGCACGGCGCCGCAAAATCCACCCATGACCCCCTTCGGCGACTACCAGCTCGAGATCTACGGACGCGGCCTGGGCGGCGAGCGCCCGGAGTTGCCGATTCTCTATGAAGACCTCGACGCTCGCGCCCGGGAGACCATGAAGCCCGAGGCTTACGCCTACGTCGCCGGCGGGGCGGGCGAGAGCCGCACCGTGCGCGCCAACCGGACCGCCTTCGACCGCTGGCAATTGGTACCGCGAATGCTCGGCGACGTGACCACGACCGACCTGACCACGACGCTGTTCGGTACCGAGATCTGCGCGCCAGTGCTGCTCGGTCCGGTCGGCGTACTGTCGATCCTGCACGAGGAGGCGGAGCTCGCCGTCGCGCGCGCCGCCGCCGAGATCGGTCTCCCGATGTGTCTCAGCACGGCGGCGTCGACGAGCATGGAGGAGGTTGCCGTCGCGCTCGGCGACACCCCCCGTTGGTACCAGCTCTACTGGCCGAGCGATCCCGAGCTCGCGGCGAGCCTCGCGGGGCGCGCCGAGGCCGCCGGCTACGAGGCGATCGTCGTCACGCTCGACACCCGGTTCATGCCCTGGCGACCCCAGGACCTCGTCGGCGCCTACCTTCCGTTCCTGCTCGGGGAGGGGCTCGCCAATTACACCTCGGACCCGGTCTTCCGCAGTCGCCTGTCGGTCGCGCCCGAGGACGACATGATGCCGTCGATCCAACAATGGGCGACCGTCTTCCCCAACCGCGGGCTCGACTGGGACGACCTGCCGACGCTGCGCGAGCACACCGACCTGCCGATCCTCGTAAAAGGGATTCTGACCGCCGATGACGCTCAGCGCGCCGTCGAGCTCGGGGTCGATGGGGTGATCGTCTCGAACCACGGCGGTCGTCAGGTCGACTCCTCGGTCGCAGCCCTCGATCAGCTCCCGAGTGTCGTCGAGGCGCTCGGAGACGAGGTCCCCGTTCTGCTCGACAGTGGCGTGCGCACCGGCTCGGACGTGCTCTGCGCGCTCGCCTTGGGCGCCCGCGCGGTTCTGGTCGCGCGGCCGTGGGCGCTCGCTCTCGGCCTTGCCGGACAGGCCGGGGTGACGCAGATTCTCAGAGGGTTGCTCGCCGACCTCGACCTGACGCTCGCGATGTGCGGTCTCGCGAGCATCGAAGCTGTCGATCGCGAGCTCGTCGTTCCCGCGCCGCACTAGGCAGCTCTCTACGATTTTTGTCCACGGGCGTCCGCACGCCGGCGCCCGCCGTGAGCTGCAAAACAGGCTCTTGTGCAGCCATTTAGTCGCCCCCCGGACGGCCTACCGGGCCGGGCGCTTGACGGCCGCCGCCCACGGACCGGCGCGCACCTCGGCGCGGGCTTGGTACCCAGGATCAGGGAGAGAGCAGTGCTGCAGGGGGATCGGTCGACGGCAGGGGTGGGGGCGAGGAGTCGCTCCAGCGCCCTTAGGGGTCGCCGGGAACCTCACATCGAACCGAATGGAGCGCCACATGTCTTTGATCAAGCACCGAACTAGTTTGGCGACCGCGGTCGCCGCGGCGGCGTTGCTCGTCCCGGCCTCGGCCTCGGCCGGTACATACACCGTCACCAGCTGCGGGATGGCATCCGACCAGTCGACTGACGGCTGGAAGCTGCGGTCGGATGCGGGGATGAATGCCGATCTGCTCTGTCCGTGGGGCAGAGATCCTCGCCGTGGGATCGTGGTGCGCAACAAGGTCAACACGGACCCGCGGGTCAACAGAGGCCGGTTTGCCGCCGCCGTCTTCAGCGCTCCGCCGGGCACTTCCCTCGAGCGGATGACTTACGAGTGGGATGGCTTCCGACGCAACGGTGAGTGGACGATCGGCCTGAACGCCGATCGGCGTTTGCGGGCCGGTTGCTACGCGTCGGCCGAGAAGCTCTGCCCGCTCAGCACCCCGGCGGGCGGCAGCACGGTTGAGCTCGATGGCAGCCCGAGCGTCAAGGTCGAGGCCAGGTGTGAGTCGACAGCGGGCTGCAAAACGAGCAAGGTCGACGATCCGCGCCAGGACGGCCGTCGCGTTCGCGTTGCTCTGATCGGCTCGGCGATCGAGATCCGCGACGATCAGATCCCCGGCATCAACCAGGTCCGTGGCGGTCTCTGGAGCGAGGGCTGGCTGCGCGGCCTGCAGTCGGCCAGCTTCGACGCGACCGACAACACGGGAATCCGGATGACAAGGTTCCTCGCCGACGGCGAGGCCCGGAAGGAGACGGCCCATGCGTGCCGCTACACGCGGCCGATCCCCTGTGAGAACGTCGACCGCGTCGTCTACGGACTCGACACGACGAAGCTGCTCGACGGCGACCATGAGCTGGCGATCGAAGTGATCGACGCCGCCGGCAACCGTGGGCAGGCGACCCGGACCGTGCGGGTCGACAACGGTGCACCCTCGGGAACCTTCGAGACGACGGGTCCAGAGGAGATCGCGGTACGCGTCACAGACTCGGCCTCCGGCGTTGAGCGAGCCGCAATCGAACTGCGCAGGATCGGCACCGAGTCCTGGCGCGGCCTCGACACCGCGCTCGACCAAGGCCGGGCGTGGGCTCGCGTCTCACGAGGCTCGCTCGAGCCGGGCGAGTACGAGTTGCGTGCGCTGCTAACCGACGCTGCCGGGAACAGCGCGACGGTCGGCCGAACCGCGGGTGGCCGCGCAGCCACTACCGTCGTCCCGCAGGCCACGTCGATGACCGCCGCACTCGGCAAGAGCAAGGGCAAGGGCAAGTCGGCCGAGACCGCCCGCGGCCGCCTGCTCGCGGGCGGCCAGCCGCTCGCGTCGCAGTCGATTTCGATCGAGACCCGGGCGCGGTCGGCGGGCGCGCGCTGGCGTCCCGCCGGCACGGTTAGGAGCGGCGGCGATGGCCGGTTCGGCTACGCGGTGTCGCGCGGCTCCAGCCGCGAGATCCGGTTCAGCTTCCGGGGCACCGATCGGTTCACGGCGTCGCAGGCCAGAGTCGCGGTGCGGGTCCCGGCGTCATCGAGCATCGCGGTCAGCCGCAACCGTGTGCGCAACGGCGACGCGGTCCACTTCTCCGGCAAGCTCCGTGGCGGGCAGGTTCCGGCGAACGGCAAGCTGATCGATCTGCAGGCCTTCTACCGTGGCCGCTGGCGGACGTTCGCCCTTCCGCGGACCGACTCGTCGGGACGCTGGCGGCACCGGTACGAGTTCGGCGCAACGAGCGGCCGGGTCGACTACCGGTTCCGCGCCCGTCTCCCGCGCGAGGAGGGGTACCCGTTCGAGCCGGGGCGTTCGCGCGAGGTCAACGTCGCGGTGAGGGGTCGCTGAGCGGAGCGGCCATGCGGCGGCGGTGGGGCCAAATCCACCGCCGCCGCGCCACCGCCAACGGCCGACGGAGCGCCGGTGCCGTCTAGACTTGCGCGCGAGCCTGGAGTCAATCGAGGGAGCTCGCCCCAGCATGCAGGAGATGGTGATCTACGGCGTCAGTTTCGACATGGTCGGCAAGCAGCCGATCGTGTTGCTCAAGACGCGCGAGGGCAACCGCTTCCTGCCGATCTGGATCGGCCACCCGGAGGCGGCGGCGATCCTGATGAAGCTCCAGGGCGCGAACACTCCGAGGCCGATGACTCACGACCTGATCAATGAGATGCTCGATCGGCTCGAGGTTGCCTGCACCCGGGTCGCGGTCACCGAGCTGCGCGAGAACACGTTCTACGCGTCGATCACGCTGACGATCAACGGCGCGGAGGTCGAGATCGACTCCCGGCCTTCCGATGCGCTCGCTCTCGCAGTGCGGACGAGCGCCCCGATCTTCGCCGCCGAAGACGTGATCAGCGAGTCGGCGATCGAGTTCGAGCACGAGGTCGAGGACCAGGAAGAAGTCGTCGAGAAGTTCAAGGACTTCCTGGACAACGTCTCGCCCGAGGACTTCTCCGACAGCTGAGGCTCTCCCCGACCCCAGACATCCGCCCAGCGCGCTCAGTCAGGAGCGGCGGGCTTCGCCGTCGACCCGGGCGCGCCGCGGTAGCTGGACGACCTCGGCGCCTTCGGCGGCGGGCTGCTCGGCGGCCACCGGCGCTCGGACCGCTCGCCGCTCGCCGGTCAGCGTGCCGTAGAGCTGGACCTGCTCCTCGACGACCTTGCCGATCCGGCGGACTCCCTCGCGAATGCCCTCCTCGTCGACGCCCGAGAAGTTGAGCCGCATCGAACTGCGGCCGCGGCCGTCGAGGTAGGCGGCTTCGCCGGGAACGAACGCCACGTTGTCGCGCAGCGCCCGCGCGAGCAGATCGGTCGTGTCGATGAACTCGGGCAGCGTGACCCAGATGAACATGCCCCCGCGCGGGCGCGTCCACTCGGACTCGGGCGGGAAGAACTCGGCGAGCGCGTCGAGCATCGTGTCGCGCCGCGCCCTGTAGATGTCGGTCAGCTGGGCGACGTACTCACGCCAATCGCACTGCTCGAAGTACGCCTGAACGGTCAGCTGCGACACCGTCGAGGTGCAGAGATCAGTGGCCTGCTTGCCGAGGTTGATCTTCTCGAGCACCGGCGGCGGGGCGACCACCCAGCCGAGGCGCAGGCCGGGCGAGAGGATCTTCGAAAAAGTGCCGAGGTACATCGTGTAGAGGCCACCGTCGAGCGAGTAGAGCGTCGGCAGCGCTTCGCCTTCGTAGCGCAGCAGCCCGTAGGGATTGTCCTCGAGGATCAGCAGTTCGCGCTCGCGCGCGACCTCGACGAGCCGCCGACGGCGTGGCAGCGACATCGAGACGCCTGCCGGGTTCTGGAAGCTCGGGACCGTATAGATGAACTTCGGGCGGCGGCCCTCGCGCGCGAGAGAGTCCAGCCGCTCCTCGAGCAGGTCGATCCGCATCCCTTCGGAGTCGACATCGATCTGGACCAGGTCGGCTTCGTACGAGGAGAAGGTCGGCACCGCGCCCGGGTAGGTCGGCGCCTCTGCGACGATCACTTCACCCGGGTCGATCAGGGTCTTCGTGACGAGGTCGATCACCTGCTGACCGCCGGTCGTGACCGTCAGGTCGTCGAGGTCGACCGTCATCCCTTCGGCCGCCATCACCTCGGCGATCGCCTGCTTGGTCTCGATCAGCCCCTCCGTCGGCCCGTACTGGAGCGCCTTGGCGGAAGACTCGCGCGCCACCCGGCTCATGATCGCCGTGAGGGTCTCGGAGGGAAACGTGCTCGTGTCCGGCAATCCACCCGCCAGGGAGATCACCTCTGGCCGTGCGGTGACCGCCATCAGGTCGCGCATGGCGGAGGAGCGCATCACCCCCGTGCGCGTGGAGAAGAGGCCGGCGTAGCGCTCCAGATCACGGCGGGTCGGCTTGCGCTGGCGTCCGGACGCGGTCACGGACGGTGGCTCGCCTCGCCCCTCGCGACCCCGGCCCTCGCCGCTTCGGTGGTCGTCTATCGTCATGGCGCTCTCGCTGAGCGTACCGACCCGCACCCTCCTCATCGGAATTTTCACCTACATCGGCCAGGGCGCCGGGCTGGCCGCGGCCACCGGCGTCCGTCCATTTCTACCGCCGCTGGTCGCGGGCGTCCTCGCCCGCGCCGATGTCGCGATCGACTTCGAGGGCGGCTCGTTCGCCTTCCTCGAGAGCGATTGGTTCCTGGCGCTCGTCTTCGGCCTGACAGTTGTCTGGTACGTCCTCGGCCGGGCCGGGGCGGGAGGTGAACAGGACAGGTTCCTGCTGCCGCTCGCCGCGATTCTCGGTGGGCTTCTGTTCGCCGGGCTGCTCGAGTCCGGCGGCTACCCCTTCTGGCTCGGCGCCTTCGCAGGGGCAGCCGTGGCGGCACTCGCCGCCTTGACGGCAGGTGGGTTGATCAAAGGTGCGCGCACACGCCTCGACGGCGCCGCCGCGGCAATGCTGACCGTCTGGGCGGATCTCGTCGCACTCACCCTCGCCGCCGGCTCTGCCCTGCTCTGGCCGCTCGGGTTCGTCGCCCTGGTCGTGCTTGCCATGCTCGGAGTGCGAATTCGCTCCGGCCGCGACCGCAAGTACGAGGGCCTGCGAACCCTCCGCTGAGAAATGTCTTCCGCGCCGAAGAAGCTAGTGCTCGCGGTGATCGACTCGCTCAAGCCCGAGATGCTCGACCGCGCGATCTCCGAGGGCCGAGCACCGGCGCTCGCCGCGCTCGTGGAGAACGGGACCTACGTGCGCGACTGCGTCTCCAGCTACCCGTCGGTCACCCCGGTCGCGTCGGCCTCGATCACGACCGGTAAGGGTCCCGACGAGCACTTCATCCCCTCGATGAACTGGTTCCACCGCGGGGAAGGCCGCTACGTCGAGTACGGCTCCTCGTTTGGAGCTACGCGCGCCTTCGGTGTCTTCCGCTCGCTCCAGGACACCGTCTACAACATGAACCTGGCCCATCTCAGCCGGGAGATCAAGACCGTCTTCGAGCATCTCGACGACGCCGGTCTGCGGACCGCCTGCACGACCTACCTGATCTACCGCGGTCGCCATCGACACGAGCCCGAGCGCGACGGTGCCTACGCGCGGCTTGCGCGCGCGGCGCAGTTCCGCCATGCCGTCTGGGGGCCACGCGAGCTGTTCTACGCCGACATCTTCGAGTCGGTCCGGACCGACTGCCGCTCGACGCTCGGCCTGCCCGGCCAGCGCGATCAACACACCGGGTGTGTCGGCGCCCACATGGTCGAGCACGACCTGTTCGATTTCCTGCTCTTCTCGCTGCCCGACAACGACACCTACTCCCACCGTCGGGGCCCGTTCGCCCAGGTCACGTCAATCGCCGTCGCCGACCGCGCGCTCGAGCGGTTGATGCACGCCGGCGGGGGACCGCGGCGATTCCTCGAGGACCATGCCGTGATCGTGATGTCGGACCACTCCCAGACCTCGGTCGAGGCCCAGCTCGATCTGGTCGAGGCACTGCCCGGCTGGCGGGTCATGGGGCCGGACGACCCAGATCCCGAGGAGGCCGAGATCGCGGTCTCCCCGAGCGCGCGCTCGGGGATGATCTACCTGCTCGGCGACCGCGATCGGGAGCGCCGACTCGAGCAGATCACTGCCACTCTGAGCGAGACCGAAGGCGTCGACTTCGTGGCGCGGCTCTCCGGCGACGAGGCGCTCGTCAGCTCGTCCCGGGGGGAGCTCCGCTTCCGGCCCGGCGGTCCGCTGCACGACCTTCGGCGCGAGCACTGGACGGTCGACGGTGACCGCGCGGTCCTCGAGCTCAGCGTCGACGGCGAGACCGTGTCCAGCGACAGCTACCCCGACGGTCTGATGCGGCTCTGGAGCGCGCTGAGGAGTCACCACTCCGGCGACCTGCTCGTCTCGGCGACTCCCGGGTGGGAGTTCCTCGACTGGGGCGGCTCGGCTCACGTCGGCGGCGGCAGCCACGGCTCGCTGCACGCGGGTGATTCGCTCGGCGTCCTGATCCTCTGCGGGACCGGCCCCGCTCCGGATGACGCGCCGGCCCAGTGGGCTTTGCGCGATGTGACCCCGACGATCCTCGACCACTTCGGGGTGGCGCAATGAATGCCGTGCACCGGCGAGTCGGCCAGGGCATGCGCCGACCGGCCAACTGGTTCCAGCTGGTCAAGTTCTGTGCCGTCGGGGCCTCGGGCTATGTCGTCAACCTGTCGATCTTCGCGATCTGCGTGGGCCCGCTCGAGATCTACCATCTCGTCGCTGCGCCGATCGCCTTCGTCTTCGCGCTGACGAACAACTTTTGGTGGAACCGCCATTGGACTTTCGGGGCGGCCGATGGGCATGCCGGCTTCCAGGCGGTGCGGTTCTTCACCGTCAGCACCGCAGCTTTCGGAATCAACTTCGTCGTCCTCGCACTGCTGGTGGATCGGGCGGGTCTGCCCGAGATCCCGGCGCAGGCGCTCGCGATCGCTGCGGCGACGCCGGTCAACTTCATCGGTAACAAGCTGTGGAGCTTCGGGCGAGGACGCGGTGGCTAGCCGCTTCGTCGGGCTCGTGCTGCTGGCGTTGGTGGGGCTGTCGATGACGGCTGGCCCGGCGGGTGCCGATGAAGACCTCCAGATCGTCGACGAGCCGCGCAAGGCGCCGAAGGGCTTGGTACAGACGCGCGATGCGGTTGAGCGGACCGCCCGCCAAGGCGACGCTGTCCAAAGCCAGCTGACCGAGCACCCGCGCATCGAGCCGACGACCTACACCACCGAGAACCAGCGCTGGCACATCAGCTGGTTCAACAAACGCGACAAAGAGGTCGCACAGGTGATCATCGACGACGCGTCCGGCGAGATCGTCGAGCAGTGGACGGGCCCCCAGGTCGCGTGGAAAATGGCGCGCGGCTACCAGGGGGCGTTCGGTCGCTCGATCAACCTGCCTTGGGTCTGGCTGCCGCTCTGCCTGCTGTTCCTCGTGCCGTTCATCGACGTGCGCAACCCGCGCCGGCTGCTCCACCTCGACCTACTCGTGCTGCTGTCGTTCACGATCTCGCACGCCTTCTTCGATGCGGCCAACATCGCCGCCTCGGTCCCGCTCGTCTACCCCGCCCTGATGTACCTCCTGGCGAGGATGATCTGGGAGGGGTGGCGTCGCCGCAAGCGAGCGGGCCGGTTGATCCCGCACCTGCGCCTGTCCGTCGTCGTCGTCGCGACCGTCCTGCTGATCATCGGCCGAATCGTCCTCAACGTCCTCGACGGCAATGTGATCGATGTCGGCTATGCGGGCGTGATCGGCGCCGATCGGATCCTCGCCGGGGAGGGGATCTACGGCGACGGCTTCCACGAGGAGGTCGGCAACGGCGACACCTACGGGCCGCTGAACTACTTGACCTACGTTCCGTTCGAGCTGCTGTTCCCGTGGGGTGGGGAGTGGGATGGGCTGCAGGCGGCCCACGCCGCCGCGATTGCCTTCGACCTGCTCGCGCTGATCGGTCTCTTCGTGCTCGGGACGCGGTTCGCGCGTGGGCCGCCGGGACGTGAGCTCGGCGTGGCCCTCGCCTTCGCATGGGCGGCCTACCCCTACAGCTCCTTCTCGCTGATGTCGAACGCCAACGACACGCTCGTGGCGGCTGCCCTGATCTGGACGATGGCGCTGGTCGCCTCGCCGGTCGGTCGGGGCGCCCTACTGGGGCTGGCCGCCGCGGCGAAGTTCGCCCCGCTGATCCTCGCACCCATCCTTTTGCGCGGCCCCGATCGGCCTTGGCGCAGATCGGTCGGCGGCGCGACGCTGTTCCTCGTAGCGCTCGCCGCCGTCGTAGTGGTGCTGTTCGCGCCGTTCGTGCCCGACGGCGGCCTGCGGGAGATCTTCGAGCGGACGATCGCCTACCAGGCCGATCGCAACTCGCCGTTCAGCGTCTGGGGCAGCTACGAGATCGCGGACTGGCTCCATCGCACCGCCCAGGTCGCGGCGGTGGCGTTCGCCCTCGCGCTCGCCGTGGTCCCGCGAGGGCGCGACGCCACACAGATCGTCGCGCTGTCCGCGGCGGTGCTGCTGGCGCTCCAGCTGACCGTCGACCATTGGTTCTACCTCTACATCGTCTGGTTCGCTCCGCTGGTGTTGGTCGCCCTATTCGCCCGCCATCAGTTCCGCGAGACGCCGACGTGAGACGCGCCGGCCCAGCGCTAGCCGTGCTCGCCGTGGCGATCGCTGCCGGTCTCGCGACGTTCCTGGTCCCGCCGTGGTCGACCAACAGCGTGACCGACATCGGGACGCGGGAGGGGCAGGCGCGCGCGCTGACAGGGGGCGGCCTGCCCTATCGCGACTTGGCGTTCGAATACCCGCCGCTGGCCGCGCCGCTGATCGCCGCGCCGGCGCTCGCGGGCGCATCGCCCGAGCAGTACGAGATCGCCTTCGGCGTGATGACCGTCGTGCTCGGCCTGATCGCCGCCGCACTCGCCGCCGCACTCGCGGCGCAGACAAAAGGCTCTCCGTTAGCGGCCGCGCTCGCGCTCGCCGCCGGTCCGCTGCTGCTCGGGCCGATCACGCGCACGCAGTTCGACATCGCGGCGGTCGCGGCGCTACTCGCGGCACTGCTGCTCGCCGTGCGGCGTCACCCCGCCGCGGCGGGCGCCGCGCTCGGCGTCGGCGTCGCGATCAAGGCCTTCCCGGTGGTTGCCGCGCCCATCCTGCTGGCGTGGCTGGCTGCGCGCCTTGGCCGCTCCGCTGCGCTGCGCGGGCTGCTCGGCCTCGGGGTGACCGTCGGCCTGGCGCTCGCGCTCGCGCTCGCGCTGTCCCCGAGCGGGTTCAAGCAGGCACTCGAGTACCAGCTCGACCGGCCTGCGCAAATCGAGAGCGCACAGGCGTCGGTGCTGCTAGCCCTTGGAGCGATCGAGGAACGCGCACCTGTGCTCGAGGACAGCCGCGCCTCAGTCGCGGTGATCGCGGACGAGTCGGGCGCGGTCGGGCTCGTCTTCCTGGTCGCGCTGGTCGCGCTCGTTGCGTTGCTCGCGCTCGGAGTCGCGCGCGCCGCAAAGGGGCCGCATGGCGCCGACGGAGCCGATCGTGCGCTGATCCTCGGCACGCTGACGATGGTCGCGGGCTTCGCGCTGCTCGGCCGGGTGATCTCACCGCAGTACGCGATCTGGGTCTTGCCGCTGCTCGCCTTGGCGCTCGCCTGGCGGTATTGGGCGCTTGCCGCAGCCGCCACCGCGGCCTGCGTGCTCACGTTCGTCGAGTTTCCGTCGCGCTACCCCGCGCTGACCGAGGCAGACCCGCACGCGATCGTGCTCGTCGGCCTGCGCAACTTCGCCCTCGCCGTCGCCGTGGCGCTTGGGCTGCTCGGCGTCGCTGCGGTCAGTTCCAGGGATCGCCGCTCGCGCTGAGCAGCAGTGGCGTAATGGCGGTCGCTCGCTCGGCTTCCGTTTCGATCAGCACGCCGTTGAGGCATGGGTTCTCGTCCGAGGTCTCGAAGCGGATCGCCATCTGGGTCGTGAACCGCTCGAGGGCGAGCTCGCGCTTGACCCCGATCACGCCGTCGCGCGAGCCCGTCATTCCGACATCGGAGATGAACGCGGTGCCGCCCGGCAGGACGCGCGCGTCGGCGGTCGGCACATGCGTGTGGGTGCCGACACAAGCCGTCACCCGCCCGTCGAGATGCCAGCCCATCGCGACCTTTTCGCTGGTCGCCTCCGCATGGAAGTCCACGAGGATGTGGTCGGCCTTGCCGCGGAGCTCGGCCAGTAGTGCGTCGATCTCGCTGAACGGGGAGCGGGCTGCGTCCAGGAACACCGTTCCCGAGAGGTTGATGACCGCCAGCCGGACGCCCTCCTTTTCGACGATGGTGTGCCCGTGACCGGGGTTGCCGCGCATGTAGTTGGCGGGCCGCACGATCCGCGGCTCGTGATCGAGGTAGTCGAACACCGAGCGGTGGTGGAAGCTGTGATTACCGAGCGTGATCGCGTCGATCCCCGCCTCGAACAGCTCGACGGCGATCTTTTCCGTGATTCCGAGCCCGCCGGCGGCGTTCTCGCCGTTGACGACGATGAAGTCGGGCGCGTGGCGGTCGCGCAACGGCTGCAGCAGCCCGAGCAGCGTCCGTTTGCCGATTCCCCCAACGACGTCGCCGACGAAGAGCAGCCTCATCGCCGCGGCATTCTGTCAGCCCACTGATTACGGTGGTCCGCGTGATCGACGAGCGGAGTTCCCGGCCGGCGGTTCTCGAGGCCCACGGGCTCGTCAAGCGGTTCGGCCCACGCGCGGCTCTTGACGGCGTCTCGATCGCGGCGGTGGCTGGTGAGCGTGTTGCAGTGATCGGCCCGAATGGCGCCGGCAAGACGACGCTGCTGTCGATCCTCGCCGGAATCCAGCGCGCCGACTCGGGCACCGTCGACACCGGGGGGCAACGGGTCGGCTGGGTTCCGCAGCAGGCGGCGCTCTACGGGAAGCTGACCGTCGCGGAGAACCTGAGGCTGTTCGCGCGCCTCGAGCGACGCGACGACGTCGAGCAGGCGGTCGAGCAGATGCTCGACCAGGCCGCGCTCAGCGATCGCCGCGACGATCCGGTGGCGGAGCTTTCGGGGGGCAACCGCCAGCGCGTGAACATCGGGATCGGCTTGCTCGCCGAGCCCCGTGTGCTGCTGCTCGACGAGCCGAGCGCGTCGCTCGATCCGCGCCAGCGCGAGCGGCTGTGGGACTTCATCCGCGACCTCGCCGAGCGCGGGACCGCCGTGGTCTATGCGACCCACGATCTCAGCGAGGCCGACCGCCATGCCGACCGCGTGCTCGTACTGGCCGACGCCGAGCTCGTCTTCGCGGGCACCCCGGCCGAGCTCGAGCAGGCGGTTGGCGGCGGGCTGCGGGACTTCGAGACGAGCTTCGTCTCCTTCCTCGGGCAGCTGGGGCACTAGGCCATGTTCGCCGTTGGCGAGACGGGCGGCGCGTGCCACGACCCCGGTGGGGTCTAGGCGATGCGCTGGCTCCTCCTCAAGGACATGACGATCCTGCGCCGCTCGCCGCTGTTGGTTGCGCTGCTCGTGATCTACCCGATTGCGATCTCCTGCCTGATCGGGTTCGCGCTCTCGCGCGCGCCGGAGAAGCCCGCCGTGGCGGTCCTCAACGAGGTCCCGGCCTCGAGCAACGAGATCGCCCTCGGCTCGGAGCAGATCGACGTCTCCAAGTACTCGACCGAGCTCTATGAGGCCGTCGATCCGGTGCCGGTGGAATCTCGCGAGGAGGCCGAGGAGAAGGTGCGCAACGGCGCGGTTCTGGCCGCGCTGATCATCCCGGCCGACATCACCTCGAAGCTCCAGACCGGACTGGCGCCGGCGACGGTCGAGGTGCTCTACAACGCCGAGGACCCGGTCAAGGCCGCGTTCGTCCAGGACACGATCAAGGCCCAGGTCCAAGATGCGAACCTTGCACTGACCCAGGCGCTCACCGGCGTCGCGCTCCAGTACCTCGACCTGATCGTCAGCGGGGGGGAGTTCGATCTGCTGGGACAGAGCTTCGACGTCCTGGGGCTCGAGCGCTCGCAGGAGATCCTCGAGTCGATCAGCCCACGTCTCTCGGCATCCGACCGAGCCGATGTCGGAGACGTGATCGAGTTCGCGGGCCTCGCCGGAGAGAACCTCGCGCTCGCCGACAACGCGCTTTCGTCGCTGAGCGCTCCGATCCGGGTGCAGACGACGGTCGTCGAGGGCGGTCGCACGCCGCTCAGCTCGTTCGCGATCGCGATCGCGATCGCGGTCTCGCTGATGTTCGTCACCGTGCTGCTCGCCTCCGGCATGCTCGCGCTCGAGCGCGAGGAGAACGCCTACACCCGGCTGACGCGCGGCCTGATCGCACCGGGCGCGCTACTGGCCGAGAAGGTCGCGCTCGCGGCCGTCTGTTCGTTCGCCGTGACCCTTCTGATGCTGGCCGGCCTCGCGCTGTTCGTCGGGCTCGAGTTCGGCCGCGCGCCGATGTGGATCGGCGCGCTTGCGCTCGCGGCCACTGCGTTCGCGGCGATGGGCGTCGCGCTCGGCGCGCTCACGCGTGATGTCCGCGCGGCTTCGCTGCTCGCCTTCATGATCGCGCTGCCGATCGCGTTTCTGGCGCTCGTCCCCTCCGGCGCCGTCTCACCGGGCCTGTTCGGGGCGATCACGGCGGTCAACGGGCTGTTCCCGTTCGCGCCGACGCTCGACGCGCTCGATTGGGCCCTGAACGGCGCGCCGCTTGCCTTGCTGACCGTCGGTCACCTGGCGGCGCTGGTCGCTGCCTACGCAGCTGTAGGGCGGGTCGCGCTGCGCCGCTTCGGCTGAACGCGTGCACGCCCACGCGCGGTCGCGATCTACACTGCGGGCATGGCTTTTCCCGCCACGCGCATGCGGCGGCTGCGCGGCTCGGGCCTGCTGCGCGACCTCGTCCGCGAGACCGAACTGACCGCCGCCCACCTGGTCTACCCGATGTTCGTAGAGCTCGGGACGGACAGCCAGACGCCGATCGCTGCGATGCCGGGCGTAGAGCGGTTCTCGATCTCGCGCGTCGTCGAGGAGGCGGCTGAGGCCGCCGCCGCCGGGATCCCAGCGGTCCTGTTGTTCGGGGTCCCGATCGATAAGGACGAGCAGGGATCCGGGGCTTATGACCCGGAGGGCGTCGTCCAGCTCGCCGTCCGCGCGATCAAGGAGGCCCATCCCGATCTGGTGGTGATGACCGACGTCTGCCTCTGTGCCTACACCTCGCACGGCCATTGCGGCGTCGTCCGCGCCGACGGCCGGATCGACAACGACCTGTCGCTCGAGCTGCTCGCTCGGACGGCGATCTCGCACGCCGAGGCCGGCGCCGACGCGATCGCTCCGAGCGACATGATGGATGGGCGTGTCGGCGCGCTGCGCGCCCAGCTCGACGCGGAGGGACACACCGGGACGCCGATCGTCGCCTACTCGGCGAAGTTCGCCTCGGCGTTCTACGGACCGTTCCGCGAGGCCGCAGGGTCCGCGCCGGCGTTCGGGGACCGCCGCACCTACCAGCTCGATCCCGCCAACGCCGAGGAAGCGGTCCGCGAGGCGATCCTCGACATGGAGGAGGGCGCCGACATCGTGATGGTCAAGCCGGCGCTCGCCTACCTCGACGTGATCCATCGCGTCAAGCAGGCGACCGGGATGCCTGTGGCGGCCTACAACGTCAGCGGCGAGTACGCCATGATCAAGGCCGCCGCAGCGGCCGGATACATCGACGAGCGCTCGACCGTGCTCGAGACCCTGACTTCGATCCGCCGCGCCGGCGCCGACATCGTGATCACCTACCACGCAAAGGACGTCGCCGAATGGCTTCGCTGAAGCAGCCGCCCGGGCGGGACAAGGTCCGCTCGCGCAAGGACGGGGCCGCGATCCCGCTCGACGAGCTCGACAAGCGGCTGCTGAACCTGATGCAGGGCCGCTTCCCGCTCGAGCCACGCCCCTACGCGCGAGTCGCCGAACTCGCCGAGACCTCCGAGGACGACGTGATGCAGCGCGTGCAGCGGCTGATCGACGGCCGCATCATCCGCCAGGTCACGCCGATCTTCGACACCCGCGCGCTCGGCTACAGCTCGATGCTCGTTGCGGCCAAGGTCGACGCCGACAACCCTCAGCGCGCGGCCCAGGTCGTCAACTCGCACCCCGGCGTCTCGCACAACTACCTCCGTAACCATGACTTCAACCTCTGGTTCACGATCGCCACCGAGCCCGGCTCGCCACTCGGCCTGGAGGGCACGCTCGACCTGCTCGCCGAGCAGATGGGCGCCGAATCGGTCCGCCAGCTCCCGACGCTGAAGCTGTTCAAGATCCGCATGGACCTCGAGATGGAGGGCGACACCTCAGCGCTCTCGAAGGCGGGCGTCGCCGAGCCGCCGCGCGAACTCGACCCGATCGAGCTGACCGACCTCGACTACGCCGTGATCAAGACCCTCCAGGGCGACATGCCGGTGATCAGCGAGCCCTACGCCCCGGCCGCCGAGCAGCTCGGGATCGGCGTCCCGGCCCTGCTCGACCAGCTCGAGTCGATGCGCGAGCGCGGCGCGCTGCGGCGCGTCGCCGCGATTCTCTTCCACCGCCGGGCGGGCTTCTCCGCCAACGGGATGGGCGTCTGGAACGTGCCCGCCGATCGGATCATGGAGATCGGTCCGCAGATGGCGAGCTATCGCGGCATCTCCCACTGCTACCAGCGGCCGACCTACGAGGACTGGCCCTACTCCGTCTTCACGATGGCCCACGGCCGCTCCAAGGAGGAGTGCGACGAGATTCTCGAGACGATCGGACGGGAGACCGGGATCGAGGACCGCGCCACGCTCTACTCCTCGACCGAGTACAAGAAGATCCGGTTGCTCTACTTCACCGACGAGCACCGCCGCTGGGAGGCAGAGCACTCTTAAGGGGCTGCCCCGGCGTGCCTCGCACGGCGAGCAAGACGATGACCGTCGCGGATACGTCACAGCCACCCTTCCTCGCACTACCGGTGCGAGGTGCGGGCGTCCGCGCCGTCCCGCTCGGTCCTCGTCCCGCTCGCCGCACGATCCCCACCGGGGCAGCCCCGTAGTGTCCGAGTCGTCAGCGGAGCTGTACCGGCGCGCAACCACCCTGCTGCCCGGGGGCGTCAACTCTCCGGTGCGCGCGATGCGCGCGATCGGCCGCGACCCGATCTTCATCGAGCGTGGCGAAGGCGCGGAGCTGCTCGACGTCGACGGCAACCGCTACGTGGATTGGGTCTGCTCGTGGGGCCCGCTGATCGCCGGCCACGCCCATCCCGACGTGCTTGCGGCGATCGGCCGGGCAGCGGCTGCAGGCACGAGCTTCGGCGCGCCGACGGCGGGCGAGGTCGAGCTCGCGGGCGAGATCGTCGATCGCGTGCCCTCCGCTGAGATGGTGCGGATGACCTCCTCCGGGACCGAGACGACGATGACCGCCGTGCGGCTCGCCCGCGCGGTCACCGGCCGCGACGTGATCGTCAAGTTCGCAGGCGCCTACCACGGCCACGTCGATGGTCTGTTGGCCGAGGCGGGCTCGGGCCTCGCGACCCAAGGGATCCCCGCAAGCCCCGGGGTGAGCGCCGCCGCCGCCGCCGACACGGTTGTAGTCGCGTGGAACGATCGCGCCGCCGTCGAGCAGGCGCTCGCCGAGCGGCCGACAGCCGCGATCCTCGCCGAGCCGTACCCGGGCAACATGGGCGTCGTCGGGCCCGAGCCGGGCTTCTTGGAGTTCCTGAGAGTCGCGGCCGATGAGTCCGGCGCGCTACTCGTCTTCGACGAGGTCATTTCCGGCTTCCGCGTCGCCCGCGGCGGGGCTCAGGAGCGCGAAGCGGTGTACCCCGACCTGACCGCGCTGGGCAAGGTGATCGGAGGCGGTCTTCCCGCGGCGGCGCTGGCGGGACCGCGCGCCCTGATGGAACGGCTCGCGCCGGCCGGCGACGTCTACCAAGCCGGGACCCTCTCCGGAAATCCACTCGCCGTCGCCGCTGGCCGCGCGACGCTGGCGCTGCTCGATGCGGATGCCTACGAACGGCTGGCGCAGAGCACCGACGCGATCGTCGCGGCGCTCCGCGAGGGCGCGGCCGAGTCTGACGCCGATGTTCAGATTCAATCGGTCCCTGGGCTGTTCACCATCTTCTTCTCGTCCGAACCGGTGCGCGACTACGCCGGCGCCCAGCGCTGCGATCTTGCAGCCCACGGCCGGTTCTGCCGCGCCTTGCTCGAGCGCGGGGTCTATCCGCCCCCGTCGCAGTTCGAGGCATGGTTCCCGTCGCTCGCCCATGAGCCGCGGCATCTCGACCTCACCGCCACCGCGGCGGCGGAGGCCTTCCGCGAAGCGGTCTCCGCGTGAGCGCGCTCGCTGCGGTCGTGGCCGCGATCGACTCGCATCTGGCCCCGCACGCGCTCGACCCGGTTCCCCAAGGCCGCTTCGACGGGCTGCCCGCGCAGCGGGCGTTCGTGCTCGAGGCGGTCTACGAAGGCCAGCTCATGCATCACGGGGAGCCGCGGGCATTCGCCGGGATGGACCCCGACCTGCGGCTGCTCGCTGGTGATGCGCTCTACGCGCTCGGCTTGAGTCGGCTGGCCGAGTTCGGCGACCTCGAGGCGATCGCCGAACTGGCCGACCTGATCGCGCTCTGCGCGTGGGCGCGCTCCGCGGGCCGGGAAGAGCTGCTCGAGGGGCTGTGGAAAGCCTCGGAGGAGCGGCTCGACGGTCGCGGCGACGGCGCCCGAGCAGCGCTCGGCACCGCGCAGCGCGGTTGAGCGGTGCGCGTGGACGCCTCCGTCCCGGCGGTCCGCGATAAACTTGCATACGTCGAACGCGTCCCCCCTTCGACCTCCCCCTGAACTTGGCCCCCGATCCCAAAAAGCGCTCCTCGAAGCGCTCGCCCTACACGACCGACCGCGGCACGGCGGGCGCCTACGAGGGTGAGACGATCACGCGGCGGACGCTGTTCACAGGGGGCGCGCTCGCTGCCGGCGGCGTCGCGACCACGGCTTTCGCCCTGCCGGCACTCGGCTTCGCGCTAGGCCCGCTGTTCGAGGATCGCTCGCGGTCGATTTTCCAGGACGTCGGCTCGACGGCCGATTTCAACCCCGACTCCTACGTTCCCCAGGTCATCTCCCTGCCCGATTCGGTCGGCACCGGCGAGGCCGGAAAGACGACCGTCTACCTGCGCGAGTTCAACCCCGAGCTGGACACCGACAAGCTTGGTTATCCCTACGTCGCGATCTCGACCCGCTGCATGCACCTCGGTTGTCCAGTCCGCTACGTGCAGGCTTCCAAGCGGTTCATCTGCCCTTGTCACGGCGGCGTCTACGCGGCCGATGGCTCGGTCTCCGGCGGTCCGCCCGTCCGCCCCCTCGACCGGTTCGAGACCGAGGTCGTCGGCGATCGGGTGCTTGTCGGGGACCGCTTCTCGCTCGACTCCCAGTTCCAGAAGTTCTCCCCGCGTGACCCGGGCGAGCCGCTCGACGGGCTCTGGCAATACCTCTACCCGCCCCGGCCGACCGTCTGATGGCGATCCTGCCGCGGCTCGGCCGCAAGCCCGAGGCCCCGCCCGAAGAGAGCCCGGACATCCCTGGCGTCCTCAAGCGCGGGGGCAACGGAGAGAGGCCGAGCGGATTCGACAGGCAGGCGCTCAAGAAGGGCGCCGCCGAGGTTCCGATCTCGGTCGCCGGCTGGCTCGAGGAGCGGCTCGGGCAAACACCCGCCCTGAAGCACACCCTGTTCCGCAAGGTGCCGGGCCACGACTGGACCTACACGCTCGGGTTCGCCGTCCTGATCGCCTTCATGTCGCAGGCCGTTACGGGCGTGTTCCTCGCGATGTACTACGACCCATCGCCGACGCAGGCCTATGCCTCGGCTGCGTTCATCACCAACGAACTGTTCCTTGGCGAGTTCGTGCGTGGCATGCACCGCTGGGGCTCGACGGTGATGATCGTCCTGATCTTCCTCCACATGGGGCAGACGTTCTTCTATGGCGCCTACAAGTACCCGCGCGAGATGAACTGGGTGATCGGGGTCATCCTCGTGACGATGACGCTGATGATGGGTCTGACCGGCTATCTGCTGCCGTTCGACCAGCGCTCCTTCTGGGCGACGATCGTCGCGGTCAACCTCAACGGCACCGGTCCGATCATCGGCCCCTACCTCGGCGATTTCCTGCGCGGGGGGGCGGACTTCAACGCGATCACGATCTCCCGCTTCTACGCGATCCACATGCTGTTGATCCCGGGTCTGCTGCTGGCGCTGATCGGCGCCCATCTCTACCTCGTCACCAAGCTCGGCACGACCGCCCCGCCGTGGGTCAAGGCACGCAAGCGCCGCGAGCTCGCCAAAGAAGAGATCTAGATGAACAAGCGCGAGAAGGAGCAATACCTCCGCGAGTACGGCCTGATCAAGGAGGAGACCGGCCACCCGTTCTTCCCCTACACGGTCTTCAAGGACGGCGTGATGGCGTGCCTGGTCGTCGGCGTCATCATCCTGATGGCGATTCTCTTTGGCGCCGAGCTCGGTCCGAAGGCCGACCCGACGACGACCACCTACACCCCGCGTCCGGAGTGGTACTTCTTCTTCCTCTTCGAGCTGCTGCGCGTCGTCAAGCCGCCGGAGCTGGTGATCCTCGCGACGATCGGGATCCCCACTATCTGCCTGATCCTGCTGATCCTGCTGCCGTTCATCGACCGCAACCCCGAGCGCCATCCGCTCAAGCGCCCGGTCGCGCTTGTCGCCGGGATCACGACGATCGGCGCGATGGCCTACCTGACGATCCTCGGGGCGATCGCCGGTTCGCCGACAGAGATCGAGCTGCCGGTCGCCGCTCAGTACCAGGAGGGGAAGGAGGTCACCGCGTCCGCCGGATGCCTGGCTTGCCACCAGTTCGGGGAAAACGGCAACTCCGGGCCGGGGCCGGCGCTGACCAACATCGGGGCCAAGCTCCCGCGGCAGGCGATCGAGCGGACGCTGCTCAACCCGACCGCCCCGATGCCGTCCTACCAGTCGCTCCAGACTCAGGATCCCGAGGCGTTCGATCAGATGGTCGACTTCCTCGCCTCGCTCAAGTAGCGGCGCTCTGATGCCCCGCCAGAGCCCGACGCCGGGCACGCTTGAAGAGCCTCAGGTACGAGCGATGTTCGACCGGATCGCGGCCGTGTATGACCGGATGAACTCGGTGATGACTGTCGGGATGCACCACCGCTGGCGCGAGCGCGCGGCTGATCTCGCCGGGATCGGTCCCGGCGATCACGTGCTCGATGTCGCGACCGGAACCGGCGACCTCGCGGTCGAGCTGAACCGTCGGGTCGCTCCTGGCGGCTCCGTGATCGGGTCTGACTTCTCCGAGCAGATGCTCGAGCTCGCGCGCGTCAAGTCCGGCGAGATCACCTTCGAGTGGGGCAACGCGCTCGAGCTTCCTTATGAGGACGCCCGCTTCGACGCGGCGACGGTCGGCTTCGGCGCTCGCAACTTCTCCAATCTCGCCAAGGGGCTCGCCGAAATGGCGCGCGTGACGCGACCCGGCGGGAAGGTCGTCGTGCTGGAGATAACGACGCCGCAGAAGCCCCCGCTGTCGATCTTCTTCGGCCTCTGGTTCGATCGGCTCGTTCCCACACTCGGGCGGATGGCCGGTGACTCCGACGCGTACACCTACCTGCCGAGCTCGGTCCGCCGCTTCCCGGGCCCGCGCGAACTCGCCGCGGCACTCAGCGCGATCGGCCTGGTCGACGTCGGCTACCTGATCACGGCGGGGGGGATCATCGCGATCCACCACGGGACGGTGGCCGAGAACTGATGTCTGCCGACGCTCCCGGCCGGGCCGCCGGCCAGGCGCCGGAGGAGCTGAGGCCGATCCTCGATGCCGCCGGTGAGACGACCGAGCGGCTGCTGGTTGAAACCGAGCGCCGGCTCGCCCAGATCGCGGCGCCGACCGAGCTCCCGGGAGGGGCGCGCGAGCTCGCGACGCGAGCAGGCGCGACGCTGGCAGCGGGCGGCAAGCGCCTGCGGCCGCTGCTCGTCTTTCTGTGCGGCGCCGGCGGGGCTGATTCGCCGCCCGACGGCGAGCCCTTGGTGGCGGCCGCGTGCTCCGTCGAGCTGATCCACATGGCCGCGCTGCTGCACGACGACGTGCTCGATCACGCCCCCGTGCGACGCGGGTTACCGACGGTGTTCGCGACCGATGGCCGTGATGCCGCCGTCAGCACCGGCGACCATCTGTTCGCTCGGGCATTCGGCGAGCTGGCCGCGACCGGGCACGGCACCGCGGTGCTGGCGCTCTCGAACGCCTCGAGCGCGCTCGTCCGCGGCGAGCTGATGCAGCGCGCCGACGCGTGGTCGGCCGAGGTCTCGATTGCCCGCTATCTCGAACGCTGCGAGCTCAAGACGGCGAGCCTCTTCGAGACCGCCTGCCGGCTGGGTGCGCTGCTCGGCGCTCCGGGCCCCGATGCCGCCGACCGCCTGGGCAGCTTCGGCCGTCAGATCGGGCTGGCGTTCCAGATCCTCGACGACGTGCTCGATCTCGCCGGCTCGCCGGGCCAGACGGGGAAGCGCCGCGGCACCGACCTACTCGATGGGACGGTCACCCTGCCCCTGATCGTCGCGCGCGAGGAGAGCGCCGAGCTGGCGGCACTCGACCTCCGTTCGGTCACCACTGGCGAGCAGGCCGAGGAGGTCTGCGCGATGGTCGCCGGTACAGATGCTCTCGAGCGAGCGACGGCGCTCGCGCTCGAGCTGGTCGCAGACGCCAAGCGTGGGGCGGCATCGGCCGATCTCGAACGGATCACGGTTCTGAACCTGGTTGCCGACTCGGTCGTCGCGCGCGTGTCCTAGACGGCGCGCGACGCCGAGCGGCTGTCCTAGACCGGGATAGCTGGGTCTAGACCCCACCGGGGTCGTGCCTCGCGGGGCTTGACCTGGTGGAAGATTTCATCGGCTAGAAGCTCGGGGCGCTGCGTGCCTAGAAGTCCTCGGGCAGGAGGGCGTCGACCTCGAGCGCCGCGACGAAGCGGGCGATTTCGTCGGCCATGTTGGCCTCGGTCAGTTGGCGCAGCTCTTCGAGCAGCAGCGTGTAGCCCTCGTCGAGCGTCGCGTCGAACGCGTCAACGGTCTGCTGGGGGAAGGTTCCACTACGCGAGTGTCCGCAGTTGGGGCACTCGAGCGTCACCGCCCACAGCTCCGGGCCGGCCTGATCCCACTGGCTGGGGTTGACGAGGTCCGAGCTGCAGCGCTCGCAGACGTGCAGGAGAGCGGTGGTGCTGACGGAGGTGGGGGTCGCTTGATTCATCGGGGGGTCCTGTGTCTTGGGTTGCCTTTCTGAGGGCGTATCGGCCATTCGGCCAGATGACTTGAGGCGGCCCGCGCCGGCTGCTACTGGCGCGCGCGAGCGTCGCTCCGCGCCACGATCTACACTCGCGCACCGTGGTACTGAGTGATCGAACGATCCGAGCCGAGATCGATGCCGGGCGGATCCGCATCGATCCGTTCGACGGCGACCTGGTCCAGCCGTCGAGCATCGACGTGCGAGTCGATCGGCGCTTCCGCGTTTTCCACAACGCGCGCCATCCCTACATCGATGTACGCAAACCGATGGAGGGGCTGACCGAGATGGTCGAGGTCAAGGGCGACGAGCCGTTCATCCTCCACCCGGGCGAGTTCGTGCTCGGGCAGACGCTCGAGCACGTCACGCTGCCGAACGACCTCGTCGCGCGGCTCGAGGGCAAGAGCTCACTCGGCCGGCTCGGCTTGCTGATCCACTCGACCGCCGGGTTCGTCGACAGCGGCTTCTCGGGCAACCTGACGCTCGAGCTCTCAAACGTCGCGAACCTGCCGATCACGATCTACCACGGAATGCCGATCGGCCAGATCTCGTTCATGCGAATGGATGGACCGGTTGAGAATCCTTACGGCTCGGGCGCGGCTGGGAGCAAGTACCAGGGCCAGCAAGAGCCGACCGCGAGCCGCTATTACCTCAACTTCCCCGGAAACGCCGAGACAGGCAAGCGGGACTGATCCTCGCCCGGAGGCATCCGGCAGGGCCTCGGTCCCGTACGCCGTGAGTAGCATCAGTTGCACTCAACGGAGGAACCAATGTCTGTAATCAGCTTAATCGGCCCGATCGGGCCACTGGAGATCGGGATCATCCTCCTGATCGTCCTAGTCATCTTCGGTCCCAAGCGGTTGCCCGAGCTCGGCAAGTCGCTCGGCGGCGGGATGCGCAACTTCAAGGATTCGGTCACCGGCAAGGACGACGACGAGGACGAGTCGCCTCAGATCGAGGCCGCCTCGACCACGGCCGCCCCGGTCGAGCAGCGCCAGGCGACTCCGGTCGAGCGCTCCGGCGACCAGTCCTAGTCAGGGACGGCTGATCGCGTCGTGCCGAAGAAGAAGCTGCGGCCGATCGGCCACGAGGACCATCTGCCGCTCGTCGACCACCTCGACGAGCTGCGCTCAAGAATCATTATCTCGCTGGTCTTCTTCGGCATCGCGATGGTGGTCTGCTTCTGGCAGAACCTGCTGATCCTCGACATCGTCAACGCTCCGCTGACCTCGGTCAAGGAGGCGATCCCGAGCGGGCGCCCGAGCACCTTCGGCGTGGGCGAGCAGTTCACGGTGACGTTCATGCTCGCCGCCTACACGGCGATCCTGATCTCGCTCCCTGCCCTGCTGTACCAGGCTTACGCGTTCGTCGTTCCCGCCTTCACGCCGTCTGAGAAGCGCGTCGCGCTACCGCTCCTGCTGATGGTGCCGCTGCTGTTCATCGCCGGTGCCGCGTTCTGCTACTTCGTCGTCTTGCGGCCCGCCCTGACGTTCCTCCTCAATTTCAACGCAAGCGAGTTCGACACCCAGCTGCGGGCCAAGGACTACTACAGCTTCGTCGTTCTCACGATGATCTCGATGGGGCTGCTCTTCCAGATCCCGGTTGGTGTGCTCGCGCTCAGCCGGATGGGTGTCGTGACACCCGAGTTCCTTGCCAAGAACCGGCGCTACGCGATCCTCGGGATGGCCGCGGTGGCGGCGCTGTTGCCGACGATCGACCCGGTGACACTGCTGCTCGAGATGATTCCCCTGATCCTGCTCTACGAGTTCTCGATCATCCTCGCCCGGGCGTTCGGCAAGCCGCGCGACGAGTTCGCCGATCCGCCCGACGATCCCGCCGAACCGCCGGACGGCGAGACCGGGTAAAAAGGACTCCGCATGCTGTTCGATCTCAAGGGCCGCCGCCGCCGGTTCATCCAAGTTCTCTACGCCTCGCTCGCCATCCTGATGGGTGGTGGCCTGGTGCTCTTCGGCATCGGTGGCGAGGTCTCGGGCGGCCTGTTTGATGCGTTCAGCGACAACCAGGGTGAGACCGACTCCCAGTTCCAGGAGCAGCTCGACCAGGCGAACGAGCAGCTGAGCGCGGACCCCGACGACCAGGGTGCGCTCGGCCGCAAGATCCGCGCCAGCTACCAGCTCGCGCTCGAGAACGCCAACCCCGAGACAGGCACCTTCGGCGATAAGGCGATCGGGTATCTCGAGGACGCGAGCGAGGCCTGGACTACCTACCTCGATCTGAATCCCGACGCCCCCGATCCGGAGGCGACGACGCCCGGGCCGCGAACCCCGGACGCCGCGCTCGCCAGCCTGATGGTCCAGGCCTACTCCGAGGTCGGGCTGGCCGATCCCGACAAGGCGACCCAGGCCGCCTCGCTGGTCGCCCAGGCACGGGAGACGCCGGCGTCCTACCTGCTGCTAATCCGTACCGCGGCTCAGGCCGGGGATACGAGGACCGCGAACCTGGCGGGGCGCAAGGCGGTTCAGCTGTCCGACCCCGAGCAGCGCAAGACGGTCCAGGAGCAGGTCGACCAGGTCATCGAGGCCGGCGAGAAGGCCGCGGCTCAGGCCGAGAAGGCCGCGAAAGCCGAGAGCGCGGGCCCGGCGGATAGGGCGACGGAGACCGCTCCCCGATGAACTTCCAGATCTCGGACTCCGAGCTCGAGGGCGGCGCCCAGCTGGTCGAGCTCGGTGGTGAGGTCGACCTCTACACGGCGCCGCAGCTCAAGGAGCGGATCGCCGCAGCGATCGATGCGGGCAAGACCACGATCGTCATCGATCTGACGAAGGTCACGTTCATCGACTCGACGACGCTCGGCGTCCTCGTCGCGGCGATCAAGCGCGTCCGGCCCGAGGGTGGCGGTGTCGGAGTCGTCTGCTCCGAGCCGTCGATTACCCGCGTCTTCGAGATCACCGGGCTCGACCAGATGATTCCGATCCGTGCGAACGCCGACGACGCGCTCGCCGCGCTGGCCGCCAACCAAAGCGAGTGAGCGCGTAGAATCACCCGCTGCCCCTCGGGGGCACGGTTCCCGGGCCGTTAGCTCAATTGGCAGAGCAGGGGCCTCTTAAGCCCAAGGTTGAAGGTTCGATTCCTTCACGGCCCATCAAAGAAAGCCCCAAGTGAGCGGCTTTTGTCCTTTCAAGGCCGGGACCGATGGTTGAGGTCGGAGTAGGCTGCCACCGATGAGAGTGGCGATCGCAGGCGGGCACGGCAAGATCGGGCAGCTACTGATCAGCCGTTTGGTCGACCGCGGCGACGAGGTGATCTCGCTCGATCGCAACGCCGCTCACGGCGACGAACTGCGCGCGCTCGGCGCCGACCCCGTGGTCTGCGATCTCGAGCAGGCGACCGACGACGAGGTCGCCGCGGCTATCGCCACGGCCGACGCCGTCGTCTTCGCCGCTGGCGCCGGCCCGGGGAGCGGTCCCGAGCGCAAGTGGACCATGGATCACGGCGGCGCGGTCAAGCTCATCGGCGCCGCCAAGGCGAACGGCATCGCCCGGTACGTGATCGTGAGCTCCGTCGGCGCCGATGCGGTTCACGCCGGCGACGACGCCTTCGCCGTGTACCTGCGCGCGAAGGGCACGGCCGACGCCGACCTGCAGAGCAGCGGCCTCGACTACACCATCGTCCGCCCGCACGAACTCACCGACGAACCGGGGACTGGCACGGTGCAGGTGGGCGAGGATCTCGACCGGGGCCAGATCAGCCGCGACGATGTAGCTGCGGTGCTCGCGGCCGTCCTCGCCGCCACGTCCGCGATCGGCAAGTGCTTCGAGGCTACCTCCGGCGAGACGCCGGTCGCCGAGGCCGTCGCCTCTCTCTAAGTTGCCACGACCTCAGCGTACGCTCCCCTCGGACCGGCTTCAACCGCGGGGCGGAACCATGTTTCCGAATATGTCCCCAACTAGGCGAATGTGTGGGGAGCGGGGTGGGCCCAACTGCGCATACGTTCCATCGGTGCGTTGTCGGTCACACCGAGAGCGCGCGTCATGTCGACCCCGGCCTCCACACTGACCCTCACGGAACGCAGCTGAACGCCCTGGCGTGCCGCCTCCTGGGCATAGGTCATCGCGTAGCAGGCCAGTCCGCCCCAGAAGCAATAAGCGAGCGGGTTGGGTGCGGATCCGGTGGCGCCCATCGCCAGCGGGAAGTCCGCCTCGAATACGAACGGCATCTCCGTTGGGTCGGCGGCTGATGAGCGCCAGGATACGGCCCTGCCGCCGTGCCGGCCGCATCGGGACTAACGTAGGGGTCGTGAGAGAGGAGGCGTCTGGGCGGTCGGAGGGCGGAATCACGCGGCGCACCGTGCTGCGCGACGGCGCCTACGCCACTGTGGCGCTGATGGTCGGCGGTGCCCTTGGCGGCGAGACGATCGCAGTGGCGCTGCCGACACCTGGCAAACGACTTTTTCTGACCGAATCGGAGCTGACCACGCTGCGCGGCCTGGTCGACGTGTTCATCCCGCCGGATGACAAGCCAGGCGGAGCACAAGCCGGTTGTGCCGAAGCCATCGACGCCCTGCTCGGCGCTTTCGCGGTCGACCCGCCGCTGATCTATGCGGGCGGAGGATTCTCGGGACGGCGCGGGTCGCGCGGGAACGACTTCGAGGACTTCGTCGCGCTCGACCCCTACGAGCGCCGCGGCTGGCGACTGCGGATCAAGGGCTCGCGCAGCAGGCAGGACGAGGTGAACGGGCCGGTCGTCGGCTGGCAGGAGATCTACCGCGATGGGCTCTCGGCGCTCGACCGCGGCGCGGGAGGAGGGGGCGCTTTTGCGCGTCTGCCGCTGCCCCTGCGCGAGCTCGCGGTCCGAACCGCGAGCGATGGCGCCGTCACCAGGATGATCGACATCGCGTGGCCCCAGTCATGGCAGTTCATGTACGGGGCACCGGAGTACGGGGGCAACCGCGAGCTCACCGGCTGGCAGATGATCGGCTGGGACGGCGATGTCCAGCCGCGCGGATGGAGCCCCGCGGAGGTGCGGGCCGGGCCGGGCGCGGGGAGACACGCGGCGAATCCGAGCGATCTCCCGATTCCGCTTGACCAGGTGCTGCGACTCGCTGCGATGGGCGGCTCGGCCGAGCTGATCGACACGCTGATGCAACGCAGCGGAGGGACTGTCGAAGGGCTCAAGCGCGAGCTCGGACCGCTGCTCGACTACGTGACCGGAAGCGAGGGCTGACGGTGGGCGGGGAAGCCGTAGTGGTCGGGTCTGGCGCCGCCGGTAGCGTCGTTGCCTACCACCTCGCGCGCAAGGGCTGGTCGGTGACCGTCCTCGAGCGCGGCCGCAACCTGCGCCCCGGATACGGCAAGCGTCCCACGGGGAAGCTGGGGACTCAGTATTCGAGCGACGAGATCAAGTCGGCCCGGGGCCTCGGGTTTCCTGACGGTCTGCTCGAGCCGGTGAGCACCCGGACACGCGGCCAGGCGCGTGCGGGGATGGCGCGTGGCGCGCAGGGTGCGCTCGGGCAGCTGGGCGCGGCGGTCGGTGGTACCACGCTCCACTACAACGCCAAGTTCCCCCGTTTCTGGCGGCAGGATTTCGAGATGCTGAGCGAGCTCGGGCCCGTGGACGGCGCTGCGATTGCCGACTGGCCGATCGGCTACGACGACCTCGAGGACTGTTACGACCGGGTCGAGCGGAGGGTCGGAGTGCAGGGCGATCGCGATGCGATGCCCGAGCGGACGCGCAGCCAGTCACCGCGCAAGCGCGACTTCGAGATGGCACCCAGTCCGATGCCCCACGTCGGCAGGCTGCTGGAGGAGGCGGCCACCGCGATGGGCTACACCGCCTACCCCCAGCCCGCCGCGGTCAACTCCGAGCAGTACCACGGGCGACCGGCCTGCGTCTCGTGTGGCCTCTGCTCCGGCTTCGGATGCGCGATCGACGCCCGCGGGGACGCGCTCAACTCGTGGCTTCATCCGGCCGTCAAGACCGGCCGGGTCAAGGTCATCGACCGTGCCTGGGTCTACCGGGTGGAGACCACGCGCAACGGGCGCCAGGTCAGCGGTGTTCGATACGTCGACGGTGAAGGGAGGCAACAGCGGCTGGGTGCGAAGACGGTGATCCTGGCGGGCAGCCCGGTCAACACCGCCCGGTTGCTGCTGCTCTCCGACAGCCACGAGCATCCGAACGGTCTGGGCAACGGCTCCGACCAGGTCGGGCGCAACATGATGTTCCACAACTTCACCCTCGCGACCTCGGTGTTCACCCAGGACGTCCATCCGAATCGCGCCCAGAGCAACCCGCTGCAGATGGACGACCTGATCGGACCGTTCAAAGGCGCCGAGGTCAGGGCGCTCGGCCTTCCTTTCGTGAAGGGCGGCCTCGTCCAGGTCGCCGGCGGTATCCCGCCGTTCGCCGTCGCCGGAATACTGGCGGGCTTCACCGGCTATGGGCGCGTGCACAAGCAGCTGATGCGCAGCGGCCTGCTGCTCAGCCAGATCGGCGGGTCGCAGCTCGTCGGAGAGGACCTTCCGCAGGCGGAGAACCGCGTCGACCTCGACCCGGATCTCAAGGATCTCAACGGCCATCCGGCGCCGCGGATCACCTACTCGGCCCACCAACACGAGAAGGTCGCCGCCGAGCTGCTCGGCGCTCGGCTCGAGGCGATGCACCTGCGCGTCAGGGGCGCTGTCGGGGCGGCGATCATCCCCTACCCGCTGATCTCCGACGGGCCGCCCGCGACGGCCCATTTGGCCGGCACCGCCCGGATGGGGACCGATCCGCGTAGATCGGTGTGCGATCCTGACGGACAACTGCACGAGGTCGAGGGGGCGTTCGTCGCCGACGCTTCGACTTTCCCGACCTTCCCCGGCTTCAACCCGACCAACACGATCATGGCCAACGCACTGCGCATCGCGCGTGGGATCACCGGCTCGAAACGAGAGGTGGGGGGGTGAGCACCACCCGCGCGGGGCTCGCTCTGCTGGGGCTGACCACGCTGCTGGCGATCGCCGTCCCGCCACCCACGCTCGCCCAGGCAAGGGCGGCAAAGGCGCCATCCAAGCTCGACCAGGTTCTGGTCTTCACTCGCACCGAGACGTTCCGGCACTCGTCGATCGACGACGCGGTCGCGGCGGTCCAGCGGCTCGGGTCGCAGAACGGCTTCAGGATCGAGCGCACGGAGAATCCCGCGGCGTTCACCGACCGAAACCTCAGGCGCTACGACGTCGTCATGTTCGTGCTCACAACGGGCGACGTGCTTGATCCTCCCCAGGAGCAAGCGCTGGAGCGCTACATGCGGCGGGGCGGTGGCTATGCCGGCGTCCATTCGGCCGCCGACACCGAGCATGACTGGTCCTTCTATGGACGGCTGGTCGGCGCATACTTCAGGGTCCATCCGCTGATCTACACCCCCGCGATGTTCACGAACGAGGCGCACAGGAATGCTTCGACGAGGCATCTGCCCCGGCAGTTCGGCGTCACCGACGAGCACTACTCCTTCGATCACAGCCCGCGGGGAGAGGTGAAGGTGCTGCTCTCGATCGACGAGAACTCCTACATGGTCAACCCGAATACATCGATTCTCAACGGGCAGGTCAGCGACGGCCACATGGGCGATCATCCGATGGCGTGGTGTCACCGCAACGTCGGCGGGCCGAGCTGGTACACGGCGATCGGCCACAGCGACACGCTCTACAGCAAGACCTTCTACCTCAAGCACCTGCTCGGTGGAATCCGCATTGCCGCCGGCGTCGTAAAGGCGCCGTGTGGGTCAGGCCGCAACTGATCGCGGCTCTGCGTCCCCCGTTCGATACTCGCTGAACAGCGCTGCGAGCGCGAACGGAGCGAACCAGACGACGTAGAGGTAGAACCAGTGGTCGACCGTCAGCTGGAAGGCGAGCACCACCGCCGCCCCGAGCGCCGCGACCTGGCCGACCGTCCGCCGACTCGGCCGGAAGGCGACGAGCACCCCGAGCACCACGACCCCGGCCTGGAGAATCGGCTGCAGCCATTCGATCGCGGGATAGGAGCCGCCCCAGAAGCCGAACGGCGAGCTGCGGTCGATCTGGGTCGCGACCGTACGGTTGTAGAAGTCGGCGATGCCGCCTCCCTGAAGGACGCCGAACGCGACGAGGAGGGCGCCGAAGATCAAGCCGAAGACCGCGCAGAAGGCCGCTACCGTCGGCAGTCGAAAGCGGTCCTCGATCCCGCGCGCGAACAGCGGGAACAGCACGAGCGGGGCGAACTTCGCCGCCGCTGCGAGCGCGAGGACCTCGGCCCTGACCGCTGTCGATGAGACGCCGACCAGGCCGAGTACGAGCAGCCCCGCGATCAGCGAGTCGTTGGCGTTGGAGGAGAGCGCGAAAAGGGTGTAGGGGTAGGCGACCCAGCCGAACGCCAGCGCGGCGCCGAGCATCCGGCCCTCGGGCCCGGCGCGCATCCGCCGCCCGAGGACGAACAGGCCGATGATCACGATCAGATCGAAAAAGACCGCCGCCGCGTGCGCGGCCGGCACCGTCGTCCACTCGCCGTCCGGCGGGAAGAGGAGTACGAACGGCACGTAGACGAGGTAGTTGAACGGTCCGTAGGTGTCGCCTGTGGGCACCTGCTCTGAGAAGTCCTTGCCGTAGATGTCCTCGCCCTTGACGATGTGCTCGGCGCCCAGCACGCCGGCGTAGCCGACGTCGATCACGTTCGAGTCGACGATGTTGAGGCCGACTCGGAAGGCGCTCAGCAGCACGATCAGCCCGATCAGCAGCCAGTAGGGGGCATACGGAACCAGCGGGCCGGACCGCTCGCGCGGCCGGAACCCAGCGATCAGCATTCGCACCAGCAGGTATCCGAGGACGGGGTAGGCGAGCGGGACCGAGAGGTCGATCCGCGCGGCGTTGAAGAAGAAGTGTGAGACGCCGAAGGACAGCAGCACGAGCAGGTCGAGGTGCAGCAGGCGGAACGGTCTGCGCGGGTCGAAGAAGGCGGCGAAGAACAACGCGCAGAGCGGCAGCCAGATGAACGGCGAGTTAACCGCCTTGCCGAACGCGCCCGGGTAGCCGCGCGCCATCGTCCAAGCGACCTGGTCCCCCCGCCAGGCTTCCCTGCACGAGCCGTCGGGGGAGCAGGTGGCCACCTGCCCGGTCGCGTCATCGACCTGGATCTGGGCGAGCTCGTCGTCGTTCGCGTGGTAGCTGACCTGCCACCGCCCGGGGCCGTTGGTGTAGGCGGTCGGCTTGGCGTTGGGGTGCGCCTCGAGCGTCGCGCGCGCGGCCTCGGTCTCGGATGCGACGACGATCATCTCCTCGGCGGTTCGCGTATAGCCCTCGGGAGGCTTGTCGAGCTCGTCGATCTGGGTCACGGCGAGCGCGGCCGGAGCGAACAGGAGCGCGGCGAGGAGCGCGATCGCGACCGAGATCAGCGCCCTCCGCGCGCGCGTCGAGGTCGGAGCGATCGCCGGCGCAGCCATTGACCCATCATCTCGTACGGGCGACAATCCCACGCTACGGTGTCTCGATGCCGATCGATCTGATCGAGTTCCCGGCCGACGACGTCGACCGGGCCCGCCGCTTCTGGTCCGGGCTTCTGTCGGTGGACCTGGAAGGCCGGAAAGAGGGCGAAGGCGACGGCTGGCAGACCCACGGCGAGCGGCCGGCGCTCGGCGTTCACGAGCGGGGTCGCGGACCCGGTGATTCCTCCTCGCTGCCCTACTTCGAGGTCGACGACCTCGCCGCTGCGCTCGAGCGGGTCACCGGGCTCGGTGGCGTCGTGATCCACCCCGGTGGGCGATGGGCGATCTGCAAGGACTCCGAGGGCAGCCCGTTCGGGCTGGCGGCCAGGACCTGAGCCGGCGGATCGCCGACGCTACGGCGCGGGGGTCAGCCGTACCGGGAGGGTCCGGAGCTGGTTGATGAACGGCGAGAGCGTCTGGGCCGGGGGGCCGGCAAGCTCGATCGCGGGATAGCGCGCGAGCGTTTCCTCGAACAGCACCTTGAGCTCGAGCCGGGCGAGCGCGGTGCCGAGGCAGAAGTGCCGGCCACCCGCGCCGAAGGCCTGGTGCTCCTCGGTGCGCGTGATGTCGAAGCGGTCCGGATCGCTGTGTCGCTCCTCGTCGCGATTGGAGGAGGCGTACCACATGATCACCTTGTCGCCCTTGGCGATCGGACACCCATTGAGCTCGGTGTCGCGGGTGGCCGTGCGCCGGAAATGGGCGAACGCCGGGAACATCCTCAGCGACTCCTCGACCGTGCCGGTCACGAGCGACGGATCGGCGAGCAGCAGGGCGCGCTGGTCGGGATTCTCGATCAGCGCCCGCATCCCGCTGCAGTAGGTCGCCTTGGTGCTGTCGTTGCCGGCCGCGACCAGCAGGAAGAAGCCCATCACGAGCTCGTGCTCGGCGAGCTGCTCGCCGTCGATCTCGGCGTGGACGAGGACGCTCGTGAGGTCGTCGGTCGGGTTCTCGCGCCGCTCGGCGATCAGCCGGGTACAGCGGGCGAAGATCTCCGGGATGTCGCGCTCCATGACCGTCTGGATGCCTTCGGGGTTGATGTCGGGATCGCCGGCGCCGAGCGTCGTGTTCATCAATCGCGCCCAGATCGCATCGTCCTCGGGCGGAATCCCCATGAAGCTGCCGATTACGCGCGAGACGACGGGCTGGGCCACGTCGGTGACCAGGTCGCATTGCTCGCGCCCTGCTAGACCGTCGAGCACCCCGACCGTGATCGCCCTGATCGACTCCTCATGCTCGGCGATCCGCCGCGGCGTGAACCCGCGCTGGAAGAGTGCCTTGAGCCGGTCGTGCTTGGGCGGGTCCATCCCGATGAACATCGCCCGCGCGAGCTCGATCGGGAAGACCGAGTCGCTGACGGCGGTCACCCCGCCGAGTTCCGAGGAGTAGGTCTCCCAGTCACGGCTTACCGTCGCGATGTCCTCGGCCCTTGTCACCGACCAGTAGCCGCGCTCCTCGGGGAACTCCGGGATTTCCCGGCTCCAGTGCACGGGGCATTCGCTGCGCAGCTCCTTGAACAGCTCGTGCGGCGGTCCGTCTACCCAGCGCTCACCCTCGATCACGAGCGTCTCGTCAAGCGCCGCTGTCCGCTTTAAGCTGGCCATCCAGCCAAACTATAACGGGCGCGGGAAGCGTAAACTCCATTGCGATGATGATGCGACCGATCCTCGCCCTGCTCACGCTCGCTCTGGTGTTTGCGCCGAGCGCCGTCGCCGCCGGGAAGGATCGCTTTTCCGGCGGGGTCAGTGGCGATGGGATCAGCGCTCGCTACACGGTCGCGGCCGTGGGCAAGAAGGCCTGCGTGACCCTCGATGACCCCGGCACGACCGCCAGCAACCCGATCGAGGATCTCTCGTTCACGGCACGCGACGGGAAGAAGAAGGTCCGGTTCACCCACCCGGCCCCAGCCGCCGCCGAGCTCTGCAAGAAGGACCGCAAATTCGCCGCGGCCCTGCGCGAGACGAAGACGCTCAAGGCCGTGGCGTTCGGGCAGTACGGCGGCACCGCCAAGGGAAGGCTGAAGCGCCGATGACGGGCGATCCCGATAGCGGGCAGCCCGGGCGCGCCGTGGCGCTGATCATCATCGTCGCAATCGGGCTGATGCTGGCCTTCTGGCTGATCGGCTTCGACGTGATGCGCGACGCCGTCACCTAGACCGGCGTGCCCACCGAACCATCGAACGAGCTCGCCTGCCTCAATGGGCGGCTCACGGCGGCCTCCGAGGCGATGATCCCCGCGACCGACGAGGGCTTCCTGCGCGGCGACGGAGCGTTCGAGCTGATCCGCGTCTACGACGGCAAGCCGTTCGCGTTGATCGACCATCTCGACCGACTCGAGGGCTCCGCCTCGCGGCTGCGGCTGCCCGACTTCGAGCGGGCGACGCTCACCGATGAGATCCGGACCGTTCTCGCCGAGCGCGGTGGCTCTGAGTTCGATGGCTGCTTGCGGATCGTCGTCACGCGCGAGGGGCGCCGTTTGCTGCTGACCGAGCAGACCCCGGGGCGCGCCGGTGCGATCCGGCTCGGCGCGGTCACCTACGCGCCGACCCGCGTGCTCGACGGGATCAAGTCGCTCTCCTACGGGGCGAACATGCTCTGCTCGCGGCTGGCTCGCGAGCGCGGCTTCGACGAGGCGCTGATGGTCACCCCGCACGGCCGAGTCCTCGAAGCACCGACCTCGTCGCTTTTCTGGATCGACCAGGGCGGGACCCTGTGTACCCCGCCGCTCGCCGATCACATCCTCGCGTCGATCACCCGCGATCGGATCCTACGGCTCGTCGAGGTCGAGGAACGGGCTTGCACGCTCGAGGACCTCTCCTTCGCGCAGGAGGCCTTCCTCGCCTCCACGACCCGCGAGGTCCAGCCGGTTTCGGCGATCGAGGAGACGACGCTGCCCGACCCAGGGCCGGTCACGCGCTCGACAGCCGCCGTGCTGCGTGAGCAGATCACGGCCGAGTTGGCCGGCTCGTGAGGGTCGCGACGGTCGTCGGCAACCGGCCGCAGTTCGTCAAGGCCGCGGTCGTCTCGCGCAGGCTGCGTGAGCGCGCGACCGAGATCCTCATCCACACCGGGCAGCACTACGACGACGAGCTCTCGCAGATCTTTTTCGACGAACTCGACCTCGCCGCGCCAGATCACCGGCTCGAGCTCGGCACCGGCTCCAACACGCAACAGACCTCACGGATGCTCGCGGCGCTAGAACCGCTGTTCGTCGCGCTCGCCCCCGACGTCGTGCTCGTCTACGGCGATACGAACTCAACACTCGCCGGGGCTCTCTGCGCCGCCCAGCAGGGGATCGCGATTGCCCACGTCGAGGCGGGAATGCGTTCGTTTGACCACCGGATGCCCGAGGAGCTCAATCGCGTCCTGACCGACCACTGCAGCGACCTGCTGCTCTGCTCGACCCAGACGGCGATCGAGAACCTCGAGCGCGAGCGCGCCCGCGGCGAGCGCCACCTCGTCGGCGACGTGATGGCCGACCTCGCTCTCGCGACGGTGCCGATCGCCGAGCAGCGCTCCGATGTGCTCGAACGGCTCGGGCTCGAGGCGGGCTCGTATCTCTTGGTGACGGCTCACCGTGCGGGAACCGTTGACGACCCCGACCGCCTCGCGGCGCTGGTCGGGCTGCTCGAGGCCCTGCCGGCTCCCGTCATCTTTGCGCTGCACCCGCGGACCCGGGCCAAGCTCGAGGCCGCCGGCCGGCTCGAATCGCTCGCGTCGAGCGGGCTGACGCTGACCGCCCCGCTCGGCTATCTCGACATGATCCGGCTGACCGGTTCGGCGCGCGCGGTACTGACCGACTCCGGAGGCCTCCAAAAGGAAGCGCTCGTGCTCGGCACCCCGTGCGTCACCCTGCGCGACACGACTGAGTGGACCGAGACGGTCGACAGCGGCTGGAACGTGCTGGTAGATCTCGACCGCGACGCCGCGCTGGCCGCGCTCGAGCGGCCGCGACCCGCGGATGCGCCCGCCGATCTCTACGGAGGCGGGCACGCCGGAGAGCGGATCGGCGACGTCCTCGCCGCCTACACTTGCGAGCGATGAGAATCGGAGTAGTCGGCTTGGGCTACGTCGGCCTGCCGCTCTGCGTCGAGTTCGCGGAGGCGGGTCACGACGTGATCGGCGTGGACACGGAGCCACGCCGCGTCGCGGCGATCCAGAACCAGGAGAGCTACGTCGAGGACATCAGCTCCGACCGGCTGCGCGCCGTCGACGGCAGGCTGTCGGCGTCGACCCGCTACACCGAGCTCGCGGAGGCCGACGCGATCGTGATAGCGGTGCCGACACCGCTGACCCGCAACCGCGAGCCCGACCTCGGGCCGCTGCTCAGCTCGGGCCGCTCGCTGGCCGGAGTCCTGCGCGCCGGGCAGCTGATCGTGCTCGAATCGACCACCTATCCCGGCACCACGCGCGAGCAGCTGATCCCGCTGCTCGAGGAGTCGGGGCTGGCGGCCGGACGGGACTTCAACGTCGCCTTCTCGCCCGAGCGGGTCGACCCCGGCCGCACCGACTACACGATGCGCAACACGCCGAAGGTCGTCGGTGGCTTCACCGACGCCTGCCGTGACCGCGCCGTGGCGCTCTACGCCGATATCTGCGATGAACTCGTCCCGGTCTCGACGCTCGAGTCGGCCGAGATGACCAAGCTGCTCGAGAACATCTTCCGCTCGGTCAACATCGCGCTCGTCAACGAGCTGGCGATCATCAGCGACCGGATGGGGATCGACATCTGGGAGGTCGTAGACGCCGCCGCGACCAAGCCCTACGGATTCATGCGCTTTGAGCCGGGCCCCGGGATGGGCGGTCACTGCCTGCCCGTCGATCCGTTCTACCTCGCCTGGCGTGCGCGCGAGTTCGACAGCTCGACCGAGTTCGTCGAGCACGCCGGAGATGTCAACCAGCGGATGCCCTACTTCTGCGTCGAGCGGATCACCCGCGCGCTCAATGACCATTCAAAGTCGATCCGCGGGTCGCGGATCGCGATCATCGGCGTCTCCTACAAGGCGGGAGTCGGCGATTTGCGCGAAGCGCCGGCGCTGAAGATCATGCGGATCCTGCGCGAGCAGGGCGCCGAGCTGTCCTATTCCGACGAGCACATCGCCGAGCTGCCCGACGTCGGCCTCGCAAGCCAGCCGCTCGACGAGATCCTGCCGGGGTCGGACTGCGCGGTGATCGTCACGGCCCATCCGACACTCGACGTGGAACGGCTGGTCCGCGATGCTCAGCTCGTGGTCGACTTCCGCGGCGCGACGCGCGGCATCAAGGCTGACAACCTGGTGCGGTTGTAGACATGGACAAGCCGGTCACCGTCGGGGTCGTCGGTCTCGGCTACTGGGGCCCGAACCTCGCGCGCAACTTCGATCGGTTGCCCGAGGCGGAGCTCAGCTGGATCTGCGACGCTGACGCGACGGCGCTTGAGCGCCTCGGCCCGCAGTTCCCATCCGCACGCCCGTCCGCCGATCTCGACGAGCTGCTCGCCGACGCCGAG
This sequence comes from uncultured Thermoleophilaceae bacterium, assembly GCA_963790245.1. GTDB lineage: Bacteria > Actinomycetota > Thermoleophilia > Solirubrobacterales > Thermoleophilaceae > JACCVG01. The sequence continues at coordinate 1,558,807 of CAWBNP010000002.1, forward strand.
CTCGACGCGATCGTGCTGGCGACCCACGTCTCCTCGCACGCCGACCTCGCCGAGCGGGTGCTGGCAGCGGGCAAGCACTGCTTCGTCGAGAAGCCGCTCGCCCAGTCGGCGACCGAGGCCGAGCGGGTAGTTTCCGCCGCGGCCGACGCCGGGCGAGTACTGATGGTCGGCCACCTGCTCGAGTACCACCCGGGTGTCCACAAGCTCAAGGAGATCGCCGTAGCCGGCGACCTCGGCGACATCCACTACATCTACTCGCACCGGCTCAACCTCGGCAAGCTGCGCGCCGATGAGAACGCGCTCTGGAGTCTGGGCGCCCACGATGTCTCGGTCGTCCTGCACCTCGCCGAGGAGGAGCCGATCGAGCTCGAGGCGCGCGGCGAGAGCTATATGCGCGACGGAGTCGAGGACGTCGTCTTCTGTTTCATGCGCTTTCCATCCGGCCTCGCGGCGCACCTCCACCTCTCCTGGCTCGATCCGCACAAGGAGCGGCGGTTCACGGTCGTGGGCTCCAAGCGGATGGCGACTTTCGACGACATGGCGAGCGAGCGCAAGCTGACCGTCTACGACAAGGGGTTTGATCAGGACTTCTCCTCCTACGGCGAGTACATCGCGCGCTCGGGCGATGTGTGGAGCCCGCGGATCTCCAACGAGGAGCCTTTGCGGCTGGAGTGCCGGCACTTCGTCGAGCGCGTCCGCGATGGGCAGCCGGCGCGGTCGGGGCCCGAGAGCGGGCTGCGCGTCGTGCGGGTGCTCGAGGCGCTCGAGGAATCACTCAAGGCTTCGGCGCGTGCACGGCCTCAGCCCGTCTGACCGCGCCCCCGGGCTGCTGCTCGGGGAAGGGGTGGAACTCGCCGACGACGTGCAGATCGGCGCATACGTGGTGATTCACGCGGGTACGCGGGTCGCGGCCGGGGTTCTGATCCAGGACGGCGCGATCCTCGGCAAGCCGGTTGCGCTGGGCGCGCACTCGACCGCGCAGGCGAGCGGCGGCGAGCCGCTGGCGATCGGCGAGCGGGCGAAGATCTGTGCCGGTGCGGTCGTGCTCGCGGGCGCGAGGATCGGGCCCGGTGCGGTGATCGGTGACCAGGCCCACGTCCGCGAGCGCGCGCGGATCGGCGCGCAGTCGGTCGTCGGGCGTGGGTCGGCGGTCGACAACGACGTGAGCATCGGCGACCGCGTCCGGATCCAGACCGGCTGTTACCTGACGGCCTTCTCGGTCGTCGAGGACGATGTGTTCGTCGCCCCGGGGGTCCAAACCACCAACGACAACACGATGGGCCGTCACGATCGCGGCTACCGGCTGCGCGGAGCCGTCCTGCGGCGGGCGTGCCGAGTTGGGGGCGCAGCGGTGCTGCTGCCCGGCGTCGAGATCGGGGAGGAGGCGTTCGTCGCTGCGGGTTCGCTCGTCACCAAGGACGTCCCGCCGCGTGCGACCGTCATGGGCCGCCCCGCCAAGGTGATCCGTGACGTCCCCGACGGGGATCTGCTCGAGCGATGGGCGTGATCGTGGCAGCGACCAACCGCCGCCGGACGCCCGCTCTGCTGGCGCGGCCCCGTGGGCTCGCCTCGCCCGAGGTCCGCACGCTCGCGATCGGCGCCGTCGGCCTCGGTATAACGGCGGTGGCGATCGCCGCGGAGGTCGCGCGCGTCTGGCGCCGTGGCTCGGCCCCGTTGCCGGGCGAGGCTCCTGATGCCCTGGCCGCCGCGGAGGAAGCCGTCAGCGAAACCGTCGAGGTCGCCGTCATCGGCTACCAGGAGATGCCCGACCGCGAGAACGCGATGTTCAACCTGCTCGTCTCGTTCGTATCTACCTTCGCGATCGCACGGAGCATCACGTTCATGCTCCGCTCGCGGCAGATGGTCGGTCCGTTTCGCAACCTGGTTGTCGCCCGCCGCCACATCCACCACTTCGTCCCGGGAATCATCCTCGCGTTCGCCAGCGGTGCGGCGGCCATCACGACCAGCAACCGCGGCATCCAGCCCAAACTGGCGATCCCTTTCGGCGTTGGGATGGGACTGACGCTCGACGAGTCGGCGCTGCTACTCGAGCTCGACGACGTCTACTGGAGCCGTGAAGGCCTCGTCAGCATCCAGATCTCCCTTACCGTCGCCGCGTTTCTCGGCGCCCTGATGCTCGGCGCCCGATTCCTGCGGCGCGGCGAGCAGATCGTCCTCGAGGAGGAGTCGCCCGCGTTGGGGTAGGGTCGGCACCATGACCGAGAACCAGCCGCCCAGCGGCCCCCAATCTCCCCCGCCCGGCCCGCAGTCGCCGGCGCCCGGGGCCTCTTCAAGCGACGCGACGGCCGTCCAGTATTCGGGTGCCGTACCACCGGGAGGCTGGCAGCAGCCGATCGTCAGGGTCGATCCCTACGCGGGTCAGTACTCGAGCTGGTGGACCCGCGCGGGCGCGTACATCATCGACGGCCTGATCATCGGGATCCCCGCGGTTGTCATCTCACTCGTGCTCGGGGTCGGCTTTCTCGGTGCCGCAGCGACCGAGAGTGCGGGCGGCATCTTTGCGCTGATCCTCGCCGCGCTCGGCTTTATCGCAATCCTCGTGGTCGTCTCGCTGATCTACGCGCCGCTGACAATGATGCGCTCGGGAGAGCACAACGGGCAGACGTGGGGCAAGCAGCTGCTCGCTTGCCGCGTCGTTCGCGCGGACGGGCAGCCGATGGACTTCTGGTGGTCGGTGCTGCGCCAGGTGATCGTTCAGAACTTCCTGTTCTGGGGTGTTGGCCAGTTCTTCCTCGGCATTCCCACCCTCCTGAACTACCTCTGGCCGCTCTGGGACGATCAGGACCGCTGCCTGCACGACATGATGTGCGACACGCGCGTGATCCGCGCCTGAGGGCGTCGTGGAGAGCCGCGGTGGCGCCCTAGGCCGCGACGGAATCTACCAGCGTGTCCGAGTGGGTCCAGATGACCTCGTCGCGCGCGGGGCCGACGCCGACCAGTGCGATCGGAACGCCGATGTTGGCAGCGATCAGGTCGAGATAGTCCCGCGCGGCGCCCGGTAGATCCTCCAGCGTCCGGACGCCGGAGATGTCCTCCTGCCAGCCGGGCAGCTCGATGTACTCGCCGACGGCCTTGTGGAGGATCGACTGGTGGTAGGGGAACTCGTCGAAGCTGGCTCCGTCGGGACCGGAGTACCGCACCGCGACCCGGATCGGATCGATCCCCGTCAGCACGTCGAGCTTCGTGATCGCGAGCGCGGTCAGGCCGTTGACCCGTGCGGCGTAGCGCAGGCCGACGAGGTCGAGCCAGCCGCACCGTCGCGCCCGGCCGGTGGTGGTGCCGAACTCGTGACCCGCCTTGCGCAACTCGTCGCCGACTTCGTCGAAGAGCTCGGTCGCGAACGGTCCCGAACCGACGCGCGTCGAGTACGCCTTGGCGACCCCCCAGACCTCCTCGATGTCCTTCGGTCCGACGCCGGCGCCCACGCACGCGGCGCCAGCGATCGGATTGGACGAGGTGACGAACGGATAGGTCCCGTGGTCGATGTCGAGCAGCGCTCCCTGGGCGCCCTCGAAGACCACCAACCGCTCTTTGTCGAGCGCGTCCCAGACGATCCTCTGGGTGTCGGCGATATAGCTCTCGAGCCGGTGACCGAGCGTCCGGTACTCCTCGGTCATTGTCTGCAGGTCGAGCGCCGGATCCTTTTCGAAGGGTCGCAGCGTCAGCCGCTTGGGCTCCATCGCCGCGTAGATTTTCTGCTTGAGGATCTTCTCGTCGAGCAGGTCCTGCATCCGTATCCCGAGCCGCGCCGACTTGTCGGCGTAGCAGGGGCCGATTCCGCGGCGGGTCGTGCCGATCTGGAGTTCGCCGAGCCGCGCTTCGCCGGCCTGGTCAAGTAGCAGGTGGTAGGGCATGATTACGTGAGCGTTGGCGGAGATCCGCAGCCGGCCGGTGTCGATCCCGCGCCTCTTCAGCCCGTCGATCTCCTCGGTCATCACCTTCGGATCGACTACCACGCCGTTTCCGATCAGGCAGAGCGTGTCGCTGTGCAGGATCCCGGAGGGGATCAGGTGGAACTTGAACTCCTCGCCGTCGCGGACGATCGTGTGGCCGGCGTTGTTCCCGCCCTGAAAGCGGACGACCGCGTCCGCGCGCTCGGCGAGCAGATCGGTGATCTTCCCTTTGCCCTCGTCGCCCCATTGGGCGCCAACGATCGCTAGTCCTGGCATGACGAAACGAGTCTACGCGGGAACCGCGGACGGGCTCATGCCGCAGCGCTGTCGTCTTCGGGCGGCTTATAGGTCATCCGCAGGTCGCCGCCCATCAGCGGGATCGGTTCGCCACAGATCTCCATCAGGCGCGACACCGTTCGGGCGCCGATCTGATCGCGCAGGTCGTCGAGGTCCAGATTGGTCGTCACGACCATCGAGCGCTGGTCCTGCCAGCGCTCGTTGACGATCGAGTAGAGCTCCTGGAGCACCCATTCGGTCCGCTTCTCGGCGCCGAGGTCGTCCAGGTGGAGCAGATCGACGCTGCGCAGCCGGTTGAAGAGGTCCATGTAGGAGCGCTCCGAGTCCGTGTCGTAGGTCTCCTTGATCTCGGCCAGCAGCCGTGGCGTCGAGTAGACCGCGACCGATCGGCCGGCCTCGACCGCCGCCTTTGAGATCAGCATCGCGAGCAGCGTCTTACCTGTCCCGATGTCGCCGAAGAACCAGCGGCCGCGGCCGGCATCGAGGTTGGCGTCGATCTCGCGACAGAACCGCTGGGCGTCGCGCCTGATCACCGGGTTCATGTCGCGGACGGGATTGCGGTCGAAGGAGGCGTCGTGCATGAAGCGGCGCGGGATACCGGTGCCCATGTTGCGCGTCCGTGCCTTGTTGACGCGGGTCTGGCGACAACCGCATTCGGACGCGACGTTCTGCTCGCCGAGCAGCCAGCCGCTCCCGTCGCAGTCGCCCAGCGGGCAGAAACCATCCTCGGTGCTGTCCCTGCGCCCCCGGTCAGCCATCGTGATCGGGCACCGGCGCGACGCTCGCGGAGCCCCCGAAGCGGGCGAGGTTGGCGAACTTCGGATGCTTGGCGAGGAAGGCGAGCGAGACCTCTCCGACGGGGCCGTTACGGTGCTTGGCGACGATCAGATCGGCCTCACCCGGCCGTTCGGATTCCTTGTCGTAGTACTCGTCGCGGTAGACGAAGATCACAACGTCCGCGTCCTGCTCGATCTGCCCGCTCTCGCGCAGATCCGAGAGCATCGGCCGCTTGTCGGGGCGCAGCTCGGGGGCGCGCGAGAGCTGTGACACAGCGATCACCGGAACCATCAGTTCGCGCGCGAGGATCTTCAGCCCACGGCTCATCTGGCCGATCTGCTCGACCCGGCCCACGCGCGGGTCCTCGGCGCGCATTAGCTGGAGGTAGTCGACGATGATCAGCCCGAGTGGCTGTTTCATGTGGAGGCGGCGGGCCTTCGCGCGCAGCTCATGGATCCCGAGATCGCTCGAGTCATCGACGAACAGCGGCGAGGAGGCCAGCGCCTCGGTCGCGCGAAGGATCTTCGGCCAGCGCTCCTCCTTGACGCGGCCCTTGCGCAGGTCGTCGCCGTTGAGCTTCGCCTGGGAGGCGATGAACCGCTGCGCGAGCTCGACCTCGGACATCTCGAGCGAGAACAGCGCGACCGGCTTGCTGAAGTCGACCGCGGCGTTCTCGGCCATGTTCGTCACGAGCGCCGATTTGCCCATCGAAGGCCGGGCCGCGATCACGATCAGGTTGCCGGGCTGGAAGCCCCCCGTCAGATCGTCGAGGTCGTTGAAGCCAGTCGGCGTGCCGCTGATCTCCAACCCCTGCCGTGAGACCTTCTCGAGCCGGTCGAGCTCCTCGTGGAGCACCTCTTCGATCGGACGAACGGCTTGGGACTCGTCGTCCAGCGCGATCCGGAAGAGCGCGCTTTCCGCCTGGTCGATCAGCTCGGTCGTGTCGCCAGAGCGCTCGAGCACGTCCTCCTGGATCTGCTGGGCCGCAGCGAGCAACCCGCGCAGCTTCGCGTTCTCGCGGACGATCTTGGCGTAGGTCGGCGCGCTGGAGGCGAGCGGAACCGCGGTCGGCAGCGAATGGACGTAGTCCTCGCCGCCGACCAGCTCGAGCAGGCCGGAGCGGGTGAGCGCCTCGCAGACGGTCAGCGCATCGACCGGCTCGGATCCGTCCTTGAGCTCGAGCATCGCCGCGAAGACGTGCCCGTTCCGCTCGCGGTAGAAGTCCTCCGGACGCAGCCGAACGTCGATCATGATCTCGTCGAGAACGCGGTCGGAGACGAGGATCGAGCCGAGCACGGACTGCTCGGCGTCGAGATTCTGCGGCGGCAGCCGGTCTGCCGAGGGAGCCGGCGCCGGACTGACAGCCATGCCCGAGAGCCGCCCTAGGCGGCTGTGACGATCGTCTTGACGTCGGCGGTTATCCCGCCGGGCAGCTCGATCCTCACCATGTGGGTGCCGGTCGTCTTGATCGGCTCGCTGAGCTCGATCTTGCGCCGATCGACCTTGAGCCCGCGCGCCGCCGCGATCGCGTCGGCGACGTCAGCGGCGGTCACAGAACCGAACAGGCGACCGTCATCGCCGGCCTGGGCGGGGATCGTCAGAACGGTCTTGGTCAGCAGCGCAGCGTTCTCACCGGCGCGCTCGGTGGCCTCGCGCTCGGCTCGCTCGGCCGTCTCCATCCGGCGCTTCGCCTCCGCGATGCTCGCCGAGGTCGCCGTCTGGGCGAGCCTCCGCGGGACGAGGAAGTTGCGTAGGTAGCCCTTCGAGACGTCGACGACGTCGCCGCGCTCACCGAGCGTCTCAACCGGCTGCAGAAGGATCGCCTGGGCCATCAGCGGTCGGATACGTACGGAAGGAGGCCGAGTTCCCTGGCTCGCTTCACGGCGCGGGCCAATTGGCGCTGGTGGCGGCGGCAGCAGCCGGTGATCCGACCGGAGCGGATCTTGCCGCGCTCGCTCATCGCGCGCCGCAAGGTCCCGAAGTCCTTGTAGTCGATCACGTCGATCTTGTCGCGACAGAACGGACACGACTTGCGCCGTCCGCCACGGGGATCCTTTCGATTGTCTCGCCGGCGGGTCGATGTCTGCTGCCGGCTACCTCGCTGCTTTGCCAAGACTTGCCTCTCTAGAACGGGATGTCGTCATCCGTGCCGGGACCTGCGGGCGCCGCCTGGAAGTCGGACTGATCGGCGGGAACATCGCTCTGGGGCGTGAACCGTGCACCGTTCTCGCCACCTTCACGCGAGCCCAGGAACTGGACGGAATCGGCAATGATATCCACGGACTGCCGTTTGTTGCCGTCTCTGTCCTCCCACTCGCGCCATTCGAGCCGTCCGTCGACCGCCACGGGACGTCCCTTGGCGAGGTAGGTGGCGCAGTTCTCGCCCTGCGATCCCCACACGGTCACGTCGAAGTAGTTCGGTTTGTCGACCCACTCGCCCGACGCGTCCTTGCGGCGCGTGTTGCAGGCGATTCGCAGGCTGCAGACCGGCGTTCCGCCGCCGGTCGAGCGCAGCTCGGGGTCGCGTGTGAGGTTGCCGGTCATCACGACCCGGTTGATGTTGGTTGCTGCCATTTCTGAGACTCCTTGTCGCTACGGGCGGTTCTGGGGTTGACCTCGAACGAGGTTACTCGCGGGCGATGACCGCATAACCGCAGTCAACCCAACTGTTGCCGGAACGTAGGAAAGTTTTGTCTCGCTGGAGCCGGACGCGCGGTCAGCGGTCTGACTCAGGACTCGCCGTCGTCGGCGGCGGGCGCATCGGCTGCCGCGCGGGCGGCCACCGTCGTCGTCTCGGACTCGTCCTCATGCGGGCGTGCCGGCTCGCTGCGGGGCGCCGCGGGCGGGGGAGGCGAGCCGGCCTTGAGCCGAATCGTCCGGAACCGCAGCACGCCGTCGGCGATCTTGAGGTTGTGATCGAGCCGCTCCAGCAGCGGGTTCTCGCCCTCGAACTGGAACAGGTGGTAGGCCGCTTCCTTGCGGTGGTCGATCTCGAAGGTCATCCGGCGGCTGCCCCAGTCGTGCTTGCCGACGAGCGTGCCATCGGTGGTGATCGTCGACTCGACGTCGGCGAGGATCTGCTCGTGCCGGCCCTCGGGGGCTTGCGGGTCGAGCATCAGCATCAGGTCGTAGAGCGGCGCCATCGGCGGTTGACCTTAGCGAAAGGCCTCTCTCGGGGGCGAGGAAAGCGTCACGGGCCCTTAGGGAGACATGGCACGGCGGCGTTCCGGAGGAGCTCCCGGTCTGATCGATCGGGTGCGCTGGGGCAACCTCGGGCGGTTGACCGCCGTGATCGCCGCGTGCCTGCTCTTCGTTGCGGCGCCGCGTGGTGGTGGACCCGAGGTCCCCGCCGCCGGCGCCGTCGAGGAGCCCCTTCGCTCACGGTCGCCCGAAATCGGGGAGCGGCTCGGTCCGGAGACGGGCGGGCCGCTCCCCGGTGAGGGTGTGGGGCGTGGTGGGAAACGGGGCGGTGGGAGGGATCGCGGGCGGCGCGAGGACGCGGACGGCAGCAAGAACCGGAACGGCAGCAGCAGCAAGGACAGCAGCGGCGAGCAATCAAGAACATCGGTCCAGGCGCCACTCGCTCCCCCGGCACCCGTACCCGTCGCTCCTGCCGCGCCGGCCCCTGCGTCGCCGTCAGGCTCCCAGCCGCGCCGATCGACTAGGGAATTCCTCTAGATCGTTCGACGTGCTTCCAGGTACTGAATGCCGTACGTGGGGGCTCAGCGAAGCCCAGATCTAAGCGGGCTCCAGCGTCGCGCGCTTGCGGTCGATGTCGGCGAGCTGGTCGTCGACCCAGTCGCCGGGGTCGCGGGCGGTGACGATCTTCTTCAGCCCGGCGGCTCGCCGCCGGCGCTCCTCGGGCTCCATCGTTAGCGCGCGGAACATCGCGTCGGCCTGCTCCTGGATGTCGAACGGATTGACCGACAGCGCGAACTCGCCGAGCTCCTCGTGTGCGCCCGTGTTCTCCGACAGAAGCGACACTCCGTCGCGCTCGTTGACCAGCGGGCCCTCCTTCGCCACGAGGTTCATCCCGTCGAACATCGCGTTGACGATCAGCAGGTCGTAGTGCTTGTACTCGGCGATCGCCTCGTCGAGGTTCTCGCGCAGCTTGAGCTGGATCGGCATCCAGTCGGTCGAGCCGTGGCGGTGGTTGACGACAGCGACCAGTGCCTCGATCCGCTCGAGGTACTCCTGGTACTCGGGCACGTCCTGCCGCGAGGGCACGAGATGAGCGATGAAGGTGACCCGCTCTGCGAACTCCGGGTGCTGTGAGAGGAACAGGTCGAAGGCGGTGAAGCCGCGCAAGATGTTCTTCGACAGGTCAGCCCGATCGACCCGCAGGATCAGGTGCTCGCGTCGACGGCGGAGGATCTCGGCCTCGTACTCGGCGACTGTCTCGCGTTTGGCGCTGCGCTCGAAGCTCTCCGCCGAGATCGGAAGCGGGTAGGCCCGGACCCATACCTCGCGCCCGTCGAAGTGGACGATCCCCGCCTGCTCGTCGACCTCGAAATCGAACAGTTCGCGGCAGCAGAGCAGGAAGTTGCGCCGGTAGGCGCGGGTGTGAAAGGAGACGATGTCGTTGGAGAGGATCCCCTCGAAAAGGTCCTGTCGCATCTCGCGCGGCAGGACTCGCCAGGCGTCGGGCTGGGTCCATGGGATGTGGATGAAGTGGTGCAGGAACACATCGGGCCGGTGCGCCCGGATCGTGCGCGGGGCGAGGTAGAGGTGGTAGTCGTGGAGCATCACGACGGCTCCGTCGCCCTGGATCTCGTCGAGCACCGCGTTCGCGAGATCGTCGTTGACGACCTTGTAGCCATGCTCGTAGGCCTCGACCTCGTTGCTGCGGATGTCCGGCGCGTTGGACAGGTCCCAGAGGTAGTGCTGGATGAACCAGAGCATCGGGTTGGCGACGACGTTGTAGAACTGGTCGTAGGCCTCCGGATCGCTCTCGACCAGGCGGATTCGGTAGGTCGTTCCGTCGACCTCGCAGCCGAACGAGCGCCCGCCGTGCTCGGCCGCCGCCTCGGCGTCCTCGGGCGTCATGCAGGACGCCACCCAGAGGGCGTCGCGATGGTTGACGAGCCCCGTCAGCGCGGTCACCAGACCACCACCGCCGCGGCTCGGGGTGAGCTCGCCGGCCGCGTCGCGCTCGAACGTCGCAGGACCGCGGTTGGACACCAGGACCAGGGGGGTTTCACTCACAGGCGGAGGGTACCTGCGCGCGCTCTCGAGCTCAGCGACAGCGCACCGGATGGGACCGGCGTCGCGTGCTGAGGACCCCGGTGGGGTCTCAGCGACAGCGCACCGGATGGGACCGGCGTCGCGTGCTGAGGACCCCGGTGGGGTCTCAGCGAGAAGGGGCCCCCGGTGGGTCTCAGCCGGCGTGCTTGGTCAGCCGGATCGACGTGTCGTCGCGCTCGACCGTGTCGACGGTCGCATCGATGATCGCCTGCCCGAGACTCTGCTCCTCCTCGGTGAGGCTAGGCCCGCCCGGACAGCTGACCTCGGCGTTGAGCGCCTTCTCGTCGATGCTGAAATCGAACGACAAGCGGGTTCCGGCCTCGCAGCCGTCGAGGCTGCCGTCACCGACGAATGCGGTCGCGGCCTCAGTCACCGCGAGCTTGAAGTCGTCGACCTCGCCGGGGTCGAGGGCACTCATCCGTCCTACTCCCGAGAGCGCGAGCCGGCCGAGCAGCACATACTCGGGCCTGGCCGGGACTGTCAGGCGGACGTGCGAATTGTCGATCGGAACGACCACAGCTGCATTCTGCCCGCTTTCCAGCGTGACAAACGCTCAGGCCGCCGGCAGAGTGAGCCGGAAGCGCGTTCCCGATGGGCTGGAGTCCAGCGCGAGGCTGGCCTCCATCCGCTCGGCGAGCTCCTTCGCGATCGCGAGTCCCAGTCCCGAGCCGCTCGCGGCGTCGCCCGTGAAGAAGCGATCGAAGACGCGCACCTGGGTGTCCGGATCGAGCCCGTCGCCGCTGTCGGTCACCGACAGCTCGGCGTGACCGTTGTCGCTCCGCGCCGCGATCGTGATCGGTGTGCCATCCGGTGTGTGGCGCAGCGCGTTGTCGAGCAGGATCCGCATGATCTGTGCGACGCGAACCGGGTCGCACCAGGCGGCCACGCCCTCGACCGGCAGCTCCCTGACGACCTCGCTGTGGTGGAGGTCGGCGGCCGGCTCGAACTCCGAGGCGATCGTGCGGGCGAGCTCCGACAGGTCGACCGATTCGGGGTGCAGCTCGATCGACCCGGCGTCGAGTTGGGAAAGATCGAGCAACTCGACGGAGAGCTTGCGCAGACGGTCGGTCTGGTCGCGCATCTGGCGGATGAACTTTCTGCGCGTCTGCTCGTCGAGATTCTCGCTCTCGAGCAGCTCGGCGAAGCCGGCGAGCGAGAAGATCGGGGTGCGCAGTTCGTGGGAGGCGTTGGCGATGAAGTCGCGTCGGGCGCGGTCGAGCCGCTCGAGCTGGTCCTTCATGTCGTTGAAGGTTCGCGTCAGCTGGCCGAGCTCGTCGGCGGAATCGATTGGGAGCGACTCGATCACCTGACCCGCTGCGACCGCGTTCGCGGCACGCTCGAGCCGCCGGACGCGGCGGGCGAGGGCGTTGGCGACCGCGTAGCCGCCGAGCAGCGCGATCACGCCGGCAATCACGCCCGCGATCAGGATCTGACCCCGCACAACGGCGACCGCTCCCGCGACGTCATCGAGCGAGCGGGAGTAGAGAACGACCCACTCGACCGTCTTCAGACGGCCGACCAGCGATCGGGCGCTCTGGGCAACGCGCTCGCCGGCGTTGGTCCCGACCCCTTCGACCGGCTCTTGGGCGACCGCGGCGCGCCGGGCGGTATCGCCGCTGACGGTGACCTCGAGCGCCGGCCGCAGGGAGTCGGCAATGACCCTCAGTTCGGGCGGCTGGGCGGGCTCGCGGTTTACCCGGTAGAGGGTGACGGTTGCGCTGCTGCGGTCGGCGACGCGACGGACGCGGTCCTCGAGCTCGTCGACCAGTACGACGCCGTTGGTGAACTTCGGCTCGAGCTTGTCGATCAACGTGCGGAGTTCGCCGATCGTTCGCTCACCCGCCTGGCCGATGGCGACCAGCGATTGCTCCTCGAGCCGCTGCTGGAGCTGCGGAACCACGTAGAAGTAGGTCGAGCTGAACGCGAGCGCGATGATCGCCGCGAACAGCAGCGAGATCTTGTTCGCGAGAGTTACGGGCCGCATCGATCTCACAGCCTGACCGATCGCTTCGCGCGCCGCCTCAGCTTCTCAGCCGTCGCGGAAGTGGTAGCCGACGCCTCGATCGGTGACCAGCAGCTGCGGGTCATGTGGGTTCTCCTCGAGCTTCTCGCGCAGGTGGCGAATATGGACGTCGATCGTCCGGGGATCTCGGAACGCCGAGTCGCCCCAGATCCGCTCGAGCAGCTGGGCGCGGGAGAGCACCCGCCCGGGACCGCGCGCTAGGGCGACGAGGATCTCAAACTCGACGTAGGTCAGCCTGACGGAGGCTCCCCGCACCTCGACCGAGCGCTTGGAGAGATCGATCCGGAGGTCATCGCGTTCAATCGGCTCCTCCTCCGTCTCCCCGTTGGGCTCGCCGAGCTGCTCGCCGCGCTCGGCCCGTCGCAGGACGGCCTTCACGCGGCTGGTGAACTCGCGCACGGAGAATGGCTTGGTGATGTAGTCGTCGGCTCCGAGTTCGAGCCCCAGCACCGTGTCGATCTCCTCGGTTTTGGCGGTCAGCATGATGATCGGGACGCTGCTCTGCGCGCGGATCTCGCGGCAGACCTCGAGGCCGTCGACGCGGGGCAACATCAGATCCAGCACGATCAGGTCGAACTCCTGGCCGAGTGCCCGGTCGAGCGCCTCGCGCCCGTCGCGCGCGCCGACGACCTCGAAGCCCTCCTTCTCGAGCGGGTATGAGAGCAGCGTCTGGATCGATTCTTCGTCGTCGACGAGCAGAATTCGTGGGGCGGAAGGGCTCATTCGGGCGGGCGAGACCCTGTGAGGGCGCTCGCTCGAGAGATTGTAGGTTGAGTCTCGATGCCCCCATCCGCGCCAGCGACGTGATCGAGCCCAGGCTCTACAGGGCCGCGTTCATTCCCGCGCTGCTGGCGCTGATCGTGGTTGCCTTCTCGCTTCAGAACCGTCCTCCTGTCCTTCCTCGGGATTCCGCAGCCGACATCCTCTTCGACGAGCAGGTCGCCGCGGCTTCGGCCGCACGGATCGCGCGCACGTTCGGCGATCGCCGCCCGGGCTCACCGGGCGATATCGCGGCTGCCGAGGAGGTCTCCTCAGAGCTCGCGATGCTCGGCTTCGATGTGAGCAGGGACGAGTTCGCCGTCGGCGACGCGAACCTCGTCAACGTTGTCGCGACCCGAACCGGCGCCGACCGCGACCAGATCGTCGTGATGGCGCCACGTGACGCACGCGAAGGTCCGGAGGCGACCGGCAGCGCCTCCGACACAGCCACCCTGATCGAGCTCGGCCGAGCTCTGCAGGGTCGTGCGCCGACCAAGACGCTCGTACTGGTCTCGGTCGATGGGAGCTCGCTCGGACAGGCCGGAGTCCGCAGATTCATCGAGACCGCCGAGGACGCGAGCCAGATCGAGGCGGTCCTGACGCTCTCCCAGCTCGGCGCAAACCCTCCGTCACGGCCGGCGCTGGTCGCCTGGTCGGAGGATTTCCGTCGCGGCAACCTGGCGCTCGAGTTGACGACGAGGCAGGCGTTGCGCACGGAGTTCCCGGATCTCTCCGGCCCACCGGGGATCATCGATCAGATCGCTCGGCTTGCCCTTCCGATCGCCCCGGGCGCCCAGGGGCTGTTGCTTGGTAGCGGTTATGACGCGGTGCGGATCTCCGGGGCCGGCGAGCTCGGAGCGCCCGACGCGGGCGGCGCGCCCGATCCGGAGCGGCTCGGCCAGTTCGGGCGGTCGATGCTGCAGGCGGTCTCGGCGCTCGATGCGGGTGAGCTCGCGCCACAGCTCCAGCGCAGCTACGTGACGGTCGGGCGCAAGGTCCTGCCGGGGTGGGCGGTCGGCCTGCTGGGCATCGCGTTGATCCTGCCGGCCCTGATCGCCTCGATCGACGCGATCGCGCGCGCCCGCCGCCGCGCCGAGCCGGTCGGCGCGTGGTTCGCATGGCTGGCGCGCTGCTGCTCGCCGTTCGTCGCCGCGCTGGCTGTCGGCCTGCTGCTGGGTCTGGCTGGGCTCGCGCTGGCGCCCGCATCGGGCGCGCCCTCTCCGGAGGCCGCCGCCCTCGACGCCGGTGCGGTCGTGATGATCTTGCTGCTCGGGGCGATCGTGGTCGGCGGCTGGATCCTGCTCAAGCCGCTCCAGATCCTGGGTCGCGGGCTGGCGCTCGATCCGGGCATACCGGGGGCGGGCGTCGCGCTTTCGCTGGCGATGTCGCTCACGTCCGTCGTCCTCTGGCTGCTCAATCCGTTCGCCGCGTTGTTCGCAATCGTGCCACTCCACGCGTGGATGCTGGCGACGCTGGGCGACGCGCCGATGCGCGGCCGCGCGCGCGTCGTCTTGTTCGTGCTTGGTCTGTTGCCGGCCGCCGCGCTCGGCGCCTACTACCTGCTGGCGCTGGGGCTTGATCCGGCGACCGGAGGCTGGTACCTCGTGCTGCTGGTGACCGGAGGTCAGGTAGGGCTGCTGACAGCCTTCGTGATCAGCGTCTTCCTGGGGCTGCTCGTGTCGACCCTGACGATCGTTCTCGCCCAGATCCGTGCCGGAGCGCAGGCCGACCCCCACCCGGCGATCCGAGGCCCGGGCGGCATTGCCGGTCCCGGATCGCTCGGCACCGTCCGGTCCGGCTCGGACACGCCGAGGCGCCGCTGACCGGATTCGGATCGGATCAGTGGTGCTCGTACCCGCGCAGCTCCCGGTCCTCGCCGTTCTCCCCGACCAGGCGAACTCCGGCGCCGTTCTGGACCGCCCCGATCCAGGTGACGGTCGTGCCCGTGCTCCGCGCGGCCGATTCGATCTCGGGGGCGAGCGCCGGCGCGGCGCAGACCAGCAGCTCGTAGTCATCGCCACCGGTTGCCGCGAATTCGAGCGCTTTCGCGCCGGCGACCTCCTTGACGCCTGCATCGAGCGGCAAACGAGCGAGATCGATGGTCAGCGTCACTGCGCTCTGCTCGGCGATCCGTCGCGCGTCAGCCGCCAGACCGTCGCTCAAGTCGAGCATCGCGCTCGCGCCCGCGAGTCGCGCCGCAGTGCCCGTGGCGAGCAGCGGTTGCGGGCGCAGATGGCGCTTGATCAGGCTCGCTCTGGAGCGGGGCGTAAGCGCGGCAAACTCTCCGCCGCGCAGCACCTCGAGGCCGGCGGCTGAGCCGCCGAGCGTCCCGGTCACGCCGACCAGGTCGCCGTGCCGTGCACCAGATCGGAGGACCGGCTGGTCCTCGACCTCGAGGTGGCCGACGACGGTGATCGAGACCGACAGTGCAGGTCCTGAAGTGACATCGCCCCCTGCGATCGTCGTGTCGCACTCGGCTGCCAGAGCGACGATCGCCGCCACGAGCTCGAGCGCAGCCGGCTCGTCCAGAGCGGCCGGCAAGACGAGCGCGACGTAGGCCTCGCTCGCGGCGACCCCCATTCCGGCGAGGTCCGACAGCGCCGTCGCGAGCGCGCGGTGCCCGATGTCGGCGGGCGAGTGCAGGCCGAGCTCGAAGTGGACACCCTCGACTACCGAGTCGACCGAGATGCAGCTGAGCGGCCCGGAGCGCACGACCGCGCCGTCGTCGCCGGGCCCGACGAGGACCCGTCCGCCGCTCGGTGGCAGCAGTCGCTCGATTGCCTCGATCAACGCTCGTTCGGCCACCTCTACAGTCTGACTCCACCGGTGGGCACTCGCGCGCGGATCCTCATCACGTTGCTGGTCGTGGTCGGGATCCTGGTCTTCCTGATCGGCCAGGTCGACCGCCTGCCCGACTTCCAGTTCAAGCTGCGGCCGGCCTGGCTGCTGCCGGCGGCCGCGCTGATGCTCGCCTTCTACGCGATTCAGGCGACCGCGTGGGCGGCGATCGCCCGCGCCCTCGGCGGCCGGATCGACGGGCGCGCAGGTCGCTTGGTCTGGGCGAAGTCGATGCTCTCGCGCTACATCGGAACCAGCGCGATGATGGTTGTCGGCCGGGTCGTTCTCGCCGGGCGGCTCGACGTCGGTCGCCGAGTATGCGTGGCGAGCATCGTCTACGAGCTCGCAATCGGGATCAGCGTGGCGGCGACGCTCGGCGCGACCGTCGTGATCGGCCTGCCGTTCCTCGCCGACACGTCGCTCCGGTTCGCGGTGCTGGGCATCCTCCCGGTGGCCTTGATCGTCCTCCACCCGCGCGTCTTCCGACCGCTCGCCGATCGCGTTCTCGCACGATTTCACCGCGAGCCGCTGCCGATCGTGCTCGCGTGCGGCGCAGCGCTGCGCTTCGTACCCGTCTACCTGGTCGCCTGGAGCTGCGCGGGCTTGGCGCTCTTCTGCTTCGCGTCCGCGCTCGTCCCGGTCCCTGCCGGCGATCTGATCCAGGTCGCCGCGTCCCAGCCGGCGGCGTTCTGCGTCGGCCTCGCAACATTCATGGTTCCAACCGGCCTCGGCGCTCGGGAAGCCGCCCTGACGCTCGCTCTGACCGTCGTGCTCCCGCTCCCCGCCGCCGCCGCGATCGCGGTCGCCTTCCGGCTGTTCCAGGTGGCGATCGAGGTCTTCTTCACGGGCGTCGTCGTCGGGCTCGCTCGACGAGCGGGCGGCGCAGCGGAGCAGGCCTAGCCCCCACCGGGGTCATGCGCACGCAGATCCGGCTTTAGAAGCCGCGGCTGTCGAAGTCGTTGCCTTCGATCGGCCCGACGTTGTCTCGGGGACGGCCGTTGGCGGCGGGGCCACCGCCACCGCCCTGGTCGCGGCCCTCGTCGTAGAAGGTCTGATCGGGATCGGGCCCGCTGTCGGTCTCGGGCTCGTCTCGCTTCTCCTCGTCGGTCTCGGTCTCGGTCTCGGTCTCCGTCTCGGTCTCGATTGTTTCGGACCCGTCGACCGTGTTGTCACCGTCGAAGGACTCCAGCGAGGCGGCCTCGGTCGGCGTCGGGAAGGTTTCGCACGCGGGCGCGATCACGCCCATGTAGTCGCCCCAGATCTGCGCCGGAGCCTCGCCGCCGGCCATCCCGGTTGCCTGCTGCACATCGGGGTAGCCGACCCAGACGGCGGTCGACAGGGAGGGCGTGTAGCCGACGAACCACGCGTCGCGCTCCTCGTCGGTCGTGCCCGTCTTGCCTGCCGTCCCGTCGCTACACCCAATGTCGGCGTTGCCGCCGGTACCGGACTGGATGTTCTGCCCGAGGATCTTCGTGACCTCGTAGGCCTCGCCCTCAGTCAGCACCCGCTCGCCGCCGGAATCGCCGAACTCCTCGGCATTCCCGTCGGGGAAGACGACCCGCTCGATCCCGTGCGCCTTGTGGCGAACGCCGCCGTTGGCGAGCGTCGCGTAGGCATTTGCGATCTCGAGCGGGGAGACGCCGGTGTCGAGCCCGCCGAGCCCCTCGGCGTAGTAGCCGTTCAGCTTGGTCGTGATGCCGAGCAGCTCGGCCGTCTCCTTGACCTTCTCCGGGCCGATGTCCTCGATCAGCTGGGCGTAGACCGAGTTGTCGGATTTCAGCGTCGCCTGGGTGAGCGACATGTTTCCGCCACCGCTGCCGGAGTAGGTCTTCACCTCCCACGGCTCGACCTCGCCGATGTCGATCGTGGTCGGGCTGCGCGAGGTGTAGTAGGTCGAGTCGGGATCGATCCCCTCGCGAATCGCGGCAGTCAGCACCATTGTCTTGAACGCCGAGCCCGGCTGGCGACGACCCTGCGCGGCGAGGCTGAAGGTCCGGTCGTCGTAGGTGCCGCTCGAGGCCATCGAGCGGATCGCGCCGTTGCCCGTATCGATCGTGACGATCGCCGAGCTCGGGCCCGCCGGGTCGGTGAGCACGGTGTTGATCGCGCTGGTTCCAGCCTCCTCGAAGGAGGGGTCGATCGTCGTGTAGACCTTGAGCCCGCCGCGGCGCAGGGTCTGAACTCCGTAGGTGTCGATCAGCGACTGCTGGACGTAGTCGAAGAAGTAGGGCTCGCGCTTGCTCGTGAACTTGTCGTTGGCGTCGACTTCCAGCTCGCTGTCCTGGGCCTCCTCGGCCTCGGCCTCGGTGATGTAGCCGTTGTTGGCCATCGCGCGCAGGACGTCACCGCGGCGTGCGATCGCCGCGCGCGGGTTCTGGAAGGGGTTGTACTGCGAGGGCGCTTGTGGAAGACCCGCGAGCAGCGCCGCCTCGGGGAGCTCGAGCTCGCTTGCCTTCTTGCCGAAGAAGACCTCCGAGGCCGCCTCGATGCCGAGCGCTGTACGTCCGTTCACGGTCCCGTACGGCACGGCGTTGAGGTACTCGCGCAGGATCCATTTCTTAGACCGCTCCTGCTCGATCTCGAGGGCGATCTTTGCCTCGCGGATCTTGCGCTCGATGTTGCGCTCGGGATCCTCGATGTAGAGCGTGCGCGCGAGCTGTTGGGTGATCGTCGAACCGCCCTCGACCGTCCCCCCGGCGCTCACGTTTCTGACGCCGGCGCGGACGATCGCCCCGAAATCGACACCGCCGTGGTCGCGGAAGTTCGCGTCCTCGATTGCGGTCGTCGCGTCTTGAACGTCCTGCGGCATCTCCTCGAACTTGATCGGCTGGCGCAGCTCGTCGGACTGGACGAAGCCGAGCCGACTGCCGTCTGACGCGTAGATCACCGACGTCGATCCGGGGTTCTTGCGCTCGAGCTCGGCGAAGGTCGGCGCGCTGCTCGCGACCGCGAGAACCCAGCCGCCACCGACCGCCGCGGCGATGAGGACGCCGACGAGCGCGATCGTGGCGACGACCCCGAGGCCGCCTCCGCCGCGGCCGTGGCGCCGGCGGCGCTGCTGTCTCTGACGTGCGGTCAAGGCTCGACAAAGGATACGGAGGCGGCGCGGCCGCTCGCGCGGGATCCCATGCAGCGACGCGGGCTCCGTAGTCTCCCGGGACCGTGGAACTCCCCGATCTTGCGCAGCTGCCGCCTGAGGATCCCGACCGTTTTCCCGGTTGGCCCGCGTGGTACGCGCCGCTCGGATTCTTCACGGCGCTGATCCTCGGGGTCGTGATCGGAGGCATGGTGATCTTTGTCGTTGTTCTGGCGCCGGGGACCGGAGCTCGCCTCGACGAGGAAGACCCGACCCTGACGATCGTCGCGACCTTGATCCAAGACGTTCTCTTCGTCCTGGTGGCGATTGGCCTGGCGTGGATCACGACCAGACCGCGCGCCTGGCACTTCGGCCTGCGGGCGGCTCCAGCGTGGTCGGCGATCGGCTGGACGGCGCTCGCGTTCGTGACCTTCCTCGCTTTTTCCGTCGCCTACCAGACCATCTTCGGGGAGCCGCCCGAACAGTCGACGCTCGACGATCTGGGCGCGCGCAAGGGAACCTTCGGCATGGTGCTCGCGGGCATCCTGGTGATTGTCATCGCGCCGTTTGTCGAGGAGTTCTTTTTCCGCGGGTTCTTCTACGGCTCGCTGCGAACCCGCCTGCCGATCTGGGCTGCTGCCGGGATGACGGCCGTGATTTTCGGAGCGATCCACCTACCGTCCGGGCCCGAGTCGGTCCCCCTGCTGATCGGGCTGGGAATGGTCTTCTGCCTGCTGTATGAGCGGACCGGAACGCTCTACTCATCGATCGCCCTGCATGCTGGGGTCAACAGCCTCGCGTTCGGCGTCGGCGCCGATGCCGTGGTCGCCGCGGGGCTCGGGGCGACGACGCTGGTCGCCTGCCTTGCGCTGCCGCTGATCAATCGCGGACGGCTCAGCCCTCTACCCTCCGCCCGTGTCACGACCGCCTGAGGATCACGCGCGCAGTCGGCTGATCGCCGAGCTCCAAGAGCACGCGCTGATGATCGGCCGCGTGACGCTGACGAGCGGACGCGAAGCCGAGTACTACGTCGACGCCAAGCGGGCGATCCTGCTGCCGGCGGGCTTCGCCGCGCTCGGGGAGCTGGTCGCCGCCGAGGCGGACCGACTC
The DNA here is from genome assembly GCA_963790245.1 of uncultured Thermoleophilaceae bacterium. Lineage (GTDB taxonomy): Bacteria > Actinomycetota > Thermoleophilia > Solirubrobacterales > Thermoleophilaceae > JACCVG01. The sequence goes on from CAWBNP010000002.1 coordinate 1,578,845, forward strand.
GGCGCGACCGCAGTCGGCGGGCTGACGATGGGTGCGGACCCGATCGCGTGCGCCGCGCTGGCCGCTGGCTTCGGCGGCAAGGCCTTCTTCGTCCGCAAGGAAGCCAAGCAACATGGCCTCCAACGCCGGATCGAAGGCCCCACGCTGGACCCGGCAGACCGCTGCCTGATCGTCGAGGACGTCGTCACCAGCGGCGGCTCCACACTTGAAGCTATCGCGGCGGTCCGCGAGGCTGGACACGAGATAGTTGGAGTCTTGGCCGTGTTGGACCGCCAAGCGGGAGGAACGGAAGTAATCAGGACAGCGGTCGAACCCGCTCCCTACCTCCCGCTTACCACGATCGACGAGATCTATCCGCAACGCCCGGACAGCTAGGACTTCGCGCGCTTGATCTCGCGCTCCCGCAGCTCGATTCGCCGGATCTTCCCCGTTAGCGTCTTCGGCAGATCAGCGACGAACTCGATCTCGCGCGGATACGCGTAGGCCGACAGCCGGTCGCGCACGAAAGTCTTGATCTCGGTCGCGAGCGCCTCGCTGCCCTCGTGTCCTTCCGCCAGGATGATGAACGCCTTGACGATGTTCCCCCGCCGCTCGTCGGGCGAGGCGACGGCTGCCGCCTCTTGGACCGCAGGATGCTCCAGGCAAGCCGATTCGACCTCGAACGGCCCGATCCGGTAGCCGGCCGCGATGATCACGTCGTCGGCGCGCCCGGCGTACCAGATGTAGCCGTCCTCGTCCTGCATTGCGGCGTCCTTGGAGTGGAACCACTCGCCGCCGAAGGTCTCCTCGCTCGCCCCCTCGTTGTTCCAATACCCGAGCGGATAATGGGGGTTTGAGCGGGCGCGCAGGCAGATCTCCCCGCGCTCGCCCTGGGCGACCGGCTGCTCGTCTTCGTCCAGCAGCTGGACGTCCCAGCCCGGCATCGGCTTGCCCATCGAGCCCTCGCGGACCTCCATGAACGGGAAGTTGGCGACCAGCGGGTAGGACTCGGTCAGCCCGTAGAAGTCCAGCACCGTCACCCCGTACTGCGACCGGAACCACCGGATCGCCTCGGGGTTGAGCGGCTCGCCGGCCGAGCAGACGCGTCGGAAACGTTGCGGATAGCGCGTTCCGGCGTCCTCGATCGACATCATCGACCGCATCGCGGTCGGCGTCGTGAAGACGTTCGTGACTTTGTTGCGGCTGAGGAAGTCAAGCTGCTTGTGGGGGTCGAAGCCACCGTCGCGTTGGTAGACGACCTGGACGGCTCCGTACCGCCACGGGCCGAGCAGCGGCGTGACGCCCGCGGCCCACGCCCATTCACCCATCCCGTGGAACAGCTCGCCGTCCTCGACTTCGTGGCAGAACTCGAACTCCTCGTGGGCGAGCACGTAGCGGTGGGCGTGGACGATCCCCTTCGCCATTCCGGTCGTGCCGGAGGTGTAATAGAGCTGGGCCGGGTCCTCGGCCGCGGTGTCCACGGTCTCGAACTCGGTCGATGAACTCGTAAACGAGTCAGCCTCGAGGACAAAGATCCGCTCGACCCAGTCCTCGGAGAAGCGGGCCGCGTTCTCAGCGTCGGTCACGAGCAGCTTGGTCTGGGAGTCGGTCAGCCGGTGCTTGATCCCGTCGTCGCCGTAGAGGACCGACATCGAGAGAAGAATCGCGCCGAGCTTCCAGGTCGCGAAGAACAGCGCCGCAGTCTCGGGTGTCGCCGGCAGCACGAGCGCGACGCGGTCGCCGCGCTCGACTCCAAGGCCGGCGAGCATGTTGGCCGCCTGGCTGGACATGTCCTGGAGTTCGCCCCAGGTCAGCTCGCGGCGCGTCCCGTCGAAGTGCTCGTGGATCAACGCGAGCTTCTCGCGCGGGTGCTTGTCGCAGACATCGGCGGCGATGTTGTAGCGATCGGGCACGTGCCACTCGTGGCCGGCGAGCGCCTCCTCGTAGGAAGTGATCCTCGCGCCGCCCGTCATCGCTCCTCCAGATCTCGGATCGGGCCAAGCTAGCGGCGGATCGAAACGGTTGTCAAACTGGCTGCCCGATTAGCCGGACGGACGGACGGAGGAGATTCGATGAGCAAGGTCCTGTACACAGCCAAGGCGCACGTGACCGGCGCACGCGATGCCGGTCACGGCGAGACCTCAGACGGGGCGCTCGCCGTCGACCTGCGCCTGCCCGCCGAGCTCGGCGGCAGCGGCGGCGGAACTAACCCCGAGCAGCTGTTCGCCATCGGCTACGCGGCATGCTTTGAGGCCGCGATCGGCGTCGTCGCCCGGCGGATGAAGCTCGATGCCAGCGACGCCGCGATCGCTTCGAGCGTGATGCTGCTGCCGACCGGCGACGGCGGCTTCCGGCTCGCCGTGGAGCTCGACGTCAGCCTGCCGTCGGTCGAGGACGGGCGCGAAGCAAAAGCGCTCGTCGCCGGTGCGCATGAGGTGTGCCCCTACTCGAATGCGACGCGGGGCAACATCGACGTGGCGCTGACCGCGAATGGCCAGCCGGTCGAATAGCCGATGCAACGCTGCTCGAGGATCGACCGCGCGGGGCACGACCCGGTGGGGTGAAGGATCAGGTCAGCAGGATGACGAGGATCACGACGACGATCAGGGTGCCGATTCCGATGTACATGCTGTCTCCTCCGCTAGGGGAACTGCTGACGGCACGGTAATACCCGTAAGGCGCGGGCCCTGAAACCCGGCCCGGCGGCCGCGCTCAGCGGAGCACGCACCAGACCTGTGTGAAGCCGCTCGTGACGACACCCCACTCGTGAGCGATCCGGTCTACGAGCACGAGGCCCCAGCCGCCCGGCCGGCCGTCGTCTGACTGATGCCGGATCGCGGGAACGGTCTTGCCGCCGCCGTCGCGGACATCGACCCTGACGCCGTCGCCGACCGAGAGCGCGACCGTGACCGCCTCGCCACTTCCGTGACGGACAGCGTTGGTCACCAGCTCGCTGACGATCAGGGTCACGTCGTCGCACGTCGAGGCCTCGACATGGTCGGAAATCAACTCGCGCGCGAGTGCGCGGGCGGCGGGAATGGCCTCGGCCGTACGGGGAACCTCAAAATCTCGCTTGATCAACTCGACTTGCCGATACCCATCGGTCAACCGGCTAAAGCATGCTGCACGCGATTGCTCAGCGCGCCGTCCGAGTTCGTCGCTTGCGGCGGCCGGGTACAGTCGCCCCGTGGCGACGCTCTTCAAGCCCTTTGGCGTCATCGGCGGTCTGATCGCGGGGCTGCTCGGCCGGCGGTTGTTCGACTGGCTCTGGGGCAGGATCGATGAGCAGGAACCGCCGGAGGCCAAGCACAACGACGTGGGGCTCGGGCGGCTGATTCTCTCGCTCGTCCTCCAGGGCGCGATCTTCAGCGTCGTGCGCGGGCTGTTCGACCACCAGAGCCGGCGCGCCTTCCAGCGGTTCACCGGCCGCTGGCCGGGCGAGCAAGGTCCCGAAGTCCGCGAGTAGGCCCCGCCGAGAGGCAAGACCCCACCGGGGTCGTGCGCACGCGACGTTCGACCCTGCGCGGGAGATCTCGCGCTAGACCCCACCGGGGTCGTGCGCACGCGACGTTCGACCCTGCGCGGGAGATCTCGCGCTAGACCCCACCGGGGTCGTGCGCACGCGACGTTCGACCCTGCGCGGGAGATCTCGCGCTAGTGCCCCAGGCAGGAGTCGAACCTGCGGCCTACCGCTTAGGAGGCGGTCGCTCTGTCCACTGAGCTACTGGGGCTGCGCGCCCAACCCTAGGACTTGCATGCCGACTGCGTTTTGCGGAGGATGGCGCTGTGTCCAGCCGGGAGACTGGCCAATCTGTCTAACTACCCTGGGGGTTTGAGTTCCGTGGAAGCATCAGCAGTCGCGCCGCTCGCCGGCGACCACCCCGCCGCGCTCGACGCCGCCACGCTCTGTGAAGCCTTCCAGCTGACCGCCGCCGCGAGCCCGGAGCAGGTCGCGCTCCGAACCCCAGGCGGCGATCTCGAGATCACGTTCGGCGAGTACGCGGCGCGTATCGAGAAGCTCGCCGCCGGGCTGAGCTGCGCTCGGCATCGGGCGCGGCGACACCGTCGCGATGATGATGACCAACCGTCCCGAGTTCCACCTCATCGACACGGCGGCGTTCCACCTCGGCGCGATTCCGTTCTCGATCTACAACACCTCCTCGCCCGGACAGATCGAGCACCTGTTCGACAACGCCGAGCGACCGTGCTGGTTCTGCGAGCAGCAGTTCCTCGAGACCGCCCGCGCCGCTGAAGCTCCGAAGCTCGAGCAGATCGTGCTCGTCGACGGAGAGGCGGAGGGCACGCTCTCGCTCGCCGAGCTCGAATCGCGCCGGCGATCGGACTTCGACTTCGAAGCGGCGTGGCGGGCGGTCGAGCCCGGCGACGTGCTCGACGCTGATCTACACCTCCGGCACGACCGGTCCGCCGAAGGGCGTCGAGCTGACCCACGAGAACCTGATGGCGGAGTGACGGGCATGCGCACAGGTCCTGCCGATGCGGGTCGGCGGCCGGCAGACTCTCCTACCTGCCCTCCGCACACATCGCCGATCGGTGGATATCCCACTACTACGCGTCGATCACGTTCGGTGCGACGATCACCTCGGTCGCCGATCCGCGCGCTGTAGTCGCCGCGCTGCCCGAGGTGCGCCCGACGGTCTGGGGCGCGGTGCCCCGGATCTGGGAGAAGATCAAGGCGGCGCTGGAGGCTCAGGGAATCGCCGACCCTCCGACGCTGCCCGAGGAGACGAAGGCCGCGGTACGCACGAAGCTCGGTCTCGACGAGGTCGACTTGGCTGATCTCGGGCGCGGCCCCGATCCCGGACGAGGTGCTCGAGTTCTTCGCCGGGCTGGGCCTACCGATCTGCGAGCTCTGGGGGATGTCGGAGATCTCCTGCTGCGCGATCGTCAACCCGCCCGAGCGACATCCGCATCGGCACGGTCGGCAAGCCGCTGCCGGGGATCGAGGCGAAGCTGCTCGAGGACGGCGAGCTGCTCGTCCGCGGGCCGATCGTCATGCGCGGCTACCGCAAGCAGCCCGACAAGACGGCCGAGGCGGTCGATTCCGAGGGCTGGATGCACACTGGCGATATCGCCGAGATCGACGATGACGGCTACGTCAAGATCGTCGACCGCAAGAAGGAGCTGATCATCAACGCGGCCGGCAAGAACATGTCGCCGGCCAACATCGAGCAGCGGCTGAAGGCCTCGAGCGGGCTGATCGGCCAGGCTGCCTGCATCGGCGACCGGCGCCCGTACAACGTGGCGCTGCTGGTCCTCGATCCCGACGCATGCGCGCAGCTGGCGAGCGAGCAGGGTCTCGAGGACGCATCGGCGGCGGCACTCGCCCAGCGCGAGGACGTCCAGGCCGAGGTGGCGCGCGGCGTCGAGGCGGCCAACAGCCACCTCAGCCGGGTGGAGCAGATCAAGCGGTTCAAGATCCTGTCCGAGGACTGGGAGCCGGGCGGCGATGAGCTGACCCCGACGATGAAGCTCAAGCGCAAGCCGATCGCGGCCAAGTACGAGGCAGAGATCGACGCGCTCTACGCCTAGAGGTACGCGGTCGGCCGGTCGGGAGGTTCCCTTTGGGCCCGGCAGGAAATATGATGCGAATTTGAGGGCATCTCGTGCGGTCGATCGGCGGATCGGCATTCCGAGCTGACTTCGAGGTCACGTTCTCAACGAACTCTCGGAGACCCCTGACTCGTGTTCGATCCGCCCGCGACGACCGACGGAGAGTTGATGGCGGCCGCCCAAGCTGGAGAAGCGGCCGCGCTGGGGCGGCTGTTCGACCGCCACTCGACGCGCGCCTACCGGGTCGCGAGGTCGATCTGCCGCGACCACGCGAAGAGCGAGGACGCCGTTCAGGATGCCTACCTCGCCGTCTGGCGCGGCCGGGCTGCCTATGACCCCGCGCGCGGAGAGGTCGAACCCTGGCTGTTGACCGCGGTGCGCAACCGCGCGCGTGATCTGCTGCGTCGTGAGTCTCGGCACGACGTGCGCCGCGCGGGCGAGCAGTGGCTCGAGACCCGGTCCGCACCCGAGGACGTGGCGCGCGCCGCCGTCGATCGGATCTACGCCGAGCACGACCTTCGCGGTCGGCTGGGCGACCTCCCGCCAGCCCAATGTGAGGCGATCGTGCTCGCCTACTACGGACAGCTGACCTGCACCGAGATCGCGAGCCGCCTGGGCGTTCCGATGGGCACGGTCAAGGGTCGTCTCCGACTCGGTTTGGGAAAGCTCCGCTGTGCGCTGGACTCGCCGCGAGAGAACGACGCCGATGTCATCGCTCGATCGCGTCCCCGAGCATGAACAGCTCGATCTCCATGTCGGGGCCGACGTGATTGTTGGAGATGAACGCCAGTACGCGCCGGCCCGAGAGCGATTCGATCGAGTCGATGAACTTGTCGCGCATCGCGATCTGGAACTCGCTGCGGGTCTCCTGGACCAGCGTCGAGCGCTGCATCTCGATCATCGTCTTTTCGACGTCGGTGTAGACGCCGCCCATGACGCAGGCGAGCAGATCATCGCCCATCAGCTGGGTCTTGATCGTCGCCGGGAGTCGGTGGTAGTAGCGCTCATGCAGCGCCGCCATCGCCTCGGTCACGGCATCGAGCAGGGCATCGCCTGCGAACGGTGGGCCGGAGGACATTACGTCGCTCGTTTCTCGTCCTTGCGTCGAAGCGCGCGCGGGGGGCGAAGGACTAAAGACCCGACGAACGTTGACTCATAACTCTAGCGTCGAGGTACGATTGTCCCCGTGCAACCTCAGGATCCCGCGTTGAGCACTGAGCAGCAGGTCGCGCGAACCCACGGCGACGTCCTGACCGAGATATCGGATGGGATCGTGGCGCTACTCAAGGAGTACTACGGCCGCGGCCCGACCCGGACGAAGACCTACTTCCAGGACGACATCGTCGTCTGCGTACTGCGCGGAGGGTTCACTCGTGTCGAGCAGACCCTGCTCGACGGCGGTCGCGGTGCCGCCGTCATCGGGCAGCGAATGGAGTTTCAGGAGTTGATGCGGGGACGGTTCGCCCAGGTGGTTACGGCGGCAACCGGACGAGGGGTGATCGGCTTCATGAGCGGGAACCAGCAGGACCCGGACATGATGTGCGAGATCTTCATCCTCGCGGGAACGGACCTGCTCGAGGACCCACGAGAAACCTCTGCGTAGAGCCGGCCGGTCTACCGGCGGCCGGTGTTCACCGCCACCGCCTCGATCTGGCGCTGGCCGAAGCTGCCGCGCTGGACGAGCCCGGCGCCGCTGAGCTGATCTCCGGGGCCGGGCAGTGGCTTCGGCCGCAGGTCGGCTCGCACGTCGATCACCGAAATTCCCGGGCCCGTGACGCTCTGCTTCGAGCTGAGGACGAAATGGGCGTCGCCATCGCCGTCGGGATCACGCCGCTCGACGAAGAGAATCGTCCCGCGCGCCTCCTCGCAGCCGACGAGCGTCGCCGGACAACTGGCGGGCTCGACCATCGGATCTCGGGGAGGCCGCCCTTGCTCGCGCTCGCGATCGGCGCGGGGGCTGGGTTCGGGCCGATCCGGCGCGGCCGCGCGCTCGCCGCAGCCGGCGAGCAGTACGAGCGCGAGCGCGGCCAGAGCTCTCATCGGTCATAGGCCGACAGCAGGTGCTCGACCCGCGGCGTGCTCCCCTCCTCGACGAGCGCGAGCGCCTCGTCGCGCAGCGCGACATCGAGCACCGTCAGCCGTTCGCCACGCTGGCGCAGGAACTCCTGCCAGGTCGCCACGGCGAAGGTCTCGACGAACCGGTTCGGGTCGTGTCCATCCTGGTAGAGGCCCCAGCCCGAAGCTCCGCTACGCCGGCGGGCGCGGCCCCGCTTCGCGAGCACGTCGCGGAACTGCTCGTGGTTCTCGAGCGGCACCCGGTACTCGACGGTTACGAGCACGGGACCGTGCTCAGCACCGCGGTCGAGGTCGTGCTCCAGCGTCGGCAACTCGGCCGCCGCCGACATGTCGAGCCCCTGGGTGGAGGCCAGCGGGAACCGTGTTCCGAGGACCGTCCCGAACGCTAGTCCGGCGGCTACGAGGAGCAACGCAAAGTCCGTTCCGCGCGCTTGCGCGACGAGTCCCCAGACCAGACCCCCGCCGGCTTGGCCGGCGAAGAAGACGGTCAGGTAAATCGCCATCCCGCGCGCACGCACCCAGCTCGGCAACACCATCTGGGCAGTCGCATTGAGCGACGCCAGCACCCCGATCCAACAGAGTCCTCCGGCCAGCATCGCGGCGCCGACCACCCAAGCCTGGTCCGCGAGCGCGACCGCGACGGTGGTGATCGCGTAGCCGAGCGAACAGCTCGTGACGATCACGTTGGTCGAGAAGCGCGCACGGACACGGCCGAGCGAAAGACCGCCCAGAACGGCTCCGACTCCGACCAGGCCGAGCAGCGCCCCGTACCCACCCGCCCCGAGCTCGAGCCGGTCGCGCGCGACGATCGGCAGCAGCGCCCACACCGCGCTGGCGAGCAGCATGAACAGGGATCCGCGAATCAGCACGGCCCGCAGCCGCGGCGAGCTGCGGACATAGCGCGCACCGGTGCGGATCGCCCCGGCGAGGTGCTCGGCGGCCAGCCGCCGTTGGGTCGGCTCGCGCTTCCACCGCCCGAGCGCGGCGACGACGGCGGCGAACGAGAACGCATTCAGCAGGAAGACCGCTCCGGGACCCGACAGCGCGACAATCGCCCCGCCCCCGGCGGGCCCGACGGCGCGGGCGATGTTCATGCTGATCCCGGCGAGCGCCGAGGCGCCCGGGATCTCCTCACGCGAGACCAGTTCCGGCTGGACCGCCTGCCAGCTGGGCAGCGTCAGGGCGGTACCGATGCCGAGCGCGAACATCAGCCCGAGCAGCAACGCCGGGGTGACCGTCCCCGTGAAGGTCAGGGCCGCCAGCCCAGCGGCGCAGACGAGCATGAAACTCTGAGCGATCAGCAGTAACCGACGCCGGTCCAGCACGTCGCCGATCGCTCCGCCGGGGAGCGCGAGGAAGACCATCGGGAGCGTGACCGCCGTCTGGACGAACGCCACCTCGGCGACGCTGCCGCCGAGCGTGCCCATCAGCCACTGAGCGCCGACGAGCTGCATCCACGTGCCGACGTTCGAGGCCAGCTGGGCGCTCCAGAGCGCGCGGTAGACCGGGTAGCGCAGCGGCGACCAGGTCGAGGGGGAGATCGGGGGCGGGCTACTCGTCTTCGTAGAGCGATTCGCCGGCAAGCTCGGCGCCGCGCTCGCCGAACAGCTTGACCTCGACGTAGTCGCCCGTATAGGCGTCGAGCGAGACGAGCGTGAACCGGTTCTCGACAAGGATGCACTGGTCGGTCGTCGTCGGCCCGAGCTCGGTGGTGGCCACAGCCCCGTTGTCGACGAGCGCATCACCCCAGACGAGCGTGATCACTCCGGTCCTGCCCTCGGGCCCGCGCCACTCGCCGATCTCGTTGTCGCGCAGGTCGAGCGTCCAGTCAGGATTGGCCGCGGCCGTCTCATCGGTGTAGTCGGCGTAGGCCCCGAAGTCGGTCGCCTCCGCGCCGGCGTGCTCGCGCGTGTAGGAAACATGGCCGAAGATCTCGAGCCCGTTGTCGGTGATCGCGCTCGCCGGGACGTAGGTCCGGCCGGCGAGCGTGCGATCCGGGAACCAGGCGATCTCCCCGATCTCGCCGATCGTCTCCTCTGTCTCGATGTTCGCCATCGCCGCTCGCAGCTGGGTGGCCAGCGCATCGGCCCAGCGGCCGTAGGGCAACGGCTCCTGCTGGGGCTGGGCGATGTTGATCGGGATTGGTCGCTCCTGGGGTGGCATCGCGGCGAACCTTATCCGGGCGTCTTCGAGCTCAGCCGCTTCTCCATCGCGACGTGTTCGATGCCCTCTTCCATGAAGATCGGGCCGCGCGGCGCGTAGCCCTCCGCCTCGTAGAAGCCGAGCGCGTGCAGCTGTGCGTGGAGGACGACCCGCCGCGCCTTCTCGTGCCGGGCGTGGAGGTGGGCGGCGCGTAAGAGCGCACGGCCGATTCCGCTGCCGCGCTCGTCGCGCTCGATCGCCATCCGGCTAAGGGTTGCCGTGCGGCCGGCGACGATCACGCGGCAGGTGCCGAGGATCCGGCCGCCGGCTGCAGCGACGAGATGCAGCGCATCGCGCCCGTCGCGCCCGTCGCGCTCTGAGTCGAGCGATACGCCCTGTTCGTCGCAGAACACGCGCTTGCGCAGCTCCATCGCCGCATCGACCTCGACCGCGCTCTGGGCGGGGCGGATCGTGGCTTCCGCACGACTCGCCGTCATCCGCCCTCGCTCTCGACCGCGTAGCGATCGATGTCCTGGGCGAGCAGCTCCTCCGTCGCGTAGCCGCCCTGCTTGACGTAGACCAGCTCGCCTTCGGAGTCGTAGAACGCGGTCGTCGGGAAGGCGATCACGCCGTTGAAGACCTGGGCCACCTCGGAGTTGGGATCGAGGTAGCTGGGATAGCTGACCTGGAACTGGCTCAGGAACTCCTCGGCGTCGGCGTCGTTGTCCTCGGAGTTCACCCCGAGGAAGGCGACCTCGCCGAACCGCTCCTCGGCCTGCCTCTGAAAGAACGGGAACTCGGCGCGGCAGGGCGCGCACCAAGAGGCCCACTTGTTGACTACCACCGGGTAGCCGCGCAGCTCTTCGAGCCGCGCCATGAGCGCGGGGGCGCCGCCGGGCAGCAGCTGGTTGGCCTGCTCGGCCACCGTGCGGAGCGGCTTGGGTACCGCCTTGACCTCGGTCGCCGGCGGCGCGGCGGTGCCGGCGGCGTCGGACCGGCCCTCGACGGTCTCTGAGCCGCAGCCCACGAGCAAGCCGACCAAGGCGATCGGGATGGTTATGAGCCTGGCGGAGCGCATGCCGCTACAGGTTTCCACACCCGCGGTCCGGTGGGCAGGCGCCCGCAGCGCTCGCGGAGTGCTTTAATTCAGCAATCGCTCACACCGCTGGTGTGCGCAGCGCCTTCCCGTCAGCTCAGTGTGACGGTGGGCGATTCGGACGGGTGGAGGCTATTCCGGCGGTCAGATCGCCAGCCACTCCCCCCGCCGCCTTCGAGAGAGGCCTCATGGCTGACATCAAACAGACCGGCGCAAAGCCGCCCTTCACGCCCGCGCAGATCAAGCGCGCGGAGGAGTTCGTGCGCGAGAAGTTCCTGCTCGAGGGGGAGGAGCCGGTGTTGGCCTTCGCTCCGGGCACGGCTCGACGGCGCGCGTTCGAGGACGCGCTCCGCGAGTTGGACGGGGGCGCCGAGCAACCGTCCGTCTCGTGGCGCCGGGAGTACTCGCTGATGCTCGGCCTCGAGCGGTTGATGGCCGAGGACGAGCCGCTGCTCGCGGACGGGACCGTCCTCTCCGCACACCAGGTGGACGCGCTGTCGGGGACGTTGATCGCGCTACTGGCCGAGGCTCAGGCCTCCAACGGGGCTGAGCCGGTCGACGTGGTCGTGGAGGTCGTCGAGTCCGAGGATCGGCCGCAGGTCGAAGACGACCCGGCGGCCGAGGACTCGTCGGAGATCGATGAAGGCGACGATGAGGACGAGGCCGATGAGGAGTCGCTGTCTGACGAGGATGAGGAAAGCGACGAGGACGACGATGAGGATCGCGAGCCCAGCCCCGAGGAGCTCGCCCGCGAGGCCGCCCGGCTCGAGGCCGCCCGGCGCGAGGCGGAAGCGCTCGCCGCGGAGGAAGCCGCAGCCGACGAGGAGCCTCTCGACTGGGATGACTCCGACAGCGACGAAGACGACGAGGAAACGCCGCCGCCCGAGTTCGTCGACCACAACGCCGCCCGGCGGTTCTGGTTCGAGCACGCGACCGGCGCGGGCAAGACCGTGGCCGCGCTCGGCTTCGTCGAGGCCTCGCGCGCCGGAGGCGTCCTGATCCTGACCCACCGCCGCAACCTCGTCGACCAGTTCCACGGCGAGCTGTTCGATCGCGGCTACAAGAAGCGCGTCCGCCCGGCGATGCTCGCCGGCGACAAGCAGCCCGACGTCGACGGCCCGGTGTCGGTCGAGACCTACCAGTGGTTCGTCCGCAACGCGGGCAAGATCTCCGACGCCTACACGATCGTGATCTGCGACGAGGCCCATACGGCGCTCGGGGAGAAGACCAGCGCGGCGATCCGCCGCTGGGACGGTCCCGTCTTCATCGGCATGACCGCGACCGGCGCGCTGATCGCCCGCCACGTCACCGACCTGTTCCCGACGCAAACCTCGCGCTTCGATCTCGCGGCCGCCGCGCGCCGTGGCGTGATCAGCCCGCTGCGCTGCATCCGGATCCCCCCGGGGGTCGGCGTGCGGACGATCGCCAACGTGCCGCTGCGCAAGGGCGAGGTCGATCAGGACTTTGATCAAGAAGAGCTCGCCGCACTGCTCGACCAGACGCCGTTCAACATGGCGGTCGCCGACCTCTACCGCGTCCGCTTCAAGGATGTGCCGGGGGTCGTCTACGCGGCCGGCGTCCAGCACGCCTACCACGTCGCAGAAGCCTTCCGTGAGGTCGGAATCAAGGCCAAGGGCGTGTCCGGCGAGACGCCGAAACGAGAGCTGACGCGGATCCTCGCGGCCTACGAGCGCGGCGAGATCGACGTACTCGTCAACGCCCAGCTGCTCGCCGAAGGTTGGAACTCGCCGCGCGCGACTGTCTGCATGCACCTCGCGCCGACCGCCTCGAAGCGGATCTACCAACAGCGTGTCGGGCGCGTGACGCGACGCAACCCTGGCAAGGAGGCGGGGATCGTGATCGATTTCGTTCACCCCGCGACGACCCACGACGATCCGGTCGTGACGCTGCATAGCCTGCTCGACCGTGATGTCTACCGCGGCGGCGCGATCGTCGTCGGGCCCGTGCGCCGCGGTCGCGGGCGCCGGGTGCGGGTCGAGCGCCGCGTGCTCCCGGTCTCACCGGATCCCGAGCGGCGGGCCGTCGTCTTCGAGCGCGAGCTGTGGCGGATCGCGGTCGAGAACCTCTCCTGGCAGGAGCAGCACGTCTGGGCCGCGCTCGCCGGCGCGCGGGTGGCTTCGAGCAACTGGCGCCGGGCCCGCGCGATGCTCCATTTCGACCAGACCGGCGAGCTGCGGCGCCGCTTCCTGATCACGAGCCTTCAACGCAATCGCAACACCCAGCTGCGGCTCCGGGCCCTGTCCGAGGTCGCCCAGCTGCGCGACGCCGAGGCGTTCGACGATGCCGTCGACATCGTCGGCGGCTGGTCGCGCGACGAGCGGCGCGAGGGCGTCAAGGTATTGCTCACCGCGCTGGCGGAGCGGCCGATCGGGCGCCGCGACCAGGCGACCGCCTGGATCTGGCGACTCGCCGAGTACAGCCGTGAGGTCCACGAGGAATACGCGGTCCAGCGCTGGCCAGAGACCAAGCGGCTGCTCGGGCTGCTGGTCAACTCATCGGGTGCCGCCCACGCGCGCAACGCGCGGCGGCTCGCCCACGCCGCGCGCAGCGAGGATCGCCGGCTCGCGGCGGCTCTGCTGGCCGCCGCGCTCGCCCACACGCCCGAGGCCGAGGATGTCTTGCGCGGCGCGCGCACGCGGCTCGCGCGCAAGCCTTCGGCGCTCGCTCGCGAGCTGCTGCGCAACTTCCCCAAGGGCCGCCGCCGCAGCGGCCGCCGCCGGCGTGGCCGATCGCAGGGCCAGCGCCAGCCCGCGAATGGCGGCGCGCCCAGTGACTCGAAGAAGAATGCCCAAGAGAAGAAGGGCTCTGAAGGAGATCGGCAGCGCTCGGACGAGGCCGCCGCCTAGCGGTCCGCGACGTCGTGGACCGGACGGCGTCCGGATACGATCGGCCATCACGATGGCGGCCCATTCCAGCACCCCCTCAGAGCTGAAGGCCCAGATCGAGGCCGAGCGCGCCGGCGGGCCCTTCCTGGTTCATCGCGACGGGGAGGGTATGCAGGTGATCACGACGCTCGCCGAGGACGGCGGGGCGCTAACGGTCGGGCGCAGCGCGGGCGCCGGAATCGCGCTCGCTCACGACCCCGAGGTCTCGCGGGTGCACGGCGCGCTCGAGGCAATCGGCGGTGACTGGACGCTGTCCGACGACGGCCTCTCACGCAACGGCACCTTTCTCAACGGCGAGCGGATCAGCGGTCGGCGGCGGTTGCGCGACGGCGATGTCATCCGCTTCGGAAACACCCCCGTGACCTTCCGCGACCCTCGCGGAACGGAGTCGGCGGAGACCCACCTGGCGGCCGGGATATCCGAGGTGGCGCGCCTCTCCGAGACCCAGAAGAAGGTCCTGATCGAGCTCTGCCGCCCGTTCAAGGACGGCAGCGCGTTCGCGACGCCCGCGACCAATCAGCAGATCGCCGAGCAGCTGTTCCTCTCGGTCGACGCGATCAAGGCCCACCTGCGTGTCCTGTTCGAGAAGTTCGAGCTGACCGACCTGCCGCAGAACGCCAAGCGCGCAGCCCTCGTCGAGCGCGCCTTCCAGGCCGGCGCCATCGCCCCGCGCGACTTGTAGCGCCGCCCCCCCGACCGGGACGCGGGTGCCCTGCTTAGCCGAGCTTCTTGAGATGGACCTCGCCCGCGTCGAGGGCGACGCGGCCCTTGGCGGTCTGAACCAGTAGGCCCCCCTCTTCATCGACACCGCAGGCGGTTCCCTGGCCGCGGTCCCAGGAGATCGACCGACCTTCGAGCGCGTCGCGGCGCCGCCAGGCGGCGAGCGTCTCGGGCGCGGAGGTCTCGAGCCACCGTTCGAGCTGGGTCAGGACCGCAGCGAGGACGATCGCGCGATCCGGGCCCCGCTTGTCCGTTGCGAGCGCCAGCGACGTCGCGGTTTCGCGCAGCTCGGCCGGAAAGCCCTCGCGCGCGGTCGCGACATTGAGGCCGATGCCGATCACCGCCCAGCCCTCCTGTGGCCGGCCCTCGATCAGGATGCCGGCGAGCTTGCGCTCCCCGATCCAGATGTCGTTGGGCCACTTGATCCAGGTCTCGACCTCGGCTGCCTGCTCGCAGGCCTCGCAGATTGCCACGGCGACCGCTAGCGGCAGCAGCGCGTGCCGAAGCTCGAGCGCGCGGACCACGAGCGACATCAGGAGCGCGTCGCCGGCAGCGGCCGACCATGTTCGCCCGGACCGGCCGCGGCCGGCGGTCTGCGCATCAGCGGTGATCAGCGTGCCGTGCTCCGCGCCCGCGAGTGCGAGCTCGCGCGCGCGGGCGTTGGTCGAGTCGGTCAGCCGGTGGTGGACGCGCGGGCGGCCGAACCCGGTCAAAGCGGGCGCAGCCTCACCTCGGCATCGCGTTCGATGCCGAGCAGCGCCGCTGCACTGCCGCGGTTGACGGCGATCGCCAGCATTCGGTAGGCGTCCTCGTAGACGATCAGCCCTCCCTCCTCGACGTCGCCGAAGGCATGGACGTAGATCGCGCGGTGGCGCGAGCTCGCCACGGCCAGCTCAGCGGCTCGGCCGAGGCCGAGCCCGGTCCCGGCCAGCTGCTCGTGCGAGGCGTCGAGCGTGACGTTTCCGAACCGGTCGACGATCAGCGCGTGGGTGAGCAACTCTCCGTCGTGGATCTCGGCGCGCGGGAGCTCGAGCGCGACGAGCTCGGCCGGGTCGAGCAGTGCGCCGGCTTCGGCGAGCTCCGCACCGGCGACGAGCCGTGCGGCGACCGGTGCGAAAAGGTCGCGGCCGTGGAAGGTCGCCGAGACCGGCTCGAGGCGGTGAGGCGAGGTCGTGATGTCGACGGCCAGCACGATTCCGCCCGCCCGCTCGGCGGCGGGCATCAACAGCCCGTTGTCAGGCCCGACCAGCACCCGTCCATCGGCGCAGCGCAGCGCCAGCGCGCGTCGCGGAGTGCCGACCGTCGGGTCGACGACGGCGACGTGGATGCCCAACGGGACGTAGTCGAGCGCATTGCGCAGCACGAGCGCTCCGTGGCGGATGTCGTGGCGGCCGATGCCGTGCGTCAGGTCGATGACACGCGCCTCGGGGGCGATCCGCGCGATCACGCCGTGGCAGATCCCCACGAACTCATCGTCGCTGCCGTAGTCGGTCAGCAGGGTGATGATCACGGCGCCGTCTGCTTCCTCGCGTCGTCGAGAAGAGCGTCGACCAGCCCTCCGATGTCGTGTCGCTCGGCCTCGATCGCGAGCTCGAGATCCGCCTCGAGGACTGCGGCGCTCGTAACCGGGCCGATCGAGACTACGCGGGCACTTGTCGGCACCGAGGCGCCTGCGATCTTTAGCGCCGCACTTAGGAACCGAACAGTCGAAGAAGAGGTAAAGGTCACGTAGTCGGCGCGCTCGATCGCGCCCAGCGTGGCCGTTGGCAGGTCCTCGGCGACGGTCTCATAGAAGGCGACGTCATCGACCTCGGCTCCCAGCGCCCGCAACGCGTCGGGCAGCACGTCACGCGCTTCTGCGGCCCGCGCCACGAGCACTCGCCCGCCCGCGATGTCGAGCTCGGTGAGCGCCTCGACGAGCCCTTCGGCAACCGATCTCGTCGGCACCACATCCGCGCGCAGGCCGCGCTCGGCCAGCGCGGCGGCGGTCGCGGGTCCGATCGCCGCGATCTGCGCGTCCGCCAGTGACCGGGCGTCGAGGCCGCGCCGGGCGAGCCCGCTCATCAGCAGTTCCGCACCCTTTGGCGAGGTGACGCAGACGAGCGAATAGTCCGCGATCCGATCGAGTGCGCTGGCCAGATCGCCTTCGACCGGACACGGCTCGATCCGGATCGCCGGCGCTTGGATCACTACCGCCCCGAGCTCGGACAGCCGGTCAGCGAGCGTGCTCGCCTGCTCGCGCGCGCGGGTGACGACCACCGTCCTGCCATCGAGTGGCCGACCACCCAACCACGCGAGCCGCTCGGCCAGTCCGGCGACCTCCCCGACGAGCGTGATCGCCGGTGGCTTGATCCCGGCGTCCTGTGCCCGTGCGGCGATCTCCTCGAGCGGGCCGGTCACGGTGCGCTGGCCCGGCAGCGTCCCGCGCTCGATGACCGCGGCCGGTGTGCTGCCGTCACGGCCGGCGTCGATCAGGCTCGCGCTGAGCGCGGGCAGCCGTCGCACGCCCATGTAGAAGACGAGCGTCCCCGGGAAGCGGGCGAGCGCATCCCAGTCGATCGCGGTCTCGGGCTTGTCCGGGTCCTCGTGACCCGTGATCAACGCGACCGCGGATGAAAGCTCGCGATGGGTCGGCGGGATTCCTGCATAGGCGGGAGCGGCCAGCCCGGCCGTGACACCCGGGACGATCTCGAACGCGACCCCGGCGGCGACCAGCGCCTCGGCCTCCTCGCCGCCGCGTCCGAACACGAACGGGTCTCCGCCCTTCAGCCGCACGACCCGCTTGCCGGCCGCGCCGTGCTCCACCAGCCGGCGGTTGATCTCCTCCTGAGACGCCGATTCGCCGCCCGGTGTCTTGCCCACGTACAGGAGTTCCGCGGACGGGTTCGCGCCGTCGAGCGCGCCGTCGGGGATCAGCCGGTCGTAGAGGATCACCTCGGCCCGCGCGATCAGGTCCAGGGAGCGGCGGGTCATCAACCCGGGATCGCCGGGCCCGGCGCCGACCAGATGGACCCGCGGTTCGCTCATCGACCGCAGACTATGGCGCGGCGGCGGCGGCGGCCAGCAGCCCGCCCGCGCCCGCGGCGAGCATCCGCCCCGCCAGCAGCCGCCCCAGCTCGGCGGGCTCGTCGGCCGAGCCGCTGACGAGATCCCGGATCCAATGGGACCCATCGGGCATCCCGGCGTATCCGTTCAGCTCGAGCAGGTCTCCGCCGAGAACGGCATGGGCACCGACGGGCGTGTCGCAGGTCGCCCCGAGCGCCGCGACGGCCGCGCGCTCGGCGGTTAGCTCGATCAGTGCGACTCGGTCGGTCAGTACAGCGGCGAGCTCGGCGACGGCGGAGTCCGCGGCACGGGCCTCGAGCGCCAGGCAGCCTTGCCCGGGGGCGGGCGTCAGCACGGTCTCATCGATCGGCCTCCCCGCCTGCAAACCAAGTCGCTCGAGTCCGGCGGCGGCGAGCAGGATAGCGTCGAAGGCTCCTTCGCCGAGCCGTCGCAACCGCGTATCGACGTTGCCGCGCAGCTCCCCGACCGCGAGGTCGGGGCGTGCCGCGAGCAGCTGGCTGCGCCGCCGCAGGCTGCTCGTCCCGACCGAGGCGCCTACGGGGAGGTCATCGAGGGTTGCGGCGCCGCCGCAGAGGGCATCGCGCGGATCGGCACGCTCCGGGACGGCGACCAGCGCGAGCCCGTCGCCGAGGTCCCCCGGCACGTCCTTGGCAGAGTGGACGGCGAGGTCGATCTGCTCGTCCTGGAGCGCGCGCTCGATTGCCGAGACGAAGCGCGCCTTGTCGCCGATCGAGGTTCTGGCGGTCGGGGTGCCCTCGTCACCGAGCGTCTCGATGACGATGACCTCGACATCGACGTCAGGCTGCGCCGCTCGCAGCCGGTCGGCGACGGCATTCGATTGGGCGAGCGCGAGTGCGCTGCCACGCGTCCCGAGACGCACCCTCAAGGCGTCAGGAGGCGTTGCTGCGCCGGTGGCCCCGGCGATGGGCATCGAGCGAGGCGACGCTCGCGTCGGCACCGCGGTCGCGCTCGCCCGTGCCGGGGAGGGGGACATCCACCGGCGAGGAGTCGGGCTCGAGCCCGAACAGCTCGCGCAGCGCTTGGACGAAGACGTAGGCGCCGTCGTCCTCGCTCGAACGCTTGAGTCGCAGCGTCGGCTCGTGCAGCAGCCGGCTGACGATCGAGCGGGCCATCGCGCCGATACGCTCGCGGTCGGCGTCGGAGGCCGACTCCCAGCGGCGATCGTTGTCGGCAAGCACCGCCTCGACGATCTCCTCCCCGCGAGCGCGCAGCGCGGCGATCGTCGGCACGACGTCCAGGCCTGCGAGCCACCCCTCGAACCGTTCGACCTCCTGTTCGATAATCAGTTGAGCGCGCTCGGCCTCGGCCTCGCGGCCGGACATGTTTCGCGCGACTTCGCGCTGGAGGTCGTCCATGTCGTACAGCGTGATCCCGGCCAGGTCGCGGCAGGAGGGGTCGATGTCACGGGGAACCGCGATGTCGATCAGCAGCAGCGGCCGCCCCTCGCGCTGGTCGGCCACGACGGCCATCTCCTCGTGCCCGACGATTTGGTGGGGCGACGCCGTGCAGGAGACGACGATGTCGGCGTCTACCAGCTGGGCGGGCAGCTCGTCGAAGCGGACCGCCTCGCCACCGAACCGCTGGGCGAGGCCGATCGCACGGTCATAGCGGCGGTTGGCGATGAAGATCGTGCGCGCGCCGCTCGCGTGCAGCGCGGCCGCGGTGAGCTGGCCCTGCTCGCCGGCGCCGAGCACCAGCACCCGACGCGTGTCGAGCTCGCCGAGCACGCCGCGTGCGAGCTGCACCGCGACGGTCGAGATCGATACGTGCGAGCGGCTGATCGCGGTCTCTGTGCGCGCGCGCTTGCCGGCCGCGAGCGCGTCGCGGAACAGCCGGTTGGCGACGGGTCCAGACACGCCCTCGACGAGCGCCAACTCGTACGCGCGCTTGACCTGGCCCTGGACCTCGGCCTCGCCGACGATCATCGAGTCGAGCCCGGCGACAACCGAGAACAGGTGGCGGACGGCCTCGATCCCGCGCAGCGAGTAGATCCGCCCGAGCAGTTCGGTCGGTGCGATCCCCGCCTGGCGCGAGAGGGCGCTGAGCGCGACGTTCTCGGCCTCGACCGGATCGCGTACGACCAGGTAGAGCTCGGTCCGGTTGCAGGTCGAGATCGCGACCGCCTCGTCGATCGCCGGATCGCCGACGAGCTCGCGCAGGAAGCCGGCGGCGCGGCCCTCGGGCAGCGCGAGGCGCTCACGCAGTGCGACCGGAGCGGTCTTGTGGGAGATGCCGAGCGTCAGGATCCGTTCGTTCACGGCGTGCCCCCGGCGTCCTCGCGCCTGTCGATCAGCTCGCCCAGCCGCTCGAGCTCGCGTTCGAGCCGCGCCGCCCGTGCGCCGATGACTGCGACGTAGATCACGATCAGCGTCATGAAAACGACGTAGGCCGCCGCTACGTAGGTGATCGCCGTCTCGAGTGCGACGGCCGGCATCAGGTGGCCGGCTCGAGCCGGCGGCGCAGCCGCTTGAGCTGCTCGCGGGCGTGCTTGGCGGTCAGCTCGAGCTTCCAGAGCGTGATGAACAGGAGCGTCATAGCGGCCAGCGAGACCAGGAAGGTCAGCCGCATCTCGCCGGGCAGATTGCCGCCGGTCGTAGAGAGCACGCGGGGGTGCGTGAAGGCCTCGGCCATCCGCACCGCGGCGAAGTTGAGCGGCACGAAGGCTCCCGCGACGATCGCAAAGACCGCCGCGTAGCGGGCTTGGCGCTCGGGATCTTCGATCGAGAAACGCAACGGCTGGTAGCAGGCGTAGAGCAGGAAGATGATCAGGAAGGAGACGAGCGTCGGCTCGTTCCAGACCCACCAGTGGCCCCACGATGCCTTGGCCCAGATCGAGCCCGTGACGAGCACGCCAAGGCCGAGGATCACCGACAGGTGGATCGCGACGTAGGAGCGCAGGTCCCAGGAGCGATCGCCGCTGCGCAGGTAGCGGATCGCCATGATCCCGCCCGCGACGAAGCCGCCGAGCGCGACGATCGCGAGCGGTACGTGGACGTAGAAGATCTTCTGGATGAACCCCTGGTCGGCGTCATTGGGCGCGTAGAAGAAGATCAGCGCGAACGCCGTCGCGATCGTGATCACGGTTGCTATCGAGAGGGTTCTGAGGCCTCGTCCGTACATGGCTCAGTCCTCCAGGAGGTAGTCGAAAATGGCCACTGAGAGCAGGAGGAAGACCATATCGTAGAGGCCGAGAAAGCCCAGCCAACGGGCGAGTTCCTGCGGAGCTGGTGCAGCGCTGAAAAGCGGCTCGGTGGCCGACCCGGCGGCGATCACAACCGGGACCACGAGCGGCAGCAGCAGCAGCGGGACGATCAGGTCGCGGGCCCGCGTCTCGGCCGCGAGCGCGGCTACGAGCGCCCCGACGCAGGCGAGCCCGATGTCAGCCAGCAGCACGATCGCGAGCAGCTCTGGCAGCGCCTCGAGCAGCGGGGTCCCGAGCAGCAGCAGCGCGAACGCGGGCAGCGCGACGAGCTCGAGCAGCAGCAGGTAGAGGAACAGTGCCGCCGCCTTCGCGAGGAAGATCGCGGTGCGGTCGATCGGAGCGAGCAGCATCCCGTCGATTCCGCCCTGCTCCCGGTCGGCCACGAAGAGGCGGTTGACGCCGAGGATCGTCGCGAGCAGCAGCGTCACCCAGAGGACCCCGGAGGCGAGGTCGCCGGTCAGCGTGTCGCGGCCGGAGCCGAAGTGGAACAGGACGAAGACCGAGACCGAGAACAGCGCCATCGCGGGCACCGACTCACGCGTGCGCAGTTCGATCGCGAGGTCCTTGCGGAGGATCGTCCAGGCGGTCGCGATCACGCGTAGAGCTCCCGGATCGCCGAGACCTCGACCGCCGATGCAGCGGCGAGAAACTGCGGTTTGCCGCCACGCAGCCCGAGCGCAACGTCGCAGTCGGCGAGCGTGGTCTCGACGTCGTGGCTGACGAGCACCCGCGTCCGCTCGGAACCTCGCCCGATCAGAGGCTCGAGCAGGTCGACCGCGGCGGGATCGAGTCCGGCGCGCGGCTCGTCAAGCAGCAGCAGCTCGGGGTCGTGCAACACGGCCCGCCCGACGGCGGCGCGCTGCACCATCCCGCGCGAGAGCTCGCGGACCGGATCATCGGCGCGATCGGCGAGGCCGACCTGCTCGAGCAGGCGCTCGACCCGCTCGCCCGCCACGCCGTGCAGCCGCGCGTGGAAGGCGAGGTTCTCGCGCGGGCTCAGCTCGCGGTAGAGCAGCGGATCGTGCCCGAGGTAGCCGATCCGTCCGCGGACCCGCCAGGCCTCCTTCGGGAGATCGGCTCCGAGGACATCGAGCTCGCCTGAATGGGGTCGCAGCAGCCCTGCGAGCAGGCGCAGAAGGGTCGACTTGCCGGCGCCGTTGGAGCCGAAGATCGCGAGCGTCAGCCCGGCCTCGAGGTCGAGCGACAGGTTCTCGAGGGCCGGGCGCTCGCCGTAGCGGCGGCCGAGGTCGCGCGCGGTTATCGCAGCCGCCACTGGCTGTCCTCGTGGGTCAGGCGGCGGCGTGCGCCGCTTCCGAGGTCTCGCGCGCGGCCTCGATCAGATCGCGCACGGCGCGCTCGTCGCCGCTGCGCAGCAATTCGACCGGGTCGGGCTCGCCGTTGACGATCGACTCGAAGAACTGCTTGCGGTCCTGGTAGGTCGGCAGCGTCGCCTTGGCCCAGCCGCGCACCTCGTTGAGGAGCTCGGCCAGCCGAGCGTAGGGCCCGCCGAATTGTTCGGCGATCTCGCGCTTCATCCGTTTGGCGAGCGCGGGGCTCGCGCCGGAGGTCGAGATGGCGATCGCGAGCGGTCCGGTGCGGACGATCGCCGGCAGGATGAAGTTGCACAGCGGCGGGACGTCGACGACGTTGACGAGCATCGCGCGGCGCTCTGCATCCTCGTAGACACCGATGTTGATCTCCGAGTCATCGGTCGCGGCGATCGCCATGAAGCTGTCCTCGAGATCCTCGGGGCGGTAGGCCCGTTGCTCCCAGTCGATCGAGCCCTCGGCCGCCAGGCGCTGGAGCTCGTCGCACGCCGAGGGTGCGACGAGCGTCACGTCGCCGTCGCAAGCGAGCAGCCCCTCGACCTTCTCGAGGCCGATATCGCCACCTCCCACCACCAGGCACTTGCGGCCCTTGAGCCGCAGGCAGGCGATGTAGAAAGGGGTGTCGAGCATCCCCTGGACGCAGCTCTGATCGCAGAGTCCCCTGCGGAGCTGGCAGACGCATTCCTTGCCTGCATAGGCCTGGGCGGGCATCCTGTGGAGTCTAGAGCGCGCCATCGGGCGCGCCTGTCAGCGAGCGCCGGGAAACGAACGATAGGAGCTGCCATGCCAAGACCTTCATCGACGATCGGGAAGATCGCGTCGTGGTACGCGACGAAGCGATTCGGCCAGAACCTGGCGCCGGTCGACGCGACCGCGGCCAGCCCGAAGATCCTGATCGGCTACGGCGTTTTCGAGACCGCACTCGAGAGCGCGCACCAGATGGACGAGTCGCTCAAGCACCTCGCCACGATGAAGGCCGCCGCAATCGTCGGCTGCGAGTGGTGCATCGACTTCGGTTCGATGCTCCACCACGAGAAGGGGCTGCCCGCCGAGCAGCTGATGGCGCTCGCGACCTTCCGCGAGAGCGAGCACTTCAACGACGACGAGCGGCTGGTGCTCGAGTGGGCCGAGGCGATGAGCAGCACCCCCGCCGAGCCGGCGGAGGATCTGCTCGAGCGGCTGCGGGCGCGGTTCGACGAGGCGCAGATCGTCGAGCTGACCGCGAGCGTCGCGATCGAGAACTACCGCGCGCGGTTCAACCACGCCTACGGCTTCGCGCCCCAAGGGTTCGCGAAGGGCGCCGCCTGCGCTGTGCCGGAGAGACCCGCCGCGGCGACCTGACACCCTCTTTTGGGTGGAGAGCTACTTCAGCGACCGTTCGATGATGCGAGTTGTCCACCGTGAGCGCGCGGTCGGGCTCTACGGTCCGCGCGCGCTGCTGATGCAGGCGGCGCATCCGCTCGCGGTGGCCGGGCTGCTCGCCCACTCGGACGCGCTCGAGGCGCCCTATGACCGCCTCGCCCGCACGGCCGAGGTGATGACCACGATCGCGTTCGGCAGCCGCGCCGAGGCCGACCGGATCACACGGCGCGTGCGCGCGATGCACCGCAAGGTGAGCGGGACGCTCGATCAGCCGGCTGGCCGCTACCGCGCGGGCACGCCCTATCGCGCCGATGATCCCGACCTGCTGATGTGGGTTCTGTTCACGCTCGTCGACAGCGGGATCGACATCTACTCCCGCTACGTCCGAAGGCTGAGCCGGGACGAGCGCGTCGCCTACTGGCGCGACTACAAGGTGGTCGGGCGGCTGTTCGGCCTGGCCGACGCCGACATGCCGGACACGCTGGCGGATCTCGAGGAATACCGGCACGAGATGTTCACCGGCGACACGCTCCACGTCAGTGACTGGGCGCGCACGCGCGCGCGGCAGATCGTGATGGAGCCGCCGGTTCCGCTCTGGGCGAGACCGTTGCTCGAGGCGGCGAACTTCACGACGATCGCGCTGCTGCCCGACCGCATCCGCGAGATGTACGGGTTCCTGCCGCTGCCGCCGGTGCCTCTACGCAAGCTCGCGGTGGCCGGCGGCGCCGAGTACACCAAGCGGCTGCTGGTCCCGCTGCTGCCGGATCGCCTCAGGCTGGTTCCCGCGGCTCGCGCGTAGACTCGCGGCGTGCCCACCAGGACGACGCTCATCACAGGGTTCCCCGGCTTCATCGGCAAGCGGCTGGTCAGTGCGCTACTCGAGGTCGACCGCAAGCAGAAGATCATCTGCCTGGTCGAGCCGCGGATGAGCGAGGTGGCCACCGCTGCCGCCACCGAGATCGATGCCAAGCGCGTCAAGATCGTCACCGGCGACATCGGCGCTCGCGACCTCGGCCTCGATCCGGCGGTCGCCGAGCGGCTGGCCGAGGAGATGACCCACTGCTTCCATCTCGCCGCGATCTACAACCTCGCGGTGCCGGTCGAGCTCGCGCGGCGGATCAACGTCGAGGGCACCGGCAACGTGCTCGAGCTGTGCCGCGCCGCGAAGCGGTTCGAGCGGCTCGACTACGTCTCCACGGCGTATGTCGCCGGCGTTCGCACCGGCACCATCTACGAGCACGAGCTGGCGCTCGGCCAGGCGCACAAGAACCATTACGAATCGACGAAGTTCCAGGCCGAGGTCTGGGTCCGTGAGCTCCAGGACGCCGTTCCCACCGCGATCTACCGGCCGGCGATCGTGGTCGGCGATTCGCGGACCGGCGAGACCCAGAAGTTCGACGGCCCCTACTACCTGCTTCGCACGCTGGCCCTGTCCGAGGCCAAGGGGCTGCCGATGATCCAGTTCGGCCGCTCCGAGGCAGCCTTCAACGCGGTTCCCGTCGACTTCGTCGTCAATGCGCTGGTTGCCGGCTCGCGCGACCCTCAGGCGATCGGTCGCACCTTCCACCTGACCGATCCGAATCCGATCTCCTCGGGCGAATTACTGACCGCCTTCGCGCGCGAGTATGCGGGCCGCGAGCCGTCACTCAGGGTCCCGCCGCGGCTGGTCGAGAACGCGCTGCGGATCCGCAAGGTGCGCGACCTCTACTCGGGTGCGCCACGGGAGTCGATCCGCTACCTGAATCATCCCCAGCGGTTCGACACCCGACAGGCGAGCGAGATGCTCGCCCGTGCGGGCGTCAGCTGTCCGCGCTTCGAGGATTACGTCGGTCCGCTCGTCACCTTCTTCCGCGAGCACGAGGAAGACCCCGCGTTCGCGCCGGCGCTCGGGACCTAGCGCCGCAGGGCGTCCTTGATCAGCCGGCGACCGACCCGCGCCAGCGCGGGCGCGCCCTTGCGCAGCGCCCCGAGCTTGTCCTCGTCGCGGCCGTAGAGCACGCGCGCAGAGGACTCCATCGCCTGACCGAGCGACCGGTCGTAGGGGTGCCACCAGAACTGCTTGGCCCATGAGGGCTCCCAGCCGATGTGCTTGATGTTGACGCACTCGTAGAAGCCGAACTTCCCGTGCGAGCGGCCGACACCCGAGTCCTTCTCACCGCCCCAGGTGCACTGCATCGCGCCGTGCGAGTAGGAGTGGTCGTTGACCCAGACCGACCCGCCGTCCAACCGCTCGGCGATCCGCTCGCCGCGCGCGCGATCGAGCGTCCAGACTGACGCGCTGAGCGCGAAGTCCGAGTCGTTGGCGAGCCCGATCGCGGCCTCCTCGGAGCCGACGGTCATGATCGGCACGACCGGGCCGAAGATCTCCTCGCGCATGATCCGCATGTCGTGGGTCACGCCGGTCAGCACGGTCGGCGCATAGAACGGAGCGCCCTCGAACCCGGGAACCTCTACCGGGCCGCCGCAACGCATCTCGGCGCCGGCGGCGATCGCGTCCTCGACCAGCTCGGCGACGATCTCGAACTGCTCGCGTGAGACCATCGGGCCGATCTCGGTGTCCCAGGCGAGCGGGTCGCCGACGCGCAGCGCCTGTGCCCCGCGTACGACGCCTTCGATGAACGGCTCGGCGACCTCGTCGACCACGTAGGCGCGCTCGATGCCCGAGCAGGTCTGCCCGGCATTGGCGAAGCCACCCCACACGCAGCCGGCGACGCTGTTCTCAAGCGGGGCGTCGGCCAGCACGAGCATCGGGTCCTTTCCGCCGAGCTCGAGCACGCAGCCCTTGAGCCGTTCGGCGCAGGCCACTCCGACCGAGCGGCCGACCTCGACCGAGCCGGTGAAGAAAATCTTGGCACACCCCGGCGCCTCGACCAGCGCGCCGCCGACGGCCCCGCCGCCGTGGACCGTTCGCACGAGGCCCTGGGGGAAGCCGGCGCGTTCGAAGACCCAGCGGATCCGCTCGCCGATCAGCGGCGTCAGCGACGCCGGCTTGAGGACCACGCCGTTGCCGCACATCAGAGCCAGCGCCACCTCTCCGAATGGGATCGACCACGGGTAGTTCCACGGGGCGATCACACCGACGACGCCGAGCGGCTCGTAGGAGAAGCGCGAGCGCTTGGCCTTCCAGAACACCTGCGGGTAGGGGATTCGCTCGGGCGCGAGGATGTCGGGCCCGGCGTCGGCGATCCAGTGGAGCGCGTCGATCGTCGGGACCAGCTCCATCGTGTAGCACTCGTTACGCGGCTTGCCCTGCTCGGACGCCATCAACTCGCCGAGCTGCTCGAGGTTGTCGATGATCACCTGGGCTGCGCGGCGCATGTAACGGGCGCGATCATCCAGCGGCAGCTGAGCCCAGAACGGCTGGACCTCGGCTACGTCCTCGACGATGCCGGCGACCTCGTCGGGACGCACCGTCGGCACCGATCCGACGAGTGCCCCCGAAGCGGGGTTGAACGACTCGAGCGGCGGGGTCTCGGAACGCGTCGCGGCCTCCATCGGGCCAGTCTACGCGCGCACGGGACGTCGGTCAGGCGGCTCTAGGCGGCACGGCGGCGGGCGACCGGCAGGCGCGTGTAGGCCGCGAGGCCTTCGCGCTCGACCGTCTTGACGGTCGGACCGAGTCGCTCCATCAGGCTCAGCATCGCCGGGTTCGCTCGCGGCATCGTCGCCCGGACGTGGGTCGCGCCCCGGTCGCGCGCCATGTGGGCGATGCACTCCGAGAGCAGGCGGCCGATACCGCTCGCCTGGTGACGGTCGGCGACCAGCATCCCGATCTCGGCGAGACCGGTCTCCAAAAGCGTTATGTCCGCAACCCCGACGAACGACTCGCTGCTCCCGTCGAGCGTGGCGGCCGCGATCACGAGCCGCTCGCGCGGGTCGTAGAAGGTCAGCTCGCGGATCTTCTCGCGATCGGGCTTGGCGTGGCCGAATCGACTCTCGAGCGAGTCCTCGGAGACCTCCCGGAGGAACCGGTCCAGGTAGCGGCCATCGGAGGGTCGCGTCAGCCGCAGGCGGACGCGAAGGCCGGAATCCAGGACGTGGGCGCTGGAGAGCAGCGCTCCCGGATCCGCCAAACGCACGTGTGTTCGTCTCGGCACCCCTCCAGAGTGGCATGCGGGAGGCGGTTGAGGCGAACGTTGCTAGACACGATCTCTACTCCCGCCGCGCGCGAATCTCCGCCAAACGGCGTTGTAGAGCGGCTTCTTCGCCGTGGCCGGAGAGTTGCAAGAACCGCTCCGCCGCGGCCTCGGCGGGCATCAGAGGCTGATCCGAGACCCCGTCTGGCAGATCGTGGGGGTACTCGTACCCTTCGCCACGGCCGAGCGCGTCGGCGCCCGGATAGGCCGAGCTGCGCAGATAGGAGGGGATATCAGGCATTCCGTGCTCGCGAACCCAGGCCCGCGCCTGGCCGAGCGCCTTGTAGGAGGCGTTCGACTTCGGGGCGAGCGAGAGGTAGACGGCGGCCTGCGCCAGGGCATGCGCGCATTCGGGCAGCCCGACGTGCTCGACGGCGGCCGCGGTGGCCACTGCGACTTGGAGCGCTCTCGGATCGGCGTTTCCGATGTCCTCGCTCGCGAGGATCACCATCCGGCGGGCGATGAAGCGTGGATCCTCGCCGCCCTCGAGCATCACCGCGAGGTAGAGCAGCGAGGCGTCGGGGTCCGACCCGCGGGTTGCCTTGATCCAAGCCGAGATCGTGTCGTAGTGAGCGTCCCCGGCTCGGTCGTACAGAACGGCGCTGCGCTGGAGCGCGTCCTCGGCCGCGGCGAGGGTGACCCGCTCCCCAGGCGCGGCGGTGCTCGCCGCCAGCTCGAGCGCGGCCAGCGCGCTGCGGGCATCCCCGGCTGCGCGCGCGGCGAGGAAATCGAGCGCTTCGTGGTCAACCGGCGGGTGGTCGGGGATGCCGCGCTCGTCGACGAGCGCGCGATCGAGCAGCGCGCGCACGTCTGCATCATTGAGCGGCTTCAGCTCATAGACGCGGCAGCGCGAGATCAGTGCCGAGTTGACCTCGAAGTAGGGGTTCTCGGTGGTCGCGCCGATCAGCACGATCAAGCCCTCCTCGACGGCCGGAAGCAGCGCGTCCTGCTGGGCCTTGTTGAAGCGGTGGATCTCATCGAGGAACAGGACGGTGGCTGGAGAGTCGTTCGCCCTGCGATGTGCGGCGCGGTCGAGCACGGCCCGAACGTCTGCCTTGCCCGCGCTGACCGCGGACAGCTCCTCGAAGGCACCCGGCGCCCTGGCAGCCGCGAGCCGCGCGATTGTCGTCTTGCCGGCGCCTGGCGGCCCGTGGAGCAGCATCGAGTGGGGATGCCCGTCCTCGATCGCCCGGCGCAGCGCCGAACCCTCGCCGAGCAGGTGCTGCTGGCCGGTCAGCTCCTCGAGGCTCGCGGGACGCATCCGCACGGCCAGCGGCTGGCCGGCGGCGACACCCGCCCGGTCGCCGGCCCGGTCGCCCGGATCGCTGTCGAAGAGCTGCTCCACGGTCGCATTCTCGCGCACGGGCTCGGGTAGGTTGCGGGCGTGAAGATCTTCCTCGCCGGAGCCACCGGGGTCGTGGGGCGTGCGCTCCTGCCGATGCTGTTGGAGGCCGGGCACGAGGTCGCCGCGATGACCAGCTCGGCCGACCGGGCGGCGGAGCTTGAGGCGGTCGGCGCGACCCCGGTTGTCTGCGACGTCTTTGACGGCGAGCGGTTGCGCGAGCAGGTCACGGCGGCGGCACCGGAGGTCGTCGTCAACCAGCTGACACGTCTCCCGCAGCGGATGAATCCGCGCGACCGCGACAGTTACCGCGCGAACGACCGGGTGCGCACTGAGGGAGCGCGTAACCTCGCCGCGGCCGCGGCCGCGGCGGGCGCTCGCCGACAGGTCGCGCAGAGCATCGCGTTCGCGACCCGCCCGTCCGGCCCGCCGGTGCTGGACGAAGACGCGCCCCTGTACGACGGCGCCGCCGAGCCGTGGGGATCAGCGGTCGCGGCGGTGCGGGCGCTCGAGCAATCGACCTGTGAGGGCGGCACCGAGGGCGTCGTCCTGCGGTACGGCTTCTTCTACGGGCCCGGGACCGCGTTCGCGCCCGGCGGCCAGCGTCACGAGGAGATCGCCGCGCGTCGCTTCCCGCTGCTCGGCGGAGGCCGTGCGGTCTGGTCGTTCGTCCACGTCGAGGATGCCGCCTCGGCGGCGCTCGCCGCGCTCGACGGCGGCGGGCCCGGTATCTACAACGTTTGCGACGACGCGCCCGCCCCGGTCATCGAGTGGCTCCCCGCGTACGCGAAGGCGATCGGCGCCAAGCCACCGCTGCGCATTCCGACGGTGGTCGGAAGGGTGGCGGCCGGGCCGATCGCGGTTCATTACGCGACCACGCTGCGTGGCGCCTCGAATGCTCGCTTCACGGGCGCCTTCGGATGGCGTCCCGCCTATGGGAGTTGGCGGCGGGGCTTTGTCGAGGGTCTGCCTGAACGCGCCGAGTGCCCCGGCGGCCGATCCTCGTAAACTCCCCGCCGTGTTCGGACGCATTGACCACATCGGCGTCGCGGTCGAGGATCTCGAGGGCGCGATCGAGCTCTACCGGGACCGCTTCGAAATGCGCGAGCAGCACCGTGAGACCGTCGAGGCGTTCGGCGTCGAGGCGGTTCTGCTCGAGGTCGGGGACGGGCACGTCGAACTGCTCCGGCCGACCAGCCCCGAAAGCGGCGTGGCGAAGTTCCTCGAGCGCAACGGCCCCGGCATGCACCACGTCGCCTACCAGACCGACGACATCGACTCCGCGCTCTCGAGCGCCCGCGACGCCGGCTTCCG
This sequence comes from uncultured Thermoleophilaceae bacterium, assembly GCA_963790245.1. GTDB lineage: Bacteria > Actinomycetota > Thermoleophilia > Solirubrobacterales > Thermoleophilaceae > JACCVG01. Next base: position 1,609,106 of record CAWBNP010000002.1, read on the forward strand.
GCTGATCGACGAGCAGCCGCGCACCGGAATCCAGAACAGCCGGGTCGCCTTCCTCCACCCCAAGTCGACCGGCGGGGTTCTGACCGAGCTCGTGGAGCCGAGCCACTAGACATGGCCGCGGCACGTGTCGACATCGGCTTCAGCGGCGGCCAGACGCTGACCGTCCGGCTCCAGCAGAGCGAGTACGACTCGCTGCGCAAGGCGCTCGAGAAGGACTCGGGCGGCTGGCACGAGGTCAAGGCCGAGGATTCCGGCATCTCGCTGGATCTGGGCCGCGTCGTCTACCTGCGGCTCGACACGGATCAGAACAAAGTCGGCTTCTAGAGCCCCGCTGGCGATGCTGCGGGCTCTCGACCTCGGGCTTCTTCGCCTGATGCGGACGCGGGGCCACTCTCCGGCCGCTGAGCGGGCTGCCCAGGGACTGGCGCTGACCGGTGAATGGGGTGCCATCTGGGCCGCGATCGCCCTAACGAGTGGCGCCCTGGGCGGTCCAGCGCGTCGGGGTTCCCGCTTGAGAGCGGCGCTCGCCGTCCCGCTCGCGACGTTGCCCAACTACGCGGTCAAGCTCGCCGTGGGGCGCGCGCGCCCCGGACCCGACGACCACCCGCACCTGACCCCGACCGTCTCGCGCCTCTCCTACCCCTCGGCTCACGCTACGACCTCGTTCCTCGCCGCGAGCCTGCTCTCGCGCAGCCTGCCCGCCGCCCCGCTCTACGCCCTGGCGACGGCGGTCGCCGCGACCCGGCCCTACTTGGGCGTCCATTACCCCTCCGACGTCGTGGCCGGCGCCGCGTTCGGGACCGCGCTCGCGAGGTTCGTTCGATGAAGGTCGGGATCGTCGGTATGCCGAACGCGGGCAAGAGCTCGCTGTTCAACGCGCTCACGAGCGCCGGCGCCGAGGCGGCCAACTACCCGTTCACGACGGTCGAGCCGAATGTCGCGATCGTCCCGGTGCGCGACCCGCGCCTTGACGCGATCGCCGCGGCGATCGGCTCGAGCGAGATCACCTACGACACGCTCGAGGTCCACGACATCGCGGGGCTCGTCCGCGGCGCCCACGAGGGCGAGGGGCTCGGCAACCAGTTCCTCGCCAACATCCGCGAGACCGACGCGATCCTCCACGTGGTCCGAGCCCACGACGATCAGAACGTGATCCACCCCGACGGTCGCGTCGATCCTGTCGCTGACCTCGAGACGATCGAGGCCGAGCTGCTCTACGCCGACCTCGAGCAGGCCGAGCGCCGCGTCGAGCGGGTGCGCAGGCAGGCGAAGTCTGGCGACCCCGCCGCGGTCGCCGAAGAGGCGTGGCTCCGCCAACTGGTCGAGGCGCTCGGGGCGGGTAAACCGGCTCGCTCGGTGCCGCCGCCCGCCTCGGCGCCTGAGGCGATGCGCAACCTCCAGCCGCTGACGTCAAAGCCCGTGCTGTTCGTCGCCAACGTCTCCGAGGGCGACGGCGCCGTTCCCGATGCGGTCGCCCGCTATGCCGCAGACGCCGGGGGCTCGGCGGTCGCGGTGAGCTCTCGCGTCGAGGCCGAGCTCGCCGAGCTAGACCCCGAGGATGCGGCCGCGATGCGCGCGGAGATGGGCGTCGAGCAGAACGCTCTGGAAGCGCTCGTCAGCGGAGCCTTCGAGTTGCTCGACCTGATCTCGTTCTTCACTGCCGGCGAAGCCAAGGAGGCGCGCGGTTACGCGATCCCGCGGGGGACGAGCGCCCAGGGGGCGGCCGCCAAGATTCACACAGACATCGCGCGCGGGTTCGTACGCGCCGAAATCATCGGCTGGCGGGAACTGGTCGACGCCGGCGGCTACGCGCAGGCTCGCGAGCAGGGGACTCTCCGGGTCGAGGGCCGTGACTACGCGATCGCCGACGGCGAAGTCATGACGGTCCGCTTCACGCCCTGAAGGGCGGTGGGATCTATCCGCCGGTCTTCGCCAGGCCGCGCAGCGCGAACGCGAACGTCAGGGCGAGCAGGACGGCGAGCACGACCAATGCGGGCCAGGTCCCCGCGAAGCTGACGCCCTCGACGAACCCCTGCCGAACCCCCTCGACGACCTGTGTGACGGGGTTGATGGTCGCGACCGCCTGGAGCCAGCCGGTCAGCAGCTCGAGCGGTGCGTAGGAGGTCGTGAACAGGACCGCCATGAACATCGAGGCCTGCATCAAAGGGGCTGCGGCCTGGGTGCGGAATCTCAGCGCGAGCCCGACGGTCCATGACGCCGAAACCGCGCTGAAAGTGAGCGCGAGCAGGACCGCGATCAGCAGCCCGGGCACCCCCGGCCAGTGCGCGCCGAGCAGCAGCCCGATCGTAAGCACGGCGGTCATCGGCAGCAGCGCGCGGAAGCTCGCCGAGAGGACGATCCCCGCGAGCAGCGCCGGCCGCGGCGTGGGGGCCAGGTAGAGACGGTCGAACCAGCCGAGCTCGATGTCGCGCACCGTGTTGACGCCGGTCGCGGCGCCGGCGAACCCGGCCGCCTGCATCAGCGAGACGGGCAGGATGAAGGAGATGTAGCTCTCGGTCGAGAAGCCCCTCAGCTCGGTCAGCGCGCCGAACGCGCCCGTCAGCCCGAGCATGAACAGCGACGGCGCGAGGATCCCCGGGATCGCCGCGCCCGGCACGCGCAGGATCTCGTTGAGAGCGCGCCGCATCAGGACGCCGATCGTGCTCAGCTCGAGTGCCAGCGCGGACATCAGCTCGCCCTCAGCCGCGCGCGCAGACCCCAGACGCTCAGGACGAAACCCAGGCCGCCGATGATCGCCAGGCCGAGCAGCCCGTCGAGCGTGTCGCCCGCGCTCAACCCGAAGACGACCGGTCCCCGGATCCCGGCGGCGACCAGGCTGACCGGGTTGTAGTGGGCGATCGACTGCGAGGGCTCCTGCATCAGCTCGGCGGGGAAGAACGCAGAGGAGACGAACAGGATCACGAAGACGAGCGGGAACATTCCCTGGACGACGCTCGCGGTCCCGCTCTTGAGCGCGATCGCGGATGCGATCCCTCCGAACGCCGTGGCGGTCAGCCCGCCGAACAGGATCACGAAGATCACGCCGAGCACGCCACCCTGCACGATCGCGCCGAAGGCGAAGCCGATCGCGAGGAACCAGACCGCGGCGAACATCCCGAGCACGAAGGTCGCCGCGAGCCTGCCGAGGACGATCGTCGGCCGCCGGATCGGGGCCGCGAGCAGCCGATCGGTGAAGCCGAGCTCGATATCGAGCGCGAGCCCGGTTCCGCCCATCACGGCTGCCAGCAGGGCGGACTGCAGGATGCCCGCGGCAAGCTGGAAGTCGAGAAAGCCGTGGACCTCCGGGAACCCCGGCAGGTCAATCGCGCCACCGGCACCACCGGTGTTAACGGCCAGGAACAGCGTCGGGAAGATCAGGATCGGTCCGAGGTAGCGCGGGTAGCGGAAGGTGTTGCGGATTGAGCGGGCGCCGAGCGCCCCAATCGCCCGCAGTTCGGCGCGCACTAGCCGCTCTCGGCGCTCAGCGCCGGAACCTCGCCGGTGTCCTGTTCGCCCTCGAGGTGGCGACCGGTCTCGGCGAGGAAGACATCGTCGAGGGTCGGGTTGACGAGGTTGAGCTGGGCGACCGCGAGCCCCGCCTCATCCAGGGCGCGTACGACGGGCGCGATATCCCCGGCGCCGCCCGCGAGCGTGACCTGGAAGTGGACGCCCTCGACCCCCGGGCAGACCTTGCCGAACCTTGCGAGCACGCCCTCGGCATGGTCGTTGGGGCCGTCGGTCAGGCAGACGTCGAGGTGGGGCTGGCCGACCTGGGCCTTGAGCGCCGCCGGCGTGCCCTCGGTCGCCATTCGCCCATCGTCGATGATCCCGACGCGGTCGGCGAGTTGGTCGGCCTCCTCGAGGTACTGGGTCGTCAGGAAGACGGTCGTGCCCTCGTCGTTGAGGCGGCCGACCTCGTCCCAGATTGCCGCGCGGCTCGAGGGGTCCAGACCGGTCGTCGGCTCGTCGAGGAACAGCACGCGCGGCTCGTGCACGAGCGCCATCCCGAGGTCCAGCCGTCGCCGCATCCCGCCCGAGTAGGTGCCGACCCGGCGGTCCTTGGCATAGCCGAGTCCGACCCGTTCGACCAGTGCGTCGGCTCGCCGGCGGCCTTCGGCGCGCGGGAGGCCGTGGAGCGTCGCCTGCAGGCGCATCAGCTCGTGTCCGCTCATCAGCGGGTCCAGCGCGGCTTCCTGGAGCGCGACGCCGATCTGGCGGCGGACGGCCGCCGGTTCCTTCGCGACGTCGTGCCCGGCGACGAGCGCGCGCCCCCCGGTCGGCCGCAGCAGCGTGGTCAGCATTCGGACGGTCGTCGTCTTGCCCGCTCCGTTGGGTCCGAGGAAGGCATAGATCTCGCCCTCGTCGACGGCGAGGTCGATCCCTTGGACCGCCTTCACTCCACCCTTGAACTCCCGTTCGAGTCCCTGCACCTCGATTGCCGCCATCGATCAGAGACTATTCATAGCCCTGGTTTGCTCCATGATCAGGCGGGCAACCTCAGCTCATGACCCAGATCAACTCAGAACAGGCAGCCCTCGACGCAGCCCCGAAGCAGCTGCTGATCGGCGGTCAGTGGCGCGACGGCGCCGGCGCCGCCACCCTCGGCATCGAGGATCCCGCGACCGGCGAGACGCTGTGCGATGTCGCTGACGCGACCCCCGACGATGCGCTCGCCGCGCTCAGCGCCGCGACCGAGGCCCAGGCCGAGTGGGGGTCCCATCCCCCGCGCGAACGCGGAGAGATCCTGCGCCGGGCCTTCGAGCAGATGACTGAGCGGGCCGACGAGCTCGCGCTGCTGATGACGCTCGAGATGGGCAAGTCGCTCGCCGAATCGAAGGCCGAGATCGCTTACGCGGCCGAGTTCCTGCGCTGGTTCAGCGAGGAGGCCGTCCGGATCGACGGCCGCTACGCGACTGCACCGACCGGTCAGGGCCGGATGCTCGTGATGCGCCAGCCCGTCGGACCGTGCCTGCTGATCACACCCTGGAACTTCCCGGCGGCGATGGGCACGCGCAAGATCGGCCCTGCGATCGCCGCCGGTTGCACGATGGTCGTCAAGCCGGCCAAGCAGACACCGCTCTCGATGCTCGCGCTCGCCGGGATCTTGACCGAGGCTGGGCTTCCGGACGGCGTTCTGAACGTCCTCACCGGATCCTCATCGAGCGATCTGATGACCCCGCTGATCGCGGATGAGAGGCTTCGCAAGCTCTCCTTCACCGGCTCGACCGAAGTCGGTCGCACGCTGATGGAGCAGGCTTCCGAGCAGCTGCTGCGGCTGTCGATGGAACTCGGCGGCAACGCACCGTTCGTCGTCTTCGAGGACGCCGATGTGGACGAGGCTGTGGAGGGGGCGATGATCGCCAAGCTGCGCAATGTCGGCGAGGCTTGCACGGCCGCCAACCGCTTCCACATCGCCGAATCGGTCGCTGATGAGTTCACCGAGAAGCTCGCCGCGCGGTTCGTCTCGCTGAAGGTCGGTCGCGGGACCGAGGAGGGAGTCGACATCGGTCCCCTGATCGACGACGACCAGCGCTCGAAGGTCGCCGCTCTGGTCGACGACGCCACGACCAAGGGTGCCGACGCGCTGGTCGGCGGCTCGGCGCTCGGAGGACCAGGCTACTTCTACGAGCCGACCGTGCTGGCCGACGTTTCCGACGACGCCGACCTCCTGCGCGAGGAGATCTTCGGCCCCGTTGCGCCGATCACGACGTTCGCCGACGAGGACGAGGCGGTCGCGGCCGCCAACCGCACCGAGTTCGGCCTTGTCTCCTACCTCTACACGCGCGATGTCAAGCGCGCGCTCCGCGTCTGCGAGCGACTCGACACCGGGATGATCGGCCTCAACCAGGGCATGGTCTCCAACGCCGCCGCCCCGTTCGGCGGTGTCAAGCAATCCGGCTTCGGCCGCGAGGGCGGCGCCGAGGGGATCAACGAGTACCTCGAGACGAAGTACGTCGCGATCAACCTCGACTAGCGCTCGCGGAGTGTCGGCGCGGGTCAGCCCGAGAAGTCGACCGTGACTACCGAGGTCCCCGCCGGGGGACTGAACGTGCAGTTGCGGGGCGGATCGCCGCCCTCACCGTCATCGCACCCTGTGTAGTTGATGTAGTCCCCGCCGTTTGCCTGGAGCGTCACCGGCTGACCTGCGGGAAAGTCTTCGGTGCAGGTCCCGGTCGCCGTTTCGCTGCTGGCGGCTGCCTTCAGACAGTTCAGGCCGGCTGGAGAACTCGTCACGATCCCGGTTCGGTTGCCCGTGAACTGAATCGTCACGAAGGCTGAGCCGCTCGGATTGGGATTCGGATTGGGATTCGGATTCGGGTTGGGGTTCGGATTCGGGTTGGGGTTCGGATTCGGGTTGGGGTTCGGATTCGGATTTGGATTTGGCGCGCCGACGACGTCGACCCGCTCGCAGCTCGAGTCGGCGACCAGGTCGGCCTCGTCGACCAGCGCGACGTCGTTCCCGCCGCCGCACTTGATGAAGTCCCCGGTCGAATCGCCGGTCGCGTCGATCCTGTCGTCGCCGCCCTTCCCCTGGAGATCGTCGCTGCCCGCGCCGCCGGTCAACTCGTCGTTGCCACCGCCGCCATTGAGCTTGTCATCGCCGGCCTGGCCGGCGAGTGTGTCGTTGCCGCCTTTGCCCTTCATGTCATCCGCGCCGCCCTTGCCGCGCATCCGGTCGTCACCGCCCTTGCCATCCATCCGGTCGTTGCCAGAAGTGCCCTTTAGGTTGTCGTCGGCCTTCGTCCCTGAAACCTGCTTTGCCACGACGACCACAGGGACGGCGACGGTCACGGCGAACACGAGTGCGACCAGCATCAGACGTACGACCTTCATCCCTACCTCCTTGCCCGTTGAGCGCCTGACCCTACACCCGTCAAAGAGGGCTGTCCAGGCGGCCTATCGAACCTCGAACTCGAGCGCCACGGCGGCTTTCTCGTCCTGACGGAGGAAGAGATCGACCCTGTAGTTGCCCCTCGGCCAGGGCTCGTCGTTGGTCAGGTCGAAGTAGATCTGTGCGTCGCCCGTTTGGACGGCCGCCTCGGCAATCTCGGTATTGACGCTCGGAGCGTCGATGTCGACGGCCGACCAGACTGCCCTCACATCCGTGTCGTCGGGAGCATTGGAGAGCTGAAGGACTGCGTAGAAGGTCTCGTCCGGCTTGAACGTGGTGGTCGGCTCCGCGCCGTCTTGATCGCGGGCCATCGTCGCCGCGCTGATGTTCGCGGTGCTGATGTTGAACCCGCAGCCGACCGCCGTAAGCGTTGTAGCGATCAGCACCAAACCTACGATTCTCATCGTGCCTCCCCTGCCAAGGGTTGCCATGCCGCCGCCAGTATGATCGAACCTCACGCGGGCAGCCGGATCAGCTCCATGAACAGGGCGTCGCGATGCTCGCCCGTAGGGAGGGTCGAGTAGGCGCGCATCACTCCGACCGGCTCGAAGCCGGCCTTTTCGTAGGCGCGGATCGCGCGTGCGTTGGCGGCGTCGGGATCGATCGTGAAGCGGTGATGGCCGCGGTCTGAAGACAGCCACCCGATCGCCAGCGATAGGGCGCCCGGACCGAGGTCTCGCCCCTGACGGGTTGTTGCGATAGCGATGTCCAGTCCGGCAGATCGATAGCTCGGCTCGGACTCCTCCGTCACGAGCAGCACGCCGATCAGGTCGGGCGACGCGGGCTCGACGATCGCCCAGGCGAACGACGGCCACTCGTCGGTCTCGTCGTAGATCTCCGCCTCAGGCGATCCGGGCGTACGGGCCGGCCACCAGCGGGCGACATCTGGCTCGAGCAGCACCGCGCGGACAGCTTCGCGATCGGCCGGGAGCAGCGGACGGAGGCCGACGCGCTCGCCTTCGAGGTCAGGTGTGGCGGGCTTGATCAGCGGCCGCTCCCACGAGCCATCTTGCGCAGGTCGAGCGCCTCGTCGAGCACAGACTCCTCGACGCCCATCTCGCGTGCCACCTCGCGCGCGGTCTTGTCCGTCCTGACGGCGGTCTGGACGACCTCGGTCGCCTTGTCGTAACCGATGTGGGGGTTGAGGGCCGTGGCCGAGGCGAGCGTCGCCTCGGCGTGCCGCGTTGTCATCGCCTCGTTGGCCTCGATCCCGGCCACGCACTTCTCGGCGAACAGGGTCGAGGACGAACTCAGCAGTGCGATCGACTGCAGCAGGTTGCGTGCGATCAGCGGGATCCGGACGTTGAGCTCGAAGTTGCCCTGCGTTCCGCCGATCGTGATCGCCGTGTCGTTGCCGATCACCTGCGCCGCGACTTGGAGGACGACTTCCGGGATGACAGGATTGACCTTGCCGGGCATGATCGAGGAGCCCTTCTGGAGTTCCGGGAGGAAAAGCTCGGCGAGACCGGCGCGAGGGCCGGACCCCATCCACGCGATGTCGTTGGCGATCTTTGTCAACGAGACGGCGATCACCTTGAGGACGCCCGAGAGCTCGACGAGGGCGTCACGGTTGCCCTGGGCCTCGAACGGGTCCTCGGGTGCGAGAACCGCTCCCCCGGTGGTCTCGGCGAGCAGCTCCCTCGCGCGCGCGGCGAACTCCGCGTGGGTATTGAGACCGGTGCCCGTCGCTGTCCCGCCGAGCGGGATCTGGGCGACTCGCGGAAGCGCGTCGTCGAGCCGGCGCCGGCCGAGGCGGATCTGCGCTGCGTAGCCCGCGAACTCCTGGCCGAGCGTCACCGGGACGGCGTCCATCAGGTGGGTCCGACCGGACTTGACGATGTCTGCGAAGGCGTCGGCCTTGTCGGCGAACGCGCCTTCGAGCTTGGCGAGCGCGGGGTCGAGCGAGCCGCGCACCTCGGTGACCGCTGCGAGGTGGACCGCGGAGGGGAAGACGTCGTTGGACGACTGGCCCATGTTGACGTGGTCGTTGGCGTGGGCGCCCTCGGCGAGGCTCGCGATCACCTCGTTGGTGTTCATGTTGGATGAGGTCCCAGATCCGGTCTGGAAGACATCGACCGGGAATTGCGCGTCGTGCTCACCGGCGGCGATCGCATCGCCCGCGGCGGCGATCCGGCCGGCGATCTCGGTGTCGAGCAGGCCGAGATCGGCGTTGGCGCGGGCGGCGGCGGCCTTGATCCGACCGAGCATCCTGATCACAGCGATCGGCACCGGCTCGCCCGAAACGGGGAAGTTGTCGACGGCCTTGCGCGTCTCCGCGCCCCACAGTTCCTGAGTCAAGCTAGAGCTCCTTCAGATCGCTGGACCACCCAGATCCAGGCTATCCACGCTCAGCCGCCTGTGCGTCCTGCTTCGAGCCCCTCGCCGAACGCTCGGGAGCCACGGGCAACCCCGCTCAGCTCGAGCTGGAGGCGGCGCTCGAGCTCGTCGTAGATCCCACCTGCGTCGTCGGCCCCACGCTGCACGGCTCCGACTAGATAGGTGAGTTGAGCGACCTCCGGTGTGTCGGGGTCGCGCCGTGCGATGGCGGCGAGGTCGGTCGCGACCTCAAGGTACGCCGCACCGATGTTCTGCGCTTCGGCCGGGCCGGCGGTCCGGGCCAGGCAGGCCGAGAGCGGGACATCGCCGTCGAGGCGGACGGTCTCGGGCGCGGCTTGGAGCGCGGTACGGATCGTGTCGGCGTCGGCGAGGCAGGCGGGCGGGAGTTGTTGGTCTCCACGCGCGCAGCCCGTGCCCGTTGCGGCGATGACGGCAATGAGGATCAGCGTCGGGCGCACGAGGCCGATCCTAGGTCAAGGGTGCGATGAAGGATTTCGGTCCTACAGCGACCACAATCCGTCATCCGAACCGCAGCCGACCCGTCCGCGGGCGGCCGTACGCTCCCGGAATGGCCCCGTTGGAGGTGGGAGATCCGCTGGCTCATCGGGCACTCGAGGCGCTGCTGCGCGCGGAATCGTCGCTGCGGCGGGCTCTGAGTGCCGAGCTGGAGGCCCAGGGCGTCTCCGCGGCGGGCTTCTCCGCGCTGGTCGTCCTAACGACCGCGGGCGGCCGGCTGGACCTGCGGACCTTGCGGCGCCGGCTGAGATGGAGCAAGGCGAACGCGACCGAGGTGACGGCGACGCTCGAGGGCCGTGGGCTGCTGCTGCGCCGTCGTCATGAGCGCGACGGGCGGGCGGTGGTAGTGCTGCTGACCCCGGCAGGCGCGGCCCTGGTCGAGCGGGTCTTTCCCGATCACACGCGGCGGGTCGCGACTGCGTTCGCGCGCCTGGACGAGACCGAGAAGCGCTCGCTCACGCAGCTCTGTCGCAAGTTGGACGCCGCCTGACCTCTGGCCGTGCGGTTCCCGGTTGCGGTCCCCAGGGCGACTCTCTAAGGTCAATGCGGCCGGGCGGGCACCCCACGCATCGTGAATCAAAGGTCCTCAAACGCGACGCCGCCGGCTTCGCTTCCGCTATTACGCGCGACTCTGATCGCGTTGCTCTGCGTGCTCGGCCTGGCCCTTCCGACCACCGCCTCGGCCAGCTTCCTCGCCCCGGACACCTCCATAACGGGCGGCCCCGAGGGCGAGACGCCAGACGATACGCCGACCTTCACTTTCAGCTCGCCCGACACGGGAGCGTTCCAGTGCAGGGTGGATTCCGGCGCCTTCGCGGCTTGCCGGTCGCCGTTCACCACGTCGAAGCTCGCAACGGGCGGCCACAGCTTCGAGGTCCGCGGCCTCAACCTCCTTGGAGGCCCAGGTCCGGCGGCCCGCCGCGATTTCCGGGTGGTCGGGCGGCCGATGAATGACGACCGCGCCCCGCAGACATCGATCACGGGTGGTCCGGCCGAAGGATCCAGCACCAGCGACACGACGCCGACCTTCAGCTTTGCCGCCGACGAGGAAGGCGCCCAGTTCAGTTGCGCGATCGACAACGACGGCGACGGTGGCTTCAGTGCGTGTGCCTCGCCGTTCACGACCCCGTCGCTGAGTTTCGGGCGCCACTCGTTCAGCGTTCGGGCAACCGATGTTTCCGGCAACCGTGACCCGACGCCGGCCACGCGAAGCTTTACCGTCGCGGTCGGGGGTGGCGGCGGGCCGCCGCAGGGCCCGAGGTGTGGCGGTAGGCCCGCGACGATCATCGGGACGAGCGGCCCTGATCAGCTGACCGGGACCCCGAATTCCGATGTGATCCTCGGGGGCGACGGTGACGACGTAATCGATTCCGGGGACGGCGACGACCGCGTTTGTGCGGGCGCGGGCGACGACCTCGTCAACGGCAGGGCTGGTTCGGACAAGCTGCGCGGCGAGCTCGGGGATGACCGTGTCCGAGGGGGCAAGGCCAAGGACAAGCTCGACGGCGGTGAGGGTGCCGACGAGCTCGACGGAGGCGGCGGCCCCGACAAGCTCAAGGGCGGCCCGGGCGATGACCAGCTCCAGGGCGGCAGTGGCAAGGACCGTCTCGAGGCGGGCTCGGGCAGCGACCTCTGCGACGGCGGTGGCGGCAAGGACAAGGCCAAGGACTGCGACCGCGCGATCGGAGTGCCATGAGGCCGCAGCTCTCAGCTCGCCTCGTCCTGCTGATCGCCATCTCGGCGCTGATGCTCCCCGCCGGGGCCAGCGCAGACGTGTTCAGCCCGGCCGCAAGGATCGATGACGGCCCGCCGAACCCGACATCGGATCCGACCCCCCGCTTCGTCTTCTCCTCACCGGACACGACCCGCTTCCAGTGCAGCATTGACGGCGGCCCATTCGTCTCGTGCGCCTCGCCGTTTGAAACCCGTCCCCTCAGCTCGGGGACGCACAACTTCTCCGTGCGGGGAATCGGGACTCTCGGGGGAGCGGGTAACGCGGCCGCGTATCCCACGTTCACCGTTGACCTGACGGCTCCCGAGACGACTATCGACAGTGGACCCTCGGGCACGACCACGAGTTCCTCGGCCACGTTCGGGTTCAGCTCGAGTGAATCGGGATCGACGTTCAGATGCCGGATCGACTCGGCCGCCTTCCAGGCCTGCGGCCCGTCCTTCACGGCCCGCGACCTCCCGAACGGAGCCCACACCTTCCAGGTAGCGGCGCGCGATCGCGCCGGCAACGAGGACCAGACCCCGGCCAGCCGTTCGTTCACGGTCGCCTCCCAGCAGACCACGACGACGACCCCGACGACCACGACCCCGACGACCACGACCCCGACGACCACGACGACGACCACCCCGAGGCCGGATGCCCCGGATACAGCGCTCGAGCCGCCGTTTGTGAGTGGTGTGATCAAGGACGACCGCCCGACGTTCCGGTTCAGTTCCACGACCGCCGGGGTCACCTTCCGCTGCCGGATCGACGGCAGTGCGGCGCGGGCGTGCGACGACGGCTCGTTCACCGCGCCGGCGCTCACTGACGGAGACCACCGCTTCGCCGTCGCCGCGGTCGCCGGCGGCGATGTCGAGGACCCGACGCCGGCGGAGACTTCGTTCACCGTCGATACGACTGGCCCGTCCGTCCGCATCACCAGCGGCCCGAGGGAGTCCAAGAAGGGCACCAAGGCCGGCAAGCGCCGCGCCGTCGGGCAGCGGGCTGTCCGCTTCTCGTTCATTGCCAAGGAGCCCGATGCGACGTTCCGCTGCAAGCTCGACAGCGCGAAGTATGCGCTCTGCACCTCGCCTCACGGACCGGAGTCGTTGAAGCCAGGACAGCATCGCTTCCGCGTGCGGGGCCTCGACACCGCCGGCAACTACGGCAAAGCGGCAAAGGTCCACTTCGTCGTCAAGAAGGACAGGGTCAAGCCCGATCCCGATCCTGACCCTGATCCGGATCCCGACCCACCGCCCCCCGCGGCCGACCCCTGCTCGCTGACGCCGACGATCATCGGAACCGAGTCGGCGGATGAGTTGCGCGGGACTCCCGGCGTCGACGTGATCCACGGCCTCGGCGGTGACGATCAGATCCGTGGCCTGGCCGGCAACGACCAGGTGTGTGGCGGATCCGGCGACGACCAGATCGTCGGAGACGACGGTAACGATCGACTGTCGGGCGGCTCGGGCACCGATCTGATCCGCGCCGGCGCCGGCGCGGATGTCCTGCTCGGCGGCGATGGGGACGATCGTCTCGAGGGCAACGACGGTGACGATCGGCTGATGGGCGACCGCGGCTCGGACTTCCTCGTCGGCGGCGAGGGGCGTGATTTTCTCGATGGCGGACCAGACGAGGACCGCTGCGACGGCGGCTCGGGTAAGGACAAGGGTCGCAGTTGTGAGCGCGCAACCCCGTTCTAGATCCGCGGTCCGCCCGAGACCACCCGGCAAATAGAGTCAGCGGCCGTGAGCAAGCCGCTTCCCGCCGTCGACCCGCGCCAGTCCTTCCCCGAACTCGAGGAGCGGGTGCTCGAGCGGTGGCGGGAGCGAGACGTGTTCGCCGAATCGATGCGGCGGCGCGAGGGCGCCGAGCGGTTCACCTTCTTCGAGGGCCCGCCGACCGCCAACGGCCGGCCCGGATCCCACCACGTGCTCGCGCGCGTCTTCAAGGATGTCTTCCCGCGCTATAAGACGATGCGCGGCTACTCGGTCGGTCGCAAGGCGGGTTGGGATTGCCACGGGCTCCCGGTCGAGCTGGAGATCGAGCGCGAACTCGGTCTCTCGACCAAAGAGGAGATCGAACGCTTCGGCGTCGCCGAGTTCAACCGGCGCTGTCGCGAGTCGGTGCTGACCTACATCGAGGAGTGGAACCGGCTTACCGACCGGATCGGCTTCTGGATCGACACTGACGATGCCTACTTCACGCTGACCAACGAGTACGTCGAGTCGGTCTGGTGGTCGCTGGCCGAGGTCTGGAAGGCGGGTCGTCTCTACGAGGGGCACAAGGTCGTTCCCTACTGCCCGCGCTGCGGGACCGCCCTCTCCTCGCACGAGGTCGCTCAGGGCTACAAGGACACCGTCGATCCGTCGGTCTACGTCCGCTTCCCATTACGCGACGAGCCCGGGGTCTCGCTGCTCGGCTGGACGACGACCCCGTGGACGCTGATCTCCAACGCGGCGCTGGCCGTCAACCCCGAGGTTGACTACGTGCGCGTCCAGGTCGCCGGGGAGACCCTGATCCTCGCGGCAGCCCTGGCGGGCGCCGTGCTGGGGGAGGAAACCGAGGTCACGTCGACCTTCAAGGGCTCCGAGCTCGCCGGCCTGCGCTACGAGCCGCCGTTTGACTACGTGACCGACTTCGGCGAGCACGGCCACACCGTGCTCGAAGCCGATTTCGTCACGACCGACGAGGGCACCGGCGTGGTCCATACGGCGGTCGCCTTCGGTGAGGACGACTACCGGCTCGGCGAGCAGTATGGGCTCAAGGTCCAGAACCCGGTCCGCCTCGACGGTACCTTCGACAACCGGGTCCCCCCGTTCGAGGGCCGGTTTGTCAAGGAGGCCGACGCCGACATCGTCGCGGCGCTGCGCGACTCCGGCCGGCTGTTCCGCGACCAGCCCTACGAGCACGCCTACCCCCACTGCTGGCGCTGTGGCACGCCGCTCCTCTACTACGCGAAGACCAGCTGGTACGTGAAGACGACCGAGGTGCGCGACCAGATGCTCGCCGAGAACGAGGGCATCGGCTGGCACCCCGAGCACATCAAGCACGGCCGCTTCGGCAACTGGCTCGAGAACAACGTCGACTGGGCCCTTTCGCGTGAGCGCTACTGGGGGACGCCGCTCCCGATTTGGCGCTGCGACGGGGAAGGCTGCGCCGAGGAGCTCTGCGTCGGCTCGGTTGCCCAGCTCGCCGAGCTCGCCGGCGAGGTTCCGGAAGACCTGCACAAGCCGTACATCGACGAGGTCTCGTGGGACTGCGCCGCGGAAGGGTGCAGCGGGTCGATGCGCCGGACCCCGGAGGTGATCGACGCCTGGTGGGACTCCGGCTCGATGCCGTTCGCCCAGTGGCACTACCCGTTCGAGAACGAGGCGGAGTTCAAGGCGCACTTTCCCGCCGACTACATCTGCGAGGGGCTCGACCAGACACGCGGCTGGTTCTACTCCCTGCTGGCGGTCTCGACTCTCCTGTTTGACCGCAGCTCGTATGAGACCGTCCTGTGCCTCGGGCTGATCGTCGACCCCGACGGCCAGAAGATGTCGAAATCACGGGGCAACGTTGTCATTCCATGGGAGGTGATCGATGCCCACGGCGCCGATGCCTTCCGCTGGTACTACTTCACCTCCAAGCAGCCCTGGGACGGTTACCGGTTCTCCGTCGACGCCGTCGGCGAATCGGTCCGCCAGTTCATGCTGCAGCTCTGGAACACGTACGGGTTCTACGTCCTCTACTCGAACGCGAACGGGGTCGAGCAGCGGCCGCAGGCGACCGCCGCCGACCTGTCCGATCTCGACCGTTGGGCGCTCTCACGGCTCGGAGGCACCGTCGAGCTGGTCACCGAGCGGATG
Organism: uncultured Thermoleophilaceae bacterium; assembly: GCA_963790245.1. Taxonomy (GTDB): domain Bacteria; phylum Actinomycetota; class Thermoleophilia; order Solirubrobacterales; family Thermoleophilaceae; genus JACCVG01. The sequence goes on from CAWBNP010000002.1 coordinate 1,624,413, forward strand.
GACGGCTACGACACGACCGCGGCCGGCCGCGCAATCGCCGAGCTCGTCGAGGACCTCTCCAACTGGTACGTCCGCCGCTCTCGCCGGCGGTTCTGGGATGGCGACCGGGCAGCTTTCGCCACGCTGCTCACCTGTCTGATCGACATCTCGAAGATGCTCGCCCCGCTGACGCCGTTCATCGCGGACGAGATCTACGAGCAGCTCGATGGCGAGCTCGCGTCGGTCCACCTGTGTGATTTCGCCGAGTACGACCCCGCCGGGCGCGATCGGCAGCTCGAGTGGGACATGCAGGTCGCCCGCGACGCGGTCGAGCTCGGCCGCGCTGCACGCGCCCAGGCGACGGTCAAGGTCCGCCAGCCCCTGCGCGAAGCGGTGATCGTCGCCGCCGATCGGGAGCGCGCGGCGATCGAGCGGTTCGAGCCGCTCGTGCTCGAGGAGCTGAACGTCAAGTCGCTGCGCTACGTCTCCGAGGCCGACGAGCTGGGGCGGGTAGAGCTCAAGCCGAACTACCGGACCTTGGGGCCGCGGTTCGGCAAGAGCATGCCCCAGGTCGCCGCCGCCGTTGCGGCGTTGGACGCGGGGCACGTCTCGACGACGTTGCGCGAGGGTGGCGCGGTCGGGCTCAACGTCGACGGGCGCGAGCACGGCCTCGGCACCGACGACCTGCTGATCACGCTCCAGCCGCCGGACGGCTACCAGCTCGAGCGCGCCGGTCGTCATGCCGTCGCGCTCAACCTCGAGCTCGACGAGGACCTGCTGCGCGAGGGTCTCGCGCGCGAGATCGTCCACGCCGTCCAGATCGCGCGCAAGGAGGCCGGCTTCGATGTCTCGGACCGGATCTCGCTCGCTCTAGGCGGAGATGAGGAGCTGCTCGCGGCGGCGCGAGCCCACGAGCAGGTGATCGCTGCCGAGACGCTCGCCACGGCGGTCTCATACGACAGCACCGATGGATCGACCACCGCTGTCGACGGTCGCGCCCTGATCGTCGGCCTGACCCTCGCCTAGTTCGCCTCGCCCCCGTTGATGAAGGGAACCTCGCCGAGCCCGCGCTCGTCGGCGAGGGTGTCGGTGATGTGCCGGATGCTGATCGCGTCGAGGATCGAATGGAACGATCCGTCCTCGTTGAAGTTGACGTTCGACCCCGCGACACGGACGAAGATCACGGTGTCCTCGGTGTTGTCGGCGGGGGCGAAGAACGTGTGTACCGACCCTCCCGGCTCGTATAGATAGGACCCCGCCGTCTGGGGCTGGTCCTGGTACTCCTTGTACATCCAGCGGCCGCTGATGGTGTAGACCTCGGCCGGACCGGTGTGGTAGTGGATCTGGATCTCCGCACCGGGCTCGAACCTCGCCAGCACGACCCACTCGTTGCCCTCGAGGTCGAGCCGCAGCGGCTTGAAGTGGATGCCCTCGCCGAGCGAGTTCTCGATCAGCGGCACCTCCGATTCGTTTACCGTCAGCAGCCGTCCCTGGGGGAGCGAGACGATCGGTAGCGGAGACCCGCTGGAGGTCGAGGCGGGCACGGGGGCGGTGGAGATCGACACGGGAGGCTCCTTCGTGGGGGGGTCGGCTCGGTCGAACCTACCGCCCGCCGGCTCCCATGTGAACGGGCTCAGCCCTGCAGGTCGCCGCCGATCGCCCACTCCGACTTGGGCGATTCGACGAACCTGACCCAGACGTGCTCGCGCTGGGTCTTGCCGACATCGACCAGCAGGTCGGTCAGCTTACGAGCGATCTCCGCCTTTTGCTCGGCCGAGCGGCCTTCGTACCACTCGACCGTCACGATCGGCATCCGGCTAGGCGGCGAGCGCGGGCTCGAGTTCGGCGACGATCTTCTTCTTCGGCTTCGCGCCGATCACCTTGGTAGCGACCTGACCGTTCTTGAAGAGAATCAACGTCGGGATAGAGAGGACCTCGAACTGCTGGGCGGTCTGCTGGTTCTCGTCGATGTTCAGCTTGACGACGCGCAGATCGGAGCGCTCGGCGTCGAGCTCCTCGAGCTCGGGGGCAATCACGCGGCAGGGACCACACCAAGGCGCCCAGAAGTCGACCAGGACGGGCGTCTCTGACTCGATTACCTCCGCCTGGAAATTATTGTCAGTGACTTCGGTGAGCGATCCGGCCATGTGGTCCTCCTGTTAGGGGCTTTGGTAGGGCACTTCAGAAAGTATAGCGTTGGCACGGCAACGGTCGCCAAGTGTAGGCTCCGCGACGATGGCGGGGGAGCGAGCCAGCGGACGGCACATCATCCTGACGGCGGCGATTGCGGCGATGGGCGGCCTGTTGTTCGGCTACGACACGGGCGTGATCGGCAGCGCAATGCTGTTCATCAAGGCCGAGTTCGCTCTCTCGGCCTTCGAGCAGGGGCTGGTCGTCGGGCTCGTCCCGGTCGGCGCGATCTTCGGCGCTCTCGCCTCGGCGGCCCTCTCGGATCGGTACGGGCGCAAGGTCGTGATCACGGGCGCCTCGCTCGTGTTCATCGCGGGCACTGCGCTCGCCGCGCTCGCCGCTGACGTGATTGCGTTGGGCGGCGGCCGGCTCGCGATCGGCATCGCGATCGGGTTCGCCTCGGCCTGCTGCCCGGTCTACATCTCCGAGGTCGCTCCGAAGGAGATCCGCGGCCGCCTGGTCACCCTCTTCCAGCTCGCGGTGACGATCGGCATCCTGGTTGCTTACCTTGCGGGCGCCGGACTGTCCGGCTCTGGCGACTGGCGCGCGATGGTGGCGATCGGGATAGTGCCCGCGTTCGTGCTGTTGATCGGCATGGTCCGGATGCCCCAGAGCCCGCGCTGGCTCGTGATGATCGGCGCCGGCAGCGAGGCCCGAAAGGCGCTGCTCTACCTCCATCCGGATGACACCGAGGAGCAGCTCGAGGAGGAGATCGAGGAGATCCGCCTCGGGCTCTCGACCGAGAGCGGCAGCTACCGCGAGCTCGTCTCGCCGCTCGTGCGGATGGCACTGTTCGTCGGCGTCGGGCTTGCGATCCTCCAGCAGGTCACCGGTATCAACACGGTCATCTACTACGCGCCGACGATCTTCAAACTCGCCGGGATCGATTCCTCGACCTCGGCGATTCTCGCCGGTGGCGGCGTTGCGCTCGTTAACGTCGTCGCGACCATCTGGGCCCTGCGGCTGGTCTCCCAGCACGGCCGGCGCACGTTGCTGCTCGTCGGGGTCTCGGGCATGACGATCTCGCTGATGGTGCTCGGCGCCGCCTTCACGCTCGACGACGGCGGACTCGTCGCGACGGTCGCGATCGTGAGCCTGATGGTCTACGTACTGTCGTTCGCGATCAGCCTCGGCCCGATCTTCTGGATTCTCAACGGCGAGCTCTACCCGACACGCGCCCGCAGCAAGGCGGCCGGCCTGGCGACGACCGCCAACTGGCTGTTCAACTTCATCGTCTCCCTGACCTTCCTGACGCTGATCGGCGCGCTCGGAACCACCGGGACCTTCTGGCTCTACGGTGCGATCAGCCTCCTGACGATCGCGTTCGTCGCGCGCTTCGTCCCCGAGACCAAAGGCCGCTCGCTCGAGGAGATCGAGAACGACTGGCGGGCGCGTGTGGGGTTGGAGCCGCTAGGCGGGTCGCCGGCGCCCGAGTCTTAGCGCCGGGACCTTCCAGATCGCTTCCAGGGCGATACGGGCGTTCATCTTGGAGGTGCCGAGTTCGCGCTCGCGGAAGATGATCGGCACCTCGACGACCTCGAACCCGGCCTGCACGGCGCGATAGGTCAGCTCGATCTGGAAGCCGTACCCGTCGGCGTGGATCGAGTCGATGCCGATCCGCTCGAGGACCGCGCGGTTGAAGCACTTGAAGCCGCCGGTCAGATCCCGCACCCGCAAGCCCAGCACGAGCCGCGCGTAGAGCGATCCGCCGCGACTGATCAGCCGGCGCGGGAGCGGCCAGTCGAGCACGCCGCCGCCGGGGACGTAGCGGGAGCCGAGCACGAGGTCGGCCGAATCGGACGCCTCGATCAGCCGCGGCAGGTCGGCCGGGTCGTGGGAGAAGTCGGAGTCCATCTCGAGCACCAGCTCGGCGCCGGCGGCGAGCGCCTGCCGGAAGCCCGCGACATAAGCACGGCCAAGACCCTCCTTGTCCGCACGGTGCAGGACCGCGACCTCGGCGAACTCGGCGTCGAGCCGATCGGCGATCTCCCCGGTTCCGTCGGGGGAGTTGTCGTCGACGACCAGAACGTGGAACGGCCGGCCGGTACCGAGCAGGCTCGCGTGGACCGCGCGAACGAACCGCTCGATGTTCTCGGCCTCGTCATAGGTCGGCAGAATCAGCCAGGCGCCCCCGTTCATCGGCGCCTACTCTAGGCGTCTGATGCGAAATACCGAGATAGCCGAGGCGTTCTCAGAGCTCGCGGATCTCTACGAGCTCGACGGCGCGATCGTCCACCGCGTGCTCGCTTACCGCAACGCCGCCAAAGCGATCCGCGACAGCGGCCGGTCGGTCGCCGAGCTCTCGCGAGCGGGCCGGGTCGAGGAGCTCTCCGGGGTTGGCAAGACGCTCGCCGAGAAGATCGAGGTGCTGCTCGAGACCGGCTCGATCCCCTCCGCCGACAAACTGAAGGCGAAGTTTCCGGCCGGACTGGTGGCGATCACGCGGATCCCCGGGCTGGGGCCCAAGCGGGTCCGCCGCCTCCACGACGAACTCGGGATCTCTTCGCTCGAAGAGCTCGGCGAGGCCGCCGAAGCGGGACGGTTGCGCGACCTCCCGGGCTTCGGCGCCAAGGCCGAGCAGAACATCCTCGAGTCGCTGGCGGCGTTCGAGGCCGGTGGTCTGCGCGAGCGAACGGTCCTCTCCCGCGCGCTGTCGATCGCGGAGGAGCTGCGCGACGCGCTACGTGCCCACCCGGCGGCGATCCGGGTCGAGATTGCCGGCAGCGGGCGCCGGATGGCCGAGTCGTGCAAGGACCTCGACATCGTCGCCGCGACGAGCGACAAAGATGCGCTGATCGACGCCTTCCTCGCCTCGCCGCTGCTGGAGGAGGGGAGCTCCGGGGGCAGCTCGGGCGCGCGGGCGATGACCAACACCGGGATGCCCGTCGACCTGCGGATCGTGACCCCGGAGTGCTTCGGCAACCTGCTCCAGCACTTCACGGGCTCCAAGCAGCACAACGAGGCGCTGCGCACCGCGGCGGTCAAGCGCGGCCTGCACGTCTCCGAGTACGGGATCAAGGACGACGCCACCGGGGAGACGACGACCGCGACCAGCGAGGAGCAGGTCTATGAGCAGCTCGGCATGGCCTACGTCGAGCCCGAGCTGCGTGAGAACCGGGGCGAGCTCGAGGCCGCAGGCGAGGACCGGCTGCCGCAGCTGATCGAGCCGGCCGACATCCGGGGCGATCTCCACATGCACACGACCGCCTCGGACGGCCGCAACTCGATCACGGAGATGGCGCACGCCGCGATCGAGCAAGGGCTTGACTACATCGCGATCACCGACCACTCGGCCAGCCACGGTTTCGGGAACGAGGTGTCACCTGATGCGCTCCGGCGGCTGATCGCCCGCGTCCGCGAGGTCGACGCGGCGATCGACGGAATCCGGATCCTCGCGGGCTCCGAGGTGAACGTCCTCCCGAACGGTTCCCTCGACTACGACGACGAACTGCTCGGCGAGCTCGACTGGGTGATCGCGAGCCTGCACTCCTCGTTCCGGATGGGCGAGCGTGAGATCACCGATCGGATGGTGCATGCGATCGAGCATCCGCTGGTCGACGCAATCGGCCACCCGACCGGTCGCCTGATCGAGCGGCGCGAGCCCTACGCGCTCGACTTCGAGCGGGTGATCGCCGCGGCGCTGGAGACCGGGACGTTCCTCGAGATCAACGCGAATCCGGATCGCCGCGACCTGAATGAGATCCATGCCCGCCAGGCGGCTCAGGCCGGCGTCAAGCTCGTGATCGACTCCGACGCGCACGGCATCGAGCGGCTCCCGAACATGCGCTATGGAATCGCGACCGCCCGCCGCGCCTGGCTTACCGCCGATGACGTCGCCAACACGCGGCCCTGGGCCGAGGTCCGGGCCTTGCGCCCGCGCCCTGACCGCTAGCTCGTTTCGAACCGCCGCAGTCCCGCGGTTCGGACGAGCTGGGTGGGTTTGAACGGCGAGTTGCGCTCGACGTGGAACTGCGCCCCGTCGCGCTCCTCGATCGCTTGGACCGCGGCGGCCTGGCGGCGCCACCCCAGCGCCACCAGCAGCGCGTAGCCGGTCGCGACCGACGTCGCCTGCGGGAACAAGAACGAGAGTCCGCCCGCGACCAGCGTCAGCAGCGCGACCGGCCACAGCCGGTTGACGATGATCGAACCCGACTCGAGCGCCGGCATGCTCGTAGCCGCGCGTGCGTCGGCGAGCAGCCCCTCGATCGCGCGGGTCGGGCCTTCGCCGTAGCCGAGCCAGCTCCCGACGCCGGCCGCCAGCGCCCACCAGCCCGCGGAGACGTAGAGCAATGTCGAATCGGCCTCGCCGAAGGCTGCGGCGAGCGTCGCGCTCGCGAGCGCGGTCGCCGATGCGGCGTTGATCAGGACGGTCACTCGGAGCAGGTCGGTGTAGCGCATGGTCTCCGCGTCCGGATCAGGCCAGCAGGGCCAGCAGCTCAACGAAGCCGGGCACGCCGGAGACGGCGAAGTCCGCCTGTTCGACGATCGCGCGCGGCCCCTCCTCGGAGCGGACGCCGATCTTCAGGCCGGAATCGATCAGTCCCTCGCGCGCGAGTTGTTCGATCGCGTCGAACGCGTCGAGGTCGGTTGCATCGTCACCGCTGAACAGGGCGTGGCGGACGCCGCTGCCGGCGACCAGCTCGCGCAGGGCGAGCCCTTTGTTGATGTCGACCGGCGGACGGATCTCGAGCACCTTGCGCGCCCAGTGGACCCGCAGCCCCTCGGCCTGCGCGGCTTCGGCGACCTCGTCGAGCCGCCGGCGGGCAGCCGGCTCGTCGGGTACGCCGCGCCAGTGGAAGGCGACGATCGGGCCCTTGTCCTCGACGCGGATCCGCAGCAGGCGGCTTCCCTCGAGCGCCGAGCGGGCAAAGGCCTGGACCGGTTCACGCCAGGCTGCCACTTCGGCCGACAGGCGCGCGCGCGGCTCGCCCGGGTCGAACCGTTCGGCGCCGTGCATGCCGACATAGGCGATGCTGCCGACACCGACCAGCCGCTTGGCCTCGGCCGCCGGCCGCCCGGAGATGCATGCGACGCAGGCGTAGCGGCGCGCGAGGACGCCGAGCAAGCGGGCGGTCTCGGGGGCCACGCGGGCGTCCTCGGCGTTACGCACGATCGGGGCGAGCGTCCCGTCGATGTCGCAGAAGATCGCGCTCCGCTCTGGAGCGTCGGTGAAGGTCGCGAGCGCATCGGCGAGCGCCGTCGTGCTGCCGGCTGACACGCGTCCTAGTATGCCCGCCATGCCTTCGCGCCTCGGTCGACTGGCGCTCGTGGGGACCGCCGCCGGTGCGTTCAGCGCGCTGTTCGGGGTCGGCGGCGGCACCGTCATCGTCCCCCTGCTGATCCTCTGGTTCGGCTACAACGAGCGCGAGGCGACCGGTACCTCGCTCGCGGCGATCGTCCCGATCGCCGCGCTCGCCGCGGCGCTTCAGGGCGCGTTCGGCAACGTCGATCTGCTCGCGGGCATGTTGATCGGACTGCCGGCCATCGGCGGCGTACTGCTCGGCACGGCACTCCAGCAGCGGCTCCCGCTGCGGGCGGTTTCGCTGCTGTTCGCGTTGCTGCTCGTGGTCTCGGCCGCGGTGCTCGTCTTCTGATGGACGCGACCGCGCTGATCGGACTGCTGGCGGTCGGCTTCGCAGCCGGAATCGTCGGTGGTCTCGTCGGCGTCGGCGGGGGGGTGCTGTTTGTCCCCGGCCTGATCATCTTTCTCGACCAGCCGGTCCTGCGGGCCGAGTCCACCTCACTCGTCGCGATCGTGATCGTCGCGATCGTCGGGGGCTGGCGCCAGCACGGCTATGGCAACGTCCGCCCGCGCGATGCGCTGCTGATAGGAGTCCTCTCGCCGCTCGGCGTTCTCGCCGGCGGCTTGCTCGCCAACACCGTCCCCGAGCGGGCACTCGAGCTCGGGTTTGCAGGGGTCCAGCTGTTCTTCGCCTACGGGCTGGTGCGGCGCTCTCGCCCGGAGCGCCCCGGGGTAAGCTCCCAGTGATGCCCGTCGCGGAGGCTCCGAACGTGCTCTTGCGCCCGCGCCTGCGCGGCGTCTCGCACGAGATCGCGGCGTTCGTCTTCGGCGCGCTCGGGATCGCACTCGTGATCAGCGCGCCGAGCACCCGCGCGACGGTCGCCGTGGCGATCTACTCAGCGAGCATGGTCGCGCTGTTCGCCGCGAGCGCGGTCTACCACCGGGTCAGCTGGAGCACCGCTCGTGCCCGGACGCTGATGCGCCGCGTCGACCACTCGATGATCTTCGTCCTGATCGCGGGCTCCTATACGCCGTTCTGCCTGCTCGCCTTCCAGGGAACCTTCGGCCTGGTCGTGCTGATCGTCGTCTGGAGTGCAGCGCTCGCGGGGATCGTCATGAAGGCGGTCTGGATCGACTCGCCGCGCTGGCTCGTGACGGCGACCTACATCGCGCTCGGGTGGGTAGCGGTGATCGGCTTCCCGATGCTGATCGAGCGGATCGGCTTAGTCGCGACGCTGCTGGTCGCCGCCGGCGGCTTGCTCTATTCGGTCGGCGGCGTGATCTACGCCCGCAAGCGACCCGACCCCGCTCCGAAGGTCTTCGGCTACCACGAGATCTTCCACCTGCTCGTCGTGATCGCCGCCGGCCTCCAGTTCGCAGTCGTCGCGCTCTGGCTGGTTCCCGGCGGCTAGACGAGCCGGTTCGTCTCAACTCCGCTCAGGCGGGTAGTACGGTGAGACGATGGATGTCCTGCGCTGGAGCGAGCGCCCACAGCCGCGCAACCCGATTCTCGTCTGCTCGTTCAAGGGCTGGAACGACGCGGGCGAGTCCGCCTCGGCGGCGGTCGGGCTGCTGATCGCCAATCTCGAGGCGCGCCAGATCGCGGAGATCGACCCCGAGCAGTTCTTCGACTTCACCGCCGTGCGCCCGACGATCCGCCTCGAGGAGGGTCTCACGCGGATCGTCGAATGGCCCACGACCACGATCCACATCGCCGAGATCCCCGGCGCCGACCGCGATCTCGTCCTGCTCCAGGGCGTCGAGCCTTCGCTGCGCTGGCGCGGATTCTGCGAGGCCATTCTCGAGCTGACACGGGTGCTCGGGGTCGAGATGGTCATCTCGCTCGGGGCGTTGCTCGCCGATATCCCTCACACCCGTCCGACATCGATCACCGGTATCGCCTCCGACGAGGCGCTCGTCGAGCGGATGGATCTCAGCCGCTCCAACTACGAGGGCCCGACCGGCGTCGTCGGCGTCCTCCAGTCCGCTTGTGCGGCGGCCGATCTGCCCGCGGTCAGCCTGTGGGCCTCGGTCCCCCACTACGTCGCGGCTGCGACGCCCAATCCGAAGGCTGCGCTGGCGCTCGTCCGCAAGGTCGAGGGGATCGCGGGCGTAGCCGTTGATGCCGGCGAGCTCGAGGATGCGACGGTCGACTATGAGCGCCAGGTGACGGCGGCCGTCGCCTCCGACGCCGACGTGCGCGCGTTCGTCGAGCAGCTCGAGGAGGCGATGGACGAGCAGGACGACGGCACCCCGCCGGCGCCGCGACTCCCCTCCGGCGACACGATCGCGCGAGACTTCCAGCGTTTCCTCAGGCAGCAGAACGCCGATGACTGACTTTCTTCGGCTCTATTTCTCCGCGGCGGGACAGATGATCCGGTAGTCGCAACTGGGGCAGTACTCCGTCGAGGGCGTCGGCTCGAAGTCCTGGCGCGTGATCCCTTCGGCAATTTCGGCGACCGTCCCACGCACCCGTTCGAGCTGTGCCTCGGAGTGCTCGACCGGCACCTTCTCGTTGTCGAGCACGTAGTAGTAGCTCTGGGCGGAGGTCTCCAGACCCCATGCCTCGCGCGCACCCATCTGGTAGATCGAGAGCTGGATGTCGGACTGGAGCTGCTCCTCGGTCCGCGGCTTGCCGGTCTTGTAGTCGATCAGCTCGTGGGCGCCGTCGGGCAGCCGGTCGACGCGGTCGACACGGCCACGAAGTACATGCGGGCCGAGCTTGAAGGTGAACCCCCGCTCGAAGGAGACGGGCTCGGATTCGCGCTCGCGGTCGCTGACCCAGTAGCGGCGCAGCGCGTCGACAGCGCGCTCGTGGAACTGGATGTCATCGTTGGAGCTCGAGAAGCCCGCCCGCCGCCACGAGCTCTCGAACAGCTCCATCAGATCCTCGAGTGAGCCCGACCCCTGCGCGTGGAACCGCTCGAGCACCTGGTGGACGACGATCCCGAACCGCTGATTGATCGTCGGTTCCTGAGGGATCCTGAAGACGCGCGCGAACTTGTACTTCAGCGGGCAGATCCTGTAGGTCTCGATGTCGGAGGCCGAAAGCATCAGCCCGTCACCACGACGCGGGATGAACGATTCGAGCGAGGCCTCCTGCGCGGGCCTGGGCCGGCTCCCGGTCGCCGCTCCGGCGGTCAGGTACTGGTCAAGCGACGAGGTCAGGAACGCCTCACGCGCCTCGGGCGCCGCCGACTGGAGCAGCAGCTCGTTGACCTCGGGTAGCGCGGCCGCGACGGTCTGACCCTCCTTGCCGCGCTCGATCAGCGCCGCGAGCTTCACGAGTTCGAGGTAACGCGCGATCCCCTGGGAGACATCGAGGTAGGTGTCCAGGCGCAGGTCGGCCAGCCGCCCGCCGAGCCGCGCGACGCTGTCGAGTACCTCGTCGCGCATGATCCGGAAGGTCGAGTGCAGACCCTCGGCGGGGCCGAACAGCTCTTCGTCCTGGCGGTCGAAGCCGAGCTCGAGCGCATCCCGGACGGCCTCGAGCCCGGGGGCGGGCCGACTGGCGGGCCCAGACTCGGCTAGCTCGGCGTAGGAGAGCACGAGCGACTCGCGCGCCCGTGTCGCGGCGACGTGCAGCAGCCCGGTCGCCGGCCCGCGGCTCGCGCCGAGACCGATCGCGAAGACGTGGTCAAAGCCGAGCCCCTTCGCCGCCTCGATCGACATCACGCGAATCGCCCCGGGCGCTCCCGGGACCGCGACCTCGTCCTCGCGCAGGCCGGCTTCGGCGACCGCGGTCAGGTAGCGCGCGAAGTCGCGCGCCGTGGCGTCGGGTTCGCGCTGCATGTAGGTGGTCGCGAGGTCGTTCAGCTTGGCGATGTTGAGCAGCCGCTCGACCGTGTTCGGCGCGGCGGCGAAGATCTGGTTGCGGCGCAAGCCGATCCGCTCGATCAGCCGGTGCAGGAACTGATCCGGGGGCATCTCGTCGAAGGCGCCCTGTGCGGCTCGGTAGAGGCGCAGGAATGCGGCCGCCCGGTCGCGGCCCTCGGGCGAGAGCTGCGGGCCTTCGCAGGCCTGGGCGACGCCGGCGACCATGTCGAGCTTTCGCCGCCGCGCGAGCTGCGTCAGCCGCGCCATGTCGACCGGTCGCAGCCCGATCGGCGGGCGCGACAGGGCGCGGACGACCGCCCGTGCGTCGTCGGGATCGCCCAGCAGGCGCAGCCAAGCGAGTACGTCGCGGACCTCGGCACGCTGGAAGTAGGCCGCCGAGCCGGTCAGCCGATGTGGCAGACCGCGCTCCTCGAGCGCGGAGGCGACGAGGCCGCCCTCGTTGGCGAGCGTCTGGACCAGCACCGCGATCTCGTCGGGGCTCGTGCCACCTGCGAGCAGCGAATCGGCCTCGCGCGCGACCGCCTGTGCCTGGGCCCGCTCCGAGGCACATGTCCACAACTCGACGCGCCCGCCCACCCGCCCGCGCGGCGCCCCGATGCTTCCTCCGATCGCCGCGGCCGCGGCCAGGATCCGGGCGCGCGAGCGATGGCTGCGATCGAGCGTCACGACGGCGAGGTCCGGTTGGGATCCGCGCAGCCGCTCGACGTTGCCGGTCGCCGCAGAGTCGGGGGCGAGCGCCCGGCTGTCGTCGCCCGCCACGGTCACCTCGGGCTGGCGCTCGTGGAGCAGCTCGAACAGGCTGACCTGCGCGGGGGTCGCGTACTGGAAGTCGTCGACCAGGATTCGCTGGAAGCGCAGCGCGACCTGCTCGCGGATGTCGGGGTTGCCGCGCAGCAGCTCGAGCGCGGCGATCACGAGGCCGCCGGAGTCGATCGCGCCGTGGTCGCGCAGCAGCCGGTCGTGGTGCTGGTAGATCGCGGCGAACTCGAGCTCCCGGTCGGCGCGAGCGCGATCGGCCTCGGTCAGCGCGCCCGCCTGGCCGGCGGCGAGCGAGTGGGCGTGGCGCCGGTACTGCTCGGCACTGATCATCTGGTCCTTGAGTCGGTCGATCCGCTCGAGGAAGCTCGCCAGGAGCGGAGTCGGGTTGCCGCGTATCTGGTGGTGGCGCAACGGGATTGCGTCGATCGTCTCGAGCAGCAGCGCGAGCCGGTCGGCGGCGCTCAGCAACGAAAAGCTGGCTTCCGCCCCGACGAGCAACCCGCAGAAAGAGTCGAACGTTCCAACGAACAGCTCCTCGTAGGCGCGATCGAGGGCGCCCTCGATTGCCGACCGCATCAGCTCGGCCGCCCGAGTCCCGTGGTTGAGCACGAGCACCGCCTCGGGCTCGATTCCCTGCTCGACAAGCCACAGGAATCTGCTCGTGAGCGCGCGCGTCTTGCCGGTGCCCGCGCCGCCGACGAGCAGCAGCCCTCCGCCGACGTGGGTGACGGCCTCCAGCTGCCGCTTGTTGAGGCCGTCGAGCGGATCGGTCATCGCCTACCTAGGATAGGGCTGCGTTGAGCCAACCCGACCCCGCTTTCGATCTCGAACACGCTGATTGGCTCGCATTCTGCAGGCGCGCGTCTGCGGCCGCGCGCGCCGCACTCGCGCCGTTCGTCACGCGGGCTGAGCGTGAGCAGGAGACCGGACGTGGCGAAGGCGGTGACATCGCGCTGGCGATCGACCGCGCCGCCGAGGACGCGATCATCGGCGAGCTCGAGGCACACGGCCGGCCAGTCACGGTGATCTCCGAGGAGCGCGGCGAGCTCGAGCTCGGCGGCGGCGGCCCGATCCACGTCGTGATCGATCCGATTGACGGCTCGCTGAACGCCAAGCGCGGCATGCCCTACCACTGCGTCTCGATCGCGATCGCGAGCGGCCCGGCGATGGGCGACGTCGAGGTGGCGTTCATCGGCGACCTCGCCTCCGCCGATGAGTGGTGGGCGTTGCGCGGCGGCGGCGCGTTCCTCAACGGAGAGCCGCTCGAGCTGCTGCGACCCGACGCCGAGATCGAGATGCTGGGGATCGAATCGGCCAACCCCAAGCTCGTGGCTCCGAATGCCGAGGCGCTCGCCGCCTCCGGCGCTCGGCGGCTGCGCGCGCTCGGCGCGATCGCCCTGACGCTCTGCAACGTCGCCGCGGGTCGGCTAGACGCGATGGTCAGCCTCGCGCCGTGCCGTTCGGTCGACGCCGCCGCTGGTCAGCTGATCGTGCGCGAGGCGGGCGGCGTCGTCGGCTTCCCCGATGCGGCCGCGGACGCGCTTTCGACGCCGCTGTCGCTCGCGATGCGCTCGAGAGTCATCGCCGCCCCTTCCGAGCAGTCGCTCGCTCGGCTCGCGGACACCATCTTCGGCATCTGATGAGGAGTCGCGCCGTGCTGGCGCTCGGCTGTCTCGCGCTGCTTGCGGGCTGTGGTGGGGAGCCGGTGACGACCGAGGCGGATGGTTCGGCGGAGCCGGACGCTGCGCTCCCGCCCGTCGAGCGGCCAGCCATCGATCCGGCGCTTGAGCGCCGTCGCGCGGTCGGTGAGCTTCTGATGGTCTCCTTCGAAGGGACGGTCGCTCCGACCGAGATCCTCGACGCGCTGCGCAAGCGCTCGATCGGCGGCGTGATCCTGTTCTCCGACAACGTCGTCGACGAAGACCAGCTCCGCGGGCTGACCAAGCGCCTCCAACGGGCCGCGAAAGGCCGAGCGCTGATCGCCGTCGACCAGGAGGGCGGTGCGGTCCGCATCGTCCCCTTCGCCGCTCCCGAAGACCCGGCCTCCGCACAGGCCGCCGAAGCGGGCGCGGCGGCGCGTGACACAGCCCGCGACCTCGACCGCCTTGGGATCAACGTCAACCTCGCACCAGTCGCCGACATCGCGAGCGACGGATCGTTCCTCGGCGCTCGGGCGTTTGGATCCGATCCGGATGCTGTTGCTGAGGCCGTCGTCGATTCCGTTCGCGCGCACGCCGCCGCTGGTGTTGCCGCAACCGTCAAGCATTTCCCCGGCCTCGGCCGGGCGGCCGAGAACACGGACGAGGCAGCTGTCGAGATCGACGCGAGTAGAGGCGATCTCGAGCGCTCCGATCTGGTTCCCTTCCGTGCGGCCGCGAAGGCTGATTCCCCGCTCATGATGCTCGGCCACGCCACCTACCCCGCGCTCGACGCTCGCAACGTCGCCTCCCGTTCCCCCGCGGTCATCGATCTGCTCCGTGAGGAGCTCGGCTACGAAGGGGTGATCATCACCGACAGCCTCGAGGCAAAGGGGTCGCTCGGCGACGGCGCGACCAGCGTCGGGCGTGCCGCGCGGGAGTCGGTCGCGGCGGGCGTTGACATCGTCCTGATGACCGGGTCGGCGAGCTGGGGCCCCGCCCGCACCGAGCTATTGGCCCGAGCCCGCCACGACGAGGACTTCGCGGCGCGCGTCGAAGAGTCGGCAGCGCGCGTCGAGACGTTGAAGGTGGAGCTGGGCTTGCTAGACCCTTAGACGGGGCCTAGCGACCGAACTGCCGCTCGACGCCGTCGAGCAGAGCCCAGTTGCCGCGCAGCGCGGCTTCTGAGAGCTCCAGCAGGCGATCGGCGTCGAGCTCGGCGAGCTGCTCCTCGAGCAACCCGCGTGAGTGGGCCGCGTGTTCATGGTCGAGCTCGGCGTGGATCTTGAAATAGTCGGTCGCGGGGCTGCTCGCGGCGACCCCGTAGTGCTCGGTCAGTCCGTCGAGCTTGGTCTGCGAGATCGCCGGCTGGCCCGACTCGATCGTGTAGAGGATCGCGAAGCCCTCGAGCGCGTTCTGCGCGGCGGTCCAAGCGCGGGTGCACTGGATCGTCTCGGGCAGCGGCTCGCGCCCGATCTCGGCGCCGACGGCGCCGGCGAACCGGTCCCATACATCGACGTGCGCGCGCTCCTCGGTCGCGTGAGACACGAGTTCGGCGCGCACGGCCGGCGTCGCGTCGTCGGCAGCGGCCTCGCAGGCGGTGGCGAGAGCCTCGACCGCGTGGCGGTACTCAGCGGCGTAAAAAGCGAGCTCCTCGGCGGTCAGCTCACCCGCGCTCCAGCGGACGTAGAAGGGGTGCTCGAGGACGTTCCAGCGGGCACGGGCGGTCTCGAGGCGATCGAAGAAGTCCATCTCGGGGCTCCCTTTCGATAGGTGGCGGCGAATCAAGAACCGAGCATGCTAGAGCAGCGGTTACGAACGCAGCCTGAAGCCCTCTGAACGCGGAACACGTCCGGCCACCTTCCTGGTGCCCGGACGTTCCACGTTTTGGCGATTGCGGCCGTCGTGGCCCACGCCAAGTCTTACGCTAGACCTGCCTGCCGCCGCCGAAACGGCTGCCGAGGCCGTACCCCCCGCTTGGGATTCCGCCCAGCAGGACGAGGATCGCGGCAATGATTCCGACGATCGACGGAAGGCCGAGTGCGCCGCTCAGGAAGTACACGAGCGCCGCCAGCAACACCGCTATCAAAATCCCGATCAACTTTCGCTCCATCTGTAGGTGGTCGCCCTTTAGGTACCCGTCCCCCACGGGCCGAAACCCCGGCAACTTTCCTCCCGGGGGTGGGAGTAACCGGGCGTGTGCGGTAATACCTAGCCATGCCTCGCGCAATTTGGAGCGGCGCGATCAGCTTCGGGCTGGTCAACGTGCCCGTGAAGCTGTACAGCGCGGTCAGCCGCAAGACCGTCCGCTTCAACCAGCTCGAGAAGGACACCGGCGCGCGGATCCAGCAGAAGCGGGTCTCGTCGCAGTCTGGCGAGGAGGTTCCCTACGAGCAGATCGTCAAGGGTTACGAGATCTCGAAAGACCAGTACGTGGTCATCGATCCCTCCGAGCTCGAAGCGCTCGATCCGAAGAAGACGCGCACGATCGACATCCAGGAGTTCGTCGATCAGGATCAGATCGACCCGATCTTCTACGACCACCCCTACTACCTCGCGCCCGACCGCAACTCCGACAAGCCCTACAACCTGTTGCTCGCGGCGATGGAGGAATCGGGCAAGGTCGCGATCGCCCGCGTAGTCATTCGACAGAAGGAGAGCCTGACGGCGATCCGTCCCGCCGGCGAGGTGCTGGCGATGACGACGATGCTGTTTGCCGACGAGGTCGTCTCGCCCGAGACGCTCGACGAGCGGCCCGACACCTCGGCCGACGTGAGCGACAAGGAGGTGGCCGCGGCACGTCAGCTGATTGATTCGCTCGCGGCCGACTTCGATCCGACCCGCTATCGCGACGAGTATCGGGACGCGGTGCTGTCGATGATCGAGCGCAAGGCCGAGGGCAAGGAGATCGCGACAGCGCCGGACGCCGAGGAGCCCCTCGAGGTGCCGGACCTGATGGCCGCGCTGGAGGCGAGCGTCGCCGCGGCCAAGAGCTCGGCCAAGAAGCCTGCCGCGAAGAAAAAGCCGGCGGCGAAGAAGAAGCCGGCGGCGAAGAAGAAGCCTGCCGCGAAGAAGTAGGTTGGCGCCGGCGAGCGAGCGCGTCGAGGTCGCCGTCGAGGACCGCCGGCTCAGCCTCTCGAACCTGAGCAAGGTTCTTTATCCGGAGGTCGGCTTCACGAAAGCCGACGTGATCGACTACTACACGCGGATCGCGCCTGTCCTGCTGCCGCATCTGCGCGGTCGGCCGCTGACGCTCAAGCGTTATCCGAACGGGGTCGAGGGCAAGTTCTTCTACGAGAAGCAGTGCCCCAAGCACGCCCCCGACTGGGTGCACCGCGTGCCGATCGCCGGCCATCGAGACGGCAGGGTGATCGACTACACGGTCGTCGACGATCTGCCGACGTTGGTCTGGGCGGCGAACCTCGCCGACCTCGAGCTCCACCCGTCGCTGTCGCTCGCCGAGGAAATCAAGCGCCCGACGGTCGCCGCCTTTGACCTTGACCCGGGCGAGCCCGCGGCGATCGCCGAATGCGCGCAAGTGGCGGTCATCCTGCGCGATGTCTTCGCCGGCCTCGGGCTGGAGGCGGTCGCGAAGACGTCGGGCTCCAAGGGGATGCAGGTCTACCTCCCGCTCAACGGCACCGACGCGACCTACGAGCAGACGAAGGGATTCGCCCGTGCTCTTGCCGATCTGCTCGCGCGCGAGCACTCCGACCTCGTGGTCGCCAAGATGGCCAAGGCCCAGCGGCCGGGTCGGGTGTTCGTCGACTGGAGTCAGAACGACGAGCACAAGACGACGATCTGTGTCTACTCGCTTCGAGCCCGGCCGACCCCGACGGTCTCCACGCCGCTGAGTTGGGACGAGGTCGAGCGGATCGCGGGCGGCGACGGCGACCAGCAGTGCGCCTTCACCTCTGAGGAGGTGCTCGCGCGGGTGCAGCGCGATGGCGATCTGTTCGCGGCCGTGCTCGAGCTCGAACAGTCGCTCCCCGGGTGAGCCGCCCGATCCGGTCGCGTACTGTGAGGAGCCGATGGTCGACTGGTCACTAGCGCGCCAGGTAGCTCGGCTCGCCGCCTCTCGCGGTGCGCCGCCCGGGCAGGTCGATGCCGACCTCGCAGCCATGTCGCGCGAAGCGGCCGTGCACGTCGCCGGCTACACGGGCCTGGAGGGCGCCGCCACCGCTCCTGAAGCTGAGCTCGTCAGTCGCGAGCAGTGGGCCGAGATCAACCTCGGGTCGCTCTCGGAGTTGCTCGACCCGGTCGCGGCTCGGCTCGATGGGCGGCTCGGCAGCGCGGGCCCGCTCGCGGGTGCGCTGCGCGTGGCGGCCAGCGCGACGCTGGCCGCTGAGGTCGGGCTCGTGATCGGCTACATGTCCCAACGTGTGCTCGGCCAGTTCGAGCTTTCCCTGCTCAACCCCCAGGCGCCGCCGCGGCTGCTGTTCGTCGAGCCCAACCTCGCGGGGGCCGCGCGCGCGATGGACGTCGACAGTGAGAGCTTCCTGCGCTGGGTCGCCCTGCACGAGACGACGCACGTGCTCCAGTTCTCCGGCGTGCCCTGGCTGCGCGAGCATCTGGGCACCCTGCTGCGCGCCTACATGGACACGCTCGAGGTGCGGATCAATCGCGGGTCCGCCGGTGGGCTGCCCTCCTTTCCAGATCCCGCGCGCCTGATCGCCGACTTCCGCGAGGGCGGGCTCGTCGGCCTGATCCAGACGCGCGAGCAGCGCCGGCTCCTCAACGGGGTGCAGTCGGCGATGGCCGTCGTCGAGGGCTACGCCGAACACGTGATGGACGCGGTCGGTACCGATGTCCTGCCGGCCTACGTCGGTTTGCGCGAGGCGATGGACGCG
Organism: uncultured Thermoleophilaceae bacterium; assembly: GCA_963790245.1. Lineage (GTDB taxonomy): Bacteria > Actinomycetota > Thermoleophilia > Solirubrobacterales > Thermoleophilaceae > JACCVG01. Next base: position 1,642,907 of record CAWBNP010000002.1, read on the forward strand.
CGCCGCTCCAACCGATCGGCGCCCGAACGGATCCTCAACCGGCTGCTCGGGCTCGATCAGAAGATGCGCCAGTACGAGGTCGGCAAGCGGTTCAGCGACGCCGTCGTCCAGCAGGTCGGCATCGAGGGGCTCAACCGGGTCTGGGATTCCCCGGCGATGCTCCCCACCCAGACCGAGCTCGACCGCCCGGCCGACTGGATCGCGCGCGTCGACCGCGACTCGCTCGCGGCTTAGACCCGTACCCTCAACCCATGGGAGATCCTCGCCGCCGATTGGTGAGCTGCGGCTGGCTCGTAACCGCTGCATTGCTCTGGCCGGGATCGGCCTGGGCCCATGGGCAAACGGCGGACGTTCGAGCCGCTGTTGCGGGGGCGCCATGTGCGGGCGATCCAATCTCGCCCGACCGTGTGGTTGAAGGGTCGTTCGATTCAAAGCTCGCCGGCAGCTACGTGATGGTCCCGTTCAGCGTGCCGAAAAAGGCCACTGGCGTACGCCTCAAGTACTGCTTCGATCAGCCGGAGGGGGGTCTCCGCCCGCCCGGCGGGCATACCCTGGACCTTGGGCTCTGGGAGCCGGCTCCTCCGGGGCGGGATTGGCGCGCTCGACAGTTTCGCGGCTGGGGCGGATCGAGTCACCCGGATGTGACTGTGTCGCCCAGGGGGTTCTCCAGCGAGCGCAAGTACCTGGCCGATCCCAAGGGCGACGTAGCTGGTCGGACGACTCGGGGATTCCGTCCGGGAAGGATCCCGCCGGGGCGGTGGGCGGTCGAGCTCGGTCTTGCGTCGATCATCGATCGCGCCGGTGGCGACCGCGACGGAGCTGTCGGCTGGCGCGTCGAGATCGATCTGATCGAGGATCCGCGACTCGAGCGGGGCAAGGGCTATCGTCCGGCTCGCTACGACCGGCGGCCGTCAAGCTCGAAGTCCGGCTGGTACGCGGGCGACCTGCACGTCCACGGCGAGCACTCCGCGCTCGGTGACGCGACGATGTCGGAGCTGCTCGACTACGCGTTCAGGCCACTCACCGACAACGGCGCCGGTCTCGATTTCGTGACCCTGTCGGACTATGTGACCGACAGCGCGTGGGGAGAGATTGGCCGCTACCAGGAAGACCACCCCGACCAACTGATCGACCGCAGCTCTGAGGTCATCACCTATCGCGGTCATATCGGCAATCACGCCAGCGGGCGGTACGTCGACCACCGGACGGGCCCGGTCTATCGAATGCGCTCGGGGGGAGCGCTGACGCGCCTCCGCGGGCCTCGCACCGCGCGGCTGGTCTTCGAGAAGATCCGCGCCGCCGGCGGCTTCACCCAGATCAACCATCCGACCATATTCCCCAACGAGGTCCCTGCATTCGCGAGCCTTTGCCGCGGCTGCTCGTGGGACTACAGCGCCGCGGAGACCGACTACTCGGAGGTCGACGCGGTCGAGATCGCAACCGGTCCGCCCGGCTTGCGCTCGCCGATCGAGATCGGACCGAACCCGTTCACGCTTACGGCGATCGACTTCTACCAACGCGCTCTCGCCGCGGGACACAAGATCGCCGCCGTCGGCGTCAGCGACTCCCACAACGCCGGTCGCACCAGAGACCCCGTAACCCAAGCACCGCTCGGGACAGCTACGACCGTGCTGCACGCTCGGGAGCTCTCTGAGCGGGGGATCGCCGAGGCAGTGCGGGGCGGACACACCTACGTCAAGGTCTTCGGCAACGCCGGTCCGGACCTCCGCTTCAGCGCGAAATCAGGCGACGAACGCGCGATCATCGGCGACACCGTCCGGGGCGGGGACGCTCGGTTCACCGCCCAGGTGATCGGAGCCGACCCGACCTTCGACCTTTTCCGGCCAGGGCCGTATGTGCTCTTGGTGCTTCATGACGGGCTACCAATCCGGGCCATCCCGATTACCGCTCCTGACCAGACCACGAGCTTCGAATCCGTCGGGGCCGGGCGGTATCAGCTGCAGCTGATGCGCGGTCCCGGTATCGCGGCCTACACGAGTCCGATCTACCTCGACCGCTGAACGCCTTCGAACCCGTTTGGGCGCAGGTCACCCTTCCGCCGGCTGCTCGTAGCGCGTGCTCCGCGGCTGGCTGACGGTACGACCGTCGGCGTAGCGGATCTCCCGCGTCACCGTGATCTCGAAGTCCGCACCCGGCGCGCGGCGGCGCTCGCCGGCCTCGGCGCTCACCCGGCGGCCGCCATTGTCGCCTAGCAACGTGACCGTCACAGACGTGGCCGTCGAGGAGGTCTGGACGACTACCGGGGCCCGAGTGTCGTTGGTCCAGCGCAGATCGATCGAGTCGAAGTCGAGCGTCGCTTCACGGCCCGGCGGATAGCGATCGATGTAGAGGCTGTGTGACTGGCTCGTATCGAGCTGAAGCCCGGCGAAGTAGGCCGCGTTGTACATCGTCGTCGAGAACTGCGAGACCCCCCCTCCGACCTCCGGCACGATCTTGCCGTCGGCGATGAACGGCGCGGGCACGTAGCCGCGCTCGCGTGTGCGCGGTCCAGCGACCTCGTTGAGCGAAAACTGCCCTCCCGCCGGAATCAGGGTCCCGTCTACGGCGCGAGCGATCCGGCGGATGTTCCCAACCCGCGGCTGACCGGGTTCGTAGCGCGTCGTGAAGGTCCCGATGACGGCCTCGACACGTCGCGCCTCCCGTCTTGACACTGCGGGTGGCTCGCGCGTCAGGCTGATTCGGGCACGGTGGCTACCCGCGCCGATCGCCTGATCGACAGCCCGGGCCGTGGCTTTGAGATCGACCTCCCGGCCTTCGACGCCCGGACGTACGTCGATGTCGACCTTGCGTGGTCGCCACTGCACATCGCCTTTTTCCTCAAGCGCTCCAGCCTTCCGCGGGGCGCTGAATCGCGGTGATCGCGCCGGACGCGCCAGCCGCGATGTCGCTCGCCGCAGTACCTCTGCCAGGGCGCTGCGGTCGGCTCCCAACCGAGCCCGCCCGCCAGCCTCGGGTGCGCTCATAGCCAGGGCGCGCGCGAGTGTTGAGGGCTCGATCTCAATCTCTCGAGGACCACGGAGGGAGAGCGGCTTGCGCAGATAACGCTCCGCGGCCCGGGCGACCGCCTTAACCTGCCCAAGGCTCTGCGCAGGCACCCTCTGGAGCGGCACCTCGACGCGCCGATCAGCGCTCGCGGCCGCGGAACGGAGGCGCCGCAGAAGCGCGGCTCGTCTGACTCGACGCCCATCGCGAGGGGCCTCTATGACCGGGCGGAGAGTCGCGGGCTGGATTTGGAATCCACCCGGATCCGCGGGATGCTCGCGACGCTCGGCGATACTCGAGACCAGGCGCCGCTGCCGACCAGGAGCATCTCGCAGAACGGGATCGACCCGGCGCTCGTCGATCAGACCCGAGAGGGTCGCCCCCAGACCGAACAGCGGGCCCTCCCGCCCGCTCGCTTTGGCGCGCGCCAGTGTTGCCTCGACATTCCACGCCAGACCAACCTCGTCCGGGTTTACGCTTCGGCGCCCGATCAGCAAGGGTCTCGATGAGCCGGCCTCCAGGCGGGTGCGAGCCGGGGCGAGGGCCATCCCGCCGAGATCGATCCCTCCGACCGTGGTGCCCGGCAGAATCCTGCCGCCGTGCGTCAGCTGGACTCCGACGCCCGTGAGAAGAAGGGCGGTCGCCACGATCAGAACAGCCGCGAGGATCGGGCGGCGGAGCGGCACCTCAATAAGATTCCACAACGCGTAGGGACACGGCGCCGGCGTCCGGCCTTCGCCCGTAACTACTACCTGCCGTAATAGTCAGCTGAAGTCATCCCATTTCTTGAGGTCCTTCGTCGGGCTGAACGGCTTGCCGCCCTCGTACCAGCCGCCCTTCCACATCTCGTAGTGGACGTGACAGCCATCAGCGTTGCCGGACTCTCCGTTTTGACCCGATCACCCTCAAGGTCGTCGCCGTCACCGGGACACGTCCGTCTTCGCGGGCCCGCTGCGGCGTGGCCGGAAGCTCCGCAGCCGCAGCGAGTTGGAGACCACGAACACGCTCGAGAAGGCCATCGCCGCGCCGGCGATGATCGGGTTGAGCAGGCCGAGCGCCGCCAACGGCAGCGCCGCGACGTTGTAGGCGAACGCCCAGAACAGGTTGCCCTTGATCGTCGCAAGCGTCCTGCGCGAGAGCCTGATCGCGTCGGCGGCGGCGCGCAGGTCACCCGAGACGAGCGTCAGGTCCGAGCTCTCGATCGCGACGTCCGTCCCCGTCCCGATCGCAAGACCGAGGTCGGCCTTGGCGAGCGCCGGGGCGTCGTTGACCCCGTCACCGACCATTGCCACGACCCTGCCCTCGGCCTGCAGGTCCTCGATCACGGCGAGCTTCTCCGCGGGCAACACCTCGGCGATTACCTGCTCGATCCCGACCTCGGCAGCGATCGCTCGTGCGGTCCGCTCGTTGTCGCCGGTCAGCAGAACCGGCACCAGGCCGAGCCCGCGCAGCAGCCCGATCGCCTCGGCCGAGGTCTCCTTGACTGTGTCGGAAACGACGAAGACCGCCGCCGCCTGCCCGTCGATCGATGCAACGATCGCGGTCTGGCCGCGACCCTCCGCCTCGGTGAGCGCGTTCGTCAGCGATGGGGGAAGGCGATGGCTCCGGTCTTCGAGCAGCCGCGGACGGCCAACGACCAAGGCATGGCCTTCGACGATCCCCTCGACGCCGAGACCCTCGCGGTTCTTGAATCCGTCCACATCCGCCAGCTCGATTCCATCGCTGAGCGCACCTGTGACGATCGCCCGCGCGATCGGATGCTCGGACGCCGCCTCGATCGAGGCGACGAGCCGTACTACCTCCCGCTCGGAGAGCCGATGGTCGCCGTGGACCACCTCTACCAGCGCCATCTGCCCGGTGGTCACGGTGCCCGTCTTGTCGAGGACGATCGTGTCGACACGCCGGGTTGACTCGAGCGTCTCGGGTCCCTTGATCAACAGGCCGAGCTGGGCGCCCCGCCCCGTCCCGACGAGCAGTGCGGTCGGAGTCGCGAGCCCGAGCGCGCACGGGCACGCGATGATCAGTACGGCGACGGCCGCGGTGAACGCAAACGCGGCGCCGGCACCGGCGCCGAGCCAGAAGCCGAGCGTCGCGGTGGCGATCACGATCACGATCGGCACGAACACGCCGGAGATCCGGTCCGCGAGCCGCTGGACCGGCGCCTTGCCCGTCTGCGCGTCCGTCACCAGCCGTGCGATCTGCGCCAGCGCGGTATCCGAACCGACCCGCTTTGCGCGCACGATCAGCCGCCCGCCGACGTTGATCGTCGCCCCGACCACCGCTGATCCGGGCGCTACCTCCACGGGTAGCGACTCCCCCGTGAGCAGCGACTCGTCGATGGCGGATGTGCCGTCGACGACCTCGCCGTCGGTCGCGACCTTCTCGCCAGGGCGCGCGACGAACAGGTCGCCGGGCTCGAGCTCCTCGATCGGGATCAGACGCTCCCCGCCGGGCGCGTCGCGATCGACGATCGCGACCTCCTTGGCGCCGAGCTCGAGCAAGGCCTCGAGCGCAGCCCCGGCGCGGCGCTTTGCGCGTGCCTCGAAGTAGCGACCCGCGAGAATGAACACGGTGACGACCGAGGCCACCTCGAGGTAGATCTCGTCGGTCGCGCCACCGGCCTCGGGCAGCAGGTGGAACTCCATCGTCATGCCCGGCTCCCCGGCGCCGAGAAGGAACAGCGCGACCACCGACCAGGCCCATGCCGCGAGGACGCCGATCGAGATCAGCGTGTCCATCGTGGCCTGTCCGTGCTTGAGGTTGGCCCACGCCGCCTGATGGAAGGGCCACGCGCCCCAGACGACGATCGGAGTGGCGAGTTGGAGCGCCAGCCACTGCCAGTACTCGAACTGCAGGGGCGGGATCATCGACATCAACAACACCGGCAGCGCCAGGGCGGCCGAGATCAGTAGGCGCAGCCTCAGCGACCTGGTCGGAGTCGGATCACCGGGTTCGGTGTCGGTGTCCTCCCGATCGCTGGGGAGACTCGCCTCGTAGCCCACGCTGGTGACCGCCTCAAGCAGCTCGCTCGCGTCGACCGTCGCCGGGTCGTAACTGACGCGTGCCTTCTCGGTCGCGAAGTTGACGGTCGCCTCGACGCCGTCGAGGTTGTTGAGGCTCTTCTCGACCCGTCCCGCGCAGGACGCGCAGGTCATGCCCTCGATCGGGAGCTCGAGCTCCTCGATCGCTCGCTTCTCAGTGGCGCTCATCGCTGACCTCCCTCGTCACCTCGGCGGTCCTGACGCGCCCCTCGTGCCTGAACTGGAGAAACAACCGGTAGCGCCCCGCGGAGGGGTAGTGGGCCATGAAGCCAATTGTGCCTGGCTCCGCCTCTGCCTCGGGATGGACGTGCAGATACGCGAGGTCGCCTTCGCGCAGCGCGACCAGATGGCCCTTGGCCCCGAGGTAGTCCTCGAGGTCTTCGACCGGTCGGCCCGAGCGCGTGACCGAGAACTCGAGCTCGCCGTGGGCGGGCTCGTCCATCGAGACCTCGTAGCCCGCGGTACGGGCGCGGGAGATGGGCTTGTTCGAGGGCGAGTGGGCGATAGTCGCCCGCGACACTGACGTCGAATCCGAGCGTCGTGTGCTGCCGGCCGACTCGAAGTCGGCGTAGACGCGGTACGGGCCCGCCCGCTGGAACTCGGCTTGACCCCGTCGCCGTCACGTGCCGGATGCAGGTGCTCCGTGTCGGCTCCTTCACGCGGTGACCTCATCGACGAAGCCCGCCACGTTCCCGACGCAGTGGCCGCAGCTCACCACCGGGGACTTCGTAGTCTTCTCGGCTGCTGCGCACACAGTGTCTCCTATACGCCTTGGGGGTATCTCCAAAGATACATTACTACACCCCCCCAGGGTATGTTAGAGTCGCTAAACGCAACTGGCGAGGGGAGCGACGATGGAAGCGGCACACCACGAGCACGCGATGTCTGCAGAGCACGAGCACCACGCGATGCCGACAGAAGGACGGGAGCTGACCGGCGTGGCGCTGAGCGCGACCCTCCACTGCCTGACCGGCTGCGCGATCGGCGAGGTCACGGGCATGGCGGTCGGAACGGCGCTCGGGTTCTCGACCTTCGGGACGATCGCGCTGGCGGTCGGCCTCGCTTTCCTGTTCGGTTACGCGCTCACGAGTCTGCCACTGCTGCGGGCCGGCTTCGCCCTCGGTGCGGTCATCCCGATCGCGCTGGCAGCCGACACCTTCTCGATCGCGGTCATGGAAATCGTCGATAACGCGATCATGCTCGTCGTGCCCGGCGCGATGGAGTCAGGCATCGGCTCGCTGCTGTTCTGGGGCAGCCTCTCGTTCGCGCTTGTAGTCGCCGGACTGATCGCCTGGCCGGTCAATCGCTGGCTGATAGCGCGCGGCAAGGGTCATACGGCCGTGCACAACACCGGCGTCCACGGTGGTCCCCCGGTGAAGGTCGTCGGCGCGGTCGCCCTCGTCCTCGCGGTCTTCGGCACGACGGTGCTGCTCGGCGAATTCCTGGGCAACCAGGGCGGCGAGCGGCATGGGGCGGAGTCCGGTTCTATGAGCGGCCACCAGTAGAGGAGCGAGATGGGCACCAACGCCAAGAGCAAATCCGCGAAGCCATCGTCGACCGAGAAGCTCCACGGCTACAGCGACAAGCGCGAGGCGCTCATCAAGCGGCTGCGCCGGACCGAGGGGCAGGTCCGCGGAGTCCAGGGCATGGTCGAGGATGACCGCTACTGCATCGACATCGTGACCCAGATCACCGCGATCCAGGCGGCGCTCGACAAGGTCGCTCTCGAGCTGCTCGAGGACCACGCCGAGCACTGCGTCGTCGGGGCCAAGGAATCGGACAAGAGCGAGCGGACGACTGAGCTGATGGGCGCAGTGCGGCGGCTCCTGCGCCACGGCTAGCGCCCTCGCCTGTCGGTTCGGTTACCCGTTCACCGGTCTGCTAGCGGGGATCCCTGCCTCCGGTGCGCCCGGGACCGGCAACCCGTCCCGTTTCAGGAACCGCTCGAATCTGGCGGGGAGGCGTCATCACACCATCGACGTAGCGTCTCACCCGTCGATCATTCCCGATTCAGGAGATCGTCTGCGTGACCATCTGGTAGCCGGTCGCGCCGTCCGGGTGCGGTGGCGTGTTGAGCGCGATCTGGACCTCGCCGGCCCCGTCGACCGCCCGGCAGGAGATCGTGTAGGTCGCGGCCCGCTCCGGCGTCCAGTCGATGTACCACTGGGTCCATGACAGCGGCGAGAGCAGCTCGCGCAGCTTCGCGTCCTCCCACGTCTTGCCGTCATCGACGGACACCTGCACCCGCTCGACGCCCCGCTCGCCGGCCCACGCGATGCCGGCGATCCGCCCGGCCTCGCCGGCGGTGCGCGGCTCGACCACGTCGATCCTCGACTGCGTCTTGATGACGCCCGTCTGTGACCAGCCGCGCTGTGACCAGTACCACTCCGGATCGCCGGACACGAGTTCGATGCCGGTCAGCCACTTCGCGTTCAACATCCCGTAGAGCCCAGGAATGCGGACCCGGACGGGCGCGCCATGGGCGGTCGTCAGCGGCTCGCCGTTCTGCCCGAAGGCGACGAGGTTGGACGGCTCCATCGCGCGCCGGAGCGGCACCGTCACGCTGTAGCCATCGGCGCAGGTGAACACGACCGAGTCGGCCTCGGCGGTCGGCGCGACCTCGCGCAGGAGATCCGCCAGCCGGATGCCGCGCCAGGCCGAGTTGCCGATCAGCGGCCCGCCGACCTCGTTGGAGATGCAGGTCAGGACCGAGTACTCCTCGATCACCGGGAACGCGGCCTGGAGCTCTTCGAAGTCGTACTCGCGCGGCCGCTCGACCAGCCCTGAGACCGGAAGCGTCCAGCTGTCCACGTCGACGATCGGGTCGACGACGTCGATGTCGACGACGTAGTGATCGGCGACCGGCGTGATCTCCGGCTCCATCCCCGGGATCTCCGGGAAGCTCCCGCGCTCGGGGGTACGCAAGGGGACATCGGGGGCCGCGATCGGCGTGCCGGCGGTCAGAGAACCCGAGTTCAGCAGTCGACCGAAAATCGAGCCCGCGACGAACAGGGTCACCGCCGCCGATCCGATCACGCCCAGCGCAGCACGCCGCGACATCGCATCACCGGATGACGGGGCGGCCGTGTGACGGTGCGCGAAGCCGAGGGCCAGGCCGTAGGCCGCGCCACCGACAAACGCGGCAATCGCCAGTGAAGGGCCGAGCGCCTCGCCCGGCGAGATGGCGACCATCAGGCCGAGCGCCACTGCGAAGATCACGACGGCAGCCGTCGATGAACGACCCATGCGCGCGGCTAGAACTGGCAGGACCGCGGCGAGTGCGACGACGCCGAGCGCGACGCTCCCGACGAACAGCGGCATCCCGAGGTGGCCGAGACTCTCGATCGACGCGGTCGCGACATCTCCGGGAGTGAGCCGGACGAGCCGTTCGGCCAGGTCAAACGGCGGGAAGCTCGTCAAGCCGGTGAGCCGGCTCAACGCCCAGAGCACGGCGAGCGCGAACAACCCGGCCAAGCCGCCGGCCAAGGCGGCGGCGCGCCAGGAGGGTGAGGTCTGCGTGTCCGGTTTCTTCGTCATCCCTACTGCGTGCGCCCGCGCGGGCGGTCCGGATCAATCCGGTGGCCAAATGATCGGTCCGATGACGACCCGAATGATCGGCCTAACCACGTGGCGCGTAGACAGTCGAGTAGGAACAGCCGTACTCAAAAAGCAACTGAGGAGGACGTTTTGAAGTTGAGCAAACTGTTTGCCGTTGCCCTTGCCGTTGTAGCGATGGCCGCCGTGGTCGTAGGCTGCGGCGAGTCGAGTGACTCCGCGACACCGGCCGACACGGCCGCCAGCGGGAGTACTGAGGAAGGCGTTGAGGTTGGTGGCGAGATGATGCTTCCCTCGCTGACGATCGTCGAGAACGCTCAGAACGCTGAGAACCTCACCACGCTCGTTCAGGCCGTGACCGCGGCCGAGCTCGTCGAGACGCTCAGCGGGGAGGGCCCGTTCACGGTCTTCGCGCCGACCAACGACGCGTTCGCCAAGGTTGACCCCGCCGCTCTGGAGGATCTCCTCCTGCCCGAGAACATCGAGGCCCTCCAGGCAGTGCTGACCTACCACGTCGTCCCGGGCGCCCTCACGAGCGCCGATCTCAAGGACGGCGACAAGCTCGAGACCGTCAACGGTGGCGAGCTCGAGATCACGGAGAAGGGCGGCGCGCTGCTCGTCAACGGTGTCGAGATCGAGACCGCTGACGTGATCGACAGCAACGGCGTCTCGCACGTCATCGGCGAGGTTCTGATGCCGGAGGCCAAGAAGTAGGTAGTCAGTTCGGGCGCACGCGCCCCCACGCAGTTCGAACGAGGCCCCGCTCCGGCGGGGTCTCGTCGTTAAGCGGTCACGGCTTTCTAAGCGTTGCGTAACGATCCGCCGGACCCGGTTTACGTACAAGTGTTCGCTGGTATACACTTACCGACGTTAGAACTAATAAGTCTTACCCAAGTCGAAAATCCCAGGAGGAAACACCCAGATGGCCGCAACCAAGACTTCCCCCCAGAAGAAGGCAGCAGCGACTCGCAAGGCCAACGCTTCCAAGCGTCAGGCCAGCACCGCTCGCCGTAGCGCCAAGGCGACCGCGACCAGTGCGACCAAGTCCGCCAAGTCCGGCGCCCAAGCCGCGCAGACGCGCAGCGAGATCGTCGCCGCCCAGGCCGAGCGCGTAGTGCTCGTCCCCGTCGGCGCCGCTCTGATCGTCCGCGACGAGCTCGTTGAGGCCGTCAAGCCGTTCAGCTCGCGTACGACCGCCGAGCGTGAGCTCAAGCGGTTCGAGCGTCGCGGCGTGAGCGCCCGCAACCAGCTCCAGCGCGAGGTTAAGCGCACCCGGACGCGCGTCGAGCGTGAGCTGCGCCAGCGTCGCCGCAAGGTTGAGCAGAGCGCCAAGCGCAACCGCCGCAACCTGGAGACCCAGGTCAAGCAGGTGCGCAAGGACGCGGAGAAGCTCGCCAAGGACGTCCAGGATCAGGTCACGAGCCTGGCGTAGGCACCGTTTCCCCCGCCAGACCGCTCGGAGAGGCGGCACGCGGGAAAGTCTGTCGGCCACATATTTCGCCGGCAGTGGCAGTACTCTCTCCTCCCTCGACCAGCGGGACCTTCGGGTCCCGTTGGTCATTTAAGGAGCGGCTTCCAAGCGGCCAACGAGGTCCGGTGCCAGAATGGCCGCGATGGCTCCAACCACCGAACAGGTCACCGAAGCGCTCCGCGTCGTAATCGACCCGGAGCTCCACAAGGACATCGTCGAGCTCGGGATGGTCCGCTCGATCGACTTCTTCGACGAGGGCGCCCGTGTCGACGTCGTCGTCTCGCTGACGACCGCCGGCTGCCCGATCCGCTCCCACTTCGAGGACTCGGTGACCAAAGCGGTTGGTGCGCTCGAGGGCGTGCGGGCAGTCAACGTCGGCTTCGACGTCCTCTCCCCGGAGGAGAAGCAGGGCCTCCAGGAGCGTCTTGGACGAAAGGGCGGCCTGCCGGAGGGTTCGCTCGCCCGGGTCAAGAACGTGATCTGCGTCGGATCCGGTAAGGGCGGCGTCGGCAAGTCGACGCTGACCGCGAACCTCACCGCTGCGCTACACGCCGAAGGCAAGCGCGCTGCCGCGATGGACGCCGACGTTTGGGGCTACTCGATTCCGCGCATGCTCGGCATTCACGGCAAGCCATCGGTGTCGGCGGACCGGAAGATCCTTCCACTGATCGCTCAGGACGGGATCCCCGTCATCTCGATCGAGTTCTTCCTCGCCGAGGAGGACCGCGCCATCGTCTGGCGCGGCCCGATGCTCCACAAGGCGATCCGGCAGTTCCTCGAGGACGTCGATTGGGGCGAGCTCGACTACCTGCTGATCGACCTGCCTCCCGGAACCGGCGACGTTTCGATGACACTCGCCCAGCTCTTGCCGCAGGCCCAGTTCCTGCTCGTCACGACCCCGCAGCCGGCGGCCCAGAAGGTCGCTCGGCGATCGGCCGAGATGGCTCGCCAGTTCAACCTCGGACTGCTCGGCGTGATCGAGAACATGTCTGGCTACACGACGCCGAGTGGCGAGCGCGTGACGATCTTCGGTGAGGGCGGGGGCGAGCAGCTGGCCGACGAGCTGGACGTCCCGCTGCTCGGCAAGATCCCGCTCGAGGAAGACCTCCGGATCGGCGCCGACACCGGCCGCCCCCTGGTGCTCGACAACCCGGACTCGCCGGCCGCCCAGGCGATCTTCCATGCCGCCCGCGGCGTGATCGCCGCGACGCCCGAGGGCTACGCCCTGGCGCCGGTCGAGGAAGAACTCGCCCCCGCCGTCACGGGCACCGCGTTACCGATGGCCGGCTAAGACTTGAAGTAATCCGCGTTCAAAACCGTGAACTTCTGCCATTCCTCCGGCAGCTGGTCCTCGGCGAAGCAGGCATCGACCGGACAAGCCTCGACGCATGCATCGCAATCGATGCACTCGTCGGGATCGATGTAGAGCATCTCGACCTTGTCGTAGTCGGGCTCGTCGGGCGTCGGGTGGATGCAGTCAACCGGGCAGACTTCCACGCAGGAGTTGTCCTTGGTTCCGATGCACGGCTCGGCGATCACGTAGGCCATCTGCTGCTGAGGCTCCTTGGTCGGTGTCGGTCGTCCGCTCTTGCGCGAGAGCGAGCGCAGGATGATAGCTACGCACGGGTACTGTCCGGGTCGCGATGATCCTTCTTACGGGAGCAACCGGCACCGTGGGCCGCGCGCTGCTCCGTCGGCTCACTGCGGCCGGGGAGCGGGTGCGCTGTTTGGTGCGCGATCCGCGTGGCCTGGGTGCGGAGCGCGTGCGGGTCCAGATCGCCCTCGGCGACCTCGCCGATCCCGCCTCGTTCCGCCACGCGCTCAGGGGGGTTGATCGAGTCGTCCACCTCGCTGCGTCGATCCGCGACCAACGTTACGCCCCGATCGAGGAGCTGAACGGGGTCGCAACCCTTCGACTGTTGCGCGCAGCCGAGTCCGCCGGCGTGGACCGGTTCATCTTCTTCTCGGCGATCGGCGCGAGTCTCCACGCTCCCGCGCGGTTCTTCCGCGCCAAGGCGCTCGCTGAGCAGGCCGTGCTCGAATCACCGCTCGACGCGCTGGTCTTCGCGCCGTCGCTGATATACGCCGCCGAGGACCCGTTCATGCGGATGCTGACGCGGATGTCCCACCTCCCGGCGATACCGGTGGCGGGGTCCGGTCGAGCGGTTTACCAACCGATCTGGGCCGACGACGTGGCGGCGTGCGTCGAGGCCTCGCTGGCCGCCGATGCGACCACCCCGGCTCGCCGGCGCGTCGAGCTGGCCGGACCCGAGCTGCTGTCCTACGCGGACATCATCCGTGTCGTCGCCGACGCAGCCGGCAGGCCGAGGCCGCTGGTCCGCCTGCCGCTCGGGCTCGTCCGCCACGCGCTCGACTCGCTTGAATGGGTCGCGCGCGAGAGCGCCTTCGCGACCGGCGAGGAGGCGAGCCTGATGGCGATCCCGATGACCAGTGATCGCGGCAGCGCCGACGTCGAGTCCTTCGGAGTCACCCCGCTCCCGCTCGAGCAAGTGCTGGGCTCAGCCGCCTAGGAACAGAAAAGGGCCCGGCCGAAGCCGAGCCCTCTCCAAGGTTGCCGCCAGGATTATTTTCCTGGCGGGCGTCCTACATCATTCCGCCCATATCCGGCATGCCGCCTGGCATACCGCCGCCGCCGTTGGCTTCGGGCATCTCAGCCACGATCGCCTCGGTGGTGAGGATGTTCTTCGCGATCGAGGCCGCGTTCTGCAGCGCCGAGCGCGTCACCATCGCGGGATCGATGATCCCGCCGGCGACGAGATCCACGATCTCGCCCGAATCGGCGTTCAGGCCGTGACCCTTCTTGGCCTTGCGGACGTCGTTGACGACGACCGAGCCTTCCATGCCGGCGTTGTGAGCGAGCTGGCGAACCGGCTCCTCGAGCGCCCGCAGGATGATCTTCGCCCCGGTGGCCTCGTCGCCCTCGAGATCGTCGATCTTGACCGAGGAGACGGCCTGCAGCAGCGCGACGCCACCGCCGGGAACGATGCCTTCCTCGAGCGCCGCACGAGTCGCCTGGAGGGCGTCCTCGACACGGTGCTTCTTCTCCTTCATCTCGGTCTCGGTGGCCGCGCCGACCTTGACCACCGCGACGCCGCCAGCCAGCTTGGCCAGCCGCTCCTGCAGCTTCTCGCGGTCGAAGTCAGAGTCGGTGTTCTCGACCTCCGACTTGATCTGCGAGATACGGCCCTTGATCGCGCTGGAGTCTCCGGCACCGTCGATGATCGTCGTGTTGTCCTTTGAGACGACGACGCGACGCGCCTTGCCGAGCTGGGTCATCTGCGTGTTCTCGAGCTTGAGACCCATCTCCTCGGTGATCACCTCGGCACCGGTCAGGATCGCGATGTCCTCGAGCATCCGCTTGCGACGGTCGCCGAAGCCCGGAGCCTTGACCGCAACGCCCGTGAACGTGCCGCGGAGCTTGTTGACGATCAGCGTCGCCAGAGCCTCGCCCTCGACGTCCTCGGCGATGATCAGGATCGGCTTGCCGGCCTGGATGACCTGCTCGAGCACCGGGAGCACGTCCCGGACCGCGCCGATCTTCTGGTTGGCGATCAGGATCGCGGGCTCCTCGAGCACCGCTTCCATCCGGTCCTGGTCGGTGACCATGTAGGGCGAGATGTAGCCCTTGTCGAACTGCATACCCTCGGTGAACTCGAGGTCCATGCCGAACGTCTGGCCCTCTTCGACGTTGACGACGCCGTCCTTGCCGACCTTGTCGATCGCGTCGGCGATGATGTCGCCGATCTCATCGTCGCCGGCCGAGATTGCCGCGACGCGCGCGATCTGGTCCTTGCCGGAAACGACCGAGGACTGCTTGGCGACGTTCTCGACGACCTGATCGACGGCCGCCTCGATCCCGCGACGCAGCGCGATCGGGTTGGCGCCGGCGGCGACATTGCGCAGGCCCTGGCGAACGATCGCCTGGGCGAGCACTGTCGCCGTCGTGGTGCCGTCACCCGCGACGTCGTTGGTCGCCGTAGCGACCTCGCGCACGAGCTGAGCTCCCTGGTTCTCGAAGACGTCCTCGACCTCGATCTCACGAGCGATCGTGACACCGTCGTTGGTGATCGTCGGGGCGCCGAACTTCTTGTCCAGGACGACGTAGCGACCCTTGGGGCCGAGCGTCACCTTGACCGCATTGGCCACGGCGTCGACTCCGGCCTCCAGGGCGGCGCGTGCCTCCTGGCCGTACTTCAGCTCCTTGTGAGCCATGTTTCTAGTTCCTCCGTCTCAGTCTGGGTGTGAGGGTCAGCTGACCTTGGCCAGCACGTCGGACTCGCGCAGGACGAGCAGCTCATCGCCGTCGACCGTGATCTCGGTGCCGCCGTACTTCGAGTACAGGATTTCGTCGCCTTCGGCGACGTCGAGGGGCGTGCGCTTGCCGGTGTCCTCGTTCACTCGGCCGTCTCCGGCGGCGATGACCTTGCCGCGCTGCGGCTTTTCCTTTGCGGTGTCGGGAAGGACGATCCCACTGGCGGTGGTCATGTCCTCCTCGACAGCCTGGACGATCAAGCGATCGCCTAGGGGCTTCAGCTTCATCCGTTCAAACCTCCCGGTTTGGCTGTCGTTTGCGTTCCGTTGGCACTCTAGCAACGAGAGTGCCAAACGGAAGTGAAGAAGCTGCTGGCGCTACGCAACCGTTCCGTAATCGGATACGAATACAACTCTCAGCAACAAGTAGGTAACACGAGCGGGGCCTAGGCCTCAGAGGGGGAAGTGCAAATGAGGGGATTCAAGCGTTCGATTCTGGTCGCTCTGATCGCGGCTGGACTGACGGCCGTGCCCGCTGTGGCGGATCACAACCACAAGGGGACTGGCGCCAAGTGCAAGTGCAGCAAGATCAAGGGCAAGGGCAACAGCCCCAAGAACCGCGGCGATGTCAAGCGCAGCAGCCGCCCGAGCGTCCGCAACGGCCACCGCAGCCACGGCACCAACGGCTCGCGCCGCAACGGCCGCGCGACCAGCAGCCGCCGCAGCGGCTAGCCGTTCTCCGCTTCGCCCGGTGGCCCGCGCGGCCGCCGGGCGGACGCGGTGCTCGCAGCGTCAGTTCTGTGTCGGAGCGGCTGGCCGTAGGCGCTCGCTGATCTCCGACGGACGGTCGGAGATCTGGGAAAAGCGCACGATCGTCACGAGGTCGGTCTCGGCCACGCTGCGGCCGTAGATCTGCTCGAGGAAGTGAATCGTCTCCTCGGCGCGCCGGAACTCGGGGTTGTCGTGCTCGATGTCGCGCGGCGAGAGGTTCTTGACGGCCTTGACCTCGACCTCGTCGATGACCGCTTCGAAGATCTTCTCGCGCGGGGAGTGCTGGAACCCGACCGTGACCATCACGACCTCGCCCTTGCGGTACTTCTTGCTCTTGTCGCCGAGCCGGATCGTTGCCGTCTTGCGCCCACGTCGGAGCTGGTCGATGAAAACGGGCGAATAGAAGTTGAGCACGAACACTGGGCCGCCAGCTTATAGATCGAAATCAGCCTCAGCGACTCGCGTCAGCGCCGTCGTCGCAATCCTGCGTTCGCCCTCGTAGGTGAGCGTGGTGGGGGTGTCCTCGAGCCTGAGCCAGAAAGCCTCGGTTACCTCGTCGTCGTGGTCGGCGACATCGCCGGAGAGGAACCGCATCAGGTAGAAGGCGACCGTCTTGGGGCGCGGAAGTCCCCCGCGCTGGTAGACGTACTCGACCTTCCCGAGCGGCTCGATCGTCTCGGCGACCAGCCCCGACTCCTCACGGACCTCGCGCAGCGCCGCCTCTTCAGCGGTCTCGCCCGGATCGGGGTGGCCCTTCGGGATCGCCGTCGCGCCGCGCTTGGTCCGGATCAGGGCGGCTTCGACGATCCCATCGCGGCGACGTAGCACCAGGCCGCCAGCGGAAAATTCGCGCGTCACGCTGCGGCGCGCGATCGGTCAGTAGACGTAGCCTTGTAGTGCTTCCGGGTCAAGGACGAAGATTTTACCTCGGCCGAGCTCGACGACCCCGGCGCGCTCAAGCGTCGCGAGAAAGCGGCTCGCGCTCTCACGCGATGTCCCGGCCAGCTGAGCGATGTCGGCCTGGGTCATCTGGACGCGCACGTGGGTTTCCGCCGCGCCCTCGGCCTGCCGCGCGGCGACCTGCGCGCTCAGCACTCCGGCGACGCGGCTGGCGACCCCCTGGAAGGACTGGCTGGCAATTCGGCGGTTGGCCGTCCTGACCCGGTCGGCGAGCGAGGAGAGCATCTTGATCGCAATGTCGGGGTGGGCGATCAGCAGCCGTCGGACGTCGGGTCCGAGCAGCGCGATCGCGGTCGTCGCCTCAACTGCCTCGATCGTCGCCGAGCGGCTCTCGCCGCTGAACATCGCGAGTTCGCCGAACATGTCTCCGGCGCGGAGCTCGCTGAGTGCGATCGTCCGGCCGTCGGGGTGGCTGTGGGTGGCCTTGAGCGAACCACTGACCACGATGAAGCAGCTGTCGCCCATGTCGCCTTCGCGAAAGACGACCTCGCCGGGCTCGTAGCTGCGTGGAACGGCGACCTCGGCGAGCCGGCCGAGCTCGTCGGTCGAGAGCTCCGAGAAGCTCGCCAGCTTCCGGAGCAGGGAGACCGTGCTGTCTGCGTCGACCGACACGCCCAGATCATAAGTGGGGTCTAGTCGAGGGCGGATTCGCGGCGCCGGCGGCGCAGCGAGTGGCCCACCAGGTAGGCGACGCCGCCGACGAGCGCCAGCGGGATCAGGACAGCCAGCCCGCGGATCAGTAGCCCGAACGCCCCGGTCAGGATCTCCAGCGCGTCGTCGAACGCCTGGCCGGCCGCCGAGCCGGCCTCCCCGCTGCCCTTCTCGAGCGTCACGGAGATCGCAGCGAAGGCGGTCTGCCGCTCGAGCTGGCGCTGGTTGGCCCGGACTGAGTTGACCTGGTTGTTGGCGCGCCGCAGCTCGCGACGGATCGTCGCGGCTTCGGTCTCGGTGCCGGCGTTCTCGAGCCTGCGCAGCAGACCGCGACGCTCGGCCAGCGCCGCCTTGAGCTGATCCTCGACGGACTCGAACGAGGAGGTGACGTCCTGCTCGTCCTGCGTCAGCGCTCGGACCTCGCCGAGATCGGAGAGCTCGGCGATCGTCGCGTCGAGCTCGACGACCGGGACGCGAAGGTCGAAGTATCCGCCGCGGCTGCGGCCCTCGCCGGTCGTCAGGCTGGAGCTGAGCACGAAGCCGTCGTGGCGACGGGCGGTGTCGGCGATCGAGCGGCCGACCGTGGTCAGCTCGTCGGCCGGTGCGCCGATCGTCATCGATGCAGAGCGCTGGACCTGGCGGTCTCGCTCGCCGAGCGACTCGTCGCCGCCGGGGTTTGGTCCGACGGCCGCCTTGAACGCCTCTGGCCCGCTCGAGCGCAGCTCGCTGTCCTCCACAGCGGCGGCCGAACCTCCGCCGAAGTGTTCGACGTACGGCGGAGGAGCGGGCTCACTCTGACCGGCGCCCGAGGACACCGTCGTAGCGGGATTGCCCTCGAGTGTCTGGGTGAGCGCTGCCCCGCCGACCGCGCACGCCAGCACCGTCGCAGCCAGTCCGCCCGCGAGCCGCGGCGTGATCTGGCGCGGGGTGAGCCGGTCCAAGCCACTGACCAGCTTCGCAACGAAGCCGCCCGCGGCGTTCTCCGGCCGCGGGAAGCCTTCGCTCACCAGCTCGTCCATTTGCGCCGCGAACTCCGGGGTCGGAGCCTCGTTCTCGGCCTGCAGCGCCAGAGCCAGCTCCTGGAGTTCGCGCTCCTCGGGATCGCTCGCCATCACACGACCTGAGTCGAGCGCGGCGTCGATCGTCATCTCGATCTGCTCAGACGTTTTCATGACAGGCCTTCCTCAGTCGTTCAATGGTTCGGTGAAGCTTGGTGCCGACGTTCGACTCGGAGATCGAGAGCACGTCGGCGATCTCGCGGTTGCTCAGGCCGCCGGCGAACTTGAGCGCGACCATGTCGCGGTCGCGTGGCTCGAGGGTCGCGAGCGCGGCGCGGACCGTCTCCCTGCGCAGAGAGAGGTCGGCCTGATCCTCGGCGGGCACGGCGCCCAGGTCCTCCGGGTCGAACTCGAGGCTGGCGCGGCGCTTGCCTCGCCGCAGCTCGTCGAGGGCCGCGTTGCGGGCGATCCCGAACAGCCAGCCCTCGGCGCTACCGCGCGCCGGGCGGTAGGAGGCGCGCTTGCGGTAGGCGCGCTCGTAGGCCTGCGCCGTGACGTCCTCGGCGGCCGCGCGATCGCGCAGCATCGAGACGACGTAGGCGTAGACCCGCGGAAACGTGTCGCGGTAGAGCTGCTCGAAGCCCGCCAGCGAATCGGCGGCTCCTGATAGGGGGGCGGATGGCAGCACATCCGCAACTGCGAGGGCTTGATTCATGCCCTTACTACGACGCTCCCGTCGATCCATCACGCCCGGATTGTCGCCCCTCGGCGGAGGTCAGTCGAGCGCTGGCAGCAAATCGAACAGGCGCGGGTCGTTGGTGATCACTCCGTCAACGCCCTGTTCGTCCAGCATTGCGATCCGCTGGGGATCGTCGACCGTCCAGACATAGACCTGTCCGCGGGCGCAGTGAACGGCCTCGACCAGCTCCGGGCTCGCGAGCAGCCAGTGGACCATGAGGGCTTCGCAACGGCCCGCCCGCAACGCCATCGCCGCCTTCCCCGGGAGACGGGTGCGCATTACGCGCAGGAGCGCGTACGCGCCAGGGGCCAGGATGCTGCGCGTGTAGTCGCGCCGCGCCTTGGGGACCGACCAGCCGCGACGCAGCTCCGGTGCGAGCTTGCCGATCACCGAGAGGCTCTCGGTGAAGAAGGTCGAGACCAGCGAGCGGTCTTCCAGGCCGCGCTCGATCAGCGCCTCGACGACCTCGCGCTCGTAGTCACGCAGCTTGAGGTCGACGTCGAGGTCGATGCCCGCGTAGGCGTCGGAGCAGAAGATGTCGAGGCCCTCTTCGAGGGTCAGGCAGTCGCGCGCGGCCGCGTCATCCCAGTCGTGGGCGAGGACAAGGCTCCCGTCGCGCAGCCGCAGGACGTCGAATTCGATCATGTCGACGCCCGCGTCGAGCGCTCGATCGAAGCTCTCTCGCGTGTTGCCGGGTGCGATCAGGTCGGCCCCTTTGTGGCCGACCCGGCGCAGGGCGGCCAGGCCTTCGGGACGCGGGGTCACCGGCAGCTCATCGCTGACACTCCGGGCACCAGTAGGTCGTGCGGTTGTCATCGCCCTGGCCGCGCGCGCGAATCCGGCCGCTGGCGCAGCGACGGCAGGGGAGACCAGTGCGCTCGTAGACCATCACGCGGCTCTCGCCCGGACGGAGCGGCCGATCGGGCTCGAAGGTGATCACCCGCCCTCCGCTCGCGGCGGAGCGCTCCATCAGCGGACGCGCGGCGCGGATAATCGAGAGCACCTGGTCGTCGGTGACAGCGCGAACCGCTCGCCACGGATCGATCGCGGCCAGGAAGCACGACTCGGATTTCCAGATGTTGCCGATCCCCGCGAGGTTGCGCTGATCGAGCAGTGCGTCACCGATGCCGCGGGTCGGCTCGTCGCCGCGCAGACGTGCGATGAAGCGCCGCTCATCGAACTCCGGGGCGAGGATGTCCTGACCGAGCGCGGCGATCCGCCGGTCGAAGCGGGTGCGTGAGTCGGTCATCAGCTCGAGCACCGGTCCGTCGAACTGGACCACCTCGTGCTCGGGGGTCGTGATCACGAGCCACGCCCTGTGGCGGCCGCGACGCCAGCGCTCTCCGTGACGGTAGACGCCCCACTTGCCGCCCATCCGCAGGTGGGAGTGGAGGGTCAGGTCGCCCTCGAAGCGGACGAACAGGTGCTTGCCGTGGGCATCGACGGAGCGGACCGATCGCCCGGCCAGCCGCTCGGGCCAGCGGTCGAGGCGGTGGCGGGGCTGGGGCGCCTCGATCGAGACGATCTCCTGGCCCTCGAGCGCGGCGCCGACGCGACGGGCGGCGTGGTGGATCGTGTCTCCCTCGGGCATGCGGCGACCAATCGTACGGAGGCGAGGCGCGCGGCCCGCCTGGCTGTAGCTTGAGGCCGTGACCGCGGCGATCGAGATCAGTGGACTGCGCAAGAGCTACGGCGATCGCGAGGCGGTCCGGGGGATCGATCTGTCGGTCGCGCACGGCGAGGTGTTCGCCTTCCTCGGGCCGAACGGCGCCGGGAAGACGACGACCGTCGAGATCTTGGAGGGCTATCGCGAGCGCAATGGCGGAACGGTCGCGGTGCTCGGCGTCGACCCCGCCAGGGGTGATCGGGAGTGGCGCTCACGAATCGGCGTCGTGCTCCAGGAGTCCGAGCCCGATCCGTTCCTGACGGTCGCCGAGACGATGCGGTTGTTTGCGGGCTACTACCCGGCACCGCGCGCGGTACAGGAGACGGTCGATCACGTCGGCCTCGCCCCGCAGGCGGGCCAGCGAGTGCGCAACCTCTCGGGTGGTCAGCGCCGGCGGCTCGATGTCGGCCTCGCGCTGATCGGAGATCCGGAGCTGATCTTCCTTGACGAGCCGACGACCGGCTTCGATCCATCGGCGCGGCGCAACGCCTGGGCGCTGATCGCGGGCCTGCGCGATCTGGGGAAGACGGTCTTTCTGACCACCCACTACATGGACGAGGCGCAAGCCGTCGCCGACCGCGTCGCGATCATCAGCGCGGGGGAGATCGTCGCCGAGGGACCACCCGGCGAGTTGGGCGGGCGGGCTCAAGCGCCGACCACGATTCGCTTCCGGCTGCCGGCCGGCGTCGAGCCGGCCGCGATCGCTCCGGACGGAATGGCGTGGACGAGCGAGGGGTCGCTGATGCAGATTTCTTCGGCCGATCCCGTCCGTGACCTCAACGCGCTCACCGGTCGGGCGCTCGGGCACGGCTACGACCTCGAGGGGTTGACCGTCGAGCGGCCGAGCCTCGAGGACGTATATCTGGAGCTGACCGGCGGATGAGACCCCACCGGGTCCTCAGCGAGCTGCGCTCGACCCGTCCGGGGTGTTCTCGTTGAGCGGCCTCGGAGTCATGTTCCATCAGATGCGCTTCGACGTGCGGGCGCAGCTGCGCAACCCGCCGGTCGTCTTCTTCGGCCTCGCGCTGCCGGTCCTCTTCCTGTTGATCTTCGGGACGATCTTCGGTCAGGCAGCCGCCGGCGCCGCGAGCTTCATCCCCGGGATCACCGCGCTCGGGATCGTCTCGACGACGTTCGTCAACCTGGCGATCGGCCTCACGATTCAGCGCGAGAGCGGTTTGCTCAAACGGCTGCGTGCGACTCCGCTGCCGCTTGCCGCTTTCATGTTCGGCCGGGTTGGTGTCCAGGTCGCATTCGCGTTCCTGATCACCGCCGTCCTCGTCCTCGTTGGTGTGCTCGCCTTCGGCGCTTCCTTCACGGCGGCGGCGTTCGGTCCGACGGTGGTCGTCGTCGCGGTCGGGGCCGCATCGTTCGCGTGTCTCGGGATCGCGATCTCCGCGGTGATTCCCAACGGCGATGCTGCCCCGGCGATCGCCAACCTCGTCGCGCTCCCGCTCTATTTCATCTCCGGGGTCTTTTTCCCGGTCTCATCCGCGCCGACATGGTTGACAGCGATCGCCGACGTGTTCCCGGTCAAGCACCTGGCCGAAGCGCTCGTTACTGGTTTCGACGGCGCCGGGGTCGCCTGGGGCGAACTCGGGTTCGTCGCGATCTGGGGCGTCGCCGCCGTCCTCTTCTCGATGCGTTTCTTCCGCTGGAGCCCGGGCCGGGACTGACTCAGGCACTCAAGGTCAGCTTGCGCGGGCCTTGGCGGAAGCCGAGCTCGACGAGCAGGGACTCTGCACGGGTGCCGACGATCGGCTCGCCGTCGAAGCGCTCGAGCGCGAGTCGCTTCACCTTGCCCGCGCGGACGGCATCGGCGAGTGCCCCGAGCGCTTCGCCCAGCGGCGGCGCGAGCTCGCCGTCGGTCAGCGGCTCGATCAGCGGGACGAGCCCCTTGCCGCCGCGCTCGACATAAAGCACCGGGTCGGCATCGATCGTGACAACGTATGCCCCCGCGACGCGCGCGGGTCGGCGCAGTGTCTGACCCTCGACCTCCCCCCGTTTCGGCCACGGCAGCGATGCGCCGTAGGGATTGGCAGGGTCGGTCGCCGCCAGCACGAGCGCGCCGGCGGGCTCGTCGCTGCGCAGGCCGCGCAGCCGCTCGATCGCTGCGCCCAGCGCGAACTGCGCACCGCCGAGGCCCTCGACGAAGTAGCCCCGCCGCGCCGTACCGAGCGTTTCGAGGTTGGTCAGCTCGCCATAGAGCGAGGAGAAGCCGCCCGGGATCCCCTCGGCGAGCACGGTTTCGCGGGTGACGATGCCGTAGCGCTCGAGCAGCAGCTCGGCGATCGCACGCATCCGCGGACCGTGGGCGGGCGGGTCGGCGAGCAGCGGCGCGGTTAGCGACCACCGTCCCTGGATTTGCGGAGCGCCGGGACGCCGCCGACGCGCGAACCGCCGCTCGCGCTCGGCACGCGTGCGGGCGAGCGCGAGGCGCGGCGCGCGCAGCGGCGCGAACGCATCGTTGGTCGCCTCACCGGCCCAAACGAGATCCCAGAGCGCCTCCTGGAGCTCGACCGGCTCGACGATCGCCTGGTCGACTTCGATCACATCGGCGAGCAGGTCGGTGAAGAAGCACGCGCCCCGGCCAAGTCGCTCGCGCAGCGCGTCGTGCAGGGCCGTCGCGGGCGGATCGACCTTCGACGGTGGCGGACCGAGCCAGCGCAGGTCCTCCCGGAAATAGAGCGCCACCTTGCCGGAGCTGCGCCCGAGCGAACCCGCGCCGAGCCAGACCAGCTCGCCGCTCGCGCAGAGCGCGTCGATCCAGGTCGGCGAGTAGGCCCCGGCGCGCCGGGGGAGGACGTCCTGCTCCCAGACCTGGGGTGAGAGGGCGAGGCCCTGGAGCGGAACCAGCACCTCGCGCAGCCGGTCGACGCCGGCTCCGGCCGACGGCGAGTTGTCGACGCCTTGCCAGGCGGGCAGGAGGCGAGCGAGCGCGCGTTGCTCGGCCGGCTCGACCTCCTTGCGCAGCGTCGCCAGCGAGGCGCGGCGCAGCCGTCGCAGCACGTCGGGGTCGCACCACTCGCGCTCGCTGCCGCCCGGGCGCAGCTCGCCGCGGATCAGCGCCCCGCTCTGCTCGAGTTCGCGCAGCACCGGTTCCAGGTCGATGGCGTAGCGCTGGGTGGGCTCGGCCGTGGTGAACGGCCCGTGGGTGCGCGCATAGCGGCGCAGCAGGCGAGCGAGCGGCTCCTCGACCGGCTCGAGAAAGACGGCGGGCAGTCCGCCGGGCGGGACGGCGCCGAACGCGTCTCGGTAGAGCCCCGCGTCCTCGGAGGCGATCCAGCGTTGCTCCCCGCCGATCCGCATCTCGATCGCGCGCCGCTCGGCGGTCAGCTGGTCGAGCATGCGGCGCGCGGAGACCGCGGGCAGAGAGCGGTCCTGCGCCTCCTGGGCGGTCAGATCGCCGACCGCGCGCAGCACATCGTGGAGGCCATCCGCGTTCGCAGCCCGGGTTCGCTCGGAGCGGCGCTGGAGGTCGGACTCGACCTGGTCCAGCGCGTCGGGGTCGATCAGGTCGCGCAGCTCCTCCTGGCCGAGCAGTTCGCGGAGCAGGTCGCGGTCGAGTGACAGGGCCGCCGCACGCCGCTCGGCGTTCGGTGTGTCGCCCTCGTACATGTACGTGGCCACGTAGTCGAACAGCAGCGAAGAGGCGAACGGCGAGGCGCGCTGGGTCTCGACCTCGACGAGCGACAGTTCGCGAGTGTGGAGCGCGCGCAGCAGCTCGGTCAGGCCCGGCAGGTCGAGCACGTCGCGCAGGCACTCACGGTAGGTCTCGAGGATGATCGGGAACTGGCCGTAGCGCTTGGCGACCTCGAGCAGCGACTGCGCCTTGAGCCGCTGCTGCCAGAGCGGTGTCCGCTTGCCCGGATAGGCGCGCGGGATCAGCAGCGCCCGCGCGGCGTTCTCCCGGAAGCGGGCGCCGAACAGCGCGGAGGCGCCGAGCTCTGCGACGACCAGCTCCTCGACCTCGTCGGGCTCGACGAGCACGAGCTCGGCGCCCGGCGGCTCGTCGGCGTCGGGCAGGTGGACGATGATCCCGTCGTCTGACCAGATCGCATCCGATTCAAGGCCGAACCGGTCGCGGATCCGGGCCGAGAGCGCGAGTGCCCAGGCGGAGTGGACCCGGCCGCCGAACGGCGTCAGCACGCACAGCCGCCAGTCGCCGATCTCGTCGCGGAACCGCTCGACGACGACCGTACGGTCGGAGGGCACGACCCGGGTCGCGTCGCGCTGCTCGCGGAGGAAGGCGAGCAGGTTGCGCGCCGCACGCTCGTCGAGGTCGTGGGACGCCATCAGCTCGGCGGGCTCGCGGTCGATCGCCGTCCGTGAAAACTCGCCGATCGCCCGGCCGAGCTCGACCGGGCGGCCGACGCTGTCTCCGCGCCAGAAGGGGACCGCGCCGGGGGCCCCCGGCGCGGGGGTGACGATCACCCGATCGCGCGTGATCTCCTCGATCCGCCAGGTCGAGGCGCCGAGCATGAAGGTCTGGCCCGGGCGCGCCTCATAGACCATCTCCTCGTCGAGCTCGCCGACGCGCCGGCCATCGGGCAGGTGGACTCCGAACAGCCCGCGGTCGGGAATCGTGCCGGCGTTGGTGACCGCCAGCGAAAGCGATCCCTTGCGCGCGCGGACTACATCGCGGACCCGGTCCCAGACGATCCGAGGACGGAGATCACCGAACTCCTCGGAGGGGTAGCGGCCGTCGAGCATGTCGAGCACGTTGTCGAGCAGCTCGCGGCTCAGCTCGGCGTAGGGGTAGGCGCGGCGGACGACCTCGTGTAGCTCGGTCGCGTCCATCTCCTCCACGCTCGCGACCATCGCGACGATCTGCTGGGCGAGCACATCGAGCGGGTTGCGCGGGACGACCGTCTCCTCGATCTCGCCGTCGCGCATTCGGCGCGCCACGACCGCGCACTCGAGCAGGTCGGCGCGGAACTTGGGGAAGATCCGGCCCTTGGAGACCTCGCCGACGCCGTGGCCGGCACGGCCGATCCGCTGCAGCCCGCGCGTGACCGACTTCGGCGATTCGACCTGCAGGACGAGGTCGACGGCGCCCATGTCGATTCCGAGCTCGAGCGAGGAGGTCGCGACCAAGCACGGGAGCTGCCCCGATTTGAGCAGTTCCTCGACGACCTGGCGCTCTTCGCGCGCGAGCGAGCCGTGGTGCGCGCGCGCGATCGGATCGCTCGGGGTTGTCCCCTCGGCGTCGTCAGCGGCGGCGAGCTCGTTCAGCCGCACGGCGAGCCGCTCGGCGCCGCGCCGGTTGTTGACGAAGATGATCGTCGAGCGGTGGGCGCGGACGAGGGCCAGCAGCTCGGGGTAGATCGCGGGCCAGATAGAGCGGCTGGTGACAGCCGTCCCGTCGGAGATCGCCGGGTCGATGACCTCGGGCTCGGACGAGGGCTCGCGCATGTCATCGACCGGAACGACGATCTCGAGATCGAGCGGCTTGCGCACGCCCGTGTCGACGATCGTGCAATCCCGACCGGTGCCCGACAGGAAGCGGCCGACCTCGTCGAGTGGGCGCTGAGTCGCCGAGAGGCCAATTCGCTGGACCCGCCGCCCGACGAGGTGGTCGAGTCGTTCGAGCGTGAGGGCGAGGTGCGCGCCGCGCTTGGTCTGCGCGACAGCGTGGATCTCGTCGACGATCAGCCATTCGGCGCCGCGCAGGATCTCTCGCGCCCGCGAGGTCAACATCAGGTAGAGCGACTCGGGCGTCGTGATCAACACGTCCGGCGGGTTGCGCAGCATCGCCTGGCGTTCGCGCTGGGGAGTGTCGCCGGTACGGATCGCAACCTCGATGTCGCCGCCGATCCCCATCAGCGGCGCGCGCAGGTTGCGCTCGACGTCATAGGACAAAGCCTTGAGCGGCGAGACGTAGATCAGGCGCGTGGTTCGCCCGCCTTCCGGGGCGGGAGCGGCCGACAGCCGATCGAGCCCCCAGAGGAACGCCGCGAGCGTCTTGCCGGAGCCCGTCGGCGCCGAAATCAGGACGTCGTCACCCGAGGAGATCGCGGGCCAGGCCTGCTTCTGCGCGGCCGTCGGCTCCGCGAAGGCGCGCGCGAACCAGTCCCTTACCTGGGGTGTGAACGATGCGAGCGGATCGGCGGACATGCGACCCATCAGCGTACCGATCCGCAATCTCGTTCTGGCGCTCGCGGCCGGTTTAGACTGCCCGCACTTTCCATCCGGAAACCAGAAGAGAGGGGTAGCGAATGAGGGTTGACAAGCGGCTGTCGACGGTCGGTCTCCTACTGATGTCCGCGGCGCTGGTCGGGGCTGGCTGTGGTGGTGACGCGACGGACACCACCCAGGACGAGATCGACCAGCTCGAGCAGCAGGTCGACGAGCAGCTCAAGGAGGAGGACGCCAAGGTCGACAAGGCCGAGAAGGACGCCAAGGGTGCTTCCAAGAAGGCCGCCAAGGCCGAGCAGGAAGCCTCCGGCGCGGAGGCGACCGCCGGCAAGGCCGAGTCCGATGTAAAGGACGCGGAGGCCGAGGCGAGCAAGGCTGAGACCGACGCTGCGGAGGCCGGCTCGAAGTCGGGCAGTGCCGAGAAGAAGGCCACCTCGGCAAGCGATCGGGCGCGTCAGGCGAACCGCCGCTCGCGCGAAAAGTAACGGAGCGCGCCCGGGCTCATCGGCCCGGGCGCTCGCCGTTCACACAGCGACGCCGGTCAGTCGATCAGCGCTTCCTTTAGTTTGCCGTCGGCCTTGAAGCCCTCACCCTTGACGGTGATCTTGCCCTTGTCGCCGTCGGCGAGGTTCTCGTTGATGCCGCGCTCGTTCTCGCACTCGCGCAGGCCACTCTCGTCGTCGAGCTTGAACTTGGCCTTGTTCCCGCCGGCCTTGACGTCGACCTTGTCTGGCAGGAAGTTTCTGACGGCGACGGTGACACAAACTCGTCGACTGCCCGCCCGGGTCACGATCGCGGCCCCGCCGCCATCACCCTTGAGCGACGCGTAGAACGTTTCCGGATCCTTGTTGCTGTCGTCGCCGCGCTGCGCGGCGGCGATCGATGCACCCGACGCGAGGCTCAAGGCCAGCACGCCGGCGAACAGCTTGGAACGGTAGGACATCTCTTCTCCCCGATTTCGTGGATTGCTCGGTTCCTGACGATAGTCGTCCTGGTCAGGTTCTACGGCAGCCTCCCGTTGCCTGCTCGATTGCGCGCGCGAACACCGCGTCGAGCATCGGTGCGGTCAGCTTGCCGGTAAACGTGTTCTGCTGACTGGGATGGAAACAGCCGAGCAGGTCGGGACCGTCCTGCACCGGGTGTTCGGCGCCGTGCCCGAATCGTGGTTTAGGCCTGATCCCGAGCAGCCGACAAGCGGCATCCCAACCGAAGGCGCCGAGGCAGACGATCGTGCGGACCTCGACGAGCAGACCCAGTTCGACTTGCGCGAACGGCAGGCAGTTGTCGCGCTCCTCCGGTGTCGGCTTGTTTGCCGGTGGGGCGCAGCGAACAGCTGCTGCGACGTACGCGTCCTTCAGCCGCAGCCCGTCGTCGAGGTGGGCCGAGGTCGGTTGATTGGCGAGTCCCGCCCGGTGCATCGCGGCAAACAGCCAATCCCCCGATCGGTCGCCGGTGAAAACCCGACCGGTGCGGTTGGCGCCGTGGGCGGCGGGAGCCAGGCCCAGCACGAGGATGCGCGCCTGCGGATCGCCGAATCCCGGCACCGGGCGACCCCAGTAGACCTGGTCGCGGAAGGCGGCTCGCTTCTCACGCGCGACCTGCTCGCGCCAGCTGACGAGCCGCGGGCAGGCACGGCAGTCGACGATCTCGTCCGCGAGCGTCTCGAGTGTGTGTTCCGGCACAGCTCGACCTTAGGACCCGGCCGCTCGAACCGCTGGCTTGGGGCCCGGGCTACCATGGGCGGTTATGCCTGACCGCGACTACAGGGCAGCGACCCGCGAGCGAATCGTCGTCTTCGACGGCGGCATGGGCGCGACGCTCGAGCAGTTCGATCTGACCGAGGCCGACTACGGCGGGCTCCAGGGCAAGTGCCACGAAGCGCTGATCCTCAACCGGCCCGACGTGATCGAGGACGTCCACAGCTCGATGCTCGACGCAGGAGCCGAGGTGCTCGAGACCGATACCTTCCAGGCGAGCCGGATCAAGCTCGAGGAGTGGGGGCTCGCCGAGCACACCCACGAGATCAATCTCAAGGCGGCGCAGATCGCTCGCAAGGCCGCGGGCGAGCACCGCTTCGTCGCCGGATCGATCGGGCCGACCGGCCATCTGCCGGCGAGCGACGACCCGACCCTCGGCGCGATCCGCTTCCACGAGCTGCGCGAGGTCTTCCGCGAACAGTCTGTCGGGCTCGTCGAGGGCGGCAGCGACCTCCTGATCATCGAGACCGCGCAGGACATCCTCGAGGTCAAGGCGGCGATCTTCGGAGCGCGCGACGCCTTTGCCGAACTCGGCCGCTCCGTGCCGATCCAGGCCTCGGTCTCGCTGCTGCCCAACGGCGGGAAGATGCTGCTGGGGACCGACATCCAAGCGGTGCTGACGACGCTCGTCGCGCTGCGGGTCGACGTGCTGGGGCTCAACTGCTCGACCGGGCCCGAGGACATGCGCGATGCGATCCGCTACCTCGGCGAGCATTCGCCGGTTCCGGTCCACTGCATCCCGAACGCCGGTCTGCCGCTGCAGGGCCCCGACGGCGAGACGATCTTCCCCGAGGAGCCGGAGCCGCTGGCGGCGACGCTCGGTGAGTTCGTCGAGCGCTACGGCGTCTCGATCGTCGGCGGCTGCTGCGGCACGACGCCCGAGCACATCCGGGCGATCGTCGAGCGGGTCGGCGACCACCCGGTCGCGCCCCGCCCCGCACCTGGCCCGCCGCAGCTCTCGAGCATGATGACCGCCGCGACGCTCGTCCAGGAGCCTGCGCCGACGCTCGTCGGTGAGCGCGTCAACTCACAGGGATCGCGCAAGGCTAAGGAGCTGCTGCTCGCTGACGATTACGACGGTCTCGTGCAGGTCGCCGAGGACCAGGTGACCGGCGGTGCCCACGTACTCGATGTCTGCGTCGCACTGACCGAGCGCGCCGACGAGGACGAGCAGATGCGACAGGTGGTCAAGCGGATCTCGCTGACCCAGCCTGCACCGATCCAGATCGACTCGACAGAGCCGGATGTGATCCGCGCGGCGCTCGAGCAGATCCCGGGCCGCGCGATCGTCAACTCGGTCAACCTCGAGGCCGGCCGCGACAAGCTCGACCTCGTCGTCCCGCTCGCCCGCGAGCATGGCGCGGCTGTGATCGCGCTGACGATCGACGAGGTCGGGATGGGCAAGACGGCCGAGCGCAAGTTCGAGATCGCCAAGCGGATCAAGCAGTACGCCTGCGACGAGCACGGCCTCGATCCCGAACTGCTGATCTTCGACCTGCTGACCTTCACGCTGACGACCGGCGACGAGGAGTGGCGACCCTCCGCAGTCGCGACGATCGAGGCAATCCGCGAGCTCAAGCAGGTGCTGCCCGAGGTCAAGACCTCGCTCGGGGTCTCGAACGTCTCCTTCGGTGTCGGCCAGCCGGCGCGCGCGGTGATCAACTCGGTCTTTCTCCACCACTGCGTCGAGGCGGGGCTCGATCTCGCGATGGTCAACCCCAACCACATCACCCCGTACGGCGAGATCTCCGAGTTCGAGCGCGGCCTCGCCGACGACCTCGTCTTCAACCGCTCCGAGGACGCGCTCGAGAAGCTGATCGAGCACTTCGAGTCCAAGGGCGAGGTCGCCGAGGACGAGGCCGAGGATCCGACCGCCGGAATGGAGCCAGAAGAGGCGCTCCACTGGCACATCCTGCGGCGCAAGAAGGACGGCGTCGAGGAGTGGATCGACCGCTCGGTCGAGAAGATCGGCGCGGTGCCGACGCTCAACGGCGTGCTGTTGCCCGCGATGAAGGAGGTCGGCGACAAGTTCGGCGCGGGTGAGCTGATTCTGCCGTTCGTCCTGCAGTCGGCGGAGGTGATGAAGCGCGCGGTCGCCCAGCTCGAGAACTACCTCGACCGGATCGATGGCCATACGAAGGGCAAGGTCGTGATCGCGACGGTCTTTGGTGACGTGCACGACATCGGCAAGTCGCTCGTCAACACGATCCTGACCAACAACGGCTATACGGTGATCGACCTCGGCAAGCAGGTCCCCGTCGACACGATCATCAACGCGGCGGTCGAGCACGACGCCGACGCGATCGGCCTCTCGGCGCTGCTCGTCTCGACTTCGAAGCAGATGCCGATCTGCATAGGGGAGCTCCACGGCCGCGGCCTCGAGTTCCCGGTCCTGATCGGCGGTGCCGCGATCAACCGAGACTTCGGCAGGCGGGCGCTCTACCCCGCGGGCAAGGAATCCGATGAGACCTATGACCCCGGCGTTTTCTATTGCAAGGACGCCTTCCAGGGCCTGGACACGATGGACGCGCTGGTCGACGGCGACGCGCGCGGCGCGCTGGTCGAGCGCATCCACGCCGAGGCCAAGGAGCTTCGCGAGCGGCCTGTCGTCATCGATGACGGGCCGCCGACGACCGACGCCAGCGCCCGGTCGACCGCGCAGACCGACAACCCGATTCCGGAGCCACCTTTCTGGGGCTCTCGGGAGATCGAGTCCGACCTCGCGGAGGTTTACCCCCACCTCGATCGCCACGTCCTGTTCAAGCTCCATTGGGGCGGTCGCGGCGTCAAGGGCGAGGAGTGGACGAAGCTGCTCGCCGAGGAGTTCGAGCCGCGGCTCGAGCGGATGTGGGCCGAGCAGGACTACCTCCGCCCCCGAGCGCGCCTCGGCTACTTCCCCTGCAACGCCGACGGCAACGAACTGGTCGTCTTCGATCCCGATCAGCCCGATGTCGAGCTCGAGCGACTCGTCTTCCCGCGCCAGCCGCGCCACGACCGGATCTGCCTCGCCGACTTCTTCCGGCCGATCGACTCCGGTGAGCGTGACCTCGTCGCGCTTCAGGGCGTGACGGTCGGCCCCGAGGTGACCGAGGTGATCGAGCGGCTCGAGCGCGAGGGCGAGTTTGCCGAGCAGCTCTACGTCCACGGGATCGGCGTCCAATCGGCCGAAGGGCTGGCCGAGTGGCTGCACTCGCGGGTCCGTCACGAGCTCGGGATCGAGCCCGACCAGGGACGACGCTACTCGTGGGGATACCCGGCCTGCCCGGACCAGTCCGAGCACGAGAAGGTATGGCGGTTGCTCGGCCTCGGCGAGATCGGGATGACCCTCTCCGACGGCTTCGCGGTGATGCCCGAGCAGTCGACGGTCGCGATCGTCGCCCACCATCCGCAAGCGGTTTACTTCGGCATGAAGTCAGGGTTCATCCCGAAGGAGAAGGCGCCTGACGAGCTGATCGCGGGCACCGACCGTGGCGGAGAACTCGTTGGCGAGCCAGAGCTCGGCTGACCTCCCCGAGGCCGCTGTCGGTGCGGTGCTCGCCGTCGAAACGACCGAGGCCGGCACGCGACTTCGGCTCGAGGTTCGCCGCCGTGACGGGTCGGCTCCGTTCGAGGCGCATTACTCCGACCAGCTGCCCGCACCGGCGGCCGTCTACGAGGGTGCGGAGGACGTCTTCGTGAAGCTCGCGCCGGACCGCCGTACCGTGCTCGCGGTCGGTGTTCCGGGGATCGCGCACGAACCACTCGAAGTGTTGTCGACAGCGCCAGCCGACCAGGCGGGCCGCGCGATCGACATGGCCTTCGAGCTCCAGCGTGCCCAAGGTCAGTCCGTTCCGGCATGGGCCGAGACGGGGACCAAGATCTACGCCCGCACGATGGTCGGCGTGATGACGCGGTTGGTTCGGTCGCTCGCCCACCTGGCGATGCCGCGCTGGCAGCCCGCGATGCGCGCGATCGACGGCCTGAGCTACCGCGCCTGGATTCGGACCACGGCCGTCGTGATGGCTGAGGAGCTCCCCCAGGAGCGCTGGGACGCCCGGGCGCGGGAACTCGGCGTCACCCCTCCGGGCGGGTTCCGCGTCGTATACGAGAAGTGGGCCGAACGCGCGTACGCGAACCCGAGGCTCACGAGGCGATGGGCGCTCGACCTCCAGCACGAGATGTCGACACGGCTGAGAGGTAATTGACGCCCGCCGGACAGCGGAGGGTGAGGGAGGTAAGCCGACCGACGGACGCAACATAAGTCAACCAGTGCATCGTGTGAGCAGCGCGAGAGTTGACTAAGACTTTTGTTAGAACCCGCGAGGGCGCCCTAGCCGGGGTCGCCCGCCGCGATCAGGTTCTCGACCCGCTCGAGCGCAGCCCGGATCCGCGTCTCCATGATCTCGAGCACCTCGCGCGCTTCGCTGACCCCGTTCGTCGCCTTGGTCAAATGGCCGCGGATCTTCTGGGTGTCGCGCAGGGCGGCGGCGGCCTCCTCGGTCGCCGCGCGTACGCCGGCCGCGTCGACCTCAGACGTGGCGTCCCGCTGAGCGAGCAGCTTGCAGCGCGCGTAACGGTAGGCGATGTCTAGGCCGCGCTCATCGAGGTCGTCCTTGTCGAAGGTGACGATCATCTTGTTGCCCTGGAACTCGGCGAGCGGCTCGGTGCGCGCCGGGATCTTTGCTTCGGAGGACACAACCAGGATGGCGAACTGCGCGTCGCGCACCGCCATCGCCGCGTCGAGCTCGCGCCAGGCGTCCGGACGCGAGAGCCGCTTGTCCTTGGCCTCGAAAACGACGCGACCCCGTCCGTCGCCGATCGCGCCGTCGAGCTCCACGACAACGTCGCCGACCTTGTCACCCGACTCAGCCTGGGAGTCGCCGGTGTGGACGGCCGAATCTCCCCGGCTATCGGCCAGCCGCTCGATCGCTTCGAAGACGATCGCCTCGAACGTGCGCCCCTTGCCGGCTCCGCGCTCGCGCTCGGCGTCGATCTCGGCCTCCGCCTCGCCTGCGTCGCGCAGCCGCTGGACCTCGAGCTGGAGGGCGCCGACCTTCTCGAGTAGCGCGCTGTCGCCCTCACGTCCGGCCTTGAGCTCGCGCACGACCGAGGCCTTGAAGTCGGCGAGCGGGTTTTGGCCCTCCGCGCTGGAGAACAGGCGGACGAGGTTCTGCTGCGACTCGCGCAGGGAACGCTCGACGAGCTCCTTGATCTGGTGCTGGATGGCAGAGCTCCGCTCGCTGCCGAAGGTCGAGGCGATCTGCTCGGCGAGTTGCTCCGAGTGGCCGCTGAGCGCCTTGGCGACCGCGCCGCCGTCCTCGCCGAAGGCGGCTTCCATCTGGGCGCCGAGCTCGGTTGCGACGCCATGGGCGCGCTCACCGAAGGAGCGCTCGACCTCGCTCGAGACCTTCTCGAGCTCGCGCCGGATGAAGTCGACCTCGACGCTCGAGGACTCGCGATCGAGCACCCGGGCGCCGATCTCGAGCGCCTGGCGGGTGACGTCCTCGGGCGCATCTCCCTGTTCGATGCGTTGGCGGACGAGGTCGACGAATCGCTCATCAGCGACGATCAGGTCGGCGATCAGCACGGCTCCGGCACGTACTTCGACGCGACCGAGCTGCAGGGGGAGTGGGGTGGCGGCTTCCATGGCTTAGCAGTCGAAAGCTACGCCTGGGTCCTGACGGAACGAGGCCGGCCGTTTGAATCCCCTCTCTATAGGCTCTGTCAATGCCCTCACGCCGGGATCAGATCAACATGAGCCCAGGGGAGCTTGCGCAGTTCCTCGACGAGGAGAAGACGCTCACCTGCGCCACGATCGGGCCCGCCGGACGGCCCCACCTGATGCCGCTCTGGTTCGTCCGCGACGGGACCGAGTTGCGCGGCTGGACCTTCGCCAAGTCTCAGAAGACCAAGAACCTCGAACGCGGACCGCAGGCGACGATCCAGGTCGAAGCCGGCGTCGAGTACCAGGATCTGCGCGGCGTGATGATGGAATGCGACGTCGTGGTGATCCGCGAGGTCGAAGCGGTTGCAGACCACGGCTTGGAGCTCTTCAGGCGCTACAGCGGCATGAGCCAGCTCCCTACGGAGACCCGCGACATGGTTCTGACCCAGGCTCCCAAGCGGGTCGGGCTGCGCTTTACCCCGACCCGGGTGGTCAGCTGGGATCACCGCAAGCTGGGCGGCGTCTATTAGCGGCGCGCTCAAAGGCCTGATCCTCTCGGGGGGCAAGGGCACCCGTCTCCGACCACTCACCCACACGAGCGCCAAGCAGCTCGTCCCGGTGGCCAACAAGCCGGTTCTGTTCTACGGCATGGAGGCGCTCGTGGCGGCCGGGATCGAGGAGATCGGCATCGTGATCGCTCCTGAGACCGGCGACGAGATCCGCGCGGCCGCGGGGGACGGATCGGTGTTCGGCGCGACGATCACCTACATCGAGCAAGCCGAGCCGCTAGGGCTCGCGCACGCGGTCCTGACCGCCGCCGACTTCCTCGGCGATTCCTCGTTCGTAATGTACCTCGGCGACAACATGCTGCGCGACGGGATCACGGCTCTGGTCGACGAGTTCCGCAGCGACGCGCCCGACGCGATGATCCTGCTGACCGAGGTGCCCGACCCCGAGCACTACGGGGTCGCTGAGCTTGACGAGCAGAGGGTGACGCGGCTGGTCGAGAAGCCGAGTGAGCCGCGCACCAACCTCGCGCTGGTCGGCGTCTACATGTTCACGCGGTCGATCCTCGACGCGGCGCGCGCGATCGAGCCCTCGTCACGCGGTGAGCTCGAGATCACGGACGCGATCCAGCACCTGGTCGATGGCGGCCTGCGGGTCACGCCCCATCTCGTGAGCGGATGGTGGAAGGACACCGGCCAGGTGCAGGACCTGCTCGACGCGAACCGGCTGATCCTCGAGGAGATCTCCGGGCGGACGGCGGGCGAGTTGATCGACTCGCGCGTCGAGGGCCGCGTGGTGATCGAGGCCGGCGCGGTTCTTGAGCGTTCGGTCGTGCGCGGGCCGGCCGTGATCGGCGCCGGGGCGCAGATCACCGACGCCTACA
The DNA here is from genome assembly GCA_963790245.1 of uncultured Thermoleophilaceae bacterium. Taxonomy (GTDB): domain Bacteria; phylum Actinomycetota; class Thermoleophilia; order Solirubrobacterales; family Thermoleophilaceae; genus JACCVG01. The sequence goes on from CAWBNP010000002.1 coordinate 1,678,963, forward strand.
TCGGGCCGTACTCGGCGATCGGAGAAGGCGTCCAGATCTCGCGCGCCGAGATCGAGCACTCGATAATCCTCGCGGGTTCCTCGCTGCGTGATCTCGAGGGCCGGGTCGAGGCGAGCCTGATCGGACGTGACGTCCACATCTCCCGCGGCCCGGCGACACCCCGCGCCCACCGCTTCGTCGTCGGCGACCACGCCGAGATAGAAATCCCTTGAGGCCCAACCGGGTCCTCAGCCGACCAGGCTCATCCCGCGTGGGGGTGGCTCGCTGAGAACGTTGATAACCGGGGCCGCCGGCTTCATCGGTTCGGCCTATGCGCGCGTCGTGCTCGACGCCCGACCCGACGAGCAGATACTCGTACTCGACAAGCTCACTTATGCGGGTCGGCGCGAGAACCTCGCCGGGATCGACGATCGAATCGAGTTCGTGCAGGGCGCGATCGAGGATCGCGCGGTGGTCGGTGACGCGATCGCAGGTTGCGACCGCGTCGTTAACTTCGCGGCCGAGTCGCACGTCGACCGGTCGATCGATGACCAGGACGCGTTTGCGCGGACCCACGTGATCGGGACGGGAGTCCTGCTGGATGCCGCGCGCGAGGCTGGTGTGCAGCGGTTCCTCCAGGTCTCGACCGACGAGGTCTACGGCTCGATCGAGGAGGGCACCTTCACCGAGGACTCGCCGATCCGGCCCTCCTCCCCCTACAGCGCGACCAAGGCGGGCGGCGATCTGCTCGTGTCTTCGCATTTCCACACGCACGGACTCGAGACGGTGATCTGCCGCGGGTCCAACAACTACGGGCTGCGCCAGTACCCCGAGAAGCTGATCCCGCTGACGATCCTCAACGCCCTCGCGGGGGATTCGATCCCCGTCTATGGCGACGGGCTGCAGGTCCGTAACTGGATCCACGTCGAGGACTTCGCACGGGCGATCGACTCGGTCCTGCTGCACGGCGCGCCGGGCGAGGTCTACAACGCAGGCGGCCCCGACGAGGTTCCGAACATCGAGGTCGTCAAGCGCGTGCTGGAGCTCACCGGCCGCGACGAATCGCTGATCGAGTACGTCCGCGACCGGCCCGGCCACGACCGGCGCTACTCGCTCTCCTCCGACAAGGTCCGCGCGCTCGGCTGGGAACCACGCACCCGGTTCACGGACGGTCTCACGGCAACGGTCGACTGGTACCGCGATAACGAGCCCTGGTGGGAGCCGATCCGCTCGGGCGAATACCGCGCCTACTACGAGCGCCAGTACGGGCGAGCGCTCGGCTGAGGTCGGTCAGGCGCCGGACATCGCGCGCGCGATGACAACCCGCTGGATCTCGTTCGTGCCCTCATAGATCTGGGTGATCTTGGCGTCGCGCATCATCCGCTCGACCGGGTACTCGGTTACGTAGCCGTAGCCGCCGAGCACCTGGATCGCTTCGACCGTGACGGCCATCGCGGTATCGGAGGCGAACAGCTTCGCCATCGACGTCAGCTTGCCGAGCCCCGGCTCGCTGCGGTCGGCGGCCGCGCAGGCGCGGTAGAGCAGCTGGCGCGCGGCGGCGGTCCTCGTCTCCATGTCGGCAAGCTTGAACTGGATTCCCTGGAGCCGGTTGATCGGGTTGCCGAAGGCGATCCGCTCCTTGGCGTAGTCGTTGGCGTAGTCGGTCGCACCTTGCGCGATCCCGACCGCCTGGGCGGCGGCTCCGAGCCGCGTGCGCTCGAGCGTCCCGAGCGCGATCGACAGCCCCTTGCCTTCCTCTCCGATCAGGTTTTCGTGTGGAACGCGGACGTCCTCGAAGACGGGGGATCCGGTCGGGGAGCCCTTTATGCCGAGCTTGTGCTCCAGCTTGCCGACCGAGAAGCCCGGCGTATCCTTCTCGACCACGAAGGCGCTGATCCGGCGATCCTCGCGGTTGGTCATGGCGAAGACGACGTAGAAGTCCGCGATGCCGGCGTTGCTGATCCAGTTCTTGGTCCCGTTGATCACCCACTCGTCCCCGTCGCGGACCGCGTGAGTGCGCATCGCGGCGGGGTCGGAGCCGGCCTCGGGCTCTGACAGGCAGAAGGCCGGTGACCATTCGCCGCTCGCGCAGCGCGGGAGGAAGCGCTGCTTGAGCTCATCCGATCCGGCGCGCTGGATCGGCATCGTGCCGAGCTCGTTGACCATCAGGATCAGGGCGCTCGAGGCGCACGCCTTGGCGATCTCCTCGACGGCCACCTGGAGCATCAGCGTGCCAGTGCCCGTACCCCCGTACTCGGTGTCGAAGGGCAGCCCGAGGACATCGTGCTCGGCGAGTAGCTCGCGGACGTCCCAGGGGTACTCCGCGGTCGCGTCGATCTCGGCCGCCCGCGGGACGATTCGCTCCTGGACCATCTGCCGGATCGTGTCGCGGAAGTCCTTGTACTCCTGCGGCAGGTCGTAGATGTCGGTGGCGGTCGCGCTCATCTCGAGGGAGGCTAGCTGTGAACGGCGCCGACGAGCGTCTCGGCGGCCTGAAGCACCGCGGCGCGGGCGTCCTCGGGCCAGACGACGACGGCGTCGCCGGCTTCCTTGAGGATCTCCGTGACCAGCCACTCGTTGCCTGCGAAGTGCAGCTCGACGATCACCGACCCGTCGGCGAGCTCCTCGAGCACGGCGCGGTCCTCGCGCGCCCAGCGTGCACGCTCGGCGGAAACCCAGACGCGTGCCGGCCGAGAGGCTGGAACCTCGCCCGTGCGCGGCCAGCCGCGGACGTCGGGCTCGACGTCTGAGCGCGGATCAAATGAATCCTCTGTGACGGTCGCCTCGCGGATCCGGTCCAGGCGGAAGCTGCGCGCGGCGCCCCGCTCGGCGTCGAAGCAGTGGACGTACCAGCCTTCCTGTCCGTTGAGCAGCTGGTAGGGCTCGATCCGGCGCGAGACGAACTCGTCCTCGTTCTCCTTGTAGTAGTCGATCTCGAGCACCCGGTGCGACGCGATCGCCGCCGAGACGACGCGCGCGATACCCGAGTCGTCGCCCTTCGCGGTCGTGATCTGGAGGCCGTCGGATGCCGGATCCTGACCGAGTGCAGTCACGATCTTCTCCCGTGCGGAGGTCAGCGAGCCTTCGGGCAGGTGCTCGCCGAGCAGGTCGATCGCCGCGATCAGCGCCTTGGCCTCGAGCGGCAGCAGCCGCGCCGGCTTGGCGAAGTTGTCGCCGTAGGGCTCGGGATCGACCTCGATCGTGTCGCCTTGGACCTCGGCGTAGAGGACGTAGCTACCGCCGCCGAAGTTGACGACGTTGAGCACGTCGATGTCCTCGCGCAGCTCCTCGTCGCTGACGTTGAGCGTCTTGCAGAGCTCGCGCAGGTCGAGCTTCTCCCCGAGGCGCGCGGCCTCTATCAGTATCCCCGCCAGCGTGACCAGCCGTGCGAAGCGCTCGGGCCGGATCGCGGAGTCATCTGGCGAGCGCGTCGTCTCCCTTTCCGGGCGCGCGGGACGGACCCGGCTCGAGACATCGGCGGTCTCGTACTCGCCGCTGTGACGCTCGACGATCGAGCTGACCCGCTCGGCGGTCTCGGTGACGAGCTCCGGCGGACCGAGCACTCGCGCGCGGGCGCCGAGCCCGAGGACCCACGAGGAGAGCTGGCGTCCGTCGCCGTACTCGGTCTCGAATACGACGCCGTCGGCCGGCGCGTCGGCTGCGTCTTCGGCCGGAGTGAGCGTGCCCGCGTGCCCGAAGTGCCGCTCGGCGAGCCAGGCGATCCGGTCAGAGAGCCACACCCGGGCGGTGCCGCGACGTTCGCCGAGCTGCCAGTCGGTGCGCGAGGCGTAGATCCGCGGGTCGAACCCCTCGGGGCGGCTGAAATCGTGCTCGGCCTTCGAGGAGTAGCCGACCTTGCCCCGGATCCGTGAGAGCCGGAAGACCCGATCCTCACCGCGCTCGTGCGAGTGGCCGACGAGGTAGAACTGGCCGCCGCGGAAGAGCAGGTGGTAGGGATCGACCTTGCGCTTCTCTTGGGCGTCTCGGCCGATCGTGTAGTACTCGAACAGGATCGTCTTGCGGCGGAAGATTGCGGTTTCGATCTTCGAGAGTCGCTGCGAGAGTTCGCGGCCGCCCGCGCCGGCGGTGACGGCCAGCGCAACTGAGCGGTTTTCGGGGGCATCGATCGGCGAGGGCTTGCCCCACGAGAGCTGCTGCAGGGCGAGCCGCAGCGGCTCGGCGTAGGCGAACTCGCCGCCCAGCAGCGAGAGCGACGTGCGCAGCGCCCCGAGCTCCTTGTCGGTGAACTCGATCGCCGGCAGGTAGAAGTTCTCAGGCGGGAGCGTGTAGCTCTCGGCCTCGTAGCCGCCGTCGGCGGGCTTGTCGACCTTGAGGTCGATCCCGAGCGATTCGAGCTCGGCGCGGTCGGCGTAGAAGCGACGCGCGAACGCGTCGTCGTTCATGCCCGAATAGCCCTCGACCTCCTGCTTGATCTCGAGCGCGGTCAGCGGTCTGCGCTCGGCCATCAGATAGGAGATCAGGGAGAGCTGGCGGATCAGCTTCTCGGTGTCCTTGGCCACTACGAGTGAGGATACGAGCCGTTCGGCCCCGCGGCGAGTAGCGAGCGCGCCGGTTTACGCTATTTGCGCTCTGCGGGCAGGGAAGTAGGCCGAGCCGGAGAGGGCTCTGTCGAATCCCGACCACGGCTCGCCGTCCTGGAGGGTCTTCTCGAGCCGGTCGAAGCTCCCGAGCGTCCCGCCGAGGTTGTCGATCATGTGCACGAGCGTCGCCTCGCGCGTACAGGGAACGACCGGCGAGCCGTGCTCGAGCCGACCGTGGTGGGCGAGGATGATGTGCAGAACCGCCTGAGCGGTCGCGGGGGGGAAACCCTCGATGTCCTCGATCCGGCGGCGGATCATGTAGTAGCCGAGCGGGATCTCGCCCTGCAGCCTGCCCGCGTCGGTCATCTCGATCGCCGCGCCCTCGGCGGCGTAAGCCTCGATCTTGCCGATGTCGTGCAACAGCGCCCCGGTCACGGCGACGTCGCGGTCGATCCCGGGGAAGGTCGCCGCCATCGCGCTGACCCCCTGGGCGACCGAGAGCGAATGCTCGAGCAGGCCGTGTTGGTAAGCCTGGTGGTAAGTCTTGGCCGCGGGGGCGACGCGCCAGCGCTCCCAGAGCTCGGACTGCTCGCCGAGAATCACCTCGAGCAGGCTGTGGAGATACGGGTCCTGAACCGTCGCGATCAGCGAGCGCACATCCTCGACCATCCGCTCGTACGCGATCGGCGGCCCGTCGAGCAGGTCCGCCGGGTCGTAGCTGGAGCGCTCGGCCGCATCGATCGTTTTGACGGTCAGCGTCGATCCGTATCGCTGGTCGACCGAGTACCGGCCGCGGACGCGGACAATGGCACCGGTCTGGGCGGTCTCCCAGATCTGATCGACGTCGTCCCAGGCCACCGCCTCGAGCGCGCCCGTCACGTCGCCGAGCTTCAGCTTCGTGAAGTCCTCGCCGTTGCGCTTCTGCCGGCGCGACCGGTCGCGTACGACGAACACGGCGTCGACGGCCTCGCCGTCGACCAGGTCGCGGACGAACCGCTTTCCCGAGGCCGGCAGGGCGGCTTCGGATGGCTGCCCGACGACGGCGGGCTCCTCGATCGACACGCTGAGCTGCGCTTGTCCCATCTCGCAAATCACGGTAGAGCGGTGTCCGGACGTACGATCCATGCTGATGAGGTCATTCAAGGGCGCGGATAACTGACGTGGCGGGCGCTGTACTCGTCGCGGGGGGCACCGGTGCGCTCGGCGAGGCCGTCGTCCGGGACCTGCTCGAATCAGGGCGCCGCGTCACGGCGACCTACGTCGTCGAGGCCGAGCGTGAACGGATCGTCGCGGAGCTGTCGCAGTTCGATGCCCTCTCGCTCGTCGAGGCCGATCTGACCGATCCGGCGGCGGTCGCGGCGACGGTCGCGGGGGTCGACGACCTCGCCGCCGTCATCAACCTCGTCGGTGGCTACGCTGGTGGTCGCAGAGTCCACGAGACCGAGGTCGCCGAGTTCGAGCGGATGGTCGATCTCAATCTGCGCCCGCTGTTCCTGCTCGCCCACCAGGCGATGCCGCGCCTGATCATGGCCGAAGGAGCGGCGTTCGTCGGCGTGTCGGCGCGCGCCGCAGTCAGCCCCGGGGGCGGCGCCGCGGCGTACAGCGCTACCAAGGCCGCGGTGCTCGCCTTCATCCAGGCGCTCGACGCCGAGTACCGCGACGACGGGGTGCGCTGTAACGCCGTCCTGCCGAGCATCATCGACACGCTGGCCAACCGCGACGCGATGCCCGATTCCGACCACGAACGCTGGGTTTCGCCGGCGGAGATCGCGTCCGTGATCTCGTTCCTGGTTTCGCCCGAGTCGCGTCCGACGAGTGGTGCTGCGATTCCGGTCTACGGGCGCGCGTAGTCGACGTCAGCCGCCGTAGTAGGTGACCGCGCGCCTGCCCAGCTCGGAGGTCGCGCGGGCGTTCTGCACCGAGGAGAGCGGTGCCGAGAGGAGCGGGATCAAACGGCTCGCGGTCCGCTTGGCGACCTGCTTGCCGAGGATCCGGGCGAGCCGGCCGAATACGGCCTCCTCTCGCTTGAGACGGTTTTCGATGTAGGTGAACGCGAGCGGTTTGGCGAGGCCGTCGAGTCCCGCGCGGGCCTCGGCCGGAGTCTCGTAGAAGCCCTGCAGCGCGAGCAACTCGGCGGGCCGCATCGGATCGTGCGGGTTGAAGCCGTGGGCCGCGGCGACGAAGAAGACCATCCGGCTCTGGAGCCATGCGAGCGCGGCGATGTCGGGGACCGCGGTCAGCGCCCCACCGATCCCGAGCGCGGCACCCTCGAGGCGCGCCCAGCGGACGTGCGAGCGCACCGCATGGCGCGCGATCCCCTCCGCTGCCTCACCCGCGTGCTCGGCCGCGAACTGCTCGGCGGCGGGCGCGAACCGCTTCGCCGCCGCCAGCGCGATGTGCTCGGGAGCACGGGTCGGATCCTCCTGGATCTTCCGCCAGAGGCTGCCCGGAAGCGCATCGCGCAGCTCCTCGACGTCAATCGGCCGCAGCTCGCTCACGCCGTCAATACATACAGAAGCGACCCATCGGGTATGACTGACCAAGCGAAACAGATCCCAGATACGGAGGCGGGAATGACCGATCGAGGAATCCTCAGTGAGGACATGAAGGCCGAGCGCGAGCAGGTCGTGGAGATGCTCAAAAAGGCCTACTGGATGGAGATCGAGACGGTGATGAGCTACATCACGAACTCGACCAACCCCGACGGGATCCGTGCCCAGGAGATCACGAACAGCCTCGAGGAGGACATCCAGGAGGAGCTCGGGCACGCGCAGCAGTTCGCCGCGCGGATCAAGGAGCTCTACGGCGTCGTCCCCGGCTCGGCGGAATTCACGTCAGAGCAGAGCTATCTGCAACCGCCTGGCGAGCAGACCGACATCACGCATGTCATCAAAGGCGTGATCGAGGCCGAGTCGGGCGCGATCCAGTTCTACAACGAGATCATCGAGTTCTGCTCAGACACCGATCCGGTCACCGAGGACATGGTGATTACCATCCTGCGCGACGAGGAGGGCCACCGCCGACTGTTCGAGGGATTCCTGCGCGAGTACGAGGCCGAGGGGAAGGCCTGAGGCCGCGTCTCAGCGAGGACCGTCGAGCGCCTGCTCGATAGCGCCGACCAGCGCCGGATCATCGGGCTTGACCTTCGTCGGCCAGCGCGCGATCAGGTGACCCTCGCCGTCGACGAGGTACTTGGAGAAGTTCCAGGCCGGCGGCTTGGAGCCGGGCTGCCGGGCAAGGTCGTCCCAGAGCGGATGGGGCTCTGAGCGAACCGACATCTTCCCGGCCATCGGGAAGGTGACCCCGTAATTGCGCCGGCAGACATCTGCGGTCTCGCCCGCGTCGTCGTGTTCCTGGTCCATGAAGTCGGCGGATGGGCAGCCGAGCACCTGCAGGCCGCGGTCCGAATAACGCTCATACAGCTCCTGTAGGCCCTCGAACTGCGGGGTGAACCCACACTGGCTCGCGGTGTTGACGATCAGCGTCGGATTCCCGCGGAGGCTGTCGAGGTCGAGCGAGCCGCCTTCGAGCAGGTCGACCTCGTGGGCGTAGAGGTCGGTCGGCTGCTCGTGCTCGCGCGAGCGCTGCGCGTACATCTTGATCGTGCCGAGAAGCCCCATCGAGTTGATCCTAGACGACGGTCGTGCGCCCGCTCAGTTGGACGATCGGTATCTCGCGCCCGGCCCGGGCGCCGCCGCGCCGTTCTTGGCATGACCTTTTCACTGGGCACTTGCGCCTGCTCCTTGGTTGACATCTCGTCAATTCGGGGGAGGATGGAACCTAGGGGATCAACCCGAAAGCGCTGGCGCGATACTGCCCGGCGTTTCGGAGTAGCCCAGCTCCCCTGAGTGGGCTTGTATACGGCTCTAACACGGTTCGAAGGACGGGCGCGACATCGAGGCACATAGCGAGAATAAGCCCTCAGACGGCCCTGTCTGAAAGGTGTTGCTGGCGAGACTTTCGTCAGACGCTCGACAAGGTTCGCAACCAGGACCGGATCGACTCTCTAATCGCCTTGGCGATGGCCTTGATCGTCGGGAGTCGGCTCCTCCCCCGGCGAAGCTGCTCGGCTGGCTCTAGATGACGGTCGGCTCGCGGGCCGGTTCTCTGGCCTTTCTAGAAAGTGCTCTTGCTGACGGAAATGCTCTTCATCTCACCGACTGACGCGCTCGGCGCCGTCGAGGACGTGTAGCTCTTACCCTCGGTTCCAGCGGTTGCATGCGCGGGTCCGGCGGCTGCAACGGCAAACGTCGTCGCGAGTAGGACGGCTGCGGTGCGAATTTTGGCGGTGCTGAACATTTGAAGATCAGCTTCCACGCGAACCGCGACCACGAACAGGCACCCAAGGGTGAGACCTGCCACACCTGGCTCCAGCCCTTACTCCGAGAGGCCCACGGCTTCGAGGGCATCAGGAGGATTCGGATAGGACCGCAGGCGCCAGAACCTTCCATCACGAATCATGCGGCGGTGACCAGGGTGGCCTCCCGGCAGCCTTGGGGCTCAGTCCCTTCGTCGCTCCCACATCGTCCAGCCGCCGAGCACTCGGTATCCGAGCTTCTCGTACACCGGCTGCCCGATCTTGCTGGCGTGCAGCGTGCTCGTCGAGCAACCGCGCTCGCGGGCATGGCGGAGAGCCAAGCCGAGAAGCCGGCTGGTCAGCCCGGAGCCCCGTGCATCGGGCAGGGTTGCAACGAACTCAGGGCGGGTGTTGTGGTTCGAGTCCTGGGTCATGAGGCAGGACACCGGCTGACCGCGCTCGCTGGCCACGTAGACATGCCAGTCCTCGGCGGTCAGCCTGCCAAGCGCGCGAGCGAACGTCCCCTCCGGCCATGGGTAAGCGGCATCGTTGATCGCGATCAGCCGGGCCAGGTCCGTCTCGCGCTCCCAATCGAGGGCACCGGGGTCCGGGGCCTCCAGATCCTTGAGATCCAGCACTAGCGAATCCGGGTCGCTGTCGAGCACATGACCCTGGCGCTCGAGCTCCGCTTGCAGATCCGCATCCGCCGCGGGCGCCCACACGGTCCAGGCCTCGATCCCCGCCTCGTCATAGATCGACTGCAGCTCACTTCTGTGCGCCAGGAGATCGTCCGGCCGGTGATACATCACCGAGTTGAAGAGTGACCGTTCGGCCACCGCCGGGTTGACCACTGCCAACACACTGTCGCGCTCAACGAGGAACGAGCCGTCCGCGCTGCCCTCGAGATTTCGCCAGAAGGCGTCCATCGCGCCCCGCACGATTGCGTCTAGCTCTTCAGCGGAGCCATTCATCGATGGTCGAGTATCCCCGACTTTGGGGGGTGCGTAGATGGCAACAGCCAGGCCGTGCACCGACCAGGACTGGCCCGAAGTGGAGGGACACCCTCACGGCTGCGTTCCTGGACTACGGGCCCATGCGCTGGATGATCGAGGCCGATGGCTACGAGGATCGCCTGCGTACCGTCATCGGCCAGATCACACGCGGCGGGCTTCGCGAATGGCGAGGGCCGGGATCGAACCGGCGACACCACGATTTTCAGTCGTGTGCTCTACCAACTGAGCTACCTCGCCTCGCGTCGGCGATGGTACCGAGGGGTAGGGTGGACCGTATGAGCGAACTGATCCATACCTGTTACCGAATCACCGACATCGACCGCTCGGTCGCGTTCTACCAAGCGCTCGGCTTTGAGGAGTCCGGCCGGATCCCGATCCGTGACGAGGCGACGAACGTCTTCATGGGTCTGCCCGATGACGGCCCGCGGCTGGAGTTGACCTTCAACCATGGTGTCACCGATCCGTACGACGTTGGGACGGGCTACGGACATATAGCGGTCCGGGTCGACGACCTCGATGCGACCCTTGCCGGCCTCGCCGACCAGGGGATCGAGCCCGAGAAGCCGCCGTATGAGATCCGCGAGGGTGGAGCCAGACTGTGCTTCGTGCGTGATCCCGACGACTACAGGATCGAGCTGCTGGAGTTCCCGAGGTAGCCCGCAGAAGGCCGGTCTGACGGCCTGTCGTGGGTCCCCTCAGTCGTTGGGGACGAACACCCCGCTCTTCTTCACCTTGCCCGCGGTCTTGTCGGCGCTACAGCTGCCCTTCTTCTTCATTGACGCCGTGTACTTGCCCGCCCGGATCTTGTTCGAGCTGGTCTTGGCGAACGCTTCGCCGCGCTTGTCGGTTTTGGCTGCACCGAACTTCTTGCCCTTGTACTCGAAAGTGATCTTGCGACCCTTGATGCATTTGTCTTTTTTGGACTTGACGAAGGCGCCGGCGGCCCAGTCGCCGTCTTGGCCGGGGAGGCTGTTGGTTACGGCGAAGGCATGGATCTCGGACTTCGTCGCCGCGCTGGCGGGCGCGGCCGCGACGAGCCCGGTCAGAGCCGCGACTGCGGTCAGGCTTATCGAACGAGTCGTCATATAACGGGTCTCCTCGTAGGTGGTCGTGTCGGAGGGTTCTAACCCCGTGGGTCTCCCATCGTTGCGGAAACGATCTCGGTGGCAACCCGATCGAACTCAGCCAAACGCGTCAGGTCGCCAGCATCCGGCGCATCAGCGCTAGCGCGCCGGCCTTCGAAAGCGGCTCGTTGAGGTTGCCGCACTTCGGCGACTGGATGCAGGAAGGGCAGCCTTTCGAGCAGGGGCACTCGGCGATCAGCCGCTCGGCATCGGTGACCAGCGTTTCGAACCCCTCGTAGCCCGCGCGCGTGATGCCGACGCCGCCTGGGTGGCCGTCGTAGATGAAGATCGTCGGCTTGCCGGTCTGAGGGTGGTAGTTGGTCGAGAGCCCGCCGATGTCCCAGCGGTCGCACATCGCGATCAGGGGCAGGACGGCGATCTGCGTGTGCTCGGCGGCGTGCAGCGCCCCGAGCAGCCGATCAACGGGCAGCTGCTCCTGGCCCGAGCCGAGCACGCCGTCGGGCAGCTCGTACCAGAGCGCCTGGGTGACGAATGTCTGGGGCGGTAGGTCGAGCGCCTGAAGGTCGACGGCCTCGTGGTCGGAGATCCGCCTGCGTTGGAAGGCGATCACTTCCTCGGTCACCGAGACGATTCCGAAGAACAGGTCGACACCCAACGCAACGCGGTGTTCGCGTACCCGTTCGATGAAGGTGTCGGTTTCCTTCTTGGGCTGGGTGTACCAATCGCCGTCGAACGGCCGCACCACCGCTCGGCGGTTGACCAGGTCGAGCTCCTCGACCTCGAACGGTCGCCCGAGGTGGAGGTAGATGGCGCCCGGGTGGACCGTGCCCGGCGCGCGCGCGGCCTCGACCGTGCCGATCAGCTCGCCGCAGGAGGAATCGAAGACCGCGAAGGACTCGGTCGAGGAGGACCGCAGGGAGACCGCGCCAGCCGGGAAGCCGTCGCCGCGCACCATGTAGCTGCCGCCCTTCTCGCGCAGCTTGCCCTCCTGGACGAGGTGATCGGCGTAGGCCTGCCAGCGCGGCCCGAGCGTGCTCGCGTCCTCGCCCGAGAGCGGCAGCTCATACGCCGCGGCGATCAGGTGGGCGCGATGGATCTCCTCGGACTCGTGGTCGAGGATCGCCGCCTCGACCGGACGATCGAGGAACTGCTCGGGATGACGGCAGAAGTACTGATCGAGTGCGTCGTCGCCGGCGACATAGAGCGCCAGGCCGCGCTCGCGCCGCCCGGCCCGGCCCCACATCTGGCGCAGGCTGGCGACGGTGCCCGGAAAGGTGACGCAGATCGCCGCGTCGAGCTCGCCGATGTCGATCCCGAGCTCGAGCGCATCGGTCGCAACGACCGCCAGGAGCTCTCCGTCAGAGAGCCGCCGTTCGAGCTCGCGCCGCTGCGCGGGCGTGTAGCCGGCCCTGTAGGGCGCGATCCGCTCGCCCAGATCGGCTCGGCCCGCCTGCTCGAGCCGCAGCTGCGTGAACCGCTGGATCAGCTCGACCCCGCGGCGGGACTTGAGGAAGCAGATCGTCCGCACCTCCTGCTCGACCAGGCCGGCGAGCAGCATCGCCGCCTCCGAGAGGGCCGAGGCCCGCGCGCCCGTACGTTCGTCGGTCAGGGGCGGGTTCCAGATCGCGATCTGGCGCTCGGCGTGGGGCGCGCCGTCTTCGTCGATCAGCGTGAACTCGTGCCCGGTCAGGTCCTCGGCCAGCTCGGCGGGGTTGGCGATCGTGGCACTCGTCAGCAGGAAGCGTGGCTCGGTGCCGTAGGCGTTGGCAATCCGTCGCAGCCGCCGCAAGACGTTGCCGACGTGTGAGCCGAAGACCCCGCGATAGACGTGTGCCTCGTCGAGGACGATCCAAGCGAGGTTCGCGAAAACGTCGCCCCAGGAGCGGTGGTTGGGGAGCACGCCGACATGCAGCATGTCCGGGTTGGTGAGGATCAGGTTCGATCGCGCGCGGATCGCACGCCGCTCCTCACGGGGCGTGTCGCCGTCATAGATCGCCTGGCGCAGGAACGGCGCGCGCAGCTGCGCGAGCTTGCGGGCCTGATCCTGGGCAAGTGCCTTGGTCGGGTAGAGGTAGATCGCGCGCGCACGCGGGTCGTGCGCGAGCGTGTCGAGCACCGGCAGGTTGAAGGCCAAGGACTTCCCACTCGCGGTCCCGCTGGTGATAATCGTGTGACCTTCGCGGGCGGCTGCGAGCGTTGCCGTCTGATGCGAGTAGAGCCGTCCGATCCCGGCCGTGCCGAGCGCCGCCAGCAGCGCGGGGTGGAGGTCGTCGGGGATCTCCGCGTGTCGAGCGCGCCTGGCGCCCTGGCGCGCCGTCGTGACGAGCTGCTCGCCTTGCCCGGCTTCCAAGACCTCTCGCCAGGGCGTATCGCTGAGCGTCTTCGGCACCGCTTGCCATAGTAGGCGGCGCATGGGGATCCGCTGCGTCTACACCGATCTCGACGGGACGCTGCTCGGCCGCGGGGCATCGTTGTTCCGGGATTCGGAGGGCGCCTTCAGTCTGCTTGCCGCGCGCGGCCTGGAGGCCTGCCACCGCGCCGGCGTCGAGGTCGTGCTCAAATCCGGTCGTCGCAAGGCGCAGGTGATGGAGGACGCCCGGCTGCTCGGCCAGAGCGCCTACATCTACGAGGTCGGCTGCGGTCTCGTCATCGACGGCGAGGAGACTTTCCTCACCGGCGAGCTCCAGCCCACGGACGAAGTCACGATCCACGATCAGATCGAGGCGCTCGGCGCGCCCCGGCTCCTGCTCGAGCGGTTCGCCGGCCGCCTGGAATACCACGAGCCTTGGCATCGCGACCGCGAGATCTCCCACCTGATGCGCGGCCTCGTCGACGCACTCGAGGCCGATTCGCTGCTCGAGGCCGAGGGGCTCGGTCAGCTGCGGCTCGTCGACAACGGCGCGATCGCTCCGAAAGGGTCGCTCCCGGATCTTCCCGGCCCGCCCCACGCCTACCACCTGATCCCGCGCGGCGCGTCCAAGGCGGCCGCAGTCGCGGCGCACATGCGTGCGCGCAGCTACGCCCGCGAGGAGTGCATCGCGGTTGGGGATTCACGCGAGGACCTCGGCGTGGCGAGCGTCGTCGGCCACTTCTTCCTGGTCGCCAACGCGGTCGAGAAAGATCCCTCGATTCGACAGGCCTTCTCCGACTACGGCAACGTCGAGGTCACCGAGGCTCGCAACGGTGAGGGCTTCTACGAGGCCGTCGTCCGCTCGCTCGCGGCGCCGAGCGCGAGGCCGGCGAGCAGGGAGTCACGCATGTAGCTGATCAGTGTGGCACTCGGCCGGTTGCTTGTCGTCACGCCAGCGCAGGAGTTTGGTCCCGTGGCGGATTCGCTCGCCGGTCACGTGATCGAAGCTGATCTCGCAGACGAGCTCGGGGCGCAGGCCCTCCCACTTGAGCTCCTCGTCGGCCTTCCAGCGACTCGGCTCGGCACTGCCCCGCTCCCCCGTCCGGTAGGGCTCGAGGAAGTCGAGCAGCTCGCGCTTCTGCTTCGCGCTGAAGCCGGAGGTGTGTCCGACGACCTGGAGCTCCCCGTCCGGTGAGTACATGCCGAGGATCAGCGACCCGACCGTGTCGGGCTCCTTGCCGAGGCGGAAGGCGACTACGACCGCATCGGCCGTGCGCAGCCGCTTGATCTTGACCATCCCCTTGCGCTCCCCCGGCAGGTAGGGGCTGTCGGCGAGCTTGGCGACGACCCCCTCGGAGGTGCCGGTCAGCCAGACGCCCGCCGCGTCGCGATCGGAGGTCATCGGGGCGAGTGAGATCGGTGGTCCGCAGACCTGCTCGAGTGCCGCGCGGCGCTCGGTGTAGGGCAGCTCGAGCAGCGAGCGCCCCCCGGCGGCGAGTAGATCGAAGGCGACGAACCCGGCCGGCGTCTCCTTTGCGAGCTGCTGAACGCGCGAGTCGGCCGGATGGATTCGCTGGCTCAGCAAGTTGAACTCATGCACCCCGTCGACCTCGATCAGCGTCTCGCCGTCGATCACGAACTGATCGGCCTCGACCGCCAGCATCGCCTCGACGACCTCGGGGAAGTAGCGGTTCAGCGGCTTGCCGTTGCGGCTTTGGAGGTGGACCTCGTCGCCTTCGCGAAAGGCGATCGTCCGGAACCCGTCCAGCTTCGGCTCATACCGCCACTGATCGCCCTCCGGTAGTTCCTTGGCGCTCTTCGCGAGCTGTGGCTTGAGCGGCGGCTCGAGCGGAAGCGCCACGCTCAGCCCCGCCGCGGGGCAGCGGTCGAGCCGCGCAGGCGGCGCAGGAACGCGTCCCCGAACCTCGGCGAGATGCCGTGGGCAATTCGCAGCAGTCGGACGAACGGCGGGTAGTGGACCGCGGCGCGGTCCTCGCGAACCGCCTTGACCACCAGCTCACCGAGTGGCGCGGCCGGAGCCTCCTCGTCGTTCTTGCGCCAAGCCGGCATCCGCGCGAGCTCGTGGGCGTGGAGGTCGGACTCGACCTCGCCCGGGTAGACGACCGTCACCGAGACGCCGGTCTCGGCGAGCTCGTGCCGGAGCGCCTCGCCGAACAGCCGCTGGGCGCCCTTGGTTCCCCCGTAGACGGCGGCCCACGGGAAAGCCCGGTAGCCCGCACCCGAGGAGGTGATAACGATCTGGCCGCGCCCGCGCTCGATCATCCGCGGCAGCGCTGCGTGGATCGTGTAGATGCAGCCGAGCCAGTTGACGCGCGTCATCTGGTCGAGCTCCTCGAGGGTTGCGTCGATGAAGCGGCCGTAGTTGGCGACCCCGGCGTTTGCGATCAGGACATCGCAGTCGCCGAACTGGCTCAGCGCGGCCTCGATCGAGGCGTGGTCGGCGACATCCGCTGCGAGCGCCCGATGACCTTCGCCCGGCAGGTCCGTGGCAAGCTGCTCGAGCGCGTCGGCGGAGCGCGCGACGAGACCGACCTCGGCGCCGGCTGCGGCGAAGGCCTGCGCCATTGCCCTTCCGATGCCGCGCGAGGCGCCGGTGATCAGAACTCGGGTTCCGGGTCCAACCTCCATCCGTCGATCCTAGATGGCGGAGAGATACGATGGACGGCGATGACCCGCGAGCACGCCACAGAGGCCGAAGAGGAGTACATGGAGACGATGTACTGGTTGATGGAAGCGGAGCTTCCGATGACCGGTGCCAACATCGCTCGCGCGATGCAGCTCTCCGCTCCGACGGTGCACGAGATGATCGGCCGGCTCGAGAAGGACGGCTACGTCAGCCGCAACGCGGACAAGTCGCTCGTCTTCACCGAGGACGGCAAGCGGCACGCGGCCGAGGTCGTCCGCCGGCACCGGCTCGTCGAGCGGTTCCTGACGGACGTGCTCGGAATCCCGTGGGACGAGGTCCACGAGGAGGCCTCGCGGCTGGAGCACGCAATGTCACCGGTGCTGGAGGAGCGAATGCTCGCCGCGATCGGAGATGCCGACACCTGTCCGCACGGACACCCGATCAAGGCCGGGACGCGCGAGCCGGGAGTGCCGCTCTCCGATGTCGAGCTCGGCGCCAAGGTCCGCGTCCTGCGGTTTGAGAACGAGGCCGAGGATCTGCTCCACTACCTGATGGACGCGGGGCTCGAGCCGGGGCTCGAGGGCGAGCTCACCTCGACCGAGGACGAGGTCACGATCTCGGATGGGGAGCGCACCGTCAGCGTGACCCGGAGCGTCGCCGAGACGGTCTCCGTCGCCGCTGATCCTTCCCCGCCGCCCCGCACCGCTCTACCGAGCCAACTCGTCCTGGGCAAGGAGCGCTACGGGCGCTAGAGCGAGCGGTAGGCGTCGGCAAGCCGGCCGACGCCGTCGGCGATCTGCTCGGGGGTCACCCCGGAGTAGGCGATCCGCAAGCTCGAGTGGCCGCCGTCGAGCAGGAAGTCCGAGCCTTTGACGAACGCCAGTCCACGCTCGGCCGCGGCGGCGAACAGCGCGTCGCCGTCGGTTCCCTCGGGCAGGTCGATCCAGAGGAAGTAGCCGCCCTGGGGTTCGACGAAGCTCGCGTCGGGGAGCTGTTTGCGCAGCTCGGCGCAAAGCACCTCGCTGCGCTCGCGCAGCGCGGCCTTGACGGTCGCGATCGCGCCATCCATCCCACCCGAGCGGCAGAACTGGTTGACCACACCTTGGGAGACCATGCTCGGCGAGATGTAGGTGCCGGTCGCGATCTTGACGATCCGCCCGATCCGGGCGGCGGGACCGACGAGGTACCCGACCCGGATGCCCGGGCAGACCGTCTTCGAGAAAGAGCAGGCATAGACGACGTTCGCGCCGTCCAGCTCGATCATCCGCGGCAGGGGCTCGCCCGCGAAGCGGATGTCGACGTAGGGGTCGTCCTCGAAGATCAGAAAGCCGTGCTCGCGGGCGAGGGCGACCAGCCGTTCGCGCTTGGCCAGGGACAGCGTGCAGCCGCCCGGATTGTGGAAGTTGGGAATGATGTGCGCAAGCTTCGGGCGGGCGCCGGCCTCGATCGCGGCTTCGAGCGCGAGCACGTCGATCCCGTCGTCCTCTAGCGGGATCGGGATCAGCTCGGCGCCGAGTGCCTTGAGCGACAGCAGCGTGCGGTCGTAGCTCGGCGCTTCAACGATCACCTGATCGCCGGGTGAGAGGGCCTCCTGGAACAGGAACGCATCGGCCTGCATGGAACCGTTGGTGACGATCACCTGCTCGGGCGCCACGCCGTGCTTCTCGGCGATCCACTCGCGCAGCGGCACGTAGCCAATCGCCGTCCCATACATGCAAACGCCTGCGGGATCGCTCTCGAATGCGGCGTTCGCGGCCGCCCTGAGCTCGTCGACGGCGACGATATCGAGCGAGGGAGCCCCGCGGGCGAAGGAGATCGGCTTGGATTCGGTCATCGCCGCCACGATATCGAGAGCACTGTCTTCCTTGATCGGCCCCGAGCCGGTGCTGCGCTGATGCGCGTCAGGAGCGCAGCGTCGTCACGGCGAGGTCCGAGACCTCGGTCGGCGTCTTGCCGACCTTGACGCCCTTGGCCTCGAGCGCCTCGGCTTTCGCGGCGGCGGTGCCGCTCGTGCCCGAGACGATCGCGCCTGCGTGGCCCATCGTCTTGCCGGGCGGTGCCGTGAAGCCGGCGATGTAGGCGATCACAGGTTTGGTCACGTGCTCTGCGATGTACTCGGCGGTCCGCTCCTCCTCGTCGCCGCCGATCTCGCCGCACATCACGATCAGCTCGGTCTCGGGATCGGTCTCGAACTTCGAGATCACATCGATGAACGACGAGCCGACGATCGGATCGCCGCCGATCCCGACGATCGTCGAGTTGCCGAAACCCTGCTGGGCGATCTCGTTGCCGATTTGGTAGGTCAGCGTCCCGGAGCGCGACACGAGCCCGACGTTGCCCTCGGAGAAGAAGTGGGCCGGGATGATTCCGACGTTGGCCTTACCGGGCGAGAGGATGCCTGGGCAGTTGGGCCCGACCAGCTGAGTGTCGCCGCGCTTGAGGTGCGCGTAGACGCGCATCATGTCGTGGGCTGGGATCCCCTCGGTAATGCAGATCACGAGCGCGATGCCGGCGTCGGCGGCCTCGAGGATCGCGTCGGCCGCAAAGCGCGGCGGAACGAAGATCATGCTCGTGTTCGCGCCGGTCTGCGCGACCGCGTCGTGCGCGGTGTTGAAGACGGGTATCGACTCGACCGTCTGTCCGCCCTTGCCGGGCGTGACCCCCGCGACGACCTGCGTCCCGTAGCTGAGGTTGTTGAGCCCGTGGAAGGTGCCCTCGCGGCCGGTCAGGCCGGAGATGACGAGCTTCGTGTCCTTGTCGACGAGGATTGACATCTAGCCCGCCAACTCCACGACCTTGGCGGCGGCGCCGAGCATCGTCTTCTCGACGTGGACTCCGTCGAGCGCCGCCTCGGCGAGGATCTTGCGGCCCTCCTCGTCGTTGGTGCCGTCGAGCCGGACGACGAACGGCACCTTGACGTCGATCTGACCGAAGGCGGTCACGAGGCCGTTGGCGACCTCGTCGCAGCGGGTGATCCCGCCGAAGATGTTGAACAGGACGGCGGTGACCTTGGGGTTGGAGAGGATCACCTCGACCGCGTCGACGATCGCCTCCGCCTTCGAGCCGCCGCCGGCGTCGAGGAAGTTCGCCGGCTCGCCGCCCGCCTGGGCGACGACGTCGAGAGTCGACATGACCAGTCCGGCCCCGTTGCCGAGAATGCCGATGTTGCCGTCGAGCTTGACGTAGGTGAGGCCGCGCTCGGAAGCCATCTGCTCCTGCTCGTCTTCGCCACCCGGCTGGCGCAGCTCGGCGGTGTCGGGATGGCGGTAGAGGGCGTTGCCGTCGATCGTCACCTTGGCGTCGAGCGCGACGACCTCGCGCGAGCCGGTAATAAGCAGCGGGTTGACCTCGACCAAGGAGGCGTCCTCGGCGATCCAGGTCTCATACAGCTTGGCGAGCAGCGCCCCGACGGGTCGGATCACGTCCTCGGCGATGCCGGCCTCGAATGCGAGCCGCCGGCCATGGAAGTCCTGGAAGCCGATCAGCGGGTCGATGTGGACGCGCACGATCGCGTTCGGATCCTTTTCGGCGATCGCTTCGACATCCATGCCGCCCATTCGCGAGAGCATTGCCATCGGGAGCTTCGCGCTGCGGTCCAGGAGGATCGCCGCGTAGTACTCCTCAGCGATGTCCGAGGCCTGCTCGATCCAGAGTTCGAAGACCGTGAAGCCGCGGATGTCCATGCCGAGGATCGCCTCGGCGTGCTGCTCGACCTCGGCGCGGTCCTTGGCGAGCTTGATCCCGCCCGCCTTGCCGCGTCCGCCGATCAGGACTTGCGCCTTCACAACTACCGGATAGCCGATCTCATCCGCCGCCGTGACCGCTTCCTCGGCCGTTCGGGCGGGCTTGCCGTCAGGCACCCGAACGCCGTGCTTGGCGAACAGCTGCTTGCCCTGATACTCGAGGAGATCCATGTAGGTGGTTCGAAAAAACTAGAATGGCCGGCCCGCGCACTTGGGTCCGGCCACGACGGCCGCGGACCCTATACGAAAGAAAGAGCCGAACGCACTTGCCTATTCCGAAACAGATCAGCTTCGTGACCTTCGACTGCTACGGCACCTTGATCGACTGGGAGGCCGGAGTTTTCGCGGCCTACGAGAAGGAGGCCGCGCGGGACGGCTTCACCGTCGACCGCGATGTCCTCATCCCCCTGTTCATCGATATCCAGCACGAAATCCAGGGCGGCTCCTACGAGCTCTACGCCGAGGTGCTGCGCCGCACCGCCGTTCGCTCGGCGAAGGAGATGGGCTGGGATCTCGAGCCGTCGCGCTCGGGCTTCCTCCCCGACAGCGTCCCGCGCTGGCCCCCTTTCCGCGAGACCAACGCCCAGATGGAGCGGCTGCGAAAGAAGTACAAGATCGGCATCCTGTCCAACATCGACGACAAGCTGCTCGGTGCGACCCGGCGCCACTTCCGGACCGATCTCGACCTCGTGGTCACCGCCCAGCAGGTCCGCAGCTACAAGCCCGACGAGGCCCACTTCAAGGAGTGCGCTCGGCGGATCGGCGGCAAGAAGGGGTGGGTCCACATCAGCGCCAGCTACATGACCGACGTCGAGGTCCTTGCGAAGATGAAGGTTCCGGTCATCTGGGTCAACCGTCACAACGAGAAGCTCGAGAGCGGTCAGAAGAAGCCGACCGCCGAGGTCAAGACGCTCCGCGACGCCTGCAAGCTGCTGGGCGTCGTTTAGCCGATGACAGGTAGCGCCGGGACAGGCGGGGCGTGGCACGGCCCTGGCAGGGCCTAGACGGTTCGGCGAGATGCGCGCGGTGTCGATCGATGCCGACGCGCTCGTCCTGACGAGCCGCATCTGGCAGACCAACGCGACCGTTCTACGCTCTGGCGCCGAGGCGCTCCTGGTGGACTCGCCCTACCTGCCGGACGAGATCGAGCTGTTGCCCTCGCTGCTCACTCAGGCGGGGTTCGAGGTCGACGCTCTGGTCGCGACCCACGCCGACTTCGACCACCTGCTCGGCCGGCTCGCCTTCCCGGATCTGGCGCTCGGTGTCGGGGAGTCCACGGCGCTACGGCTGCGGGCCGAGCCGGGGGCTCCGCAGCGTGCCCTGCGCGAAAGCGACGGCGAACTCTATGTGCGGCGGCCTCGGCCGTTGTCGCTCGGCGCGATCCAGTCGCTGCCGGTCCCGGGGAGACTTGAGTTGGGCTCCGAGGAGCTTGAGCTGCACGCGGCGCCGGGACACACCAGCGACGGGACGGCGCTGTTCGCGCCCTGGCTGGGAGTGCTCGTAGCCGGCGACTACCTCTCCGATGTTGAACTGCCGATGATCTCGCCGGGCGGCTCTCTCACCGACTATCGCGCGACGGTCGGGACGTTGGTCGAGTTGGCTGCGCGCGCTACAACGGTCGTCCCCGGTCACGGCTCGACGCTCGACCGGGAGGCGGCACTCGCGATTGGCGAGGCAGATCTCGCCTACCTCGCGGCTTTGGAGCGGGGCGAGCAGCGGCCGGTCCTGCCGAAGGGCCGCGACGGGGCTCACCAGCGCGCGATCCACGAGGCCAACCTGCTTCAGGTCGGAGCGTGACCCCACCGGGTCCTCAGCACGCGACAGAGGTCCCCTAAGGGAGTGTTCTCGCCGAGCGCGAAGTTGCGGCTGGGCCTGTTGGCCGGCTTCCTCGCCGTCTGCCTGATCGTGTTCGGGGTCTGGCGGCCGATCGACGAGCAGCAGCTGCGCGCCTGGATCGGTGGGGCCGGACCGCTCGCCCCGTTGCTGTTCATCGCGGTTGCGATCGTGCTCGGCAACCTGATGGTTCCGGGCCTGCTGCTTTCGCTTGTTGCCGGACTGCTGTTCGGACCGTTCTACGGGACGCTCGTCGCGATCACCTCTGCGACCGGTGGCGCGGTGCTCGGGCTCTTGCTCGGGAGACGGATCGGGCGCGACGGCGTCGCTGAGCTCGGCGGTGTGCGGCTCGCGCGGACCGCCGAGCTGCTCGAGCGCTACGGGCTCTGGGCAGTTGTGCTCCAGCGGCTCTTTCCCGGGGTCCCGGACGGTCCATCGAGCTATGCGTTCGGCGCGCTCGGCGTCCGGGTCTGGCAGATCGCGGCAGGTACGTTGATCGGCTCCTTGCCGCGTGCCTTCTCCTACGCGGCGCTCGGCAGCGCGGCCGGCAACCTGGACCCGGTGCTGGGAGCGGTTGGAGCGGCGGTGCTGCTACTCGCCGGAGTGGTTGGGTCGGTGCTCGGAGGCCGCGTCGCACTGGCGGAGCGGCGGCGCGCTAGGCTGGCTCGCAGCGATGAGCGCTGAACGCGTCTCCTATGCGACCTGCCCACTGTGTGAGGCCACTTGTGGGTTGGAGATCACGACGCGCGGCGACGAGGTCGTCAAGATCCGCGGCGACGAGCAGGACGTCTTCAGCCACGGCTTCATCTGCCCAAAGGGCGCTTCGCTCGGCGCCCTGCACTCAGATCCCGACCGGATTACGACGCCGCTGCGCAAGAACGCCGACGGCTCCTTCGAGCAGGTCTCCTGGGACGAGGCCTTTCGCGAGATCGACGAGCGGCTGACGCCACTGCTCGCCGAGCGCGGGCGCAACGCCGCCGCTGTCTACCTCGGCAACCCCTCCGCCCACGGTTTCTCGAGCCTCCTCTACGGCCGCGGATTCACCAAGGCGCTAGGCACCCGCAACGTCTTCAGCGCGAGCACGGTCGACCAGATGCCCAAGCAGGTAGCCGTCGGCCTGATGTTCGGCTCCGGGCTGTCGGTCCCGATCCCCGACATTGATCGCACCGACTATCTGATGATCCTCGGCGCCAATCCGATGGCCTCGAACGGCTCGTTGCTCACCGCACCGGACATGCGGGGCCGAATACGCGCTCTGCGGGCGCGCGGGGGGCGGCTGGTCGTGGTCGATCCGCGCCGCTCGAGGACCGCCGAGGAGGCTGACGAGCACGTCTTCATCCGCCCCGGGGGCGACGCCTTTTTGCTCGCGGCGATGGCGCACGTGATCTTCGAAGAGGGACTCGACAACCTCGGGACCGTTGGCCCGCACGTCAGCGGCCTGGACGAAGCACGCGCCGCATGTGCGCCGTTCGCGCCCGGCACCGTCGAGGCCGCCTGCGGAGTCGACGCCGAGCGGATTGCGCGACTGGCGCGCGAGCTGGCCGCCGCCGAGCGCGCTGCGGTATACGGGCGGATCGGAACATGCACCCAGGAGTTCGGGACGCTCGCGAGCTGGCTGGTGGACGTGCTCAACACGATCACCGGCAACCTCGACCGCGAGGGCGGGGCGATGTTTCCGAAGGCCGCTGTCGGCCAGACCAACTCCAGTGGTAAGGCCGGCTCGGGGCGCGGTGTCGATCTCGGCCGCTGGCACTCGCGTGTTCGCGGCGCGCCGGAGGCGTTCGGGGAGATGCCGGCTGTCTGCATGGCTGAAGAGATCGAGACCGAGGGCGATGGCCAGGTGCGGGCGCTGTTTACGGTCGCCGGCAATCCGGTTCTCTCGACTCCCGATGGCGAGCGGCTGGCGCGCGCCCTGGATTCGCTCGACCTGATGGTCTCGCTCGACATCTACGTCAACGAGACGACCCGCCACGCGGACTTCATCCTGCCGGGACCGAGCCCGCTGCGCCGATCGCACTACGACCTCGCCTTCTACCAGCTGTCGGTGCGCAACATCGTTAACTACTCACCCGCCGTGCTCGAGCCCCAGGCCGAACTACCGGATGAATGGGTGACGCAGTTGCGGCTGATGGGAATTGCCGCGGGCCAGGGTCCGGAGGCCGATGTCGAGGCGCTCGACGATTACGTCGCGGGCACCGTGGCCCAGCGCGAAGTGTCGAACGCGGCATCGCCGGTCGCCGGCCGGGAGCCCGCCGAGTTGCTGGCCGACCTCGAGCCGCGCCGCGGACCCGAGCGGCTGCTCGACTTGATGATCCGCTGCGGCCCCTATGGCGACGGGTTCGGCACGCGCTCCGACGGGCCGCTGTTGACGCTCACCAGGCTCGAGGACGCTCCGCACGGGATCGATCTCGGAGCGCTCGAGCCGCGGGTGCCGGAGATGCTGCGCACCCCGTCGGGCAAGATCGAGCTAGCCCCGGCGGCGATCGTCGCCGACGTCGAGCGGATGGGCGCCTCGCTGGGGCGTGAGCAGAACGGCTCGCTGGTCCTGATCGGCCGCCGTCAGCTGCGCTCGAACAACTCGTGGATGCACAACGTCGATCCGCTCGTACGTGGCAAGGACCGCTGCACGCTGTGGGTCAACCCCGGCGACGCCGAGCGGTTCGGGCTCTCGGAGCACGGGCGGGCGCGTGTCAGCAACCCGACCGGCGACGTCGAG
This sequence comes from uncultured Thermoleophilaceae bacterium, assembly GCA_963790245.1. Taxonomy (GTDB): domain Bacteria; phylum Actinomycetota; class Thermoleophilia; order Solirubrobacterales; family Thermoleophilaceae; genus JACCVG01. The sequence goes on from CAWBNP010000002.1 coordinate 1,703,167, forward strand.
CTGCCGGTCGAGATCACTGACGCGATCATGCCCGGTGTCGTGAGCATTCCGCACGGCTGGGGCCATGACCTCGAGGGTGTCGAGCTGACCGTCGCGCGCGAGCACGCCGGCGTCAACAGCAACCGGCTGGCCAGCACCGAGCCGCTCGACCCACTGTCGGGCAACGCGATCCTCAACGGGATCCCAGTCGAGCTCGAAGCCGTTCGCTGACCGCGCCGCAACCGGGGCCGAGACCCGCGGTCGCAGCGCGATCTGGTCGGTTTTCTACTTGCCGTCGTCCGGATCGTCGGCCGTCCGGCACTTGTTGCCGGGTGAGGAAAGGACCTCGCCTGGCGGACAATCGTTGCCGGCATCGGCGCCTGTCCCCTCGTCCTCCGTCTCGACTTCGGTCTCGTAGTCAGTCTTGACCTTCTTCTCGGTGACAACCACGTCATCGGTCACAGGTACGTCATCAGTGACGGTCTGCGCACCTTCGCCGCAGCCGGCAATCACGATCATCACGCCGAGCACAAGGCCCAGGTAACCGCCACGCCTGCGTGTTCTGTCCGGGTATTCCATACGACCCGTCCTTTCTATCCGACGATTTCGCGCGACCCTAACCCAGATCAATCCGGCACTGTGAACTGCGGGACGGCCTCGCGCTCGGCGGTGTCGCGCGCGCTGCTGAGCGCCTCCTCGCGGGGATCTGTGACCCCCCATACGACCACCGTCGAGACAAGCAGGCCGGCGAACAGGATCAGTCCGAGCAGCCCGAATCCGCCGACCGCGAGCACCACGCCGCCCGCCACAGCGCCGATCACGTAGCCGAGCTGCGCGCTCGCGGTTCGTGCCGCCATCATCGATCCGGGCTGCTGTGGGAGCTGGCCGAGGCCGAGCGTGCTCGAACCGTTGAGCCGCAGCGCGGCGAAGACGGCGACCAGGCAGATCAGTGCGACCGTGAACGGCACGCTCGGCGTCACCGTGAAGGCGAGCAGGATCAATGCACCCATACCCACGCCGCCAACGACGATCACGGGCTTAAGCCCGAATCGATCGGTCACGCCGGCGACGCGCGGGCTGAGCAGCAGGAAGGCGAGCGAGGGGATCGAAAGCAGGATGCCGACCGTGCTCTCGCTGACCCCGTAGGTCTGGATGTAAAAAGCTCCCGCGAAGGTCAGCTCACCCGTCCAAGCGCCGTAGGCGAGCAGTTCCGAAAAGGTCCAGCGGCGGGCGGAGGCATCGCGCAGGACGGCTCCGAGACCGCGGCGGGCAGAGCGGTCGTGAACCGCGCCGGCCCGTCCCCTGCGCGGGAGCATCAGCAGGCAGGTCACCAGCGCCGCGAGCGAGACGACCGCCGGGACCGCGTAGGCGAGCCGCCACGAGACCGATTCGGTCAGGAACCCGACGATCGGGTTGCCGATGATCCAGGCAAGCGACTGCATCCCGACGACGTAGCCGATTCCCCAGGCGGCGTCGGACTCCTCAAAGTAGGCGCCGACACCGGCGAACCCGGCCGACAGCAGGCAGGCTACCCCGAGCCCCGCCGGGATCTGGGCCGCGAAGAACAGCGGCAGACTGGGCGCCGCCGCGGTCAACGCGGCTCCGATGAGCGTCGCGGTCGCACCGAAGAGCAGCAGCGGCCGGACTCCGAGACGGTCGATCAGCCGTGCGATCGCGATCGTCGCGGCGACGGCGGTAAACGCGAGGACAGCCCTTGCCTGCCCGACCGCGCTGATCGACGCGCCAAACGCGCGTGAGACCTCGACCAGGATCGGCGCGAGCACGACGATGCTCGCCTGGCTCGACGTCGTCGCGAGCGCAAGAGGAACTATGAGGCGGCGATTCGGGCGCATGCGCCCAGGCCTCCCTAGATGATCTTGGCGATCTTTTCGCCCGCGGCTACGGAAGCGCCCTCAGTGACAGAGAGCTCCTCGATCTTGCCCGAGCGGTGGGCGGTGATCTCGTTCTCCATCTTCATCGCCTCGATCACGCAGATCAGCGCGCCCTCCTCGACCTCCGCGCCTTGCTCGACGGCGACCTTGAGGACCGTGCCCTGAAGCGGCGAGGGGAGCTCCTCCGAGCTCGAGCCGCCGGTGCCGGAGCGTTCGCTTCGCTTGGGCGCCGCTCGCCCGGTGCCGCCGGGGGCCGCGACGCCGCCGCCCGGCAGTGCGGCGCCAATGACCTTGACCTCGAACCGCTTGCCCGAGACCTCCACCGAGTAGTCGCGCTCGACCTTCGGCTCGTCCTCCCCGGAATCGCTGGGCTCGGATTTGGGGAAGGCGAGCTCCTTGAGCCACTTCTTGTCCTCGACCAGATCGCGGCAGGTTTCGGCGTTTGCCCACTGGTCGCTGGCGAGCAGCGCCTTGTGGAACGGGATCAGCGTCTTGAGCTCGGTGATCTCGAACTCGCCCAGCGCGCGGAGCATGCGGGCCGTCGCCTGCTCACGGTCGGCATCCCAGACGATCAACTTGGCGACCATCGGGTCATACATCGGGCTGACCACGCCGCCGGGCCCGACGCCCGAATCGATCCGCACCCCGGGACCAGTCGGCTCGGAGTAGGCGCCGATCGAACCGGGAGCGGGGGCGAAGTTCTTCGAGGCGTCCTCGGCGTTGATCCGGCATTCGATCGCGTGGCCGCGCAGCTCGATGTCGTCCTGGGCGTAGCGGAGCTCCTCACCGGCGGCGGCGCGGATCCCCTCCTTGACGATGTCGATGCCGGTCGTCATCTCGGTCACGCAGTGCTCGACCTGGACGCGGGTGTTCATCTCGAGGAAGAAGTACTCGCCGTCCTGAAGCAGCCCTTCGATCGTGCCGGCCCCGACGTAGTTGACCGCCGCGGCGGCCTCGGTTGCGATCCTGCCGATCCGCTCGCGCAGCTCCTCGTTGACGGCCGGAGCGGGCGATTCTTCGATCAGTTTCTGGTGGCGGCGCTGTACCGAGCAGTCGCGCTCGCCGAGGTGGATGACGTTGCCGTGGGTGTCGGCGAGGACCTGGACCTCGACGTGACGCGGGTCCGGGAGGTAGCGCTCGACGTAGACGGTCCCGTCGGAGAAGAACTTCTCGCCTTCGCGGCTCGCGCCCTCGAACGCATCCTCGAGCTTGTCCTCGGTCATGGCGACGCGGAAGCCCTTGCCGCCGCCCCCGCCCGCGGCCTTGATCGCGACCGGGTAGCCGACGGTGTCGTCGATCACCTTGCGCGCCGCGGCGACATCCTCGACCGGATCAGTGGTGCCAGGGACGATCGGCACGCCGGCCTTTTCCATCAGCTCGCGCGCGCGGGTCTTGGAGCCCATCGCGTCGATCGCGTCGGCGGGTGGGCCGATGAAGGTGATGTCGGCCGCATCGCACGCGCGGGCGAACGCGGCGTTCTCGGCCAGGAAGCCATAGCCGGGGTGGACGGCGTCGGCGCCAGACTCCTTAGCCACCTCGATGATCTTGTCGATCACGAGGTAGCTCTCGGCCGCCGGGCCCGGGCCGATCAGGAACGACTCGTCGGCGCGCTTGGCGTGCAGCGCGTCGCGGTCGAGTTCGGAGTAGACCGCGACGGTCGCGATCCCCATCTCCTCGCACGCGCGCATGACGCGGATGGCGATCTCACCGCGGTTGGCGACCAGGATCTTCGAGAACATCGCGCGCGAAGACTAGTGAGCGGGGCGCGGCGGCGGCTCTTGGGCCTCGGTGTCGGCATCCGCGCGGCTGACGCGATTCCGGAATCGGTCGACGAGGATGATCACCAAGAGCACAACTGGTACGACAGCGATCACCGCCGGTGAGATCGGCGCGCCGGCTTTGGACGCGAGCCCGAGACCCGCGCCGACCAGCACAACGCCGAGCACCGTACGCAGTGTGCCCGCGGGGAGCCGGACCGATAGGTGGCTCCCGATCCAGACTCCGGGTACCGAGCCGATCAGGATCGTTCCGGCGAGTACGAAATCGACGTTGCCGGCGACGATGTGGGCAAGGCCGGCGGCCCACAACAGGATTGCCGCGTGGAACACGTCCGTTCCGACCACCTTGTGGGGGGTGAGGCGGAAGACCATGATCAGCGCGAGCGCGATCAGCGAACCGCTGCCCGCAGAGGTGATGCCGAGCACGAAGCCGACGAGCAGGCCGATCACGGCGGCCGTGACCTTGTTCGCGATCGACATCTCGAAAGAGTCGCGCTCCATCGCGATCAGCTTCTTGAGGAAGATCGCGCGGATCAGCGTCACCGCGCCCGTGAACAGGATGGCCCCGGCGAGCAGGTAGAGCATCGTCGAGTTGAACTGCTCCTCTCCGAGCTCGCGCTGAAGGATGCCGATCACATAGACGCCGCCGATCGCGGCGGGCACCGAGCCGAGTGCCATCCACATCGAGAGCTTGAAGTCGACCGTCTTCTGCCGCCAGTGCTTCCAGCCGCCGACGGTCTTGGTGATGGCGCCGTAGGCGAGGTCGGTGCCGACCGCCGTCACGGGCGGGGTGCCCACGAACAGGACCAGCAGCGGGGTCATCAGCGAGCCGCCGCCGATCCCGGTCATACCGATCAGGATCCCGACGCCGAGTCCGAAGCCGACGATTATCAGGGGGCTGAGCTCGGTCACGTACTTTGCCGATCTGTTAGGTGCACAATCGCGATTTCGAGATCGTAGCAGGAACCCCTCTTTTCTTGTCGTCTTTTGCGACAATCCCCTCGATGAGGCTCTCCGCCAAAGCCGATTACGCCGTTCGCGCCGCAATCGAGCTCGCCGGGGCCGAGGAGGGGCCCGTCAAGGGCGAGGTCGTGGCAACCGCGCAGGACATCCCGTTGAAGTTCCTGGAGAACATCCTGCTCGACATGAAACAGGCCGGCCTGATCCGTTCGCGCCGCGGTCCGGTGGGCGGCTACTGGCTCGCCAAGCCGGGGGCCGAGATCATGGTCGCTGACGTAATCCGGGCGGTCGAGGGTCCGCTCGCCACCGTCCGCGGTGACCGACCGGAGGAGCTTGACTACCACGGGGCGTCCGGTCCGCTGCAGGATGTCTGGGTCGCGCTGCGTGCCAACATTCGGGCGGTCCTCGAGGAGGTCTCGCTTGCCGATATCGTTGACAAGTCCCTGCCCGAGCCGGTCGTCGCGCTGACCCGCGACCCCGCGGCCTGGCACTAGCTCCTGACAGACTGATCCACCCATGTCCTATGAACTGAGTCATCTCCGCGCGCTTGAGTCGGAGTCGATCCACATCTTCCGAGAGGTGGCCGCCCAGCTCGAGCGACCCGTCCTGCTGTTCTCGGGCGGCAAGGACTCGATCGTGCTCGTTCGGCTGGCCCAGAAAGCCTTTTCCCCCGCGAAGTTCCCGTTTCCGATGATGCATGTGGACACCGGCCACAACTTCCCCGAGGTCCTCGAGTTCCGCGACCGAATGGTCGAGGAGATCGGCGCCCGGTTGATCGTCGCTTCCGTTCAGGAGGCGATCGACACCGGACTCGTGACCGAGGAGACCGGCCCCCGCGCACAACGCAACCTGCTCCAGACCGCGGTCTTGCTGAAGGGGATCGAGGACAACCAGTTCGACGCGGCGTTCGGCGGCGCGCGACGCGATGAGGAGCGGGCCCGCGCGAAGGAGCGCGTCTTCTCCTTCCGCGACGACTTCGGCCAGTGGGATCCCAAGAACCAGCGGCCGGAGCTGTGGAACCTCTACAACGGTCGTGTCCGCAAGGGCGAGGGCGTGCGCGTCTTCCCACTTTCGAACTGGACTGAGCTGGATGTATGGCAGTACATCGCGGACGAGAAGATCGAGCTGCCGTCGATCTACTTCGCTCACGAGCGCGAGGTCTTCGAGCGCGACGGAATGCTCTACGCGACCTCTCCCTACATCGAGATGATGGACGGCGAGACCCCGTTCATGGAGACCGTCCGCTACCGCACCGTCGGCGACATGAGCTGCACCGGAGCCGTCGAGTCAAAGGCGGCGACGCTGCCGGAGGTCGTCGAGGAGATCGCCGCGACCCGGATAACCGAGCGCGGCCAGACGCGTGCTGATGACCGCGCCACCGAAGCCGCCATGGAAGATCGCAAGAAGGAAGGCTACTTTTGAGCCCAGGCGCTGGATCCAACGGCGTGCCCCCGGGCGGGGAGGACACCTCCGAGCTGCTGCGTTTCGCAACCGCGGGTTCGGTCGATGACGGCAAGTCGACGCTGATCGGGCGGCTGCTGTTCGACTCCAAGCAGATCTTCCAGGACCAGCTCGACCACGTCGAGAAGGTCTCCGTTGACAAAGGCATCGGCTACACCGACCTCGCGCTGCTTACCGACGGCCTGCGTGCCGAGCGCGAGCAGGGCATCACGATCGACGTCGCCTACCGGTACTTCTCGACCCCGCGGCGCAAGTTCATCATCGCTGACACCCCGGGCCATATCCAGTACACGCGGAACATGGTCACCGGCGCCTCGACCGCCGATCTCTCGATCATCCTGGTCGACGCGCGCAAGGGCGTGCTCGAGCAGTCGCGCCGCCATGCGTTCCTCAACTCGCTGCTCAACATCCCGCACCTGGTCGTCGCGGTCAACAAAATGGACCTCGTCGACTATGACGAGCAGGCCTACGACGAGATCGTCACCGAGTTCGGGCGCTGGGCCTCCAAGCTCGATATCCACGACATGACGTTCATCCCGGTGTCGGCGCTCAACGGCGACAACATCGTGGACAAGTCGACCAACATGCCGTGGTATGAGGGCTCGTCGCTGCTCTACCACCTCGAGCACGTCCACATCGCTTCGGACCGCAACCTGATCGACAACCGGTTCCCGGTCCAGTGGGTCATCCGGCCGAAGACCGACGAGCACCACGACTACCGCGGCTACGCCGGCGTCGTCTCCAGCGGCGTCTTCAAGGTCGGCGACGACGTGATCGTGCTGCCCTCCAAGAAGGAGACGAAGATCGCCCAGATCGATACCTTCGAGGGTCCGATCGAGGAGGCTTTCCCGCCGCTCTCGGTGACGCTTCTGCTCGAGGATGAGATCGACATCTCGCGCGGCGACATGATCTGCCGCCTGCACAACCAGCCCCAGGAGGTGCGGGAGTTCGAGGCGATGATCTGCTGGATGGCCGAGGAGGAGATGAAGGCCGGCGGCAAGTATGCGATCAAGCACACGACGCGCGACGGTCGCGCGATCGTCCAGGACCTGCGCTACAAGATCGACGTCAATACGCTCCACCGCGACCACGATGCGACGACGCTCGGGCTCAACGACATCGGCCGCGTCCACCTGAAGATCTCGACGCCGCTGCTGATCGACGAGTACCGCCGCAGCCGTGCGACCGGCAGCTTCATCCTGATCGACGAGGGGACCAACACCACCGTCGGCGCGGGCATGATCACCGGGACCGAGTCCTGGGCCCAGCCAACACAGCATTGACGTGAGCGCCGGGCGCAGTCCGGATGTCAGGTGGCATGAAGGCGCCTACTCCCGTGAGAAGCGCTGGGAGAGGCTCGGTGCGTCGGGGGCGACGCTCTGGTTCACCGGGCTGTCGGGATCGGGCAAGTCGACGATTGCGGTCGAGGTCGAGAAGGCGCTGCTTGACGCCGGCCGGCCGGCGTACCTACTGGACGGCGACAACCTGCGCCACGGGCTGAACGGCAACCTCGGCTTCTCCGACGAGGACCGCTCGGAGAACATTCGGCGCACGGCTGAGGTGGCGAAGCTGCTCGCGGACTCCGGCACCGTGGCGATCGTCTCGCTGGTCAGCCCGTTCACGGCCGACCGCGCCGACGCGCGGGACCTTCACTCAGAAGCGGACCTGCCGTTTTTCGAGGTCTGGGTCTCGACGCCGGTCGAGGTATGCGAGCAGCGCGACACCAAAGGCCTTTACGCCCGGGCGCGCGCCGGGGAGCTCAAGGGGCTCACCGGGGTCGATGCGCCATACGAGGCGCCCGAGTCGCCGGAGCTCGAGGTCGACCACCGGGTCTCGGTGCCAGACGCCGTCGCTCGTGCGCTCACACTAGTTGACGCCGCACCCCGGGCCCTGTGAAGGCGCCACATCCCGGGATAGCCGTGCGCGGGCTCTCGCATGCGTTTGGGCCTGTGTGTGCGCTCACCGCAGTCGACCTTGATGTTCATCCCGGCGAGGTCGTCGGGCTGCTCGGCCCGAACGGGGCCGGAAAGACCACCTTGCTGCGGGCTCTCGCGGGCCTCGTCCGCCCAAGGTCGGGGCGGGCCTGGATCGGAGGGCTCGACGTAACCGCGAGGGAGGCCCGTGGTCGGCTTGGTCTGGTCCTCGGCGACGATCACGCTTGGTACTGGCGGCTGAGCGGACGCCGCAACCTCGAGTTCTTCGCGGTGCTGTCTGGACTGCCGCGTCGGGCGGCGGCGCGGCGAGTTGGCCAGCTGCTCGAGGAAAGCGGCCTCGGGGACGTGATCGAGCGCCCGATGGGCGACTACTCGACGGGAATGCGATCGCGCCTGGCGCTCGCTCGTGCCCTCCTGGCCGAGCCAGCCGTGCTTGCTCTCGATGAACCGGGCCGCGGGCTCGACGCCGCCGCCGAAGCTGAACTGCGGCTGCTGCTGCGTCGGTGTGCCGGGGACGGTGTCGCCGTGCTGATCGCCAGCCATGATGTCGAGCAAATTTCGGACGCCGCCGACCGGGTGGTGGTACTCGACCAGGGGCGAGTCACTGCCACGACAAGTGACACCGTCGATCGAACCGAGATCGATCGCCTGCTGAGGCAGACGAGGTGAGCTGGCGGTTCCGATCGAACGTGCTTCGGGCGTTCGTTTCCCGAGATCTGACCATCCTCCGGTCGTATCGCTTTCCGCTCGTTCTGGACGGCCTCGGGGTGGTGTTTCAGCTCGCGATCGTCTACTTCATCGGTCAAACGGTGATGCCCGACCCAGACGCACCCGCAGCCCTGGCCGGCGGATACTTTCCATACGCGGCGGTTGGAATCGCGATGCTGGGCGTACTTCAGGCGGGAATCACCGCGTTCGGGCAGGGTGTTCGCGATCAGCAGATCTCGGGCACACTCGAAACTCTCATGGCTACGCGGGCGTCGCCGGGGATGCTCGTTGTCGGGGGGGGCGCGTTCGGCGTCATTCGCGCCGCGCTCTTAACGCCCGTGACCCTCGTACTAGCCGTGTCAGTCTTTGGTCTGCCGCTGGATATCACGGTGACCTCGGCGATCACCGGCCTGCTCGCTGCCCTCGCCGCGCTCGGACTCGCCGTTGCCCTCGGACTGACCGTCGCGGCGTTCACCTTCGTGTTTCATAGCTCGGCTAGCGCGGCCGGTCCGGCCGCGGTGCTGCTGAGTCTTGTCAGCGGAATCTGGTTCCCGACCAGCGTGCTGCCCGCTCCGCTTGATGACCTGGCTGCCGGAATACCGCTGACCTGGGCCATTGATGGACTTCGCTCTGCCCTCCTGGGTCTGCCGGTCGAGACTTGGCAACTGGCGGGCTCCACGGCCGCCGCCGCGATCGCATTGGGGGTGGCGTTCGTACTGCTCCATCTCGCCGTCACGCGGGCACGCTCCACCGGCGCACTGGCCCGATACTGAGGTGGTCGATCCGCGACAGGTGGCACTGCGCACGCTCGCGATCGATGCCGGCGCTTCCGAGGTCGTGAGCGCGTTGCAGCAGGCCGGGATCGAGCCGATCCTCCTTCGCGGCCCGGCGTTCGCGACCCTGCTCTACGACCCGCCAGAGGTGCGCGAGTACGTCGACGTCGACCTGCTCGTTTCGACCGAAGATCTCTCCGCCGCGGAACTCGCTCTTCGAGCCTTGGGCCTTCGGCCCCGCTTCCAGTGGGGTGAGCACGATGAAATTGAGGACCACGGCCGCGGCTGGGCCGCGGCGGACCCGCGCTTTTCGATCGACCTGCACCACTCGGTCGCGGGCGCGAGGGCGCCTTCGGCGATCGTCTACCGCTCTCTTGCCGAAGGGGCTCGCCGGCTCGTCCTCGGTGTAACCAGACCACTGGCGCCGAACGCAGCCGGAGTCGCCCTGCTCGCCGCCCTTCACGTGGCCCAGCACGGGTCGTCGGGAAAGGTGGGTGAAGACCTCCGACGCGCCGTCGATAGGCTTTCGCCGGACTCGTGGAGAGCCGCTGGTGACCTCGCTGAGCAGGTCGGGGCGCTCGGGCCCTTTGCGCTCGGGCTCGGCCAGCTTCCCGAAGGGAAGTCGTTGCTGGAGGGCCTCGATCTTGCTGAGGAGCAGGTCAGTACCTCTCAGCGGGTCCTCGCGACCGGTGCCCCGCGGGTGGCCTACGCGGCCGCGCGGGCGGTCGAGCTCCGTGGACGGGAGCGGATCGCTTACCTCTGGAGCAAGCTGCTGCCCGCGCCCGGCGCTATCCGTCGGGAGTCGCGGCTAGCGCATCGGGGGTGGCTCGGGCTGGCGCTGGCCTACCTCGGCCGGATCGCGGGCCGGATACTCGCGGTGCCGAAGGCGATTCGCATCTACGTGCGTGCCCGTCGGGGGGATACCTAGTCGACCGCGAGTGCGTCGCGTAGCACCGCTTCGGCGGCCGCACGGGTCGGCAGCACGTCGGCAAAAGGGCCCATCAGCGCATCCAGGACGGCGTCTCGCGTGCGCGTTCCGTCGAGCAGATCGAGCGCGGCGGCGATGCACGCGCCGCGCCGACCTCTGCGGGGAGCGGTCGAGTGGGTTCGCTCGAGCACGTGACGGTCGACCGGGAAGCCGAACGGGCTGGCGCGATCCTCGGCGGCAATCAACTCTCCGTGCCGATGAACGGAGAGGCGCCAACGAAACACCGCTCCGTTGGACGCGCTCTGAAAACGGACGTCAACCGTGTCTCCCGCCTTGACTGCCACCGCCGTCCCAAGCGGAAGAACAGTGTTCGACCAGCTCGATTCGCGGCCTGGCTCGTTGGCTAGCTGCACACCCCGCGCGAGCTGCGCATCGAACCATCCGCCCACACCGTTCAGAGTCCCGCTGCGTTCGACGGTCAGCTCGACATGGCCCTCGAGCAGGGCATCAACCGGCTGACGCAGATCCACGGAAGCCAGCACCGCTGGAGGCCCGAGCAAGTGATTCGGGAGGAGTGCTTCGATCTGAGGATGTTCGGGCAAGTACTGTCCGAGCACATCCACATCGATGCCGTGTCGCTGCAGGCAGGGGACCTCGATGCGCTTCGCCACGCGCGCGGCCTCTATCGGGGCCACGACGATGTCGAATGCCTGTGGGATGATCGCGGCGTCGGGCGTGAGTAGACGCTCGCGCGCGTCGGCCACCCAGCCGACCAGCCCTTCTCCGACCCCGAAGTTCCAGAGGGTCTCCGTGACAAGCACGTTCGCGCGCTCAGGAAGAGTTGTCTCGGTCGACCATCCCCGGATCACCGTCACGCGATCAGCGAGCCCGTTGGCGTCGACGGCAGCTTGGGCGAGCAGCGCGGCGGGACCGGCCTCTATCGCATACGCGTGGCGGGCGCCGGCACGGCAGGCCAGCATCGCGAGCAGTCCGGTGCCGGCGCCGATATCGAGCACGGCATCACCGGGCCGGACGACCCGCGCGAGCGCCTCGGCGAAACGATCCACCCGGTGGCTGTCGGCCAGCAGTCCGCGGTGATACCGGAGGATGTCTGCGGGTGTTTGCAGCGGTACCGAGGCCGTCGCTACGAGCGACGGCCTTGGAACAAGATTCCGTCGCTGCTTCCGCGGGTGCCGCTGAGCGTGATCTCCGCCAGCGGACCGATGTCGGTCACTTTCGGAGCCTCGTACCCTTGCTTTGGATTAGGTTCCTGAGCTTTCAAGGTCATCTTTTTCAAATCCTGATCCTCCGCCGGAGTTCCTTTGCCAACAAGCCAGCCTGAATCGGATGCTGAGCACATCCTAACAAGCTCCGTCACTCGGCCTGACGGTGCACGTGGCGCCTATGGGCTCGAGGTATGCAACGCGCCGGCTCCGGACGAGCTGATGCTCCTGCCGCCCGGGGCAGGCTGGACCCGCGTTTGCTTGGAGTTCGATCCGGGTGGCGTGATTCCCACTCCGGCCGGGGATGCGACGGCCGTTTTCCGGACCTGGCATGAGGCGGGGGGATGGGTGGTGGTCGATCGCAACGCCGGCACCGCCGTGATCGGGGGCGCAGCCGCTACGGACCCGACGGAGGTCACCCATCCGTGGCTTGCTTGGATCGCGCAGGCATACGCTTGGTGGAGCGAGCGGCCGGCGCTTCATGCGGGAGGCGTGATGTGCGGGAACGGCGCCTGGGCGGTCCTGGGCCCGAGCGGGTGGGGAAAGACGACGACCCTGGCTGCGCTGCACGCTCGGGACTGGGCTGTCTTGGCCGATGACGTGCTGATCATCGATGGCCGCGACGTGTTGGCAGGTCCGCGCGCATTGGATCTGCGTCCAGAGCGCGCCGTCGCTGGGTTGACCGCCGCTCGCGAGGTGCGGGGCGGTGAGCGCCGCAGAATGCCAATCGGACCCGTCCCGATTAGCGCACCCCTCATGGGATTCCTCCATCTGACCTGGGGCGATCGGGTCGAGCTCCGTCGGCTCTCAGCAGTTGAGCACGCGGCGCTGCTCAACGGACCGGACGCTTGGCGGTCCCCCGTCTTCGATCGGCGCCAGGTTTTGGAGCTGCTCGCGTTGCCCGCGTTCGAGCTGCGGCGGACCTACGACGCGCTCGAGCTCGACGAGGTAGTCGAATGCCTCGAAGTGCTCGAAGGTGTCTCCGCTTGACCAGCGAGCCAGGCAGCCTGCAACAGCGTGGTGCTCATCGGGTCGGGGGCCGAGCTCAACCATCCGTCGCGTAGGACCTCCGCATCGACTAGGCGGTCTGGCACCCCGGTGCCATCCCACGCCTTCGCAAACTCTCGCGTGGCCTCGCCAATCAGAATGCGGTCGAAATACACCTTGTCAGAACGACCGACGTGAAGGCGATCGAGCTCGCCGGGGAACCACGTCTCAATGGCCGCCACGCGCCCCGGCACCCCCGAGAGACCACCTGCCCGGGCGACTGCGGCCAGCAGGCGCGGGTGCGCAAGCGGCAGCGAGAGCTGCGCACCCGCAGCCTGGGCGACGCCCTGGAGCGCGCGGCGTGCGACCCCGAGGTAGCGGGCGCTGCCGTACCTGGCAACCCGCCTGTCCCATCGGCGCGGCTCGGCCGCTTCGTGACGCGCGTACGCGCGGTTGACGGCGACGCGAGCGTGCTCACGCAGCCACGGCTGGTCGAGCTCGGGGTGCTTCTCGAGCATCCGACGGCGTAGCAGCAAGGGCGCCATCATGAGGGCCGCGGTGCGCAGATCTGATCGGTGTGGCCGGGCCTTGCGCCTCGGAAAGGCCAAGACTCGTCCCCAGCGCCAGGTGTCGAACAGGCCATCGCCGTCGACTCCATAGGCAACCGTTCCCCCGCGTGCGGCGGCGGCGGCCGGACCCGCGAACTGGAGGTTGGGCGGCCAGGTCAGGCCCTCGCGTCGGAGCACGGCGGCCGCACCCGGCCCGAGCGCTTCAAGTTCGCCGGGCTCGACCGCATAACGAATCCACTCGGCGAGGCGGAGCCCCCGGATCGCGCGTTCCTGCCAGGCGCTCTCATCCACTTCCGGGACACCTGGAAAGCGCAGCGTGTGGGCGATCGGTGCAGGGAGCCCCTCGGTCTGTGCGACGCGGGCAGCCATACGCAGCAGGAGTGAGGAGTCGAGGCCACCCGAGAATGAGATGACCAGAGGCCCGTCGCTGAGCCGGTCACGCAGGATGCCCTCAAGCGCGGTCCGTGGGCTTTCGGCCGTGATCGGGAGCGGGGCCGCCCGCTCCAGCCCTAACGGCATTCCGGCGGCGATCTCAAGCGGGCTGAGCACTGTCACAATTGAGCCGGTATCCGGTGCAACTCCAAATGGGACCCCATCTCCGGTTCTCCATCAAGCCACGCGTGAGCATCGAACGGCTCGCCCGAGGGGCTGACGCCGACGATCACGTCCCGTCGCACACCGTGAGCCCGCAGCCACGCCTGGCGGACCAGTGATCGTTCGAGACAGGTGGCCCGTCGCGCCGTGATCGCGGCGCGGACGGAGCGCTCGGCACGAAGAGCGCTCGGTGGTGGCGGCGCCACCGTCACGTCGGCCAAGCGATGTACGCGCAGTTGCCTGCGCACGCCTCCCGTGGCCGTCCAAGCCCAGCGCGCGGCGGCTGCGCGCGCGGGCGCACGCCGGGCGATCCGGAGGGTCATTCGTGCAGCAGGCCGCGACTTTGCAGATCACCGACGAAGGCGGCGACGTCGCGTCGTGCCCGTTCCGGGTCGATGTCGTGTTGCTCCAGCAGGGCTCTGACGAGTTCTTCCGCGTCTGTTCCATTCGCCAGCAACTCCCAGAGCCTGGTTCCGGTGGTGTTGATCCCGAGGTAGCTCGAACCCTCGAGATCGAGGGCGATCACCTCTCCGCCGATGTCGCGCCAGGTAACCCGGTCGTCCTTTAGTTTAAGGCGGTTCTCCACCGGATCAGTATGCCGCGCGGCCGGGTCAGCTGCCCCAGGGTTCCGGATCGCCCCAGGCCGCGAGCCAGGGGCTCGGAGCGTCGGAGGCCAGGCCGGCGCCCTCGAACAACCCGGCCCGGAGCCAGCCGGATGGCGGCGTTGCAGGGGCGCTCGGTGAGGGAACGGTGTCGCGCAGGAACTGCTCGATCGCGGCCATCACGGCTGCCGCTTCGGCCGGACTGGCCGAGGTTCCCTGAAGTTCGGCGTGCGGACGTCGCGTGCCGGATCGACCGTTGCGGCTCACGACATGCAGATCAGGGAGGCGAGCACGACGCCGGCGACCGCCGATCCACCCGCAACCGCGACCGTCCCGATCCGCGTACTGCGGTTGAGCTCGGAGCCCGAGGCCGCGCACACGATTCCGTCGGTCGCATCGGCAAGCGCACCGGCGAGCAGCCAGAGCACGATCGACTGGTCGGTAGCTGACGGCCGCGATCAGACCACCGCCGAGTGCGGCGTCGCGCACGCCCAGCAGCCGCACCGCGATCGCGGGTGAGCCGCTGCCCACCGAAGGCCCGAGCCAACTGACACCGAAACGTCCCGGAGCGAGCAGGAGGGCAACTCCGATCGCCACGCGTCCGGCTGCGATTACGAGCGCGATGATGATCAGGACATCGATCGGCCCATCGTAGCCGCGGGCTCCCGCTAACGTCGCTCGCCGTGACCACTGTTCCCGTCCTCTCGCACGACGCCGTCCTGGCCCTGATCGATCCGCTCGACGCGATCGAGCGGGTGCGCGATGCGTTCGTTCGTCACGCACACGGCGAGTGGAGGATGCCGGCGAAGGTCTACCTCGAGGAGGAGCGCGGTGATTTCCGGGCGATGCCGGCCAGCGGGGGCGGGCTGGCGATCCTCAAATGGATCACCTCGTTCCCCGGCAACGCGGAGCGCGAGTTGCCGGTCGTGATGGGAATGATCGCCGTCTCAAGCGCGGACGACGGCCGTTTGCTCGCCGTTGTCGATGCGCGCGCCGTTACTGCATTACGAACCGGTGCGATCGCAGCGGTTGCGGCTCAGGAGCTCGGCCGTGAGGACGCTGCCGGGGTTGGGATCGTCGGCTGCGGTTTGCATGGCAGCTGGGCCGCGCGCTGTCTGGCCGCAGCTGAGTTCGGCCCGGGAATCTGCTTCGACCCCGACCCGGATGCCGCGGGTCGGCTCGCCGGGGAACTCGGCTGGGAGGCCGGCAGTCTCGACGAAGCGCTCGCGAGCGACGTCGTCACCTGTGTGACCCCCGGGGCGACCCCCGTGGTGGCCGCTCGCCACATCCGGGCGGGGATCCATTTCTCGATGCTTGGCGCCGACGGCCCCGGCAAAGCCGAGGCCGAGCTCGACGCAGTGGTCGCCTGTGAACTGTTCTGTGACGACTGGGAGCAGGCATCCCATGGGGGCGAGCTGACCGGCGCCGTGGCGGCGCGCAGGGTCACCCGCGAGCAGGTGACCGACCTCGGCGCGGTACTCACCGGCCGGACGGCGGGTCGATCGGGGCCATCGGCGACCACGCTGTTCGACTCGACCGGACTCGCGATTCAGGATCTGGCGATCTGCCACGCGCTACTGGAAGGGGATACCGGGCGATTCCCAACGGTAACCCTGTAAGGACGAGGAATTGGACGGCGCGGCTGCGGTGACCGCGGGCTCGGTGCCCGCGATCACGACGAACCGGTTCGGCTAGTTCCTCCTCAGCGCTGCCAGTGAGGTGACCGCACCCTTGAGGTCGATCTCGCCGAGGCTACGCAGCTTGCCGGTGCTCAGGGCAACGCTGTAGAGCCGCGAGGCCGACTTCTTCTTCCTCTTGGGAGTGACCGAGGCGAAACCCCGGTTGCGGACGATGTCGAAGCCGACTCCGCCACGCGGCGTCACGCTGAGGTTGTCGACGTCGATCAGCGTTCCGTCGTTCGGCGGGTCCTGCTCGAACAGGTTCCCCGACTTGTCATCGATGTCAAGCAGCTGCGTCGTCGACGCTCCGGCGGTATTGGTGTATGCCACGCCGGTCACGCGCGGGCGACCCGGGAACGATCCACCGGCGTAATTGAGCCGCTTGTCCACAACCACCGTTCCGGCGGGCGGGACGACCATGGCCTGCGGGCAGGGTTTCGGTGCCGGCCCGGGGCTCACGCGCAGGTTCTGGCCCCGTCCGCTGACGATCCGGATCCGATCGACGACGGGGTTGAAGTCGAACCCGAAGCTGTCGCCCTCGACGGGGAAGCGCCCGCCCCTGTCGCTCAGCCTGGCCTCTTTGTCCTTGCGGTCGAGTCTGACCCCGTAGAGCTGGGCACGATCGTTGGCCACGCCCATTGCGAACAGCTCGCCCGTGCAGGGGCGGACGTCGAGCCCGGCGATCTCCTGTGCGCCGCGCAGGCCCTTGATCTTGAGACTCTTGACCTTCTTGACCGAGTTGCTCTTGAACAGGCCGATCCGCTCGCCGTCAGACGCGGCGAACCGTTCGGCGGCGCTTGCGCTGGCGGGCGCCGCGAAGCTGGCCACGAGCATCGCGAGCACTGTTACCCGTGTACGCGTGCTTCTCATCGTTTCCTCCGATGTATCGGGTGCTCGCCAGAGCGAGTTTCTGCCATTCCGTGTCGGGTCTTATCTCAGAGCGGAATATTGCCGTGCTTGCGCTTCGGCCGCTCCACACGTTTGGTGCGCAGCGTCTCCAGAGCGCGGATCAGCTTCGGCCGCGTCTCGTGAGGGAGGATCACGTCGTCGATGTAGCCGCGCTCGGCGGCGGCGTAGGGGTTGGCGAATTTCGCCTTGTAGTCGGACATGAGCTTCGCGCGCCGCTCGTCAGGCGTCGGTGAGCTCGCGATGTCGCGGCGGTAGATGATGTTGACGGCCCCCTCCGGACCCATCACGGCGACCTCCGATGTCGGCCAGGCGAAATTGAAGTCGGCGAGCATGTGCTTGGAGGCCATCACGTCGTAAGCGCCGCCGTAGGCCTTGCGCGTGACGACGGTCAGCTTGGGGACGGTCGCCTCGGTGAACGCGTAGAGCAGCTTCGCGCCGTGCCGGATGATGCCGCCCCACTCCTGGGCCGTGCCGGGGAGGAACCCCGGGACGTCGGTGAAGGTCACGATCGGGATGTTGTAGGCGTCGCAGGTCCGCACGAAGCGGGCGCCCTTGACGGAGGCGTCGATGTCGAGCACGCCGGCCATCTGGTTCGGCTGGTTGCCGACGATCCCGACTGATGCCCCGCCGAGTCGTGCAAACCCGACAATGAGGTTCTTGGCGTAGTGCTCGTGGACCTCGAAGAACTCGCCGTCGTCCATGATCCGCGTAACGACGTCACGCATGTCGTAGGGCTTGTTCGGCTCCGCCGGCACAATCCCGTCGAGCTCGAGGTCCATACGGTCCGGGTCATCGCCGGTCTCGACCCGCGGCGGCAGCTCGAGGTTGTTCTGGGGGAGGAACGAGAGCATGTACCGGACGTCCTCGAGGCACTGCTCTTCGTTCTCGGAGGCGAAGTGGGCGACCCCGGACTTGGTGTTGTGGCTCATCGCGCCACCGAGCTCCTCGAAGCTCGTCTCCTCGCCGGTGACGGTCTTGATCACGTCGGGACCGGTGATGAACATGTGCGAGGTCTCCTTCACCATGAAGATGAAGTCGGTCATGATCGGCGAGTAGACGGCGCCGCCCGCGCAGGGACCCATGATCACGCTGATCTGGGGGATGACTCCCGAGCACTGGACGTTGCGCACGAACACGTCCCCATAGGCGCCGAGCGAGACGACGCCTTCCTGGATCCGGGCGCCGCCCGAGTCGTTGATCCCGATCACCGGGCAGCCGACCTTGGCCGCCAGGTCCATCACCTTGCACATCTTCTCGGCCATCACCTCGCCGAGCGACCCGCCGAACACGGTGAAGTCTTGACTGAACACGCACACCGGGCGGCCGTCGATCGTGCCGTGACCGGTGACGACCGCGTCGCCCCAGGGCCGGTTCTTCTGCATCTCGAACTCGTAGGTGCGGTGGCGGACGAAGGTGTCGAGCTCCTGGAAGGAGCCCGGGTCGAGCAGCTTCTCGATCCGCTCCCGGGCGGTCATCTTGCCCTTCTCGTGCTGCTTCTCGACAGCCTTCTCCGAGGCGTGGTTGATCGCGGCGTCCTTCAGCTCCGCGAGCTGCGCGGCCTTCTCCTCGTATGTCTCGGGGACCTTCTCTCGCACGGGCGCGAGATTCTATGGAGGCGTGGGCGAGGGCGTCGGCCTGATTGCATCCAGGCGTGCGCGCCCGTCGATCGCAAGCTCTGCTCCTGGCGATCGTCACGTCGGCCACCCTTTCACCGCCGGCGGCGGCAGAGCGCGAGCACTGCCCGGCCGAGCCGCTCTACTTCCAACTTCAGCCCGCCTACGGCCTGCAGCGCCTTGCCGCGGCGCGCGCTGGTGACTTCAAGGTCCACCAGCGGCTCGGGCCCGATCGGCTGGTGCCGCCGATTGCGTGGGCGGACGATCGCTATGGCAACGAGGACTGGCGATCGAGCCTGCACTCGCTCGAATGGCTCGACCCTCTCTTCAACCTCGATGCCGTGCCTGCCCTGCGGCTCGATCCGGCCGCGCGCGATCTCGCCCGGCCCGACGGACCGCGGATCGCTCTCGCCCGCGCGCGCGACATCGTCTTGGACTGGATAGCGGCCAACCCGCCGGGCGGGCCCGGGGTCGACGAGCGCGCCTGGGGCAACAAGATCACCGCCGAACGCGCCGGCTACATCGCCTACGCGTTGCGGGCCGGGCGCTGCGCGGGAATCCTCGACGAGGCGGCCACGCGCGAGTTGCGCTCCTCGCTCGCGCTGCACGCCCGCTACCTGACCGCCGAGCGGGGGTCTGGCAACCACGGCCTGTTCGTCGACTACGGGCTCGCGGTCATCGCGCGCCAGGCGCCGTTCCTGGAGCGGGCGAAGCTGCTGGGCCGGCTCGCGGAGCGTCGCTTCCGTCGTCTGCTCGACGAGCGACTCGACTCCGGCGACGCGCTCTGGCGCGAGCACTCGCCGACCTACCAGTTCTTGGTCCTGCGGCTGCTGAACAAGATGGCGCGCCTCACCGGCGACGCGGACCTTGCCGCACTCGCGCGGCGGATGGAGCGCTCGGCTCCGTGGCTGCTCAACCCGAGCGGGCGGTTGCTGCAGCTCGGCGACAGCTATGCGAGCCGGGTGCCGCCACGGGTGCGGTCACGCGGCACGCGGGTGGACGGCGCGCGCGCGTTCTTCGACTCCGGATTCGCGGCGATCCGCGATCCCGAGCAGGGCGATCTGCTTGCGCTCGCGGCGGGCTACTTCAACCGTTGGCACAAGCACGCTGACGAGCTCAGCTTCGAGCTGTTCGCTGCGGGGACACATGTGGTCGCCGATACCGGTCGGGTCGGCAAGCGGCTGCCCGGAGACTACGCCGGCTCGGCAACGGCTCACAGCACGCTGACCGTCGACGGCGTCGACTTCGCCGATCGGCCGGGGCGGTTCTACGGGAGTGCGCTCGATGCGATCGGCAAGGGCGATGGCTGGCACGCGCTGCTCGCACACAACCCGCGCCTGCGGCCCCAGGAGGTGCGCCACTCACGGTTGCTGCTCTACCGCCCAGGCGTCGCGCTGATCGTCGTCGATCAGCTCGAGTCCGATGCGCCACATGTCTACCGGCGGTTCTTGCAGCTCGGTCCGGCCATCGCTGTGGAGCGGACCGGCACCGGGCTCGGCCTCTCGACTCCCGAGGGATTCGCTGGTCGGCTGAGCGATGCGCCCGCCGGCGAGGAAGTGACGCTCGATGCCGTGCGCGGTCAGCAGGACCCGCCGGCCGGGTTGCTGTTCCCCGGCTTCGGCCAGGCGGTTCCGCGTTGGATGGTCGGGTTGCGCTCGGAGGCCGCCGACGCCGTTTACGTGCTGACGATCGGCCTCGACGGCGCCGATGGCACGACGGCAGCACTCGATGATCCCGACCGTGGCGATGCCGTCCTCGTTGACACCCCGGGGCGCCCGCTGGAGCGGCTTTCCGTCGAGCGCCGGGGCCGAGAACTGCGCGTCAGGACGCGGGCTCCTGGCTGATCTGCGCTACTCGTTTGTGAAGGGCTTTTTTCGATGGGCCGAGCCGAGGTCGTCGAGCAGAACTTCGAGGCTGCGTTCGACTTCGGCCGGGTCCCGTTGGGGCTTGGTGGGCGGAGGCGGGGGCGCCGCACGCCAGCGTGCCCAGCGTCCGCCGCGCGCGACCCGTGCCTCGATCCGCTCGACCTCGGCCGTCAACGTGACCTTTGTTCCCCAGCCGGAGGGTTCGAGAACCGCGGTACCACGCACGCCCTCGGCTTCCCAGGCGAGCGCACGGTGCGGCTCCGTGGTGCGAGTGCGAACCTCTCCGATCGCTTCACCGATCACCCCGCCTTCGAGCTCCGTCCAGAGCTCCGGTGGTGATTTGACCAGCGTTCTCGATACCTCGATATCGGTCATGTGGCGTGCTTCCACGGCCATCCGGCCGATCCTGCCCCGTCTACGTGGCTGAGAGTTGCCGCCCGCTTAGGGCTTTACGACCATCAGCACGAGCGCGATTACGACGAGTAGCCCCGCGAAGCCGCCTACCCGAGCGCGCAGCTTGGCGCCACGCTCGAACTCCTCGCTGAGGATGACCTCGCCGGTTCCCGCCGCGGCGATATCACGCTCGGCGAGCTCGATCAGCTTCGTGGCGTTCGGGATGAAAAACGCTCCGGTGAGCCCGCCGAGCACGATCACGATCAGGAAGGCCGCGCTGATCCAGGGCGCGGCAAACGAGAAGCCACCGATCAGGATGAGGCCGATCCCGGCGAGCAATATGACGGCGAGGCCGGGGCCCGTGATGCGCTGATCGAGCGTGCGGTTGACCCCCAGGTAATAGGGGATCGCGCGAGCGCCGGCCTTGCGCGCCGCGATCTCCCAGACAGGGTAGGTAAAGGTCACGCCAAAGGTGATGATCACGGCCAGGATATGAACGATCAGCAGGGCCTCGTACATCGGTCAAGCCTCCTTGTATTCGCCGAACTCCTCGCGCATAACACCGCAGACCTCGCCGATCGATGCGCGGTCCTTGAGCGCCGCGCGGATAGGAGGCAGCAGGTTCCCGTCGCCCTTGGCCACGGTCCGCAGCTCCTCGAGCCGACTGTCGACGGCCGCCTGGTCGCGGTCGGCCTTGAACGCCTTCAGCCGGTCGACCTGCTCCTGTTCAGAGCGCGGGTCAACGCGCAGGATTTCGACGTCCTCGACCTGCTCGGTGACGAACTTGTTGACGCCCACGACGATGTCTTGTTCCTGCTTGTAGCGCTGGTCATAGCCCCAGGCCGACTCCTCGACCTCCGCCCGGATGAACTGGATCGCCTCGACCGAGCCGCCGAGCTCCTCGACCTTGTCGATCAGCGCCTGGGCGCGCTCCTCGATCTCGTCGGTCAGCGCTTCGACCATGTAGGAGCCCGCGAACGGGTCGACCGAGTCGGTCGCTCCCGACTCGTGGGCGATGATCTGCTGAGTCCGCAGCGCAATCCGCGCGGCGCGCTCGGTCGGCAGCGCAAGCGCCTCGTCGAACCCGTTGGTGTGCAGCGACTGGGTTCCGCCGCAGACCGCCGCGAACCCCTGGAGTGCGACCCGGACGATGTTGTTCTCCGGCTGCTGGGCGGCAAGCGTCACACCGCCGGTCTGGGTGTGGAAACGCAGCGTGATCGACTTCGGGTCCCGGGCGCCGAACCGCTCCTTCATGATCCGCGCCCACATCCGGCGGACGGCGCGGAACTTCGCGACCTCCTGGAAGACGTTGTTGTGGCCGTTGAAGAAGAACGCGAGGCGCGGTCCGAACTCGTCGACCTCGAGCCCTGCGTCGATCGCCGCCTGCACATAGGCGATCCCGTTGGCGAGCGTGAAGCCGACCTCCTGAACGGCCGAGCAGCCCTTCTCGCGCATGTGGTAGCCGGAGATCGAGATCGTGTTCCACTTCGGCACCCGCTCGCGGCAGTAGGCGAACAGGTCGGTCGTCAGCCGCATCGCGGGGACCGGCGGGTAGATGAAGTTCCCGCGCGCGATGTACTCCTTGAGGATGTCGTTCTGGGTCGTCCCCCGGAGCGCGGTCGATTCGACGCCCTGCTCCTCACCGAGCAGTTCGTAGAGCAGCAGCAGGCAGGCTGCGGGGGCGTTGATCGTCATCGAGGTCGAGACCTCGTCAAGCGGGATCTGATCGAACACGCGGCGCATGTCGTCGATCGTGTCGATCGCGACGCCCGTGCGGCCGACCTCTCCGAGGCAGAGGGGGTCGTCGGAGTCGCGGCCGAGCTGGGTCGGCAGGTCGAATGCCATCGAGAGACCAGTCGAGCCGTGCTCGATCAGGTAGCGGAACCGCTCGTTGGTCTCCTTCGCGGTCGCGTAACCCGCGTACTGGCGCATCGTCCAGAGGCGCGAGCGGTACATCTCCTCGTGGACCCCGCGCGTGTAGGGGTACTCGCCTGGCTCACCGAGCCGGTCCTGCAAGTTCTCGGCGACGTCCGCCTCGCCGTAGAGCGGCTGGATCTCGATTCCCGAATCGGTGAACCGGCGCGGATCATCGGGGCCGACGATCGGGGCGATCGTCGGCTTGTCGGTGGGCTCGGCAGCCATCGCGGCGAAGGATATTCGCCGGAGCCCTGCGTCGCGCGCGCCAAGCCCCAGATCCGACCGGGATCGATTTGGGTCGGATACCGCACCAAAACGAACGTGGCCGGACGATTCGCCCTCTCAGGGACCGAACTCGCCCCCGGCCGTGCCGCCACCACCGCTCGGTCTCGAATCGGCCTTCGCCGAGCCGCCCGACCCGGCGCCGCCGCCCCCCGGCGGCGAACTGGCGGGCCGCTCCTCCGCCGGGCCGGGCAAAAACTCATCGGCTGGCGTCGCCGGTGGCAGCGCGTCCGCGACGGGCTGCTCACCGGAGCCACGTCGATCCGCGGCCCGCTCATTGCTTCCGTCACCGCTCCGGCCGTTCTGGCCGTCCACCTCCGCCCTCTGCGCAGGCGGGCTGGGAGCGGTGGCCGCGCTCTCCACTGGCGCGCTCGGTACGACTACCGCAGCGGGTTGACGCGATTCGGACCGCACCGTCTGCGCCGCGGAACCAGACCGTCCATCCCGCTCCCCACCCTTCCCGGACTCGATCGCCGCGACGCCGCCGCTCGCGATCGCGGCCGACGACGCTGCGATCGCGGCCACCTTGCCGGCGCCTGTCGCCTCGGCGACGCCCTGAACCTTGGCCCCGACCAGCGTTGCGCGTTCGCCGATCCAGATCGTCGCCGATTCGTACAGTCGCTGAGCCAATCCCGTCGCGTGCTCGCTGCTCCCGAGCAGGGCAACGGGTGGCGCGACCGCCGCCAGCTCGCGCGGGGCTGCGCGGTAGCGGTGCACCGTCGCCCGGCAGCCGGGGCAACCCCGCAGGTGCGGTCGCAGCCTGACCATCGCGGCCGCATCGGCCTCACCGTCGGCGAGCGCCGAGAGCAGTGGTTCGAGCTCACGGCACTCCTCGCCGGACTCGATCCCCTGGACGCGCGCGAGAAACGCGCGGCGGCCTTCGGTCAAAGCGCGATTGACCTTGGTATAGGTCCAGCCGGTCTCTGCCGCGATCGACGTGTAGCTGTGACCCTCCGCACGCAGCAGCAGTGCACGGATCTCCTGCGGCTTGAGGAGGGCCATCGCCTCGGCGCCGACGCGCAGCCGTTCGATTCGCTCAACCTGCTCGTCGGGTCCGGGGGCGGCGGTCGGAGAAGCTGCGATGACCGCGTCGAGCGGCATTCCCGAGCGCCGCCGGCTCGCCGCGAGAGCGAACGCCTCGTGCTTGATGCACGTCTTGAGAAACGGGACGAGATCGTTCTCGTCCGTGCTCGGTGCCTTCGTCAGGAGGATCTCGAGGCCGCGCTGAAAGGCGTCCTCGGCATCCTCGGGGTTGCTCGCAAACCGCCTCGCGTGGGCGAGCACCTCGCTGCTGCGGGTGCTGAGCATCTCGAGCACGGCGATCTCGATCTCGGCCGAGGTCGGCCGGTTCCCCGCCGCGCGCTGCCCACCTCGCTTACGTTTGCGTCGCGCTGGCGGGGCCGGATCGCCGACGGCGCGCAGCCGTGGTGGTTCCGGGGGTTGCGGAGTTGGCGCGCTCGCAGGCGCGGTGGCGGCTTCCATCTTTTCGGCGTCCCTTCGCTTCGGATACGGCGGCCATCCGAAGGTAGATCGCGTCACATAAACGCGCGCCGGTTCGGGCGGCCCGGGACTGCGTTAAGGGCGCTCCGCGGATTTCTCGCCCCCCTGCGCTGCGCAAGTGATGATGTACGGATGGCCAGCCGTTACGAAGACGAGATCTGGGAGCTGACTCCCGAAGATCCGGGGCCGCCGCCTGGCCACCTGATTGCCTTCGTCAACGGCCTCGAGCGAGTCGATCACGCGCTCGACCTGGGCTGTGGCGACGGTCGGCTGTCCGCGATGATCGAGGCGGGTGAGGTCACCGCGGCCGACGTGTCCGGCGTCGCACTCGACCGTGCGCGCCGGCGCCTCACCGATGCGCTGCTGGTCGAGCTGACCCCGGGCACCCGGTTGCCATTCGCGGACGGCAGCTTCGAGCTCGTCACCTGCCTGGAGATGATCGAGCACGTCGTCGACCTCCAATCGCTCGTCTCGGAGATCCGCCGGGTGCTGCGTCCGGGGGGAAAGCTCGCGCTGACGACCCCGGCGCACGGTAGAGCGACGGGCGTCCGGATCGCGCTGCAGGGATTCGAGCGGGATTTCGATCCTCGCTCGCCCCATCTTCGGTTTCTCACCCGGCGCTCGCTCGCCGAGTTGCTCGGCGACGGAGGCTTCGCGGTCGAGAGCGTGCGTCGTCGGCGTGGGACGCTGCTGGCTGTCGCCTCGCGCTGACCTACAGCGCGCAGCGGGGGGCGCGTCGCGCCCGCTATCCGTGTCCGGCGGTCTCCTGACGAATCTGGGTCGTATCGAGGATCGTTTGGACGACGAGCTCCGGGTCGTCGAACATCGGCATGTGGCCGCAGTCCTCGAGCACCGTCACGCGCACACCGGGCCCGACATCCATGACCTTGCGCACCATCCGGTCGAGCTCACCCCACGCGATCGTGACGGGAACCTCGGGATGAAAGCGGCCGACGGGGAATGGCGTGACCGAGCGCATCTCGCGGTTGGCGGCGTCAAAACCCGGCGCACTTGCGTAGGCGCGAATCAGCGCCGTCGCGTCGGCGACCGAAAGCCGCTCGGGATGGCCGACGGCCATCGCCAGCGCGCCGCGGCGGATTGCGGAGCTGCGTACCGCCAGCGAAAGCAGTGGCAGCGCCGCGCGCGCGACCGAGCGCGCCGAGATTCCCGAGCGCGCGCCGAGCACTTGGCCCCAGAGCCCCGCCGGGCAGAGCGCCGTAACCGACAGCGCTGCGCCGTCGCTGCGTCGGGCGAGCTCGAGCGCCGCCCATCCGCCGAGCGAGTTGCCGACGTAGTGCGCCCGTCCGATCCCCAGTTCGAGCGCCAGGAACTCGGCGACCGCCCCGCCGAGGGCGGTCGGCGTCGGGTCGACCCCCGCCGGCATTACGGGCGACTCGCCGAAGCCGGGCATGTCGACCGCAATCACGTCGTGATGCTCGGCCAGCGGCTCGATCACCGGCGCCCAGACGCCACGAGAGCCCCCGAGCGGATGGATCAGGACGAGCGGCGCGCCGCTGCCCTTGCGGTCGTAGCCGAGCTTCACGCGACGTTCTCGGCCGCGTCCACCGCAGTCCGTGAGCCGTCGGCAACCGCGTCGAACGAAACGGAGGCGAGCTCGGCGGGCGCGAGCGGATCGCGCCAGAGCGGCTTTGCGAGCAGCAGCTGGACATCGCCTATGCGCCGCTCGCGGAAGCCGGCCTCGCAGTAGGCGAGGTAGAAGTCCCACATCCGTCGGAACCGCTCGTCGTATCCGAGGCCCTCGGCCTGTTCGGTTCGGCCGAGGAAGTTCTTGCGCCAGCGCAGCAGCGTCTCGGAGTAGTGGGCCGTGATGTCGTGCAGCCCGACCATCGAGAGATCGGTCCGCTCTGCGGTGCAGCGCGCCATCACCTCGAGCGAGGGCAGGCACCCGCCGGGGAAGATCTCGGTGTTGATGAAGCTCTTCGACTGCTTCTCGCCCTCGTAGGCGCGGTCGTCGATCGTGATCGCCTGGAGCAGCATCAACCCGTCGGGCTCGAGTAGCTCCGAGCACTTCTCGAAGAAGGTGGGCAGGTACTGCCAGCCGACGGCCTCGATCATCTCGATCGAAACGAGCTTGTCGAAGCGGCCCTCGAGATCGCGGTAGTCGCGCTCGAGCAGCGTGATCCGATCCTCGAGCCCGGCGAGCTTGACCCGTGCACTCGCCAGCTCGAGCTGCTCGGCCGAGATCGTCGTTGTGGTGACGCGGCAGCCGTACTCGCGCGCGGCGAAGATCGCGAGCGCCCCCCAACCGGTCCCGATCTCCAGCAGATGGTCCTCGGGACCCAGGTCCAGCTTGTCGCAGACGAGTCGCAGCTTGGCGATCGACGCTTCCTCGAGCGTTGCCTGAGGCGTCTCGAAGTAGGCACAGGAGTACATCATCGTCGGGTCGAGGAACAGCGAGAAGAGGTCGTTGCCGAGGTCGTAGTGGCGCGCGATATGGCTGCGGCTGCGGTTCGGCGTATTGCGCAAGCCAACCCGCTTGAGCCGCTGGATCGGGAACAGCAGCCAGCGGAAGCGGTCACGCAGCCGGTCGAGCGCCGGCATGTTGATCGCGGCGATCCGGATCAGTGCGACGGTGTCGTCGCACTCCCAGACCCGATCGGCGTAGGACTCGGCGAGACCGGTCGAGCCGCGCAGCAGCTGCCGATGAAAGCCCGGGCGGTCGAGCTCGATCGTGGCGTGCAGCTCGGACTCGGGTTCGCCATAGATCGTTGTCTGGCCGTCCTCGATCAGGGTGATCCGCCCGCCGCGGGTTCGCTCGAGCAGCCAGCGCACGATCCGGCGCGAAATCGCCTCTCCCATCAGCTCGTCGCCTCCTTTGGGTGCCGGTGGACCTCCGCGCCCTTGAGCTTCAGCCTCAGGGCCTGTCCGTAGATCCGGGCGACCGTCATCAGCGTGATCGCCGGGAACCGCACGAGCGAGCGCGCCATCGCGCGGCCGGTGAGCTCGACGCGCTTCATCGAGAGCACGGCGTCGAAGAAAAGCGCGCCATCCCGCCGGCTCTTGATCGACACCGCAAGCGCCTTCGCCGGCCGCCCGATGTCGAGCTCGTAGGTGTGGTCCATCCCCATGAACGGCGAAACGTGCAGCTGCTTGTCGATCGCGGCGGACTCGCTGTCTGGCTCGACGACGTAGCAGTGACTCTCGCCCCACGGCGTGCTGGTCACCTCGGCGACGGTCGCTGCAAGCGTCTCGCCGTCCTCCTCGAAGCAGTAATAGAAGCTCACGGGGTTGAAGTTGTGGCCGAGGTAGCGCAGGTGGGTGAGCAGGCGGATCGGGCCCGACGGGCGGCGGCCGGTCCGCTCGGCGACCAGATCGCGGACGACTTGCTCGAGCGGCAGCGCGGGGTCACCGAGGTAGTCGGCGCGGCGGAACCAAGCGAGGTTCGGTCGGCGTGCGGACCACAGCCAGCGGCGATCGAAGGCCTCTGGTAGCTCGGCGAGGTCGAGATATGCCATGAACAGCGGGTAGCGGAACTCGTGCTCGATCGGCTCGAAGCGGCGATGTCGCACCCACCCCTCATAGAGTGCGCTGTGCTGGGTCGCGGCCGTCATGCGGTGATCCTCTCGAAGGCCTTGCAGGCCTCGATCGCGCTGAGGACGCCGTCCTCGTGAAAGCCCCAGCCCCAGTAGGCGCCGCAGTAATGGGTGCGCTCGCCCGAGATCTCTCCGTGTCGCTTCTGGGCCGACATGCCGGCGGCCGTGTAGACCGGATGCGAATAGTCGATCCGCTTGATGACCTTGGCCGGATCGATCGCCTCGCTGCGGTTCAGGGTCACGCAGAAGTCGACCTCCGAATCGAGCGCTTGCAGTCGGTTCATGTGGTAGGTCAGGGTCGTGCGGGGCGGCGTCTCGTCGAGCAGATGGAAGTTCCAACTCGCCCAGGCGCGACGTCGCTTGGGCAGCAGCGCCCGGTCGGTGTGGAGGACCGCCTCGTTGGCTTGGTAGGGGATCGCGCCGAGTATCTCGCGCTCGGCCGCGGTCGGGTCGGCGAGCATCGCGAGCGCTTGGTCGGAATGCGTGGCGATCAGGACCTGATCGAACTGCAGCGCGCCGCTCGAATCGGTTGCCAGCTCGACCCGATCGTGATGACGGGTGATCGATCGGACCGGCGAGCCGGAATGGATCCGCTCGGCGAACGGGGCGCTCAGCGCGCGAACATACGACCACGAGCCGCCCTTTACTGTCCGCCACTGCGGACGGTTGGTGAACCGCAGCATCCCGTGGTTGTCGAAGAAGCTCGCCATGAAGCCCGCCGGGAACGAAGCCATCTGGCCGGGAGCCGCCGACCAGACGGCCGAGGCCTGGGGAACGATCAGACGCTCCACGAACTGGCTCGAGTAGCCGCCCTCGGTCAGGAACTCGGCGAGCGACGGGCCGTCGCCGTTGGTACCGATCAGGGGGCGGATCTCACGGTTGAAACGGACCAGGTCCGCGACCATCCGGTGAAAGCGCGGGTCGAGTAGATGGCTGCGCTTGGCGTAGAGCCCGTTCGGCGAGGTGCTCGCGTACTCGAAATCACCGGCTTCATCGGAGACCGAGAAGCTCATGTTCGAGGGCTGCCCGTCGACGCCGATCTCGTCGAGCAGCCGCTCGAAGTTGGGGTAGTTGGTGTCGTTGAACACGATGAACCCGGTATCGATCGCGTAGCTGCCCGAATCGGTGTCGACAGCGACGGTGTGGGTGTGGCCGCCGATCCGCTCGTCTGCCTCGAACACGGTGATCTCGTGGTCGCGGTGGAGCAGGTGTGCAGCTGTCAGGCCGGAGATCCCGGCACCTATGATCGCGATTCTCATCGGGTTGTTTTACGTCCGAGGGCCCCTTTCCGATCAGCCTGGCGCGCTTAAGCTGAAGCAGCACGCCTGCCGATAGGGCCACATGGGCACCGTGACGGGTCCGGTCGACCCGATCCAGATCGACTCCTCGGCGCGCTTCGGGCTCGCGAGCGACGAGGGGAGCTGCAGGACCTACTCTCGGGGCTTCCGGGGTTCTCCTCGAAGTAGGGCATCACTTTCAGAAGGCCCGAACGTTTTCGTTACCAGAAGAGGCAACCGCCTTGACGACAAAGGCAAACCCATCGTGAGGTGGGGGCGCAAAACCAGGGGTCTCCTCAGGGAGGCAGCCCAGTTGCCGAAGGAGGCAAACAGAATGAAGTACCCCTTCTCCAAGGTTTGTGCGGGTGCCGCGATGGTCGTGGCGCTCGCAATTCCCGCCACGGCTTCGGCCGGTGGCGCAGACGCTGTGGCCGATCACGCTAAAAAGGCACGTTCGGCGCTCAAGGACGTGGCCAAGGCCGCTGACTCGGGCAAGCACGGCAAGGCGCGCAGACAGTTCAGGCGCTCGGTCCGCTACACGAACAAGGCCCTGTCGGCCGCGCATCAGGCCAACGGCAATTCGGCCAGGGCAGCCGATGCTCTTGTTCCCGCGCTGCGCCTCGAAGACTTCAACGTCGAGCAGTACGCCGACCTCGTCGACCAGCTTCGCGGCAAGGTCCAGGAGCTGGTTGCTCGCCAGCTGGAAGAGGCGATGGCGGTTCGACAGCTGATCCTCGATTCGCTGACCGAAGTGATGCCTGACCTACCCCCGGCGGTCCAGGAGCAGATCACGCGCATTCTCGCCAACGTGTTCGGCGATCAGGAGCAGGAGATCGGTGACATCGAGGACGCGATCGAGGCTCCGGGCGTTCCGCCCGAGGTCGAGGAGCAGCTCGGCTCCGTCCTCGATCTCGCGCTCGGCTTGGTCCGTGACACGCTCGACCAGTTCGAGTCCCTGCTCGACATCGTGCCCGCCAGCGTTCGGCCGATCGTCCAGAGCACGCTCGGCATCGTCGAAGGCGTCCTGGACATGGTCCAGAACCTGCTCGGCGGTCTGCTCGGCGGCGGGGTCGGCGGTGGCCTGGGCGGCCTGCTGGGAGGTGGCGGCTCTGTCGGCGGTCTCTTCGGAGGCGGCGGTGGCAGCGTCGGAGGACTCGGAGGGTTCTTCAAGCTCTAGAACCGAGGTTCGGAGTGGTTCGAGGGGGCCGCCCGCGGGCGGCCCCCGGCGTTCCCGCTCCATTTCCAGTCTTGGTGAACGTTTGGGGGCGAAAGCCGAGGCACGAAGGTCAGCGGGAAGACCGCGACGGACTAGCCGCAGCCGGTGTTGTTACCGCAGCTGCTGCATGTGTAGCAAGCGCCCGTCCGCTGCATCATTCCGCCGCACTGCCCGCACGCGGGCCCGAGGTCCATGCCCGCGAGCTTGGCCGGAATCACCGGCGGCTCGTCGGTCATCGCCGAGGCGGCCGGCTTGGCAGCGGCGGACTCGCCACCTCCGTTGCCGCCGAGCGAGATCGCCGGACCGGCGGTGTCGCCGCGCATCATCGCCTCCTGGGCTAGCTTGCGCTCGCGCACCGCAGGGGTCAGGATCCCGAGGTCCTCCTGGGCGTCGACATCAAGGAAGCGCGAGGCGAGCCAGCGCATGATGTAGTCGGGCATCGACTTGGCGAACGGGATCTCCGGGTTGTTGGTCATCCCCTCCGGGTCGAAGCGCATGTAGGAGAACTTGCGCACGAGCGTCTCGAGCGGCACCCCGTACTGGAGCGCGATCGAGACCGAGGTCGCGAACGCGTTCATCATCCCGCGCAGCGTCGAGCCCTCCTTGCCGATGTCGGTCAGGAAGATCTCGCCGACCGTTCCGTCCTCGTACATGCCGGCCGTGATGTAGCCCTCGTGCCCGGCGATCGAGAACTTGTGGGTGATCGACTGGCGCTCACGCGGCATCCGCCGGCGGACCGGACGGCGATCCTCGACCTCGGCGACCTCGGCCTTCTCCTCCTGGGCATCGGTGCGCAGCGCCTGGGCGGTCTTCGAGCCGTCGCGGTAGATCGCGAGCGCCTTGACGCCGAGCTGCCAGGCCTGGGTGTAGGCATCGGCGATGTCATCGACGGTCGCCGTCTGCGGCATGTTGACCGTCTTGGAAATCGCGCCCGAGATGAACGGCTGGGTCGCACCCATCATCTTGATGTGGCCCATGTGCGAGATCGCCCGCTCGCCAACGGCGACGTCGAAGATCGGCAGGTGCTCATCGGAGAGCCCCGGCGCGCCGATGATCGATCCGTTCTCGAGCATGTGCGCCTCGATCTGCTCGATCGCGTGCTCGGCGTAGCCGAGCGTCCGCAGCGCGAGCCCGACGGTCTTGTTGACGATCGTCATCTGACCGCCACCGACCAGCTCCTTGTACTTGACGAGCGAGAAGTCGGGCTCGATCCCCGTCGTGTCGCAATCCATCAGGAACGAGATCGTCCCGGTCGGTGCGAGCACGGTGGCCTGCGCGTTGCGGTAGCCATGCAGCTCGCCGAGCTCAACGGCCTCGTCCCAGGAGCGGCGCGCGGCGGCGACCATCGGCTTGTCGTGAACCTCGCCGCTGTCGATCTCGTAGGAGGCGTCGCGGTGCTTGCGCATTACGTGGTTGTGCGGAGTGCGGTTCTCCTCGTAGCGCTCGTAGCTGCCGATCGCCGCGGCGATCTCGGCCGAGCGGCGGTAGGCGCGACCGGTCATCAGCGCGGTGATCGCGGCTGCGGCGGTCCGTCCCTCGTCGGAGTCATACGCCATCCCATTCGACATCAGCAGGGCGCCGAGGTTGGCGTAGCCGAGGCCGATCTGGCGGAAGGCGCGGGCGTTCTCGCCGATCTCCTCGGTCGGATAGCTCGATGGGCCGACGACGATCTCCTGGGCGAGGAACAGCACGTCGATCGTGTGCTCGAAGGCCTCGACGTCGAGCGTCCCGTCGGGCTTGCGGAACTTCATCAGGTTCAGCGAGGCGAGGTTGCAGGCCGAGTTGTCGACGTGCATGTACTCGCTGCAGGGGTTCGAGGCGTTGATCCGGCCCGAGTTCGGGCAGGTGTGCCAGTCGTTGATCGTCGTGTCGTACTGAACGCCCGGATCAGCGCAGCGCCAGGCGGCGTCGGCGAGTTGCTCGAGCACGTCGGCGGCGTCCAGTTCCTCGACCGGCTCGCCGCTCACGCGCGCGCGGGTGAACCACTTCTCACCGCGCTCGGCGGCCTTCATGAAGTCGTCGGTGACGCGCACCGAGTTGTTGGCGTTCTGGTACTGGATCGAGGTGAAGCCGTCGCCGTCGATCGACATGTCAAAGCCGGCGTCGCGCAGCGCGCCCGCCTTCTCCTCCTCGCGTGCCTTGCACCAGATGAAGTCGAGGATGTCGGGGTGGTCGACGTTGAGTACGACCATCTTGGCGGCGCGACGCGTCTTGCCGCCGGACTTGATCGTCCCGGCCCAGGCGTCGGCGCCGCGCATGAAGGAGACCGGGCCGCTCGCGAGGCCGCCCTTGGAGAGCTGCTCCTTGGAGCCGCGGATGTTGGAGAGGTTGATGCCCGATCCGGAGCCGCCGCGGAAGATCATGCCCTCCTTGGTGTTCCACGCGAGGATCGACTCGATCGTGTCGTCGACCGACAGGATGAAGCAGGCCGAGCACTGCGGACGCTCTTCGAAGCCGACGTTGAACCAGACCGGCGAGTTGAAGGCCGCCATCTGGTTGACGAGGATGTGGTGTAGCTCGGCGTCGAAGGCGTCGGCGTCCTCCGTCGAGGCGAAGTAGCCGTGCTCGCGACCCCAGTCGGCGATCGTCCCAGCGACGCGGCCGACCATCTGCTTGACCGAGGACTCCCGCTCGGGCGAACCGATCCGGCCGCGGAAGTACTTCTGGGCGACGATGTTGGTCGCGTTCTGCGACCAACTCTTGGGAAACTCGAGACCGGACTGGGCGAAGACGGGCGCGGCCGGGTCGCCGATCACGGCGTCGCGGAGCTCCCACTCGATCGCGTCGAAGGGGTGGACTCCCGGCTCGGTGAACTTGCGCGCGACGGAAACACCCTGACCGGTACGGGGCTGGATCTCGTTGATTTCGGCCGGGGTGTTCGCCATCTCTATCCCTCTCTCTGGGTGGATCTCTAGGCCCTTGTTCCTGGGCTCACGGGGATGGGGATGCTTGCGCTCGCATCGGACGGACTCCCGGGCCTGGATCTACCAACTCGACCGGCCTCTGGGAGGCCGTTGCGCGTTGTTCTATTTTACCGCTGCAAACCGTCCGCTCAACGTTGTCGCGAGCGTTGAATCGCGCGCTTTGCGGGGTCCGCGGAACGGCTCGTCGGGCCGGCTCAAGTCAGGTGGACGTTTGGCCGATGGAACCCCATGCAAGCACCCGCCGCCAGCGCCCGCTCGTCGACGTTCGCGAACTTCGTATGGCTCGTGCGCGACCTCACCAGGTCCGCCGCCTGCCTGTTCGACGCGAGCGCCGCGACCCTCGCTCCAGAGATCAAGCACCGCTAGACCCCGCCGCGCTACGCGCGTTCGGGATGGGCGCGCAGCCACTCGAGTGTCCGCTCGAGCCCGGATGCGAGGTCGACCCGCGAGCCCCAGCCGAGTTCGCTCCCGGCGCGCGTCGCATCGAGCGCGATCTGACGGATCTCGCCGAGCCGCTCGGGCTCGAAGGCGGGAGTGAACCCGCCGTCGACGAGGTGGTCCAGCTGCTCGGCGAGCTCCGTCACGCTGGTGGCGCGGCCGGTCCCGATGTTGAACGCGCCGGTCTGCTCGCCCTCGGTTGCGGCGAGTAGCGCAGCCACGATGTCGTCGACGAACACGAAGTCGCGCATCTGACCGCCGTCGCCGAAGATCTTGGCCGTCTCGCCGCGCACCAGGCAGCCGCAGAAGATCGCGATCACGCCGGCTTCGGAGCGCGGGTTCTGGCGCGGGCCGTAGACGTTTCCGAGCCGCAGCGACACCGTCGAGGTCCCGTAGAGCCGGGAGTGGACGCCGCAATAGAGCTCGGCGGCACGTTTGGAGACGCCGTAGGGAGCGTCGGGGACGATTGGATGATCTTCGGGAGCGGGCATCACCTGGGCCTCGCCGTAGATCGCTCCCCCGGTCGAGACGTTGACGAACCGCCGGACTCCGGCGGCGCGCGCGGCCTCGAGCATGTTGAGCGTGCCGCCGGCGTTGGTCGCGAGGTCGTGCGCCGGCTCGGCGATGCTGCGGCGGACGTCCATCTGGGCGGCGAGATGGACGATGACGTCGGGCCGGACGCGATCGACGATCGCCGCGACTGCCTCGCCGTCGCGGATGTCGGCGATCAGCAGTTCGGCCGAGCCGGCGTCGTCGAGGTTCTCGCGGAAGCCGCTCGAGAGATCATCGAGCGCGACGACATCATCTCCACGCGCGAGCAGCGCGTCGACCAGGTTGGATCCGATGAAGCCGGCGCCACCGGTGACCAGAGCTAGCACGGAGGCCATCCTATGGAGGCGGCGAACCACCCGCGAACCGCGCTGCTAGGTTCGCCTATCTGTGAGCGGACTGTTCGTAACCATCGAGGGGATCGACCGCTCCGGCAAGACGACCCAGGCGGCGCTGCTCTGCGATGCCCTCGGCGAGCGGGCACTTGCGGTCCGCGAGCCGGGAGGGACGGTCGTCGGCGAGCGCGTACGGGACCTGCTCAAGGACCCCGACGTCGAGATCGGCGCGCGCACCGAGGCGCTCCTGTTCGCCGCGGCTCGCGCAGAACTCGTCGCGCAGGTGATCGCCCCCGCGCTGGCGGAGGACCGGATCGTGGTCTCGGATCGGTTCCTGGACTCCTCACTCGCCTATCAGGGCGGTGCGCGCAAGCTCGGCGTTGCGCGGGTCGCCGAGATCAACGCCTGGGCGACCGACGACTTCAAGCCCGATCTGACGATCCTGCTCGAGCTCGACCCCGCGGATGCCGCCGCGCGCGGAGGCGAAGCCGACCGGTTCGAGCTCGAGGGGAGCGCGCTGCAGGAGAGCGTCGGAGAGACCTACGCCGAGCTGGCGGCCTCCGACCCCGGCCGCTGGCGCCGCGTCAGCGCCGACCGCGAGCCGGACGTTGTCCAGGCAGAGATCCTGGCGCTCGTACGCGCAGCTTTGGAGGGTTAGCGGTGGAGCTGCCCGGCCTCGACCGGCATCCCCACGCGCAGGTGGTTCTGTCTGCCGGCCTCGGATCGGGGTCGCCCTCGCACGCCTATCTTTTCCATGGTCCGAGCGGAACGGGCAAGGCCGCGGCGGCGCGCGCGTTCGCCGGAGCGCTGCTCGCCGAGGGGTCGCCCGATCCGGACAACACTCGCGCGCGGGTGGATTCGGGCGCCCACCCCGATCTCACCTGGGTGCGTCCGACCGGCGCCCACGTGATGCGGGTCGACGACATCGAGGAGGCGGTCGTGGGCGCCGCGACGCGCACCCCGTTCGAAGCGTCGCGGCGGGTGTTCGTCCTCGAGCGGGTCGACACGATGAACGACGAGGTCGCCAACCGGATGCTCAAGACGCTCGAGGAGCCGCCGCCGTTCGTGCACCTGATCCTCTTGACAGACTCGCTCGGCGCGGTGCTCGACACGGTCAAGTCGCGCTGTCAGCTGGTGCGGTTCGACCCGATCGCGGCCGAGTTGCTGGCCGCCGATCTGGAGCGCGACGGAATCGATCCTCCGCGCGCGCGCGCGAGCGCGCGCCTTGCTCTGGGCGACGGAGGGCGGGCGCGCTACCTGGCCTCGGAGGAGGGCGCGGGGCTGCGGGCCGACGCCGAGGCGATCGTGCTCGCCGCGCTCGGCCGAGCGCGCGGCGAAGGGGAGCCGTGGCGCGGCTTGCTCGACCGGGCCGAGGTCGCGCAGCGCGCGGTCGAGGACGAATCCGCTCTCGAGCAGAAGCGGTTGGCCGAGTTCACGGCGAAGGGCCGCGATCGCAAGGCGCTCGAGCGTGACCTGCAGGAGAGCGCCAAGCGCGACGCGCGCCGGGCGCGGACAGCCGTCCTGGAGCTCGGTCTCGACCTGGCATCGATCGGCTTCCGAGACCTCTGCGCCATGCGCGAGCAGACGCCCGAGGCGGTGCTGGCGACCGATCGGCTGGATGCGCTGGGGGACTGGGCCGACGATCTCGATCCGCGGCCGTTGCGCGAGGCGGCGGAGCGTTGCGATGAGACCCGCAGTTCGCTCCAGCAGAACGTGACCGAGGACCTCGCGCTCGAGGCGCTCGGCTTCCGGCTCGCACGGCTGATCGGTGGCTAGCAGCCGAGCAGCCGGGCGGCTGCGCCGGCTCGCCCTTCGATCACCGCCCACGCGCCGGAACAGCGCGTGATCCGTCGCGGTGGGAGCGCGTCGACACGGCCTAAGACCGCACCGCCGGTGTCGAGGAAGATGACGTCGATCGCGAAGCGCATCCCGAAGCTGTGCACGGAGTTGCAGCGGGGGATCAGCAGCAGGTCGTCGGCGTCGATCGTCTCGAGCAGCGCGAGTCCGATGAGCCGGGCGTGCCACGAGTCGGCGAGTCGGGCGTGGGCGCCGAGCACGTCTATGACGGGCAAGCGGTCGAGGCGATCACGGGGCATCCCAGGCTAAGATCGGCCGGCGCGGTTCTCGCCCCTCTGGCTCAGGGAACGGCCCGCCGTTACACGCCGACGTAGCTCAGCTGGCCAGAGCACCGCTCTCGTAAAGCGGGGGTCGTGGGTTCGAATCCCACCGTCGGCTTGGTGTTGAAAGGAAACACGTTGCTCTGCTCGCGCCGGTCGGATCGAGCCCGTTTCCCGCTCTGGAGGCTCCCGTGAACCTCGTGTAGGATCGCGCCGCACTCGAACCCGGAGGGGGATCTGATGGCTTACCGAAACCGGCTGCTCGCAGCGAGCGGTTGTCTGGCAGGCGTCCTGGCACTCGCCGCATGTGGCGGTTCGGGCGCTTCGACCGATGTCGCCACTGACGGCGGGGAGACCGCCGCCAACGAGGTGACGATCTATTCGAGCCTTCCGCTCCAGGGAGCTTCGCGACCGACCGGGCTGGCGATCCAGAACGGGATCGAGCTGGCGTTCGAGCAGGCCGGGTACAAGGCCGGCGATGTGACGATCAACTTCGAGCCGCTCGACGACGCGACCGCCCAGGCCGGGCAATGGACACCGGAGGCCGAGTCGGCGAACGCCAAGCGCGCCGCCCAGGACGAGTCGGCGGTCGCCTACCTCGGGACGTTCAACTCGGGCGCGGCGGCGATCTCGATCCCGATCTTGAACGAGGCCGGGCTGGCGATGATCTCGCCGGGCAACACCGCGGTCGGTCTGACCTCCGATGAGCCGG
Organism: uncultured Thermoleophilaceae bacterium; assembly: GCA_963790245.1. GTDB lineage: Bacteria > Actinomycetota > Thermoleophilia > Solirubrobacterales > Thermoleophilaceae > JACCVG01. The sequence goes on from CAWBNP010000002.1 coordinate 1,740,835, forward strand.
GCGCCGACACCGAGGCCGGCGAGCCCGACATCTACTACCCGAATGAGACGCGCAACTACGCGCGGACCGTGCCTAAGGACACCGTCCAGGGTGCCGCGCTGGCCCAGATCATGGATGCCGACGGGTGCACCTCGGTCGCGATCCTGCACGACAACGAAGTGTTCGGCGAGGGGCTCGCGACCAACGTCGAGCTCGCCGGCGAGGACTACGGTTACGAGCTCCTCAACGCCGGGGGGATCGACACCAAGGCCGCCAACTACCGGGCCGAAGCCGAGGACCTCGCGAGCCAGGGGGTCGACTGCTTCTTCTTCGGTGGCATCACGGCCTCGAATGCGGTCCAGCTCTACAAGGACGTCGCGGCGGCGATTCCGGACGTGAAGCTCTACGGCGATGACGGCGTCGCCGACTCGGACTTCGCCGGAGGTCTGCCCGATGAGGTCGCGGCAAACACCAAGGTCACGGTCGCGACGCTGTCGGAGGAGGAGTACGGCGCCGAGGGCGCCAAGTTCTACGAGGACTACGAGAAGGAGTACGGCAAGGCCGAGCCCTACGCGATCTACGGCTACGAAACCGGTCAGCTGATACTCGATGTGCTCGAGCGTGCCGAGGACCCGACCGATCGCGCATCGGTGATCGAGGCGCTGTTCGAGACCGAGGACCGCAAGTCGATCCTCGGCGAGTACTCGATCGACGAGCTGGGCGACACGACGCTGACCGACTACGGCGTCTTCAGGATCGAGGACGGCGAGCTCGTCTTTGACACCAAGGTCTCGGTCGAGGATTAGACGCAGGTGAGGTCGCAGTTCGGCGAGGGGGTCCGAGGCCTCCTCGCCGGGCCGCGCCTCTCGGCAGCCGTGCTGATCGCGCTGCTGCTGGCGATGCCGGTCGCCTTCGGCATCCACGACCTGAGCACGGAGGGCAACCTCGTCCGGCTCGGAAACAACCTTGTCGACGGCGTCTCCAACGGCGCGATCTGGGCGTTGATCGCAATCGGCTACACGATGGTCTACGGGATCGTAGGACTGATCAACTTCGCCCACGGCGAGGTCTTCATGATCGGCTCGTTCGTCGCGTTCGCCTTCTGGACCACGCTCGGCCTGACCCTCACGACGGCCGCGCCGGTCCTGATCGCCGGTCTGCTGCTGACGCTCGTCGTCGCCGCGCTCGCGAGCGGCAGCCTCAACGTGATGATCGAGCGGGTCGGCTATCGGCCCCTGCGCGATGCACCGAAGCTGGCGCCGCTGATCACCGCGGTCGGCTTCGCGTTCCTGCTCCAGAACGTCGGGCTGCTGTGGCTTGGCGGCTCGCAGAAGAGCGTTCCCGACCTGATCGGCTCCCAAGATGCCTTGCTGAGCATCGGCGGCGTGACGATCACCAACGGCGATGCGCTCGCGCTCGCCGCGACGACGCCGCTCGTGCTGGGTCTGGTCGTGTTCGTCAACCGGACGCGACTGGGCAAGGCGATGCGCGCGACCGCGCAGGATCCCGACGCGGCGCGGCTGATGGGCATCAACGTCGATACGACGATCTCGTTGACGTTCCTGACCGGCGGACTGCTCGCCGGCGCAGCCGGGCTGATCTACGCGCTCTACCAGACGACGATCTGGTTCTTCCAGGGGTTCACGGGGGGCCTGATCGCATTCACGGCAGCCGTTATGGGCGGGATCGGAAACATTCGCGGCGCGGTGCTCGGCGGCTTGGTGATCGGCGTAATCCAACAGATCGCCGATAACCGGGTCGGCTCGGAGTGGACGCCCGCGATCGTCTTCGGCTACCTCGTGCTGATCATGATCGTGCGCCCGCGCGGGCTGCTCGGCGAGCAGACGCGGGAGGCGGGATGAGACCCCACCGGGTCCTCAGCACGCGACGCTGGTGCCGGCGGGAGTGTTCTCGTTGAGCGCTCTGCTGAACAAGCTCCCTCGCGGCCACGAGCGGCTGCTCGCGATCGTTGCGATCGCGGCCGCCGTGCTCCTGCCGCTGCTGTTCGCGACCGGCAGCCCGTTCATCGACGACGCCGTGATCGCGCTCGCCTTCGTGGTGATGGCGCTCGGCCTCAACATCATCGTCGGGTTCGCCGGGCTGCTCGACCTCGGTTACGTCGCCTTCTTCGCGATCGGCGCCTACACGATGGGCTGGCTCGGGTCGAACTTCTTCTACGGCGCGGGCGGGGGCGAGGGGCTGCACATCCTCGTTTCTGGCCGCGCTGCGGACCTGCCGGGCCTCCACGTCAACTTCATCCTGGTGATCCTCGTCGCGGTCGTCTTTACGACGATCGCTGGGATGATTATCGGACTGCCAACGCTGCGGCTCCGCGGCGACTACATCGCCGTCGTCACGCTCGCGTTCGGCGAGATCGTCGGCCGGCTCGCGATCAACGGCGATCAGATCCGGATCGGCGCTCTCTGGGACGGGCTCGGGAGCGAAGCGACCCTGACGCGCGGCAAACAGGGGATCACGCCGATCGACAAGATCGATCTGCCGTTGCTCGACCCATTCAGCTCGCTCGACGTGCGCTCGTGGTACTTCGTCGCGCTCGCACTCGTCCTGATCGTCCTGTTCGTCAACTTGCGGCTGCGCGACTCGCGCCTCGGTCGGGCCTGGGTAGCCTTGCGCGAGGACGAGGTCGCCGCCGCGAGCATGGGGATCCCGATCGTTCGGACCAAGCTGCTCGCCTACGGCATCGGCGCGGCGTTCGGCGGCGTGTCAGGCGCGTTCCTCGGCTCCTACCTGAACACCGTCAACGCCGACCAGTTCCAGTTCTCGTTCTCGATCTTCGTGCTCGCGATGGTGATCCTCGGAGGCCTGGGGTCGATCTGGGGGGTCGTGATCGGGGCGGTGCTGCTGTCGTTCGTCAACAGCTACCTGATCCCCGACGTGCTCAACGCGATTCCGCGCGACATCGGCCTCGATTTCGACCTGACTCAGCTCAGCTACGGAATCTTCGGATTCCTGCTCGTGATCGTGATGGTGCTGCGTCCCGAGGGGCTGATCCCCGAGCGGCGGCGACGGCTGGAGCTACGCGGGGTCGGCGCGGGCGTGCGAGCTGGAGCGGGAACCGACGTAGAGGTCGAGGACGTGGCGCCGCGATGAGCACCGCCCTGATCCGTGCCGAGTCGGTCAGCATTCGGTTCGGCGGCCTGCTCGCCGTCGATGGTGTCGACTTCGAGCTCGCCGAGGGTGCGATCGCCTCGGTGATCGGTCCGAACGGAGCGGGCAAGACGACGTTGTTCAACATGCTGACCGGTCTCTATCGCCCGACCGCCGGGCGGATCAGCTTCGGGGGCCGCGAGATCTCCGGGGCACGCCCGGATCGGATCACCGCGATGGGAATCGCACGGACGTTCCAAAACATCCGTCTGTTCCCGACGATGTCGGCGCTCGAGAACGTGATGGTCGGTCAGCACGCGCGCATGCGCGCGGGCCTGTTCGGCTCGATCCTGCGGCCGCCGTGGGTGCGTTCCGAGGAGCGGGTCGTTCGCGAGCGGGGTCGCGAGCTGCTTGCCTACGTCGGGCTCGCCGACGAACACTTCGAGGACCGCGCCTCGAACCTCGCCTACGGCGACCAGCGGCGGGTCGAGATTGCCCGGGCGCTTGCTTCGGAGCCGACCGTGCTGCTGCTCGACGAGCCGACCGCGGGGATGAACCCGCGCGAGTCGGCCAACCTGACGAGTTTCATCCGCAAGCTACGGGACGAGCGCGGCCTGACGGTGCTGATGATCGAACACGACATGAAGGTTGTGATGGGGGTCTCAGAACGGATCACGGTGCTCGACCACGGGGTCAAGATCGCGGAGGGCACGCCCGCCGAAGTCCGCGGCGACCCGCGGGTGATCGAGGCCTACCTCGGCGTGTCGGCGCCGGAGGACGCTTCCTGATGGCGCTGCTGGAGATCGAGGACATCCACACCTTCTACGGCTCGATCGAGGCGCTGCGCGGCGTCTCGCTCGAGGTCGAAGCCGGCGAAGTCGTGACGATCATCGGCTCCAACGGCGCCGGCAAGTCGACCACCTTACGGTCGATCTCGGGGCTGAGCCCGCCGAGACGGGGCTCGATCCGCTTCGACGGAGCCGAGATCTCCGGGCTCGGGCCGAGCCAGATCGTGGCGCGCGGGATCTCGCAGGCGCCCGAGGGGCGACGCTGCTTCCCGCGTATGACCGTCCGCGAGAACCTCGAGCTGGGCGCCTACGTTCGCGGGCAGGCGGAGCTCGGGCCGGACATCGCGCGTGTCTACGAGCTGTTTCCCCGGCTCGCCGAGCGCGAGTCGCAGAAGGCGGGGACGATGTCGGGCGGCGAGCAGCAGATGCTCGCGATCGGCCGCGCGCTGATGGCGCGGCCGCGGCTGCTGCTGCTCGACGAGCCGTCGATGGGGATCGCGCCGCTGCTGGTCGAGCGGATCTACGCGACGATCGCCGAGGTCAGCAAGACGGGCACGACGATCCTGCTCGTCGAGCAGAACGCCAATTACGCGCTCGGGTCCTCGCAGCGCGGCTACGTTCTGGAGACCGGCCGGGTGGTGCTCGAGGGGGAGTCGGCGGCCCTGCGCGAGAATCCCGACGTGCAGAAGGCCTACCTCGGGACATGACGGTGATCGCACTGATCGGCGCGCAGGCCCTTTGGCTGACATACGTCTGGCTGCTCTCGGCGATCATCGCCGCCTGGATCGCCGATCGCAAGGGATTCGGCGAGCGCGCCGGTCTCGCCGCGGGATTGCTCCTGAGCGCCGTCGGGGTGATCGTGCTTCTCGTCTTGCCCGCGCGCCCGGACTCGCGCTGGCGTCGCGAGGGGCCGCTTCCGCGCCGAACCCGATCGTAGTCCTTCAGTCGAGCAGCCGTCCGGCGGATTCCAACAGGATCGGCTTGATCGCTTCCCAGCGCGCGTTGACGGCCTCGGGGCCCCAGATCGGCAGCGCCATCACGAGCCCCCGGATCAGCGACACGGACGCGTCCAGCAGCGCGGCGAGGCGATCGTCGTCGGCGAGGTCGGGGAAGAGGGCCGTCGCGGTGGTGGCGATGATCGCTCCGATCCGCTCCTCGAGCTCGCGCAGCGTGATAGCCAGCTCCGGCTCGGTCCAGGCCGCGACCCAGAGCTGGGCCGCGGCGAGCGCCTGCGGTGAGGTGAACTCGTGCCAGGCCTCGTCGATGACGGCTTCGCGGTGCTCGGGAGTGCGTAGTGCTGCGAGGTCGATCGTGTCCAGCGCGCGATCGGCGAGGCGCAGCGCCATGTAGGTGACGGCCTCGACCAGCAGCGCCTCGCGGGTCTCGAAGTGGTGCATCACCGTGCTCTGCGCGATCTCGGCCCGCTCGGCCACTCGTCTGGTGGTAAGGGCTCCGTAGCCCTCCTCGACCAGGCAGTTCGCGGTCGCTTCGATGATCGCGGTGCGCGTCGCGGCGGCCTGCTCAGCGCGGGTGGGACGACGCGACTCGTTGGGCTTGAGAACTGTTTCGCCGATCATCTGATCGACATGCTAGCCTGCCCTCCGTCGATCGCCTGATCGACCAGTTCCACCCCTGGAGGCTCACGCGTGAGTGACGACCGAGTCGGCGGATCGAGGTCTCGCCGAGGCGCCCGGACCGTCCCCGAAATAGGCCGTTTCGAGGCCTCCTGGGACATGATCACGCGGGGGTTGCACATCGATGGGCCGATCATTCGCGGCGTTCGGGGTGAGGACCTCGCAACCGTTCGCGTCGGCCGTCGCCGTACGTTCATCCTCGGCCATCCCGACCAGATCGACCATGTCCTGCACGAGAACGCCGACGGGTACTACAAGAGCATCGAATACGAGTTGTTGCGCGCGGTTCTCGGGCTGAACCTCTTCACCGACGAGGACGAGTCCTGGCGGCGTCATCGGATGATGCTCAACCCGACGATGTCCAAGCGTCACGTGCGCGGGATGGTCGACCTCATGATCGACCCGATCGAGCGGTTCGTCGAGCGGATCGATGACGGTCACGACCGGATCGAATTGGAGATGGCGGGGCAGATGGTCGAGTTGACGATGGACGTCGTCGGCACCGCTCTGTTCGGCCACAGCTTCGGCGACGTGGCGCGCAAGATGCAGGCCGTCGTCACGACAGGGCTTCGCGCCGGCGAGGTCGCGACACGGCTGATGACGGTCCTCGCTCCGCCCGTGCCCCTGATGCGTGCGGTGGGTCGTTTCATCCATCACGCTCCGTGGCTGCCGCGCCCGATCGACGCCGTCCAGCGGGTGATGAGGACGGTCGACGAATCGGTCTGGGATCTGATCAACGACCGCCGGGCCAACCCCACGGAGGGCGACGACCTCCTGAACCTGCTGCTCGGCGTCGATGACCCGGAGCACGGGAAACTGCCGCTCAAGCGGGTGCGCGACGAAGTGACGACCTTCATGCTCGCGGGTCATGAGACGACCGCCAACGCGCTTGCCTGGATGTGGTACCTGCTCGCTCTGAATCCCGACGCACGCGAGCGGATGCTCAGCGAGGTCGACGGCCTCGCGGGCCGCCGCCCGACGGTCGAGGACGTCCGGGCAATGCCCTGGACGAACGCCTGCTTCCAAGAGGCGATGAGGCTCTTCCCGCCGGCCTGGGTCATCCCACGGGTGGCGAATCGCGACGACGTGATCGACGGCCATCGGATCCCCAAGGGCTCGACGGTGATCGTGCCGATCCACCGGATCCACCATGACGAGCGTTTCTGGCCCGACCCGGAGGTGTTCGATCCCCAGCGGTTCATGCCTGGTGAGGGCAAGGACCGCCATCGCAGCGCATACCTGCCCTTTGGCGGCGGCCGGCGGATCTGCATCGGGACGAGCTTCGCCCTCATGGAGACGACGCTGATCACGGCGATGATGAGCCAGCGGTTCGTGTTCGACCTCGTCCCCGGCCACCCGGTCGAGCCCGAGGCGACGCTCACGCTGCGCCCGCGACATGGAGTCAGGATGGTCGGCCGCCGCCGGGTTCCCGCGCACGCGGCGGTGGCGGCATGAGCCCCGTCGATCACCAAGTCGTCGTTATCGGCGCCGGCTTCTCGGGGATCGGCACCTCGATCGCCCTGACCCGTGCCGGGATCGACGATCACCTGCTGATCGAGGAGGGCGACGATGTCGGCGGGACCTGGCATTGGAACACCTACCCCGGGGTGGCCGTCGACATTCCGTCCTTCAGCTACCAGTTCTCCTTCGAGCGGCGGACCGACTGGTCGCGTGTCTATGCGCCCGGCAACGAACTGCTGGACTACGCCCACCACTGTGCCGACAAGTACGACGTCCGCGAGCACGTCCGGTTCGGCACCCGTGTAGTCGCGAGCGCCTTTGACGAGGCCGAGCATCTCTGGCGGTTGACCCTCGCTGACGGCGAGGAGGTCACCGCGCGCTTCGTGATCGGCGCGACCGGCGCGCTGACCCAGCCCAAGCCCCCGGACATCGATGGCCTGGCGAGCTTCGCCGGGACGACGATGCATACCGCGCGCTGGGATCACGACATCGATCTCTCCGGCAAGCGGGTCGGCATCATCGGAACCGGGGCGTCCGCCGTGCAGGTAATTCCAGCGATCGCCGAGCAGGTGGCCGAGCTGACGGTCTTCCAGCGCACCCCGATCTGGTGCCTGCCCAAGCCGGACGGTGCGCTCCCGCCTGCCGTTCGCTGGGCGCTGCGCCGGCTGCCGTTCGGCGATCTTGGGGCTCGGCTGGCGAGTCAGGCGTTCGTCGAGGCGACCTTCCCGCTGCCGGCTCACTTCAACGGAATCGTCCCGTTCAGCGCGCTCGCCGAGCGGGTCGGCCGCTGGTACCTGCGCCAGCAGGTAAAGGATCCGGTCCTGCGCGCCCAGCTCACGCCGGACTACGGGGTCGGCTGCAAGCGGCCGAGCTTTCACAACGAGTACCTGGCGACCTTCAACCGCGACGACGTCACGCTCGAGACGACGCCGATCGTCGCGGTCGACGAGCGCGGGGTGGTAGTCGAAGGCGCTCGTCACGACCTCGACGTGCTGATCCTCGCCACCGGTTTCAAGGTCTTCGAGTCGGGCAACATGCCGCCGTTCCCGGTGACCGGCCGGGCGGGCGTCGACCTCGAGAGCTGGTGGAGCGAGAACCGGCTGCAGGCTTATGAGGGAGCGAGCGTGCCGGGGTTCCCGAACTTCTTCACGATCCTCGGGCCCTACGCCTACAACGGCTCGTCCTACTTCAACCTGATCGAGACCCAGACGCGGCACATCCTGCGCTGTCTGAAGCGCGCGCGCAGCGAGGGGGCGACGCTCATCGAGGTGAAACGGGAGGCCAACGACCGGTTCTTCGAGCAGATGCTCTCCCGCCGCGGCAACCAGATCTTCTTCCAGGGAACCTGCGGGACGGCCAACAGCTACTACTTCGATGAGCACGGGGACGTCCCGTTCCGTGCATCTCCGTCGGTCGAGGTCGCGCTGCGCAGCGCCCGTTTCGACCTCGACGACTATTCCTTCGCGGCGTGAGCGGGGTCGGCATCGGCGGGGCGCGGGTGGTAATCACCGGGGCCGGTAGCGGCATCGGGGCCGCGACGGCCCGGCGCTGCTCGAAGGCCGGAGCCAGCGAGGTGATCTGCGTCGACATCAACGGCCCGGCGGCCGAGGCGACGGCCGAAGCCTGCGGCCGAGACGGCGCGAATGGCACCGCGCGGGCGTGCGACGTTGCCGATGCGGCCGCCGTTACGGAGCTCGCGGCCTCGATCGAGGCCGAGGCCGGCCCGGTAGACCTGCTCGTCAACAACGCCGGTGTCGGGATCGCCGGCCCATTCCTCGAGGCCGGAACCGAGGACTGGGACTGGCTTATGGGGATCAACCTCGACGGCGTCGCCTACGGCTGCCGGGCGTTCGGTCCCGGCATGGTGCGACGCGGCCGCGGCCACGTGGTCAACGTGGCCTCAGGTGCGGCCTACATCATGAGCCGCGACATGGCCGCATACTGCGCCTCGAAGGCCGCCGTCGTCGCGTTCTCGCGTTGCCTGCGGGCGGACTGGGCCGGGAGCGGAGTCGGTGTGAGCATCGTCTGTCCGGGCGTCATCAACACGCCGATCGTCTCGGCGACCCGCATGGTGGGGCCGCTGGCCGAGCGACAGGCCCAGATCCAGGGCCGCTTCCGCTTCGGCCACTCACCGGATCTCGCCGCCAGGGCGATTATCGGCGCAGCGGAGAACGACCGCGAACTGGTTCCGGTCGGGTTCGAGTCCGAGCTTGCCTACCGGCTCCTGCCGTTCGTCCCGGCGCCGGTTCAGTCGCTGTTGACGCGGACCTCGCTGCGTTCCGTCTTGTGAGGTCGGACGCGAGAGCTTCCGGCCGCATCGGCCTCCACAGTCGTTAGGCTCGCTCCGTGAGCAGCGTCGGCGACCTCCGCCTCGGGACCATCATCAAGCGGCTCGTCCTCGCCTTCTGGACGATGTACTTCACGATGGTCGCGACGACCAACTTCGTCGACTTGCTCGACGAGTTCGGCGTCTTGGAGTGGGTCTTCCTCAACTCGGGCAACTTCGAGTACCTGGTCTCGGTCGTCAAGGTCTACGAGATCGGGCCCGACCTGACGAAGCTGATGCTTGTCGGCGCCTGGCTGCTCGAGCTGATCGGCGCGGTGCTGTTCTGGCGTGCGCTGCTGCGCTTCGGCCGTCGCCCAGGCGGTAGGACGGCCGCGCTGAGCGCGCTTGCCTGGGGCACGGTCGTCTGGTTCGGCTTCATCTTCATGACCGAGTTCTTCGTCGCCTACACGGCCGAGTCGCCGTTCCGCGAGCTGCTGATGATCATGCTCGCCTCGATCCTCGTCGTCGCGCTCGTGCCCGACGACCGGGACGCCTCGAAGGCCTAGCCGAGGCGTGGCCGCGGGCAAGGCGACAACCGTCGACGCGGGCGGTCGCGAGCTGCGCGTCTCCAACCCTGACCGCGTGATCTTCCCGGAGGCGGAGCGCTCGCCCCAGATCACCAAGCTCGACGTCGTCGAGTACTACCTCGCGGTCGAGGGGGGGATCATGCGCGCGCTTGACCGACGGCCCACGACGCTCGAGCGCTGGCCCAAGGGCGTGCACCCGGGAATCGTCCTATCCACGCGAGAGAAGGGCGGCGGCGACGCCTTCTTTCAGAAGCGCGTCCCGCGCGGGGCGCCGGATTACCTCCAGACGGCGCGGATCGAGTTCCCCTCGGGCCGGCACGCCGATGAAATCTGCCCGACGGAGATCGCGGTCGTCGGCTGGGCCGCCCAGATGGGCACGATCACCTTCCACCCCTGGCCGGTCCGCGACGCCGATGTCGACCACCCCGATGAGCTGCGCCTCGACCTCGATCCCCAGCCCGGCACCGACTTCGACGATGCCGTGCGCGTCGCCGGCGAGGCGCGCACGCTGCTCGAGGAGCTCGGCTACGCCGGCTTCCCGAAGACCTCCGGCGGCCGCGGGGTGCACATCTACGTCCGGATCGAGCCGCGCTGGAGCTTCACCGACGTGCGGCACGCCGCGATCGCGTTCGGCCGCGAGCTCGAGCGGCGGCTGCCGGGTCAGGTGACGACCGCCTGGTGGAAGGAGGAACGGGGCGAGACGATCTTCGTCGACTACAACCAGAACGCGCGCGACCGGACGATCGCCTCGGCCTACAGCGTCCGCCCAAAGCCGGGCGCGCCCGTCTCCGCGCCGGTCACCTGGGACGAGCTGCCCGAGGTCTCGCCCGAGGACTTCACGGTCGCGACCATGCCCGCGCGGTTCGCCGAGCTCGGCGACCGCCACGCCGCGATCGACGAGACGGCCCACTCGCTCCAGCCACTGCTCGACATGTACGAGCGCGACGAGGCCGAGGGCAGCGGCGACATGCCCTATCCGCCCGACTACCCGAAGATGCCGGGTGAGCCCAAGCGCGTGCAGCCCTCGCGCGACCGCGACCGAAAGCGCGGCGAGGCGTAGCTCAGGGGGATTGCGGCAGCCGCTTGGCTCCGCGCCGCGTGACCGGATTCGAAGGCGGCGGGACGACCGGTCCGATGTCGCCGTCGGGCGCCTCGTCGAGATCGACGATCACGGGCGCGTGGTCGCTCGGACCCTTGCCTTTGCGGGCCTGGCGGTCGACCCATGCCGCCTCGACGCGGAGGGCGACCGGCTCGCTCGCGAGCACCAGGTCGATCCGCATCCCGAGGTCCTGGTGGAACATCCCCGCCCGGTAGTCCCAGTAGGTGAACACGCGCTCCTCGGGCCAGCGGTCGCGGACCACGTCGCGTAGTCCGAGGGACTGCAGATCCATGAGGGCGGTCCGCTCGGCCTCGGTCACGTGCGTCTGCCCGGCGTACGCGGCGGGGTCGAACACGTCCTCGTCGGTCGGTGCGATGTTGATGTCTCCGCAGACGATCCTCGCCTCAGGCCCGGCGGCGACCATCCCTTTCAGCGCTGCGAGCCAGGTGAGCTTGTACTCGTAGTGCTCTGACCCCACCTCGCGCCCGTTCGGCACGTACACCGAGACGATCCGGATCCCGCCGCACGTCGCCGACAGCGCCCGCGCCTCCGGATCCGGGAAGCCCGGGCCTCCCGGGATGCCGGCGACGACGTCCTCGAGACCGACGCGCGAGAGGATCGCGACCCCGTTCCACGCGGTCTCGCCGTGGGCGGCCACCGAGTACCCGCGCTCCGAGAGCTCCGCATCGAGCAGCGCCGCGAACGCGTCGTCGGCGAGCTTGGTCTCCTGCAGGCAGACGACGTCGGGCGAGCGCTCCTCCAGCCAGCTCAGCAGCCGCGGGAGCCGCTGCTTGACGGAGTTGACATTCCAGGTGGCGATCCGCACCCGGCCACGGTAGCCGGGTCTACTCGCGGCAGCCCTTCTTGAACACGTAGCAGCGCAGCTTGGGCTCCGGCCCGTCGGGCCCGCCATCGATGAACAGGTTGTTCAGCGCCGCGAGGATCTGGGGCGGTCCGGCGACCGGGTCGACGCCGGGCTGAACCGGCTGGACGCAGACGAGCGGATCGATCCGCGCCGGCTCGGCGGGGCCGCCGTGGGCGAGCGCGTCGAGCGCGAGCGCAGCGCCCGCGGGGTCGATCGTCCCGACCATCAGGTGCTCTGAGGTTGCGAGCGGGCAGATGTCCTGGATCGCGACGTTGGTGATGTCGCCGAGGCCGCCGACCGAGGCCGCCTCGCGTGGCGGCGTGACCGTCTCGTCGAGCTCGGTGTAGACCTCGGTGTAGGAGATGCCGGGGAAGGTCTCGGCGCGCGAGTTGAGCGCGCGGATGAAGTCGGAGTTCGCCGCCTGCTGGGCGCCCGCCGGGGAGCACCCGCTCGTCCCGCGGCAGTCGTTGGCCTGGGTCGTCCCTTGGTTGGTTCCCGCAAACCCGATTACGTCGTCGACCATCGGTCGCGTGCCGGGCCAGAAGCGCAGCGGCCAGCGCATTGCCATCCCACCCTGGCTGTGGCCGAGGATCGAGATCTGGCGGCCGGCGATCCGGTGCATGCGGCGAATCGCGTAGGCCAGATAATCGCCCCGGACCTGGATGTCGAGCTGGTTGGTATTCCGATCGCCCTGCTGGTCGGAAGTGCAGTAGGGGATCCCGCGTGCGCGGAAGAGCGGCTCGTAGTTCCACGAGAAGTTCTGGTCCGAGTTGACGCCGGTCGCCGGAACGAGCAGCACCGGCGTGCGGGCCGCGTCGCGGACGCCCGCGGTGCAGTCGAGGCTCGCGCGCAGCAGGGCCCGGTCGACCTTGAGCTTCGGTGCGGGCGCGTCGAGCGGCGCGAATTGACGCGCCGCGGCGACCTGGGCCGTGAGGCCGAGGCCGAGCAGCGCGACGCACGCGATCGCCACGCCGCGGCCCGATCGTTTGCGCGGCGAGCCCCTCACAGCGCCACAGTTTACGCTTGCGCGGATGCCCGACCGCCTCTACTTCACCGAGTCGGACGAAGCGAATGCGCTGATCGCCTCCGATCCGATGGCGCTGCTGGTCGGCTTCGCGCTTGACCAGCAGGTCAGCGTGCAGAAGGCGTTCTCGGGGCCGTCGGTGTTGCTCGAGCGGCTCGGCGCGATCGATGCCGAGACGCTCGCAGCGGCCGATCTCGACGCCGTTTTCCGCGAGAAGCCCGCCGTCCACCGCTACCCGGGCGCGATGGCCAAGCGCGTCCACGACCTCGCGGTCCACCTGAAAGAGCAGTACGACGGAGAGGCCGGGCGGGTCTGGACCGACGCCGGCGATTCAGTGCAGCTTCGAGCCAATCTGACCGCCCTGCCGGGTTTCGGGGAGATGAAGATCAAGGCGCTCGCCGGCGTTCTCGCAAAGCGATTCGGCGTCGAGGCGGCCCGCGATCTCGTCCCCTGGCACCCGACGCTCGGCGACATCGATTCGCCCGGTGGGCTCGCCGAGTACCAGGCCGCCAAGCGCGTCCACAAGGCGGAATGGTCCAAGACGCCTGTCGGCGGCGGTCGCGTCTGAGCTGATGGGCTGGCCGGCGGTCGAGCCGCGCGGCGAGCACGACGAGCTGGTGCGCTCGTCGGTCGTCAAACCCTAGACTCGAGCGATGCATCGGAGGGGAGGATCGGTGGCGGCGACGGTGGCGATCGTGCTCGCCCTGCTGCCCGCGGTAGCGGCCGCATTCGACCCCGCGCTCGAGGCGAAGAACTTCGCCAAGACCTCCGAGCGTATGCAGTACGTGGCGCTCACCCCGGAGTTCCAGACGCGCCTGCTAGGGGCCAATGCAGCCAACCTCGCGACCTTCGCGTCGATCCCGCTCGCCGACCCCGAGCGGGTCTTCACCGCCAACGTCTGCGCCAACGGCGGCCAGGAGTGCGCGGGCGACGTCCGCTTCTATGACTGGAAGGACAACGGCTTCGGGATCGTCAAGCCGGTGCTGTTCACCGCGCGCAACGGATCGACCCTCTCGGGCCGCGTATGGGCGACGAAGCAGGGCCCGGCAAAGCGCCCGTTGATCGTGATCACGAACGGCTCGGTCCAGGCTCCCGAGCAGCTCTACTGGGGCCAGGCCGCGACGCTCGCAAAGCACGGCTACGTCGTGCTGACCTATGACCCGCAGGGTCAGGGTCGCTCCGACACCTTCGGCGCGGGCGCCGACCTGCTCGACGGCGTCCCCTCCCAAGAGGGCCGCCCGTTTTACGACAACACCGAAGACGCGCTCGACTTCGCGCTGTCCACTCCTCGCCGCCTGTATGACCCGCGCGAGAGCTGCACCTCCGGGACCGACCACTCGCCCAAGCAGGACCGGCGCGTCAAGGCCGGGCTGAACGCCGGCTTCAACCCGCTGCATTCGATGATCGATCCGGAGCGCATCGGGATCGCGGGCCATTCGCTCGGTGCCGCGGCCGTCTCCTACGTCGGCCAGATCGACGAGCGGGTCGACGCGATCGTCGCCTGGGACAACCTGCGCGCGCCCGCCGACGACACGATCCCGTTCGGCGCCCCGCCCTGCGATTCGGGCTCCTCGCCCCGTCCCGCGACGCCGCGGCTCACCAAGCCGGGGATGGGGATCTCCAACGACTACGGGATCACACCGACGCCGAACCTCCGCGATCCCGATCCCGAAGCGGGGAACAACGCGCTGCGTGCCTACAAGGCGGCCGGCGCCGACACGTTCCAATTCCACATCCGCGGCGGGACGCACCAGGAATCGGCCTTGATCCCGGGAATGACGGTGCCGATCCTCGGTCTGGCCTCGCTACGCGGCTCGGACCTTGTCGCCTGGTACTCGACCGCCTGGTTCGACAAGAACGTCAAGTGCGCCGATCGCTCGAGCTGCGAACGCGAGGCCGACCGCCGGCTGCTGACCGACCGCTGGCGCAACGATCCGCGCAGCGGCGCCGTCGACAACAATGACGACGCGAACGTCTTCTCCTTCTACAAGAACTCGCGCTATGACTTCGATCTCGCGCGCGGGGGCGAAGCCGTCTGCGATGACATGCGGGCCGGTTGCCGCTCGATGCGCCCGGATGGCCTGCGCCCCGGCTATGACTTCGTCTCCGACGCCTACTCCGCGCCGAGCGGATCCTCCGGCAGAGGCGGCGAGGCCTGCGCGCTGCCCCAGCGTGGGACCGCGCGCAGGGACACGCCCGCAACCCTGCCCCCTTCCGGATCGGGCGATGCGATCCGCGGAGCCGGCGGCGATGACCGGCTGCGCGGTGCGGGCGGCGATGACTGCCTGTTCGGTCAGCGGGGCGATGACCGGCTCGACGGCGGATCCGGTCGCGACCGGCTCGACGGCGGGCCGGGCGATGACGTGCTGCTCGCCAAGGGCGGCGGCCGCGACCGGATCGTCTGCGGCGGCGGCCGCGACCGCGTGCTCGCCGACAAGCGCGACCGGGTCGGGAAGGGCTGCGGGTAGGTTTCCCGGGCGGAAGAAGCGAGTCTGGCCAGGAGCGAGGGACACCGCCAGAGGACGCTTAACTCTCCCCGAACGACGCCGGCGCTGTCGCCTCGAGCACGGCGGCCTCGAGCGCCTCGCTGCGCAGGTGCGTGGTTTCGAGGTAGTCAGGGTTGGCGACCATCTCGGCGAACGCGGAGCGACTCGGGTAGCGAACCACCAGCATCGTGTCCCAGCTGTGTGCCTCGGGCCCGACGAGCAGGGTCGAGCAGTCGCCGGCGTAGATCAGCTCACCGCCGACTCCCGCTAGAAACGGCGCCGCCGCTACGCCGTACTCCTGGTAGCGCTCGCGCCCGCCGTCGGGCTTGTAGCGCAACAGGTTGAGCATGTAGACGGGGGCGCCATCGTCTTCTTCCATGAACCGTCCGAACTGCTCCGGGGTCGGGTCGACGTTCATCGGGGGCTCCTTCGTTGGTCGGGTCTGTCTGATCAACCGGCCGCGACGCGCGCCACGGTCGAGAACGAGCAGTAGTAGAGGTCGCGGTCCCAGCCGGGACAGGGGAAGAGCGCCGACTGGAAGAGGGTCGGGATGCCGGCTCGTGCCCGGTCAGCACCGGTCTCGATGTCGAGCACGACGACGTCCTCCCGGCAGCGGCGGGTCAGCATCCGGCGGGTCCGCGATCCGGCGATCAGCCGGCCGGCCGGCCGTTCAAGCCAGCGGGCTGGAGGGCGACGGAGCGCCCGTGGAGCGTCGTAGTCGTACGCGATCAGCTCTCCGCTCGGGCCGAAGGCGAGCAGGTGGCCGGCGGTCGCGAGCGGGCGACTCCAGAGCGGCGCCAGCCGCCCGTCCTCAAAACGCCAGGCGGCGAGCACCCCGGCGGCCGAGTCATAGCCGACGGCGATCCGGCGCTCGGCGTCGTAAAGCGGAGGATTGGTGACCGCGCCGAACGGCGCTCCGCAGACCTCGACGCGGTCGTGGTCCTCGACGTCGTCGAGCGCGACCCGGATCAGGTGGACCGGGCCGGGGGAGACACCGGCGCCGAGCATCGTCGTCGAGTAGGTGTGCTCGCCGTTGTCCATGAACCAGGCGTGTCCGCCGCTGAGCGAGACATCCCACGCGTGGCCCTGATCCCGCCCGCGGTAGCCGAGCGCCCAGTCGCGATCTCGCTCCAGCGCCCGCTGCTCCGCATCCCAGCGAAACCGCATCAGGGTGTCGGTTCCGGCGACGTACAGCGTCGGGCCGTCGGCGCTCAGCCGCGCGACCGCCGGTTCTGGCAACTCGAGCTCCGCGCAGAGCGGCTCGAGCGATTCGGGATCGAGCACGCTGAGGGTCGACCGGCTCTCGCAGGTGCGGTCGATGTCTTTGGTGATCAGCGCCCCGTCGGGCATCACGACGAACGAGTTGTAGGGCCGCGGTCGGGGCAGCTCACGGGAGCAGATCAGCTCGAGAGCGGCCGAGAGCCGGTGGCACCAGCGGCCGTGGACCACGTGCAGCGAGCCGTTGGCGTGGGCGGCCAGGCCGCCGGGCCAGAACGGCCCGCCGCGTAGCTGCGGCGACCGCGCGATCGGCTCGAGGGTCAGCGGGTCGAGGCGCTCGACCCAAGCCTCGCTCCGATCCTCGAGCGGCCGGGTGCCGAGGGAATGGCGCAGCAGGAACAGCTCGCCGGGATCGCGCAACACGAGCATCGTGCTCGCCAAGGCGTCGCGGCTGGTGACGGTCAGCCGGCCTCCGGCAGCGACGTCGAGGCGCGCATCCGTGATCTGCCCGCGCCGTGGACCGCCGTCCTCCCCGGGCCACGGGCTCGGCCAGTAGCCGGTCTGCCCGGCGGTTGCGATCAATGGAGGCCGCAGTAGAAGCGGGCGAGGTCGGTCGCGGTGGCCATGCCGCTCAAGCCGTCCTTGCCGATCGAGCGCGGCAGTGAGCCTTCGTAGAAGAAGCGGAGCGGGTTAGGCTGCTCGAAGGGGACCTTGAGGTAGCTGCCCGGGGCGTTGTCGGGCCACGGGCTCGGCAGGCCGCGGTCCTTGATGCTCAGCGACGGTGTCTCGGGCAGCGCGTCGATGATCCCGTGCGGGCCGAAGGCGGGCAGAGCCACCGGCGAGTACTTTGCCAGCTCGCGCTCGGTCAGCCAGGCGAGCATCTCCGCGACGAGCTTCTGATAGCCGCGATCGTTGGCGAGGTTGCGGATCTCGTAGGGGTCATCCCAGGTGTCGTAGAGCTCGTACTCCTGCTCCTCGACGAATTCCTTGCCGGCGAAGTGGCCGTGCTCGATCGCGACGTAACGGGCGAACTTGTAGCGGCCGTCGTAGATCGAGCGGATGTGCGCACGCGCCGGAACCTCGGTGCCGAGCGCGGTGATCGGGTACTCGTCGATCCGGTAGAGGGTCGACTTTCGCGGGCCGGGGCCCTCCGGCCGCTCGAGCGCCTCGACGAGGCTCTCGCCGCGCAGCCACGGCCAGCGGCTGAGCGGGTCGCGCTCGCCCGAGAGCTCGAGCAGCGTGGGCAGCAGGTCGACTGCTTCGCCGAGCGCCTGTGAGCGCCGCCCGCGCGGGAAGCGCTTCGGGTAGACGACCGTGAACGGGACGCGGTTCTGCTCGTCGTAGATTGTCGTGCCCTTGTTCTGGAGCCGGTGGGCCGAGCCGAGTTCGCCGTGGTCGGACATCCGTACGATCGCCGTGTCATCCAGCGCGCCTTGGTCGATCAACTCCTTGACGACGGCGCCGAGCATCTCGTCGGTCCGCACGATCAGATCGCAGTAGGTGTTGAGCAGTCCCCTGAAGTACTCGGGCTGGTCGTTGGAGTTCTGCGATGCGCCCGAGATCAGCTGGACGACCTGCCGGTAGCGGCCGTGAGCGGAGGGCTTGTCGTCCAGATCGGAGTCGCTCTCGAACGATGGCTCGAGCGGCATCCCGTAGTCGGGGCGCTCGAAGTCGGCGTAGAAGCCGCGCGGATAGAACTGGATGTCGTGCGGGTTGAGCAGGCTGAGCACGCACAGCCACGGCTGCTCGTCGCCAGCGTGGTCGCGCAGGAACTGGAGCGCCTGGGCGGTCCAGATCGGATCGTTGGTGTAGCCGTCGTTGTAGGCGCCGCTGTCGGAAGGCGGCGAGATCGAAGAGTGGTCGAAGCCGTAGCCGCGTAGCGGGTTGCCTCCGACGAGGTCTACGACCGCCTCCGGGTTGGTGGGCGGCTCTCCGGGATAGGAGAGGTGCCACTTGCCGAAGAAGGCGGTCCTGTAACCCTGCTGGGAGAGCAGGTCGCCGATCGTCGGGATCGCCGGGTCCATCGTGAACTGAGTCCCGACGACGAAGGTTCCGAAGACGCCCTGCTGGGGCGCGTACATCCCGGTCCAGTAACAAGCGCGCGAGGGCGAGCACGCCATCGACGAGCTGTGGAACCGGTCGAGCCGCGTCCCGTTGGCATCCAGCCAGCAGCGGGTCGGCAGCGGCAGGTCGTCGGGCAGCCGATCGGGGTGGCGCTCCTGGTCGGTCATCAGGATCAAGATGTTGGGAGGACGCTCCTCCTTGCCGGCGGCGCGTGCCAGCGCTCCGCCACCGAGCGAGGCCAGACCGCCGATCGCCGCGGCCCGGCCGGCATCGCGCAGCAGCTCGCGCCGATCGCTGGTCCCCTGCAGCGCACTCACAGCCGGACCTCGGAGATCTCGCCGCTGACACCGCTGACCGTCCACGCGCGGCGACCGGTGATCGCGAGTCCGCGCGGCGCCGCGCCGACCCGGACGGTCCTCGGCTTGCCGCGGCCGAGCACGACCAGCTCGCCGCCGCCGCCGAGGGCTGCGACGGCTTTACCGTTCGAGGTCCAACCGACACCGCTGACCAGCCGGCCGACATCGTGCGAGCGTCGCCGTGAGCTTTGGGTCGAGAGCTCCGTGACGACATCGCCGCGTGCGCCCGAGTGGCTCGCGAGCAGGGAGCGCCCATCATCGGAGAGCGCGAGCCGGTCGGGACGCACTGCCCGCATCCGTTCCGTCACCCGGCCGGATTCGAGCGCGATCCGCACGACGAGATTCGCACCGTGCAACGCGACGTATGCGTCGTCTCGTCCGAGCGCGAGGCCCCGAGGATTACCGCCGACCTCGATCTCGCGCTCGAGCCGAAACGTCCGTCCGTCCAACACGTGCACGGTTCCAGGTCGCTCGCCGCCGGTCACGACCAGCCGCTTGCCGTCGGGAGTGAATGCCGGGGCGAAGGGCGAGCTGCCGACGTCGAGCACGCGGATGACCTTCAGACGGCGGAGGTCGACGATCGCCAGCCCCGGCTGATCCCAGTAGCCGCGCGTGATGGCGGCGCGGTATCCATCGGGCGAGATCGCGATCTCGAGCGGCTGACCGCCGATGTCGAGCAGCCGACGGCCCCGTCCGGTGACGACGTCAATGGTCCTGCGCCGCACGTGGGCGACGACGACTACGCGCCCGTCGGGCGCCGCTGCGATCGCGCGACCGAGGCGCACGATCCGCGGCTTGTCGCTGCTGCGTCCGGGAGCGCGTGCGGGGGGCGAGGCCGCCTCTGCGGGGGCGACCGTCGTCCCGAGCGCCACGGCCCCCGCGCCGAGGAGCAGCTGTCTGCGGGTCGAGTCCATCAGCGCCCGCGCCGGCGGGCCACCCGCTTTCCGACCAGCGGGCTGCTGGTCGCGAAATCGGTGTCGAACTCGGCCGTCTCGAGGCGACCGGCGGCGCAGTCGCCGAGCAGCACCACGGGATCCTCTGCCCGCACGGTCAGCGTGCCCGCCGCCGCACCACCGTCCCGTCCGCGGACGGTGATCGGCCCCATCGTCAGCAGCCGTCGTTCGCCGAGCAGCACCGGGATACGGATCGACCGCCCGCGCCGGAGCTTGAATATCAGTAGCCCCGGCGCGTCATCCATCATTCCGGCGAGGCAACTGTCGAAGGTGGTCCGCGCGTTCTTGAAGACGAGCCGGATCGGCGCATTCTCGATCGGCCGGCCGCCGAGCTCGCCGTCGCAGGTGCCGACGCCGAGGAAGCTGAACCTGGCGTCGGGAACCGGCGCGAGCTGACCGGCCGGGTCGAGCCTCGCCGTGCCCGTCGCCGAGCAGGACCCCGCGAGCGAGGCATCCCGCGCGGCGATCGAGCTGCCGGGCAGGACGAGCGGGATCGACAGCGCGAGCGCTGCGATCAGGAGACGGGTCGGCATCGTGATTCCTCCGTGGTGGCGATGCGCTCGATCAGCTCGGCGAGTCGATCGGGACGCTCCAGTTGCGGGTAATGGCCGAGGTCGGGCAGACGGGTGACCGATGCCGCGGGACGAAGTGCGAGCACGGCCTCGAGGACGGAACCGGTCGCGACCGGGTCGCGCATCCCCCAGGCGAGCTGCAGATCGCCTGGCCAGTCGCGCAGGGCGCCGTGCCAGCGCTCGGCGAACCGGACGCGCTCGTGCAGGTAGTAGGTCAGCCGGTGGAGGATCCGGTGGCCGTCGCGGTTCGCGAGCAGCGCCCACTGGTCGGCCGCCTCGCGCGGGTCAAGTGGGTAATCAGCCGAGAACAGCCGGGCGAACTGGGCGCCGAAGGCGCGCTCGTTGGACAGCCGCGCGAGCAGCGGACCGAACCGGCTGCGCAGCACCTTCTGCGCGAGCGTCAGACTCGCCTGGTCGAGGATCATGCTGCCGTTGAACAGCAGGACGCCCGCGAGCTCCATCCTGAGCTCGCCCGCGATATCCCTGGCAAGCAGCTCGGTCGCGACCGAGGTCCCCATGTCATGGGCCACCAGCAGCACGGGGCCGCCACCCGCCCGGCGCCAGACCGCCTCCACGATATCGGCCTGAAGGTTGAGCGAGTAGGTCTGATCGGCGGGCTTCTCCGAGAGGCCGAAGCCGAGGAAGTCGAAGCAGACCGTGCGGCGGCCGGGCAGGTGCTCCAGCAATGGCCGCCAGTCGTATGAGCTCGACGGGTAGCCGTGCAGGAACAGCACCGGGAGCCCTTCGCCGGGCGAGGAGTGGATGTAGATCTCGCGCCCGGCGATCATCGCGAGCTCGCCATCATCGAGCCAGCGCCGTGGTCCGGCCGGCAGGCTCATCGCGCGTGACCTTCGGGCATCAGCTCGCACAGCATCAGCGCGCGTTGGCGCCGGTGCGCCTCGCGCACGAGGCGTGCCCGCTCGCGGCCCTTCAGCTCGCGGCCGCCGCCGTAGAGCACCTGGGTGACCTGGGGGTACTCGATCGGCAGCTGGATGTAGCCGCCCGGTCCACCCGAGGTCACCTGCGCCGGGTCGGTGGGCAGGTTCTCGGCGCCGGGGATGTCGGGCCGGCCGAGCTGGACCGGGAGCGGCAGCCCCTCGGCGCCGTAGCGCGGCACGTCGATCTTCGCCAGCCGCTCTCGCTCGAGCTCGGCGAGCCACGCCCGCAACTCGGAGACGAGCGGCGCATACGCCTTGTCGATCGCGAGGTTGCGCAGCTCGTAAGGGTCGTCACGCAGGTCGTAGAGCTCGAAGTCCTGGTCATCGACGTGCTCGACCGGCGGCCGGCCGACCCCGCCGGTGATCGCCATGTAGCGGGCGAACTTGAAGCGGTCGGTCAGCACCGCGCGCATGTGCTTTTTCCACGGCTTTCCGATCCCGAACTGTTCGGTCGCGGACCAGTTCTCATCGCAGGTGCAGAGGGCGGCCTCCTTCGGCCGGCTGGAGGCGGGGTCCTCGAGCACGCTGACCAGGCTGCGGCCGCGCAGCCACGGGTAGCGGTCGTTGGGCTGTGCCACGCCGGCGAGCTCGAGACAGGTGGGGACGAGGTCGACGGCCTCGCTCAGGGCGGCGGTACGCCCGCCCGGCTTGAACCGCTTCGGGTAGGCGATCGTCAGCGGCATCCGGATCTGTTCCTCGTACATCGTCGGTCCCTTGCCCTTGAGGCCGTGCGAGCCCGCGAGCTCACCGTGGTCGGCCGTCCGCATGATGACCGTGTCCTCGAGCACGCCGGCGTCGTCGACCGCTCCGACGACCGCCGAGAGCATCTCGTCGGTCATGACGGTCAGGTCGCAGTAGATGTTCATCAGCCGCCGCCAGGCCGCCTCGTCCTTGGGGCCGATCGGCCCCGTGATCAGCGTGCTGCCGTTGTGGTACTGCTGCTGGACGCGCGGCTTGGTCGTGTGATCGTCCTGGAAGTTGAGCGGCAACGCGACGTCGTAATCGGGGCGCTTGACGTCGGCCGTGTAGCCGCGCGGGTAGTAGGAGATGTCGTGCGGGTTCAGCAAGGAGACGACCATCACCCACGGCTCGGCCTGGGCCCCGTGGTGCTTGATCCAGTCGACCGCCTGGCCGGTCCAGAGCGGGTCGTTGAAGAGGCCGTCGCTGTAGATGAACGGCTCGGAGGAGAGCGACTGGGCGGAGTAGTCAAAGCCGTAGGCGCCGAGGTAGTTGCCCTTCGCGTTCTCGACCGGCCCCTCGCCGTCGAGCGCGCTGACCCCAGAGAAGGAGAGGTGCCACTTTCCGAAGTAGGCGGTCGTATAGCCCTGCTCCCGCATCAGGTCGCCGATCGTCGGGATCGACGGGTCCATCGAGTACTGGTAACCCTGCAGGAAGTTGCCGAAGATCCCGGTCTGGGGGACGTACATCCCGGTCCAGAAGGTCGAGCGCGACGGCGAGCAGGGCACGGCCGAGTGGACGAACCGGTCGAAGGAGACGCCGCGCTCGTCGATCCACTCGCGCGCGGGCAGCGGCAGCTTCGGGGTCCACTGGGGATAGCGCTCCTGGTCGCACATCAAGATCAGGATGTTCGGCTTGCGGGCCTCCGTCGCGGCGTTCGCCGTCGCTCCCAGCGCAACCGTCCCGAGCGCCCCTGCGGCAGCCGTCCGGAGTACGTCTCGGCGGCTGCTCATCGAGCCGCGCCCCGCAGGGTCGAGCGTCGCCGGATGAGGACCCGGTGGGGTCTCATCGACCGCCTCCGAGCCCGATCAGGCTGACGTTGCCCTCGAATTCGTTGGCGACGTAGGCGCGATCCCCTCGCTCGGGGATCGCGATGGCGCGCGGTCGGTGGCCGACCTCGATCGTCCGCACCTTGCCGCGGCGCAATCGTACGACGCTGACCGAGCGGCCTCCGTAGTTGGTCACGACCACGGCGGTCTCGCCCGCAAAGGCGACGGCGCAGGGATCCGGGCCGACTGTGATCCGTCTGACCGCGCGCTGCTTGCGTAGGTCGAGCACGCTGATCTCGTCCGCGCCGAACCCCGAGTGGGTGACGACGGCGGTCCGGCCGCTCGGGCTGATCGCAATCCGATAGGGAAACGGCGCGACGGCGATCCGCTTCACGACTCGCCCTCGATCGAGGTCGACGATTGCGACACGTCCGCTCGGGCCAAGTGCCACCAGCGCGGTCGAGCCGTCCGGGGTCAGCGCGATCCCGCGCGGATCGCGTCCGACGGGTACCGGTCGCCCGAGCGTCGGGCGACCAAGTCGTACCGGCACGACGGTGCCCTTGCGCCCGCCGTCGGTCAGGAAGGCGCGTCGCCCATTGCCGGCGATCGCGACGAACTGCGGATCCTCGGGACCGGTGAGCGTCTTGACGCGCCGCCGGCCGAGATCCACGATCCGGACGCCTGGGCGGTCGTAGGAAGCCGTGGTCAGCACCGCGAGGTCGGACGTCTCAGAGATCGCCAGATCGCGCGGCGCGCCCTCGACGTCGATCGTCTTGCCGCGCACCAGCCGGCGGCCGCGGAGCGCCGTGATGGTCGTCCCGGCGCCATTGGTCACCCAGACCTCGCGGCCGTCGTCGGCGAGCGCGACGGCGCACGGGCGAAAGCCCGGGGCGAGCGGCTTGCTCAGCGCCCGCTTGGGTGGTCCTGCGGCCAGCGCCGGAGCGAGCGCCGCGCCGCCGGGAAACAGCAGCGCTGCTCCCCCGGCGGCCCCGCCCGCGACGAACCCCCGCCGAGTGCAGTTCGAATAGTCCGCTCCTGTCGCTCCCAAAGACACCGAGCGGCGACGATAACAGAATAGTGACGCTGTGTCACACAAACCGTCATTAGGGTGCTAGGCTACGCTCGTGTCGCTCGTCGAGCCACCCCGCGCGAGGCGCCGCCAAGCGCGCGAGGAGACTAAGCAGCAGATCCTCGAGGCCGCCGAGGCGTTCCTCGCCGAGCGGCCGTTCAGGGATCTCAGCGTCGATGAACTGATGGCGGGCACCGGTCATTCGCGAACCGTCTTTTACCGCCACTTCGACGACCTCGGTGACCTCGCGCTGAACGTGTTGCAGGCGGTTGGAGCCGAGCTCTACACCGTCGGCCAGAAGTGGTCGGAGGCGGTCGAGCGGCTGCCTGCGCACGATGTCGGCCTGGCGGCGGTCGTCGACTTCTTCGTCGACCACGGGCGGCTGATCCGCGCGATCTCGGAAGCTTCTCACCACGATCCGGAAATCGAGCGCGTCTACGCCGCGACGCTCGACAACTTCATCGCGATGACTGAGGCCGCGATCGACCAGCTGCGCGAGCGTGGGGAGCACCTCGAGCCGATCGACTCGCACGAACTCGCCCGCGGGCTGACCTACCTGAACGAGCGCTACCTGCTCGAGTCATTCGGCCGCGAGCCGGTCGCCGACCGCGACCGCGTGCTCCGAACCCTCCTCGCGATCTGGCAAAGGTCGATCTTCGGTCACGATCTGGAGACGGACTAGCCGCTAGTCGTCTTTCTGGTTTCGATTCCACTCGATCCAGCCGAGACCGGTGGCACCGTCGGCGTCGGTCACCCGGCACATCGCCCTGACGAAGTGTGAGACGCGGCCGTCAGGCGCGGTCAGCAGGATCGGTCCGAAGGCGAGCGGCTCGACGTCGAGCTCGAGGCCGACCGGCCGGGCGTTGATGCGCGCCGAGGTGGTGATGCTGTCGGGCCCGTACTGCTCGAGGGCCTCGACGGCGGTGATCTCCTCGAGCTCGTCGCCCTGCTGCAGGTAGCCGACGCCGAAGTCCGGCATCCCGGGGACGCCGACCGCGTGCAACCGCCGCCCGTCCGCCATGTGCAGGCCGCTCCACATCCAGTCCGAGGCCCACCAGTCGCGCGCGCCCCAGGAGTGGTCGCGCTGGCCGACGCAGTCGAGCTCGATCGTCTCATCGCCGACCTTGACCGTGCCCCTCACCCGGCAGGGAATCTCATAGCGCGTCGTCTGGCGCCACGCGTAGGGGACCCCGTCGGTCTCCCAGGTCAGGTCGATCGCGATCTCGAGCGGCTCGCCGGGCTCGGCGCGCAGGA
Organism: uncultured Thermoleophilaceae bacterium; assembly: GCA_963790245.1. Taxonomy (GTDB): domain Bacteria; phylum Actinomycetota; class Thermoleophilia; order Solirubrobacterales; family Thermoleophilaceae; genus JACCVG01. The sequence continues at coordinate 1,766,283 of CAWBNP010000002.1, forward strand.
TCGCGCCGGGGTCGGTGTGCGCCGCTCCGGTGCCCGAGACGCTCGCGCGGAAGCGCTGCAGCGGTTCGTCGCAGTGCTGCTCGGCGCTGTAGGACTCCCCGCTGATCGCCTGTCGCTCATCTTCGATCGGCGGTAGCTCGGCACCCGCGTCGACGAGCATCACGGTCGGTCGGTCGGGGCCGCAGATGTAGGCGGTATAGAGCGCCACGCCCTGGTTCGGAACCCGGCCAAGGCGCAGGTACACGCCGAGCTCGGCGTCATCGGAAACCGCGTCGAAATACCAGCTCTCGCTCCAGTTGGGATCCTCGCCCGGCTCGTGGCGGTCGGCGTCGTCAGACTCGGACGGGCGGAGCGCGGCGACCGTCGATCCGCCGGCGCTCGGCAGAAGATCAACCGCTTCGAGGTCGATCGCCTGTTGGGCGAACCGCTCCAGCGAGGTCATGAACATCTCATCGCCGCGGTCGGTTCGGACGACTAGCATCGCGGGCGCGACCACCATCAACAGGCCGTGGAAGCACTGGCGCCGGTACTCGCTCCAGCAGGTCTCCCAGTCGAAGCTCTTCGCGCCGTTGGCGATCAGCGCCTCGTGGTAGCCGCGGATCAGGTCCTCCTCGTTGGCGCGCCGGTCCTCGATCGTCAGGCCGGATCCGACGAAGTAGGAGGCGTCGAGCAGCGCGGGCCCCCACGTGACGGTCTGCCAGTCGACGACCGTGCATTCGTCGGGGCCGAATAGGAGGTTGTCGAGCCGATAGTCGCCGTGGACCAGCCCGGGCGGGGGGTGGATGTCAGCCGACCAGGCGTCGAGCTGGGAGAGAAACTGCTCGCACAGCGCCGCCTGCTCCTCGGTGATGCGGTCGCCGTACCGCTCGAGGAACCCGGGTAGCACGCCCATCACGAGCTCTTGGTTGATCGGGGTGGCGAGGTTGAGCCAGTCCGCTAGCCCCCAGGTGAGATCGCCGAGCACAGGCGCCTGGATGCGAGCGAGCGAGTCCAGCGCGATCCGGGCCTCCTCGACTGTGCAGCCGCGGATCTGGTCGCCCTGCACCGCGGGCGCTGCGTCGTCGAGCAACAGGGTGAACCAGCCATCGGTCTCGTCGTACTCGGCGAGCCGGCAGCCCGCCAGCGGCGGGCCGATCTGCGGAGCGAGGTTTCTGTAGAAGGAGATCTCCCGGAAGTAGGCGCCGAGCCCGACGCCGGTGGCGCGGCTCGTGTCGTCGTCGGAGGCGAGCTTGACGATGATCGTCTGCGGCTCGCCGCCATTCGCGGTGAACGTGATCCGGTGGCTCTGGCTCATCTGCCCGGTGCCGATCCGCTCGATCGAGCCGAGTTCGACCGAACTCTCTCCGAGCGCGTCGCCAAGCCACTCGGCGGTGATCTCGTCCGGCGTTCGGATCAGGGCCACGCGGCCATCATGCCCGATCGGCGAGCTGAGGTTCTTTGCCGAGCGCGGCGACGAACGCCGACCTTCGACGACCGACGGATCGGAGAGAACGGAAGCGCTCGGCTAGCTGCCGTTCAGTCTTACCGGAAGCCGCTTGAGCTGGTTGACGAACGGCGAGGCCACGTACTCGGGCGTCCCTTCGATCTCGATTCCGGGGTAGTGGGCGAGCGTCTCCTCCATCAGGATCCGCAGCTCCGCACGGGCGAGCGCGGTACCGAGACAGAAGTGGCGCCCGCCGGCGCCGAACGCCTGGTGTTCGGCGCCGCGCCGCAGGTCGAAGCGGTCGGGATCGTCGTAGACCTCCTCGTCGCGGTTGGAGGAGACGTACCACATGGTCACCAGATCGCCCGACCGGATCGCCTGGCCACTGATCTCGCAGTCGCGCGTCGCGGTGCGCGAGAAGTGCGCGAAGGCCGGGAACATCCGCAGCGCTTCCTCGACCGCCTGTCCGGCGAGCGAGGGATCGTCGAGCAGCAGCGCCCGCTGCTCGGGGTCCTCCATCACCGCCCGCATGCCGCTGCAGTAGGTCGCCTTGGTGCTGTCGTTGCCCGCGGCCATCAGCAGGAAGAACCCCATCACGATCTCGTGCTCGGTCAGAACCTCACCGTCGACCTCGGCGTGGACCAGCACGCTCGTCAGATCGTCGGTCGGGTTCTCGCGTCGGTCGGCGATCAGACGGCTGCAGCGCTCGAACATCTCCGGCACCTCGCGCGTCGCAACGGTGCCGATTCCGTCGGGACTGATCTCGGGGTCACCGGCGGCCATGATCTTGTTCATCAGATCGGCCCAGACGGCATCGTCCTCGGGAGCGATGCCCATGAAGCTGCCGATCACGCGCGAGACGACCGGCTGGGCGACCTCTTCGACGAGGTCGCAGGTCTCGCGGCCGTCGAGCCGGTCGAGCACGTCCCTTGGTGATCTCGCGGATCGCGGGCTCGTGTTCGGCGATCCGCTTCGGGGTGAAGCCTCGCTGGAAGAGGGCCTTCAGCCGGTCGTGCTTGGGCGGATCCATTCCTATGAACATGGCCTGTACGAGTTCGAGCGGCAGCACCGAGTGGCGCAGCGTCGTGATCCCGTTAGCCGAGGAAAAGGTCTCGAAGTCGCGGCTGACGGCCAGCACGTCATCGGCCTTCGTGATCGACCAGAAGCCGGCCTCGTCCGGATACTCGGTGATCCTGCTCGAGAAGTGGACCGGGCAGCGACCGCGCAGATCCTTGAACAACTCATACGGCGGCCCGTCCTGCCAGTTCGCTCGATCCGCGACGCGGATCTCCTCGATCGGCTTGGAGTCGGTCGCTGCAGGATTCATCGGTCCTCCTTGTTCGGCCTCAGTCTCGGCGTGCGGAGCCGGGTTCGCTGCAAGGACTGTAGCCGCTTCCCGGCTGTCCGCTGAACGCCGTCTGCACACGGGCGCGCTCGAGCTCGAGCCACTCGCCTTGGCAGCCCGAAGCCGGCCTCGGCAAGCTCCTCGACCCCCGTTTCTACGCTGGCGCGACTAGGACGTGGGTGATTAGCGGTACGTTCACGAGGTGAGCATCTCCGGCAAGGGAATTCCTGGACCCGTCAGCACGGCTGCGACCGACCGCGCCTCTCTCAAGCGCGGGATCAGCCGCCGGATGCTGTTCTTCTTCGTGCTCGGCGACATCCTCGGCGGCGGCATCTACGCGCTGGTCGGCGAGGTCGGGGCGGAGGTCGGCGGCGCGATCTGGGCGGCGTTCACGCTCGCGATGGTGCTAGCGCTGTTCACCGCGGGCTCCTACGTCGAGCTCGTCACCAAGATCCCGCACGCGGGAGGTGCCGCGCTCTATGCGCGCCACGCTTTTGGCCGGGCGCCGTTCCTCGCTTTCATGGTCGCGTTCGCGGTGATCGTCTCGGGCATCACCTCGGCGAGCACGCTCGCGCGCGCGTTCGGCGGTGATTACTTCGCGGAGTTCGTCGACGTGCCACTGCTGCCGATCGCGCTGGCCTTCATAGCGGTAATCGCGCTGGTCAACTTCATCGGAATCGCGGAGTCGGTGCGTTTGAACGTCGCTTTCACCTTGATCGAACTCGCGGGACTCCTGCTGATCATCGTGATCGGGGTTGTCACACTCGCCGGAGGCGACGGCGATCCCGGCCGCGCGTTCGAGTTCAAGGAGGGGAGCAGTGTCCCGCTGGCGATCCTCGCGGGCGGCGCGCTCGCGTTCTACGCGCTGATCGGGTTCGAGGATTCGGTCAACGTCGCCGAGGAGACGAAGGACCCGAGCCGCAGCTATCCGCTCGCGATCTTCGGCGGCCTGCTGGTCGCCGGCCTCGTCTACTTCCTCGTCAGCTTCACTGCCTCGATGGTCGTCGAGACCGACGTGCTCGCGGCATCTGACGGTGCCCTGCTCGAGGTGGTCAAGGCCGGTCCGATCCCGATCGACGGCCGTGTCTTCTCGGCGATCGGCCTGTTCGCGCTCGCCAACGGCGCGCTGATCAACATGATCATGGCCTCGCGGCTGCTCTATGGCATGGGCCGCGAGCGGATCGTGCCGCCGATCTTCAACACCGTGCACGCGACCCGGCGCACCCCGTTGGTCGCGATCCTCTTCACGACGGCCGTCGCGATGATCCTGATCTCGACGACCGACCTCGAGGCGCTCGCGGATATGACCGTCGCCCTACTGCTGCTCGTGTTCGTTGTGGTCAACATCTCGGTACTCGTGCTGCGCAGGCGACCGGTCGACCACGATCACTTCCGGGTCCCGACGATCCTGCCCGTGATCGGTGCGCTCGTCTCGGCCGCCGTGGTTCTGACTCAGACCGACGGCGCAACGGCGCTGCGCGCCGGGATCCTGCTCGCGATCGGGGCGCTGCTCTACGGCATCCAGCGAGCTATTTCCGGCCCCGCGCCCGAGCCGACCGAACTTGGGTCACCCGCTGCCGGGCCCTGACCCCGGCGAGCCACCGCTCTCACAGCCGGGGATCAGATGAGCCGAGGGATCGTCACGTACGGTGGGTACCTGCCCCGGCACCGGCTCCAGCGCTCGGAGCTCGCGGCCGCGCACGGCGGTCGCGGGAGCGGTGCTCGCGTGGTCGCATCCTATGACGAGGATTCGACGACGCTCGCCGTCGAGGCCGCCAGGAGGCTGATCGAACCCGCGGTCGAGCCGCCCGGCTCGATCCACTTCGCCACGACCAGTCCCGCCTATCTGGACAAGGCCAATGCGACGGCGATCCACGCGGCGCTCGACCTCGGCCACGACGGGTTTGCCGTCGACATGGCCGGATCGGCCCGATCGGCGATCGGGGCTCTGCGCGCCGCCGCCGCTGGGGGCGGCCTCGCCGTCATGGCCGACGTCCGCACCGGCCTGCCCGCCTCTGCCGACGAGCGCGAGGGCGCCGATGGCGGCGTCGCGTTCCTGTTCGGCCCGGCCGACCGGTGCGCGGTCGAGATTCTCGCCGAGGCGTCGGTGACGGCCGAGTTCCTCGACCGCTGGCGAATCCCGGGCGACCCCGCCGGGCGCCAGTGGGAGGAGCGCTTCGGCCTCGAGACCTACGTCCCGCTCGCGCGCGACGCGGCCGCCCGTGCGCTGGCGGCCGCCGGCGTCGAGAAGGCCGACCGGGTCATCGTCTCCTCCCCCCACGTGCGCGCCGCCGCGGCGCTCGGCAAGGAGTTCGAGGCCGAGCCGCTCGAGCTCGGCTACGCGGGCGCGGCCGACGTCGGGTTGCGGCTGGCCGCCGCGCTCGATCGGGCGAAACCGGGTGAGACGATCCTTCTCCTGAGCGCGGCAGACGGAGCCGACGCAGCCGTTCTGCGCACGACCGACCGGATCGGCGACGCACGCCGCGGCGCCGCGATCGCAGACCAGCTCGCGGGCGGACGGGACGTCGGCTACCCACGCTATCTGAGCTGGCGCGGCCTGCTTGGCACCGACCCTCCGCGGCGACCCGAACCGGATCGACCCGCCGGTCCGCCTTCGGCGCGTTCGGAGGCGTGGAAGTTCGCCTTCGTCGGCAGCGCCTGCGAGGCCTGCGGCCAGGTCCACGTCCCGCCGCGGCGGGTCTGCGCAGGTTGTGGCGCCGTCGATCGGATGACGCGTCGGCCACTCGCCGATAAGGCGGGGACGGTCGCCACGTACACGGTCGACAGGCTCGCCTTCTCGCCCTCACCGCCGATGATCGACGCCGTCGTCGATTTCGACGACGGCGGTCGCTACACCCTCGAGGTCACCGACGCGGCGCCCGATGAGGTCGAGATCGGGACGCGGCTGCAGCTGACCTTCCGGCGCCTCTATACCGTCGGCGGCGTGCACAACTACTTCTGGAAGGCCCGTCCGATGGAGAGTTTCGATGAGTAGCCATGGGATCCGCGACCGGGTCGCGATCGTCGGGATGGGGTGCACCACCTTCGGCGAGCACTGGGGCCGCTCGGCTGATGACCTGCTCGTCGACGCGACCGAGGAGTGCTTCGCCTCGACGCCCGGCCTGAGTAGAGCCGACGTCGACGCCTACTGGCTCGGCACCGTGAACTCGGGTCAGTCGGGCATCGTCCTGAGCAAACCGCTCGGGATCGATTACAAGCCCGTCACGCGGGTGGAGAACCTGTGCGCGACCGGCTCGGAGGCCTTTCGCAACGCTTGCTACGCGGTCGCCTCCGGGGCCTATGACCGGGTGATGGCGGTCGGGGTCGAGAAGCTCAAGGACAGCGGTTTTTCGGGCCTGATCCGTTCAAACGCCCCCGGCGACGGGACCGCGCCCGAGGTCAGCATGACGGCGCCGGCCGCGTTCTCGCTGCTCGATCCGGCCTACTGCAGAAAGTACGGCGTGGATCCTCAGGACATGCGCGACGCGATGACCCACGTCGCTTGGAAGAACCACGTCAACGGGGCAAAGAACCCGCGCGCGCAGTTCCGCAGGGAGATCCCCAAGGAGAAAATCGCGGCCGGGGCCTCCGGTGTGGCCGGTCGGCTCGGCGTGCTCGACTGCTCCGGTGTTTCCGACGGCTCGGCCTGTGCGCTGATCGTGCGCGCCGAGGACGCGCACGAGTACTCCGACCGACCGATGTATGTGAAGGGGCTGTCGGTGATTGCCGGGCCGGCGAGCGGCCCGATCGACCCGGGCTACGACTACACGAGCTTCCCCGAGGTCGTTCGTTGTGCCGAGGACGCCTACGCCCAGGCGGGCGTGACCGACCCGCGCGGGCAGATCTCGTTCGCCGAGGTCCACGACTGCTTCACACCGACCGAGCTCGTGCTGATGGAGGACCTCGGCTTCTCCGAGCGCGGCGAGGCCTGGCGCGACTCCCTCAACGGCGACTTCGACCTCGACGGGCGACTACCGGTCAACGTCGACGGCGGGTTGAAGTCCTTCGGCCACCCGGTCGGCGCGAGCGGCCTGCGGATGCTCTTCGAGTGCTGGTCGCAGTTCCGTGGCGAGGCCGGCGAGCGCCAGCTCAGCGATCCGAAGCTCGGCATGACCCATAACCTCGGCGGCCGTCCCGGGACCTGCGTCTCATTCATCTCGATTGTCGGCGCCGGGCGGGGCTAGTCCCCGCACGAGCCGGGACTACAGCTCGACGAGCGTCTCGAAGCCGCCGAAGAACATCCGCCCCATGTCCATCGGCGGGTCCTCGGGCGGGGTTTTGAACCGCTCGTCCTCCATCGCCTTCTTCATCGACTCGTCCCGGTGGGCGCGCGACTCGTAGGTGATCCAGGCGAACCCGACGACCTCGTCGTCCTCGAGCTTGACGCTCATCGGGAACGAGGTGACCTTGCCCTCCGGGATGTCATCAGCGACGCACTCGACGTAGGTCAGGGCACCGTGCTCTTTGAAGACCTTTCCGACCTCGGTCGCCATCTCGCGGTAGTCCTCGACGCGGTCCTTCTTGATCGGTGTGACGAATCCGTCTACATACATGGGCGCTCCTCGCTGGTAGGGGTCCGTGCCTGTGTAACCCTCCGAAGGCAGGAATCTAATCGGGGAACGTTCGAGCTGCGCGTGCGCCCCAGGCGCCCGTCCAGCCGCAGGGCGCTCGTGCTACTGGACGGCGATCGCCCAGATCACGCAGCAGATCAGGAGCAGAGCGCCAACCGCGAGCGTGATCCTGGTTGTCAGCCGCTCGCGCATCTAGACCATCCCGAATCGCTCGCTGTGGATGCGCGCGTCCGGCACCCCTACCTCGCGCAAAGCTGCCTCGACGGCGTCGAGCATCGGCTCCGATCCGCAGATGAAGTACTCGAGTCGGTCCCGTCGCGCCGGCAGGTTTCGATCAAGCACCCCGCGGTCGATCCGGCCGGTCTCGCCGGTCCAGTCTGCGGGGGGTTGTTCGAGGACGTGGATCGTGATCACGTTCAACCGCTTGCCGAGCTCGTCGATTTCCTCGCGGAAGGTTACGTCCTCCCAATTGCGGTTGCCGAGAAACAGGTGGACGGGTCGCATGTCTTCGCGGTCGGCCATCGTTCGCAACGTGCTCATCAGAGGCGTCACGCCGATACCTCCGCCGATCAGCACGTAGCCGGGGCCCTCGTGCAGATCCGGGGAGAAGGCGCCGTAGGGCCCGTCGAGGTAGACGGTCTCGCCGATCTCGAGCGCGTCGACTGAATCGGTGAAGTCTCCGGTGGCCCGGATCGTGAGCGTGACGGAGTGGGTCTGATCTGCGCTTGAGGAAAAAGAGAACGGGTGCTGGGTGACCGCGAATGGCGAGCTTCTCGCGCTCAGCCACGCGAACTCGCCTGGCGCGAACGAGAACCGCTCGGCGCCGTGGCGCTCGCGGTAGTGGTCCGAGGGCTCGAGCACGAGGCTGTTCGCTCCACCGCGCTCAGGCCGGATCTCCCTGATCACCCACGCGCGATGGCGGCGGCGCAGCGGCCGGATCACTCGGACCCAGGCGATCAGGACAAGGAATGCCGCGGTCATCGCGACCCAGAGGCCGCGCTCCCACGGCTCGCTGATGTAGTAGCCAACGAGCAGCGCGTGGGCGAGGGCCGCAACGACGACGACGATCGCGATCAAGGCGTGGGTAGCCTGCCATCGCTCGTATGAGATGTGGATCTTCCGCCGCGCCACCGAGAGCACGATCAGCACGATCAGCCCGACCGTCGCCAGCATCGCGAACTTCGCCCGCAGTGGGGATGTCAAGGGGTCCAGGAGCGCGGCGAACTTGATGTTTTCGATCACCAGCAGCGCGGGGTGGGCCAGGACGAACAGCAGCGCGATGTAGGCGATCTGGCGGTGGAATCGGAGCACGAGGTCGATCCCGAACGGCCGGGTGATGAACCTGAACCGGGCCGCGACGATGAACTGGAGGCCGAGCATCGACAGCGCGACGAACCCGAGCGCGACCGAGACATTGATCAGGAAGCCACGGCCGGGCTCCAAGTCGATCAGCGCGAGGATCAGGGGCGCGACCGCCACGAGGAAGTAGAGCGCCACCCAGATGGCACCTCGAACCGCGAGCGTCACCGAATCCACACCTACTTGGATCCGGCGAGCAGCAGCCGGCAGGCCGCCGTGACCTTGTCGTAGTGGGCGGCGGGCTCGGAGCTCATACAGCGGCCACCCTAGACGGGCGGGCGACGCCAACGGAGCGTCTCCCGCCCTACTCGGGCCCGTCCTTATACGGTCGTCCGCCTGTCGCCGCCGCCCGCGACAGCGCGGTAGATCAGCAGCAGGAGGATCGAGCCACCGATCGCGGTGAGCCATGTGCTGAGGTCGAAGAACGCGCGATCATCGACCCCGAGGCCGAGCGCCCGCCCGATGAACCCGCCGATCAGTGCACCGACGATGCCGATGATGATTGTCACGAAGATCCCACCCGGATCATCACCCGGCAGCAGCGCCTTCGCGATCATTCCGGCCAGTCCGCCGAGCACGATCCATCCGATAATTCCCATTTCTCCGCCCTCCGATTCGAGTTGGTCGGAGGGAACGTACCCGCGGGGGCGGTCGTATCAAACGGCGCTAAGCACCTGTTCGTCGGAGTAAATCTCGCCCGCCTCGGCCTTGGCGACCAGCGACGCAGGCGGCTCGAACCGCTCGCCGTAGGTCGCCGCGAGCTCTCGCGCGCGTTCGACGAACCCCGCGACACCGCCGTCGTAGCCGTTGATGTACTGGAGTACGCCGCCGGTCCAGGCCGGGAAGCCGATCCCCATGATCGAGCCGATGTTCGCGTCGGCGACCGATTCGATCACGCCCTCGTCGACGCACTTGACCGACTCGATCGCCTCGATGAACATCATCCGCTCCTTGAGGTCCTCGAACGGGAGGTCGGTGTTGGTTCCTCCCCAGTTCTCCGCAAGCCCGGCCCAGAGGCCGGTCCGCTTCGCGTTCTCGTCGTAGTCGTAGAAGCCGGCGCGCTCGAGCTTGCCCGGGCGGTCGGCCTCGAGCATCTCGTCGATCACGTCGGTGGAGGGGTGCTCGCTCCAGCCGCTCGCGACCGCACCCGCTGCCTGCGCGGCTGCCCGGATCTTCTTCATCAGCTTCATGTTCAGCTCATCCGAGAGCTGGAGAACGGGGGCGGGGTAGCCGGCCTGCGAGGAAGCCTGCTCGATCGAGGAGGCGGGAACGCCCTCGGCGAGCATCCCGATCCCCTCGTTGATGAAGGTGCCGATCACCCGGCTAGTGAAGAAGCCGCGGCTGTCGTTGACGACGATCGGTGTCTTGCGGATCTGCTTCGCGACATCGAGTGCGCGGTAGACCGTCTCCTCGCTGGTCTGCTCGCCCTTGATGATCTCCAGCAGCGGCATCTTGTCCACGGGCGAGAAGAAGTGCAGCCCGATGAAGTCGGCCGGCCGCGTGACGCCCTCGGCGAGGCTCGTGATCGGCAACGTCGAGGTGTTGGAGCCGAGCAGGGCATCCTCGGCGAGGTGCGGCTCGATCTCGGCGAACACCTGCGCCTTGACGGCCGGGTCTTCGAAGACCGCCTCGATCACCATGTCCGCGCCGGCGGCATCAGAGGCCTCGGCGGTCGGGTGGATCAGGGCGAGCAGCGCGTCGCCCTTCTCCTGGGTCGAGCGACCGCGTTCGATCGCCTTGTCGACGAGTGCCTTGGAATAGCCCTTGCCCTTCTCGGCCGCCTCGAGCGAAACGTCCTTGAGCACGACCTCGATACCGACCTTGGCGCACACGTACGCGATCGCGGCGCCCATCATCCCGGCGCCGAGCACGACGGCCTTCTTGGACTCGAAAGTCTCGATCCCATCCGGTCGGCCACGCTTACCGCTGACCGCCTGGAGATCGAAGAAGAACGCCTGGATCATGTTCTTGGCGACCTGCGAGACGGCGAGTGACTCGAAGTAGCGGCCCTCGATCACCAGCGCGGTGTCGAAATCGACCTGTGCGCCTTCGACCGCGGCCGACATGATCGCGATCGGCGCGGGGTAGTTCGCGCCCTTGAGCTGCTTGCGCAGGTTCGAGGGGAACGCAGGCAGGTTCATCGCGAGCGCGGGGGTGGATGGCGTACCACCGGGGATCTTGTGACCCTTTACGTCCCACGGCTGGACGGCCTCGGGGTTGTCGGCGATCCACTTCCTGGCGGCCGGGATCAGGTCATCCGCGCTCGGGACGACCTCGTCGATCAGCCCCATCTCGAGCGCCTTGTCCGGGCGGACCGGCTTGCCCTGGACGAGCAGCCCCATCAGCGCGCCGACGATGCCCATCATCCGGACCGTGCGGGTGACCCCTCCGGCGCCCGGCAGCAGGCCGAGCTGGACCTCGGGCGTGCCGAGCTGGATCTTCGGATCATCGACGACGATCCGGCGATGGCAGGCGAGCGTGATCTCCAGGCCGCCGCCGAGCGCGGTGCCCGCCACGCAGGCGACGACCGGCTTGCCGAGCGACTCCAGGCGGCGCAGCTGCGACTTGATCAGCGTCACACCGGCGCTGAACTCCGCGGCGTTGTCCTTGTTGACGAGCTTGAGGTCGTTGAGGTCGCCGCCAGCGAAGAACGTCTTCTTCGCGGAGGTGATGATCACGCCCTTGATCTCCTCCTGCTCGGCCTCGAGCCGGTCGACGGTTGCGCCCATCGACTCGGCGTAGGCCGCGTTCATCGTGTTCGCGGACTGGTTCGGATCGTCGAGTGTCAGGAGGACGATGCCGTCATCGCCGCGCTCGTAGCGGATCGTGCTGGACTCGGAATTAGTGCTCATCTAGAGATCTCCCAGTAGGTCGTGCGTTGCGTGATGAGGACCCCGGTGGGGTCACACCCGCTCCACGACGGTCGCGATGCCCATGCCGCCGCCGACGCAGAGCGTTACGAGGCCGTAGCGGCCGTCGCGGCGCTCGAGTTCGTCGATGATCGTTCCGAGGATCATCGCGCCGGTCGCGCCGAGTGGGTGGCCCATCGCGATTGCGCCGCCGTTGACGTTGACCTTTTCCATGTCGAGGTCGAGCTCACGGACGAGCTTCATCGCGACCGAGGCGAACGCCTCGTTGATCTCGACGAGGTCCATGTCGGAGGCCTTCAGGCCGGCCTTCGCGAGCGCCTTGCGGCTCGCGGGGGCGGGAGCGGTCAGCATGATCGTCGGGTCAGCGCCCGAGAGCGCGGTCGCGAGGATTTTCGCGCGCGGCTTGAGACCGTGGCGCTTGCCTGCCTCCTCGTTGCCGATTGTGACGAGCGCCGCACCGTCGACGATGCCGGAGGAGTTGCCCGCGTGGTGGACGTGATCGATGCGCTCGACCCAGTGGTACTTCTGGAGCGCGACGGCGTCAAAGCCGCCCATCTCGCCCATCGCGGCGAAGCTCGGCTTGAGCTGGCCGAGCGACTCGGTCGTGGTGCCCTTACGGATGAACTCGTCCTGCTCAAGGACCACGTTCTCGTTGAGGTCGCGGACGGGGATCACGGAGTTATCGAACAGGCCGTTCTCCTGGGCTGCCGCGGCGCGCTCCTGGGAGCGGACCGCGAATGCGTCGACGTCATCCCGGCTGAACTCCTCGATCGTCGCGATCAGGTCGGCGCTGATCCCTTGGGGGACGAAGTCGGTCGCGTAGTTGGTCTCTGGGTCCATCGCCCAGGCGCCGCCGTCGGTTCCCATCGGAACGCGCGACATCGACTCGACGCCGCCGGCGAAGACGAGGTCCTCCCAGCCGGAGGCGACCTTCTGGGCGGCGATGTTGACGGCCTCGAGGCCCGAAGCGCAGAAGCGGTTGAGCTGGACGCCCGCGACGGTGTCGGGCAGGCCCGCCTTGATCGCGGCGGTCTTGGCGATGTCGCCACCCTGGTCGCCGACCGGCGATACGCAGCCGAGCACGACGTCGTCGATGCCATTGGGATCGAGATCGGCGTTACGCGCGAGCGTCTCGTGCATCAGGCCCACGACGAGGTCGACGGGCTTGGTCGAGTGCAGCGATCCGTTGTGCTTCCCCTTGCCGCGCGGGGTGCGGATTGCGTCGAAAACGAGGGCTTCGGTGCTCATCGCGGGAGGCTCCTTGAAGAGTTGGTTGACCGGCCAGTCAGTTTAGACCCCATCGGGATCCTGCGTACGTGCGGTTCGGCCCTGCGCGCGAGTTCCTACGCTAGTGATGACCTGCCTTCCGAGGAATGTACGGGCCCGTATATAGTAGCCGCCGATGGCGCTCCTCCCGAACCCGATCACCGACATCACCAAGCGCGTCGACAAGACCCTCGCGGAGGTCGACGAGGTAATCGGGCGGGTCGACAAGACGGTCGACGACGTGCTCGGGCGGGTCGCCGAAACCATGGGCGAGGTCGGCCACACGCTGGAAACCGTGAGCGGGATCCTGGCCGATGCGACGGGGACTCTCGCTGAGGCGACCGATGTCCTCGCCCAGGTGCGCTCGCTGCTCGCCGAGCTCCAGGAGGAACTCGCTGCTGCGCGAGGTACCGAGCATCAAGGCGAAGCTGGATGAGATCCACGCGGCGGTGCGGGGTCAGTAGCTAGATGCATATATCCATCTGGATATAATCCAGGTGTGGATGCATCCGCAGCAATCTCCGAGGCGCGCAGCGCCGCCGGGCTGACTCAGGCCCAACTCGCGCAGCGCACCGGAACCTCGCAGGCGACGATCTCCGCCTACGAGAACGGCGTCAAACAGCCGTCGCTGGACACCGTGACCCGGCTGCTCGACGCGCTCGACGCCCGACTGACCGTCGTTCCGGGTTCACCTAAGACTCTGCCCCTGTCCCCGCGTGACCAGGCTCGAGCGTCGCGGGCGCTGATCGCTGTCCTGAGGCTGGCTGAGCGGCTGCCGACCCGACACGAGCCCGATCTCCGGTACCCGCCGATAAACCGGGTCAGTCGATGATCGAGCTGGCCGACAAACTCCTCGAGATCCACGCAGCGCTCGCGGACGCCGGGATTCCGCACGCCTTCGGAGGAGCGATCGCGCTGGCCTACTGGACCGACGACCCACGCGGCACGAGCGACATCGATCTCAATCTGTTCGTCCCGGCCGAGGAGGCCGCGCCGGCTCTCGCCGCGCTTCCGGACGAGATCACGATTGCGGCTAAGGACCGTCAGCAGATCGCCCGCGATGGCCAGGCGCGACTGACCTGGGCGGGAACGCCGGTCGACGTCTTTTTCAACAGCCATCCGATCCATGCGATCGCCGCCGAGCGCCAGGTGATCGTCGAGTTCGAGGGGACACAAATCCCCATCCTCGGGCCGGTCGAACTTGCTCTGTTCAAGGCCCTGTTCGACCGCACTCGCGACTGGGCCGATATCGAGGCGATGATCGAGTCGCGTCGGCTCGACCCTGACGTCCTCCGGGACCAGCTGCGTGGACTGATCGGCGAGGACGACCCGCGCTACGTCCGCATCAGCGACGCGGAGATTCGCGCCGATCGCTCGCGGCAGGAGTAGCCTCCCGGGCGCCCGCCGACCAGAAGGAGCTGACAGAAGTGGACCTCAACGACACGCCCGAGCAGGCCGCCTACCGTGAGAAGGTCCGTGGCTGGCTCGACGAGCACAAGACCGAGGCGCCCTCGAAGTCCGGTTCCTCCGAGGACACCGCCTACATCGGCTCCCGTCGCGCCTGGCAGGGCCAGCTCGCCGAGGCCGGTCTCGCCGGTGTGACCTGGCCCGAGGAGTTCGGTGGCCAGGGTCTCGGCGCAATCGAGCAGGTGATCGTCGGTCAGGAGATCGGCCGCGCCCAGGTGCCCGGGATCCTCGACACGATCGGGATCGGGATGCTCGGGCCGTGCCTGATCGCCCACGGATCGGACGAGCAGAAGAGTCGTTACCTCGGCCCGATGCTGCACGGCGATGAGGTCTGGTGCCAGCTGTTCTCCGAGCCCGCGGCGGGGTCCGACCTGGCGGCGGTTCAGACCCGTGCGCGCGAGGGCGAGGACGGCCGCTGGACGCTCAACGGCCAGAAGGTCTGGACGACCAACGCCCAGTTCGCCTCCTACGGCCTGCTGCTGGCTCGCACCGATGCCGATGTCGCCAAGCACAAGGGGCTGACGATGTTCATCGTCCCGATGGAGGGCGACGGAGTGACGATCCGCGGCCTGCGCCAGATCTCGGGTGAGGCCGAGTTCAACGAAGTCTTCTTCGACGACCTGGTCGTCGAGGCCGATGCGGTCGTCGGCGGGGTTGGCAACGGCTGGGGTACCGCGATGACGATCCTGATGCACGAGCGGCTGACGATCGGCTTCGGCTCGGAGGGGATGGGCTACTCGGGCTCGCGTTTCGCGACCGCCCTGGCCGCCGACCCCGCCGCACGCACCGACGCGGATGTCCGCCGCCGGCTCGGAGAGATCACGACCGAGCTGCTCGGGGTCCGCTTCAACGGCTACCGCGCGCTGACCGCGCTTGCGAAGGGCCAGATCCCGGGGCCCGAGGCGGGCCTTGCGAAGGTGACGACCGTCAACGCGGCGATCGCAGCCGGTGAGCTGATGAGCGACGTGCTCGGCCCGGAGGCACTCGAGGAGGGCAGCGAGTGGGCGTACATGATCTCGTTCCTGCCGGGGTTGAAGTCGGCCGGCGGGACCGAAGCGATCCTGCGCAACACGATCGGCGAGCGGGTGCTCGGCCTGCCGCCCGAACCGCGGCTCGACAAGGGGATCCCGTTCAAGGAACTTCGCGCCAAGGAGAAGGAGGCGGCTGGAGCATGAACTTCGCCTTGTCTGACGAGCAGGAGCTGTTGCGCGAGTCCGCCCGCGGGGCGCTCTCGCGGGTCAAGACCGTTGAGGCCGCGCGCGACGCGCTCGAGGATCCGCCGACGGCATTGCCCGACCTCTGGGAGCTTGCCGTCGAGGCGGGCTGGCCCGGATTGCTGATCTCCGACGAGCACGGCGGGGCCGAGCTCGGCGCCTTCGACGCGCTGCTGGTCGCGGAGGAGTGCGGGCGGGTGCTGGCCGGCGTGCCGGTACTCGGCCTGTTCCCGGCGACCGCAATCCTCCAGGCCGCCAGGGACGAGTCCCTGCCGGGTATCGCGGCCGGTGAGCTGCGGCCTGCCTATGTCCCGGCGCGGCCGCCGAGCGAGACGCTCGAGGGCTGGACCGTCGAGGCGCGCTCAGGGCTTGGCCGTCCGGCCGCGCCGAGCGCCGTTGTCGACGGGGAGACGGTGAAGCTCGACGGCGAGGCCGCCTTCGTCCCGGACGCGCCCGGGGCCGATCTGCTTGTCGTGGTCGGCATCGACTCCGCGGGCGAGCCGGTCGCTGCGGCGGTGCCCGCCGATGGCTCCGGGGTCTCGGTCGAGCAGGTGGTTCGCTACGACGCCACCCGTTCGCTCGGTCACGTGAAGTTCGACGGCGCGACGGGCCGCCGACTCGAGGTGTCTGAAGAGGTCTGCGGAGATGCCTGGTACCTCGCCCATGCGCTGATCGCCGCCGAGTCGCTCGGAGCCGTCCAGACCTGCCTCGACTCGAGCGTCGCCTACGCGAAGGAGCGATTCACCTTCGGCCGCGCGATCGGCTCTTATCAGTCGATCAAGCACGAGCTGACCGAGGTCCTCCGGCTGCTCGAGAACGCTCGCGCGCTCGAGTACTACGCGGGTTGGTCGCGCGGCTCGGCGCCCGAGGAGTTCCCCCTCGCGGCGAGCGCCGCGCGCGCAAGTGCCGGACATGCGCTCGACTTCGCGAGCCGCGCGCTGATCAACGTCCACGGCGGGATCGGAGCGACCTGGGAGCACGACGCGCCGCTGTTCTTCCGTCGGGCGCAGCTCTCGCGGCGGCTGCTGGGCGGGACCCATGACGCGAACGATCGGGTTGCTGACCGGATGTTCGCGAGCGAGGCTGCGCCCGCGAGCTAGCCGGTCGCCTAGCCTGGACCGGTGCTCAAGGTCATCGTACGGTCAGCGCGGATCCTGGGTGGAGTGCTGGTCGCCGTCGTCCTTTCCTGGATTTTGCCTGCTGTCGTTTCGGCGGCCGCGGTCGGGATGGGCCCCGATACGAGCTGGGGCAGCCTGGACCCCGCAGCGGCCCAGCGGACCGTCGATCTGGAACGCGCTGCGGGCGTTGAGTTCGCGCGTGAGGGAGCAGGCTGGGCATGGGCGCAGCCGCGCCCGGGGGAGGGCTTCTCGCCCGAGTGGGAGCGGGCGCTCGACCGGATCATCGAGCGGGATCTCGATGCCGGGATCACCCCCGTCCTGCTGATCAGCCATCCGCCGTACTGGGCGTCCGCCGACCCAGCCAAGTACACGGACGCGACCGGCGAGCACTGGCACCCGTATTACAAGCCCAACGACTTGGGAGCGTTCGCGGCGTTCGTGCGGCACGTGGTCGAGCGCTACAGCCGGATGGGTGTTCGCCACTACGAGATCTGGAACGAGCCGAACCTCGAATCGTTCTGGCCCTCGGGCGTCGACGCCGCTGACTACGTTCGACTGCTCAACGTGGGTTTCAGGGCCGCGCACGACGCTGACCCCGATGCGATCGTGATCTCGGGCGGCTTGAGCAATGTCGCAAACGCCTACGACTACGCAGAGCAGATGTATGCGGCTGGTGCCCGGTTCGACCGCTTCGGCTACCACGTCTACCCGACCAGGGATCCTGCCGAGTGCTGGAAGCAAGACGGCCGCGAGTCGCTGATGGCGTTCTGCACGATCGCGGCGATCCGCGACGTGATGGTCGACAACGGTGACCAGCGCAAGGGCATCTGGCTGACAGAGCTCGGCTTCTCCTCCTGCAACCGGACGCTGCACCCGGTGCTCTACCGCGCGCTCCGCTTCGCCGTTTCCCGGGTCGCCTGGATTAACGCGGCCGAGGAGTGCTTCACCGAGCAACAGCAGGCCGACTACCTTCTCCGCAGCTATCAGCTGCTCGAGCGTGACTACCCCTACATTGACGCTGCGCTATGGGGCAATTTCCGCAACATCCCGCAAGGGCCTTGGTCTTCCTGGTTCACGAACATCGGGGTCCTGAACGCCGACTTCAGCGAAAAGCCCGCCTACGCCGCGATGCGACGCTACGCGACGGGCGAGCCCTGAGCGGGCGCGCGGATCGCTGCGCGTAGCGTCGCGTCCAGCTGGTCGCCGAATGCCTGGAGCGAGAGGTTGGACCGGGCATAGTCGTAGGCAGCGCGTCCCCGCTCGCGCAGTTCGCCCGGATCCTGGAGCGCCGCAGCGATCACTCTCGGGATTGAATCGGGATCGGAGCTGTCGGCGACCCACCCGGCCCCGGCCAGTTCGACGATCCGCGCAACCTCGCCGCGCGGGTTGACCGCCGCGATGACCGGCAGCCCGTATGCCATGTAGTTCCACAGCTTCGAGGGAAGGTTGAATTCCGTTCCCTCATAGCTCTGGCTGACGAGGCCGAGCGTTGCACGTCCGAGCGCCTGCTCGAGCGTGTCGTCATCGACCAATCCGGGCATCTCGACCCGCTCGGAGCGGATCTCGTCCCTCGTCTCCTCCGCGGCGACCCCGCTGCCCGTGATCAACAGTCGCACATCGAGCTCGCGCATCGGGCTGGAGGCTTCAAAGGCGCGTACCAGGGGCTTCATACCCTGTGTAAAGCCGATGTTGCCCATGCACAGGACCTGCGCTGGGCCCTCGGCGGTGTACTCGGGCGGATCGGCGGGGACACCGCGCGAGGCCGGGTCGTAGATCAGCTCGATCTTGGAGCGATCGACGCCCTTTGCCACGAGATTGTCAGTCCACGGCGCCGAGAGGACGACGATGCGCTCGGCCGCGGCGTAGGCCGACCGCTCAAGCCATCGCGAGGCACGCAGGACCGCGTCCCCCTCCTCGAGCAAGCCGCTGGCGGTAGCCCCGTCAGGGAGCAGATCGTGGAGGCGCAGTACGATTGGAATGCGTCGAGCCTTCGCGCTGACGACCGCGGGCAGGAGCGCAGGAAACGAAGGCGACGCGGCGAGGATCACATCGGGCTTTCCCATCAGCGGGCGACCGAGCAGCGGCACCGCTGCGAGCAGCGCGGCAGCGTAGCTGGCCTCCTGGCGCAGCCGCTCCGCAGCGCTGCCGCGGCCGATCCACAGGGGCAAACGGAGCAACCGAATCCCGTCGCGAGTCTCGCGATAGGGCAGCCTTCGCGTCCCCCAGCGCGGCTCGGGGTAGTGGGGGTGCGCCGTGACGACCTCGACTTCCCAGCCGCGGTCCCGCAGGAGCCCTGCAGCGCGGGTGTTGACCGGCGCGATGCCGGTCGGCTCCGGGTCGTAGTTGTAGCTCCACAGCTGGAGGCGCGGAGGATCTGAGCGGTTACTGCGGGACATGGCGCAGCTCGACTGTCTCCGGCGACTTCACCGCGTAACCGAGCGGGCTACCGAATCCGCCGGATCGGGGGATGAGCCCGAGGCCGGTGCCGGCGCCTATCAAGCCGGGTGGCTCGCCGCCGCGCACCGCCCACCAGGTCCGGTCGAAGAACAGCGCGGCGATCTCCATATGAGTGGCCTCATGGATATAGAAGTAGCCGCCGTCGGTGAGCAGCGGCCAGAGATTCTCGAGACAGGTCTTGACCGACTCCAGCAGGTCGGTGTCGGCAAATACGAAGGCGCACGGGCGCTCGAATTGAGGCAGCGTCGCGTCGAAGAACCCAACGTTGAAGCGGCACCGCTCGGCCGCGCCGAATCGCGTCACGTTGCTCTTGACCTCGTCGAGGGTTCCCGCCCAGCCGCCGCGCTCGTAGGTGTGTAACTCGCCGCGGTGGGTTAAGCGGTGTTCGCGGTCGCCCTCGGTCGGCTCGGGCAGACCTTCGAAGGAATCGAAGATCTCCAGATCGCGACCGCAGAGCGCGGCCACGAGCGAAAGGTTGGCTGCACTGGCGCCCTTCCACGACCCGCACTCGACGAGACACCCCTCGGACTCGGCCGGGAGCTGAAGGATCGTCGTGGCCATCACCAGGTGTTCAACGAAGTTGGAGCCGGAGGTGATTCTAATGTTGTTGCGGATCATCTTGAGCGCCAGGACCAACTTGGCCAGCAGACCGACGCCGTACTCGGCCCCGGTCTCCCGGCGCAGAAAGGCGGCGAGGGTAATCGGCAGGCTGAGCGCCAGGACAGTCGCCTTGAGCGGAGAGAGCTTCACCGGCCGACTGCCTTGATGGCGCTGTACTGCTTGCTGACGAACCCTGCCGAGGGCAAGTGCTCGAGGTAGCGGAGTCCACCGATGAAGTCGAGGTCGGTCGAGTTCGTCAGCGCCACGTCGACGACCTCCGCGCCGCTCTCGGCGAGCAACCTTCGGATCTCCGCCTCGGGAACGCAGTGCATCTCGGCGGTCGCGTCTCTGACCGTCGGTTCCCCGGTCACCACGCCCGACCGCCGGAGCGCCCGCTGCAGTCTCGTTCTCAGCCCGACCGCGCTCTGCGTTCGTCGCGCGAGCAGCCGGGCGCGCTCGGCAAGGCCCTGCCCGGCCTGGATACGGTCGGGGATCTGCAAAACAACTACTCCGCCCGGCGCAAGCAGCCGTACGAACTCGCGGATGTAGGCAGTCGAGTAGCTCGGATCGATGTGCTGGAGCACCACGCTGGTGTAGACGAAGACGAACGCGTCACTCTCGAAGGTCGCGAGATCCGAGCTCTCGTTGAGGTGGAACGAGCACTTGAGGTTGGTGTTTGCTTCGCGAGCGAGCGAGACCATCGTCGGCGAGATGTCGACTCCACAGGCCGAGTCGAACCGCGCTCCGAGAGCTTGGGTCAGTCGCCCGATCCCGCAGCCGAAGTCCAGCGCACACCCCCCGGTCTCGGGAGTGACCCCGATTGAGGCCAGGCGGGCGAAGACGGTAGCGATCTCCTGTTCTCCCGCCGCGAAGAAGTCGTCGGTGTCCCAGCGCCGGCCGATCCGGTCGGGGTCCATCAGGGCAGCCCACATGGGGTCGGCGCGCGCAAAGGTCTCCCAGTTGCGCTGAAGGTGCTCGAGGGATCCCATCCCGCGAAGAATGCACGATCGCCGCGACGTCCGGAGTCAGGCTGGCTCGGCGGGTTGGGCGCGCCTGCGCAGCGCACTGACGGCCAGGCCGAGCAGGAGCACCGCGAGCCCTGACATCGCCGCGATGACCAGCGCCACCGCGACGCCGAGCGCGCCGCCGAGTCCGGCCGCGATCGCGGCCGCGGGCACCAGAACCGCGAGCGACGCGACTTCGGCGGCCGTTCCGAGACCGGGGTAACCTGCTCCCCTGGCCGCGTCGGCCAGCACGCGTCTGATTCCGACGATCCCCGCCGCGACGAGCAGCGCCCGAGCCAGGTCGATCGCCCCCGCGAAGGCCGCTCCGAAGAACAGCGGAATGAGCCAGCCCGCGGCAAGTTCAAGCACGACGACCACGGCCACGACGATCACGGCGGTTGCGCCTGTGCAGAGCCACATCGCGCGCCGGGCAGCGCGCGGCGAACCGCGCCGGGCCACGTAGGGGAAGACGACGAAGCCGATGCTTTGCGCAATGAATCGAGGCAGGTTTGTCAGCGCCAGGCCGACGACGTAGAGGCCGAGCTGGCCGGTCGAGAGGAAAAACCCGACGACGAGCTGGTCGATCTGGAGTGTGTCCGAGGGCGAGGCGCTGCCCAGGAATGCCTTCGCCCCGAAACGCTGGAGCTCAGTGAACGATGGTTCGGGCTGCGTCTCGGGCTCGGGTGGCAGCGTCGCTCGCGCCCGCCACACGGTCGCCATGGCGGTTGCCGCGTAAGCGACCACCCACGCAACCGTGACGGTGACGAGCGAGGCGAGCCCGGCAATCGCGAGCGCGCCGACGAAGACGGTGTGCATTACGGCGGGCAGCAGCCTGATCCCAGCCCACTGCTTGAACAGCTCGAGTCCCTGGAGAAACGCCATGCCCTCCATGACGACGATCATCAAGGGCACCATCGGGAGCGAGATCAGCGCCGCCAGCCTCACCGTCTCGTCGTCCGTCCCGACGGCAACGGTGAGCGCAGCCGCCTGGATGCCCAGTCCGACAACCGACTGCGCGAGCCCGACGCGGACGATCAGCCGGGCGAGCGCCCGTCCGCCGCCTGGATCACGCGCGACCCAGTAGGTAATCGACGCGGGGAGGCCGGTCGATGCGACGTAGGCGACGGCCAGGGCGATCGCTGCGAACAGGGCGAGGTGGCCGCGGTCCTCGACGCCGAGCAGGCGTGCGACGAGGATCCCGCTGACCAAGAGCGCGAGCTGTCCCGCGACCCCGCCGGCGATCGTCGTCAAGGCATCGCGTCCGACCGAGGCGCCGACGGCTGTGCGCGCCAGATCCTGCAGGCGGCGGGCGTATGTCACGCGGGACGGTGGGCGGCCGTTCAAGGCGCCGCCGCGACCGTACGGTAGAGCGCCGCGTAGTCCCGCGCGACAGACGCCCACGAGAGCTCGGCGGCGCGGGCCAACCCGCGCGTGCGGAGGTCCTGCCTGAGTTCGGCCGACCCCAGCAGGCGCGCGACCGTCGCCGCGAGGCCGGCGGGATCATCGGCCGGGGCCGACAGCGCCGCCCCAGCGACCGCCTCGAGCAGAGCGGGCGCTGTCGAGGTCACAACCGGGGCTCCGCACGCGAGCGCCTCGATTGCCGGCCGGCCGAACCCTTCCCAATGGGACGGGACGAGCACGACGTCGACGAGGTTGTAGAGCTCGATCAGGCGGACGTCGCTGACGCGGCCGAGGTCCTCGATCGCGTCGGAGACCCCGATCCGGACGGCCTGTGCGCGCTGTTCGGGCGACAGGGGGGTACCGACGCGCAGCAAGCGCCACGCCGGATCGGCGGCCCGCAGCTGAGCGAACGTCTCGATCGCACCTTCGACGTTCTTGTAGGGAAACCCGGAGCTGACCTGAAGCATCAGCAACGCTCCGGGCGGGAACGACTTCCTCAGGACGGATCGCTGCGCTAGGTCCGCGGGCTTGAATGCCGCGCTGAGTCCGTTTGGGATGACGCTCGTCCGGTCGGGCGAGACCTTCGTCAGGCGAATCACATCGTTCCGCGTGGACTCGCTCACGCACGCGACGTGCGCGGCCGTGCGTAGCCACGCCACGCTTGCGCGATACCTGGCGAGCGTCATATGCCCGACGCGGAAAGGCAGTTCCCCGTTGGCCGCCAGCAGCGGCATCAGGTCGTGGCACGTCACGACGGTCCGTCCGACGGGAAGA
The DNA here is from genome assembly GCA_963790245.1 of uncultured Thermoleophilaceae bacterium. Taxonomy (GTDB): domain Bacteria; phylum Actinomycetota; class Thermoleophilia; order Solirubrobacterales; family Thermoleophilaceae; genus JACCVG01. The sequence continues at coordinate 1,789,152 of CAWBNP010000002.1, forward strand.
GCTCGGGCGAGGTGAGCGTAGCCTTGGTCGATGATGTGAAAGATGTCTGCGCGCTCTCGTCTGACCGCCCGTGGGTATGACACGAAGCGGGCCATGGTCCGGCCTCCGCGGCTTCCGATCGGCTTGCCGCCGCGGCGCTCTGCATCGGGAGGCTTCGCGACGGCGATCTCCATGCCGTCGATCGTCCGCAGCGCTGCCGACAACTCGGCGGACCACCGCTCGAGCGATGCGACCCCCTCGCTCAGCAAGGCCGGCAGGAGTGTGACCCGCAGCTCGTTCCGCTGGACCGCAGGTGGGATTGAAGATTCCGTCATGGTTGTTCGGCTCGGGCTGGACTTGCTCGGATCGAGCGAATCGGCCGAGTCGAGCCATTGTCGCCGGTCGGCGGCACCGTGAGTGTGGCGCTCGCCGCTATCGTCGCTCTGATGACCGCTCGGCATCGCGTGCTGGTGACCGGTGGGTCGGGGTTCATCGGGACGAATATGGTCGAGCGGCTACGGGGCGCCGGCGTCGAGGTCCTGAACCTCGACCCGAGTCCACCGCGCCATCCTGACCACCACGCCGTGTGGCGGCAGGCCGATCTGCGCGATGGCTCCCTGACGGCAGATATCGTCACGGAGCTTGAACCGTCGCACGTGGTCCACCTCGGCGCGCGGACCGATCTGACAGGGGAGACCCTGGCCGATTACAGCTCCAACACGGAGGGAACCCGCAACCTGGTCGGCGCGCTCCAGCACCTCGCGAAGCCCCCTCGGCTGGTTGTCGCGTCGACACGGATGGTCTGCCCGATCGGCTACCAACCACGCTCCTCAGACGACTACAACCCGCCGAACGCCTACGGCGAGAGCAAGGTGCTGACCGAGCAGATCGTGCGGCAAGCCGGCTACACGGGCACTTGGTGCCTAGTCCGGCCGACATCCATCTGGGGCCCCTGGTTCGGGGTTCCGTACCGCGATTTCTTCCTCGCGGTGAAGCGCGGCCGCTACAGGCACCCCGCGGGACGTGCCATCCGCAAGTCCTTCGGTTACGTCGGCAACACCGTGCACCAGTTGACCGAGTTGCTGTTCGGGCTCCCCGATGAGTCCGTGCATCGACAGCTCTTCTACCTCGCCGACTACGAGCCGATCGAGGTCCTCCAATGGGCGCACCAGATTCAGGCCGAGATGGGCGGGCCCCCGGTCAGTACCGTGCCGCTCGCCGTTCTGCGCTTCGCCGCCCGAGCAGGCGACGTGCTCAAGTCGGCAGGCTGGGCGGAGCCGCCGCTGACCTCGTTCCGGCTGGGAAATCTCATCACCGAGATGGTTTACGACACCGATTCGCTCGAGAAGCTCGTCCCGGAGCTGCCGTTCGATGCCGGAGCAGGCGTCCGGCTGACCGCCGAGTGGTTCGCTGAGTTCGGGTCCGATCCACCTTCGGGAGACTCCTCGTGAGGGTTCTGTCGCTCGTATCGAGTTTCGACCCAGCCCGCGGCGGGACCCAGTCCGGCGCTCGCGGCCTGGTGCTCGCCGCCCAGCGAGCGGGAGTTCGCGAGGTCGTAGCGGCGGCGGGCACGCGCGAAGCGCGCGAGCGTGCAGACCGTTTCGTTGCGTCGCTACGCGCCGAGGGAGTAGTGGTGGAACAATTCCCGACCCTGCCCTGGCCGCCCGAGGCCCCGGATCGCTGGGGCATCAGCTTTCAGCAGGCAGCCTGGGCCGCCCGGGGTCTGGGCGAGTTCGACGTCCTCCACATACACGGCGCTTGGGGCATGGGCTTGATCGCCGGCCTTCTTGCGGCTCGACGGAGGGCAATCCCCGTCGTCGTGACGCCTCACGAGTCGATGACGCAGTTCGACATGGACGATTCCCGCAGTGCCGCCCGCCGGACCCAGAAGGCGCTCCTCAAGCGAGTCTATCTCCACTACGCGACGCTGTTCGCATTCACCTCCGAGCTCGAGGCGCGCGATTCGATGCCTCTCGATGAAGCCGACCGACGCCGCGTCGTCCACTATCCGCTCGTCGACGGCACCGTGCCGCCCGCGTCCGTACGCGCCCGGGGAGATGGGCGCGAGCTGCGCGTCGGAATCGTCGGAAGGATCCACCCGAAGAAGAACCTCGACGTCCTGATCGAAGCGCTCGCCCTGACGCCTGAGCACGTCAAGCTCGTCGTTGCGGGGGATGCGCGTCACGGGTTCGTCGATTTGCCCAACCAGCTCCGCGCGCGTGCGGGCGAGGTCGGGATCGCCGATCGCATCGAGTGGCTCGGGTTCGTTGACCCCGTCGACCGTAGCGCGCTGTTCGACAGCCTCGATCTGTTGGCAATGCCATCGGTTTTCGAGAGCTTCGGCATGTCGGCTGCGGAGGCGATGCTGGAGGGGCTGCCGGTCTTGGTCTCGCAGCGCACCGGGATTGCGGAGGTGATCCGCAGGCACGGCGGCGGGGTCGTGACCGACGCCTCGCCGGCCGCGGTAGCGGCGGCGCTACGCGAGATCGACTCTGATCGATCGAAGCTGCAGCGGATGGGGGAGGCCGCGCAGGTGGCGATCAGACAGGACCTCAGCTTCGCCGCCGTCGGCGACCAACTCGCTGCGATCTACGAGGAGGCTGTGAGTCGATCAGCCGGCGGGAGAGGGTCTGACGCGTGAGGATCCGGCGACCTCCCGTCGCCGGACCTGGCTGAGGCGAAAGACCAGCCACGCGGGGCCCACGTTGAGCAGGGCGAGGGTGAAGGCGTCGACGGTGCTGTCGCGGCAGGCGATGACGATCATCGGAAGCGCCAGCGCGAAGATCACCTGCGCCGCGGTTTCGGTCTTGTGCAGTCGGAACCACTCGTACAGCGTCCGGCCGATGATGCCGTAGAGGGCCAGTGCGAGGCCGCCAAGCAGGCCGAAGTCGATGTAGAAGACGAAGAGGTTCGAGAACTCCGGATTGGCGATGTGCGCCTGGTAGGCCGCCGGGGCCATCGTCGCGATCACCTCTTCGCGGGGAGGGAGCGGCTTCTCCGGCCAGAGGTTGCGTGGGACCGGCCTGATCAGGAAGTCACGAAACGTCGACAGCCCGTAGGTGTGAGGGACCTCGTCGGGGACGATCGTGAGGCCCGCGGCCAGTGCCGGGGCGATCGTGTTGTCCGGGCCGGTCAGCACCGGCGCGATGATCGAGGCGGGATTCAAGAGCACCTCGACGGCCACCTCGACACGAGACTTCTCGCCGCGGATGTCGCTGAATCGTTCGGTGGCGATGACGGTCGACGCGAACATCATCAGCGCCACGAACGCGAGCACCGTTATCGCCCTCGGCCGCGCGTCGCGATAGAGATAGACGCAGACAGCCATCGCGAGGACAAGCGGACCGATGGCGATCCGGCTCCCGAACGATCCCCAGACGATCATCACGAGGACCGCCAAAGCGAGCGCCAGCATCAAGACCGTCGGCTTTCGAAGCCGGAGGCCGACCGCGAACGTTACGAGCGAGGCGCCGACCAATATGAGTGGCGCCAGGACGAAGTAGCTCGAACCTTCCCTCAGCACCCGCTCGGTTCCGAGACTGCGCCCCCTCAAGATGAGGTCGACCGCCGAAAGTCCTCCGGCCTGGATCAGGAACAGCGCGAACAGGATCAGCCCCAGAAGGGAGGCCCCGATGCACAGGACGATCACGCGGTCGGACCGCCAGTCAGACGGCGGTTTAGGGACCACCGCGGCAAGTCGCCTTCCGAGGGGCAGGTGGTAGCCGACCATGAACGCCGCACTGCCGATCAGGACGAGCAGGAGCATCTCGTCGAAGGTGCCGCGCAGGTCGACCCCAGGGCTCCAGAGGAAATCGAACTCCGCGTTCGCCAGCATCGCCACCGGCCGCAGAACGAACATCGCCGTGAAGGTCGCCGAGAAGATCACGATCGGTTCGAAGATGTCGAAACGGCGTCGCGCGACCCGCAAGACGATCGGTCCGAGGAGGATGAATGCGATCGTGCCGATCAACAGACTCGATGTGTCGACCGACAACTCGGCGGCACCGATTCCGACGAACACCCCGGCCAGGGCGAGACAGGCGGCGGCTACCGCCTCGCCGCGACCTTCGAGCGGCGATCGACGAGGGGGACGAGCGGTCGGGTGGCGGGAGTCGAGACGGAGCAGAGCCCGTCATGATCTCATCCCATGCCGAATTCGGAGAAGCTGCCGCCGTCACGGATATCCGGCTCCGACGATGTCGGACGGTCCGAGCTCTATGAGCATTACGTGACGACCCACTTCGCAGGCCTTGGCGGCGAGGGGGCGGCGACCACCTTGAAGGGACAGATCCTTCGCCTGTTGCCAGAAGACCGCGGCGCCCGGATTGTCGACGTCGGCTGCGGGTCGGGCCAGCTGCTGCGACTGCTCAGGGCAAGGGGATACACCCGAATCAGCGGCGTCGACATGAGCGCCGAGCAGGTCGCGCTCGCCAGTGCTGACGGTGATCTCGAAGTCACGCACGGAGAGCTAGCCGACTACCTCTCATCGACATCTGCGGAATACGACGCGATCGTCGCGGTCGACCTTCTGGAGCACCTCGGGCGCGGCGAGATCGTGCCGTCGCTGCGCATGATGCGCTCCGCGCTGGGTCCCGGCGGTCGGCTCGTTGCCCGGGTCCCGAACGCCCAGAGTCCGTTCGGGGGCCGGTACCGGTACGGAGACTTCACGCACGAGACGTCCTTCACCCAGCACAGCATCAGTCAGATTCTTTTGGCGGCCGGCTTCGGCGAGATCCGGGTCGCGCCGGCGGAGCCGGTCGTACACGGCATCGTCAGCGGCCTACGGCTGGTGCTCTGGAAGATGATCGCCGGCTTGCTCAAACTGGCGCTGGCTGCCGAGACGGGCATCCTGCGCGGCCACGTCGTCACGCAAAATCTGCTTGTGGTCGCGCGGGCCCCATCGCCGCGCCCCGCCGCGTCAGGGCAGCAGGAGTAGGTCCGTGAACGCAGTGCCTGAATAGGCCCCAACGAGAGCCGGCAGCTCGGCGATCGGGACGGGCCAGTGCCGCGACGCCGCAGACGGCGCGAGGTCGACGAAGCGGCGATCTGTCGAGGTCAGAAGCTCTAGAAAACGCTGAAGGCCTCCCGACTGCTCCAGCCCGTAAGGCCAGAACTCGACCACGATCGGAGCCTCGGAGTAGAGCAGCGAGCCCGCGGCCGCGAGGATCTGGGCCTCATGGCCCTGCGCGTCGATCCAGGCGAGCACAATCTCGGACATGATTCATCCGACCGCTCTCGACAAGCGCGTCGATGGTGGTCGCCGGCAGGTCCACCACAGATCGTGCGTGCTCGCCGTAAGCGTTGTCGAGCTCCTCTCCTTCGACGCGCACCCGCCCGTCGCCCCAGTTGTCCTCAGCCTGCTCGAAGCAGACCGTCCCGATCCGATCTGAGACAGCCGTCCGAATGCAGTCGATCTGGGAGGCGACGCCGTTCAGTTCGGCGTTGCGCTCGAGCAGGTCGCAGTTCGCCGGTAACGCTTCGACGCAGATCGCACGGGCGAACCGACCTCCGGCCACAGCCGTCACGGATGTCGTGCCGATATTCGCCCCGATGTCCAGGAATGTTCCAGCCGAGAGGCTCGCCATCGGAACCCCCGCCTTCCCCAGCCACTCGACAGCGCTATCCAGCGTCCCGCGCTCGAGCGCCATGTCGGCGAACGTAAGTCGACCCACCCCCTCGTCGTCGGTCCGCACGAGGAACCTGAGTCCGTCCTGCTCGGCCACGACGAGCGGGGTGAAGTGCCGCGCAAGCCTGAAGAACTGCTCCCGGATCAACAAGCGGCGCTGACCGCGGTAATTGAGGCCGGCTTTAAGGAGCGCCTTGGGGAGAGGTGTGTATGGCACCCCGCCATCGTATTGACCCCGATCCGCGCTGATCCCGACGGTCACCGATAATGAAGCCGTGGATGACGACCGTCGCTTTTTGAAGCTCGTCAAGGCCGACATCGACGCGGCGCGCGATCAGTTCGGCAGCGCCGTCTCGCATGCCTTCCCGAACCTGTTCGTCGCGCTGAGTCATCGGGTCGCTCACGCGCTCGAGCAGCGGGGCAGGCGGTGGTCGGCTCACTTCGTCGCGCTCGTCTGCCACGTTCTCACGGGTGCCGAGATCCGGCCCTCGGCCCGCATCGGCCCCGGCCTGCGGATCGTTCACCCTACGGGCATCGTCATCGGGACCGAGGTCGTGACCGGGCGAAATCTCGCGCTTTGGGGCTCCAACACCCTGGGCTATTCCAGATTCACCGATCCCTCGCTTCCGCAGGGCTGGCCGACGCTCGGGGACGACGTGATCGTCCTGAGCCACGCCAGCGTCCTGGGGCGGGTGTCGGTCGGGGACCGAGTGCTCGTTGCCGCCTACACCTTGGTCCTCGATGACATGCCCGCGGGCAGCCGTCCTCGTGGGGTCCCTGCCCGCGCTGGATAGTCGTCCTCTGTAGGGTCGGCATCCCCCATGGACTGGACCGTCTACCCGAAGACCCGTATCGCCCGCCTGCCGAAGGTTCTCTGGCCAGCGGCTCTGGTCGTTCGCAACATCACGAAGAAGAGCTCCCCGAGCTATGTCTACGAGGCGGACGGCCTCGCGACCGAGCACTTCAGCCCCTTTCTCGCCGACGATGAGTTCAACCGGCTGTACTGGGACGTCGAGGAGGACTGGATCCCGAACTACCAGGGGGACTTCCGCTGGCGGATGTGGCTTCTGACCCGTATGGCTCGCCACTGCTCGAGCCTCCCCGGGGACTTCGCCGAGTTCGGCGTATACCGCGCCGGTGCCACGAAGTTGGTGCTCTCGACGACTGATCTCGGGACGCGGCGGATCCATCTCTTTGACACCTTCGCGGGGATCCCCGCATCGCAGCTCTCGGCTCAGGAGGCGGATTTCGCCGGCCGGCTGGCGGACACCTCCGTCGAGCATGTGCGGAAGTTCCTCGCACCATGGATCGACCGGGTCTGCATTCACCAAGGCGATGTCTTCGAGACAGTGCCGAGCGGAGATCTCGAGGCCCTCGCCTACGTCCACCTCGATCTCAACGGCGCCGCGTCGACCATCCACGTGCTCGAGCATGTCTATCCGCTCCTGGTCGTCGGAGCGATGGTGATCTTCGACGACTACGGATGGGAGGAGTTCGGCGAGCAGCGCCTGGCGATCGACGAGTTCTTCAGCGCGCGGAAGGAAGAGGTCCTCGCCCTCCCGACCGGGCAGGGCGTCGTGATCAAGCAAGCGGCCGATTAGCGCCGGTGCGTCCTGGAAGGATCCTTGCGGAGCTACAGAGCAAGCGCCGTCCGGCCAGCTATCAGGAGCAGACCCACGAGAGTCCGTGGTGGATCGTCCGCTTCGCCCACCGGCGCCGGCACGACGCGTCGATCGCGCTTCTCGTGTCGGCGGCCGACGGCGTTTTGTTCGACTATGGGGCGGGTGACGGCGAGGTCGTCGCCCGACTGCTCGAGACGTGTGCCCGACCGCCGGCACACGTTGTGCTGCTGGAGCCTGAGCCTGGTATGCGGGAGCACGCGCGCGAGCGGCTGGCGCGTACGCCGTTCGCCGATCGGGTAACCATCGAGAGCACGCTCGACGACGCCCTCGCGGCGCTTGGCGACTCGCCCGTCGACGTCGTTGCCTGCCTCGGTGTGCTCGAGCATTTGACGCTCGACGAGCGCCTGCGCTTCTATGGGTTCGTCGAGCGCCGGCTCGCGCTGGACGGGACTCTGGTCATCAATGTGCCGGTCGAAATCGGCCCGACACTCTTGGTCAAGCAGCTCGGGCGCCGGCTGCTGAAGGGCCGCGGCGCCGAATACAGCGCCCGCGAGTTCCTCGCCCGGGTCCTGGGGCGCAGGGCACGTGACCCTGAACGCCTAGCGCGCGGCACGGGAGGCCACTACATCCTGTCCCATCGCGGCTTCGACTACCGGCAGATCCTGGCCGAGGTGCGCGAGCGCTGGGATGTGTTCGATCTGAAAGCGACCCCGATGGCCGTCCTCCCGCCCTGGATGCTCAACCAAGAGGTGGTGTTCCGCGCCAGACGGAGACCGGAGCTACACTTCCCGGCCGCCGAGCAGAGTCCCCTCTCCCGCTCCCTCTGAATGCCGACCATCCCTGCGCCAACTTTCCGCGACTACCTCCGCGTCCTGCGGGAGCGGCGCTTCCTGATCCTGCTTCCCGTGGTCATTGCGGCGGCAGCGGCGTTCTTCTACTCGGCCGCCCAGCCGGAGGAGTACGAGGCCTCGGCCGCGATCAGCTTCCAGGCCGAGTCCCAAGATCTTCAAGCCGTGGGCACGCCGGTTGGAGCCGACGCGTTCCCGGAGAAGCAGGCAGCTTCGGGTGCCCGACGGATCACCGAGAACAAGGTGGTCCTCGCAGTCCAGGAGGCCATCGGCGATCAACTCTCGGCGGAGGAGTTGCGGGCGAGCGTGACCACACAGGTGGAACCGGACTCGAACCTCGTCAGAATCACAGCCACGGCTCCTACGGCCGCCGACGCAGCCAGGCTGGCGAACGAGTTCGCTCGCCAGACGCGTAACTACCTCAACGTCGAGGAGCGCGCCAAGTTCGAGGCCGCAGCCGACAAGCTCAATGCCGAACTCAAGAAGCTCGGGGAAGACGCTGCGGCGACCCCGACCGGACAGAGTTACCGAGAGGGAATCTCACGGTTGCTGACTCTGGCCTCGCTTGCCGAGGCGGTCGAGGTCGTCCAGCTCGCGCAGGTCCCGACACTCCCCTCTTCGCCAAAGCCGATTCGTGACACGATTCTGGCTGCGTTTCTCGGGCTGTTGCTCGGTCTGATCGCGGCCTTTCTGCGCCACGCCGTCGACCGCCGACTGAGAGATCCACACGAAGTTCAACGAGACCTAAACCTGCCTGTGATCGGACAGGTCAGGAGCGGGTTGATGGGGCGTGTTCGGCTCGACGGGCCGGGCGGCCGTCTCGACGAAGAGGACCTGGATGCTTTCCGGGTCCTGCGAACGAACTTCGAGTTCCTCGCGGCGGAACCGGAGCTCCGTTCGGTGGTCGTGACGAGCGCACTCGCCGAGGAGGGCAAGTCGACCGTAGCGGCAGGTTTCGCGTACGCGAGCGCGGTGGCCGGCCGACGAACGCTGCTGATCGAGTGCGACCTTCGTCGTCCGGTGCTAGCCGAGCGCCTCGGGCTGGTACAAGGGCCCGGTCTGAGTGAGGCTCTGGGCGGCACGGCGGAGTTGGCGGAGGTAGTCCAGTCGATCGAGGTCGAAGGGGGCGTGCTCGACTGCGTTCCCGCCGGCGACAACGTCTTCCACCCGAGCGAGATGCTGGGATCGAAGCGGTTCAAGGACTTTCTCACCAAGACGCTCGACGTCTACGAGCTCGTAGTGATCGACTCGGCTCCATTGCTCCCGGTTAGCGACACGCTTCAGCTGCTTCCTCAGGTCGACGCCGCGTTGCTCTGCGTACGTATGCGTCGCACCACACGAGATCAGGCTCTCAGCGCCAAGGTTGCGACGAGTCAGCTCCCCGACCTGGCCGTCGGGCTGGTCGTCACCGATTTGAAGGCCAAGCACGGCTACTACGGCGGTTACTACTCATACGATCGACCGCCAGCCGAATCCACGAACACCGGGGGGTAACGCGAGATGGCGGAGCTGATCGTCGTGACGGGCGGGGGTGGGTTCATCGGGGGCCACCTCGCAGCCGATCTCATCGCGAGCGGCAAGGAGGTCCGCGCGGTCGACACCCGGCCGATCGAGAATTGGTACCAGCGTCCGGACGGCGTCGAGCTTCTTCAGCTCGACCTCCAGGAGGCCGACGCCTGTCGCACGGCAGTCAAGGGTGCGACGACCGTCTACAACCTCGCTGCGGACATGGGCGGCATGGGCTTCATCGAGAGCAACAAGGCACTCTGCATGCTCTCGGTCTTGATCAACACCCACATGCTCCAGGCCGCCCGCGAACAGGACGTCGAGCGGTTCTTCTTTTCATCGTCAGCCTGCGTCTACGCGGCCGACAAGCAGGAGGATGCCGACGTCACGGCGCTTCGAGAAGAGGATGCATACCCGGCGATGCCGGAGGACGGGTACGGGTGGGAGAAGCTGTTCAGCGAGCGGATGTGCCGGCACTACCGCGAGGACTTCGATCTGGAAACGCGGGTGGCGCGGTACCACAATGTCTACGGTCCCCACGGCACGTTCGAGGGCGGGCGCGAGAAGGCTCCGGCTGCGATCTGCCGCAAGATCGCGGCCGCCAAGCTCTCGGGAGAGTCGGAGATCGAGGTCTGGGGGGACGGTCTGCAGACCCGGAGCTTCACCTACATCGACGACTGCCTGCACGGGACGAAGCTGTTGACCGAATCCGACGTGGTCGAGCCGCTGAACATCGGCTCGGACCAGCTCGTCACGATCAACGAGTTGATCGACAAGGTCGAGCAGATCGCCGGGATCGAGGTCGAGCGCAAGTACGACACCTCGGCTCCCCAGGGCGTTCGCGGTCGGAATTCCGACAACACGTTGATCCGGGAGCGACTCGGTTGGGAGCCTTCGATCTCACTCGAAGACGGGCTGGAGCGAACCTACGCCTGGATCTACGAGCAGCTCGCCAGCCGCTGAGCCGACATCTCCCGGAGCGCTCGCTAGATGCTCAGGCGGGCGGGTGCGACGGTCGGATCCAGCTGAGGGATCCTTCGTTCACGGCGGGTCGGCTTGACCCTCGGCCTGCCCGCCTTGTCGCCGACGATCAAAGGTTGACGGAGCAGGCGTCGGAGTTCTTGAGCGACGGCCGCACCTTCTTGTTCAGCCGACACTTCCCTTGAAGGCCGATTAATTTCGTATTGCTGTCCTCGCCCCGTGTGCTGACCCCGGGTTGGACTCGGTCTTGCTCCTCACAGACGACAGAACCTTGGCGGAGGAAAGGCGGGAGCGACGAGCGCAAGGGCCAAGCCGACAATCGTGACTAACCGGAAGAGCACGGCGCGATCTGGCCCGCCCCACGCTTGGCGGCCAAGGCATCGGTCTAGGGCGCTTGGCCTGCACGAACCTTTCCAAGCGCCCTTCGGGCCAGGTAGTCATCCAGGGCAGGGATCCAGCTCCGCAGCAAGCAGCTGTCGTGGCGCAGTGACCCAAGGGCCGAGTTCGCCGGTCTCGGAGCCACCCGCTCCATCTCATCGGTCGCACAGGCAAGCACCTCGCATTTGACCTGTGCTGCGGAGAAGATCTGCGTCGCGAACTCATACCAGGAGCAGCGCCCGTTCCCGACGATGTGATGGATCCCATAGGCCTTGCCCTCTGCCAGCTCGATTAGCGCCGTCGCCAGATCCCGCGTGTATGTCGGGCAGCCGACCTGATCGTTTACGACCCTCACCGCCTCGCGCTCCCGCGCCAGTCGCAGCATCGTCTCGACGAAGTTCGGTCCGGCAAGGCCGAACAGCCACGATGTCCTGATGATGACGCTGCGCTCGTTGGCCGCGGCCGTCGCGCGCTCGCCGGCGAGCTTCGACCGCCCGTAGGCCGACAGCGGGTTTGGGGCGTCTGACTCCGCGTAAGGCTCCGGCTTGGAGCCATCGAAGACGTAGTCCGTTGACAGGTACAGCACGGAGGCGTCGACCTCGGCCGCCGCCGCCGCGACGTGGCGCGCCCCCGCCTCGTTGACCGCCAGAGCAGCGTCATAGGCGCTCTCCGCACCGTCGACGTCGGTGTAGGCGGCGCAGTTCACCACGGCAGCTGGGCGCCACGACTTGAGGCGAGCTCGCACCGCCTCCGCGTCGCGAACGTCGAGCGTCCCGCGATCGAGCCCCTGCACTTCGTGTCCGCGAGCCAGCGCGGCCGACACGACGTCTTGGCCGAGCATGCCGCGGGCACCGGTCACGAGCAGTCTCATGCAACCATTCTGAAGGACGGCATCAGCCCCCGCGCTCGAGTGCGGGCCAGGCCTGGTGTGCAGATTTCGTGCAGCCGAGCCGTTAAGCTTCGGCTCGTGGCCTTGATCCTGCTCGCCGTGGTGCTCGTCGTCGTGATGCTTCCAGCGGCCTCCGCGAGAGCCGCCGTCACGTGCCGCGGGGAGCCCGTGACGATCACCGTCAACGACAACGGCGATCCGATCGGCCCCGGTGTCGACCGCGTTTCGGGAACCAGCGCCGACGACGTGGTCAGCCTGGATGCCGGCGATGACAAGTTCATCGATGACTTCGGCGGCGACGACGTGATCTGCGGCGACGGGGGAGAGGACGTCCTGATCGGCGGCGTCGGCGATGACATCGTCGATGGCGGGGCCGGTGACGACTTCAGTCGCGGCTTCGCGGGAGTGGGTTTCAACAACCCCCCGAGAGTCGTAGGCGGCCCCGGCGATGACAAGCTATACGGCGGTGCCGGTCGCGACGCGCTCAACGGCAGCGCGGGCGATGACAAGCTTTTCGGCCAAGGCGGAAACGACCTTTTCCAGGCCGGCGGCGGCAAGGACCTCTGCGACGGTGGCGCGGGCAAGGACAAGGGCTCCAACCAGTGTGAGCGGACGAAGTCGATTCCGTAGCCTCCGTCCGCGGCGGCTGAGATAACCGTCTCGTGATCTCCGAGTTCCGCGACTTCATCCTGCGCGGCAACCTCGTCGATCTCGCCGTCGCTTTCGTCGTCGGCGCGGCCTTCGCGGCGCTCGTCAGCGCCCTCACGACCGACCTGATCACACCCCTGATCGCCGCGCTCGGCGGCGAGCCCGACTTCTCGGCGCTCAGCTTCACGGTCAACGGCAGCGAGTTCACCTACGGTCATTTCCTCAATGCGTTGATCTCGTTCCTGATCGCCGCCTCCGTCCTGTTCTTCCTGATCGTAAAGCCGATGAATCACCTGCTCGAGCGGGTTCAGGGGCCGACGGCAGCAGACCTTCGCGACTGCCCCGAGTGCCTCAGCAAGATCCCGCTCGCCGCACGCCGCTGCGCGCACTGCACCGCCGAGGTGCCCGTCTCCGTGTAACGCTCTCCGCATCGAAGGCGGCGCGCACATCGAACTGGTCCTGATCGGCCTGCTGGCCGCGGTCGCCGCGTTGGCGATCCTCGCCCAGAAGTCGCGCGTCCCCTACCCGATCCTGCTGTTCATCGGCGGGGTGGCGATCGGCTTCACGCCGGGCGTGCCGCGCGTCCAGCTCGCGCCGGAGATCGTGCTGCTGATCTTCCTGCCGCCGTTGCTCTACGCGGCGGCCCTGTTCTCCTCGGTGCGGGAGCTCGCCCGCAACGCGCGGCCCATCTCGCTCCTGGCGATCGGCCTCGTGCTCGCGACGATGGTCGCGGTCGCCTCCGTCGCCCACTACGTGATCGGCCTATCCTGGCCGGTCGCGTTCGTCCTCGGCGCGATCGTCTCGCCGACCGACGCGGTCGCACCGGCCGAGATCCTGCGGCGGCTCGGAGTGCCGCGGCGCGTCGTGACGATCGTCGAGGGCGAGAACCTGACCAACGACTGGACCGCGCTCGTGCTCTACCGCTTCGCGATCGTCGCGGTGGTCTCGGGCGTCTTCTCATTCGCCGAGGCCTTCCCGCGTTTCCTGTTGACGGGGCTCGGCGGCCTCGCAGTCGGTCTCGGGATCGGCTGGATCGTCAAGCAGATCCGTTCGCGCATCGACGACCCGCCGACCGAGATCACGATCTCGCTGCTGACCGGCTATGCCGCCTACCTCCCGGCGGAGGAGCTCGGTTTCTCCGGGGTGATCGCGGCCGTCACCGTCGGTGTCTTCATGGGCTGGAACGCACCCCTGCTCACGACGCCGACCGTCCGTATCCAGACCTATGCGATCTGGGAGGTGCTCCAGTTCCTGCTCAACGCGCTGCTGTTCGTGCTCGTCGGTCTGCAGCTGCCGGGCATCCTCGAGGCGCTCTCGGGCCGCGCGACGAGCGACTTCATCGGCTACGGCGCGCTCGTCGCCGCGGTCGTGATCGTCGTCCGGCTGGTCTGGGTGTACGTCCTCACTTACCTACCTCGCCGGCTCAGCCCGGCCTTGCGCCGTCGCGACCCCGACCCCGATTCGCGGGTGGTAGCGGTGATCGCCTGGAGCGGGATGCGTGGCGCCGTGTCGCTTGCAGCGGCGCTCGCAATCCCCCTGAGCATCGACGGTGGAGCCCCGTTTCCCGAACGCGACCTGCTCATCTTCCTGACCTTCTGCGTGATCCTTGCGACGCTCGTCGGCCAAGGGCTGACCTTGCCCGCGCTGATCCGGCTGCTGGGGGTCGAAGAGGACGACCTCGACCACCGCGAGGAGCGCTACGCGCGCATGCAGCTCGCGCGTGCGGCGGTGCGGCGGGTCGACGAGCTGGAGGCCGAGGGCTGGATCTCGCCCGGCACGATCGAGCGGACCCGCGGCCTGCACGACTACCGCCGCCGCCGGTTCAGCGATCCGCTGGGCGATGGCGACGGTCAGGAGCTCGAGGAGCGATCGGCCACCTACGCCCGGTTCACGGTCGAGGTGATCGCCGCGCAGCGCGAGGTGCTGCTCGAGCTGCGCAACTCGGGGACGATCACCGACGAGGTGATGCGCACCGTCCAGCTCGACCTCGACCTCGAGGAGACCCGGCTGGGCTCCGGGACGCGATGACCCTGTTCGGTGCCGTCCGCGCGTTCTCGGCGCTCGAGCTCGCCCTCTTCACCGCGCTGCTCGTCGTCTGGCTCGGTGGAATCGACGAGCAGACCAAGCTCGTGCTCGGCTGGAGCCACGGAATCGGCGTGATCGCACTCTGCCTGTTGATCTACTTCGGCTGCCTGCGTCGCGTCTTTCCCTGGCCATTGCTCGCGGCGGCCGTCCTGCTCGGGCCGGTCGGCTCGACCGTCGGGATCGAGGTCGTGCGCCGGCGCGGCGACGGCTAGCCTGGCGACCCAGTGCGTCTCTTCCCACTCAACGTCCCCAACGCGCTGACCTTTCTGCGTGTGTTGCTCGTTCCCGTCGTGGTCGTGGCGCTTCAGGAAGGAACTCCGGCCGGGGACGTGATCGCGGCGATCGTATTCGCGGTCGCGAGCTTCACCGACGGCCTCGATGGCTGGATCGCGCGTTCCTGGGAGAAGGAGACGATGTTCGGCAAGGTGATGGACCCGATCGCCGACAAGCTGCTCGTCACCTCGGCGCTCGTCTCGCTGGTCGCGCTCGACCGCCTCGCCGCATGGGTGGCGATGGTGATCATCGCGCGCGAGTTCGCCGTCAGCGGTCTGCGGATCGTGGCGATCGAGCAGGGTGTGACGATCCCGCCGAGCCTGCTCGGAAAGCTCAAGACGGCCATCCAGTCGCTCGCCATCCTGGCGCTGATCGCCGTCAGCGCGGACAACGTCCAGTGGGTCAGCCTGCTCGTCTACCTCGCCGTCGCGATCACCGTGATCTCGGGTGTCGACTACTTCGTCAAGGCTCGCTCGATGCTGCGCGAGACGCCGGCGACCTAGCCCTCAAGCCACTCCCGCATCGTGATGTCGCGGCCCGCCCCGGGCTCACCGGCGAGCTCTGAGCGCAATGCGCCGAGCGTCGCGTGCCGCTCGGCGACGACGTCGTGGCGGTGGATCGTCTCGAGGTTCCGCTGGCGGGCCGAGACGAAGGCGTCATCACCGAGTCCGCCGAACCGCTCGATCGTCGCACTCAGCATCTCGCGCACGCAGTCCTCGACGAAGCGAGGCCGGCGGTGGGCTTTCTCCACCACCTCGACCTCATCGCTGCGCTTGAGCAACTCGTAGATCTCCGAGCTCATCGACTGCTCGACTATCTCGAGCAATGTGATCGCTTCGATCGGTTCATCGTGCTCTTCGGTCGTGCCGACGTGCAGGGTCCCGAGGCCGCGCTGGTTGTGGGTCGCGATCGGGACCGAGGCGATCACGCGCTCGATCTCGTCGTCGGTGAACCCCTCGCCGGCGAGGCGCTCACGCGCGCGCTCGGCGACCATCTCCTGTGCGCACGGGCACGCGGTCATTCCTTGGGCCTCCACGCCGACGAGCCGGCGGGTGCCCCCGTCTGAAGCCACCGCGCCGCCGAGCATCGTGTAGATGCCCTGGGTCGGCTTGCCCGAGACGGGAGCGATCTGCTGCTCGGGGTAGCGCGCACGTATTCTCACCTCGGCGCGCAGGCCAGCCTGGCGATCGCGCACCAGCTCGGCGATATGGGCCGCGAGCGTCTCAGCGCGAAACGCCTGGCGGAGGACGACTTCATCGATCGCCTCGCCGACGATCTCCTCGAAGCGGGACATGTGGGCGCCCTTCTGATCAGCGCTCAGGTCGACGAAGCACTCGAGCTCTGCGAAGAACAGCTGCTCGGTCTCGCCCGAGCTGATCCGGATCACCTTCTCGACCCCTGTTACGCCGACGCGGGAGAGCCCGAGCCTCGTCGTCGGAACACGCGCTTGCACGTCCTCGCTCGGAGTGGGAAGTCCCATCGGCCATTTCACGATACCGGTGCTAGTGTCCGGCGCGCCGTTGGATTTGGATGTCCGATTCGACGCTTGAGGGAGCGAGGAATTGACCGCTAAAGAGGATGGACCGCTGCTCGTCGCAGAGCCGGCCGAGTTTCCGTTCGGTGAGATCGAGGAACTCCGCTCACTGGTCGGAGAGGGTCGCGAGCGCGGCTTCCTGACGTTCAACGAGATCGCCTCGTGCCTGGAGGAGGTCGACGTCACCAAGGAGCAGGTCTCCCAGCTCCACGCCCACCTGCTCGAGCACGGCGTCGAGATCGTCAACGAGGACGGCAAGCCGGCCGTCTCCGATGTTGCCGGTGTCGAGGCATCGGTCGCCAACAAGGACGCCGAGGGCACAGGCGCCAAGAAGGTCGAGATCGACCTGACGGTCGAGCCGAGCCTCGACTCGCTGCGCCTCTACCTCCGTTCGATCGGCCGCGTGGAACTGCTCACCGCAGAGCAGGAGGTCGCCCTCGCCCAGCGCATCGAGCGCGGCGACATGCGCGCCAAGCAGCACATGATCGAGGCCAACCTGCGGCTCGTCGTCTCGATCGCCAAGGGCTACCTCGGACGTGGGCTCACGTTTCTCGACCTGATCCAGGAGGGTTCGCTCGGGCTGATCCGCGCCGTCGAGAAGTTCGACTACCGGCGCGGTTACAAGTTCTCCACCTACGCGACCTGGTGGATCCGCCAGGCCGTGACCCGCGCGATCGCCGACAAGGCGCGCACGATCCGGATTCCGGTACACATGGTCGAGAAGCTCAACAAGGTCGTCCACGTCGAGCGTGCGCTCGTCCAGGAGCTCGGCCGCGAGCCGACTCCGGAGGAGATCGCCGAGGAGCTCGAGATAACCCCGCGCGAGGTCAAGGACATCCTGCGGATGGCGCAGCTACCGGTCTCGCTGGAGAAGCCCGTCGGCGACGAGGAGGATTCCGAGCTCGGCGACTTCATCCCGGACGATGGAGCCGATTCGCCCCTCGAGTGCGCGATCGAGAACTTGCGCAAGGAGAACGTGCGGCTGGCGCTCGACGCGCTTCCGGTCCGCGAGCGCGAGGTGATCGAGATGCGCTTCGGCCTCAAGGGCCACCAGGCGCGAACGCTCGAGGAGGTCGGTCGCGCGTTCGGAGTCACGCGCGAGCGGATCCGCCAGATCGAGAACAACACGCTCAAGAAGCTCGAGCTGCTTCCCGAGG
Organism: uncultured Thermoleophilaceae bacterium; assembly: GCA_963790245.1. Taxonomy (GTDB): domain Bacteria; phylum Actinomycetota; class Thermoleophilia; order Solirubrobacterales; family Thermoleophilaceae; genus JACCVG01. The sequence goes on from CAWBNP010000002.1 coordinate 1,806,678, forward strand.
CCCAGCGCCTGCGGGATACGGTCTGAGCAGAGCGCGACCTCTACAATCCCGAGCCGCTCGGGGGGATGTCCGAGTGGTTAAAGGAGACGGGCTGTAAACCCGTTGGCTCTGCCTACGCAGGTTCGAATCCTGCTCCCCCCATTCGTCCCGCTCGGAAGGCTACGCAACCCCTAGCCCTCCACGGGTTCTGGGCGGTCATTAGCGCACCGCCACCGCGCGCGCCCGTGTGTGGGCATCGAGTTTGTTCATCGCGTTCCCGATGTGGGTCTTGACCGTTTCGGGATCCAGCCCTCGAGGTCGCAGGCCGAGTTGTTGCCGGCCACCAGGTGCCGCTGGTCGTCGGTGATCAGGATCGGAAACGGGGGGTAACGACGCTTTTCTCCCGAACGGGCTAGGCCGCACGTCCAAGGCGCTAATACACCCGGCCAGCCCGGCTAGCCAAATCTACGGGACCCCCCGCCCGCTCCCCGACTTAGAGCACATCCGGATCACTCACGGGAAGGCAGTTGAGATGAGAGCGTGCGAGCAGACGACTCCGACCACCACCCCTCGCTGTCGCCCGCGTATGCGCCACACGGTTGCCCCCGACAGTTTTGGGCGGGCTCGGAGACTGCTCCTGGTCGTCGGGCTGGTCCTCTGTGGCCCATTCGCCGGCTCCGCTCAAGCTGCGCAAGTGGGAGTGGGGCCCGACACGAGCATCGGGACCGACAGCGAGACGGCAGCACGGACGGTTGCCCTGGAGAAGGCGGCCGGTGTCCGCTACGCCCGCGAGGGCGCCGGCTGGTTTCTTGCCCAGCCCGACCCCGACGGTCCGTTCTCGGAGGAATACGAGCACGCCCTCGACAGGATCGTGCAGAACGATCTGGCCGCCGGGATAAAGCCGGTGATGCTGATCAGCCACCCGCCCTACTGGGCCTCGGCGGACCCGGACAAGTACACCGATGGCGCTGGTCGGCAGCACTGGGACATGTACTACAAGCCTGCCGACCTCCAAGCGTACGCAAGGTTCGTCAACTACATCGTTGACCGCTACAGCCGGATGGGCGTTCAGCACTACGAGATCTGGAACGAGCCGAACCTCGACGCCTTTTGGCCCGCCGGGGTGGATGCAGCGGACTACACGCAGCTCTTGAACGCCGCCTACGACGCGGCGAAGCAGGCAGACCAGGATTCGATCGTTATCGCCGCGGGCGTCGCCAACGACCCCAACGCCTACGAGTACGCCGATGCGCTCTACCGCGCGGGTGCGAAGTTCGACCGGTTCAACTACCACGTTTATCCGATGTCGGAGCCCGGCGACTGCTGGAGTGACGACGGATCCCACAAGTCCGTCAACGCGTTTTGCAGCATCGAAGAGATCCGCAAGGTCATGATCGCGCATGGCGATAGCCGCCCGATGTGGCTTACCGAGTTTGGCTATTCGGCTTGCGCCGAAGAGGATGACCCGACCCACGCTTGTTACACCGAGGAGGAGCAGGCGTCGGCTCTGACCGCCTCGTTCGAGGCCCTGGACGCCGACTACCCCTACGTGGAGGCCGCGAGCTGGGGCAACTTCCGGGACATCGCCGAGGGTCCTTGGCCGGACTGGTACGCGAAGCTCGGCGTGTTGCGGCGTGACTTTTCCGAGCGGCCCGCCTACGAGGCGCTCAAGCGATATGCGACCAGCAAGACGGTCGACGTCGGCGTTCCGCTCAACGTGGGCCTGGTCGGCGACGGCCGGGGCGAGGTCAGCGTCACCTCGGGGTTAGGCAGGATTGACTGCGGCGTCGACTGCTCGAGGGACTACGTCCTGGGAACGGCCGTCACGCTAAGAGCAACTCCTGCTCCCGGATCGACGTTCGGACGCTGGCAGGGTGGGGGGTGCGGGTCCGCGGCGACCTGCACGGTGACGGTCCGGCAGGCGCTGAACCTAAAGGCGCTGTTTACGCTCGAGGCGGAGACCGACGTCAAGGCCCCGAACACCACCATCACGCACGTGCCCAGATCCGGGAAGCGAGCTGGGACGATCTTCCGCTTCCGCTTTCGGTCGACCGAGCGGAAGTCGACCTTCCTCTGCAAACTCGACCGCGGCAAGTTCAAAGTCTGCCGGCAGGGTCCCCCGAATGCCAGGGGAACCTCGAGCCGCAAAGTCGATTTGGCAATCCTCGCCCGGGGGCGTCACCGCTTCGCGGTCAGGGCGATCGACAGGGCCGGGAACGAGGACCCGACGCCAGCGACCTCAACCTTCGAGGTCACTCGCTGACGATCTGACCTTCAGCCACGCCCCCACTACAATCCACGCATGGCGACGCTACGGGAGGAGCGATTGGCAGACAACGAGGCGCTTTTCCGACTCGCGAACGAGCGGATCGCTCAGTGGGAGGAGCGGCAGGACGTTGACGCGGAGCCAGATTTCTACCTCTGTGAGTGTTCTGACATCGGCTGCCGCGAGAAGGTGCGGCTGAGCAAGGCCGAGTACGAGGCCGTTCGCTCGGACCCCTGCCACTTCCTCGTCGCCGCCGGCCACGACGTGCCGGAGGTCGAGTCGGTGATCGAGGATCACGGGAGCTGGGCGAAGGTCGAGAAGAACTCCGATCTCGTCGGCATGCTCGAGGCCACGGATCCGCGCTCAGACTGAGTGTCGAGCAGCGCGGACGTAATCGTTGTAGGCGCCGGCCTGGCCGGTCTGGTTGCGACCGCCGAACTCGCCGATGCCGGACGGTCGGTGATCCTGGTCGAGCAGGAACCCGAGGTCTCGCTCGGCGGCCAGGCGTTCTGGTCCTTCGGCGGTCTGTTTCTCGTCGACAGCCCCGAGCAGCGTCGGATGCGGATCCGCGATTCGCGCGAGCTCGCATTGCAGGACTGGCTCGGGACGGCGGGCTTCGACCGCGAGGAGGACCACTGGCCGCGCAAGTGGGCTGAGGCCTACGTCGACTTCGCCGCCGGTGAGAAGCGCTCGTGGCTCCACGCCCAGGGGGTCCGCTTCCTCCCCAACCCCGGCTGGGCCGAGCGCGGTGGCTACCTGGCGACCGGCCACGGCAACTCCGTCCCGCGCTTCCACGTCGTCTGGGGCACCGGCCCCGGCGTGATCGCGCCGTTCGTCAGACGCGTGCGCGAGGCCGAGCGGCGCGGGCTGGTCAGGCTGGCGTTCCGCCACCGGGTCAACGGCCTGACTAGCAGCGCGGGCGCGATCACCGGCGTCGAGGGCGAGGTCCTGGAGCCGAGCGCGGTGGCCCGCGGCGAGGCCAGCTCGCGCGTCGTCGTCGGCGAGTTCTCGCTTCAGGCCCAGGCGGTGATCGTGACCTCCGGCGGGATCGGAGCCAACCACGACCTGGTGCGCAAGAACTGGCCGAGCCGGTTGGGAACCCCGCCTGACCGAATGCTCTCGGGCGTTCCGGAGCATGTTGATGGGCGGATGCTCGCCATCAGCGAGGATGCAGGCGCCAACCTGATCAACCGCGATCGGATGTGGCACTACGTCGAGGGAATCCAGAACTGGGACCCGATCTGGGCGCGGCACGGTATCCGGATCCTGCCCGGGCCCTCGTCGGTCTGGCTCGACGCGCGCGGCAACCGGCTGCCGGTCCCGCTTTTCCCGGGCTTTGACACGCTCGGCACGCTCGACCACATCATGAAGACGGGTCATGACCACACCTGGTTTGTGCTGACCCAGAAGATCATCGAGAAGGAGTTCGCGCTGTCGGGCTCGGAGCAGAACGCCGACATCACGGGCAAGAGCGTCCGTCAGGTGCTGGCCGGCCGGCTCGGGTCGGGGGCGCCGCCCGCGGTTGAGGCCTTCAAGACCAACGGCGTCGATTTCGTGGTCGAGAAGGACCTCGCCTCGCTCGTACGCGGGATGAACGCGGTCACCGGCGAGAATCTGCTCGAGTTCGGCACCGTCGAGCGCGAGGTGGTCGCCCGCGATCGAGAGCTTGACAACCCCTACACCAAGGATCTCCAGATCACCGCGATCCACGGCGCCCGACGCTATTTTGCCGACCGCGTCAGCCGGATCGCAAGCCCGCACCGGATCCTTGACCCGACGGCCGGCCCGCTGATCGCCGTGCGGCTCTCGATCGTCACGCGCAAGACGCTCGGTGGCCTGGAGACCGACCTCTCCGCCCGCGCGCTCAGCGCGAGCGGCGAGCCGCTCCCGGGCCTCTACGCGGCAGGCGAAGTCGCGGGCTTCGGCGGCGGCGGCGTCCACGGCTACCGCTCGCTCGAGGGCACCTTTCTCGGCGGCTGCATCTTCTCGGGCCGGACCGCGGGCCGCGCCGCCGCGGCCGCCGTCAGCTGACCTACGCACGCTGTCGGCCCCCGGCGACGCCTTGCCTGCGAGAATGCGAACCCCGGCACACACGACCCGAGCGAGGGACCGCATGCGAATCACCGTGATGCTCACTACAGCCGCCGTTCTCGTCCTGGCGCCGCCCGCCCTGGCGCGCGATACCTACCGTGGCGACATCCGAGGCGGCGGAGGCGGGAACATCAGCTTCAACGCCTCCAGCGGCAGCGTGACCAACTTCGTCGTCAACAATGTCAAGCTCGCTTGCCGGCCGGACGGGGCCAACGAGAAGGGCACGCTCGGCGTCAAGCGCGCCAAGATCAACGGCAACGACCGGTTCAAGGGCAAGGGCAAAGACCGGCTTCGTGATCGCGGGCTGGTTCTTATCTTCGAGGGCACCGTGCGAGGCAACTTCAACGAAGACCGCGAGGAAGCGAAGGGCTCGGTCCGGTTCGAGCAGCGCGCCTCCTTCAACGGACAGCGAAGGACCTGCAAGAGCAAGAACCTCCGGTGGGACGCGACCCGGCGCTGAAGTCGATTACCTAGGTCGCGCGCTTACAACGCGTTGCCTTGCGCCTGGCACCCGCGTCCGGGGTTCGGCACGAGCTCCGCTTCGGCCAGACCCGCTTGTCGACGCGGACGTTGTAGAAGCCGGTCGTGCCATCGGTGTACCAGACCTCGCGACGACCCGGGGCAAAAGCCGGCTTGGACATTGCGTAGGCGCTCGGCGTCAGCCCGTTCTCGGCACGCGCCTGGGTCGGGGCGACGAAGTAGGCGATCTCCTTCGGTGACTTGAGCTTGCTGATATCGAAGACGCGCAACCCAGAGGCGATGAACGAGCAGGCGACGACCTTCGGATCGACGGCGGTCGGGACGCTGCAGTAATGAGCGGCGTAGCCCTGGACGGGACTCTGGGCCCCGGGATCCTGAGCGGCCGCGCGATGCTCGGCGGGCTGGTTGACCTCCAGCCGCAGGTTCGAGATCACGCGCGGCCGCCGCTCATCTGAGATGTCGATGATCCGCGCGGCTCCCACGTCATCCCGCGACCCGCCGCCACTCAACCCGTCCGTGTACTCGTCGAACTCGAGCAGGTGAGGCTTGCCGCGAACACTGAACGGCGTTGCGTTCTGGGGGATCGAAGCCGATTTCCAGGTCAGTCGGCTGACCTCGCGCGTCTTCGGGTTGGGCTCCGAGCCTGGATCTCGGAGGTGTCGAGGATCATCAGCTCGCCCGCGATCGGGTCTGCGACGTAGGCCCGGTTGCCGTCATCGCTGAGCGACATACCGTGGGACACGATGTTGCCCTGCCAGATCGGGTCCGGCTGCCTCGGGTTCGGTGACATCGATCGCGGTGATCGCCTCGACCGCCGTCCCGTTTGCGTAGAAGGTCTTGCCATCTCTGCTGAATCCGCTTTCGTGCCCGAACCGGGCGACCAGTTCGGTCGACTGGAGGACCGGGTGCCGGCAGTCGGCGCTCAGGTCATAGATCGAGACGAGTCCGGGGTGCGTCATCGGGTTACCCAGCACCGCAGCGAGCAGGCCACGCTTCTTGTTGAGGCTCAGGGACTCGTGGGGGCTGAGCATCGGGAGCTCGGTCAGGGTGTCTGTCTGGACCGGGCGGGCAGGGTCGGACATGTCGAGAACGGCGACGCCGAGCGAGCTCCCGGAGAGCTTGAGCGCGTTGAGCGGGAGCAGCAGCGCGGTGTCGTAGTAGGCGCACTCGGTGCCCTGGCGATCGACGTAGCGCCAGACCTTGAATCCGCCCGAGCTGCCCTGGCGGCTGACGAGCGAGGTGTTGCAGGCGAAGCCCTCCCGCGCGGAGCCCGCCGGGACGCGACCCTGGATGCCCGGCTCCTCGCGTGAACCTGGGAGGCACTTAGCGCGCGGCGTGGCGGTGAGCGGCGGCTCTGAGTGCTTGAGCACCTTCGCCTTGGCGGGCTCCTGCCCGCCGGCCTGCCCAAGCGCGAGCAGGTCGGTCAGCTCGCCGAGGGCGGCGTGGGCGATCGGCACGATGAGCGACAGCGCGAGCAGCACGATTGCCATCGGCAACGCGTTGCGCCACGACCGGGGACGCACCTCACGATCGCGATCAGAAGGACCTCCCACCGATCTGATGCTAGACGTGTCCGACGGACGGGGCGGAGGACGAGTTGTAAGGTCAGGCGGCTGATGATCTTCCGGCAGATGACCCACGAGGATCTCGGGTGCGCCTCCTACCTGATCGGCGACGCGTCGGCTCGGGTTGCGGCGGTTGTCGACCCGCGTTTCGAGATCGAGGAGTACCTCGAACTCGGTCGTTACATGGGTGTCTCGATCGAGCACATCCTCGAGACCCACAACCATGCCGACCACGTCTCCGGGCATGGCCGGCTCGCGGCTGCCACGGGGGCGACGATCCACATCCACACGCTCGCCGAGGTCGACTTCGCGCACGAAGCGTTCGAGGACGGGTGGACGCTCGACCTCGGCTCGGTGCGCATCGAGGCCCTGCACACTCCCGGCCACCGCCCCGAGCACACGGCCTTCGCGATCACCGACACAAAGCGGGGCGAGCAGCCCTGGGCCTTGCTGACCGGCGACACCCTGTTCGTCAACGACGTCGCTCGCCCCGATCTCGCGATCGAGAAGCGCGCCGGGGCCCGTGAGATCCACCGGTCGCTCCAGACCAAGTTGCTCTCGTTGCCGGACGAATGCGAGGTTTGGCCGGGCCATCTCGGCGGCTCGATGTGCGGCGGGCCCGGGATGGACATGAAGGGTTCCTCGACGATCGGTTTCGAGCGCGCGCACAACCCGACGCTCGCGATCGAGGACGAGGACGAGTTCGTCGCCGAGGCGATGCGCCGGATCGGCCCCCAGCCACCCAACTTCCACGCGATCGTCGACCTCAACCGCGGCCCCCTGCTGACGACCGGGGTGGAAGTGCTCCCGCTCGCCCCCCGCCAGGTCGAGCAGCAGCGCGCCGAGGGTGCCCTGATTGTCGATGTCCGCACCGATCAGCAGTTCGACGACGCCCATATTCCCGGCGCGGTCTGCCTGCCGATGCTCAACGCGGGGTTCGGATCGAGACTCGCCTGGATCGCCGACCGCGACCAGGACGTGGTCTTCGTCGGGCGCGATGACGAGGACGCGCGCCGGGCCGGCAAGCTCGCCGTGGCGATCGGCATCAGGCGGATCAGCGGGCTGCTGGCCGGAGGAATGACGAGCTGGCGCCAAGAGGGTCGACCGGTCGACCGGATCACGAGGCTGTCGGTCGACGAACTGCCCGAGCAGTTCAGCCAGGGTCGCGGCCTGCAGATTCTCGACGTCCGCGAGCAGGCCGAATGGGCTGCCGGCCATATTCCCGGCTCCCACTTCAAGCCGTGGCACGACATCGACTCGGCGCCCGAAGGGCTCGATCCGGGCCGGACGATCGCCGTCATCTGCGGCTCGGGCCAGCGCGCGGCGATCGGGGCGAGCCTCCTGCAGCGGTTCGGCGCGCCCTCGATCGTCCACGTCGTCGACGGAGGGGTGGGCCGCTGGCGCGAGCTCGGCCATCCGATCGAGACCGCGCGCGATCTCGCGGGCGACTTCGTCTGAGCCAGACGCCCTCTAGGGAGAGCGGTCGAGCGCTGAGAGCAGGTCGACGCTGAACGTTGCGACGCGCTCGGGCGTGAACTGGTCGCCGTGGGTGAGCATCAGCCGCGCCGCGTCCTCGGCGGCGCCCATGATCACGTAGGCGGCGAGCTCCTGGTCGAGGTCGCCGAACCCCAGCTGGGCGATCCCCCATTCGACCATCGGCTCGATCTGGCGGACGAGCTGCTCGCGGTTGCGGTGGACTTCATCGCGGACGCCCGGCGGCGTGCCGTCGGCGGGCAGCAGGATCAGCCGCCAGGTATCGGGGTACTCGCGGACGGCCTCGAGCCCGCGCGCAATCGCCTCGCCGAGGATCTGACCGGGCTCACCGCTGAGCGGCAACCGCGGCAGCGCGTCGGCGATCGCGCTCAGGACCCGCTCCTGCTCGCGCTCGAGCAGCGCCATCAGGAGCTCCTGCTGGTTGGCGAACGCGTCGTATACAACGGTCTTCGCGATCTGGGCCTCACGCGCGACGGCTTCCATCGAGACGCCGCCGTAACCGCTCTCGGCGATCAGCTTCAGCGTGGCGTCGAGCAACTGCTCGCGCCGCTCCTCGCGTGGGAGTCGGGGGGAGTATTTCCTTCGGGTCCGGGTCGCCATGTCCGCACCCAGCTTGACGATCGGAGCGGCGACTTGCAATGTACGGTTCCGTATGTACTATCCCGGACATGAGTGGCCCCACACTCCTCGGCGCGGCCGGCTCTGCCGGCGGAGCGCCGATCGACCAGCTCGCGATCCTTGCTTTCGTCTACATCGGTGGGACCGGGGCGCTCGTCTGGCTGATCCGCGCCCACCGCGCGGGTCGCACGCGGGTGCTCGCCCGCGCCGGCGCTGCCACGTCGTTCGTGTTCCGGGCTCCGGGTTGGAGTGCGCTACCGGTCCTGATTGCGGCGATCGCGCTGCTGCTCACGATGGGCGGCGGCTTCTGGGACATCGGCTACCACATCGACTACGGGCGCGATGACGGCCCGCTCGGCAACCCGGGCCACTATCCGCTGCTGATCGGCTTCTTCGGAACGCTGGCCGCCGGCATCCTCTGCATCGGCCTCGCCGATGAGCGCGACCGGGGCGCCCACTGGATCAAGATCACGCGCGATTGGCACATCCCGGTCGGCGGGGCCCTCCTGATCGGCTGCTCGGCATTTGGCCTCACGGCGCTGCCGCTGGATGATGTCTGGCACAGGATCTTCGGACAGGATGTGACGCTCTGGTCGCCGACCCATTTCATGCTGCTGGGCGGCGCGACGATGTCGGTGATAGCGATGTGCGTCCTGATCGCCGAGGCCGCACTCTCCTCCCGCAATCGCCCGACCTCCGAGCAGCCTGCCGGATCGCCATGGGCGCGCTTCGAGCTGCTCGGACCCGACCAGCCGATCGCGCGCTTCGAGTTCTTCCGCGGCCAGGAGTTCGCCGCTCGCATGGGCCGAGGCTGGAGCAGGATCCAGCGGTTCGCATTGCTCGGCGGGATGCTCGTCGGGCTCGAGGCGTTCCTCGCCGAGTTCGACTGGGGCGTCCCGCTCTACCGCCAGGTCTGGCAACCGCTTCTGTTGATGGCCTTCGCCGCGTTTGTCTTCTCGGCCGCCCGCGGCTGGGCTGGTCGCGGCGGTGCGATGGGGGCCTGGGGCTTCTACATCGTGATCCGCAGTGCAGCCTCGCTGATCCCCGTCCTCGCCGGCCGCTCGCTGGCAGTCGTTCCGCTGCTGCTCGTTCCGGCGATCTGCGTAGAGCTGGTCGCCTGGCGGGTAAGCCCCCGGCTTCGCCCGATCGCCTTCGGAGCACTCGCCGGGCTCGCGTGCGGGGTCTTCGGATTCGCCGCCGAGTACGGCTGGTCAAACCTCGTCTACCCGCTGCCCTGGGGCCCGGACCTGATCGTCGAGGGCGTGGTCTCGGCGAGCGTCGCCGCGATCAGCGGCGGCGTGCTCGGAGGATTGCTGGCGGCTGCTCTTCGCAGGGAGTTGCCGACGCCACGCGCGGCGCGCGCGGCCTGCATCGCGGCGTTTGCCGCGTTCATCGCGATCGGGGTCAGCGCCGGGCTGCGCGAACTGCCCGTTGCCGACGTCACGGTCCAGATGACGAACGTCAGCGAGCAGCCGCGCCGCGAGGCGCTCGCGACTTTCCGTATCGAGCCGGCCAGCGCCGCCGAGGATGCGAACTGGCTTTACATGCTCGCCTGGCAGGGCGGGCCGGGAACCCAGCGGATTGTCGACCGGCTCGAGCCGCTTGGCGACGGCGTCTACCGCTCGACCCAGCCGATCCCGCTGCACGGCAGTTGGAAGTCGGGACTGCGGCTCCAGCAGGGAAGCGCCCGTGGCGCGGTCCCGCTGCGCCTGCCGACCGACGGTGAGCTCGGGGGCGCGGGCGCCGAGGTGCCGACCTCGTTCTCGCTCGCCGAGGGCCCCGACATCTTCGCGGGTGCTTCCGGCGCCGAGCTCCCGGCACCGGCCAGCTTCACGCGGCCGTTCCTCGAGGACGGCCTGATCATGCTGCGCGAGAGCAAGGGCGACGTGCCGCCCTGGCTGTGGGTCGCCTCGGCCTCCCTGATCGCCCTGATCTACGGCGTCTTCATCACCGGTATCGCGATCGGCGTCAGCCGTCTGGCCCGCCGGTCCGGTCCCGCGCAGGCGGTGGCCGCCGCCGACGAGAGCACCGCGACCGCGCGCCAGCCGCGCGGCCTCGGACCTAGCGTCGCGTAGCCGCCAGCAGGCGCAGGATCTCTAGGTACAGCCAGATCAGCGTGACGAGCAGCCCGAACGCTGCGTACCACTCCATCTGGCGCGGCAACCCGGCTGCGGCGCCCTGCTCGATGAAGTCGAAGTCGAGCGCGAGGTTGAGCGCCGCGACGACGATGATCGCGGCGCTGATGATGATCGACAGCGTGCCGCCGCCCATGACGGCCTCGGTGTTGACGCCGAACAGCCCGAGGACGATTACGAGCAGGTAGAAGAGAAAGATCGAGACCGTCGCGCCGATCACGATCATCCGGAACCGCTGGGTGACCTTGATCACCCGGGTGCGGTAGAGAATCAGCATCACCATGAACACGACGAAGGTGCCGGCGATCGCCTGGATCACGATCCCGTCGAACTGGATGTTCATCAGCGCGCTGAGCACGCCGACGACGACGCCCTCGAGCAGCGCGTAGAGCGGACCGGTGACGGGGGCGAAGTGCGGCTTGAAGATCGTTAGAAGCGCGACGATCAGGCCACCGATCGCGCCGCCGATCAATGCCGGCATCGTCCAGGTCGCGCCCTCGAGCGTCGCCGACCCCGTAACCCACGCAACCGCCGCGACGATCGCGATCAGCACGAGCGATCGATTGCACGCGCCCGCGATCGTCATCTTCTCCGTGCCCGACATCGTTTCGCGCGCGCGCGCGAAGAGCCTGTCGTTAAAGGCCGGGTTGCTGGTCGTGTTGGACGTCGTGGTGGCGCTCATGGCGCCGGACTGTAGCGCGAGGTCTGGCTAGACTCAGACGCGCGCAGTGCACGCCCTCCTAGCTCAGTTGGTAGAGCACTTCCATGGTAAGGAAGGGGTCATCGGTTCGAGTCCGATGGAGGGCTTCAGTCCTTGACCTTCGCTCGGGTTGCCTTTCGAAGCTGCCGTTCTCCGAGGTCTGCGCCTACTCCGACAGACCCGCGGCTTTGAGCGCTTCTTCCGGTTCCTCGAACACGACGATTCGAGCAACCTCACGATTGCGGAACGAACAGACCCAGGCGACGCGGTTGCTCAACTCCACGCCGCTGCCGCGGCCCCGTCCGCGAACTTGCATCACGACGACGATCATGCCTCCCGCCGCCGGGACAAACCGCTCCGGCTCCATGCTCAGATCCTCGAATACCTGCTGAAGCTCCCGTAAAGACTCTCGCAGCGCATCAGGCCCGCGAAAAACCCCGGCGGTGTCGATGATCGATGAGCTCTGATGCAGCTCGAAGTCGTCCGCTAGAAATGAAGCATCAATCTCGCCCGTGCGGTTGAAGGCCTGGAAGCCGCGGCGAAGGATTTCAGTGTTTTCCTGCGACATGGCCTAGTCCGACAGGCTCACTGCCGCGAGCGCCCGATAACGGCTCGCGTAGCTGGACATGCGAAGGATCAGCGCCTCCTGAATCGGTTCGATAGCTCGATTATGATCCTCGGGGATCCGACCAGTCCGCTGACCCAGTTATCCGCGCGCCCCAAGTTCGGCGCCTGTACCGAGCTCCGTGATGGTCTTGGATCGGGGGCCGGACAGCGCGGTTAGGCTGGTCTGGATGGCCGGCTACGACCCATCGGAATGGATTGACCTGTTCGTCGCGAGCGCCGGAGCTGCTGCCGCGCTGGCGGGGCTCGTGTTCGTTGCGGTCTCGATCAACGTTGAGCGGATCCTGAAGTTCCAGGGCCTGCCTGAGCGGGCGGTGGCCACCCTGTTGCTGCTGCTCGGCGTCCTCGTGATCTCACTGGTCGGTCTCACACCGGGCCAGAGACTGACCGTGATGGGCGCCGAACTGCTGGGGGTCGGGCTGGTGAGCTCGATCGCGACGACGACCCTGGTGTTGCGGCATCAGGGGAGCCATGCGCGGCCGGTGTTGAACGTGACGGTCGCCCTTGCGGGGACCCTGCCGTTCGCTATTGCAGGGCTCAGCCTCATCGCGGGGGCGGGTGGCGGCCTCTATTGGGTCCTCGCGGGAATCGTCCTGGCCGTCCTCGGGGCGGTCCTGAACGCTTGGGTACTGCTGGTCGAGATCCTCCGCTGATGTCACAGCCCGCCGCTTACGTTCCCGGCCCCTCGCTCCCGCGCATCCTCCAGTCCTGGCTCGGCGTGACGCGCCCGGTCAAGGCCCGGCTCGCGATGCGCGAGCGCTACGGCTCGCTGTTTCAGTCCAACGACCTGATCGCCGGTCAGATGTTCCACGTCGCCGATCGGGAGCTCGTCGCCCAGATGTTCAAGTGGAAGCCCGCCGACTACGACGTGGCCGAGCCCCGGGAGTTGATGGCGCCGGTTCTCGGTTCCGCATCGCTGCTGCTGCTCGACGGCGATCGCCACATGCGGATGCGCAAGCTGATGCTCCCTCCCTTCCACGGCGATGCGGTCGCCGGCTATTCCGACGTGATCGCGGAGATCACACACGCGGAGATGAGTACCTGGCGGGTCGGTGACAAGGTCCGCACGCGAACCCTCGCTCAGCGGATCACGATGGAGGTCATCATCCGGACCGTCTTCGGGATCACCGATCCGGAGCGGATCGCCGAGTTGCGGCGACTGTTGCCGCGCCTCTCATCGATCAGCCCGCTCGTCCTGCTGCTGCGCAACACGCCAGGCCGGTTTGGTCCCTGGGCGAGCTTCATCCGCCACCGCGACCGGGTCGATGCGCTCCTTTACGAGGAGATCACCCGCCGGCGGACCGGGGCGAGCGACGGCTCCGCCCGGGACATCCTCGGGCTGCTGCTCGAGGCGCGGGATGAGCACGGGGCGCCGTTGACCGACGCTGAGCTTCGCGACGAGGTGATCACCCTGCTGCTCGCTGGGCACGAGACGACGGCCACGTCGATCGGATGGGCGTTTGAGCGCCTCTTGCGGACCCCGTTGGCTTTGACACGCCTTTCCGAAGAGCTCGAGCGCGGCGGCGGATCCGAATACCTCGATGCCGTGATCAAGGAGACGCTGCGCGTCCGACCGGTGGTGACCGAGGTCTTCCGCGCGCCGAGCCGCCCGATCGAGTTCGGGGGCTACCGCTTCGACGCAGGCGCACAGCTTGCGGCGTCTCTGATGCTCATCCAGTACGACCCGGAGCTGTTTCCGGAGCCGTTCGTCTTCCGCCCGGAACGGTTCCTCGAGGGCGCGCCGGACTCATATACGTGGATTCCGTTCGGCGGCGGCGTCCGACGGTGCATCGGCGCGGCGTTCGCGCAGCTCGAGATGAAGGTCGTGATCGCGACGATCCTCTCTCGGGCGAAGCTCCGCGCGCCTCGGTCCAAGCCGGAGGTCGCGCGCTTTCGGGGGATCACCCTCCTCCCGAGCCGCGGCGGCGAGGCGATCATCGAGGCGCTCGGCTAAGACAGGTTCGGCTGCGCCCGGCCGTGGGCGACGGCTTCATCCTCGCTCGTTCGGTAGAAGAAGTAGGCCGCGGCGATCAGGACGATGATCATGTCGAGCGTCAGCATCATCCCACCGCCGATCTGCTGGTCCCCGATCGGTGTGAGCCCGTAGCCCGCCCCGCGATCGCCGTAGAAGCCTTCGTAGACCGGTGAGCGCATCGCGATGAACGCCATCCCGAGGAACATGCCGCCGACCCGCGCTCCCATGATGTGGCCGACCTTCCACAGCTTCCCGCTGACGCGGCGCTTGGCCGGCTCGATCGCCGACCACCACACGAGCACGCTGATCAGGACGAACGACTGGTGTTGCAGGGCGTGCAGGAACGGTCTCTCGAGCGCCCCCTCGAACAGCGGGACGAAGTGCCAGGAGTAGAGGATCACTACGTAGAGGAAGATCGCGACGACCGGTCGGGTCAGCACCGCGAACGCGCGTCGGAACCGGTGCAGGCGCGCAACCCTTTTCAGCGCGGGCTTGGGCAGCATGAAGAACAGGACGGGTGAGCGGATGCCGATCAGGATCAGCGGCGCCCCGACCTCGGCGATCAGCAGGTGCTGAGCCATGTGCGCGGAGAAGAGGTCCTCGGCGAGCAGGTCGATCGCGCTCGAGAGGGCGACGGTCCAGAGCGTGATCCCGCCGACGAACGACAGCCGCTGCCAGAAGGGGACGTGGAAGCCCCGCCGGTCGAGGCGTATCAGCGCGTAGAGATAGAGCCCGAGCGCGACGAGGAAGCCCACCCCGAAAGAGGGATCGAGCACCGCTCAGCTTCCTTCGGAGTCGAGACTCAGCAGTCCGCCCCGATCGCCTTCATGCTCGACCTGAAGCGTCGTGTGAGAGATCCCATAGCGGTTTCTGAGCATTGTCGCGACCTCCCGCCGTCGGCCGTGACAATCGATCCCGGGGTCCACGAGCACGTGCGCCGAGAGCGCAGGAAATCCGGAGGTAATCGTCCAGACATGCAGGTCGTGGACCTCGCGAACGCCCGGCATCAAAGCCATCGCATTGCCGATCTCACCGGCGTCCAGCCCCTTCGGCGCGGCCTCGAGCAGGATCCGCACGGCATCGCGGATGATCGACCACGCACTCCCGGCGATCAGGACCGCGATCAGCACGCTCACGACCGGGTCGGCGTAGCGCCAGCCCGTGAAGATGATGATCAGGCCGGCGAGCATCGCGCCGACCGAGCCGGCGATGTCGGCCAGCACATGTCGCAGCGCGCCCGCGACATTCAGGTTGTCGCCCGCGCCGCGGCTCAGGACCCACGCCGCCAGCAGGTTGACGAGCAGGCCGCCGATCGCCACGGCGAGCAGGCCGCCGCCGAGCACCTCGGGAGGATCCTCGAACCGCTGGATCCCCTCGCGGATGATCCAGACGCTGATCAGGACGAGCGTCAGCCCGTTGAACAAAGCAGCGAGCACCTCGGCTCGCTGGTACCCGAAGCTGCGGTTCCAGGTCGCCGGCCGCGAGGCCAGCCAGGACGCCCCGAGGGCGAGCGCGATCGACAACGAGTCAGACAGCATGTGACCCGCGTCGGCGAGCAGAGCGAGGCTGCCGGTCAGCAGGCCGCCGACGACTTCGGCGACGGTGAACGTCGCGGTCAGCCCGAGCGCGATCGCCAGGGATCGTCGGCTCGCGGCGCGATGGTCGTGCTCGTGTGAGTGATCGTGAGTCACGGATGAATTATCTGACACGCTGGCAGCACGCATGATCTCGATCAGAACACTTCGCATCGTGGCGCTCGCCGAGGCGACGAGCTTCCTCGCCCTTCTGGCGGCCACCTACGTCAAGTACGCCAATGACGCCCCGCTCGGAGTGGACATCCTCGGCCCGATACACGGGATCCTTTTCCTCGCCTACGTGTACATCGCGGTCATGATCCGGGGCTCGCTGGGATGGAGCCACCGCACGACGCTCTACGTTCTGTTCGGCGCGATCGTCCCGTTCGGCGGGTTCGTCGTCGATCGATGGCTGGCCAGGACCACGGTCGCGCCGGCCACCTGAGTAGTTGGCAAACTGCGTCGTGTGAGCGACCGGCACGAGCGCGACCTACCGGGCCTGATCAAAAATCTCCGCGAGCGCCGGTCGCGCCACCTGGAGCACGGGATCATCTACCGAGGCGCCTTCGTCGTCGGCGGCTTCACCGTGCTCGCGGCGGGCTTGGCGATGGTTGTCCTACCGGGCCCCGCGCTGATCGTCATCCCGATCGGGCTCGCGATGCTCGCGCTCGAGTTCGCATGGGCCGAGAACCTGCTCGAGAATGCGCTGGAACGAGCGGCCGAGGCGAAGCAGAAGGCGGGCGAGGCGACGCCCCGTCAGCGGTTCCTGACAGCGATTGCCGCTGTGCTCGCGATAGCGGCCGCAGTCGCCGCCGTGATCGTCTTCGAGATCGACGTGCCGCTGGTGCCGTGGTTCTAGCGCTAGAACTCGCTGCCCAGGGCCTGATGTCGCGTGCGCACGACCCCGGTGGGGCCTGACCCCACCGGGGTCCAGCGCACGCAACCTCCGGCCCTGGGCGCGAGGTCTCGCGCTGAGTCGCGCGTGTGAGTCCGTTAGCGCTGACCCACGATCCGCGGCAGTCGCGAGCTGCGGGGGCGTGGCTCCGACCCTGGCTCGTCCAACCCGCGCGGGGCCCACAGCCGCACCGGCTCGGACTTGCCCTTGAGCTCGATGTCGGATCGCTCGTCGAGCCCGCCGTAGTCCTTGGTCAGCAGGCAGCGGGTCGCCTCGGTGATGAGCAGGTCGTCGCCGGTCTGCCGTGTCGCCTCTTCTACACGCGAGGCTGTGTTGACGGCGTCGCCGATCACCGTGAAGTCGAGTCGTCCTCCGCCGCCGACCGTCCCGACGAGGACCGGGCCGGAGTTCACACCCATACCGATGCGCAGTTCCTCGCCGTAGTGCGAACGGACCAGCTCCGCGATCTCGAACGCCGCCCCGACGGCGCAATCGGCGTGATCGGGGTGCCGGGCGGGCGCGCCGAAGACGCCCAGCAATCCGTCGCCGATGAACTTGTTCGCGTGTCCGCCGTGCCGCATCAGGATGGGGACGATCCGCTCGTAGAAGTCGTTCAGCCGGGCGACCACCTCGCGCGCGCTCGCCTGCTCGGCGAACGCGGTGAAGTCCCGGATGTCGACGAACAGGACGCTGACCTCGACCTCGTCCCCCTCGAGCACGCCCTCGCGCATGATCTGGTCGGCGACGTCGGGATCGACGAACGCCCCGAAGGCCTCACGCAGTCGCTCGCGCTCTTCGAGACCCGAGGCCATCCGGTTGAAGGACTGGGCGAGCGCGCCTGTCTCATCGGTCGAGAGAACTGCGACGCGAGCGGTGAGATCGCCCTCGGCCAGGCGGTTGGTCGCGTCGCGCAGGTTGCGGATCGGGCCGAGGATCGACCGCGACAGCAAGACGTTGAGCTCGAGTGAGATCGTAAGCGCGACCGCCACCGCGATCGCGACGTCGATCCCGAGGGCGCCGAGGCTGCTGCCCTGATCCTCGCGCGACAACCCCGCGACGACGATCCCGGTGATCACGTTGACCATCGGGAGTGCGATCAGCAACCGCCACTTGAGCGGGACGCCGGATCGGCCCGGCTCGAAATCCTCGGGGAGCACGGCGGCGACCTCCTCGATCACTGGCCGCATCGCGAGCTCCATCGCGAAGTAGCGCAGCAGCGCGCCATAGGCGAGGATGCCGGCGCTGGCGACCAGCAGGATCGGCACCGACCACCACTCCAGCCCGAGCGCGTAGGCGACATAGACAGAGACGAGCGGGATGTTGAATAGCAGGGGTATCCACTTCCACCGCCGCAGGAACTCCAACGGCAGGGCCGCGAGCACGCGCCAGGCCGCGAGGGAGGTCTCGACGTCGCGCTCGCCCGCGAGCCAGAGGGTGACGGGGCGCAACAGCTGCGCTGAGAGCCGTGTCGCGAAGATGTTCTCGACCGCGATCAGCAATTCGGCGACCAGCAGGATCGAGAGGAATTGGCTCCCCGTCACCGGGATGTAGAGCGTCAGCAGAACGATTCCGAAGAAGACGACGACGTGCGCGACCGAGAACTGGAGCGCCAGGACGACCGCCGGATAGCGCGTCCCCAGCTTGCGAAACGCCCAGCGCGGGACGGGGCCGCTGACGCCCAGCGCAGCGACGCCAGCGCGCGCCGCGCGCTGGCTGCGCTGGAGCGCCCCGCGGGGTGCCTCCAGCGCGTCCGGTGCTCGTCGGGTCAGCTCACCGATGGCGCGAGCCTACCTCTGCCTCGGGCGCGCTACACTGGCCGCTGGCCTCGCCCCGTCCGGCGGGGTCGTTTTTTCGCCCGGACGCACCGAACAGACCGAGGATCCATGGCTCGCGGAGATGTACGCATCGCAGTGACGCTCGCTTGCGAGGAATGTAAGCGACGCAACTATCAGACCCAGAAGTCCAAGCGCAACAATCCTGACCGGATCGAGATGCGCAAGCACTGCCGCTGGTGCGGAAAGCACACGCCGCACAAGGAGACCCGCTAGCGCCATGGCTCGCGACCGCCAGCGCGCGAAGGAGCGTCGTGCCGCGCGGCTCAAGGCGCAGGCCGAAGCGAACCCGGCCCAGCCCGTCAGCGGCGATCCCGAGGAGGACTCGAACCTCGCCGCCGGCGCACCCCCGCAGGACGTGGGGAGCAGCGCCAGCGTCGTCGAGCACCCGCCTCCGACTCCAGACCTGAGCGACGTTCCCGACGAGGATGCGGCGCCGCGCACCGACGTCGGTCTCACCTCGCCGCCGGCCGAGACCCACGAGCGCGGCCGGGTGATCGGGTTCCTGATCGCGGTTTGGGCCGAGCTGCAGCGGGTCGAATGGCCTGATCGAAAGGCGCTCACGACGATGACCGGCGTGGTGCTCGGATTCGTCCTGATCGCGGGCGGCTACCTCGGCCTGCTCGACGCAATCTTCTCTCGCCTCGTCCAGGCGATCCTCTGACAACCGCCGAGTAACGGAAGGTCCCAAGACAAGTGTTCCGCTGGTATGCCGTAAACACCTACTCAGGTCACGAGAACAAGGTCAAGCACAACCTCGAGCACCGGGTTCAGACGCTCGGGCAGGCTCGGCGCGTGCGCCAGATCGTGATCCCGACCGAGCAGGTCTCCGAACTCAAGGACGGTCAGAAGGTTCAGATCGAGCGGCGCACGATGCCCGGCTATGTCCTGATCCAGATGGAGCTGACCGACGATTCCTGGACGCTCGTCAAGGGCACCCCGGGGGTCACCGGCTTCGTCGGCCCGCAGAACAAGCCGGTCCCGCTCTCCCAGCCCGAGGTCGACCGGATGCTCAACCGCGACGCCGGTGGCGATGCCGCCGGAGGCGGCGAGCGCGTCCGGCCGCGCGCCCAGTTCACGATCGGGGAGTCGGTCAAGGTCGTTTCCGGCCCGCTGTCTGATTTCTCGGGCGAGATCTCCGAGATCAACGAGGACGCGGCCAAGCTCAAGGTGCTGGTCTCGATCTTCGGCCGCGAGACCCCCGTGGAAGTCGGCTTCGACCAAGTGAAGAAGCTGTAACAGCTACGCTGCTCTGTCCCCATGGCCAAGAAAGTCCTAACCCTCATCAAGCTCCAGGTCCCCGGCGGCGCCGCGAACCCGGCTCCGCCGGTCGGACCGGCGCTCGGTCAGCACGGCGTCAACATCATGGAGTTCTGCAAGG
This sequence comes from uncultured Thermoleophilaceae bacterium, assembly GCA_963790245.1. Lineage (GTDB taxonomy): Bacteria > Actinomycetota > Thermoleophilia > Solirubrobacterales > Thermoleophilaceae > JACCVG01. The sequence continues at coordinate 1,826,287 of CAWBNP010000002.1, forward strand.
CCTTCAACGCCGAGACCCAGGACAAGGGCGGGACGATCATCCCGGTCGAGATAACCGTCTTCGAGGATCGCTCGTTCACCTTCATCACCAAGACGCCTCCGGCGGCTGTGCTGATCAAGCAGGCGATCGGTCTCAACAAGGGCTCGGCCGAGCCCAACCGCGACAAGGTCGCGACGATCTCCCAAGCGCAGATCCGCCAGATCGCCGAGGAGAAGATGCCCGACCTCAACGCGAACGACATCGAGGCCGCTTCCAAGATCATCGCGGGCACCGCGCGCTCGATGGGCGTCGAGGTCTCCTAGCGATGGCCCACGGCAAGCGCTACACCGAGCTTCGCTCCAAGGTTGACCGCGAGCGCGAGTATGCGCCGGGAGAGGCGATCGACCTGATCAAGGAGTTCCAGTCCTCGAAGTTCGACGAGACGGTTGAACTCCACGTCCGGACCGGGCTCAACGTGCGCCACGCCGATGAGCAGTTGCGGGGCACGATCGCGCTTCCGAACGGACTCGGCAAGGACGTCAAGATCGCGGTCTTCGCCAAGGGCGACAAGGCCCGCGAGGCGACCGAGGCCGGCGCCGATGTGGTCGGCGACGATGACCTCGCCAAGCGCGTCGAGGAGGGCTTCACCGATTTCGACATCGCGATCGCGACGCCCGACATGATGTCGACCGTCGGCAAGCTCGGCCGCGTGCTCGGGCCGCAGGGCAAGATGCCCAACCCGAAGGTCGGGACCGTCACCGACGACGTCGCGAAGGCGGTCACCGAGTCCAAGGCGGGCAAGATCGAGTACCGGACCGATCGGGCGGCGATTGTCCACGTCTCGATCGGCAAGGCCTCCTTCGAGCGCCGCGCGCTGCTCGAGAACTACGCGGCGCTGATCGAGGAGATCGTGCGCGCCAAGCCTTCGGTCGCCAAGGGTCGTTACCTGAGGACGATCACGCTGACGACGACGATGGGCCCCGGAATCAAGGTCGATACGACCCGCACACGCAACATCGTCGAGGACGACCCAGGTGTCGAGGAGGCCGCGGCGGTAGCCTAGGCGCACAGAACTTTCCACGCCCGAGACCTCCGGCACTCGCCCAGCGAGAGAAGCCCGGAGCAGGTGAGGTCCGAGAGCCCCGGTGCAAGCCGGAGCACGCGAGCCCGCCTGAAGTGCGGGCTCTTTCAATTCAACGGACCGAGGACGGACAGCATGAACAGGGACGAAAAGGCTGCGGTGATCGATGAGGTCGCCGCCGAGATCGGCGAGGCGCAGGCGATCTTCGCCGTCGACTACCGCGGGATCTCGGTCACGCAGGTCGGCGATCTGCGCTCCAAGCTCTCCGACGCAGACGCCAGCTTCCGCGTCGTCAAGAACCGACTGACGATCCGCGCGGCGGACAAAGCCGGTGTCGAGTCGCTGAAGGAGCTGCTCGTCGGCCCGACCGCCTTCACCTTCGTGCGCGGCGACGCCGCGGTGGCCGCCAAGGTGATCGCGCAATTCACAAAGGAGCACGACGTCCTCGAATTCAAGGGCGGCGTGATGGACGGCGAAACGCTCAGCGTCGAGCAGGTCCAGGCGATCTCGAAGCTCCCGGCGCGCGACATCCTGATCGGTCAGTTCGCCGGTGTAGTCGCCTCTCCGATCACCGGGCTCGTCCGCGGTCTGGGCTCGCTGATCAGCGGTCTCGCGCTGCAGCTCGGCCAGATCGCCGAGCAGGGGCTCGTCAGCGGCGAGGCTCCGGCGGCCGCGGAGGAGGTTCCGCCGGCCGCCGAGGCAGAGCCGGCCGAGGAGCAGGACAGCAATGAGGAGGCCGAAGCCCCGGCCGAGGAGCCGGCCGCGGAAGAAGCGCCCGCCGAGGAGCCCGCTGCTGAAGAGGCTCCCCCCGAAGAGGCTGCAGCCGAAGAGCCGGCCGCCGAGGAAACGACTTCTGATGATTCCGAACAACAGACTGAAAACAAGGAGGACCAGTAATGGCGAAGGTGACGACAGAGGATTGGATCGAGGAGCTGAAGGCGATTTCCGTACTTGAGCTCTCCGAGCGGATCAAGGCGCTCGAAGAGGAGTTCGGCGTTTCGGCCACGGCGGTTGCCGCGGCAGCGCCGGCGGGCGGCGGTGGCGGCGACGCGGCGGCAGAGGAGGAGTCCTCGACCGTCGACGTCATGCTGACCGGTGCCGGTGAGAAGAAGATTCAGGTGATCAAGGTCGTCCGCGCGGCGACCGGTCTCGGCCTCAAGGAGGCCAAGGCGCTAGTCGACGAGGCCCCCAAGCCGGTCAAGGAGGGCGTCGAGCGCGAAGAGGGCGAGAAGCTCGTCGCCGAGATCAAGGAAGCCGGAGGCGACGCCGAACTGAAGTAGCCGTTTGCGGTGGAAGGTTTCGGTGGCTAGCTCACCGGAACCTTCCGTCGGCCGCCTAGGGGGACGCGGCGGCCCGCAGCGTCGCTTCGAAGTCGGTCCGCGCGACCGGCGAGACTGCGGGCGAGGTCACGCCGGCCGCCCGGTAGCGCTCGATACCCGCACGCACGGCGTCGGCATCGCCGATCGCGGTCAGGGACTCGATCAGCTCATCAGAGCTCGCCGCCTTCATTGCCTCCGTATCCCCGTCGGCGGCCGCACGGTCGAACGAAGCCAGGTCCTCGCCGAACCCGGACCGGTCGAGCATCGCCCGGTAGAAGGGGAGCCCGAGGTAGGGCAGCACGTCGCGCCGCATCGAGGCGACCGCCTCCGAGCGATCCTCGACCACGGCGCTCGGGATGGCCGCCACGATGTCGAACCCCTCGAGTGGCTTGCCGGCGCGCTCGCGCCCCCGGGCGACCGCCGGCACGACCTGCTCGCGCACGTAGTCGGAGTTGCACAGCCAGAGGATCACTCCGTCAGCGATCTCGCCGGCGAGCGCGAGCATCTTGGGGGAGAGCCCGGCGAGGTAGATCGGGAGCTGCGGCTGGGCGTCGAGGCCCGCGAGCGCGAACCCCGTCGACCACTTCTCCCCGGCGGGTGGCGGGTCACCGGCCAGGATCGCGCGCACGATCCCGACGTACTCGCGCGTCTCGGCCAGCGGCTTGTCGATCGTCTGTCCGTGCCAGCCCTCGACGACCGGCCGATGCGAGACGCCGAGCCCGAGCACGACCCGCCCGCCACTGAGGTCGGCGATCGTCGCCGCGGTCTGCGCCATCGTCGCGGGCGTGCGCGTATAGATCGGAACGACGCCCGTGCCGACCCGGATCCGCTCGGTCGCCAGCGCATAGGCCGTTACCACCGTCAGCGACTCCCGCCCCGCGATATGCGTCACGTAGGCCGATTCGTAACCGAGCGACTCCGCGAGCTGCACTCGAGCGACCGCCGCGTCGAGCGACTTTCCGGTCGAAATGAAGCACGACAACCCCACGCCGCCACCCTACAACGCTGCTAGCCTCGCTTCGGGCTGAGGGTCCGCAACGGAAGCGAGCGAGTCGTGAAGATCAAGATGGTGTCCCTCGAGGACGGGATCACCGCGTGCGGGTTCCGAAAGATGTCTGCGTATGTAACGCGGATGAACCCCTCGACCGAGACGTTGTTCGTCACCGAGACCCGTACCTATCGCGGCGTCGGTGCCGCGATCCGGGGCACTCTTGGCGATGAGGGTGTGCTGGGCGACACCGAGCTCGATGAGATCGCACACGGCCTGGCGGGAGCCGACATCGTTGGGCTGTCCTCGATGTCGGGCTACTCGGATATGACGCGCGAGGTGATCTCGCGGCTGCGGCGGATCGACCCGGACACCTTCATCATCTGGGGCGGGATCCACCCGATCATCCACCCCGAGGACGCGATCCAGTCCGACGCGCATGCGATCTGTACGGGCGAGGGCGAGTTTGCCTTCGAGGAGCTCGTTTCATTGCGCCGTGAGGGCAAGGACCACACGAAGGTCGAGAACTTCTGGTTCCGCGACGGCGACGAGGTGATTCGCAACGGGTTCAAGCCGCTGATGACCCAGGAGGAAATGGAAGCGCTCCCGTACACCCTCTACGGGCAGGGCGAGCAGGTCTACCGACCCGGCAATGGCTTCGTGAAAGCGGGAACCGGAGATTTCCTGGCCAACGACGGGCTCGGATACAAGACGCTCTGGTCGATCGGCTGCCCGTTTCACTGCGCCTTCTGCGGCAACACGAAGTTCATCGCCAACGACCCGAAGTACAAGAAGATCCGGCATCCCTCGGCGCGCTACATCGTCGACGAGGTAAAGGCGGTCCGCGAGCGGCTGCCGCACCTCAGCCAGGTCAGCTTCTACGACGACAGCTTCATGGCGATCCCCTACAAGGAGATCGAGGAGTTCGCCGAGACCTGGAAGGCCGAGCTCGACCTGCCGTTCGCCGTCTACGGGGTGATTCCCAACTACGTCAAGAAGGCGAAGTTCGACGTGCTGACCTGGGCCGGCATGAACCGCGTCCGGATGGGGATCCAGTCGGGCAGCCAGGACATCCTCGACTTCTACAAGCGGCCGACGCCGCCGCACAAGATTCTCGCCGCCGGCGAGGTGGTCGCGCCGCTCGCACAGCAGAAGTTCCACATCCCGCCCGCCTACGACATCATCATGGACAACCCCGTGGAGACGCGCCAGGACGTCGTCGACACGCTCGAGCTGCTGTGGGAGATGCCGCGTCCGTACACGCTCTTCATCTACTCGCTGAAGGTGATCCCCAACACGGCGCTCGAGGAAGCGATGAAGGAGCGCGGGATCGACATCGAGGAGATCTCCTCGGGCTATCTCGTGATCCCACCCCGCTGGGCCAACCTGATGCTCTACGTGCTCGCCTGCTGGAAGCCGCCGAGGCCGCTGTTCGATTTGCTGCTGCGTCGCGTGCGAGCGAGCCGCGAGCCACAGAAGCTCTATCCACGGCTCGGGCTCGTGCTGCGCACGCTGTACCTGACGCGACGGATCTATGACCACATGCGCTTCATGGACTTCTCGATCGTGCCGGGGTGGACCGGCTGGATCGCATGGCGGATCGGGCTCGTCCAGCTCTGGCACAAGCGGTTCAACCGCCGGCCCGAACGGCCTGACCCGCCGCCTTTGCGGGAGGCGCCCATATCGCTGCCGCTCGCGCCAGACGCGCCCCGCAAGGCCGCCTGACCGGCTACACTGAGCCCCGGCCAATAGTCGAAGCCGTCCTTGTAGAGAAGTCGCTCCGCTACATATCCGGAGCCTCGGGACGGGGTCCGTGAAGGCCTTTCATCCCGCCCCACCGGGGGGCGGGCTTTGCTGTGCTATCTTGGCTGGTCGCGCTCGTAACCCGTCCCAGGTTGCTGAAGCGCCCTCGCCGTCCCTTAGCGACCTCAGAAGGAGTACGCCACTTGGCTACCGTCGACGCCCCCCGCCTGCGCCGTAGTTTCGCGCGTCTCGAGAACACCCTCGAGCTGCCGAACCTGATCGACATCCAGCGCCGTTCGTTCGCGAAGCTGGTCGACACGGAGAAGGGGGGACTGCGGGAGACGATCGACGACGTCTCGCCGATCGAGGACTACACCGGCAACCTCGCCGTCGTCTTCGAGGAGATCACCTTTGATGACCCGGTCGCGTCGATCGCCGAGTGCCGTGAGAAGGACCTCACCTACGCGCGCCCACTGACCGTCAAGGTCGCGTTCCAGAACCGCGAGACCGGTGAGATCCGCGAGCAATCCGTCTTCATGGGCGACTTCCCGTGGATGACCGACACCGGCACCTTCATCATCAATGGCACCGAGCGCGTCGTCGTGACCCAGCTCGTCCGCTCGCCGGGCGCCTACGTGATGGGTCCCAAGGACCGCGAGAAGCAGGTCTTCGTCGCGAACCTGATGCCCGCGCGCGGGTCCTGGCTCGAGCTCGAGATCGACAAGAAGGGCAAGGTCTTCGTCCGCATCGATCGCAAGCGCAAGCTGCCCGTGACGGTCCTGCTGCGCGCGATGGGCTACGCCGAGGACGAGCAGATCCTCGAGATGTTCGACAACAACCTGTTCATCCGCAACACCGTCGAGGCCGACACCGAGGCCACGCGCTCGGAGGAAGGCGCCCTGGTCGAGCTGTTCAAGAAGCAGCGCCCGGGCGAGCCGCCCTCGGTCGACAACGCGACGGCGCTGCTGCACACGCTGTTCTTCGATCCCAAGCGCTACGACCTCACCCGCGTGGGCCGCTACAAGCTCAACTCGCGGCTCAACTCCGACGAGGATCTCGACACGCGCGTGCTCACCCACCGCGACATCATCGAGCTGATCCGTGAGCTCGTCTCGCTGCCGGGTGCGCTCGGCGTCCCCGCCGACGGGCTCGACGAGAACGGCGATCCGATCAAGGACTACGCGCTCGAGGCCAACGGCCTCGACAAGGCTCCGATCCAGGAGCGGCTCGACGAGTACGAGCACTTCGGCAACCGCCGTCTGCGCACGGTCGGCGAGCTGATCCAGGACGCCTTCCGCGTCGGCCTCTACCGCATGGAGCGGGTCGTCCGCGAGCGGCTGACCACCGAGGACTCCGACACGATTACGCCCCAGACGATCATCAACATCCGCCCGGTCGTCGCGGCGCAGAAGGAGTTCTTCGGTTCCTCCCAGCTCTCGCAGTTCATGGATCAGACCAACTCGCTGTCGGGCCTCACGCATCGCCGGCGGCTATCGGCGCTCGGCGCCGGCGGCCTCACGCGCGAGCGCGCGCCGATCGAGGTTCGCGACGTCCACCCCTCCCACTACGGCCGCATGTGCCCGATCGAGACGCCGGAAGGGCCGAACATCGGCTTGATCGGCTCACTGTCCTCGTTCGCCCAGGTCTCCGAGCACGGGTTCGTCACGACGCCCTACCGCGTCGTCAAGGACGCCGTCCTGACCGAGGAGATCGTCCACCTCGACGCCAACCAGGAGGAAGAGAAGGTCATCGCCCAGGCGAATGCCGAGGTCGATCCGAAGACCAACAAGCTGCGGGGCCCGCTCGTCACCTGCCGCTCCGGTGATGACGAGGCGACGCTGCGCGCGCCCAAGGACATCGACCTGATGGACGTCTCACCAAACCAGATCTGGTCGGTCGCGACGGCGCTGATCCCGTTCCTCGAGCACGACGACGCCAACCGCGCGCTGATGGGCTCGAACATGATGCGCCAGGCCGTCCCGCTGCTGAAGACCGAGTCGCCGCTGATCGGCACCGGCATCGAGGGGCGCGCCGCCAAGGACACCGGCGACGTCGTCCTCGCGCGTAATGCCGGCACCGTCTCCTACGTCGACGCCGAGCGGATCGCGATCGACCACGGCAAGGGCACGGATGAGTACCCGCTGTTCAAGTTCCTGCGCTCCAACCAGGGAACGATCATCCACCACAAGCCGCTCGTCTCGACAGGCGATGTGGTCGAAGCCGAAGACGTGCTCGCCGACGGCTCCTCGACCGCCCAGGGTGAGCTGGCGCTCGGCAAGAACTGCCTCGTCGCCTTCATGTCCTGGGAGGGCTACAACTTCGAGGACGCGATCATCATCTCCGAGCGCCTCGTCAAGGACGACGAGCTCACCTCGATCCACATCGAGGAGTACGAGATCGACGCCCGCACGACCAAGCTCGGCGACGAGGAACTCACGCGCGACATTCCGAACCGCTCGGAGGAGTCGCTGCGCAACCTCGACGAGCGCGGCGTCGTCCGCGTCGGGGCCGAGGTCACTTCCGGTGACCTGCTGGTCGGCAAGGTGACGCCCAAGGGCGAGACCGAGCTGACCGCCGAGGAGAAGCTGATCCGCGCGATCTTCAAGGAGAAGGCGCGCGAGGTTCGCGACACCTCGCTCAAGGTTCCTCACGGCGAGGGCGGTGTCGTGATCGACGTGCTGACCTTCAGCCGCGAGGCCGGCGACGATCTCCAGCCCGGCGTCAACGAGCTCGTCCGCGTGTTCGTCGCCAAAAAGCGCAAGATCGCCGAGGGCGACAAGCTCGCCGGCCGTCACGGCAACAAGGGCGTCATCTCGAAGATCGTCCCCGAGGCCGACATGCCCCACCTCGCCGACGGCACCCCCGTCGACGTGATCCTCAACCCGCTCGGCGTCCCGAGCCGGATGAACATCGGCCAGATCATGGAGACCCACCTCGGTTGGGTCGCCGGCAACGGCTGGTATGACGACGGCACCGAGTCCTACGCGCGCCGCGGCGACACCAAGGACCGCGTAACGGTCGCGACCCCGGTCTTCGACGGCGCGACCGTCGACGACGTCGACCTCGCGCTCGTCAAGTGGCAGGAGGAGCACGGTAAGCGGCGCGGGATCGACATCGGCGTCGACATGTCCGAGCGGCCCGGACGCCGCGCCTCGGGCAAGGTGCAGCTCTACAACGGCCGCACCGGCGAGCCCTACGAGGACCGCGTGACCGTGGGCTACATGTACATCCTCAAGCTCAACCACCTGGTCGACGACAAGATCCACGCCCGCTCTACCGGCCCCTACTCGCTCGTCACCCAGCAGCCGCTGGGCGGCAAGGCGCAGTTCGGCGGCCAGCGCTTCGGCGAGATGGAGGTCTGGGCGCTGGAGGCCTACGGCGCGGCCTACACGCTCCAGGAGATGCTCACGATCAAGTCCGATGACACCGTCGGTCGCGTCAAGGCATACGAGGCGATCGTCAAGGGCGAGAACATCGCCGAGCCGTCGATCCCTGAGTCGTTCAAGGTGCTGCTCAAGGAGATGCAGGCGCTCGGGCTCGACGTCAACGTCAAGTCCGAGGAGGGCGCCGGCGTCGAGATGCGCGACGAGGACGACGACCTGCTGCGCGCGGCAGAGGAGCTCGGGATCGATCTCTCGGGTGTCCGCGCCCCTGCGAACGCCGCCGATGAGCAGGAAGAGAAGGTCGAAGCCGAGGGCGAAGGCGGGCAAACCGCCGAGTCCAAGGCCGAGCAAGATGCTGACTACGTAGAGGAGAAGAAGTAAATGATCGACATCAACAATTTCGACGCCATCAGCATCGGCCTCGCTTCGTCAAAGCAGATCCGCTCGTGGTCGAGCGGTGAGGTGACCAAGCCCGAGACGATCAACTACCGAACGCTGAAGCCCGAGAAGGAAGGACTCTTCTGCGAGCGCATCTTCGGTCCGACCAAGGACTGGGAGTGCTACTGCGGCAAGTACAAGCGGGTCCGGTACAAGGGGATCGTCTGCGAGCGCTGCGGCGTCGAGGTCACGCGCTCGAAGGTCCGCCGCGAGCGGATGGGTCACGTCGACCTCGCCGCGCCGGTCTCGCACATCTGGTTCTTCAAGGGCGTTCCCTCGCGGATCGGCTATCTCATCGACATGGCTCCCAAGGAGCTCGAGAAGGTCCTCTACTTCGCCGCTTCGATGATCACCTGGGTCGACGACGAGGCCCGCGAGAAGGATCTGACCAAGCTCGAGAAGGAAGTCCAGAAGGTCATCGACGCCTACGACTCCGAGCGCACCGACCGCGTCAAGGAGCTCTCCCAGTCGCGTGATCGCCGCGTCGAGTACATCTCGACCGGCAAGCAGTCCGAGTTCTCCGACGAGGACCACATCTGGGCCGAGAGCCTCGACCTCAACATCAAGAAGCTCTCCGACGACGAGCGCGAGAAGCTCGAGAAGGACCTGCGCAAGGTCCTCGACGCCGAGATCGCCGACACCGAGGCCTACATCGAGGATGCGGCCGAGCGGATGCGCCAGGTCTGGGAGACCTTCCAGGAGATGAAGGTCCAGGACGTGATCACCGACGAGACGCTGTTCCGCGAGTTGCGCGACCGGTTCGGCTCGCCGTACGGATTCGGTGAGTACTTCCGCGGTGGCATGGGCGCGGAGGCGGTCCGGGATCTGCTCCAGCAGGTCGATCTCGAGGCCGAGCGCGAGGAGCTGGAGGATCAGGTCAAGACCGCCAAGGGTCAGAAGCAGAGCCGCGCCGTCAAGCGGCTGAAGGTCGTCTCGGCGTTCCTGAACTCCGACAACAAGCCCGAGCACATGATCCTCGAGGCCGTTCCGGTGATCCCGCCGGAGCTGCGCCCGATGGTCCAGCTCGACGGCGGCCGCTTCGCGACCTCCGATCTGAACGACCTCTACCGGCGTGTGATCAACCGCAACAACCGCCTCAAGCGGCTGCTCGACCTCGGCGCCCCCGAGATCATCGTCAACAACGAGAAGCGGATGCTCCAGGAGGCCGTCGACGCGCTGTTCGACAACGGCCGCCGCGGCCGTCCCGTGACGGGGCCGGGCAACCGCGCCCTGAAGTCGCTCTCGGACATGCTCAAGGGCAAGCAGGGCCGGTTCCGCCAGAACCTGCTCGGCAAGCGAGTCGACTACTCGGGCCGCTCGGTGATCGTCTCCGGTCCTTCGCTGCGGCTGCACCAGTGCGGCCTGCCGAAGCTGATGGCGCTCGAGTTGTTCAAGCCGTTCATCATGGCCCGCCTCGTCGAGCGCAAGTCGGTCCAGAACATCAAGGCCGCCAAGAAGATGGTCGACTCGATGATCCCGGAGGTCTGGGACGTCCTCGAGGAGGTCATCCAGTCACACCCGGTTCTGCTCAACCGCGCGCCGACGCTCCACCGCCTCGGTCTGCAGGCCTTCGAGCCGGTGCTAGTCGAGGGCAAGGCGATCCAGGTCCACCCGTTGGTCTGCCACGCCTTCAACGCCGACTTCGACGGCGATCAGATGGCTGTCCACCTGCCGCTCTCGGCCGAGGCCCAGGCGGAGGCACGGCTGCTGATGCTGTCCTCGAACAACATCCTGTCCCCGGCTCACGGCGCGCCACTGGCGACCCCTGCCCAGGACATGGTGCTCGGCCTCTACTACCTCACCTACGGGCCGGACGAGGAGGAGCTCCAGAAGATCGAAGAGCGCGTCCGCTCCGGCGATTGGAACGACAAGCGAGACGGCGCACGCCCGCACGTCTTCCGCTCCGCCCAGGAGGCCGAGCTCTCCTACGAGCACGGCATGGTCAAGCTGCACGATCTCGCCGAGTACCGTCGGCGCGGCGAGCAGGGCCACGTTCTGACGACCGTCGGCCGGATCATCTTCAACGACCAGGTCGAGCGCTCGCTCGCCGAGGCGCTGGAGGACAAGTACGCACCGGGCACCTACGAGTTCGTAAACGGCCCGCTGAAGAAGCGCGACACCAACGACGTGATCCAGCGGCTCGTCGACGAGCACGGTCCGCACGCGATCGCGCTCGTGCTCGACGCGTTCAAGGACCTCGGGTTCCGCTTCGCGAGCCAGGCCGGCATCACGATCTCGAAGAACGACGTCGTGATCCCGCCCCAGAAGGAAGCGATCCTCGACGGCTACGAGAAGGAAGTCGCCGCGATCCAGGAGCAGTACGACACGGGTCTGATCTCGCCGGAGGAGCGCCACGAGGCGATCGTCGAGAAGTGGACCGCCGCCACCGATGAGGTCGGGATCGCGATGCAGGACAACCTGCACCACCTGAACCCGATCTTCATGATGGCCAACTCGGGGGCGCGTGGATCGTTCAAACAGATCCGCCAGCTCGCGGGCATGCGCGGTCTGATGGCCAACCCGAAGGGCGAGATCATCGAGCGCCCGATCAAGGCCAACTTCATGGAGGGGCTGTCGGTGCTCGAGTACTTCATCTCGACCCACGGCGCGCGTAAGGGTCTTGCCGACACCGCGCTCCGCACGGCCGACTCCGGCTACCTGACCCGTCGCCTGGTCGACGTCTCACAGGATGTGATCGTGCGGCTGGAGGACTGCGGCACCAAGCAGTTCATCGACATGCCGCTGCGCGAGGACGGCGACGTCAACCTCGATGTCATCGGCCGCTTCACACACGGCGAGATCAAGGCCGGCAACAAGGTGATCGCCAAGAAGGACCAGCTGATCACGCGCGCCCAGCTGACGGCGATGATCGAGGCCTTCGACGATGACAAGTCCGTCGCCGTCCGCTCAGTCATGAAGTGCGAGGCCGACGCTGGTATCTGCCAGCACTGCTACGGCCTTTCGCCGGCGACCGGCAACGTCGTCGCCGTCGGCGACGCGGTCGGCATCATCGCCGCGCAGTCGATCGGCGAGCCCGGCACCCAGCTGACGCTGCGGACCTTCCACACCGGCGGCGTCGCCGGCGCGGACATCACGCACGGTCTGCCGCGCATTGTCGAGCTGTTCGAGGCGCGCAAGCCAAAGGGGCTCGCGGAGCTCTCACGCGAGGCCGGCAAGGTCTCGATCGAGACGACCGAGAAGACCCTGAAGATCACGGTCACCGACGGCGAGGGCGAGGAGCACCTCTACTCGTTCCCCCGCCGCACGCGCGTGTTCGTCGAGGACGGACAGAAGATCGATGTCGGCACGCAGCTGACGGAGGGGTCGATCTACCCGCACGACCTGCTCGACACCCGCGGCCGGACCGAGACCGAGCTCTACCTGATCCGCGAGGTCCAGAAGGTCTACAAGTCCCAGGGCGTCGACATCAACGACAAGCACATCGAGATCATCGTCCGCCAGATGATGAAGAAGGTGCGCGTCGACCAGAAGGGCGATTCGGACTTCCTGCCCGGCCAGTTGGTCGAGGCGAACATCCTCGCCGTCGAGAACGCCCGGCTGAAGAAGGCCAAGAAGGAGCAGATCGAGTTCATGCCGGTGATCCTCGGCATCACGAAGGCGTCGCTGGCGACTGATTCGTTCCTCTCGGCGGCCTCCTTCCAGGAGACCACCAAGGTCCTGACCGACGCGGCACTCGAGGGCAAGACAGACCGTCTCGTCGGCCTCAAGGAGAACGTGATCATCGGCAAGCTGATCCCGGCCGCGACCGGGCTGCCGCGCTACCGCAAGATGGAGATCGAGCCGACCAACCCGATCCCGCGGCCCTCGGTCGAGGATCTCGGGCTGCTGGATGAGGGCGACCTCGCCGCCGAGCTCGGACTCGGCGACGGCGGCCTCGAGGGGTTCGGCTTCGGCAACGGTGGTGCGACAGATCCGGCCTTCGAGGAGCTGGCCGACCTCGCGCCGCCTAAGCGGTCTGACTCAGACGAGTAGGTCTCGCGCCCAGTCCAGAAGCAGTTCAACCTGTTCGTCCGTGATTCCGATGTGTGAGTCGGTGCGGACGAGCAGTGTCGGTGCGTCCCGATTCGCGGCCCACGCCTCGCACTCCTCGTCGAGGTTGTCATCGACCCAGACCGCGGGCCGATCGCCGGCGTACTCGTTGATGGCGTCGATCTTCCAATGGGCCGAGCCGAAGACCGCCCGGCCGTCAAAGGTGATCACCGGGAGGACGAGCTCGGGCATCTCGAGGATGTGGGGGAGGTAGTCGTTGGCCTTCTCCTCCCAGCCGGTCGCCCAGACGAGCTCGTAGCTCTCGAGGAGTCGTTTGATCCGCGGACCGCAGTCATGGCCGATGCAGTGCGCGATCCCGTCGACGAAATGGAAGGCTCCGGGCGCCCCCTCCGCACCTCGACCAGGGATCGTCGGGAATCCGAACAGGCTGATCACACCATCGACATCGAGGAACAGCAGCGGCCTTTGGGCGGAGCTCATCGCTTCAGGTTACGATCGGCGGCCCATGGGCGAGCGCGTGAGCATCCAGATCAGCGACCACGTCGCGACGGTGACGCTCACGCGGCCCGAGAAGCACAACGCGCTCGACGGCCCGATGTTCCGCGCGATCGTCGATGCCGCGATCGAGTTGCACGATGCCCCGGGCGTACGCGCGGTCGTGCTGCACGGCGAGGGCCCGAGCTTCTGCTCGGGGCTCGACGTCTCGAGCCTCGGGACCGAGGACGCGATCTCGCTCGACGATCTCGAGGAGCGTCACGAGGGCAACCGCGCGAACCTGCCCCAGCGGGCGTGCACCGGCTGGATCGACCTGCCGGTGCCCGTGATCGCGGCGGTCCACGGCAACTGCTTCGGCGGCGGCCTCCAGATCGCGCTCGGAGCCGACATTCGGGTCGTCGCCCCGGACGCGCGCCTGAGTGTGCGCGAGGTCCAGTGGGGGCTCGTCCCGGACATGGGGATCACCCTGACCCTGCCGCGACTGGTCTCGATCGACGTCGCCAAGGAGCTGACCTTTACGGGTCGCATCTTCAGCGGGGAGGAGGCCGCGGCGCTCGGCGTGGCGACCCGCGCGGCCCAAGATCCGCTGGCGGCCGCGATCGAGTTGGCGACCGAAATTGCGGGCCGTTCTCCCGATGCCGTCCGTGCGGCCAAGCGCCTCTACGACACGGCTCACGGCATGGCGCCCGAGGAGGCCCTGATGCTCGAGAGCCGCCTGCAGGGAAGCCTGATCGGCTCGCCCAACCAGGTCGCCGCGGTGGTGGCCGGGGCCAAGAAGGAGCAGCCCGTGTTCGAGGATCCGGTGGCCGCTGCGCAGGTCGCCTGAGTACCGCTGATCGCGGTCCGCTACCATCCCCCGCCGCATGCCGAGCATCAACCAACTCGTCCGCAAGGGCCGCAAGCACCCCAAGAAGAAGGTGACGACCCCGGGCCTGAAGTCCGGTCAGGGTCGCAAGAAGCGCAACGCGGCGCCCCAGCGGCGCGGTGTCTGCACCCGTGTCTACACGGCAACGCCGAAGAAGCCCAACTCCGCGCTGCGCAAGGTCGCGCGCGTGAAGCTGACGAACGGGATGGAAGTGACCGCCTACATTCCGGGCGAGGGACACAACCTCCAGGAGCACTCGGTCGTCCTCGTTCGCGGCGGCCGTGTCAAGGATCTTCCGGGCGTGCGCTACAAGGTCGTTCGCGGGACGCTCGACGCCGCCGGCGTCTCAGACCGCAAGAAGGCGCGCTCCCAGTACGGCGTCAAGGCCTCGTAGAGCTCATGCCCCGCCGCGCGCCCGCCTCCATCCGGCCAGTTGATCCGGACGCCATCCACGCCTCGCGCCTGGTCCAACAGCTCATCAACAAGGTGATGCAGGACGGCAAGAAGTCGCTCGCCGAGAAGATCGTCTACGACGCGCTCGAGACGCTCGCGCAGAAGACGGGCAAGGAGCCGGTCGAGGCGCTCGAGGAGTCGATCAAGATCCTGACCCCGACGCTCGAGGTCCGCTCTCGCCGAGTCGGTGGCGCGACCTACCAGGTGCCGGTCGAGGTCCCCACCCGTCGCGCCAAGACGCTCGCGGTGCGCTGGCTGATCGAGTTCTCCCGCGCCCGTCGCGAGAAGACGATGGCCGAGCGGCTCGCCGGCGAGCTGATCGACGCCCAATCGGAGCAGGGCGGCGCGTACAAGCGCAAGGAAGACATCTTCCGCATGGCGCAGGCGAACAAGGCGTTCGCGCATTACCGCTGGTAGCTGACCCCAGCACTACCATCGGCCTCGATGCCGATCTATGACTTCGAGTGCGGGCAGTGCGGGCGGGCCTTCGAGGAGCTGGTGCGGTCCGACGAGGGCGTCGCCTGCCCGGAGTGCGCCTCGACAGACGTGAAGCGGCTGCTCTCCCAGGTCTCGCCACCGGGCAAGTTCGAGGTCCGAGGCGCGGCTGCGCGGCGGTCGAACGCCGTGCGGACCGAGCGGGAGGCCCTCAAGCGGCAGCAGTTCTCGGCCGAGCGCAAGCGCGCCCGGGGCTGAGCACAACTTGCCGACGCTGCTACGCCGCCGCGGAGGGCGGGCGACGACCGTGCTGGTCTGGGCGCTCGTCGTCTTCGTCCTGCTCTGGGCACTGGTCCGGACGCTCGGGCTCGAGGCGGGCTTTCCGCTGGTACCCCTGCTCGCCTTCACGCCGTACGTCGCGGCCTTCGCTCTCGTTCCCGTCGGCCTCGCGCTGATCGCGCGCCGCTGGCTCCCGCTCGGCCTCGCGCTCGTAGCGATCCTCGCGCTCGCGATCGCCGTCATCCCTCGCACACGGCCCGGGCCGCTCCCGGCCGCCGCACGCGACGGCACGCCGCTGAGGGTCGTGACCGCCAACGCGTTCATCGGCGAGGCCGACGCCCGCGCGCTCGTGCGCTTCGTCGGGCGCGAGATCGTCGACGTGCTCTCCGTCCAGGAGCTGACCCCGAAGTTCGCGGCGGAGCTGGAGCGGGCCGGGGTCCTCGGCCTGTTGCCGAACAACGAGTTGGAGCCGCGGCGCGGGCCGCTCGGCACCGGCATCTACGCGGCCTTCCCGCTGCGACGGGTCGGCTCTGTTGACCGGCAGGTGCGCGGCACGCGCGCCCCGATCGTCGAGCTGCGGCTGCCGAGCGGGGCATCGGCGCAGGTGATTGCCGCCCACCCCGACCCGCCCTCAAGTCCCGATCAGGTCGCGGGCTGGTCGGAGGGGCTCGCCGCGATCCCGGCTCCGCGCGACGGCGTCCCGACGATCGTCGCCGGCGATCTCAACGCGACCCTCGACCACGCCGCGCTGCGCCGGGTACTCGACCGCGGCTACGCCGATGCCGCGGCCGCGCGCGGCGCCGGTCTCGCTCCGACCTGGCCTTCAGGTGCGCTGCTGCCTCCGCCGATGACGATCGACCACATCCTGGTCAGCCGCCGGATCGGAGTCGCCGACGTCGAGACGCATCCGCTCGAGGGCAGCGATCACCGTGCGCTGTCGGCCGAGCTGCTCGTGCCTCCGGCCGACTGACCGGACAGCAGCCGCAGCGCTCCCGCGAGCACAGCGAGCGCGCCTCCCGCCAGCTCCGCCCAGAGCCCTGGGCCCGCCATCGCCCGCGCCGACTCGAAGTTGCGTCCGATCGCACCCGTGTCGCCGACGTCGGGCAGATCGAGCATCAACGCAAGCCCCAGCACCGCCACTCCAGCCGAGATCAGAGCGACCCCGGCTGCCCGGCTCCCGCCCAGGCCGGCCCCGAATGTCATCACGAGGATCAGCACAGCGAGCGGTACGAGCCAGACCGAGCCGCTCGCGCGGCAGTCCTTCGCCAGTTCGACCTCGGCGGGCTCGCAGGGCAGGCCGTTGACGGTGATCTCGACAACCGGCAGCACGAGCGCCGCGACGATCGCGGCGGCGGCCAGGATGCCGAGCACCAGAACCGTCGAGCTGACCCGATTCGAGCCCCGGGGTCGTCTCATTCGCAGCTCCCTTGCTCTGCTAGCATTCAGCGTCGTTTTTCGGGAGCCGCAGCGGTTTCCGTGAGGGGGTCGCCAGGTGAACGGTTCGCCTCGGCCCTCTCCAAGTGCACGCCGATGGGGATTTCATCGACATAACCGCCGTTCGGGCATGAGCCGATCAGACTCGGGCCCGGTACGCCGGGCCTTTTTTCTGCTCACGATCGCCGACTGGACGAAGAGAACACATGCCTCGCAAAGTTTCACTGGAGAAGACCCGGAACATCGGGATCATGGCGCACATCGACGCCGGTAAGACGACGACGACCGAGCGCATTCTCTACTACACCGGTCGGACCCACAAGATGGGCGAGGTCCACGAGGGCGCCGCTGTCATGGACTGGATGGAGCAGGAGCAGGAGCGCGGGATCACGATCACCTCGGCCGCCACGACCGCCTTCTGGAACGACCATCGGATCAACATCATCGACACGCCCGGCCACGTCGATTTCACGGTCGAGGTCGAGCGCTCGCTGCGCGTTCTCGACGGCGCGATCGCGCTGTTTGACTCGGTCGCCGGCGTGGAGCCCCAGTCGGAGACCGTCTGGCGCCAGGCCGACAAGTACCGCGTTCCGCGGATCGCCTACATCAACAAGATGGATCGCATCGGCGCCGATTTCGAGATGGGTGTCCGCACGATGGTCGAGCGGCTCGGAGCCAACCCCGTTCCGATCCAGCTCCCGATCGGCGCGGAAGGCGATTTCAAGGGCATCATCGACCTCGTCACCGAGAAGGCGATCGTCTACAAGGACGACCTCGGACAGGACTGGGAGGTCGTCGACATCCCGGAGCACCTGGCCGACGCCGCCCACGAGGCGCGCACCCACCTGATCGAGGCCGTCGCCGAGTACGACGACGAGCTGATGGAGGACTACCTCGAGGAGAAGCCGATTGCGGTCGAGCGGCTCAAGACCGACATCCGCAAGGCGACGCTCGACGCGTCGGTCACGCCGGTCCTATGTGGATCTTCGTTCAAGAACAAGGGTGTCCAGCCGCTGCTTGACGCGGCGATCGACTACCTGCCGAGCCCGCTCGACGTCCCGCCGGTCGAGGGGATCGAGCCGGTGCGTGGCGACGAAGCTGGGCGTCCGGCGACCCGCGACGCGGCTGACGATGCCCCTTTCGCGGCGCTCGCGTTCAAGGTCATGTCCGATCCGTTCGTCGGCAAGCTCACCTACTTCCGCGTCTACTCGGGCAAGCTCGAGGCCGGCGGCCGGGTGCTGAACGCCAGAACCGGCCGGACCGAGCGGGCCGGCCGCCTGCTCGTGATGCACGCCAACGACCGCGAGGAGCAGACCGACGTGTTCGCCGGCGACATCGCCGCCGCGGTCGGCCTCAAGCAGACCTCGACCGGCGACACGCTCTGCGCGCCGGATAATCCGATCACGCTCGAGAACATCACCTTCGACGACCCGGTCGTGCACGTCTCGATCGAGCCCAAGACCAAGGTCGACCAGGAGAAGATGGGCGTCGCCCTCGCGCGGCTCGCCGAGGAGGACCCGACCTTCCAGGTCCGGACCGACGAGGAGACCGGCCAGACAGTCATCTCCGGCATGGGCGAGCTCCACCTCGAGGTGATCGTCGATCGCATGCGGCGCGAGTTCTCCGTCGAGGCGGCGGTCGGGCGGCCCCAGGTCGCCTACCGCGAGACCGTTCGCGGCACCGCCGACAAGGTCGAGGGCAAGTTCATCCGCCAGACCGGCGGCTCAGGTCAGTACGGCGTCGTCTACATCAATCTCGAGCCCTGCCCGGGCGAGGGTTTCGACTTCATCAACAAGATCAAGGGCGGCTCGATTCCGAGCGAGTTCATCCCGGCGGTCGAGAAGGGCATCCGCGAGGCGCTGGAGACCGGCGTCAAGGCCGGCTACCCGATGGTCGACATGCGGGTCACCCTGACCGACGGCAAGTACCACGACACCGACTCCTCGGAGGTCGCCTTCAAGGTCGCGGGTTCGCTCGCGCTGAAGGAGGCCGCCAAGCGCGCCAAGCCGGTGCTGCTGGAGCCGCTGATGGCGGTCGAGGTGGTAGTGCCCCAGGAGTTCCTCGGCGACATCATCGGCGACCTCTCGCGACGCCGCGGGCGTGTCGAGAGCCAGGAGCCGCGCGGCAACGCGCTGGCGGTCAAGGGCACGGTGCCGCTCGCCGAGATGTTCGGCTACGTGACAGACTTGCGGTCCAACACCCAGGGCCGCGGTCAGTACACGATGCAGTTCGACAGCTACGCCGAGGTTCCCGGCAACGTCGCCGAGGAGATCGTCGAGCACCGCACCGGCCAGCCGGCGGGCGCCGTCGCATAACGAGTATGTTTCCGAGGTTCGCCCCCGAGCGAGCGTGATCGAGTGAGCGTGTCCCCGGAATTGGGGGCCGCCGAAAGGAGCAGGACAAGTGGCGAAGGAGAAGTTCGAGCGCGATAAGCCCCACATCAACGTGGGCACCATCGGTCACATCGACCATGGCAAGACGACGCTTACGGCCGCGATCACGACCGTCCTCTCCGACAAGGGCGGCGAGGCGAAGTCGTTCGCCGAGATCGACAACGCGCCGGAGGAGAAGGAGCGCGGCATCACGATCGCGACCTCCCACGTGGAGTACCAGACCGACAACCGCCATTACGCGCACGTCGACTGCCCCGGTCACGCCGATTACGTCAAGAACATGATCACCGGCGCCGCGCAGATGGACGGCGCGATCCTGGTCGTCTCGGCCGCCGACGGGCCGATGCCCCAGACGCGCGAGCACATCCTGCTCGCCCGCCAGGTCGGCGTCCCCTACATCGTGGTGTTCCTCAACAAGGCCGACATGGTCGACGACGAGGAGCTCCTCGAGCTGGTCCAGGAGGAAGTCTCCGACCTGCTCAAGGCCTACGACTACCCGGGGGATGACACCCCGTTCGTCACCGGTTCGGCGCTCAAGGCGCTCGAGGGCGACGAGGAGGCCAAGGCCAAGATCCTCGAGCTCGCCGAGGCGCTGGACAGCTACATCCCGCAGCCGACGCGCGAGCTCGACAAGCCGTTCCTGATGCCGGTCGAGGACGTCTTCTCGATCACCGGTCGCGGCACGGTCGCCACCGGCCGTATCGAACAGGGCATCGTCAACACGGGCGATGAGATCGAGATCGTCGGTATCCACGAGAAGACCGACAAGACGATCGTCACCGGCGTCGAGATGTTCCGCAAGATCCTCGACCAGGGCGAGGCAGGCGACAACGTCGGTTGCCTGCTGCGCGGCACCAAGCGCGAGGAGATCCAGCGCGGGCAGGTTCTCTGCAAGCCGGGCTCGATCACCCCGCACACCAAGTTCAAGGCCGAGGTCTACTGCCTCAAGAAGGAGGAAGGCGGCCGTCACACGCCGTTCTTCAACGGCTACCGGCCGCAGTTCTACTTCCGCACCACCGACGTGACCGGCGTCGCGAACCTCCCCGAGGGGACCGAGATGGTCATGCCGGGCGACAACGTCCAGATGGAGATCGAGCTGATCCAGCCGATCGCTATGGATAAGGGTCTGCGCTTCGCCATCCGCGAGGGCGGCCGCACCGTCGGCTCCGGGGTGGTGACCGAGATCGTCGAGTAGCGCCCACCGGCGCCTAGGCATCTCTGGGGGCGGGCCCAGCAGCACGGGTCCGCCCTTGGCACGTCCAGGGACCTCTTCTCACCAAACATGGCAGCAGCCACCCAGAACAAGATCAGGATCAGGCTCAAGGCCTACGACTCCACCGCCATCGAGGCGGCCGCCAAGGAGATCGTGGAAACGGCCGAGCGCACGGGCGCCAGCGTGTCCGGCCCCGTCCCACTGCCGACCGAGAAGAACGTCTACTGCGTGATCCGCGGTCCGTTCAAGGACAAGGACTCACGCGAGCACTTCGAGATCCGCACGCACAAGCGGCTGATCGACATCCTCCAGCCGACGCCGAAGACGGTCGACTCGCTCCAGCGCCTCGACCATCTCCCCTCCGGCGTCGACATTCAGATCCAGTTGGCGTAATGGCTGCGCTGATCGGCAAGAAGCTCGGCATGACGCAGGTCTTCCAGGAGGACGGGAAGGTCGAGCGCGTGACCGTTGTGCAGGCCGGCCCGTGCCACGTGACCGGGATTCGGACCCACGAGCGTGACGGCTACGAGGCCGTCCAGCTCGCGTTCGGCGAGATCAAGGAGAAGCGGCTGACGCGCGCCGAGCTCGGCCATCTCAAGAAGGCCGATGCCCCGCCGCTGCGTCATCTGATCGAGTTCCGCGACGAGGCCGGCGAGCTCCAGGTCGGCGACACCGTGACCGTCGAGGCGTTCGAGAAGGGCGCGACCGTCAAGGTCTCCGGCGTCTCCAAGGGCAAGGGCTTCCAGGGCACGATCAAGCGCCACAACTTCTCGCGCGGCCCGGTTTCACACGGCTCGCACAACGTTCGTGCCCCCGGGTCGATCGGCGCTTCAGCCGACCCGGCGCGCGTGTTCAAGGGGATCCGCGGACCGGGCCAGATGGGCAACAAGCGCGTCACCCAGCGCGGCCTCGAGGTCGTCGACGTCGATCCCGAGCGCAACATCCTGCTGCTGCGCGGCTCGGTGCCAGGCGCACCCGGCCGCCCGATCGAGATCAGGACGGACGCGTAGAGATGGCCGCTCCCAGCGCTCCGCACCTCTCGGGCTCCAAGAAGGAGAAGCTCGACGCCGCTGTGTTCGCCGAGCCGTTCCACGAGTCGCTCGTACACGACGCGGTGCGCGCCGAGCTCAACGCGCGACGCCGCGGAACCGCCTCGACGAAGACCCGCGGCGAGATCTCGATGACTGGCGCCAAGGCGTTCCGCCAGAAGGGCACCGGGCGCGCCCGCGCTGGCGCACTCTCGACTTCCTCGCGTATCGGTGGTGGCGTCACGTTCGGCCCCAAGCCGCGCTCCTACACCTTCAAGATCAACCGCAAGGCGCGCCGCAAGGCGCTGCGGGCGGCGCTTTCGGTCCACGCCGACCGCGGCTCGCTGTCGATTCTCGATCCGTCTGAGTTCTCGGCCCCGTCGACCAAGCAGGCGGCGGCGCTGATCGAGGCCCAGCTCGGCGGGCGGACGCTGATCGTGCTCGGCGGCGAGGACGATCTGATCGTCGCGAAGTCGTTCCGTAACCTCCCGAAGGTCTCGGTGCTGGCCGCCGAGGACGTCGGCGTCACCGACATCATCGGCGCGCGAACGCTCGTGCTCACCTCCGATGCGCTCGGGTACCTGACCACGGTCGCCGGCGCCGACGGGGAGCGTGGCTGAGAATGGATCCGCGCACCGTTCTGATCCGCCCGGTGATCTCCGAGAAGAGCTACGCCCTGCTGACCGCCAACAAGTACACCTTCCGCGTCCACCAGGACGCCCACAAGACCCAGATCCGCCAGGCCGTCGAGGAGATCTTCGGCGTGCGCGTGCTCGAGGTCCGGACGATGAGCGTCAAGTCCAAGCCCAAGCGCCGCGGCGTCAGCTCAGGCCGCACGCGCAAGTGGAAGAAGGCCGTCGTCCAGCTGCACCCCGACGACGCGATCGAGCTGTTCGAAGGGAGCAACGCCTAACCATGGCCGTCAAGCGACACAAGCCGACCAGCCCGGGCCGCCGTTTCGCGACCTGGTCCGACCGCGCCGAGGTGACCAAGTCGACTCCGGAGAAGGGCCTCACCGAAGGGCTCAAGAAGTCCGGCGGGCGCAACGCCCACGGGCGGATCACCTCGCGCCACCGCGGTGGCGGCGCCAAGCGGCTCTACCGCAAGATCGACTTCAAGCGGACCAAGGACGGGATCCCCGCCAAGGTCGCCGCGATCGAGTACGACCCCAATCGGACCGCCTACATCGCGCTGCTGCACTACGCCGACGGCGAGAAGCGCTACATCCTGGCACCGGCGCGCCTGGCCGTCGGGGCGACCGTCCAGTCGGGCGAGGGCGCCGACATCGTGGTCGGCAACTGCCTGGCGCTGCGCGCGATCCCGACCGGCACCGTGATCCACAACGTCGAGCTCCAGCCCGGCCGCGGCGGTCAGCTCGGCCGCTCGGCCGGCACCGCAATCCAGCTCGTCGCCAAGGAGGGCGCCAACGTGACGTTGCGGCTGCCCTCGGGAGAGATGCGATTGGTCAGCGCCGACTGCCGTGGCTCGATCGGCGCGATCGGCAACGCCGAGCACCAGAACATCCAGCTAGGCAAGGCCGGCCGCTCGCGGCACAAGGGCCGTCGCCCGCAGACTCGCGGCACCGCGATGAACCCGGTCGATCACCCGCACGGCGGCGGCGAGGGCTCGACCACCGCCGGCCGTCACCCGGTCACGCCCTGGGGAGTCCCGACGCTCGGGTACCCGACCCGCAAGAAGAACAAGCAGTCCGACCGCTACATCATCAGGCGTAGGAAGAAGAGGTAGGCGCGCGCAATGTCCAGATCTTCCAAAAAGGGACCGTGGGTAGAGGAGCGCCTGATGGGCCGCATCGAGGCGATGAACGCCTCCGGCGACAAGCAGATGCTCAAGACCTGGTCGCGGCGCTCGACGATCTTCCCGGAGATGGTCGGTCACACGATCGCCGTCCACGACGGCCGCAAGCACGTCCCCGTCTTCGTCTCCGAATCGATGGTCGGTCACAAGCTCGGCGAGTTCGCGCCCACGCGCGTCTTCCGCGGCCATCAGGGGCGCGGCTGATGAGCCCGCAGCCACGCAAGCCGAAGACCGCCGCGGCGACTCCCGAAACGGACGCTCGGACCGAGGTGCGTGCCCAGGCCAAGTACGTGCGCAGCGCTCCGCGCAAGGCGCGGCTGGTCGTCGATCACATCCGCGGCAAGTCGATCGAGGAGGCTCGCGCGATCCTCACCCACACTCCGCGGGCCGCCGCCGCCGACGTCCTCAAGCTGCTCAATTCGGCCGCCGCCAACGCCGAGAACAACCACGAGCTCGATCCCGACGACCTGGTCATCAGCAAGGTCTACGTTGACGAGGGCCCGACACTCAAGCGCTACCAGCCGCGGGCACAGGGCCGCGCGTTCCGGATCCGCAAGCGCTCCAGCCACCTGACGATCGTGCTCGGCCCCCGGGTCGCGCGCGGCGGGAAGGCGTAAAACCATGGGCCAGAAGATCCATCCCGGAGG
This sequence comes from uncultured Thermoleophilaceae bacterium, assembly GCA_963790245.1. GTDB lineage: Bacteria > Actinomycetota > Thermoleophilia > Solirubrobacterales > Thermoleophilaceae > JACCVG01. The sequence goes on from CAWBNP010000002.1 coordinate 1,850,286, forward strand.
ACTGCGCGTCGGAATCATCCACGACTGGCAGTCGACCTGGTTCAACGAGCGCCACTACGCGGACTTCCTGATGGAGGACATCAAGATCCGCGAGCACATCGACAACAAGCTCGCCCACGCGGGCCTGTCGAGCATCACGATCAAGAAGGACAACAACGAGGTGGAGATCAACATCCACACCGCCCGTCCGGGGATCGTGATCGGCAAGTCCGGCAGCGAGGTCGACGCCCTCCGCCGTGAGCTCCATCAGATGACCAAGAAGCAGATCAAGGTCAACATCCTCGAGATCAAGCGGCCCGAGCTCGATTCCAAGCTCGTCGCACAATCGATCGCCGAGCAGCTCCAGAACCGGGTTGCCTTCCGTCGCGCGATGAAGCGCTCGCTGACCTCGGCGATGCGATCCGGAGCCAAAGGGGTCCGGATCCAGGTTTCCGGCCGGCTCGGCGGCGCCGAGATGGCGCGGACCGAGTTCTACTCGGAAGGTCGCGTCCCGCTGCATACCCTGCGCGCCGACATCGACTACGGATTCTTCGAGGCCAAGACGACCTTCGGCCGGATCGGCGTGAAGGTCTGGATCAACAAGGGCGAGATCATGCCTTCCGGCTTCGCGCAGGATCTGACCCAGATCGAGGCTCCCAAGGCCGCCGGTGGCGGCGGTCGCGGACGTCCCGGTGGCGGCCCGGGTGGCGGCGGAGGCCGAGGCGGCCAGGGCGGACGCCCACCACGTCCGGGCGGAGGACGCTCCTAACCATGCTGCAGCCAAAGCGCGTCAAGCACCGCAAGCAGCATCGTGGCCGCCGAGCGGGGTTCTCCAAGGGACACCTGCGCGTCGAGTTCGGCGAGTATGGCCTCAAGGCCCTCGATCGAGGCTGGATCACCGATCGCCAGATCGAGGCCGCCCGTATCGCGATGACCCGCAAGATCAAGCGCGGGGGCAAGGTCTGGATCAACGTCTTCCCGGACAAGCCGGTCACCCAGAAGCCCGCCGAGACCCGCATGGGATCGGGCAAGGGCAACCCGGAGGGCTGGGTCGCGGTCGTCAAGCCCGGCAAGGTGATGTTCGAGCTCGCCGGTGTCGACGAGCAGCTCGCCCGCGAGGCGATGCGCCTCGCGGGCCACAAGCTGCCGATCAAGACCAAGTTCGTGGTGCGCGAGGGGGCCGAGGTCCAGTGAAGGCCCAGGAGGTTCACGACATGGACGACGCTCGCCTCGTAGAGTTCGTCGGAGAGGCGCGCAAGTCGATCTTCAACCTGCGCTTCCAGCACGCCACCGGCCAGTTGGAGAACACGGCCGGGATGAAGCTGGCGAAGACGGATCTGGCGCGTGGGCTGACCGTTGCCCGTGCCCGTGGAATCGACGTTGACCGAGAGATCAGGCGACAGAACGATGGCTGACGAAGAGCAGAAGAACCAAGACGCGACCGAGGCTCCCGTGGAGGAGACCGTCGACGCACCCGAAGCCGAGGCCGAAGCTCCCGAGGCGGAGGCGGCTCCTGAGGCGGAGGCGGAAGCGCCCGCCGAGGAGACTCCCGAGCCCGAAGCAGCGCCGGAGGCCGAGGCTCCAGCCGAGGAAGCTCCCGAGCCCGAAGCGGCTCCCGAAGCCGAGGCGGAGACTCCTGTGGAGGATGCCCCCGAGCCTGAGTCCGAAGCTCCCTCCAAGGAGGCCCCTGCAGCGGAAGCTCCCGCCGAGGAGGAGGCCGAGCCGGTCGAAGTTCTCCACCCGAAGGAGATCCGTCGCCGCAAACGCTCCGCCCACAGCGGCGAGAGCGCCGGGCCGCGCACTCCCGAGCAGCGCGTCGCCGAGCGCGCTGAGCGTCGCGCGACCCGCGCCAAGACCCGTCGCGCCTACCGCGAGAAGCAGAAGCAGCGGCGCTCCGGCGACGCACCGCGCGAGGGAACGCCGACGCCTGAGCGCACGCCGGGCACGCCGAAGGTCCGCCAGGGCATTGTCGTCTCCGACAAGGCCGACAAGACGATCACCGTGCGGATCGACGTGACCCGTCGCCACCGGACGTACAAGAAGATCGTTCGCGAGTCCTCGACGCTGCACGCGCATGACGAGAGCAACGAGGCCTCCGCCGGCGACACCGTCCGCGTAATCGAGTCCCGTCCGCTCAGCCGCAGCAAGCGCTGGCGACTGGTCGAAGTGGTGGAGCGCGCCCGATGATCCAGAACGAGACACGGCTGCGCGTCGCGGACAACACCGGCGCTCGCGAGATTCTCTGCATCCGCGTCAAGGGTGGCTCGCGGCGCCGCTACGCCGGCGTCGGCGACGTCATCACCGCGACCGTCAAGCAGGCGATCCCGCACGGGGCCGTCAAGAAGGGCGAGGTCGTCGAAGCCGTCGTCGTGCGCACGCGCAAGGAGTTCGGCCGCGAGGACGGGACCTACATCGCGTTTGACGAGAACGCCGCCGTGCTGATCGATCCGCAGAAGAACCCGCGCGGGACGCGCATCTTCGGCCCCGTCGCGCGCGAGCTGCGCGACCGCAACTTCATGAAGATCGTCTCGCTCGCGCCGGAGGTGCTCTAGCCATGGCCTCCCCGCGAATCCGGCGTGACGACATGGTCAAGGTGATCTCCGGCAAGGCGCGCGGCAAGACCGGCCGCATCATGCGCGTCGACCGCGAGAAGGACCGCGTCTACGTCGAGGGTCTCAACATCCAGAAGCGCCACCGGCGCGCGCGCGTGCCCGGCGAGACCGGCGGCGTGCTCGAGATCGAGGGTCCGATCCACATCTCCAACGTGATGCTGCTGGACCCCAACACCGGTGACGCGACCCGCGTCGGCGTGCGCCGCGAGGACGGACGACGGGTCCGGTTCGCCAAGCGCGGCGGGGAGAAGATCGACTGATGGCGCTCACCGAAGCCAAGGTCATGCCGCGCCTCAAGAAGCAGTACGAGTCGGATATCCGCGACGCGCTGCTCAGCCAGTTCGGCTACTCGAGCGTCATGCAGGTTCCGCGGCTGACGAAGATCACGCTCAACATGGGGGTCGGAGAGGCCAAGCAGGACTCCAAGATGCTCGAGGCGGCGACCGAGCAGCTCGCGACGATCGCCGGGCAGCAGCCCAGCGTCCGGCGCGCACGCAAGTCGATTGCGGCGTTCAAGCTCCGCGAGGACATGCCGGTTGGCCTCGCCGTCACGCTTCGTGACGCCCGCATGTACGAGTTTCTCGACCGGCTGACCGCGGTCGCGATCCCTCGGATCCGCGACTTCCGCGGGCTCAATCCGCGCTCTTTCGATGGCAGGGGCAACTACTCGATGGGCATTCGCGAGCAGACGATCTTCCCCGAGATCGACTACGACGCGGTCGATCAGGTGCGCGGCCTGGACGTGACGATCACGACGACCGCTGCCACTGATGTCGAGGCGTTCGCCCTGCTCGAGGCATTCGGTCTACCCTTCAAGCGCGAGGGTCGCCCCGGCGATGACAGCGCGGAGCGGGCCGAGGCTGCCGCCGAGGAGAAGCGCAAGGAAGAAGCGCGACTGCGCGCCGAGCAGGAGGCCGCGGCCCTGGAGCAGCTCAAGGCCGAGAATCCCGAGGCCTACGCGCAGCCCGAGAAGACCGACGAGGACGACGAAGCCGGCGACGGCGAGAGCGCCCCGGAACAGACACAGGACTAGGAGCAGATGGCCAAGACTTCACAACGCGTTGCGCAGCAGCGCGAGCCAAAGTTCAAGACCCGCGGTTACAACCGTTGCCGCCGGTGCGGTCGTTCGCGCGCTTATTACCGCAAGTTCGGTCTCTGCCGGATCTGCCTGCGCGAGGTCGCCCACGAGGGCCAGGTTCCCGGCATGACGAAGTCGAGCTGGTAGTCGGATGACGCTCACCGACCCGATCGCCGACCTGCTGACGCGCATCCGCAACGGCCTGCAGGCCGACAAGGAGTTCGTCGACGTTCCCGCCTCGACCTTCAAGGCCGAGATCGCGCGGATCCTCACCGAGCAGGGGTATGTCGAGTCCTATTCGACCGAGCCCGCCGAAGTTGGCGAGGTAATCCGCGTGCGCCTCAAGTACACCGAGGACCGGCTGCCGGTGATCTCCGGGATCCGTCGCATCTCGACACCCGGCCGCCGCTCCTACGTCGGCGGCAAGGAGATCCCGAAGGTGCTCGGCGGAATGGGGACGACGATCCTCACGACCTCGAAGGGAGTGATGACCGGTCACGATGCCCGCCGCGCGGGTATCGGCGGCGAGGTCGTCGCTTACGTCTGGTAGCCAGCGATGAGCCGCATCGGTAGACAGCCCATTCCCGTGCCCAGCGGCGTGACCGTGTCGATCGAGCCTGGCGTCGTACGGGTCAACGGTCCCAAGGGCGAGCTCTCCGAGAACGTCTCGCGCGACATGACCGTCGCCCACGAGGAGGATCAGATCACCGTCGCGCGTCCGACCGATCGCGGCGAGCACCGCGCGCTTCACGGTCTGACACGCAGCCTGATCGCGAACATGGTGATCGGCGTGACCGACGGTTTCGAGAAGCGTCTCGAGATCCAGGGCGTCGGCTACCGCGCCGCGCTCAAGGGGCGCGACATCGAGCTTGCCGTCGGCTACTCGCACCCGGTCAAGATCCCCGCGCCCGCGGGCGTCGAGTTCGAGGTGCCGGTTCCGACCCAGGTGATCGTGCGCGGGTTCTCCAAGCAGGTCGTCGGTGAGACCGCAGCGCGGATTCGCAAGGTCCGCCCGCCCGAGCCCTACAAGGGCAAGGGCATCCGCTACCTGGGCGAGCAGGTCCAGCGCAAGGTCGGAAAGCGCGCGTAAGCGATGCCCGTCTCCACCAAGCCACAACGCCGTCTTCGCCGTCGCCGGCGCGTGCGCGCGAAGATCAAGGGCACGGCCGATCGCCCGCGGCTGGCCGTCTTCCGCTCCAATCGCGGCATCGGCGCACAGCTGATCGACGACGTCTCGAGCGTCACCGTCGCCGCGGTCAACTGGACCGAGGACGATCTGCGCGGTCTCGCGCCGATGGAGCAGGCGACCAAGACCGGTGCTCTGCTCGCCGAGCGCGCCAAGGCCGCGGGCGTGCAGCAGTGCGTCTTCGATCGCGGTGGATACCGCTACCACGGCCGCGTCAAGGCGCTCGCCGACGGTGCCCGCGAGGCCGGGCTCGCCTTCTAGATACCCTCGAGAGCCAGCATGTCCACTTCCCAACCACCCAGAAATCGTGATGGCGGCGGCCGCGGCGGCCGCGGCGGCCGCGACTCCGAGTTCCAGGAGCGCGTCGTCGAGATCAACCGCGTCGCCAAGGTCGTCAAGGGCGGCCGGCGCTTCTCGTTCACGGCGCTCGTCGTCGTCGGCGACGAGAAGTCGATGGTCGGGGTCGGCTACGGCAAGGCCAACGAGGTGCCCCTCGCGATCCAGAAGGGCGTCGAGAAGGCCCGCCGCAACATGTTCAAGGTTCCGATGCACCACAAGACGATCACCCACCAGGTGACCGGGGTCCACGGAGCCGGCCGCGTGCTGCTCCGCCCCGCGTCCGAGGGCACAGGCGTCATCGCCGGCGGCGGTGTGCGCGCGGTGCTCGAGCTCGCGGGCATCCACGACGTGCTCTCCAAGTCGCTCGGCAGCCAGAACCCGATCAACCTCGTCCGCGCGACGATCGCCGGCCTGCAGCAGCTTCGCACCCCGCGCGAGATCGCTGACCTGCGCGGCTTGACCGTCGCCCAGGTGCTCGGGATTGACGACACCCGCACCGCTGCGCCCGAGGCCTCCGAGGCCGCTGAAGCTCCCGCCGAGGATCAGCCTGCCCCCGTGACCGCCGAGGCGGTCGCCGCCGAGGGCTCCTGATGGCCGACGCGGTGAAGATCACCCAGGTCAAGTCGGCCAACGGCGCGAGCCCCCGCCAGCGCGACGCGTTGCGGACGCTCGGGCTCGGCCGGATCGGCCGCAGCACGGAGCGGCCCGATCATCCGACCCTGCGTGGCGCGGTGCGCGTCGTCGAGCATCTCGTGAAGGTCGAGGGCTAAGAGATGGCCGACGCGATCGATCCGAAGGACATCGGGCTCCACAACCTGAAGCCCGCACCGGGCTCACGCCACCGCCGCAAGCGGATCGGCCGCGGCGAGGGCTCCGGCACGGGCAAGACCAGCGGCCGCGGTCAGAAGGGCGCCGGCGCCCGCGCGGGCAGCAAGCGCAACGCCGCCTTCGAAGGCGGTCAGACGCCGATCCATATGCGGATGCGCAAGTTGCGCGGCCCGACGATGAAGCAGTCGATGCCCTTCGAGCCGTTCCGTACCCGCACCCAGCCGGTCAACCTCGCCGATCTCGAGGCGCGCTTCGACGCCGACGCCGAGGTTACGCCGGAGGCTCTCACCGCGAAGGGACTCGCGACCCGCAAGGGCGTGGCGGTCAAGATCCTCGGCAACGGGGACCTGACCAAGAAGCTTTCGGTCAGCGCCCACGGCTTTTCGGCCACGGCGCGCGAGAAGATCGAAGCCGCGGGCGGTAGCTGCACCCTCATCGAGGGTTAGCCGTGCTGGCGACGCTCGTCAACTCCTTCCGGATCGCGGACATCCGAAAGAAGCTCGCGTTCACGGCAGCGATGCTGTTGATCTACCGGGTCGGTGCCTACATTCCCGCGCCGGGGATCAACATCGAGGCCGTCGAAGCGATCTCGCAGAACTTCGCCGGCTCGAACGTGCTCGGGTTCCTCAACCTCTTCTCCGGCGGCAGCCTGCAGCGGTTCGCGATCTTCGCGCTCGGGATCATGCCCTACATCACGGCCTCGATCATCCTGCAGCTGATGCAGGTCGTTGTGCCCTCGCTCGAGAAGCTCCGCAAGGAGGGCGAGGTCGGCCAGCGCAAGATCACCCAGTACACGCGCTACCTGACGGTCGCGCTCGCCTTCGGTCAGTCGATCGGCTACGTCTTCCTGTTCCGCAGCTTCGCCGCGAGCTCGGCCACGCCGATCGTCGATGACTTCGGCTTCTCGCAGGTGTTCGTGATCGTGATCACCCTGACGGCGGGCTGTGTCGTCCTGATGTGGCTCGGCGAGCTGATCACCCAGCGCGGCATCGGCAACGGCATCTCGCTGATGATCTTCGCCTCGATCGTCTCCGGGCTCCCGAACGGGATCGTCCTGTGGTGGAACAACCCGGACCCGGTCTTCAAGGTGCTGATGCCGTTCCTCGCAATCGCGATCATCGTCGCGATCGTCTTCATCCAGGAGGGTCAGCGCCGGATCCCGGTCCAGTACGCAAAGCGCGTCGTCGGCCGGAAGATGCAGGGGGGGACCTCGACCTACCTGCCGCTGCGCGTCAACATGGCGGGGGTCATCCCCGTGATCTTCGCGGCCTCGCTGATGGCCTTCCCGCCGACGATCGGAACCTTGATCCAGCAGCCCTGGGCTGCCGACCTCGCGGCGTTCTTCAATCCCGCCGGCGCCGGCTATCTGATCGGCGAGGTTCTGCTGATCATCCTGTTCACCTACTTCTATACAGCGGTCACCTTCAACCCCGTCGAGCAGGCCGACAACCTCAAGAAGTACGGCGGCTTCATACCCGGCGTCAGACCCGGGCGGCCGACGGCCGAGTTCCTCGACCGGATCCTGGCGCGACTGACCTTCCCTGGTGCGCTCTACCTCGGCGCGGTCGCCGCCCTGCCGACGATCCTGATCAATCAGACGAGCGCCAACTTCTTCTTCGGCGGCACCTCGATCCTGATCGTCGTCGGCGTAGCGCTCGACACGATGAAGCAACTCGAGGCACAGCTCATGATGCGCAACTACGAGGGCTTCCTCAAGTAGCGATTGCCTTCGCGTGGGGCAGTCATTCGGTCGCTTGCGTGCAGAGCACGCGCCGCTCCCTCTTCCGCACCCACGCTCGGCACTCGCCACTTGAGTGTTCGAGGGTAGGCTGGCCTGGTGACTGAACTCAATCTGATTCTGCTCGGGCCTCCGGGTGCCGGGAAGGGGACGCAGGCCGCGCGGCTTGTTGACGACTTCGAGCTGCCCTACTTCGCGACCGGGGACATCCTCCGGGCGGCGGTCACGGAGGGCTCCGAGCTCGGCACGGTCGCCAAGCGGCATATGGACGCGGGCGAGTTGGTCCCCGACGATGTGATCTGTGGCGTCATCATCGAGCGCGTCGACGGGCCCGACGCACGCGATGGATTCGTGCTCGACGGCTTCCCGCGCACGATCCCGCAGGCCGAGGCGCTGGACGAAGCGGTCACCAAGCTCGGCCGGCGCCTCACCTCGGCGCTGCTCGTCGACGCCCCAGATGAGGAAGTCATCCGCAGGCTTTCGGGCCGCCGAATCTGCTCCAAGAACCAGCACACCTACCACGTCGAGTTCGACCCGCCAAAGAACGAGGGCTTCTGCGATCAGGACGGCTCGCCGCTGGTTCAGCGCGATGATGACAAGCCGGAAACGATCGCAAAACGGCTCGAGGTCTACCACGCTCAGACGAGCCCGCTGATCGAGTACTACGACGCGGCCGGCCTGCTGCGCAGGTTTGATGGCACCCGTCCGCCGACGGAGGTCCACGACCACATCCGCGCAACGATCGCCACGCTCCGCCTCGAGAGCGACTTCTAGTTCCTACGCGGATGATCGTCAAGAAGTCCCCCGATGAGATCGAGCAGATGGCTACCGCGGGGAGAATCCACGCGCGCTGCCTGAACATGCTGGCCGGCAAGGCGCGCGCCGGTGTCAGCACGCTCGACCTCGACGGCGCGGCTGCGCGGTTTCTGCGATCCCAGGGCGCCGACGCTTCGTTCCTCGGCTACCGCGGTTTCCCCGGCTCGATCTGCGCCTCGCCGAACTCGATGATCGTCCACGGCATCCCGGGGCCCGAGCCTCTCCAGCGCGGCGACCTGCTGTCGATCGACCTCGGCGTCACGCTCGACGGCTGGGTCGTCGACGGCGCCGTGACGGTCGCCGTCGGCCCGCCGACCGCGATCGCCGAGAAGCTCCTGTCAGCGACGCGCGACGCGCTGACCGACGCGGTCGAGCAGTGCAGGGTCGGTAACCACCTCGGCGACATCGGCCACGCGGTCTCCTCGCGCGTCGAGAAGCAGGGCCTGTCGGTCGTCAAAGCACTCGTCGGGCACGGGGTCGGCCGCAGCATGCACGAAGATCCGCAGATTCCCAACTACGGCGATCCCGGGACGGGCGTCGAGCTGGCCGAGGGGATGGTGCTGGCGATCGAGCCGATGATCACGACCGGCAGCGACGACATCCGGATGGGCGATGACGGCTGGGCGGTGTTCACCGTCGACGGCTCGCTGGCGGCCCATTTCGAGCACACCGTGGCGATCACCGCCGAGGGCCCGCGAATCCTCACGCCGTGGCATCTGGAGGACTCCGAGCGCCGGGCCGCTTGAGAAGCCGGCCGACCCGCTCGGAGCCTGCTGTCGAAGTTGCCCGCCTGCTACTCTTCCCGGTCGGCGTGGCGGCGATTCCTGGCCCCCGCGCTGTTTCTGTCTAAAGTCGATCGCAGGGCCGATCCAGGTCCGGTCTCTGAACGGAGTTATGAAGGTCCGAACGTCCGTCAAACCGATGTGTGAGAAGTGCAAGGTGATCCGCCGAAACGGCGCGGTCCTCGTCATCTGCCCGAACCCGCGCCACAAGCAGCGGCAGGGGTAGCGCATGGCTCGCATCGCAGGCATCAACATCCCGCTCAACAAGCGGGTCGAGGTCGGTCTCACCTACATCTTCGGCGTCGGCCCGTCGCGCTCGCGCACGGTGCTCAAGCAGGTCGGGGTGGATCCCAATACTTTCGTGAAGGACTTGACCGAAGATGAGGTCGTCAAGCTCCGTGACGCGATCGACGACGACCTCACCGTCGAGGGTGACCTGCGTCGCGAGCGCTCCCAGAACGTCAAGCGGCTGATGGAGATCGGCGCCTACCGCGGGCTCCGGCACCGTCGCGGCCTGCCCGTCAACGGCCAGCGGACGAAGACCAACGCGCGCACCCGCAAGGGTCCGAAGCGCCTCCAGGTCGCGAACAAGAAGAAGGTGGCCAAGTAGTGGCCGAGAAGAAGGGGCGCCCGCGCGGCCGCCGCAAGGTGAAGAAGAACATTCCCTTCGGCCAGGCCCACATCAAGACCAGCTTCAACAACACGATCGTCGCCCTGACCGACAAGGAGGGCAACGTGATCGCGTGGGAATCCGCCGGTGGCGCCGGCTTCAAGGGTTCGCGCAAGTCGACGCCGTTCGCCGCTCAGGTGACCGCCGACTCAGCCGCGCGCAAGGGCATGGAGCAGGGTCTCCAGAAGGTCGAGGTGTTCGTCAAGGGGCCGGGCTCCGGTCGCGAGACGGCGATCCGCTCGCTCCAGGCCGCCGGTCTCGAGGTCACCTCGATTCGCGACGTCACCCCCCAGGCCCACAACGGCTGCCGGCCGAAGAAGCGACGGAGGGTGTAGATGGCGCGCGATCGCGGACCGCAGTGCAAGCAGTGCCGGCGCGAGGGTGAGAAGCTCTTTCTCAAGGGCGAGCGCTGCCTGACCGACAAGTGCGGCGTCGAGCGCCGGGCCTACCCGCCCGGTCAGCACGGTCGCGGGCGGGCCAAGCAGTCCGAGTACCGACTTCAGCTACGCGAGAAGCAGAAGGCGCGCCGCTTCTACGGTGTGCTCGAGAAGCAGTTCCGCGCCTACTACGCCAAGGCCAGCCGTCAGGAGGGCGTCACCGGTGAAAATCTCCTGCGCCTGCTCGAGAGCCGGCTCGACAACGTCCTCGTCCGGCTCGGCTTCGCGACCTCTCGTCGCCAGGCGCGCCAACTCGTCTTGCACGGCCACTGGAGCGTCAACGGACGCCGCGTCGACGTGCCCAGCTATCAAATCAAGCCCAACGACGTGATCAGCATCAAGTCGGGCTCGACGGCGGACCAGGTGATCCGTGACGCGACCGAGCTCACCTCGGCCGTCCCGGCCTGGCTGCAGGCCGATCACGACGGCCTCACGGCGAAGGTGCTGCGCCATCCGGAGCGTCAGGAGATCGACACTCCGGTCCAGGAACAGCTCATCGTCGAGCTGTACTCGAAGTAACCAGCAATCGAAGGTCCGGCGCCGGTCCGGCGGCCGGGCGGTTCGATCACGACCCAAGGAACAAACATGCTCGAGTTTCAGACTCCCGAAATCACCGCCGAAAAGATCGAGGAGAATCGCGGCTCCTTCACGATCGAGCCCCTCGATCGAGGCTTCGGCTACACGTTCGGTAACTCGCTGCGCCGGGTTCTGCTCTCCTCGCTCGGTGGCGCGGCCGTCACCAGCGTGCGGATCGAGGGTGTCGCGCACGAGTTCTCGACGATCGCCGGTGTGACCGAGGACGTGACCGACATCATTCTCAACCTCAAGGAGATCGTCTGCCGGATGCATTCCGACGCGGCCGAGATCGAGGTGCCGCTCGTGACCTCCGGCCCCGGCGAGGTGACCGCGGGCGACATCGATCTGCCGTCGGGCGTCGAGATCCTCAACCCGGGCGTCCACCTCGCGACGATCGAGAAGAAGACCAAGCTCGAGATGTACCTGACCGTCGGTCACGGCCGCGGGTACTCCCCGGCGGAGGACAACAAGACCGACGACCAGCCGATCGGCGTCATCCCGATCGATTCGATCTTCTCACCCGTCAAGCGGGTGGCCTACCAGGTCGAGTCGGCGCGAGTCGGACAGCGGACCGATTACGACAAGCTGACCCTCGACATCGAGACCGACGGCTCGGTCGAGCCCCAGGCGGCGCTGCGCGAGGCGGCGGAGATCCTGATCAAGAGCCTCGCGATCTTCACCGACCAGGCGCGGCTGGACTTCCTCCAGTCGCCCAGCGAGACGCTCGGTGGCGGCCTCGACGGCGGCGCTGCCGGCGGCGGCGCGGCGGCGACCAGCTCATCCGGGATGGACGACATCCTGATCGAGGAGCTCGAGCTCGGGGTCCGTTCCTACAACTGCCTCAAGCGCGCCGGGATCCAGACGGTCGGCGAGCTGCTGCAGAAGAGCGAGTCCGAGCTCAACGCGATTCCGAACTTCGGTCGCAAGTCGATCGAAGAGGTCATCGAGACGCTCGAGGCGCGCGGCCTCTCGCTGCGGCAGAGCTAGACACCGGCTACCCTCCGGACTGCTCATGCGTCACCGCCGAACTCGCAACAAGCTCAGCCGCAGCTCCTCGCACCGCAAGGCGCTGTTCATGAATCTCTCGCGCGAGGTCTTCGACCACGAGCGGATCAAGACGACCGAGGCCAAGGCGAAGGCGGTGCGCCCGGAGGTCGAGAAGCTGATCACGCTCGCGAAGCGGGGCGATCAGCACGCTCGCAGGCAGGCGATGTCCCAGCTCGGCCAGGACAAGTTCATCGTCTACAAGTTGTTCGAGGAGATCGCGCCCCGCTACGCCGAGCGCGAAGGCGGCTACACCCGGATCCTCAAGCTCGGCCCGCGCAAATCCGATTCGACGGAGATGGTCTTCCTAGAACTGGTGTAGGGGTGAGTGAAGGATTGTGGGCGTTATCGGACCCACAATCCTTCACAACGAGCGTCAGTCGACGGTGTACTCCTTCAGCTGTCCCAGGTCGAAGTGGAACTCGCCGTCCTTGGTCTCGAGCGGGCAGAGCATGAAGTACTCACCGGGCTCGGTGATGTCCGCCGAGACCGTCGCCGGCGCCTCTTCACCCGGCTCCACAGGCGGGATCGTTGCGATGTCGGTCGTGGTGCCGTCTTCGCCCTCTGCCTTGATCGCGTCCTCCAGCGTCGAGCCCTCGTTGAGCATCGCGAAGACCATCATGTGGGGCTCTTCGCCCTCGTTGGCGAAGTTGATCTCGACGGGACCGAGGGTGAGCTCCTCCGGCGCGCCCTCGAAGTCGTAGTCCGTCGCGACGATGTCGATGACCTGCCCCTCGCCCTCGGCGGCCGTCGTGTCGGTCGGTGTGGCGCTTCCGCCACAGGCCACCAACCCGAACGACGCCAGTACTGCGACTCCGGCAAGGGCTGAACGAGTCTGCTTCCTGCTTGTCCTCAAGGCCGTACCTCCTGTTTCGCTTGTACCCGTGACGGCGCCACCCTACCTCGGCCGGCGCCCGCCGGATAGGTTTCGATGCCGATGACCAACACCCCTGAGCAAGTCAAATCGACCGCGCGCGAGGCGTGGAGTGCGGTTCCCTACGACGCGCTCGGGGCGCTCCTGCTGCCCGCGGCGGCGCGGCTCGTCGATGCGTGCGCGATCTCGGCCGGCCAGGAGATCCTCGACGTCGCCGCCGGCCACGGGAACCTGGCGATCACCGCTGCGGCCGAAGGCGCCGCCGTCACCGCCTCCGACATCACGCCCGCGATGGTCGAGCGTGGGAAGGCGCGCTCGGCGGAAGAGGGTGTTGATATCGACTGGGTCGAAGCCGACGCGGAGCAGCTGCCGTTCGAGGACGCGTCGTTCGATTGCGTCGCCTCGGTGTTCGGGGCGATGCTCGCCCCCCAGCCGGAGCGCGTCGCAGCCGAGTTGTTCCGGGTCGTGCGCCCTGGCAACACGGTCGGAATGGCCAATTGGGTTCCGGACGGGTTCATCGCGCGGATGCTCGAGTCCCGCGAGCAGTTCCTCCCGCGCCCGGACTGGATGGTCAGCGCGACGCTCTGGGGCGACCCCGACATCGTCGCCGATCGGTTCGACGGGCTCGCCGGTAGCCTGACCACCGAGCGTGATTCACTGCGCTGCGAGTTCGACTCGCCGGAGGAGATGGCCGACTGGTTCTCGCGCAACGCCGGAAACGAGGTCCTCGCCCGTGAGCGCCTAGGCGGGCAGGTTCATGGCGAGATGCGCGAATCGATGCTCGCGGTGATCGGCGAGTTCGGCGGTCTGGCGGGCCAGCCGCTCGTGATCGACTGCGAGTACCTCGTCGTGGTCGCCCGTCGCCGCGGGTAGTCGAGCGACCAGCCGGTTGACCGCACGTCTCGAGATCAGCTACGACGGCTCCGCTTTCTCGGGGTGGGCGGTTCAGCCCGGCCGCAGGACGGTCCAGGCCGAACTCGAGCGCGCGCTGGAGTTGGTCGGCGGTCGTCCGATAGCCCTGACCGTCGCCGGCCGAACCGACGCGGGTGTCCATGCGCTGCGCCAGGTCGCGAGTCACACGGGAGATCCGGTCGGCGCCGGGGCGGTCAATGCCAACCTCCCGCGCGATGTCCGGATCCTGGCGAGCGAGGTCGCCGCCGAGGGGTTCGACGCTCGCGCCGACGCCCGCTCGCGCCGCTACCGGTACCGGATCACCAACGCGCGCGTCCAGAGCCCGTTCGAGGTCGGGAGGGCGCTGCATTGGCGCTGGCCGCTCGACCGAACGCTGCTCGAGCGGTGCGCCGACCTGGTCGTCGGGACGCACGACTTCACGGCTTTCACCCGGACCCAGACCAGGCACGTCCACTTTCGGCGCGAGGTCCTCGACGCGGCCTGGAGCGCCGACCCGACCTCGCCGGATCTCACCTTCGAGATCGAGGCCGACAGCTTCCTGCGCAACATGGTCCGAACGCTCGTCGGGACGATGGTCGCCGTCGGCCAGGGGCGCATGACGATCGACCACTACCAGGCGTTGCTCGAGGGCAGGCCGCGCTGCGAGGCGGGCGATACCGCCGCCGCCCACGGCCTGTATCTCGTCGGCGTTCGGTACTAGCCGACGAATGGCCCGCCAGCCCACGGCCACGCGTGGCACGACCTCGGTGAGGTCTAGCCGCCAACTATCCTCGAAGGCGATGCGAATTCTTCTGACCAACGACGATGGGATTCGCGCGGCGGGGCTCGAGACGTTGCGGCGCGCGCTGGTCGCGCTGCCCGATGTGGAGCTCGCGGTGATCGCGCCGGACGGGAATCGCAGCGCGATGGCGCGCAGCATCACGACGCGACGACCGCTCTGGGTCGAGGAGGTCGACTTCGGTGATGGGTCTAGCGGCTTTGCGACCGACGGGACTCCCGTCGACTGCGTTCGCTTCGCGGCGCTCGGCCTGATCGAGTTCAAGCCCGACCTGATCGTCTCGGGCATCAACCACGGCGCGAACCTGGGCGATGACATCACCTACTCCGGCACCGTCGCGGCGGCGCTCGAGGGCGTCCTGCTCGAGATCCCGGCGATCGCCGTCTCCCAGCAGTCTCCGCGTGGTGGACTCGATTTCCGGGCCGGGGATCGCTGGCAGCTCGAGCACTTCGAGCCCGCGGCGGCGCTGATCGCGCGGATCGTGCAGCGGCTCGACGACGTCCCGATGCCCAGCGGCACGCTGCTGAACTTCAACTGCCCGATGGGGATCCCGAAGGGCGTCCAGGCCAGCAAGCTCGGCAAGCGGATCTATCGTGACCGGCTCGAGCTCGACGCCGAGGAGGACGGTCGCCGGCGCTACCGGATCTACGGCGATGATCCCTCCTACCACGAGGAGGACGGGACCGATTTTGCCGCGATCGCCGCCGGCTACGTAGCGGTCACTCCGCTGCACTTCGATCTGACCTCCGACCTCGGGATGGAGGAACTCGGAGGGCTCGATCTCGACCATCTGTTCGGCGAACGCGACGGAGTGGCGGGTGGCTGAGGCGGCGGCGCGTGCGAGCGAGCTGCGCGAGCAGCTCGAGCACCACAACGAGCGCTACTACGTCCTCGACGAGCCGGAGATCCCGGATGCCGCCTATGACGCGCTGATCGACGAGCTCCGCGCGCTCGAGGCCGATCATCCCGAGCTCGTCACCCCGGACTCGCCCACCCAGCGGGTGGGGGGCAAACCGCTCGAGCGGTTCGCCCAGGTCGAGCACCTCCAGCCGATGCTCTCGCTCGCGAACGCGCGCAACGAAGAGGAGCTGCGCGCGTGGGCGACTCGCGTCGAGGCGTTGAGGGCCAAGCTCGAACTCGAGGACCGGCCGCTGGAGTACGTGGCCGAGCCGAAGATCGACGGCCTCGCGATCTCGCTGGTCTACGAGCAGGGTCGGCTCGTCAGGGGCGCGACCCGCGGCGACGGACAGGTCGGCGAGGACGTGACCCACAATCTGCGCACGATCAGCTCGATCCCCAAGCGACTGGGAGATGCGCCGCCGCTGGTCGAGGTCAGGGGCGAGGTCTACCTGCCGCTGGCGGACTTCGCGCGGCTCAACGAGCTGCGCGCCGAGGCCGGAGAGCCGACCTTCGCCAACCCCCGCAACTCGGCTGCCGGATCGATCCGGCAGCTCGATCCGGCGGTCGCCGCCGCCCGCCCGCTGTCGATCCTCTGTTATGCGATCGGGGCGGTCGAGGGGCTCGAGTTCGAGACCCACCGCGATTCGCTCGACTGGCTCGATGCCAACGGCTTCCCGATCAGCCCCCGGATCGCCACCCATCCCGATCCCGAATCGCTCGCGCGCGGCTGCCGGGATTGGGAGGAGCGGCGCGGCGGGCTCGATTTCGAGATCGACGGGGTGGTCGCCAAGGTCAACGACCTCGCCCTTCAGCGGGCGCTCGGGGTCGTCGGACGGGAGCCGCGCGGCGCGATCGCCTGGAAGTTCCCGCCGATGACCGGGACGACGATCCTGCGGTCGGTGATGTGGAACGTCGGGCGGACCGGCCGGATGATCCCGTTCGCGAACCTCGAGCCGGTCGTGCTCGCGGGCGCGACCGTGAAGCTCGCGACACTCCACAATGAGGAGGACCTGCGGCGCAAGGACGTCCGCGAGGGCGACGAGGTGATCGCGATCCGCGCGGGTGACGTGATTCCCCAGGTCGTCTCGCCGACGCCGGCCGCCCAGCGACGCCGAAAGCGCGGCCCGCTGCCCGAGCCGCCGGCGGCCTGCCCCGCCTGCGGGACACCAACGGTCAAACCCGACGAGGGGGTCTGGACGATCTGCCCGAACCGAACCGGCTGCCCGGGCCAGCTGTTCCAGGCCGTCAAGCACTTCGTCAGCAGGGGGGCGATGGACATCGAGGGTCTCGGCGAGAAGCAAGCGCAGCGATTCCTCGAGGAGGGCGTGATCTCGGGACTGGCCGACATCTACGCGCTGACCGAGGAACGGCTAGCGACACTCGAGGGGTTCGGTGAGATATCGGCCCGCAACCTCGTGGCCGCGATCGACCAGTCGCGCTCGCGACCGTTCAGCCGCGTCCTGTTCGCGCTCGGAATCCCCGGGATCGGGTACGTCAATGCGAAGGCCCTGGTCGACCAGTTCAACTCGATCGACTCGCTGCTGCAGGCCTCCGGCGAGACGATCGTCGAGACGCCTGGGATCGGGCCGATTCTCGCCGAGACGATCACCGAGACCCTCGCCGAGGAGCGGATGCGCGAGCTGATCGAGGCGCTCAAAGCGGCGGGTCTCCGCTTCGAGGAGCAGAAGCCAGGCAATCGCCGAGGGCCCGCTCGAGGGGCAGACCTTCGTGCTCACCGGAACGCTTCCGGATCTGACGCGCGAGCAGGCCGCGGAGCGGATCGAGGCCGCCGGCGGCAAGGTCACGGGCTCTGTATCCAAGAAGACCGACTACGTGGTCGCGGGCGCCGAAGCCGGCTCGAAGCTCGCCAAAGCCGAGCAGCTCGGCGTGGAAGTAATCGACCAGGCGGGCCTACTGCGCATCCTCTCTGGGTAGAACGGCACAATTGACCCGGTAACGAAGGGGATCGGCCGGGTTAGACCGGCGTGCGTAAGAGATGGCTTCCAACAGACTCACTCATCAGGCTGCCGTGAGGCGTCCGCGGGCTGCGCGCGGTCCGGGGCCGGGCTTCGTACTGCGCCGATCCATTGCAGTCATTCTCGTGGTCGCGCTGGTGGTAGGGGCCGGGTACCTGGCCTGGCGGGCGCTCGTCGGTAACTCGGGGGCCGAGCGTGTGGCGCAGAGCTTTGTCGAGAACTGGGAGCGGGGCTCCTATGCGGACATGTGGGCGCTGCTGACGCCCGACTCGCAAGCGCAGATCGGGTCATCCGATCTGGCTGCCGCCTACCAGGAGGCCGCGCGAACGGCAACGCTCACGGAGCTCGAGGCCGGGGAGCTGTCTGAAGAGGACGGCGTCGTAACCATCCCGATCAACGTCAGCACCGCGGCCTTCGGCGAGCTGTCCGGCGCGGTCGCACTGCCGGTCGAGGAGAAGCGGATCGTCTGGAGTCCTGAGCTCGTCTTCCCCGACCTGGCCGAGGGCGAGACCCTCACCCGCGAGACAAGCGCTCCGAAGCGTGCCGCGATCCTCGATCGAAACGGAGAGACGCTGATCGACGGCGACGCCGACGCCCGCGAAACGGTGCTCGGCGACCTCGCCGGAACCGTCGGCGAGCCCAGCGGAGATCTCAAGGACGACCTCTACAAGCTTGGTTTCCCCAAGGATCAGCTCGCGGGCATCAGCGGGCTCGAGCTGATGTTCGAGGAGCAGATCGCCGGTACCCCGGGCGGGGATCTCAAGGCCGGCGAGCGGATTCTCGCGAGCAGCGAGCCGCAGGCAGGCGGAAGCCGTGCGCACGACGCTCGATCTCGGCCTCTACGACGCCGCCGGTGCGGCGCTCGGCGATCGGCTCGGCGGGGTTGCCGTGATCGACACGCGCAAGGGCGGGGTCGTCGCGGTCGCCGGAGATGCATTGACCAGCGCGCAGCCGCCCGGTTCGACGTTCAAGGTGGTCACCGCCGCGGCGGCGCTCGAGAGCGGAGTCGCCAAGCCCTCGACCGAGTACCCGGTCGCCGGTTTCGCGACGATCGACGGCTTCAAGCTCAAGAACGCCCACGACGGTGAGCTCTGTGGCGGCACGTTCGTGAACAGCTTCGCGCAGTCCTGCAACTCGGTCTTCGGACCGGTCGGTGCCGAGATCGGGGCCGAGCGGCTGGTCGAGATGGCCGAGCGGTTCGGCGTCAACCAGGACCCGTCGGTGTTCGGGGAGACGATCAGCACGATGCCCGCCGCCTCGGAGCTCAGCTCGGATCTCGCTGTCGGGGTCACGGCGATCGGGCAGGGGCAACTCTTGATGACGCCGCTCGCGCTCGCTTCGATCGGTCAGACGATCGCCAACGGCGGCAAGCGGCTGGCACCGCGCTTTGATCCCGAGGCGACCGATCCCGAGGCCGAGCGCGCGGTTTCGAAGAAGATCGCCGGGCAGGTCGGAGAAATGATGGAGGCCGTCGTGACCGAGGGCACCGGCGGCCTCGCGGCTGTGCCCGGTGTCAAGGTCGCGGGTAAGACCGGGACGGCCGAGGTAGGGCTCTCCTCCAAGGACGATGACGACGAGATCGAAGGACCACGCCTGGTTTGTCGCCTACGCGCCGGCCAACAAGCCCAAGCTGGCGGTCGCGGTGTTCATCGCCAACGCGGGCTTCGGCGGCGATGTCGCAGCGCCGGTCGCCTCCGCGGTGCTCCAGGCCGGCCTGGCTGACTAGCGGACTGGCCTGAGGAGGGCAGCGCTGTCGATTGGGCGCTGCGATACTCCAGGCGGCGATGGGCAAAGTCGTAAACCTCGACCAGGGGACGAAGGCCCGCCCGGACGCCGCGGCCAAGCCTCAGCCGCGTAAACCGCGCCAGTCGCGAACGGCACTCGTGCTCGGCGGCGGCGGCTTCACCGGCGGCGTCTACGAGATCGGTGCGCTACGCGCGCTCGACCTGCTCGCGGTCAACCGGACGGTCAACCAGTTCGACGTCTACGTGGGCACCAGCTGCGGATCGTTCGTCGCGAGCCTGGTCGCCAACGGCGTGACACCCGAGGAGATGATGCGGGTCGTCAACACGCAGGTGCCCGACGGCGATCCGTGACATCGATCTCGGCACCCTGATGCGTCCCAACTACCTCGACTTCGTGCGCAGCGCCGCGCTGCTGCCGCTGCGGACCGTCGGGATCATTCGATCGATGCTCGGCAACCTCGGCTCGCCTCGCTGATGGACTTCGGCGTCGGTCTCGCCGAGGCGCTCCCCTCCGGGCTCTACAACGGCGCCGGTCTCGAGTCCTACGTCGCCGAGGCGCTCGCCGACCCCGACCGGTCCAACGACTTTCGGATGCTCGCCAACGAGCTCTTCCTGACTGCGACCGACCTCGACACCTGCGAGCGGATCGTGCTCGGTGGGCCAGACTGGGAGGACGTGCCGATCTCGCAGGCCGTCGCCGCGTCCATCGGCGCTGCCGATCGTCTTCAAGCCCGTCGAGTACGGGCCGACCAGCTGATCGACGGCGGGATCCGCTCCACCACCAACGTCGACATCGCCGTGGAGCAACGGGGCCAAGTTCGTGATCGTGGTCAACCCGCTCGTGCCCTATGTCAACGACTTCCAGAAGGTCATCCCGACGATGCTCGGCAGCCGCGTGCGGCGGGTCTCCGACATGGGATTCGCGCAGTCGGCTACCAGACGTTCAAGCTGCTCGCCCACCAGCGGCTGCATGAGGCCGTCAAGCAGTGGCAGGAGAAGCTACCCAGGGGTCGACATCATCCTGATCGAGCCCGATCCCAACGACGAGCTGATGTTCGACACCAACATCATGAACTTCACCAAGCGGGTCGAGATCGCCCGCCACGGGTTCGAGTCGGTCACCCTCAAGCTCGCCAACGACTACGACGAGCTGCGCGAGATCTGCGCGCCGGCACGGGATCGAGATCTCGGCCACCCGCGTCCGCAAGGTCGTCCGCCGTTTTGCCAAAGATCCGGAGAAGACCGCCGGCTGGCGCCGGATCCTGGAGCAGACGACGGGGGCGCTCCTGCGCCAGTCCGGCCAGGGGTAGCGACTACAGCTTCTCGAGTGCGGTGATCAGTCGGCCGGTCGCCGCCGCGCCCCGAATCGCGACGCGGATGTGGTGCTCGCCGATGTGGTCGCCGTGGGCGACGCGGATCCCCTGGCGCAGCAGCCGGGCGGAGAGCTCGGCGCCTGCGAGTCCGCCCGAGGCGATTCGCACGAAGTTGGCCTCGGAAGGCTCCGTGTCGACTGCGGTCTCAAGCACCGCCCCGAGCAGACGTCCGCGCTGATTGATCACGAGCTCGCGGCGGCGCTCGATCTCCAGGTCGCCGATCTTGAGCGCGTGGGCGACACCTGCCTGGGTGAGCGCGTTGACGCCGAGGACCGGCGCGATCGCGGCCAGGAGCGGCCCGGCTTGGCTCGATCCGACCGCGTATCCCGCCCGTAGCCCGGAGAGACCGTAGATCTTCGAGAACGTGCGAAAGACGATCACCCGCGGGTGGCTATCGGTCAGCCGCAGCACGGCATCCGCGGGCTCGACGTCCTGGAACTGGATGTAGGCCTCGTCGATCAGCAGGTGGACGTGCTCGGGCAGGTTCGCGGCGAGCTCGCCGACCGCCTCCGCGGACGTGTAGGTCCCGGTCGGATCATTCGGGTTGCAGAGCGCGACGATCCTGGTTCGCGGACTGACGGCCGCCCCGATCGCTGCGACCGATCCGACCGGCACCGCCTGCGCACCCGCGGCGTGGGCCATCAGGGGGTAGAGCGGATAGGAGGGCCACGGCGTCACTAGGTCGTCGCCCTC
Organism: uncultured Thermoleophilaceae bacterium; assembly: GCA_963790245.1. Taxonomy (GTDB): domain Bacteria; phylum Actinomycetota; class Thermoleophilia; order Solirubrobacterales; family Thermoleophilaceae; genus JACCVG01. The sequence goes on from CAWBNP010000002.1 coordinate 1,871,622, forward strand.
GCGGAGCAGACGGAGCGCGACCGCCTGGAGCAGCTCCGTCGACCCGTTGCCGAATGCGACGCGCTCGGGATCGACTTCGTGTCGCGCTGCGAGCGCCTCACGCACGACGGTGGCCGACCTGTCCGGGTAGCCGTTGACGTTGCCGCGCGCCGCGAAGATCGCCGCGTTCATGACCTCTGCGTCAGGAAAATCCGGCCACTCGGTGCCGGCGAGATCGAGCTCCGAGACCCGTTCGAGCGCGAGCGCCTTCTCACGCGCGCTGCGTGCGCGCAACCCGCGGTTGAACTCCTCCTCGCTCAGATCGTCGAACTGGCGGTAGTAATCGAGCAGACCCATCGCGGAACGGGCGCGGTCAGTTGGCCCGCGGGGAGAAGAACTGCGACCCGGGGCCCTCGATCACGAACAGCCAGATGCAGAAGGCCGAAACGCCGACTGCGATGCTGACGACGAAGATCCACTCGATCATGCCGCTGCGCTGCGTCACGCCGCTCGCCCGTCGCGTGAGGATCCACGCGTGATCGAGCCGTTTGGCGATCGCGAGCGTGCCGAACAGGGTGAACAGCATCCCGGTGAAGGCCACCACGATCCCGACCTCGACCGATCCGGTCTGGTAGTCGACGTGTGAGCCGACCCAGAGCCAAGCCATCGGCTGCGGTCCCCAGAGCGTCGCAAGCACGAGGATCTCGACCGCGAGGATCCCGCGCGCGATGAACCGGTCGATCCGCTGCCGCCGCGGCTCCAGTCGCCCGGGACGGCCGCGGTAGCGGACCGGAGCGGTCCCCGGTCGCCGGCCGATGAAGAGCCCCCCGGTGTCGGTCGGGTCGTTTCGTGGTGCCACCCCTCGAGTCTAGGGACCGAACGGGTCCGGGCGATCCGCCCGACGGGTGGTTCTAAGCGGCGTAGAGCTCGTCGACCTCGCCTGCGAACTTCTCGTTGACGATGTTGCGCTTGACCTTGAGCGTCGGCGTCAGCTCGCCGGTCTCCTGGGAGAGATCGTGGTCGAGGATCTTGAACCTCTTGATCTGCTCGACCGGGCCGACCCGCCGTTGACCTCGTCGACGACCTTCTGGACCTCCGCGCGCATCAGCTCGGAGTCGGGCAGGTCTTCGACGTCCAGACCGTGCTCCTCGGCGAATGCCGGCGCCTCCTCCGGGTCGAGCGTGATCAGCGCGATCAGGTACGGCCGCCGATCGCCGACCACCACCGCCTGCGAGATCCAGCGGTTCTGCTTGAGGCCGTTCTCGAGGTTGGCAGGCGTGATGTTCTTGCCGCCGGCGGTGATGATGATGTCCTTCTTGCGACCGGTGATGAACAGGAAGCCGTCCTCGTCGATGCTGCCGAGGTCGCCGGTGTGGAGCCAGCCGTCGTCGAGTGTCTCGGCTGTGGCGTCTGGGTTCTTGTAGTAGCCCTTGAAGATGTTCGGGCCCTGAGCAGGATCTCGCCGTCCTCCGCGATCCGGATCTCCTGGCCGGGAGCGGCTTGCCGACCGAGCCGAACCGGAACTCGCCGAGCTAGTTGACCGTCGCGACGGTCGAGGTCTCGGTCATCCCGTAGCCCTCGAGCACCGGAACCCCGCACGCGTAGAAGAACTCGAGGATCTCCTGCGCGATCGGCGCCGCGCCGGTGACGCACTGGCGGATGTTCCCGCCGAAGAGTCGCGCGGACGTTCTTGTAGAGCGCCTCGTCGGCCTGGTCGAACCCGGCCTGGAGCTCGGCGGGCACGTCCTGCGCCGGCTCGCCTGCATCTGCCGGACCTTGATGCCCGACCTGCGACCGCCTGGGCGAGCTGCTCCTTGTCCGGAGCCGCGTTGGTGGCGAGCGTGTAGATCTTCTCGAAGATCCGCGGCACCGACGGGAAGTAGGTCGGCTTGACCTCCTGGAGGTTGGGCATGATCTTGGCCGGGTCCTTCTCCCAGTAGGCGAGCGTCGCCCCGAGGTCGATCGTCACGAACTGGACGAGCAGCGCGAAGGCGTGCGCAAGCGGCAGGAAGAGGTAGGCGACGTCGACCTGCGGCGAGGATCCCCTGGTTCTCCGACCATCGTGGTGACGTTCCGGTAGTTGCGATGGGTGAGGATGCACGCCCTTGGGCGGGCCGGTGGTGCCCGAGGTGTAGATGTACACGGCGCTGTCGTCGAGCGTCCGACCGATTCGACGCGCTCGTCGAACTCGGCCTGCTCGCGTCCGCGACCACGCTCGCGCAGGTCATCGAGCGTGATCGCATCGCCGAGGTCTCCGGACGGCTCGATCACGATGATGAACTCGAGATCGGGGAGGTCGCCCTGGACCTCGCGGATCTTCGCCAGCTGCTCCGCGTCCTCGACGAAAACCGCTCGCGACTCGGAGTGACTCGAGCACGTAGTGGCATTCCTCGGCGGAGTTGGTCTGGTAGATCGACACCGAGGCGGCGCCGGCCGGTGAGGATGCCGAAGTTGGCGAACGTCCACTCCGGGCGGGTGTGGCTCAGGATCGAGACGCGGTCACCCAGCTCGATGCCCAGGTCGATCAGGCCGAGGGAGATCTCGCGGACGGCCGTCGCCGAGCTCGGCGTAGCTGATCTCGATCCACTCACCATCGACCTTGTGCCGAGCGCCGGAGCACCGCTGTGCGTGCGTGCGGCGATGCGGCAGCAGGTCGGCCATCGTCTTCGAGTTGGTGCTCGCCTCGACAGGCTTAACGGTTGCGACTTCCATCTCTCCTCCTCCTCGGTGCTGCCAGGAGGGCGAAGTGTGATGGGCTTCAGGTCAGGCTTTGGCGGTTTCCCGCGGAGCGTCGGTCTGCTTGAGCGTCTGCTCGAACAGGGTGCGATCGATCCGGCCCTCGAAAATTGGGACGCCCGAGCTCCATGCACTTCAAGATGATCTCGCGTCGGTGCAAGTCCCGTCTCGCGCCCCGAGCTCGGTGGGCGTCAGGTGAATCGCCATAGACCTCTTCCCTTTCGGTGGATCTTCCCTTCGCACGACCAATCTAACGACTCGGCCCGACGTTGTGAAATCGATCTACACGGGGTTCGGAACGTCGACGAAGACGTGCTCGATGCCGAACCGTGCGGCGAGCCTCTGGCCGAGCGCGATGACGCCGAGCGTCTCGGTCGCGTAGTGGCCGGCGGCGATGAAGTGGACACCCGCCTCCTGGGCCTCGGCCATCGCCCACTCGCCTGGCTCGCCGGTGAGGAAGCCATCGAGCCCGAGGTCGATCGCCGCGCGCAGGTCGCCCGCGGCGCCGCCGGAGACGATGCCGAGCGAGTGGATCGGGTCAGGGCCGGCACCTTGGAGGAGCGGATCTCGGCCGAGCCCGTCCCTGATCCGCTCGATCAGGTCGGTCCGTGAGATCCCTTCTGCGGACCGGGCGACGAAGCCGATCGGGCGGCCACCGTGCTCGGCGAAGCGCTCGGCGCGCTCGAAGCCGAGCAGGTCGCAGAGCAGGGCGTTGTTACCGAGCGCCGGATGCGCGTCGAGCGGGAGGTGGTAGGCCGCCAGCGCCACATCGGCCGCGAACAACGGCGCCAGCCGTCCGCGCAGGGTGGCATCGATCGAGCGCGGGCGACCGTTCCAGAACAGCCCGTGGTGGCAGAGCACCAAGCCGGCGCCGTGGTCGGTGATCGCGCGCTCGATCGTCGCGCGGTTGGCCGACACCCCGGTCGCCACCAGCTCGACCGATTCCGAGCCCGGAACCTGCAGCCCGTTGGGGCAGAGGTCGTCGAAATCCACCGGCACGAGCAGGTCGTCCAGGAAGGCGATGATCTCGCTCAGCGCAGCCACGCCGGTCCAGGCTACAGTCCGGGCCGATGACCCCGAGCCCCCCGGAGATCCAGGACGCGAGCGAGCAGTTCGTCGCTTCGCTGATGGACACGAATCTCTATTCGATGGGCGCCTACTTCTCCGACCAGCACCCCGGGCTCGTCGACGAGGTGATCGATCAGAGCCTGGCGATCGAGGAGGCGGGGCTGCGCGGTTATTCCGCGGCGAACGAGATGCCCGTCGAGGAGACGTTCCAGACGCTGCTGACCGGACTCGCCGTCCGGTACTACAAGGCTGTCGCGGGCTGAAGCCCTAGGTCCCGGAGGCGCTCAGCGGCGGGGGGGTCAGCGACGCCGCGACGATCACGAGCGCGAAGGCGAGCAATCGAACCGCGAGCCCGAGTGGGTCGCTCGGTAGCGGCTCTTCGAAGACGATCGGTCCCGAGGCGATCGTCGAGAGGTTGGCGGCGGCGCAGGTCGCCGCGATCACCGGTACCGCGGGGCCGTCCTGGAGGCTTCGTGCCGAGACGGTCAGGCCGATCAGTGACGCGATCAGGATCACCGCGGTGAGCGGGTCCAGCAGGAAGGAGACGCTTGCTCCGAGCTCACCGCTGAGCGCCTTGATCGACACATCGGATGCCCCCCAGAGGAGGCCCGCCGAGATCGCCAGCACGAGTGCGTTGCGCCCCCATCCCGCGAACATCGCCATCAGGCCGGCGGCGCTGAGGAGCGTGACGTAGAGGGCCAGCACATCCGGCGCGTAGCCGGAGTGGCTCTCGCTGGCGGCGCCCTCGAGCGTCGCTGCGAGGAACGCGAGGCCCAGTGCGGTCAGCGCGACGCCGATCCACTCGCGCCGGGTGACCTCGAGGCCGAAGGCGCGGTCGGCGACCACGGTCAGCAGGACCAGGCTGCCTGCGATGACCGACTGGACGAGCGAAATCGGGGCCAGGGCGAGGGCGGCGACGTGCAGCCCCCAGCCGGCGGTCGCGATCGCCAGGCCCAGCAGGTACCAGCGCGAGCGGAACAGCGCGAGCGAGCCACGGATCGGAGCGCGGCCGTCGATCTTGGGCGACCGGACCGCGCCGCGGTGCTTGAACAGAAAGCCGGTGATCGATGCGAGCGCGGTCGCCAGGGCGAGCAGCAGGCCGATTGCCACGGTCGGCGACACGGTTAGCGAGGCTAGTGGAGCGGCCGGGTGGGCCGGCGATCAGGCGTAGCCGGGCTCGCCCGGGAGCAGGACCTCGGCGTGGTCGTCCTTGACGACGATCCGTGGCGTGATCGACTCGGTGTCGGTCGCGCGGAGGGTGCTGAGAGCGACCTCGACGGATTCGAAGCCCGCAAGTCGCTGGAGGGTGCGGATCGTCGGGAAGACCAGCATCAGCTCGTCCCGCTCGTGCGCGGCGAGCGCGTCGGCGGCGGTCAGCCAGCGCAGGTCGACGCACTCCTGGCCGTCGCAGCGGCCCTCCTGTCCCGCGGGCGCCTCGGTCAGGAAGAACCACGTGTCGAAGCGGGTCGAGACCTCCTTCGGCGTGATCCAGCGGACGAACGGGATCAGCTCGGCTCCTGGGTCGAGGGCGATCGCCGCCTCCTCCTGGAGCTCGCGGACCGCGGTTGCGGACGGTTCCTCGCCCGCGTCGACCGCGCCGCCCGGGAAGACCCAGACCCCGCCCATGAATCGCTGGTCGGGGTGGCGCTGGACGAACAGGATCTCCGGGGCCGTCTCGCCGCGGCGCATCACGACGGTCGACGCGGCGAGTCGCGGGGTTACCTCCGGCCCGTCGTGCAGCTCCTCGCCCGGCGGCGGGCGGTCCACTCGCATCGCTGCAGGGTACCCCTCGGCCCAGTCGCTCGCTATCTTTTCGGCCGTGAGCAGCACCGCAACCGAACAGATGTGGATCTGCGAGTCCTGCGGCTACATCTACGACCCCGCCGAGGGCGATCCCGACGGCGGCATTCCCGCCGGCACCGCCTTCGAGCTGATCCCCGACGACTGGTTCTGTCCCGTCTGCGGCGCGCGCAAGAAGGACTTCACCGTTTACGAGGGCTGATGCGCCGGCGGCTGGTGGTCACCGACTACTCGCCGTCGCGTATCAACGTGGCCGTGCGCGACGGGCGCGTCAAACCGCCCTGTCGGTGTGCTGAACCGTCGGCAGTCGCCTAACCGGACGAGGCGAAGCCGATCACGACGGCGAGGGTCGCAAACGCCGTCGCAACGATGATCGACCACTGGACGATGCGTGCGCGACGCTGCTCGCGACGGTAGTCGGCGCGCAGCTGCTCGACCCGCTCGTCGGTTTCGTCCTGGTACCACGAGGCGCGGCTCATTTCGCTGAGGCTAGCGCGGGCGGCCCAGCGAGTAGCGTCCGCGGCGATGCCTGAACGCTTCCCGATCGCCCAATGGCCCAACCCGCCCCTCTGGGCCGCGCTGGTCGCGCTTCTGATCAGTCGACTGGCGGAAGGTCTGGCCGCCGGGATCGCCCAGGGCATCTTCTACCTGGCGATCGGCGCATGGGCCTATCTGGAGATCGCCGAGGGCGTCAACTGGTTCCGGCGGCTGCTCGGGGTTCTCGTCGCCGGGTACCTGGCGGTGAAGTTCGGGCTCCAGTTCGGGCCAGGAGCTTCCTAGCCCCAGGCGTCCGGTCTGCGCGCCAAGCTCAGCGGCTTGCGCCACTCACCGCCTGAGATGACTTCGACCGCCCACGATGGCCTCTTCGGGGGGGCTACATCGGTCCGCGTTCGCGCCGGCACCGCGACCGTCGACGGGGAGGTCGAGGAGGCTTTAGCTGCGGCGCTTGCCGCGATCCCGGGCAAGCCGGCCGTTGTCTCGGAGGTCGCCTGGAGCCGAAGGCTCGGGCCCGACCGCGCGCATTCGCTCGCGGTGGCGATCCGATTCCACGACGTTGCGATCGATCCGGCTTCCGCCGACGAGCTCGAGCGGCTCTGCGCCGGGCGGGTTGGCACCCCGGTGATCGAACTGAGCCTTGCGCGTGGACCCGCGCTCAGCCTCGTCGATGATCGGCGCTCGCCTGGTCTGGAGGAGCTGCGGACGATCCCGGGCGCGCGGCGGATGGCAGCGGTCGATCGGACGGAGATCCCGCTGACCCGGTGGAGCGCCGAGGCGATCAACACCGCCATCCGCGATCACTTCCTGCGCCTCAGCCCCACCGCCGAGGTCGCGCTGCGCGAGTTGCTCGCAGGGGAGGGAAGTGTGCGGAGCGCATCGGCGAAGGTCTGCCTCGAGGGCGAGTTCGTCGTGATGCTGCCGGGCGAGGATCGGCGGGCCCGCAACGCGTTCGCCGCGATCCCGGGCGTTCGGGGCGTCGGTCGTGACGGCGGGCGGTGGGTCGGCCGGGCGAACGCGGCGCTCGCCCACGCGCTGCGCCGGCTGCTCGCCTCTCACGCCGTAGTGCGGCTCGACGACGCGGCAGCGGATTGGCTCGACAGGGCGCCGACCTGGGTGGCGCGGATCGCGATCGAGCAGGCCGGCTCAGCACCGCTCCTGCGGCTGACGACGAGCGCCGGCGAGCCGCCCGACGAGCTGCGCGCCCTCGAAGCCTCGCGCGGTGATCCGCGCCACCGGGCGATCGCGCTCACGCCCGCCAACGTCCGCGCACTCGCAGCGCTCCGCACCGAGGATCGAGAACTGACGCTCTCGGTCGCGGCCGAGCGCTGCTTCGAGTGGGCGCTGGCCAACCCGGAGGGTCGGGAGATCCCGCGGGCGACGCTCGTCGTGGTCGAGGGGACGACCGGCGACTGGCTGGAGGTCGATCCGATCTGGGACGGGGCTCCGGCCGATGCCCTCGCGCAGGAGGAGCGCCACCTGATCGACCGGCGCGACGGTGCGCGTCTGAGCGAAGGCCACCTGCCAGCCGGTTCGTGGCCTCCGAGCGTGCTCGCGCGGTTCATCCGGCAGTGGGCGGTTGAGCTCGACCAGCGCGCCCGTGTCCTCGTCGAAGGGGTGATCTCGACCGATGCCGATGCCGAGCGACTGCTCGCGATGTCCAGCGCGGAGGACGCCGAGCTCGAGGTCGCGGGGCTCGGCGGGCAGCTGATGGCCTTTCAGCGTGCGGGCGTCGCCTACGCGCTCGAGCGTCGGCGGATCTTCGTCGCCGACGAACAGGGGCTCGGCAAGACGATCCAGGCGCTCGCCGCCGTTCAGGCCGATCTCGCCTACCCCGCGGTGGTCATCTGCCCGGCTTCGCTGAAGCTCAACTGGATGCGTGAGATCAGCACGTGGCTCCCCGGGCGCGAGGCGCGGATGGCCGTCGGACGCGCGCCGCAATCGCTGGCCGGCGGGGAGCTCCTGGTCCTGAACTACGAGATCGTCGCCGACCACATCGACGAGCTCGCTGCGCTCGCCCCGCGCGCGCTCGTGCTCGACGAATCCCACTATTTGAAGTCGCCGCGCGCGGCCCGCACCGCGGCGGTTCGCGAGCTCTCGGAGCGGCTGGCGCCCGACGCTCTACGGCTGGCGCTGACCGGGACGCCGGTCGTAAACCGCCCAGCCGAGCTCGCGTCGCAGCTGCGGATCCTCGGCCGCCTCCAGGAATACGGCTCCGCGCGCAGCTTCCAGTCCGGGTTTCGCACCGAGGAGTCACGGCGGTCGCTGCACGCCCGGCTACGCGGCTCCTGCTATCTACGCCGCAAGAAGGCAGACGTGCTCGAGCAGCTGCCGGACAAGCGGCGCGCGCTCGTCACGGTGCCGCTCTCCAACGAGGCCGAGTACCGGCGCGCTGAGCGCGACTTCGTCGCGTGGCTGCAGGAGCAGATCGAGGCAAACGGGGAAGGGAGCATTTCGCAGAGCCTGCGCGCCGCCGCGCTGGTCCGGCTCGGAGCGCTGCGCCGGCTCGCGGCGCACGGGAAGCTGGCCGCGGCGCTCGAGTGGATCGAGGACTTCGAGGAGACCGAGGAGCGGCTTGTCGTCTTCGCCCATCATCGCGAGATCCAGAACGCGGTCTTCGAGCGGTTTCCGGCCAGCGCCCGGATTCTCGGATCCGATCCGCAGGCCGAGCGCGACCGCAATGTAGCGGCCTTCCAATCGGAGGACGGGCCGGGTATCTGCGTCTGCTCGCTCGAGGCGGCATCGCACGGCTTCACGCTCACCGCCGCGGCCAACGTCGCGTTCCTCGAGCTCGCCTGGACGCCCGCCAAGCACGATCAGGCCGAGGATCGGCTCCACCGGATTGGCCAGGAGCGCGGGGTGACGGCCTGGTATCTGCTGGCGGCCAAGACGATCGACGAGCGAATGGCGGCGCTGCTGGCCGAGAAGCGGGAGGTCGTCGACTCGCTGACCGACGGCGGAGCCGGCGGCGAGGGCGTGAGCCTTGCGAGCGAGCTGATCGAGGGCTACGCAGCGTCCTGAGCTGATCCTCCGCCCGAGCGGTGTGAGAAATCGACACCCAAGGGGTCTATTGCGGCTGGTCGGGTGCACCGAAACTCGAGCACATCGTCAATCCGTCAAAGGAGTCCTCGAATGTTTCGCAACCTGGCCGTCACAACCGCACTTCTCGCCGTAATCGCTGCTGGAGGCTCTTCCGCCACCGCCAGCGCCGCCATGCAGAATCAGAGCGGGGGAACACCTCAGGACTGCCGGATGGGCGGAGGCTGGACGCTTCCTCACGAGGGGACCTACACCTCGCCGGCCGGCACGATCTGGTCCTGTTACAACGGACGCCGCTGTTTCATCACCAAGAAGAGGTCCGACTGTCTCAAGCGCGGCCAGCGCATCGCGCCCGAAGACACCCCGCAGCCGACGACTGGCGAACTCGCCGGTCGGGCCTAGGCAGCGAGGCGGTCGGCGGTTGCGTCCAAAGCAGCCGCCGGCTCGCCGACGCTGACCCCGACCGCCTCGATCGACTCGGCGACGACCTCGATCAGCCGGATCAGCTCCGCCTCCGAGATCGCCAGCGGTGGCATCAGCACCACTGTGTCTCCGAGCGGCCGGACGATCGCGCCACGGCGGCGAGCCGCCATCGCGACCCGGTGCCCGGCTCGCTGCTCGACCTCGAATCCGCCGAGCTCGATGCCCGCCATGAACCCCCGGCGGCGGACCTCGGCCACCTGGGCCAGTGCGCCGATCGGCTCGAGCATCCGGGTCAAGAGGCTGATCTTCGGCTGCAGGCGCTCGAGCGTGCGCTCCTGGTCGAAGACGTCGAGCGAGGCGAGGGCCGCGGCGCAGGCGATCGGGTTTCCGGTGTAGGTGTGGCCGTGGAAGAAGGAGCGGAACTCCTCGAACGCGCCGAGAAAGCCCTCGTAGATCCGCTCGGTCGTGAGGGTCGCCGCGAGCGGCATGTAGCCGCCGGTGATCCCCTTCGCGACGCACATCAGGTCGGGCGAGACGTCCTCGTGCTCGCAGGCGAACATCTTCCCGGTGCGGCCGAAGCCGGTCGCCACCTCGTCACAGATCAGCAGCACCCCGTGGCGGTCGCAGAGATCGCGCACCTCGCGCAGGTAGCCGTAGGGCTGGACGAGGATCCCGGCCGCGCCCTGGACGAGCGGCTCGACGATCACGGCGGCGGTCTCGTGGCCGTGCTCGGCCAGCACCCGCTCGAGCGCGCCCGCATCGCCCCCGGGAACGTGGAGCGCATCGAAGAGCAGCGGGCGGTAGAGCGAGTGGAAGAGATCGATCCCGCCGACCGAGACGGCTCCGACGGTGTCGCCGTGGTAGGAGTTCTGGAGCGAGATGAACCGGGTTCGGCGCGCGTCGGCGCCGCCGCGCTGCTGGAAGAACTGGAAGGCCATCTTGAGGGCGATCTCGCAAGCGGTCGAGCCACTGTCGGAGTAGAAGACCCGCTCCAGTCCAGGCGGCGCGAGCTCTACCAGCCGCCGCGCGAGCTCGATCGCGGGCGGGTGTGAGAGGCCGAGCATCGTCGAGTGGGCGACGCGGTCGAGCTGGTCGCGGACGGCACCGTCGATGTGTGGATGGCGGTGGCCGTGGACATTGCACCAGAGCGACGAGACGCCGTCGATGTAGCGGCGGCCCTCGACGTCGATCAGCTCGCAGCCCTCGGCTGATTCGATGATGAGAGGCGGCTCCTCTTCCCAGCCCTGCTGCTGGGTGAACGGATGCCACAGATAGCGCCGGTCATCGGCGGTCAGCCCCACGGAGGGCACGGTAACTATCGTGTGGGTCGGAAAAAGATGCCGCCCCTTTCTCTACTCGTTTTCATCGTGGGCACGGGATCGCTCGGGGCGGAGATCGCAGCCGTGCGCCTGATGTCGCCCTACTTCGGCGCGTCCACGATCGTCTGGGCGAACACGATCGGCATCGTGCTCGTCGCGCTCTCGATCGGCTACTGGCTGGGGGGGCGGTTCGCCGATCGCCATCCGCAGATCCGCGGCTTGCTGCTGCTGACGCTGGCCGCCTCGGTGCTGCTGGCCGCAGTGCCGTTCGTCTCCGATCCGCTGCTCGGGCTCGCCGTCGGCGCGCTCGATTCGATCTCCGCAGGTGCCTTTCTCGGCTCGCTGTTCGGCGTGCTCGTGCTGGTCGCGATCCCGGTACTGCTCCTGGGTGCGGTCACGCCGTGGGCGCTCAAGCTCGCGGTCTCCGACGTCGAGTCGATGGGCACCGTCGCCGGTCGGCTTTACGCGCTCTCGACGGCCGGCAGCCTCGCCGGCACTCTGCTCTCCGCGCTCGTCCTGATCCCGGTCTTTGGAACGCAGCGGACCTTCCTCATCTTCGCGCTCGCGATCGCGGTGGTCGCGGTGGTCGGGCTGCGCCCGGTCTGGCGCTACGCGCTGGTGCCCGCGGTGATGGCCGTGCTGATCGCTCTCCCGGTCGGCACGCTCAAGGCCAGCGACGACGCGATCGTGCTCGCGGAGACCGAGACCGAGTACCAGTACGCGCGCGTGCTCGAGTACCCGGGCGGGGAGCGGACGCTCGAGCTCAACGAGGGCCAGGCCGTCCACTCGCTTTTCAAGCCCGACACCGTGCTGACCGACAACGTCTGGGACGGCAACCTCGTGCTGCCGTTCGTCGGGCTCGATGCCCCACCCGAGCGGATCGCGATCCTGGGCAACGCGGCGGGGACGACGGCGCGCGCCTACGAGCGGTTCTTCCCCGAGACGTCAATCGACGGCGTCGAGATCGACGAGGAGCTCTCGGGGCTCGGCGAGCGGTTCTTCGAGATGGACAACCCGCGCCTCGAGCTCTTCCACGAGGACGCGCGCCCGTTTCTGCGCCGGATCGATCGTAGCTATGACGCGATCATGATCGACGCCTACCGCCAGCCCTACATCCCGTTCTACCTGACGACGAAGGAGTTCTTCGAAACCGCGCGGGACAAGCTCGCGCCCGGTGGCGTCGTGATCATCAACGCCGGACATCCGGCGGGCGACGACCAGCTCGAGCAGGTGCTCGCGGCGACGATGGGTTCGGTCTTCCCGCACGTGCTGCGCGACCCGATCGAGCCGACCAACACCTTGCTCGCGGCGAGCGAGCAGCCGATCTCCGCCGAGAACCTCGAGGCGATCGTCCCCGAGCTGCCTGCCGAGCTGCAGCCGGTCGCCCGCGAGCAGGCCGCGAACCTCGCGCCGCCACTGACCGGGGGCGAGATCTACACCGACGACCGCGCGCCGGTCGAGTTCCTGATCGACCGCTCGATCGTCGAGTACGCGGCGGGCGGCTAGGCCCCACCGGGCTCGTGCCACGCGCGGCTCGACCCGCACAGCGGTTTCGGCGGCTAGGCCCCACCGGGGTCGTGCCACGCGCGGCTCGACCCGCGCAGACATTTCGGCGGCTAGGAGAGCCAGTCCTCGAGCGGGAGCTCGGCGCCGGCGGCGGCAAGGGCCGGGGCATCGGGCCGGGTTGGGGCGAGGCCGACGATCTCGACGCGACCGATCCGGCCGATCGTGAGTCGGTTCGAGAGCTCGATTGGCGTGGGATCCTCTGCCCACGGGGTCATCACCACCGCCGCGACCTCGAGGCCCGCAGAGCGGGCCGACTCGATGCTCAGCAGCGTGTGGTTGATCGTCCCGAGCCCCGTACGGGCGACGATCACCACGGGCAGGCCGAGCTCGACCGCGAGATCGCGGATCGAATAGCCGTCGGAGAGCGGAACGAGTAGACCGCCGACCCCCTCGACGATCAACGTCGTCCCCTCAGCGGCGAGGCCACGGGCGTGAGCGACCAACGGGGCCGGGTCGACGGCCGTTCCGGCCAGCTCGGCGGCGTAGTGGGGCGAGACGGCGGGTCCGAACGTTATCGGCGTCACTGCGTCGGCCGTTTGTCCCGCAGAGGCGACCGACGCCAGCAGCGCGTGATCGCGCGGCCAGCTCGCCGACCGGGTCGATCGACTCCCGTAACGACCGGCTTGAACGCCGCAACCCGTTCGCCCGCGCTGCTCAGCGCTGCGCAGATCGCCGCCGACACCACCGTCTTGCCGACGTCCGTGTCCGTGCCGGTTACGAACAGCCCGCGCAGGGCGACTACGCGGCTTCGGCGAGACCGTCGAAGACGCCGGTCGTCCGTCCGGCTGCGACCGGGGCCGGAGCCCGCATTGGCTGCCGCGCCGGCGCGACCTCGCGGGCCGCGACCGGGCGCGCGACGATCGCGAGCACGCGTGCGGCGTGACGGAGCTCTTCCTTGGTGTGGGTCGCCATCACGGTCAGCCGCAGGCGGGAGGTTCCCTCTGGCACCGTGGGTGGCCGGATCGCCTGGGCGAAGACGCCCTTCTCGAGTGCACGCTGGGAAGCGGTGACGGTCGCCTCGGCATCGCCGATCATGAGCGGCACGATGTGGCTCTCGGATTCCCCGACGTCGAGCCCGCCCTGCTTCAGCGCGGCACGCAGCACGGTTGCGTTGCGCTGGACCCGATCGACGAGTCGCGGATCCTCGCGCAGCAGCTCGAGCGACCGGAGTGGCGGCGGCCGCGACCGGTGGCGGCGGTACCGGTCGAGAAGATCAGGCTGCGGGCCGAGTTGATCAGGTACTTGGCCATCTGTCTTGGAGCAGCAGACGTAGGCGCCGTAGGCGCCGAGCGACTTGCCGAGCGTGCCGACGATCAGGTCGACGTCGTCCTCGAGGCCGGCCGCGGCGACCGTGCCGCGGCCGCCGGGACCGTACCGTGCCGGTGGCGTGCGCGTCGTCGACCATCACACGCGCGTCGTAGCGGCGCGCGAGCTCGACGATCTCCTGCGAGCGGCGCGGTGTCGCCGTCCATCGAGAAGAGGCCGTCGGTCACGATCAGGCTGCCGCGGCCCTCGGCCCGCGCAGGCCCCACTCGAGGTGGTCGATGTCGAGGTGGTCGTAGACGAACGTCTCCGCGCGCGAGAGCCGACAGCCGTCGACGATGCTCGCGTGGTTGAGCGCGTCGGAGAAGACGACCTCATCCTCGTCCGGCGAGCGCCGAGATGATCCCGGTGTTGGCGAGGTAGCCCGACCCGAACAGCACGCAGCGCGGCTTGCCCTTGAAGTCAGCGAGCTGCGTCCTCGAGCCGGCGGTGGATCGTCATGTTGCCCGAGACCAGCCGCGAGGCTCCGGCGCCGACGCCCCAGCGCATCGCCGCGTCGGCGGCGGCCTGGCGGACGTGCGGGTGGTCGGCGAGGCCGAGGTAGTTGTTGGCGCACAGCAGCAGGACCGGCTGGCCGTCGAGCAGCACCCGCGGGCCCTGTGGTCCGGAGACCAACCTCATCCGCCGGTAGAGACCCTCGGTCCTTGAGCTCGTCGATCCGTTCCTGGATGTCGGTCATCGGGTGGCCGGTCCTCGCTACGCGGCGTCGCGTTCTGGCTCGACGATACGAGCGCGGGAAATTCCTGGGTCGGCGCTTCGTCGGGGTCGGGACCAGACCCCAGCCGGGATCGTGCCTCGCGGCTTGGGCCTCGGTCGGCCGTTTCGTCGGCTAGACCGCGGTTGGGTGCTCCGTCGGGCCGTGGCGGCACCGATGCCTTCGGCGGTGGCGCAAGCTGGGTCGACGGGTCCCACATCGGAGCCTCGTCGAGACGGTTGATCAGACGGTCGACCGGTGTCGCCGGGGTTTCGCCGCCGAGCCAGCCGCTGCGGTTGTCGGGTCGCGGGTTGGCGCCGTTGTCGCTCTGGCGGGCGGTGTTGAGCCCGAGCGCCTCGAACATCGCGCGGTCGTCCTCGGGGTCTGAGCCGAGCGTCGTCAGGAAGTTGCCCATCATCACGCCGTTGAGCCCGGCCTTGACCGCCATCGAGTGGAACTCGCCGTCGCCGAGGTTCTCGTTGCGCCCACCGCACAGCCGGAAGAGGGCCGCGGGCATGATCAGCCGGAAGATCGCGATCCACTTGACGGCTTCCCACGGATCCATGTAATCGCGGTCGCCGAACTTCGTGCCCGGACGTGGGTTGAGCAGGTTGATCGGGACGCTCGTCGGGTCGATCTCGGCCAGCTGGAAAGCCATCTCGACCCGCTGCTCGCGCGACTCGCCGAGGTTGAGGATCCCCCCGACGCAGGTCTCCAGGCCGGCGTCACGGACCGCGTCGATCGTCCGCAGCCGCCCTTCGTAGCGGACCGTCGAGGTGACCTCCGGGTAGTAGCTCTCGGCGGTCTCGACGTTGTGGTGGACGCGCTGGATGCCGGCGTCCTTGAGCTTGCGCGCGCGGTCGGCCGAGATGTGCCCGACCGAGGCGCAGCGCTTGAGATTTGTCTGATCTGCGACCAGCCGGGCGCCCTCGAGGATGTTCTCGAAGTCGCGCTTGGAGAGCCCCTGGCCCTGAGTGACCATGCAGAAGCGATGCGCGCCGGCGGCCTCGGCCGCCTGGGCGTGTTCGAGGATCTGCTCCGGGGTCATCATCGCGTGCATCGGCGTGTCGGCTTCGGCGAAGCGCGACTGGGCGCAGAAACCGCAGTCCTCGGCGCAGCCGCCCGATTTGGCGTTGACCAGCGAGCACATGTCGGTCGAGTCCTCGAAATTCTCGAGCCGGACCCGCCAGGCCCGTTCGACGAGTGCCTCGATCCCGGCGTGATCTTCGATCTCACCGAGGCGCAGCGCTTCGTCGGGGGTGATCAGTGGCGGCAAGAGGCGTGGGTCGCTTCGAGTACGGCTGCCTGGGAAATTAGGACCCGACTCGGACGGACCGCTGCTCCAGGTCGTTTGCCAAGCCGGAGCGCTAGGGACCGGCTGCTCGCCGGCTCGCACCCGGCTACGCTTCGAGGCATGAGGGGTCGAGTCATCGCGGCGATCCTGGTCGCGGCCGTAACGGTCGGCGCGGCGGGCGTCGCGGCTGCGGAGGAGAACCCGATCTTCCTGCCGATCACCGACCTGCTGCCGGGGCTCGTGAACGCCGGCGGGCAGGACCGCGGGATTCCCTGTCCGAAGGGCTCGCCCCGTTGCGTCGACCGGACGCTGAAGCGGATGCGCCGGCTCCAGCGTCGCGACGGCTGTGACCACAAGGGACTGTTTCTCGGCAACTACATCGTCGTCACGCGCGAGTACGAGCGAATCGCGCGGACGGCAGACGGTCGGCACTCCGGCTACTTCGAGGACCCCGCTTGGCTCGCGCGCGAGGATGCGCTGTTCGCCAAGCAGTACTTCGTCGTTCGCCGCCACTGGCGCGAAGGAAGGCGGGCTAGGGTGCCCGAGGCCTGGCGGATCGCCCTCGGGGAGGCAGACGCGCGCTCGATGACCGGTCTCGGGGACCTGCTGCTCGGGATCTCCGCGCACGTCAACAACGACATGCCGTTCATGATCGCCGGGGTTGGGCTGCGCGACCAGCGCGGTCGCAGCCACAAGGTCGATCACGACCGGTTCAACCGGGCGCTGAGCGATTCCTTCGACGACGTGCTGGAGGACGTCGCTGCCCGCTATGACCCGGCCGCGAACGTAGACGTACCCGGGACCGAGCTCGAGAAGACGGCGATCTACCAGTTGCTGGCGCTTCAGCGCGAGGCGGTCTGGCGCAACGCGGAGCGGCTCGAGTCCGCTCGGACAGATGCCGAGCGCCGCCAGGTCGCGCGTTCGATCGAGGATTACGCGGCGCTCCAGTCGCGCATGCTGCTGCCGTTGTTCCGCAGCCCGGACCGCTCGGCGGCGCGGGACGCGTATTGCCGCGCCCAGCTCGGCTAGTTATGCGCCGACGCTCGCTCTAGCGAGTTTTCCCAAGCGGCGGGCCGCTTCTCGGCAAAGGAGGCCACTCCTTCGCGGAAATCCGCTGAGCGGAAGCAGGCCTCGCGCAGTGCTACGAGCTCGGCTTCGAGCTGCGGGTCGAGCTCGAACTGGGCGAGCCGCAGCTCGCGGATCACGCGCTTGTTGCCGGAAAGGGACAGCGGCGCGTTGGCGGCGATCGCGCTCGCCATCCCGATCGCCCGGCCTTCCAGCTCGTCGAGCTCGACGAGCTGGTTGACCAGGCCGATGGCGGCGGCCCGGTCCGAATCGATGTTTTCACCGAGGTGGAACAACTCGCTCGTGTGCGCGGGCCCGATCGTGTCGAGAAACTTACGCAGCCCGGTGTGGGAGTAGACCAAGCCGATCTTCGCCGGCGGCATTCCGACCTTGATGCCCCTCGCGGCGATCCGGATGTCGGCGCTCAGTGCGACCTCGAGGCCGCCGCCGATCGCGTGGCCGTTGAGTGCGGCGATGACCGGATACGGGTAGGCCTCGATCGCCTCGATCGCGGCGTGAAAGGGGTGGGCGACGAGCTTCTCGGCGTCGTCGGCGAACTGGGATTCGTCCTCGAAGTTGCCGATGTCATAGCCGGAGGAGAACATCCGGCCCTCGCCGGTGAGAATCAGGCAGCGGGCGTCGAGCCCGGCGACGGCCGTCGGCAATCGCGTCGAGCATCTCCTGGTCGAACGCGCCGCGCTTGGCCGCGTTGGCGATCGTCAGGCGCGCGACTCCGGCGGCCGGCTCGTCGAGCTTCAGCTTGCCCGATGCGAGTTCGCTGGACACGGGGGCCTTCCTACTCGAGCACGACGAGCGTGTCGCCCTCGCTGACGGCGGCGCCCTCGGCGACCTTGATCTCCTTGACGACGCCGTCGTCCTCGGCCTCGACCGGCATCTCCATCTTCATCGACTCGAGGATCAGCAGGGTGTCGCCCTCCTCGACCTCCTGACCGAGCTGACACTCGATCTTCCACACGGTCCCGGTGATGTGGGCCTCGACGTCGGGCACGGCCGCTCCTCTCGTCGCACTGCGCTTGCGGTTGCGGTGCGGGACGATACCCGGCGATGGCCCGGAAACCTGAACGCCTGAGCGTGATCATTGCCGCGCACGAGGAGGCCGATCGGATCGGCCAGACGATCGCGGCGCTCGGGACCGCCTTTCCGGGCGCGCGGGTGATCGTCGCCGACGATGCCTCGACCGACGCCACGGCGGCGGTCGCGCGCGACGCAGGGGCGGAGGTCGTTGTCGCGCCCACGCAACGTCGGCAAGGGCGGCAACGCGACGCTCGGCGCCGAGCTGCTGCTCGCCGCCGACCCCGACCCCGAAGATCTGGTGCTGCTCTGCGACGCAGATCTCGGCGACTCCGCTGGACGGCTGGACCCGCTGATCGGGGCCGTCGAGCGTGGGGAGGGGGACCTCGCCGTCGCGGTCTTCGCGCGGCGGGTGGGCGGCGGATTCGGGCTCGCGCTCGGCGCGGCCGGATGGGTCATTCGAAGGCGTACGGGGCTCGTGCCGGTCGCGCCGATCTCGGGCCAGCGCGCGATGCGGATCGAGCTACTGCGACGCGTGCTGCCGTTCGCTCCCGGCTTCGGGATGGAGACCGCGATGACTGTCGACGCCCACCACGCCGGCTTCCGCCTGGTCGAGGTCGAACTCGAGCTCGAGCACCGCGCGACCGGCCGCACGGCTGCCGGGTTCGCCCACCGCGCACGGCAGCTGCGAGACATCCTCCGCGTCTACATTTCCACCGATGATCCTCGCGATCGACCAGGGCACGACCGGCTCGACCTGCATCGTCTTTGACGGCGAGGGTCGAGTCGCGGGTCGCGCCTACAGCGAGTTCCGCCAGCACTTCCCCCGGCCGGGCTGGGTCGAGCACGATGCGAACGAGATCTGGGAGGTGACGCGCGGCGTCGCCAACCTGGCGCTCGTCGACGCCGGGATCCAGGGGTCCGAGCTCGCCGGCATCGGGATCACCAACCAGCGCGAGACCGTCGTCGCCTGGGATCGCGACAGCGGCAGGCCGCTGCACCGCGCGATCGTCTGGCAGGACCGGCGGACGGCCGAACGGTGCGATGAGCTGCGCGCGGCCGGCCACGAGCCGTTGTTTCGCGAGCGCACCGGCCTCGTGCTCGATCCCTACTTCTCAGGGACGAAGATCGAGTGGCTGATCCGCAACGGCGTCGATCCCGGGGCCGCCTTCGGGACGATCGACTCGTGGCTCGTCTTCAAGCTCTGCGGCCGCCACGCGACCGATCTCTCGAACGCGTCCCGGACTCTGCTCTTCGACATCGGCGAGCTCGCCTGGGACCCCGAGCTGTGCGAGTTGCTCGGCGTCGCGGTCGATTCGCTCCCCGAGCCATTGCCGTCCGCCCACGTGTACGGCACGACGAGCGAGTTCGGGGGAGAGATCCCCGTCGCCGGCATCGCCGGTGACCAGCAGGCGGCGCTCTACGGACAGGGTTGTCACTCGGCGGGGCTCGGCAAGAACACCTACGGGACCGGCAGCTTCGTGCTCCAGAACGCCGGACCCGAGCCCCCGCCGGCCCCTGATGGGCTGGTGACCACGATTGCCTGGGGGGTCGAGGGCCGGGTCGACTACGCACTCGAGGCGAGCATCTTCGTGACCGGCGCCGCCGTCCAGTGGCTGCGCGACGGCCTCGGCCTGATCGGCGCGGCCGCCGAGACCGAGCAGCTCGCCGCCTCGCTCGATTCCAACGACGGCGTCTACTTCGTCCCCGCCCTGACCGGGCTGGGGTCGCCGTACTGGGATCCTTACGCGCGCGGCACGATCGTCGGGCTGACGCGCGGAAGCGGCAGGGCCGAGCTCGCGCGCGCGGCGCTCGAGGCGATGGCCTACCAGACGGTCGACGCGGTCCGAGCGACGGAAGCGGCCTCGGGTCGGCCGCTGACCGAGCTCAAGGCCGACGGCGGCGCAGTCTGCAACCGCTGGCTGATGCAGTTCCAGGCCGACGTGCTCGGGGTGCCTGTCGTCGTCCCGGAAATACCGGAGACGACCGCGCTCGGCGCGGCCTACCTCGCCGGTGTTGCGACCGGTGTCTGGAGCGAGCGCGACACCCGCGAGATGTGGCGTGAGGACGCGCGCTATGAACCGGCGATCGGGGCAGGGGAGCGTGCAGAGTTGATGGAGGGCTGGACCCGCGCGGTCGAGCGCTCGCGCGGATGGAGTAACCGTCCCGAGGCCGACGGGTAGCGGTAATCGTGAAGGCGCAGGTCTACAAGGACGAGCGGCCGGCCGAGTACTTCGACCAGTTCCACGCCCGCGTACGTCGCGGTCGACCCGACTGGATGTACGAGCTGGTCCGCCTCGCGCTGACGCCGGTCCTGTTGTTCGCCTACCGCACCCGCTGCATCGACTCCTCGCAGGTACCCGCCCACGGTCCGGCGATCATCGCGCCGAACCACTTTTCGTTCTTCGACCACTTCTTCGTCGCCGTCTACCTCAGGCGCAAAGTCCAGTTCATGGCCAAGTCGCAGCTCTTCCGGCCGCCGATCCAGACCATCTTCACCCACGGCGGCGTGTTTCCCGTGATGCGTGGCCGCGCCGATGAGGAAGCGTTCAAGACCGCCCACGCGATCCTCGCGCGCGATGGGATCGTCGTCATGTACTGCGAGGGTGGGCGCTCGCGGACGGGTCAGCTCGGCGAGCCAAAGCCAGGTGTCGGTCGGCTCGCGTTGGAATCGGGCGCGCCGGTCGTCCCGACGGCGATCGTCGGGTCGGCGAAGGTCCGCAACTGGCGAAAGCTCCAGCTGCCCAAGGTGACCGTCCAGTTCGGCGAGCCGGTGAGCTTCGAGGCGCTCGCGCACAAGCCCGACCGCGACGAGTCCCAGGCCGCCTCCGAAGTCGTCTTCGCCCAAATCAAGACGATCTACGGTGCGCTCACCGAGCAGGGTGGTCGCCGGCGCGCCGTGCGGGCTTCGCGCGCCGCCCGACGTGCCGCTCACAGCGCGAAGGACGCGGCCGGAATGGCCGGTCGCCGGACCGTTCAGTAAGCCGCTTCGAGCGTCTTCCAGTGCTCCATGTCGTGCCCGGGGACAATCAGAGCGTCCGGAGTCTCGCGCGCGTAGAGCTGGATCTCGCGCAGCGACCGCCTGAAGATGTGCTCGTCGTGGATCCGGGCCGGTAGCGCCGATTCGCGCAGCGTGGCCATCGTGTAGATCGCGTCGCCCGCGATCAACGCCTCGCGGCCCCGCAGCCGCAGGATGTAGGAGACGTGCCCGGCGCTGTGGCCGGGCGTGAACACCGCCCGCACGCTGCCGTCGCCGAACAGGTCGAGCATCCGCCCGAAGCCGGCGAACGAGCCGACCGCCTCGGACTCGAAATCGAGCAGGCGGAACTCGACCGCGTGGTCGAACTGGCGGCGGAAGTAACCGTTGAGCTGTGGGCGGCTGCCGTTGGCCGCCGCCCACTCCGGCGCGCTGACGACGAACTTCGCGTTCGGGAACTCCGAGACGGCGCTCGCGTGATCGATGTGCATGTGGGTCATCAGGACGTGGCTCACCGCGCCGGGCTCGACTCCCCGCGCGCGCAGCTGCGCGGGGGCTGCGTCGGCCGCGCTCATCTCGATGTTCTTGAAGGCGAGCGCGCCGATCCGGCCGAGGTTCGTCGGCGGGTCGACGGCCACGGCCGGGTGAAATCCGGTGTCGATCATCAGCGCGCCGGCGCTCGGGTGCTCGATCAGGAAGGCCGGAACGGGGATGCGGATCCATTGCTCGGCCGGCACACGGATTCCGAAGTCGCGCAGCTTCGCCCGGTGCCCGGTGCCGCTGCGCTCGAGGTAGGTCGGGGGTGCGGCCACCGTTCCGGTCAGCAGCGGGTGGAGGCGGACGACCGCATCTGTCCTTCCGCGGGGAAGTGGGAGCGCGGCCGGTCGGGGTTCGGCGACGGTGGCCATGCTCGTTCAGAGTCTATGGTGACCCCCCGATGGCCCGACAGATCTTTGCCGAGGACCTGCTCGAGGGCGAGGTCGTGCTCGTCACCGGCGGTGGCAGCGGCCTCGGGCGCGCGACCGCGATCGAGCTTGCCGGCTGCGGTGCGACCGTAGTAGTCCTCGGCCGCCGCGAGGAGCCGTTGCTCCAGACGGCCGCCCTGATCCCCTCCGGGCGGTGTCACGCGGTCACCTGCGACATCCGCGATGACCAACTCGTCGAGGCAACGATCGATTCGGTGCTCGAGCAGCACGGCAAGATCGACACGCTGGTCAACAACGCGGGGGGCCAGTTCCTCTCGCCTGCCGAGGCGATCACGCCGAAGGGATTCCGGACGGTACTCGAGCTGAACGTCATGGGCACCTGGCTGATGACCCACGCCGCGGTCACCAAGGCGATGATTCCGGCGGGTGGCGGAAAGGTGATCAACGTGACGCTCTCCCCGCACAACGGCCTTCCCGGGATGGCCCACAGCTCCGCCGCCCGCGCGGCGGTCGAGAACCTGACGCGCGTCCTGTCGATCGAGTGGGCGCGCTTCCAGATCAAGCTGGTTGCGATCGCCTCGGGCCATTTCGGCACCGAGATCTTCAAGACGAAGTACCCGAAGCAGATGGTCGACGGTCTCGCGGCGACGGTTCCGCTGCAGCGGCTCGGCGAGCCAGAGGAGCAGGCGTGGATGATCACCCTGCTCGCTTCGCCGGCCGGCGACTACCACTCCGGATCGGTGATCACGATCGATGGCGCGCGCGACAACTTCTACGGGCCCTGGCCGCCGCAGAATATGGTGACCGAGACGGGCGATCCGTTGGCCGAGTCGCGCAAGCCGAAGGGCTAAGCGCGCTACCCGATGAGGCCTCGGGCGCGCAGCTCGGCCGCTGCGGCGTCCCCCCGTTCCTCGACCGCCTGGGTCGCGACCCAACGGGCGAGCTCCGCGAGGCCCGCTTCGCGCACCACCGATGCCTCGAAGCCGAGCAGCTCCCGGGCGGCGGTCGTGTCGGCGAGGCAGTGGCGGATGTCGCCGGTGCGGTATTCGCCTGTGACCTCGGGCCGCAGGTCGGATTGGAGCGCCTCGGCGAGCGCCTCGGCGAGCTCGAGGACCGTGACGGGGCGGCCGGTGGCGACGTTGAGGGCGTGGCCGGGGGCGTTTTCGGCGTCCATCGCGAGCGCAGTCGCCCGGGCCGTATCCGAGACGTGGATCAGGTCGCGGATCTGCGCGCCGTCCTCGAAGATCCGTGGCGCACGGCCGTTGAGGATCCGCGCGGCGAAGATCGCGCCGACGCCGGTGTAGGGGTTGCCGAGCGCCTGGCCCGGGCCGTAGGTATTGAGGTAGCGCAGGGCGACCGCCTCGAAGCCGTAGGCCTCGGCGAGCACGAGCGCGAGCTCCTCCTGGTCGCGCTTGGTGATCCCGTAGACGCTCGTCGGCCGCAGCGGCGTGTCCTCCCGGACCGCGACCGGCTCGAGCTCGCGGTCACAGATCGCGCAACGTGGCTCCCACTCGCGCCGCTCGAGCTGGGCCCGGGTGCGCGGCGGCGGGCTGAAAACGCCGTGCTCGGGGCAGCGGTAGGCGCCCTCGCCGTAGACGACCATCGAGGAGGCCATCACGACCCGGCGGATCTGCTCGCGCCGTGCGATCACGGCCTCCAACAAGGTCGCCGTGCCGACACTGTTGGCCTGCACCGAGCGGCGCACGTTGACCATCGACTCGCCGTTGCCGACGATTCCCGCGAGATGGTAAACGCGGTCGACGCCTTCGAGCGCACGCGCGACGGCGTCGGGGTCGGCGACATCGCCGACGACCAGCTCGGCCTCTTCGCTCAGCCGGCCGGGGTCGCCGTCGGGATGGGCGAGCGGGTCGATGTTGTCGAGCACGCGCACGCGCTCGCCCCGCTCCTGCAGCAGGTCGATCAGATGGGAGCCGATGAATCCGGCTCCGCCGGTTACCAGCGCGACGCTCACCAGGCGGTATCCAACAGCAGCTCGGATGCGACCGCTTGGGTGCTGAGCAGACCGATTACGAGCGGGACCCGGTGGGCGGGGAGGAAGCGCGCCGCCGCGAGGCAGAGCAGCGGGACAAGGAACAGCCAGATCCGCTCGGTCTCGGACTTCGTGTAGCCGCCGATCGCCGCGACCGCGATCACGGCAGCGAGCGCGATCGCGAGGTCGTCGCGCGCCACGAGCGCCTGAACGCCGTACCAGGTGATCGGGAGGCCGGCCGCCACCAGGAACGCGGCCGGGGAGCCAAACAGCCAGTAGAGGTAGGGACGCACGCTCGCGACGCCGATCCGGTAGGCCTCGTCGGCGGAGCCGAGCGCTCCGAAGATGTCGAACCCCGTCGCGGCGTAGAGCAGCGCGTAGCCGGCGATCAGCACAACGCCGCACCAGATCGCCACGAGCGCCGCGATGCGGAATCCTTCGCGTCGCCAGAGCACGATCGTCGCCCAGGCCGGGATCGCGAGCAACGAGTAGGCGAAAAACGATCCCGCCGCCGCGATCAGCCCGCCGGCGGCCCGCGTGCGCCGCGAGGCGTGGAGCAGTGTGATCGCCGCGACCAGCCCGAAGGTGACGAACATGCCGTCGGCCGAAGTCGCCCCGTAGATCAGCGCCGAGGGCGCGAAGGCGAACAGCAGCGTCGCGATCCGCGCCGATCGGTCGTCCATCAGCGAGCGCGCGAGGACGTAGGTCAGCGGAATGCTCAGTGCGGTCAGGCCGATCGTCAGCGAGGCCATCCCCCCGGCGGTCGTGATCCCGAGCAGGTCGAGCAACAACAGCGTCCCCGGGGGGTGCGCGGAGGGGTGGATCGGCAACGACGGCGCGATCTCGGCGAACCGGTCGAGGAACGTTCCCGTGCCGAGGTCGAGTGCCGGAAGGGCGGGTAGGTACTCACGACTGCCTCGCTCGCCGAAGATCGCATACCAGCCCTCTGGCCCGCGCCCGACGGCGGCGAGCGCCAGGCGGGCGGCCAGTCCCAGGCCGAACGCCGCCGCTGCGAAGGCGCGCGGCGAAAGCGGCCGGCGGGCGATCACGACCGCGAGTGCTCCGCAGAGGACGAACGCGGGCAGCGCGATCACCACCGCCATGTCGACGCGGGGCCGTACCGGCGGGAAGAAGGGCGCCATCCGGGTGCCGAGGTGCATCCCGAACACGAGTTCGGAGGCGAGGCTCGCGAGCGTGAAGACGACGAGCGCCGCCATCAGCACGTGCGGGGCTCTGGAGGTTGCGGCCGGTTCCGTGCTTGTCGACACCGATCCGGACCTTACGGATCGGCTGCCGGGCTGCGGAGTGGGCGGCACGGCGTTTCCGGGTACGTAACCCGCGGTGGTTAGCCTGCCCTCGTGCCCGACGTGATCCTTCCCGTGCTCGACGAGGCCGAGGCGCTGCCCTGGGTGCTCAACCGGATGCCCGACGGCTATCGGCCGCTGGTCGTCGACAACGGCTCGACCGACGGCTCGCCCAAGATCGCGCGAGAGCTCGGCGCCGAAGTCGTGCACGAGCCCGCTCGCGGCTTCGGCGCGGCTTGTTTCGCAGGCCTCTCCGCAGCTCGCAGCGATGTCGTGTGCTTCATGGACTGCGACGGGTCGCTCGACCCCCAGCAGCTCCCCCTCGTCACCGAACCGCTGAGCGGCAGCGCCGACCTGGTGCTCGGCCGGCGGCTCGCCGAGCCCGGCGCGTGGCCGGTCCACGCGCGGTTTGCCAACGCCGTGCTCGCCCGCGAGCTCCGGAGACGGACCGGCGCGCCGCTGCGCGACCTCGGTCCGATGCGGGCGGCATCGCGCACCGGGCTGCTGGAGCTGGGAATCCGCGACCGCCGCTTCGGCTGGCCGCTTGAAATGGTCCTGCGAGCGGCGCAGGCCGACTGGCGAATCGAGGAGGTCGGCGTCATCTACCGCGCGCGTAGCGGCCGCTCGAAAGTCACCGGCACCGTCCGGGGGACGGCTCGCGCAGTGCGGGATATGGCGGGTGCGCTTCGTTGACGGCGCTTGTCGTGATCGCCAAGGCCCCCGAAGCCGGCCGTTCAAAGACGCGGCTCTGCCCGCCGTGCACGCCTGAGCAGGCCGCCGAGCTCGCCGAGGCCGCGCTGCGAGACACACTCGCGGCGGTCGAGGAGGTGCGCGGTGCGCGCCGTCGCGTGATCGTGCTCGACGGGAAGACCGGTGACTGGCTGCCGAGCGGTTTCGAGGTGATCCCCCAGCGCTCAGGTGAGTTCGCCGAGCGGCTCGCCGGTGCCGCCGAGGACGTCGGCGCTCCGCTGCTGATCATCGGCATGGACACGCCCCAGGTGACCGCCGAACTGCTCGACGCCGCGCTGGCCGCGCTGCAGCAGGAGGGGATCGATGCGTGCCTCGGCCCCGCGCTCGACGGGGGCTACTGGGCGATCGGACTGCGAGGCAGCGTTAACGGCGTCTTCGATGGCGTGCCGATGAGCAGCTCCGAGACCTGCGCGAGGCAGGGTGCGCGGCTCGAGCGGCTCGGCCTCCGCTACACGGAGCTTCCGGCGCTGCGCGACGTCGACACCTTCGAGGACGCACGCGCGATCGCCAACGAACCGGCCGCCCGGCGTTTCGGCGCAGCGCTCGCGAGGCTGTCGGTTCTGGCCGCGGCGCTGGCGCTGGCCGGCTGCGGCTCCTCCCAGACCTTCCCGCCTGCCGCCGAGCCCGCCGTCAGCCCTCCACTCACGCAGATCCCGGCGGGCACCGTGATCGACCTCGGCGAGGGCGAGCCGGAGGGAATCGTCGCCGACACGGAGACCGGCATCGTCGCGATCGGGGTGCGCAACCCGGACGGGCTTGCGCTGTACGACAGCGAACGCGAGCGGTTCGGCAAGACCATCGAGCTTTCCGAGTCGCCGCGCCACCTCCAGCTCGCGGGCCCCGGTGGCCCGGTGCTGGTGCCCGCCGAGCGCTCGAACGAGCTGATCGAGGTCGACCTCCCCGAGGGCAGGATCAGCGAAGAAACCGGGGTCGGCGAGTTCCCGCACGACGCCACGGCGGTCGGCAACCGGATCTTCGTCGGCGATGAGATGGGCGACACGATTTCCGTGATCGAGGCAGGACGCGTGATCGGGAAGCTCATTGCACCCGCCCAGCCTGGTGGACTCGCCGCGGCCGGCGAGCTGGTCGGAGTGATCGCCGTCGCCGAACGGGTGCTCGAGGTCTATGACGCGAACACCCTCGGGTCGGTCGGCTCGGCCAATGCCGGCGTCGGGCCGACGCACGTCGTCGGAGCGCCCGAAGGGCGGTTCTACGTCACCGACACCCAGGGCGATGCCCTGCTCAGCTTTCGGACCGAGCCGCGCGTCCAGCTCGTTGACCGCGTCAATCTGCCGGGCACTCCCTACGGCATCGCCGTCGATCCGCTGGGGCGCCGGCTATACGTGACGCTTACGGAGACCAACGAACTGGTGGAGTACAGGATCACCGGAATGTCGCCCACGGAGGTCGCGCGCTTTCCGACGGTCCGCCAGCCGAACACCGTCGCGGTCGACGGGCGACGTGGCCGCGTGTTCGTCGCGAGCCGCGTCGACCGGCAACTGCAGGCGATTGAATTAGGCGCCGAGCGGGATGGCCCGAGTCTTTCGAAGTGACGGCAGGGTTGATCGAACGCGCGGCCGAGGAATCTTCTGCCCTGCTGCGGGTCGTAAGCGATTCGTCACGCGGCCGCGAGCGGCGATCCGTACCAGGACACGACGTGCGTGACCGGAATGTCGAAGCGCTCGCGCGCCCGGGCGATGAGGTTCCGCTCGAGCCAGTGCGAGTGCTCCTCGGGATGGGTCGAGATGACGATCTCGTGGGCCGCGAACTCGGCCAGCGTGTCGCCGATCGCCTGGATCGGGTCGGCGTCGCCGACGGCACCGCGCGCGGCCAGGCCGAGTTTGGCCAGTTCGGCAATCGCCGTCGCGAGTCGCTGCTCGGCGGCGCGGAGCGCCCCATCGGTGTCGGAGACGTAGTGGCGCAGACGGGAATTGAGCGCGGGCGCGACGATCAGCACGTCGGCGTCTTTGCCCTCCGCGCTCTTGGCTACCTGTTCGTGCAGGTCTCCGCACGGGCAGGTCTTGTCAGCGATCACGAGGATCCTGGTCTTGACGAGCGAGGGGGACATGACAACTCCTTGGGTCGGGTCAGGCATGCAATCGATCTTCCTCGCCAGTCCTGAACAGGCCCTTACGGCACGGCCCCCGTCTCGCTTTCGGATCAGTCCTCGCGCAGCCCGACCCGGCGTCAGCTCAAGTGCAACGAAAAGCCTCGAGCGCAGCAGACCGATCGCGGAGTGGATCGTTCAGCGTCGCGCGAATTACGGCGAGTGTCGTCACGACCGGGAGCGGCTCGGAGGAGACCTGCATCGCCGGGTCGGCCACGGCTACGGGATGCCACCACGCACCGTCGACCGCGAGCGTCGGCTCAGGCCACAGCGAGTCGATCCCGAGTGCGACGCCCCATTCGGCGAAGCCGGTCCTGGCGATCCGCCGGATGAGGCGATCCTCGGGCGGAATCCCCTCCGCGTCCAGCCGCGCGTGCAGTCCGTGCTCCTCGTCGCGATCGCTCTCGTCGATCGTCGCGGCGATCTTGACCGTGAAGCCGAGCTCGCGGAGTAGTCCGATCCCCGCGAGGGCGCGATCAAAGCTGCCCTCCCCACGGTGGCGGTCGTGCAGCGCGGGGGTTCCGGAGTCCAGCGAGACCTGCATCGTGATTAGCGAGGGGTCCATCCCCTCGAGCGCGCGCCGGCGCGAGCCGCGGTCCAGAAGCATCGCGTTGGTCAGGATCGTCAGCGGCAGGAAGCGGACAAGCGCGTCGGTGATCGCCTTGATGCCGGGGTGGAGAAACGGCTCGCCTCCGGTGAGCAGGAGCTCACGGCCGCCGAGGCCCGCGAACTCCTCGACGGCGCGTGCCGCCACCTCGACCGGCAGCTGACGCGCGCTCGCCTGGGGCGAGGACTCCGCGCAGCAGTAGTCACAGGCCAGGTTGCAGTTGAAGTTGGAGTAGAGCCAGAGGCGGGTGCCGAGCTCGGGGGCGCCGCCGGCAACAGACTGCTCCTGCTCTTCGGTCGCGGTCATGCTCACCGGTGCAGTATCCATCCTGGAGCCCGAAATGCGCAATCGGCAAGGAAGTCGTAACAATGCATCGTCAGAGTGGTCGCCGAATCCGACTGAGGACAGAGAGAGAGGGACTCAGATGCGCCGCGAGCCTTACCGACTGGGAGCAGTCGTCTACCACCCGAAGGTCAAATCGATCTGGGAACAGTTTGGGGCCTGGTTCGGCGAGCAGGGCTACTCGATCGATGTGACCTACTTCGATGACTACGAGCGCCAGGTCGACGCCCTGATCGATGGAGAGCTCGACGCAGCGTGGAACACGAACCTTGCCTTCGTGCACTGCCTCGGGCGAACCGGAGGGGCGGTTCACGCGATTGCGATGCGTGACACCGACCTCGGCTGGACGAGCCACATCGTCGCGCTGCGCGATAGCGGGATCGGCGGTCTGGAAGATCTCTCCGGCAAGCGGGTCGGGTTCGGCGACGCCGATTCGCCGCAGGCGCACATCCTGCCGGTCCACGCGCTTCGGACCCAGGGCTTCGATCCTGACAAGGAGCTTCTCGCGACACGACTCGACCGGGACCTCGGCAAGCACGGCGACACGGGCGGCGCGGAGCTGGCGCAGCTCGCCCGTCTTCGCTCGGGCGAGCTCGACGGTGCGGTCGTGTCGAGCGTGACACTTGACGCGGTTCAGAGGCTGGGCGACGGCGATGACCTGCGCGTCGTCTGGACCTCCCCCGAGTTCCCGCACTGCAACTTCACGGTGCTCGATTCCTCGACGGCCGATCACGAGCAGTTCGCCGAGCTGCTGCTGGCGATGGATGCATCCGATCCGAAGCTCTGCGAGCCGATGGAGCTCGAGTACGTAAATCAGTGGATCTCCGCGGAGGAGGCCGGCTACGCGGACCTGATCGCCGCGGTCGGCGCCGGCCCGATCGTGGTCGGCGACACGGAGGTACCGGCTTGAGCGCCGTGGCAGACCCGGCGCGCGGTGGCGGTGCGATTGCGTCCGCCGCGGACCGTTTGACGCGTGCCACGCCGGTGATCCTGCGCCTCGCCGTGGGGTTTCTCTGGCTGCAGAACTCGGGCTGGAAGGTGCCGCCCGATTTCGGGCAGGAGGCGGGCCGCGGTCTCTACGCCTTTACGAACGCCGCCGTCGAATACCCGGTCTTCGGACCGTTCTCCTGGCTCGTAGAGCAGGTCGTACTGCCGAACTTCGTGATTTTCGGTTGGGCCGTGCTGATCCTCGAGGCCTCGCTCGGTGCGTTCCTGCTGCTCGGCCTGGCAACACGCTTCTGGGCTCTGGTCGGCGTCGGGCAATCGGTCGCAATCGGTCTGTCTGTTTCCTTCGCACCGCACGAGTGGCCCTGGACGTATGTCCTGATGGTGCTCGCCAACCTCGCGATTTTCGCGATGGCGGCGGGTCGCACATTCGGGCTTGACGGGGTTTTGCGGCCAGGCTGGCAGCGGTCACGAGCGAAGCTAGCCAGAGCGCTGGAGCTCGCGTCATGAGTGCCGATCTGGCGCGTCCGGTGATGACCCTCTCGGGGGCAGGCCTCGTGATCGGGCTGATCGCCCTGATCGCCTCCTCGGGCGGCTCGTTCGCCGGTCCGGAAGGTGCTCTGCTTCCCGTACAGCTCGGGTTCTACTCGCCGGCCGGGGCGGTCGTGACGCTCGTGCTCGCGGCGATCGCGCTGCTGGGCGGAGTCGCGCGCCAGCCGGTGATCGTCGCCGTCGCGGGCGTCGGCTTCCTGCTCGCCGCGGTGCTCGTTCTGTTCCAGGCCGGCTCGGAGACGAACTGGCTCGGCGGGCGCGGATCTACGATGTCCTTCTTCATTGCGATGGGGGTCGGCCTTCTGGTGCTCGCCGTCTCGAGTCGCACGACCGCACCGCCGAGCTCCGGCGACTCGCTCGGGTAGGCCCGAATCTCTGACCGGCTAGACAGCTCACCATGGCGGCCGATGCACACCCGAATCGCGGGCGCGCTCGGAATCGGCTGGATGCTCGATGCCTTCGAGGTCCAGATCATCGGCAGCCTGATCCCGTCGATCGCGGCTGAGTTCGGGCTCTCGCAGACCCAGCAGGTCGCCGTGTTCGTGATCTGGTTCGTCGGGATCATGCTCGGCGCGCTGATCTTCGGCTATCTGGCCGATCGCGTCGGACGCCGCCGCCTGTTCGTGGCGACGCTCGTCATGTACTCGATCGCCGCCGTGCTGACCGCGCTGTCGCCCAACTACGCGATCTTCATGGTGTTCCGGTTCATCACCGCGCTCGGCGTCGGCGGCGAGTACTCGGCCGTCTGCTCTGCGATCTCGGAGTTCCTCCCAGCGCGCAATCGCGGCCGGATCGGCGCCGTCGTGATGAACTTCTGGGCGCTCGGGGGCATCCTCGCAGGGCTCGTCTCGATCCTCTTTATTTCTGCCCTGCTCGGCGAAGAGGGATGGCGCTACGCGCTTCTGTTCGGCGCGCTGAGCGGGGTGTACGGGCTCTACGCGCGACGGCTGATCCCCGAGTCGCCGCGCTGGCTGGCTGCCCGGGGACGCGCGGCCGAGGCCAACGCCGCGATCACCGAGATCACCGGGATCGAGCGCGAGACAGCGGTGTTTGCGCCGGCCGAGCTGAATCGCTCGCTGCGAGCGAATCTCTCCGAGCTCTGGCAGCGCCACCGCGGCCGCCTGTTATTCGGCATGGCACTCGACTTCTCCGAGGCTGCCGGCTACTACGGGCTGTTCACGTTCCTGGCCGTCTTCATCCTCGTCCCGGGAGTGGTGGATGTGGCGCCCAGCACGGTGCCCTACTACTTCCTGATCGCCAACGTGGGAGCGCTCGCCGGTGGCTTCCTGGTGGCGTGGTTACTCGATCGCGCCGGGCGCAAACCGACGGTCACCTTCTCCTACCTGTTCGCCGCTATCTCGGTCATCGTGCTCGCCGCCGTGGCGACGACCGGCTCTCCGGTCGCCACGCTGTTCGCGTTCACGGGGGCTGTCTTTTTCGCCACCTGCGCCTGGGTCTCGGCCTACCCGACGTTCTCCGAACTCTTTCCGACCCACCTCCGGGCGACCGGTATCGGAGCCAGCGTGGCCGTCGGGCGAACGGGCGCGATCATCGGTCAGATCGTGCTCGCCGAGCTCGCCCTGTCATTCGGGTTGTGGTCGGCATTCCTGCTGCTGGCCGGCTTCTGGCTGATCGGGGCCCTGGCCGGGCTGATCTGGTGGATCCGCGGAGTCGAGGCGCGCGGAATGACGCTGGAGGCGCTCGCGGAAGCCTAGTCCTGCTCGCGGGCGGGCGGCTCCCTAGGCTGCGACTCATGAGCGCCTCGACAGTGATCGCGCAACACCGGACTGCCGGGCGGGAGTTCACTGCGGCCGGCCTGCGCTCGTTCGTGCTCGACGAGGGTGACGGAGAGACCGTGCTCTGTCTTCACGGCGTACCCGCCTCGGCGTTCCTCTACCGCAAGGTGGTGCCGGAGCTGGCTGCTCGGGGTTTGCGGGGCGTCGCATTTGACCTGCCGGGCCTCGGGCTCGCCGATCGTCCTGTCGATTTCGACTACAGCTGGACCGGGCTGGGCGAGTTCTGTGCGGCGGCCGTGGATGCGCTCGAACTCGATCGTTTCCACCTGGTCGTCCACGACATCGGGGGACCGGTCGGCTTCGAGTTGATCGCCCGGATGCCGGAGCGGATCCGCTCGCTGTTGATCCTCAACACGATCGTCGAGGTCGCGAGCTTCAAGCGGCCATGGTCGATGGAACCGTTCGCTCACCGCCGGATCGGCGAGCTCTACCTGCGCGGCCTGACCAAGCCGGCGTTCCGCGTCCTGATGGCCCTCCAGGGCATCGGCGATCGCTCGAGGGTGCCCTCGGAGGAGATCGATGCCTACGTCGAGCTGCTGAAGCGGGAGGACTCCGGGCGCGCGTTCCTTCAGATCATGCGTGGCTTCGAGCGCACGGCCGACAAACAGCGGCTCTACGAGCGAGTGCTGGCCGAGGCGAGCTTTCCGGTCCGCGTGCTTTGGGGAGCCGATGATCCGGCGCTGGCGCTGGCGACCAAGGGCGAGCAGGCGCGCCGCGCCGCCGGGGTGGAGCGGGTGCACACCGTTCCCGCCAAGCACTTCCTGCAGGAGGATCAGCCGGGAGCAGTTGCAGAGCACGTCGCGGCGCTTGCCGCAGGCCCGGCCGGCTAGGCCGGAACCCGGCGGGTCGGCAAGCTCAGCCGTACTCGCGTTCCCGAGGTCGACTCGGCCAGCCAGATCCTCCCACCGTGGGCCTCGATGATCGCGCGGCTGATCGCGAGCCCGAGCCCGGCGCCGTCGCCGGCGCGTGAGCGGGCGCCGCGGAAGAACGGCTCGAAGACCCGTTCGCGGTCGATCAGCTCGATCCCCTCGCCGGAGTCGGCGATCTCGAGTTCGACGTGATCGCCGGCAGCTTCGGCGAGCACCCAGACGCTGCCGTCGGAAGGGGTGTGACGAATCGCGTTCTGGAGCAGGTTGAACAGCACGCGCTGCAGCTTCTCCGGGTTCGCCTGTGCCGCCCCTGCCCCCGATGCGATCGTGCTGATCAACTTGATCCGCTTGGCCCGTGCCTGCGGCTGGAGCGTCTCGACCGCGTCGTCGACCAGCTCGCGAAGTTCCACCTGCTGCAGCGACAGCTCGATCTCGCCGGCTTCGAGCCGGGAGAGCTCGAAGAGATCGTCGATCAGGTGGCCCAGCGATCTGATCTGGGCCGAGATCTCGCCCAGGTAGCGGGTTCGCTCCTCCGGACGGGCTACATCGTCCTTGATCGCCTCCGACAAGAGCCGCAGCGAGGTAAGTGGGGTCCGCAGATCGTGTGAGACGGCGGCGATCAGATCGCGGTGCGCCTGCCAGGCCGCGTCGCGCTCGGCTTCCCGGGCCGCGAGCATCGCGCCCGCTTTCGTGGCCGCGTCCGCCAACTCGGCGAGCTCGTCGGCGCCGCTCGTCGATGCGCATACCCCGGGCCTTCCTTCGCCGACGGCCTCGACGGCGCCCTTCACCGCCTCAACGTCGCGCAGGACGTCGGCCGCCAGCAGCGAGGCCGAGTAGGCGCCGAGCGCCGCGGAGAAGATCAGCAGCAGGGCGAGCACGAGCGCGTCGTGCGGCGAAACGAACATCGCCAAGGCCACCGCGCCGATACCAGCCAGGCTGACTCCGATAGCCAAGCCCACTCCGACCTGGAACTGGCGCCGCAGCGATCCCAGCTGGGCCCGACGCGCCGCGACGGTATGGGCGAGAGCGAGCTGGAGCGCGCCGACGGCCAGCAGCAGGATGACGGTCGCCAGCCCGTCGCGAGGAGCGATCAGGATCGCGCAGGTCGCCCCGCCGAGCAGGGCCAGCACGATGACCAGAGCAGCTCCGCGCGCCGGGCTCACGGCTGGAACCGGTAGCCGACGCCCCAGACCGTCTGGATCCAGCGCGGCTCGGAGGGCTCGGCCTCGACCTTGGAGCGCAGCCGCCGGATGTGGACGGTGACGGTCGAGGTGTCGGTGTAGAAGCTGTACTGCCAGACGCTGTCCATCAGCTGATCGCGCGAGAAGACCTGGCCCGGATTGCTCGCGAGGTAGAGCAGGAGGTCGTACTCGCGCACGGTCAGGGAGACCTCCTCGCCGCCGACCTCCACCCGTCGCGCGAGCGGGTCGATCCGCAGCCCGTCGATCTCGATCGGCGTCGCCAGCTCAGGTTCCGGATGGGTGCGACGGAGCACGGCGTCGACACGCGCGACGAGCTCGGCGGGGGAGAACGGCTTGGCGACGTAATCGTCGGCACCCCGTCGCAGCCCGACCACGCGGTCGGTCGGCTCGCCCTTCGCGGTCAGCAGGATTACGGCGCTCTGCGGCCCGGAACCCTCGCGCAGCCGGCTGAGCACCTCGAGCCCGTCGAGCCCGGGCAGCATCAGGTCGAGCACCACGAGATCGGGCCGCCGCTCACCGACGAGCCGTAGCGCCTCGTGGCCATCGCCGGCGCTACGCGTCCGGTAGCCGGCACGCTCGAGATAGCGGCTGACGACCTCGGCGATCGTCGGCTCGTCGTCGACGACCAGCACGTCACCTCGAATTGTCGTTTCTCCCACGGTACGATTGTCACAGCAGAGAAGCGGGTACCGACGTTCCCAGTGGCTCCGTAATGAGGACGTAACCGGCTCGCACCCGACGCGCTCTAGGATCTTTCGAGACCACCCGTGCCTCTCGCAGACATCGAAACACCGCCCCCTGGAGGGGCCGTCCGGCTGGCCGCCGACGATTTGCGCGCGCGCTTCGCGGCGCTGCTCGAAGACGCACGCACCCGCACCCACGAGCTGGTGAAACACGTGTCCGAGGAGGACATGAACCGGGTCCACGACCCGCTGATGAGCCCGCTCGTCTGGGATCTCGGACACATCGCCGCCTTCGAGGATCTCTGGCTTTGCCAGCGCGGCGCCGGGCTGCCCGCCCTGCGGCCCGAGCTCGGGCGCGTCTACGACGCGGACGAGACCCCCCGCGCGGATCGTGGCGAGCTCCCTTACCTGCGCCTCGGCGAGGCGCTCGACTTCATGGCGGCGGTCCGCTCCCGAGCCCTCGAGGTGCTCGAGGTGGCCGCCTTCGACCGTCCCGGCGACATCCTCAACCACCGCGGCTTCGTCTGGGACATGCTGGCCCAGCACGAGCACCAGCACAACGAGACGATGCTCCAGACGCTCAAGCTCGCGCCGGCGGGCACCTATGCTCCGGCCCGTCGCGAGATGCCCGCGGATCCGGCGGCCGCCGGGCTCGACGGCGAGCTGACGACGGTCGTCGGCGGCGACGTCACGATCGGCGACGACGGCCGCCGGTTCGCCTACGACAACGAGCGCCCGCGCCACACGGTCGAGCTCGACGACTTCGAGATCGATGTCCTTCCGGTAACCAACGGCCGGTTCGCCGAGTTCGTCGCCGACGGCGGCTACGCGCGGCGCGAGTGGTGGTCGGCGGAGGGTTGGGCCTGGCGGTCGGAGACAGGGGTCCAGCGGCCGCTGTTCTGGTCCGAGGACGGCACCGAGCGGTCCTTCGAGCGCGAGGTCGCCCGCGACCCACGGCTGCCCGTCATTCACGTCTCCTGGTTCGAGGCCGACGCCTTCGCCCGCTCACGCGGCCTCCGCCTGCCGACCGAGCTCGAGTG
The DNA here is from genome assembly GCA_963790245.1 of uncultured Thermoleophilaceae bacterium. GTDB lineage: Bacteria > Actinomycetota > Thermoleophilia > Solirubrobacterales > Thermoleophilaceae > JACCVG01. Next base: position 1,907,545 of record CAWBNP010000002.1, read on the forward strand.
GGAGTGCGCGGCCTCCTGGGACCCCGAGATCCAGGGCAACCGGCGCTTCCCGTGGGGCGACGCCGAACCGGCTGGCACGCACGCCAACCTCGACCAACTCGGCTTCGGCCCGGCGCCCGCCGGGGCGTTCCCCGCTGGCGCGGCGCCTTGCGGGGCGCTCGGGATGATCGGCGATGTGTGGGAATGGACGGCGTCGCGATTCACCGGCTATCCCGGCTTTCGCGCCCACCCCTATCGCGAGTACTCCGAGATCTTCTTCGCCGGCGACTACAGGGTCCTGCGCGGGGGATCGTGGGCGACGCGGCCCGCGGTCATCCGCAACAGCTTCCGGAACTGGGATCACCCCTACCGCCGTCAGATCCACGCGGGCTTCCGCTGCGCGAGGAGCCGATGAAACCGATCCTCGAAGAGCCCTACGTCCAGGTCGACTCCCATCTCGAGGATGGCGCGCTCGACACGATGGCGGCCGACATTCGTGAGGGGTTGGGACGGCCGTTCAAGGAGATCCCGCCGAAGTACTTCTATGACGCGCGCGGATCGGAGTTGTTCGACCTGATCACCGAGCAGCCGGAGTACTACCAAACGCGTGCCGAGCGGTCGATCCTCAACCGCCATGCGCCGGAGATCGTCTCGCGGGCGGGCGCGCGCGAGCTCATCGAGCTCGGTTCCGGGTCGGCGTCCAAGACGCGCGCGCTGCTCTACGCGATGGCGGGCGCGGGGTCGCTCCGCCGCTACGTCCCGGTTGATGTCTCGATGACGGTCGTCGAGCGCTGCGCCGAACAGCTCGTCGAGTTGTTCCCGGGTCTTTCGGTGCATGGGCTGGTCGGCGACTTCGAGCGCCACCTGGTCCACCTCCCGGCGGGTGAGTCGCGCCTGTTCGCCTTTCTCGGGGGGACGATCGGGAACCTCGTGCGCGATCAGCGGATCGCCTTCCTCAGTTCGATCTCGGAGCTGCTCGAGTCCGGCGATCGGCTGCTACTCGGGATCGACCTGGTCAAGGACCCGGCCGTAATCGAGGCCGCCTACAACGACCGCGCCGGAGTGACCGCCAGCTTCAACCGCAACGTCCTGCACGCGATCAACCTCGAGCTCGACGCCGATTTCCGGCCCGAGGATTTCGACCACGTCGCGTTCTTCGACCCCGACGCGTCGTGGATCGAGATGCGGCTGCGCGCGCGGGCGCCCCAGCACGTGACGATTCCGGGCGCCGGGATCGAGGTCTCGTTCGCCGCCGGCGAGGAAATCCGCACGGAGATCAGCGCGAAGTTCACGCGCGCCGGTCTGATCCACGAGCTGGCCGCGGCCGGGCTGGATCTGGAGGAGTTCTTCACCGATCCGCTTGAAAATTTTGGGGTCGTATTGGCAGCCCCAGGGCGAAACTGAGTCTCGAGGAGTCTTCGCAGTGAACCGTTGGGCCCTCCGATGCGTTATGAATCCTCACGAAGGGTGTAGGCGCGTAGCGCCGCAACGAAAGCTATCCGCGAAGGAGTCAGTGCTATGGACGAGAGCACGAACGGCGCGATCAACCGCGTCTACGACGTAATCGACGAGACCCACCGCGACAAGTCTGCGGCCACGCGTCGTCAGATGATCGGCGCCACGTCGGCGACGCTCGGCGGTATGGGCCTGCTCGCGATGCCCGGCATCGCCGGTGCGCAGGACGCGACGGTCGCGGCCACCAACAGCCCCGACAACACGGTCCAGAACATCCTCAACGTCGCCGCGACGGCCGAGGTTCTGGCGACGATCGTCAACACCGAGGGCGCGCGTCAGGTGAAACTCGACAAGACGACGCTCGACAACGTCGAGGCCGCCGCCCGTGAGGAGCTGATCCACTACCGGGTCCTGACCAAGAAGCTCGGCGCAACCCCGATCACCAAGCGGATCTGGGTCCCGGACAGGATCTTCGAGAGCAAGAAGAACCTGCTCGAGGCGCTGGTCACCGGTGACCAGATCTTCATCAACGCCTACCTGATCGGCGTGACCGCATTCGGCGTGTCCGGCTCGGGCAAGCTTGCCCGTGTAGCGGCCGAGTTCATGGGCGTCGAGGCCGTGCACCGCGCGCTGGCGCTCCAGTCGCTCGGCTTCCTCGGCAACGATCGTGCCTTCGTCAAGTTCAATCAGAAGGACTCCGGCAAGGTCGACAAGGGCAAGCGTGGCTTCACGAACATCCTGACTGCGGTCAAGAAGCTCGAGAACGCCGGCTTTGGATTCGACGAGCGCAACCGCGGCGAGGGCAAGGGCCGCTTCTACAAGATCGACAAGATCGATCGGAAGGTCCCCAACCCGAACGAGGTCAACACCAAGTCGATTCGCTAGCCGGTCGGCTACAGCAGCAGTGAAAGGGCCGCCCTTCGGGGCGGCCCTTTTTCGTGGGGAAATGGAAGTTTTGGGTCGTATAGCGACCCAAAAGCTTCACGAAGTCCCGCGGCATGCAATTCGGTCATCCCTCATTGCCGTATACGCGGCGAAACTGCCCTAGCTCATCATCCCCGAGAACACCCCGCCGGTCACGTTCAGCACCTGGCCGTGGACGTAGTTCGACCAGGGGGAACAGAGGAAGAAGATGCCCCCGGCGGCCTCCTCCGGCGTCGCCGGGCGTCCGATCGGGATCAGCATCGAGGCCATCTGGCGCATCTGCTCGGGGATCCCGAGCGCGATTTCCTTGCCGTCCTTGTTGAAGCTGCCTGCCTCCTCCTTGGACGCGGTCAGCCGCGTCTCGACGAAGCCGAAAGCGACCGCGTTGACGTTGATCTTGAACTGGCCCCATTCCTTGGCGAGCGTCTTGGTGAGCCCGACGACACCCGATTTGGCCGAGGAGTAGTTGGCCTGCCCGGCGTTGCCCATCGTGCCGGAGATCGACGAGACGTTGACGATCTTGCGGAACACCTCGACGCCCTCCTCGCGCTCCTTCTTGGCGGGCTCGCGCATGTGGGGCGCGGCCGCGCGCAGCACGCGGAAAGGGACGATCGTGTGGATGTCGAGCATCGCCTGGAACTGCTCGTCGTCCATCTTGTGGATCGGGGCATCCCAGGTGTAGCCGGCGTTGTTCACGACGATGTCGATCTGGCCGAAGGCCTCGATCGCCCGGTCGACCATCTGGTCGCAGACGTTCTCCTTGGTCAGGTCGCCCGAGAAGCTGACCGCGCCTCCGCCGATTTCGCCGGCGGCCTGCTCGGCGACGTCGCCGTCGAGGTCGTTGACGAGCACCTTCGCGCCCTGCTGGGTGAGGATCTCCGCCGTCGCGCGTCCGATGCCGCGCGCCGAGCCTGTGACGATCGCTGCTTTGCCGTCGAGTACTCCCACTTGATCGCTCTCCTTGTGTCGCTCCTTGAACGCGCCGATCATGACGATCCACGGCGATCTCCGTCTTCTTACGGAGTCCTAACCGGCTGTTTACGGGCCGCACATGCGGGTGCGTGAACCTGTCCCCTTGCTCGCACCCGAGTCGAAGGAGTTGTGACATGAGCCACAATCCGACCTTAGGAGTCCGCTACGACCAGGATATGAGCAGGGCGGGGGCGGCCGCTCTCGTGGACGGGATGATTGCGTCGCCGGACGATCGCGGCGCATCACGGCCGGTGAGCACCGATCACGCCTCGCGTGTCTATCCACCCGGCAACGGAGCCGCCGACGAGTCGCTGCTCCGCACCGGGGTCGAGAAGCTCTCGGCGCTGCTGGCCTGACTGCCATCGGCGTCCGTTCACGCGGCGGCGGCGGCAGGTAAGCTCCCGCCGCGTGAACGAGTTCCACATCCTCGGCGGGCTGCTCGCGATCTGGGCCGTGCTGGTCAGCGTGATGGGCATCGTGCGCCACGACTTTCCGCGCAGCCAGCTCGCCTCACGTGCGCTGATGGGGATTTCCACGCTCTTGGTGATCGGCGCTGTCGGCTCGGCGATTACGACCGCTTCGGTCGAGTCCGCCGAGCGCGAGGAAGCGGAGATCCAGGCCGCCGAGGGCGACCACTCCGAATAGCCCCCCGGTCAGGGTTCGGGGGGAATCGAGTCACCTCCGGCCCGGCCCCCGAGCAACTCGGCGAGGGCGGACCACGCGGGCTTCGGCCGGCCGCTGAGATCGAACAAACCGGTGTGGTAGACGAAGCGGTCGGGCGCCTGCGGCGGCCTACGGGTGTCGCGCAGGTCGTACCAGATCGCCTTCTCCACACGATTGGGCCGCGCGCGGCGGCGGAGCATCTGAATCGTCTCCCGCAGTTCCCGGGCCTGGCCGGCACGGTCGCGGACCCGCATCCGGTCGCGGGCCGGTCCGTCGGCTGACCAGCCGAACTCGGTGATCCAGATCGGCTTGCCCCGATCGCCATTGCGATCGAGCAGCGCGCGCGTGTCGGAGATCAGGTCATCGAGTGCATCCGCGTCCTGCGCGTAGCCGTGGATCGCCGCGATGTCGAACAGCCTCGAGAACCCCGGGAGCCGGTAAAGGTCGGCGAGGTAGTCATCGATCGGATAGTCGACGACCGACCGCGGCATCCCGGCGAGCACGATCCGCGCCCGCGGGTCGACGTCGAGGATCCGGGCCCGGATCGTCCGCAGCAGTTCGGCGTAGGCGCGCGGGTCGAGCCGGCCCGCCCAGAAAGCGCTCAGGTTCGGCTCGTTCCAGACCTGCCAGGCGCGCACCGGACGATTGGGCAGGTCAGGATTTCGCCGCCAGAACCGTCCCTTCGGCCCGTAGCGAGCCACGACGCGGCGGACGAACTCGTTCTGGCCGGCGATCCCGGCCTTCGTCAGTGGCTGCAGCTGGTAGCTGTCGGAGGCCCAGCGGGGCGTGCCGATCAGCACGGGGATGACGCCGACTCCGAGCTCCGCGCTGCTCTCCATCAACGCGTCGTAGCCGTCCCAGTTCCAGGGCCCGTCGCGCGCGGGCTGGACGCGGTGCCAGGAGAACGTGGTCCGGATCTCGCGCAGGCCGGCGATCGCGACCCGTTCGATCTCCGCCCGCCCGATCGCGCGCGCGTGGATTCCGATCTCGGGCGGCCCGCGGTTGGGGATCTTCGGGCGCCGCGGCTCCTCACACGCTCTGACGAGCAGCACCAGCACGGCGATCGCCAGCGCGGCGAGCGTCAGCCGCAGTACGAAACGCACGGCAGCGGCCTAGGGAAAATCCTCGAGCAGGCCGTTGAGGCCCAGATCGGTCGTGTTCGGCGGGATCGGGCCGCTGCCCGGGCTACCGCCGACCGATCCGGTGAACGCTGCCCAGGCGGGCTTGGGCGTGCGGTCGCGCTTGAATAGGCCCGTGTGGTGGAAGAAGGCGTCCGGGGTGCCGGGCGCGACCTTGAGGTCACGGAAGTCGTACCAGTAGACGCGCTGAAGAGAGAGCCGCCGCGCGCTTTCGCGAAGCAGCTCGAAGGACCGCTTGAGCAGCGAGGCTTGAACGGCTTCTGTCTTCACCAGCGGGTGGCCGGCGGGCCCGTCCGAGCCCCAGCCGAGCTCGGTGATCCAGATCGGGGTCTCGGCGTCGCCCGCTTTGGCCATCACGCGCCTTTGCTTCTCGGCGACGGCGACGACGCCCTTGGCGTCGGTCGAATAGCTGTGCACAGCGACGGCGTCGAACAACCGCCTGAAGCCCTTGATTTGGTACATCCTGGTCAGGAACTCGCTCATCGGCAGCGACCGCTTGGTCTCGGGCATCCCGGCGAGCACGATCGCGGCGTTCGGATCACCGCGCCGGACTGCGGCACGCGTCGAGTCGAGAAAGCGGACGTACGAGCGAGGGCGGGGGCGGGGGAGCCAGAAGTTGCGCAGGTTGGGCTCGTTCCACACCTGCCACGCGGTGATCGGCTTGGCAGGCAGCGACGGGTTAGCACGCCAGAAGCTCCCGCGGTTGCCGTAACGGGCGGCGACCGCGGTCGTGAACGCCTCGAACCGTCGCTTGTCCTCCTTCGTCGTCGGCTGCTGGCTGCCGATCGGCGCCGCGTAGGCGGGCGAGCCGATGAGGATCGGCAGGACATCGATCCCGTGCGCGGCCGTGCGCGTCATCACCCGGTCGTAGAAGTCCCAGTCGTATGGGCCGTCCTGCGTCGGCTGGACACGTGCCCACTGGAAGGTCATCCGCAGCGAGCGAATGCCGCCGCGCTCCATGCGGTCCGCCTCGAAGTCGCTGATCGCCTGGCTGTGGACGCCAAAGCTCGGCGCCTGGGCGGCAGCAGTGGAGGGGACAAGCGCAAGCGCGACGATCGCGAGCGAGACCGCGAGCAGCGAGGCGTTGCGTCCGTCCGGGATCAGTCGGGCGGCCTGCATCGGGCGGCGAAGGCTACCGAGGTCGGCCGGTGGGCTGTCGCAGTGGGCGTCGGACGATCAGAGCCCGAGCTGCTTGCCGAGGATCTCACGCATGATCTCGTCGGTCCCGCCGCCGATCGGCCCCAGCCGCGTGTCGCGTGCCGCTCGGTCGATCTCGGCGAGCCGCTGCTCATCCCACTCGCCCGCTCCACCGGGCAGTAGCTGCAGGATCGATTCGGCGACCTCGTAGGCGTTGCGCTGGCTGACGAGCTTGGCCATCGTCACCTCGCGAATCGCGTCGCCGCCTGCGCCGAAGATCCTCAGCGCGTGGTAGGTCAGCGATTCGCTCGCGGCCAGCTTCAGGGCGATCTCGGCGACGGCATGACGAGCAGCCTGGCGCGAGCCCGTACGCTCACCGACGAGCTCGACCGCGTGCTCGAGCATCAGCCGCATGCTGCCGATCGCGCCGTGCGCCATCAGCAGTCGTTCCCACTGGAAGTTGGCCATGATCAGATAGAAGCCGCGATCCTCCTCGCCGAGCAGGTTCTCCGCCGGGACGAATACATCCTCGAAGGCGAGCTCGGCGGTGTCGGATGCCCGCCAGCCGAGCTTCTCGAGCTTCTTGGCTACCGAGTAGCCCTCCATCCCCTTCTCGATCACCAGGAAGGACAAGCCCTGGTGCCCGCCCTCCTCGCCGGTCTTGACGGCGGTGACGATGAAGTCGGCCCGCACTCCGTTGGTGATGAAGGTTTTCGCGCCGTTGACCAGGTAGCCGCCATCGATCTTCTTGGCGCTTGTGCGGATCGAGGCCACGTCCGAGCCCGCTCCGGGCTCGGTGATTCCGAGCGCGCCGATCTTCTCCCCGCGAATCCCGGGCACCAGCCAGCGCTGCTTCTGCTCTTCGGTGCCGAACTTCCAGATCGGCGGCATCGCGATCGAGACGTGCGCGCCGAGTCCCGCGGCCGTCCCGCCCGATCCGCAGTTGGCGAGCTCCTCGACGAAAGCCGCATCCATCACGTAGTCGCCGCCGAGCCCGCCGTACTCGACGGGGAACTTGATCCCGAGCCAGCCCCGCTGGGCGAGCTTCTCGAACGCCGAGTGGTGAAACCAGCCGGCCGCCTCCCATTCGGCGGCGTGGGGCCGGAGCTCCGCGAGCACGAACTCCCGCACTTCCGCCCGGAAGGCGTCGTGCTCGGCCGTAAACGGCGGCAGCGGCGCAGTGGCCGTCGCAGTCAAGCTAGTAGCTGCGTGGTAGGCCCAGCGAATGCTCGGCCACGTAGTTGAGCACCATCTCGCGTGAGACCGGCGCGGTCCGCGCGAGCCGTGCGCCCCAGTACATGTCGGTCAGGCCGTACTCGAGCGCGAAACCGTTCCCGCCGTGGGTCTGGATCGCCTGGTCGACGCAGCGGATCCCGGCCTCGGCGGCCGCGTACTTCGCCATGTTGGCGGCCTCGCCCGCGGGTGCGCCGGAGTCATAGAGCACCGCGGCCTTCTGCATCATCAGCTTCGCGAGCTCGAGCTCGATCTTCGCCTGCGCGAGCGGGTGGGAGATCCCCTGGTGCGAGCCGATCGGCTGATCGCGCCAGACCTTGCGCTCGCGCGCGTAGTCGGAGGCCAGCTCGAGCGCCAAGCGACCGCCGCCGAGCGCGAGCGCCGCTCCCATGATCCGCTCCGGGTTGAGTCCGTCGAAGGCCGCGGCGAGGCCGGCGTTCTCATCACCCACGAGCCGCTCGGCCGGCACCTCGACGTCGTCGAGGAACAGCGTCCACTGCTTGTCCGGGGCGCGCAGGGCGGTCGGGATGTGCTGCCGCTCGAGGCCCGCGGCGTCGCTGTCGACGAGGAAAAGCCCCGGCAGTCCGAGCGCTCCATCCTCGCCGCGCAGCCGCGCGACGACGAGGATCGCCTGGGCATCCTCGACGGCCGAGATGTAGGTCTTGGTCCCACGCAGCGTGTAGCCACCGTTGCTGCGCTTGGCGGCCGTCGAGATCTGGTGCGAGTTGGAGCCGGCGTCGGGCTCGGTGATCGCAAATGCGACCCGCGTCGTTCCGGCCGCGATGCCGGGCAGCCAGTCGCGCTTCTGATCCTCGGTGCCATGCCTGACGAGGATCGACCCGACGATCGCGGGGGAGACGACGATCAGCAGCAGCGAGCAGCCGGCCGCGGAGATTTCCTCGCCGACGGCCGCCAGCGCGTTCATCCCGAGGCCGCCGCCGCCGTACTCCTCGGGCAGGTTGACTCCGAGGAACCCCTTTTCGGCGAGCGCGTTCCACAGCTCGCTCGCGGGCTCGCCCGCCTCGCTGCGCTCGCGCATGTACGCGCGACCGTAGGAGAGGCAGATTGACCTGACGGTCTCGCGCATCTGGCGGACCTCCGGGCTCTCGATCAGCTCGAGTGCGACTTGACTGGTCTCGGTTGCGCTCACGGGTTCCTTTCGTTCAGGTCCGCTCGGGGACCGCGTAGATCTGCTCCCAGCCGAATCCGCTCTCGCCCTCGGCGGTCGGGACGACGCCTTCCTTGCGGAGCCGCAGGTCGAGGTAGATCGTGGTCATCGCGCTCGCATAAAGCGGGTAACCGACAACGGTCGCCACGAGGCCGATCGCCGCCGCCATGCCAACCACGAGCACCGGCATGTCTGAGGCGACGAAAAGGACCACGACGTAGGGGATGTAGAGCACGAGCCCAGCTACGCTCGCGGCCAGGAGGATCAGGATCAGCGCTCCGAACGTGACCCACCAGCGGCCGGTCACGAGGTGATGGGAGCGCTTGAGAGCGTCGAGCCCACCGATTCCCTCAAAGGCGAGGACCGGGAACGCGGCGACCCAGGCGACCGCCAGCCAGATGAACGGTATGTACAGCGGAATGGTGGCGATCAGAAGAACGACTGCGAGGATGATGTAGGTAGCGATGAACAGCCCGGCCTTGCCCCACGCGATCCGGAAAGCCGTCGCGGTACCGATGGTCCGCCCCACGACCAGACTCCCCAGCTGTTGCAGCAGGCCGCCGAGCATCAGCACGTTCAGCGCGGCCCCCACGAGCAACAACAGCAGGTAGCCGAGACCCAGCAGCACCCAGTCGACGTTCGCATACGCGGCCAACGGGTTGAGGCTCGGCTCAGAGTTGATGACGAACAACTCGGGGGGGAACGCCAGCGCCATCACGGCGAACGTGAATATCGCCATCGGAATGGCGACGATCACCGTCGTCTTCGCCAGCGCGCCGAAGTTCTGCCACCACAGCGCGAACGTCCTCGTGAAGATCTCAACCGGACCCAGGGGTACTCGTGGGGCTTGCATGGCCTACAGCCCGTAGCTCTTGCCGATTACCTCGAGCATGACCTCGTCGGTCCCTGCTCCGATCCTGTTCAAGCGCATGTCGCGCCACGCCCTTTCGATGCCGTATTCCTTCATGTAGCCGGCGCCGCCGTGGATCTGGAGGCATTCGTCGATGACCTCCATCCCGACCCGCGAGGCGAACAGCTTCGCCATCGAGATCTCGCGCACCGGATACTCGCCGTTCTGGAATCGCCAGGCGGTTGTGTAGGTCAGCTGGCGGGCGGCCTCGAGCTTGGTCGCCATGTCGGCGAACTTGTGGCGGATCACCTGGAAGTGGCCGATCGAACGGCCGAACGCCTCGCGATCGAACGCATACTGGAGCGTCTTGTCGAATACGCGCTGGGCGCCGGCGACGCAACCCGCGGCGCCGATCAGCCGCTCGCCCTGGAGCTCCCACATGATGTGGTAGAAGCCCTTCCCCTCCTGGCCGAGCAGGTTCTCCGCCGGGACGCGGACGTCCTGGAAGGCGAGCAGCGCGGTGTCGGAGGCGTGCATGCCGAGCTTCTCGAGCTTCTTCTCGCGGATCACGCCGGGCGAGTCCATATCGACGAGGAACAGCGAAAAGCCGTCGTAGCCCGCGTCGGGGTCGGTCTTGGTGACGAGCACGATCGTGTGCGCGCGATGGCCGTTGGTGATGTAGGTCTTGGACCCGTTGATCACGAATTCATCGCCGTCGCGTACCGCGCGCGTCTTGATTCCTGAGACATCGGAGCCTGCGTCGGGCTCGGTGATGCCGAGACAGAGGATCTTCTCGCCGGCGATTGCGGGCTTGAGGTAGCGCTCCTTCTGGTCCTCGGTCGCGAGCAGGTGGATCGGCGGCATCGCCATGTCGGTGTGGACCGCGACGCCCATCGTCAGCCCGCCTGAGTTGCCCTTCGGCATCTCCTCGGCGAGCACGAGGTTGGAGTAGTAGTCGCCGCCCTGGCCGCCGTACTCCTCCGGCATCGAGAGGCCGAGGAAGCCGAGCTCGCCCATCCGCGTAAAGACCCAGTCCTCGAATGTCGTCTCCTCCCACTTCTCGGCGTGCGGGGCGAGCTCCTTCTCCACGAACCGGCCGATCGACTCACGCAGCCGATCGTGGTCATCGTTGAAGATGAAGTGCTTCTGGCGGGTACCGAAATCCGGCTTGATGACCTTCGAGGCGGTGGCGATCGTGCTCCCCTTTGATGGCGACGGTGTGCGCGGCGAAGTGAACAGTAGCGCTAACTACTTTCCACAGTGAAACGGTAGTCTGGAGACGTGGCCTACGAAAAGATCCGCTACGACTCCGCGCCGAATGGGGTCGCGACGATCACCCTCGACGATCCCGAGACTCGCAACGCGCTCTCCAGCGAGCTGCTCGGTGAGTTGCTCGATGCGCTGCGCACCGCACGCGACGACGAGGGGGTGCGGGTCGTGGTGCTCGCCTCCTCGCACGAGAAGGTGTTCTCGGCCGGCGGCAATCTGGCGGGCTTCGGCGGCGACACGGCGCTGATCCACAAGCATTTCGGCGCCTCGCAGTTCGTCGATCTGTTCAAGCTGCTCGGCGAGCTCGGCAAGCCCTCGATCGTCAAGGCGGGCGGGCACGTGCTCGCGGGCTCGCTCGGAATCGCGCTCGCCTGTGACCTGATCGTCGCGAGCGAGGACGCCGGCTTCGGGACCCCCGAGATCAACGTCGGCCTGTTCCCGTTCATGATCATGGCGCTGATCTACCGCAACGTCCCGCGCAAGAAGACGACCGAGATGCTGCTGCTCGGCGAGCGGCTGAGCGCCGCCGAAGCGCGCGAGGCCGGGATCGTCAACAAGGTCGTCCCGGCGGCTGAGCTCGACGCGGCCGTCGAGGACTGGGCGACCAAGCTCGCCGCCAAGTCGCCGCTCGTGATGCGGCTCGGCAAGGACGCGATCTGGCGCCAGATGGACATGGGCCTGATCGACGCACTCGACTACCTCCGCTCGCAGCTGACGATCGAGTTCTCCACCGAGGACGCGATCGAGGGCATCACGGCCTTCTTCGAGAAGCGCGACGCGATCTGGAAGGGACGGTAGCATGGCCGCGACCGAGACGCCGACCGAATCACTGCTGCGCCCGCTCGTCGAGGATCTCCAGGAGCGGCGCGAGCGCGCGAAGCTCGGCGGTGGCCAGGAGAAGATCGACAAGCAGCACGCGCGCGAGAAGCTGACCGCCCGCGAGCGATTGGCGCTGCTGATCGACGACGGGACCTTCTGCGAGCTGGGCATCCATGCCCAGCCGCACTTCTCCGCCCGCTCGATGGAGGGCAAGGATGCACCCGCCGACGGCGTGATCACCGGTTACGGCAAGGTCGACGGACGGCTGGTCGCCGTGGCCGCCTACGACTTCACCGTCATGGCCGGGTCGATGGGCATGACCGGTGAGCTCAAGGTCACGCGCCTACGCGAGCTCGCTCTGACCAAGCGGATCCCGTTCGTCTGGTTGCTCGACTCCGCCGGCGGCCGGATCCAGGAGGCCGCCGGGTCGCTGTTCGCCGGGTCGGGTCACCTCTTCCGCGAGGAGGTGGTCATGAGCGGCGTGATCCCGCAGGTCGCCGCGCTGATGGGCCCCTGCGCCGCCGGAACCGCCTACATCCCGGGCCTCGCCGACTTCGCGCCGATGGTCAAGGGACGCGGTTCGATGGCGCTCGCAGGGCCCCATCTGACGAAGGCCGTCACGGGCGAGGACGTCACCCAGGAGGAGCTCGGCGGCTCGCGCGTCCACACCCGGATCTCGGGGGTCGGTGACCTCGAGGTCGGCAGTCCGACGAGGAGTGCATCGAGGCGATCAGGCAGTACCTCTCCTTCTTCCCCTCCGAACTGCGAGGAGACAGCCGCCGATCGCCGATTGCGCCGACCCGATCGACCGCATGGACGAGGAGCTGCTCGACGTCCTGCCCGAGTCCAACCGCAAGCCCTACGACATGTACGAGCTGATCGGTCGGATCGTCGACGACGGCGAGTACTTCGACATCAAGGGCCGCTTCGCGCAAGACGATCATCACCTGCCTCGCGCGCATGGGCGGTCGCCCGGTGGGGATCGTCGCCAACCAGCCCAAGCACCTCGGCGGGATCCTCGAGAACGACTCGGCCGACAAGGCGGCGCGCTTCATCAACCTCTGTGACGCGTTCGGCATCCCGCTGCTGTTCCTCCAGGACGTGCCCGGCTTCATGGTCGGCACCAAGGTCGAGCAGGCCGGGCATCATCCGTCACGGCGCGAAGATGCTCTACGCCGTCTCGCGCGCGACCGTGCCCGAAGGTCACCGTGGTCGTTCGCAAGGCCTACGGCGCCGGCTACTACGTGATGTGCGGCAAGGCCTACGAGCCCGACCTGATCGTCGCTTGGCCCAGCGCCGAGATCTCGATCATGGGTGCCGCCGGCGCGGTCAACATCATCGGCCGCTCGGTGATCGAGGCGGCCGAGGATCCCGAAGCGAAGCGTGCGGAGATGGAGGCGGCGATCCGCAGACGATCGATCCCTACATCGCCGCCGCCAACGGCATGATCGACGACGTGATCGACCCGCGCGAGACACGGCCGGTCGTGATCCGGCGCGCTCGAGATGGCGGCGACCAAGCGCGTCGAGCGGCCGTGGAAGAAGCACGGGGTGATGCCGGTATGACGATGCGGGCGGTCCGCGTGCGTGAGCTGATCGGTCCCGACGGGCTCGAGGTCGTCGACGTCGACGACGCCCGAGGCCGGCGGAGCAGCTGCTGCTCGAGGTCCACGCCGCCGGGATCTCCTACCCGGAGCTGCTGCTCTCCCGCGGCCTCTACCAGCTCAAGCCCGATCCGCCGTTCATCCTCGGCTCCGAGGTCGCGGGCGTCGATCCGCGACGCGCCCGCAGGGCTCACGCTTCTCGGCGGGCGATCGCGTCGTCGCCTTCACGATGGGCGCGATGGCCGAGGTCGCGGTCGCGACCGCGACGATGACCTTCGCGATCCCCGACGACGCTCGACTTCGCGAAGGGCGCCGCGCTGTTCATGAACTACCACACGGCCCATTTCGGGCTGAAGCGACGGGCACGCCTGAAGTCCGGCGAGTCGCTGCTCGTCCACGGGGCCGCCGGCGGCGTCGGTACCGCCGCGATCCAGGTCGGCAAGGCGCTCGGCGCGCGGGTGCATGGCGGTCGTCTCGACCGACCAGAAGGAGCAGGTCGCACGCGATTGCGGGGCCGACGAGGTCGTCCGCTCCGACGCCGACTGGAAGACGGCCGCGCGCGAGTTCGGCGGTGACGGCGTCGACGTCGTCTACGACCCGGTCGGCGGCGAGCGGTTCTCGCAGAGCATCCGCTGCCTCGCGGCCGAGGGGCGCGCGGTGGTGATCGGCTTCGTCGAGGGCTCGATCCCCGAGATCGCCGTCAACCGCCTGCTGCTGCGCAACGTCAGCGTGATCGGAGCGGGCTGGGGTCACTTCGCCTTCGACGCGACCGGACTACCTGCGGCGAGGTCGCCGACGACCTCGCGCCGCATGGTCGCCGAGGCACGTCGACCCGGTCATCGGCGGGAGCTACTCGATGGACCAGGTCCCGCAGGCCTTGCGCGACCTCGACGAGCGGCGGGCGATCGGCAAGCTCGTGCTCGCCCAAACGCATGACTTCGAACCCAGGAGCCCGATGAGCCTCAGCGACCCGGTCGATCATCACCAACTCGATCTCCGGCGCGATCGCGAACCGCGACCAGTGCCCGGCGATCCCCTACACGCCGGAGGAGTACGCGGCCGAGGCCAAGCGGGCGGTCGACGAGGGCGCGGCGATGATCCACATCCACGCGCGCACGCCCGACGGCGTCCCGATCTACGAGATCGAGGACTTCCGCGCGATCACCGAGGCGATCAACGCCGAGGTCGACGACGTGATCATCAACTACTCGACCGGCGCGATCGGCGTCTCGATCGAGAAGCGGATCGCCTACCTGCGCGAGCTGCGCCCGGACGTGGCCGCGCTGAACATGAGCTCGATGAACTACGCGAAGTACTCGCAGCAAGCGCAAGGACTTCGTCTTCAACACGGTCTTCGAGAACTCCTTCGACACGATCATCGAGTTCCTGACCGCGTTCAACGAGCTCGGCATCAAGCCCGAGCACGAGTGCTTCGACACCGGCCACGTCGCCAACCTCGACCCGCTGATCGACATGGGAATCCTCGAGGCAGCCGCTGCAGATCTCCTGCGTGATGGGCGTCACCGGCGGCATCCGGCCGAACGCCCGCAACCTCGCCCACATGGCCGATCAGACTGCCCGGCGGACCCGACGGGCCGAACAACTGGGGCGTGATCGGGATCAGCCGCGACCAGTGGATGCTCGTCGCCGCGGCGCTGACGCTCGGCGGCAACGTCCGCGTCGGCCTCGAGGACAACTTCTACCTGCCGAACGGCGAGATGGCGCGCTCGAACGGCGAGCTGGTCGCCAAGGCGCGCCAGCTGACCGAGGACGTCGGCCGCCGGGCGGCGACGGTCGCCGAGGCGCGCGAGCTGCTCGGGATTCCGAAGCGCGAGGGCGAGTCAGCCGCCGCGAGATGCTGGCTCACCCGATCGAGGCGAGCGAGGCTCGGCATGAGCCCACGGGTCCTCGGCCAGCTGCGCCGGCCGGCGGTGTCGTGCTGAGCCGGCCGCTCCCGCTCGAGGGCGTCCGGGTCCTCGACCTCTCGCGCCTGCTGCCGGGCGGCTTCTGCTCGCTGCTGCTCGCCGACTTCGGCGCCGAGGTGCTCAAGGTCGAGGACACCGGCATGGGCGACTACGTGCGCTGGGCGCCGCCCTACTACGAGGGCGCCGATGACTCGGCCAAGTCGGCGCTCTACCTGTGCGCTCAACCGCGGCAAGCGCTCGATCCGGCTCAACCTCAAGGAGGAGGCCGGCCGCGAGGTCGCTGCTGCGGCTCGTGCGCGAATACGACGTCGTGCTCGAGTCCTTCCGGCCCGGCGTGCTCGACCGCCTCGGCGTCGGCTACGAGCGGCTGCAAGCAGGAGAACCCGCGGCATCGTCTACTGCGCGATCACCGGCTACGGGCAGACGGCCCGTTCGTCGACCGCTCCGGCCACGACATGAACTACCTCGGCCTGATCGGGCTGCTCGGGCTGACCGGCGAGGCCGACGGGCCGCCTGTCCAGGCCGCCGGGCAGATCGCCGACCTCGGCGGCGGCGCGTCTGATGGCCGCCTTCGGCATCCTGGCCGCACTGCGCGAGCGCGAGCGCTCCGGGCGAGGGCCAGCTCGTCGACATCTCGATGGCCGACGGCGCGCTCTCCTGGCTGGCGATGGTCGCGGCGCAGTACCTCTGCGACGGCGTCGCTGCCCAAGCGCGGGCGAGATGTCGCTCGGCGGGCCGCTTCATCTGTTACCGGCCCGTACGCGTGCAGCGACGGCTACGTGACGCTCGGCGCGCTCGAGCCGAAGTTCTGGGCGGCCTGGTGCGCGGGAGTCGAGCGCGAGGACCTGCTCGACAAGGCCTTCGAGGCCCCCGGCTCGGATGCGCACGCCGAGGTCGAGCGCGTGTTCCTCGAGCGCACCGCGAGCCGAGTGGCAGGAGTTCGCCTCCAACCACGACTGCTGCCTGGAGCCGGTGCTCGACATCGACGAGGCGCTCGACTCCGAGCTCGTGCGCGCGCGCGAGATGGTCGTCGAGGTCGACCAGCCGGGCGCCGAGCAGCCCGTCCGCCTGCTGGCGAGCCCGGTCAAGCTCAGCGCGCACGCCGGCCAGCGACGACCGGCCCGGCCCGGCGCTCGGCGAGCACACCGACGAGGTGCTCGCCTCGATCGGCTACTCACCCGAGGAGATCGAGCGATGAAGGAGAGCGGGGCGGCAGCGGGCGCCGCGGCGGGGGCCGAGGGCTCGTTCCTGTCGTGAGCGCCCAGCCGCGCACGGCGACGGGCGCGTCCCGACGGGGCCTGCTCAAGATGAGCGAGCTCGCCGAGCGCAGCGGCGTCAGCGCCGGCACGATCAAGCACTACCTGCGCGAGGGGCTGCTGCCCGACCCGGTCAAGACCTCGCGCAACATGGCGTACTACCCGCCCGAGTTCGTCGAGCGCATCCGGCTGATCAAGCAGCTCCAGGAGGAGCGCTTCATGCCGCTGAAGCTGATCAAGCAGATGCTCGACGAGGATCCCGAGCGGGCCCGCGCGCTGGTCGAGCTCGAGGATCGGATCCTCGAGCGCGCGCGTCCAGGGAGAGCAGTCGCGCACCTCGGCCGCCGAGGTCAAGCGTCGCTACGAGATCCCACGGGAGGTGCTCGACCGGCTCGCCGAGCTCGGCGTGCTCTCAGCCCGAACAGCCGCGGCTATGCCCAGCTCGACGTCGAGATCATCGAGGCGATCGGCCGCTTCCGCGCCGGCGGCTACGACGAGCAGATCGGCTTCACGGTCTACGACACGCTGCGCTACAAGCGCGCGCTCGAGGGGCTCGTCAAGGAGGAGGTCGGCGTGCTGATGGACCGCCTCGCCGGCGAGATGGAGCCCGAGCGCGCGATCCGGCTGATCGATGACGGCGCCGAGCCGCTGCGCGACCTGATCGCGGCGCTGCACTCGAAGCTGTTGGTCGCTGAGCTGAAGCGCCAGCGCTCGGCACGCGCATGAGCAAGCCCGGGTAGGAGCGAGGTCGCGACGCGTGCTTCGCACGCGAGCGGCCGAGGGACACCGCCGGGCGCCGCTCAGGTGCGTGCCGTCACCAGCGGGCGTCGTGCCACTCCATCACCCCGTAGCCGGACTCCAGCTCGAGTCCGCCGGGGAGCGTTCCGCTGAAGACGCCGAACGGCTGGCGGTAGGCGCTGCTCACGAGCAGCAGGTTCGCGTTGTGCTTGCGCGCGGACCACTCGGTGAAGTGCAGCGGCGTTGCCGTCTTCGAACGCGACGCTCGAGAGGTCGGCCGCAAAGCTCACCGGCGCGAGGTGCTCGGGAACTCCGTTGCGCCAGAGCGTCCGCTCGCTGGCCTCGCGGTCGTCGTTGACGCCGCTGACGAGGTTCCAGCCGACGCGCGTTCCGTCACGCGTGCGGCCGACGCCCGCCGACCACCACCAGAGGGTGTGGCGCTGGTGGTAGCCGGCGGTGTCATCGATCGCGCCCTCGCCCTCGAACCGGTGCAGCCGACCCGGCATCGAGACGGTCCCGCTGATCGCGAGCCCCGCCTGCTTGCGCGTCCATACGTAACCGCGAGACCCGCTCGGGTTGACGCTCTCGACCGGCTGGACCGTCCCTCCGAGCCCGAATCGCAGATCGATCGAGACGCGGTCTACCCGACGGTTGGTACCACCGGGACCGATCGCGCGTGGGACGACCCCGGTGGGGTCTGCATTGACAGTGACCTGCTCCGCCCCGATCGCCACGCCGCCGCGACCGAGCGTCGCGCGCCCGTGCAGCGATCCGTCCGGGAACGCCACCGCCCACCAGCGCTGGGGGAGGCGGCCGATGTGGGCCTCTCCCACGCAGATCATCATCTCGGGGCCGTAGGCGCCGACGTAGCGCCAGCGCTTGAGCGGCCGCGTTCCGTGCCACGGCCGCATCGCATACGGGCGATCGCCGCCGTGGACAAGCGCTCCTTCTCGCGGCAGCGCGACATCGAGCTCACGCACCGCGGCGCCTCGGGCAGGTCCCATGGAGGTCAGTCTAGAATCATGGATTGACTAGTCAGTCAACTTTGTCCGGGGAGGACGATGCGAGCCGCCGTTGTTCAGCTGAACTCGACCGCCGAACTGGAGCGGAACCTCGCGACCGCCGAGCGGCTGGTGCGGGCGGCCGCCGGCGACGGCGCCGCGCTCGTGGTCCTGCCCGAGAAGTTCCCGGCGCTCGGCGAGCCAGAGACGCTGCGCGCGGCGGCCGAGCCGCTCGACGGGCCGACGGCCACGTGGGCTTCGGAGCTCGCCCGCGAGCTCGGGATCGACCTCGTCGCCGGGTCGATCAACGAGTCGCGCGACGGCCACGAGCGGCTGTCCAACACGCTCCGTTCACTTCGGCCCGGACGGGAGCCGGCGGGCGTCTACCGCAAGATCCACATGTTCGACGTCGAGGTCGAGGGGGTGGAGTACCGCGAGTCGGAGGTCGAGGAGCCGGGCGACGAGGTCGTCCTCTCACGGACCGCCGACGGCACCGAGCTCGGCCTGACCATCTGTTACGACCTGCGCTTCCCCGAGCTCTACCGGATCCTCGCGCTCGCGCGGCGCCCGGGTGATCACCGTGCCGGCTGCGTTCACGCGGTCGACCGGCGCGGCCCACTGGGAGATCCTGCTGCGCGCCCGCGCGATCGAGAACCAGGTCTTCGTCCTGGCCGCCGACCAGATCGGCCATCACACCCCCGAGAAGGAGAGCTTCGGCAGCTCGATGATCGTCGACCCGTGGGGCGAGGTCCTCGCGCGCGCGCCCGACGAGGAGTGCTTCGTCGCCGCCGATCTCGATCTCGACCGCCAGGCCGAGATCCGTCGGCGGCTGCCCGAGCCTCGCCAACCGAGTCGAGCGGCGCGTATCGCTGTCCCGCAGCCGATGCGGGACGACCTGATGGCCAGCGCCGCGAGCCGACGCGCCGGCGTCGACAAGCGCCGGATGATCCTCGACGCCGCGATCACGCGTCTTCGCGCGCCAGGGGTTCCACTCCTGCCGGGTCTCCGACGTCGCCGACAGGCGGGCGTCGCCTACGGCCTCGTCTACCACTACTTCGACTCCAAGGAGGAGATCCTCGACACGCTCTTCCTCGAGCGCTGGCAGTTGCTGCTCGACGCGATCGACGGGGATCGACCGCGAGCAGCGAGATCCCCGCGCGCGACAAGCTCTACCTGGTCGGCGCAGTTTCATCATCGACTCCTACCGCTACGAGCCCGACCTGATGAAGGTGATCATCGTCGAGGTCACGCGCGCGGCGAACACGTTCGGCCGCCAGCACCTCGACAAGATCCGCGAGGCCTACGCGATGATCGGCGCGATCGTCGAGCAGGCACGCGACGAGGGGGCCTTCAAGTCCGACATCTCGGCCGAGTTCGCCGCGATGTGCTTCTACGGCGCGATCGAGCAGCTGCTCTCAGGCTGGATCTTCGGCATCCTGCCGAGCACCGACGAGGAGTTCGAGCGCGCGAAGGAGCTCGTCGTCGAGACGATCTGCGGCGGGCTCGAGGCCGGCGGACGCGACGACGGCGGCGCGCTAAGTACACTGGCGCGCGTGATGCAGAACGACCTGACCAAGCGGCTGATCTGGAGCGGGCTTCTCGCCGGCGTCGGCGCGCTGGCCTCGATTGCCGCCAACCGGGTGGCGACGCTCATTTGGGTTCGCATCTTCGACGAGGACCCACCTGACTACTAGCGTGAGCGCGGCTTCTCCTCCACCGACTACTGCACCATCCGATCCGTTCGAAGAGCGGCCCGAGGCATTCGTCGCGGGTGCGTTCGCCGGTGGATTGCTCCTGGCGGTCGCGCTGCGCTGGATCGGACGCGATCGTGAGTGACCCGGGTCGCCGCAACGGTCCCGTGAGCGTCGAGCGCCCACTCGGGGAGATCGTCACCGACGTCTCAGACAAGGTCTCGCTGCTCGTCCATGAAGAGATCGAGCTCGCCAAGGCCGAAGTCTTCGGGAAGCTCAAGAACCTCGGCGCCGGGGCCGCCGTCGCGGCCGCCGCCGGGATCTTCGTCGTATTCGGGCTGATCTACGGCTTCATGGCGCTCGCCTTTGCGATCAACGAGTTGTTCGGCTGGGTCGATTGGCCGGGCTTTGCGATCGTCTGGTTGCTGCTGACCGTGCTCGGCGCGGTCGCCGGCCTGGTCGCCTACCGGCTCTTCAAGGCCGGCGCTCCGCCGGTGCCCAAGCAAGCGATCGAGGAAGCCAAGCTGACCAAGGCCGAGATCGATCGCGTGAGGGCGGGCTGATGGCCGATCGCTCCCCCGAGGAGATCCGCCAGTCGCTCGTCACGACGCGCCAGGAGCTCTCCTCCTCGCTCGGCGAGCTGCAGATCAAGGTCGGCGAGATCACCGACTGGCGCCGCCACCTGATCGAGAACCGTCAGACGGTGCTAGTCGGCGCCGCTGTCGCGGGCTTCCTCGTCGGCGGTGGCGTCGCTGCCGCCGTCGGGCTGCTCGGCCGCCGCCGCCGTCGCCGGTAGCTCGGTCGCGGTCGTGCGCAGGACGTAGAACTCGCGCAGCGCGATCCGGATCGATGCGGCTGCCGGTATCGCGATGATCGCCCCGAGCAAGCCGAACAGCGTGCTGCCGAACAGGACCGCGACGAGCACGACGAACGGCGGTACGTCGACCGCCCGCCGCTGGATCTGCGGTTGGATCAGGTGGTTCTCGAACTGCTGGTAGATAATCGCGTAGACGGCCCAGATGATCGTCGCGGTCGGGAAGTCGTGGAACAGCGTCACCACGCCTACGATCAGGCTGGCGATCGTCGCCCCGACGAGCGGAATCAGCGCGAACAACCCAACGATTACCGCGAGCGGCCCGGCGAACGGCACTCCGAGGATCAGCAGCACGATGAAGGCGAGCAGCCCGGCGATCACCGCCACGAGCAAAGCCCCGCCGACGTAGTTGCCGACCGCATTGCCGATTCGGTCGAGCACGCGGTCGAGCCGCTCGGCCCGACTCGGCGGCGCCAACGCCAGCGCGCCGTCGACCCAGCGCCGTCCCCCGCCGAGCATGAATGCGCAAAGTACGAGGATCGTCAGCAGGGCGACGACCGAGTTGACCAGGCTGAGGCCGATGGCGGAGAGCACCGCCGCCCCGCTCTCGAGCCGAGAGGGCAGCGTGGACGCCGCGTCCTCGATTCGCTGGGTGACGTCGAAGTTCGACTCGATGCTCGCGAGCGTCGAGTTGGAGTTGACGAAGTCGGTCAGCTGCTGGGCGTAGGCCGGCAGGTTCGTCGCCAGCTCGTTGGCCTCGGTCACCAGCGGCGGGACGAACAGCGCGGCGAGCACGAATGGCAGCGTCAGCAGCAGCAGATAGACGATCGTGATCGCGAAGCCACGCCGCATCTTGCGGCTCAGCAGGTTGACCGGGCCCGACAGGGCGATCGCCAGGAAGGCGGCGATGAACAGCCACTCCAGCGGCTGGCGGAGCAGGTAGATCACGTACAGCGAGATCGCGACCGCGACGATGATCAGCACGGTCCGCACGACCGCTCGGGGCGCCGCCGCGGGCACGGTCATCGCACGTAGGAGCCGGGCAGCGCGCCGACGCCGAGCATGCCCGGACCGGCGTGAGTGGCCAGCACGGCGCCGACCTCGGAGAAGAACAGCGGCTCGTTGCCGAAGATCTCGCGACAGCCCTCGACCAGGCGCTCGCCCTCAGCCGCAGCGCTGATGTGCTGGACACACCACCCGTCGCAGGCCGCTGTCGTGAGCACTGGCGCGCATAGTCGAGCATCCGCTCGAATGCCCGCCGGCTCGTGCGGACACGCTCCACCGGCACGAGCTCCCGCTCGCAGGTGAGGATCGGCTTGACCTTCAGCGTCGAGCCGATCCACGCGCCCGCCGCCCCGATCCGGCCGCCCAGCTTGAAGAACTCGAGTGTGTCGACGGCGAACCAGATCTTGACGTCGCGGGCAGCGGCTTCGGTTGCCGCGGCGACTCCATCGAGGTCGTCGCCCGACTCAGCGGCGTGCGCGGCCGCGAGCGTAACCATGCCGACTCCTCCGGCCGCGCTGTTCGTGTCGATCACGCGAATTCGCTCGCCGCCGCGGCCGTCGCGCTCGAGCGTCTCAGCCGCCTGTCGCGCCGCCTCGGCTGTGCCTGACAGCCCGCCTGAGATGTGGACGGAGACGATCGACCCGCCGTCGGCGAGCAGCGGCTCGTACACGGCGATGAAGTCGCCGAGCGAGGGCTGGGAGGTGGTCGGGAGCTTCTCGGCCGAGCGCAGCTCGTCGAAGAACGCGTCGTACTCACCGATCTCGCGCTCCGGAACGGTCCGGTCCCCGGCGAAGTTGACGTAGAGCGACACGAGTGCGATCCGGTGCCGCTCCAGCAGCGCGGCCGGAAGGTAGGCGGTTGTGTCGGCGACGACTGCGACCGGCGGCATCGCGCGCACCCTAAACGGTTGATGTCGGCCAGGCCGTGGAGCCTGCCGCCATACACTGGCCGGGCATGGGCAAAACGCTCGTCACCGGGGGTACCGGCTTCGTCGGCTCCCATGTCGCGCGTGCGCTCGCCGAGCGAGGCGACGATCTCCGGCTCACGTTCCGGCCGGAGTCCAATCTCGAGGCGCTGAACGGACTCGAGTACGAGCCGGCGCGCTGCGACCTGCTCGACCGTCGTGCGGTCCGGCGCGCCCTGCGCGACGTGGACCGGGTCTTCCACGTCGCGGGGCTCGCCTCGCTGGCGCCTGGGGACGCTGACCGGCTCGTCCGCGTCAACGTCGACGCGACGCGGCTGCTGCTCGAGGAATGCCTCAGCGCGGGGGTCGAGCGCGTCGTGATGACCTCGAGCGTCGCCGCGATCGGCCCAGCCGAACCGGGCGAGACCGCGGATGAGAATACGGTCTTCACCGCAGGAGCGCTCGGGATCCCGTACGTGAACGCCAAGCACGAGGCCGAGATCGAGGCGCTTCGGATCGGCGCCCGCGGGCTGCCCGTCGTGTGCGTGAACCCGTGCGTGGTGCTCGGCGCCGGCGATCACTACGGCACCGCCACGGCGATCGTCCGCCGCTTCCTGCTCGGACGGATCTCCGTCTACGTAGACGGGGGACTGAACATCGTGTCGGTCGGGGACGTCGCTCGCGGGCACCTGCTCGCCGATGAGCGTGGCGCGCCCGGCGAGCGTTACGTGCTTGGCAACCGCAACTACAGCCTGACCCGTCTGTTCGCCGACCTCGGGCGGATCTCGGGGATCGAGCCGCCGGCGCTCGAGCTGCCGGCTCCGGTTGCACTGAGGATGGCGATGATCGCCGCGCGGTTGCCGGGGCGTGCCGCCGATCACCGTCGAGGAGGTGAAGCTCGTTTCCTGCTGGTGGACCTACAAGAGCACCAAGGCCAAGCGCGACCTCGGCTGGAAGACCTCACCCCATGAGGACGCGATCGAATCGACGGTCAACTGGTACCTCGAGCGAGACGGCGAACGGATCGCCAGATCACGCCGCTCGCAGCCCTATCCGGCGAAGGGCGCGGCGATCGCGCTCGGCGCTCTCGACGGGATTGGCGGGCTCGCCTCACGTCTTCTGCGGCGGGGGTAGAGGATTGGCGACGCTCTACCGCTGCCCGACTCCGACCGACCGGTTGTGTCCGTGCGGACGAGTCGCTCGCGCGCTACGCGCGGGAGGAATCCCGTTCGACGAGGTGCGCGTCGCCGGCCGCCGCTCGCGCCGGCCGGAGATCCTCGAGCTCACCGGTCAGCGAGCGGTGCCGGTCTTGGTCCACGGCGAGGAGGTGATCCACGAGTCCCACCGGATCGCGGAATACATCGACTACACGGAAGCGGTCAGCTCAGGCGGTTCTCGAGGCTGATCGGGCCCTGCGTCGGATCGGGTTGTCCGAGGTCTGACTGGGTCTCTTCCGGCATCTCGACTCCCAGCGTCTGCGCAAGCTCGCCGGACTCGTACATCTCGGTAATGATGTCGCAGCCGCCGATCAGCTCTCCCTTGACGAACAGCTGGGGGGTGGTCGGCCAGCCGGAGATCTCGACCAGCTCCTGCTTGATGCGCGGGTCGGGCAGGATGTCGAGCGCCGCGTACTGGACGCTCAGCGTGTTGAGGATCGATGCCGATCGGGCCGAGAAGCCGCAGCGGGGCTCGGTCGGAGTCCCCTTCATGAACAGCATCACCTCGTTCTCGGCGATCGCCTGCTCGATGAACGCACGGATCTCTTGGTTGGTCATCTCGTGGCCTCGCTGGTCGTGTTGAGTTCTGGGGTCGACGTTGCGATCGACAGGGCGTGGATCTCATTCCCCACTTCGGCTCCGAAGACGGCGTAGACGAGCTTGTGCTGCTCGATCCGCGAGAGGCCCGCGAACTGCTCGGCCACGACCTCGGCGCGGAAGTGGTCGCCGCCGCCGGTCAGGTCCTCTACCAGCGCACGGGCGCCTGGAATCGCGCTCTCGATCCGCTGTTGGAGCTCTTCGGTGCTGGGCATCGCTTCAGAAAAGATAGCGGGGTGACGGTGGCGCTACGATGTGAGGCGTGGTCACACTCACCGATATAGCGGCAACCAAGGTGAACGAGTTTCTCTCCTCCCAGGAGTCAACGCCAGAGACTTCCGGTCTGCGCGTCGGGGTCCGGGGCGGCGGATGCTCGGGGTTCCAGTACGCGCTGGCGCTCGATGAGCAGCGCGATGGCGACACGATCTTCGAGGATCACGGGATCCGCGTGATCGTCGACGAGCAGAGCCTGTCCTACGTAGATGGCTCGGTCGTCGACTTCAAGGAGAGCATGATGGGATCGGGGTTCGAAGTGAACAACCCCAACGTCGTCGCCGCCTGCGGCTGCGGCTCCTCCTTCCGCGTCGCCGATGACGAGGAGGCAGCCGCGTGTGCCTCCACTGCTGGTTAGCAGAGGTTCTTCCTCAGGAAATCGAGCGTCCGGTCCCATGAGAGCTGGGCTGCATCGGCGTTGTAGGTGCCGAGCCGGTCGGTGTCGTTGAAGAATGCGTGGCCGCAGCCCGGGTAGAAGTTGAAGCTCACCTCCACGCCTGCATCGCCGATCTCCTGCTCGAGCTCCTTGGCGGTCTCGACCGGGATGAAGTCGTCGGCCTCGCCGAAGTGCCCGAGAACCGGGGCATCGATCCGCGAGAAATCCGGCTTGCCGTGCGGCATCACGTAGTAGTAGGTGACGACCGCGTTGATCCTGGAGTTGCTCGCCGCCGCCCAGACCGACAGCCCGCCACCGAGGCAGAATCCGATCGAGCCGACGCCGTCGCCCTCGGTTCCGTCATGGGCGAGCAGGTAGTCGACTGCGCCGCGCATGTCCTGCTCGGCCTGATCCATCGACAGGGCCATCATCTTCTGCTGGGCCTCGTCGGGTTCGGTGGTGGTGTCGCCGCGGTAGAGATCGGGCGCCAGAGCGATGAATCCGGCCTCCGCGAGGCGGTCGCAGACGCTCCGGATGTGATTCTCCAGACCCCACCACTCCTGCATCACGATCGTCGCCGGGCCGCTTCCTGACGCAGGCAGCGCGAGATAGCCGGGCGCCGTCCGGCCGTTCACGTCAAACTCGATGTCGCTCATCCGACTGCTCCTCTGATTGTGTCCGGACCGGGCGAGGCTACCCAAGGAGCCTGGGCTTTTACCGCGAACCTTTGTAGACCGCCGGGAAATCTGCGAGACTGTCGGTCGTTCGTCCACGGACGCGGACAGCACGAATCGAGCGAAGGGTATTAGGAGAGGCCGAATGAGAAACCGCAGTCAGCCGCTGGTCGTGTTGATAGCCGTCGTCGCGGCGACGATTGCGATCGCCGTGATCGCGTTCAGCGGCGGGCCCTCCGATCCCTCCTTCGTGGTGGCGCACCAGTACGGCCACACGGACCCGCCCCCCTCGTCCACCACGACGTCAACGACGCCCACGACGTCAACGACGCCCACGACGTCAACGACGCCCACGACGTCCACGACTACCACAACTCCGACGACAACTTCTGGAACCACCACCAGCGGCCGCAGAAAGCCGCCGAAGACCAAGATCAAGATTCGCGCGAAGATTCGCCAGCGGCAGTGCAGGCGTAACCGCCGCAACCGCGGCAAGAAGTGCGCCAGGCCTGCACGCCGGCGTGCAGGCGGCAACAACCGTCGCGGCACACCGAATACATCGGTCAACGGGTCAGCGGGCCAGGGTCGCGTTCACGGCAGCAGCCGGACGAGCCTGGCACGACATTCGAGTGCCGCGTGGACGACGGCGAGTGGCAGACGTGCTCGTCACCCTTCACCAGCAAGAAACTCTCGCCCGGCAAGCACTACGTGTACGTGCGTGCGATCGGGCCGGACGGGGAAGCCGATCCAACGCCCGTGAGGGATCGCCAGAAGATCAAGACCAAGAAGCAGCGCCGGAAGGTCATGCAGCGCCGCTAGCGGAGGCTGCTCGACGACGGGCTCGGGACATTTCGGGCTCGAGAGCCGGGATGTCTGTCCGCTAATCCTCGGCCAGCAGTCGCCAGAGGTACAGCGAGGCGATCGTCCGGTGCGGGCGCCAGCGCTCGCCGAGACGCTCGAGCGTCTCGGCGTCGGGCAGTGATCCTCGAGGCCGTAGTCGAGCATCGCGCCCTTGCGGACGCCCAGATCGCCGACCGGAAGGACGTCGGGCCGGCCCAGGTGGAAGATCAGGAACATCTCGGCCGGTCCAGCGTCCGAGCCCCTTGACCGCGATCGAGCTCGTCGATCACCCGCTCGTCATCCAGTTCGGGCAGGTGGTCGAGGTCGAGCTCGCCGGTTTCGATGTGGACGGCGAGATCGCGCAGGTAGGCCGCCTTGGCCCGTGACAGGCCGACGGCCCGCAGCTGCTCGGGATCGGTCTCGATCAGCTCTTCGGGAGTCGGCGTCCGGTCCCCGAACAGGTCCGTCAGCCGACCGAAGATCGTTCGCGCCGCCTTGGTCGAGAGTTGCTGGCCGACGATCGCCCGGATCAGCGCGCCGTAGGCCTCGGTCGGGCGCTCGGGCCGAGCCTCGCGCAGCTCCTCCGGGGAGCCGTAGCGCTCGATCAGGGACGCCATCACTGCGTCGGATCCGGCGCAGCGCCTCCAGGGCGGCGTCGGTCTCCGCGGGCAGCGCCTTCGCTGCGCCCGAGGAGGTCCCGGCGGAAGGACGCGGGCTCACAGCCGACCGCTCCGCCCAGGCCGGAACGGCCCTCGAGGAAGTCCGCCTCGCTGCTCGCCCAGCTCGGTTGACGGGCGGATCACCGTAGAGCCACTCGCGCATGATCGCGTGCCAGTCGGCCTCGCGCGCGCAGCTGGCTGAGCACGCCGAGCACGAGCGTCTCCATCCGCCGCAGTGAGCATCATCTGCGCCGGAACGTTGTAGTGGCGGATCATGTCGAAGTACTCCGAGCGCGGATCGCCGATGTCGAGCATCACCGAGCGGACGTAGTCGCGGTCGATCTTCTTGCGCGCCGGGCTCGCTGTACCAGGCGGTGATCGCGTGGAAATGGTCGATCAGGCGCTGCGGCGGGTCACGCGCTCCTCGTCCTGCCGGGAAGTAGCCGATCTTCTGCGAGGTTGGCGTGAAAGGCCACGGCGTCGTCCTCGATCCCGCCGGTACCGGCGATCGGCCTCCTGGTCCACTTCAGCGCGGTCCAGGCGCTGGTCATCCCGTAGTCGAGGAACGCCACGCGCCCGTCGTCCATCAGCAGGAAGTTGCCGGGATGGGGATCGCCCGAGAAGTGGCCGTTGCGGTAGACGCGAGCCGAAGAAGAAGCGGAAGACGATCTCGCCGTAGCGGTCGCGGGCGGCCTGGTCGAGCTCCTGGACCTCCTCGAATCCGATCCCCTCGACGAACTCGCAGACCAGGACGTGCTCGCCGCAGTAGTCGGTCATCACGTCGGGAACCATGACGAACGGGTGGTCGCGCCAGGCGCGCGCGAACGCCCGCTGGTTCTGGGCCTCGTGCTCGTAGTCGAGCTCCTCGGTGATCCGCTCGCGGATCTCGCCGCTCACGCCTTCGATGTCGATGCCCGGGGCCACGCGCTTGGCGATCTGGAGGATCATGCCGAGGTTCTGCAGGTCGGCCCGGACGGCCTGCGGCAACGCCGGGGTACTGGACCTTGACCGCCACGCGGCGACCGTCGTCGGCCGGTCGCGAGTAGACCTGCCCGATCGAGGCAGCTGCGATCGCGTCCTCGTCGAAGTCGCGAAGACCTTGCCGTGCGCTCGGCCCAGGTCCGCTCGATCACCTTGCTTCATCTCCTTGAAGGACACCACGGGCGCCGAGTCGCGCAGCTCGGCGAGCCGTCCTGAATCCGCTCGGTCACCTCCGGGGGCAGCGACGCCGCTGTCGAGGAAGGAGGCGACCTGGCCGACCTTCATCGCCGCGCCCTTCATCTGGCCGAGGACCTCGACGATCTGCTCGGCGGCCTTGATCTGGCGGCGTTCCGCCGCGGCGCGCCGGCCGTCGTGGTCGCGGGTCAGGTTGGCCACCTTGGTCGTGCCCGACTTGGCGGCCTCCGACCCGGCAAGCCGGGCGATCTTCGAGGCGCGGCGACGCGGCCGGTGGGCATCGACTTGTCTCGGTCCTGCCATCGGACCAGTCTAGGACGGCGCGCGCTACGCTGCGCCCATGCGACTTCGTCAGCTTCGACGCCGGTACCGGCCCGCGAGCCGGCCTGCTCGAGAACGGGCTCGTCACCGAGGTCGGGCGACTCCGTCCTCGCGCTGACTCGAGGCCGGCCTCGAGCAAGCGCGCACACGCGCGCTGGCCGAGCCGCGTCGCGCTGGCCGAGTCACGCTGCTGCCGCCGATCGGCGACCCGGCAGAAGATCATCGGCATCGGCCTGAACTACCGACCGCACGCCGAGGAGGCCGGACAGGAGGCGCCCGAGGTGCCGACCTTCTTCGCCAAGTTCGCCAACGCCCTCGCCGTCGCCCGGGAGCGCAGGTCGCGCTGCCGGCAGTCGAGCGCGCAAGGTCGACTACGAGGCCGAGGTGGCGTTCGTCGTGGGCCGGCGCGCGAAGTCGGTCTCCGAGAGCGCGGCGCTCGACCACATCGCGGGCTACATGCTCTTCAACGACCTGTCCGCGCGCGACCTCCAGTTCCAGACCCCGCAGTGGATGCCCGGCAAGGTCTTCGACGGGTCGGCGCCCTGCGGCCCGGCGCTGGTGACCGCCGAGGAGGGCATCGGCCCGCCGGCGCCATCGACATCGCCCTGACCCTCAACGGCGAGGTCAGATGCAGGCTGCTCACACCGCCGATCTGATCCACTCGATCCCCGCGCTGCTGGCGCATCTGTCGACGCTGATGACGCTCGAGCCCGGCGACATCGTCTCGACCGGTACCCCGGCGGGGGTCGGCAGCGTCCGCAAGCCGCGCGTCTGGCTCAGCCCCGGCGACGAGATCGTGATCAGCTCGCCGCAGCTCGGCGAGCTACGGACCACCATTGCCTGAGCGGTTCGGCTATCGAAGCTCTAGGACGGCCTCACCGTCGAGCGCGGCCAGGGCGCGCTCGGGCGAGCAGGAGATACAGGTGAAGATCGGCGTCTCAGAGGCGGTGAAAGAACTCGATTCCGTGAAGCGGAGCTCCTGGACCAGATCGAGGAACTGCGCCGGGTCATCGGCGTTGAAGGAGACGACGAACTCCTGGTCGTCGAGCCCGTATGAGTAGGCGGTGTTGATGTCGATCTCGCCGTACTGCTTGCCGACTGCGATGTGCCCGCGCATGATCCGCATCCGCTCATCGCCGTCGAGCGCGTACCAGTCGCGCTTCTTCCACATCGGATAGACGATCAGGTACTTGGCATCCGACCCCGGGCGCGGTGCGAGCGGCTGCTCCTCCTCGGAGTAGGCCGACTCCTTGGTGAGCGCGAGGAACGAGTGCGATATCTCGGCGTAGGCCAGCAGGCCGGTCTGGTTGAGCAGGACGTGGAACTCGTGGATCGGGTCGAGGCTGGCCGCGACCGTTCTGACCATCAGGTCGGTGTCCCCGCGCGTGCCGACGAGCGAGTAGGCGCGCAGCAGGTGATCCTCGGAGAACTCTGCGCAGGCGGCCGCGAACTCGTGCTTGTGGCGCGCCCGTTCGCTCGGCTCCAGCCGGCGCCAGTCCGGGTGGACGCGGAGAAACGTGAACTTGACGAAGTTCCTGGCGGACACGGTGCCCTGGAGCCTATCCCGACGGGCCTCGCACGCCGAGCGACCCGATGACCATCGCGCTTCGGCACAGCCACCCTTCCTCGCACCACCGGTGCGAGGTGCGGGCGTCCGCGCCGCCCCGCTCGGCCCTCGTCCCGCTCGCCGCACAATTCCTGCCGGGATAGGCCCCTAGAGTGTGGCGCATGCCGAGCCAGCTCGTCCGAGCGTCGCGCGCCGGGTCGGTGGCGATCGCGGCGGCCCTGCTTCTGCCCCTGTTCTCGCCCGCGTCCGCCCCGGCGGGCACAGCGCCGGCCGAGGGCGTTGTCGTCGCCTTCCTGCCGGCCGGCTTCGACGACGCCGGCGAGGTCGCGCTGCTGCCCGATCTCGCGAATCAGCCGGGCGTCGCCCTCGGCCTCACGAGCCCCAGCCTCGGGACATACAGTCGCCAGCAGGTGCTGCTCGACATCAGCCAGGGATCGAGGATCTCGACGCGCACCTACCCGACGGCGCTCGGCGCGTTGTACCTGCGCGAGACGGACCAGGGCGGGGGGAGGATCGCGGGCTTCGATCGGGCGGTTGCCCGCGCGGCACCCGCGCCCGGCGAGATTGTCCCCGGCCTGCTTGGCGAAACCGTCGAGCAGGGCGGCGGTTCGACCGCCTACGTCGGTGTCAGCGGGCTCCTGCAGGGAGAGGCGATCGTCGCCGCCGACGGGAACGGCCGGATTGACTCGGTCTCGATCGGCAGCGCCCGTTCGCTCGTGTCCCGCGTCCAGGCGCTCGCTCGTTCCCACGAGCTCGTCGTGACCCGCCTGCAGCGTGGCGGCGCGGGCCTGCGCGCGCTCCAAGGTCTGCTGGTCGGGCGTGACCCGGCCCAGCTGATCTACACGATGCGCGCCCCGTCGGTCAGCTTCGGCCTCATCCCGACAGCCGCCGCGGGCCAAGGCTACGCCGGCCTGCTGACCTCGCCGACCACCCGTCAGCCGGGGCTCGTGACGGCGACCGACGTCGCGCCGACGGTCTTGACTCACCTCGGCCTCGAGGTACCGCCCGAGGTCCAGGGCCAGCCGGTCGGCTCGGTCCCCGGCGCGGACCCGATCAGCAAACTGCTGGCGCTCGACGAGCGCCAGCAGGAAGTCACCGAACGGCGGATTCCGACGCTGCTGATCCTGCTAGCTGCCTGGCTTGGGTTGATGGCCGTGCTCACGTTGGTCGCGCGATCTCGGGGGACCCGTGCGGGACTGCGGATCGGGCTGCTATCGCTGATCTGGCTGCCATGCCTGGCGCTCATCACGGCGGCCCTTCAGCCGGGTGCGATGACCGAGTTCGGGATCCTCGTGCTCGGGGCGCTCGCGGTCGGCGCTGCGACCGATCGGTTGCTGTCCTGGCCGATAGGCCCGACGCTCCCGGCGGCCGTGCTGTTCGTCTCCCACACGGTGGACCTCGTGCTCGGGTCCCCGTTGATCATCGGATCGCTCGCGGGGCCGACCCCGCGCGGAGGCGCCCGTTTCTACGGGATCGGCAACGAGCTCGAGACGATCCTTATCGTCACGGCGCTGATCGGGATCGGCGCGCTGCTGGCCGGCCGCAGCGGTGCCCACGCCGGTCGCTGGTTCGCAATCGGCTCGGTCGTCGTCGGCGCAGTGATCGGCGCCGGCCGGCTCGGCGCGGATGTCGGCGGCGTGATCACGCTCGGCGCCGGGGGTGCGGTCGCCGTGCTCGCATCGCTGCCCGGCCGACCGGGGCGGCGCGCGATCGTGATCGCCCTGGTTGCTCCCGTGCTCGCGCTAGCCGCCCTCGTGGCGATCGATTTGGCGACCGGCGGCGGCTCGCACTTCAGCCGCTTCGTGCTCGAGGCCAGCGGTCCGGGTGAGCTGCTCGACATCGCCGCGCGGCGACTCGAGCTCGCCTACGCGATCGGGTTGAGCGGGGCGACGCCGATCATCGTCGCGGTGTTCGCGGTGATTGTCGCGGCGGGGATCTGGAAGCGCAGGCGGCTGCTTCGCGTCGCTCGTCGCGCTGCACGGAGAGCTCGCCGCACGCGCCTTCGCGGCCGGCGTCTACGGCGCGCTCGCGGCGATCGTCTTCGGGTCGATCGCCAACGACTCGGGGCCGCGGATCTTCGTGATCGGGGCGATCTGGATCGTGTTTGCGGGCGCCTACGCGTGGGCGGCGCCGCATGACGCGGGGGCGTGCGGTCAGGTAGAACGGTGAGATCAGCGAGATCGGAACAGAGCGACAACCGTTGCGAGTCGCGGTCGTCGGCTCAGGCCCGTCGGGTTTCTACGCCGTCGGCGACCTGCTGAAGGATCCCGGCCGAAGGGTCGAGGTCGACCTCTACGACCGTCTGCCAACTCCGTTCGGCCTCGTGCGCGCCGGCGTCGCGCCTGACCATCCGAAGATCAAGAACGTCATCAAGATCTACGAGAAGAGCGCCCAGGACGAGCGCTTCCGGTTCTTCGGCAACGTGACGATCGGCGAGGACATCTCCCACGAGGAGGTCGCCGAGCGCTACCACGTGGTCCTCTACACGTTCGGGGCGCGCGTCGATCGCCACATGGGAATCCCGGGCGAGGATCTCCCGGGCAGCCACTCGGCGACCGATTTCGTCGCTTGGTACAACGCCCACCCCGACTACTGCGACCTCGAGTTCGATCTCGACTGCGAGCGCGCGGTCGTGATCGGCAACGGCAACGTCGCGATGGACGTCGCGCGGATGCTGTCGGTCTCGCGCGAGCAGATCGCGAAGACCGACATCGCCGACCACGCGCTCGATGCGCTCGGCGACAACCCGATCCGCGAGATCGTGATCCTCGGCCGCCGCGGCCCGGCGCAGGCGGCCTACACAAACCCCGAGCTGTTGGAGCTCGAAGCGCTGACGATCGCCGACGTCAACGTCGATCCGGAGGACGCGAAGCTCGACCCGCTCAGCCAGAAGGCGCTTGACGAGGGGCTGCTCGACAAGACGCGACGGCGGAACGTCGAGATCGTCGCCGACTATGCCGCCAACCGGGAGCGGAAGCGCGACAAGCAGATCACCTTGCGGTTCCTGCGCTCGCCGGTGGAGATTCTCGGCGCCGACCGGGTCGAGGGGATCGTGGTCGCGCGCAACGAGCTGTACCGCGACGCCGACGGCGCGATCCGCTCGCGTGAGACGACCGATCGCGAGACGATCGAGTGCGGGCTGGTGCTGCGCTCGATCGGCTATAAGGGTGTCGCGATCGAGGGGGTCCCCTTCGACGAGCGGCACGGGACGATCCCGAACGAGGGCGGTGCGGTCATCGACCCGCAGACCGAGAAGAAGATCCCGGGGCTATACGTCGCGGGCTGGATCAAGCGCGGACCAAGCGGCGTGATCGGCACCAACAAGCGCGATGCTCAGGAGACGGTCTCCCTGATCCTCGAGGACCTCGCCGAGGGTGAGTTGCCCGAGCGCGACAAAGCCGACCGTGATTCGACCGAGGCCTGGCTGCTGGGGCGCGTTCCCGACCTCGTTACCTACGAGGGCTGGCAACGAATCGACGAAGCCGAGAAGGCGGCTGGCGAGCCCGATGGTCGCCCGAGAGCGAAGCTGGCGCGCTGGGATGAGCTGCTCGCGGCTGCGAAGGGCTAGCGACCCGAGCGCCTAGGGGTGCAGCAGGATCTTCAGGTGTTTGGTGTCCGGTCGCAGGAGCTCGCCGAACAGTTCCTCGGCCCGCTCGAGCGGCTCGCGGGCCGTGACGATCTGGTCGATCGGCAGCTGCCCTGAGGCGATCAGCGAGAGTGCCTCGTCGAAGGCGCCCGGCAGGTAGGCGAACGAGCCGATCAGCGTCGCCTCCTTGAGCATCACGAGCAGCTGTGAGATCGCCACCGGCTCCTCGAGCATTCCGGCGAGCACGATTCGGCCGCTCGGCGCGACGAGCTCGATCGCGAGCGGCGCTGCGCTCGGGTGGCCCGCGCATTCCAGGACCACGTCGGGCAGACCGCCCAGGGCGGCGATTGCGGCTTCGTGGACCCCGTCGGTACCGAGCGCATCGAAGCCCATCGCCGCAACCCTTTCCCGGCGGACGGCGTTCGGTTCGAGGACGACGATCCGTTCGACGTCGCGGGCGCGCAGCGCGAGCGCGTGCATGACGCCGATCGGGCCTGCCCCGAGCACCACGCAGCGATCGCTCCGCTCGACCGTTCCCCGGTTGAGCGAGTGGATCGCTACTGCGAGCGGCTCGACGAGCGCGCCGTGCTCGAGCGCCATGCCCTCGGGCAGCGACCAGACCATCTCCGCCGGGACGCAGACCGCCTCCGCATAGCCGCCCTGGCGCAAGCCGCCCATTCCGATCCCGCTGTTCATCGCGGCCTCGAGATCGTGGGCCTCGGCCGGCTTGAACGGGTAGATGCAGACGCGATCACCTTCCGACAAGCCCTCCACGTCCTCGCCGATCGCGTCGACGGCCCCCGCGAACTCGTGACCCATGACCTGGCCCGCCTCGATCATCTCCGAGTGGCGCATGTGCAGATCGGATCCGCAGATCCCGCAGGCGTCCACTCGTACCCGGACCTCGCCCCGCTGGGGTTCGGGCTGGTCGATCTGCTCGACGGCGAGCGACCGGTCGGGCTGGATGACGACGGCTCTCACGCTCCAACCATAAACCGCTGGACCGCCGGTCCCGCTCTGGGACTGGAAGTTCGACCGCGCGGACAAACCGCCCGACCCAGATTTTCGACACCGGTCTAAAGAACCTCCGCCGTCCCGCTCCTAGCGTGTGATTCCACGCAACCAATGCGTGGATTCCCGGTGCGCTGGCGCCAAGGGGCCGCGCTGAAGAAGGGATAAACAGATGAGACGCAGACTGCTTGGCGCGGCTCCGCTGGGTCTCGGAGCGTTGTTGCTCCTACCCGGCGCAGCCTTCGCGCAGGTTCCCGAGCCACCAATCGAGGAATCGATCAACACGCTCTGGGTGATTGTCGCCGCGGTGCTGGTGATGTTCATGCAGGCGGGCTTCGCATTCCTTGAGATCGGCTTCTCGCGGGCAAAGAACGCGGGTGCCGGGGTCGCGAAGATCCTGACCAACTATTCGATCGCCGCGCTCTGTTACTGGGCGGTCGGGTTCGCGTTCGCCTTCGGGGCCGGGAACGAGATCCTCGGGCTGAACGGCTTCTTCCTCGATGTCAGCATGACGCCGGCGGACGCGGCCGGTCAGATCCCGCTGCTCGAGATCGCACCGATCAGCCCGGCGGCGCTGCTGTTCTTCCAGTTCACGTTCTGCGCCGTTTCCCTTGCGATCGTCTGGGGCACGACGCTCGAGCGGCTGAAGTTCAGCGCGTACATCATCTACGCGATCATCTTCAGCGCCGTCATCTACCCGCTCGGATCGCACTGGATCTTCGGTGGTGGCTTCCTCCAGGTCGGCTTCCTTGGGTTGCCCGGCATGCAGGACTTCGCTGGTTCGACGGTGGTCCACCTGATCGGCGCCGCGGGCGCCCTGGCTGCTCTGCTCCACCTGGGGCCGCGCATCGGCAAGTACGGGCCCGATGGCAAGCCACGGGCGATCCCGGGCCACTCGATGCCGATCGTCGGGCTGGGCATGCTGATCCTGTGGCTCGGCTGGTTCGGGTTCAACGGTGGTTCGACGCTGGGCATCGGCGGCGACCGGTTCGCCTACGTGATCCTGGTGACGAACCTCGCTGCGGCCGCGGGAGTCATCGGCGCGTCGCTGACCGTCTACCTGAAGACGAAGTCGCTGGACATCGGCATGGTCGGCAACGGCGCGATCGCGGGCCTCGTCGGGATCACGGCGGGCTCCGGCTACGTCGAGTTCTGGGCGGCGCCGATCATCGGCTTCATCGCCGGCGTGATCGTCGTCTTCGGCGTCCTGATGTTCGATCGCCTCAGGCTCGACGACCCGGTCGGCGCGCTTTCGGCGCACGGCCTGGCCGGTATCTGGGGCACGCTTGCATGCGGCCTGTTCACTTCCGCGGCGTTCGCCGAGTTCAACGCGGTCGGGCAGGCCGGTTTGTTTGCCGGCGGCGGCTGGGGTCAGCTGTTGGCCCAGGCGGTCGGTGTCGCGGTGGCGTTCATCGTGGTCTTCACCCTCTCGTGGGTGATCTTCGGTCTGATCAAGGTCACGATCGGCCTGCGGGTCTCACCTGAGGAAGAAGAGGCCGGTCTCGACATCGTCGAGCACGGCATGTATGGCTACCCCGAGCAGTTCATCCCGCACGCCGAGTACGGAGCCGCGTCGTCGGGTCCGATAGGCGGTCGGCGGGGACCTACCAACCCCGACCAAGACGGGAGTACCGGCATGAAGATGGTCTGTGCCTACATCAGACACGAGGCCTTCGACGCGATCCGCCAGGATCTCGCCGAGGCCGGGATCCCGAGCCTCTCGGTAATCGAGGCGAAGGGGTCGGGCAGGCAGAAGGGAATCACCGAGCACTACCGCGGCTCGACGTTGGCGATCCACCTGCGGCCGAAGCTGAAGGTCGAGTGCGTCGTCGACGATCACGAGGTCGAGACCGTCACGAGCACGATCCTGAAGCACGCTCGGACGGGTTCGGTGGGCGACGGGAAGATCTTCCTGATGCCCGTCGAAGAGGCGATCCGGATCCGTACGGGCGAGTCCGGTGAGATCGTGCTCCAGGCGCACGAAGGCGCCGGCTAGCCCCGATGGGGACAGCGCCCGAGGCGCTTCCCTCCCCGCGCGGCGCCCACCTGGAAATGGTGGGCGCCGTGCTGGCGGGGGAGGGGCTCGAGCGCGTGGCGGAGATCACCGCCACGCACGCCGGTGCGGAGGTCGCGGTCATCGTCCCGCGGCTGGGACCACTCCAGGAGCGCTGGGCGCCGTTGGAGCGTTACGTCGGCTCGCGGCTGGCCGGTGGCAGCCCCGATCGCCCGGCGAAGGTCTCGGCCGAGGTTCCGATCGCGTCGGGGGGTCAGGAGCTGGGCGCCGTCCTGCTGCTCGGCAAGGGGAACGCCGACGCCGGTGAGTACATGCACGTGGCGGCGATCGCCGCGCTCACCGAGATCGCCGTCGCCGAGGCGCGCGACGAGGCCGAGCGAACCCTGCGGGGGTCCTTCATGGAGGAGCTCCGGCGGGCCGAGGGCCTCGATGCCGACGAGGTGGAGCGGCGCTCACGCCGTCTCGGCTGTGATCTCTCCGACGGTGCGGTAGCGCTCTGCGCCGACCCGGGTGAGCGCGCACCGGGCAGGCTGCTGGCCGCGATCTCCTCCGAGCGTCCTGACGCAATCGCCCAGGCGGTCGATGGCCGCGTCTACGCGATCCTTCCCGGCTCGGTCGAGGACGCCAAGCGGATGGCCTCGCGGCTCTCGCGCAGCGGTGCGGTCGGTCTCTCCTCCCGCTACACCGATCCGGGCCAGCTCGGCCGCGCGCTCGAGGAGGCCGAGCTCGTCCTCGAGGTGACGGCGGCCGGCGGCGGACCGCCAAGCGAGGATGTTGGAGACGGCACCTACCGGCTGCTGTTCCGGGTGATGGCGAGCCACCCCGACGAGGTCCACAGCTTCTTTCGCGACACGGTCAAGCCGTTGGTCGACTACGACGAGCAGTACCGGACCGACCTGATGCTCACGGTCGACTCCTATCTGCAGAACAACTGCAACATGAACGCGACCGCCCAGGCGATCCACGCCCATCGCCACACCGTCTCCTACCGGCTCGACCGGGTGCGCGAGTTGACCGGCCTCGACCCACTGAAAAGCGAGGATCGCGAGCGGCTCGGGCTCGGGTTGAAGGCCTACCGGATCATCAAGCCGCGCCTGCGCCGCTAGGGTCGCCGGCGGCCGCGATACTGGGACGGTGCAAGCCGGGCTCTGCGACAGCTGCATCCACCAGCGCATCGTGCGCACCACACGCGGCTCGGAGTTCTCGCTCTGCGAGCGCTCGCGTACCGATGAGCGGTTCGCCCGCTATCCCCGCGTCCCCGTCGAGCGCTGCCCGGGCTACGAGGAGCAGGGCACCTCTAGTACTTCGCCTTCCGACCCTCGGTGATAACGGTCTTGCCGTCCTTGCCGATCCGGGCCTCGACGGGCGCGTCCTCGACGACGCCGCTGAATCCGCCGCTCGGCGCGCTATCGCCGGAATCGACGGCTTTGGTGTCGGGGCCGGTGCCGGCGTCGACGGTCCACTCGATGTCGTACTCGCCGGCCTGGACGGCGGTCACGTTCCAGCGGAAGACGGCCGACTCGCCGGCCGGCAGCTCGCCGAGGGTGTAGGTGTTGACAAACGCGGTCTGGCGCCCGTAGGGCGGCGCGACCTCCTGTCGACAAGCGACGAGTCGGCGCGCTTCGGCCTGGCGGCAGGAACTCGATCGGGCTGCGGTTGACGACGAACTGCGGGCGCTCGGGGTCGGCGACCGATCGGGATCGGGAAGCTCGGCGTCGCCGCGGATCCTTCAGCTCGTAGTTGAAGCCGAGCACGGTGACCGCGATGTCGGGATCGTCCGAGCCGTGTGTTCGTCGACCTCGATGCGCAGGTCGCGAGGTGCGCGCTAGCTTCTGATCGTCGGGGAAGGTCCCTTCGACGCTGACCTCGTAGCTCGCCGGCGGTCTGTCCTCTGGGCGTCACCGCCGCACGCGCCAGGCGAGCATCGCCAAGGCCACGGCCCCGGCCGCGCGAGCGCGGCGCGATCGGGCGCTGTACCTCTCTCCTCAAAGCGCGCTGAACATACCACGCTGCCGGAGCACCCTCCGACTGCCGCGACGACGTTGATCCGACACCACCGGATGACGTAGGCTTATGATCACGTCGTCGGCGCAGAAGCGTCCGGAACGACCGGGGAGGTCTTTGTGATCAGTGCTGTAGCCGATCGGGCTTTTCTGTCCGATGAAGAGCGGGCTCGAGCAGGTCGGGGACATGATGATCCTGACCGGCAAGACGATCGTCTCGGCTCTGCGGCCGCCCTACCCCTACGGCGGGGAGTTCGTGAATCAGTTCCTGTTCGCGCTGCGCCTCTGCTGGTTCCCGCTGCTCGTCTCGACCGTCGCGTTCGGCTACGGCGCGCCCGGTCTGCAGGCCGGCAACTTCCTCATCCTCTTCGGCGCGATCGATCGTCTCGGCGGCTTCTTCGTGCTCGCCTCGATCCGCGAGTTCGCCCCGTTCGTGACCGCGATCATCGTCTCCGGTGTCGCGGGCACGGCGATCATCGCCGACCTCGGTGCGCGCAAGATCCGCGAGGAGCTCGACGCGCTCCAGGTGCTCGGCGTCGACCCGGTCAAGAACCTCGTCGTGCCGCGCTTCCTCTCGCTGATGGTCATCACCGGCCTCTTCAACGTCTACGCGCTGCTCTTCGGCATCTTCGGCGGCGTTATCGCGACGCTCACCTTCGATGCGCCGCTCGGCCCCTTCTTCACGACCCTGCTGACCAACGCCTCGATCCCGGATCTCTGGGGGTCGGTCGTCAAGACGACTTGCTTCGGGGCGATCATCGCGATCATCTCCTGTTACAAGGGGATGACCGCCTCGGGCGGCGCCGAGGGCGTCGGCCGCGCGGTCAACCAGGCGGTCGTGGCCGCAACGATCACGGTCGTGTTCGCCTTCAACTACGTCTTCACGCAGGTGCTGCTCGCCACCCATCCCGAGATCTCGGTGATCAAGTGAGCGGGCGCACCTGGCTGCGAGGTTCCGACGGAGTGGATCTCGAGCTTCGGCGAGATCGTCAAGTTCGGCGTGACGCGTCATCGGCGAGGTGCTTCGGCGGGCGCGTCTTCAAGTTCTTCGGCGAGGGGCTGCGCCAGGCGGGCATCCTGATCCTCGGCTCGGCGCTGGTCATCTGCGGACTCGCCTTCATCCTCGGCCTTACGTGCGGTCTCGAAGGGCGCCTACTTCAACCGATCGGTCGGCTCGCCCGCGCTACGCCGGGGTCTTCTCGGCCTGGTGCGACCTGCGCGAGGTCATCCCGTACGCCTGGGGGTACATGCTCTCGGCGAAGGTCGGCACCGGCATCGTGGCCGAGATCGGCGCCGCGCGGATCACCGACGAGGTCGACGCGCTCGAGGTCATGGGCATCAGCTCGATGACGTTCCTCTGCGCGACCCGCCTGTTCGCGGCGATCGTGGTCTTCCCGTTCCTCTACATCAGCGCGATCGGCGTCGGCTTCTTCGCCTCTTACCTCGCGGTGGTCCAGCAGATCGGTGAGGTCAGCTCGGGTGGCTTCTTCCTGATCTTCTGGATGTTCCAGAACCCGCCCGACTTCTTGTTCTCGATCATCAAGGCGATGGCGATGGCCTTCGCGATCGTCGTCGTCGGGCTCTACTACGGCTACACGGCCAGCGGCGGTCCCGGTCGGGTGTGGGAACGGCGACGGCCAAGTCGAT
The DNA here is from genome assembly GCA_963790245.1 of uncultured Thermoleophilaceae bacterium. GTDB lineage: Bacteria > Actinomycetota > Thermoleophilia > Solirubrobacterales > Thermoleophilaceae > JACCVG01. The sequence goes on from CAWBNP010000002.1 coordinate 1,948,051, forward strand.
GGTGCTCAATACCGTGCTCGTGCATCTGATCGGGATGCTCGGCACACAGATCTTCTGGGGGCAGGACCCACGAGCCCCCGTCGGCGGCTAGAACCGAAAGTCCAGGAGGAGAAGTTGACCGAAGAGAACCGCCCGCACGACCAGATTCGCCGAGCCGACGGAGACCGAGTCGCGCCCGAGGAGCAAGGTCACGCACTCCGAAACTCCCGAGCCGTCCGGGCGATACGACCCGAACGAGGCCGATATCCCAGCCAACATCGTCGACCAGACGCGCGAGGGTGAGGACCCCTATCAGTGGCACACCGGCCTACAGCCGGCCGCACGGCTCGACCGACGCGGTCGAGTTCATCGACGTCAAGAAGTCCTTCGGCCGCAACACGATCCTGAACGGCCTCAACCTCGGCATTCCGGACAACCAGATCTCGATGATCCTCGGCCCGTCGGGCACCGGCAAGTCGGTGTGCATCAAGCACATGGTCGGACTGCTCTACCCCGATGAGGGCGACGTGCTCGTCCACGGCGAGTCCGTGCCGAACATGGCCGACGAGGAGCTCTTCGAGATGCGCAAGAAGTTCGGCGTCCTCTTCCAGGACGGCGCGCTGTTCGGCTCGATGAACCTCTGGGACAACGTGGCCTTCCCGCTCCGTCAGCACACCGACAAGGGCGAGGAGGAGATCACCGACATCGTCGACAGCCGGCTCGAGCGAGGTCGGCCTCGCAGGCGCCACCGACAAGATGCCGAACGAGCTCTCGGGCGGCATGCGCAAGCGCGCCGGCTTCGCGCGGGCGCTCGTGCTCGACCCCGAGCATCGTGCTCTTCGACGAGCCCGACTCGGGTCTCGACCCGGTGCGTACCGCTCTGCTCTGCGAGCTGATCAAGGAGATCCACGACGAGAACGGCGGCGCCTACGTCGTCATCACCCACGACATCATGTCCGCCCGTCGCGTGGCCGACTACATCTCGGTGCTCTGGAAGGGTCGGATCGTGGAGCAGGGCCCGGCATCCGAGCTGTTCGATTCGCCGAACCAGTTCGTACGCCAGTTTCTGAGCGGTGAGGCAGCGGGCCCACTGGGCATGGAGTAAGGCGGGCCGGCTCCCCTAACCTGAGGGGGTGCTGAAGGGAGAGTTCTTCGAGCGGGTCGTGCGGGCGGTCTACCGCGGCACGACGTTGACGATCGTGGTCGCGGCGGTGCTCGCCGCCGCGGGGGCGTTCTGGCCGTCGGCTTGCAGCCGAGCACGGCGATCGACACGCTGGTCGATCGGAATTCGCGGAGTTCGTCGCGACCGAGGCTGCGCGGACGGTTCGGCGATGACGCTGTGGTGATCCTCGTGCGCGGCGATCTCCAGAGCACGCTGCTGACTCCCGATCTCGGCCGGCTGCGCGACTTCGAGGACTGCATCGCGGCCTCACCCCGCGGGCTGCAGATCCCCGAGCGGCCGGCGCTCGAGTGCGACGAGCTCGCCGAGCTCGCGCCGGCAAAGGTCGTTTACGGCCCGGGGACGTTCATCGGGCGAGCGGCCGATGAGCTCGCGGCCAGCTTCAGGAGCAGCTGGGTGCCCAGGAGCAGCGGGCCACCGCAGCGGCCGACCAGGCGCGCGCCGAGGCTCGCAAGGCGGGCCGGACCCCGGCCGAGCAGCGAGCCGCGGCCGCCGAGGCGAGGAGCGCAGTCGAGCAGGAGTTTCAGCAGCAGGTCATCGGTCTCGCCCTGAAGTACAACCTGCGCGGCCCGCCGTCGATCAGTGATCCGCAGTTCGTCTCGCGACTCGTCTTCGACACGAGCAAGGGCGTCAACGTCCCGAAGGCCCGCTTCTCCTACCTGTTCCCCTCCAGCCAGGCCGCCCTGATCCAGGTGCGGCTGCGCCCCGACATGACCGAGGCAGAGCGTGAACGGGCGATCGACCTGATCAGAGAAGCCGCCGACCTCCCGCGCTTCCAACCGCAGCGCGGTGGCGAGTAGGTGGTCACCGGGGTGCCGGTGGTGGTCGACTCCCTGGCGGCTGCGATCGAGCGGTCGCTGATCGTGCTGCTGATCGGCTCGGTACTCGTCATGGCCGCAACGCTCGCGCTCGTCTTCCGCTCGCCCCACCGGTTGCTGCCGCTGGTCCTCGCGCTCGGCGCGGCGGCGGTCAGCTTCGGCCTCGTAGCTCTGGCCGGGGCGAGGGCTGACGATGGCGTCGGTCGCGGCGTTGCCCGTGATGATCGGATTGGCCGTTGACTACGCGATTCAGTTCCAGTCGCGCTTCAACGAGCGGCGGGCGGCGGGGGATGCTCCGGCAGACCGCGGCGCCCGCTGCCGCGCGCGCCGGCGCACCGACGATCGCAACGGCGGGGCTCGCCACCTCGGTCGGGCTTCCTCGTCGCTGTTGCTCTCGCCGGTCCCGATGGTGCGCGGCTTCGGCCTGATCGTCGTGCTCGGCGTCGCGGTCGCCCTCGGGTTGCGCTCTGACCGTGGGCTTCGCGGCTCTGGCGCGGCTCGGCGAGCGACCGCCGCGTCCGGATGATCTCCCGCCGATCCTGCCCCGTCTGCGGAGCTGGCTCTCCAGCGCCGGCGAGCGGCTTGCCGGGGGCTCGCCGGGACGGCGGGCCGGCGCGCTGGGTTCCGCCCTCGGCGCGCGGGTCGTGGAAGTCTGGCGCGCCGCGCTTCGCGTGTCGGTGCAGCAGCCGCGACGGGTGCTCGCGATCGGCTTGGCGCTCGCCGTGCTCGGCTGGGTCGCCGATACGCAACTCGAGGTCGTCTCCGACATTCGCGAGCTCGTTCCCCAGCGACCTCCCCGCGCTGCAGGACATCAACGCCCTCCAGAGCGCTACCGGGGTGTCGGGCCAGATCGACGTGACGGTTCGCTCGGATCGGTTGACCGACCCCGACGTGCTCGCGTGGATGGCCGATCTTCGCCAGCGCGTCCTCGGCGAGCACGGCTACCAGGAGGGCGATACGTGCGGCCAGGGCGAGGGCGCCCCGGAGCTTTGCCCCGGCCCGTCGCTCGACGAGCTGCTCGGCGCCGCACAGGGCGGAACGCCGGAACAGATCGACGCCGTCCTCGACGCCGTTCCGCCGTACTTCCTCCAGTCGGTCCTCAGCCCCGAGCGCGACGTCGCGAACCTGGCCTTCGGAATTCGGCTGATGCCGCTCGAGCGCCAGGAGGCGGTGATCTCCGAGATCGAGGAACAGCTCGATCCGCCGGCCGGGGTCGAGGCCGCGGTCACCGGTCTGCCCGTGCTGGCCGCGCGCGCGAACGCGGAGCTGTCAGCGCCCGGCGCACGGCTGCTCGCGGTGCTGATCGGTCTGGTGGCCGTGTTCGCGGTCCTGCTGCTGGTCAGGCGCGATCGACGGGCAGCCGCGCTGCCCTTGATCCCGATCGCGATGGCGACCGGCTGGGCGGCGCTTGCGCTGTTCATCCTGCGCGTGCCGCTCAACCCGATGTCGGCAGCACTCGGCGCGGTCGTGATCGCGATCTCCACCGAGTTCAGCGTGCTGCTCTCAGCGCGCTATCGCGAGGAGCGCGCGGCCGGGGCAAGCGCCCAGCGGGCGGTAGAGCTCGCCTACGGATCGACGGGTGCCGCGGTGCTTCGCATCGGGGCTGACGGCGACCGCCGGCTTCGCGGTGCTGATCGCCTCCGACATCCGGATGCTGCGCGATTTCGGGGTGGTTACGGTGATCGGTCTGGGGGTGTCATTGATCGGGGTGATGGTGGTGCTCCCGGCGGCGCTTGTCTGGGTGGAGGGGCGCGGCCGGTTCAGCGTCCGCGACCTTGATCCACGCGGTCCGGTGAGCGGCCTCGCCGAACGTGCCCGTCTCGCCCGCCCGTGGCGCAACCGTGCCTGAGTCGCCACCCGAGACGCCACCCGCCCCTCGCTACACGTGGGTCGTCGGGCTCGGCGCGCTGGTCGTGATCGCTGCCGTGCTGATCAACTCGGTCCCCAACTCCGGGCGCGGCATTCGCGGCTTGCCGCCGGGTACCGCGGCACCCCAGTTCACCGCCAGCGCGGCCCTTTCGGGCCGGCCCGGTGACGCCAACGTCCGCCAGACCGAGGGCGGGACCGAGGAGGATGGCGCCGTGCCGGCCTGCGAGGTCTCCGACCCGCAGACGGTCAGCAGCTGCTCGCTGCGTTCGGCTCCTCTCGTGCTCACCTTCGTGACAGCCGGCTGCGAGCAGCAGCTCGACCGGGTACAGGCGATCGCGGAGGAGCACCCGCAGATCAACTTCGGGGGGGTCCTGGTTGGGATGGACGCGGCCGAGTCCCAGCAGGTCGCTCGCGCTGGTGGCTGGCGGTTCCCGCTCGCCGCCGATCCAGACGCTGCGGTTTTCAACCTCTACCGGGTCGCCGACTGTCCCTCGACCGTGTTCGCGGACGGGCGAGGCAAGATCGCCGCGACCCGCCTCGGTCCCCTGTCGGAAGCCGGCCTGGAGGCCGAGATCGAGATGCTGAAGACTGACGGGTCGGATGGGCGTTGACGCGGAACTGCGGGCCGGACGGATCGCGGGCGAGCTCGCGGACGAGTTTCCCGATCTCGCCCTTACCTACATACGGGTCGACGCTCCGCCGCGGGGCTTTCGCTCGCGCAGCACTCCGGCGGTCAAGGACCGGTTGCGGGGTCTCTCGAACCGGGTCACCGGCGGCCGCGCGGTCAACTTCCGCAAGGAGGAGGTTCCCGCCGCCTACCGGGTCTTCTCGCGCCAGATCGGGCTCGATCCCGACACCCATCCGACGCCCCCGGAAGAGCTCTTGCTTCAGCGGATGCAGCTCGGCGAGTTTCACAGCAAGAACAAGCTGGTCGACGCTCTGATCGTCGGGATGGCCGAGACCTCGGTGGCGCTGACCGCCTTCGACGCGGCCGCGGTCGCCGGGCGGCCCGGACTGCGTCTCGCGGGATCGAACGAGACGCTCGGCGGGGGCGAGCAGGACTTCCCGCTGATCGACCGCCAGATCGTGATCGCCGACGATCGCCGCGCGCTCGGCGTCCTGTTCGGCGCGCTCGCCGAAGGGCTCGAGCCGACAAAGGAGACGGAGTCGGTGTTGATCGCGGCGATCTCGGTCAAAGGGGTCCCGAGCGTCACCGTCGCCGAGGCGCTCTGGAACGTCCAGCAGGTCCTGAACGCCTGAGCCAGACGCCTGGAGCGGCACCTGCCTTTGGTAAGGTGAGACCTCTCCAACGGAGGAGCAGGTCGTGCAGGAATTGATCGATCGAGAGAGTCAGCTGGCGCCGCACCTGTTGCTGCCCGGCACGGTGGAGGTCGACGACGCCGCAGCCCGTCGCTCGCTGCACCGCCAGATCGAAAAGCTCGAGGGCGAGCTCAGTTCGTTGTTCTGCTCCGCCTACCCGCGTCAGGGGTTCGAATGGCAGGTCGGCTCGTTCCGGGCCGGGCGGATCCTCTCGCTCGGCCAGCTCGAAGAGGTACGCGACCGGCTGCTCGACCGGCTGCGTGAGAATCGTGAAGCGTTCAGCGAGCGCTCGCAGGTCGAGGACCAGAAGCGTCGCCTGATCGAAGAGATGATGCTCGACCCCGCGGCCCACCGCTGGGAGCGCGTCTCAAACGCCGAGATCGGCGAGCCCGGTTGCCACCACTGGCACGTCCGACCGCGCCACGGGCTGATCGGGTTGCTCCGCGGCTGGTGGCACGTCGTCATCTCTTCCGGCTGTCCGTTAGCCATGGGGGCTTGCGGCCCCCGCCCGATCTTCTGACCGCGACAATCACCGCCGATGGGTAAGCGCACGCGCAAACGCGCCACCGATGGCTCCTCCCGGGCCGCTCGCGACGAGCTGCGCGCCGAGCAGGCTCCGGCCTCCGGTCATGCGAGGAGCCCACGGCCGCGACGCGGAGGTGAGCGTCCGTCTGCGCCCTGGGGATCGTTCCCGCTGACCGAACTCGTCGTGCTGCTCGGTATCGGGCTGTGCATCGTGGGGTTCGCAATCGGGATCACCTCCGGCCGTGGCCAGACCACGTTTATCGCTGGCATGGTGCTCGGCTCGCTTGCCGGCCTCGAGATGGCGATCCGTGACCACTACGCCGGCTACCGCTCCCACACCACGATGCTCGCAGGCGCGTGTGCTGTTCCGACGATGATCGGGGCGAGCCTGCTGCTCTCCGAGGTCGCCCCGGGGCTACCGATCTGGGTGGTGGCTGCCGTCGGCGTAGTTGTCTTCGGCGTGACCTGGCCGCTGTTCCGGCGGACCTTCCAGCAGCGCTCCGGGGGCGCCGGCTTCCGCTGAGCGCCGGCCCCCCGCGGCCGCGAGGGGCCTAGACCGCTACGAGCGCTCGTTCTCGTACGCGGTCGGCTCCCGGTCCCTTCGCAGTCATCAGAGCAGCAAGGGCGACGCGCTGGCGCTCGGTCATCGTTCCAATCCGCTTGTTCTCCGGGATCCCGATCGAGAGCAGCAGCCGCCGGCAGCGCGCACGACCCCAGCGACGCTGGCTCATGAGCAGCTCTGAAATCGACATGCTCTCGACTTCCCACGGCAGGTCGAGCACGGTCTCGGCAACCCCTGCGGTTCCGGCTGCGATCTGTCGCTTGAGCTCCGCTCGTGCCAGGCGTACTCGGTTTGCGTGTTCAAGCGCGCGCAGGTGCTGCGGCGCCGCGGCCGGCATGGCGATGTCGCCCATTGAGGCTCCCCCCGGAGACGTGGTTTTTCCTATGTGATTCGGCACCCGCATCCAAATTCGCCGACACCAACAACGGCCCTTCGCTGGCCTCCCGCGGTGTGGACGGCGGGTCCGATAAGCGAGGAGCCAAGTTATGCGCTCGCGCCCTCGGCCGTCAACCGCCTAAGAGTCCAGCCACTCGCTAAGAGCGGGCTTTTCGTTCAGGCCTCAGATTGTCCAGATTTGGACAAGCTCAGCTGATCGCGGAGTCGCTCGAAGATCTCAAGGGCGCCGTCGATCTGGTCCGGCTCGTGGGTTGCCATGACGCTCGTGCGCAGCAGCGCACCACCCCGAGGGACGGCCGGGTAGAGCGCGACGTTGGTGTAGACACCGGCGTCATAGAGGGCCTTCCAGAAGGTCACGGCCTCCCAGTCATCGCCGATCACGACAGGGATGATCGGGGTGATCAGCTGGGAGCCGTCGGGCATCGTCGTTGGTTCGACGACGTCGAAGCCGAGCTCGCTCAGGCCGCTGTGCAGCCGGCGCGCGTTGGCGAGCATCCGCTCGAGCAGGTCGGGGCCTTCGGGGGAGCGGATGATCCGCAGCGCGCCGAGCGCGGCGCCGACCGCCGCGGGGACAGCCGAGGCGGTGAACATGAATGCCCGGGACTGGATCCGCAGGAAATCGATCACGTCCGCCGGACCGACGATGAAGCCGCCGCAGGAGGCCAGCGACTTGGAGAACGTGCCCATCCGCAGATCGACCTGATCCTCGACCCCGAAGGCCTCGCTCGCTCCCGCGCCCCGGGCACCGAGCACGCCGACGCCGTGCGCCTCGTCGACCATCAGCCTTGCGCCGTGGGCACGGCTGAGGCGGGCGACCTCGGGCAGGTCGGGCAGGTCGCCCTCCATCGAGAACACCCCGTCGACGACAACGAGCGTTCCGCCGCCATCGTCTGCCGAACGCTCGAGCATCTGCTCGAGCTTGTCGAGCCGACCGTGACGGAATGGCCGGATGCGTGCGCGCGAGAGGGTCACGGCGTCGAGGATCGAGGCGTGATCGCCGGAGTCACAGATCACCGTGTCGCCAGGGCCGAGCAGCGTTCCGATGCAGCCGACGTTGGCGAGGTAGCCGGCGGTGAAGACGATCGCGTCCTCGGTGCCCATCCACTCGGCGAGTTCGCGCTCGAGCTCGAGGTGGATCGGCAGCGTTCCGTTGAGGAACCGCGAGCCTGTGACGGCCGTCCCGTAGGTGTCGAGGGCGTCGCGGGCGGCGGCCGTGACGCGCGGATCGGCCGTCAACCCGAGGTAGTTGTTGGACCCGAGCATGATCCGGTCGGATCCCTCCATCCGGACGACCGGGCCGGCCGCTCCCTCGAGCACGCGGAAGTAGGGCAGCATGTCCTGTTCCCGTGCGGCGCGCAGCTGCTCGGAGCGATCGTGCTCACGAGTGCGTTCGAAGAGGTCTATGCGGGTCGTCATGCGGTCGGTCGATAAGGTGCCGCGCGTGCCGATCGAGGTTCGCCCAGTCGAGTCACGCAGCGACCTGAAGCGGTTCGTAAAGCTTCCGGCCGCGCTCTATCGTAACGAGCCGCACTGGGTCCCTCCTTCTGATCATCGAGCGGATGCAGTTCCTGGACAAGCGCAGGAACCCGTTCTTCGAGCACGCCGAGGCCGAGTACTTCATCGCCTATCGCGACGGAGAGCCCGTCGGCCGGATCAGCGCCCACATCGACGAGGACCTCAACGAGTTCCACGACAACCGCTGGGGCCTCTTCGGGTTCTTCGAGTGCACGAAGACGATCCCGAGGCTGCGCAAGCGCTGTTCGCGGCCGCCGAAGGTTGGCTACGCGAGCGCGGACGTGACCGCGTGATCGGGCCGATGGACTTCACGATGAACGACGAGTGCGGGATCCTGATCGAGGGTCACGACCGCGACGCGCTGATCCGCCAGCCCTGGACCCATCCGCTACTACCCTGGGCTGATCGAGGAGGCCGGCCTCGGTAAGGCCGTCGACGTCCTGATGGGCGAGATCTGGATCGAGGACCGCGAAAAGGTATTCCCGGTCATCTTCGAGCTCGCGGAACAGATCGAGACGCGAGCACGGGATCAAGATCAGAAAGATGGACAAGCGCGATCTGCGCGCCGAGACCCAGCGGTTCGTCGAGGTCTACAACGCGGCGTGGGCGCGCAACTGGGGCTTCACCCCGATGCGTGAGGGGGCGATGTACCACGAGGCCAAGCAGAGCAAGCTGATCCTCGACTCCGATTGGATGATGCTCGCCGAGACCGCCGACGGCGAGATCGCCGCCGCCGCGCTGACCGTCCCCGATTTCAACCAGGTGCTGAGCGCCGTCCGGGGCCGGCTGCTGCCCGTTCGGGTGGCTGCGCGGGCTGCGCGCTTTGCGCAAGATGACCCGCGTGCGGGTCGGTTTCCTCGGAGTCAAGCCCGAGTTCCAACACACCGGGATCGCAGCGGCGCTCTATGCCGAGCACTTCGAGACCGCCGCCCGCAAGCCGCAGAAGGGCGGCGAGATGGGCTGGATCCTCGAGAACAACACGCCGATGGTCAAGGCGATGGAGGCGATCGGAAGCACCTGGGTCAAGCGCTACCGGATCTACGAGAAGCTGCTCGAGCAGGGCGCCGAGCCGGCGGGGCCAGGCGAGGGGCGACCGTCCGTTGACCTCTCGGGCAGCCAGGGCGGCGCCTGAGGCCACGCGAACGCTCGCCGATGCCGACACGCACCAGCGTCGCGACCGCGGGCGCGGGGCATCCACCCACGGCACCCGAGTGCGCCTGGCGGCGGAGTAACATCGCCCGCTCGTGACCGACGCACCCGACAACCTCCCCGTTCCCGTCCAGACCGGCGAGGTCCGCGTGATCGAGGTGCCGGCCGAGCTCGATCGGCCGCTCGCGATGGCGCTGGCGCCCGCAGTGATCGCCGCGACCGGGGGGTTCCTGGTCGGGGTCGTCAGCTTCGTGCTCGTGCGGGTTCTGCGTCGTCCGAAGAACGGCCGCGGAGCGCTCGCGGGACGCGGCCGTGGTGGCCGCAAGGACGTCGTCGCGAGCCGCTCGTTCCTCGTCGACGTCCATCTCCTGCGCCGATAGCCGCGCTCGCCTCACCCGCAGCCACGCCTGCGCGGGGCCGCCGAAGCGCCGCCGACCAGGTCCTCGAGCGCGATTTCGCGCCGGTCGGCCACTACCGGCTCCCCGGGGTCGGCCGTGACGCGCTCGCCCGCCGCCGCGATGGGGGAGTCGTCCGACTGCTCCACCACGGGGAGGAGCCGGTCGTCGTCCACGCTCGCGTCACGGGAGGGCGGGTCCGGATCACCGCGCGCTCGCGCTCGGCGGTCGCCGCGGCTTGGGGAGTCGATCGGACCCGCTTCGCGCTGTCGCTGGACCATGATCTGACTCCGTTCCGCCGTCGCTTTCGCTTCGACCCGCTGATCGGTCCTCAGATCCGGCGGCAGCCGTGGCTGCGCTGGCGCCGCACGCCGCTGCCCTTCGAAGCCCTCGCCTGGGCGATCACGGAGCAGCTGATCGAGACCGAGCGGGCGTTCGCGATCCAGCGGCGGTTGGTCTTCCGCTACGGCCGCTCGCTCGGCGACGACCTACGCGACTCGCCTACCCCCGGCGCCCTTGCCAGCCGTTCGGCCCCCGAGCTCGAGGCCTGTGACCTGGCCCACGCCCGTTCGCTCGCGCTGATCCGCTGCGCGCGCGAGGTCGATCTCGGACGCGTCGATCTGAGCGAGCATGAGCCCGCGTGGGCGCGGCTGGGGCGGATTCCCGAGATCGGACCCTGGACGCTCGAGCGGCTCGCGGTGCACGGCCAGGGCCGCGACGACCAGCTGCCTGCGGGTGACCTGGCCTTTGTCAAGCTGGTTGGACACCTCGCGGGGCTCGGTCGCCGAGCTAGTGTCGATGAAGTGCGGGAGTTCTTCGAGCCGTATGGGGAGTTCGCGGCTTTGGCGGGGCTATATGCGCTGGCGGGGCGGGCTCGGATGGCGCCGCGGGCTGGGGCACGCCGCTTCTAGAGCTGCTGCCCGGGGCTTTGCTCCCGCGGAGCGCCCGGCTTGACACCGCCGAGTGCGGGGTTAGGCTTGCGCTCGGCAACAGGTCGGGCGGCACATCAAGAGCCGCGCGGCGCTTCGAGCGAAGGGAGCCTCGGGTGGCGGAGCGACGGCAGGTACGCGGAGCCGAGTACGAGCGCGCGGGCGAGGGGTACATGGAGAAGCGCCAGCTGAAGGCCGGCGCGGCCGGCTGGGTCCTGCTGGCGGGTCTCGGTGTCGCCTACGTCATCTCGGGCGACTTCGCCGGCTGGAACTTCGGCCTCGCTGAGGGGGGTTGGGGCGGCCTTCTGATAGCGACGATCCTGATGGCCGTGATGTACACGGGGATGGTCTTCGGCCTCGCAGAACTCTCTTCGGCGCTCCCGGTCGCGGGCGCGGGCTACGGCTTCGCGCGCCGTGCGCTCGGCCCGCTCGGCGGTTTCGCGACCGGCACCGCGATCCTGATCGAGTACGCGATCGCCCCGGCGGCGATCGTCGTCTTCATCGGTGGCTACATCGAGTCGCTCGGGCTTTTCGGCATCACCGCGGGCTGGCCGATCTACCTGGTCGCCTACGCCGTCTTCGTCGGGATCCACCTCTACGGCGTCGGCGAGGCGCTGAAACTGATCTTCGGGATTACCGCGATCGCCGTGATCGCGCTGGTCGCATTCGTGATCGCGATGGTGCCGAAATTCGACCCGTCGAATCTGTTCGACATCGCACCCGCCGCGGGCGTCGCCGGGGCGACCGAGTTCCTGCCCTTCGGAGTCGCCGGCGTGATCGCGGCGTTCGTATATGGCATCTGGTTCTTCCTCGCGATCGAGGGCGTCCCGCTCGCCGCCGAGGAGACCCGCAACCCGAAGAAGGACATGCCGAAGGGAATCATCGTCGGGATGCTCATCCTGCTGGTGTTCGCGGGGTTGATCCTCGTGTTCGCGGCCGGCGGCTCAGGCTCGAGCGCCCTGATGGACTCGGATAACCCGCTGCCCGCCGCGCTCGCGGTCGCGTACGGCGAGGGCACTGCGATCGAGACGTTCGTCAACTACGCCGGCCTCGCGGGCTTGGTGGCGAGCTTCTTCTCGATCATCTACGCATACTCGCGCCAGCTGTTCGCGCTCTCGCGCGCGGGCTACCTGCCGCGGGTTCTGTCTGTGACCGGCGGGCGCAAGACGCCGTACATCGCGCTGCTGCTACCGGGTGCGATCGGCTTCGCGCTCGCCGCGCTGACGCAGGACGGAGCACTGATGATCAACATCGCCGTCTTCGGTGCGACCGTGTCCTACGTCCTGATGACGCTCTCGCACATCGTCCTGCGCCGGCGGGAGCCGGATCTAGAGCGTCCTTACCGAACGCCCGGCGGCGTGTTCACGACCGGCGTCGCTTTCGTGCTCGCCGTCGCCGCCGTGATCGCGACGTTCTTCGTCGACGAGAAGGCGGCGCTGTACACGGCGATCGTGTTCGTCGCGTTCATCCTCTACTTCCTGCTGTTCAGTCGCCACCGGCTCGTCGCGGATGCGCCGGAGGAGGAGTTCGAGGCGATCGCCAAGGCCGAGGCGGAGCTCGCCGGTGGCTAGCGGGTGACGCTCGAGGAACTCCGTGCGAGTGTCGAGGAGGGCCGGGTCGACACGGTCCTCCTGACGATCGCCGACATGGATGGCCGGCTGCAGGGCAAGCGGATGACCGCAAGCCACTTCCTCGACGAGGTCTCAGACCATGCCGCAGAGGGCTGCAACTACCTGCTTGCGGTGGACGTCGACATGAACACGGTCGACGGCTATGCGATGTCCTCCTGGGAGCAGGGCTACGGCGACTTCGTCATGAAGCCGGACCTCGACACCCTGCGGCCGATCCCGTGGCAGGAGGGCACCGCGCTGCTGATGGCGGACCTCGAGTGGTTGGACGAAACCGAGGTGACCGCCTCGCCGCGGCAGATCCTGCGCCGCCAGCTCGCACGCCTGGAAGAGCGCGGGCTTACGGCGCTCGCCGGAACCGAACTCGAGTTCATCGTTTTCGAGGACACCTACGAGGACGCCTGGAAGCGCGGCTATCGCGATATGAACCCGGCCAACCTCTACAACGTCGACTACTCGATGCTCGGCACGGCCCGGGTCGAACCGCTGATCCGGCGGATCCGCAATTCGATGATGGGTGCCGGGATGAAGGTCGAGAACTCGAAGGGCGAGTGCAACTTCGGCCAGCACGAGATCAACTTCCGCTACAGCGACGCGCTTTCGGCATGCGACGAGCACTCGATCTACAAGAACGGCGCCAAGGAGATTGCCGCGCAGGAGGGCTACGCGATCACCTTCATGGCGAAGTGGGACGCGCGTGAGGGCAACAGCTGCCATATCCACCTCTCGCTCGCCGATGAGGCCGGTGCCGGCAACGCCTTCGCCGCTGATCGCGGGATGTTCGAGAGCTTTCTTGCCGGCCAACTCGCCTGCATGCGCGAGCTGACGCTGTTCTTCGCGCCCCAGGTCAACTCCTACAAGCGCTTCGCCGCCGGATCCTTCGCCCCGACGGCGGTCGCGTGGGGCAACGACAACCGCACCTGCTCGATGCGGGTCGTTGGAGACGGGGAATCGCTGCGGATGGAAAACCGCCTGCCCGGCGCCGACGTCAACCCCTACCTCGCGATCGCGGCGATGATCGCTGCGGGACTCCACGGAGTCGACCAGGGCCTCGAGCTCGAGGCCGCGCTCGAGGGCAGCGCCTATGAGTCCGACAAGCCGCGCGTGCCCAGCAACATCTACGTCGCGCGCGACCTGTTCGGCGAGAGCGCTGTTGCCCGCGCCGCGTTCGGAGAGGACGTCGTCGACCACTACCTGAACCGCGCGCGGGTCGAGATCGAGGCCTGGGAGGCAGCGGTGACCGATTGGGAGCGCTTCCGCGGCTTCGAGCGTCTGTGAGGCCGGTTGTCGGGATCTGCACCGCGGTCGAGCGGGCGCGCTGGACGACTTGGGACGAGCCGGCGACGCTGCTGAGCCGTAAGTACGCCGACGCCGTGCAGTCGGCCGGAGGGCTCTGTGTGCTGCTGCCCCCCGACCCCGCGCCGGAGGCGGCCGCGCTACTCGATCGGATCGACGCGCTCGTGCTGGCGGGTGGCGCCGACATCGATCCGGGCACGTACGGCGCCGGGGCCGGCGAGTTCACGAGCGGGACCGATCCGCGCCGCGACCGGTTTGAGATCGGGCTGACCTGCGCAGCGCTCGAGCGGGGACTCCCGCTGCTCGGCGTCTGCCGCGGCATGCACCTGCTGAACGTCGCGCTCGGCGGTACGCTCGTTCAGCACCTGCCCGACGCGCTCGACGGAAGCGAGATCCACAAGCCCGCTCCGGGCGAGTTCGGCCGCCACGAGGTGCTGCTCGAGCCGGGTTCGCTAGCGGCCAACGCAGTCGGCGCCGAGCGCATTGAAGTGCACTCCCACCACCATCAAGGGATCGATCGGATCGGGGAAGGGCTGATCGTCACCGGGCGTTCCGGCCCCGACGGAGTCTGTGAGGCGATCGAGCGCCCTGGCAGCGATTTTGCCCTCGGTGTCCTCTGGCATCCGGAGGAGCAGCCCGGCGCGCTGTTCGAGTCGCTCGTTGCAGTTGCCGCGCGTGCCGGAGCGCGGGCGTGACGCCTCTCACCGTGATCGAGCCGGCCACCGAGCAGCCGCTCGCCGAGCTGGAGCGTGCCGGAGTTCCGGAGACCGATGCAGCGGTCGCTCGCGCCAAGGCGGCCTTTCCCGCGTGGCGGTCGGTGTCTACCAGCCGACCGTGCGGCTCTGATGCGCCGGCTGGCGCACACCATCGACGGCGAGTCCGAGCGGCTCGCGACGCTCGAGGCGCGCAACGCGGGCAAGCCGATCGGCGATGCGCGCGGCGAGATCGCGATGGTGGTCGAGAGTTTCAACTACTACGCCGGCGCGCCCGAGCGGCTGCTCGGAGAGACGATCCCTGTGGCCGGTGGCGTCGATATGACCTTCCGCGAGCCGCTCGGGGTCTGCGCGCTGATCACGCCTTGGAACTTCCCGCTCGCAATTGCCGCCTGGAAGGTCGCCCCGGCGCTGGCCGCTGGAAATACGGTCGTGCTCAAGCCGGCCGAGCTCACCCCGTTGACCTCGATCGAGCTCGAGCGGATCGCGCTCGAAGCTGGCCTGCCCGAGGGTGTCCTGAACGTCGTGGTCGGACCCGGCAGCGTCTGCGGGCAGCGGCTCGTCGAGCACCCCGACGTGGCGAAGGTCGCCTTTACCGGCTCGACCGAGGTGGGCGCGGGCATCGCTGCGGCAGCTGCGGCTTCGATCAAGCGGGTGACGCTCGAGCTCGGCGGAAAGTCACCCAACGTGGTCTTCGCTGACGCCGATCTCGAGCGGGCCGCGGCGGCGGCGCCTGCGGCGGTCTTCGGAAATGCGGGACAGGACTGCTGCGCGCGCTCGCGGGTCCTCGTCGAGCGCCCGGCGCTCGAGCGTTTCATGGAGTTGCTCGAGCCGGCTGTCGCGGCGATCCGCGTCGGCGATCCGCTGGACCCCGAGACGACGATGGGGCCGCTGATCTCGGCCGACCAGCGATCGCACGTCGCATCATTCGTCCCCGACGGGGCCCCGGTCGCGATTCGGGGCACGATCCCGCCCGGACGCGGCTACTGGTACCCGCCGACAGTCCTCTCGCCGGTCGACGCCGACGAGCGCGCCGCGCGCGAGGAGATCTTCGGGCCGGTCGCGTGCGTGATCCCGTTCGACTCCGAACAGGACGCGATCGCGCTCGCCAACGACACGCCCTACGGGCTGTCCGGGTCGATCTGGACGACCGACGGGGGCCGGGCGCTGCGCGTCGCGCGCGCGCTCGAGACAGGAGTGCTGTCGATCAACTCCAACAGCTCGGTGCGCGTGACCACGCCGTTCGGGGGGTTCAAGCAGTCCGGCGTCGGACGCGAGCTCGGACCGCGGGCGCTCGAGCACTACACGGAGGTCAAGAACGTCTTCTACTCGACCGAGGGGGATTGATGGCGGGACGGCTCGAGGGCAAGGTCTGCGTGATCACGGGCGCGGCGAGCGGGATTGGCGCCGAGAGCGCGCGGATCTTCGCGGCAGAGGGTGCACACGTCGTCGGCGTGGACGTCGCACCTGGCGCCGAGGGTGAGCTCTCGCTGCAGGCCGATGTCACCGACGAGCGCCGGATCGAGGACCTCTACGCCGAGATCCGCGAGCGGTACGGGCGGATCGATGTCCTGTTCAACAACGCCGGGATCAACCCACCCGAGGATGGCAGCGTGCTCGATCTGCAGGTCGACGTCTGGGATCTCGTCCAGGACGTCAACGTTCGCGGGGTCTTCCTCTGCTGCAAGCATGGGATTCCGCACCTGCTCGAAACCGGTGGTGGTTCGGTGATCAACACGGCGTCGTTCGTCGCACTGATGGGCGCAGCGACCTCGCAGATCTCCTACACGGCGTCGAAGGGCGCGGTTGTGGCGATGTCGCGCGAGATGGGCGTCGAGTTCGCACGCCGCGGCCTGCGCGTCAACGCCCTTTGCCCGGGACCGGTCGCGACGCCGCTGCTCGAGGAGCTGTTCTCGAAAGACCCGGCTCGTGCGGCGCGACGGCTGATTCACATCCCGCTCGGCCGGTTCGGCGAACCGCGCGAGATAGCCAACGCGGCGCTGTTCCTCGCCAGCGACGAGTCGAGCTTCGTGAACGCCTCGGCGTTCGTGGTCGACGGCGGGATATCGGGCGCCTACGTCACGCCCGAGTAGCGGGGACCTGCTCGAGGAACGCGCCGCAGATGGTCGCCCCCAACGCCACCGAAGCACCGATCCTGGCGCGGGTCTCTGACCGGACCGCCTCCGGGTTGAACCCGGAGGCGATCGCACCAGGATCGGCGTCGGAGTCGTCGATCCAGTCGCAGACGATCGCCTCGGTCACCTCGGCGTGGAACTGCATCGCCCAGACGTTGTCGAGGCGGAAGGCGCCGAGCCCCGCGCTGCCCTGAGCAAGCGGTGTCGCACCGGGCGGCAACTCGATCGCGAGGCTGTGCCACTGGAAAGCGGGGAAGCTCCGTGGAAGACCCTCGAAGACGGGATCCTTACCACCCTCTCTCGTCAGCTCGACCTGGAACCACCCGATCTCGGCGGTATCGAGCGTGATCGCCGGCTGGCCGGCGACCTCGGCGACCAGCTCCGCCCCGAGGCACACGGCGAGCAGGGGGATCGCGCATTCGAGCATTGCGCAGATCGCGGCCTTCTCGCCCCGCAGCCACGGATAGCGCTCTTCCTGGTGGGGATGCGCCGCGCCGCCGAGCACCATGACCGCCTCGAAGCCGGCGAGATCCGGCACTGGCTCGCCGCGGTCGGGGCGCCAGTCGACCAGTTCGTGCCCGGCGGCCAGTGCCACGTCGCCGAAGACGCCGGCCGGGGCGTCGTCCTGATGGGTGACCGATAGGACCCGCATCGACGGAAGGGTACGGTCCGGGAGTGGACGACCTCGTGACCCAGGAGCGCCGGGCCGCATCCGGGGCGGCCGGTCTGCTCATCCTCCACCACGGGCGCGGCAGCGACGAGCAGGATCTGATCGGGATCGCCGACCTGCTCGACCCGCAGCACCGGCTCCACGTTGTCGCCCCACGCGGTCCGTTGACGCTGCCCGGCTCGCCCGGCTTTCACTGGTACCGGGTCCCCCGGGTCGGCTATCCCGACCACGACACCTTCCACGCGGCCCGCGCGAGCCTGGCGGTGCTCCACGACCGGCTCTGGGAACGCACCGGACTCGGCCCGCAGCAGACCGTGCTCGGTGGATTCTCGATGGGGTCGGTGATGAGCTACGCGCTCGGCATGGGCGTCGATCGTGCGGCGCCGGCCGGGGTTCTCGCGTTCTCGGGGTTCGTGCCGGTGGTCGAGGGCTGGCAACCGAGCCTCTCGGATCGCCCGGCTACGAGGGTCTTCATCGCGCACGGACGGCGTGATCCAGTGATGGAGATCGGGTTCGCCCGGCGCGCCCGCGACCTTGCCGTGTCGGCGGGTTTGGCTGTTGACTACCACGAGTCCGATGGCGCCCATCAGATCGATCCTGAGCACCTTTCTGCCGCCGCGAGCTGGCTCGCGGAGACGGTCTAAAAGACCGATCCGGCTTCACACCGGGATGTGAGATGCTGCAGCCATCGCGCCCGCGGGGGACACGAAGTTGGTGCTACTGGCCGCCGGATTGATCTTCCTGTGGGCGTTGGCGCTCGGAATCCTGAAGTACCGGCAGATGGCCACTTCCGCAACCCATCTGGCGCACCCCTACGTCGACACGGCCCATCGCGCCGCGCTGCTCTATGCGTTCGCCACGACCATGCTCGCCGTCTTCGTCCAGTTCAGCGCGTGGAGCGAGACGGTCGACCTGATCGCGGCGTTCGCGTTGATCTTCTTCTTCGTCGCGGCGATCTTCGGCTACATGGTCCAGGGCATCAGGGCCAAGACCGACAACCAGTTCCGCGACGAGCCGCCCGGGCTGCATCCCTACATGTACGCGCTGATCCTCGGCGAGATCGGCGGCTTTGCGGTCCTGCTCGCCGGTTTCGTGCAGGCCCAGCTGCTCTGAGCCGGAGATGGAGATGGAGTCGCTCGCCCTGGGGGCCGATCATGATCAGGTCAACCGGGTCGTCGATCGCGACCGAGCACTGCGCCGACCCGCTAATGAGTGTCGGACGAAGTCGTCATCTGCTCGTCAGTCAATTTCGATCTCGTCGATCTCGATCGAGACGAGAGTGGGGCCTGGCAGCCCCCGGGGTGTGACGCGCCTGCGCGTCGCGAAGACGAGTCCGGCCACTGTTTCGTGGGCGAGGCAGCGGTTGCTCGCTCGCGCCCACCGCCCAAAGACCTCCGCCGTGTAGTCGACTCCGGCCACGAGTCCGTCCGCGTTGAGGCCGAAGACCTGCTGCCTGGAGTGAGTGGGGAAGTCGGGTGGGAAGGTTGCCCGGAGCCGCCGGTCCGGTAGCTCCTCTACGGACACCTCCGGACGGGCCAAGAGGAATGGCGTCGTCATGTAGTTCCAGAGGGCGTATCCGGCGAAGTGGACGACGTCCTCATCGGTCCAGCGTAACCGCCGGCTGATCCGGTCCGGGCGTCCGGCGTCGCCGTCAAAGACTCCGAGCTGGGCGAAGTCGACGCGCGGGCGTCGTGTGTCCAACGTGGCGTCGAGTTCGCGCAGAACCCCAGGCCGCCCCTTCGCTGCCATCGCGAGGCCACCGCAGCGCAGTCTCACGCGAATGCGCTCCACCGCTTCCCAGCGCGACAGGGTGCCGTGGGCGGCCAGCGTTTCGGCGAGCAGAGTCATGCAGCGGCGAGGAGACGGATGTCGGATGCCACCTCGTCGGGGCGCTCGGAGGGGAGGAAGTGGCCGGCTCCCTCGTAAACCGCCAGGCGGCTGCTCGGCGCGGCAGCAGCCGTCCGCTCCGCTTGGGAGAGAGGGAAGAATGGGTCCTTGTTTCCCCAGCCGACGAATACGGGCGCCTCAACACGACGCAGACTCTTCTCGAGGGGCGCATACAGTTCGCCCAGGTTGCGAAGCGCGTGGGTGAAAATCGTCGCGATTGCGGCGCGCTGCCGACTGTCGCCGAGGTAGAGCTGACGATCGAGCGGACACGACGAACCCTGCTTGAGCATCAGGGCGAGAAACGGGCCCGAGAACAGCGTACCTGCGGCGGGCCCCCCCGCGATCGGCCAAGTCACAGCGCGTATGGGCAGTGGTATCGGCGTGTCTGGAAAGGCGTTGGTGGCGAGGAGGCCGAGGGCACTGAGCAGATCTGGTCGCTGCGCCGCAAGCGCGAGGGCGACCGGTCCGCCGAAATCGTGCCCGACGACGCACGCGCGCTCGATGCCGGATGCGTCGAGGGCGCCTGCCAGCGCGGTTGCTTGCTCATCGGCCCACAGCTCTTCAGCAGTCTCAGGCCGCGAGCTGGCGCCGAACCCGAGGAGGTCGGGCGCGACGACGCGGTGATCGCGAGCGAGATGCTCAGCTACGGCACCCCAGATCTGACCGGAGCCGGGAATCCCGTGGATGAGCACGACCACGGAACCGCGGCTGCCCCATTGCTGAAGTTGGATCGTCATACTTGACTTATCTATAGTAGTCACTACAGTAAGTCAAGTGCGCTCCTACAGCCAGTTCTGTGCTCTCGCGCGAGCGCTGGATATCCTCGGCGATCGCTGGACGCTCTTGGTTCTGCGGGAACTACTGCTCGGACCGCAGAGATTCAGCGACCTGTTGTCGGGGCTGCCTGGCATCGCGCCCAACCTTCTGACCGATCGACTGCGTGCACTTGAGAGTGAGGGCGTGATCGAGCGGAAGACGCTCCCGCCGCCGGCGGCCTCGCGCGTGTACAGGCTCACTGAGCGCGGCCGGAGACTCGAGCCGGCACTATTGGCGCTCGTGCGCTGGGGCATGGATCCGATGGCGGCCCCGCGCGAGGAAGAGGCCCGGCAGCCCCGCTGGTACGCAATCGCACTCAATGCGGCATTCACGCCGGACCACGCGCGTGGCGACGAGGAGGACTACCAGTTCGAGGTCGGCGGCACGGCGTTTCATCTGCGCGTAAAGGACGGACGATGTCAAGCGCACGACGGCCACGCGCCCGCAGCCGCATTCACGCTGCGGTGCACGCTCGACGAATTCTTTGCGATCGCAACAGGCAGCGACAGTCCCACATCCGACCAGATCACGGGCAGTAGGAGCGCATTCAGGCGCTTCCGCAGGACATTCCCGTTTCCCGCGGTGGAGGCGAGTAACGTCTCCTAGCTGCTGGGCCAGCCCACCCGATCCGATGGGGTGCCGCTGCGACGACTGGCAGTGCTACCAGCCCCGGATGAGCCCGGCGCAGCTACGCCCCGTCCTCGCCGGGCAGCAACTGGTTCGTGTAGGACGCCCCGTCGGGCTCGTTCTCCAGCAGGCCCGCTTCGATCATGAACTCGGCGAAGGCCTCGCGCTCGGTTGGGATCTGCCAGCCGTAGGGGCGACCTTCGGGCGGGAGGAAGAGCGGGAGGGTCTTGTCGACCACGGCTCGCTGGAGCTCGGGGTCGAGGTCGGGGTTGGCCTCGAGCAGCGCCTCGATCGCGGTGTCGGGGTCGGCCGCCAAGTCCGCCGTTCCCTCCGCGAGCGCGGCGACGAACTTACGCAGCGGC
Organism: uncultured Thermoleophilaceae bacterium; assembly: GCA_963790245.1. Taxonomy (GTDB): domain Bacteria; phylum Actinomycetota; class Thermoleophilia; order Solirubrobacterales; family Thermoleophilaceae; genus JACCVG01. The sequence goes on from CAWBNP010000002.1 coordinate 1,968,822, forward strand.
TCTGGGTCCTCCTCGAGGCGGTCGGAGTTGGCGACCAGCACCAGTTCGTCGTAGCTCGGGACTCCCGCCTCCTCGATCCGGATCACGCGCGGGTCGCGACCGCGCAGCTCGAGGTCGGTCCCCTCGTAGTTCCAGAACGCCCCCAACACCGCGTCGGCCTTGGCGGTTAGCAGCCCGGGAACGAGGTTGAACCCGAGATTCCTTTGGCGAACGGTCTCGGAGTCGACCTCGGCCTCGCTGAGGATCGCCTCGAGAAACGCCGACTGGTAGTCGATCCCCGCGGTGCCGACGGTCTTGCCCTCGAGGTCCGCCGCCGTCTTGACCCCGCCTTCGGGAAGCGAGATGACCGAGGTCAGTGGCTCGCCGACGATCGCGGCGATCGAGGTGACCGGCAGCCCCTCGTCGCGGGCCCGCAGCACCTCGGGCTCGTAGGAGATCGCGAGGTCGACACGCCCGGCCGCGACCTGACGGATCGGTGCCGCCGGGTCCGAGGGCTGGCGGATGGTGACCTCGAGGCCCGAGTCGGCGAAGTGGCCGCCGCCTTCGGTGGCGTAGATCCCCGCGTGGTCGGCGTTGGGGAAGTAGTCGAGCATCAGCGAGAGCTCGCCCGGCGACTCCTGGGCGCCGCCTCCGCACCCGGCCAGGGCGCCCGACGTCGCGATCGCGATCAACGCTTTCCTCATCTCTCCGCCTCCGTTCGATTCCAGGGGATCAGCCACCGCTCGAGTAGCGCGACAAGCGCGAACAGAGCGACGGCCATCACGGTCAAGATCAGGACGCCCGCATACACGCGCGGTGTCTGCAGTTGGTTGTTGGCGAGCAGCACGAGCCGTCCGAGGCCCGAGTCGGCCCCGGCCCACTCGCCGAACACGGCGCCGATCACCGACACGCTCGCGGCGACCTTCAGGCCGCTGAAGAGGGCGGGGAGCGCGCCCGGGAGCTCGACCTTGCGCAGGGTCGTCAGGCGGCTCGCGCCCATGCTCCGCATCAGGCGCAGCAGCGCCGGGTCGCTAGCTCGCAAGCCGTCGAGCGTGTTGACCGCGAGCGGGAAGAAGCTGATCAGGGCGACGATCGCCAGCTTCGGCCCGATGCCGTAATCGAAGGCGAGCACGAACAGCGGCGCCAGAACGACGATCGGGATCGCCTGGGAAGCGACCATCACGGGGTAGGCCGCCTCGCGTAGCGGACGCCAGAGGTGCATCACGATTGCGCTTCCCACGCCCACCGGTACCGCGATCAGGAGGCCGAGGACGACCTCGACCAGCGTGACCCCCGCATTGGCGAGCAGCAGGTCACGGTCTTCTAGGAAGGCGTCGACGGTCGCCCCCGGTGAGGAGAGAACGAGGTCGTCGACCGCGTCGAGCGACGCCAGTCCCCACCAGATCGCGACCACGAGGGCGAGCAACAGAACGGGTAGGGCGATGCGCCGGATCACGGCCGCAGCGCCTCGAGCGCTTGTTCCCGGAGGCCGACGAACGCCGGGTCGGTGACCGTCTCCAGGCGCGGCCGCGGCCGGGCGAATGGGACATCGAGCTCCAGGACGACCCTCCCTGGCCGCTTCGAGAGCACCGCGACCCGGTCCGCGAGAAACAGCGCCTCCTCGACGTCGTGGGTCACGGTGACGACCGTCCGCGGCTCGTCGCTCAGCGCCCCGGCCAGCCACTCCTGCATCTCGGCGCGCGTAATCGAATCGAGCGCCGCGAAGGGCTCGTCAAGCAGCAGCACGGGCCGCTCGGGCAGCAGGGTGCGTAGGAACGCGACCCGCTGGCGCATGCCGCCCGAGAGCGCAGCCGGGCTGCTGCGCTCGAACTCGCCGAGCCCAAAGCGCTCGAACAGCGGCTCGGCGCGGGTGCGCGCCTCCGGAGGGGCGACGCCGACGCACTCCAGCGCCAATGCGGCGTTGCCCAGTGCGTCGCGCCAAGGCAGCAGCAGGTCGCGCTGGGGCATGTAGGAACAAGCGCGCAACCGCTCGCCACTCGCCTGCCGACCCCCGATCGAGACCTCGCCTGCGTCTGCCTCGGCGAGGCCCGCGATCAGCTCGAGCAACGTCGACTTGCCGCAGCCCGACGGTCCGACAAGCGCTACGAACTCACCTTCGGCGACCTCCAGATCGAGTCCGTCCAGCGCAGTGACGGGTGCTCCGCGACGGTCGGCCGGTGGATGGACGTGACGGATCGCGTTGAGCGTGACGATGCGATTTCTCCCTTCGCTGGCATGACCCAGATCAGGTTCGTCGGGTCGGCGCCAGGCAGCGCCCTCTCAGCCCCTTCGACGGGGACCCCCCGGTAGAAGCCGCACGCTATCGGATCGCGCGCGGGCGCCGGGATCAGCGGGCTTCAGGCGCGCGCAGGAGCAGCAGCCGATCGCTGGCCGCGACCTGGTCGAACCCCGCCGAGCGCGCCCAAGCGCCCTCTTGGACCGGCGGGACCCCCGGGCGACCGGTTCCGACGATCAGGTAGTCGAAATCGCCCTGCTCGACGGCGGCTTGGAAGGTCTCGCGGTCGGGATAGCGATGCAGGACGTGCTCGATTTCGCGGGCGACGTAGACCACCTCGTTCCCCAGCCGTGGCCCGAAGGCGGGCAGCACCGGAGCCGCCCCGGCGTCGGTCCAGACTCCCGCCAGCCCGATCCGGTTGCCCGTCGGAGCTTGCGTGGCGATCGCGTCGAAGACCGGATCGGCCGTGCGGTAGCGCTCGTCGTTGAAGCGAGTCTGGGTGAGGTGGCCGGCGCCGATTGCGCCAATCACCAGCAGGACGGCAATCGCGCCGATCACGGTCCGTCGTCCGCTTCGAGCGATCAGGACCAGGACCCCGAGCAAGGCGAGCGCGCCGAGCGCCGTCAACCAATCGGAGAGCAGCAGCACGGGCCCATCGGACTGCGCTCCCGAGGCGAGGATCAGCGAGTCGACCACGGCCGCCAGCGCGACGGCGCTCCAGGCCACGGCGAGCGACCCACGCAGTGACACGGCCCATGCCGCCAGCGGCGCGGCGACCAGCAGCGCCGGCAGCCCGTAACGGGTGCCCGCTCCCACGAGGACCGGCATCCCGGCAGGTCCGCCGGCGGTGTAGGGCGTCACCGCGTACGCGACCAGCAGCAGCACGAAGCAGACGGCCCCCGCCCGGACGAGGCCGGCTGAGGGGAGCTGGCGGCGCCGGACGGCGACGATCCCCGCGCCTAACGCCCCGGCGATCAGGAGCACGCCCGTCAACGCCCAGGCCTGCCGGAACTGGGGCAGGATGTATCCGGCCCAGACGTCCGGCTGGGCGAGATAGCCGGCCAGCGTGAAGCCCGCGGCGGCGCGGACCGGGTCGGGTGGGGCGCCGAAGATCGTCAAGCCGAACGGCGCGAGTTCGACGGGGAACACCGGGTTGCCCGACTCGACGAGGTTGCGCAGCATCCAGATTCCGCCGCTGAGCGCGATCACGCCGATCAGAGCGGCCGCTTGACGGGCGAGCGCGGCGAGGCCGTCCCTCGCGAGCAGCCTGGCTCCGATCCAGACCACAACCACGACGGCTACCGCCGACACCCCATACCACTTGGTCCCCAGGGCGATCCCGAGCCCGAGGCCACCGAGGATCAACTCGGCGGTGGACCCGCTCGTGCGATGGCGGGCCAGGAACAGCAGCCCGACGGCGAGCCCGAACACGGCGAGCGTGTCGACAAGCCCGGCTGCCAGCGAGGAGATCGACAGCGCCGGCACCGCCATCATCAGGCACCCGGCGGCGATCGCGGCCGACCTGGCCGCGTCCAGCCGCCGCGCCAGCGCGTACGCCGCCACGCCGGCGAGGATCCAGAACGGGTACATCACCAAGTGGGCGAGAAAGTCGTTGCTCCAGGGGAGCGTCACCGCGAGCAGCAGCACGTCGCCGGAGTTGGGGTAGTGGCCGGGGGAGACGTTGGGCAGGAAGACGTCGATTTGCCAGAGCGAGCCGGTCGCGAGCCAGCCGGCCACCTGGGGTAGGTGGAAGGCCGAGAAGTCGATCGAACTCGGAACGACCACGAGCCGGCTGCGCAGCACGGCGAGGCCGTAGAGGATGACCAGCCCGAGCGTGGCAACGGCGAGCAGCCGCGCGGCAACCGGGTCCCGGGGCTGCTCGCGAACCGCCGTTTCGAGGTCTGGCCCCGACGACTCGACCCGGCGGCAGAACCAAGCCCCGGCGAGCACCAACAGCGAGCTCGCCAGAACGGCTGCGACCGAGAGCAGTCCCAGGGCGAGCGGGACCACATGGACAGCGAACACCGCGACGGTCGCGATCAGCGCGACAGCGAGGATCCGCTCGGCGCCCGAGAGCAACGGCAGCCGGCGCCGCTCGATCAGCGCGGCGGCGGCCAGGCAGGCCGCGAGCATCGTCACGAACGGGAGCAGGCCAGCGAGGTAGTCGCCCGGGGGCATCGCCAGCTGACTCTAGTCAGGCGGCGCGCGGATGCTTGGAGGTCAGCGCCTTCACGAAGTCGTCGAGCTGGCGCGTGGTCCAGCACTCGAACACGGCGTCGCAGAACGGCTCGTAGGCCTGCATCACCGAGTCGCCGTAGTTCCAGTAGAGCTTCGGCTCGGGGTTGAGCCAGAAGGTACGGCCGGCGTTCTCGGCCAGATCGGCGAACGCCTCCGCGTAGGGCTCCCGGCCGTTGGTGCGCGCGTCGCCCATCACGATCACCGTCGAGCGGGGGTCGAGGTCGTCGGCGACCTGCTCGTGGAATTCGAGCCAGACGCGGCCGTAGTCGGTGTAGCCCGAGACATCGGCGACGCCCGCGTCGGTCGCGATCGCACGTGAGACCGCGGCGAACGAGCGCTCGCGCTCGAAGACCTCGGTCACCTCCGAGATCCGCTCGACGAAGACGAACGTGCGCAGCTTGCGGAACGCGTCGTGCAGGGCGTGCAGGACCGAGAGGAAGAAGACGCTGGAGCTCGTGACGCTGGTCGAGACGTCGCAGAGCACGAACAGCTCCGGCCGGCGCGGTCGCTTGGGCCGGTGCTTGATCCGCAGCGGAACGCCGCCGGTCTCGAGCGATGCGCGCATCGTCGCGCGCACGTCGACCGCGGCGCCGCGGGTATGGCCGCGCTGCTCGCGACCCTGGGTCGCGAGCCGCCGCTTGAGCTGGGCGACGACCCGGTGGACGGCCGCGAGGTCCTGGAGCGGCCCGCTCGGCAGCGCGCGGTCGAACTCCTGGAGTGGACGGCTCGGCGGCAGCGACTGGGTGCGCTCGATGCATCTGGCGCTCGAGCTCGCGGCGCAGGTGGCGCTCGAACTCGCGCAGCCGCTCGCGTGGGACGGCGTCGGGGTCGGGCTCGGCGCCCTCGACCGGGCGGCCCTCGCCCTTGAGGCCGAGCGTGCGGCGGATCCGTTGCACGTCGACGCCGATCACGCCCGAGCCCTCGCCCTGGCGGCCGAAGGCCGCGATCGCAAGCCGCGCCATGTCGCGCAGCTCGCTGTCGGAGCCCGTCGCGGACGGCCTGACGGATCGCCTCGCGCAGCTGCATCGGGGTCGAACTCGCCGCCGTCGGATCGCTCGGCCGCGTTGCCCTCGGTGATCCCCTGCTCGATCGCTTCGCGCTCGGCGGCCCGGAAGAAGAAGCGGTCGAAGACGAGCTCGAAGACGCGCCGGTCCTCAGGCGACTTGGCGAGCGTCGTCGCGAGCGCCTCGCGGAAGTCCTCCTGATCGGTCCACCGGACGAGTTGGAGCGCCTCGAAGGCGTCGAGCAGCTCGGAGGTGCCGACCGCGAGCCCCTCCTCACGCAGCGCGTCGGCCAGCTCGAGCATCCGCGCCGGCAGGCCGCCACCGGGCATGGGTTCAGCCCCGCTCGGCCGCGCTGCCCAGCAGGCCACCGGCCAGCTTGACGCCGGCGCGTTCGGCGACGAGATCGAGGTCCGTGCGGTGCTTGACGATGATGCTCATCGTCTGGTCGAGCATCGCCCTGTCGATGTCCTCTGCGCCGAGCAGGATCAGCGCGCGGGCCCAGTCGATCGACTCGGCGATCGAGGGCGGCTTGCGCAGGTCAAGGTCGCGGACCATCTGGATGACCTCGACGAGCCGCTTGCCGACCGCCTCGGGGAGGTCGGGCGCGTGCAGGCGCACGATCTCGAGCTCGCGCTCGACGTCGGGGTAGTCGAGCCACAGATAGAGGCAGCGCCGCTTGAGCGCCTCGGTCAGCTCGCGCGAGTTGTTCGAGGTCAGCAGCACGATCGGCTGCGAGCTCGCCTCGATCACGCCGAGCTCGGGGATCGAGATCTGGAAGTCCGAGAGCACCTCGAGCAGCATCGCCTCGAACTCCTGGTCGGTCTTGTCGATCTCGTCGATCAGCAGGACGACCGGCTCGGTCTCCGAGATCGCCCGCAGGAGCGGCCGCTCGAGCAGGAAATCGTTGCTGAAGATGTCGTCGGAGACCTCGTCCCAGCCCGCCTCGCGCGATTCGGTCTGGATCCGCAGCAGCTGCTTGCGGTAGTTCCATTCGTACAGCGCCTTGGCCTCGTCGAGACCCTCGTAGCACTGCAGCCGGATCAGCTTGCGTTCGGTCGAGCGCGCGAGCGCCTTGGCCAGTTCTGTCTTGCCGACGCCCGCGGGACCCTCGACGAGGATCGGCTTGCCGAGTCGCTCGGCCAGGAAAGCAACCAGCGCCGTCGATTCGTCGGCCAGGTAGCCGGCGGCCTCGAGACCGTCGCGGACCTCTTCGACGCTCTGGGGTTCTCTCTTCACGCGGTGAAGGATACTTTCAGCTTCTGTTCGGACTCCTCTCAACACCCGGAGCGTGGCTGCTCGCCCAGGGCTCCGGCTTCCCGGGACCGACCAACTTCCCCGGGGCGGGCGCCGGGCCGAACCTGACGCCGTTGCTGATCCTGTTCGGGGTCGGCTTCGTGCTGATGATCTACGGGCAGATCATCAAAGCGAATTTGATCCTGATCGCCGGCTTGGTGATGGTCTCGATCGCGTGCCTCGCGATCCCGCTGCTCGCTTACGTGCTGTGAACCACCGGCCGACGGTCGCGAACGTCTAGATTTCCCCGTCGATGACCGAAGTCCAGTCAGGCCTCGAAGGCGTCGTCGCCTTCCGCACCGAGATCGCCGAGCCCGACAAGGAGGGCTCGGCGCTCCGTTATCGAGGGGTCGATATCGAGGATCTCGTCGGCAAGGTCCCGTTCGAGCACGTCTGGGGCCTGCTCGTCGACGGCGGCTTCGAGCCCGGTCTGCCGCCAGCGCAGCCGTGGCCGCTGACGGTCCGCTCGGGCGATCCACGCGCAGACGTCCAGGCCGCGCTAGCGATGCTTGCGCCCGAATGGGGCCTTCGTGAACTGATCGATCTCTCCGACGAGCAGGCGCGCGACGATCTGGCGCGGCTCTCGGTGATGGCGCTGTCATTCGTTGCGCAGTCAGCGCGCGGCGGCGGTCAGCCCCCAGTTCCCCAGGCGCTGATCGACGAGGCCCGTAGCATCCCCGAGCGGTTCCTCCTGCGCTGGCGCGGCGAGGCCGACCCGCGCCACATCAAGGCGATCGACGCCTACTGGGTCTCGGCCGCCGAGCACGGCATGAATGCCTCCACTTTCACGGCGCGCGTGATCGCTTCGACCGGAGCCGACGTCGCGGCCTGCCTGTCGGGCGCCGTCGGCGCGCTGTCGGGCCCGTTGCACGGCGGCGCCCCCTCGCGCGTCCTCGCAATGCTCGAGGGCGTCCAGCAGCTGGGCGATGCCGAGCTGTGGGTCAAACGCGCGCTCGACTCCGGCGAGCGACTGATGGGCTTCGGACACCGGATCTACCGAGCCGAGGACCCCCGCGCGCGAGTCCTGCGGCGCACGGCGCGCGAGATCGGCTCCCCACTGCTCGAGGTTGCCGAGTCGCTCGAGCAGGCCGCGCTCGCCGAGCTCGCGGCGCGCAAGCCCGACCGGGTGCTCGCAACCAACGTCGAGTTCTGGTCGGCAGTCATCCTGGACGACGCCGGCGTTCCGCCGGAGCTCTTCACCCCGATGTTCACCTGCGCGCGTGTGGCCGGCTGGTCGGCCCACATCATGGAGCAGAAGCGCGAGGGCCGACTGATCCGCCCGACGGCGCTCTACGCGGGCCCCGGCCCGCGCCCGGTCAGCGAGGTCTGAGGGAGGGATCCAGCTAGGCGTCCGGTGGGGCGGGGGGACGCCCTCCGAGGTCGAGCTCCGGCGGCTCGTCGACGTCGGGCAAGTCGTCGCGGAGCTCGGGGAGCGGCAGGGTCCGCTGTTCGTCCTGGATGATGCGCGTGCGGGCCTCCGGATCCCCGCGCGGCGGACTCGCGATCGGGGGATCTTCGTCGAGCCACGCCGGCTCGCCGCGCGCCTGGCGCGCGCGGGTCCTCGGCATGTCATCGGCAGGGCGCTTGGCGCGCTCGCGGAGGCCGGCCGCGAACAGCATCGCCGCGCAGGCGAGCGCCAGCAGCGCCTGCCCGAGCGGGCGCTCGAAGAATCGAACCGCGATCAGCAGCCCGCTCCAGAGCCCGGCGCCGGCGATCACCGTCCCGTCGCCGAAGGGGAGGTGGAAGAACCGCTCGCGCGAGCGCTGGTGGAGCAGCACGAGGACGCCGATCGCGACCAGCACCTGGGCTCCCTCGACGAACGAGAACGGGCCGAACGTGCTGATGATCAACAGCACGGCGGCGATGCCCGCGACCCGCTGCTCGGGGCTCAGCGCGCGCCAGGTTTCGCGAAGGCCGATTGCCATGGCGCGCCGCTCGCTACAGGGGTTCGCGCCCCGCGAACCCGGATTCGAGCGAATGCCAGTAGGCGATCTCGTCCTCATCCTCGGTCCAGCAGAGGTAGATCTCCTCGCCGTCGCGCAGTGAGGGGAAGTCGACCAGGCCGCGGTCGAGATCGCGCAGCACGATCCCCAGTTCGCCGATCTCGGCGAGCCCCGATCGCAGCCCGAGAAACCCTTCGGAGACGACCTTCCCCGGCGCGCCGCCGCCGTTGCTCGGCGCGGCGTCATCCAGCGCGGCGCGGGCCTCGCTGTCGGTCAGCCCGGCTCGCGCGGAACGCAGCGCAGCGATTCGCTCGCGGAGCTCCCCGATCATCGCGTTGGCCTCGTCGAGGCTGTAGTGGCGCGCGTGCTGCAAGTCAGGCCCTGCCAGGGCCATGCCACGCGGCGTGTGACCTGTCGGGACAGTCCATCGGCTAGTCGAAATCGATCGGTATGTCCTCGACGCGCGGCTGCGGATCGGGCTCCTCGAGCCGTTCGAGGTACCAGTCGATCACGGCGCGCAGCGTCTTGAGCACCTCACGGACGAGCTGGTTGAACTGGTGCTGGAGTTCGGGCGGGACCAGCCGCCCGAACGCGTCCAGAAGGGCGAAGACGGCCGAGAAGTCGGGGATCCTGTCGGATTGCCCGCGAACGTCGCCCTCGCCACGCAGGCCGTAGTCCTCGAAGCCGCTCGTCCACTCCGAGAACGCAGGATCCTCCCGCCAATCGGGGCGCGGGGGAGGAGGTTCAGGTCGGGCTGTCTGACGTGGTTCGTTCATCCGGCTTCTCGAACGAGACCTCGAGTGTCCCGTCCTCGAATCGCGCCGCGCTCGGTCGGTAGGCGGTCAGCGCGGGCGGGAGGATGATAGTCCGCTTCTGCCCGCCGACCCGGACGATCACTTCCAGGCCGATTTTCTTCAGCGTGATTTCGCCCTCGGTCGCGAACGGAAGCGCGAGCCGCAAACGAGCGCTGCCGTTGTCGGAGACGAGCTCCTGGGAGAGCTCGTCGTAGAGGATCGCCTCGGCGCTGCCCTCGGCGAACAGCTCATCGCCCAGCCGGTCGAGCATCTCCGGGCCGATCACCTCGTGATCGAAGTACGGGGCGGTCAGGATCGGCACCGGCTGAGAAGGCCGAGCTCGACGAGCTCCATCTGCTCCTGCTGAACGGCCCGCCAGCCCGCGAAATAGCCCTCGGCGACCTCCTCCGGGAAAACGCGGTTGACGACTACGGCGTCGGTCAGATACCCGTAGAGATTCAGGTAGGTAAACGTGCGCATCGACTCCTTGATCACCATCCGGTCGGGGTTCATGACCAGCCGGATCGATGTGCGAGACCGGTCTCTGAGGATGCCGTTCATCCCCACGAGGTTGCCGCACCAGCCGCTCGATGTCGTCGAAGACGCTCCTCGCCCGGGAGTTCGATGTCGAGCATCGAGCGCGCCAACGGGCGCGCGGCCGCGACCATTCGGCGCTCGAGCGGGATCATCTTCTCGAGCCACCAGCTCGCGACGTCGGGGAACGAGAGCAGCCGCAGCGTCTCGCCGGTCGGCGCGCAGTCGACGACGATCACGTCGTACTCGCCCGTCTCGTGGTGGCGCTTCATCTGCAGCAGCGAGAACAGCTCGTCCATCCCCGGTGGGACGGTCAGCTCCTCGGCGGCGATCCGATCGACGCCGCGCTCGGCCAGCAGCCGTCCCATCCAGTCCTGGACCCCATTCCAGTTGCGCTCCATCTCCTCCTGGGCCTGGACCTCCTGGGCGAACAACAGGTCGGCGCACTGACGCGGCTCGCTGCCGAGCTCGGTTTCGAGCGAGTCGGAGAGACTGTGGGCCGGGTCGGTCGAGAGGACGATCGTCCTCAGCCCCGCGCGAGCACAGCGTCGCGCCGTCGCGGCGGCGACGCTAGTCTTGCCGACTCCGCCCTTGCCCGTGTAGAGAATCGTGCGGGGAATCAGGGAGGCAATCGTATTCGCGCATGAGCATCTCCCGCCGCCCAGCCACCCTCCGAACGGCCCGCGCCGCCCTTGCCGCCGCGGCCGTCGGGATCCTGCTCGCCGGTTGTGGCGGTGGTCCGGATCCCGAGCAGCTGCTCGACGAGGCGTTCAGCGAGTCGATCGGCGCGCCCAGGTGAACCTTGGTGTGGATCTCGAGCTGCAGGGCCTGCCCGGACTGCCACCGAGCCGGTCCGGCTCCAGGTCGAGGGTCCGTACCGCTCCGCGGCCAAGGACGAGCTGCCCGCCTTCGACTTCAAGGTTGCCGTCGATGCGGCAGGCGCCCCGGCGCCCGGCCAGGCGCTGAGCCTGATCTCGACCGGAGGCAACCTCTTCGTGACGCTCGCGGGTACCGCCTACGAGGTCGGCGAGGACGCGGTCGCAAAGCAGATCGCCGCCGATGCCGCCAACGACGAGGACGGTTTCGGAGCGCTCGGGGTCGATCCGCGCTCGTGGGTCGAGGACCCGAGCATCGAGGGTGAGGAGGAGATCGACGGCGTCCAGGTCACGCACCTGACCGGTGTCCTGAGTGTTCCGACGATGGTCGCCGACCTCAACGATGCGGCGCAGAGGCATCGCCGAGCCGGGGACCAGTCCGCCCCGGTCCTGACCGACGAGCAGATCGAGGAGATCGAGGAGACTGTCGAGAACCCGACCTTCGATCTCTATGCGGGGAGGACGGCAAGATCCGCCGCCTCAGCGCGAGCATGACCTTCACGGTGCCCGAGGCCGATCGCGCCGGGCTCGGAGGCCTCGAGAGCGGGCGGCTCGGCTTCGAGCTCGAACTTCACCGCGGTCGGCGAGCCGGTGACGATCGACGCCGCCCGCAGATGCCGAAGCCGATTCAAGGAATTGACCAAGCAGATCCAGACGCTCACCGGTGGCGTGGGCGTGCCCGAGGGCGTCCCAGGCGGATCGGGCGCGGGAGCCGCTCCCGGAGGATCACAGGGCGCGCAGGAGCCGCAAGGATCTGGCGCCCTGGCCCCGGCCCCGGGCGGCGCCGACGCGGAGGCTTTCCAGCGCTACGCCGACTGCCTCAAGGACGCCGATCCCGCCGACCCGGCGGAGGTCGCCGCCTGCGGCGAGCTGCTCACCGCGCCGTAGCGGCTAAGCCGGCGCCGCGGCCAGCCCGAAGTCGCCGTCGTACAGCTCGTCGATCCGCTCGAGTTCCTCCGCGGTCAGCTCCGGCGCCTCCGATGCTCCGGCGAACTCCTCGAGCTCGGCGATGCGAGGTGATCGGTCGGATCACGACACAAGCGATCTCCGGCTGGGCGAGGATGAATGCAGCGCCGCCTGGGCGAGCGTCCGCTCTCCGTCGATCACGAGGAAGCGCAGCTGGTCGATCTTCTTGAGTCCGTCGACCAGCCACTCGCGCTTGCGATGGCGCCGGTGGTCGTTGCCGGTGAAGGTCGTCTCGACCGTGTACTTGTCCTCGAGCAGCCCGCTGGAGGTCGGCACACGGGCCATGATGACGGCGTCGCCGCGCTCGGCGAGGAAGTCCAGGCCGGGCTCCTGCTCGAGCAGGTTGTAGACGGTCTGCAACGCGCTGATGTCGTGTCGGTGCAGCGCCTTCACGCCCTCGTCGCGCCACCCGATCGCGCGGCCCGAGCGCGACGCCGTAGTGGCGGATCTTGCCCTCGCCGACCAGCTCCTCGAGCGCGGCGAACAGCTCGTCGCGCTCGATCGCGTCCATCCGCGGGTTGTGCAGCTGGTAGAGGTCGACGTAGTCGGTTCCGAGGCGGCGCAAACTCGCCTCGAGCGCCTTGCGGGCGTGGGCGGCCGACCAGTTCTGGGGCCGCTCGCCCTCGGAGTGCTGCTGCCGCTCTGAATCGAGCTCGTAGCCGAACTTGGTCGAGATCTGGATCGAGTCCCGGTCCGCGCCCGCGAGCGCGCGGCCGACGATCTCCTCGTTGAGCCCCTGCCCGTAGGCATCGCCGCTGTCGAAGAAGGTGACGCCGAGCTCGAGCGCCCGGCCGATCAGGCGGTCGGGGTCGTCGGTCTCGCCCCACCAGTCCGATCCGAGCGCCCAGGTGCCGACCGCGATCTCGGAGCACTGCAGGTCGGTGTTGCCGAATGTGCGGGTGCGCATCGGGGTCGAGTGTAAAGACCGAGCACGGCCGACACCGCACGATCAATAGCCTCCGGCGGGTGTCCGGACACCATCTGACAGGCATCGTCCCGTGGATCGTCCTGGTCGTCGTGCTGATCGTGCTGCTGCTGGTCGACCTGAAGCTGTTCGCCCGCGGGCGCGAGCCGAGGTTCCGCGAAGGCGTGATCTGGTCGATCGGCTGGCTGGCGCTCAGCCTCGCGATGGCGCTGGTCGTCTGGGCCGTGACCGGCCTCTCCCAGGACGCGGTCCTCTACACGACCGTCTACCTGATCGAGCGTTCGCTCTCAGCTCGACAACCTGTTCGTCTTCATCCTGCTGTTCTCCTACTTCGGGGTGCCCGCCGAGCACCGCGCCCGGCTGCTGTTCTGGGGCATCGTCGCGGCGCTCGCCCTGCGCGGGCTCGCGATCCTCGGCGGCGTGGCGCTGATCGAGCAGTTCCACTTCGTGATCTACGTGCTCGGGGTGCTGCTGCTCGTGCTCGCTTACCGGATCCTCCAAGGGGTCGACGAGAACGTCGACCCCGACAAGAACATGATCGTCCGTGCCGTGCGTCGCTTCTTCCCGGTGACCGACGACTTCCGCGGCCGGCACTGGTTCGTGACCGAGGACGGTCGCCGCTGGGTGACGCCGCTGTTCCTCTGCCTCGCGGCGATCGTGGCCGCCGACATCGCATTCGCGGTCGATTCGATCCCGGCCGCGTTCGCGATCACCCGCGACCCGTTCCTGATCTGGATGGGGAACGTCTTCGCGCTGCTCGGTCTCAGGGCTCTCTTCGTACTCGTCGAAGGACTGATCCGCCGCTTCCGCTACCTCGACGAGACGATCGCTGTGGTGCTCGCGCTCGTCGCGATCAAGCTGCTGATCGAGGACTTCCTCTACATCACACCGGTTCAGAGCCTGATCGGCGTGGGTATCGCCTTCACGATCGGGATCGTCGCATCGTTGATCGGCGACCATCGCGACCCGGACTCCGAGCAGAAGCTCGCCGAGCGGAGCGCGCGGACGAAAGCGTAGCTATCGGACGTCCGTCGAGAGCCGTCCCTGCGGACCGAAGCGCGAGTGTCGACAGGGTGGACTGCCGCGGTCTAGCCGGACTTGGTTCCCCACACGAGCAAGTAGTCGGGCGCGAGCGCGAGGCTCCCGTCGTTTGCGCCGTTCTGCCGCTCGTAGAGTGCACGCAGGTCCTCTACGAACCCGTCCCACTTGCCCTCGGGCTCGAGCGCGGCCCTCGCCATCACGAGCGGACCGAACTTCGTCGTGTAGAACTCGACCGCGTCGTCGATCGAAGCGAAGTTCATCCGCACGGTCTCGATGCGGCACTCCGGCTCGACGCCGCTGCCCGCGAACAGCTCGACGACATGGTCTGGGTCCCCCCACATGAGCGGCGGGCCGGTGCCGCCCGCCGGTGGGGCCGGCATGTGGGAGGCCATCATCCGGAAGAACTCACCGATCTCGCCGTCCGGCGTCCAAGAGGCGATCGCGATCCGTCCCCCCGGCTTGAGCACGCGGGCGATCTCGGCCGCCGCGACCTCGTGGCGCGGGGCGAACATGCAGCCGAAGGTCGAAAGGACGACGTCGAACTCGGCGTCGCCGAATGGCAGATCCTCGGCGTCGCCCTCGACGAACTCTCCGTCGAGGCCCTCGTCCGCGAGGTTGCGGCGCGCGTCGTCCAGCAGCTCGGGAGTCAGGTCGAGCCCGACGACCCGCGCTCCGGCTCTGGCGGCCGGCATCGCGGCGTTGCCCGTTCCGCAGGCCACGTCGAGGACGTTGTCGCCGTCCGAGACGCGCGCGGCGGCAACGACTTTCTCGCCGACCTCCCTGATGTAGGCCGAGACGGCGTCGAAGTCTCCCGCCGCCCACGTCGCCCGAGCGCCCTGCTTGATCGCCGCCAGCTGGTCGTCCATGGGTCTCCTCCTCGGTCTGGAGGGACGTTTGTACCGCTAAGCGAAGAAGAAGACGAGCCCCAGCACCGCGTAGAACGCGAGTAGCTGGAGGCCCTCGAACCAGTTCGACTCGCCGTCCGGAGGTCACGAAGTTGGCGATCAGGATCGTCAGCAGCAGGGCGGCGAGCTCGTAGCCGTTGAAGACGAGCGCCATCGGCGCCGGGCCGACGACGAACGAGAGCAGCACCAGGATCGGCGCCACGAACAGAGCGATCTGGGCGCTCGAGCCGACGGCGATGTTGACCGCGAGGTCCATCTTGTCCTTGGCGGCGACGAGCACCGCCACCCAGTGCTCAGCGGCGTTGCCGACGATCGCGACGACGAACACGCCGATGAAGAACTCCGAGAGGCCGATCAGCTCGGCGGTCTCCGAGATCGAGCCCGACGAGGATCTCGGACATCACGCCGACCGCGACGCGCCGCGCCAGCGCGAGCAGGCCAACCGCCTTGCGCACGCGACCAGCCGGCCTCGTGGGCCTCGTCGCTCGTATGGGTTGAAGACGTCCTTGTGGGTACGCAGCGAGAAGATCAGCCCGGCGATGTAGGTCAGGATCAGGACGACGGCGACGCGCGATCGAGAGCTGCTCGAGGTCCGGGCCGAAATCGACGCGCTCCTCGTTGACGCCCGGTAGGCCGCCGCCGTGCACCAGCTGGAAGACCGCGGGCAGGATCAGCGCGCCCGAGCGCCAGCAGCAGCATCGTCGCCTGGGCGTGAGCGGCTGTCTGGTTGAAGGTCTGCTTGTCGCGCTTGAGGCCGCCGACGAGCATCGCCGCGCCGAGCACGAGCAGGATGTTGCCGAGGATCGAGCCGACGATCGAGGCCTTGACCACCTCCTGCAGCCCTGCGGTGAGGGCGAAGAAGGCGATGATCAGCTCCGGGCGCGTTGCCGAAGGTCACGTTGAGCAGTCCGCCGATGCCGGGCCCGGTCCGGGCCGCCAGCTCCTCGGTGGCCTTGCCCATCAGCGCCGCGGTCGGGATCACGCCGAGCGCCGCGGCGCTGAAGATCAGCGGCGCCGCCGCGTGAGCCAGCTCGAGCGCGATCGCCACCGGGATGAAGATCGCGAGCGAGTAGATCGGGCTGAACGGGCGGCCCGCCTGTCGGGGCGGCCGCGCTCATCGAGCTCGTCGAGATCGCTCTCGTCTCGTCGTCGTCGAGGCTCGGTCGTCCTCGGGTCGTCGTCGGCCTCGTCGTCGCCGCGTCAGCGCCGTCGTCGAGCAGCGCCGTGCCGCGGCCGTCGCCGCCGTGGTAAGTGGGCCTGGAACTCCTCGAGCTGCTCGTCGCGCTTGGACTCGTCGATCGGCACGTCGTCGGTCGATCAGGACCCAGTCGGCGCCCTCGAACTCCTCCATGTTGAAGATCTCGTTGTCGAGCGACTGGCGAGTCGTCGACCACGACCAGGACCTCGGTCTGGGGGTTGAAGTACGTGCCCGGACGGATCAGCAGCTCGTCGAGCTCGAAGCGTGCGGTCCGTGGCCATGCGGGCCGAAATCTATACCCGAAAGGGCGCTCGGGCTAGCCGCCGTAGTGTCGCGCAGCCGGCGTTCGACCTCGGGCTCGACGTCCAGCGGCTCCTCGCCGCGGCGCTCGCGGCGCTCGTTGCGCGCGACCACGACCTGCCGCACCTCCTCGCGCAGCGACTCGTCCGATCGCCTGCCGAACGTCGACGGCGCGGGTCATCAGCGCGCGCGACCTCGGCGTCGATGTCGAGCGGCTGCCTCGCCGCGCGCCGACGCCGGCGCGCCGACTTGGCCTCGAGCATCTGACGGATCTCGTCCTCGGCCTCGGCTGCGGGCGGCGGGGCTGCCGGCCGGCGGGCCCGAGGTGCTGATCGGGCTCGTCGAGCGAGAGCCCGCCCTTGCCGATGTCGCTGTAGAGCGGTCTGCCCGAACGCTGCTGAAGAGTGTAGATGGCGAAGACCACGCGAGGCCCGCCGACGACGATCAGCACGATGCCGAAAGACTCCATCGATTTCCCCACAGTCTGACCGCTCGCGCAGCGACATGACCTCGCGAGCGCCGTAACTGTCGGTACTCTTGTGGGAGTCTATTGACTGACGAATCAATCAGGTCTACAAGGAGCATCTAAATCCGTGGTCGATTTCACCCTTACCGACGAGCAGAAGGACCTTCGCGAGCTCGCACACAACTTCGCCGAGAAGGAGATCCGCCCGGTCGCCTGGGAGCTGGACAAGGAAGGCGACCTGGCCCGGGAGATCATCGAGAAGGCCTGGGAGGTCGGCCTGATGAACACCCACTTGCCGGAGGAGTACGGCGGCCCGGCCTCGACTACCTGACCGGGATGTCTGATCGAGGAGGAGTTCGGCTGGGGTTGCTCCGGCGTCGGCACCTCGCTCGCGCTGCAACGGCCTCGCCGACCGCGCCGATCGCGCTCGGGGGCTCCGAGGAGACCAAGAAGAAGTACCTCGGCATGCTCACCGAGGAGCCGAAGCTGGCCTCCTTCTGCCTGACCGAGCCCGACGCCGGGCTCCGACGTCTCGGGCATGAAGACGACCGCCGTGCCGCAAGGGCGACAAGTACGTCATCAACGGCCGCAAGTGCTTCATCACCAACGGCAGCTACGCCGACTAGTACACGGTCTATCGCCAAGACCGACAAGGACGCCGGCCACAACGGCATCTCGGCGTTCGTCGTCGATCGCGACCTCGACGGCGTGACCGTCGACAAGAAGGAGGACAAGCTCGGACAGCGCGCCTCCAACACGGCGACGATCTCGTTCAACGACGTCGAGATCCCGGTCGCGAACCTGCTCGGCCGAGGAGAACCACGGGCTTCAAGCTCGCGATGATGACGCTCGACCGCACCCGCCCGGGCGTCGCCGGCGATGGCCGTCGGCATCAGCCCGCGCTGCGTTCGAGTTCGCCGATCGAGTACTCGAAGGAGCGCGTCCAGTTCGGCGTGCCGATCGCGATGCACCAGGCGATCCAGTTCATGATCGCCGACATGGCGACCAAGATCGAGGCGGCTCGCCTGATGACGTGGAAGTCGGCCGTCGCTGCTCGACCAGGGTCAGCGCAACACGCTCGATCTCCTCGCACGCCAAGCGCTTCGCCGCTGACTCCGCGATGGAGGTCACCGATCGACGCCGTGCAGGTCTACGGCGGCTACGGCTTCATCAAGGAGTACCCGGTCGAGAAGCTGATGCGCGACGCGAAGATCATGCAGCTCTACGAAGGCACGTCGCAGATCCAGCGGCTCGTGATCGCGCGTGAGGTGCTGATGCCTCGGCGGGATCCGGCTCCTACCACCCCTGAGGTCGTGAAGGAAACCGCTGGGGTCGTCGCCTAGACGATGCTGCTTGGGGCTTTGCTCCGGTGGAGATCTTCCGGCTCTCGCTTATCGCTCGCGCCGGGAGACCTCCACCGTCGCGTCCCCTCGACGGACGCGACGGTGGAGAACGTTGGACTCAGGCGATCAGGATTTGCTCCAGCAGCGGGCGGATGGTGGGCCATGGGTCGGCGCCGCGTCGGGCTCTCGGTTCGTAGGCCTGGGTGAGCGCGAGGCCGCGCATCGCAGCCAGGACGGTGGCGAGCCGGGCGGGGAAGTCGGCCGGAGCCGGCGTTTCGCCGAGCACGTCGGGGATCGCCCGGGCGATCTCGCGGGCCATCGTGCGCTCGAGCGGGACGAGCCGCTCGTAGAGCTCTGCATCGTCGGCCGCGGCGATCCAGAGCTTCACGAACGTGGTGAACAGCTCGCCTGAAAAGTCGTTCCACAGCAGGTCGAGTAGCACGCGTGCCCGCTCCGGATCGGCCTGCGGGAGCGCCGCCGCCTGCTCGGTCAGGGTCGCGATCCGGCGCTCCGCGAGTCGCTCGACCGCCGCTCCGACGAGGTCGACCCGGTAGGGGAAGTAGTGGGTCTGGGCGCCTTGTGAGACTCCGGCTCGCTCTGTGACCCGGCGCGTCGTCGTCGCGGCGTACCCGACCTCGTGGAGGCTCTCGATCGTCGCATCGAGGAGCTTGCCGCGCGTTTGGGCGCGGCGCTCCTCCTGCGTGCGGCGAAGTTTGGGCGTGCGCTCAGCGGCTCCCACGATCGCGCGAAACATAGCGCGTGTTCGGTATCTACAGAGGGCGCGCTCAGCGGTAGGATCTGCGCCCGACGGAGCTTCGACGCGGGAGGCGGAGATGAGGGGATTCGAGATCGTCACGGTTCTGGTGGCGGTGGGGACCGCCGTCGGCTGCGGCGCCGGCGCCGAGACCGAGACGACCGGAGCCGCATCGGGTGATGCCGCGACCGCCGACTACATCGCCGACCTCAACGACCTCTGCGTCGGCACAGCGATCGAGCTGCGCGACATCCAGATCGATCCCGCGATCGACCCGGTCGGCTCGGATCAGAACGTGGCCGTCAACGAGGCGCGCGCTAAGGCCCTGCCGCTGTTCGAGGCGCTCGTCCCGCCGGAGGACCTCGCGGAGCAGCACGAGCGCTATGTCGCGCTGCGAACGGAGTTGATCGTCATCAGCGACCGGGTGATCAAGGCGCTCGACGATGACGACGACAAGGCTCTGCAGGCGGCCGTCCGGGATCGCGATGAGCGATCAGCCGAGCTGTTCGAGCTCGGTGCCGAGATGGGCGTCGAGGAATGCGGAACGGACGCGACCGCGGAGGAGATCGCCGGCATGAAGAAGACGATCGAGGTCGTCGAGACCACAGGAGATCCCTCCCAGTGCACCGAGCTGTTTACGAAGGCTTACCTCGAACTCGCCTTCGAGGCGAGCGTAGAGAACTGCGAGTCCTTCCAGGACGACTACGAGGTGGCGAGGTCCTTCGAGGCGAGGGATTTCACGACCGTCGGTCCGCTCGGGGTGGTCGGCGTGACACCGAACGGCGGCGAGAGCGACGGCGTGCCCGCGACCTACCTGCTGCGGCTGGAAGACGGCGTCTGGAAGGTCGACTCGATCGAAACCGCCCAGTAGTCGGCCGGGCTAGCGCGCGCCGTTCGGACCGAGCCGCGTGACGTCGACCGCCTCGCGCCGGACTTCGCCGGCGCAGAACGGCGGATCGTTCCAGCGCTTCTTCGAGTACATCCGCGTTTGGTCGGCGAAGAACTTAGAGCGCGGATTGGCCGACTGCGAGTAGGTCAGGATCGAGCGGTCATCGGGGCAGCTGCCATCCTTCGAGAAGCTCGTGACCATCACGAAGCTCGAGCCATGCTCGACGTCGGGGAATCCCTTGCCCGGGACGTAGGGGTTCGAGATCGCGTTGAAGACCCCGAGCCCGCCGGGACCCCCGTGGATCGGGATCCGCTGCTTGCCGCGCAGCTCGTAGCTGTACTTCCCAAGCGGGGCGTCGAGGGGGATCCGCGAGGCGCGCAGGTCGCGAACCGCTTCCGCGAACGCCTGCTGAACCAGCAGGCTGCCGGTGTTGAGGCCGGCCGGCGTGTTCACGGGGTTGCCGACCGCAAAGGGTGAGTCGAACGGAGAGGTCCCGGGCAGGCCGGGGTTGATCGGCAGGCCGGCGGGCGCCGCCAGCGCCCGGGTGGCGAAGCGGCGGAAGAGCACCGCGCCGCGACTATCGAGGTTGTCGTGCAGGTCCCAGCCGCGCGAGGACGCGGCAGCCCTCGGATACGTCGACTGGACCCGAGGAGCCGAGCATCGTCGGGTTGGCGCGACAGGCGGCGACGAGCTCGTCGCGCCAGAGCTCGCCCGCGTACTGGCGGTTGTTGAAGACCGCGTCCTGGAGCTGGCCGCGGGTGAAACCCACGGCCCTTCAGCCCGTCGCTGCCATCGAGCCGCTGCTGGACGATCCGCAGGCCGAGGCGGGTGCGCAGCGATCGCGCCGTCCGTTCGGCGCCGATGATCCGGGCGAAGCCCTCGAGCGGGCGCTTCGGATTGGTCAGCCAGTAGCAGTCGTTGAGTTGGACACGTGGTCGTTGCGCCACAGCAGCGGCATGTTCGAGGGGCCGAAGGTCCCCGGCTGCAGCGAATCGGGGTCGGTGTTCCAGTTGCACTCCGACCGCGCGCCGTTCAGGACCGGCAGGCCGAGCAGCTGGCGGGTTACGACGCCGAGCACGCCGGTACAGCTCGCGGCCTTCGCGGTCGGCACGTTGGGAACCGCGCCGATGTCGGCGTAGAGAGCGCGGCCACGGTCAGTCGGCGGCGATCGTGTTGACCCACGGGATACCGACGTAGCGCTTCAGGATCGTGCCGAGCTCGGCGGTCGATCTGCGCGCGATTGGTCGCGAAGAAATGGTTGAGGTAGCGGAAGTTGTCCGCGTTCACGTCGCCCATCGAGTAGCCGACGATCGGGGTCCAGGGGAACAGCGGCAGTCCCAGGATCCCGTTGATCATCGGTCCGTATTCGGTGCAGTAGAGCGTGCGCGTGCGCGGCTCGGTGCCACCACCGGCGCGCGGAACCTGGACGGTCACGCTCGTCGGCGCTGCATCTGCCGCGGCTGCCCGTCGACCAGGTAGGTCGTCGGCGACCCGGGCACGAGCGTCAGCTCGAACGGCGTGAAGCGGAAAGCGGTCGACACAGTGTGGCTCCAGGCGAGGCTCTCGGTGTGGCCGATCAGGACGAGCGGCACCCCGAACAGGCTCGCGCCGCTGACGTTGACCTTGCCCGGGATCGTCAGGTGCGACTGGTAGAAGCGCTCGGAGCCGTCCCACGGAAAGTGCGGGTTGGCGAGCACCATCCCGCTGCCGTTGCTGGGTCGCCTGCTTGCCGAGCGCCGAGGCGTTCGAGCCGATCCCGCCGATCGGGAGCCGCTCGGCCAACTCGCCGACCATCGAGCGTTCGCGCTCCGAGACCGTCGCCGCCGCGCGTCTGGCGGTCGCGTTGGAGCCGGCGGGCGGGGGCGTCGGCGGGACGGCTGTCGCAACCTCGTTGATCGCGACGCCCTGGCTGGCGAGCAGCGCGAGCTGGTAGAAGCGCCGATAGGCGTCGATCGGCTTGATCTTGCGCACCCACGTCTCACCCCGGCAGGCCGGGTCGGGAATGTCGTCGCGACCGACGTCCTCGAGGTAGGCGTTGTAGCCCTTGACGTACCCGCGAACGCCGTCGCGGATCTCCGGCAGCGGCCCCTGCGGCGGCTTGCGCGCGAGCAGACTCTCGACCGTCCCGTGGTCGATGATCCGCTGATAGAAGAAGTCGCTGTTGAGGTTGTTCGGCCGGGTGCCGTTACCGCGGAAGCGGTAGCTGTTCGAGGGTCCGAAAAAGCGCGAGCGCTGGGCGCTGACGGTCACGTACATATCCGCGGCGATGCAGATGTTGTCCTGCGCGAAGGCGTAGCCGTAGCCATAGCCGAGCCCCTCGTAGTTCTTGGCCTCGATGTTCGGCACACCGTGGGCGCTGCGCGTGATCTCGGCGCGCGGGGCGGCGGCGGCCGGCGAGGCGCCGAGCAGCGACAGCGCCGACGCGCACAGCGCGAGCGCAACTCTCCCCGACCATCTCCCCCCGATCGCCACGCATCGAGGTTAGCGGCTGGACATCGCTCCGCGTGTCAGGATTCGAACCGATGGCCGCGTCGCGCAAGTCAGAGGACCGCTCTGCCGAGACGCGCGCCGCCGTCGCCAAGGCCGCGAGTCTCGCCGACGCGCGCGAGACGGCGACCGCGCCCACGCAACTCGCGCGCGGGCCGGCCGACCCGTTCACCGGCGGCCTGCGCAGGGCCGTCCTGCCGCTGCTCGTCCTCCACCTGATGAGCGAGGGACCGACCTACGGCAATCAGATGATGGAGCGGATCTCGAGCTCGACCACGGGCGTGCTGTCAGTCAACCCGAACACGATGTACCCGCTTCTGCGCCGGCTCGAGTCGCGCGGGCTGATCGCCGGTGAATGGGAGCACCCCGAGCGTCGCAGCCGCCGCTACTACTCCCTGACGAAGAAGGGCCTCGAGGAGTACGAGCGGTTGCGCGTCGAGGTCCGGCCGTTTCTCGAGCAGGTCGCGGACTCGCTCCAGCAGATCGTCGACGAGGTCTACGGCTGATGGGCGCGCGCCGGCGGGCCGAGGCCAGCCGTGTCGTACAGACGAGCATGCCCGAGGCTCTCGCCTTCTGGCGCGACACCGATCGCTGGCCGGACTTCGTCGACAGCTTCCAGATGCTGATCGAGCGCTCGCCGGACTGGCCCGAACCCGGCTCGACCGTCGTCTGGGAATCGATCCGCGGTGGCCGCGGACGAGTGACCGAGCGGGTGGTCGCCAACGAGCTGGATCTGTTCGCGACCGTGGTCGCCGATCCCGAGATCAACGCCGACCAGACCTTCACGGCGGAGCCGGCGTCGGACCAGGAGCGCGGGACGGTCCTGACCTTGACGCTCGACTACGAGCTGCGGGATGCGAGCCGCTTCCAGGAGCTGATGAATTCGCTGTTCATCAGCCGCGCCATCCGTGACTCGCTACGTCGTACTCTCGACCGGTTCGCGATCGAGTTGACCCATCCCAGATGACCATCCAGCTTCTCCCCATGGAGATCTCCCACCCGTCGACCGCCGCGCGGCTCGCCGACGTCTGGCCCGAGCTGCGCGCGCGCTTTCCGTCGACCGTTCCGGCGGCCTGGCTTCCGGCGAGCTGATCAGCCGACCTCGTCACCTCCCCGCGCGCTAGCCTGCGGGCCGACTGGCCCTGACCGGAGAGGATCCATGTACGTGTTCAAAGCGGCCGTCGTCGGTGCGGGGACGATGGGTGGAGAGATCGCGCAGGTGATCGCCGGTTCCGGCCTGCCGGTCGTTCTCAAGGACGTCGATCGTAGGTTTGTCGACGCCGGGCTCGAGAAGGCGCGTCAGGTCACGGCCGGCCAGCTCGGCGGCCTCGTCGCCAAGGAGAAGATCAGCCAGGAGCAGGCCGACACCAAGCTCGAGGAGACCGTCGGCCTGATCGAAGGCACGCTCGACTACGACGGGTTCGGCGACGTCGACTTCGTGATCGAGGCCGTCCCCGAGCGGATGGAGATCAAGCGCGCGGTGTTCGCCGAGCTCGATTCGGTCACCCCCGGCCACGCGATCCTCGCCTCCAACACCTCGTCGCTGTCGATCAGCGAGATGGCCGAGGCCACCGCGCGACGCGACAAGGTCGTCGGCTTCCATTTCTTCTATCCCGCCTCGATGATGCGGCTGATCGAGGTGATCGCGGGGGAGGACAGCAGCGAGGAGGTCCTCCAGGCGACGGCGAACTTCGCCCAGGCGATCGGCAAGACGCCGATCCAGTGCGGCGAGGACCCCGGGTTCGTCGTCAACCGGATCCTCAACTCCGCGGTCTCGGAGATCTGGCGCGCGCGCGACGAGCAGGATCTCTCCTTCGAGGAGGTCGACAAGATCGTCGCCGACTCGAAGGCCGCGCCGGTCGGCCCCTATTACCTGGGTGACCTGCTCGGGCTCGACACCGTCCTGCACGTCGCTGAGCACCTGCGCGACTCCTACGGCGACCGGTTCTACGTCACGCCCGCGATGGAGGAGCGCGTCGCCGCCGGCGACCTCGGCCAGAAGACCGGAAAGGGTTTCTATGAGCACGGCGTCTGAGCAGGCGACACACCCGATCGTCGAGCGGTTCTCGCTCAAGGCGATCGTCGAGAGTTGCCTCGTGATCGAGGAGGGCGTCGCCGGGGCCAAGGACGTCGACACCGGGATGATGATGGGCGCGGGCATCCTGCCCGGTCCGCTCGAGCCGTGCGGACGCGGCCGGCCTGGACGTGATTCTCGAGGCGCTCGAGCGGGCGACGATCCAGTGGGGCGAGGGGTTCGCCCCACCGCTCCTGCTGCGTAGGCTGGTCGCCCAGGGGCGCCTCGGTCAGAAGTCCGGCCAGGGTTTCTTCCCGTATCCGCAGCCGGACGAGGGTCAGTCGCGGGAGAGCGTCCTGCTCGAGACGCGCGGCGATGTCGGGATCGCATGGCTAAACCGTCCGCCGGCAAACCCGCTCTCACCCGCCGTGATCGCCGAGCTGAGCGAGCTCTGGGAAGAGGTCGACGGCGAGCTCGCCGCGCTCGTAATCGCCAGCTCGAACATCTTCACCTTCTGCGCCGGTGCCGACATCAAGGCCTTCACACAGATGGATCCGGCCACCGAGGGCCGCGCACTGATCGAGTCGGCTCACCGGTTCATGCGAGCCATGGAGAACTCCTCGACCGTCACGATCGCCGCCGTCAACTCGCTCGCCTTCGGCGGCGGCTGCGAGCTCGCGATGGCTTGTGACTTCCGGATCGCCGCCGAGTCGGCGAGCTTCGGCCAGCCGGAGATCAAGCTCGGGATCATCCCCGGCTTCGGCGGCACGCAGCGACTGCCGCGATTGGTCGGCGAAAGCAAGGCGCTAGAGATGAACCTCGTCGGCGACCCGATTTCGGCCTACATGGCGCTCGACGCCGGGCTTGTCACACGGGTCGTGCCCGACCACGAGCTGCTCGACACCGCGCTTGCGTGGGCGCGCCGGCTCAGCGGTCAGGCGCCAATTGCCGTGCGCGAGATCAAGGCGCGTTCAGCGGCGCCGGGGACGCTTGATGACGCGCTGGCCGTCGAGGGTGAGGGGTTTGCTTCCGTGTTCGCATCCGAGGACGCGCGCGAGGGGATCGCGGCGTTCCTCGGCAAGCGCAAGGCGCGGTTCGGCGGCAAGTGAGCCTCTCGACCACCGACACCGGCGCCCGGACGCTGGCGAGGCTGTTGACCGAGGCCGAGCGCGCCGTCGTGCTGACCGGGGCGGGCGTCTCGGTCCCCTCCGGCATCCCCGACTTCCGGACGCCGGGCACCGGCCTGTGGGAGAACGTCGATCCGATGGAGGTCGCCCACATCGACTCGTTTCGCCGAGGGCCGGACCGGTTCTGGCAGTTCTATGGCGAGCGGTTCGCGATGCTGCGCGAGAAGCGCCCCAACAACGCCCATCGTGATCTCGCCGAACTCGAGGCGCGCGGACTGATCCGCGGCGTGATCACCCAGAACGTCGATCGGCTTCACCGCGTCGCCGGGACCGAGAACCTGATCGAGGTCCACGGCTCGATCGAGCACTGCGTCTGCCCCGAGTGCAGCGGGCGGTTCGAGCTCGAGAAAGTGATGGAAATTCTGTCCCATACGGCCGGCGCACCGGAGTGCCCGGCCTGCATCGCGCCGCTCAAGCCCGACGTCGTGCTGTTCGGCGAGCTGTTGCCCGAGGCCGCGATGGCCGATGCGCACTCGCTCGCGGCCGAGGCCGATCTGATGGTCTGCGTCGGCAGCTCGCTCGAGGTCTATCCGGTCGCGGGGCTGCCGCGCGTGACGCTCTCGGGCGGCGGCAAGCTCGCGCTCGTGACGGCCGGCCCGACCCCGTATGACGACGCGGCGACCGTCAAGCTCGACGGCGACGTCGTCGAAGAGCTCGAGGCCGTGCTCGACGCGCTCGGCTAGGAGGTTGTTGGTGCCCACCTGGGAGGACGTCGTCGAGATCGCGCTCCGCTTCCCGGAGGTCGAGACCTACACCGCCTTCAAGACCCCGGCTCTGCGTGTCAACAAGAAGTTCATGGCGAGGCTGCGAACCGGCCCGGACGCGCTCGTGCTGAGGGTGATCGATCTGGGCGAGCGCGAGGCGCTGCTCCAGGGCGACCCCGACGTCTTCTTCTCGACGCCGCACTACGACGGCCACCCTTACGTGTTGATCCGCCTCGCTGAGGTCGATCCAGCGGAGCTGGCTGAACTTGTGGAGGACGCCTGGCGGACCCAGGCGCCAAAGCGTGCGATCAAAGCCTACGACGGGGAGGAAAGCTGATGGCAGAGACCGTGCTGGTGACCGGAGGGTCGGGCTATCTCGGCGGCTGGTGCATCATCGAGCTGCTGCGACAGGGCTACGAGGTCCGCGCGAGCGTGCGTGACCTCGGCCGCGAGAGTGAGATCAGGGAGACCCTCGCGACCGAGGTCGAGGCCGGGGACCGACTCTCGTTCGTGCGCGCGGATCTCGCAGAGGACGCCGGCTGGGCCGCGGCGGTCGCCGGCTGCCGCTACGTCCTGCACGTCGCCTCGCCGTTCCCGCCGGTTCAGCCGGAGGACCCCGAGGAGCTGATCATTCCGGCCCGGGAGGGGACGCTAAGGGTGCTGGGGGCCGCCCTCGACGCGGGGGTCGAGCGAGTGGTCGTCACATCGTCGGTCGCCGCGATTCGCAGTGACCCCGGCGCTTCGGGATCGGAGCGGACCGAGGCGAACTGGACCGACGCCTCGAACGAGTCGCTCACCCCATACACGCGCTCCAAGACGATCGCCGAGCGCGCGGCCTGGGACTTCGTCGACCAGCGCGGTCAGCGCGACCGGCTTGCCGCCGTCAACCCGGGGGCGATCCTCGGCCCGGTGTTCAGCGACGATCGGTCCTACTCGCTGCAGGTCGTCGAGCGGCTGATGGACGGCGTGCCCGGTGTCCCGAAGTTCGGCTTCGGGTTCGTCGACGTCCGTGACGTGGCCGCCCTGGAGATTGCGGCGATGACGTCGCCGGCCGCGGGCGGAGAGCGGTTCATCGCGGTCAACTCGTTCCTCTGGATGTCGGAGGTCGGCGAGATCCTCCGTGACGGTCTCGGCGCCCGTGGCGCGAAGGTGACGACCCGGACGGTGCCGAACCTGGCGGTTCGCGTGATGGCCGTGTTCGATCCCTCCCTCCGCTCGATCCTCGGCGACCTCGGCCAGCGGACCGACTACTCCAACCAGCACGCGCGATCGGTGCTCGGCTGGCAGCCGCGCCCGCTGCAGGAGACGATTCTCGACTGCGCCGAGAGCCTGATCCAGGCTGGAGTCGTCAAGCAGTAGGTCGACGCTCGCGGGGCGGACTGGGGACGCCGAAGATCTTCGGCAGCCGCATCGCCACCCACGGATCGCCCTCGAGCTCCAGAGCGCCGGAGACGAACAGCGCCGGACCCACCGCGTTGCCGGTCGCGACGAGCAGGAAGTCGACGCCGGAGAGGGTCAGGATCAGGTCCGCTTCGTGGGGCTCGCCCTCGAGCACCGCCGCGGCGCCCTCGCCGATCACCAGCTGACGAACATCCTGGCGCCCGTCGCGGCGACCGGTGATCCGCCACTCGACGATGATGTTCTCGCGCTCCAGCGCACGGCGGCGGATGAAGCGTGGCATCGCCCCGAACAGGGTCCAGAGAATCGCCCGGCGGCGGAGCGGCCCCCGCAGGATCCGCTCCAGCCGCTCGCGGTCAGTCGCTCCGATCCGGCGGGAAATGAAGCGAACGAGCGGTCTCATCCGGCGATGCTAAACGGCGGCTGCTCCGCGGGTTACTTCAGCTCGGCCGAGCTCTTGCCGAGCAGCTGCCGGGCGATGATCAGCAGCTGGATCTGTTGGGTGCCCTCGAAGATGTCGAGGATCTTGGCGTCGCGCGCCCACTTCTCGAGCAGCTCGGTCTCGCCGTAGCCGACGCTGCCGCAGAGCTCGACGCAGCCAAGAGCAATGTCGACCCCGGCGCGACCCGCCTTCGCCTTGGCGATCGAGGCCTGCAGCGAGTTAGGCCGGCCATTGTCGGCCATCCAGGCGGCGTGCAGCGTTGCGAGGCGGGCGGCCTCGAAGTCGGCCTCCATCGCGAGGAAGCGGGCCGCGGCGGCCGATTGCGAGAGCGCCGGGCGGTCGTAGTCGATCTCGACGCCGGCCTGCTCGAGCCGCTTGCGGGTCTCCTCGAGACTCGCACGGGCGACGCCGACGGCCATCCCGGCGACCAGCGGTCGTGTGTTGTCGAAGGTCTGCATCACCCCGCCGAACCCCTTCTTGGTGTCGACCTCGGGGTTGCCGAGCAGCGCATCCTTCGGCACCCGGCAGTTCTCGAGCCGGAAGGCCGCCGTGTCGGAAGCGCGGATGCCGAGCTTGTGCTCGAGCCGCTCGAGCACCATCCCGGGGTTGCTGCGCTCAACGATGAACGACTTGATCGCGGCGCGGCCGGCGCTGCGGTCGAGCGTTGCCCAGACGACGACGAGCTCGGCTCGTTCGCCGGAGGTGACGTAGATTTTCTCGCCGTTGAGGACGTACTCGTCGCCGTCGAGCTCGGCGGTCGTGCGGATCGCCGCCGAGTCCGAGCCGGCTTCGGGCTCGGTGATCGCCATCGCCGCCCAGCGGCCGCCGAACCGCTCGAGCTGCTCGTCGTCGGCGACCGAGGCGATCGCCGAGTTGCCGAGGCCCTGACCGGGCAGCGCCAGCAGCAGGCCGACATCGCCCCAGCACATCTCGATCACGCCGAGCACGGTCGAGAGGTTCGAGCCGTTGCGGTTGCCGCCGCCGTTCTCGCTCGAGTCGCGCCGTACCCCCGCGGCGCCTGCGCCGCCGGTGGGATTGCCGTCGTTCATCCCGTCGATCATCGCGGCGAGCATGTCGAGCTCCTTCGGCCGCTCGTGCTCGCCGGCGTCGTACTTACGGGAGATCGGTCGGAGGACCTCGAGCGCTACCTGGTGGGCCTGGCCGACCAGGGCGTCGAGTTTCTTCGGTGTTTCGAGGTTGATCATCGTTTCGCTTTCGCTTCGTCGGTATTAGACGAGCAGGGCGCCCTCCATCACGCCCGCTGCCCGGAGGTCTCGGTACCAGCGCTCGACCGGGTGCTCCTGCACGTAGCCGTGGCCGCCGAGCAACTGGACGCCGGCCGAGCCGATCGCCATGCCCTTGTCGGCGCACAGGACGCGCGCCAGCGCGGCTTCGCGCGCGAAGCTCTTCCCCTGGTCGGCGCGGCCCGCGGCGCGGTAGGTCGCAAGGCGCATGCCCTCGAGCTCGACGCCTATGTCGGCGACGCCGAAGGCGACCGCCTGACGGTGGCTGATCGGCTCGCCGAAGGCGACCCGCTCGTTGACGTAGGGGATCACGTAGTCGAGCACCGCTTGAGCGGTGCCGACGGCGAGTGCACACCAAGCGAGCCGCGCGAGCGCGATCAGCTCGGCGTAGACCGCGCGGTCACCCTCGGCGAGCAGTGCAGCAGCCGGGAGCTCGACGCCGGTCAGCGTCAGCATGCCGGTAGCCGCTGCGCGCACGCCCATCGCGGGCTCGGCCGCGACCGTCAAGCCGCGCGTCGAGGACTCGACGATGAACAGGGCGGGGCCGCGGCCGGACAGCTGCGCCGCCACGAGGAACAGCTCTGCGCCCGCCGCGCCCGGCACGAGCGACTTGACTCCATCGAGCACGTAGCCGCCGCCCTGCTCGCGCGCGGTGGTCTTGAGCGCAAACGGATCGAACAACGGGCGCGGCTCGAGGATCGCCAGCGCCGCAGCGGGGGGGTCCTCACCTGTGAAGGCGGGCAGGTAGGTCGACTGTTGATCCGCATCACCGAAGCGGCCGAGCGCCGAGCTGACCGCGGCCGGGGCGAGCAGCGCGGTGGCGAGCCCCATGTCGCCGCGGCCGAGGGCCTCGGTGATCAGCACGCCGGTGACCGCCGAGCGCTCGCTGGCGGCGCCGCCGAGCTCCTCCGGGACGCCGAGCAATCCTAGCCCGAGCTCCGAGCCCTGGGCGAGCAGCTCCGGCGGCGCGGCGCAGGTGCCGTTGGCGGCCTGGGCGGCCGGTCGCAGCCGGCCCGTGGCGAAGTCGCGCATCGCCTCGACCATCATCTTCTGGTCGTCGTCGGGGGTGACGTCGAACAGGTCGCCGCGCTTGGCTGTTGCCGCACGGGCGGGCTTGGCGAGCTTCGACGCCGCGTTGAAGCTGCGGCTGGCGGCCGTCGCGCCGCGGAAGCCGTCGCGGGTCAGCCGGTAGACGGCGCGCTCCGCCGGGGCGCGCAGACCTACGCGGTCGATTGCTTCGAGCCCGGCGATTCCGCGCAGCGCGCGCAGTCCGAGCCCCATGCTTTTCTCGGCGACGGTCATTGGTCAACTCCTGTTTTGATGGTTCCGTTGAGATGGATTGCGTCCGAGCCCGGATTCCGAACGGTGAAGCGGTCGCCTTCGTGGCCGAAGCCGACGGTGCTCGGCAGCAGGATCGGCTTGCGGAAGGACACCTCGACGGCATAGTCGTCCGGCAGCCGCGACTCGAGCGCCGCCAGGCAGCGCGCCTTGGTCCACATCCCGTGGGCGATCGCGCGCGGGAAGCCGAACAGCTTCGCGCTCGGGCCCGACATGTGGATCGGGTTGCGGTCGCCGGAGACACCCGCGTAGCGGCGGCCGAGGTCACCGCCGAGCCGCCACTGGACGGTCGCGGGAAGCGGCCCCGCGTTCTCGGTCCGTTCCGCCCGCTCTGAGCCGCCCCTGCCGCGGCGTAGGTTCGTGCTCGTCCCCCGCCAGACGAGCTCCTCACCGACCCGCGCCTCGGTGAGGATCGCGAAGCTCATCCCGCGCGGATGGGGCTCGGGCTCGGTTGCGGAAACCCGCAGCGAGAGGCGCTCGCCCGCGTCGATCGCGCGCAGCTGCTCGATCCGGTTGGCGATGTGGACGAGGCCAATCGCCGGGAACGGGAAGCCGCCGCTCGTCATCAGGGCGAGATGGAGCGGAAACGCGAGCACGTGCGGGTAGGTCACCGGGAGGGCGCCGCGCAGCGTGAACCCGCAGACCTCCCCGTAGGCGGCGAGGTGGTCGCGGTCGATCTCGACGTCGCTGAGCAACAGCTGCTCGCTCGGCATCGCGCCGCCGCCGCCCGCGACGAACGGCAGCCGCGAGGCGCCGGGGATCATCGGAGCCGCGGCCTTGAGCAGCAGCGGCAGGGTCGAAGGGGGACCGGATAGCTCGCGTTCGCTCACCGTCATGCCCCCAGCAGGCTCTGCCCGCAGACCCGTACGACGTTGCCGTTGAGGCCCGTCGACGCCGGGCTGGCGAACCAGCCGATCGTCTCCGCGACGTCGAGCGGCAGTCCGCCCTGGGAGAGGCTGTTCATCCGCCTGCCCGCCTCGCGGATCGCGATCGGCATCGCCGCGGTCATTTGGGTTTCGATGAAACCGGGCGCAACGGCGTTGATCGTCGCGCCGCGCTCGGCGAAGACCGGGGCCATCGCCTCGACCATCCCGATCACCCCGGCCTTCGAGGTCGCGTAGTTGGTCTGGCCCGCGTTGCCCGCGATGCCGCTGATCGACGAGACGCAGACGATCCGACCCCGATCGCGCAGCGCGTCCCCGGAGAGCAGCGCGTCGTTGATCCGCTCCTCGCTCGAGAGGTTGATGTCGATCACCGTCCGCCAGACCTCGCCGGTCATCCGCCCGAGCGTCTTGTCGCGCGTGACGCCCGCGTTGTGGACGACGACGTCGACGCCGCCATGCAGCTTGAGCAGGTGGGCGACAATCGCCCCCGGAGCGTCCGATTCGGCGATGTCGATCGCCAGCGCCGAGCCGCCGAGCGCGCTCATCGAGGCCTCGAGCTCGGTCGAGAGCGATGGGATGTCGAGCCCGACGACGTGCGCGCCGTCGCGCGCGAGCAGATCGGCGATCGCCGCGCCGATCCCTCGCGAAGCGCCCGTGACGAGCGCGACCTTGCCGCCCAGCGGGCGGTCGCGATCGATCTCGGGAGGCGTGCTCCCGGGCGTGATCCGCACGACCTGGCCCGACACGTAAGCCGAGCGGGGGGAGAGCAGGAACTCGAGCGTCGAGTCGAGCTGCCCTTCGGCTCCGGGCGCGACGTAGACCAGCTGTGCCGTCGCGCCGGCGCGGGCCTCCTTGCCGAGCGCGCGGACGAGCCCTTCGAGCGCACGCTGGGCGGTCGCCTCGCGCGGGCCGCCGCAGGCCGCCGGTTGCGTGCCGAGCACGACAATCCGGCCGCAGCTCTCCAGCCGGCGGATCGTGGGGTGGAAGAAGGCGTGCAGCTCGCCGAGATCGTCGCTGCGGGCGATCCCCGTTGCATCGAGCACGAGCGCCTTGAACCGCTGCTCGCCGGGCTGATCGGGGTTCCAGATCGAGGCGTCGATCCCCGCGGCTGCGGCCGCGCCGCGCAGGTCCTCGCGCAGCTCGGTCGCGACCTCGGCCTCGATCACCGCGAGCGCTGCCGCGATCGGGGCGACGAGGCGGCCGCCGGGGGCCGCGCCCAGCAGCACCAATCCTTCGATCGCCGGCGCGCCGCTGCGACGCCGCTCGAGCTCGACCGGCTGGGGCAGGCCGACCTTCGGCACGACGAAGCGGCCGACGGGTGAGTTGACGATCTTGCTGTAGGTGTCGCTCATGGGTTGGCTCCGATCACTTTTCGAGGATCGCGACGACGCCCTGGCCGCCCGCCGCGCAAACGCTGATCACGCCACGGCCGCCGCCGCGCTCGGCGAGCGCCTTGGCGAGGCTCGCGACGATTCGCCCGCCGGTCGCGGCGAACGGATGGCCGGCGGCCAGCGAGCCGCCGTTGACGTTGAGCTTGTCGCGGTCGACCGCTCCGAGCGGTGCATCGAGGCCGAGCCGTTCCTTGCAGAAAACCGGGTCCTCCCAGGCCTTGAGCGTCGAGAGCACCTGCGATGCGAATGCCTCGTGGATCTCGTAGAGGTCGAACTCGCCGAGGCCGATCCCGCTGCGCTCGAGCATCCGCGGCATCGCGTAGGCGGGCGCCATCAGCAGACCCTCCTCACCGCCGACGTAGTCGACCGCCGCCGTCTCCCCGGTGCTGAAGTAGGCCAGCACCGGCAGCCCATGGCGCTCGGCCCAGCTCTCGCTCGCGAGCAGCACGACCGCGGCGCCGTCGCTCAGCGGTGTCGAGTTCCCCGCGGTCATCGTTCCGTCCTCGCCGCCGAAGACCGGCTTCAGACGGGCGAGCTTCTCGACCGAGGTGTCGGGTCGCAGGTTCTGGTCGCGCTCGAGGCCGAGGTAGGGGGTGACGAGGTCGTCGTTGAAGCCGCGTTCGTAGGCCGCGGCGAGGTTGCGATGACTGCGCTCGGTCAGCTCGTCCTGCTCGGCGCGCGCGACTCCCCAGTGGGCCGCGGTCCGCGCCTGGTGCTCGCCCATCGAGAGACCGGTGCGCGGCTCCTCGTTGCGCGGGATCGCGGGCACGATCTGGGTCGGCCGAATACCGGCCAGCGCGCGCACGCGTGCGCCGGTCGACTTGGCGGCGTTGGCGCGCAGCAGGATCTGGCGCAGGTCCTCGTTGAGCGCGATCGGCGCATCGGAGGTCGTGTCGACACCGCCGGCGATCCCCGAATCGATCTGCCCGAGGGCGATCTTGTTGGCGACGAGCAGCACGGCCTCGAGGCCGGTCCCGCACGCCTGCTGGACGTCGTAGGCCGGCGTCTCGGGAGCCAGGCGGCTACCGAGCACGGCCTCGCGGGCGAGATTGAAGTCGCGGCTGTGCTTGAGGACCGCACCCGCCGCCACCTCCCCGAGCCGCTCGCCCTCGATGCCGTGCCGCGCTACGAGGCCGTCGATCGCGGTCGTGAGCATGTCCTGGTTGGTGGCCTTGGCGTACGCGCTGTTGGAACGGGCGAACGGGATCCTGTTGCCGCCGATGATCGCGACACGCTGGGTCTGGGTCATGAGTTCGGTCTCCTGGTCTTCATGCGGGATGGAGGTTGTGGCAGGCCGGCCAGGGCGCGCCGCCCCAGTCCGGGCTCGACGGCATCGATGTAGAGGTCTGCGACCTCGGTCGCGCTCAGCGTGTCGGTCCGCAGCCACCAGCGGACGATCGACTCGACGCCGCCGAGCAGCGCGTGGGCGACAGCCTCGGCCTCGACGTGGTCGGCGCGACTGCGCGCAGGGCTCAGGTCGAGCACGGCTTTGGCGACCAGCGCGAGCAGCTCGTCCCGGTAGGAGCTCACCTCGGAGGCGATCTCGCCGCCGCGCGGGAGAGTCTCGTCGTAGAGGACCTGCCAGGAGCCGCGATCGCCCTCGACGAACTCGAGGAACGAGCGCAGCCCGGCCTTGAGGCCGTCGCCCGGGTTGGCCGCCCCTTCGAGCGCGCGCCCGAAGGTCTCGACCAGCGCTTCCCCGGTCCGGCCGAGGCAGGACAGGTAGAGCCGCTCCTTGTTGCCGAAGTAGTTGTAGAGCAGCGGCTTGGTAACTCCGGCCGCCGCTGCGACGCCATCCATCGTGACCGCCGAGTAGCCCTCGCGGGCGAACTGGGCGTGGGCGAGGTCGAGGATCTGCTGCTCGCGCTCGAGCCGCGGTAGGCGGCGGGGAAGGGTGCCTGAGGGCGCCATGAAACTGAACGTTACTCACATATAAATTTCTATGTGGGTCAGGAGCGCGGGACGGGAGGCTGTCAGGCGGCGCCCGGCGTTGGACCGGTGAAGTACGCTTCGTCCTCCTTTGGGAGGAGAGGTGATGGTTATCCGACGGCCGGCCGGCCGGCTGTGAGCATCGTGGAGGAGGTTCGTCTGGCGCCCGGCGCGGCGCCGGAGCGTTCGCGCTGGCTTGATCTCCCGCCCTTGATCTGGATCATCCGAATGGGGGGGATGATGGCGCTCGCGATCCGGGCGACGATCGAATTCGTCACGCCCGGCCTCTCTTGGCGGCGTGAGCTGATCCTCCAGATGATCTTCATCTTCAAGGTCGCGCTCGTGCCCGTCCTGCTGGTCAATTTCGCGACCGGTATCACGGTCGGGGTCCAAGTCAGCTCGATCGTCTCCGCGCTCGGCGCGATCGATCGCGCTGGCGGGGCGGTCCCGGTCGCCTTTCTGCGCGAGCTCGGAGCCTTCCTGACCGCGGCGATCGTCGCGGGCTCGGTCGGTGCGACGATCACATCCGAGCTCGGCGCCCGCAAGATCCGCGACGAGCTCTCGGCGCTCGAGGTACTCGGCGTCAACCCGGTACGCGCGATGGTCGTCCCGAGGATCGTTGCGCTCGTCCTGCTGATGCCGATCATCAACATGGTCGCGCTGCTCGCGGGAACGGCCGGTTCGCTGATCGCCGCGACGGTCCTCTACACGGGCACCCCGCAGGCCTTCTTCGACCAGTTCCTGGCGAACACCAACTTCATCGATCTCTGGGCGAGCCAGGCGAAAATCCTGATCTTCGGCCTGCTGATCGGAGTGATTGCCTGTTACAAGGGACTCAACGCGAGCGGGGGAGCGGAGGGCGTGGGCCGCGCCGTCAACGAGTCGGTTGTCGCTTCCCTGATAGCGGTCGTCGGGGTGACGATCGTCTACACCCAGCTGTTGCTCGCCCTCTACCCCGATATCTCGGCGCTCCGATGAGGACGCCTCGATGAGACCCCGCCGGGTCCTCATCCACGGACGTTCGACTCTGAAGAGCGCAGCTCGATGAGCATCAAGGAGCCGTGGACGTCGAGCTTCCGGGAACAGCTCTCCCAGCAGCCGCCCCCTGCCGAGGAGGCGCCTGCCCCGGGCGTCTTCACCCGGCTTGGCGATTTCGTGGACTTCTCGATGCAGGCGATTCGCGGTATGCGGCGGATCGGCCCGTTCGCCGCCGAGACGGTCCGCCAGGCCGCGATCATCGCTGCCGGCAGCGCGCTCGTGATCATGCTGCTGACCTTCCTGGCGGGTAACGCATGCGGTCTGGAATCGAGCGCGATCACCCGCCAACTCGGCGCCGACCCCGCAGGCCCCTTCTTCGCGTCGTTCTGCACGACGCGCGAGATCGTGCCGATCATCTTCGGCTACATCCTCGCCGCCAAGGTCGGCTGCGGCCTGGTCGCCGAGCTCGGTTCGATGCAGGTCTCAGAGGAGGTCGATGCGCTCGACACGATGGCCGTCAGCTCGATCGTCTACCTGGTCTCGACCCGGCTCGTCGCCTGCCTGTTCGTCCTGCCCGTCATGTACTTCCTCGCGCTCGCGACCGGATATGTCGGCGCTTGGTACGGCTCCTTGATTCGCTTCGGGGATGTATCCCAGGGGCTCTGGGAGTTCGGCTTCTACACGGCGCTGCCGCCGATCGATCTCTTCTACTCGGTGACGAAGGGGTTCGTGATCGCGTTCGCCGTGTTGCTGATCGCGCTCTACTACGGCTACCGCGTCCGCGGCGGGCCGGTCGAGGTCGGCAACGCGACGGCGCGCTCGATGCTCGTCAGCATGGCCGTCGTAACCGTCCTCAACATGATCGGAACGGTCGTGTTCTGGGGTTTCGATCCGGGGCTCCCGATTGCCTGAGCGGCTGCGCAGGCTGCCGACATCGGTGCTCCTGGCGCTCGCCGGGGGTGCGCTGCTGCTCGTCGTGCTGGTACTGCTGATCGCGCGTGGAGCGGACGGGCGCTACGAGGTCACTGCAGTGTTCGACCAGGCCTTCGGCCTCGTGCGCGGCGGCGAGGTCAAGGCTGCCGGCACGCCGGTCGGGACAATTCAGGAGATCGCCCTCGGCGCCGATGGCCTACCCCGTGTCCGGATGGCGATCGACGACGATTACCAGCTACGGCGGGGAGCGACCGCCGAGCTGAGACTGTTCTCGCTCGTCGGGCAGCTCAACCGCTACGTCGCTCTCGAGCAGGGTGAGGGCCCGGCGCTCGCGAGCGGCGCGACGATCGCGGCGCGCCAGACAGAGCAGCCGGTCGAGTTCGACGAGCTGCTCGAGACGTTGCCTCCCGCCACGCGCAAGGACATCGGTCAGATTCTCGGGCGCCTCGAACATGGTGTCCGCGGGCAGGGCCCGAACCTCGATGCGACTCTGCGTGAGAGCGCGACCTCGCTGGCACAGACGGCCCTGCTGTTCGACGATGTCGCCGCCGACGGCGATGCGCTACGCACGCTCGTGATCGACGGCCGGAAGGTCGTCGAAGCGCTAGCAGCCGATCCGAACGAGCTCGGCGGCGTCGTGGACCGGCTCGCACCCGTCCTGCGGACGACCGCTGCCCGGCAGGTGGATCTGAGCGCTGGCCTCCGACAGCTTCCGACGGCCCTCGGCTCGATGCGCAGCGCGATCAGCAAGCTCGACTCCGAGATCGGCGACCTGCGCGACCTGACCGACTCGGCGCGACCGGCCATCGCCCAGCTCGTTCCGACCAGCCGCCGGCTGCGGCCTGCGCTCGAGCGCGCGCGCCCGGTCCTCGAGCAGGCGCGCGGGCTGGCGCGTGACGCGCCCGCCCAGCTGCGAAGCCTGCAGCCGCTGATCGACGGTCTGATCCCGACCGCGCGCCGGCTCGACCCGACGCTCGATCGGCTCAACCCGGTGCTCGACCAGCTGCGGGTCCGGGGCCCGGAAGTCGCAAACTTCCTGACCCTCGCAACCGATACCGCCGCCAACTTCGACGGCGTCGGTCACGCAGTCCGGGTCGCGGGGTTGCTCGGCGAGGTCCAGCCGCGACCGCTGACCGACGCCGACAGCCTCCGCTTCGGCTGTCACGTCCGGCCGTTCGACCGGCTTCCCGGCGTGCACGAGGGGCAGCCATGGAGGGACTACGAAAAGAGCTTCGTCGGCGGCGGCAAGAGGTTTGAGGACTTCGACTTCAAGGCGACGCCCGAAGGAGATGACTGCTGATGAGCAGTGCCGTCGCCAAGCTCGCGGCATTCAGCTTCGCCGGCCTGCTGCTCGTCGGAGTCGTGCTGCTGATCGCGACCTCCCGGGGCGCCGCGGGGTCCGAGTTCGAGGCTGAGTTCGAGGACGCCTTCGGCATCCTCGAAGGGCTCGACGTGCGGATCGGCGCAGCTCCGGCCGGCACCGTCAACAAGGTCGAGCTGACCGACCGGGGCACCTCGCTGGTGACGATGACGCTGCTCGACGGGATCGAGCCGCCACGGGCCGACGCGACGCTGTCGGTCCGCCAGCAGGACCTGCTCGGCGACACCTACGTCTCGCTGTCGCCGGGCGAGGCGGACGAG
The DNA here is from genome assembly GCA_963790245.1 of uncultured Thermoleophilaceae bacterium. Classification (GTDB taxonomy): domain Bacteria; phylum Actinomycetota; class Thermoleophilia; order Solirubrobacterales; family Thermoleophilaceae; genus JACCVG01. The sequence goes on from CAWBNP010000002.1 coordinate 2,007,075, forward strand.
CCGCTCGCGGGTCCGATCCCGCCTTCGCGAGCCGTGGCGGCACCGCGGCTCGACGCGATCCTGTCGACCTTCCGCAAGCCGGTCCGCGAGGCGCTCAGCCTGCTGATCATCGAGAGCGGGATCGCGCTCGACCGTCGCGGCGAGGACTTCAACCAGGCGCTCGTCCACCTCCGGCCGGCGCTCGCGGCTACGACCGACCTGATGGCCGAGCTGAATGCCTCCAACGATGGCCTGCGCTCGCTCGTCACTGACGCCGAGCGGGTCAGCACCCAGGCGGCGAGGCGCTCGAGCGACATCGGTCCGACGGTTGACTCGCTCGCGGAGCTGCTGCGCGAGACGAGCGCTCGCGCGCCGGCGCTCGCGCGCGGCGTCGAGGTGTTGCCCGAGACGCTGGCCGAGACCCGCGCGACGCTCCAGAGGCTCGCTCGCGTGACCGATTCCGCGCGCCCTGCAGTGGTCGCCCTGCGCGAGGTGGCGCCCCGGCTCGAGACGACCGGCGAGCTTGCGCTGCCGTTCGTCGAAGACGTCCGATCGGTGGCAGACGACCTCGATCCGACCCTCGATCTCGCCGCACGCGCTCTGGCGGCCGGCGAGCCGACCCTCGAGGAGCTCGCCGATGCAGCGCCGCTCGTCGAGCGCGTCGCCGGGCCGCTCGACAAGGTTGTCGACGGCCTGCGGCCGGCAGCCGCCGATGTCGTTGACACGTTTTTCGGGGCCGAGACCTACGGGCGGCGCAACGACGAGGTCGGAATCGGTGCCGCAGCGGTCGAGAAGTCGGTCACGCCGGGCGTCGATCCGGCCCGGAGGATGCTCCGCACCGCGCCCGTCGTGACCTGCGAGAGCTTCGGCCGTCCGATCGAGCCGGGCTGCCTGACCGACGCTCTCGACGACGTTGGCGGAACCGGGATCGACCTGAAGAAGCGCAGCGATGATCGCGACCGTGGCGACGACGAGGCGGAAAGACGCTCCGAGCGGCGCCCCTCAACGACTCCTTCCCCGAAGCGACCGCCGTCGGACGCCGGCCGGACCAGTGCATCGCCCTCCGCTCCCGGAGGTCCGCTCGACGGCCTCCTCGACTTCTTGCTCGGGTCATGAGGGCGGGACGGCTCACGACATCGGTACGGCGCCGAGGCGCGGGCCTCGAACGCCACACGTTGGGCCTCGGGCTGCTGCTGGTCGTGGTGGGGGTCTTTTTCAGCTACGTCTCGATCGCGGCCGTCAACGGCGTGCCTTTCCAGGACGGCTATCGGATCAAGGCGGTCCTGCCAACCGAGACACCGGCCCTGAAGCCGGGCGATGCGATCCGGATCGCGGGCGAGCGGGTCGGATCGGTCAAGACGGTCGAGCAGACCCCTGAGGGCGCAATCGCGATGTTCGAGCTGGCTCCCGACGACGCACCGATCGGTAAGGACGCCCAGCTGTTCGTGCGCTTGCGTTCGGCTTCATACCTCTACTACGTCGACCTCGACCCCGGCGATCCATCAGACCCGTTGCCGGAGGGTGGGACGATCCCGGTTGAGCGCGTCGACTTCGGAACCGATCCGCTTGAGATCGCGCGCGCGTTCGAGAAGGATACCCAGCGGGCGTTCGGCGACGACGTCACGGCCTTCGGCTTCGGCCTCGCCGATCGCGGCGAGGACCTCAACCGACTCACCGGCGACCTCGAGCCGGCCGCACGGGAGGGCACGCCCCTGCTCGAGGCGGCGGTGCCGCGCGGAGGCGAGCCGGGCGACTTCGTGCGCGGCGCCCAGCGGACCTTCTCGGGTCTGGCCGGCAACCGGCCCGACGACGTCGAGGGGCTGATCGCTGGCGCTCGCCAGACGTTCGGTGTGTTTGGCCGTCGGAGCGCCGAGATCGGTCAGACGATCGAATTGGTCCCACCGCTTTCGGACGAGCTTCGCTCGACGCTGCCGGTGACCGATCCGCTCCTCGAAGACGCCGACCGCCTCGCCGCAGACCTCACGCCGACGCTGCGGGATGTCGACCGGCTGCTCCCGGACCTCAACGGACTGTTGCGCGAGGGCAATCTGTTCCGCTCGGAGGCCGACCGGCTCACCGCGGTGCTCGATCCGGCGCTGAAGCTCGCCGAGCCCGTTTTCCGCAAGCTCTATCCGGGCGCGGCCTCGCTCGAGCCGGCGCTCAAGCCGCTGCCCTCGACGCTGTCCTACGTCGCTCCCTACGACAAGGAGCTCGCCGCCTTCGGTGCCGGCGGCGTTGCCGTCACCCGGGACCGCCCCGAGATGGGCTCCGCGCCAGGGCAGCCCGCGGTCCGGTTCGCGCCGATCTTCTCCTGTGCAACCGACCGGGCCGTCTACGACAAGCCCGGCGAGACGTTCAAGAACCGATCAGAAAAGCGACCTTCCCAGTGCCTGGGCGAATGACCCGTACGGCTGACAGCGATGCCGGTCGAATGACCAACCTGGCGCGGCTGCGCCGGCTCGGGATCGCGTTCGCGCTGATCCTCGGGATCCTTCTGACGGTCGCGCTTCTAGCCCCGAACCCGTTCGACAACCCGCGCATGCTCAACGTCCGTTTCGACGAGAGCGCGTCGCTCGGCAAGATTCTCCGCACCGTCCGGGTCAACGGCGTCAACGTCGGGCGGATCGCGGATGTCGAGCGCGTCGGCGACGATGCCGAATTCGTGCTCGAACTGACCGAGGACATCGGCGTGATCCACGAGGACGCGCGCGCCGAGCTCCGTCCGCACATCATCTTCGAGGGCACGGTGTTCGTCGATCTCGACCCCGGCAGCGAGGACGCCCCGCCGATCGGTCCGGAAGGGATTCCGCTAGCGCGGACTTCGGTGTTCGTCCCGTTCGACGTCGCTCTCCGGCCGCTGGACGCGCGCCGGCGCAGCGACATTCGAGACCTGTCCGGCGATCTCGCCAAGGCACTCGGGGGAGCGGCGATCGGCGGGTTGCGCGAGACGCTCGAGAACTCACCGGAGCTGCTCGAGAAGGGGCGGACGGCCGTCCGCGCGGCGCGCGGCAGCGGGGGCTCGGAGCTGCGCGAGAGCCTTCCGAAGCTCGCCGCGACGATCCGCTCCGTCGCCTCGGAGGATCAGCGGATCGCCGCGCTCGTGCGCGACTCGCGCCGCACCTTCGAAGCGATTGGTACCGACGGTACGGGGCCGCTGGACCGGACGATCGCCGAGCTCGAGCCGACGCTGGTCGAAGTCGATCTCGGCAGCACGGCGCTCGAGTCGGTGCTCGACCGCGTCGACCCGCTCGCCGAGGACCTCGAGCCGGCGCTCGACGAGCTGACGCCCGCGTTGCGTGAGTTGCGGCCGCTGCTCGCCCGAGCCGAGCCGGTGCTTGAACGCGCCGATCCGCTCGCCCGCGACCTGCGCTCCGCCGTGGATCGAACCGCCGACGCGGCTCCCGAGACGGTCGCGGTGCTCGATGCCCTGGCGCCGAGCCTGCGGCGGCTGGATGAATCGATCGCGCCCTACCTGTACGAGAAGAACGGGCTCGGGCTCCCGCACTACATGCAGCTCGCTGCCTTCGCCTCCGGGATGGCAGGCGTTCAGCGCGTCTACCAGACGGAGGAACAGAACCCGTTCGGGGGCGGGCGCGCCGGCCTGATCGAGGCCAGCTTCGTCCAGCCGATCGATGCGTTGCCGACATGCTCGCTGCTCGGCGACATCTCCGACAGCCTGCGCGACACGCTCGCCGGCCTGGAGGCGTGCACCCCATGAAGACGATCGCCGGCTTCTTCTCCCGCCGTGGCGCGGCCCGCGCCATACCGCTCGGGCGGTTCTCGATCGCACTCCAGGTTGCGGGGGTCGTGATCTTCCTCGGCTACATCCTCGCCAACACCGGTGTGCGGCTGCCGTTGGTGGAGAACCCCTATCGCGTCCAGGTGGCGTTCAAGGACGCGGCCGGTCTGGATGAGGACAACCGGCCGACGGCGGCCGTTGCGGGAATCATGCTCGGGCGGGTCGAAGAGGTGACGCGCGAGGATGGACGCGCTGTCGCGACGCTCGTGCTCGATGAGGAAGCGCGCGGCAGGCTCTACCGCGACGCGACCGCCGAGGTCCGGCCGGTGAACGCGGTCAACCAACTGGTCGTCAACGTCGATCCCGGCGATCCCGACTCCGGGCCACTGTCCGAGGATGGGGTGATCGAGGCCGACCGGACCTCGACCTACGTCGCGCTCGATCGGCTGTTCGAGATTCTCGATGTCGATACGCGCGCGTACCTCCAGATCATGATTTCCGAGCTCGAGCGTGGCCTCCGCGGGCGGGGCGGCGAGCTACGCTCGGCGCTCGCCAAGCTCGGCGAGCTGACCGACCCCGCCGCGCAGGTCGCCGACCAGCTCGCGGACCGCAGCCGCCTGCTGGCACAGCTGGTCGACGGGCTGAACGTCGTGTTCGGCGAGCTCGAGCGCCACGACGAGCAACTCGCCGAGATGATCGCGGCGGGTGGCGATACGGTCGCGGTCACGGCCCAGAATGAAGCTGACCTGGCGGCGCTCACGCGCGAGCTGCCCCCGACGCTGACCGCCGGCCGCGAGGCGCTTGCCGGCGCACGCCGACTCGCCGAGCCGCTCGTGCCGGCGCTCGATCAGCTCGGAGCGGCGAGCGAGCCGCTGCCGGAGGCGCTGCGGGAGACCCGTGATCTGGTTCCCGATGCCCGCGACCTGCTCGACCGGGTCGACGAGCTGACCCGGGAGGGCCAGGACTCAGTCCGGCTGCTCGCCGATGTCTCGACTCGTCTGGAGCCGGCCGCGCGTGCCACGGTGCGGCCGGTGCGGCGGCTTCGGCCGGTCGTCGAGCTGCTCGATGAGAAGAAGGCGGGCATCGGCCAGACCACTGAACTCATGTCCGGCGTCGTCTCGACCGATGACCAGAACGGCGTGCGCCTGCGGACGGTGCTCCTGCCCGAGCCGTCCACACCGGAGAACCTCGGCCTGGCGCCGAGCGCGGCGAGGGCGCGCGGGTCGGCCGAGCACTCCGAGTTGGAGCGCAAGCTCGCGCGTGCGCTCGAGGGCGCGTGCAGCGAGCAGGTGCTCGCCGCGTGCCTGCTCCGGCTCCGCACTCCCGGACTGCCGGGCGCGGCTGAGATCGAGAGGGGCACGCCATGAACATGTCGATCCCCAAGATCAGCGCGCTGCTGACAGCCGTCGCCTTCGCGCTCGGAATTGCACTGTTCTTCTACCTCAACAACGCCTTCGGCGGTCCGACCCCGATCTCCGGCCTGCTCGGCGATGACGACTACGAGCTGGAGATGACCTTCGACAAGGCGGAGGGGCTACTCACCAAGTCGCTCGTGCTGGTCCGCGGCGTGCAGGTCGGCGAGGTGCGCTCGGTGAAGCTGGTCAACGAGGACGCCGACGTCGTGATCGCGATTGATTCGCGCTACGCGCCGCTCGCGGAGGGCACGAAGGCCCAGCTGCGCAACCGCACCGTGTTCGGCGAGAAGTACGTCGACCTCGAGATGCCGCCCGGCCGGCCGCCACCCGCAGAGGATGGCCAGGCGCTGCCCAGCGGTTCGGAGATCGCCTCGGAGTCGACGATCGAGCTCGACGACGCTCTCGAGGTGCTCAATGACAATCGGCGCAAGAAGCTGACGAAGCTGCTCGAGGAGCTTGCCGTTGCCAGCCGGGTCCCCGGCAGCGCCGCCCGGCTCAACGACACGCTCGCGTCGCTCGCCGACTTCACGGCTTCGGTGCGGGACCTGACGGGTGAGCTCAAGGGCCAGGGGCCGGAGATCGCCGGCCTGATCGAGGGCGGACGGGTTGCGGTCACGACGCTCGGCGACCGCGAGCAGGCTCTCCGGGAGCTCACCTCTTCGGCGAGAACGACGCTCGAGGCGATCGGCGAGCAGGCCGACGCGGTCGATCGCAGTCTTGTCCAGCTGCCGCCCACGCTCGCGGTCACGCGCTCGGCGATCGCGGGCGCCCGCGGCCTAGCGCTCGACGCGCGACCGGTGGTGCAAGACCTCCGGCGGGCGATCCCGGACGTGCGCGCCTCCGTCGACGACCTCGGTCCGGTGGCTCGCGATGCCGATGTCCTGGTTGACCGGCTGCCCGCCCTTCGCCGCGCCGGTGATCCCGTCCTTCGCCAGGCGGTACCCGCCCTGCGCGCCTTGGCACCCGTGGCCGAGGGCCTCGAGCCGGCGCTCGCCAACGCGGTGCCGGTCGGTCGGTACGCGGGCAAGCGCAAGCGCGAGCTGGCGGCGAACGTCGCCAACGCTGCCGCAACGACAAGCGGCGACTCGGCCGGCGCCTGGACCCGGTTCTTCGTCGTGACGCAGCCCGGCCTGGCGGTCGGCCAGCGCCCCGCTGACCCGTGCAAGCCGGGATACGAGCCCGCTGCGGCCGGCTTCTGCGCCAACGCCTATCCGAAGCCCGGTTACGTGCGCGACAGCGAGCCGTTCTCGGGCCGCTACCCGCGCCTGATGCCGTTCAAGCCGCCGCCGCCACCGTCGAGGTAGCCCCCTACGGTTCCGTCCGGCGGGTCCGGTCCTATTGGTGGTGGAGATGGTTCGCTGGGTGTTGCCTCTCGTTCTGCTGGTTCCCTTAACTGGAATCGGTTTCTCGGCGGCGCTCGCAGGTGACTCCGACGGCTCGGGCAAGGGAGACAAGGCACGGGTCGTTCGCGTGATCGACGGTGACACGCTCGAGGTCAAGGTCGAGGGAGCGGGCCGTCGCGATGTCCGCCTGATCGGCATCGACACCCCGGAGACCGTCAAACCGAGCGCGCCCGTCGAGTGCGGCGGCAAGCCGGCCGTCCGCGCGCTCAAGCGGCTCGTCCACGGCGAGCGCGTCCGCCTGATCACCGATCGAACCCAGGCCGACCGCGATCGGTTCGGCCGACTGCTGCGCTACGTCGAGCGCGGGCCGATGGACGTCGGGCTCGCCCAGGTCGAGGCCGGCATGGCGAAGGTGGTTTCGTTCGACGGGAAGTTTTCGCGCTTCACGAACTATCGCCAGGCCGAAGGCCGGGCGAAGGGTTCAGGGCGCGGCTCGTGGGGGCGTCCCTGTCGTGGCGACTTCCACGAGGCCCGGGGCGGCCAGGACCGCGACTTCTTCAATCGCTAATCGAACGAGCGCGTCAAATGGGTAAAGCGGGCGTCGTTGCCGCCGACCTCGCGGCCGTTGATCCAAGCCCGGCCGGTGCTTCGCGGGCGCAGTCGGCCCCGGGCCTCGCGCACGCGCCTGACGCGCAGACGACTGGCGGCCCGAGTTCCTTCGGTGGGCAGTGAAGTGACGTTCATCGCGACGATCCTCTCGTGTGCGCCGCCCACGCGGATTGGCCCGGTGGCCGAAATCCGCCCCTCGTCGCTGGACAGCTTGTCGGTTCGGTGGCGACCTTACGCCCGCTGTGTGAGATTGCCGTAAACGGTCGGTGAACTTCTGTCCAGTTAGCGGGAAACGTGTCGAGCGGCGTTCGGCTAGCTGCGTCGTCGGAACGGCCCGCTGACCTCGTAGATGATCCCGAGCAGGTTGCCGCGCTGGGAGGAGACGTAGAGCCGGTCGCCCGCGGGGTTGAAGCAGATGCCGGTCAGCTCCGAGGCGACGGGTCGCTTGTGCTGGCTCCCGGTTGCGCGCAGGAAGCGGGAAACCTCGCGCTTGGGCTCCTGGGTGATCAGCGCCACGTCGAGCGGGTCGGGATCGCCGTGGTCCTCGCAGACGAAGATGTCGCCGGCACGGCTGACCGTCAGGTTGTCGACGCTCGTCAGCTCTGAGTCCTTCAGACGCGAAGCCCTGAAGAGCGTGCCCAGCTTGCGTGACTCCGTGTTGTAGACGTGGATCCGCCGGTCGGCCGTGGTTGCGACGTAGACGTTGCCGCTGTCGTACCAGATGCCCTCGCCGCGCTCGAAGACGCGCCGTCCGGGTACCTGAAAGCGCGTCGGCGTCTCGCTCGCCGAGGGATCCGGGACCCGCTTCCAGGTCGTCCGGCCACGGGAATCCGGCTCCATCGCGATCTCGAGCAGGCCGCGATCGAGGTCACCCCGCCGTTCCAGCGTGAAGCGGTAGAGGGCGCCGTTCCTCAGGTCCTCGGTGAGGTAGAGCCGGTCCTCGCGCGGGTCGTAGGCGACCGCCTCGTGCTTGAACGTTCCAAGTGCCGGTCGAACCCGTGCCCGGCGGGTTCCGAAGGGGTCGCACTCCCAGACCTGCCCCTCGTCGGTCTCCTCGCAGGAGAGCCATGTGCCCCAGGGCGTCGCGCCGCCGGCGCAGTTGAGGTCCGTGCCGTCGAGGATCCGGTAGGCGGCCTCGATTTCCCCGTCCGGAGCGAACCGGATCGCGCTCGCGCCCCCGACAGCGGGGACCTCCGAGTTGGACACCAGCACCCAGCCGCCGTCGCGCGTCCCGTAGGTCGCTGCGCCATCGGGGAAGATGGGAAACACATAGGGGGTCCCGGTCACGACCGCGCCCCCGCGCGCGACGACCCGCGAGCGGAAGCCCTCCGGCAGCATCAGCCCGTTGCGGTCGGGCGCGAGCAGAGCGCCATAGGGCCCTTTCGCAGCGCGCGCCGGTGACGCGAAGGCGGTCTCCCAGAACGCCGGACCCAGACTCAATGTTCCGGCGGCGACCAACCCCGATTTGACGAGCTCCCTCCGTCTCACCGACCGAGCTTAGTCAGCGCCAAGCCGTCGCGGTGCAGATCGTCAAGCGCTCGCGCAGTCCGGGCATGCGCCGCGGAGGATCACGTCGTGGGCACCGACCCGGTACTCGAGCCGCCTTGCAACCCGGTCGATCGCGGCTTCAAGACCTTCGTCCTCGAACTGGCTGACCCGGCCGCAGCGGTCGCAGACGACGTGGTGGTGGTGCTCGCCGGTAGGGAGCGCCGGCTCGAAGCGCGCCGACCCTTCTCCCACGTCGAGGCGCTGCACGAGCCCGAGGTCATCGAGCAGCTCGAGCGCACGGTAGACGGTCGCAATTCCGATCTCGGTTCCCTCGCGACGCAGCGAATCGCCGATCTCGCCTGCCGATCGGACGCAGTTCTGGGTTGCCAGAGTCGCGACGACGGCGGATCGAGGTGCGCTGCTGCGGTGGCCCGCCGCGCGGATGACGGCGTGGGCGTGGTCGACCCACAGTCGGCGGGCGGCGGCTTTCGGTGTCAGCGCTGCAGCGATAGTCATTCTCATTATAGTCAGGCAGATGACCTTCATCGCGGGGCTGCTGGAGCTCGAGTTCATGCGCGTGGCGCTGCTCGAGGCGATCCTGCTGAGCGTCCTGGCGGCGCTGCTCGGAACGCAGGTGGTGCTCCGCAGGCTGGCCTTCTTCGCCCACGGCGTCGGTGCGGCAGCGTTTCCGGGCCTGGTGCTCGCCGGGCCCGCGGCGGTCCCGCCGCCGCTCGCCGCAATGGCGACCGGAACCCTCTTCGCCGGGGGCGTTCGCGGGCTCGACCGCCGGCTTGCACGAGTCGGTGCCGACGGGAGCACCGCCCTGCTGCTCGTCGGCGCGCTGGCGGTCGGGATCGTCCTGGCGAGCGATGTGCTCGGATCCGGCGCCGCCGTCGATCAGCTGCTCTTCGGAACGCTCGTCGGGCTCAGCCCGGGCGACCTGCTGGCGACCGGCGCGGTCTGCCTTGCGGCGCTGCTCGGGCACCAGGCCTACGGACGCGCATGGCTGGTCGTCGGTTTCGACGGCCGCGGGGCGGGTGCCCAGCCGGCGATCAGGACGAGCGAACCGGTGCTGCTCGTCCTGATCGCCTTGGCCGTTATCGTCTCGATCAACGCCGTCGGCGCTCTGCTGGTGGCGGCGTTGCTGGTGATCCCCGCCGCGACCGCGCGGCTCTTCACGAGTAGCGTCCGCTCGCTGCAGAGGGCTGCCTTCGTGATCAGCGCGGCCGAGGCGATCGGCGGGACCGTGCTTGCCTACGCCCTGGACGTGCCGCCCGGTCCTGCGATCGCGACGCTTGCCTCGGGTTGCTTCCTGCTGGCCTCGCTGTTCTCGATCGGGCGGTCGGCATGAGCGCGCCGCGGATTACGGTGACCAACCTGAATGCCGGCTACGTGGGCGGAGTCGCGGCGATCTCGGAGGTGACCTTCAGCGCCCGACCGGGCTCGATCGTCGCCGTACTGGGACCCAACGGCGGCGGCAAGACGACGCTGTTCAAGGCGCTGCTGGGTCAACTGCCTTTCTCGACCGGTGAGATCTCGGTCGACCGCGCGCCGGCGTACGTTCCGCAGACCGAGCGGGCGCGGCTCGATTACCCCGTCAGCGCACGCGACGTCGCTCTGATGGGGACCTACGCCCGAATCCCGTGGTACCGCCGCACCGGCACCAGCGAGCGCGCGGCGGCGGCGAGCGCACTCGAGCAGGTCGGCATGGCCGACGCCGCCGATCAGCTGTTCGGCTCGCTCAGCGGCGGCCAGCGCCAGCGGGTGCTGATCGCCCGCGCGCTCGCGCAACAGGCTGACGTGCTGCTGCTCGACGAGCCGTTCAGCGGCGTGGACCGCGGTAGCTCCGAGCGGATCACGGGTGTGCTCGAGCAGCTGCGCGCGAGCGGCCGGACGCTGCTGGTCGCCACCCACGACATCGAGCAGGCGCGCGCCTTCGACCTCGTTCTCTGCCTGAACGGCCGTCAGGTCGCCTTCGGCGCTCCGACAGCGGTGTTGGACCGCCGTGCGCTGGAGCTCACATACGGCGCGGAGCTTGTGCTGCTCGACGACGGCAGTCAGGTCGTTGCCGTCCAGCACCACGCCCACGATCACTGAGGTGGCGGGGTGATCCAGCTGCTGACCGAGCCGTTCGCCCAGTCGATCGCTCAGCGCGCGTTGGGCGAGGTCGTGATCCTCGGCGGAATCTGCGGGCCGATCGGCGTCTGGATCCTGCTCTACCGGCAGAGCTACGCGGCGGAATCGATCGCTCACGGCATGCTCCCGGGGCTTGCGCTGGCGGCGCTGGTCGGCGTCCCGCTCGTGGTCGGCGCGGGAGCGGGGGTGGCGGTGGCGGCGCTGCTGATCACGCTCGCGGCACGCGATCAGCGGATCGGGTCGGAGCTGGCCGTCGCGGTGGTGGTCACCGGGTTGCTCGGCCTCGGAGGCCTGCTCGCCCTGGCGCCCGCGACGCCCGCGCGTCTGGGGGATCTGCTGTTCGGCGATCTGCTCGCCCTGACCGCCGCCGACCTGGCGGCCGCGGGCGCTCTGGCGGCTATCGGACTGGTGGCGATCCTCGTCGTCCACCGACCGCTGCTGCTGGTGGGCTTCGATCGCGCGAGCGCGGCCGCACTCGGTGCGCGGCCCGCGAGAATCGACGTCGTCTTGATCGTCGTCTGCGCGCTGACGGTGGCGGCGGGAGCCCAGGCGCTTGGCAGCCTGCTGGTCGTGGCGCTGCTGATCGCCCCCGCGGCGTGTGCTCTGAAGCTGAGTGCGCGGCTTGCCCCGGCGCTCCTCCTGGCGGCTGTCGTGGCCGTGCTCAGCGGCGTCGGCGGCCTTTACCTGAGCCACTACGCGAGCATCGCCGCCGGAGCGGCGGTCGCGCTCGTGGCGCTGGCGGCGTTCTCGCTCTCGCTGTTCGTGCAGGAGCCGCCGCGGGTCGCCGGCAGCTAGCCGGGTTCCTGACTGCGCGCGGCCCGGAAACGGCGCAGCGCCCGCTCCATCGCCTCCACGGCTGAGACGACTGCGGCGCGCTGCTGCTCGTCGGGCTCACCCGCCAGCGCTGCCGTCGCGGCGGCCTCGACCGCGGCTCGATCCTCGAGCAGCTCGTCGATGATCTTCGGGTGGTCCGCGGCGAGCTCGGCGATCATGCATTCAAGCGCCGTCCGCGCCTGGAGGGCGGCTTCCCGCCCGTGGCCGATCTCGACATCGGCGCGGGCGCGCAGCACCAGTTCTTCGCACGCGAGCCGAGGCTCGCGGCCGTTGAGAGCGGCAGCGAGCCTTTCTTGGGGCGAGAGGCGGGCGATACGACCGCGGCCCTTGCCCGAGGTGGTCGGCACGTTCAGCGTCTTTGTGAAACGGCCCAACGAGGCCTGCTCGCCCGAGCCGTAGCCCAGGCGGGCGACGAGTGCACCGGCCGGAGCGATCTCGCGGGCGTACGGATCCGCAATCGCGGCACGGTGGGCACGCACGACGCGGTTGAGGTCGCGCGCCGCGACCGCCAGCAGCGCAAGCCCGGCGTCGAGATCACCGCGGACGCCGGAGAGCCACGCGGCCGCCGCGACCTCGTTTTCGAACGGCTCGGTGCCGACGATCGTCGCCCGCACCGTCGGCACGGGCTCGACCTCGATCGTCTTCACGCGCACGGATCGCCGTCGCTTGCGTCGGTTACGCCGCGGCGCCCCGAGCGTTTCCAGAACGACCACCAGCTGGGGCTCGCCCTCCGCGGTGCGGACCAGGTAGCGACCATCCTCGGGACCGAGCAGGAACCCGAACTCGAACTGGGCGTAGCCGAACAGCCGATCAGACGTCATCGGCCGTGCGCTTCGCGCGAGCTACTCGCCGCGGTGCGCTTTGCTGGCGCGCCGGTCGGCGTCCAGCACGTACTTCTTCGGACCCTGCTTGAGCTCGGGCTGATCGATCTCGGCGAGCCTGTCGACGAGGCTGTCCCACTGGCCGGGCTTGAGGACGGCGAGCGCCTGGCCGCCAAGCTTCCGGTTGGTGCCGAACTGCGGGGTGAAGCCGACATGTATGTGGTCGTCATGGTCGCCCATCGCGAAGCTGTTCCCGCCGTAGTCGAGCAACGAGATGATCTCGTCGGGCTCCATCGTTCCCTGGAGTTGGAGCAGCCGCCGGACGGTCTGGTCGGTGACCGAGCCCTTGTCCTGGTTGCCGAGGATCGGCACCCCGTTTATGCGCGCGATGTCGACGGCGTTGCCGCTCACGTGATTGGACACGTTCCCGCTCTTGGTGTAGATCGTGCCCCGGCCACAGCGCAGCGAGGTGGCGGTCGGCCGCAGGCCCGAGGCCGAGAGGTAGGCCAGCGTTGCGAGCACGCGCCGGTCGATCTGGCCGGTCGCGACGTCCTGGCGACCGCACCCGTACAGCTCGATGCGCTCATCGTTGAGGACGCGCTTCTCGAGCAGCTCCTTGGACATCAACAGCACCTGTCCGACAGAGCCGCCCTCCCGCAGCGCGTTGTCGCCGTTGGCGCGGTAGATCGCGGTCTCCTCGAGCAGCTTCCAGCCGTCGAGGATCGGTTTGGGATCGATCCGCGGTGCGCCGCGGCCGGCGGGACGGATCCCGAAGTCGATGTGGCTCGCGGCATCACGCGTGTCGCCGTCGACCTTGGCGAGCAGCGTTCCGGCGGTCACCTTCGCGCCGAGCTCGAGCTTCTCGAGCTCGATGTCCTTGCCCTTGAGGCCGAAGCCCCTCTCGGCGAAGCGGGTGAACTGTTGGAAGCTCTCGGGGGAATCGGTACCGGCCTCGATCAGCTGCTCGATGCCGCCGGCCTCGCGGGCGTTCGGGCGCGCGGGATTGGCAAACAGCCGCTCTTTGGTGTCGGCCGGCGCATCGGCGTTGTCACCGCCGACGCCGTCATGAGCATCCGAGACGTCTTCTTTGCGCTGGCTGCCCTTCGACGCCGGGGCATCCGGCTTGGGTGCCCGCGCCGGAATCGCGTTGAGGACCTTCTCGTCGTCGGCGTCGGCCTGGTTGCTCGGGACCGGGTAGTACTTCGAGACCTCGCCGAGGCGGGAGTAGGTGTACTGGTTGCCGTAGGCGTCCTGGAGGATGACGAACCGGCCCAGCTCACGCGACTTGCCGACCTCCTTGACCTCACCGTCGGCGGTCGCGATGACGGGCGCGCCTTCCTTCGCGAAGATCTCGATCTCGCGGCGGTCCGGATCGGAGCTCTGAACGTTGGATGCCGATTCACCAGCCTCGATCCGTTTGGAGAGCTCTGCCTCGGAGAGATCGTCGGCGTAGGAGGACTTCGCGTAGACGGGGAAGCGGCCCTCTGTCAGGCCTGTCAGCGAGCCGGTCACATCCGAGGGCACGCCGGCGATCAGCTTGGCGCGCATCATCACCGAGTCCACATACCAGTCCGCGTGGTTATAGGCGAAGATCGCCTGCCGGACGTTCTCGGAGTAGCCGGCCGCGTCGAGGTAGTTGGCGGCGGCGAAGATCGCGTCGACCGGGTTGTACGGGTCCTTCTTGCCGTCCTTGTTGGCGTCGAGCCCGTACGCCCGCCAGGTCGAGGGTAGGAACTGCATCCAGCCGACGGCGTTGGCGGAGGAAACCGAGAGGTTGCGGCCGTAATCGGTCTCGATCTCGTTGATCGCGGCGAGGATCTCCCAACGGATGCCGTACTGCGTGCCTGCGGCCTGGTAGATCGGCAGCAGGAAGATGGGCACGCGGAACTTCTCGATGATGAAGTTGGGTACCGCACGGGCGTTCTCGGGGGAGGGGAGCTCGTCGAAGGTCTGGCCCGGAGCGCCGGTGACGACGCGCGTCGGGTTGCCGGTCGAGGGGGTGCCGTCCTTCTCGCGGAAGACGGGGTCGATCTCGATCCGTTCCTCGCGGATCCGCTCGCGCTTTTCCTCGACGTCCTCGATCAGGTCGCTCGTAGCCTCAGCCGGTACTTCAGGCTCGGGCTTCTCCTTCTCCTTGTCGCTCTTGTCCTTGCTCCCGCCGATCGCACCCTCGAGGCCCTTGCCCTTGCCAGGCTTGAGCGGCTTCGGATTGTTGGCGTCGGGCGTCTTGTTGGTCGGCTTGGAGCCCGGGGGGAGAAGATCTTCGAGCGGCGTTCCCTTCGTCACCTCACGCACGACCTCGACGATGTCGCCGTTGGCCAGCTCGACGGTGATCCGTTGCAGGTCGCGGGCGGGAGCGGGGAGGCTGATGGCGACGAAGGTCACGGCCGACATCGCGGCTACCAGCGCGCTATACAGGAACCTCTTGTTCATAGGCTGACGGCTGTCTCCCACTGGGTGCTCAAGATTGCTCGGGACCGCGCGCGGAACCTATCAGATCGGATCGCGGAATCCGGCACCTGGCCTGGCAATCGGGACGATCGAGCGATCTCCCGTCCGCGGCGCCGTTACCGGGATCCGCGATGCGCCTCGGCCGATGCCTCCTCGATCGAGGCGCCTCGCGTGTATACAGCCGAAAAAGCGGACGGAGCGGGGCTCCACTGCGTCGTTTCGCCGGAATCTGGCCCGAGTCCGCCGGCCTCATCCTCTACTACAGCATGAGTGTTTGTCTCTCAGGCCGTCTTTGGGGGCGCTGCGCTAGGTTTACGCCATGAACGACGACGGACTGGTTGACCGCCTCTCAAGGCAGGGCGAGGAAGCCCTCGGGAGGATCGCGACGGAGCTGGTCGCAAACCCCGTGGTCAGCGCCGCCGTTGCCAAGGCACTCGACGCGCGCGAGCGGGCTGTGGCCGCCCAGGAGGCCGCAATGGGCGCGTTGGGGATTCCCTCCGCGGCCGACGTCGAGCGGCTCACTCGCCGCCTGCGGTCGGTATCCCAGCGGCTCGAGGGCATCGAGGATTCGCTTGACCGGGTCGAGGAACGGCTCGGCGCAAATTCCGGAGACACCTCAGACGCAGTGGCGCAGCGGATCACTGAGATCGGCGCCGACATCGCCGCGCTGCGCGCCGAGATCGCGCCGGAGGCCGATCCCCCGCCCCGGGCGCAGGGCCGGCTGACGGTCTCCGACGCCTAGACCGCGAGCGCCTCGAGAGCGGTTCGCGCCTGGGCGATCGCGATCTCGTCGGTCTCCTCGGCGCTTAGCCGCGGTCGATCGCAGTCGATCGGGAACCGCCCCGCAATCCTGAGCAGGCTCGCCGCCGCGCCCGGGCTCGCAGCCCGTAGCACCGCCTCGGACTCCAGG
Source organism: uncultured Thermoleophilaceae bacterium (assembly GCA_963790245.1). Lineage (GTDB taxonomy): Bacteria > Actinomycetota > Thermoleophilia > Solirubrobacterales > Thermoleophilaceae > JACCVG01. Next base: position 2,022,800 of record CAWBNP010000002.1, read on the forward strand.
TCGACCGCTTCCGCGCCCGCGGCGCGCCAGCCGTCGATCAGATCGGTGCGCCTCTCGTAGAAGCGGTCGGTCGAGACGACCGTCGCACGCCTCCCGATGCCGGCACGGAGGAGGTTCTCGATGAGCGTCACGTCTGCCTCGGACCCCGCACAGGTCTGATCGAGGGCTTTGACAACCGCAACGTCGTCCCCCGCGGCAAGGCCGTCGACCAGCGCGTGGCAACGGCCGACGCGCACGAACCGGGAGGCTCCCAGCTCGACCAACTCGCCAACGACGATCGCGGTGCTGGCGCCGCCAATGCCAGTCGATTGGATGGTCAGCGGGGCTCCGTCGGCCGCGGTTCCGGTGTATCCCCACAGGCCAAAGTGGTGGTTGAACATCAGCGGTCCTTCGAGCACCGCCTGCGCAATCGCCAGCGCGCGGTGTGGATCGTCGGGGAGCAGCACCCGCTCCGCCAGCGTGGCGGCGGGCTTCAGGTAAGCCGGGGCGCGCACCGCGGGGACGATAGATGGCCGCGCGCGTGTGGAACACTGCGAGCGATGGCCAAGCGAAAGACGACCGCACGCGAGATACCCGACGCCATGCGCGACGCGGTCGAGCGGACGATCCAGGCGACGGTCGGATCGGCCCACCTGACCCGCGAGCGCGCCCAGGAGGCCGTCGACGACGTCGTCCGTGGCGCCGAGGCGAGCGCCGGGGCGGTGCGGGAGCGTGTTCGCGAAGCCGAGCGGGGCGCCGAGTCCGTCCGCGAACGGGTCCTCGAGGCGATCGGCGATGCTCGGCCGGCGACTCAGGAGGACCTTCGCGAGTTGCGCGACGAGCTGCGGGCGATCGGCGATCGCCTCAAAGCGATCGAGCGCGGCGTCTCCGGCCAGAGCGGCTAAGACAGCGTGGCCGGTCGCCGGGTACTGATCACGGGCGTCTCGACGCACCTCGGCGCCCAGGTGGCGCTGCGGCTCGAGGCCGATCCCGACGTCGAGCATCTGATCGGCGTCGACCAGGTTCCGCCCACGGCGCCGCTCCGCGGATGGAGTTCGTCCAGGCCGACATCCGCGAGCCCGACGTGATGTCGATCCTGCCCGACAGATCGGGTCGACATGGTGGTGCACAACAACATCCTTCGCCGACCGCGCGAGGGGATGAGCCCGCAGGCCGCGCACGACATCAACGTGATCGGCACCCTGCAGCTGCTCACGGCCTGTGAGCTCACCGACTCGATCGAGGCGATCGTGGTGCGCGGGCTCGGCCGGCATCTACGGCTCCGAGCCCTCGGCGCCTCAGTTCTTCACGCGAGGACATGGCTCGCCTCTATGCGAACCGGACGCGGTTCCAGCGCGACGTGTCCGAGATCGAGAACTACTTCGAGAACTACGCTCGCCGCCGCCCCGACGTGATCTGCACGATGCTCCGCTATCAGCCGGCGATCGGGACGGTGCTCAACACGCAGGTCACGCGGTACCTCGTCGATGCCCGTCCTGCCGACCTTCCTCGGCTTCGACCCGCGGCTCCAGTTCACCCACGAGCATCGACGGGCTCGAGGCGCTCGTGGCTGCGATCAAGAACCCGGTCCGTGGCGCGGTCAACGTCGCCAGCTCCGGAACGATCGGCCTGACGCGGATGGTGCGCCTCGCGCACAAGCCGAGCGTCCCGCTGCCGTCGCGGCTCTTTGCCGGGGTCGTCGACGCGGGCCGGCGGGTCGGGCTCGGATCGCTGTCGGAGGATTTCCGCGGCTGCTGCGCTACGGCCGCGCGGTCGACCTGCGGCGCCTGACCGAGGAGGTCGGTTATCGAGCCCCGCTATACGACGACAACGGCCCTGGACGAGTACCTCGCGATGGTCCGCGGCGAGCTCGCACCGATGCGGACGAGACGGCGGCATGAGCCAGGGACGACAGACGCGAGCCCAGGACCTTCCGCTGACGGCGGCGATCGCGTTCATGCGCAGCTTCCGGGGTGCGCTCGAGTCCGGCGTCGAGTTGCCGGTCGCCCTGAGCGCCGCGGCAGCTGGGCTCCCGCGCGCCTCGCGAGCGCGAGTCGAGCGCGTCGTCGAGCGGCTCGGCGGCGACTACGAAGAGGACGAATGGGGTTTCGACGAGGAGTTCACCGAGGCCGCGTTCCCCTTCTTCGAGTTCATGTACGACCGCTGGTGGCGGATCCCGCGTCGAACGGAGTCAACAACGTGCCCGGACACGGGCGCGCGCTGCTCGTCGCCAACCACGCCGGGGTCGTTCCCTGGGACGCGACGATGATCGGGGTCGCGATGCTGCGCAACCACCCGTTGCCCCGCTATCGCCGCTTCCTCGTCCTCAACTGGGCGTTCGAGCTGCCCTACGCCTCGGTGCTGCTGCGCAAGGTCGGCGGCGTCCCGGCCTCGCAGCACAACGCCCGCCAGCTGCTCGAGGAGGACCAGCTCGTCGCTGTCTTCCCCGAGGGGGTCAAGGGCGCGGGCAAGGACTACTCCCAGCGCTACCGGCTGCAGCGGTTCGGTCGCGGCGGGTACGTCGAGCTCGCGATCGCGACCGGCGCGCCGCTCGTTCCGGTGGCGGTGGTCGGAAGCGAGGAGATCTACCCGAAGCTCGGCGAGAACCGCCTGCTCGCGCGCCTCAGCGGCGCGCCCTACTTCCCGCTGACCCCGCTGTTCCCGTGGCTCGGCCCGCTCGGCGCGATCCCGCTGCCATCGAAGTGGCGGATCGAGTTCTGCGAGGCGATCCCGACGGCGCACTACGGCCCCGACCGCGCGAACGACCAGCGACTGGTGCTCGAGCTCTCCGAACGCGTCCAGGAGACGATCCAGCAGAAGCTCTACGAGAACCTCGTCGAGCGCGGGTCCGCGTTCGTCTAGCCGACCAACCCTCAGGCCAAATCGAGACCTCGCGTGGCACGACCCCGGTGGGGTCTGGGGCAGGTTAGGGTTCGACACGTGAGCTTCAAATCGCCGCAGGAGTTCCGGGAGGTGATGGATCAGGTGTTCTCGATCATGAGCACCGATCCCGAGATGGGCCCTCGGCTGCGCGAGGCCGATACGCCTCAGCGGTTCGAGTTCCCCGACCTCGACATGGTCGCGATGATCGGGCCGTCCGAGGGGAAGGGCGGGGAGCACTTGCGCTGGTCGTGGGAGGAGAACGACGACTTCGACGTCGAGGTCGAGATGAAGATGAATTCCGACGTCGCCAACCGCTACTTCCAGGGCCGCGAGAACGTCGCGATGGCGATCGCACGACGGCGGATCAAGACCTCGGGCAACGTCAAGAAGGCGCTCACCATCCTCCCGATCACCAAGCCCGTCTTCGCCCGCTATCGCGAACTGTGCGAAGCGAAGTACCCGCACCTCATCGAAGACTAAAAATGCACGCCCCTCATCAGGTACGCCATCGCGACGGCCTCGGTGGACATCGCGTCCTGCTTCTCGAGCTCGGCCGGCTGCCGCGAGCCTTCTGGCGTCGCCCTTGGCGGCCTTGGAGTCGGGGAACAGGTTGTACGCGGTGTTCAGGACCGGTCGATCGTCTGCGGCGATATCGCGTAGAGCACCTCGCCGGCCGTGCCGAGCCGTGTGGCCTTGCGCTTCGGGCGGTCAATGATCGAGTCGCAGATCATCGTCCCCGGCCTCGTCGGGCGAGAGGGTGGGGAAGGCGTCGTACATGCTGGTCGGCGCGATCATCGGGGTCCGCACCAGCGGCATGTAGATGGTCGTGAAGTGGACGTTGTCGCCGATCACCTCGGGCGCGGCGCAGCGCGAGAAGGCGTCGAGCGCCGACTTGGATGCCACGTAGGCGCGAGAAGCGCGGGGTGTTGGTCTGGACCCCGATCGAGGACACGTTGATCACGTGCCCGAACTGCGCGAGCGCATGCCCGGCATGAAGGCCATGATCAGCTTGAGCGCGCCGAAGTAGTTGAGCTGCATCGTGCGCTCGAAGTCGTGGAAGCGGTCGTAGGAGCGCTCGATCGAGCGGCGGATCGAGCGGCCGGCGTTGTTCACGAGGATGTCCACGCCGCCGTGCTGCTCGAGGACCTCGTTGGCCATGCGCTCGAGGTCGTCGAGATCCGAGAGGTCGGCCGGATGCACGTGAGCCACCCCGCCGCAGCTCCTCGATCTGCTTCGCGCGACCTCCTCGAGCTTCTCGCGCGTGCGGGAGACGAGCAGCACCTCGCCGCCGGCCGCGCCGACCTTGAGCGCAGCGTCCAGGCCGATCCCGCTCGAGGCGCCCGGTGATCAGCACCTTCTTGCCCTTGACCTTGCTCGCGAGCGTGCGGTCGCGGAACAGGTCGGGGTCGAGCTTGCGCTGCCAGTAGTCCCAGAGCACGCCGGCGTAGGTCGTCGAGCGGCGGCACGGCGATGCCCGTGCCCTCCAGCGCTCGCAGCGTGTCGCGCGCGTCGAAGCTGCAGCGGAAGTCGCGGCACTCGAGCGCGTGCTCGGGGGATCCCGAGGTCGCTGCAGCGTCTGCTTGCGGATCTTCTTGACGGTGGGCATCGCCATGAGGCCGTCGCGAACGCGGCTTGGGCACGACGTTGATCATGTTGAGTCCACCGCATCGCGAACTGCGGTGCGTGCCGGCCGCCTTGGCGAACGTGTTGATGCAGCGCCGACGACATCGGCTCCGGATTCGACCAGGTGGAAGCAGTCGCCGGGCAGATCGTCGTCGGACATGTGCGCGATGTGGTCCATCGACTTGGCGATGAAGTCGACGGGCACGATGTTGGTGTGCCCGCCTTCGGGCCCGGCCAGCGGAACCCACGGCGGCATCGCCGCCGCGCAGCCGCTGGAGCAGCTTGAAGAAGTAGTAGGGGCCGTCGATCTTGTCCATCTCGCCCGGTCTTCGAGTGGCCGACGACGATGCCCGGCCGGAAGACCAGCAGCTTGGCCTTGATCGTCGTCGCGGGCGATCTTCTCGGACTCGTACTTCGTGCGGTGGTAGTGGTGGGGCAGCTTCTGGTCCTCGTCGAAGATCTCCTCCTGGAAGACGCCCTTGTAGATCGCCCGCCACGGCGATCGAGCTGGTGTGGTGGAAGCGTCCGACCTCGTGGGCGTTCGAGAACTCCGCCACGTGGCGCGTGCCCTCGACGTTGGCGGTGATCGACTCCTGCTCGGTGGCCTCCACGTCGTACACGGCGGCCAGGTGGAAGAGATGGTCGATCTTCTGGTCGAACCCCTCGACGCCCAGGCCCGGCTTGGACAGGTCACCGACCACGGGCACGATCCGGTCGCCGGCTCCCGAGCGCTGGGCCAGCGGAGTCGAGCCGGCCGCGGAGCCCTCGCGGACGAGGCAGTGGATCGTGCCCCTCGCGCTTCAGCAGCTCCTCGACAAGATGGCGGCCGATGAAGCCGGTCGCGCCGGTGACGAAGTAGTTCACAAGTCTCTCCCTCTTCCAGATCGGTAGACGCGGCGAGTCTATATCCCCGTCTGACCCCACCGGGCTCGTGCCACGCGGCGCTCGGTTTACCGCAGCGTTTCGCCGGCCAGTGGCCTCTGCGGATCGTCTATCTTGGCCGCGTGGCCGACGATGCGCTCACTCTGAAGGAGGCCGCCGAGCGAGTCGGGATTCAGTCGGCCACGCTCAAGCGCTGGTCGGACACCGGCGTCATCCCGCAGGTCGGCAGGAAGGGTGGACCGCCGCCGCCGTCGCGCACGCCCGGATCGCCGCAGCGGCTGCGCGAGCGCGGCCATACCCTCGGCTCAGATCCGCACGCGACGGCCGACGGCCGGCTGGCCTACGGCTACATCGAGGATCTGTTCCCGGTCGACGCCGGGCGCACGCCGCTGAAGAAGGTCGCCGAGGAGATCGGGCTCGAGCCGAAGCTGATCGAGCGCCTGTGGCTCTCGATCGGGCTGCCGGCCGACGAGCTCGAACAACCTGACCGAAGAGGACGTGCAGGCGCTGCGCTACGTCTCGGTCGTCCTCGAGTCGGGCTTTCCGCTCGTCGCCTTGCTCCAGCTGACGCGCGTCTACGGCCAGGCGCTCGCGCAGATCGCCGACGCCGAGGTGCGGCTGTTCCACATCTACGTGCACGAGCCGCTGATGCGCAGGGGATTCCCGGCCTGCAGATCGCCGAGGAGATGGAGCATCTCGCTCGAGACCTGCTCCCGCTCGCCTCGCCGATCATGGATTACGTCCACCAGCGCTTCCTCCAGCACTTCGTCGAGCAGGACATGATCGGCCACATGGAGACCGAGCTCGACGGGGCCGGCGCGGCCGAGCTCGGCCGGATCCGCGTGGCGATCGCCTTCGCCGACCTCGCCGGCTACACGCGCTTCACCGAGGAGGAGGGTGAGGAGGAGGCGCTGTCGTTCGTCGAGCGCTTTGTCGAGGCGGTCACCGAGACGCTGCCCGACGACGCGCGGATCATCAAGACGATCGGCGACGAGGTGATGATCGTCGGCTCGGACCCGGCCGCGCTGACCGACTGGGCGGTCGGGTTCCAGCGGCTCTGGACCGAGCGACCGACGGCGCGCATCGGCATCCACACCGGCGTCGACGCTCTATCGCGACGGCGACTACTTACGGGCGCGATGTCAACCTTGCCTCGCGGGTCGTCGCCCGTCGCGCGGGGCGGCGAGGTGCTTGTGACCGACGCGGTCTCCGAGTGCGATCGGCCGCAGCGGCCACCTCACGTTCGAGGAGCATCGGCGAGGTCAAGCTGAAGGGCTTCGACGACCCCGACGGCGCTGCGGCGCGCCCTCCAGCGCGACTGAGATGGCCTCCGGTGACCTGCCTCGCAGAGGTACGCGGGCACGCGGGTTGATCGATGCCGGGGCGCCGCTGCTGGTCCTGCTCTCCGGCGGCGCCGATTCGGTCTGCCTGCTCTCCGTGGCGATGCGAGCTCGGGCGCGGAGTTGAGCGCCCTGCACGTGAACTACGGGCTTCGCGGGGCGGAGTCCGACGGTGACGAGCAGCACTGCCGCGAGCTCTGCGACCGGCTCGGGCGTGCCGCTGACCGTCGAGCGAGTCGCGCTCGATCCGGACGCGACGGGAAATCTTCAGGCGCGTGCCCGCGACGTCCGTTACGACACGCCGAGCGGCTCGCCGCCGGTGACTACGCGACTGGCCACACCCGCTCGGACGAGGCCGAGACCGTCCTTTACCGGCTGGCGAGCTCGCCCGGCTCGCGCGCGCTCGCGGGCATCTCGCCGCGCCGAGGGCGACTGATCCGCCCGCTGCTCGGCCAGACCCGCGAGCAGACGCGGGAATATTGCCGCAGCCACTCGCTCCCGTGGCGCGATGATCGCTCCAACGCCGACTCCACGTTTGCGCGCACGCGCGTCAGGGACGGCCTGCTGCCGGCGCTGACCGAGATCTCTCCTGGCGCGGAAGCCGCGCTCGCCGAAACCGCCGCCCAGGTCCGCGAGGAAGCGGCGCTGCTCGAGCTGGCGGTCGATGACGCGATCACGCGGCTGGGCGGCGAGCGGATCGAGCTGGTCGCGCTGGCACTCGAGCCCCCGGGGCTGGCGCGGCTCGTCATCCGCAGGCTCGGGGAGCGGGCGGTCGGCCGCCCGTGTCCGGTCGATCGCGCCGGGGCGGCCCGCGTGCTCGCTCTCGAGGGCCGGCCGGGGACCGCCTCTGTCGATCTCGTCGCCGGTGCACGCGCGGTCGTCGAGTACGGGGTCCTGCGACTCGAAGATGGCTCGGCAGAAGCACCCGAGCAGCCCGCCCCACAGCCGCTGATGATTCCCGGCGAGGCCCGCTACGGGGACTGGCGGATCAGCGCCGAGCTCGGCGGGGGCGGTGAAGCGGTGCTGCTCGCGAGCGCGCTCGGATCCGAGGTCACGGTTCGTGGCTGGCGCGAAGGGGATCGGATCGAGCCCGACGGGGCTCGGGGGGTCGAAGTCGCTCCAGGACCTGTTCACCGACGCCAAGGTGCCGCGCTCGCTGCGTCGCCGCCTGCCGCTCGTCGAGGCCGGCGGAGAGATCGCGTGGGTCGCCGGGCTGGCAACCGCCGAGCGGTTCAGCGCCCGGCCCGGGCAGCCGGCGACGGTCTCGCTCTCGGCGCGCCTGATCACGCGCGGCTGATCGGTCCCCATACACTCGCCGCGGTGCGCGACCCGGCAATCGGCAAGATCCTCGTGCAGCGCGACGACCTCGCCCACCGGGTGCGCGAGCTCGGAGAGCAGATCACGGCCGACTACCAGGGCCGCGAGCTGTTCCTGGTCGGCGTGCTGAAGGGCGCCGTCTTCTTCCTCTCCGACCTGATGCGCCACGTCGACGTCCCCTGCCAGGTCGACTTCATGGCGGTCTCGTCCTACGGATCGATGACCGAGTCCTCGGGCGTCGTCCGGATCCTCAAGGACCTCGACGCGCCGATCGCCGGGCGCGACGTGCTGATCGTCGAGGACATCGTCGACTCCGGGCCTGACCCTGCACTACCTGCTGCGGACGCTGAAGGCGCGCCGGCCCGCTTCGCTCGAGGTCTGCGCGCTGCTGACCAAGCCGGAGCGGCGCAAGGTCGAGCTGCCGATCCGAGTACGTCGGCTTCGAGATCCCCGACCGCTTCGCGATCGGCTACGGCCTCGACTACGGCGAGCGCTACCGCAACCTTCCCTACGTGGCGGCGCTCGCCGAGGAGGCCGATTCGGCCGGCTGAGACCCGGCCGAACAGAGATACAGTACCCCTGCTAGGACTGCCTTGATTACTCCAGTGAGCAGGTTCTTCAAGAGCGCGCTGTTCCCGATTCTGATCGTGGTCGTCCTCGCGCTGTTCGCTCGCGGCTGATCAGCCCGAGCACGCCCGCGGAGGGCCGACCTACTCGGAGTTCCTGCCAGCAGGCCGACGACGGTCAGGTCAGCGCGTCACGATCAACACCAAGGACAACACGCTCGAGGTCGTCCCGAAGTCGACCGATCCGAGCGTCGAGCCCTACGAGACCGCCTACCCGGACAACACCGAGCAGAGCCTCGTCAACACGCTCGACGCCGACAACGTCCCGATCGAGGTACGAGGGCAAGGACAGCGGGAGCGCTCTCGGTCGATCCTGATCTACGGCCTGCCGATGGTGCTGTTCCTGTTCTTCTGGCTTTTCATCATGAATCAGATGCAGGGCGGCGGCTCGAAGGTCATGTCCTTCGGCAAGTCGCAGCGCCAAGCGGATGACGGTCGACACGCCGAAGATCACCTTCCGTGACGTCGCCGGGGTCGACGAGGCCGTCGAGGAGCTCCACGAGATCAAGGAGTTCCTCGAGAACCCGAAGAAGTTCCAGGCGCTCGGCGCCCGGATTCCGAAGGGCGTGCTGCTCTACGGACCGCCTGGCACCGGCAAGACGCTGCTCGCGCGCGCGGTCGCCGGCGAGGCCGGCGTGCCGTTCTTCTCGATCTCGGGCTCGGACTTCGTCGAGATGTTCGTCGGCGTCGGCGCGAGCCGCGTCCGCGACCTCTTCGAGCAGGCCAAGCAGAACAGCCCCTGCATCATCTTCATGGACGAGATCGACGCCGTCGGCCGCCACCGCGGCGCCGGCATGGGCGGCGGCCACGACGAGCGCGAGCAGACGCTCAACCAGCTGCTGGTCGAGATGGACGGCTTCGAGACGAAGGACAACATCATCATGATCGCGGCCACCAACCGGCCCGACATCCTCGACCCGGCGCTGCTGCGGCCCGGGCCGTTTCGACCGCCAGATCACGGTCGACCGGCCCGACCGCAAGGGCCGCGCCAAGATCCTCGAGGTCCACACCCGCGGCAAGCCGCTCGCACGGGCCATCGACCTCGACAACCTCGCCGCTCAGACCCCGGGGTTCACCGGCGCCGACCTCTCCAACCTCGTCAACGAGGCCGCGCTGCTGGCCGCTCGCACCGGCAAGCGCGAGATCGACCACGTCCATCTCGAGGAGGGGATCATGCGCGTGATCGCCGGCCCCGAGAAGAAGACGCGCGTCATGAGCGAGCAGGAGCGGCGCGTCACGGCGTTCCACGAGATGGGCCACGCGCTCGTCGGCCACTTCCTCGCAGATACCGATCCGGTCCACAAGATCTCCGTGATCTCGCGCGGCCAGGCGCTCGGCTACACGATCTCGCTGCCGACCGAGGACAAGTTCCTCACCACCCGGGCGCAGCTGCAGGACACGATGGCGATGACGCTCGGCGGCCGCGCCGCCGAGGAGATCGTCTTCGGCGAGGTGACGACCGGGGCCTCCAACGACCTCGAGAAGGTCACGGCGACCGCAAAGCAGATGATCATGCGCTTCGGGATGTCGGAGAAGCTCGGCCCGCGGGTCTTCGGCCACGACGCCTCGCAGCCGTTCCTCGGCCGCGAGTTCCAGTCCCAGGCCGATTACTCCGACGACATCGCGCGTGAGATCGACGCCGAGATCCGGCGCGTCGTCGAGGAGGCCCATCAGGTCGCCCGGCGCGTGCTCGAGGAGCATTCCGAGGACCTCGAGCGCACCTCCGAGATCCTGCTCACGCGAGAGACGATCGAGCGCGAGCAGTTCATCGGCCTGCTGGACGGGAAGTCCGAGCTCGAAGTGTTCGGACCGGACGAGCCGGTCGTTGTCGAGCCACCGCCCCCGTCCGCGGAGCTCGACGCGCCGCGCGAGCGACAGCCCGAGCGGCCCCGCCAGCTTCCGCGCCCGGGCCTCGCCGGCTCCGAGTCCTAGCCCGGGTCGCAATAGGCGGCGTCTGAGGGAGTCATAGGGGCTCGTGTGCGTTCGCACACGTCGCCTCCTTTTCCACCCTCATACTTGCCTCTTGCGACCCATACTCTGGAAAGAACGGCTCGCATGACACCGTCCCCTCCGCTGATCATGGGCATCGTCAACGTGACGCCCGACTCGTTTTCCGACGGCGGTTTGTTCCTCGATCCCGACGCCGCTATCCAACACGGCGAGCGGCTGGCGAAGGAGGGCGCGGGGATCCTCGACGTCGGGGGTGAGTCGACCCGCCCCGGAGCCGATCCGGTCTCGGCTGGAGGAGGAGCTGCGGCGCGTCCTTCCGGTGGTCGAAGGGCTCGTCGAGCGCGGCCTCGAGGTTTCGATTGACACCTCGAAAGTCGAGGTCGCACGGGCGGCGCTCGATGCAGGCGCGGTGCTCGTCAACGACGTGACGGCCTTCCGCGCCGCGCCTGAGATGGCGGGGCTCGTGGCCGAACGGGGGGCCCGCTGCTGCCTGATGCACATGCTCGGCGAGCCTCGAACGATGCAGGCCGACCCGCGCTACGAGGATGTGGTCGACGACGTACGCGCCTTCCTCGAGCAGCGGCTGGCGTTCGCCGTCTCCGAGGGGATTGACGAGGAGCGGATCTGGCTCGATCCCGGAATCGGATTCGGGAAGACCGTCGAGCACAACCTCGATCTCCTGCGTCGCTTGGAGGAGATCGCCGCGATCGGCCGCACCGGTCCTGATCGGAACCTCACGCAAGAGCTTCCTCGGAAAGATCGGTGGCGCTGACGTGAGCGGCCGCCTCGGCGGGACGATCGCCTCGAACCTGATCGCCTGGCAGCGTGGCGCCCGGGTATCTTCCGCGTCCACGACGTCGCGGCGATCGCTGACGCGCTCGCGGTGGCCGCTGCTACGGTCGCCCCCGATGTCTGATCCCGACCGCTACGACGAGGACCGCGAGCTCGAGCTCGAATCGCCGGTGCAGATCGACATCGTCGGTCTCTCGCTCTACACCCACCACGGCGTGGGCGAGGCGGAGCGCGAGGTCGGTCAGCGGCTGCTGGTCGACATCTCCTTCGACGTCGACGAGTGCGACGCCGTGCTGACCGACCGGATCGAGGACACGATCGACTACGGCGAGGTCTGCCAGACGGTCGCGCTCGTTTGCCAGGAACGGTCGTACCGGACGCTCGAGCGGCTCTGCGCCGCGATCGCCGACCGGATGCTCGACCGCTACCCGGCCGATTCGATCTGGGTCCGTGCGACCAAGCCCGAGCCGCCGGTCCCGCTGCCCGTGGAGAGCGTCTCGGTCGAGCTCACCCGCGAGCGCTCTGAGGACGACGACGAGGACGGCGAGGACTGAGCCCGAGTTCGGTGCGGACCGGCTATGTCGGCCTCGGGTCGAACGTCGGCGACCGGCTGGAGAACCTGCGCTCGGCTTGCGATCTGCTCGAGCGTACGGGCCTGCGAGTCACGGCGCGGTCCGGGATCTACGAGACCGCCCCGCAGGGCGAGGTGCTCGATCAGCCCGACTTCCTCAACGCCGTGGTCACGGTGCAGACCGACGCCGACCCCGCTCGAGCTGCTTGCGATCTGCAAGGCGATCGAGGTCGAGCTTGGCCGCGAGCCCGACGGCCCTCGCCACGGGCCGCGCGTCGTCGACCTCGACGTCCTCGCGCTGGGTCAGGAGACCTGGAGCGATCGACCGGATGACGCTGCCCCATCCGGAGATCCTCAGCCGCCGGTTCGTGCTCGAGCCGCTGCTCGAGCTGGCTCCCGAGTTCGTCCTGCCCGACGGCACCCGGGCGGCCGATCGGGTGGCCGCCGTCGCCGATCAGCGGCTGAGTCGGGTCACGGGTAACAGCTGGCGGCAATAATCGCCCGCATGCTGCTCGCGGTCGACGTCGGCAACACGCAGACGCACGTCGGCATGTACCGCGGCGATTCCCTGGTCGAGCACTGGCGTTTCGTGACCGTCCGCGATGCGACCGCCGACGAGCTCGCGGCCAAGCTCTCGGCGATGCTCGGCCTGCGCGGGATGGAGCTCGCCGAGGATCGACGCGGGGATCTGCTCGTCGGTCGTTCCCTCGCTCGCGCACGAGTACACGCAGGTTTCGGCCCGCTACCTCGGGGATTCGCTGCTGCTCGTCGGCCCCGGGCTGAAGATCGGAATGGCGATCCGGATGGAGAACCCACACGAGGTCGGGCCCGATCGGATCGTCAACGCGGTCGCGGCCTATGAACGGTGCCAAGGACCGTGCATCGTCGTCGACTTCGGGACGGCGATCACCTACGACGCGGTCTCGGCCGAGGGCGACTACCTCGGCGGCGTGATCACGCCGGGGATCGAGATCTCGATCGAGGCGCTGGCGGTCCGCGGCGGCGCGATTACCGCGCGTCGACATCGCCGAGCCGAAGGAGGTGATCGGGCGCTCGACCCAGGCGGCGATCCAGTCAGGCGTCGTCTACGGGTTCGCCGGCCAGGTCGACGCGATCGTCGGCCGGGTCCGGGAGGCGATGGGCGGCGAGGCGACCTCGATCGCGACCGGTGGCTTCGCGACGGCGATCGTTCCGTTCTGTGAATTGATCGACGAGACCGACGACCTGCTGACGCTCGAGGGACTGCGGCTGATCTGGGAGCGAAACGCAGGGGGCTGATGCGACCCGTCTACCGTTCGCGGGGTGCGCTCACTCTGGACTCCCCCTGGCGCCTGGCCGGCCACGAGCTGCCCAACCGGCTCGTCCTGGCCCCCCTCGCGGGCATCGGCAACTGGTTCGTGCGCCTTCAGGCGCGTCGCTACGGGGCCGGGCTGGCGGTCTCGGAGATGATCTCGAGCTTCGGGCTCAAGTACGGCGACCGACGGACGCACGAGCAGTTCCTGCGACTCCATCCCGACGAGCACCCGGTCTCGATCCAGCTGTTCGGCCATGACGCCGACGTGATGCGGGAGGCGGCCGCGATCGTCGCCGAGGCGGGCGCCGACCTGATCGACCTCAACATGGGGTGCCCGGTACGCAAGGTCTGCAAGACCGGCGCGGGCGCGGCGCTGCTCGACGACCCCGACAAGGCGGTCGCGATCGCGCGCGCGGCGCGCCGAGGGATCGGGGCTCCCTGTGACCGTCAAGCTCCGGTCCGGACAGCGCCCCGGCGAGGAGAGCGGGGTCCTGCTCGCACGGCGGCTGATCGACGAGGCCGGCGTCGCCGCGATCTCTTTCCATCCTCGTCACGCCTCTCAGCAACATTCCGGCAGTCCCGACTACCGGCTCGCGGCACAGCTGGTCGAGGCGCTCGACGCGCCGGTGATCCTCTCCGGGGGTCTGTCGCGATGACGAGCACGTGCTGCGGGCCTTCGAGCAGACCGGCGCGGCGGCGGTCATGCTCGCGCGCGGCGCGCTCGGCAACCCGTGGTTGTTCGAGCGGCTGCTCGGTCGGCGCGAAGGGACCACCGAGCGCGGAGGAGGTCACCGGCGAGCTGCGCTGGGTGATCGACCGCGCCGAGGAGCACCTGGGGGTCGAGCGCGCAGGGCGTTACCTGCGCAAGTTCTACCCTTGGTACGCCGACACACTCGGGCTCTCGAAGGCCGAGCGCCAGCCGCTCGTGACGGCTCCGACGACCGACGACGCGCGCCTTTCCCTGACGCTGCTGAGCGCCCCGCTCGCCGCGTAGCGGGCGGTTTGCGGCAGCTGCCGACCCGCCCCCCGGCGCGTTGCTACACTGGCGCGTCCCTCGACTGCCCTGCAGCGCACCCAGACCGTGCGAAGGGCTCCAACAGCGGGGGTTTTTACATGCCCAAGGAACTCGTCCTCACACCAGAAGGCCTCGAAGAGCTGAAGGCCAAGATCGAGCATCTCTCGACCGCGCGTCGCCGCGAGGTGGCGCTGCGGATCAAGGAGGCGCGCGAGTTCGGCGATATCTCGGAGAACTCCGAGTACGACGATGCCAAGAACGAGCAGGCACTGCTCGAGAAGCAGATCGCCGACCTCGAGGAGAAGCTGCGCAGCGCGAGCGTGCTTGATGAGTCAGACATTTCGACCGACGTCGTCTCGGTCGGCACGATCGTCCACGTCAAGGACCAGAAGACCGATAAGTCGGCCAAGTACCGGATCGTCGGCTCGGCCGAGGCCAACCCGACCGAGGCCAAGCTCTCCAACGAATCCCCCGTCGGCAAGGCGCTGATCGGCCACAAGCGCGGCGAGATCGTCAAGATCCCCGTTCCGCGCGGCCCAGCCCGCCAACTCAAGATCACGAAGATCGAAGCTGCTTGACGGTCTAGGGTTCGCGCCGTGAGCGAGCCCGAACGCAGCAGGGTCGAGGAGGATCGCCGGGGCAAGCTCGAGCGGCTGCGCGCGGATGGGATCGAGCCGTTCCCGCACGCATATCCGGGAGTGGGCACGATCGGGGCAGTTCACGCCGCACACGCCGAGCTTCGCCGACGGTGAGGAGACCGAGGCGACTTACCGCGTGGCCGGCCGGCTCGCCGCCCGTCGCGGACAGGGCAAGGCCGCGTTCCTCGATCTTGTCGATCGCTCGGGGCGGATCCAGCTCCACGCGCGCGCGGACGTGCTCGGGGCCGATCAGCTCGCGCGGCTGCTGTCGCTTGACCTCGGCGACCTGATCGGGATCGACGGGACCGCATTCAAGTCGCGTCGCGGCGAGCTCTCGTTGCGGGTCGACGGCTGGACCCTGCTCGCCAAGTCGCTGCGCCCGCCGCCCGACAAGTTCCACGGGCTGACCGACGTCGAGACCCGCTACCGCCGGCGCGAGCTCGATCTGATCGCCAACGAAGGGTCGCGCGCGCTGTTCATCACGCGCTCGCGCGTGATCTCCGAAATCCGGCGCTGGCTCGACGAGCGCGGCTTCCTCGAGGTCGAGACGCCGGTCCTCCAGCCGCTCTACGGCGGCGCCCTCGCACGGCCGTTCACCACCCACCACAACCAGCTCGACCGTGACCTCTACCTGCGGATCGCTACCGAGCTCTACCTGAAGCGGCTGATCGTCGGCGGGCTCGAGCGCGTCTACGAGCTCGGCAAGGATTTCCGCAACGAGGGCGTCTCGCACAAGCACAACCCCGAGTTCACGATGCTCGAGTGGTACGAGGCCTACGCCGACTACACCGACATCGCCGCGCGGCTGGAGGAGCTCGTCGCCCATCTCGCGGACGCCGTCGGCTACGACGGCGAGATCGACTTCACGACCCCCTGGCGGCGGATCGGCCTGGTCGAGGCGATCGCCGAGCAGACCGGCATCGACGTGCTCGAGCACCGGGACGATCCGGCCGCGCTGCATGCCGCGGCCGCCGGCGCGTCGGATCGAGCTCGATCCGACCGACACCTGGCCGCGGATGGTCGACGAGCTGTTCTCAAAGCGCGTCGAGCCGAGACCGTCACGAACCCGACCTTCTTCCTCGACTACCCCGTGGAGCTCTCACCGTTCGCCAAGTCCCACCGATCGCGGCCGGGGCTCGTCGAGCGGTTCGAGTGCTGCTGCGCCGGAATGGAGTTCGCGAACGCGTTCACCGAGCTCAACGACCCCGACGACCAGCGCGCCCGCTTCGAAGAGCAGCAGCGCGAGAGCGAGGCCGGCGAGGAGGAGGCCCAGCCCTACGACGAGGACTTCATCCGCGCGCTCGAGCACGGGATGCCTCCGACCGGCGGGATCGGGATCGGGATCGACCGGCTTGTGATGATCCTCGCGGGCCGCGAGTCGATCCGCGAGGTCGTGCTCTGGCCGGCGATGCGCTGAGCCGAAGCGCGCCGCAGCGCGGCTCGCTCGGCCCGCGAAGTACGCCGATGGCCATTGGTAGACTTGCTCGCCAGGCGAAGGGTGCCTTCGGTTCTCAATCGGTTCGGCGTAACTGCCGATACCAATACGAATCCAGGGCCCCCGGCTCCTGATCTCCGTCAACCGAAGGATTCGCCGTGTTCGAGCGCTTCACCGAACGAGCCCGCCAAGTGGTCGTCCTCGCGCAGGAGGAGGCCCGCATCCTCAAGCACAACTACATCGGCACCGAGCACATCCTGCTCGGCCTGCTCCGTGAAGAGGAGGGCCTCGCCGCCCGCGTGCTCGAGTCGCTCGACATCACCGTGGAGCGGGTTCGCGCCCAGGTCGTGCGGATCGTCGGCTCCGGCGAAGAGGTCACCTCCGGACAGATTCCCTTCACCCCGCGTGCGAAGAAGGTGCTCGAGCTCGCGCTGCGCGAGGCGCTCTCGCTGGGCCACAACTACATCGGCACCGAGCACATCCTGCTCGGCCTCGTGCGCGAGAACGAGGGCGTCGCCGCACGCATCCTGCTCGACTTCGACGCCGACTCGGAGAAGATCCGCAACGAGGTCATCCGGATGCTCTCCGGCCCCGGCGGCCGTCGCCAGGGGCAGGGATCGGGCAGTGGTGCCGGCTCCGGCGAAGGCAAGAAGTCCTCAAAGCTGCTCGACCAGTTCGGCCGCAACCTGACGAAGCTCGCCGAAGAGGGCAAGCTCGATCCGGTCGTCGGTCGCGAGACCGAGATCGAGCGGATCATGCAGATTCTTTCGCGACGGACCAAGAACAACCCAGTCCTGGTCGGCGAGCCCGGCGTGGGCAAGACGGCCGTCGTCGAAGGCCTGGCATCGCGGATCACCAGCGGCGAGGTCCCCGAGATCCTCAAGGACAAGCAGATCTACACGCTCGATCTGGCGGCGCTGGTCGCCGGCTCGAAGTACCGCGGGGAGTTCGAGGAGCGCCTCAAGAAGGTGATGAAGGAGATCACCCAGCGCGGCGACATCATCCTGTTCATCGACGAGCTCCACAACCTCGTCGGCGCCGGTGCCGCCGAGGGCGCGATCGACGCGGCGTCGATCCTCAAACCGGCGCTCGCGCGCGGGGAGCTCCAGACGATCGGCGCGACGACGCTCGACGAGTACCGCAAGTACCTCGAGCGCGACTCGGCGCTCGAGCGGCGGTTCCAGCAGATCCGCGTGGACCAGCCCTCGATCGACGAGACCCAGCAGATCCTCCGCGGACTGCGCGAGCGCTACGAGCAGCACCACCACGTCGAGATCACCGACGAGGCGCTCGCCGCTGCGGCCGAGCTCGCCGACCGCTACATCTCCGACCGCTTCCTGCCCGACAAGGCGATCGACCTGATCGACGAGGCGGCTTCGCGGATGCGGATCAAGTCGATGACCTCCCCGCCCGTCTACAAGGAGCTCGAGGAAGAGATCGAGACCACGCGGCGCGACAAGGAAGCCGCGATCGAGGCCCAGGAGTTCGAGAAGGCTGCGAACCTGCGCGACTCCGAACGCCAGCTGACCCAGAAGAAGCGTCAGCTCGAGGAGCAGTGGCGCTCGGGCGAGACCGGCGAGCGGCCCTCGATCGGCGAGGAGGAGATCGCCGACATCGTCTCTATGTGGACCGGCATCCCCGTCTTCAAGCTGACCGAGGCCGAGACGGCGAAGCTGATGCGGATGGAGGATGAGCTGCACAAGCGCGTGATCGGCCAGCACGCCGCGATCGAGGCCGTCTCCAAGGCGATCCGGCGCTCGCGCGCGGGACTCAAGGATCCGAAGCGGCCGACCGGCTCGTTCATCTTCCTCGGCCCCTCCGGCGTCGGCAAGACCGAGCTCGCCCGCACGCTCGCCGAGTTCCTGTTCGGCGACGACGAGGCGATGACGCGGATCGACATGTCCGAGTACATGGAGAAGCACTCCGTCTCGCGTCTGGTGGGCTCGCCCCCCGGCTACGTCGGTTTCGACGAGGGCGGCCAGCTGACCGAGGCCGTGCGGCGTAAGCCGTACTGCGTGCTGCTGCTCGACGAGATCGAGAAGGCACACCCCGACGTCTTCAACATCCTCCTGCAGATACTCGAGGACGGCCGGCTGACCGACGCCCAGGGGCGGACGGTCGACTTCCGCAACGCGATCGTGATCATGACCTCGAACGTCGGGGCGAACGAGATCGCCAAGAATGCCGGCCTCGGCTTCGCCGTCAGCAGCGACGACGACACGGGTGTCAGCTACGGCGACATGAAGGGCCGGATCATGAGCGAGCTCAAGAAGGTCTTCCGGCCGGAGTTCCTCAACCGGATCGACGAGGTGATCGTCTTCGCGAAGCTCCAGAAGGATGAGATCCGCGAGATCGTCGAGCTGCTGATGCTGCGCATCCGCGAGACGATGGCCGAGCGCGAGCTCTCGCTCAACCTCTCCGACGAGGCCAAGGACGTGCTCGTCGAGAAGGGCTGGGACCCGTCGATGGGCGCCCGTCCGCTCCGTCGCGCGATCCAGCGCTACATCGAGGATCCGCTCGCCGACAGGGTGCTTGCGAGTTCGATGGATCCCGGCTCGACCGTTGACATCGATCGCAAGGACGACGACGACGATCCGATCAAGATCACGATCAAGGCGCCGAAGAAGCGCAAGCGCGAAGCCGTCGCCGTCGGCGCGAAGGGCGACGCCCCCGATGCCGAGGAGCCGTCCGTCCCCGAGGCTCCCGACGAGCCCGATCCGCTCGCCGATCCTGAGGTCCTGCCAGAAGTCCCGGACGCTCCCCCAGAGGACAAATAGCCTGCGTCTCGCGGTGTCCCTCGGCGGCTCGCGTGCAGAGCACGCGTCGCCACCTCGCTCCTAGGGAGACTTGCCTAATCGCGCCTTAACGCTCGCGCTTCTCCCTCCGCTCGGCTAGGATCTGGCGGCAATATCACCTGAGGAGGGACCGGATGGAATCGATTGGACGCAAGTTCTCGCTCGCGGCTGTGATGTGCTGCGGCGCGCTCGTGGCGCTCCCCGCCGGGGCGATGGCCCAGGGCGCGGATGCCAAGGATGGCTGCCGTGACGGTGTGCGGGACGGTGGCGGGAGCGTCTTTGACAACAACGTCGTCAGCTGTGGAAACCGCGGACGCCATCGTGGCCGCAACAACCGCAACTGCTTCCGTTTCGATAGTCGTAACCGGCGCGATAACTGTCGCGATCGGGGTAGCAATCGCCGTCACAACGGTAACCGGAACAACCGGTTCAACCGGCGTCATAACGGCAACCGCCGCTGTGACAACTTCGACCGCCGCGCTCGTCGTCGCCAGTGTCGGAACAACCACGGACGTCGCTGCGGCAAGTTCGATCACCGCAACCGGCGCGTGAACTGCCGCACCGGCGACGGTCGCCGGCGTGCCAGCGCCGACGTCTCGCGGATCAACGGCAACCGCGTTCGCGCCTAGCTCGTTTCGTAGCGATCGACCCCCGGCCGGGAGCAGCTGCTCCGGGCCGGGGGTCGACTGCGTTAACGGACGGCCGTTAGCATCGCTTGCAACACCGATGAGGGAGCCAAAGATGAAGTCTTCGAGATTGAGCCTGCTCTTCGGGCTCGTGTTGTGCGCCGTGGCGTTTGCGATACCCGCGACGGGGACCGCCACCGCAGCCGCTGAGGTCACCGTGGCCGGGGCGAAAGACTGCAGCAGGATCGACAACAACTCGAACCGACGGCTGTGCCGCAAGAGGCAACAGGAGGCACGCTGTAGCTCGATTGCGAGCCGCAACCGCCGCAAGAAGTGTCTGCGCGACGCCAGCGTGCTCGGACGGGGCGATAAGCGGTGCCGCAAGTTCGACGGGGAGCGTAGAAGGCGCTGTAACCGCCGCCACCGCTGAGTCCTAGCGGGCCGTGAGCCCGGCACGGGGGGCGAAGGCGTCCTCGGCCGGGCTTAGGCTCGTGCGGTGAGCGGATCGACCTTCGTCTGTGGGAGTTGCGGCGCCGAGGCGGCGAAGTGGCACGGCCGTTGCCCGGGTTGCGGCGAGTGGAACACGCTCGCTGAGGAGGTTCGCCGGGAGTCCGCCTCCGGTGGCCGCGCGCGTCGCGCGCGAGGCTCGGCGGCGCTCAAGCCGGTGCCGCTCTCGGAGGTACGAACGCCTGCCAGCAGCCGGCTCTCGACCGGGATCGGTGAACTCGATCGTGTGCTCGGCGGCGGTCTCGTTCCAGGCTCGCTCGTGCTGCTCGCCGGCGAGCCCGGGATCGGCAAGTCAACGATCATCGCGGCCGCGCTCGGCAACCTCGCCGCGGCCGGTCACAAGGTGCTCTACGTGTCAGGCGAGGAGTCAGCCGCACAAGTCAGGCTGCGGGCCGCACGCCTGGGCGAGGACGCACTCGCCGTGCCGACGATCGCAGAGACCGATCTGGACACCGTGCTCGCCACCATCGATGCCGAGCGCCCCGAGGTTTGTGTGATCGACAGCGTCCAGACGCTCAACGCGCCCGAGCTCTCGAGCGTCCCCGGTTCGGTCGGCCAGGTCCGGCAGGTCGCCTCGCGAGTGATGGAGCTCGCCAAGCGGCGCGATATCGCCGTCGTCCTGGTCGGCCACGTCACCAAGGAGGGAACGATCGCCGGTCCACGGGTGCTCGAGCACACGGTCGACTGCGTGCTCCAATTCGAGGGCGAGCGGGAGCGCACCTACCGGACGCTGAGGGCGATCAAGAACCGCTTCGGATCAACCAACGAGGTCGGAGTCTTCGAGATGGCCGAGCGGGGGCTGGTCGAGGTCGAGGATGCGTCCTCGCGGTTTGTCTCGGAGGCGACCCGGGCGCCGGGGTCGATCGTCGTCTGCGCGATGGAGGGCTCCCGGCCGCTGCTCGTCGAGGTCCAGGCGCTCGTTGCCCGGACGGAGGCCGCACCACCGCGGAGGATCGCGAACGGGATCGACCGCAACCGGCTGTCGCTGCTGTTGGCGGTCCTCTCGCGGCACGCCCACCTCCAGCTCGGCGCGTGCGACGTCTTCGTATCGGTCGTCGGTGGCGTTCGGATCGAGGAGCCCGGTGCGGATCTCGGAATCGCCCTCGCGATCGCATCGGCAGCCAAGGGCGTGCCCCGCGCGCGCCGGCGAGGCGCCGCTCGCGGCCTTCGGCGAGGTTGGCCTGACGGGCGAGGTCCGAACCGTCTCGCACGCCGACCGGCGGCTCGCCGAGGCTGACAAGTTCGGACTCGCCGATCCGCTCCACCCGGCTACCGCCGGCGTGACCCTGTCGGTGCGGCCCTGGCGCAGGGTCTTCGGAGCGGCCACCGACGCGGGTCGCGGCACGACGATTCCGCCATGCGGCCGCCTGAGCCGATGCCCTCAGATCCGTCCGTTTCCGCACGGCGTTACGTCAAGTGGGCGAAAAATGGCTTCCGAAAGCCAAAAACGCCTGGTTATTGCTAGAATCGCTTTCTGTGCAGCCTTCAGCAGACGATCATGTGACGGAGTTGCAGGATCGTCAAGAGCCTAGGCTCGTCCGTGCTCTGGAGAGCCGTTGCGCCGGGTACAGCGCTGCGTGAGGGAATCGACTACATCGTCCGCGCCCGGACCGGCGGCCTCGTGTGCGTAGGCGCCAGCGACGACCTCGCTTTTCTCTATTCGGGCGGAATCCGGCTCGACATCGACTTCACGCCGGCCCAGCTCTACCAGGTGGCGAAGATGGACGGGGCGATCATGCTCTCCGACAACGCGACCAAGATCCTCTGGGCCAACGTCCAGCTGATGCCCGATCCGACGATCAGCTCGACCGAGACCGGTACCCGCCACCGCACCGCCGAGCGCGTCTCCAAGCAGACCGACGCCCTCGTGATCGCGATCTCGCAGCGGCGTGACGTCGTCTCGCTCTACCTCGGCGGCGCCAAGTACCTGCTCGACGAGATCCCGGTCGTACTCGCCAAGGCCAATCAGGGCCTCCAGACGCTCGAGAAGTACCGCAGCCGCCTCGACCAGGTCTCCACGCGTCTGACCGCGCTGGAGTTCGAGGCCGGAGTCGTGCTGCACGACGTCCTGACGGTTCTCCAGCGCTCCGAGCTCGTGACGCGGATGGCGGTCGAGATCGAGCGCCAGATCGTCGAGCTCGGCACCGAGGGCCGTCTGATCGAGATGCAGCTCGAGGAGACGATGGTCGGCGTCGCGGCCGACAAGTCGGCGCTCGTCCACGACTACCTCGTCGACGACAACGAGGAAACCTTCGGCCTGGTCATGGAGTCGCTCGCGCGGACTCCCCCACCAGGACCTGCTCGACTTCGGTCGGCTCGCCGAGTTGCTCGGCTACGACCGCAAGATCAACACCCTCGACCACCCGGCATCCCCTCGAGGCCACCGCGTGCTCGGGCGTGTTCCCCGGCTGCCCAAGCTGGTCATCGGCGCCATTATCCGCGAGTTCGGAGGGCTGGACGAGATCCTGGCCGCGACGGACCCGGAGCTGGAAGGCATCGATGGCGTCGGCGAGGTGCGAGCCAAGGACATCCGCGAGGGCCTGCGACGACTGCAGGAGATCAATCTCGTCGACCGCTACTTACAGACCTGACCGCGAACCCACCGAAGGAGGAATCGACCATTTCCGATACGACATGGGAGAAGGAGATCGCCGAGCTGGAGGTCAGCCGCGAGAGCCCCGCACATCGATTACGCCGTCGGCGACCACGTGGTCTACCCGCACCACGGCGCCGGCAAGAGTGGTCAAGCGAGAGGTTCGTGAGCGCTTCGACAACACCTCGGAGTACCTGACGATCAAGATCCTGCACAACGACATGACCGTCATGGTTCCCGCCGAGAACGCGGGCAAGGCCGGGCTCCGCCGCGTGATCGGCGAAGACGATGTCGCGCGGGTGCTCGGCGTCCTGCGCGACGACGTCAGCGAGATGCCCAAGAACTGGAACCGGCGGTTCAAGCACAACCGCGACAAGATCAAGACCGGCGATGTCTTCGAGCTGGCCGAGGTCGTCCGCAACCTCGCGATCCGCGAGGCCGACAAGGGCCTCTCGACCGGCGAGAAGCAGATGTACACCCGCGCCAAGAAGATCCTCGCCTCCGAGCTGATGTACGCGCTCGAGATGGAGGCCGACGGCGCTGAGGATCATCTCGATTCGCTGATCGAGGACGCCCACGCCGGGCGTGGCGGCGCGGTCGCCGCGGCGGCGAAGTAGACGAGTAGATGACCGCTTCGAGCTGGCGCGCGGCCCGTCCGCCGTCGGCATCGTCGCCGCGGCGGGCAGTGGCGAGCGGCTCGGCGCCGATGTTCCGAAGGCGTTCGTCACGTGCGGCGGGACGGCCATTGGTCACATGGAGCGTCGCGGCTCTGAGGCCGAGGTCTGCGATCGGGTGATCGTGGCGGCGCCACCGGGTGTGGAGTTGGAGATCGAGGAGCCACCCCGGAACAGGTCACCGGCGGCGCCGTCGCGCTCGGCTCGGTCGCGAGGCCGTCCGGCGCGCCCCCGACGCCGCGCTCTACGTCGTTCAGGACGCAGCCCGCCCGCTACTGACGGCCGAGCTCGTAGAGCGCTTGCTGCGAGCGGATTGAAGCGGGGTGGGACGGCGCCGTGGCAGCCGCGCCCGTCAGCGACACGATCAAGGCAGGTCGACGGCGACGGTCGGGTGGCCGAGACACTCGACCGATCGCGGCTCTGGGCGATTCAGACGCCGCAGGCGTTCGACGGCGCCGCCCTGCGGCGGCGCTCGAGGTCGATGCCGCACACCCTCGCGGCCGCCACCGACGATGCCGCGCTCGTCGAGGCGCAGGGTGGCTCGGTCACGATCGTGCCCGCGCCGGCTGAGAACATCAAGGTGACGACGCGCGCCGACCTGGCGCTCGCCGAGATCCTGCTCTCCGCCCGCGTCGAGGGTTGAGCGCGGAGCAAATGCTGACCGACTACCACGTACATCTGCGCCCGGATGACGACGGCACGAGCGCCGCCGACTACTTCACGAGCGCCAACGTCGAGCGTTACCGGTCGATCGCGACCGAACGGGGCATCGAGGAGCTCGGCGTCGCCGAGCACGTCCACCGCTTCCAACAGGCGCTCGAGGTCTGGGACCACCCTTCTGGCGCGAGCAGGCCGTCGATGACCTCGACGCCTACTGCTCCTTCGTACGCGAGCAGACCGACCTCAAGCTAGGCATCGAGGCCGACTTCCTCGCCGGCCGGGAGGACCGGATCGAGGGTCTGCTCGCCGGCCGCGACTGGG
Source organism: uncultured Thermoleophilaceae bacterium (assembly GCA_963790245.1). Lineage (GTDB taxonomy): Bacteria > Actinomycetota > Thermoleophilia > Solirubrobacterales > Thermoleophilaceae > JACCVG01. The sequence goes on from CAWBNP010000002.1 coordinate 2,047,321, forward strand.
ACTTCGTCGTCGGGTCGGTCCACTTCCTCGGCCAGGACGCGGTCGACATGCCCGGCCGCTGGGACGTCTGGCGCTCCGCCGACCCGGACGAGGTCTGGCAGCGATACTTCGAGACCCTCGGAGAGGCGGCCGCCAGCGGGCTGTTCGACGTGCTCGCCCATCCCGACCTGGTCAAGATCTGGGGCGCCGAGCGCCCCCGTCCCTCCGGCGACCTGCGGCGGTTCTACGATCGGGCGATGGAAGGGATCGCAGCTGCCGACATTGCGATCGAGGTCTCGACCGCCGGTCTGCGCAAGCCGATCGGCGAGCTCTACCCCGCGCGCGAGTTCCTCGAGCTGTGCCTGGAGGCGGGCAAGCCGGTCGCGCTCTCTTCCGATGCCCACCAACCGGACCACCTCGGGTTCGGCTATGAGGGTGCCGTAGCCTGGCTCGGCGAGCTCGGCGTCACCGAGCTGGCGGTCTTCGAGCGGCGGACGCGCCGGCTGGAGCCGATCGGGTGAGGGCCGGCATCGGGTATGACTCACATCGTCTGGAAGCGGGGCGCCGACTGGTGCTCGGCGGGGTCGAGGTCGAGGCCGAGCTGGGGCTGGCCGGCCACTCCGACGCTGACGTCCTGACCCACGCGATCATCGACGCGTTGCTGGGCGCAGCCGGCCTCGGCGACATCGGGCAGCACTTCCCCGACACCGACGAGCGCTGGCGCGACGCCGACAGCCTGGCGCTGCTCGGCCAGGTGGCGACCTTCCTGGAGGATCACGGCTGGACGATCACCCACGTCGACTCGACCGTCTCCTGCGAGGCACCCAAGCTCGCGGCCTACCGCGACGACATGCGCCGAGTGTCTCGCCGAGACGGTCGGGCTGCGACCGCTCGAGGTGAACGTCAAGTTCACGACCGGCGAGCGGATGGGGTTCGTCGGCCGCGGCGAAGGGATCGCGGCGCTGGCGATCGCGACCGTCGACCGCGCGTCAGACTGAGGTGCGATGCGCGCCGTCACCGTCTACGACACCTTCCGCGGCTCCGACGTCGCGCTCGAGCCGCGCACGGCGGGCAAGGTCGGGATCTATGCCTGCGGACCGACGGTCTACGCACCGATCCACGTCGGCAACGCTCGCCCGTTCGTCATCTTCGCGGTGTTCAAGCGGTTTCTCGAGCACCTGGGCTACGACGTGACGCTCGTGGTCAACATCACCGACGTCAACGACAAGATCTATGACGCGGCGCGCGAGCAGGGCGTCGCGAGCGAGTCGCTCGCCGCCGAGATGACCGAGCGCTATCTGGCGGACACCGACGGGCTCGGGCTCGGCCGGCCCGACCACGAGCCCAGCGCCGCGCGAGTCGATCGAGGCGATCGTGGAGCTGATCGAGTCGCTGATCGCATCGGGACACGCCTACCCGGTCGCCGGTGACGTCTACTTTCGGGTCGGGAGCTTTCCGGCCTACGGACGCCTGTCCAACCGCGCGCTCGAGGACATGGTCCAGGCCGAAGGTGACGAGGCGCGGGTCGACGTCAAGGAGAGCCCGCAGGATTTCGCGCTCTGGAAGGCGCGCAAGGCCGGCGAGGACACGGCGTGGCACTCTCCCTGGGGCGATGGTCGTCCCGGCTGGCACATCGAGTGCTCGGCGATGGCCGAGGGCATCCTCGGGATCGACTTCGATGTCCACGGGGGAGGGATCGATCTCGTCTTTCCCCACCACGAGAACGAGATCGCCCAGAGCGAGGCCGGGCGCGGTGAGCGGCTCGCGCGGGTCTGGATGCACAACGGAATGGTCCGGCTCGCGGACGAGAAGATGTCGAAGTCGCGCGGCAACATCCAGCCGCTCGGCGAGGCGCTCGAGCGGTACGGCCGGGACGCGATCGTTATGTGGCTGCTGAGCGGCCACTATCGCCGGCCGCTCTCCTTTACCGACGAGATCGTCGACGACGCCGGGCGCTCGGTCGAGCGTATCCGTGAGTTCTGCGGGCGACTCGACCCGGCGGCCTCCGCGCCCGAGGCCTTCACTCCGTTCGCCGAACGGTTCTTCGCGGCGCTCGCCGACGACTTCAACACGCCCGCGGCGCGCTCGGCCCTGTTTGACTGGGTGGCCGAGGGCAACCGCAGGCTCGACTCCGGTGAGCGGCTCGGGGTGGGGGACCTCGCGACCATGCTCGACGTTCTCGGCTTCGCCCACCTCTTGGGAGGCGAGGGCGAGACTCCTCCGCCAGAGGCCGAGCGCCTGGCGGCCGAGCGCGAGGAGGCTCGCGCGGCGCGCGACTTCGCGACCGCCGATCGAAAGCGCGAGGAACTGACCGCGCTCGGCTGGGAGGTTCGCGACGGCGCCGAGGGATCGCGGCTCGTGCCGCTGCAGCGGTGATTCTTTACGGCCGCAACGCGGTGCGCGAGGCATTGCGCGGCCACCGGGTCGTCGAACAGGTGATCGCGACTGCGCGCGTTGCCCGCGAGCCGTGGCTGGCGAGTACGACCGTGCCGGTTGAGCTCGTCGTCACCGACTGACGAGCTCAGCGAGTTGTGCGGGAGCGGCGATCACCAGGGGGTCTGCGCCCGCGCCGAGGACTACCCCTACGTCGACTTCGCGGGCCTGCTCGACGCCGACGACGCGCTCGTCGTCTGCCTCGATGAGATCCAGGACCCCCACAACCTCGGCGCGGTCTGCCGGGTCGCGGAGTGCGTCGGCGCCACCGGAGTGGTGATCGGCGAGCGCCGGTCCGCTGCGGTGACGCCGGTCGTCTGCCGCGCCTCGGCCGGCGCCGTCGAGCACCTGCGGATCGCCCGCGTGCGGAACGTGACCGAGTACCTCAACCACGCGAAGGGGGTAGGGGCCTGGGTCTACGGCGCCCACGCCGAGGCGACCGTCTCCTATGACAAGCCCGACTACACGGGCAAGGTCGTCCTGGTGCTCGGCTCCGAAGGCCGCGGCCTCCGTCCTCGGGTCGTCAGCGCATGCGATCAACTCGTCGCGCTGCCGCTCCGCGGACAGGTCGGCAGCCTCAACGTGTCCGCCGCCGCCGCAGCGCTGCTGTACGGGATCTTGCATTCGCGCGATCAAACCCTTGACAGGGCTCCATAACTAGCCCATACTCGCGGCAACAGATAAGGCTGGAGTAGAGGTTAAGGCTTCTTCACCGGTGTTTCTGGCGTACCAGGGGAGGTACGTGCGCCGCGATAGGGACCGGCCAATAGGTCGGTCAGAAGGGACAATATCGTGGCTGTAAATGCAAATACCATCGTTGCTCGTCCGAACACGTCTCACCCTGTGGTCGAGGTTGATGACCACTATCTGATCGCGCTCGCCAAGCAGGGGCGTACTGAGGCCTGGGACAAGATCGTTCGCCGCTATCGCGGCTTCGTCCGGCTCAAGGCGTCCTCGTACTTCCTCGTCGGGGGCGACTCCGAGGACCTGATCCAGGAGGGGCTCGTAGGCCTCTGGAAAGCGGTCCGCGACTATCGGACCGATCGCGAGTCGAGCTTCCGCAACTTCGCGGAGCTCTGCATCACCCGGCAGATCATCACCGCGGTCAAGACCGCGACCCGCAACAAGCACACGCCGCTGAACCAGTACGTGTCGTTCTCGCAGACCCCGGCGGCGTCCGGCGACGGCGAGCCGACGCTCGACGAGATCCTGCCCGGGCCGACCGCGCACGATCCCGTCAACCAGGTGATCTCGACCGAGGAGCTCAAGAGTCTGGTGGCGTGTCTGACGAGCGTCCTCTCCGAGCTCGAGAGCTCGGTCCTGAGCCTCTACCTGGACGGCGATTCCTACGAGGATCATCGCCTCAGCGGCTCGAATGCGACACCAAGACCGTCGACAACGCCCTCCAGCGCGTCAAGCGCAAGGTCGGAACCCACCTCGACTCCCGGGCGGTGCTGAACTGAGCGGGCATCGCACGTCCGGCCGTAGGATTTGCAGCTTGCCGGGATAGCTCAGTTGGCCAGAGCGTTCGCCTTGTAAGCGAAGGGTCGCCGGTTCGAATCCGGCTCCCGGCTCTTCAGGTCTGAATCGCGGCGGCGATGTCGCCGTGGCCGTTGGAGGCGACCGGGACGACCGTCGGGGGCTCTGCGGTCAGGTCGGCGTTGAGCCGCTGCTCGACGAGTCCCAGCACTGCTCCGAACACCGCATGGCGCCAGACCGCCTGTGCGAGCGCCGGGCGATTGCCCCACAGCGCCGGCAGCTCCTCGCCGGCCGGATGGACGGCGGGAACGAACCTGGTCAGCGGCCAGGTCGCGAAGCACTCCGCGAGCCCGGCGGCGATGCCCGTCCCGACGGCCGGAACCGGCGCGAACGGCCGCGCATTGGCGTAGGCGGCTCCGAAGATCGCTCCGTTCAGGATGTGCAGCGCGACGCCGGCCGCCGGCCAGCTCGGACCGCGCGTCACGACCTTGCCGAGGAGCTCGACGTCCGAGTAGGGAACGCCGAACAGCTGCTGGTCGACGCGCTCCTGCGCGGCCCAGACCGCGGCGCCCACCGCCCCTGCGATCGCCCCGTTGATGGTTCGTCGCCTGCGCATCGCCGAGAGGGTACCCAGAAGCCGGCTCAGACCGACGTAACCCGCGCCCCGCGCCCGGTGTAGACCGACTCACCACGCCCGCGCGCGAGGCACGCCATGACTCAGCTCTCGATCCACCACGAACGGATCCGCAACCGCGGGGTCAAGGCGCCGGTTTACCGGCTCGCGCGCGCTGTACTCCAGCCGACGCTGCAGCTCTACTTTCTGCTCGTCCGGGGCGGGCGCCACAACATTCCCGCAGAAGGCGCGGTGATCCTGGCCGCCAACCACCGCAGCTTCCTCGACCCGTTCGTGATCGCGACCTGCCTCGGCCGCCCGGTCTACTTCGTCGCCAAGCGGGAGCTGTTCGAGCGGCGCTGGCAGGGCTGGATCTTGAACGCCCTCGGCGCGTTCCCGGTCCGTCGCGGGGAGGCCGACGAGGAGATGATGGAGACCGCACGCGCGGTGCTTGAGCGCGGCGACCCCGTGCTGATCTTCCCCGAGGGCAAGCGCGTCCGGAGCGGCCCCGTCGGGAGCCCGAAGCGAGGCGCGGGCCGGCTGGCGCTGGAGACCGGCGCTCCGATCGTCCCAATTGCCGTTACCGGTTCAGAGCGCGCGCGCAACGGCTGGCTGATCCGCCCCTGTCGAGTCCGCGTTCGCTGCGGCACCCCGCTGCGCTTTCCGCGCGCTCGCCGACCCCTCGCCGATGCTCGCGGGGGCGGTCATCGATCGCGTGTGGCCGTGCGTCGAGCTCCAGTGGGGTTGGCTCGGAGGCCCGCTGCCGGCCCGCCCGGCGCGCGTCGGGCGCTCTGCTCGCGGGAGCCAGTCGGCGCGGGTAGGCTGAGCGCGTGGTCGACAGCGCAGCGAAGGCGGATCTCGACCGGGCGTTCACCGAGCTCTATCGCAGCGCACCTGCGCGACGTCTACAGCTACTCCTACTACCGGATCGGCAATCACCACGACGCCGAGGACATCACCGAGCAGACCTTCCTTCAGGCCTACCGCCACTTCGAGCGCGCGCCGCGCGGAGTCGGACGGTCGGCCGCTGCGTCCCTGGCTCATCCGGATCGCCCACAACCTGGCCGCCAACTACCACCGCGACCGCTCGCGCCGTCCGCAGACCCAGCTCGAGGACGCGGCCGTCGTCTCGGCCCTGCACGGGACCGAGGATCTCGTCGAGGGTCGCGAAGACGTTCAGGCGGTACTCGCCGGGGTCGCGAGCCTCCCGGACGATCGCCGGGAGGCCCTGATCATGCGCTTCGCGCTCGACATGGACAACCGCGAGATCGCGCGCGCGCTCGGCCGCTCGGAAGGAGCGCACCAAGGTGCTGATCCATCGCGCGATCAAGCAGCTCGGCGAGCAACTCGACGCCGAGGGGCGAGGTGAGCCGCCGATGAATGACGTTGAAGCAGCTTCTGCGCTCGGCGCTTCGCCCGGTCGACCCGCCCGGCCGACCTCTCGGATCGGCTCGAGGCACGGCTCGTCGAGATCGCCGACGCCGCCGCCGAGGAGCTCGCCGATTGGGAAATCGGTGCAATGCGCGATCCACGAAACTGGGCCCGCCCTGCAGTTGCCGCGGTCGCGGGCGCGGCGGCGGGCGGCGCATTGATCGTCGTTCGCGCGCGGCGCGGCCAGCGTCAGCGCAACGCCAACCGCGCCCGCGAGCTCGAGCGCACCCTGCGCGAGCTCGCCGAGCGCGGCTCTCAAGCGACGGTAACGCCCAGCGCTACGCGGTGTTCGCTGTCGCCCGCGGGGAGCTGGCGGTGTAGGACCCGATCCCGGCGACCCCGATCAGCAGATGGAGGATGTTGTCCTCGTTGTTGAGCGGCACGATCTGGAGCACGGAGTCCCCGAAGACGAGGAAGCCGAGGATCGCGAGCAGCAGATAGACGACGCCGAGGACCAGGGCGTAGGTGCGCGCCGCCGCGGCGCTGCCGACCACCGCCAGGCCGATCGCTCCGGTCAGGAGATGGATCGTGTTGTGCCAGCCGTTGACCGCGAGCAGGCCGATCACCCGCTGGCTGTCGAGTGCGTCGCCGACCGCGAAGCTCGAGCTGTAGAAGAAACCGATGATGCCCCCCGCCACGAGCAGGACCCCGAAAATCAGGGCGTAGAGCTGGGCCGTTGATCGCTGCTGCATGTTCGCGCCTCCTCGAGATTGGACTGATCCGAGAACCCGTCTTCGAACGAATTAGTTCCGATGCACCAGAATCCTTCCCGAGATGCCTGACGCCCAGCTAGCGCGGTTCGCCGACGAAGAGCTGATGGCGCTCGTCCAACGCGGCGAGAGCGACGCCTTCGAAGCCGTCTATGACCGGCACGGCGGGGCCGCCTTCGCGCTCGCCTACCGGATGGTCGGCAACCGCGTTACAGCCGAGGACATCGTCCAGGAGGCTTTCCTCTCGATGTGGCGCAGCCGCGAGCGCTACCAGCGCGATCGCGGGAGCGTCCGCACCTGGGTGCTCGGGATCGTCCACCACCGCGCGATCGACGCGCTGCGGCGCAACGTCGTTCACGATCGTCGTCGTGCCTTCGGCGAGGGGCTCGCCGAAAAGGAAGAGGCACCCGAATCGACCGAGCTCGAGGTGCTGCGCCGCGATGAGGCCCGCACCGTGCGCGACGCGATGGACACGATTCCCGGCGAGCAGTGCCGGGTGATCGAGCTCGCCTACTTCGGCGGCTTCACCCACACCGAGATCGCCGAGATGATCGACACCCCCGTCGGGACGGTAAAGGGCCGGATGCGGCTCGGCCTCGAGAAGATGCGCCGCGCGCTGGAAGAGAGCGCAGCGTGATGGAGGGCCGCGACCACCGCCACGAGGGCAACGCCGCCGCATACCTGCTCGGCGCGCTGCCCGACCTCGAAGTCCAGGCCTTCGAGCGCCACGTGATGGGCTGTGCCGCCTGTCGCGATGAGATCGAACTGCTGCGCCCCGCCGTCGAGGCGCTGCCGCGCTCGGTCCCGCAGCTCGAGCCGCCGGCTCGCCTCAAGCGCAGTCTGATGCGGGAGATCCGCAGCGACCTTGCCCCGGCTCGGTCGCGGCCCCTGGCGAAGTTCCGGGAGCGGTTCGGGGGACTCGCGCTCAGCGTCCGTCCCACGCTCGCGTGGGCCAGCGCCGCCGTGCTCGTAGTTGCCGGGACGGCCCTCGGATTCGGCGCGGCCCAGTTCACCGGCAGCGGCGATCCTACGATTCTTACGGCGTCTGTCGACGAAGATCGTGCGACGCTCGGCAGCGCGAGCCTGACGGTTCCCGGAGGCGGTGAGCAGGGCGCCGTGCTGAGTGTCCACGGGATGCCGACGCTGCCCTCCGGCCGCTCGAGCGAGGTCTACCAGCTGTGGCTCGAGCGGGCCGGCGAGGTGATCCCGGGCGCGACTTTCAGCGTCGGCTCCGATGGCAGCGGCTACGGGACGATCGATCGCAGCCTCGAGGCCGTCGACCGAGTGATGGTCACTCGCGAGGCCCCCGGCGGCGCCAGGGTCCCCAGCGAGACGCCGATCATCGAAGTCGCCCTGTAGGGCTCTGCGTCAGCGCCGTCAGTAGGTTGGAGACCGATGGAGGTCTGCTACCGCCATAACGACCGCGAGACCGGGGTGTCCTGCTCCAACTGCGGGCGGCCGATCTGCCCGGACTGCATGACGACGACGCCGGTCGGGATGCGTTGCCCGGAGTGTTCCCGCGAGCGGACCAAGGTCCACACGGCGCAGACGCTGCGTGCAGGCCCCCGCCTGACGCCGGTCCTGATCGGGATCTGCGTGCTCGTCTATCTGGGTGGCATGCTCGGCGGGCCCCAGCTGCAGATAGCGGGTGTCCTCTACGGCCCCGCGGTCGCCGAAGGGGAGTACTGGCGCCTGATCACCGCCGGCTTCCTCCACGGAGGAATCGGCCACCTGTTCCTCAACATGTTCTCGCTCTGGATCCTTGGCTCGCTGATCGAGCCCGCAATCGGGACGGCTCGCTTCGCGATCATCTACTTCGCTTCGCTGCTCACCGGTTCGCTCGGCGCGCTGCTGCTCCAGCCCGACGCCTTCACGGTCGGCGCTTCGGGGGCGATCTTCGGCCTGATGGGCGCCGCTTTCATCATTTTGCGCGAGCGGGGGATGAACATCATGGAGAGCGGACTCGGCATCTGGATCGGGTTGAACCTCGTCCTGACCTTCGTGATCCCGGGGATCTCGATCGGCGGCCACCTCGGCGGCCTCGCGGGCGGCGTGCTGTGTGCGGCGGCGATGTTCGGGACCGGGCGCTCGGAGCGCCCGCCGGTGGCCGTCGGCAACGGGATGGCGATCAGTGTCGGCGTGCTTGCAGTGATCGCCGCCGTGATGATCGCTTGAGGCCGTGAGCCGCAGCGCGGGTCAGCCGGTCGACCGAAGGCTCGTCCTGGTCGCGATGACCGGAGCTCTGTCGATGGTCTTCCTCGACCAGACGATTGTCAGCGTCGCGTTGCCGACGATGCAGCGCGACCTGAACGCCTCGACTGCCGAGATCCAGTGGGTTATCAACGCCTTCCTGCTCTCGCTCGCCGCATTCGTCGCGGCCGGTGGCCGGCTCGGCGATATGTACGGCCGCCGGCGCGCCTTCGTCACCGGCGCCGCGATGTTCGTCAGCTTCTCGGCGCTTTGTGGCTTCGCTCCCAACGAGGCGGTGATCATCATCGGGCGGATCGGCCAGGGAATCGGCGGCGCGCTGATGATCCCGGCGACCCAGGCGATCGTGACGACCGTTTTCGGCCCGCGCGAGCGCGGCAAGGCGCTCGGGATCCTGGTCGGGATCTCCTCGGTGTTCCTCTCGGCCGGGCCGTTGCTCGGCGGAGTGATCACCCAGGGGATCAGCTGGCGCTGGATCTTCTTCGTCAACCTCCCGATCGGGATCGCGGCGATCGTGATGGCGCTCCGCTATGCGCCCGAGAGCCGCGCCGAGAGGCGTTCGCGGTTCGACTTCCGCGGCTTCGCCCTGCTGGCCACCAGCCTGACGGCGCTGACGCTGGCGCTGACCTTCGGCGACCAGTGGGGTTGGGGCTCGGCACCGGTGCTCGGCCTGTTCGCCGGCGCGGCTGATCGCTGGCACGCTGTTCGTGACCGTCGAGTTGCGGACCGACGCGCCGCTGCTGAACCTGTCGCTGTTCCGCCAGCGCCAGTTCATCGGCGCCAACGCGCGGTCATCTGCCTCCAGTTCGCGCTCACGGGGCTGACGGTCTACGGCGTGATCTTCGAGCAGAACGTGCTCGGCTACGATCCGATTATGGCCGGGCTGCTGTTCCTGCCCGCGACCCTGCCGGTGCTGTTCGTGGCGCCGATCTCGGGCCGGCTCGCCGACCGGGTCGGGGCACGGATCCCGGCGACCGTCGGGATGCTGATGGTGGCTGCCGGCTTCGCCGAGATCGCCTTGCTCGCCGAGCGGCAGGAGTTCGGCCTGCTGCTGCCCGGCTACCTGCTGTTCGGCAGCGGCGTGGCGCTGGTGATGACGCCGATGAACACCGCGGCGCTCAACTCCGTTCCGGCTGCGCAGCGGGGTGCGGGTTCAGGGCTGCTCTCGACGACCCGGCAGATCGGCGGATCGGTCGGAATTGCGATCTTCGGAGCGGTGCTAGCCGGCGTCCAGGGCTCGACTTTCACGCGGACGGTCGAGGCGGCGGGGATCTCCCCGACGGACGCGGCTCGCCTCGAGTCGCTCGCGGCCGGGGCAGGATCGGCTCCTCAACACGTCGACGGATTGACGACGACGCAGCTGGACGAGCTGACGCGCGCCGCCAACGACGCTTTCGTCGCCGGTTTCACTCAGGCGATGACGGTCGCGACGGCTGTCGCGCTGCTCGGCGCGCTGATCGTGTTCCTGACGATCAGGCGGACGGCGGCTGTCGATGACCCCGACGCCCCGATCGCGACCGCGGCCGCGGGCTCCCGCATCCGCTCGGGCCGCGTGCGGGTGCGTTGCCGGCCGGCTAGACCCCACCGGGTCATGCGCACGCGACACCCTCCCCGTCGCGCGAGTTCTCGCGCTAGACCGACGCTTCCACGTGACACTTGAGCTCGTCGAGGGAGCTCTTCATGACCTGCCCGCTGAGTAGCTCGACGACCTTGCCAGGCACCCAGATGCCGGGATCGATCTCGAGGCTGAACGTCGCGAGCGTCGTCTGGTCGTCGCGATTCTCGAACGTGTACTCGCCCTGGATGTCGGAGACGTCGCCCTCGACCAGCTTGTAGCTGATCCAGCTCGGCTCCTCGTAGGTGTAGGCGAGCGTGTAGGAGACCGACTTGACCTTGGCGTCGAGCTCCCAGAAGACGCGTTTGCCGCGGCCGGCCGAATCGACCTCGCGGACCTCGCACGCCTTGACCGCGCTCTGCCACTCGACGATCGCCGCGTAGTCGATCAGGGCGTCGAAGCACTGCTGGGGGGTCCCTGCGATCACGGTCTGGTGTTCTGCCCTGCGCGCGCCCAAGAACCGAGTATCTAAGCCGAAGGCGCGCTCGCGCGTCCGCTCGCCAGACCCCACAGGGGCCATGCGCACGCGACCTCTGCCCTAAGTGCGAGCTGGCACTAGACGGTCAGTGCGACCGACCGGCCGGGGAGTGGGGGGCCGCTCAGCTCGGGATGCAGCAGGGCGGCCAGCAGCTCCAGGCCGTCGACCAGCCGTGGGCCGGGCCGCGAGAAGTACGCCGAGCCGTCGACCGCGAAGACCGCGCGCGCGGCGAGCCCGTCGAGCCGCTGCTCGTAGGAGAGCGCCTCCTGGGCGGAGCGCTCGGCGTCATAGCCGCAGGGCATGCACACCACGATTTCGGGACGCGCGGCCTCGAGGTCCGCCCACTCCGTCGTGCGCGAGCGCTCTCCAGGGAGCCCGAGCACGTCGATGCCTCCGGCCAGTTCGATCAGCTGCGGTACCCAATGGCCGCCGATGAACGGTGGGTCGAGCCATTCGAGCGCCGCGACGGCGGGTCGCTCGCCGGTCGCGACCGCGCTGCGGACGACCTCGATCCGGTCGGCAAGTTCCGTCACCAGGCCGTCGCCCCGCGCCGGGACACCGGCCGCATCCGCCACGGTTCGGATGTCGGCCATCACCTCGCCGAGCGTCGTCGGATCGAGCGGGAGCACGAGCGCTGGCGGCGACATCTGCTCGGCTACCGCGCGAACGTCGTCGACCGACACCGCGCAGACCTCGCAGAGCGCCTGGGTGACGATCAGGTCGGGCTCGAGCTCGATCAGGAGGTCGCCGTCGAGCTCATAGATCGCCTGAGCCCCGTCGATCCGCTCGCGAACTGCAGCATCGATCTCGGCGGGCCCAAGGCCCTCGGGCAGCACGCTGCGGGTCAGCTGAGCCACTTCGAGCGCCTCCTCGGGGAAGTCGCATTCGTGGGTCACGGCCACCACCTGCTCGCCGAGGCCGAGCGCGAACAGGGTCTCGGTCGCCGACGGGACGAGGCTCGCGATGCGCATCGCGGAAGACCTTAGACTCGACGGCATGGCACTGCTCAACGACGGTCAGATCGCCGAGGCCCTCGCCCGGCTCGAGGGCTGGACGCGCTCGGGAGATGAGATCCGACGGAGCTTCGAGCTCGCCGACTTCAAGGGCTCGGTCGAGTTCGTCAACCGGGTGCTGCCGATCGCCGAGCGACGCAACCACCATCCGGACCTCGAGATCAGCTGGAACGAGGTCATGGTGAAGATCTCGACTCACTCCGAGGGCGGTCTGACGGCCGCCGACTTCGAGCTCGCGGGCGAGCTCGACGCGCTCACCTGAGCGGGATCAGCTCGCCGAGTTCGCGGTAGCCCTCGATCGAAGGATGGTCGCCGTCGTCGGTCAGCTCGGTCGCCATCCGTCCCGGCGCCGCCGGGTCCTCGAGCGCCGAGTAGAAAGGCAGCACCTCGACCCCGCGCCGATCTCCGATTCGGTCGATCGCCTTGTTGAGAGCAACGATCTCCAGATCCGCGTCGTGGGGGCCGTTGTTCCATGGCAGGACCTCGACGAGGGTCGTGTCCAGGCCGAGCTCGAGCCCGCGGGCGACCATCGCGTCCAGGTCGCGGGCCGCTTCGGTCACCGGGCGGCCCTGGGCGATGTCGTTGATCCCGCCCTGGACGATCAGCGCGTCCGCCCCGGCCGCGCAGTCCTCGAGCCGGGCGGCGATCTCGTCGGTCCGCTCGCCGAAGACGCCACAGTTGCGGAACTCTACGTCTGCGTTTCCATCGGCGGCCCAGTACTCGAACTGGCTCCGCTCATCGGGCGTGCTGATCTGGCCGCGCGTCGCCGAATCGGGATCCCAGAGTGGAGAGCCAGCCGTGATCGAGTCGCCGAGCGCGGCGATCACCCGGCCTGCGGTCGATTCGGTCGCCGTGCTCGCGTCGGTCGCGGGCGGGGGCCGATCCCCGCCGCAGCCGATGGTCAGCAGAAGCAGCACGAGTCCGGATCGGGTGGCGCGCCGCATTGGCGCAGACAGTACGGCGAGCGGAGCGTGCTAGCGTGCCCCACCTTCTAGATGAGCGAAGAAGACCCCCCTCGAAGTAGCAGCCGAAACGGCATCGCGCGGCTGGCCGCGGCGGCGCGATGAGCACCTTCCTGCTGCTCGCGGGCGTCGTCGTCCTGATCGGGCTCAACGGGTTCTTCGTCGCGGCCGAGTTCGCCCTTGTGCGCGTACGGCGAAACAAGCTCGAGGAGCTCGTCGACCAAGGTGCCCGGGGGGCAGCGCGGGCGCTGCGCCAGCTCGACCGGATCGACGAGTATCTGGCCGCCTGTCAGGCGGGCATTACCGTCGCCTCGATCGGGATCGGCTTCCTCGGCGAGCCCGCAATCGCCGCGCAACTCGAGCCGCTGCTCGGCGAGGTGGTCGGCGAGGGGGTCGCGATCGCGATCGCCCTCGGTCTGGCGCTGCTGATTACCACGAGCCTCCACATCACGACCGGCGAGCAGGTCCCGAAGATCTTCGCGATCACCCACCCCGAGGCCGTCGCCCGCCGGATCGCACGACCGCTCGACCTCTTCTCTGGTGCGTTCCGGCCGCTGGTCAGCGCGCTCAACGCGACGTCGAACTGGATGTTGCGGATGGTCGGGGTCGATGCCAGTCGCGGCTTCGAGGAGGACGCCTCCAACGCCAACGACCTGCGCCTGCTGATCGCCCAGGGCGAGGCCGGCGGCCGGCTCGACCCCGGTGAGGCCGGGATGCTCGAGGGCGTTTTCCACCTCCACGAGCAGGAGGCGCGCCAGGTGATGACGCCGATCCCTGCCGTCGTCACCGTCGACGCCGCCGATACGGTCGAGGACGCGCTCAAGCGGTGCGTCGAGTCGGGCCATACGCGACTGGTGGTCACCGAGAACGGGAGCACCGACCAGGTGCTCGGCATCGTCCACAACAACTCGCTCGTACGGATGCTGATGTCCGAGGGCGCCCAGACCTCGATCCGCGAGCGCGTCAAGCCACCCGTGATCGTCCCGGAGACCAAGCCGCTGGATGACCTGCTCGCCGACCTTCAGCAGGAGCGATCCGCAATGGCGATCGTGGTCGACGAGTACGGGCGAACCGCCGGCATCGTGACAGTCGAGGACATTATCGAGGAGATCGTCGGGGAGATCACCGACGAGACTGACCGCTCGGCCGGCGTCCGTCAGCTCGCCAACGGGGACTGGTTCGTGCGCGGCCACGTTCCGATCAACGACCTCGTCGACTACTCGATCGACCTCGACATCGACAACGATGCCTTCAACTCGGTCGGCGGGTTCGTATTCGCCGAGCTCGGGCGGCTCCCCAAGCGAGGCGACATGGTCCGCCGGCGGGGCTACTCGCTGCGCGTCGAGTCGGTCCGGCAGAATCGCATCGAGGCGGTGCGGGTCCGCGATCACGAGCCGGGGCGCGAGGACCGTGGGTCGCGTTCACGCAGCTCCAGCCGGACCGATCACGAAGCCGTCCGCGATGACGGATAGGTTGCCCGGGCAAGCACTCTCCAAGGGGGTCTTGCCGATGTGGTTTCTGAGGCTTAACGACGCGCAGCGGGACGCGGTTGTGGCTTTGATCGAGGCGCAGGGAGAGGTCGGCCCCTCGCTGACCGCCGCCGCCGAGGCGCTCCGCTTCGCGCGATGGGACGATCTGCCGGAGGCCACGCTCCCCTGGGATCACGTCAGCGAGCTGGCGCTCGCGCAGGGGATCTCCGAGGCCGACGTGGTCTGGGACATGGCGTGCGCCGGATTGCCGATCCCGGCGCCCGCCGACCGCAGGGTCAGCGGAACACGGACTGACTCGATAGTGCCGAGCGTGCGGCCGGAATAGCGCGTCAGTCGTACTCGTAGAAGCCGGCGCCGGACTTGCGGCCCAGCCGGCCGGCGGCGACCATCTCGCGGACGCGTTCCGGCACATCGACTCCGATCGAGTCGGCGATCGCCGTCGAGACGTCGAGGCCGACGAAGTCGAGCAGCGCGAGCGGACCCATCGGGTGGCCGGCGCCGAGCTTCATGCAGCTGTCGATCGCGCGCGGCTCGACGCCGCCACGGTCGAGCAGCCGCACCGCGTCGAAGAGATAGGGGAACAGCAGCCGGTTGACGACGAACCCCGGGGTATCGGGAACATCGACGGCGGTCTTATCGAGTTGCTCGCAGAGAGCCAGCACCCGCGCGCGAGTGCCATCGGCGCCCTCGGAGTGGAAGGCAACCTCGACGAGCTTCATCCGCTCGACCGGGTTGAAGACGTGAAGGGCCGCGAACCGCTCCGGCCGGCCGGAGGCCTCGGCCAGCTCCGAGACCGACAGCGACGAGGTCGTGCTCGCGATCAGCGCATCGGAATCGAGCATCGCCCCGAGCGTCCCGAGCAGCTCCGCCTTGGGTGCATGCTCCTCGACGATCGCCTCGACGACGAACGTGCGGCCCGAGAGCTCGTCGAGGTCGGTCGCGACGCGCACCGAATCGGGCACCGCCGCGCGGGCCCGCTCGGCGGACGCCTCGCTGCGCGCCCAGAGGACCGTGTCGACGCGGTCGCCCGCGACCTTCGCGAGGCCGGTCGCGATCGCCCCGCTGCCCGCTATGCCCAGTAGTTCGTCCATCGCGGGCGATAGTCAAGCACGACTGCGCTCGGATTGACTCGCGAGTCAATCGGGAACGATCCAAGAATGAGTCTGCAGGCCGACAACCCGATCGAAGGTCGCTACCGGCCGATCCGCCGCCTCGGCGTCGGGGGAAGCGCGGTGGTGCATCTCGCCGAGGACGAGCGGCTGGGCCGCAAGGTCGCGCTTAAGCGGCTTCATGGCGAGAGCGGGGAGGAGCTGGTGCGGCGCTTCGGGCGTGAGGCGCGCGTCGGCGCATCGCTCAACCACCCGAACATCGTCGCGGTCTATGACACGCTCGTCGATGACGAGGGCGTCGTGATCGTCATGGAGTACGTCGAGGGGGAAACGCTCGGCGAAGCGCTCGCACGCGGGCCGCTCGAGCTGGCGCGGTCGCTCGAGATCCTCACCGCGCTCGCTGCCGCTCTCGATAACGCCCATGCGGCCGGTGTCGTCCACCGCGATGTGAAGCCTGCGAACGTCCTGCTCGGCGCCGACGGCTCGGTGAAGCTCGCCGACCTCGGCATCGCGAGCGCGATCGAGGCTACGCGCATCACCAGCGTCGGCACGGTTCTGGGCACCCCCCAGTACATGTCTCCCGAGCAGCTCGCCGGCGAGCCGACAGGCCCGCACTCGGACATCTATTCCTTTGGCGCGCTTGCCTTCGAGCTCCTCGCCGGGCGATCGGCGCGAGCTTCGCGCTCGCCGATCGAACTGGCGAACGAGCTCGCCAGCGAGCCCGTCCCGGACCTGCGCGACGCGCGCCCCGAGACGCCCGCCGGCGCAGCCGAGCTGCTGCGCGCCGCGATGGCCCGCGAGCCGGATCAGCGCCCCGAGTCGGCTGGGCTCGTCGCGGCCGGGCTGCGGCGCGCCTTCGAGGGTGGGTCGCCAGCCGAATCCGGACTCGCGCCCACCGTCAGCGCGCCTCCCCCGGCGGAAGCACCACCGGCGGCCGGCGCGGCGCCGTCGGCCCGGACGATCTCCGGCACCGGGCCCTCACGCCCGCTGGTCGTGCTGGGCGCGCTGGCGGCCTCGGTCGCCGTGATCGCGCTGGCCACCGGGCTGATCGGCGGCCAGGACCGAGAGCGTGGAGACGGCCGCTCGGCGGAGCGCGCCGATCGAGACCGCGAGCGGACCGCCGTCGAGCCTGCGCCCGCCACAGCTGAGTCCACTGCGGCGGCCGAGATCGACCCCGCCCGCGGCGCCGATCTGGACGCGGAGGGCAAGGCGCTGATCGACGCCGGCCGGCCCGAGGAAGCGATCCCGGTGCTCGAGCAGGCGGTGGCGTCCTTCGATCCCGAGAGCCGTGAGCTCGGGCGCGGCTATGCGCTCTACAACCTCGGCCACGCATTGCGGCTCGCCGAACGCCCGGCCGAGGCGATTCCCATCCTCGAGCAGCGGCTGGAGATCGATGACCAGCTCCCGACCGTCCGGCGCGAGCTCGAGCTCGCGCGCGACCAGGCCGCCGCTCAGGGCAACTGAATCATCCCGTCGACGGCGACGGCGACGTCGCCGCCGACGCGCACGCCATCACCCTCGATGCGGGCCTCGATCGAGCACGGACGGCCGATCTCGGACCCCTGCGAGATCTCGATCCGCTCGAGCCGGGCACGTGCGTTCAGGTAAGCGCACAGCGGACCGGCGGCCGAGCCGGTTCCCGGGTCCTCGCCGCCCGGGACGAACTGGGAGAACATCCGCGCCCGGACGCGGCCGCTACTCGACATCGGTCCAGACCAGGTAGAGGGTGTCGCAGCCGTGCGGAGCGCCGAACGCCGTGATCGCCGAGAGATCGGGCGTCGCCTCGGCGAGCGCCGGAGCGCTCGGCTACGGGGGCGATCAGGTGCACCATCCCGGTCGACACGAACTGGGGAGGCAGCTCGGCGGTCGGCGAGCCCGCCGTCGAGGCCGGCGAGCGCCATCACCTCGGCAGGGTCGGG
This sequence comes from uncultured Thermoleophilaceae bacterium, assembly GCA_963790245.1. Lineage (GTDB taxonomy): Bacteria > Actinomycetota > Thermoleophilia > Solirubrobacterales > Thermoleophilaceae > JACCVG01. The sequence continues at coordinate 2,064,760 of CAWBNP010000002.1, forward strand.
CTCGGCACCGAACTGCGCCGGATCCTGGAGCATCGAGGCGTGCCAGTGACTCGCCGGCTGCGAGACACCGAGACGGGCTGCAGACCGGCTGCCGGTCTGCTGGACGAACTCGGCCCGGTCGAGGCCGCGCTGGCGCGCGACAGCAACCGCCGTCCCGAGCGAGGGATGCCCCGCGAACGGGACCTCGCCACCGATCGTGAGGATCCGGTTGCGGTAGTCGGCGCCCTGCTGGTCGGCCGTCTGGACGAAGGTCGTTTCCGAGAGGTTGGTCTCGCGCGCGACCGCAGCCATCGTCTCGGCGGAGATCGCATCCGCGTCGTGCACGACCGCGAGCGCATTGCCCGCGAGCGGGCGGTCGCTGAAGACGTCGAGGACGGTGTAGGGGTGAGAGGCCGTGGCGCAGGTTATCCTCGGCGCCGATGGACCTGACCCTCTCGCCCGAGGAAGCCGCCTTCCGCGACGAGCTGCGCACGTGGATCGAGGCCAACAACCCGGGCCGCGAGCCCGAGGGCGACGAGGCGGCGTTCGAGTTTCGGAAGCGGTGGCAGCGTGAGCTCGACGCCGCGGGCTGGGCCGGGATCTCTTGGCCGAAGGAGTACGGGGGTCGCGGCGCGAGCCTGATCGAGCAGGCGATCTTCAACGAGGAGATCGTTCGCTCACAGGCGCCGCCGATGGCCAACGTGCTCGCGCTGGCGATGGGCGGCCCGACGGTGATTGCGCACGGCAACGAGGAGCAGAAGGAGCGCTACCTGCCGCCGATCCTGTCGGCCGAGGAGATCTGGTGCCAGGGGTTCTCCGAGCCGGATTCGGGTTCTGACCTCGCGTCGCTCAAGACCCGCGCCGAGAAGACTGACGGCGGCTGGTCGGTCACCGGCCAGAAGGTCTGGACGACCTTCGCCCACCACGCGAAGTGGTGCATGCTCGTCGCGCGCACGGATCGCGACGTCCCCAAGCACAAGGGTCTCACCTACTTCCTGATGGACATGCAGCAGGACGCGGTCCAGGTTCGGCCGCTGGTCCAGATCACCGGCGAGTCCGAGTTCAATGAGCTGTTCATCGAGGATGCCTTCATCCCTGATGAGAACGTCGTCGGCGGGGTCGGAAACGGCTGGATGGTCGCGATCACGACGCTGATGCACGAGCGCGCGACGCTCGCCTTCGGACTCCAGGTGCAGGTTCAGATCGCGCTGCAGCAGCTGCGCGAACTGGTCATCGAGCGTGGTCTCGAGGACGATCCGATCGTCCGCCAGCGCATCGGCCAGCTGACGATCGAGGCCGAGGTGCTGCGGCTCAACGCCTATCGCGGCCTGACCCAGATCATGAAGACCGGGGTCCCCGGTCCCGAGGGATCGCTCGGCAAGTGGCAGTGGTCGGAGGTCAACCAGTCGCTGACCGAAGCCGCGCTGGAGATCCGCGGTGCCGAGGCGCCGCTGCTCGAATCGGACTGGGCCTACCGTTTCCTGCGCGCACGGGCGAACTCGATCGAGGGCGGGACGACCGAGATCCTCAAGAACATCGTCGCCGAGCGGGTGCTCGGCCTGCCGCGGATGAGTGCCAGGTGAACTTCGACTTCAACGACGACCAGCGCTCGATCAAGGCGACCGCCGCGGAGTTCCTCGCCGCCCGCTTCAAGCCCGACCACCTGCGCGAGCTCGCCGAGGCCGGCTCATACGACGACGGCGTCTGGAAGCAGATGTGCGAACTCGGGTGGCCGGGGATCTTCATCCCGGAGGAGCACGGCGGTCAGGGCCTTGGCCAGGTCGAGCTGGTCGTCTTGATGGAGGAGCTCGGCCGCGTGCTTGCGCCGTCCCCCTTCTTCTCGAACGCCGCCGCCGGGCTCGTGATTGCTGCCGCGGGCAGCGAGGAGCAGCGCGCGCGCTGGCTGCCGGGGATCGCCTCGGGCGAGGCGCGCGGCGCCATCGGCGAGGTGATCGACGGGCGCGCGCCGCTTGTCGCCGACGCCGACTCGGCGGAGTTGATCGTGCTGTTGGACGGTGATACGGCGACCGTGCTCGAGGGGCCGCTCGGCGAGCGTGTCGAGACGCTCGACTCCACGCGGCGGTTCTCAGCGGTGGACGCCGAAGCCGGCGAGCAGCTGGCGGGCGACCCTGGCCCCGGCCGCGATCGGATCGCCGGCGCGCTCGCGGCCGAGCTCGTCGGCGTCGCGCAGCGAACGCTCGACATGGCCGTCGACTACGCCAAGGAGCGCAAGCAGTTCGACACGCCGATCGGCGCCTATCAGGGGGTCTCGCACCGCTGTGCCCAGATGCTGCTCGAGGTGGAGGGTGCCCGCGCCGCGACGTACTACGCGGCATGGGCGGCCGACGCGGAGCCTGCGACGCTTGCGCTCGCGGCGTCGATGGCCAAAGCGTACGCCTCCGACGCGGGCTGGCGCGTGACCGCCTCCTCGCTTCAGGTGCACGGCGGCATTGGCTTCACCTGGGAGCACGATCTCCACTTCTTTCTCAAGCGTGCAAAGGTCGACGGCCACCTGTTCGGAACGGCGCGTGAGCACCGCGACCGCGTCGCCGAGCTGTCGGGCCCCGGCGCAATGGAAGCAACCAGGTAGGGAGGATCAGATGGTCATCAGGGGAGTATTGGGCGGAATCATCGGGCTGATCATCACGCTCGTAATCGTGTTCTTCGTCGTCAAGCCGGCGCTAGACAGCAGCAACGAGCAGATCGATCGCTCGCTGGACATCGTCGAGCAGCAGGTCGATGAATCCAACGAGCAGATCGACGAGTCGCAGGCCGTACTCGACGAGGAGCTCGAAAAGGCCGACAAGCAGCTCGACAAGGCCAACAGCGGCGACGCGGCGGTCGACAGCGCCCAGAAGCAGCTCGACTGCGTCCAGGCCGCCGGTACCGACGTGCAGGCGCTCGCCGCCTGCGGCAGTCCCTGAGGTCGGATCAGACCCCACCGGGTCATGCGCACGCGACCATTGGCCCTGAGCGCGAGTTCTCGCGCTCAGGGCCGCGCCTCGGCCTAGGGCTGGCCGAGGCGCCCGCCGACGAACTGAGTGACGCCGGCGATCCGCTGCTCGATCGAGCCGCAGCCGCGCTGCTCGAGCCCGGTCGTCAGCTCATCGCGCCCGAAAATTCGTATTCCGCTGGCGGCGCCGACGAGTCCATCGAGCCGGCCCAGCAAGGGAAAGGCGGGGCGCGCCGAGGTAAAGATCGCGATCCGCCCGCCGGGTTTCAGCGTCGCGAGCATTCGGTCGATGGCCCCGAATGGATCTTCGAAGAGGTTCAACGCGGCGAAGCAGCAGACGCCGTCGAAGGAGCCGGGCTCGAACGGCAGCTCCAGCACACTCGCGCGGACGTAGGCGAGCACCCCGTCGAGCCGCGCGGCGCGGGTGTCGGTCACGGCACGCGCCAGCATCGTTTCTGAGACATCGACCCCCACGACCAGCCCGTCCGATCCGACCGCGCGGGCGAACGAGCGGCTGAAGTTGCCGGTCCCACACGCGACGTCGAGCACCCGGTCATCGGCCGTCATCGACAGCATCCGGCGCGCGATCACCTGCTCGTCCTCCATGCCCGGGCCGAACAGCCCTTTTGCGACGCGGCCGAGGCTCGGCCGCCACCACCGCTCGTAGATCGTCGGGACGAGGCTGGTCAGCATCAGGTCCTGCGTGCGGCCGGTCGAGGCCGGAGGCTCAGCGCCGATCAGGTCGAGGTAGCCATCGCGGATGACCGGGTTGGTCGGCCGCAGCGCGGGCTGGATCAGGTCCAGACAGCGATCGAGCGCCGGCCCGGCGCCGACGCCCTGGACGGGCGGCGTCACTGCGGGTCGGCCGCGCGCCGCAGGCTGGGGAGCGGGCGCTCGCCAGCGCCGGGACCGCCCCGGTGCTCCCCGTCGAAGGCGATCTCCTCGAGCCGAGCCATCTCGCGCTCGCCCTCGACCCGGACGTCGTTATCAGCGTCCAGCTGCTCGACGAGGTTGCGGATCCGGTTGCGGATCTGGAGCGCGAAGTGCGGCGTCGAGGGACCCATCAGCTCGTGCAGGTCTTCGATCGTCGGCTCGCGGCCTGCGCGCTCGGGTACCTCGTACTCGCTCATGCGACGAAGCCTACTTGGATGGAGATCGGGCTAGCGCGAGAACTCGGGCCCTGGACCAGCGCTGCGTGCGCACGACCCCGGTGGGGTCTCAGCGGTCGTTGACATCGACCGGAACGAGCTCGGAGATCTCGTCGAGCCGCGCCTGCGCCGCGCCGGAGATCGCGGCTTCGTCGCCGAGCACGAAGACGCTGTTGAAGACGCCCGCGGACGGGTTACCGCTGTAGCCCGGCTGGACGTCGAGCAGGTAGCCGTCGAGCGCCTCCGGCAGGCGCGCGGCCTCGTCGACCAACAGCAGCGGGGCGAAGACGCCGTTGGCACCGAGGGTCGCGGCCGCGGCGACGTCCATTGGCCGAGTTACCGACGCGACTGTGAAGTTGTGTCCGGGACGGATGAACCCCCAGCCGAAGCTGCCGCGCGTATGCCGCGCGAATTCGATTGCGTTGGCGACCGGCGTCGGGGCCTCGATCCGCTCGACGCGGTCGGCGAGACCGCGCAGCTGGCGCTCGACGGCGGGGCCGATAACGGTGTTCGGACCGAGGATGTGGACGTTCGCGTTCTTGTGCTCCTTGAGGGCGGCGATCGTTGCCGGGGGCAGGCTGTTGGCTTGCGTGAACAGCACCGCGTGCCCGGAGCGGGCCGCCCATGGCGCCGCCGGCGCGGCCCAGGCGGGCTGCTCTCCCGAGGCGATGATCACGTGGCCGCTCGGCTCACCGCGCGCGGCGCTCGCGAGCCGGTCGATCGCGGCGGCGCGCGTGTAGGGATCAGCGCCGGTAGCCGTCTGCGCGAGCAGCCCCTCGGGTGCGGGGACGGCCCCGATCCGGATCACCTTCGCGCCGTCGAGAAGGTCGGAGCCTGTCGGGGCGAGGTCGGCCAGCTCGGCCGCGGTGACCGCGGGAAGCTGGTCGGCGGCGCTCAGCAGTATCGGTGCACCGACGGGCTCGCCGACCAGTACGGAGGCCGCGATCGCTCCCTGCCAATCGTTCTCGCCAACGAGCGTGACCGCCGCCGGCCTGGTCGCCGCCGCGGTACCCGGGAAGGCCGCTGCCGCGGCTCCGGCCGCGTCCTCCGTCGGGTTCTCGCCCGGGATCCGCACGGTGTCCTTGGTCGCGGTCGAAGGTGTGCCCGCGCCGGCCCCGGCCGACGCCCCACCGATGTCCGGACGGGGCGGGGACTCATCGCGTGCGACCCCGCAGGCGGCGAGTGAGACGGCCAGCAGCAGGCCACAGGCAGCGGTCGAAAAAGGGGCCGGTCCGAGCACGCGCCCACGTTAGCGCCGCCCCTGTCAGCGGGGCGCAGGATCACGTGCGTGACGGCCGCTATCAGGCCCGGTATTCTTTGTTGACTGACCAGTCAATCACGTGCCGATCGGAGACAGCAGTGGACTTTCGCCTCAACGACGAGCAGCTCGAATTCCAGCGCTACTGTCGCCAGTTCGCCACCGAAGTGATCCGCCCCGCGGCGCCGCAGTACGACCGCGAGCAGAGCATCCCCTGGGAGGTCATGGCCGAGGCGCGCAGGTGGGGGCTGAGCGGCATGACGCAGATCGAGCGGGTGGGGGCCGATCCCGATGGTCTGATGGGCGTGATCTACGCCGAAGAGATGCACTGGGGCTGTGCGGGCATCGCGCTCGCGATCTCAGCGTCCGGGCTGGCCGCCGCGGGAATCGCCGCTTCCGGCACGCCCGAGCAGATCGGCCGCTGGGTACCCGAGTGCTTCGGGGTCGGCGACGAGATCAAGCTTGGCGCGTACGCCGTGACCGAGGCCGGCGCCGGCTCCGATGTGAAGTCGCTGCGCACGACCGCCAAGCGAGACGGCGATGAATGGGTTCTCAACGGCACCAAGGTTTTCATCACCAACGGCGGGATCGCCGACGTCACCGTCGTCGTCGCGACCGTCGATCCGGAGCTTGGTCACCGGGGCCAGGCATCGTTCGTCGTGCCGAAGGACACCCTCGGCTTGTCCCAGGGCAAGAAGGAAGACAAGATCGGGATTCGCGCCTCGCACACCGCGGAGGTGGTGCTCGAGGACTGTCGGATACCGCTCGACTATCTCCTAGGCGGCCTCGAAAAGCTGGAGCGCAAGCTCGAGCGCGCTCGCTCGGGCGAATCCAGCGGGCGTGCTTCGGGCGCGCTCGCGACCTTCGAGATCACGCGCCCGCTGGTCGGCGCTTCCGCGCTCGGCATCGCCCAGGCCGCCTATGAGTGGACCTTGGAGTACCTCGAAGGCCAGACCGAAGGCGGCCTGCCGGTGCTGGGACAGCAGCGCTACCAGCAGGTGCTCGCCGACGTGGCGACCGAGATCGAGTGCGCGCGCATGCTGGTCTGGCGCGCCGCATGGATGGGCCGCAACGGCGTCCCGATGAAGGGCGGCCAGGGCTCGATGTCGAAGCTCAAGGCCGGCGACGTGACGATGTGGGCGACGACGACGCTGATGGACCTCGTCGGTGAGCGCGCGGCCGAGGGCGATTGCCCGCTCGAGAAGTTCTTCCGCGACGCCAAGATCTACCAGCTGTTCGAAGGCACGGCCCAGGTCCAGCGGCTGGTCATCTCGCGGATGCAGCGCGGCGAGTACGCCGAGCGGCGCGACGCGCTCGCGGCGCTCGAGGCGGTGGCCGCCTGAGCTCGCTTGGCCTGAGCGCGCTGTCGGCCATCTGCGTGCTCGTCGGCTCCGGCTGTGGAGGTCCGGCAGCGCCGGCCCCGCCGGTGATCGGAGCCGACGTCGACCGTGCTGACCGCGCCGTGGTCCTCGATTGGATCGATGCGATCAACGACGCCGACTACGCGCGCGCCGCATCGCTGTTCGCACCGGGGGCGATCGTCGAGCAGGCCGTCGTAATCGAGCTGCGCACGCGCGAGCAGGCGATCGCCTTCAACCGCAGCCTTCCCTGCCGTGCGGAGCTGACCGACCTCGAACCGGTTCCCGAGGCGCCCCGCGCAGTGCTGAGTGCGTTCCGGCTCTCCGAGGGTCCGGATCAACGGTGCGGCCAAGGGGTCGGCGGCGGCGCGCGGGTGCTGTTCGTGATCGACGATGGCGAGATCGTGGAGTGGCGACAGCTGCCCGAGGCGCCCGAGGATCCGGACGCCGCGGTCTGAAGGGGTTGAGGGCTGCCTTCGGCTACGCTGGTTTCCAACCTGCGATCGGTCGAAGGAGGAAGTTGCATGGCGGGCCTCGGAGGACGGATGTCGACGGTGATCAAGGCCAAGGTGTCGAAGCTGCTCGACAAGGCCGAGGACCCCGCAGAGACGCTCGAGTACGGCTATCAGAAGCAGGTCGAGCTGCTGCAGAACGTCAAGAAGGGGATCGCCGATGTGACGACCTCCAAGAAGCGGCTCCAGATGCAGGCCGCGAAGCTCGAACAGCAGGTCGTCAAACTCGACACCCAGGCGCGCCAGGCGCTCGCCCAGGGGCGCGACGATCTCGCCCGCACGGCGCTCGAGCGCAAGACGGTCATCCAGGGCGAGATGCAGTCGCTCGACCAGCAGGCCGCAGAGCTCGCCTCCCAACAGGAGCAGCTGACGGTCAACGAGCAGAAGCTGCGCGGCAAGATCGAGGCGTTCCGGACCAAGAAAGAGGTCATCAAGGCCCAGTACTCCGCCGCCGAGGCACAGGTCAAGATCTCGGAGGCCGCGAGCGGTGTGGGAGAGGAGATGGCCGACCTCGGCCTCGCGATCCAGCGGGCCGAGGAAAAGACGGAGAACATGCGCGCCCGCGCCTCGGCCGTCGAAGAGCTCGAGGCCGCCGGAACTTTCGATGACATCACCTCGCTCGGCTCCGGGCAGGACGACATCGACCGCGAGCTCGCGGAGCTCAGCGCCGGTTCGCAGGTCGATGACGAGCTCGCCAGGATGAAGGCGGAGATCGGCTCGGGCGGAGGCTCAGCGCCCGAGCTCGCCGAAGGGGAGAAGGCCTAGATGGCGCCCCACCGGCTTGTCCATCCTGCAGCGCGCGGCCTATTGGGAGGCTTCTAGATGGTGGTCCGGATCTCCGGCGAGGGCCAGTTCACGCTGCCCGACACCGAGACCGAGCGGCTCAACGAGCTCGACAACCGCGCCGTCGCGGCCGTCGAGGCCGGCGACGAAACCGGCTTCATCGACCTGTTCGCGCAGATGCTCGCACTCGTCGAGGCCGACGGCGAGCCGCTCGCCGCAGATGAGCTGGTCGAGTCCGACGTGATCCTGCCGCCGCGCGACACCCGCCTCGCGGAGGCGCGCGAGGAGTTCACCGGCGAGGGCCTGATTCCTGATTGACCGAGGCTGCGCGGCCCGCCGTCGCGCTCCCTAGACTGCCGACGCGTGGGGGTTCCTCGCCGCTTCTCGCCCGCGCGGCTCTGCTGCGCCGCGCTGCTCTTCGCGCTGCTTGCGGCGCCGGGTGCGGCGCTTGCCAAGCGGCCGAATGTCCTCGTCGTGACGACCGACGACCAGACGGTCGGCCAGATGGAGGTGATGTCGCGGACGAGCCGGCTGCTCGGCCGCGACGGCACGATCTTCACCAACGCGTTCGTAGCCTTCCCCCAGTGCTGCCCCTCGCGCGCGAGCTTTCTGACCGGGCAGTACCCCCACAACCACGGCGTCGCGGAGCGCTTTGACCGCGAGGTCGACAACTACCGTGCCTTCAACGCGCGCGAATCGCTCCCGGTCTGGCTCGGCAAGGCCGGGTACGAGACGGCCCAGGTCGGCCGTTACCTGAACGGCTACGGCCGCGGGGACGGTCGGACGAAGGTCCCGCGCGGCTGGGACAGCTGGGTCGCGCCGGTCGACCACACCGAGTTCAAGTACTACGACTACACGCTCAACGTCGACGGACGGCTGGTCGACTACGAGTCCGCCGAGCGCGACTACCAGACCGATGTGCTCGCTGATTTCGCCGTCGACCGCGTCGATGAGCTCGCTCGCAAGCGCCGGCCGTTCTTCCTCAACGTCTCGCCGACCGCGCCCCACCGAGAGCGGAGGCGTGAATGCGATGTCAAGCGCACACCGCGGCCCGCCCCGCGCCACACCGACCTCTTCCAGAACCGGACCTTCCCCCGGACGGCGTCGTTCAACGAGGAGGACATGTCCGACAAGCCGGCCCTCCTCCGGGCGCGCGACTTCGTCTCCGAGCAGTGCATCGACAAGGGTTGGCGGTCCGAGCTCGAGAGTCTCCAGGCGGTCGACGAGCTGGTCGGCCGGCTGGTCCGATCGCTGCGGCGCGCCGGTGAGTTCGAGGAGACCCTGTTCATGTTCACCTCCGACAACGGGCTGATGCACGGCGAGCACCGGCTCCCGTTCCTCAAGCGCGTCCCCTACGAGGAGGCGATCCGGGTCCCGCTCATCGTCCACGGCCCGGGCTTCGAGGGTGAGACGCGCGAGGAGATGGTGACCAACATCGACCTCGCCCCGACGATCCTCGGGCGGGCGGGTGCCCGGACCGGACGCGGCCACGTGTTCGACGGACGCCCGCTGGGCTCCACGCCCTTCCGCAGTGAGTTGCTGGTCGAGGAGAGCGGATGGTCGGCCCTGCGGTCGCCGACCGGGATCTACGTCGAGTACAAGACCGGCGAGCTCGAGCTCTACGACCTGGTCGGCGACCCGTTCCAGATCGACAGCCTGCACCAGAATCCCGACTTCGCCCCGCTGATCAGTCAGCTGTCCGATCGACTCGGGCAGATCAAGAACTGCCGCGGAGCGGAGTGCCCCTGACTTGCGGCTAGAGCGGGATCTCCCAGAGCGGGAGGCGGCGGTCGATCTCCTGCTCGAACGGGAGCTCCGCGCCGAGCTGGGCGACCAGCTGTAGCTCCCGCTCGTCGTTACGCGTCCCCTTGCCGGTCGGGACGAACGGGTAGAAGGCGCCGCGCTTGAAGTTGTAGATCACGTAGACCGCGTCATCGCCCTCGATCAGCTTGAAGACCGCGCAGAGCAGCCGGTCGCCGTAGCCGCCGGCCTGGAGCTGGGCCGAGACCGTGTTGACGGAGACGACGAGATCGTCGAAGTCGGGGTCGGCGAGGATCAGCCAGCGGTAGCGGAACTCATCGTCGTGCGAGGAGACGGTCGTCCCGCTGTCGGAGGCCGCCCCGTGGAGCAGCTCCTCGGTTTCGGCAAGGATCGACTTGAAGTCGGGCGTGGCGAGCGGCTGGAAGACGATTCCGGCCCGGCCGCCGCTGGTCATCCCGAGCGAGGTCTCGATCGTCACATACGCCGTCGTCATCGCGAACAGCCGGTCGGCGGCCGGCGCCTTGAGCTTGCGCTGGCCTCCGAGCAGTGCGTCGAGGAAGCCCACCCGGGTTGAGCTAGGCGGTGGTGGCGCTGGTGCTCTGGAGCTGCGCCTCGAGCTGGCTGAGTCGCTCGATCCGCTTCTCCATCGGCGGGTGCGTCGAGAGGATCGTCTGGATCGTCGACTTGACGCTCGTCGGGACGATGAAGAACGCGTTCATCTCGCCCGCGGCGCGGAGGTCGCGCTGCGGAGTGTTCTCCATCTGGCGCGAGATCTTGACGAGCGCCGAGGAGAGCGCGCTCGGGCGGCCCGTGACCAACGCCGCGCCGCGATCGGCGGTGAACTCGCGGTAGCGCGAGAGCGCGAGCATCAGGAAGAAGGAGATGACGTAGACCAGCAATGACGCGAGGAAGACGATGATCCCGGCCGGGCTCTCATCATCGCCGCCGCCGAAGAAGAAGGCGAACTGGGCCATCATCGCCGCGATCGATGCGAAGAAGCTCGCGAAGGTCATGATCATCACGTCGCGGTTCTTGACGTGGGCGAGCTCGTGCGCCATGACGCCCTCGAGCTCGGCCGGCTCGAGGGTCTCCATGATCCCGGTTGTCGCGCACACGACGGCGTTCTTTGGCGAGCGGCCCATCGCGAAGGCGTTCGGGACCGGCGTGTCGGCGACCGCGACCTTCGGTTTGGGCAAGTCGGCCTGGATGCAGAGGCGATCGATCATCGCGTGCAAGCCGGGGGCTTCCTCGGGCGTGACGATCCGGGCGCCCATCGCGCGTAGCGCGAGCTTGTCGGAGAGGAATAGCTGCGCGAGCGCCATGCCGCCGAGCAGCACGAGCATCATCACGGCGCCGGCGCCGGCAGCGTAGATCGCCGCTCCGAAGCCGACGTAGAGAACGCCGAGCAACAGCATCGTGCCGATCATCCGGATCTGGAGACCGGGGTCGCGGCCGAAGCTCGTGCGGGTCGTGGCCATCACAGGAGATTGTAGGGGCACGTGACCCCCGGCTTCGGTGCACGAGGCCTTGCAGGCAACCTAAACCGCGCCTAAAAAGGCAGCAATCGGGCCTTGGTGATCGAGACCGCTGCTACGCTGTGGCCGTTCCGATCGCCGAATTTTCTCTGCATGTGCAGGGCTAAACGGGGGACCCGAAGGTAGGGGCGAATCGCCACCCGAGCGTGGCGTAGCGCAAGCCGCGAGCCCGTCAGCTAACCCCGTAGGCGCCGTGGACACAACCCCATGAAACGCACCTTCCTGGTTGTCATAACCCTGGGCCTGATGGCCATGCTCCTGATCCCGATCGCGGGTATCGGGCAGTCGGTCGATGAGAAGCTCAACTCGGCGCGCGCCAAGCTCGAGCAGAACCGCGCCCAGGAGCAGGACCTCTCTGGCAAGGTCAGCAAGCTCGGTGAGAGCATCTCGGCGCTCGAGGATCAGATCGACGGGCTTCGCGACCAGGAGTCGACGGTTCAGAACCGCCTCGACATCAAGGCCGCCCAGCTCGAGAAACTGCGCGCCGAGCTCGAGGCGCTGCAGAAGCGCCTCCAGATCCTGCGCGCGAAGCTCGCCGATTCGCAGAAGGCGCTCTCGGACCGGCTCGTCGCCCTCTACAAATCCGACGAGCCCGACGCCCTGACGGTCGTGCTCGAGGCCGACGGGTTCAACGACCTGCTCGAGCGCACCGCATTCCTCGAGCGGATCTCCGAGCAGGATCAGGAGATCGTCACCCGCACTGGTGACCTCAAGGCGGTCGTCGCGGTCGAGGAGCGAAAGGTCGAGGCAATCGAGGGCCGCGTGACCGAGACAGTTCGCCAGATCACCGCGCAGCGCGATCAGCTCGCGGCGACCAGGCAGCGCAAGGAGTCGGTCGAGGGCGACCTGACGAGCGTCCGCCAGGGCCACAAGGGCACCCTCGCAGAGGTACGTGACGAGAGCGCCGAGCTCGAGAGCCACATCGATGACCTCGAGGCCGAGCAGGCCGCGGTTCAGACTCAGGTCGCAGGCAGCTCCGGAACCTTTGATCCCGGTCCCGTCAAGCAGGGCTCGGGCTCGCTGATCTGGCCCGTCAACGGCGCGGTCACCTCCCCGTTCGGCCAGCGCTGGGGCCGGCTGCACGCCGGGATCGACATCTCGGTGCCCGCCGGCACCCCGGTTCGCGCCCCCGACGCCGGCCGCGTGATCCTCGCCTCGCCCTACGGCGGCTACGGCAACTACGTCTGCGTCCAGCACGCGGATTCGCTCTCCACCTGCAGCGCCCATCTGTCGAGCTTCGCCGTCAGCGAGGGCGACACCGTCGGCCAGGGCGACATCATCGGGAACTCTGGCTGTACCGGCTCCTGCTTCGGCGACCACGTGCACTTCGAGACGCGCGTGAACGGGACGCCGCAGGACCCGATGGGCTACCTGTAGCCGGCCGCCGCTAGCCTCTCCGACGTGCTGCCGACGATTGACCTGGGTCCGATCGACCTCCAGACGTTCGGCCTTTCGTTCGCGCTGGCGTTCGTCGCGTCGGGCCTGCTGCTCTCCAAGCGGCTGAGGGAGCTCGGCAAGCCGGTCGACTGGGCCTACGAGATCGTCTTCGCCGGTTTGCTCGGCGGCCTGATCGGCTCGCGCCTGGACTACGTCATCCAGAACTGGGAGACCGCTTCCGAGGACTTGCTCGGCAGTTTGCTGTCGGGGTCCGGGCTGGTCTGGTTCGGCGGCCTCGTGGGCGGAGCGATCGGCGTGCTGCTCTGGGCGCGCTGGCGCGGCTTCCTCGGCCTCGCGCTGCTCGACGTCGCCTGCGTCCCGCTGGCGATGGGGTATGCGATTGGCCGGATCGGCTGCCAGCTCTCGGGCGATGGCGACTACGGCGTGCCCTCCGACCTGCCCTGGGCGATGCCCTATCCCGACGGCGTCCTGCCGACCACCGATCTCGTCCACCCGACCCCGATCTACGAGACGCTCACGATGGGGCTGATCGCGATCGGGCTCTGGAGCCTCCGAGACAAGCTCGCCCCCGGAAAGCTGTTCGCGCTCTATCTGGTCCTGGCCGGCGTCGAGCGGCTGCTGATCGAGTTCATCCGCCGTAATGAGGCGGTTCTCGCCGGCCTCACCTTCGCTCAGCTACTGAGCGTTTTGATGATCATCGTCGGCGGGCTCTGGCTCGGCCGCGGTGGCGGCGTCCGGCCCGCAGCCGCCTGAATCGGGGTCCGCGCTCAAGCCTTTCGAGGAAGATGCCGATAGGCGAAGAAGGACCCTGCGTCATGAGCAATCGCAAAGCACTTCTCGCGAGCCTCGGCACCAGCGCGCTGCTGGTCGGTTGCTTCATCGCGATGCTCGGCGTCGTCGGCGCGGTGGTCGCGTTCAACGGCTTTCCCGGCGCCTCGACGCTCCAGTCGGCACCGCGCACGATCGTCGTCAGCACCTCCAACAAGGATGTCGGCGAGGTCCAGCTGACCGACGAGGACCTCGAGGCGGCCGAAGCCGCCGACGCGCCCCCGCCTGATCCCGACCCGGCGCCCGCGGTTACGGTCGCAGACCTCGGCACCCAGGGCGGCGGCAGCCCCGCCCCGACCGCCAGTCCTGGCTCCGACGGCGGAGGAGGCGGCGATCGAGATGACGGTGGCAGGACCGATCCGGTGCCACCCGATCCGCCCCAGGAGGAGCGCGACGACGGTCTCGAGGACGTCCCGCGCGTGCTGGACGAAACCGGCCGCGGGCTAGACCTCGGCAGGGCTGGGCGCAGCGTCACCGGCATCCTCAGCGACGGCGTCGTAGGCAAGCTCGATCCCGGGAGCGGCGACACCGTCAAGAACGTCACCGAGCCGGTCTGGGAGCTGCTCGACCGCGACTAGTGCCCGATCGCGTCTCGGATGAACCGGATCGAGAGCGCGTGGATCTCTAGGTCGTGCTGGAGCGAGCGGTGGTGGCCCCCGGGGAGCAGCAGCAGCCGCTTGGGCTCGCCCGCCGCGGCGAAAAGTTCCTCGGAGACCGCGTAGGGGACCGACTCGTCGCCCTCGGCGTGCAGCAGGAGCAGGGCGACCTCGCCCGCCAGCCGTCTGACGTCCTCGACAAGGCTCTGTTCTTCGAGCCATGGCGCGAGGCTCTCGCGGTCGACCTCGAACCCGGTCAGCGTCTCGGCGCGTAGACCGCGCGCGAGGAAATCTGCCGGCGCTGGGCAGATTGCGGTGACGGCGGCGATCCGGTCGGGGCTCAGTGCGGCGGCGCTGATCGCCGTGAAGCCGCCGAGGCTCGACCCGCGCAGGCCGACGGCCGGCGCGCGCTGCCCGGCGAGCTCGCAGATCGCAAGCGCATCCTCGACGAGGTCCGCGCCGAGGACCCCCTCCGAGCGGCCGTGGCCGCGCATGTCATACGCGATCGCGCACATCCCCGAGGCGCGGACGGCGCGGCAGAAGTCGAAGTGCGACTCTTTCGCCGAACCCGCCCCGTGGCAAACAACGATTGCACCACTTGGTTCGCCCTCCGGCATAAATAGCGCGCATGAGAGCCCCTGGTGCGTCCCGATCTCGGGGGGCAGCGGGGTCGTGTGCTTCATAATCGCTCGATTATGTCGGCGCTCGACAAGGATCAGGCTCTTACCCCGTTGATCGGCCCGATCGGCCACGTCTTCCCGCTCGGATCGCGTCTGAACGACGCCGGCCGGCTCGAGATCGGCGGCTGCGACGTGATCGAGCTCGCGCGCGAGTTCGGCACGCCGGCATATGTCTATGCCGAGGACGACATCCGCGCCCGCGCGCGCGCCTACATGGACGCCTTCGGGGCGCGGGTCGCGCGGTTCGAGGTGATCTACGCGTCGAAGGCGTTCCCATGCACTGCGGCCGAGCGGATCCTCGTCGAGGAGGGGCTCTCCTGCGATGTCGCCTCCGGGGGCGAGCTTCATATCGCGCTCGCGGCCGGCTTCGATCCTGCGCGGATCTACATGCACGGCAACAACAAGAGCCCGGCCGAGCTCGGCTACGCGCTCGAGGCGGGCGTCGGCCAGATCGTCGTCGACTCCTTCGACGAGATCGATCGGCTCGCCACCCTGCCGGGAGCCCGCGACCAGCGGGTGATGCTGCGCGTGACGCCCGGCATCAAGCCCGACACCCACCGGAAGATCCAAACCGGCCAGGAGGACTCGAAGTTCGGCTTCGGGCTCGACGATGTCGGCGCCGCGATCGATCGGGTCGGCACCGCGGGTCTCGAGCTGGTCGGCCTGCACGCCCACATCGGCTCGCAGATCTTCGAGCTCGACGTCTTCCAGCGGCTCGCGGAGGTGCTTGCGGGGATCGGCGACTATCCGCTGCTCAACCTCGGCGGCGGGCTCGGCATCTCCTACACCGCCGACCAGCGGCCGCCGCCGGTGCAGGACTACGTCGAGACGCTGCTCACCGGGGTTCCGGAGGGCGTCGTGCCGCTCGTCGAGCCCGGTCGCTCGCTGGTCGGCAACGCGGGTGTGACGCTGTACACCGTCGGCACGGTCAAGCCGATCCTGGGCGTGCGGACCTACGTCTCGGTCGACGGCGGGATGTCGGACAACCTGCGCCCGATGCTCTACGACGCCGTCTACGAGGCCGAAATCGCCGATCGGTTCGGCGGTCAAACCGAGTGCAGGATCGCCGGGATGCACTGCGAGTCCGGCGACATCCTCGTCCGCGACGCCAAGTTGGACGACCCGCGGCCGGGCGACGTGCTCGTCATTCCCGCGACCGGCGCCTACGGTCACGCGATGGCCAACAACTACAACGCCGTCCCGCGCCCGCCGGTGCTCTTCTGCCGCGACGGCGACGCCCGCGTCGTCGTCCGGCGCGAGACCTACGAGGACCTGCTCGCGCGCGACGCGTAGGCTGGGCGACCTGTGAGCTTCCGGATCGGATTGCTCGGACACGGCACCGTGGGCGCCGCGTTCGCGACACTGCTGAACGAGCGCGCCGATGAGATCGAGGCGATCGTCGGTGTGCGCCCCGAGATCTCGGGCGTCCTGACGCGCAGCCGCGGTGATTTCGCCGACATCCTCGATCGCAGCGACCTGATCGTCGAGCTGATCGGCGGCACCGACCCCGCGCGCGAGTACGCGCTCGCGGCGATGGGCGCCGGCAAGCATCTCGTGACCGCCAACAAGGTGTTGCTCTCCGAGTACGGCGAGGAGCTCTCGGCGCTTTCCCACGAGCACGGCGTTCAACTGCGTTTCGAGGCCGCGGTCGGAGGTGTTGTGCCGGCGATCCGCGTGATCACCGAGACGCTCGCCGCCGCCCACGTCGAGCGCGTCCACGGGATCGTCAACGGGACGACCAACTTCATCCTGACCGAAATGACGCGCACCGGCGCGTCCTACGCCGATGCGCTCGCCGAGGCCCAGCAGCTCGGCTACGCCGAGGCCGATCCGAGCGATGACGTCTCCGGGCGTGACGCGGCCGCGAAGATGGCGATCCTCGCGCGGCTGGCCTTCGGCGCCCAGGTTTCGCTGTCCGACGTCGAGTACGAGGGGATCGACCAGTTGACCCCCGAGGACGTCGCCTACGCGCGCGAGCTCGGGCTCTCGCTGAAGCTCGTCGGCAGTGCCGAGCGGATCGGCGAGGGGATCGCCGTGCGCGTGTTCCCGACGCTGCTCTACCCCGATCACCCGCTGGCATCGGTCAACGGGTCGTTCAACGCGGTCACGATCGAGTCGCCCGCGATCACCGAGATAACGCTCTCCGGGCCCGGCGCGGGTGGCACGCAGACCGCCTCCGCGGTGCTCGGCGACGTGATCTCGGCGATGATCCCGCCACCGAGTCCGCCCTCGCGCGTCAAGCGGCTGCCGATCATCAGCGACGTCGAGTCCTCGTTCTACCTCCACCTGGACGTCGCCGACCGCCCCGGCGTGCTCGCCCAGATCGCCGAGATCCTCGGCCTGCAGGGCGTCTCGGTCAAATCGGTCGTCCAGCAGGGCAAAGGCGATGACGCACGGCTGGAGATGGTCGTCCACCCGGTCTTCGAATCGAAGTTCAATGCCGCGACCGAGATGATCGGCAGGCTGGAGTTTCTGCGCGCGGCGCCGCGCGCGATCCGCGTGATCGAGGAGACCTTCGAGGCTTGATGAGATGAGCCTCTGGCGCTACGCCGATCAGCTGCCGGTCGCACCGCTCGTAACTCTCGACGAGGGGGACACCCCGCTGGTCCCCGCGGCGAGCCTGTCCGAGGCCACCGGCTGCGAGGTGTGGCTCAAGCTCGAGGGGATGAACCCGACCGGCTCGTTCAAGGACCGCGGGATGACGGTCGCCGTCAGCGCTGCGCTCGGCGAGGGCGCCGAGGCGGTGATCTGCGCGTCGACCGGCAACACCGCCGCGAGCGCCGCGGCCTACGCCGCGCGCGCCGGCTTGCGCTGCGCGGTGATCGTGCCGGACGGCAAGATCGCCACCGGCAAGCTCGCCCAGGCGCTGATGCATGGTGCCCAGGTGGTCGTTCTGCGTGGCAACTTCGATCAGGCGCTGACGCTCGTGCGCCAGCTCGTCGCGCGCCACCCGATCGCGCTCGTCAACTCGGTCAACGAGTACCGCATCGAGGGCCAGAAGACCGGCGCCTTCGAGGTCTGCGACCAGCTCGGCGAGGCGCCCGACGCGCTCTGCATCCCAGTCGGCAACGCGGGCAACGTCACCTCCTGGTGGAAGGGGTTCCGCGAGTACGAGGCCGCGCCACGGCTCTATGGCTTCCAGGCCGAGGGCGCGGCGCCGCTGGTACAGGGCGCCCCGGTCGCCCAGCCCGAGACCGTCGCTTCGGCGATCCGGATCGGCAACCCCGCCCGCTGGGAGGAGGCGATGGACGCGTTCACGGGGTCGCGCGGCGAGGTGCGCGCCGTCTCCGATGCCGAGATCCTTGACGCCTACCGATGGCTCGGACGGCGCGAGGGAGTCTTCTGCGAGCCGGCCTCGGCTGCGTCGGTCGCGGGCCTGCTCAAGTACGGCGCCGAGGGGCGCGTGGTTTGCGTGCTGACCGGCCACGGCCTCAAGGATCCGACGACGGCGATGGCCGATCAGACCGCCGTCGTGCCGTGCGAGCCGGTGCTTGAAGCGCTCGAGCGAGCGGTGCTCGCCACATGAACCGCCGGCGGCTGGTCCGCGTTCCGGGCTCGAGCGCCAACCTCGGCCCCGGCTACGACGTGCTCGCGGCCGCGATCGGGCTCGAGCTCGAGCTCGAGGTCGAGGAGGCGGGCGAGTTCTCGGTCTCGGTCGAGGGCGTCGAGGGCGTTCCCACGGACCGCTCCAACCTCTGCGTCCGCGCCTTCGAGCGTCTCCATCCCGCCGACGGGCTCGCGTTCCGGATCAGGACTCAGCTGCCGCTCGGCGCCGGGCTCGGCTCGAGCGGCGCTGCGATCGTCGCTGGCCTGGTCGCGGCCGATCACCTCTACGAGCTAGACGCGCCGCTGTTCGAGCTCGCATCCGAGCTCGAGGGCCATCCGGACAACGTCGCGGCATCCCTGCTCGGCGGGTTCGTCATCTGCGCCGACGGTCGCGCCGACCGCTTTGCCGCCGCCCCCGGTCTCGAGGGCGTCGTCGTGACCCCGCCCGCCCCGGTACCGACGGTGCAGGCGCGCGCCGCGATGCCGGCCGAGGTCACGCTCGAGGAGGCCGTCCACGCGAGCGCCCACGCAGCGCTGCTGGTGCTCGGGCTCGCGACGGGCGATCTCGATCAGGTGGCCCGTGGTCTCGCCGACACGCTCCACCAGCCGCGTCGGGCGCACCTCTACCCGCGGTCGATGGAGCTGCTCGCGCGCGCCCGCGAGCTCGGCGCGATCGGGGCGTCGATCTCCGGCGCCGGACCCTCGGTTCTGTTCTGGTGCCAGTGGGAGACGACCGGCACGCTGCTCGAGGCACTGAAAGGGGTCGCGCCCGACTGCGAGATCCGACGCGTTTCGTTCGTTCCCCACGGCGCGGATGTCACCGAGCTGTAGTGGCTAGGCGGGTACGAGGTCGGCGCGTAGCGTCGCAAGGCGCTCCCGCTCGGCGTTGAAGCCGAGCCGCTCGAGCAGCTCGTCGGCCAGCCCGAGGTAGTCGGCACCGAGGGCGGGGCGGTAGTCGAGGATCGAGACGCCGCGCTCGGCCGACTCCGCGTAGCGGATCGACTGGCGGATCACCGTGTCGAAGACGCGGTCCTCGAACCGCTCCTTGAGCTTCTCGTGGGCCTCTCGGGAGTGCAGCGTCCGCATGTCGGCGATGTTCAGGACGACACCGAGCCACTCGAGCTCTGGATGAAGGCTGTCCTTGGCGAGATCGAGCAGTTCGAGCGCCTGCTCGACGCCCTGGAGCGAGAAGTACTGGGCCTCGGTCGTTATCAGCGCCTGATCGGCGGCGACCAGCGCGTTGACGGTCAGCAGGCCGAGCGTCGGAGGGCAGTCGATCAGGATCACCTCGTAGCGGCGCTTGGGCTCGCGCAGCGCCCGCTTGAGCGTCATCTCGCGGCCCATCTTGCCGCTCAGGACGAGCTCCGCCTCGGCGAGCGAGAGGTTCGCCGGAATCACGCCGCCGTTCTGGACCGCTTCGATCGCGGTCGCCTTGCCGTCGAGGACGTCGGCGATCGTTGGCGAGGCGTCGGGCGCGACGTCGTAATAGTCGGACAGATTTCCCTGGGGATCGAGATCGACGGCGAGCACCTCGAGCCCGAGCCGGGTCAGGATGTCGCCGAGCGTCCGTACGGTGGTCGTCTTGCCCGTACCGCCCTTTTGAGACATCACCGCGATCGTTACTGCCATTGGGCGCGACTATAGAGCGCGTCGAGATCGGGCCCGTGCTCGCGCACCGGACCGGATCAGGAGGCCAGGAACGCGGCCATCGCACGCAGCGGAGATTGGGGCTCGATCGGCCAGTCGGCCGGATCGGCGGGCCACCAGGCGTGGTCGTCGTGTTCGGCGTCGCGCACCAGGGGTGGGTCGTCTCCTACCTCGGCGAGACCGATCAGCATCGTCACGTTGCCCGGCACCCGCAGCAGCGCCTCGACCGACAGCGCGGTCGGAACCAGCGCCCATTCCTCCTCGAGCTCGCGGCTGAGCGTCTCGACCGGGTTCTCGCCGACCTCGACAGCGCCGCCTGCGCCGAGCGCCCAGCGGCCGGCCCAGGTCGCGAGCCACGACGCCCGCCGGCCCGCCAGCCAGCGTCCGTCGCGTGAGCGAACGAGGCATAGAGCGGCGAGCGAGCCCTGTGCATCGCCCTCGACCAGCCTCAGCGACCACCTGACCGGCTGCAGCTCGAGCGCCAGCCGTCCCTCTTCATAGGTGAAGTCGACCAGCCGCGCGGCGAGACCGTCGTGGGAGGGCGAGCCCTTTGCCGCGAGCGCAGCTACCTTCTCGTCGGCCGCCGCTGCGGCCTCGGGCGAGGCTTCGAAGGGCTCCGCGCGCCATGCGCAACCGATCTCCTCCGGCCGCCAGGGCCCGCGCGCCAAAACAGTGGGTCCGTTCACCGGCGAGACGGTAGCGGGAAGGGCTGGGCCGGAGGATGGCGAAAGCCGTACTCATGGCCGGAGAGTTCGAAACGATGATGATCCGCAAGGGGATCGGAGAGCTGCACGCAGCACGCACCAGCTGTACCCGCTGCCGGCGGACGCCGCTTCCCGGTGAGCAGCTGCACAGTTTCGAGTCGGGTCGAGTGCTCTGCGATCTCTGCCTCGCACGGCTGCCGATCGACCAGCGACTCCCGATGAGCAGCGAGCGGATTCACGCCGGCGAGCGGCTCGTGCGGGTCGCTCGCCCCACCGCCTGAATAGACTCGGCGGCGCCGATGCGCCCATTCACCGTTCACGCGACGATCTCCGCGCCGCGCGAGGAGATCTACGACTTCGTCGTCGATCTGGCGGGTCGCGAGGCCTACTGCGACCACTACATGAAGGACTACCGGCTCGCCCGCGCCAACACGGTTGGGGAGGGCGCAGCAGCGCGGTTCATGCTCGCGGCGCCGTTCGGCTCCCAATGGGCGGAGATCTCGCTCGCCGAGTGCGATCGTCCGCGGCGGATCGCCGAGCGCAGCCGC
Source organism: uncultured Thermoleophilaceae bacterium (assembly GCA_963790245.1). Lineage (GTDB taxonomy): Bacteria > Actinomycetota > Thermoleophilia > Solirubrobacterales > Thermoleophilaceae > JACCVG01. Next base: position 2,085,994 of record CAWBNP010000002.1, read on the forward strand.
TTCGGGCGGCTCGGCCGCAACGACGCCGCCGCGATCTACGAGTTCGTCGCCCAGTCGGCCTCGACCACCCGCGTGGAGCTGACGGTCTGGACCGAGCCGGCGACGGCGCTCGACCGGCTGCGCGAGAAGCTCGGCGCGCGCGGCTGGCTGCGCCGACAGTCCTCCAAGTCGCTCGAGCGACTCCGGTGCCTGTTCGAGGAGTCGGCCCTCCAAGCCAGGCCGCGGACCACGATCGCGGGATACGAGCCGCTGAAGGCGCCCCGCTTCGGGGCCTGACGTGCCGGTCCGGCCCGGGATAGACCCCACCGGGGTCACGCCTCGCACCGCTCGGGCTACCGCCGACATCTCGGCGGCTAGACTGCCCGCCTGATGGACCCGCGACGAATCGGAATCCTCGCCTGCACCGCGCTCGCGGCGCTCTCGCTGGGCGCCTGCGGAGGAGAAAGCGAGCCCGCGGCTGAAGCGGCGGGCGGCGAGGAGGGGAGCCACCCCCACCGCGAGGGGCTCGCCCTTCCACTCGACGGGGTCAACTACAACGTCTTCCTGACCCGCCAGCTCAACCTCGCCGATCCCGAGGACAGCGACTACGTCGACCTCGATCCCGCGCCTCCCGGAAGCACCTACTACGGCGTCTTCATGGAGGCCTGCAACATCACCGAGGACAACGTGACGACGGCCGAGACCCTGTTCGCCACCGACGCGCTCGGCGAGCGCTACGAGCCGCTCGACATAGAGGAGAGCAACTTCGCCTACGAATCGGCCGAGTTGGAGCCCGGTGAGTGCGTCCCCGCCACCGGCAGCCTCGCGGACTACGGACCCGCAGGTGGCGCCCTGCTGGTCTTCGAGATCTCGATCGAGGCCGCCGAGAACCGGCCGCTCGTGCTGACCATCGAGGGCGAAGATGGCCATGAGCTCGAGTTCGAGCTCGACCTCTAGGGAGCTCAACGGCGCATGAACGCGGTCGACCTGATCGTGATCGGGTTCGCGTTCGTGATGGCCGTCTGGGGCTACCAGCAGGGCTTGATCGTCGGCGCGCTGTCGCTGCTCGGCTTCGCGGGCGGGGCGTATGCGGGCTCGATGCTCGGCCCGCTCGTGCTCGCAGACGGCGAGCAGTCGGTCTTCGCGCCGCTCGGAACGCTGATCGGGGCGATCGTCCTCGGCGGTCTGTTCGCGCTGATTGGGGAGTTGATCGGCTCGGGTCTTCGCCAACGGCTCGGGCTACGGACGATCGACGGGGTGGGCGGCGCCCTGCTGCTCGGCATTCTCGGCCTGCTGATCGGGTGGATCGGCGCAGCGGTGACGCTCGAAACCCCGTTCCTGCGCGATGTGCGGCCCGACATTCAGCGCTCTTCCGTGATCGGGTTCCTGAACAACAGCCTTCCGTCGAACAAGCCGATTCTCAACCGGCTCGCTCGCCTTGACCCGTTCCCGACGATCGACGGTCCGCGGGCCAAGGTCGGCAAGCCGCCGAAGGGGATCGCCAGCGACCCGGAGGTCGAGCAGGCGGCCGGGTCGGTCCTTCGCGTGCTCGGGAGCGCGTGTGGGCTGAACGTCCAGGGTTCGGGCTGGATCGCGACCGACGGGCTGATCGTGACCAACGCGCACGTGGTCGCCGGCCAGCAAGACACCCAGGTTCAGATCGGCGGCGAGGGAACCCTTCACGACGCCGAGGCGATCTACTTCGATCCGCGCAACGACCTCGCGGTGCTGCGCTCGACCGGCATCCAGGGGGTCGCGTCGCTGCCGATCGACGCGGATCCGAAGGCCGGCACTCCGGCGGCGATCCTCGGCTTTCCCGAGAACGGCCCCTACACGGGCGAGCCGGGCCGGATCGGCGAGACCGAGGAGGTCACCTCCCAGGACGCCTACGGACGGGGCCCGGTGACGCGCCGCATGACGCTCGTGCGCGGGAGTGTCCGGCAGGGCAACTCGGGTGGTCCGATGGTCGATAAGCGGGGCCGGGTGGTGACGACGATCTTTGCGGCCACCGAGCGCGAGGGCTCCAAGAGCGGCTACGGCATCCCGTCCGGGATCGTCGAGGAGGCTGTTGCGAACGCTGATCCGACCAAGCGGGTGTCGACCGGCCCCTGCGGCGGCTGATCAGGCCCGCGGGACCGCTGCCCCGGGGCGGCGGATCGCACCGTCGCGTACCCTGAGCGCGATGGGCAAGACACTTGTGGTCGCCGAGAAGCCGTCCGTGGGCCGCGATCTCGCGGGCGCACTGCCCGATTCCTTCAAGGCCTCGAAGGACAAGACCCACCTCGAGGGCGAGGATTTCGTCATCACCTGGGCGGTCGGCCACCTGGTCGGGCTGGCGGCGCCGGACGAGTACGACCCGAAGCTCAAGAAGTGGCGCTTCGCCGATCTCCCGATCCTGCCGGAGAAGTTCAAGCTCGTCCCCAACGACGAGCGCGCCAAGAAGCAGCTCTCCGCCGTCCACAAATGGATGAAGAACGCCGAGGTCGAGCAGATCATCAACGCCTGCGACGCGGGGCGCGAGGGCGAGCTGATCTTCGCCTACACCTACGAGACCGCGAAGGTCGACAAGCCGGTGCAGCGGCTGTGGCTGAGCTCGATGACCAAGCGCGCGATCGTCGACGCCTTCAAGGAGCTGCGGCCCGGCGAGGAGATGAAGCCGCTCGAGTCGGCCGCCCGCTCACGGTCCGAGGCCGACTGGGTCGTGGGTATGAATGCCACGCGCGCGGCCTCCATCCGGTTGCGCGCCGCCTTCGACGGGGCCGTCTCACTCGGGCGCGTGCAGACGCCGACGCTCGCGCTGATCGCGCGCCGCGAGGAGGAGATCCGCGCCTTCGTCCCCGAGCCCTACTGGCTCGTCGAAGCTGCGTTCACCGCTGACCCCGACCGTGCCTACGCGGGCCGCTACATGGGCGGCAAGCGGATCGCAGAGGGCGAGGCCGCGAAGATCGTCACCGAGACCAGTGGCAAGCCGGGCAAGATCGTCAAGCTCGAGAAGAAGGAGGAGCGCGAGCAATCCCAGCTGCTGTATGACCTGACCTCGCTCCAGCGCCACGCGAACACGCTGCACGGGTTCTCCGCACGCCGCACGCTCGGCGCCGCCCAGAAGCTCTACGAGGACCGCAAGGCCCTCACCTACCCGCGAACCAACTCGCGCTTCCTGCCCGGCGACATGATCCCCGAGATCAAGCCTACCGTCGAGCTCGTCGCCCACAACGACGCCTACCGCGCCGGCGCGCAGTACGTGCTCGGGCTCGATGATCTGCCGCTCGGCCGCGTGATCAACGACAAGAAGGTCACCGACCACCACGCGATCATCCCGACCAAGTCCGAGCACGACCTCGGCAAGATGTCTGACGACGAGCTGAAGATCTACGACCTCGTCACCAAGCGGTTTCTGGCGATCTTCCATCCCGAAGCCGTCTTCGAGCGGACGCGCGTCGAGACCGACGTCGCCTCGCACATCTTCCGCACCAGCGGCCGGCGGCTGGTCGAGGCCGGCTGGCGGGCGGTCTACGGCGACGAGGTCGCCCAGGGGCCGCGCGACGATGACTCAGGCGGCGACCAGAGTCTGCCCAAGCTCGACGAGGGAGAGACCGTCACCACCGACTCGGTCGAGTCGATCCGCAAGGAGACCCAGCCGCCCCGCCGGTTCTCGGAGGCCTCGCTGCTCGCGGCGATGGAGACCGCCGGCAAGGACATCGAGGACGTCGAGTTGCGCGAGGCGATGAAGGAGTCCGGCATCGGGACTCCCGCGACGCGCGCCTCGATCATCGAACGGCTGCTCTCGGTCGGCTACATCGAGCGCGACGGCCGCGCGTTGCACGCCACCGAGAAGGGTGTCCAGGTGATCAAGCTGCTCGACAACCACCCACTCACCTCCGCTGAGCTGACCGGTGACTGGGAGAGCCGCCTCTCGAAGATCGAGACCGGCGAGGACGACCGCGCGAACTTCATGCAGGACATCGCGAAGTTCACGACCGACACGGTCGCCCAGCTCGACAAACTCAAGGGCGTCAAGATCGAGCGCGCGCGGCTCGGCCCGTGCCCGAGCTGCGGCCGCGAGATCGTCGAGAACCGCAAGGGCTACTCGTGCTGGAGCAAGGACGATCCCGGCTGCGGCTTCGTGATCTGGAAGAACAAGGCCGGCAAGACGCTGTCGGTCTCGGTCGCGAAGGAGCTGATGGAGAAGGGCAAGACCGAGAAGCCGGTCACCGGCTTCCGGGGGCGCTCCGGCAGGACCTTCCGCGCCAAGCTCAAGATCGAGCAGAAGGACGACGGCAAGTGGCGCGTCGATTTCGACGAGGAATGGGCTGACGGGTCTCCACCACCACCCGCTGCCGCGGAGAACGGCACGGGCGAGGGAGAAGCCGCACCGGCGGTCGAGGCCTCCGCGCCGCGCGATTAGCGCGGGCAGCCTTTCCTCCGGCGAACGGCAGCAACGAAGGTCCTGTTGCCGTCAGTCCCGCCGGAGCGGCTTGGTAGCCACGAAGATCGGATCCTGTGAGGTCGCAAACCGCGCCCGGAGTGCCGGTTCGAGCTCGAGGAGAAAGGGGTCGGGGACGACGTCGAACCCTCCGGCGCGGACCCTGTCGATGAAGTCCCAGCCGTAGAGGCGGACGTGATCCTCTTGGCGAAAGGCGCGCTTCCGCTCCGCCGCGGTGACGATCGAAGGGTCCTCGTAGGTGGTCGGCGCGGTCGCGTCCATCGGGACCATCAGGATCGCCCAGCCTCCGGGGCGCAGGACGCGGTGGAGCTCACGGATCGCAGCTCCGTCATCGTCGACGTGCTCGAGCACGTGGCTGCAGATGATCGCGTCGAAGCGGTTCTCGGGGTGGGGGATGGCGGTGATGTCGAAGTGCTCCATCGCTTCGGGAGCGTCGAGGTCGGCGGTCGTCCAGCGCAACTCGGGCAGTCCCTCGAACCGCCGGCGGAAGCAGTCCTCGGGCGCGAAGTGGAGCAGCTCGATCGGGTTGGTGAGCAGCTCGGGATGGCGCTGATCGAGAAACAGCCAGAGTCCGCGGTGGCGCTCTTGGGAGTTGCACTCGGGGCAGATCGCGTTAGGACGGTTCCAGCTCGGCTGGAACCGGCGCCAGGTCCGCTGACAGCAAGGGCACTGCACGCGGTTCCCGCGGTAGAGCAGCTGGTAGGCGCCCTTGCGCAGCGCACGCAGCCCATCTCTGCCGGAGCGGGGGACCAGCGCCCGGGCGATCGCCCGGAGTCGGCTGCGAGCGATCCGACGGCCGATGTTTGTGGCGTGTTCTGGGATCGAGCGGGTCATCGCTGTCACGGGGGGTCGGGGAGCGTGTCGAGTACGCGCTGCAGCCGTGGCGGTCCGACATCCTCCACGATCATCACGTTGCCCGGCCAGTAGGGGCTCGCGCGCCCGTCGCCGCGCACCAGCCACGGTTCGGTCACCCAGCTGCCGGTGTTGTGCAGGGTCGCCCCCGATGGAGTCCGCCACTCGTGCGGGGCGTCGCCGCGCAGCGGACCCTGACGGTGGGTGTGGCCGAAGACGATGTGGTCGGCCTCGACGCCGAGCCGGCTGACCGCCTCGCCGATCGCCCTCAGTCCGGCGCGGCGCAACTCGGCGCCGGAGAGGTCGGGGCGAAACTGACCTAGGCCGGCCAGATTGATCGCTCCGACCGCACCCGGAATCAGGAACCGCTCGAGCGCGACGCGAACGGGATCGGTGCGTTTGCCGTCGCGCAGCCGCTCGAGGATTCGCACCGAGGCGCCCGCGCTCGCCGGCGCACCGGATCGTCCGGGGCGCTGCGCGCGCTCAAACAGCCACGCGTAGATTGGACCAAGCGCCGCCTCGTAGTCATCGGGTGTCAGCCGCAGGGCATTCAGCCTCCCGCTGCGACGGCCGGCCGCGGCAGCGCTGACGGCCTCGAAGGCGGGCACCGTATTGTGCGCGTCGAGGTAGTGGCCGTGGGTCGCCCATACGTCCTCGCGGACGCGGACGCCTGGGTAGGAGAGCGTCACCGAGCCGCCGAGAGCGGCCGCGATCCGCCCGGCCAGCGTGTCGGGCGCCGGAGCGACCTCCTCCGAGAGCGACAGGGGCGGACCGCCGTTGAGGCGGCCGGCCCGACGCAGCGTCTCGGCTGCGAGACGGTGGTCGTGGTTGCCGGCGGTCAGAACGACCTCGGCGCCGCGGATTGTCTCGCCGATCGCTTTCAGAACCGGCGTCGCACGAGCAAGGGCGTCCTCGATCGGCGAGTCGCGGAGCTCGAGCACGTCGCCCAGCAGGACCACGCGGTCGGCGCCCTCCAGGCCGCGAGCCAGCGCTTCGCGCACCTCCGCGTGGCGCAGCAGGTCGCGCTCGGAGCGGGTGCCCAGGTGGAGGTCGGAGACGATCGCGGTGCGCATCGCCCTGATCCTGGCACGCCCGGTCGCTGGTCTAGCTTCTGAGAGATGTCACTGACGCTGATCACAGGTCCCGCTGGAAGCGGCAAGACCGGCGCCGTGCTGAACCGGTTCGTCGACTGGCTCGATTCGGCTCCCGTGCTGGTCGTACCCACAGGGGCCGACGTCACCCACTACGAGCACGAGCTGCTTCACCGGTCGGAGGTGGTCCTCGGCGGCCAGGTCGCGACCTTCGAACGGCTCTTCGAGCTGGTCGGTCGGGCAGTCGGGACGCTGCGCGGAGCTCCGCTCGGAAGCGAGCAGCGTCGCGCCGTCTGCGCCGCGGTACTCGCCGAGACCCCGCTCAGCGAACTCGCCGCCGCCGCCGAAGGGTCGGGGTTCCCCGACGAGCTCGAGCGGTTCTTCTCCGAGCTCGGCGCCGCCGGCATCGACGCCGGCCGCCTCGACGAGCGGCTGGGAGGCCGGAATCGGTTCGAGCGCGAGCTGACCATGCTTTATGGCGCCTACCGAACCCGGATTGGCGCGCTCGGCGGCTGTGACGAGCATTCGCGCGCGGCGACCGTGCTCGAGGCGTTGGCCGCCGATCCCTCCGGGTGGTCGGGCCGGCCCGTCCTGATCCACGGCTTCGACGATCTCAGCGGCCAGCAGCTGCGCCTCGTCGAGTTGCTCACGCCGGCCACCGAACTCGTCGTCTCGGTAGTCCACGAGCCCGGTCGGCTGTGTCTGCGCGCTCGCGAGGGGCTCGCCGGCCGGCTCGCCGACAGCGCCGACCGGTCGATCGAGCTGGAGCCGGTCGGAGGGGGAGGGGCTCTCGAGGCGATCGAGCGCGGGTTCCTGGTCGACGGGGCCGACGGCGTCCCGGCGGGTGGGCAGGTCGTGCTGCTCGAGTCGGCCGGCCGTCGCAACGAGCTCGAGCTTGTTGCGGCCGAGGTTTGCTCGCTGCTGCGCCAGGGCGTGGCGCCCGAGTCGATCGCGTTGATCGCGCGCACCCCGGAGCAGGTCGCCGATCTCGCGACCGAGGTGTTCGCCGCGAGCTCGGTTCCGCTGGTCGTCCACGCGCCTGTCGATCTGAGCCGGACGGGGCCGGGCGGGGCGCTGATCGCGCTCGCGCGCGCCGCGTTCGGCGATGGCGCCGCCGCTGATTTGTTCGCCTACCTCGGGCTGCCCGGCAGGGCACGTCGTGCGACGGTCGATCGGGCCGAGCGCGAGCTGCGCCAGGCCGCGGGCGAGACGATCGAGGAGGCGGTCGAAGCCTTCAGCGACCGTCGCGGGCGCGAGGTCTGGGAGCTGGCCGACCTCGCCCGCGCCGCCGAGCTTGGCGGGTCGCGTCCCGCACGCGAGTTGGCGCGGATCGCGCGCGACATCTTTCGCTACCCGCGGCGGTGCCAGGCGCCGGTATTGAGCGAGGCGGGCCTCGGCGACCTGCTGGCGGGGGAGGAGGCCGCCGACGCGCTCGAGCGGATCGCCGACCTGATCGACCGGGATCCGTCGCTGGCTCCGAGCACCGCGTCGCTGGTCGATCTGCTCTCGAGGATGCAGGTTCCGCGCGCCCGTGGAACCGACGAGGCGCGCGTCCAGCTGATGAGCCCCTACCGGGCGCGAGCCCAGCAGTTCGAGCATGTCTTCGTCCTGTCGCTGCAGGAGGGCGAGTTCCCGCGGCGGCGCAGCGCCGATCCGTTCCTCGACGATGCTCAGCGCGCGCGGGCCGAGCTGCCGGTCCGCTCGCTGCCGGCCGAGGAGGAGCGTTACCTGTTCTACGTCTGTCTCTCCCGCGCGCGAGCCCGTCTGCACCTCTCCTACAGGGTCGCCGACGACGACGGCGCCGAGCTGACGCGGTCGTTCTTCGTCGACGACGTGCTCGAGCTGATCGAGGGCGATCTCGAGATCCGGCGCAAGGGCATCGCCGACACCGTCTTCGCGGCTGATTCGGCCCCGAGCGAGCGCGAGCTCGCGCGCTCGCTCGCCCTTCGTGGAGATCTCTCTGCGCCGCCCGAGCTGGGGGCCTCGGAGGCGCTCAGCGGCCGCCTGCGCGCCTGTTTGAAGGCGGCCCGCCGGCGCGCCGAGTTCGATCCGGGGCCGCTGACCGTCCCGGCGGTCCGGGAGGTCTTCGCCGAGCGGCAGCGGTTCGGCGCCTCGAGCCTCGAGAACTACGCGACCTGTCCGTTTCGATACTTCATCCAGCACGAGCTGCGGCCCGGGGAGCTGCGGCCCGCACCGGACCCGCTGACCCGCGGATCGCTCGTCCACGCGGTTCTGGAGCGGGTCTATGACGAGCTCTACATCGGCCGGCGGCCGGACGCCGAGAACGTGGAGCAGGGCGTCGAGCGGGCGCGCTCGACGCTCGCTGAGCTGGCGGTCGAGCACGGGCATCAGCCCGTCGGCGCCCGCCGGGTCGCCGCTTATCGCCGCATCGAGGCCGACATCGTGCGGTTTATCCGCTGGGACGCGGCAAACCCGATCGGCGAGCGGGTGCTGATGCTCGAAGCCGGGTTCGGTCACGAGGGCGACGAGCGCGGGCCGCTCGATCTGGGTGGCTTCGAGCTGCACGGCTCGATCGACCGGATCGACGTGCTCCCCGACGGCCGCGGGCTGATCCGCGACTACAAGAACAGTGCAACCGTCTCGAGCCGCGCGAAGATCGAGGAGCAGCGAAAGCTCCAGCTCCAGCTCTACACGCGCGCAATGGAGGTGCTCTGGGGGCTCAAGCCGGCCGGTGGCATCTACCACCCGGTCGCCAACCAGAACCCGTCCTCGGCGCGCCCGCGCGGGATCCTCGCCGGTCCCGCGACCGACCTCTCCCCGACGCTCTTTCCCAAGGATGGGACGGACAACGAAGAGGAGTTCGGTGAGCTCGTGGAGCAGGGCGTCGAGCAGGCGCGCCTGATCGCCTCCCAGATCCGCGCCGGGCGGGTCCGTCGCGATCCGATCGGCGGTAGCTGCCCGCGCTGGTGCGATCTGCACCCGATCTGCCGGCGCGAGCGCGGCGAGAAGAACCCCGAGGAGGAGCCCGATGAGCGCCGCTCCACCTGAAGCCTCCGCCCCGCTGACCGTCGAGCAGCGGGCTGCGATCGATGACCGCGAACGCGATCTGTTCCTGATCGCGGGCGCGGGCAGCGGTAAGACGACGGTGTTGGTGGAGCGGTTCTGCGAGATCGTCGCCGAGCCCGGCGGTGCAGAGATCGACGAGCTGCTCGCGTTCACGTTCACCGAACGAGCGGCCGGCTCGCTCAAGCGACGGATCCGTGCCGAGCTGTCGCGCCGCGCGCGGGCGGCCGAAGGAGAGCGCGCGAGCGAGCTGCGCGCGCTCGGGCGCGAGTCGGAGGGCGCCTGGATCTCGACGATCCATGCCTTCTGTCACCGACTGCTCTCGAGCCACGCGCTGCTCGCGGGGCTCGATCCGCGCTTCTCGGTGCTCGACGAGGACGAGGCCGCGCGGCTGCGCGTACGGGCTTTCGATCGGGCGTTCACCGCATTCGGCGCCGCCGCCGGTGACGACGACCGCTTCGAGGTCGCCGCCGCCGTGGGCTATGACCGGCTGCGCGAGACGGTCTGCTCAGCCCACGACGAGTTGCGCGCGCTCGGCCAGGCACAGCCGATCCTCCCGGAGCTCGAGCCGGTCGACCCGGCGGCGGCCGGCGCCGAGCTCGTCGAGGCGGCCGCGGCGCTGGCCGGCGAGCTTCGCATCGATGAGGCCAAGAAGTTCGTGGCCAACGCGCTTGAGAAAGTGCTCGCGGCGGGCGCCGCGCTCGACGGTAGCGAGCTGTCCGAGGACGCTCCGCGGGCGTGGCTGATCAAGTCGACTTCGCCGGTCCTCACGACGCCCGCGGTCGAGCGGTACAACCTGGCGTGTCGCTCGCTCGAGCGAGCATTGGTGGAAGCCGCGGCCGCCCACCATTACGACCACCTGCGCGAGCTCGTCTCGCTCTATGGCGGGCAGTACGCGGGTCTGAAGCGATCGCGCTCGGCGCTCGACTTCGAGGATCTGCAGCTCCATACGCGCGACCTGCTGGCCTCGAACGCGGCCGTGCGTGCCGGCTACCAGCGGCGGTTCCGGCATCTGATGGTCGATGAGTTCCAGGACACCAACGCGCTGCAGTCCTCCTTGATCGCGTTGCTGCACTTCGAGCAGGGCGAGCCACGCAACGCCCTGTTCACGGTCGGCGATGCTCTGCAGTCGATCTACGCCTTCCGCCACGCCGATCTCGAGGTGTTCCGGGCCGGCGCCCGCGTCGCCGAGGCGGCTCCGGACGAGCGCTCGGTCGTCCGCCGGCTGACCGCCAACTTCCGCTCCAGCGACTCGGTGCTGGCGCTCGTCAACGCGCTCGGGGAGCAGCTGCTCGGCGCCGATTTCAGTCCGCTCGTGCTCGGCGCCGCCGAGGGCGGGCGGGGCGCCGCCGAGATCCTCGTGACCGAGCGCGACGGCTGGCCCAAGAAGGGGCTGTTGCGAGGCGTCTCCGACGACGAGCAGGCCCAGCCCTGGCGGGTGGCCGAGGCGCGGGCGCTCGCGACCCGGTTGAAGGGGCTCGTCGACGGCGGTGAGCGCCGCGGCGACATCGTCGTCCTGCTGCGCTCCTACACCCACGTCGAGGCCTACGAGCGCGCGCTCGAGGATGCCGGCCTCGCGCCTTACGTGATCGGCGGCCGCGGCTATTGGAGCCGGCTGCCGGTATCTGACGTGCGGGCGCTGCTCGGCTGCGTCGCCAACCCGACCGACGATCGCGCGCTGATCAGCGCGCTCGCCTCACCCGCGTGTGGCGTGCGGCCGGACAGCTTGTGGCTGCTGACCAAGGCGGCCGCCGGGGCACCCGTCTTCGCGGCCTTGGAGCTGCTCGGCTCCGGCGATCCGGGCGAGCTGCTCAGCGAGATCCCGGGCGATGACACCGATGCGCTGCGGGAGTTCTCCGCCCAACTCGAGCATGTTCGCGGGGCGGCGCACGGGCTCTCGCTCGAGGCATTGATCGACCGCGTGATCGCCGAAACGGGCTATGACCTCGCGATGTTGATGGCGCCGGGCGGCCGTCGGCGGATGGCGAACGTCCGCAAGCTGATGGCGCTCGCGCGCGAGTTCGAGGCCGGCGAGGGCCGCGATCTGCGGGCCTTCCTCGATCAGATCGAGCTCGCCGTTTCCGCCGGCAGCCGCGAGCCCGACGCAACGATCCAGGTCGAGGGTCACGACGGTGTGCGGATCATGACGATCCACGCTGCCAAGGGGCTCGAGTTCCCGATAGTCGCTGTCGCCGACCTCGGCCGGGGGCTGGGCGCCGTCGGCGCGGGCTCGGATCTGCGGGTCGCGGCCGCTGCGCCCGGCTCCGAGCGGTTGCGGGTCGGGCTGCGGCTTGCACGGCTGGGGCGCCCGCGCAAGGCGATCCTCGACCACGCCGAGATTGCCGATCAGGCCGTCGCCCGCGACCGCGAGGAGGAGCGCCGCTTGTTGCACGTCGCGATGACCCGCGCCGAGCGCAGGCTGATCTTGAGCGGCGCCTGCCGTTCGGTGGCGCTCGCTGACGATCCATCCCCGAGCGAGCCGCTGCTCACCACCGCGCTGCGTGCGCTCGGCTGGAGTCCCGGCATCGACCGGCTGGCGATCCCCGGCCCCCCGGCGTTGCTCGAGGATCCGCAGAAGCCGGCGGCTCCGGTCGAGGTGGAGGTCTCCCTGACCGTCCCGCCAGATCCCGACGAGGCTGTGGACCCGGTTCAGCTGCGGCTCCTGACCGATCCGGAGCGAGACCTCTCTGCTGGCGTCGCGCCCGGTCCGCTCCGCGACCCGGACATGCTCGCCCCGGCGAGTAGTGCCGCGAGGCCGGTCACGCATGCCTCTTACTCGTCGCTCTCACTGTTCGACCGCTGCGGATACCGGTTCTACATCGAGCGGGTGCTCGGGCTGGGCGGCGGGGCGCACCCGGTGGCGGCCGGTCCGCAGGGCGATGGCCCCGATGGCTCGCCCGAGCAGCGGTTCGGCCTCGGCACGGTCGTCCACGAGCTGCTCGAGCGCAGCGCGAGCAGCGGGTTCGCCCCCGTCGACCAGGCGCAGGCGGCTGCATTGCTGGCGCGCGAGGGCGTCGAGCTCGCCGAGCTCGAGCGAGCGACGGGGCTCGTCGACCGGTTCCTCGGGTCCGGGCTCCGCGAACGCCTCGAGGGGGGCGCGCTGCACGCGGAGACGCCGTTCCTGCTCTCCCTCGGCGGGCTGATCCTGCGCGGCGAGATCGACCTGCTCACCGTCTTCCCACGCGAGACGATCCTGATCGACTACAAGACGGACCGTCTCGGCGCAGAGGACCCGGCCGAGCACATGGGGCGCTACGAGATCCAGCGCAAGCTCTACGCACTGGCCGCACTCGAGCGCTACGCGCGGCCCGTGAGCGTCGTCTACGCCTTTCTCGACCGGCCGGAGGCCCCGGTCGAGGCGCGTTACGAGCCCGCCGATCGAGACCGTCTGCGGCGCGATCTGGAAGTCGTCTGCAGCGAGCTCGTCGCCGGTCGGTTCCCCGTCACCGACGATCCGCGGCGGGCGCTGTGCTTCGACTGCCCTGCACGCGAGCGACTTTGCTCCCACCCCGCGTCGATGACGCTCCGGGACTGAAAGTGGGCTCACTGGGCAGCCCCGGCGTTCCGTCGGGGGCGAGGCGTAACTTGACCTCGTCAAGTCCCTCTCACAAGGGAGATCGGAGCCGAATGCCTCTCTGTTTCATCGATCCCAAGGAAGCGATCCGAGTGATGGCGGAATCCGTCGGGCGCGAGGCGCGCCGACAGCTGTTGGGAGAGGTCGTCCACGCGTGGGTCGATGAGATCCCCGAGGACGAGCTTGAGGTGCATTACGCAAAGGCGGTCGGCGACCTCGACGAAGAGGATCTGTCGATGCTCGCGACCTGGCATGCCTCGCTCGAGATCGGACATCCGGTGGCGAACAAGGAGTTTCTCGTCAAGGCCTTCTCGGGCCTCGGCGAGTACCGGCGCGAGGCGCTCAAGATAGCTGCGGGCTTCCGCGGCGACGAGGCCTTCGAATCCGGCATCAGCGAGGAGCAGGCGCTCGACACCGTCCTGCCGTGGCTGTCCGAGGAGCGGACCGTCGAACTGGCAGCGGAAGTGCTCGAGCTCTACTGCTGGGACCGTCTCGGATCTGACAACTAGACCCCACCGGGGTCGTGCCACGCGCGGATTGAGCCGGAGAACCGTTTCGTCGGCTAGGCGGCTACGGGCTCGATTGCGCGGGTCGTGATCTCGTAGAGGCCGTGGGCGCGGTGCTCGTCCATCTGCCATTCGAAGATCGACGCGTGGGCCACCAGGCCCGGTAGCTCGAGGGTCGTTCCCGCCACGGCGGTTCCGCTTGCGCGGCGGGGAAAGTCCTCGTCCTCGAGCCACAGTTCGAGCCCGGCGCTCCGTTGCCGTCCCTCACCGTCGTAGACCGTTGAGAGCCGCGCGTCCTCGACGGGCCGCGCCGCACCGTCCTCGACCAGCACGGCGACCACCGTCTCAGCGTCGTGGCCGACCGCGTCGCGCGGGCGGCACGCCTCGAGCAGCAGCGCGCGTGATTCGTCGAATACGACGGCTACCGAGCGGATCACGTCCAGCTCCGCCCAACGCGGCGGTTCGGCGGTATCCCCGATCAGGCCCATGCAGTCGATCGGCCCGCCGGCCAGCGTGCCGCGGACGGTCGCGGGCGCCAGCCTGGTCCCCCCGACCAGGACCGCTTCGCCGATCGGCTCGAGCGAGAGCTCGAATCGCCCAGCGAGGGTCGCGCTGACGCCGGCCCCTGCTGCGTCGATCTGCGCGCCTTCGGGAAAGGCTTCGGTCGTGGCGCCGTCGAACAGCAGCGTCAGGCCGCTGCGCGCGATTCCGTGGCGTCCATGCGCCGCGTCGAAGAAGGCGATCGCGTTCACGGTTGCAGGTGCGACTGGGGATCGGCGGTCCGGGGTTGCTCGGTCGCCGTGCCCTCGACGTCGTATTCGCGTCCGGCCCGAGGAGCGGTAGGAGGACCGCCGACGAACCCTCCGATCACACGCCGGCCCGCAGCCGCGACGACCACCCGCCGCGCGATCGCCCGGGTCGGCGGGATCAGCAGCAGCAGGCCGACGATGTCCGTGATGAAGCCCGGCGTGATCAGGAACGCGCCGCCGAAGATCACCAGTACGCCGTCGAGCACCGCGCGCGCGGGGACCTTCCGCTGGGCGACCGCCTCGCTGAACCGCCGCCAGGCCGCCCTGCCCTGGGACCGCAGCAGCAGCGATCCGGCGATCGAGTCGAGCAGCAGGATCGCGAGCGTCGGCAGGAGGCCGATCACCTGTCCGACCTGGATCAGGACGTACAGCTCCGCGAGCGGCACGACGATGAAAACGATCAGCAGCGCGAGCACGGGCACGGGCCGAGCGTACATCGGGATACGATGGGGACGTGGTTACCGTCGAACAGGTCGAGGAAGCGCTCGCGAACGTCATCGACCCCGAGCTCGGGCTCGATTTCCTCGAGCTCGGTCTCGTCTACGAGGTCGAGGTCGAGGGGGAGGAAGTCTTCATCACCTTCACCTTGACGACCGCCGGCTGTCCGATCGGCCCCCAGGTGACCGAGCAGATGAAGGAGTTCGTCGGCGAAGTGCCCGGCGTCGAGGCGGTCCATCCGAAGATGGTCTTCGTCCCGCCGTGGACGCCGGACATGATGAGCGAAGACGCGAAGTTCGCGCTCGGCTACTAGACCTCTGCGGCCGCCGGCGCTCGATCGGCAGCGGCCAGCAGCTCGCCGAGCGACTCACGTAGGTCGTCGGCGAAGTCCTCGAGGTCGGGCATCGCGTCGTAGTCGCCCAGCAGGCCGAAATCGAGTCGGCCGTTGTAGGAGATGATCGCGATCGCCATCGCGTGGTTCTCAGGCAGGAAGGCCACCGGAATCATCTCGAGCAGCTCCCGCCCGAGCATGTAGAGCGGGATCTGTGGCCCGGGCACGTTGGTCACGATCAGGTTGAACAGCCGGGTCGAGAAGTTGACCCGCGAGGCTTGGGCGAGCAGCGTCGGCGGCGCGAAGTCGGTCAGCCCGGCGATCACCTCGGCGCCGAGCGCTTGCTTGGAGTTCTTGAGGTCGCCCATGATCCGGGTGACCGTACGCAGCCGCTCGACCGGATCCTCGACATAGACCGGCAGCGGACCGCGCATCGCGGCGATCCGGTTGCCGAGCTGGCCGTGCTCGTCATCGGCCCGGATCGAGACCGGCACGAGCGCGCGCAACTCGAGGCCCTCGGTCCGGATCCCGCGCGAGCGCAGCCAGCGGCGAAGCGCCCCTGAAACGGTTGCCAGGACGACGTCGTTGACGGTTCCCCCCAGCGCCCGCTTGACGCGCTTGAAGTCCTCGAGGCTCGATTGGAGCCAGAAGATCCGCCGGTGCGGCCCGATCTCGACGTTGAGCGGTGTGTCGGGGGCGGGGTTGAGCCCCGCCCAGACGAACTCGCTGATCCCCTCGAGCGCCTCACGGGCGGTGTCGAGCGTTGCCGCTGGCGTCTCGACCGCCTTCACGATGCTGGTCGCAAGCTCGAGTGGCGTACGGATGAGCCCCGAGATCCCCTCGGCGATCAGCTCGGCCTCGGAGGGCTCCGGGGCGGGCGTCCACGGCACGAGCTCGGGCTCGGGGCTGCCGCCGTCGGCGGTGATGTCGAACAGGACTCCGACGATGTCGACGCCCGAGACACCGTCGACGAGCGCGTGGTGGGTCTTGCTGATCATCGCGAAGCGGCCGCTCTCGAGCCCCTGGACCAGCCACAGCTCCCAGAGGGGCTTGGAGCGGTCCAGCCGCTGGGAGAAGATCCGGCCGGCGAGCTGGCGTAGCTGCTCGAGCGAGCCCGGTGCCGGCAGTGCGGTATGGCGGATGTGGTACTCGATGTTGAAGCGCGGGTCGTCGATCCAGAACGGCCGACCCATCTCGAAGCGCGGGACAGCGAGCTTCTGGCGGTAGCGCGGTACGAGATGGAGTCGCTCCTCGATCGCGCCGATCACCTCGTCGCGGCGCGGCGGCGGACCGTCGAAGATCATCACGGCGCCGACGTGCATGTGTGACGCGTCGTGCTCCTGGGCGAGGAAGGAGGCATCGACTGCGCTGAGGCGGTCGGCTTTCGAGGTCGACATCGCGGCAACACTAGCGTCAGACTGGCCGGATGCCTCAGATCCCGGCACTTCTCCTCTGCGCGGCACTGGCCGTTGGCTGTGGATCACTGGAGTCGACAGCCGGCTCTGTCGCGACCGCCGCCGACGCCGTCGACCGCAGCGGCCGGTTCGACTCGGTCGCCGCCTTCGAGCTGCTCGCCGATCAGGTAGCGCGGGGCCCGCGGCCAGCCGGATCGCCCCAGTCGCGCGCGCTCGCCGGAGATCTCCGCCGCGAGCTTCCGAGAGGCCGCTTCCAGGCCGTGCCCGGTGGGCTCCGCAACGTGATCGGCGTCGTCAAGGGGCGCGACCCGAAGCGCCAGGTCGCGCTGGCCGCCCACTACGACACCAAGGACATTCCGGGCTTCGTCGGCGCCAACGACGGTGCCTCCGGCACCGCGATCGTCACCGAGCTGGCGCGCACGATCGACCGCCGCGAGCTTGGCCCGACGGTCGTGTTCATGCTGTTCGACGGGGAGGAGGCCCCGAGCGGGGTGCCGGATTCCCAGTTCTACGAGGCCGGTCTGCGTGGGAGCCGGGTCGCTGCGCGCAAGTACCGGGATCTCGAGTCGATGATCCTGCTCGATTTCGTCGGCGACCGGAATCTCACGATCCCGCGAGAGGCGACCTCGGATCCCAGGCTCTGGCGCGCGCTGCGCCGGGCCGCCGGGCGCACAGGCAACGGCGCGGTGTTCCCCGGCGGGATCGGCCCGTCCGTCACCGACGACCACACTCCGTTCCTCGAGGGCGGGACCCCCGCGATCGACCTGATCGACTTCGAGTTCGACTGCTTTCACCGCGTTTGCGACGACCTCGATGCGGTTTCACGCGCGAGCGTGGAGGCAGTCGGGGAGTCGGTCTACCGGCTGCTGCGCTCGATGTAGGGCCGCTTCCGCAGCTATCTACACTGACGGGGATGCCTTCAACGCCCGAAAAGCTCCTCCTCGCGGCGCCGCGCGGCTATTGCGCGGGCGTTGACCGTGCGGTCCAGACCGTCGAGCGGGCGCTCGAGCTCTACGGGCCGCCGGTCTACGTGCGCAAGGAGATCGTCCACAACAAGCACGTCGTCGAGCAGCTGCGCGAACGCGGCGCCGTGTTCGTCGACCAAGAGACCGAGGTTCCCGAGGGGCAGACGGTCGTCTTCTCGGCCCACGGCGTCGCGCCGAGCGTGCACGCCAACGCGCTCGAGCGGCAGCTCCAGACGATCGACGCGACCTGTCCGTTGGTCACGAAAGTCCACGTCGAGGCGAAGAAGTTCGCGGCCGAGGGCTACACGATCGTTCTGATCGGCCACGCCGGGCATGAGGAGGTCGAGGGCACGATGGGCGAGGCCCCGAACTCCATCGTCCTGATCGAGACGCTCGAGGACGTCGCCGCGCTCGAGGTCGACGACCCGTCACGGATCGCGTTCATCTCCCAGACGACGCTGTCGGTCGACGAGACCCAGACGATCATCCTGGCCCTCCGGGAGAAGTTCCCCGAGATCACCGGGCCGCGCACCGACGACATTTGTTACGCGACGACCAACCGCCAGATGGCCGTTCGCCAGATGGCCGGCGAGTGCGACCTCGTGCTCGTGATCGGGTCGAGCAATTCCTCGAACTCCAACCGGCTGGTCGAGGTCGCGCGTGATCACGGAGCCGAGTCGCACCTGATCGACAACGAGGCCCAGGTCGACGAGGACTGGCTGCAGGACAAGCGCGTCGTCGGCATCTCTTCGGGCGCGTCCGCCCCCGAAGAGCTCGTTCAGCGGCTGGTCAACTTCTTCCGCGCCCGCGGCACCGAACTCGTCGAGGAGTTCGAGGTTGTCCAGGAGGACGTCCGCTTCATGCTTCCCAAGGAGATCCGAAAAGCTCTGGCCGAGCGTGAGCTCCCCCTCAGCGCTGCCTAGGCGAGCGGCGTGAACTGGAAGCCGTGCAGCCGCAGGCCGGGCGAGGTCGCGATCACGGTGCCATCGGTCTCGCGGAGGCCAGCCGAAGCACCATCGTTGGAAACGACCGCGTAGGCCCCGCCGGCGCGGAAGGTCGCCGTGGCGCTCGCGCCCGGCGAGACAGCCTCGATGAAGTCGGACCCGTCGTTCCAGTCGCCGGTCAGCTCGAGCCGCCCGCGATCGGCGGGCAGCGTGATGTCGGCCGTCTGCGGCACGAGCGTCACGCCCGGCTCGTCCTCGGGGCGCAGCGGGGCCAGTGGTTCGGGAGCCGCAAAGTCCTCATCGAGTTCGATGAGCAGCCGCTGGATCGCCAGCTCGGTCGCTTCGTATTCGCCTTCGCCGTAGTGGATCAGCCGCCGGACGCCGCGGCGGTCGAACAGGTAGCGCGCCGGCCAGCCACGGTTGGCGTAGATCCGCCAGACCTCGAGCGTCGGATCGAGCGCGACCGGGTAGGGGATCTCGAGCGCGGCGATCGCCGCGCCGGCGACCGCCGGCAGCCGCCCGAACGAGTAGCCGGGCGAGTGAACTCCGAGCGTCAGCAGGCCGCTCTCCGCGTAGCGCGCATGCCAGCCCTTCAGGTACGGCAGCGTGCGCAGCGAGTTGATCCGCGAGGAGTCGAAGAACTCGACCAGGATCGCGTGGCGACCGAGCTCGTTCGCTGCGCGCACGAACGGCGCGCCGAGCCAGTCGACGTTCGGCGGGAACTCCGGAATCGTTTCAGGGCCTTGTTGCACGGCCCAAGCATCCACGATCGGCGTTTGTACACGCGGTCGAGGTCCGTTTAGCCCAGAGGATGAAATTCTCCCCAACGCCTTCGCGTACGCCTACGCTGCCGAAATGGACCGATCTCAACGACAGGTGATCGCCCTCGGCGGCGGCGGGTTCTCGATGGAGGCCGGCAACCGGCTGCTCGACGACTATGTGCTGGCCGCCACCGGAGTCGCTCGACCGCGAGTCTGCTTCCTGCCGACCGCGAGCGGTGATGCCGACCACTACATCGTCCGCTTCTATCGCGCGTTCGGAGCCGACCGTTGTGACCCCTCGCACGTCTCGCTGTTTCGCAAGGAGCGCGAGAGCGAGGACCGCGACTGGCGGGAGCACCTGCTCTCCCAGGACCTGATCTACGTCGGCGGCGGCAGCGTGATCAGCCTGCTGGGCGTCTGGCGCGCCCACGGGATCGATCAGATCCTGCGCGAGGCCTGGGAGCAGGGCACGGTGCTCTGCGGGGTGAGCGCCGGGTCGCTCTGCTGGTTCGATGACATCGTGACCAGCTTCCACGGCGAGGCGAGTGTCACGAAGGGACTCGGCCTCCTCCCGTGGAGCAACTGCGTCCACTACAAGCCCGACGCGGCCGAGGACCCGTTCCGCTCGCTGGTACGGGCGGCGGGCGGTCCGGGGTTCGCCGCCGAGGACGGCGCGGCGCTCCACTTCCGTGACGAGGAGCTCAGCGCCGTGATCGGATCGCGGCCGGAGGCGCTCGCCTTCAGAATGCGCTCGGTCGGCGGGCGCGTCGTGCGGACGGCGGTGGCGGTCGAGTACCTCGCTGAGCGGCGGGAGGTGCCGTGCGAGGTGCCGCTGTACGCCGCATAATCGGGTTCGGCGGCGGCGGCTTCACCGCGACCGAGCGCGACGGCCCGCTCGAGGATTACGTCGTCTCGATGATCGACGCTCCCGACCCCCGGATCTGCCTGTTGCCGACGGCGGGCGGCGACTGCGAGCAGCAGATTCAGCGCTTCGGACTCGCCTTTCGGGCTCGCGGATGCGAGCCCTCGCACGTCTCGCTGTTTCGCCTCGGCGAGCAGCCGCTTGATCTGCGCGACCACCTGCTCGCCCAGGATGCGATCTACGTCGGCGGTGGCAGCTTGCTCAACCTGATGGCGATCTGGCGCGCCCACGGGCTCGACCGGATCCTGCGTGACGCGTGGGAGGCCGGGATCGTGCTCTGCGGGGTCAGCGCCGGCTCGATGTGCTGGTTCGAGCAGGGCATCACGAGCTCACACGGGCTGCCGACGCCGGTTTCGGGGCTGGGGCTGCTGCCGGGCTCCAACTCGGTTCACTTCGACTCCCAACCTCAGCGCCGGGCCGTCTTCCGGGAGCAGGTCGCCGCCGGCCTCACCGCCGGATTCGGCGCCGACGATGGGGTCGGCCTTCGCTTCGACGGGACGACTCTGGCGGAGGTCGTGACCGCTCGGTGCGGGGGACAGGCATGGCGGGTCGAGCTGCGCCGCGGCGAGGTCGTCGAAACGCCACTGCTACCGACCGTCCTCCCCGGAGCGAGCAGCAACGAGAGCGCCGTGTCGATCGCGGAGTTCCGCGCCGATCGCCACCGGCGGCGCGCGACCGGTGGCGGCTGACCTTCAGGAGAGCAGCAGTGCGAGCAGCCGCGGCGTCACGTAGACCTCCTGCAACGCCGTCAGGATCAAGACCGGGACGGCAATCCCGACCGTCACGAACGTAGCCGCCAGGAGCTTGTGCCAGTCGCCCCGGCGGCTCGCGATGATCCAGGCCGCGAGCGGGAGGAAGAGCGCGGTCAGCTCCGGGATCGCGTGGGTCGCGACGACGGCCAGGAAGGGCGCGAGACCGAGTCCGAGCTGCGCGGCGATCGTCGCCGCCTGGAAGCCGAGGAAATACGCCTGGGTCAGCAGCGAGAATCCGGTCGCGCAGATGACGAACAGGATCGCCAGTGGCCCCGCGCGGTCGTGGATCGTCCTCCAGCGGCCGGTCTTCTCGACGGCCTGGAGCGGAAGCGCGCTTCCCGCGATGAAGCCTGCCACGCATGCAAGCGCGTGCAGCGCCAGCACCAGCGAATTGCGGAACAGGATCGCGCCGACCATCTCAAATGACGGGGCGCGATTGACCCCGATCACGACCAGGGAGCTCACATCGGGTGTCGAGAGGCGGCCGACCGCGTAAACGGCGAGCAGCAGCCCGATCGCGATAGCGAGGCTCAGCATCGCCCAGCTGCCGACGACCCGCCAGCGATCCGAACGCCAGCTCGCGATCGTCTCGCCGGTGTCCTTGAGGCCCTGGGCGAGGGCGAGCTCGTTGGCGCTCATCTGGGTCTGATCGGCATCGGCGCGCGGCGGCTTGATCGGTTCAGGGCCCGTCACCGCCTGCCAGCAGAGCCGCCACCCGGTCGATCTCCTCCGACCGCGCGGCGATCAGCCGCTGCGCCTCCTGCTCGAGCGCGGCGATGTTGCTCGGGCTCGCGTCGTCCAGGGCGTCACTCGCGCCGCCCTCCCGGTCGAGCACGACCTGGAAGCGGTGGTAGCGCTCGGCGCCCAGCAGATGGTCGAGCTGATAGTCCACGACATCGGCGGCACCGTCGAAGACGACGTCGATCAGCGGGCGCACCCAATGGGCGAGACCCCAGCCGGCGGCGTCGCGGTGCGGGATCGGGCGGGTCAGCTGACCGGTGCCGAGCGAAACGATGCGAACGGACTCGCCCGGAGCGATCCGAGCCGCCTCGGCAAACGCGCAGAGGGCCGGATTGGTCGCGAACACCCCTCCGTCGATCAGCGACAGCGGCGACCCCGCGCCGGGCGGGTCGAGGAGCGCGGGTTCGAAGTAGGTCGGTGCCGCCGAGGTGGCGTGCGCGGCCTGCCAGAGTTCGATGTCGCGCTCGGGCTCCTCGGCGGCCCGCCAGCTCTTGATGAAGTAGGGCGTTCGGGTTTCCAGCTCATAGGCCGTGATCAGCACCCGAGTCAGCGCCTCGGAGGCGCGCGTGTTGCCGAGGTAACGCTTGAGCGCGGCGCGCAGCGCCGCCGAGTCGTACTTCTCCTCGATCAGCCCCCAGACCGATTCGATCCGGTGGCCGAGCGAGCGCTCGAAGATCTTCGGACCGGCCTGTCGGTAGAGCCCGACCAGGTCGCCAGCGCTGTGCAGCGGGCGCCCATCCGGTCCGGGGATCGCGATTGCCGCCGCGATGATCCCGCCGGTCGAGGTCCCGGCGACCAAATCGAACAGATCCGCCGCGGGCTTGTCCGCGCGTCGCTCCAGCTCGGCCAGCACGAGCGCGGGGATGATCCCCCGGATTCCACCACCGTCGATCGAGAGAACGCGCACCCGCGCTGCCCCCGATCTATCCGATGCTTCCGACCATCTCCAATTGGATCAGCCGGTTGAGCTCCACCGCGTACTCCATCGGCAGTTCCTTGGTGACGGGCTCGATGAAGCCGTTGACGATCATCGCGGCCGCCTCCTCCTCGCTGAGCCCGCGGCTCTGGAGGTAGAACAGCTGCTCGTCGGAGATCTTGCCGACGACCGCCTCGTGGGCAACCGTCGTATGCGGGTTCTCGATCTGGATGTCGGGCCAGGTGTCCGACCGTGACTCGGGGTCCATCATCAGCCCGTCGCACTGGACGTGCGACTTGGAGCCTTGCGAGTTCTTGCCCATCCGCACGAGGCCCCGGTAGCCCATCACGCCGCCGTCCTTGGAGATCGACTTGGCGAGGATGTTCGAGGTCGTGTTCGGCGCGAGGTGCATCACCTTCGCGCCGGTGTCCTTCCAGACGCCGCCGGAGGCGACGCCGACGTTGAGGTGGTCGGCACGCGCGCCCTCGCCCATCAGGAACGAGCCCGGGTAGAGCATCACGTACTTGGCGCCCATCGAGCCACCGACCCACTCGACGGTGCCTTCGGCCTCGACGATCGCGCGCTTCGTATTGAGGTTGTAGACGTCCTTCGACCAGTTCTGAACGGTCGTGTAGCGCGCCTTGGCACCCTCCTTGACGAAGATCTCGACGACCGCCGAGTGCATCGAGTTGACCGAGTAGCTCTGCGCCGTGCAGCCCTCGATGTAGTTCACCTCGGAGCCCTCGTCGGCGATGATCAGCGTGTGCTCGAAAGTCCCTTCGCCCTGACCCTCCATGCGGAAGTAGGCCTGCAGCGGTAGGTCGACCTTGACGCCCTTGGGGACGTACAGGAACGAGCCGCCCGACCAGATCGCGCCGTGCAGCGCCGAGAACTTGTTGTCCTGCGGCGGGACGCACTTGGTCATGAAGTAGGGCTCGACCAGGTCGGGGTACTGCTCGATTGCGGTGTCCATCGAGCAGAAGAGGATCCCGAGCTTGGCGTACTCCTCCTTGAGTCCCTCGTAGACGGGCTCGTTGTCCCAGACGCCGACGACGCCCGCGAGATGCTCGCGCTCGGCCTGGGGGATGCCGAGATCCTCGTAGGTCTGCTTCATGTCGGCCGGGACGTCGTCCCAGCTGTCGTAGCGACCAGCGGTCGGGGGCGAGTAGAGCACCAGCTCGTCGAGGTTCAGGCCCGAGAGGTCGACACCCCAGGTGGGGATCGGCTTGCGCTGGTAGATGTCGAGCGACTTGAGCCGCTTGTCGAGCATCCACTGCGGCTCTGACTTGATCTTCGACATCTCCTCGACGACCTCGCGCGAGATGCCCTGCTTGGCGATCAGCTGACCCTGATCGTCCTCGGCTATCGCGCTCGCAGTGGGGATTCGCGTTTTGTCAACGGTGGCCATGTGGAAGCTCTCAGGTCGGGTGCTGCCGAGGACTAAATCCTGTCTCGGCGGTCGGATATGAAGTCTAGCGGGCGCCCGCGTCGGTGACCGGCTTGTCGGGGTCCAGCCTGGACCGATCATGACGGACGCGATCCGCGTGGTCGAGGCAACATCGAGGTCGGTCCGGCGGCCGAGTGCTGCGCATGTGGGGTAATCGCGTCGACGAGATCCGATCACCGCCCGGGCGCCGGGCGGCTAGCGCGGAGCGCGGACTATTCGGGCCAGTCGGCCCGCTCGCTCGTCGCGCCGCGCATCACCTTGAGGTTGAGCAGGGCGCACTTGCGTCGAGTCGGCGAGATGTCGATGCCGAGCTGCTCGATCATCCAGTCGGCACCCAGGGCGGGGATCTCGGCGACCGGCATCCCGATGTACTCGTCCGAGGCGATCGAGGCGGCCGCCTGGGAGATCGCGCAGCCCTGCCCGTGGAAGGCGATCTCGGCGATCCGGCCCTTCTCGTCGACGCGGATGTGGACGCCCATGTCATCGCCGCAGAGCGGGTTGTGGTCGTGCGCGTCGAGGTCGTGCGGGTCGAGCTCGCCGAAGTTCCGCGGGTTCTTGTAGTGGTCCAGGATGTAATCCCGGTACAGCCCGTCCATGCTCATCTCAGAGCTCAAACACCCTTCGAGCCTCCACCAGCGCCTCGCAGAGACGGTCGATGTCCTCGCGCGTGTTGTAGACGTGGAACGAGGCGCGCGCCGTGGCCGATACGGCGAGCCGGCGCATCAGCGGCTGGGCGCAGTGATGCCCGGCGCGCACGCAGACCGCGCGGCGGTCGCAGATCTCGGCGATGTCGTGCGGATGGATGCCCTCGATCGCGAACGACACGACCCCTCCGCGACGCTCAGGGGAAGGCGGGCCGAACAGCCGCAGGCCGGGGATCTCCGCGAGCCGGTCGAGAGCGTGGGTGGTGAGGTCGAGCTCGTGCGCGCGGATGTTCTCCATGCCCAGCGAGCCGAGGTAGTCGACCGCGGCGCCGAGACCGACTCCTTCGGCGATCGCGGATGTGCCCGCCTCGAACTTCCAGGGCAGATCGTTCCAGGTCGACCCGTCGCGTTCGACGGTCGAGATCATGTCGCCGCCGCCGAGGAACGGCGGCATCTCGGCGAGCAGCTCGGCGCGGCCGTGGAGCACGCCGATGCCGGTCGGGCCGAGTGCCTTGTGCCCCGTCCAGCAGTAGAAGTCGGCGTCGATCCCCTGCAGGTCGACGGGCATCTGCGGCATCGCCTGGGCGCCGTCGACCACGCTCACCGCCCCGGCCGCCCGCGCGCGCGCGACGATGTCCTGCACCGGGTTGATCGTCCCGAGCACGTTCGAGACGTGGACCACCGAGACGAGCTTTACCCGGCCCTCGGCGAGCACCGCGTCGAGCTCCTCGAGCGACAGTTCGCCGTCGTCGGAGACCGACAGGTAGCGCAGCTTTGCCCCGCGCTCGGCGCAGAGCATCTGCCAGGGGACGATGTTTGAGTGGTGCTCCATCTCGGTGATCAGCACCTCGTCGCCCTTCCCGATGTTCTCGCGGCCCCAGGAGTGGGCGATCAGGTTGATCGCCTCGGTGACGTTGCGGGTGAAGATCGTCGCGCGTTCCTCCCAGCCGGCGAACGCCGCGATCCGGGCACGGGCGCCCTCGAACAGCTCGGTCGCCTCGACCGCGAGCCCGTAGACGCCGCGGTGGACGTTGGCGTTGGAGTTGCGGTAGTAGTCGCTCATCGCGTCGATCACCGCGGCGGGCTTCTGCGAGGTCGCCGCGGAGTCCAGGTAGACGAGCGGGTTGCCGTCGTACTCGCGTGTGAGCACCGGGAAGTCCGCCTTGATCGCGGATCCGAGCTGGGCGTGCGCCACGGCCATCAGCGCTGCGCGATGAACTCGGCGACCGTGTCCTTGGCGGCCAGGATCTTCTCCGAGATGCGCTTCCGGCAGAGGTCTTCGAGCTGGGGATCCTCGAGCCGCTGGATGACCTCCTCGAAGTAGCCCTCGACCAGGATCCGAACCGCTTCCTGGCGCTCGACGCCGCGGGTCATCATGTAGAAGACGAGCTCCTCGTCGATCTCGCCGACCGTCCCGCCGTGCGAGGCCGAGACGTTGTCGACCTCGACGATCAGCGACGGGATCGAATCCGCCTTGGCCTTCGGCGAGAGCAGCATCGAGTGGGTCTGCAGGTAGGTGTGCGAGTTCGTCGCCCCCGGGATGATCTCGATCAGCCCCTCGTAGGAGGCACGCGAGGCGCCCGTCAGCGCGCCCTTCCAGACCGTGTCGCCGGTCGTGTTGGCCTGCTCCTTGCGGTCGGTCGTGAACAGGTCGAGGTGCTCGGTCCCCTGGGTGAAGTAGAGCCCCGAATGGCGCATGTCCGACCCCTGCTCGGCGGTGATGATGTCGAGCCGCTGCTTGGTGAGGTGGCCTCCGAGGTGGATCGGAACCCACTTGCAGACCGCGTCGCGGCCGATCTCGACCCGCTTGACGGAGATGTCGTGGACCTCGCCCGAGCCCCAGTCCTGGTAGTGGGAGAGCCGCGCGTTGGAGCCGGCGGCGCAGTACATCTCGAACGCGCCCGCGTGCAGCGCCTGGCCCTCGAAGTCGGTCGCGATGCAGGCCTCGCGCACGTAGGCCTGCGCGTTCTCGCCGATCACGACGAGCGTGTGGGCGTACTGGACCGTGCCGGGCTCGTCGATCAGGTAGAGGACCTGGATCGGGTCAGCGACGACGACGCCGTCGGGGACGTGGACGAACGCTCCGCCGGTCCAG
Organism: uncultured Thermoleophilaceae bacterium; assembly: GCA_963790245.1. Taxonomy (GTDB): domain Bacteria; phylum Actinomycetota; class Thermoleophilia; order Solirubrobacterales; family Thermoleophilaceae; genus JACCVG01. The sequence continues at coordinate 2,112,644 of CAWBNP010000002.1, forward strand.
AAGGCCGCGGTCGCGGCGGAGAACTTGCCCTCCTCGGCCGACAGTCGCTTCATGAAGTACGGCTCGACGAGCTCGGGGTGCTCCTCGACGGCCTGCTCGAGCGAGCAGACGATCACGCCCTGCTCGGCGAGCTCGGGCTCGAGCACCGAGGCGATCGTGGATGCGCCGCGCTGGACGATGAGGCCGGCCCGTGCCTGCTCCCCGATCGCATCGCGGGCTACCTCGGGCAGGTCGTCGCGCCCGGAGACCGGCTCGTAGCGGCGGGGTTCGAGCGCTTCGAGGTCGAGGCCGCGCAGCGACGTCGTCCAGAAGCCCGACCGGCGCCAGTTCGGGATCGGCTCGGCCTCGTAGCGGGCGAGCGCGTCGGCGCGGATCTGCTCGACGAAGCTATCCGGCATTGGCGGCGACCTCTTCGCGGATGAACTCGTAGCCCTTCTCCTCGAGCTCGTCGGCGAGCTCGGAGCCGCCCTCGCGCACGATCCGGCCGTCGAGCAGGATGTGGACGAAGTCTGGCTTGACGTAGTTCAGGATCCGCGTGTAGTGGGTGATGATCAGCGAGCCCATCTCCGGGCCGCGCATCGCGTTGACGCCGTCGGAGACGATCCGCAGCGCATCGATGTCGAGCCCCGAGTCGGTCTCGTCGAGCACCGCGATCGCGGGCTTCAGCATCGCCATCTGGAGGATCTCGGCGCGCTTCTTCTCGCCACCTGAGAACCCCTCGTTGAGGTAGCGCTTGGTGAACGCGCGGTCGATCTTGAGCAGGTCCATGTTCTCGCCCAGCATCGCGCCGAACTCCTTGACCTTGATCGGCTCCTCGCGGCCGGCGTTGACCGCCATCCGCAGGAAGTTCGCGACCGAGACGCCGGGGATCGTCGCCGGATACTGGAAGGCGAGGAACAGGCCCGCGCGGGCGCGCTCGTCCGGGTCGGCCTCGGTCAGGTCCTCGCCGTCGAGCAGGATCTTGCCCTCGGTGACCTCGTAGTTGGGGTTGCCCATGATCGTGTTGGCGAGCGTCGACTTGCCGGAGCCGTTGGGCCCCATCAGCGCGTGGGTCTCGCCCTTTGACACGGTCAGGTCGACGCCGTGGAGGATCTCGCGATCCTCGGTCCGGACGTGCAGGTTCTGGATCTCCAGGCTCATACGGTCACTTTCGGTTGCGTTGTGTCGCCGACCGCGCGTGCTGCGGGCCGGACCAGGTCTGAGAGTGTCATGTCCTCGAGCGTGCCGACGATCGCGCCGTGGACGCGAGCCCACAGCAGCTTCGTCGGGCAGGGCTCGCTGCCGTCGGTCTCGCGCGAGCAGATGACCTCGCCGTGGGAATCGGCGGCGATGCATTCGATCGGCGCGATCCCGCCCTCGAGGGCGGCGACGACCTCGGCCATCGTGATCTCCTGCGGAGCGCGCGCCAGGCTGTAACCGCCGTGCGCCCCACGGCGGGAGTCGACGAGCTCGGCGCGGCGCAGGCTCGCGACGAGGTGCTCGAGGTAGGCGAGCGGCAGCCCTTCCGAAGCGGCGATCGCCGTCAAGGAGACCGGTTCGCCACGATCGACGCGGGCGAGGTGGACCATCAGGCGGACCCCGTACTCGGCTTTGGTCGAGAACATCATCGGCCGCAAATCCTACTCACCGAGTAGGAGTAGCTGCCGATGATGCCCCGCAGTCAGCCCTTCGGGGCCCTGAAGCGGGTGATCTCGTACCCGATCTCCTCGTCGGCGATCATGAAGCTGCGGTCGATGTAGATCGAGCGGGGGACTCCCGTTGCGCTGCGATAGCGGGCCTCGAGGTGCTCGGCGTCGAGACCGCCCCGGATCAGGTCGAAGAGCTTCTCGACCTTGTTGACGCCGCGGTAGTTGCGCGGGGTGTTGCGCGGCTTTCCGTTCCGGACCGTGATGGTCACCTTGCGGGTGTACTCCGGTGGGCAGAAACAGATCCGGCGGATCTTGTAGCTGTAGGTGCGAATCCCGCTGTCCTTCCAACGCTGCTCGGCCCGGTCGAGCTTGGCCTTTGCTTCGGGATCGATGCGGGTCGGGCTCTCGGCACCGGCTGTCGCGGGCACCAGCGCGGCAACGGCGAGCAATGAGAGGGCGGCGGCTGGCTTGAGATTCACGCTGGGCTCCTAGGGTCGAACGGTCGGGGCGGTACTACTACGCGGCACCTGGGGATTTCATCACTCCGCCTCGAGTCGCGCGATGTCGTGCGCGATCCGCTCGGGCGTGGCCTGGTCGAGCGGAAAGCCGATCCGCTGGAACCCGTCGCCGTCCACGAGCACGATCCGCGCCTGGTGGTCGGCGTCCTCGAGCTGGGGCTGGATCGCGAAGCCGTCCCAGATCGGGCTCAGCTCGGCCTCGTCGCCGAGCACCCAGTCCATCCGCCCGGTCATCCGTACCTCGTTGTTGAACCTGCGCGCCAGGGCGGCAGTGTCGTTGGCCGGGTCGACCGAGATCGCGAGCACCGGCACGTCGTGTCCGAGCTGGTCAAGCGCACCCTTGATCTGCTGTGCCTGGGGCGGGCAGGTGTCGTCGCACTCGGTGTAGAGGAAGGTGACGGCGACCGGCCGGCCGCGCAGGGCGCGCATCGAGATCGGCTCGCCGTCCTGATCGCGGAGCTCGAAGTCCGGCGCCCGGTACTCGGGCGGGAGCGTCGCGCCTTCGAAGCCGCTCGGGGGCGTGTCGAGAGTGGCAGGGGATCGTCCGACGATGGCGATCGCCGCCACCACCGCAGCCCCCACCAGCACGACAACGAGGAGGGCGCGCAGCCTCACGCTCGCGCGCTCATCGTTCTTACCTTTTCGTCCTTATGGGCCGAAAAGGTAAGAACGATGGAGCGGGGGAGGGCGGTCATGAGTTGCCGCGAGCGTAGAGCTCTAAGATCGAATCTGCGCAGCCAGACCCGCTCGTAGCCCATCGCTATACTTATTGAAGTAAACCCCTACAGGGATTCAGGAGATTCAAGTGCCAACCGGTTCAGAACTGATCAAGAAGGCCAAGGAGCAGATCGTCGAAGTCGATCCCAAGGACGTCCACACGGCGTTCGCCAACGGATCGGCCAACGGCACCGTGCTCGTCGACGTGCGCGAACAGCAGGAGTTCGACCAGGGGCACATCCCGGGCGCGGTCCACGTACCGCGCGGCCATCTCGAGTCGCGGATCGAGGGCGCCGCTCCCGACAAGGCCGAGCGCGTGATCATCTATTGCGCCTCGGGCAACCGCTCGGCGCTCGCCGCCAAGACGCTGCTCGATGAGCTCGGTTACTCCGACGCCCAGTCGATGACCGGCGGCATCACGCTCTGGAAGGACCGCGGCTACGAAGTCGAGGTTCCGCGCGCGCTCAACCCCGAGCAGCGCGAGCGCTACTCGCGCCACCTGCTGGTCGAGGAGATCGGCCTCGAGGGTCAGCTCAAGCTGCTCGACTCGAAGGTCCTACTGCTCGGGGCCGGTGGGCTCGGCTCGCCGGCTGCCCTCTACCTCGCGGCAGCAGGCGTGGGGACAATCGGCCTCGTCGACAACGACGTCGTCGACCTCTCCAACCTCCAGCGCCAGGTCGCCCATTCCAACGATCGGATCGGCGTTCCGAAGGTCGATTCCGCGGAGATCTCGATCCACGAGATCAACCCCGACGTGAACGTCGTCAAGCATCCGGTGCGGCTCGACTCCTCGAACATCGTCGAAATCATCGAGGGGTACGACGTGATCGTCGACGGGCTCGACAACTTCCCGACCCGCTACCTGCTCAACGACGCTTCGGTCCGCTTCAAGATCCCGGTCGTCTCGGCGTCGATACTCGGGTTTGACGGCCAGATTTCGGTGTTCGCGCCCTACGACGGGCCCTGCTACCGCTGCCTCTACCCGACGCCGCCGCCGGCCGAGCTCGCGCCGTCCTGCGGCGCCAACGGTGTCCTCGGTGTGCTGCCCGGGACGATGGGCTTGCTGCAGGCGACCGAGGTCGTCAAGCTGATCGTCGGCGCGGGTGAGCCGCTGATCGGCCGACTGCTGCTCTACGAAGCGCTCAGCGCGACGTTCACCGAGCTCAAGGTCCGCCGCGACCCTGAGTGCCCGATCTGCTCGCGCGAGCCGTCGGAGATCTCCGACGACGAGCTCGGCGTCTTCCCCGATTACGAAGCGTTCTGCGCGGGCGCGGGCTAGGTAGTCTCCAGCGGCGATGAGCACGATCAAGATTCCGCCCGTCCTGCGGCCGTCGACTGGGGGCGAGAAGCAGGTCGAGGCCGAGGGCGGAAACGTCGGCGAGGTGCTGCGTGCGCTGACCGCCACGCACTCCGAACTGGGTCCGCAGCTGTTCGCCGAGGACGGCACGCTCAACCGCTACGTCAACGTCTATCTCAACGACGAGGACGTCCGCGTCCTCGATGGCCTTGAGACGACTGTGGCCGATAGCGACACGGTCGTCATCCTGCCGGCGATGGCCGGCGGCGCGTAACGCTCAGCTGCGCGCCCTTTGCATCACGTTCACAGGGCCGTCCAGCCAGGCCCAGACGGTGTCGCCGGGGTGCCAGGAGGGAAACCCCGGGAGCCGTGAGCGAATCGTCGGGCCGTCTTCGAGTTCGACCTCGACGAGCTGATCATGGCCGTAGAAGCGCCGTGCGACGACCTTGCCGCGGCGGGCGCTCGGGCTCGATGGGCGCGCGCCGGAGCTGAGCGCGATCGACTCGGGCCGGATCAGTACATCGGCTGGGCCCTCGAAGCCGGCCTCGATCTGGAGGGTCGCGAGCTCGAACTCGACCCGCCCCGGGCTCGCGTGGCCGGGGAAGACGTCGGTGTCGCCCAGAAAGTCCGCGACCCACCCGGTCGCCGGTCGCGAGTAGACCTCCTCGGGAGTTCCGACCTGGACGATCTTCCCGGCGTGCATCACCGCGACCGAGCTTGCGATCGAAAGCGCCTCCTCCTGATCGTGGGTGACGAGCAGCGCGGTCACCCCGGCGCGGCTGAGGATCTCCCGCATCTCCCGGCGCAGCCGCTCGCGCAGGCCGGCGTCGAGGTTGGAGAACGGCTCGTCGAGCAGGATCACGCGGGTGCCGGGAGCGATCGCGCGCGCGAGCGCGACCCGTTGCTGCTGACCACCCGAGAGATCATGCACGCGGCGCGCGCCGAGGCCCTCGAGCCCGACCAGAGCCAGCACCTCCGCGACGCGCTCGGTCCTCGCCTCTCGATCGAGCCCGTAGCCGACGTTGCCGGCGACGTCGAGGTGGGGGAACAACGCGTAATCCTGGAAGACCATGCCGACATGTCGTTGCTCGGGTGGCTTGACCCCGTTTGGCCCCGCGACCTCGTTTCCATCGATTCGGATCGACCCGGCATCCGGCCGGTCGAAGCCGGCGACCAGGCGCAGCAACGTCGTCTTGCCGCAGCCCGACGGACCGAGCAGCGCGCAGATCGTTCCCTCGCGGATGTCCAGATCGACTCCGTCGACCGCGCGCAACTCCCCGAACGCCTTCGTGACCGCCCGGATCTCCACCGCAGAGCGTCCGATGGCCTCGCCTCCGTCTGTCACCGCTCGCGCACAGTCATCAGGTAGAGCGGAACCGCCGAGATCGCGAGCAGGACGAGTGATGAGGCCGCGCCACGCTCGAAGAAGCCTACGCCGGTTGCTTGCCAGATCTCTGTTGCAAGCGTTCGGAACTCGATCGGGGCGAGGATCAGGACGGCCGGCAGTTCCTTGATCGAGGTCAGGAAGACCAGCGCCCCTCCGGCGACCATCCCACCGGCCGCGAGCGGTGCGGTGATCGACCTCAGCACGGCGAACTGACCTCGGCCGAGGCCGCGCCCCGCCTCTTCCAGACGCGGCGAGATCTGCAGCAACGCGGTCCGCGTCGCGCCAATCGCCTGCGGCAGGAAAAGGACCACGAGCGCAAGAATCAGCAGCGCGAGCGTCTGGTAGAGAGGCAGCGCGACGCGCGTCGCGAAAAAGACGAGCGCCAGCGCGACCACGATGCCCGGCAATGCGTAGCCGGTGTGGGCGAGCCTGTCCAGGGCCGTGGCGATCCGCGAGGGATGCCGCACGCTCAGCGCTGCGATCGCGAGTGCGCATACGGCCGCTAGAGCGGCGGCGAGGCCGGCCGTCAGCAGGGAGCCCATGGCGGCCTGGCCGACCGTCGCCCAATCGGTCACGCCGCCGAAGCTGCGCAGCGACCAGTACGCGAGTACCGCAACCGGGAGCACGAGCGCGGCCAGCGTCACCAGTGCGCAAAACGCAATCGCCGGCCAACGCCAGCTGCCGAGTGGGACCGGGGCACCCGCGCGCTGGCTCCCAGGGCCGGTGCGGTGGTAGGCGCGCCCGGTCCTGAGCCTCGTTTCGAGCACGAGCAGGGCGAGCATCACGAGCACGAGCATTCCCGCCAGCGCAGCCGCCACGGTGCGATCGAAGCTCGACTGGTACGCGGTGTAGATAGCGCGGGTGAACGAGTCGAAGCGCATGATGGAAACAGCGCCGAAGTCGCTCAGCACGTAGAGCGACACGAGCAGCGCGCCGGCACCGATCGCAGGCAGGAGCTGCGGCAGGACGATTCCGAGGAAGGTCTGCGCGCGGGAACGGCCCATGCCGCGTGCAGCGTCCTCGAGCTGGGGGTCGAGCCGGCGCAGCGCACCCCGGACCGTCAGCAGCAGCAGTGGGTAGGTGAACAGCGACAGCACGAGCCAGGCACCCGAGAATCCGTAGATCGAGGGCAGGCGTTCGACGCCGAGCACATCCTGCAGCAGACCGTTGGGACCCAGCGCCGAGATGAAGAGGTATGCCCCGATGTAGCTCGGGATCACGAGCGGGAGCGACAGCAGCACCGTCCACATCCCCCGCAACGGGAGGTCGGTCCGGGTCGTCAGCCACGCCGCGGGGACCGCGATCAGCGCCGCGGTTGCGGTGACGGCGGCGGCCAACCCGATGCTCCGCCCGAGCAGCTCCAGCGAGCGTGGGTCGAGCACCGTGTCGGCCACGACCGGCCACGAGCCGGCGATCGTCAGCGCGAGGTAAGCAAGCGGCAGCGCGGCCAGTAGCGCGGAGGCGATCCCGAGCACGAGCAACCAGGCCGGCGGTCGGCGAGGGCCGGCCCGTCCGGCTCCCGGTGGACGACGGGGGAGGATCCCCCCGCGCGCGGTCATCGTCAGAGGACGCCGTGCTCGCGCATCAGTTCGACCGTGCCCTGGAGGTCCGCGAGCTCTGAGAGGTCAAGGTCGGGCTGCTCGATCTCGTCCAGCGGACGAAGGCTCCGGTCGGCGTCAACGCCGCGGATCAGCGGGTACTCCTTCGAGCCCTCTGCGAAGTACTGCTGGGCTTGCTCCGAGAGTAGGAAGTCGATGAATTCGACAGCCTGTGCGGATTGATCGGCGCCCTCGACCTCTGCGGCTCCGGCGACATTGACGAGCGAGCCGGGATCCGAAGCGGGCAGATAGTGAATCGCGACCGGATAGTCCTCGCCCTCCTCGGCGATCGCCTGGGCCACGTAATAGTGATTGAGCAGCCCCGCCTCGATCTCATCGCTGGCGATCGCATCGCGCACGGCGGTGTTATCGGGATAGACCTGAGCCTCATTGGCCACCATGCCATCGAGCCATTCCCCGACCGCGGCGTCGCCGAGCCGCTCTCGCATGGCGGTTATCTGAGCCTGCAGTGATGCGTTCGTCGGCGCCCAGCCGACGCGGCCCTTCCATTCGGGCTTGGCGTAATCGAGGATCGAGCGGGGCAGCTCCTCGCCGGTCGCCCCGTCGGTCGAGTAGCCGATCACCCGGGCCCGACCGGAGATGCCGACCCAGTCCCCGCGCTCTGATCGAAATTCGCGCGGAACACGGTCCAGAGTGGCCTGCGGGAGGGGGGTCAGGAGATCCTCGTTCTGAACCGCCCCGAGGGCGCCGGCGTCCTGGCTGAAGAAGACATCGGCGGGCGAATTCTCGCCCTCTTCGAGCAACGTCACGGCGAGCTCCGCCGAGTCGCCGTAGCGGGTCTCCACCTCTACGCCGGTCTCTTCCTCGAACATCTCGATCACCGGGCCGACGAGCTCTTCCTCGCGACCGGAATAGACGGTCAGGCCAGTGGGCCGATCGGCCGTGGAGGATCCGCAGCCGCTGAGCGACATGACGGACGCAATGGCGGTCAGAGAAATCACGATTAGGGCACGGACCATGCTCTGGAGCTCCTTGAGAGTCGGGTGTTAGGGAACCCTAATCTATTTTGCGCAGCCACGGACGGTCAACGTCCCCGCGGCCGAGTTAAAACGCACCGTGAGGACCCCGGTAGCCGGCCTGTGGTCCCATGCAGCGAGGGCCAGGGGCCGTCCACCCAACTCGACCGAGCACACGCGGTTGATTCCCTCGACACCCTTGAGTGAGGCCTCGACCGCCCAGCGGCGCTTGCGGTCGACATCGAGTTTCAGCCTCCACGCGCGTCGCCCCGCGCGCGAGAGCAGTCGCTCTCCGTCCGGAAGCCGTGCCGAGGAGCGGCCCGTCGGGAAGGCAAGCAGCCGCAACCGGTCGCGGCGCTCACGCGCGCTGACGACACCCCGTGCTCGCTCGCCGATCGAGCTGAGCGTGTCGACCTCCGGCGCCCCAAGCGGGATCACGGCGCCCGCGCGGACCAACAGCGGCAGCTCTTCGAGCGGGGCCGGCACGGTCACCTCGCGACCGCCGCGCAGAACGCGCGCCCGCCGCATCGCGATCGTCCCGGCACGTTCCCGCCAGTCGACCGACCGCCAGAGGTCGATCCAGCGACCGGCGGGCAGGTGGAGGCTGCGCGTTCGCGCTCGGGGTTCGATCACCGGGGCGGCGAGCAGGTCCGGACCGAACAGGAACTCGGTCTGGCTACGAACCGCCCGAGCGTCGTCGGGATAGGCCAGCGCGAGCGCCCGGGTGATCGGCAGCCCACCCCGCTGGTAGGTGTCGGAGGCCGCCTCGATATAGGGCGCGAGCTGGGTGCGCAGCTTCGAGTAGCGCCGCCAGATCGGCAGCACGTCGTCGTGCCAGACCTGGGAGCGGCTGGCGCGTGAGCCGGCGAAGCTGAGGCCGTTGGCCTGCGTTCGCATGATCCCGCTGACCGCACCGAACTGCAGCCAGCGCGCGTTCAGCTCGTCATCCGTCCGGCTGTTGACGATCGCGTGGAAGCCCCCGACGTCCGAGCCCCAGTACGCGATCCCCGAGAGACCGATCGAGAGCGCCTGGTGGACCGCTGCGCAGAGACCGTCCGAACAGCTCCAGTCCTCGGTCGGATCGCCGCCCCAGACGATCCGGGAGAAGCGCTGGGAACCGTGGTAGCCCGAACGGACGAAAACTGCTGCATCGCGGCCCATGCGGCGGCGCGTGTGCCGTGTCGAGGCGCGGTGGTACAGGACCGGATAGCGATTGTGCATCTCCGTTCCGCGACGACCGTTTCCGAATACCGAATCGGTCGGCGTGTACTCGCCGAAGTCCTCCATCCAGCCGTCGTAGCCGGCGTCGATCGCGTCGTCGAGCAGGCCCTGGAACAGCCGGACGCCGCCCGGCTCCGTGAAGTCGATCTCAGAGACCATCTCGTCGGCGGTGAAGGGGTTCGAGAGGACGTAGGGCTCGCCGCTGCTGTTCTCGACCAGCAGTCCGTTGGCAGCGGCCTCGTCATAGAGCGGCTGATAGGTCGTGCAGATATGCGGGTTGAAGTACGTGGTGATCCGGTAGCCGCGCTGGTGATAGGCCCGAATCCGCTCGCGTTCGGAGCGCTCCCTCCCGCGGTGGACACCGCAGGGCAGGTAGTGGGTGTAGGTCTGGGCGACCGTCACCGGGACGTCCTCGGCTCGGAACCGGTCGGCGAGCTCGTAGTCGCGAGCCTCGAGCGTCGGTTGGAACCACGGTCCGAAGAACCACGACGCCGGCTCGGGCTGGCGCCCGGCGAAGTCCGAGTAGCGCCGCAGGACGCGCGCGGGGGTCGGACCCGCGAAGACCGTCGCCTTGAAGTGCGAGCTCTCGGCCTCGGCGTGCCAGACATCGGGGCGATCGCTCGCGAAGCGGAACGTCGAGCGCTCGGGCTGGTCGATCAGCAGGCCGAACCCGTGGGTCGTGATCGTCCAGGGGATCGGGAAGTTGGTCGCTGACGGCCCCGTCGGGAAGGTGAAGCCGGGTATCAGAGGTCGCAGCAGCGGTTCGGCGCGACCGGACGAGAACGGCCCCTCCTCGGCCCAGTTGAAGACTTGGTTGCCGGTCTGGTCGACGGCATTGGACCGTTCTCCGAGCCCGAGGAAACGCTCGCCTTCCGATCTGATGAAGGCGATGCCCGAAACGGTCGCGCGGCCCGCAAACGGCCCCGCACCCGGCACCATGCGCTGCTCGACGCTCGCAACCCCGTCCGCGCGAGGCTCGATTTCAAGCGCCAGACGGTGGCCGAGCGGATCGTTGGTCGTGAGCTCGAGGACCAGCGACCCGCCTCGTCCGCGCCGCGCGGAGACGACGCGCTCGGCGTGGAACCAGGCCGTCTCGACCTCGGCCGCGGCGTAGTAGCCGAGGTAGGCGTTGTTGATGACCGGGACGCGCAGGTCGAACGAGTACCCGGGAGCGCCATAACGTCCGGAGGATTCCCCCGTCAGCGTCCGCAGGACCCGGCCGCTGCGCTGATCGGCGAAGGAGATCGCAAACGGCTCCCGGTCCACGCGCACTTCCAGCGCGCCCGCGTCGACACGCAGCGCCGGCTCGGCCGCCGCCGCAGTCTCTCCTGGCCCTATCGTGAGCACCAGGAGAAGCGCGGCAAGTGGTGCGCAATGCTCCTTCCCCCACAGCACCTACGCAACGCTACACTTTCTGAAGCATGCTCGAGGAACGCCTCGGAAACAGGCCGTGCGGCGGCAAGTACGGCGACATCGTCCAGGCGATCGGTCACACCCCGCTGGTCGAGCTCAAGCGCCTCTCGCCGAAGCCGGGCGTGCGGCTGCTTCGCCAAGCTCGAGAGCTACAACCCGACCGGTTCGGTCAAGGACCGCGTGGCGCGGGCGCTGATCGAGGACGCCGAGGAGCGCGGGGCGATCCAGCCGGGCCAGACGATCCTCGAGCCCACCTCCGGCAACACCGGCATCTCGCTGGCGATGATCTGCTCGCGCAAGGGCTATCCGCTCAAGGTCGTGATGCCCGACAACGTCACCGAGTCGAGCGCACCACAGCTGCTGCAGATGTACGGCGCGGAGATCGTCTACTCACCGGGCGAGCAGGGCTCCAACGGCGCGGTCGCGATGGCGCTCGACATGGCCGCGGCCGACTGCCTCCTACTACATGCCCTACCAGTACGGCAACCAGGCCAATCCCGACGCCCACTACAACGGCACCGCGGTCGAGATCCTCGAGGAGCTGGATCAGGTCGACATGTTCGTCGCCGGGCTAGGCACCGGCGGCACGCTGATGGGCAACGGCCGCCGGCTCAAGGAGGAGAACCCGGACACGATCATCGTCGCGGCCGAGCCGCTGCAGGGCGAGCTCGTCCAGGGTCTGCGCTCCCTCGACGACGGCTTCATCCCGCCGATCATCGACATCGTCGTTGCTCGACCGCAAGATCTTCGTCTCCAATCGCGACTCGGTCATCTGGACCAAGAAGCTGCTCGCCGAGGAGGGCCTGTTCGCCGGGGTCTCCAGCGGAGCGATCGCCTCGATCGCCGTGCGCGCGGCCGAGCAGCTCGATGAGGGCAACGTGGTGTTCATCGTCGCCGACGACGGCTGGAAGTACCTCAGCTCAGGCGTCTACACCAAGCCGATCGAGCAGCTCGAGGCCGAAGGCGTCCTCGAGTCCGCCTCGTTCTGGTAGTCAGGCGCCGGGGGCCAGCTCGTCCTCTGTCTGGGCGAGCCGCTTCTTCGCCGGCGTCTCGTCGTCGTCGGAGGAGTCGATTGTCAGGGCGTTCTTGAACTCGCGCATGCCCTTGCCGACCGACTTGCCCATCTCGGGCAGTCGCTTGGGTCCGAGCACGAGCAGGGCGATCATAGGACGACGATGATCTCTGCGGGTCCGATGTTTGGCACGGTCTACCTTTCGCTCGTGTGGCCCCAGGGTAACGCCCAGGTCTACTGTTGTTCGTCATGGAGATGACCGGGACCAGTGGGACCAGCTGATCGCCCACGTCGCGAGCAGGAGCCCGAACGAGTGCTGCGGCTATCTCGAAGCTCCGCGACGGGGTTCTCGAGCAGGTCTTCCCGCGCCGACAACGACCGCGGGTCGCCGTACGGCTACTCGCTCGGCTTCGAGGCGCTGATGGCCGCCAACGAGCTCGACGACGAGGGTTTCGAGGTCGGCATCTACCACTCCCACCCCCGCAGCACCGCAGATTCCTTCGCAGACCGACATGAACCTCGCCCAGTACCCGACCTGGCGCCAGCTGATCATCTCGCTGCTGGACGACGAAGCACGTGAAGGGCCGGCGGTCCGGTCCTACTGGATCGATCAGGGCAAGTACGACGAAGAGTCGATCGATGTCCGATGAGCCGCTTGCCTGCCCCGACTGCGGGCGGAGCTTACCGGCTGAGGAGCGGCTTCTGCGCCCGACTGCCGGATGCCGCTCGTGTTCGCCGGCGTCGAGAGCCCGGAGCCGGCGCGCGACGCCGCGCACGAGCATGCGCGCAAGATCCGGCCGGAGTTCGCCCGCGGCGATCTCGTGCGTGTCGCCGGCGGGCGTAACCAGGCCGAGGCCGAGCTGATCCAGAACCTGCTGCTCGAGGAGGGCGTTCCGAGCATGCTGCGGCGCAGCGCGGGCTTTGACGTTCCCGACTTCCTCGCGGCCGGCCCGCGCGACATCCTCGTGCCCGCGTCCGGCGCCCCGGCCGCGCTCGACGCCCTCCAGGAGACCGACATGGCTCCGACCGATGAGCAGCCCTATCGGGTCAGCGGCCGCCACGCGATGCTCGTGCTCGGAGGGATCGTGCTCGGCGGTCTGGTCGCGGCCCTGATCGCCTGGACGATGCTGCAGGCGGCGAGCTGACCGGTCTGGAGAGCGCATTGCCTATGCAATGCTTAGGCAGACGATGGAAGACCTCAGCATCGGAGAGGCTGCCCGCGCGCTCGGAGTGAGCGCCGACACGCTGCGCCGCCGGGACCGCGCCGGAGAGCTGCGCACCACCCGGGACGCGCAGAACCGCCGACGCGTCCCAGTTTCCGAGATCGAGCGGCTCTCTTCCCGGCCGCAACGCTCTCCCGCGGGAGATTCACTCTCCGCCCGCAACCGCTTCACCGGGGTCGTTACCTCGGTCGAGGTCGACGGTGTGATGGCGCTCGTCGAGCTCGAGGCCGGTCCGTTCAGGGTCGTCGCGGCGATCACGCGTGACGCCGTCGAGGAGCTCGGGCTCGCGCCCGGGGTCAGGGCGACGGCAGCGGTCAAGGCGACGTCGGTGATGATCGAACGGGGAGGAGCGGCCGAATGAAGCGAGCCTGGCCGGTCGTGTTGACCGCCGTGTCCTTGGCCGGGTGCGGAGAGAGCGCGCCGACCGCGGCCGGTTCCTCGTCGGAGCGGCCCGAACTGAAGGTTTCGGCGGCCGCCTCGCTGACCGAGGCGTTCACCGCCTTCGGTGAGCAGTTCGAGCCCGCCGAGGCGGCGTTCTCGTTCGGCGCCTCGGACGAGCTCGCGGCGCAGATCCGCTCTGGGGCCCTGCCCGACCTCTACGCCGCGGCCGACACGACGCTGCCCGGCGAGCTCGCCGAAGAGCGGCTCGTGGGAGAGCCGACCGTGTTCGCGACCAACCAACTGGTGATCGCCGTGCCGGAGGACTCCGAGCTCGGGTCGGTCGAGGATCTCGAGCGGTCCGGGCTTGCCGTCGTGATTGGGTCAGACACGGTTCCCGTCGGCGTCTACACGCGCACGGTGCTCGAGCGGCTGCCCGACGAGGGCGAGGCGATTCTCGCCAACGTCCGGTCCGAGGAGCCCGACGTCAAGGGCGTCGTCGGCAAGCTGACCCAGGGTGCGGCCGACGCCGGGTTCGTCTATGACTCCGACGTCGTCGCGACGAAGGGGCAGCTGCGCGCGATCGAGCTGCCGCGCAGGCTCCGGCCCGAGGTCGCTTACGGGATCGCGGTCGTCGAAGGGACGGAGTACCCCGACCAGAGCCAGGAATTCATCGGCGGGCTGCTCGAGGGGTCGGGTGCCGATCATCTCGCCGAGGCCGGATTCGGGCCGCCGCCAGAGGAGTGAGCCTCCCGCGGCTGTTTCCCACCGTGTTGGCAGCCGCCCTGACTGCGCTGCTCGTCTTCCTGACGCTCCCGATCGTCGCGATCTTCCTCGACGTCGGCCCGTCGCAGCTGATCGCGGCGCTCGGTAGCCCGGGCGCGGCGGAGGCGCTCCGGCTCAGCCTGCTGACCACATCGATCGCGCTCACGGTGATCGTGATCGTGGGTACCCCGGCGGCCTACCTGCTCGCCACCCGCCGCTTTCGCGGCCGATCGCTGGCGATCTCCTTGATCGAGCTGCCGCTCGTCCTGCCGCCGGCCGTCGCAGGCATCGGCCTGTTGGCCTCGGTCGGTCCCGGCGGAATCCTCGGGCCGGCGATCGCCGCGACGGGCATCGAGCTCGTCTTCGAGACGGCCGGCGTCGTGATCGCGCTGACGTTCGTGGCCAGCCCGTTCTATGTCCGCCAGGCGCTCGCCGCCTTCGAGGCGGTCGATCCCGTACTGCTCGACGCCTCACGGACGCTCGGCGCGGGCGAGGTCCGTAGTTTCGCCCGTATCGCGATTCCGAACGCGACCGGAGGGCTCGCATCGGGGCTCGCGCTCGCGTGGGGGAGGGCGCTCGGCGAGTTCGGCGCCACGCTCGTGTTCGCGGGGTCTTTCCGCGGGATCACCCAGACCACCCCGCTCGCGATCGTCGCGCTCGTCGGATCCGACTTTCCGGGCGCGCTCGCCCTGTCCGCGGTGCTCGTGGTCGTATCGCTCGCCCTCCTGATCTCGGTCAAGCTGATCAGCGGATCGCTGGTCGGGCCCGCACGGATGCCGGGCTGGTGAGCACCGGCCTGTCGCTCAGCGCCCGTCACGAGCTCGGTTCGATCGCGCTCGACCTGTCGCTCGCCGTCGATCCCGGTGCGCGGCTGGCGCTCGTCGGCCCCTCGGGCGCGGGTAAGACCAGCGCGCTGCGGGTCGCCGCCGGACTTCTGCGCCCGGATGCGGGCGAGGTCGTCTGTGCCGGCCATCACTGGCTCGACACGCAGGCCGGCATTGATCTGGCGCCCGAGCGGCGAAGCTGCGGCTACCTGTTCCAGGACTTCGCGCTGTTTCCGCGCATGAGCGCCTTGGCAAACGTGACCTATCCGCTGCGGTCGGGCTCGCGACGCGCCCGCCGCGTGCGCGCGGGCGCGCTGCTCGATCGGTTCGGAGTCGGCGCGCTCGCCGATCGTCGCCCGGCGGGCCTCTCCGGGGGCGAGCGTCAACGGGTGGCGCTCGCCCGCGTGCTCGCGCGGACCCCGGAGCTTCTGTTGCTCGACGAGCCGCTCTCGGCGCTCGATGCCCGGTCGCGCGCGGCGGCGTCGCGGGAGCTGCGCGCCGTAATCGCCGAGCTCGGCGTGCCTACGATCGTGGTCACCCACGACTTCGTGGAGGCAGCCCAGCTGGCCGATCGGATCGCCGTGATCGAGGCGGGCCGCATCGTCCAGGAGGGGACGGCGGCCGAGCTCGCTGCGCGACCGGCGAGCACGTTCGTCGCCGACCTTGCCGGTGCCAACGTGCTCAGCGGAACATCGCACGGCGGCGGGACGATCGTGCTCGATGGGGGCGCACTGATCGTCAGCACCGATGAGGCGCCGGTCGGTCTGGTGACCGCGACCGTCTTCCCCTGGGAGATCGCGCTCGAGCTCGAAGGCTTCGCGCAGAGCGGTTCGCAGATGAACAACCTCCCGGCCCGTGTCGAGTCGATCGCGCCGGTCGGCGGCCGGGTCCGGGTCGGCCTGTCCGCCGGTCAGCCGCTCACGGCTGAGGTCAGCCCGGCGTCGGTCGAGCGGCTCGGGTTGACGCCGGGCGCGCCCGTCGTCGCGACCTGGAAGGCGACCGCGACGCGCGTCCTCGGGCGCCCCTCCGAAACTTCGGGGTAGGCTTCGCGAGTGGACTTCTCCCCGTCGCCGCAGGTCGAGCAGCTCCAGGAGCGGTTGCTCGCCTTCATGGCCGAGCATGTCGATCCGATCGAGGTCGAGTTGCTCGCCGCCTACGACCACGAGATCGGTCCGGGCGTTCCCTATCCGCCGGCGCTCGTCGAGGTTCGCGACCGCGCCCGTGCCGAGGGCCTGTGGAACCTGTTCCTCCCCGATGCCCAGCACGGCCCGGGGTTGACCAACTGGGAGTACGGCCTGCTTTGCGAGACGATGGGCCGCAGCCTGATCGCGCCGAGCGTCTTCAACTGCCAGGCGCCTGACACCGGCAACACCGAGATCATGGCCGAGCACGGCACCCCGGAGCAGCAGGAGCGCTGGCTCGGACCGATGCTCGACGGCGAGATCCGCAGCTGCTTCTCGATGACTGAGCCGCAGACGGCGGGCTCGGATCCGACCGGCCTGCAGGCGAGGGCCGAGCTCGACGGCGACCAATGGGTGATCAATGGCCGCAAGTGGTTCACCTCCGGCGCGCTCGGCGCCGAGTTCGCGATCACGATGGTCGTCACCGACCCTGACGCCCCGCCGCACAAGCGCGCGAGCATGATCATCGTCCCGGTCGACACGCCTGGCTTCGAGGCGCTGCGCCCGGTCTCGGTGATGGGTCACGACGAGGGCCCGGGCCACTGGGAGATCGTCTATGAGGATTGCCGGGTGCCGGAAGAGAACCTGCTCGGCGAGCGCGGAGCGGGCTTCGTGATCGCCCAAGACCGGCTCGGACCGGGTCGCATCCACCACTGCATGCGGGCGATCGGCGGGGCCGAGCGGGCGATCGAGCTGATGTGTCGCCGCGCGCTGGAGCGCGACGCCTTCGGCGGCAAGCTCGCCGAGAAGCAGTTCATCCAGGACTTCATCGCGCGTTCGCGGATGGAGCTCAACGGGGCCCGCCTGATGGTCCTGCACGCCGCCTGGAAGATGGACACCGAGGGCAAGCGCGCGGCCCGTAACGAGATCTCGATGATCAAGGTCGTGGCCGCGAACGTCTACATGGACATTCTCGACCGCGCGATCCAGGTCCACGGCGCGCTCGGCATGTCAGACGACACGCCGCTCGCGACGATGTGGCGACAGGGTCGGTTCCTGCGGATTGCCGACGGTCCCGACGAGGCCCACAAGATGGTCGTCGCGCTGCGCGAGCTCAACCGCTGGAAGGACACCGAGGCGGTCGACGGTGGCTGGTCCACCGCCTGGCAGCGAACGCGCACCAGTGCCTGACGCCAAGCCCTCTGTAGCGATCGTCGGCGCGGGCTTCGGCGGCGTCGGAATGGGAATCCGCCTCAAGCAGGCGGGCTACACCGACTTCACCATCTTCGAGCGGGGCGATTCGGTCGGCGGCGTTTGGCGCGCCAACAGCTACCCGGGCGCGGCCTGCGACGTCCCCTCGCACCTCTACTCGTTCTCGTTCGCGCCCGGCCACCGCTGGTCGCGGCGGTACGCGCCGCGGGCGGAGATCCTCGAGTACCTCGAGGACTGCGTCGCCGAGTACGGGCTCGCGCCGCATCTGCGGCTGAACACCGAGCTCGCCTCCGCCGCGTTCGACGAGGCGACCGGCCGCTGGACGGTTCAGACCGCGAGCGGTGAGGCCGTCGAGGCCGACATCCTCGTCACCGCCTGCGGGCAGCTGACCAATCCGCAGACCCCGGCGCTGCCCGGGCTCGAGGACTTCGCGGGCGTCGCGTTCCACTCCGCGGAGTGGGATCACGATCACGACCTCAAGGGCAGCAAGGTTGCGGTTGTCGGCGCCGGCGCGAGCGCGATCCAGTTCGTCCCCGAGATCGTCGACGAGATCGACGAGATGACGATCTACCAGCGGTCGGCGCCGTGGATCGTGCCGAAGATGGATCGTCGCTATCCGCGCTGGGAGCGGTGGATCTTCCGCCGGTTCCGCCTGCGTGTCGCCGCCGCGCGCGTCGCGTTGTTCACTTTCTTCGAGGGTTTCACCCACGCGTTCACAGGTCGCTACTGGCTGATGCGGCCATTCGCCGCGATCGCCGATCGGGAGCGCAAACGGCGGCTGCCGAGCGGACCGCTGCGCGACGCCGCGACGCCCGACTACAAGATGGGCTGTAAGCGGGTCCTGTTCAGCAGCGACTGGTTCCCGACGCTCGCGCGCGACAACGTCGACCTCGTCAACGGCAGGATCGAGCGGGTCACCGAGCGCGGGGTCGTCGGCCCCGACGGCGTCGAGCGCGAGACAGACACGATTATCTTCGGGACGGGCTTCCGGTCGCATGACTTCGTCGCGCCGTTGGCGATCAGCGGGCTGGGCTCCCGCTCGCTCGACGAGGTCTGGAGCGACCGGCCCGAGGCCTATCTCGGGATGACCGTCGCCGGCTTCCCGAACATGTTCGTCCTCTACGGGCCCAACACCAACCACGGTTCGGGCTCGGTCCCCTACACGCTCGAGTGCCAGTTCCGCTACGTCCTTGACGCGATGCGCAGGATGCAGGAGGGCGGGCTGCGCTATCTCGATGTGCGACCGGAGTCCCAGGCCGAATGGCGCGAGGAGCTCGCGCGACGCAGCGTGCCGACGGTCTGGCTCACCGGCGGCTGTCAGAACTGGTACGTCACCGAGCAGGGCGCCAACACCAACAACTGGCCCGCGGGCTGGCTGGAGTATCGGCGGCGGACGCGTCGGCTGGACCCGGCCGACTACCGGGCGGCGGTCTGACCCTCCTCGCGCGCTGGTGGGGCGTCGCGGCGCTGACCGGGCTCGGGCTGGCGCTGAGGCTCCCGGGGCTCGCCGGTCAGAGCTACAGCCACGACGAGACCTACACGCTCGCGGCGATCGGCGGCGATCTCGGCTACGTCCTGGGCGCGGTCCCCGAGAGCGAGCGCACGCCGTTCCTTTACTACGTGGCGGGGTGGGGTTGGGTGCAGCTGTTCGGCACGGGCGAGGCCGGATTGCGCTCGCTCTCGGTCGTCTGCGGAGTCCTCACGATCGTCGTCGTCTACACGGCGGCGGCGCGCCTCTTCGACCGTTCCGCGGGGCTGCTCGCGGCTGCGCTGGTGGCCGTCAACCCGCTGCTGATCTGGTACTCGCAGGAGGGGCGTGCGTACGCGCTCGTGGTGCTCTTGCTCGCGCTGTCGCTACTCGGTCTCTCCCTGGTCAAATCCGGACGGCGCGGACCCGGTACCGCCCTATGGTCGATCACCGCTGCGCTCGCGATCGCCACGCACTACTTCGCGGTCTTCCCGGTGGCGGTCGGGGCCCTCTTGCTCTGGCGCTTCGCGGGGGCCTCGAGGGCTAGCGCCGCGGCGGCGATCGCGCTCCCGTTCGCAATGCTGATTGCGCTCGTACCGGTGCTGCTTGACCAGGCCTCCCGTCATCCCGGCGAGGTCGCCTCACCGGCCGCACTGCTCAAGCTGGGAGGGATCCCGAAGCAGTTCGTTCTCGGCGAGTGGGCGCCGGCGAACAGCGGGGCAATGGTCTCGATCCCTCTGGTCGTCGGCTTGGCGCTGACGGTCTGGTCGGCGTGG
This sequence comes from uncultured Thermoleophilaceae bacterium, assembly GCA_963790245.1. GTDB lineage: Bacteria > Actinomycetota > Thermoleophilia > Solirubrobacterales > Thermoleophilaceae > JACCVG01. The sequence continues at coordinate 2,132,179 of CAWBNP010000002.1, forward strand.
CGCTGCTGCGCGACCGCGACCCGCTCCACCGTCCTCGCCTGCGCCGCGATCGGATTGGCCGCTCCGCTCGTGGCGCTCGCGGCCCTGTCACTCGGCCCCGATTATCTGGTCGCGCGCAACCTGATGGTCGGGGCCCCCGCTGCCCTGGCGGGCCTCGGGGGCCTGCTGGCTGGAGCGCGTAGCCGCGTCGCCGGCGTCGGCGCCGCGGGCCTGTTGGTCGCGTGCCTGGCAGGTTCGCTGTGGACGATCGCCGACCCACGCATGCAGCGCGATGACTGGCGCGCGATCGCCGGACTGCTTCCGTCGGGCGGTTGCCGCGCGGTGCTCGTCTATCCGACCAAGGACGCGCGCCCGCTGGCGGCCTACGCGAGCGGGCTGTCGATCGGCGCGGTCAAAGGCTCAGGAGCGGGCAAGGTCGTCCAGGTCTGGACGACTCGCGAACGACCCGCGCCGCCGCCGCTCCGGGGCCTCGGGCAGATCTCCGAACAGAGCGGACCTACCTATGGGTTGCGCTCCTACCGCGTCCCTGATCAGTTCGACGAGCGCGTCCTCGGTGCGGCCGAAGCAACCGGGACCGTCCCTCTCTCCGGGTGCTGAGACCTCAACCGGCGCGGCGAGCTTCCCGGCGCCGTCGCCGCTCCGCACGCGCATCCTCGGGCTGGATCGGCGCCGTCTGCTCGGTGGGCAGGCTGTCGGTCAGTGTGGTCGTCGGCTCGGGCGCCGTCAGCTCGGCGAGGTAGCGCCGCCAGTCGTCCGTGATCTCCGCGAGCGGCCGGGCGAACGCCCGCTCGATCGCGGCCTCGGGCCCGGCTGCTTCGAGGTTGCAGATCAGCGCGATGCAGGCGTCGGGCCCTTCGCCCTCGTCGAGCAGGTCGAAAATTGAGCCGCCGAGCAGCATCGCGTCGCGCGCCGAGGGCGGCAGGGACGGGGCGCGGCCCTCGCGCATCCGGCTGACGATCGCCGGCGCGAGGTGCGGGGTCTGGCCCGCCAGCCAGGTCGCGGCTCCCTCACAGAGCCACGCCCAGCGCAGATAGTTGCGGAAGCTGCGCGGGTTGAACGGCGGCGGCAGCTTCGGGTTGTTGGTCCCGATCACCAAGTGCGCGTACTCGTGCAGGGGCGCGAGCCGCAGCGTCTCGGCCGAGCCGGCGACCTTCGAGGCGCGCTCCTCGAGCACTTTGGGCGCAAGAACGTGGATCTCGCCGCTCGTGAACCAGCCCCCGAAGTAGCGACGGCTGGCCGGCGAGGCGGCGAGCCGCGCGAGCTCGAGCCAGGGGTGGGCGACGGCCAACATCGCTGGCGAGCCGTGGATCACGACCGCCACATCTTCGGGCAGCCGGTCGAACCGGCCCGACAGATCGCTGCGGAACTGTTCGAGCTGATCGAGCACAAGCCTGACGTCGTCCGCGTCAGCGGCTTCGTGTCGAGCCTCGAACGACGCCGAATGAGTCTCGATCCAGGTCACGGCGGCGAGCGTAACGGCCAGGTCTAAGGGCGGTGCAAGGCCGGTTGCGAACGGGCTACTTGGTGATCTCGATCACCTGTTGGAAGGTGGGGCGGTTCTGCCAGGGGATGTTGGGCTGCGTGACCGCGCCGAGCGGGCGGAAGAAGATCGAGTCGAAGCATTCTGGCGTCCCGCTCTGGCCGACGCCGGCGCACTGGTCATCCGCGTAGAGCTTGGCCGGGTTCGCCGCCTGCTTGATCGCGACATCGAGCGAGCGCTCGAGCGCACCGCGGCAACGGCGCAACTTTCCGCCGCCACAGTAGACGCGTGAATATTCGCCCCGGACCGGCCTTCCGAGCAGCGTCCGCAGGTCCTTGGACGCGTAGCCATACCAGCCGTCCTGGTAGGCCGAGCCGAGATGCGCGCCGTGGTTGTTGGGTGCGTTGTCGAGCCCGATCATCGACCGGAGCCGCTCGTACAGAGCGCCGCGCAGCTCGGGCTTGAACTGGGACTGCATCCAGCGCGGCCACCACGCGTCGAGCAGCGCGACCGCGGACCGGTGTTCGTAGACGCCGTCGCCGTTTTCATCCCGGCGGTGGGCGCCATCGCGGGTCCAGCGGCGTAGCTCCCGGACCGCGCGGCCACGCTTCCCTCGCTGGTCGCCGAGGACTCGCAGTGCGAGCGGCAGGACCTTGTCGGCGCGCAGGTCGACGGTCGCGGCGTCCTCCATCGCATCGGCAAGGTCGTGGAGCCCCATCTTGCGCCTGCCGGCGATGCCGCGCTGAATCCGGTCATCCAGCGGCTCGGAGCGGTAGTGCGAGGAGAAACCGAAGTTCGCGTCCGAAGCGCGGTAGCCGCGCGCCTGCTTGTTGTTCCAGCTCGTCAGGTAGCGCTGGTTGACGACCTGGGGATGCTCTCGGAACGGGGCCTGGCGCTGCCTGAACGGATCGGAGCGCTTCCTCAGATTGAGCGTCGGGTTCCAGTCGCGCCACTCCCAGCGCCGGTCAGCGTGGACCGGCAGGCTCGGATCGGCACCCTTGCCGCGCACGGGGTTGTCGCCCGAGTTGAAGTAGGCGATATCGCGATCATCGATGTAGAACCAGTTGAAGGTGTAGTCGATCTCACCGGCCGCCTTCTGGAAGTCGCGCGCGCGATTGATCGAAGCGGGCTCGTTGAACTGGCTGAAGCCGAGCGCCGAGTCGACCTCGTGGTTATAGGTCGTGCGCAGGCTCGTGTAGACGACCGGGCGGCCGTCGACTTCGGCCCGGGCCTGGACGATCCCCCAGCGGGTCCGCTCCGCCCGCAGCGTCTGGCTGCCCGACGGCGTCCCGTCGGCGGGCGTCGGCGACCACGAGTTGCGCCGCTCCAGAACCTCGATCGGCAGGCAGCGGCCGTGGAAGTCGTAGCCCATCGACTCGAGCGTCGGGCGGCCGCCACCGGGCTCGCAGAGCTTCGCGGCGTAGGTGTCGATGATGTCCTGGCCTGCCGAAGTGGCGCTCCACGAGTAGCCCTTGCCGCGCCCGAGCTGGACGTAGAGGTTGGTACCCGGGAAGGCGGCGCCACGCGCGGCGATCGCCGGGCCACCCGGACCCTTCGGGGCGACCATCGACTGCTCGACGAGGATCTGCGGATTGAAGTAGGCGACCTGGGGTCCGAAGACCGCGAGCGGGTGGCCCGAGCGCGACTCCTTGCGCGAGACCAGCAACGCGTTGGAATTGCCCGCCGGGAAGGCGAGCAGCCCCTCGAGCTCTGCGGCGATGTCGATGCCGGGGGCGAATGCCGAGCTGCCGGCTTTTGCTGAGCTGGCCGCGCCCGAGCTGCTCGCAACGATCTCGTGGCGCCGGACCGATCCCCGGTCGGGCAGGGCGCGGCTGCGAGGGTCGGTCCCCTTTGGGTCCTGGTAGGGGAAGCGGCCCTCGTCGCGGTGGACCGTCACCGGCGCCTCCGGATCCTCGGCCGAGCGGAAGTCCTCCCATACCGCGGTGCCACGCCGCTTGCCGAAGCGAGCGCGGGCGTCGTCGAGGACGAGCGCTGAGCCGAGCTCCGAGCCGCCGCCCTTGCCGAAAATGCCCGCGACCAGTGCGGCGGTCGCGATGATGTCTGTCGTCTTCCACGGGTCCGGCCCCTGGGGGCGCAGGATTGCGGCGTACTCACCAGGCATCTTGAGCGGGTTGAGCTTGGCCTCGGCGATGTAGGCGTTGATTCCCGCGACGTAGTTACGCGCATCGCGTTGCAGCTGGCGGCCGCGGGCTCCATAGACCTCGTCGGCGAGATCGAACTGGCGCTGCAGCTCGGATTCGGCGTACGGGGTCGCGAGCCATTGGGCCTGATCCATCGCCCGATTGCCCGGCGCCCCGCCCGCGAACGAGGAGAGCTGGGCGCGGCCCACGTGGCGCAGGACGTCGATGAAGAACAGCCGGTCCTCGGCGGCGATGTAGCCGGCACCGAACATCGCCCCGTCGCGCCCGTCGCCGGTGATGTGTGGAACGCCGAAGCGCCGGTCGCGCTGGATCACGACATCGGAGCGCGGCCGGTAGGTCCGCCCGACCTCGCCCGGTGGAATGCCGAAGCTCGCGTCTTTGAAGTAGCGCACGAGATCGCGCTTGTCGAGCCCGGGCGCGGCCCCGACGAGGTCGCTGTAGAGCGACATCTGATCGTCGCTGTGCGGCGGGCGGGCGCCGCCCGCGAGGAAGGCGCCCAGCTCGAGCGCGTTCACATGCCCGTTCTGCCCGGGGGGCAGCACGTTGCGGTATTCGCGGCCCGCGTTCTCATAGGGCGCGGGTGCGGGCGCGGCGAGGGCCGGCACGGCAGCGGTCAGCAGCGCCGCGACGAGAACGATCCCTCCATACCTCCTCATCGGAGAGAGACTACATCCGAGGCGTCAGGCGAGAACCGGTACGGCTTCGCTGGCGATCGCTTCGATCTGGGCCGATGCGCGCTCGAACTCATCGTCGGAGAGCACCGGCGTGCCCTCGAACGGGAGGTCGCGGTGCAGCTCGACCCAGGAGCGGCAGCCGTGGTACTCCTCGCGGACCTTGACCGTGACCGGTCGCGGGATCCGGTAGGTGCGCAGCAAGATCACATGGAGCGGGTGGCGGCGCTTCCAGGCGAGCCGCTTCTCCGCGTAGTCGGGGGTCCAGACGTAGTAAGGCGAGAGCGCGTCGACGCAACGCGGATCGGTGATCAGGTAGCTGGCCGAGACCTCTGCCCAGGCGCGGATCCGGACGCGGTCGGGCTGAACGATTCCGCCGTCGCGCAGGAGCGCGCTCGCGGGCGGCTCGCCGTCGGCCCAGACGCCCTCCTCGAGCGCACGGCCGAGCTCCGGACGATGGGAATCGCGCACCAGATCGTTGCGCTGGTGGTCGAAGGTGGGGTAGAGGAAGAACCGATCGTGCTCGATCTCGAAGTGCTTGTTCTCCTCGCGAACGCCACCCTTGCGCAGGGTGAGCAGCTGCTCACCCTCGGCGAGGGCGCGCACGGTGATGGCCCATTCTTTGAATGCGATCGGCATGGATGATTAAGGGTGTCGGCGGCGGGAAGGAGGTCTGCTGCGGAAAGGGGAGGCGCCGGGTGTTACGGGTGGCGGCGCGAGTGCGCATTGTACGTGAAGGGCGCCAGATTTCAAGGGTTTTCTTCACCGGCGTCGAAGTCAGGCCCGTTTGGCCGCGGTGGAATCTCGGCCTCGGCGACCTCGACGACGGCGGCGAAATCGCGACCCTCGGGCCCGCCCTCGGCGGCCTTTGCGTACATCCGCTCGGCCTCCGAAGCCAGGCTGAAAGCGGCACGCGAGTCTCCGGCGGCGTCGAGGCAGTGACGGACGTCCTTGAGCATGTGCTCGAGCTTGAAGAGGGGCTCGAAGTCGTGCTCGAGCATCGGTGCGCTCTTCAGGTCGAGGATCGTCGATCCAGCCGATCCGGAGCCCATCACCTCAACCGCGGCCTCGAGATCGACCCCGAGCTCACGTCCGAGCGCGAGCGCTTGGGCCAGACCGGCTCCGTTGATCGCCGCAACGGTGTTGTTGAGCAGCTTCACGACCTGTCCCTTGCCGCGTGGGCCGACGTGGACGATCAGCCGGCCCATCGCCTCGAACAGCGGTCGTGCCCGCTCCAGCGCTCCAGCCTCGCCGCCGACGATGATCGTCAGGGTCCCGTCCTCCGCGCGCGGCTTGGAGCCCGTCACCGGGGCGTCGAGAAAATCGATTCCCGAACGCTCGAGCCGCTCACCGATCGCGACGGCCGCGTCGGGCGCGATCGTCGACATGTCGATGCAGAGGTGGCCTGGCTCCATGCCTTCGGCCGCGCCGTCGGGGCTGAACAGAACGGCTTCGACATCAGGCCCGTCGACGACCATCGTGATCGTCGCCTGCGCGGCGCGCACGGCTTCTAGGGCGCTCCCGGCGACGCGCACCCCCGAGCGCTCGGCCAGCTCGCGCGCCCGTCCGGGCGAGCGGTTCCAGACGTGGACCTCGAACCCGGCGCGGTCGAGGTTGGCCGCCATCCGCGAGCCCATGATCCCCAGCCCGAGGAAGGCGATGGCGTCGCCCGACGAAATCGGCTGGCGCGTCATATCGCGCGTGGGCGGACCCCGGTGGGGTCAATCGGGGCTGCCGAAGCCGCCGCCGCCAGGGGTTTCGATTCGGAGCCGGTCACCGGGGAGCAGGCTACCGCTGGACTTCGCCGGGATCGGCTCGCCCTTGAGCGTGTCGGCGCCGGGCAGGCCGGGCGAGCCGCCGTCTGCGCCCGGCGGGCCGGCCCGCCGCCGCTCTGCGATCAACGAGTAGTGGAGTGGCGCGAGCGCTTCGAGTTCGCGCACGATCCCGTCTCCACCGCGCCACCTGCCGGCGCCGCCGGACCCACGCCGCAGCCCGTACTCGACGGCGCGCAGCGGGAACTCGAGTTCGAGCGCCTCGATCGGCGTGTTGAGCGTGTTGCTCATCGCGACGTGGACGGCGCTCGGGCCCTCGGCGCCGTTGCACGCACCCTGGCCGCCCGCCAGCGTCTCGTAGTAGGCGAACCGATCGTCGCCGAGGGTCAAGTTGTTCATCGTCCCCTGGCCGAGCGCGCAACCGAACGCGGCCAGCACCAGGTCGGCCACCCGAGACGATGTCTCCACGTTGCCCGCGGCGACTGCTGCGGGTGCGTGGGCGTTGAGCAGCGTTCCCGCCGGGACGATTACCTCGAGCGGCCGCCAGAGCCCGGCGCAGGCGGGCACGTCGGGATCGGTCAGCACGCGCAGGGCGAAGTAGCAGGCCGAGAGGGTCACCGCGAGCGGGCAGTTGAGGTTGCCGGAGTGCTGGGCCGCCGAGCCGCTGAAGTCGAGCTCCAGAGCGTCCCCCGAGACCGTCGCGCGTAGCACCAGCTCGATCGCCTCACCATCCTGTCCCTCGAGTGTGTCCCGTGCCGTCCGTGACCCTTGCTCGAGTTCGGTGATACGGGCCCGGGTCCGCCGCTCCGCGTAGTCGAGCGTCTCGGCGAACGCATCGGCGAGCCGGCCGTGGGAATCGGCGGCGAGCGCCTCGAGGCGGCGCACGCCGATCGCGTTCGCGGCGAGTTGGGCGCGCAGGTCGGCGCGTCGCTGGTCGGGCCCGCGCATTCGTGAGGCCAGCTCTTCGATCAGCTCTGCGTCGATGGCCCCGCGATCGACGATCTTCGTCGGACCGATCACGACGCCCTCCTCGGCGAGTGTCCGTGATCCGGCCGGCATGCTGCCCGGTGTCGAACCGCCAACGTCGGCGTGGTGGGCACGGTTGGCCGCGAAACCGATCAGATCGCCGCCGTCAAACGCCGGGGAGATCAGCGTGATATCCGGCAGGTGGGTGCCGCCCGCGAACGGATCGTTGAGGATCCACGCGTCGCCGGACCGCTGCGGCAGGCCGAGAATCGCGGCGACGGCCGCCGGCATCGCGCCCAGGTGGACCGGAATGTGCTCGGCCTGCATGACGAGCTCGCCGCGGGGGTCGAACAGCGCCGTCGAGGCGTCGCGGCGCTCCTTGATGTTGGCCGAGTGGGCAGATCGGATCAGGACGGCGCCCATCTCGTCGCAGATCGAGCGCAGCGCGCCGAGCATGACCTGGAGATCGATCGCGTTCATCGGCTCACCTCCAGGCTGATCGAGCCCGCCTCGCCGATCGCGCTCCAGCCAGGCGGGATCAGGACGGTCGTCTCGTGCAGCTCGCAGATCGCGGGCCCGCGGGCGCTCCTCGGAACCCCGGCGTAGATCGCTGCCTCGGCGGGCCCGGCCTCGAACTGAACCTGGCGCGAAGCGCTCTGGTGGACGAAAGACGAGCGGTGAGCGGGCGGTTCGGAGGTCGATTCGAACGCGGCCACGCGGACGCTGACGAGCTCGACCGCGGCGCCTGGGTCGTCAAAGCCGAAGCGGTCGCGGTGGGCGCGCTCGAAACCGTCGGCGAGCGAGGCCGGATCGGGGCTCGGATCCCCGGGGACCGTCAGCTCGAAGGCCTGTCCGGCATAGCGCAGGTCAAAGCCGCAGCGGATCTCCGCGTCCGGCGACTCGAGCTCAGCGCGCCCGCGCGCGCCGAGCCGCTCGACGATCTCGGCGACCGCTTCGCGCGAGAGATCGGGACCGCTGAGGACGGCGCTCTCGACGAGCTCGATCCGTCGCTCGGAGATACCGAGCCCGAGCGCTGAGAGCACCCCGGCGGCGGCCGGGATCAGGACCGTTGGGATCTCCAGGGCGTCGGCGACGGCGCAGGCATGCAGCGGGCCGGCTCCGCCGAAGGCGACGAGCACATGCGAGCGCGGATCGACGCCGCGCTCGACGGTCATCACCCGGACGGCCGCCGCAAGTTCGGTCTCGGCGACGCGCGCGATCCCGGCCGCCGTGTCGATGACCGGCAGGCCGATCTGCCCGGCGAGGCCCGCGACCGCTCGCTCCGCGGCATCCACGTCGAGCGGCGCCCCGCCCGCCAGACCGCTCGCGGGGGAGAGCCGGCCGAGCAGGAGGTTGGCGTCGGTGACCGTCGGCTCCGATCCGCCCTTCCCAAGGCACGCTGGGCCCGGTCGCGCCCCGGCCGACCGGGGGCCGACCCGCAGCGCGCCGCCCGAGTCGGTCCACGCGATCGAGCCGCCGCCGGCGCCGACGGTGTGGATGTCGAGCATCGGCAGCGCGAGCGACCGATCGCCGACCGACCGGCCGCCGCCGACGGCTACCCGTCCGCCCTCGGAGAGGGAGACGTCGCACGAGGTGCCACCCATGTCGAGGGCGATCGCGCCCCCCGAGGGGAGCGGTCCGGAGCGAGCCGCCGCCGACGAAGCGGCGACCGCGCCGCCCGCCGGGCCCGAGAGCACCGTCCATGCTGCGTGCCGGGCGGCCGTCGCCGCTCGCGCGACCCCGCCGCTCGAGAGCATGATCTCGGGCGTCGGCAAACCGGAGCTCGTCGCGCGCTCGATGAGCCGCGCGAGGTAGCCGTTGAGGATCGGCGACAGCGCCGCATCGACGATCGTCGTCGCGAACCGCTCGTACTCACGAAAGACCGGCGCGGTCTCGCTCGAGGTCGCGACGTGAACGCCGGGCAGCAACTCGGCTGCGATCTCGGCGCAACGGAGCTCATGCGCGGGGTGGCGAAAGGACCAGAGCAGGCAGATCGCAATGCCGTCGAAGCGCTCCCGGGCGGCCAGCTCCGCGATCCGATCGCGCAGAGCCTGCTCCTCGAGCTCGCGGATCACGCCGTCGGGACCGCAGCGCTCGGGGACGGGGAGACGGCGCTCGGCGGGGACGAGCGGCGGCGGGTTTCCGGCGCAGAGCCGGTAGAGCTCCGGGCGGGTCTGGCGGCCGAGCTCCTCGATGTCGGCGAACCCCTCGGTGGCGAGCAGCGCGGTCGGCGCGACCGCGCCCTCGAGCAGCGCATTGGTCGCGACTGTCATGCCGTGGACGAATCGCCGGATGTCGGATGGCGCGGCGCTGGCGCGGTCGAGCACCTGCTCGACCGCCGCCATGACCCCGATCGACTGGTCCTCCGGGGTGCTCGGCAGCTTCGCGGTGATCAGCTCCACGCCACGGATCAGGACGGCATCGGTGAAGGTGCCGCCGACATCGACTCCGAGAACCATCCGCGTATAGTCGCCGCCCGTGCCGAGCTTCGCTGAGGACACCGCGGTGACCCGCTCGTCGGACGGGAGCTGGAACGCCGCGATCACCGACCGCTGGTACGGGCCACGCGCCCCGCTCGGGGGCTATGTCGGATCCCTCCTGGTTCGCGCGATCGAAGCCGAGATCGATGATTCAGACCGCGCGCTGCGATCTGTCAACGTCCACTTCACCGCTTCCCCTGGCCGCGGCGATCTCGAGATCCGGGTGACGATCGAGCGGGTCGGGCGGTCGATGACGACGGCCACCGCGCGGGCCGAGCAGAACGGCAAGCTGATTGCGCTCGGGATCTCCGAATCGTCGGTGCCGCGCCCGGGAGTCGGCTGGACCGAGCCGGCGCCGCCCGAAGCGCGCGCGGCCGAGGACTCGATGCGGATCACGGGTGATCTCCCCGGCGTGCCGGCATTCATGGAGACGCTCGACCTGCGCTGGGCGAAGGGGCCGCGGATGTTCTCCGGCGCCGCGGGCGAGATCGAGCTGCTCGGCTGGTTGCGTCCTCCGGGCCCGGGCCCCGTCGACGCCGCCGTGCTCGTCTGCCTGAGCGACGCGATGCCGCCGGTCGCCCTCGTACGAGCCACCGAGCCGATGGTTGCGCCGACGATCGACCTCGGCGTCCACCTGTTCGGGCCAATGCCCGTCCCCGACCTCGACCTCGACCAGCATCTGCTCGCCCGCTACCGCTCCCTGCGCGGCGAAGGCGGCCTCTGGACCGGCGACTGCGAGCTCTGGACCCGCGACGGCGTCCTCCTCGCCCAAGCCCGCCAACTCGCCCTGGCGATCCCGCTCAAGCGCTAGCCCCAGGTCATCGGACCTGCGGCGAGATCCGGCGCTGGATGCGATACTCGCCGCGTGGGTCGAGGGCGAAGTGCTCGAGCGCTGGGGCTGGGCACGACGGTGGTCGTGCTCGGTCTTGCGGGGCTTGCGCCGGGCGCGGGTGCCGACCACGGCGGCCTCAATCCCGGGTGGCCCGAGTTGCTCCCGGGCGATCGGGGTCTCGGCTACGTCGGCCCGCGGTCGGTCGAGCACTGCCGCCAGCCGAGGCTGCGCTGCGTCGATCGGTTGGTCGGTCGGCTCCGTCGGCAGTGGCGACCGCTCAACGCGGCGTGCGATGGACGCGGGGTGGCGACGCTCGCGTACCTGCGGATCAACGAGGCGATCCGGTCGGACCTGGCTCGCGACGACTCGCTTTTTGACCACAAGCGCTGGTTCGAGCGCGTCCTGACGACGTTCTCCAACCGGTACTTCGCCTCGTACGAGCGGTACGAACTCGGCAGGCCGGTGCCGCGCTCGTGGCAGATCGCCTTCGATGCCCAGTCCCGATCAGACATCACCGCGGGGCAGGAGATCCTGCTGTTCTCGAACGCGCACGTCCAGCACGACCTTCCCTTTGCCTACGTCGAGATGGGACTGGTGACCGAGGACGGTCGCTCCCGCAAGCACGACCACGATGCCTTCAACGAGATCAACAACCGGATCCTTGACCCGGTTGCCGACGAGGTCGCGCGACGCTACGACCCGACCTTCCCGTTCGTCGATCTGAAGCCGCTGCCGGTCGATGAGGTCGCTTCCCAGGAGTTCGTCAAGCTCTGGCGCGAGTACGCATGGCGAAACGCCGAGCGTCTCGCTCGCGTGCGCTCAGAGAGGGAGTGGGATGCCGCGGTCGCAGACATCGATCGGAATGCCGAGCTCTGGGCGCGGATGATCGCGGCCCCGCAGCTGCCAGGCCTCCGGGCGAGCCGGGACACCTACTGCCGCGCCCAGCAAGCGTCAGGCGCGGCCGGACCGCTGTCGCGGCGATAGGCCGCCGGCCACTCGGCTGAGCTTCGAGAGTTCGCCGTCGAGCAAGCACGCGGACAACGAAGGGCCGCCCACCCAGGCGGCCCTTCGGTACTTCTATCCCTTCCCCATGATCCGGGCCACCCAGCCCGGTTCGCGAAGGTTCTAAGCCGCTGAGGCCCCCGCCCGCTCCTCGAGATGACGGTGTGAGGGGCAGTACTTGTTGCCGGGCAGCGGGATCCGGCGGCAGGCTGACCCACGGCGAGTCGAGGCGTGACACGAGAGCGGCGCTCCATCGAGGGTGCGGCCGGCGAGCTCTGCGTGCTCGACGAACTCGTGCGCGAGCGTCATATGCCGCTCGATCGCGTGGTAGACGCGCAGCTGGCTCGTAATCGGAAACGAGCTGCGCACCTCGCGGAACAACGAGCGCGCGGGGCGCGCGAAGTAGTGGCGGTCGGTCGCCAGCCGCTCGACGGCACGCTCGCAGGAGCCGAGCAGTTCGGTCCGGCTCAACGCGCCCGGCTCGCGGTGGTCATCAACGATCTCGGTGGCAAGTTCGCGGTACAGGGAGCGGCTGAACTGGTACATCGGATCGGGCCTCCCTTGGCCGTAGCAGGATTGACTCTCAAGCGCATCAACACAGCGACCGAGCGCGAGTATCGCAACGGCCTGTTGAGCCGCCGGGTAGCGACTATTAAGCCCCTGTTAACCGATTCGGGGGCCGTCTGACCGGGGATTCCTACGTCGGTCAGGACCAGTGCTCGAGCAGTGGCTCTGCTTCGCCCTGGGTCACGGTGTGCACGCCGTCCAGCGCGCTGTCGAGCGCCGGCGCATCGGTCCGCTGATGAGCGCCGCGGCTTTCCCGCCGCGCGAGCGCGCTGAGCGCGATCCGTCGAGCCAGAGGGAACGGGTCGGCCGCCAGCTGCTCAAGCCCCTCAGGAGTGCGCTGCAGCCCCGCGAGGTCCCAGAGCGCGGCGCGCGTCGCGGCCGGTGGAACCGGGGACGGTCCGGCGGGCGGCGGTGCGCCGGCCCTCGTCCCACCCGGGGGCTCAGGCTCGCGAGCGAGCGCGATGACCGCGCGCTGGGCGAAGACGACGCACTCGGCGAGCGAGTTGGAGGCCAGCCGGTTGGCGCCGTGCAGCCCGGTGCACGCGCACTCCCCGACGGCGTAGAGCCCGGGTAGCGAGCAACGGCCCTCGAGGTCGGTCGCGATCCCCCCGATCGTGTAGTGGGCGGCGGGGGCGACCGGGACCAGGTCGGCCGCCGGGTCGATGCCGCTTTCGACGAGTGCCTCGCGGATGTTGGGGAAACGGGTCATGTCGACCTCGCGCAGGTCGAGGCCGACGCTGTCTACGCCCGTCTGGATCATCCGCTCGCGGACGGCGAGCGCGACGACGTCACGGGGCGCGAGCTCGTCGACGAATCGCTCGCCGCTCGAGTCGAGCAGCAGCGCGCCCTCGCCCCGGATCGCCTCGGTGATCAGGAAGCCGTCGCGATCGGTCGACGAGACGAGCGCCGTCGGGTGGAACTGGATCAGCTCGAGGTCGGCGAGCCGGGCGCCCGCGCCGTGGGCGAGCGTCATCCCGGCGCCGATCGCTCCGCGCGGGTTTGTCGTCCGCCGCCACAGGGCCGCCGCTCCCGCCTGTCGCCAGGATCGTCGCCGAGACCAGCACCCCGCTCGGACAGGGTGGGGAGCCGGCCCGTGCGGGCTCGCAGGCGAGGCCGACGCAGCGCCCGTCCATCACCCACAGCGCCGCGGCCGAGGCGCCCTCGAGGACGCGCACGCGCGGGTGGGTCGCGGCGAGCGCGGAGAGCTGGCGCGTGATTCGCCGTCCGGTCGCGCTGCCGCCGGCGTGCGCCACGCGCCGCGCGCTGTGACCGCCTTCGAGCCCGAGGGCAAGCGCTCCGGTCCGGTCGGCGTCGAACCTGACGCCGAGCTCGATCAGGTCGCGCACCCGCGCCGGCGCCTCTGAGCAGAGCACCTCGACAGCGCTTGCGCGCGCAGAGCCCGCGGCCGGCACGCATCGTGTCGGCGACGTGGTCGGCGACCGAGTCGGAGGCGTCGAGCGCGGCGGCCACGCCACCCTGGGCCCAATAGGAGGCCGACGCGGCGAGCGGCGATCGCGAGATGAGGACCACCTCGGCGCCGGCGCGGGCGGCGCTCAGCGCCGCGTAGATGCCCGCCGCGCCTGCTCCGACGACGGCGACGTCGGCTCGAACGACTGCTGAAGGTTCGGTGGCCACGGGCGTCGCGATTACCGTATCGGCATGGCAGCGCCCCAGCCGATCTACGTCCACCATCCCGCGTCCCTCGGACACGACACCGGACCGCACCCCGAGCGGGCCGAGCGGATCGAGGCGATCGAGTCCCACCTCGACCGCGCGGGACTGGCTCGGCTACCGCCGGGTGCAGGCGCCGCGCGCCTCCGAGGAGCAGCTACTTGCCGTCCATCCCGCGCCGCACATCGCGGCCGTCCGGTCACTCGCCGAGCGCGGGGGCGGTTACTTCGACCCGGATACGGCGGTCAGTTCCGGCTCCTACGAGGCCGCGCTGCGGGGCGCCGGTGGCGCTTGCGCGATGGTCGATGAGCTGGTCGCAGGGACCGCGACGACCGGCTTCTGCGCGCTTGCGTCCGCCCGGCCACCACGCCGAGCCGGCGGTCGCGATGGGTTTCTGCCTGTTCAACAGCGTCGCCGTCGCGGCCGCCCACGCGATCGCCAGCCGCGGCCTCGAGCGGGTGCTGATCCTCGACTGGGACGTCCACCACGGCAACGGAACGAACGCGATCTTCCACGAGCGCGCCGATGTCCTGTTCGCCTCGATCCACCAGTCGCCGCTCTACCCGGGCACCGGGTCGAGCGCCGACGTCGGAGCGGGTGAGGGTCGCGGGTTTTCACTCAACCTCCCGGTGCCGGCCGGGCTCAGGCGAGGAAGCCTGGGTCGGCCTGGTGGAGGAGGTCGTCGTTCCGGCCGCCCGCTCATACGCGCCCGCAGCTGGTGCTGATCTCGGCCGGCTTCGACGGTCACCGCGACGATCCGCTCGCCGACTGCCTGCTCGAGGAATCGTCGTTCGCGGCGATGGCGGAGCTGACGAAGGGCCTCGGTGTACCGGTCGGCGCCGTGCTCGAGGGCGGCTACGACGTCGATGCCCTGGCGCGCTCGGTGGCGGCGACGATGGCCGCGCTAGCCGCGCCCTGAGCCTAATAATTGTAAGAAGCACACAAAAAAAGGTCGTACGACGTTACCAAGGCGTCAAGACTAGGCGCTTCATGATAGGTAGCCTCGCCGTATGACCAAATTTGAGCGCATCGCCAACATCCTCGCCGTGATCCTTCCGTTCGCCGGCTTCCTCGCCGCGATCATCCTGTTGTGGAACCAGGCGGTCGGACCGACCGACCTCTGGATCATGGCCGGGATGTACCTCACGACCGCTTTCGGGATCACGATCGGCTTCCACCGGTTCCTGACCCACCGCGCCTTCGCCACCCACCGCTGGCTCGGCTACATCTTTGCCGTGCTCGGGTCGATGGCGGTGCAGGGCCCGGTGATCGACTGGGTCGCCGACCACCGCAAGCACCACGCCCACACCGATGAGGAGGGAGATCCCCATTCACCCCACGTCGGCAACGGATCGGGGCTCAAGGGCCTCTTCCACGCCCACATGGGCTGGCTCTGGGAGACCCAGGGCCAGGCGCGCAAGCGCCAGTACGCTCCCGACCTGCTCGAGGATCCGGGCATGCGGCTGATCAATCGCAGCTTCCCCTACCTCGTCCTGCTCTCGCTCGGCCTGCCGTTCGTGCTCGGCTGGGCGATCACCGGCACGCTGTTCGGTGGTCTGACGGCGATGATCTGGGCGGCTTCGCCCGGATCTTCATGGTCCATCACGTGACCTGGAGCATCAACTCGATCTGCCACTTCCACGGGTTCCGCCGGTTCGAGACCGACGATCACTCGACCAACGTGCCGTGGCTCGCGGCGCTATCGCTCGGCGAGGCCTGGCACCACAACCACCACGCCTTCCCGCGTGCCGCCGTCCAGGGTCTGCGCTGGTGGGAATTCGATCCCTCGGGCCTCGTAATACGCGCGCTCGGCAAGATCGGGCTAGCCTGGAACGTCGTGAGGATCTCTCCCGAACGTCAACGCGAGCGGCTCGCCGAAGGGGCGAGCTGACCGTGCCCGTCCGTCCGCTTGCGGCGGTCGCCCCCGGGGAAGGCCTCGAGGAGATCGTCATCCACGGCCATCGGGTCCGTTTCCGCCAGGCCGGCAGCGGCCCGGTGCTGCTGCTCGTCCACGGGATCACGGGCAGCTCGGCCAACTGGCGCCGGGTGATCGGTCCGCTGGCCGAGAACTACACGGTGATCGCGCCCGACCTCTCCGGCCACGGGGAGTCCGCCAAGCCGAAGGGCGACTACTCGCTCGGCTCCTTCGCGAGCGGTCTGCGCGACCTGCTGGTCGCCCTCGGCCACGAGCGCGCGACGATCGTCGGCCACTCGCTCGGCGGCGGCATCGCGATGCAGTTCGCCTACCAGTTCCCCGAGCGCTTGGACCGGATGGTGCTCGTCTCCAGCGGCGGCCTTGGCCGCGAGGTCAGCATTCTGATTCGCTCGGCGACGTTGCCGGGCGCCGAGATCGTCCTGCCGCTGCTCGTCGCCGAGCCGATCCGCAACGCGGTCGCCGGGATCCGCAAGTTGTTCGGGCTCGTGGGCCTGAAGCCCGGCTCCGACCTCGAGGAGGTCGCCCGCGGCTTCGCCTCGCTACACGACATCGAGACCCGCCAGGCGTTCATCCATACCGTCCGCGGGATCATCGAGCTGACCGGCCAGCGCGTTTCCGCGACTGATCGGCTCTATCTCGCCGCCGAGGTTCCGACGCTGATCATCTGGGGCGAGCGCGACCCGGTGATCCCCTCGCACCACGGCGAGAGCGCCGCGGCTTCGATGCCGGGCAGTCGCCTCGAGCTGTTCTCCAAGTCGGGCCACTTCCCACAGCTCGATGACCCGATCCGCTTCATTCGGGTGCTGAGCGACTTCCTCGAGTCGACCGAGCCGGCGGAGATCGATCACGACCGGATGCGCCGCCTGATCCTCGAACGCACCGCGGCGACCTCGTAAGCGAACGAGCCGGGCGCGGTGCCCGGCTCGCCGTACTCAGTCCCGCGAAGTAGCTACACCCCGCGCGGGTGCGGGCCGTCGCCGACGTGCATCGCCTCGAGCAGTCGCGGCACGAAGACGAGCGCCGAAACGCCGAACAGCACGTAGACGACGTCGGCCGCGGTGCCCGTGCCGAGAATCGTGGTCACCACGTTCAGCTCGAACAGGGCGACGATCGCCCAGTTGAGCGCGGCCATGATCATCAGCAGCAGAGCCACCGGCTCGAGCCTGTGAACCATCTCCATCTACGACCACCCCGCTTTCTGCGAAGTCGGCTCCGCACGCTGGTCGTGCGGAATATCACAAACATTTACACCGGCGTGGCAAAACCGTTACCGCGTGGACGCCTACTCGCAGACGGGGTTGTAGCCGCCGAGGATCCTCGTGATCTTGCCCTCCGCGATGTCGAAGGTCAGCTTCGAATCCTCGTCCTGCTCCCGGAACCAGATGCCCTGCTCGGGCGTCGCCGGGACCCCGAGGTCGAGCGGCTCGAGTGCCGGGCCGCCGGTCGTCGCGCTGAGCGCCTCGAACGAGTCGCCGACGCGAGCGCCGTCAACCGTCTCGAGGCTCGCACTGTCGGTCGAGTAGCCGATCAGCGTCTCGTCCTCGGCGTCGAAGGTCAGGGTGATGGCTCCGTCATCGAGATTCCACATCGCGACCTGAGACTCGCCGGCCTCGCTGTCGAGCTCGCAGCCCGAGACGCGGTCGAGCTCGATCGGTTCGTCGAAGAGGGCGGTGACCTCCTCCAGCGTCATTCCCTGTGTCGCTTCGCCCACACCGTCGTAGTCGAGCGCGCCGCCCGGCTCTTGCGGGGCGGGGGCCTGACTCGTCGTCGAGACTTCGCTCGACGATCCGCAGCCGACCGCGAACCCGACGGCGAGGCAGACGAGCGCCGAGCCGGTCCGCTTCCCGGTCATCGCAGAGCGTCGACCGCGAATTTCAGGGGACCGGGTCCGCGCAGCGGCGGTCCGTGTCCGAAGCAGGTCAGCTCCGGCTCGAGGGCGGCGATCCTGCGGGCGGACTCGCGGTTGATCTCGGGGTCGACGCTGAACGCGCGGATCGGCTCGCGGATCGGGCCGCTCAGCAGGAACGGGTTGTAGCCGAACATCACGTCGCCACAGACCAGCGTCCGGTCGGACTCGCGCCAGAAGCAGATGTGTCCGGGGGAGTGGCCGGGCGTGTCGAGAACGGTGAAATCAGCGACCGTGTCGCCTTCGGCGAGCGTGCGGGCGACCGGGTGCCCCGGAGCCGCGGGCAGCTTGCCGGGCGGGTAGCGGGTCTCCATCTTTCCGCTCTCGACCGCCTCGCGGTCGGCCGCGCCACACCACAACGGGATGTCCAGCTCGGTGCAGACCGCGTGGCTCGCGCCGTAGTGGTCGATGTGGGCGTGGGTCAGGGCGTGCGCGCTGACCGCGTGGCCGGTTACCTGCTTGAGGATGCGCCCCTTGTCGAAGACCATTCCCGCGTCGATCAGCACGTCGCCGAGCAGGTAGATGTTGACGTTGTTGGCCGGGCGGCCCGAGAGCTGCCAGACGCCGTTTGTGAGTTGCTTCATCGCGCGAGCGTACTCTTTCGGGGGTGAGCGCCCGAGCAAAGCTGATCGCTGCCTTCGTCGCACTTTTATTCGGCGGCCTGGTCGCCGACTTCCTGCTCAACGTCTCAGGGTCGGAACGCGGTCGGAGCTAGGGCCGTACGATCCGGGGACGGATGAGGGGGAAGCTTGGATCGATCGGGTTGGGAGCGCTGATTGTCGCGCTCTGGAGCGCCGCGCCCGCGAGCGCCGAGGTTCGCCGCGCCGAGTCGATCCTGCCGCCCGGCCAGAGCGGCTTCGTTGCGCCCGCCGAGCTGCTCGACGGCACCGGCTCGCCGCACTTGACCGATCAGTTGCCGCTGTTCAACCGCTTCGAGTACAAGTCGGCGCTGTTCAACCGTCCCGGCCCTAGCGAGACGCCGCGCCCAGGGGTCAAGATCACCCGCGACAGTTTCGGCGTTCCGCGGATCGACGCCACGAGCGATTACGACGCGTGGTGGGGCGTCGGCTATGCGGTCGCGCAGGACCGGCTGTTCCAGCTCGAGGCGTTCCGGGCGGCGACCAGCGGCCGGCTCGCCGAGCTGACCGGTCCCGGTGCGCTCGAGGACGACCTGGTCGCACGGCGCGACTACTACACCGATCGCGAGCTGGTGAAGCAGCTCGACCGCGTGCCGGCCAACCTGCGCCAGCGCTTCGTTGCCTACCGGGACGGAATCAACGCGTGGCGCTCGGCGGTGCTCGGTGGGCGGCTCGGCGAGCTGCCGGGCGAGTTCATCGCGCTCGCGACCGTGCCGCAGCCCTGGACGGTGCTCGACAGCGCTCGGGTCGGCGTCTTTCTGGCCCGCACCGTCCCCTCGGGCGACGGCGAGGAACTCGCCAACGCCGCTGCGCTCCAGCAGGCCGGCCCGGACGCCTTCGACGCACTGCTTCCGCTGCGTACCCCCGGACAGCGGCCGACGATCCCGAAGAGCGAGGGCGAGTTTCCCTCCCAGCCCGGCCGAACGCGCATGGAGGAGCGGGCGGCGCTCGGGCGCTCGCGCGAGTTTCTCCGAAGACTGAACCTCCCGCAACGGGTGCAGGACAACGTCGGCACGATCGGGAGCGCTCGCGCATCCGGCGCGAAGCCGCTCTTCGACGCCGGGCAGCTCGGCAACGCGCGCGGCTCCTTCATGTGGGGGATTCGCTCGGCGCGCGGCGAGCGGCCGGCGAGCTATCTCTTCAACGGTCCCCAGCTCGGGTTCTCGGTGCCCGAGCTGTTCGTCGAGTTCGAGCTCCACTCGCCGACCCAGGACATCCGCGGCGTCAGCGCTGCAGGCGTCCCGGTGATGGGAATCGGCCACAACGGTCGGCTCGCGTGGGGGTTCACCTCTGGGCTCTCCGACGAGGACGACCTCTACGCCGAAGCGCTGACCGGGCGCGAGACCTACCGCTTCCGCGGCGAGGAACGACAGATGAGCTGTCGCAACGAGCGGTTCCTCGCGCGGACACCGGTCACGAGCCTGCCCGACCTGCCGAGCGACCCGCAGCTGCCGATCCAGGCGCGCACGGTCCGGATCTGCCGCACCGTTCACGGGCCGGTTCAGGAGCGGGTCGGGGACACGGCCTTCGCGCGGCGCTATGCGATCTGGGGCAAGGAACTTCAGACGCTGATAGGCCTCAGCGATCTCAACGACGCCAAGACCGTCGAGCAGGCCGATCGCGCGCTGCGCAAGGTGACTTGGAACGAGAACGTGATCGCCGCCGATGATCGCGGCAGCATCGGCTACTGGCATCCGGGCCTGCACCCGTTGCGGCCCAAGCGGTTCGACGAACGACTGCCCTACCCGGGCACCGGCGAAGCGGAGTGGCGCGGCTTCCTCTCCAAGGACGAGCGTCCCCACGTGATCAACCCCGCGCGTGGCTGGCTGACGCAGTGGAACAACATTCCCTCCGCGGGGTGGACCAGCGGCGACGGGCCCGCGCGGGAGCGGCTGACCGGCGGCCTTCATCGCGTCCGGCTGCTCGAGCGGCTGGTCGCCGATGTTGCGCGCAATCCGTCCTACAAACGCTCGCGCGACATCATTCGCCGGTCGGGGACGACCGCGCAGCAGTTCCCGTTCGCCGACCCGCTAATGCGATCGGCGCGGCGCAAGGCCGATCGCCGCACACGCGCCGTCCTGGGCGAGCTGAAGCGCTGGAACGGCAGCTACGCGAGCACCAACTCGGACGGGACGGTCGCACCCGGCGCGGCGATCTGGGAGGCGCTCAAGGAGCAGGCCGCCAAGATTGTGCTCGACCGACTGGGCACGGGCGCCGAGCTGCTCGATGGCGGTGCGAGCGTCAACCACCAGTTCGACATCCGCAACGCCGAGGCATTCGCTTTGCGCACGCTCTCGCCGAAGCGGATCGCCGTCGCCGCACGCCGCGCGCGGACGGGTCTCACCGACCGGTTCGAGAACGCCGATTCCAAGACCTGGCGCGAGCCCCGCAGGATCTACGACGTAGCGGCACAGGGCGCCGCGCAGGTCCCACCGCTCCCGTTCTTCGATCGGGGCACGTGGGAGCAGTCGGTGGAGCTCGGGCGTTAGTCGGGGCCCCTGGCAGTCTGTTGGTGTGAAGACCCGCCGGCTGCCCGAGCGAACCACGCTGATTCCGCTCGCCGGAGCACTCGCGGCGGCTCTCACCTTCGGGAGCCGCCCCGGCGCGGTCGTGCTGGTTCTCGGCGGGCTGTTGCTGATCGGGTCGGTTGTTGCGGCGGTCCATCACGCGGAGGTGGTCGCTCGACGGGTCGGCGAGCCGTTTGGATCGCTGGTCCTGGCAATTGCCGTGACGGTGATCGAGGTCGCCCTGATCGTCACGTTGATGATCGCCGGAGGACCCGAGACGAAGTCCCTTGCACGTGACACCGTGTTCGCCGCGCTGATGATCACCTGCAACGGGATCCTCGGGTTGTCGGTGCTCGTGGGGGCCCTGCGCTCACGGACCGCGGATTTCAACGCCGAGGGGGCCGCCACCGCGCTCGCGACCGTTCTGACGCTTGCGACGCTGGGGCTGGTTCTGCCGAGCTTCACGACCAGCCAGCCCGGCCCGGAATACTCCTCGCCGCAGCTCGCGTTCGCCGCGCTGGCATCGCTGGCGCTCTACGGTCTGTTCCTGTTCGTCCAGACCGTGCGGCATCGGGAGCACTTCCAGTCGGCCGCGGGCCTGATCGACGCTCCGGGGCGTGCGGCGCCCCCCTCCACACGCGGCGCGCTCGTAAGCGTCGGGCTGCTGGTCGCCGCGCTGGTCGCGGTTGTGGGCCTGGCCAAGCTCGAGTCTTCGGTGATCGAGAGCGGCGTCGCCGCGGTCGGCGCCCCGCAGTCAGCCGTCGGCGTTCTGATCGCCCTGCTCGTTCTGATGCCCGAGGGCATGTCCGCGCTTGGCAGCGCGCGGCGCGGAGAGGTGCAGACGAGCGTCAACCTCTCGTTCGGCTCGGCAATGGCGAGCATCGGCCTGACGATCCCGGCGATAGCCGTCGCCTCGATCTGGCTCGAGGGCCCGCTCGTCCTCGGGATCGATGCAACGCAGATGGTGCTGCTCGCGCTGACCGCGGTCGTTGCGGCCCTGACCGTGCTTCCGGGCCGTGCCACCGTGCAGGAGGGTGGCGTCCACCTCGCCCTGTTCGCCGCCTTTTTGTTTCTCGCCCTCTTTCCCTGAGGGCTATTCGCCCAGGACCCGGCCTCTCAGCCCGGCAGCCAGCGGCGCCTCCTCGAACGCCCCTGCCCGCAGTCGCTTGCGCAGCGTTCGCGCGACGATCGCGGCCGTCAGCCGCGGGAAGTGGCGCGCCATGAAGATCTGGACCGTGCCGCCGCGCGTGGGGGCGACGTCGCGAGGTGGGCGCGTCGCGCCGCAGGCGCCGACGATCGCGCCGACGACCGCCTCGAGCGGCTCCTCGCGAGAGACCCCTTCGACGCTCAACCCGGCCGCCGAGGTCGTGTCGTGGATCGGCGTGCGGACGAAGCTCGGGTGCACGCAGGTGACGTGGACGTGGGTCCCGTACTCGGCGCGCAGCGAATCGGCGTAGGCGTGGACTGCGCGCTTGGAGATTCCGTACGCCGCGGCCAGCGGGAGCCCCAGGAACGCCATCCGTGAGGCGACGATCACGACGCGTCCGCGGCTTTCCACGAGCGCGTCGATCGCCGCCGAGGTGACCCGCCAGGGGCCGACTGCGTTGACATCGAGGATCGCCAGCGCTGCGGCGTCGGGGGCCATCCCGCCCGACGCCGGCCCTCCGAGGCCCGCGTTGTTGATCAGCACGTCGAGCCCACCGAGCCGCGAGATCGCCTCGGCGACCGCTTGATCGACCGAGCCCTGATCGCGGACGTCGCACTCGATCACCGCGCGCTCCGCGCCCGGGGCGGACGGCTTCAGATCGAGCCCGATCACCTGCGCACCGCGGGCGAGCAGCTCGCCGGTCACGGCGGTGCCGAACGCGCCACCCGCGCCCGTGATGATGACCCGCTTCCCCGCGACGCCGGCGCTCATCGAGCTGCGCCACGCCAGGCTGATCGTCGCCGGATGAGGACCCGGTGGGGTCTCACGCGAGCGCCCGCTCTGCAGCCCCCGCCGCGTGCTTCAGCGGCGGCTGGCCGTCTGCGCGGCGGCGCCCGCGCGCCCGCTCCCGCACGATCTCCCGCATGTACCCGTCGAAGTCGATCCGCATCACCGGACGTTTCGCCGAGCCATACCGCCGCTCAGCGCGCCGTCGTGCTCGCTCGACTTCGGCCCGTCGTCGGCCGGCGTCCGGGAGGCCGTACTCACCGGACAGATAGGCGGCGATCAGCTTCGCCTGCTGCTCGACGATCGGGATCGCCGAGCCGGTCGACTGGACCAGTCCGACGAAGAACAGGTCGTCGAAGTCGAACGGGAAGATCCGCTGGTAGAGGGGGAGCTTGTCGGGTTCCTCGGGCAGCAGGCCGTTGTCGAAGAACGGGAAGGTGACGTGGTACCCGGTGCACCAGACGATCGTGTCGATCCGCTCGGAGGAACCGTCGGTGAACTCGACCTCGTTGCCGGCAAACGCGCTGATGCCGGGCTTTGGCGTGACCTCGCCGTGGGTCAGGCGCGAGAGAATCGTGTCGCTGACGGTCGGGTGGTCCTGGAGGAAGCCGTGCGCGGGCCTCGGTAGGCCGTAGTCGGCCGGATCGCCGACCGCGATGCGCAGCAGGAGGTGGGTCAGCGGCTGGCGTAGCCGCCAATGGACGCGCGCCATCAGCGGCGAGGTGATCTGGTCGGCCGGTCCGCCGAACAGGTACTTCGGCACGATCCGCGAGCCCTTACGCGTGGAGAGGAAGGTCTGCTCGGCGACCATCGAGGATTCGACGGCGATATCCATTGCCGAGTTGCCCATTCCGACGACGAGCACACGGCGGCCTGCGAACGGCTGGTTGTCGCGGAAGGAGTGGGCGTGGGTCTGGGTTCCATCGAAGGTCCCGGGGTAGGGGGGATCGGGCCAACGCGGGCTCCAGTTGTGGCCGTTGGCGACGACGAGTCCGTCGAACCGCTCGCGCCCCCCGTTCTCGAGTTCGAGCTCCCAGCCGCCGTCCGCCGATCGGCGGGCGTGCGCAACGCCGGCGTCGAAGCGGATCCGGTCGCGGACGTCGAAGTGGTCGACGTAGCGGTTGAAGTACTCGGCCATGTGCCAGTGGCTCGGGAAGTCCGGATCGTCCTCGGCCATCGGGAAGTCGCCGTACTCGGTCCGGGCTCGGCTGGTATTGAGGTGCAGGGTCCGGTAGGCGGGGGAGAGGCCGCTCGCGTTGTCGAACGCCCAGATCCCGCCGAGCCGCTCGCCCTTCTCGAAACAGGTCACGTCGAGACCCGCTCCCGCGAGCTCCTTGACGCTGGCTAGCCCTGACGGACCCGCGCCGATCACCGCGACTCGCGGTCCCTCGGTCATCCGTTCGGAAGCACTACGTAGCCCTTGCGCGGATCGGCGCTGCCGTCGAGCAGCGAGCCGAGCACACCCGCGGCGTGGTCGAGACCGCCCGCCTCCTCGATCTCGATCATCGACCCCAGCCGCTCGACGAAAGCGTTCCAGGCGGTGCCGATCTGCTCCTGCAGCGCCTCCGGTCCGAGCTCCGCGATCCGCTGCTCCACGCGCGCGGGCGCGAAGAAGAAGACGGGTTCGGGCCCGGGCACGTCTTCCGAGCTGATGTCGGCGGCTTCCCAATGGGTCGCGCCGACGACGTGCGAGGCGCGCATCGAATCGCCGGCGTGGGCATGGACGGCGCGCCGCAGGGCCGGGTCACCGGCCATGTCGACGAGCACCTGTCCCTCGTCGGCGGGTAGCTCGTCGATCTGCTCGTAGGTGAGCACCCGGTCGTAGAGGCCGAGGTCCGCGACGAACTGATGGTTGGTCGGCGAGGTCAGCCCGATCAGCGCCGGTCGTCCCTGGCGGCTGGCGATCTCGCAGGCCGTCGCGTAGGACGTCTTGCTCGACGCGCTGGTCAGCACAACCACGCTCGCGTCGTGCCAGCCCTCGGCTTCGAGCAGGTCGGCGATCAGCCAGCCGGTCATGAACAGTGGCCGGAAGACCGCGTTGGCGGAGTCGTGAGGGGGCGGAAACGCCGGGCTGTCGGTCGCCCGCAGATAGACGTTGTAGAAGCCCGGCAGCGCAGCGCGGTGCTCGGAGCTCTCGACGAAGCCTGCCGGTCCGGCTTCGGCGCGCATCGTGACCTCCGAGGACATCGGGAAGTAGCCGTAGAACCGATCGCCGACCAAGATCTCGGGGACCTCGGAGGCGCTCACCGTGCCGAAGCCCCAGACCGGGATCCGGCCCCAGCCGTCGGGCGCGGCGAAGAAGGTCCAGTAGCCGAGCTGGTCTCCGAACCTGCCGTAGGTCACGTTGTTCGCGGTCAGCCCAAACCGCTGGACGGTCAGCCGGATCTCGCCCGGATCGATCGGGCCGCCGGGCGCGGATTCGTCGATCCGCATCTCGCGGAGGTCGTCACGACGAACGAGCAGGTCGGCCATCGCTCGCGATCCTATCTCGGCGCGGCGATCCGCCCGATCTCGACGCCGGTCTGGACGACCATGTCGAGCTCGCCGTCGAAGACGAGCTGCGCACGCTGGTCGGAGATGCCCATCTCGGCCTCGATCGGGTGGCTGTCGAGCCGCGTGAAGCTGACGTCCCAGTCGCGGCCCGAGCGGCGCATCACGGACCGCTTGACCTCGATCGGCGCTTCGACGACAGACTGGTAGCAAGCGCGCGTCCCGTCGGCGGCGTCGCGGAACTGCTTCAGGAAGACCTGGCGCATCCGCCCTTCGAGCAGGTCCTCGACCAGGGTCGCGGTCAGCTTCAGGCCGGGGAGGACCAGCTCGCCTTCGGTGTTCGCCAACAGGTTCGTGCCGAGCGCGAGCTCGAGCAGCTCACGGGCGCCGAAGCCTGGCGGTCGCCCGGCCGGCTCCTCCGGCGCCGATGCCGAGATCTCCATGAAGCGGGTCCAGGAGGCGCGGCTCTCGGTCGAGAACTGCCCGCCGAAGGTGTCGAGCGTCGTCAGCGGGCCGAGCGCGTCCTCGGGCCCGAAGCGGCCCATCGTCTTGGCGTAGCCATAGGCCTCGTGACCGCCCAGGTAGGACATCGGGTTGTCGACGAAGATGTAGGGGACGGCGAGGCAGAACCGCTCGGCACGGAACACCGGGCCGAGGTCTCGCCCGGCGAGCACCGGCACCCAGAACGACGCCTGGATCTCGCGGACGGTGCCCCACTGGTCAAATGGCGGCGCCAGCGAGGACACGCGGTCGAAGCCCCCGACCAGCAGCAGCACCTTCGAGCCGACGGCGCGGTAGTCGACCCCGTTGCCGGCGGGGTCGGAGAGCGTCCGGCGGATCAGCCCCGAGATCCGGCGGCCGTCGCCCTCGAGCAGCAGACCGCGCAGCCGCCCCTCGAGCGAAAGGAACGGCCCCGGGCTCGTGGCGCGACCGCCGTACTCGACGTACTCGGGCAAGTGGGCCTCGGGCGGGTTCAGCCAGGTCGGCAGCTCGCCGAGAATCGGCTGGCCGTCGCCGAGCAGCGGGTCGCGCCGGACGAGCTCGCGCGCGGCCTGCATGCCCGAGATCGCCGCCGCCTCGACACAGCCGCCGTCGATCCCGTTTCGGGTCCAGTCCCCGGCGAGCACGAGGTTGTCGAACCCGGAGCGATCCGAGCGCAGCCGGTGCTTGACCGTCCCGGCAGGCGTTGCGACGTAGCGGTCCGAAGCGGCGATGTTGGCGCGCCAGTACTGGGAGTCGAATCCCTCGGCCACGTCAGCCGCGTCCGGCAGCAGCACGTGCAGATCGTTCTCTACGAAGTCGATCGCGTTGGCGCGGACCCGCGAGTCAGCCTCGGCCTGCGTTTCACCGGGCCGCTCGTCGAGCACTCCGCATACGTAGCCGATCGTCCCGATTCCGTCCTGCTCGCGCCACGACTCCCGTTCCTTGAGGTAGGTCATGTCGCAGTAGGTGTCGAGCGGCTCGACGTAACAGCCGACGACGCAGTCCTCGTCCTCGGTCCAGCCGAGGCTCGGAGCGTCGCCGGGCAGCCAGAGCTGGAAGGCCTGGGTCTGGACGGTCACGGCCGTATCGATCGCACGCGCGAACCGCTCGTCGGCCGCGATCAGCTCCGAGCAGATCGGGCGCAGCCCGCCGATCGCGATGCCGAGCACGACCTCGTCGAAATCGACCCCGCGCTCCAGCCGCAGGGCGCTCGCGCCCTCGGGCACCAGCGCGCGCTCGAAGTCGACGCCCGCCGCGCGCAGCTGATCACCGTCGCGTAGGTGGTCCCAGAGTGGCTCGCTCGGCCAGCACGGCAGGCCGCCGACGTCGACCAGCGGCGCATATTCGCCGCCACCGACGATCTCCGCCTGGCGCGCCAGGTCGATCGTCTGGATCAGCTCGTTGCCCGCCGACAGGCCGAGGTTGGTCACCGCGTGGAAGAACTCGAAGCGGACTCCGCGCTGCTTGAGGACCTCGTAGAACGGGCCGAACACGACGTCGCCCATCCCGGCCTGCATCTTGTACATCAGGGCACCGCGGTAGGTCGCGATCAGCCGCAGCAGGTCGTTGGTCGCCGTGCCGGCGGCGAGGTTGGCGCCTTCGATCCTGCCCTCCGGGTAGCCGAAGGCGACGTCGTAGACCGAGCGCAGCACCGGCGAGCGCTCGGCGGGCGTTGTGCCGATCGTCACCGGCTTGGCCCCGTGCTTGGTCAACCAGGCCGCCCACTCCTCGTCGTTGATCGCGTCCCAGCCGTGCTCCAGCACGCCGTCGCGCAGGACGCCGGCGAGAGTTGAGACCGCCGTGTCGAGCATGCAGAAGTAGAGACGGACGGTGGCGTTGCGTTCGCAGCGCTCGTCGAGCACCGACCACAGCCAGTCGCGGAACTCGCACAGCATCCGTGCGAACAGGTCGGACTGACCCGGATCGACAGGATCTCCTTGACGCGCGTGCTCGCCGGCCAGCCGCGCCGCGAGCTCCAGCAGCTGCTCGGCGCCGGCGAGCGGTAGGCGCAGCACCTCGCGGGCGATATCGCCGGCCAGATCGGCGAACCAGTCGGCCGAGAAGAGCGGCTCGGGCTCGTCAAGGTCGATGTCCTCGCGCAGCTCGGCCCAGCCCTCGAGCGCCCAGCGGCAGACCGTCGCGGCGACCTCCCAGAAGCCCGGCAGGCCGCCGGCGACGCCCGGCTGCCCGAGGTTCCGTGGCGCGCTGAAGCCGAACGCCTTCCATTCCTCGCCCTGGCGGTCGTAGAGCACGATCCGGTCGCACGGCGCGAAGGCGTCGTCGAAGGTCGCGAGCGGAGATCCGGCGGGCCGCCCGAGCTCGTCGTAGGCGTCGCGCATCAGGCGGAAGGCGTTGTCGTAGAAGCCGAACCAGACGTGCAGGCCGTGCTCCTCGATCCGGTCGTGCCGGGCCGCGTTGCGACCGCTCGCACACTTGCCGCCGAGCCGCCAGCCCGGCTGGTAGACGGTGACCTCGAACCGCTTGCGCAGCTCGGGTGTGGCCGTCAGTTCAAAGGCAGCCGAAATGGCGCCGACCCCGCCGCCCAGTACGGCGACCTTCGTCGGCGCGGCGCCGTCCTGATGACTGCCCCCGCCACCCACAATCGCGATGCTAACCGTGTCCGCGGGCGGGGTATCATGATCGAGGGTGCAGGGTCAGGGGAAAATCGACGGGGTGCGCTCGCAGCCGACGCCGACGGATGCCGAGATCGCGGCGGTGCGTTCGGCCTATGAACGCTGGAACGAAGGGGATATCGCCGGGGTGGGCGCGCTCCTGACCGAGGACGCGGAGTACCACAACTCGCCGGAGTGGCCGGGTCAGCGGGTCTACCGCGGCGCCGCGGCGATCATGTCCTTCCTGCGCGACGAGGTTGCGAAGACGATCGGGCTCTCTGACATCGCCATCGAGACGACCGACGTCTTCGGCGATCAAATCCTGCTCTCGATGCACGCCGGGCTGAGCGCGTTGCAGAGCGGCGGCGAGTTCGGCCGCGTGCCCGTCTTCCACCTCGTCCAGATGAGCGCCGGCCGCGCCTCCCGCGTGCGCGTCTTCCTGACGGCCGAAGAGGCCCGTGCCGCGGCGCTCGACGGGTCCTAAGCCGAGCGCCCGGTACGATCCTCGAGTCGACCAGGTCTCTGACAGCGGGCGTCGTAGCGTGATCGCTCAGACCGTCGATCTACGGACGGTGGCGCTCGGTTTGGTTGCCGCCGGAGCGTGGGTTGCCAACCTCGCGCTCGTACTCGGTGGTGGCCCGCTGTGGTTCAGCGTGCCGCTCGGAGCGTTCGCGAGCGTCGCGATGCTGATCGTGCTTCACGAGGCGGCGCACGGCTCGGCGGCGCGCAACCGGATCCTCAACGGGCTGATCGGCCGGCTGGCGATGCCGTTCGTCTCTCCGTTCTGCAGCTTCCCGACCTTCCGCTTCCTCCACGGCCAGCACCACGGAAACACCAACGATGGAGCCGAGACCGACCCCGATCATTTCGTCACCGATGCGCCTGCCTGGCAGCTGCCGCTGCGCTGGATTTTCTTCGACGTCGGCTACCTGCAGTTCTACCTCCGGCGTCTGCGCGCCCGTCCGCTCGGCGAGGTGCTCGAGTCGACCGCGTGCGCGCTCGCGTTCGACGCGGTAGTAGTCGTGGTGCTGGTCTCCGGCGGAGCGTCAGGGCTCCTGCTCGCCTGGCTGCTGCCGCAGCGGATCGCGTTTCTCGCGATCGGCTGGGGTTTCGCCTGGCTGCCCCACCACGGTCTGGAAGGCGCCCAGGCCGGGGAGGAGGCCCGCAAGACACGCGCCCGGATCGGGATGGAGTGGCTGCTGACGCCGCTGTTCTTCGCCCAGAACTACCACCTGCTCCACCACCTCTACCCGCGGATCCCGTTCCACCGCTACCTGGCGACCTGGACTGACCGCCGCGAGGAGATCCTCGCTCGGGAACCGGCGCTCGCGACGGTTGCCGGCCGGACGCTGAGCACGGCCGACTATCGGGAGCGCAGCGGCGGTCGACCGGAGTAAGGCGATGTCGCAGGAGAACGTGGAGATCGTGCGAGCGCTGCTGGAGGCCTACAGCCGGGCGGACTTCGAGGCCATCGCCGAGCGCTGCGACGAGGATTTCGAGTTCACGTCTGTGATGAGCGCGGTCGAGGAGACCTCCTACCGGGGCAAGGACTCCTGGGAGCGCTACTGGCACGACATGCATCAGACCTGGGGGGACTGGCGACTGGAGGATCTTCAGTTCTTTGACGGCGGCGGTGACCGAGTCGCCGTGCTGATGCGTTTGGTCGGCACGGGCAAGACCAGCGGCGTGCCGGTCGACCGAAAGATCGGAATCGCCTACCGCGTGCGCGACGGGAGGATGTGGCGGGCGCGTTCCTATCTGGATCCGCAGGAAGCGCTCGAGGCCGCAGGGCTTCCTGATCGGTGACCTAGGTCGGCGAGCGGGAGCGCCAGTCGCAAAGGCGCGGTAGCCCGCCCGACCGAGTGAGGGGCAGAAACCGATCAGCAGCCGATTCGGCAGGTCGGATGGCGACACCCCCCGTCTCCGCTCCCCCCGCCTCCACTCCAGCCGGTGTGGGCGCGGCCACCGGTAATGCCGGTGATAACGCCGACAAGGGCGCGACGCCGAGCCCTGCAAACGCGCGGTCGAGCACGGTGTCCAAGGGGGCGCAGGGCGCTCTGCGCCAGAACCCGCGGTCCCACGGCGGTGGTACCGCGCAACCGAAATCTGATCGAGGCTCGCCTGCCGAATCTCCCCCACGTCCTGAGAGGCCGGCACGAGGCAGCCAATCGTCGGCGCCGCCTGGTGGTGGCAAGCCGGAAGCCGCGCCGAGGCAGACGAAGGAAAGACGGTCGAAGTAGCGCGATACTGCGCAGCGGATGTCTCAGGAGAACGTTGAAATCGTTCGTCGCTGGTGCGGCCTCTACAACGCGCGCGACTTCGATGGCCTGATCGCCCTGAACACCGAAGACTTCGAGATGCGCTCGGTGTTCGCGGGCGTCGAGTCTGGCGGCACCTTCCGCGGCGCCGCCGGGTTCCCGTACGAGTACTTCGAGACGATCGACGATGCTTATGAGCGATTTCACCTGGACGCGACCGATTTCATCGACGCGGGCGCCGCCGTCGTGATGATCGCGGAGATCGAGTGGCGCGGCAGGGGCAGCGGCGCCGAGGGTCGTGACCCGCTCTATGCGGTCATGTGGCTCCGGTCGGGCAAGGTCTTCCGCGAGGAGAGCTTCAAGGAACGCGGTGAGGCGATGAAGGCCGTGGGACTGGCGGAGTAGCCGTGTCGCGGTACTACGCGGCCACCGAGCGCGCGAGCTCGGCGAGCCGCGGGACGCCGATCTCCTCGTAGGTCCGCGCGGCGGCTTCGAGGGCGAGCAGCGCCGCCTCGCGGTCGTAGGTCAGCAGTACCCGGCCCGAGAGCAGATCGCAGCGCGCCGCTTCGAGCGGTCGCCCGATGGCGCCCCACATCGCGCGCGCATCGCGCAGCAGGTCGGCCCCGTCCTCGGCCGACACCGCGCAGAACCCAGCGGCCTCCAGCGCCGCCGCCTTGCCGACCGGGTAGTGGAGCCGTTCGGCCAGGTCGGCCGCCTCTTGCGCGGCCTCACGCGCCTGGTCGGTGCGTCCGGCCAGCTCCAGGATGATCGCGCGCTGGGCGATCGCCTGGATCGACTGGGCGATCAGGCCGCCGCGCTCGCAGATGTCGAGTGCCTCGGATAGCGCGTCGACCGCGGCGGTGAACTCACCCCGGTCGCGCAACGAGCTCGCCATCCCGAACAGTGCCTGGAAGGAGACTTCCGACCAGCCGACTTGGGCCGCGAGCTCGCGTGCCAGCGCGAACTGCTTCTCCGCCGCGGCGAAATCGCCCTCGCGCCAATCCATTAGCCCGCGCAGGGCGGCGGGCAGGGCGAGCTTGCCCGGCGAGTCCCTCGTCCTCGGCGAGCCGGCCGGCGACCTCGAGGTAGTCGCTGACCTCGTCCCAGTCGGCGCGATAGATCGCCAGCGTCGCGAGGGCGGCCTGGAGCTCGAGCGTGCGCCGGCAGGTCGCCGATCAGCTCGCGCGACCGCGAGCGCCTCGGCGTAGGCGGTGCGGGCGGCGTCGTAGTCGGCGTCGGAAAGCTCGAGGTGGTCGCCGAGCGTGCGCAGTGCCCGGATCGTCTCGCCCTCGTCGGCCTCGCGGGCAAGCTCGACAGAGCGCTCCAGGTTCTCGCGCGCGCGGACGGTGTCGCCGATCCGGCCGAACACGCGCCCGAAGATCCCGTGCGCCCGGCATGCCGCCTTCGTTTCGCCGAGCCGCTCGGCGAGCCGCAGCGCCTTCTCGGCGGCGTAGATCGCGAGCATGTTGTCGCCGGTGTGCATGTAGAGCCAGGCGGCCTCCTCGTACAGCCGCACGAGCTCGAGCCGCGGCGGCCCGTCCTTGAGCAGGTTGATGCCCTTCTGATAGTGCTCGATCGCCCGCTGCCCTTCGCCCTTGTGCCAGAGGCCGCCGCCGATCTTGCGGTGCAGGTCGCCGACGCTCTCGAGGCTCTCCTGGCGGCGCTGGAAGTCGATGCACTCCTCCCACAGCTCGAGCGCGGCGTCGATCCGTCCCGCCCGCGCCGCCACGTCGGCCTGCTTCTCGGCGAGCCGGGCAATCGTCTGTTCGTCGCCGAAGTCGCGTAGCCCGCGCGCGAACTCGAAGTGGGTGTATGCCTCCGCGTTGGAGTAGATGAGCGCGGCGCCGTCGCCCGCGGCCTCGAGGAAGTGGAGCGCCTTGCGCTGCATCGGCTCCAGCCGGTCGCGAGCGATTCCGGTTTCCAGTCCGAGGGTGGCGGCCTTGCCGTAGTGCTCGGCGAGCAGGGCGACTACCTCGTCGGCGCGGTCGCCGGCCCGCTCTTCGACGAACACGCCGACCTCGAAGTGCTTGGCCGCACGCACGGCCTTCGGGAGCATCGAGTAGGCGACGTCGCGGATCAGCACGTGGCGAAACGCGTACTCGCGCTCGCCTTTCAGGTGGCGACTCGGGATCGCCTCGATGATCGCCTTCTGCTCCAGCGAGCGAAGCGCGAGGTCGAGGTCGCAGCCCTCCTCGAGCGCGACTCCGGCGAGGCTCGAAACCCAGAACTCGCGGACCGACTACCGCCGCCTGCTGGACAAGTCGGCGCTCTGAGCGCTCCAGCGAGTCGATCCGCGCGGCGAGCAGCGCCTGGACCGTCTCCGGCAGCTCCTCGACGCCGGCCCGCCCGGACTCCTTCAGCCGGCGGGCGATCTCCTGGGCGAACAGGGGGTTGCCGCCGGCCCGCTCTGAAACCGCCGCGACCGCCTCGTGCCCAACCCCGTCGTCCTCGCCGACGAGCGACAGCACGAGTTCGCGCGTCTCGTCGATCGATAGCGGCTCAAGCAGCACCGACGTGCCGCCGCGGCGGCCGCCGCCCCAGTCTGCTCGTCGCTCCAGCAGGTCATCGCGCGACAGGCAGAGGATCATCAGCGGACCGCGAGCCCACTGGCTGAGGTACTCGATCAGATCCAGCATCCCGTCGTCGGCCCAGTGGATGTCTTCGAAGACGAGAAGCAGCGGCTCGCCGGCGGCCCGCGCCTCGATCCCGGCGCGAACCGCGGCGAAGAGGTTCTCGCGCATCCGCTCCGGGTTCGCTGTCATCGATGACGGCGGCCTCGGGCGGGACCTCGATCCCGATCAGCCGGGCGACCAGTGCCGCACGGCGGGCGACGAGCTCCGAGCCCTCCTCCGGCGAGCAGCTCGGCGAATCGCTGCGGAGAGCTTCGTCCAGGCGGCCTGCGCGAGGTCGCTGTCGACGATCCCGGCGTCGGCCCGGACGACCTCGCCGAGCGCCCAGTAGGCGAGGTTCGAGCCGTATGGCAGGCAGCGGCCGTGCAGCACCGCCGCCGATCCGGACTCGCGCACCTCGGTTTCGAACTCTTCGAGCAGCCGGGTCTTGCCGACGCCGGCCTGCCCGACGACGGTCGACGAGCTGCGACTGCCGCTCCCGGACGACCCGGCCGAGCAGCGACCGGAGCAACTCGAGCTCGGCGCTCCGCCCGATAAGCGGGGTCGAGACGAAACGGTCCTGGCGATCGTGATCCTTCGGGGCCAGAGCCTGCCAGGCGGGCACCGGCTGGGCCTTGCCTTTGAGCGTCAGCGGCGGAAGCTCGATGTACTCGATCACGTCGATCGTCGCGGCATGGGTGCTGATCGCCGACGGTGACCGCCCCGAGCTGGCCGGCGCTCTGCAGCCGCGAAGCGACGTTGACCGTGTCGCCGGTGACGGTGTAGCGCTCGCCGACTGCACCCGCGAGCACCTCGCCGGTGTTGATCCCGACGCGCAGCTCGAAGGACACGCCGTGCTCCTCGGCGAGCATTGCGTTGATTTCCTCCATCGCCTCCTGCATTCCCAGCGCCGCGCGGACCGCACGCTCGGGGTCGTCCTCGTGGGCGACCGGCGCGCCGAACAGGGCCATCACGTTGTCGCCGATGAACTTGTCGATCGTCCCGCCGTAGCGCAGGACCTCTTCGCCGAGTCGTCGCAGGCAGCGCTCGACGAGCGACTTGACCCGCTCGGGGTCCATCTGCTCGGCGACCGCCGTGTAGCCGGAGAGGTCGGCGAACAGGACGGTGACCTGGCGCCGCTCCTCGGGGGGCGCGCTAGACGAAGCTCGCGTCGTCTCAGCGCTCGACGGCGATCCGCCGTCGAGCGGGCGGCCGCAGCTCATGCAGAAGCGGGCCTCCGGCGTCGCCGCGGTGCCACAGGCTCCGCAGGCGCGTTGGAGCGAGGCCCCGCATCCCATGCAGAACCGCGCCCCGACCGGGTTGGATGTTCCGCAGCCTCTGCAGCTCGTCTCGGTCAAGTTTCGATCGTACGCCAGGTTCAGCGCGGCTCCCGTGAGAGAGGACACACTTGCAACGGCGGTTTCAGGGGTCGCCGGTGCGGCTACGAGGCGGTCGCGGCTAAGCCTCGAGCCGCGTTGCCAGCCGCTCCATTCCGAGCTCCCTGGCCGCGGCCGCTCCACCGGCGCGGTCGAGATCACGGTCGGGCGGCGGTTTTACCTTGACCGCGCGCAGCGTCGCTATCTCCTTGAAGGCGAGCAGCTGATCGCGCATCGCGGCCAGCGCCGTGCCCTCGGCAGAAGCGTCGAGCGCCGCCTCCAGCGAGCCGTGGCGTGTGAGGATGTCGGCGGCGGTCTTGGCGCCGACGCCCTTGGCGCCCGGCAGCCCGTCGGAAGGATCTCCGCGCAGCGCGATGAAGTCGGGGACGAGCGCCGGCGGTACGCCGTAGCGGGCCTCGACCTCCGCCGCGTCGAGCAGCTGGGGGCCGCCGCGCGCGGTCAGTAGGACACGCACGCCCTCGCGCGCGCACTGGAACATGTCTCGATCGCCGGTGAAGATCAGGGCCTCACCGCCCGCCTCGACCTCCGCGGTCGCAAAGGAGCCGAGCAGGTCGTCGGCCTCGAGGTCGTCCTCTTCGACGACCATCCAGCCGAGCGCCTCATACAGCGCGGGCGCCTGCTTCCACTGGTGCGCCAGCTCTGCCGGCATCGGTGGCCGCTCGGCGTGGTAGCCGGGGTAGAGCTCGACGCGGTAGGGCGCTGCGTCGGGCCCGAAGCAGGCGATCACCGCGCGGACGTCGTGTTCCTCGGCGGCCGCCATGATCGCGTTGACGCTCCCCAGCAGGGCGTTGACCGACTTGCCGTCGCTTCCGGTGATCTTCTTCGGCAGGGCGTAGAAGGCCCGGTAGAGGAGCAACGGCGCGTCGGCTAGCAGCAGGGGGCGGGCCATGGCGGTCAAGGTAGCGCGCGCTCTTCGGCCGGCGACGGCCGGCCGGTACCGCGCGTCGTGAGCCACGATCCGAGCGCGATCATCGCGAGCCCCGCGAGGCCGGCGGGCGTCAGCGCCTCGTCGAGTAACAGGACGCCGTAGAGGAGGGCGAATCCAGGCACGATGTAGGTGACGATCGAGGTCTTCGCGGGGCCGACCTCGGACAGCAGGACGTTGAAAAGCGCGAACGAGATTCCGGTCCCGGCGAGCCCGAGGATCAGCAGCGCGATGGTCGGCACCGGGGTCGGAATCTCGGTCGGCATGCTCAGCCCGGCAGGGATCACCGTGAGTGCCGTGCCGACGACCATCGTTGCCGCGGCCAGCGCAACCGGATCGATCCGGTTCGGCCCGGTCGATCCGTGCTTGACGATGAAGCCGCCGATCGCGTAGCCGAAGGCCGCGACCAGGACGGCGAGCGCGCCGAGCGTCGCGGCGGAATCGGCCGAAACGTCGAACCCGATTATCAGGCCGACACCCGCGAAGCCTGCGAGCAGGCCGACTACGCCGCGTCCGCGGACCCGCTCGTCCTGATCGATCCGAGTCGCGATCAACGCGGTGAAGAGCGGAGTGGTCGCGACAAGGATCCCGGTCAGAGCCGAGCTGATCGAGCCCTCGCCCCACGCGATCAGCAGGAACGGTCCAGCCACCTGAACGGCCGCCAGCACGCAGACGAGCCCGGCTCGCCCGCGCAGCGAGTCAAGCCCCCTGCGATGCATCGCCAGCGGGATCAGCACGACTGCGCCGAGCGCGACGCGCGAGCAGGCGATCACCGCCGGGGAGAAGTCGCGCAACCCAACCTTGATCAGCAGGTAGGAGCTACCCCAGATGGCTCCGAGCGCGAGTAGAAGTGTCCAGGCGCGGCGGTCGATCCGGCGAAGCTACTCGGCGACGTGATAGTCCTGCCGCGCGCGATGGATGACGAGCAACCGATCCGCGAGGACCTGGCCGAGCTGCGGCGGCGGGCGGCGTTGACCGAGGACGGGGCCCGTGGCGAGGCGGTCGGACGCAGGCACGCGGGCGGCGGTCGGACGGCGCGCGAAAACGTTGCCGACCTCGTCGACGAAGGATCGTTCGTCGAGTACGGGCGGTTCGCGATTGCCGCGCAACGCAGTCGGCGCGACCTCGACGAGCTGCGCGCGCGGACCCCGGCCGACGGCCTGATCGGCGGCACCGCGCGGATCAATGGCCAGCTCGTCGGGGAGGAGCGCAGCGCGTGTGCCGTGCTCTCCTACGACTACACCGTGCTCGCAGGCACCCAGGGCGCGCTCGGCCATCGCAAGAAGGACCGGCTGTTCGAGCTGATCGATCGGATGCGGCTGCCGACCGTCTTCTTCGCCGAAGGCGGTGGCGGGCGGCCGGGCGACACCGACATCCCGGTGGTCTCAGCGCTCGAGGTCCGCGCGTTCGCGCTCTGGGCCGGGTTGTCGGGCAGGGTTCCGCGGATCGCAATCGTCAAGGGCCGCTGCTTTGCGGGCAACGCGGTGATCGCGGGCTGCTCGGACTTGATTGTCGCTACCGAGGACTCCTCGATCGGGATGGGTGGCCCGGTGATGATCGCCGGCGGCGGGCTCGGCGAGATCGCGGCCGACGATGTCGGCCCGATCGATGTCCAGGCTCCGAACGGAGTCGTCGACGTCGTGGTCGCCGACGAGGCCGAGGCGGTCGCGGTCAGCAAGCAGCTGATCGGCTACTTCCAGGGGTCGGTCGCGCCGGGCACGGTCGGCGACCAGACGGTCTTGCGCGACATGATTCCCGAGCGCGGCCGGCGCGCATACAAGGTCGTCCCGATCATTGAGACTCTCGCCGACGCGGGCTCGGCCGTGTTGCTGCGCGAGCGCTTCGCTCCGGAGATGGTCACCGCGCTGGCGCGGATCGACGGCCGGCCGGTCGGGATCATCGCCAACAACACGCTTGTGATGGCGGGCGCGATCACCGCCGCCGCCTCCGACAAGGCAGCGCGTTTCCTGCAGCTCTGCGAGGCCTTCGATCTCCCTGTCATCTCACTGATCGACACGCCCGGCTACATGGTCGGTGCGCCGGCAGAAGCCGAGGGCCTTGTCCGTCGTGCCTCGCGGCTGCTGGTCGCCGGGGCGGCGCTGACCGTTCCGCTGGTCGCCGTGATCCTCCGTCGCGGCTACGGTCTCGGCGCCCAGGCGATGGCGGGCGGGAGCCTCCACGAGCCATCGCTGTGTGTCGCGTGGCCGAGCGCGCACCTCGGGCCGATGGGCCTTGAGGGCGCCGTTCGCCTGGCCCTGCGGGGCGAGCTCGAGGCACTCGCCGACGACGCCGAGCGCGAGCGCCTGATCCGCGAGACGACGAGCGCCGCCGAGGAGAACGCGAAGGCGCTCAACGCCGCCCAGCTGTTCGAGATCGACGACGTGATCGATCCCGCCGAGACGCGCGCGCTGATCAGCGCGACGTTAGGGGCGGCTGCGTCGTCCTCGCGTGAGAGAGATCCCGCACGGCGGTTCGTCGATACCTGGTAGTCGTCAGTTCCGAGACATCTCGGCGGCATTGAGGGCAACCGGGGCGGAGAACATCGCGAGAAGCGCCAGGCCGAGCGCGCGGAGGACCCCGGCGGGTCCAGGGCCTGTCGGATAGCCGTGCTGCTTGTCTGCCTGTGTCATCGCCACGCTCCAGGTCGGGGTCGGTCGCTGTTTTCAGATTCGCGGAGCAGGGGCTGACGTTGTGTCGCGTTGGACACACAGCGCCTCAGCATTTATCGACACGAGGCTTCGGGCCCACGTTGGAATAGAACAGGTGCCACAGGGCATATGGGTGTCGAACACAATCGCTAGTCCCACCCAGTTCAACCGATGAGTGAGTTCACGCCTGACCAGCACTACCGCGTGATCGATGGTCGCCGCTGGCGGGCTACGGACCCCATGCTGACTGAGGAGCAGCGCCAGGGTCTCGTCGATGAACTGATGGCTGCGCGGCGAGCTATCGGCGCCGCGCGGCGGAGCGGCGACGAGGACGCCGAGCGGGCTGGCCGCACTCGTGTGCACGCGGCCAAGACCGCGCTCGGCGAGCGTGGGCCCAAATGGTGGGAGCGGATCGAAGCCGAGATTCTCCGGCTTCTGAGCGAGCGCGGGGAGGGCAAGACGATCTGCCCTTCGGAAGTCGCTCGATCGCTCGCATCAGAGGGCGACTTTCGTCGCCTCATGCCGCACGTCCGTGAGTCGGCCGGCTCATTGGCGGAACGGGGAGCCATCGCCGTGACGCAGAAGGGCCGAGCCGTCGATGCGCGGAGCGCTCGCGGCCCAATCAGGCTGGGCCGGCCAAGTCGCCCGAGCTAACGACGAAGGACGCCTGTCGCACCGAGGTCTGCCGGTCCCTCGAGGACGGCGGTGGCGCCGGCGCTCAACAGCTCGGCCTCGCCGAAGCCACCACAGAGCAGCCCGATGACCTCGACCCCGGCGCGCTGAGCGGCCTTGCAGTCCCAGGTCGAATCCCCGACCATCACCGCCTCAGCTGGATCAGCGCCGGCGCATTCAAGCGCCGCGAGGATCAGGTTCGGAGCGGGCTTCGTGCGCTCGACGTCAGTCGCGGTCGTCCAGCCGTCGGCGAGCTCACGTGCCTCGAGCAGGTCGACGTAATGCTCGACCTCGGGCTCCTTCGCCGAGGAGGCGAGAACGACGGTCCGCCCGTTCTCCTTGAGCTTGGCGATCAGATCGATCGCCCCCGGCAGCGGCTGCACCTCGTCGATCAGCTCGCCATAGAGCTCGCTCTCGGCGGAGCGAATCGAGTCGCCGTGGCGAGCCTCCACCTCGTCATCGCAGAGCGCCGCTACCAGCTGGTCGCCGCCCATGCCGATGTGGCGGTGCACCCGCCACAGCTCAACGCCGATCTCGTGGGCGCCGAACGCGCGCGCCCAGGCGATCGCGTGCTGATAGTTGCTGTCGACGAGGGTTCCATCGATATCGAGGATGACCGTCATCTGAGCGTCTTGGACACTGCGGCTCAAGCCGCGCGCTCGGCAGGCTCGCCGTCAGCTGGTGGGGGCTCGCCTGGTTGCCCGGGCGGGCGCTCCCCTCCGACGGTCTGATCGCTTCGCGCTTGTCGGCATCGCCGATCGGCCGCGCCCATCGTCACGCCCGCTTCCGGGTGGAGGAGGCGCCGGTCGCCTTGCGCTTCCCGGAGGCCCTGGTCGGCTTGCGCTTCCCGGCGGCGCTGGTCGCCTGCGATCGACCGGCGCTCTTGCGCGTGCTGGACGAAGATCGCCTCTTCGAGGCGCTGCGCGCGCGGGGGCGCTGGTCGGCAGGAACCGACGCCTTGACGAGCGCTTTGGTCAGGCGCTCGAGTTCCGGGGCGAGGTACTTCGCCATCCGCTCCTCTTCGCGCCGGATCGAGCGAGCCAGGGCGGCCGTCTCGCGATCTCCGACCTCGGTCGCGAAGACCTCGATCCTGGTGTACATCGCGATCTCGACGTGCTCCTCGCGCAGCTCTTCCTGTGCATTGCGGAGATGCGTTTCGGCTTGCTCGCTCAGCAGGGCGCGAGCCGCTCCGAGCTGTCCCTTGACGGCCGCGACCGCCTTGCCGGCGATCTCACCCACGACTTCCGGTGCGCCGGGCAGATCCGGGCCGCTGGTCGGCGAGCCACCCAGCTTCTTGATCCTCGAGGCGACCTGGCGCTTGTGAGCCTTGGTCTCCTTGAGATGCTGCTGGAGCCGCTTTTTGTAGGCCGGCTTGTCGGTCATCCCGATGTGGGCCTGGAGATTGACCTCGAGTTCGGCCTCCTTGGCGTAGGCCTCGTTGAGCCACTGGACCAACTTCGCGTCACGTTCATTGAGTTCGGGCACGCTGTCTCCTCTTCTTTTGGAGTTGTCGCTGCGATGGTCCTACCCGTTCGCGGGCAGCCCGACGCAAACGGCTGCGGTTGCGCTCCTGGTAACGCGGGTAGTGAGCCCTCACCCGATCGAGGAGTCCGAAGTTGAAACCCCAGGACGAGACCGGCGTATCCGGCAAGCCCCCAGATGACGGCGAAGGCGATTCCGGTCAGCAGCGCGAGGAGACCTCGGGGGAGGAACAGTCCGATGCGGGGAGCGCCGAGCAGGCTGACGCCGCCGTCGAGGAAGAGGCGATTCCGAGCGAGGGTTAGGGGATCACGTCATCTGCCGCGGCCGTTGGCAGATTGAGGCGCTCACCGGTGGGTACTGACAGGGGACCCCGACCGAAGGAATCAAATGGCCGAACGAACAAAGGCAGACCGCCAGGCGGCCGCCCAGAAGGCCGCCGCGACGCGCAAGCGCAACAAAATCCGTGAGAAGTCCAGCGAGCGCGGCACCAAGGCGGCCGCGAGCCGGCAGGCAAGTGACGCCTCCGACAGCCTCTCGCAGGCAAAGCGCAAGGCTTCCTCGGCGGCATCGGGTCTCGGCTCGGCGGCGAAGTCGTTGGGCGATGCGGCGGTGGCCGCCGGAAAGTCGGCGGCGACACGGGCAGGCGTCAGGCGCAGCTGAGGACGTCGGCCCGATGGCGGGCGCGGCCCAACAGGAGTGAATCAGCGTGCAGCGCTTGGCCGGGGCGCTCCTGTTTACTGGCCCAATGAGGCTGCCACGTGTCCTCGTCGCCGGTTTGGCGCTCGCAGGTCTTACGGCGTTCGGCGCCGGGGCCTCGGCGGCCATGCCATCGCCGGACGCTGACCGTTTCTACAAGCCGCCGCGCGATTCCCGGCTCGCGAAAGCTCGGCCGGGTGAGCTCCTTCGCTCCCGCGTCGTCGACCTCTCGAGATCCGCGATCTCGGTGGGGCACCGGGCCTGGCAACTCCAGTACCGGACGGCCGACACGAAGGGTCGGCCCGAGGCAGCGGTGGCGACGCTGGTTGTGCCGGACAAGCCGTTCAGGGGCCGACGCCCGCTGCTCTCATACCAGCCGGCCGAAGACTCGCTGACCCGCCGCTGTTCTTCCTCCTATGAGTTGCGAACCGGATCGGGCGGCGAGCCCAGCACTTTCAGCCTGGCGCTCGAGCGCGGCTGGGCTGTCGTAATCCCCGACTATGAGGGGCCCGAGTCACAGTGGATCGCGGGAGTGCAGGCCGGGCACGCGGTCCTCGACGCCGTCCGGGCCGTTGAGCGCTTCGGACCCGGCGGCATCCGCGGCCGGCGGACTCCCGTCGGCCTGTGGGGCTACTCGGGCGGAGGTCACGCGACCGCGTGGGCCTCGGAGCTCCACCCTTCCTACGCGCCGGAGATCAGGCTCCGGGGTGTCGCCCACGGTGGCGCGTCGGCGGACGTCGTGAGGACCGCCCGCAACGTCGACGGAGGACCCGGATCCGGGCTCGTGCTCGCCGCGGCCGTCGGGATCAGCCGCGCGTATCCGGAGATGCGCATCAACAGCCTCCTCAACGACGCCGGTCGCACGATGATGAAACGGATCGGAGACATGTGCCTCGAGGAGTTCGTCCTCGCCTATCCACTGCGCCGGCTGAGCGAGTTCACGGTGGTCCCAGACCCGCTCGTCGTCCCGCGCGTCCGGCGCGTGCTGGATGCGGTCAGCCTCGGGCAGCGCGCTCCGAGCGCTCCGCTATACGTCTACCACTCGATCATCGACGAGCTGAACCCGATTGCAGCTTCGGATGCGATGGTCGCGCGCTACTGCCGACTCGGCGCGCGCGTCGCTTACGAGCGCAGCCTGCTCGGCGAGCACATCGTCCTCCAGGAAACCGGTGCGCCCGCGGTCGTGCGCTACCTGAAGGATCGGTTCACCGGAGTGGCGGCGCCGAATATCTGCTGAGGAGGCCGCTCGTCAGCTGCAGGCAGCTGCGGCGGTCAAGCGTCGCGTCTTGCCGTTTAGCAGTTCTGCCTTGGCGTTCACGCGGACGCGCTCGCCCGATCCGCGCGCGAGACGGTCGAGTCCGACCCGGTAAGGCGACCGTCGATCAAATCGCACGCGATCTCCGTCGGTCTTGAAGCGGACGCTGCGAAACCGCCCGAGGTCCCGAGCCAGGCGCGCAGTCGGGCGTCCGCGTGCACCGCATTCCACCTTCAGGCGCGGTCGGCGAGCCGGCAGTCCGAAGCTCAGCTCGGCCGGATCGACGTAGTCGGCGGGATCGAAGATGAAGTGCACGTCGGGTGTGTGCCGGTCGGGCACGCGCTCGAGTTCCTCCAT
This sequence comes from uncultured Thermoleophilaceae bacterium, assembly GCA_963790245.1. Taxonomy (GTDB): domain Bacteria; phylum Actinomycetota; class Thermoleophilia; order Solirubrobacterales; family Thermoleophilaceae; genus JACCVG01. Next base: position 2,174,586 of record CAWBNP010000002.1, read on the forward strand.
GAACGGGGCCTCGTAGGCCGCGCCGCGTGTCGTGATCCCGATCGCCCAGTCGTCGTGGTGGGCCGGGACGAACGTGCGCGCACTGAGCGCCTCGATGTACTGCCGCGGATCGCGCAGGCCGTTGGTGAACTGGTTGAAGCCCTGGATCGCGCCTACGTGGAGATCGACCGGGCGCAGCGCCCGCAGGGCCGCCAACCCGCCGGGGGCTTGGTCCGACAGTGGCCCGGCCGAGTCGTTCCAGACGAATGAGAAGTTGCCGACCGCGAACCGGTAGAGGACACTCCCACCTTCGGCGTCGGGTAGGCCGCCGAGAACCTGCAGCAGGTCCTCGGGCGTCGGCGGGTTGGCCAGCGCGGTTGTCGAGGGCAGCGGGGTGACGGGCACGTGGTAGCCGTCTGATCCATCCGGGGCCGTGACGGCCGAGTGAAGGTTCTTGACGGCCCTGATGTCAACCCGCCGCAGGACGTCCGGCCGCTTGGTGGTCCCGGGCGCGACGCCCGCCGGGACGGCGGCGAGGCAGCGGGTGCGGTCGCCGCCGGGTCGGTCGCGGAACTCGGAGCAATGCTCGGCGGTCCCGATCAGCGGCGCTCCGGTCGCGAGTGCGATCGGCACCGCGTCGGCGGCATGGTCGAAGTGAGCGTGGCCGATGAAGATCGCCTCGGGGCGGAGCTTTGCCAACTCGGCCGGGGAGGTCGGGACGTAGCCGGAATGCGCCCCGCGCGGAACCCATGCGTCGAGCAGCACGACGTGCCCGCGGATAGCCATCGCGAAGTTGGTAACGCCGGACCACGCAAGGATCAGGCGGTCGCCGCGGACCGCGCCCGTTCTGGGATGGACGTTCTGCTCGCCGAAGAACCGCTGGCGCGTGGCGATCATCTCGTCGGCGGATATCGACGAGCTGATCGGCTGACCGCCCGCGGCGGTGTCCGATGTGTGGGCGAGGGCAGCCGCAGGCAGCGCAGTCGCTACGCCGAGCAGGCAGAGGGCGAGTGCGGTTCGAACTCGGCCCGGTGCACGCGAACTCATCGCGCGAAGTCTAGGACGGCCCCGTCACTCGTTGCATAAGCGCGCCCACGCGTCGCTGATCTGTCTCGACGATCTCCTCGACAAGCGAATCGGACGAGGAGGTCGGGATGTTGGGAATGTTCGAGTGGGTGGCGATCCGGGTTCGTGCCGCGGGTCGGAGAATGGGGGAGCAGGTCGGTCAGGGAACGGTCGAGTATGTCGCGCTCATCCTTTTGGTTGCGCTCGTGATGGCCGGTGTTGTCGCCGCGATGGGCGGGTTCGAGACCGACGAGGGCCAGGCCCTCGGCGACGCGATCCTGGGCAAGATCAAGCAGGCCGTGACGCGAGTGAAGTTCTAGCCAACGATTGCGGCGAGGTGAGATAGCCGGTCGCTGGAGTCCGGCAGCTCGCCTCGTTGCAACGCCATCAGGGCGGTGCTGCCGTCGACATGACTGACCCGGCCCCGACCGGGGTAGGAGGGTCTCGTGCTTCGTTCCGCCGCCAGAGGACTTCTCCGACCGGTCGAGGTCGTGCTGACCGCTCCGCTGAAGCTGACGCGCGCAGCGGTTCGGACGGTCCTGTCGTACGAGAAAGCCCGGCACGAGCATCCCGAGCGGGGCCCGGTCACAAGGGTTCGGACCGTCCCGAAGGCCGAGGCTCCGACGGCGCCGCCTGCGAGCGTCGCGAGGGCCGAGGCGCCCTCACCGCCCGCGGTCCCTGCACCGCACATCGAGACCAACGACACACTGGTGGCCAGCTCTTCAGACGCGGGAGCAGAGGATGGGGCCGGAGCGCAGGTCGGCATCGGCGAGCCGTGGGTCGGCTACCGGCGCATGCACGCGCCGGAGATCGTCGATCGCATCGCTCTGGCCGATACCGCCGAGCTCGCTCTCGTCCAGCTGTTCGAGGTTGCCAACCGCAACCGGGTGACGGTGATTCGGGCGGTCGAAGACCGGCTCAAAGAGACCGATCGGTCAGCCGCCTAAGAAGCGGCTCCAAGCTGGCTGATCACCCCAACCGCTGACAAGATGCGTCGCCTTCGAGGCGGCAGTGAGGCGCTGGCAGGACTGATCGAGCGCTTTGATCGGGACGCCATCGATGTCCCCCGTGGCTCGGCACGTATCCGCCTGGCGATAACTGATGGTGAGGACATGGACGTTCTCATCGAGGGCGAGTCGGTCCGGCTGCGCCCGCCCGGTCGGAGCCCGGACGCCGTGCTGAGCGCTGACGCTCGGACCTGGAACCAGATCGCCGCCGACGTGCGGGGCGGCATGAAGGCCTTTCGAGCGGGCCGGCTGAGCGTGCGCGGAAATCTGCACCTCGGGGTGGGGCTGCTCGCCGCCACCGCGGAGCCCACGCCCGGACGCCTTCGCTTTGACTTGGTCGCGACAGAGAGCGGGAGGCTCGCCACCGCCAGCGCGGGCGAGGGCCCGCCGCTCGTGTGCCTCCACGGCCTCGGCGCCACGAAGGCGTCGTTTCTTCCCACGCTTGCCGCGCTGGCCGATACCCATCGCGTGATCGCCGTCGATCTGCCTGGTTTCGGCGACTCCGGAAAGCCGCTGCGCGCTGCATACGACGCGCCGTTCTTCGCTCGCTCGGTCGTCGAGCTGCTCGATGCGCTCGAGCTCGACCGCGCCGACTTCGTCGGCAACAGCATGGGTGGCCGGGTCGCCATCGAGCTCGGCTTTGCCCACCCCGATCGCGTCGGGCGGCTCGTCATGCTGAGCCCCGCGCTCGCGTGGCTGCGTGATCGAAGCTGGGCCAGGCTGCTCGGCCTTCCACTCCCCAAGCTCGCCCTGCTGCAGCCAAACGCCCCAGCGCTGACCGACGCGATCGTGCGCCGGCTCGTGCCCGGAGGCTCGACCGGCTGGTCGGCGGCAGGCGTGGATGAGTTCCTTCGCGCCTACAAGACGCCCCGTGGCCGTCACGCCTTCTACGAATCGGCTCGGCGGATCTACCTCGATGAGCCGCACGGCGAGCACGGCTTCTGGAAGCGGCTCACGAGTCTCGAACCCGACGCGCTGTTCGTGTGGGGACGACAGGACACTCTGGTGCCGATCGCGTTTCGCGGCCACGTGGAGCACGCGCTGCCGAGCGCGTCTCACCTGGAGCTCGACTGCGGTCACGTACCCCAGCTCGAGGCTCCCGAGCAGACGCATCGCGCAATGCGTGAGTTTCTGCTGACGGCGTAAGCGACGGCACTCAGGCGGCGCTCAGCTACGGGAGTCGCCGCTTCGAGAGGGTTAGAACCACCCCAGCCGGGCATACCGCCTGGGGTGTTTCTCTTCTTCTCAAACCGACTCGGGTGCTTCGGCTCGATTCTGCTCTCACTCGCACTGACCGCTGGACTGTTGCTCGTGCTCGGCGTAATCGGTCGCTGAATCGTTGATGCCTATACGCCAGGCCGAGCGGCCGGAGAGGCCGGGGTAGTGTTGGCGGCATGAACCCGATCGCGCGCGCCGTATTCCGAAAGGCGCTGGACGTGCACCAGTTCCTGTACGAGCACAGCGGAGGCCGGATCGGCCAGCAGCTCGCCGGGACCACCAACCTCCTCCTACGAACAACCGGCGCCAAGACCGGGCAGCCGCGGACGGCGGCGCTGACCTACTCGATGGATGGCGAGCGGTACATGGTCGTGGCGTCCAACGGCGGCGCGCCCAAGCCGCCGGCCTGGTTCGTCAACGTGCGCGCCAAGCCGGAGGTCGAGATCCAGCTGGGCACTCGATCGAGCGCGGCGCGCGCTGAGATCATCACGTCCGAGCACCCGGACTATCCACGCCTGTGGCGGCTCGTCAACGCCGGCAACGCCGGTCGCTACGACGAGTACCAGTCCGCGACGGAGCGCTCGATCCCGCTCGTCGCGCTGAGCGAGATCTGACGCCCGGGTTCCTCGTACTTCGGACGGCCCTCGATCTCAGGGCTTGACCTCGGCCCCCTCCTCACGCTTGAGGCGCTCGGCATCCGGATCGGTCGGCCCACCGGGGATCGGATCGCCCTTGAACTCATCTGGGTCATCGACCTTCTCGCCGTCGACGGTCACCGATCCGTCCTCGTGATGGCGAACGCCTGAGGGCCCCAGCTTCGCCTCGGGGCCGTCGTCATAGGCGTGGTCGCCCTCGGACCCACCGAAAGTCTCGTACTTCGCGCGGCCAGTCGGCCAGTCCTCGAGCTTCCCCGGCGGATCCTTCTCGAGCTCGCGCATCTCCTGCTTGGCGTCCTCGCCCGCTGCGGAGACCTGATCTGCGTCGTCGGTCATCACTACTCCTCCTGTTGCGATCGAAGGAGTGATCCCCGCTCGGGCGAGGATCAAACCGTTCAGCCTCAGCGCTGCCCCGCACACGCCGGCCGACGGGGGTCGACCGGGAAAGTCAGATCGGCCGCGATCGCCGTCTCGAGGTACTCGTTCTCGCTCACGTCGCCTGACCCCGGCGCCAGGCGCGCCGCAACCGAGCGCAGTGACGGTCGACTCCCGTCGGCCACCCAGGGCGCCAGCGCGAGGAACTCCCGCTTGGGTCCGGCGAGCCGCCGGGTCGCCTGCTGCTGGCCGCCGACCGAGATCGATGCCGGGTCTTCGGGTAGCGCCCGGTGGTTGCCCACGTAGGTGCAGCGCGCGGGGCCTCGGGCTCCCCTCGGGGCGCGCAGCCCGCGCTGGGTAATCGCGGACTGGCCGTCGAAGGCAAGGTCGGCGAGGTTGCCGACCAGGTGCGGCGTGACGTTGTAGTCGAAGTCCACGTCACGGTCGGCGACCGCGCGCCAGGTGGAGGTCATCCACTCGAGCGGCTGCCAGGCCTGCGGCGTATCGGCTGCCCACCGGCCGGGGTTGGCCTCGTCCTGGATCACGACGTTCGTGCGGAGGCGGTCGAGGCAGCGCATGTACCAGCGGGCCGTGTTGGTGCAGGGGTCGACGCCCCGTGGCGGCTTGGAGCCGTAGACGAACGCCGGCAGGCTGGTGGCGAATCCGAGTCGGGCGCGTGTTCCCGGTAGCCGGAAGGGCCGCAGGTTCTCGGTCGCGTCGGGCCCGGTGGCGGGGCCGTTCGTCAGCTGGATCGTCTCCTCGATCGGAGTCAGCGGAACCTTCTTGTTTCGGGCGACGACGTTTCGCAGCGGGGCGGGCCCCTCGCTGCGGACATCATCCGGCCCCCACAGGAAGACCTCGTTGTAGACCTCGGGTGAGGTCGCCACGAATGCCGTGCGCGGCCGGGGCCGAACATCGGGGTCGGCGAACAACGCCACCTCGGCCGGATCGGAGCTCTCGCGGAACTCCGGCTGGTTGTTGGAGCCGAGGATGTAGATCCCGTAGCGCCTTGCCATGTCGGAGAAGACCTGCATCCAGCCCCGGCCGAACGTGTCGGTTGCGGCCACGAACGCGGTGCTGACCGGACGCATTGCCGGGAAGCGCGCGCGGTACGCAGCCGCCTGCGGTCCGTAGGCGGCGGTGACCGTCGCCAGAGCACCGAGCGTCGCGCAGGGCACGCCTTGGGGCTCGCACCCGGGTCCGGCGCGTCCGCCGAAGAGGCTCCGCGTAAGCGCCCCGCGCGAGCCCGTCGCAATCGTCATCAAGCCGATGTCCTCGTTGAACGCGACCACGTTCGGCCGGTTGCGCGCCAGATGGGGCACGACATAGCGAAGCAGCGCGCACTCGATGCGAGTGCGGAAGTCCGAGTAGCGGGCGACGTCGGAGATGTCCTGGTGAAACTGCATCGCAAAGACTCGTGGGGCACCAGGCTCGGGTCGCAACGCCTCGATCAGCGGAGCCGAGATTGCAGGCTCCCCGGCCCGGCACGCCGCCCGCCCTGGCACCGGGGCGGGCACAGGCCGCGGCGGAGCCGAGTGGCGCAGCCGCTTGCGCGCCATCACCGGGTCATCGCTGATCACGGCGTCTACGCCGAGCCGGGCGGCGTCTGCGACCTGAGCCGGTCGGTTGAGCGTGTAGGGGACTACGCGCTGGCCGAGCGAGTGCGCCAAGGCCACCGATTCCGGGCCGATCGGGAAGGACGGTGAGAACCAGTCGGCTTCGATCGCCGCTGCGCCCGCGGGCCCACCAGCATTGAACGCGGCCAGGGTGAGCAGCGAGGTCTCGGCACCCGGCATCAGTCGGCGGGCGGTGACCAGGTCGGGGGGCCAGAAACTCTGGAGGATCACGCGCGAGGGCGGGATCGCGCTCGCGCTCACCGTCCGCATCACCCGTCGGGCGAACGCGTCGGTCGCGTCGAAGTCGGGATCGGTCGGCGCGTTCTTGATCTCGAGATTGATGCGGGCCTCGTGCCGCCGCGCGAGGCGCAGCACCTGATCGAGCCGCGGCACCATGGCTTGCCGCGCGCGGGGCGCGCTGCGCGCAGGCAGGTCGGAGCCGGGGCTGCCGAGCACGTCGACCCTGCAGTCGCGAAGCTCGGCGAGGGTCTTGTGGGCAACCAGGCCCTCGCAGCCGGTCACCCGCTCGAGGCGGGGGTCGTGAATCACGACCGGCACCCGATCGCGCGTGAGCTTCACGTCGAACTCCAGGACGAAGCCGCGCCGGGCCGCGTTGCGAAACGCCGGGAGGGTGCTCTCGGGATAGATCGGTTTGCCGTCGACGACGCTCCCGCCGCGATGCGCGTGAATCTCGGGGATGGCATTCGCCGATCCGGGCAGGAGCGCGAGCAGGACGCTGGTCAGCGCGATCGTAAGTCTTCCCCTCCCCACGAACGAGAGGTTGCCAGAGATCACCGCTTCCGCACCGCTCAGCTCGGCAGGTCCTCCGGCAGCGGCACTTCCTGCGGCGGTGCCCCCTCGGTCGCCTCCCAGTCGGTGTAGGCCACTCCGTCCCGGCCCTGGTGCGCCTCCGCGCCACCGAGCGCGAGCACGACGACCTTGGCCCGCCCGGCGTTGACCAGCTGCCGCCGCAGCTCCGGTCCGACGCGGATCAGCTCGCCGGACTCGACGAGGTGCTCTTCACCCTCGACAAGGAGCGTCAGGACGCCTTCGAGAACCAGGTAGACCTCTTCCTGGCGCTCGTGACTGTGGATCCGGCCGCGCTGTCCCGGCGAGAGCGCCATCTGGTTGATGCCGAAACTGCTGACGCCGAGCTCGCGTCGCAGTGCTGAGAACCGCTCATCTGAGTCGGGATCGAGCCGTGCGCGGGAGATTCCGGTTTCCATCGGCCAGATCCTACGGCCCGGCCGCTAGGTCTGGAAACATGGGCGCGATGCCCGCCCCGCCCGGCCCTGAGCTGCCGATCGCCGTCTTCGATTCCGGCATCGGGGGGCTGACCGTCCTGCACGAGTGCCTCGTCTCGCTCCCGCACGAGGACTTCGTCTACCTCGGCGACACCGCCCGCTTCCCGTATGGAAACCGCGAGAGCGAGGAGTTGATCGACTTCGCCCGCGAGCTGTCCGACAAGCTGCTCGAGCGCGGAGCGAAGCTGCTCGTGGTCGCATGCAACTCAGCGACCGCCGCGGCCCGCGAGACGCTCGAGCGGGAGCTAGACGGCCGGGTCGATCTGGTGACGGTCGTCGGCCCTGAGGCGCGGCTGGCCGCCGCCGCCAGCACCAATCGTCGCGTCGGTTTGCTCGCGACCGCCGCGACCGTCGCGAGTGGCGCCTACACGCGCGGTCTCTCCGCTGTCGCGCCTGACATCGCGCTGCACGCCGTCCCCTGCCCGGAACTGGCGCCGCTGATCCAGGCGGGCGGCGAGATCGACGAGCGGATCGTCGACTGCGTCGAGCACGCCTGCGCACCGCTCAAGGCCGCCGAGGTCGACACCGTGATCCTCGGCTGCACCCACTATCCGATGGTTCGTCCGGTGATCCAGCGCGCGCTCGGTCGCGGCGTGCAAGTCGTCAGCTCTGGGGAGGCGATCGCCGAGGAGATCGCCGCTGCGCTCGCGGCCTCGGGACTCGACGCGGAGCCAAGTCGCCGCGGCAGTTACGAGTTTCTCTGCTCGGGCGATCCTGCCGAGTTCCAGGAGCTCGGCCGGCGGTTCCTGCAGCTCCCGATCGCCGAGGTCACGCGCGTCGCGGTCGCCCAACCGCGTACGGTTGCCCCATGAGACACGACGGACGACGCGACGACCAGCTGCGGCCGGTCCTGATCGAGCCCGGGTTCGTTCGCACGGCGACGGGGTCCGCGCTGATCTCGGCCGGCGGGACGCGGGTCATCTGCACCGCTTCGGCGGTCGAGGGCGTCCCGCGCTGGATGAACGGCAGCGGACGTGGCTGGGTGACCGCGGAGTACGGGATGCTGCCCGCCTCGACCGGCGATCGCAAGCAGCGCGATGTCAGCAAGGGCCGCCCCGACGGCCGCACGGTCGAGATCCAGCGGTTGATCGGCCGCGCGCTGCGCGGGGTGATCGATTTCGAGGCGCTCGGTGAGCGGACGGTCTGGATCGACTGCGACGTGCTCGAGGCCGACGGCGGCACGCGCTGCGCCGCGATCACCGGCGGCTACGTCGCGCTCCAGCTCGCCCTGCAAAAGCTGATCGACGACGGGGCGCTCGAGTCTCTCCCGTTGAACCAGTCGATCGCCGCGGTCTCCTGCGGGGTGGTCGACGGTGTTCCGGTGCTCGACCTCGACTACCCGGAAGACTCCAGCGCGGAAGTCGACATGAACGTCGTGATGACCGGCGACGACGGTCTCGTCGAGGTCCAGGCGACGGCCGAGCGGACCCCGCTCTCGCGCGCCTCACTCGATGCGATGCTCGAGCTCGCGGCCGGCGGAATCGCCGAGCTCCGGGCTGTGCAGGCCGCCGCGACCGGCGGGCTCCCGACCACCGACTGACCCGATGGAGCTCGTCCTGGCCTCCCGCAACGCGCACAAGCTGCGCGAGTTCGAGCGGCTGTTGCCCGGGCATCGCATCCTCCCGCTGCCCGAGGACGTGGGGCTTCCGCCGGAGACCGGTTCCTCGTTCATCGCCAACGCGCGGATCAAGGCGCTCGCCGCGGTCGCCGATACCCGGACGCCGGTGCTCGCCGATGACTCGGGTATCGAAGCGCGAGCCCTACACGGTGCACCGGGGATCCGCTCGGCCCGCTTCGCCGGTGAGCGCGCGACCGACGAGCAGAACCTGATGAAGCTGATCGCGGAGCTCGAGGGTCAGCCGGACCGCGCCGTGGCGCTACGTCTGCGCGATCGTCTTCGTGCTCCATCCCGGCGCGGAGCCGACCGTCGTCGAGGAGCGCTGCGAAGGAACGCTCGCGACCGTCCCCGTCGGCGAGGGGCGGATTTGGCTATGACCCGGCGTTCATCCCGGTCGAAGGCGCGGATGATCGCTCGATGGCGCAGCTCTCCGACGCCGAGAAGGATGCGATCAGCCATCGCGGGCGGGCCGCGCGGGCGTTAGCGGCGCTGCTCGATGGCCCGTCTGCGAGCACGGATTTCGGCTGTGCTCGAGCGTCCTGCCGATGCGATCGGCCCCCATGCGCAGGTGCCGCGCAAGGACCGCGCGGCACTGGTGTCGATCGCCTCCAACGCGACCCTGATCGTGCTCAAGCTGTTCGCCGGCGCGCTCACCGGATCGATCGCGATCATCACCGAGGCGATCCACTCCGCGATCGACCTGATGGCGTCGGTGGTCGCCTACTTCTCGGTCCGCAAGGCCGACGAGCCGGCCGACGACTCCCACCTCTACGGCCACGAGAAGGCCGAGAACGTCGCGGCCGGGATCGAGGGGATGCTGATCCTGGTCGGCGCCGGAGTCATCGTCTACGAGTCGGCTCGCAGGCTGTTCGATCCGCAGCCGCTGGATCGCTCGGGGTCGGCCTCGGCGTCGTCGCCTTCTCGATGGTCACCAACGTCGTGCGTCTCGACCTACCTCTATCGCCGCGCCCGCCAGACCGACTCGGCAGCGCTCGAGGCCGACGCCGCCCACCTGCGGACCGATGCGATGACCTCGGCCGGCGTGCTGCTCGGCCTCGTCGCTCGTCGGAGCTGACCGGCGACCCGATCGTTCGACCCGATCATGGCGCTGCTCGTCGCCGTGGCGATCGTGATCGCGGGCGTCCGGATCCTCAACCGCTCCTCGCGCGTGCTGATGGACGAGGCGCTGCCCGCCGACGAGCTCGAGGCCATCACGCGCGGCGCTCGAAGGGCATCCGGCGCCCGAGGTCGCGGGGTTCCACAAGCTCCGCACGCGCCGAGCCGGGAGCCGCCGCTACGTCGATCTCCACGTCCAGTTCGACTCCGGCACCTCGCTCGAGCGGGCGCACGAGCTCAGCCACGAGCTTGCAGGCGGCGATCGGCGAGCAGGTGCCCGGCGCGGACGTGCTGATCCACCTCGAGCCCGCCCGCGATCCCGCGAACGCCCGTCAGGCGAAGGTTGATCGCGGCCGCGATGCCCGACGGCGAGCAGCACGCCGGCGTACCCGTAAGTAGTCGTCGATCAGCAGCAGGGCCGCCGCGATCAGGCAGAGGATCGTGACGGTCAGCCAGGAGATCTGGGCGAGTGACACGTCGCTATTCTGACCCGATCGCCGCCACGGATGCCCTGAACCGGTTGTGCGACCAGTCTGCAGACGTTCGCGCAGCTGTGATGATCGACTCGGATGGCCGTCTGCTGGGCCACGCCGGACGACTGCTTCAGGCGCAGCTGCGAGCGCCTTGGAGGCTCGCCAGGGAGCTGATGGCACAGGCCGCTGGCGCTCGCGGCCGCCAAGCACGACATCGGACTCTCCCAGGTCGAGCTCTCGACCGCCGCGGGGATGGTCTTCGCGCTGCGCGAGGCGGGACTCGGCTCGGTGATCGCGACGGTCGCCGAGCGCCAGGCGCTGCCCGCCCTGGTCTTCACCGATATGCGCTACACCGAAGCCCGGCTGCTCGAGGAAACGCGCTCATGAGACCCCGCCGGATCCTCAGCCGGCTGGCGGCGGCCGCACTGAGGGGTGGTCGCGCTGAGCGAGCGTCGAGCACGAGGCCCGCGCACCAACGGCATCGCCGAGGGTGTCGCCGCCGCGGTGCGACGCCGCCAGCGCGACCGCGGACCGCGCGTCACTGCTCTACGACGCGATCGGGCACTCGCGCTCGATCGCTCCTTCGGCGCCCGGCTATGACGAGTTGCTCGCCCTCGCGGACCGGATGATCGGCGGAGCTGCCGGCCGAAGCCGCGCCGGCGCCGAGGAGCGACTGCCTTGATCGATCCGCGAGCTCGCCGAGCGCGTGCTCGCGCGCGCGCTCGGCACGCGGCGGAGACTTCGCCGAGCTGTATGCCGGAGCACCGGACGGGCTTCGCGCTGTCGCTCGATGACGGAAGCGTCGAGCGAGGCTCAGACTGGCGCGGAGCACGGCGCTTCGGTGCGTCTGGTGGCGGGCGACGCCAGCTACTTCGGCCACGTCGACGGGCTCGCCGAGGCCGATCTGCTGCGCGTCGCCGAGTCGGTCGCCGGGGCGCTCTCGCGCGGGGTCGCGCGACCGCGCCGGCCCTGCAAGCGCGTGTCAGCCAGCGGTGGCCCACCCGATCGACGATCCGCCCCGAGGAGGTCGAGTCCGAGCGCAAGGCCGAGCTCCTGCGGCCTGCGACGAACGCGCCCGCTCGCGGGTCCGATGCGGTCCGCCAGGTCAGCGCCAGCTACGTCGAGTCGCGCCGCCGGTCGAGGTCTTCAACTCGGACGGCGTCGCGGCGAGCGACGATCGCACCCGCGTGCGACTCGGCGTCCAGGTGGTCGCCGGCCGCGACGACCGCGTCGAGACCGGGCACGCGACACTCGCGGCGGCCACGCGGGCTTCGAGCTGCTCGACGGGCGATCCGGCGCGCGTCGGCCGAGGCGGCGGCCCGCAAGGCGCTCACGATGCTCGACGCCGTCGATGCGCCCGACCGGGCGCATGCCGGTCGTGGTCGGCAACGGCTTCGGCGGGGTCCTGCTGCACGAGGCGGTCGGGCACGGCCTCGAGTCCGACGCCGTACAGAAGCGCGCGAGCGTCTACGCCGGCCGGCTCGGGGACCAGCTCGCCGAGCCGTTCGTCAACGCCTACGACGACGGCAGCCGCGGAAGACGCCTGGGGCAGCGACGGCATCGACGACGAGGGCACGCCGACCCAGCCGACGCAGATCCTCGAGGACGGCCGGCTGACTGTCCTACCTCTACGACCTCGTCCGCGCGCGCAAGGACGGCGTCGCCTCGACCGGCAACGGCCGCCGCGAGTCGTTCCGCCATCTGCCCGTCCCGCGGATGACGAACACCTTCTTCGCCCCCGGTGACGCGACCCCCGAGGAGCTGATCGCCGGTCGTCGAGCGCGGCTTCTACGCGGTGTCCTTCGGCGGCGGCCAGGTCGAGCCCGCAACCGGCGACTTCGTCTTCGGCGTCTCCGAGGGCTACCTGATCGAGGACGGCAAGGTCACGGCGCCGGTCCGCGGCGCCACGCTGATCGGCAACGGGATCGACGCGCTGGCCGCGATCGACGGCATCGCGGGCGACCTGGCAGATCGCGACCGGCTACTGCGGCAAGGGCGGCCAGCAGGTCGCCGGCCGGCGTCGGCCAGCCCCACGTCCGCATACGCGCGCTCACGGTGGGCGGCACGGCGTGAGCACCGTCGAGCGGCCGAGCTCGAGGAGATCGGCCGGCGCGCGGTCGAGGCGGCGCTCGCCGCCGGCGCCGACCAGGCCGAGGCGTGGGTGCGAGCGCTCGTGGGGCGCTTCAGATCCGCGTCTACGAGGGCGCGGTCGAGAGCCTCAGCGAGGCGGGCTCGCGCGGCATCGGCCTGCGGGTCTTCTGCGCGACGGACGGCCGGGCTACGCCTACGGCACCGACCTCTGAGCGACGCGGGCGTGCGCCGCGCTGGCAGAGCGCGCCGAGCCGACGCGGCCCGGGTCGACGACGCCGGACGAGTACGCGGGCCTACCCGACGGAGTGCGGCGCGGCCGACCGTCGACGGCCTCGTCGGACCCGGCGCTTCGCCGACTGGAGCACCGCGCAGCAAGGTCGAGCTGCGCGGTCGAGATCGAGCGGGCCGCCCGCGCCCGCGAGGGGGTCAGCCAGGTCGAGGACACCGTCTACGCGGACTCATCCGAGACGCGTGGCGCTCGCAACTCGGCGGGCTTCTGCCTCACTTCGAGAGCACCGCCGCCTGGACGCTACGCGTCCGCTTTCGCGGGCGAGGGCGCCGACCTGATGACCGGGCATGGGCCTCGGGCTCGGCCGCGGACCCGGCGACATCGATCCCGAGGCGGTCGGCGCCGAGGCCGCTGACCGCGCGCTCGCCCTGCGCGGCGCGCGTCAGCCCGACGAGCCGCCGCTGCCCGGTCGTGCTCGACGCGTTCGTCGCCGCGAGCTTCGCGGGCTTCATCGGCGCGATGCTCTCGGCCGACGCGGTCCAGCGCGGCCGGTCCCTGTTCGCCGGGCGCGAGGGCGAGGAGGTCGCCGCCGCCGGCGTTCGGGCTGGTCGACGACGGCCTCGCCGCCGGCGGGCCTGCGAGCGCGCCGTTCGACGGCGAGGGCTCGGCCCGGCGCCGGACGCCGCTGATCGACGAGCGGGGATCTGCGCACCTTCCTCTTCGACGCGCGCACGCGCCCGCAAGGCCGAGCGCGACGAGCACCGGCAACGCGAGCCGCGCTCCTACCGGACGCCGCCCGTCGGTGGGCGACGTCGAACCTGATGCTGACGCGCCGGCGAGCGCAGACTCTCGAGGAGCTGCTCCGCCGACGCCGGCGACGGGCTGTACGTGACCGACGTCGCGGGACTGCACTCCGGGGTCAACCCGGTCTCCGGAACCTTCTCGGTGGGCGCCACCGGACGGCTGATCGCGGGCGGCGAGCTGGCCGACGCCGGTGCGCGAGATCACGATCGCCAGCGACCTCGTGGCGATGCTCAAGGCGGTGCTCGCGGTGGGCTCCGAGGCGCGCTGGGTGCCGTTCGGCGGCAGCGTCCACGCCGCGCCGCTGCTGATCGCGCGACATGTCCGTTTCCGGCTCCTGAGCGCGAATCTCCGGCTGCCGAAACCGGAAATCCGCTAAATGCGGGATATTTAACGGGGAAAACCCGCTACCAAAGCGGATTCAGGCTTCCGTCATCCGAAGGCGTTGTTAGGTTCGATGCTCCATGCGAACCCCCGTAAGGAGGAGCAGCGTGACTAAGTCCGAGTTCGTAGACCAGGTTGCCGAGAAGGCCGGTATCGGTAAGGGCTGAGCGCCGGAAGCGCCGTCGACGCCGTCCTCGGACGTTATCGAGGAGACGCTCGAAGCGCGGTGGCGAGATCAACTTCACCGGCTTCGGCAAGTTCTCACGTCGCCGACCGCAGCGCCCGTCAGGGCGTGAACCCGCAGACCGGTGAGCGGATCCAGATCGCGGCCAGCCGTGTGCCGCGGTTCAGCGCCGGCTCGGCTCTCAAGAAGGCCGTCAAGGGCGGGATGTAGGCGTGATCCGCCCCACCGCAGGCGCGGTGGGCGGCGCAGGTCCGCGGTGACCACCGGACCTTTCCCGACCGGCTGGCCGCGCTCGTCGAGGAGCGGCAGCAGCCAGATCGTTCTCGGGCTCGACCCGATCCGGCCGCCCTGTGGCCGGCGTCGGGCCGAGCGGATCGAGCCTCGCCGGCGGAGCGCGGCGACGCAGGTCGCCGCGCTCACCGGCGCGGCGGTCGCTCGCCACTGTCGCGCGGTCGATCGACGCCGCCGGCCGCGCCTGCGTGGCGGTCAAGCTCCAGCTGGCCTGCTTCGAGCGACTCGGGGCGCCCGGGCTGGGTGGCGCTCGAGGCGGCCATCGCATCCGCACGCGAGGCCGGCCTGCTCGTGCTCGCCGACGGAAAGCGCGGCGACGTGCCGGTCACGGCCGCGCCTACGCGCAGGCCCTGGTCGGCTCGACGCCCGGGCCCGTACGGCGCGGTCCGCGGGCTCGGCGCCGACGCCTTCACGGCCAACCCGCTGCTCGGCCGCGACTCGCTGGAGCCGCTCGTCGAGGCGACCGAGGCCGCCGGCGCGGGCTGCTTCTGTGCTTGTCAACACCTCGAACCCCGGGCGCCGCCGATCTCCAGGATCTGCCGACGCCGGAGCACCCGCTCCACGAAGCGCTCGCCGGAATGGTCGCGGAGCTCGGGCGCGCCACGGCTCGGCGAGAGTGGGCTGTCCGCGGTCGGCGCCGTGACCGGCGCCACCCGCCCCGAGCGGCTCGCGCGCCTGCGCGAGCTGATGCCGCCGCGATCTTCCTGCTCCCCGGGGTCGGAGCCCAGGGCGGTTCGGTCGCCGACCTCGCGCCCGCCTTCGCCCCGCATCCGGCCGCCGGGCTCGTCGCCTCCTCACGCTCGATCGTGAACGCTCACCGCTCGCGCTCCGGTGATCCTGCAAAGGCGGCCGCGGACGCGGCAGAGGAGTTGCGCGCTGCAGCCTGGTCGCTCGTCTAGCTGTCCCGGGGCCGAGATACTGCATCCGTGGTGGAGAACGCGGAGCAGCTCGTCCGGCACGTTCTGGGGCTACTGAGCAGCGGCGACGCTGCGCGCCGGGGACCGAGCGGTGTCGAGACCGAAGCGCCGGCCGCCTGGCTGACCGTGTTCCGTGATGGTCGCGTGATTTCTTGGCGCGCCTTCCGGGACCCGCGCAAAGCACTCGACGCAGCGGGCCTGTCGCCGTCAACCGACTAAGCGACGATCGACCATCCGCCGATTTCCAGCGCTTTTCGCTGTACGCTGGACGCCGCCATGCAGCGCCGCTCCAGCAGTTCCGCTCGTATTTTCGCGCCGCTCGCGCTGGCCGTCTTCCTCGTCGTGCTGTTCATCGTCGTGTCGGGCTCGCTCGGCGGCGGCTCCTACGGTGACGTGATCGACACCGGCGCGCCCGCGAACTCGACGAAGGGCAAGTCCAAGAACGGGTCGCTGGGCTCTGAGACGACGACGGCAGCGGCTACGCCCAAGAAGAACAGCTACACCGTCCGCGAGGGCGACACCCTCGACGGGATCGCGGTCAAGATGGGTGTCCCGGTCGAGCAGGTCGAGGAGCTGAACCCGTCGCTGGATCCGCGGCCCTGACCCCGGGACAAAGCTCGAGCTGACCGAGTAGTGACGGCCCGCCGCTCCGCGGTGGCGACGCTCGCCATCGCGACCACCATGCTGCTCGCCACCGGCGCGAGTGCGGAGGCGCGTGACCAGCCTCCGCCGATCGACGCGGCCGCTGCGATCGTCGTCGACGCCGACAGCGGGACGGTTCTCTACGAGCGCGAGGCCGACGAGCGGCGCGCGATCGCGAGCACGACGAAGCTGATGACCGCACTGCTGACGCTCGAGCAGGCCGAGCCGGACGAGTTGATCGAGGCCGTCGACTACGACGCGCTCGAGGTCGAGTCGACGCTCGGGCTGGAGCCCGGTGAGCGGATGTCCGTCGAGGATCTGCTCGCGGCCCTGCTGCTCGAGAGCGCTAACGATGCAGCGGTCACCCTCGCCGAAGGGATCGCGGGCTCGCGTGTGAAGTTCGTCGAGCAGATGAATTCGCGCGCCCGTGAACTCGGGCTTCGACGACACGAGCTACGCCAACCCGATCGGTCTCGACGACCAACGTAACTACTCGACCGCCCGCGATCTCGCGAGCCTCGCGTCCCGGCTGATGGAGAACGAGCAGTTCTCCGAGATCGTCGGCTGGGCGAGCGCCGAGCTGCAGACCGGCGCCCGACAACGGGTGATCCAGAACCGCAACCGTCTGGTCGCGGGTCGGGTTCGTCGACGGGGTCAAGACAGGGTACACGCGCGAGGCGGGCAACGTGCTGGTCGGATCGGCCGAGGAGGACGGCAACCGCGTGGTCAGCGTCGTGATGGGCGAGCCGACCGAGGCCGGCCGCGACGCCGACACGGTCGCGCTGCTGCGCTACGGGCTCTCGCGACTTCCGCGAGGTCGAGGTCGATCGAAGCAAGGGGAGACCCTTTCCAGGGCGCCGATCAGGTTTCACGAGGGCGATCGCGTGCCGCTGATCGCCGCCCGCTCGTTCTCGGTGACGGCCCCGCGTGGCGGCGACACCGAGTTCGAGGTGCGGGCCGACACGGTCGATCCGCTCGAGGGGCCGTTGCCGGCGGGCGCCGCAGTCGGTGGCGCAGAGGTCTACGTCAACGGCGATCGACGCGGTCGAATCGTGATCAAGACCGGCGAGCCGGTGCCTGCGCCGACGCTCTCGACTCGGGCGGGTCTGGTACTCGGACGGTGGATCGTGCCGCTTATGATTGGGATCGTGCTGATCGCGGGCATACTGGTGCTCGTGAGGAGCCGAACCCGCCGCTCGCGCAGACCGGACCGTCGCGCCAAATGATCATCACGGTCACCCTCAACGCTGCGATCGACAAGACGCTCGCCGTCCCCAACTTCCGTCTCGGCCGTCGCCACCGCGCCGTCGAGCAGACGTCGATGGCCGGGGGCAAGGGAGTCAACGTGGCGCGCGCGCTCAAGTCGCTCGGCCAGCCGGTGATCGCAACCGGGGTCGCCGGCGGCCCGACCGGCACGCGAATCATCGAGGCGCTCACCGAGGAGGCCGATCCTCAACGACTTCGTGCGGATCCGCGAGGAATCGCGCACCTCGACGGCCGTCATCGATCCGACCTCGGGCGAGCAGACCGAGATCAACGAGCAGGGCCCCGAGGTCAGCGCGGGCGAGCTCGACCTGTTCCGCGAGAAGCTGCTCTACCTCGCCAAGGGCGCCGCGGTCTGCGTGTTCGCCGGAAGCCTGCCCCGTGGTGCGCCGGCAACCTTCTACGCGGAGCTGATCGCGGAGGTCAAGAAGCTGGGGGTAGTGACGGTGATCGACAGCGCCGGCGAGCCGATGAGCCTCGCGATGCGCGCCGGCCCCACGATCGTCACCCCGAACGAGCGCGAGGCCGAGGAGCTCGTCGGCCACGAGTTCGCCGACGACGACGACCGGCTGATCGCGCTCGGCGAGATCGTCGAGCTGGGGGCCGAGCGAGGCGATCATGACCCAGGTGTCCGGCTGCCTTGCGCTAGTCGGCGATCCGGACGCCGCCGAAGGCGCACGGCTGCTGCACCGCCTCCACCTCGAGCCCGTCGAGACGCCGGTCGCGGGCGTCGGGTCCGGTGATGCGTTCCTCGCCGGCTACGTCGCGGCCCGCTACCAGGGCCGTCCATCGGCCGAGGCGCTGCGCTTCGGCGTCGCCTGCGGAGCCGAGTCGACCCAGCACTTCGGCGCCGGGCGGGCTCGATCCGCGCGTCGCCGAGCGGCTCGCGGCCGACGTCGAGGTCGAGCAGCTCTCTCGGCCACCCGTCGGTCCCCGCATCTAGCCGGCGTTTCGGAGCCTCGAGGGCGCGTCCCGGCGCTGCTAGGGTCAGTGGTCGTTCGTCCGCCGCCGAACTTAGGATGCCGCCATGGAAGTCGAGATCGGACGGGGCAAGAAGGGCCGTCGCGCCTACGGGTTCGACGACATCGCGATCGTGCCCTCACGGCGCACGCGCGACCCTGACGACATCGACATAACCTGGACCCTCGGGCCCTACCACTTCGAGCTGCCGCTGCTCGCGTCAGCCATGGACGGCGTCGTCTCGCCGACCACGGCCGGCATCCTCGGCAAGCTCGGCGGCCTCGGCGTGCTCAACCTCGAGGGCATCTGGACCCGCTACGAGGACGCCGACGAGCAGCTGCGCGCGCATCGCCGAGCTGCCGACCGAGCATGCCACCGCCGAGATGCAGCGGATCTACCAGGCTCCGATCATTCCCGAGCTGATCGCCCAGCGGATCCGCGAGATCAAGGACCAGGGCGTCGTCGTCGCCGCCTCGCTCACGCCGCAGCGCGTCCGCGAGCACTACGAGCTCGCGCTCGAGGCCGGCCTGGACATCCTCGTCATCCAGGGCACCGTGATCTCCGCCGAGCACGTCTCGACGACGGTCGAGCCGCTCAACCTCAAGGAGTTCATCAAGGAGGTCCCGGTCCCGGTCGTCGTCGGCGGCTGCGCCTCCTACTCGACCGGCCTCCACCTGATGCGCACCGGCGCCGTCGCCGTGCTCGTCGGCGTCGGGCCGGGCGCGGCCTGCACGACGCGCGGCGTGCTCGGGATCGGCGTGCCGCAGGCCACGGCGATCTCCGATGTCCAGGCGGCTCGCTCCCAGCACATGCTCGAGACCGGCGAGTACGTCAAGGTGATCGCCGACGGCGGAATGCGCAACGGCGGTGACATCTCGAAGGCCTTCGCCTGCGGCGCCGACGCGGTCATGATCGGCTCTCCGCTCGCGCGCGCCTATGAGGCGCCCGGCCACGGCTACCACTGGGGGATGGCGACGTTCCACCCGACGCTCCCGCGCGGTGCGCGCGTGAAGACGACCCAGAACGGCACGCTCGAGCAGATCCTGATCGGACCCGCGCACGAGAACGACGGCACCTTCAACCTGATGGGCAGCCTGCGCACCTCGATGGCGACCTGCGGCTACGAGGACATCCCGTCCTTCCACCGCGCCGAGGTGATGGTCGCGCCCGCGCTCCAGACCGAGGGCAAGCAGCTCCAGCGCGAGCAGGCGATCGGCATGGGCAGCCACGGCGCCGCAGCGGCGCCGGTGACCAACGGGAACGGCAACGGATCGGCTGCCGGCAACGGCACGAGCCCCGAGCTGGACGCCACCGGCGACCTGGCCGCAGCTGAGTAGTGGCGTCCTCGGGCGCGGTCGAAGCGCCGGGACGGAGCCGGCCGGCCCCGTGAGCACGGCCGAGCAGGAAGTGGTCGTGCTCGACTTCGGCGGGCAGTACTCGCAGCTGATCGCTCGCCGGGTGCGCGAGTGCGGGGTCTTCTCCGAGCTGTTGCCCCACCACGTCCCGCTCGAGGAGATCAAGCGGCGCAACCCACGCGGTCTGATCCTCTCCGGCGGGCCGGCGTCGGTCTACTCCGAAGGGGCGCCGCGCTTGCGACCGCGAGCTGCTCGAGCTCGGCATTCCGGTGCTCGGCATCTGTTACGGCATGCAGGCGATGGTGCTGGCGCTCGGCGGACGGGTCGAGGCGGCTGAGGTCGGCGAGTTCGGTCGCTCGCGGCTGACCGTGATCGAGCCCGGAACCCTGCTCGCCGGGCTGCCTGCCGAGCAGGCCTGCTGGATGAGCCATCGCGACACCGTCTTCGAGCCGCCGCCGGGCTTCACCGCACTGGCTTCCTCGAGCGAATCGCCGGTCGCGGCGATCGAGGACACCGAGCGCGGCCTCTACGGAATCCAGTTCCACCCCGAGGTCGTGCACACCCCGCATGGGACCGAGATCCTGACGACCTTCCTCGGTGACGCCTGCGGCTGCGACCTCGACTGGAGCCCCGCCTCGGTGATCGACGAGCAGATCGCCGACATCCGAGCGCGTGTCGGCGACGGGCGGGTCGTCTGCGGGCTCTCCGGTGGCGTGGATTCATCGGTCGCCGCGCTGCTCGTGCACCGCGCTATCGGCGACCAGCTCACCTGTGTTTTCGTCGATCACGGTCTGATGCGCAAGGGGGAGGGGGACCAGGTGATCGCCGCCTTCCGCGACCACTTCAAGGTCCCGCTGGTCGCTGTCGACGCCGAGGAGCGGTTCCTCGCGCGACTGGCCGGAATCACCGATCCGGAGACAAAGCGCAAGGTGATCGGAGCCGAGTTCATCCGCGTCTTCGAGGAGGAGGCGGCCAAGCTCGGCGATCCGAGGTTCCTCGTCCAGGGAACGCTCTACTCGGACGTGATCGAGTCGGGCGGAGGCACGGGCGCGGCGACGATCAAGTCCCACCACAACGTCGGCGGCCTCCCGGAGGACCTGCAGTTCCAGCTGGTCGAGCCGCTGCGCGGCCTGTTCAAGGACGAGGTGCGTCAGGTCGGCTCCGAGCTCGGATTGCCCGATCGGCTGGTCTGGCGCCAGCCATTCCCCGGTCCCGGCCTCGGCGATCCGGATCGTCGGCGGCGAGATCACCAAGGAGCGGCTCGACATCCTGCGCGACGCCGACTGGGTCCTGATGGACGAGATCAAGGCCGCCGGGCTCTACCGCGACCTCTGGCAGTCGTTCTGCGTGCTGCCGGCCGACGTCCGGACGGTCGGGGTCCAGGGCGACGAGCGCTCTTACGGCCACGTGATCGTCATCCGCGCGGTCACGAGTGATGACGCGATGACCGCCGACTGGGCGCGGCTTCCCTACGACCTGATCGAGAAGATCTCCTCGCGGATGATCAACGAGATCCCGGCGGTCAATCGCGTCGTGCTCGACGTGACCTCGAAGCCACCGGGAACGATCGAGTGGGAGTAGGGCGGCCTCTCAAGTTCAGGCTTTGGCGTCGGCCTCGCCGCGCTGATCCACCAGCCGCAGGAGCTCGGCCTCGATTTCCTCCCACCATTTAGCCCGTCGGGGGTGGGGCCGGAGCTCAGCGCAGCCGCTTGCTCTTGGCTCGGCGCCGTCGAGTCAAGAACAGCGCTACTGCGGTTGCGAGTAGCAGTACACCGAGAACGATCGCCGCGATGAGCAGCGCGCTGGGGCCGCTCTCGAGGCTGGGCCCCCGGCCCGGTCCCTCTTGCAGCTGTGCGAAAAGTTGAACGAGGCCGGCGGTCATTGATACCGATTACCCGCGCAGCCTCAAAACATGCCTACGATCTCGCGTTGCGCGCGCCCATGGCCGTCTGGTCGCGCTCGCCTGGCTCCGGACGGCCGCCTGGACTGGTCAGGTCGTGACCGCGCCGCTGCTCGTGTGAGCGGTGGTCAGGAGTACTTGTCCCAGGACTTCAGGGCGTTGAGCGGGTTGTAGGCTTTGCCGCCCTCGAACCAGCCGGGCTTGGTCCAGAGCTCGAAGTGGAGGTGGCAGCCGAACGCGTTGCCGGTATCCCCGACCTTGCCGATCACCTGGCCGGTCTTCACCTTGTCGCCGCTGCGGAGGTCCGAGCGCTTCTTGAGGTGGTAGTAGACGTAGTCCTGGTCGGTCGCCTCGCCGTCGATCACGACGTAGAACCCGGCCGAGGACTGGAACTGATTCGCCTGGACCTTGCCCCCGCGCGCAGCGACCAGAGGCGTACCGCATTTCGCGAAGACATCGTGGCCGAGGTGCTTTCGTCCGCCGCGCGGGCCGAACTTGGCGGCTTTCTCTCCGTAGTCGTGGTTGCCGTCAATCGGGAAGGTGTGGGTGTAGAAGTTGAAGTTGCCGCCCGGCTGGGGCGCGCGCTTGTTGCGCGGTTTGACGGCGTCCCCGTCGACCAGCGGCGTCAGCTCGAACTGGTACCGGCCGGCCTTGGCGGCTTTGTCGCCCTTCTCCTTGCCGTTCCACTTGACCTCGCGCTCGGTCGAGTCGTTGATCTTGAGCGTCGAGCGCTCGAGGACTTCGTCGGACTTGCGCCGCTTGACCTCGACCTTGGCCTCGATGTCGTGCTCGGTGAAATAGTCCTCGTCCTTGTAGTCGAGCTCGAACTTCAGCCGCGCGGGACGGTCGCTGTCGAAGAAGGCCTTGCGGTTGACCGAGCTCTTGATCGACGGAGCCTTGGCGTCGTCGGGGTCGATCCGGTCGCGATCGCGATCGCGATCTCGGTCGGGGTCGAAGTCGCCGACGTCGCCGTCGGGATCCTGCTCCTCGAAGGTCGGATCGAGCCGGGACCTGCGCTTTTCGGCCCCCACGGCGGGCGTACCGGCGGACTGCTCCGCGCTCGGCGCGGGGCCGGGCGTCTCTGGGTCGGTCTGGGCCTGGGCCGTCGCGGCGACGCCGGCGCTGACCGCCACGCAAGCGAGGGCAACCGCCCGCGCGAGATCGCGGCGCACGTTTCGAGCGGACGGCTGTGGCTTCAAGGTCTCATTGCCTCTCTTTGCTCGGCCTCCGGGGTTAGCTGACGGGCTCGCGCGGAAAGAGTTGCGCTACCGGCGGAAGGTCGGTCGACCCCGCCCGATTCGCCCCTCGGAGCCCGGTCCGGACTCCGACTCGGTTCCCCCGTTCCCCTCTCGCACGGCAGGAGGGGACTAGGCAGGCTTGCGGCAGTATAAACACGCGCGATCGCCCAAGTAGCGGTTCTGCGGACCTCGGAGGCATGCCAAGGGGCGGCTTGTGTCAAGATACGCGGCCGCTCCGCCCTCGCGGCGGCAGCCGTTCGCTGGGCGTGCCCAGCCATCTCTCTTGCCCATGAAGACCTACGTAGCCACACCTAACACCCGACAGCGCGACTGGCTGGTTGTCGACGCCGCCGGCCAGACGCTCGGCCGCCTCGCGACCCAGATCGCGGATGCGCTGCGCGGCAAGCGCAAGCCCGAGTACACGCCCCACTGCGACATCGGGGATTTCGTCGTGGTCATCAACGCCGAGCAGATCGCCGTCACCGGCCGCAAGCTCGAGCAGAAGCGCTACTACCGCCACTCGGGCTACCCCGGCGGGCTGCGCTCCCGGACGCTCCAGGAGATGCTCGATCGGCGCCCCGAGGAAGTCATCCGCCTGGCCGTCAAGGGCATGCTGCCGCGCAACCGGCTCGCGCGCCAGCAGCTGACCAAGCTCAAGATCTACGCCGGCCCCGATCACCCGCACGTCGCCCAGAAGCCGCAGCCGATGGAGTTGATCTCCTGATGGCCGACGAAGAGCACAAGGACCAGGCGCCCGAGTCCGGCGAGCAGACGCCGGAGGCGGAGGCCGCGGCCGAGCCGCAGGCCGACGCGCCTGAGGACATGGCCGTCGCGGAGACTCCGGCGGCTGAAGAACCCGCTGCTGAAGAACCCGCTGCTGAGGAGCCTGCTGCTGAGGAGCCTGCTGCCGAAGAGCCGGCGGCTGAGGATGCTGCCACTCCCGAGGAGGCACCCGCCACCGAGCGTCCCGCGCGCAAGAGCAAGAAAGCCGACGGCGCCGAGGCTCCCGAGGTCGTTCCCGGTGCAGATCTGGAGCCCGACCTCGTGCTCGAGCAGCCCCGCGAGCCGGAGGCTTCGGGCGAGGAAGACACCTACGCGAGCAGCGAGGGTTCCGATGAGCCCGCCGAGGCGGGGACTGCAAGCGATGAGCCCGCGCCGATCACGCCGCTCGAGCTGGCCGCCGACGCGCGTTACAGCGCGACCGGCAAGCGAAAGACGGCCGTCGCGCGGGTGATCTTGAAGCCCGGAAGCGGCAACTACACGATCAACCGCCGGACGCTGGAGGAGAACTTCCCGCGCCCGACTCTGCAGCGGATCGCGCAGGACCCGCTCAAGGCGACCGGCAACGACACGCGGATGGACGTCGTCGCCCGGATTCACGGTGGCGGCGTCGCTTCGCAGGCCGCCGCCCTGCGCCACGGAATCGCCAAGGCGCTCGTCGAGGCCGATCCGAACCTTCGCGGCGAGCTCAAGCGGCGCGGCTTCCTGACGCGCGACGCGCGCGTCAAGGAGCGCAAGAAGGCCGGGCTGAAGAAGGCGCGTAAGCGCCCGCAGTTCTCGAAGCGCTGAGCGCTGGGTTCGCCGGACGTGCAGAAGCTGTTCGGCACCGACGGTGTTCGCGGTCGCGCCGGCGAGTTCCTGACCGCCGAGCTGGCGCTCGCACTCGGCCGTGGGGCGGTCTGCGCCTCAGAAGCCGCTGAGCCACAGGTCCTGATCGTTCGGGACACCCGCGAGTCGGGTCACATGCTCGAGGCGGCGTTGGCCGCCGGGGTCGCCGCTGCCGGTGGCCATGCCCTGCTGGGCGGAGTTCTGCCGACCCCGGGAGCGCCCCTCCTTCTGCGCCGCTACGGATTCGACCTCGCGGTCGTGATCTCGGCCTCGCACAACCCCTACCGCGACAACGGGATCAAGTTCTTCGGGCCGGAGGGCACGAAGCTCTCCGATGAGGCCGAGGCTCGCGTCGAAGCCGAGGTCGCCACGCCCTCGGCGCCCGCCGAGCATCCGGGGCGCGTGAGGGAGCTGCACGGCGCACCGGGCGACTACCTGCGCGAGCTCGAGCTGCGCTTCAAGGACCTCGACCTCAGTTCGTTGCGGATCCTGCTCGATTGCGCCAACGGTGCGACTTTCAGCGTGGCTCCCGAGATCTTCCGCAGGCTGGGGGGCAACGGTCGAGGTGATCGCCGTAGAGCCGGATGGCCGCAACATCAACGAGGGCTGCGGCTCGACCCACGTCGAGGCGCTCGCCGAGCTGGTCGGCCCGGGAGGGCTCGACGTCGGCTTCGCCTTCGACGGCGACGGCGATCGGGTACTCGCGGTCGACCGGTACGGCGAGGTGGTCGACGGCGACGAGCTGATCGCGCTCGCCGCCATCCACCTCAAGAACGCCGGTCGGCTACCCGGCGGCGGCGTGGCCGTCACCGTGATGACCAACTACGGCTTTCACACGGCGATGGCCGAGCACGGGATCGAGGTCGCGACCACGGCGGTCGGCGACCGACACGTGCTAGCGGAGCTGCTGCAGCGCGGCTGGGCGCTCGGCGGCGAGCAGTCGGGCCACATCATCGACACGTCCTTCGTGCCGTCTGGCGACGGGATCGCCTCGGCGCTGTTGACGCTCGAGGCCCTCGCCGGGGGCGACCTGGCCGACCGCGAGCGCGATGCGAAAGCTGCCGCAGCAGACTCGTCAACGTGACCGTCGCCGATCGCGGCTCGCTGGAAGGCGCCGAGGCCGTCTGGGAAGCCGTCTCTTCCGAGGGCGAGGCGCTCGAGGGCCGCGGCCGCGTGCTCGTGCGGGCCTCCGGCACAGAGCCGCTGGTGCGCGTGATGGTCGAGGCGCCCGAGCGCGAAGAATGCGACGCCGTCACCGACCTCCTGGTCGCGGTCGTGGAACGCGAACTGGGCCTGAGGGGCCGAGAGGGTCTCCGGGCGCGCCTGCGCTCGCCGGTAGCCTGACCGCTCTATGTGCGGAATCGTCGGATACGTCGGGGACCGCCCCTGCGAGGAGATACTGCTCCAGGGCCTCGAGAAGCTCGAGTACCGCGGTTATGACTCGGCCGGGATCTCGTTGCTCGACCCGGACGGGTTCAAGACCCTGCGCGCGGTCGGCAACCTGTCGGCGTTGCGCGCGGCGATCGAGGAACGTCGGAACGGCGACGGCCCCGATGGTCAGGCGCAGGCCACGACGGGGATCGGTCACACCCGGTGGGCCACGCACGGGCGCGTCAGCGAGGCCAACGCCCATCCTCACACCGACACTGCCGACGGCGTCCAGATCGTGCTCAACGGGATCGTCGAGAACCACGCGGAACTGCGCGAGCGGCTGGTGGCCGATGGCGCCCGCTTCACATCGGAGACCGACGCCGAGGCCGTCGCCCACCTGATCGCCCACCACTACGACGGCGACCTCGTCGCCGCCGTACGCGCCACCTACGCGGAGCTGCGCGGCCACTACGCGTTCGTGGCGATGGCCGCTGATCAGCCCGGGCTGCTGGTCGGCGCCCGCAAGGAGCCGCCGCTGGTGATCGGGGTCGGCGACGGCGAGCAGTTCATCGGTTCGGCGATCCCGGCCTTCCTCCAGCACACGGCGCGCGTCCAGCTGGTCGAGGACGACGAGATCGTCGCGCTGCGACCGGGCGGGGCGCGACGTTCTTCAACGCGATCACCGGCGAGCCGATCGAACGCGCGGTCGACGAGATCGACTGGGACGAGGAGGCCGCCGAGAAGGGCGGTTATGAGACCTTCATGATGAAGGAGATCCATGAGCAGCCGACGGCGCTCGGCGAGACGATTTTCGACCGGCTGGCGACCGACCACATCGAGCTCGGCGAGATCGGGATCTCAGATGACGAGCTCCGCGGGATCCGACGGATCGTGATCATCGCCTGCGGGACCTCCTACCACGCTGGACTTGTCGGCCGCTACGCGATCGAGGCCTGGGCGCGCGTCCCGGTCGAGACCGAGGTCGCCTCCGAGTACCGCTACCGCGATCCGGTCGTCGGTCCCGACGACCTCGTGATCGGGATCTCGCAGTCGGGCGAGACCGCCGACACGCTCGCCGCGATGCGGCTCGCGCGCGAACGCGGCGCCAAGGTGTTGGCGATCACCAACGTGATGGGTAGCCAGGCCACGCGCGACTCAGACGGCGTCCTCTTCACGCGCGCGGGGCTCGAGATCGGCGTCGCCGCGACCAAGACCTACGTCTCCCAGGTGGCGGCGATGTACTTGATCGCGCTGAAGCTCGCCGAGGTGCGCGGCACGCTGGGGACCGAACGACTGACCGAGTTGATCGCCGAGCTCGCGGCCCTGCCCGGCCACGTGAGCGACCTGCTCGAGCACGCCGAGGAGGACGTCGTCGCGATCGCGGAGCACTGGCGAGCGTCGGAGTTCTTCCTCTATCTCGGCCGACACATCGGGCTGCCGGTCGCGCTGGAGGGAGCCCTCAAGCTGAAGGAGATCTCCTACATCCCGACCGACGCCTACGCGGCCGGCGAAATGAAGCACGGGCCGATCGCTCTGCTCTCGGAGGACACCCCGGTCGTCTGCGTGGCGACCGACGCCCCGGTGCTCGACAAGGTGCTCTCCAACATCTCGGAGGTTCGCGCGCGCGGCGCGCACGTCGTTGCGGTTGCGACCGAAGGCGATCGGCGCGTCAAGGACTACGCCGAGGAGGTCCTCTACGTACCGCGCACCGATCCCCTGCTGCAGCCGATCCTCGCCGTTATCCCGCTCCAGCTGCTGGCCTACCGGATCGCGACGCTGCGTGGTTTGAACGTCGATCAGCCGCGCAACTTGGCGAAGACCGTCACCGTCGAGTAGCTGGACGGCGTGTTGCGTCGCATCTCCGCGTCCTCGCCCGCTCCGCGTGCGTAGCACGCGTTCGGGGCTGCGTCCTTGACCTGCTCGCAACCCGCTCGCCCAGCCCAGCCAGTTACGCTCGATCAGATGACGGGGATCGGAATGGACCTGCTCGAGGTCGCGCGCATGGAGCGCGCCCTGCACCGTCGCCCGGCGCTTGCCCAGCGGCTGTTCAGCGACGCCGAAATCGCCTACGCGGAGGCACGCGTCAGACCCGCGACCCACCTCGCAGCGCGGTTCTGCGCGAAGGAGGCGGCGGTCAAGGCGCTTGGCCTCGAGGTCTGGGGCTACCGCGACGTCGAGGTCGTACCCGGGAAGACCGGACCGCGGCTCGCGCTGGGCGGCGTAGTCGCCGATCAGGCCCGGCTGCTCGGGGTCGAGGTGGTCGTCTCGCTGACCCACGACCGTTCGATCGCGGGCGCGACCGCGCTGCTCATCCCGGCTGCCGAAGACTCCACGTGACCCTCCCCGCCTGGGTCGATCCGCTTTATGACGCCGCCGAGATGCGCGCCGTCGACCGCTGGGCGATCGAATCCGGGATTCCCTCGCTCGACTTGATGGAGCGCGCGGGCGCCGGGCTCGCGCGCGCAGCCGAGACTCTCGCCTCGGGCTCCCCGCTGCCGATCAGGATCGTTGTCGGCAAGGGCAACAACGGTGGCGACGGTTTCGTCGCGGCGCGGCTCCTGCGCGACGCCGGGTGGCCGGTCGAGGTGCTCTCGCCGGTGGATCTCGCGGCGACCGAGGGCGATGCTCGCGCCAACCTCGAGCGGCTGCCCGGCGGAGGGCCCGAACCGCTCGCCGACGGCGCGCTGGGGGGCTCGGCCTGCGTCGTGGACTGCCTGCTCGGGACCGGTTTCAGCGGGGCCGTGCGCGAACCGCTCGCGGGCGCGATCGACGCGATCAACCGCTGCGAGGCGCCCGTTCTCGCCTGCGACGTCCCTTCGGGAGTCGACGCCTCCGACGGCCGGATCGAAGGAGTCGCCGTGCGGGCGACGGCGACCGCCACCTTCCACGGCTCGAAGATCGGTCTGGCGGTTTCGCCGGGCAAGGACCGCGCCGGCGCGGTCTCGGTGCTCGATATCGGCGTCCCCTCGGGTGCGCCGGTGCCGGAGCTCGCCGGGGAGATCAGCCGCCGCTCGCTGGCGCGGGTACCGGCGCGTGCGCAGGACGGGACGAAGTTCGCCTCCGGCCAGCTGGCGATCGCCGGCGGCTCACGCGGCATGACTGGCGCGGTGGCGCTCACGGCGATGGCCGCGCACGAGCGGGCGCCGGGTACGTCCAGGTCGCGGTGCCCGCGTCGCTGGAGCCGATTCTCGAGGGCAAGCTGCTCGAGCCGATGACGCGCGGCCTCCCGGACGCCGAAGGCGCGCTGATCGTTGATGGCGTCGACCCGTTCCTCGAGTTCGCGTCGCGAGCCGCCGCCGTCGTGCTCGGGCCTGGACTCGGCCGCTCCGGCGACGCGTTCGCCTTTGCGACCGAGCTCGCCTGGCGGATCGAAGTGCCGCTGCTGATCGACGCCGACGGCCTCAACGCCCACGCTGGGCACGTCGAGCAGCTCGCGCGGCGCAGCGCCGCGACGATCCTGACCCCACACGCCGGCGAGGCCGCGCGCCTGCTCGGGTGCGATTCCGACCACGTCGCCGGCAATCGGATCGCCGCCGCGCGCGAGCTCGCCGAGCGCGCGCAGGCGATCGTCGTCCTCAAGGGCGATGACACGATCGTCTGCGGCCCCGAAGGGCCGCTCGCCATCAGCCCCGGAGGCTGCCCGGCGCTCGCCTCCGCGGGAACCGGCGACGTCCTCTCGGGCGTGATCGGAGCGTGGCTCTCCAAGGGCGTTGATCCGTTCGAGGCCGCAGCAGCCGGCGTGCTCGGCCATTCGCTCGCGGGGGTGAGGCCACGACCCGGGTCGGCGCCGATCACATGATCGCCTCCGATGTCATCGATGCCCTCCCGGCGGCGCTTGCGCGATGAGGGCGCTCGCGCAGATCGACGACGGGGCGATCGCCCGCAACTGCGTGCGGCTCAAGGACGCGCTCGGATCCGCGTCGCTCTGTGCCGTCGTCAAGGCTGACGGCTACGGACACGGAATGGTCGAATCGGCCCGCGCCGCGCTCGCCGGCGGGGCCGCGCAGGCGGCGGTGGCGACGGCCGCCGAGGCCACCGCGCTCGAGGCCGCCGGGATCGACCGGGTGCTCGTGATGGGGGCACTCTCGCGGGACGAGCTCGTCGAGGCGGCGGCGGCCCGTGCGGAGGTCGTCGTCTGGGATCTGGACTTCCTGCCGGCGATCGACCGAGTCGCACAGGGGGCCGGAGCGCCGCTCGGGGTGCACGTCAAGCTCGACAGCGGGATGGGTCGGCTGGGTGCCCGTGACCCGGCGGTGGTCTACGAGCTCGCCGAGCGGATCAGCGCCGCCCCCGATCTCAGGCTCACGGGCGTCATGACTCACTTCGCGACCGCCGACGAACGCGGCGACGAGCACTTCCCCGCTCAGCTGAAGCGGTTCACCGCGGTCGTTGAGGCGCTCAAGCAGACCTACCCCGACCTGATCGCCCACGCGGCCAACAGCGCGGCCGTCCTACGCGAACCGGCGAGCCACTTCGACATGGCCCGCTGCGGCGTCGCGATTTACGGACTCGACCCGTTCGGTGCCGACCCGGCTGCGGCCGGGCTCGAGCCGGCGCTCCGCCTCAGCTCCTACGTCGCCACGGTCAAGGCGCTCGAGCCGGGCGACTCAGTCGGTTACGGCCGCGCCTGGTCGCGGAGGCGTCGACGTCGATCGCCGTGCTGCCGATCGGCTACGCCGACGGCGTGCGGCGCGGACTCAGCAACAACGCAGAGGTCCTGATCGGCGGCCGCCGCTACCCGCTCGTCGGGACCGTGAGCATGGACAACGTCACCGTCGACCTCGGGCCCGGCCGTTCCGTCGCGGTCGGCGAGGAGGCGGTGCTGATCGGCAAGCAGGGGTCCGAGCAGATCCTCTGCGAGGACGGTCGCCGAGCACCTCGACACGATCAACTACGAGGTGACGTGCGGCGTGAGCGCGAGGGTGCCGCGGGAGCACCTAGGGGCGTGAGGGTCGAGCGACTCGACGGCGCGCCGGCGGTCACG
Source organism: uncultured Thermoleophilaceae bacterium (assembly GCA_963790245.1). Taxonomy (GTDB): domain Bacteria; phylum Actinomycetota; class Thermoleophilia; order Solirubrobacterales; family Thermoleophilaceae; genus JACCVG01. The sequence goes on from CAWBNP010000002.1 coordinate 2,205,231, forward strand.
ACCGTCCGCGCCGCCCTCGAAGGAATCAGCGCGGCGTGGCTCGTCGGCGGCACGCTGCGCGATGCGCTGCTCGAGCGGGAGTTGCGCGACGTCGACCTGGCGGTCGACGCCGACCCCAAGGCGGCTGCTCACGCGGTCGCGACGGCGGCGGGCGGCCCGGTCTTCCCCCTGTCGGAGACCAGTTCGGCGGCTGGCGCGCCCTGAGCGCGCGACGGCCGCTGGACACTGCGACGTCTCGCCGCTCCAGGGCCCGACGATCGAGGCCGATCTCGCCCAACGCGACTTCAGCATCAACGCGATGGCGAGCCCGCTGCGCGGGCGGCGAGCTGATCGATCTCCACGGCGGAATGACCGACCTCGTCGGCAGGCCTGCTGCGGGTGCTCGGCCCAGAGGCCTACGCAGCCGACCCGCTGCGGCCGCTGCGGCTGGTGCGGCTCGCCAGCGAGCTCGGTCTCGCGGTCGAGCGCCGAGACCGAGACGCTCACGACTCGACGCCGCGGCGCCGCGGATCGCAGAGGCATCCGGCGAGCGGGTCTTTGCCGAGCTCAGGCGGGTGATCGTGCGCGAGCGGTCGCCGGCCTGGGCTCTGCCGGACACGCTCGGCGTCACCGCGCGCAGTGCTTCCAGAGGTCGCACGACCTGCACGGCGTGGAGCAGAGCCACTTCCACCACCTCGATGTGCACGACCACACGATCGAGGTGCTGGCCCGGCAGGTCGAGCTCGAGGACGATCTCGAGCCGGCTGTTCGGGGAGGCGGGCAGCCGCTGGCGGCGGTGCTCGACGAGCCGTTCGCCGATCAGCTCACGCGCGCGCGAGGCGCTGCGCTTCGGCGCCCTGTTCCACGACATCGGCAAGCCGGCGACCCGCGGCGTGCGCGAGGACGGACGAGTCACCTTCATCGGCCACGACGGCGTGGGGGAGCGAGATGGTGTCCGAGACTCTGCCGTCGGCTGCGCACCAGCGAGCGGCTGCGCTCGTTTCTCGGGGCGCTGACCCGCCACCACCTGGTGCTCGGGTTCCTGGTGCACGAGGCTCCGCTGTCGCGCCGCGCGGTCTACACGTACCTGTCGGTCTGCTCACCGGTGGAGGTCGAGGTCACCGCGCTGTCGTGCGCCGACCGGCTGGCCACCCGCGGGCGCAACGCCGAGCCGCGATCGAGGCACACCTCGAGCTGGCCGCCGAGCTGATGGGCGAGGCGCTGCGCTGGCGGGCGGCGGGCGGGCCACCGAAGCCCCCGATTGCGCGGCGACGACCTCGCCGCAGTCACTCGGCATCGAGCGGGGCCCGGAGCTCGGCAAGCTCCTGGCGCGCTCTGCAGGAGGCGCGCTTCGCCGGCGAGATCGAGACCCGCGCCGAGGCCGTGAAGCTCGCGCGCGAACTGCAGTCAGAATCCGCAGCCATGACGATCGTCGACTGCGGCGTATACGAGGACGGGCGTGCGGCGCGCGGGCGACGTCGACCTCGCGGGACGCGTACGCCGCCTGCCGCGGGACGAGAGCTTCGTCTGGATCGGCCTCCACGAGCCGACGCAGGCCGGAGTTCGACTCGGTCGCGCGCGAGTTCAACCTGCACGAGCTGGCGGTCGAGGACGCGATCAACGCCCACCAGCGACCGAAGCTCGAGATCTACGGGGACTCGCTGTTCATGGTTCTGCACCCGGCGCGCTACATCGACGCCACGGAGACCGTCGAGTTCGGCGAGATCCTGCTGTTCGTGGGCGCCGACTTCCTGATCTCGGTCCGGCACGGCGCGGCGAGCGCGCTCCACGAGGTCCGGCTGCAGGTCGAGGCGCGACCGGATCTCCTGCGCTGCGGCCCGGGTGCGATGCTCCACGCGATCGTCGACCGGGTGGTCGACGACTACCAGCCGGTGATCGACGGGATCGAGGACGACATCGAGGAGGTCGAGGCCGAGGTCTTCTCGACCCCAGCGCAGCAATCCGGCCGAGCGGATCTACCAGCTCCAAGGGCGAGGTCATCCAGTTCCACCGAGCGACGGGGCCCCTGCTCGAGCCGCTGCGCAAGCATCGCCTCCGGGCGCGTTCCGCTGATCCACGAGGACGTGCGCGCCTACTTCCGAGATGTCTATGACCACGCGTGCGCGCGGATGAGAACGTCGACGACGTTCAACGAGCTGCTGCCAGGCGCGCTGCGAGGCCAATCTCGCCCAGGTCGGCGCCTGCGCCAGAACGAGGACGTGCGCAAGATCTCGGCCTGGGTGGCGATCCTCGCCGTGCCGACGATGATCGCCGGGATCTACGGGATGAACTTCGACTACATGCCCGAGCTGCAGCGAGCCGCTGGGCTACCCCGCTGGTGCTCGTCGTGATGGTCGTCATCTGCGGGTTCCTGTACCGGCGCTTCCACCGCTCCGGCTGGCTGTAGCCCTGACAGATCAGATAGGTTGCGCCGCCATGGCCGAGGACTGCATCTTCTGCAAGATCGTGGCGGGCGAGTTGCCCGCCCACCGATCGTCGACGAGGACGAGCACACCGTCTCGTTCATGGACATCAACCCGTGGACCAAGGGCCATGCGCTGGTGATCCCGCGCGCCCACTCACGAACCTCTACGAGATCGACGACGCAGGATCTCGCGGCTACGCCGCTCGGGCGGCCAAGGCGCTCGCGCGGACGGATGCGGGAGCGGTTCGAATGCGACGGGGTCAACCTTATCAACGCCTGTGAGCCCGCGGCGTGGCAGACGGTCTGGCACTTCCACATCCACGTGATCCCCCGCTACGCGGGCGACGGTCTCGCACCCCCGACCCATCCCCAGACCGCCGACCAGGACGAACTCGCGGCGCTCGCCGCGGAGTTGACGCGATGAGACCCCACCGGGTCCTCATCCGGCGACGGTTGTCCCGGTTGGAGAGTGCTCGATGAGACCCCACCGGGTCCTCATCCGGCGACGGTTGTCCCGGTTGGAGAGTGCTCGATGAGACCCCACCGGGTCCTCATCCGGCGACGGTTGTCCCGGTTGGAGAGTGCTCGATGAGCAAGGTCCGCGTCGATCGCGATGGTGCACTCGCCCAGATCGTTCTCGACACCCCACCGCTGAACCTGTTCGACGCCGAACTGATCACCGACCTGGCGGCTGCTGTTCGACGAGGTCGCCGCCGACCCCCCGCGCGCGGTGCTGGTTCGAGCCGAGGGCCACGTCTTCACCGGCGGCGTCGATGTCGACGTCTTTCACGGCCTGTCGGTCGAACGATCGCGGGAGGTGTTCGAGGAGCTCGTCTCGATCGTCCACGGTCTCGAGGACATGCCGGTCCCGACGATCGCCGCGGTCGACGGGCTGTGCCTGACTGCCGGCTTCGAGCTCTCGCTGGGCTGCGACCTGATCTCGCCGGTGAGTCGGCGAGGTTCGGCCTGGTCGAGATCGTCGTCGGGCTGACCCCGGCAATGGGCGGAACCCAGCGCGTCGCCGAGCGCGCCGGTCCGGCCCGCGCTCGCGAGCTCGTGATGACCGGCGAGCTGTTCGACGCGGCGACGCTCGAGCGCTGGAACGTCGTCAACCGAGTCGTGCCCGGACGGCGAGCTCGACGAGGTCGCTCTGGCGCTTGCGAACCGGCTTGCAAACGGGCCGACCCGCGCCAACGGCGCGACTAAGCAGATGGTCCGGGCCCTCCTCGACCACGGCGTCCGCGGTGCAGACGCCCGGATCGGCGAGATCGCGTCACCGCTGTTCGACACCGAGGACCTCCAGCGAGCCGTCGAGACCTTCCTCGCCGAGGGCCCCGGCAAGGCGACGTTCGAGGGCCGCTGAGACCCCAGCGGGGTCCTGCGCACGCGACCTTCGGCCTTGAGCACGAGTTCTCGCGCGCTTCACCCTTACTGCTAGTTTGCTCGCATTCGGCAGGCGATAGAGGAAGGTGCTGTAGAAGCGATGGCAACCGGAACGGTCAAGTGGTTCAGGGACGACAAGGGGTTCGGCTTCATCACGCCCGACGAAGGCGTAGTCAGGACCTGTTCGTCCATCACAGCGGGATCAACGGCGAGGGCTTCAAGACCCTGGCGGAGGCCGCGAAGGTCTCCTACGACGAAGAAGCGGGCGATAAGGGCCCCAAGGCGGTCAACGTCACCGTGCTCGGCTGACGGCGCCCCCTGGGTGCCCACTTATGGCCAAGGAAGAGAAGATCGAGATGGAGGGCGAGGTCACCGAGGCCCTGCCCAACACCATGTTCCGCGTGACGCTCGATAACGGCCACGAGGTACTCGGTCACATCTCGGGCAAGATGCGCCGGCACTACATCCGCATCCTGCCCGGGCGACCGCATCAAGATCGAACTCTCGCCCTACGACCTCGACCGAGGTCGCATCACCTACCGCTACAAGTAGTTCTGAGGTCAGAGCCAGGTCTCGGTAGGAGCCGAGAATGTGGCAGTGCGCTAGCACGACGCATTCTCGGGCGACACCGCGAGACGCTGGCTATTAGCTCAGAACCCGCATTCCTTGGGGTTGGCCTGGCAGAACTCCTCAAAGCGTTCCGCCGAACTGCCCGGGGGCGGCGGCGTGTCGTTCTTGGGGTTGTCGGGCGGCGGCGGGGGCGGAGGCTCCTCTTCGACCGGCTCCTCCTCCGGGACCACGACCCCGGAATCGCCGCCGTCGTCTGAGGAATCACCCTGATCGACTGTGCGGACCCTGACCGTCGGCGTCGATCGGGTCGAGCTCGTCGAGCCGCTCTTGGTTCCGCCGGGCGAGACCAGCTCGGGAGCCGTCGTCGAAGCGGGCTCGGGCTCATCGCCACCGCCGCAGCCGACGACAGTCAGCGCGAGCAGCGCCGCCAGCAGCGCGATCTGTGTCGAGCGCGTGGACATCTGATCAGCCGTCCACAGCCGGCAGACGGCGGTCGCAGTGGGGGCAGTCGTTGAGGTCTTTGGGGGCGAGCTGCTGGAGCGAGCATCCGCAGAGGCGGAGGTTGTCGACGGCCCACGGCAGCTGGCTGGCCGACGGCGCGAGCGGCAGCACCTTGCCCACGATCTCGTACTCCGAGCCGGTCTCGGAGTCGACGTAAACGGCGCCGGCCGAGACCTCGCGGATCACCTCGCGATCCGAGCGCGTTCGCAGGCGGTATTTCTGTTCTCCGGCCACGCGGCCAAGATACCAACCGACGTCCCGGAAGTGCGATGCCTGCGACCGCGCGAACGGATAATCTTCGCGCCCGATGACCTTCTCGATTCGATCGCGCGGAGCCGCGAGCGCCCTCGCCGCGCTGGCAGTAGGTGCCGTTTTCAGCGGCTGCGGGTCGCGTGGCGACCAGCCCGACCTCGTCAACGGCAAGACCTTGTTCGTCGGCGAGGGGACCTGCGGCAGCTGTCACGCGCTGGCGCGCGCCGGGACGAGTGGCAACCAGGGCCCCGACCTCGATGAAGCGTTTGGCGCAGCCCGTGAGTCGGGCCAGGGTGCCGCGACCGTCGAGGGGATCGTCCGCTCCCAGATCGAGCACCCCGCGCTGAGCAGCACGATGCCGCCGAAGCTGGTGACCGGCGCCGATGCCCGTGATGTCGCGGCGTACGTCGCCTTCGCGGCGGGTCGCCCCGGTGAGGATCAAGGTGCGTTGGCCGCGGCCGGCGCCGCCCAGCAGAGTGACGAGCCCGCGGTTGTCGAGGACGGGGTACTGACGATCCCGGCCGATCCGACTGGCGCGCTCGCCTACACCTTCCCTGAGGCAGAGGCCGAGGCCGGCTCGGTCGAGATCACAATGCCGAACGAGTCCCCGATCGACCACAACATCGCGATCGAGGACGACGTCGGAGAAGTGGTCGGTACCGGCGGTGAGTCGACGATCGAGGTCGACCTCGACTCCGGCGAGTACGAATACATCTGCACGGTGCCTGGTCATGCCGAGGGTGGCATGATCGGCACGCTCGCCGTCGAGTAGCGCCATCTCGTCGATCCGACCGCAGGTGAGGCGCCGCCGCGCCGCCCTCGTCGCCGCAGCCATGCTCGTGGCCGCGTCGGGGCTTGGCTGCGACGCGCCGCTGGCCGAGTCGCCGGTTCTCGCCGACGACGGCGAGCCGCCCAACGTCCTGCTCGTGCTGACCGACGATCAGGATGTCGGCCTGATCGAGTACATGCCGCGCGTCCGGCGCGAACTCGAGCACAACGGCGTCTCGTTCACCAACTCGTTCGTGTCTTTCCCGCTCTGCTGCCCGTCGCGCGCGACGCTGCTCTCGGGCCAGTACGCCCACAACCACGGGGTGCTCGCCAACGAGCAGGCGGGCGAGCTCGACCTGCGCAACTCGCTCCCCGTCTGGCTGAAGGGCGCGGGCTATGCGACCTCCTACATCGGCAAGTTCCTCAACGGCTACCCGATCAAGGGCGAGCCGCTGCGCGACCCGCCGGGCTGGGACGACTTCGTCTCCCCGGCGGTCGCGATAACCGACATGTACCACTACAAGCTGATGCGCAACGGCGAACTGCGGTCGTTCGGCAGCAAGGGCCCGAGCTACAAGACCGACGTGCTCGGCGGCTTCGCGCTGCGCTCGCTCGAGCGGCTAACCGACCGGGACCAGCCGTTCTTCATGACCTTCGCGCCGACCGCGCCGCACGCCGAGCTGCACGTCGAGGCCTGCAATGACCCACGTTCCTCACCGGCGTCCAGGAATCGGTTTCGCAAGGTCGACGCACCCCGCTCCGGCGCCTTCAACGAGACCAAGATCGGGGACAAGCCCAAGCATGTGCGCAGCTTCCCCGAGCTGGACCGGGCCGCGCGGGACCTGATCGATTGTCACCACCGCGCCCGCGCGCGCAGCGTTCTCGACGTCGACCGCTACGTCGGCCAGATGCTCGACATCCTCGAGCGCTCGGGCGAGCTCGACGATACGTTCGTGATCTTCACCTCCGACAACGGCTTCCTGACCGGTCAGCACCGGATCGCCAGCGGCAAGACGCTTCCCTACGACGAGTCGACGCGCGTGCCACTGATCGTTCGCGGCCCGGGAATCCCCGAGGGAATTGAGCGTCGGCAGCTCGTCGTCAAACGTCGACTGGGCGGCGACGATCCTCGACATCGCGGGTGCGGGATCGGGGAGGGTGCTCGACGGCCTCTCGCTGCTCGACGCGGCACGCGACAGCCAGAGCGCGCGCGGTCGCGAGCTGCTGCTCGAGGCGGGCCCCTCGCTGCCTTACCCGGGCAACCGCGCCCCCGGCTATGAGGCGCTGCGGACCAGCCGCTGGCTCTACGTGGAGTACGACGACCGCCAGCGCGAGCTCTATGACCTGCGAACCGACCCGGACCAGGCGGACAACCTGGCGAAGAACGGCGGGGCCGAGCAGACCCGCGCGGCGCTAGCCGAGCGGCTCGACGTGCTGCGCGACTGCGCCGGCGCCGCCTGCCGCGTCGGGCTTACAGCGACCGAGTGACGAGCACGACGACGATTATCAGGACGAACAGCCCGATCACGTAGAGCAGGAACTTGAACGCCTCGCCTTCGGACCTCAGCGGGTTGAGCATCAAATGACGTAGATCGTGGTGTAGACGACGATCCACATGACGTCGACGAAGTGCCAGTAGATGCCCGGGATCTCGACTCCCCGGTGTTCCTTCTCGGTGAAGTGGCCCTTGAACGCACGCGTCGTCGCGAAGACGAGCAGCGTCAGGCCCACGAACACGTGGGCGCCGTGCAGCCCGGTCAGCGAGTAGAAGATCGACGCCTGCGCGTTGCTCGAGGGCGGGAAGCCGATGTTGACGTACTCGTTGATCTGGATCGCGAGGAAGGTCGCGCCCAGCAGCGACGTCATCAGCAGACCGACCTTGAGGCCGTTGCGGTTGCCGGACTTCGCCGACTCGAGCGCCCAATGGATCGTCGCGCTCGAGGAGATCAGGATCGCCGTGTTGACTCCGGCCACCGCGACGGGAAGATGCATGTTCTCGGCCGGCCACTGATCGCCGATCACGACCCGGATGAAGAAGTAGGCCGTGAAGAATGCTCCGAAGAGCATGATCTCGGAGATGATGAAGAGGTACATCCCGAGCGTCTGGGCCTCGATCCGCGAAGACTGGTTGGGTTCGGGCGGGCCGTGGTGGTGCCCGTGACCGTCGTGGGCGATCGTCGCGGCTTCCATCGAGCCGGGCACCACCACGTGCTCGACCGGCTTGGAGGTCGAGGACTCGACGCGCTCGATCAGGTTGCCGCGCAGCCAGCCGGAGCGCTCGTTCGGGAGCGTCGAGATCACGATCTCGTCGACCACGTAGAACTGGAGCGCGTTCTGGATCGCCGTGAAGGGGTCGGGGTGCATGACCTGGCCGATCGCGTCGAGACCCGCGCCGCGGAGCCGCTCGAGCACGCCGGCGAGGCGGGCGGAGGCCTGCTCCTCGGACTCCTCGCCGACCGGGCAGATGACGGTGAACCGGTGGGGGCTCTCGCCGGCCTTGGCCTGCAGCAGCGCGAGCAGGCTCGGGCTCTCGGCGGTCTGGTTGGCGACGACCAGCGTCCGGGTCGCTTCGGCGCGATCCTCGTCGAGATCGACGACGACGTGCTCGATCGGTAGCCCCGAGGCGTCGGCCAGCCGCTCGATCAGGTCGCGGCGCATCCAGCCCGAGCGCGTTTCGGGGTGGGTCGAGATGACGATCTCATCGGCGCCGAACTGCTCGATCGCGTCCATCGTCGCCGAGTAGGCGTCCGGATCCATGACCTCGCCGCGCGCCGCGATCCCCGCCTCGCGCAGATGCTCGATCGTCGTCGCGAGCCGATTCTCCGCCGCGTTGCGGATCGCGCCGTCGTGGATGACGTAGCCGTGCTTGGGCTGGTTCTGCGGACAGATGACGGTCACGACGACCTCGCCGCCGGCCTGCTGCACCCGCTCCTGCACCGCGTCGATCAGCTTGCGCCCGCCGACGGTCTCGTTGGCGACCACGAGGATCTTTCGCGCGCTCATCGAGACGCCTCCCGACGGGTCGCGTGCTGCTGCTTGAGAAACGGGTGGCGCCTCACTCTTTGCCTCCGCTCGCCGCCGCGACCGGCTCGGGCTTCTTGAACACGCCGTGGACCGCGCCCGGGACGCCGTACTCGTAGGGGCCGCCGACGACCGTCGGGATCTCGTCGAAATTGAACAGCGGCGGGGGCGAGCTGACCTGCCACTCGAGCGTGTGCGCGCGCCAGGGGTTGCCGGCGGCCTTCGGGCCGTTGCGCCAGCTCGTGATCATGTTGTAGAGGAACAGCAGGTAGGACATTCCGAAGATGAACGCCGAGACCGAGATGACCGCGTTCCAGGTCGCGAATTCGGCCGCGTAGTCGGCGACCCGTCGCGGCATCCCGTCGACGCCGACGAGGTGCATCGGGCCGAACGTCAGGTTGAAGAAGACGAACGACAGCCAGAAGTGCATCCTGCCGAGCCGCTCGTCGTACATCCGGCCGGTCATCTTCGGGAACCAGAAGTAGAGGCCCGCGAAAATCGTGAACACCGAGCCGCCGAACAGCACGTAGTGGATGTGGGCGACGATGAAGTAGGTGTCCGAGACGTGGATGTCGACCGGGATCACGGCCAGGATCACGCCGCTGATCCCGCCGAGCGTGAACATCGTGATGAAGCCGAGCGCGAACAGCATCGGAGTCGTCAGATGGATCACGCCGCGCCAGAGCGTGGCGAGCCAGGAGAAGATCTTGATGCCCGTCGGGATCGCGATCAGCATCGTCGTGATCATCATCGGAACGCGCAGCCAGGCGGACATGCCCGAGACGAACATGTGGTGGGCCCAGACCGTGAACCCGAGCACGACGATCGCGCACAGCGAGAAGGCCATCATCCGGTATCCGAACACCGGTTTACGGGCGTTGGCGGAGATGACTTCGCTGATGATCCCGAAGCCGGGCAACATCATGATGTAGACCGCCGGGTGCGAGTAGAACCAGAAGATGTGCTGGTACATGATCACGTCGCCGCCGTTGGCCGAATTGAAGAAGTTCATCCCGAGCGCGCGGTCGAACAGGACGAAGAACTGGGAGCCGGCGATGAACGGCGTGGCGATCACGACCAACAGGGAGGTCGTGAAGTTCGCCCAGACCAGCAGCGGCATCCGGAAGAAGGTCATCCCCGGCGCGCGCATCGTGATGATCGTGACCAGGAAGTTGAGCGCCGTCGCGATCGACGAGGCGCCGGCGAACTGGACGCCGATCGTGAAGAACTGCTGGCCGAGCGGGATCTCGGTCGATAGCGGTGCGTAGGCGGTCCAGCCGGTCGCGAACGCGCCGCCCGGAGCGAAGAAGCTCGCGACCATCATGATCCCAGCCATCGGCAGCATCCAGTAGGAGAGCGCGTTCAGCCGCGGGAACGCCATGTCCGGCGCGCCGATCATCAACGGGATCACGTAGTTCGCGATACCCGGCGAAGACCGGAATGATGAACAGGAAGATCATCAGCGAGGCGTGGACCGAGAACAGGCCGTTGTAGGTGTTCGGGTCGACGAACTGGGAGCCCGGCGCGGCGAGCTCGGCGCGGATCAGCATCGCGAGCAGTCCGCCGATCGTGAAGAAGACGAACGTCGTGACGATGTACTGGATGCCGATCACCTTGTGATCGGTGTTGACGCGGAAGTAGTCCTTCCATGTCTTGGCGCCGTGGCCGGAGTGGTCCTCGTCGCGGGTCGGCTTCCCGGCGGCCCAGTAGAACCAGTAGTCGAAGCAGCCGATGCCGACGAGGAAGGCGAGCGGCATCGCGATCAGCGCGACGGTCGTGATCGCGTCGCCGTCAAAGAGCGGGTCCCAGCCATACAGCGCGCGGATGCCGACGACGAGGGCGGTCGAGAACGCCAGCGACAGCGGTACCGACAGCAGCGCCCGGTACCAACCCGGGCCCTTCAGCTTGGCGGCGAACGTCACTGGGCCTCCTCTTCCTCAGTCGCGGACGCCGGCATCGTATCGTCGGCCGCCGGCTCGCTCTCCTTGACCTGTTCGGCCAGCCAGCCCTCGAACTCGGCCGGCGGGAGGACGGTCGCGATCTGGCGCATGGTCGTGTGGCCGAGGCCGCAGAGCTCGGCGCAGACGACGTCGAAGCGGCCTTCCTTGGTAGGGGTGATCCGGTACTCGGTCGTGATGCCCGGGACGGCGTCGGACTTGAGTCGGAACGCCGGAACCCAGAACGAGTGGAGCACGTCGAGCGCCTTGATCTCGAAGTGGACCTGCTGGCCGAGCGGCAGCACGAGCTCCTCGGACTGGACCGGCTCGCCGCCGGGCGCGTCCGGGTACTCGAAGCTCCACGCGAACTGCTGGCCGGTCACCTGGACCTCCATCGCGTCGGCGGCCGGGCGCTCGATCTCCTCGAGCACGATCGCGCCGTAGACCGCGAGCGCGCTGACCATGATCGTCGGGATAGTCACCCACACGACCTCGAGCAGCGTGTTGCCGTGAATCGGCGCGCCGTCGCTCTGATCGCCCGGTTTCGCGCGAAACCGCCAGACGCGAGTAGAGCGCGACCGTCATGACCAGGACGAAGACGGGGACCGAGACGATCAGCAGCACGTCGTAGAGCTCGTCGATCGGCGCCGCGGCAGTCGAGGCGGCGACCGGGAACCAGTCGATCGCGAGCGCCAGCGCGATGCCCGCGGCGGAGGCGACGACACCGATCAGGAGCATCTGGACGATCGGATGCTTGGTCCTCATCGCTGCGACCCTCGGACGGCTCGACGGGTGGTGCTGTCGCCGTGGTTTGCCAACGCGGGCGCGAGTGTATTGGAGGGGGCCGACCGCGTGCCGGGCGGGATCGATCTGGATCGGCCGCATCTGTCGTGGTAGGCTCGTTCTAGACATCGAGTCAATCGTCACGAGGGCGAGAAAGGCGCGCCATGCAAGTAAGCGATGGAATGACCGAGGCGGTGTTGACCGTCGGGCCCGGCCACACGTTGCGGGCGGCGGCGCGGCTGATGGCCGAGCGCAAGGTCGGCGCGGCGATCGTGATCGACCCGGAGCAGCCGGGGCCCGGCATCATCACCGAGCGTGACGTCGTCAGCGCGATCGGCGAGGGCCAGGATCCCGACTCCGAGACCGTAGCCGACCACCTCTCCTCGAACCTCACCTTCGCGGCACCCAACTGGTCGCTCGAGCGCGCGGCCGAGGCGATGATCAGCGGCCGTTTCCGGCACCTGCTCGTGATCTCCGGCGGCGAGATCGCGCGGCGTGCTGTCGATGCGCGACATCGTCCGCTGCTGGACGACCGACGGCGCGTCGTGCGATACGGGAGAGATGCAGGCCGTTTCCGGCTAGATCGCTACGACCCCACCGGGGTCGTGCGCACGCGACGTTCGGCCCTGCGCGCGAGTTCTCGCGCTAGTGCTCTAGAGGCAAGTCAGCGATCTCCGCGCGGGTCTCGCGGACCCAGCGGATGATCGCGCCGACCGCGATGACGAGGCCGATCGCGGCGATCACGAGGTTGTGCACGACGCCGACGAGCGCGATCGTGATCCCGGCGGCGACGATCACCGGCAGGAACGACGGCCCGGAAGGTGAACCTGCTCCGACGCGGGTTCGATCTGCTGGTGGGTCGATCTTCTCTTCGGTCATCGGGTGGTCGCTCAGCGGTTAGTAGATGAAGCCGATCAGGAAGGCGGCGCCGAAGACGAGCATCGAGATCGCTCCGGCGATCAGCCCTGTCCGGATGTTCTTGTTGGCGAGCCGGCGATCCATCTGGGCGGGCAGTTAACGCCCCGATTGCATGAAACGTCGTCCGCTGTAAAGAATGGTCAGGAAGGGAGACGGTGATCGGAGTCGATGTCGGGCGGGACGAAGGTTGCGGCGGCGATCGTCCGCGACGGGTCGCTGGCGGGCCGGGTCGAGCACCCGACCGAGCTCGATGGCTCCGGGGCCCTGCTCGACGGGATCGCGGCGGCGGTCGCCGAGGTCGAGCGGACCGAGGGCTCGGCCAGCGCGATCGGGATCGGGCTTCCCTCCCAGATCGAGTTCGCGACGGGCACCGTCCTCGCAAGCTCCAACATCCCGCTGCAAGGAGTCCCCGTCCGCGAGCAGCTCGGAGACCGCTTCGGTCGCCCGGTCTTCGTCGACAACGACGCCAACTGCGCGGCGCTCGCCGAGGCCGGGCTCGCGGGCGCTGAGGACCTCGTGATGCTCACGCTCGGAACGGGCGTCGGTGGGGGAGTAGTGATCGACGGGCAGATCTTCCGCGGCGCGAGCGGCCTCGGCGCCGAGCTCGGCCACATCGTGATCGAGCGCGACGGTCCGGAATGCCCCGGCACGTGCCCGAGCCGCGGCTGCCTCGAGGCGTTCTGCAGCGGCACGGCGCTCGCCCGCGAGGCGCTGGCGCACGCCGAGGCCCATCCCGACTCCCGCCTCGGCCGCGAGCTCGCGCAGGAAGGGCGGGTAACCGGGCGGATGGCGACCGACGCCGCAGAGGACGGCGATCCAGACGCGATCGCGCTGCTCGGGCGGCTTGGCGTGAGCCTCGGAATCGGAATCGCCGCGCTGATCAACATCTTCGAGCCGCAGCGGCTCGTGATCGGCGGGGGCCTGTCCGGCGCCGGCGATCTATTCATGCCGCAAGCGATCGCCGAGGCCGAGTCTCGTGCGCTCCCGGCGCTGTATGAGAGAGTGACGATCGGTCTTGCGCGCGGCGGCGCCGACGCGGGGATCATCGGGGCCGGCACGCTGGCCGCGCACGAATTTCAGCGAACGAACCGAGGAGACGAATGAGCACGACCACCGATACGCGGGCGCTCGACGAGCTCTGCGTGAACACGATCCGGACCCTCTCGATGGACGGGGTCCAGCAGGCCAACTCGGGTCACCCCGGAACGCCGATGGCGCTCGCCCCGCTCACCTATGTCCTCTACACGCGGGTGATGGACCACAACCCGGGCAACGCCGACTGGGCCGATCGGGATCGGTTCGTCCTCTCCTGCGGCCATGCGTCGATGCTCCTCTACTCGATGCTCTACCTGACCGGGTACGGGCTGACGCTCGATGATCTGAAGAACTTCCGCCAGCTCGGCAGCCCGACGGCCGGCCACCCCGAATACGGACATGCTGCCGGGATCGAGACGACGACCGGGCCGCTCGGCGCAGGGGATTTCCAACGCGGTAGGTCTGGCGCTCGGTGAGCGGATGCTCGCGGCGCGATTCAACCGCCCCGGACACGACGATCGTCGACCACCACACCTTCGCGATCGCCAGCGACGGCGACATGCAGGAGGGGATCTCCGGCGAGGCCGGCTCGATCGCCGGCCACCTCGGCCTCGGCCGGCTGATCGCCTTCTACGACGACAACCACATCTCGATCGAGGGCGACACCGCGCTGTCGTTCTCCGAGGACGTCGGCAAGCGGTACGAGGCCTACGGCTGGCACGTCCAGAACCTCGGGGAGGACATCGAGCTCGACGACATCGAGGAGGCGGTGCAGGAGGCCAAGCGGATCGAGGACCGGCCCTCGCTGATCATCGTCCGCACCCACATCGCACCGGGCTCGCCGAACAAGCAGGACACCGAGGCCGCCCACGGCGCACCGCTGGGCGAGGACGAGGTCCTGCTCACCAAGGAGGCCTACGGCTGGCCCAGCACCGAGCCGTTCTTCGTTCCCGAGGAGTCGCTCGCGCATTTCCGCGAGTGCGAAGGGCGAGGCGCCGAAGCGGAGGCCGCCTGGAACTAGCGATTCGAGGCATACCGCGGCGAGCACCCGGACGAGGCGGCCGAGTACGAGCGGATCATGTCCGGGCACGCTGCCCGAGGGCTGGGATTCCAATGTGCCCGTCCTACCGGCTCGAGGACGGCAAGATGGCGACGCGCAAGGCTTCGAACAAGGCGATCCAGTGGGCCGCCTCGAAGGTGCCGGAGCTGGTCGGCGGCTCCGCCGACCTGGCCCCCTCGACGCTTACCCTGATCGAGGACGGCGGCAGCGTTGGCCCGCACGACTACGACGGGCCGCAACCTCCACTTCGGCATCCGCGAGCACGCGATGGGCGGCGATCGTCAACGGGCTGACGCTCCAGGGGCTGCGCGCCTACGGGTCGACGTTCCTGATCTTCTCGGACTACATGAAGGCCTCGATCAGACTCGCGGCCGTAATGAACATTCCGTCGATCTTCTGCTTCACGCACGATTCGATCGGCGTCGGCGAGGACGGGCCGACGCATCAGCCGATCGAGCAGCTGATCGGCTTGCGCGCGATCCCCAACCTCAACGTCGTCCGCCCGGCCGATGCGAACGAGACCGCGCTGGCGTGGCGGTTCGCGGTCGGCAGTGCCGGCACGCCGACCCTGATGGCCTACTGCCGCCAGACGGTGCCAGGAATCGATCCCGACGCGGTCCCGGCCGATGCGATCGAGCGCGGCGCCTACGTGCTGCGCGAGGCCGAGGGCGAGCTCCAGGTGATCCTGATCGCGACCGGCTCCGAGGTCGGAATCGCCGTGGCCGCCGCCGACGCGCTCGCCGCCGACGGCACTGGGGTCCGCGTCGTATCAATGCCTTGCATGGATACCTTCGCGGCCCAGGATTCCGGCTACCGCGACTCGGTGTTGCCGCCGTCCTGCCGCGCGCGGTTGTCGGTCGAGGCCGCCGGTCCGATGGGCTGGGAGCGGTGGGTCACCGACGACGGCGATTCGGTCGCCATGGACGGCTTCGGAGCGTCCGGTCCCCAGCCGGCCGTCTACGAGCATTTCGGCTTCACGCCCGAGAACGTCGCCGACCGCGCCCGCGCGCTGCTTGGTTGAGGGTCGCGGACGGGCGACCGGCACCCGAGAGTTAGTCCCGTCTAACTCATTGTTATGCTGGTCCGATGTCAAAGATCAGCCGACGGAAACTTCTTGCTGGCGGCGCGGCCGCCGCGGCCGTTCCGATCGCCCATGAGCTGATTCCGCACCGGGGGGTCCACGCCCAGATCGCCCAGGCGCTCGAGCCCCAGCAGCACGGCGCCGGCGGGGCGCACTCCGCCGCCGCCCACGCCGGGTCCGGGCACAACGGGACCGTCGGGCGCGTCGACCCCGCGGTCAACGGCTTCGACCCCGCGGAGATCGTGCGCGACTTCGACTGGGGGACGACTCGCCGAACCGCGACCGGCACGGTGCGCGAGTGGGAGATCGTGGCCGAGGACAAGGAGATCGAGGTCGCACCGGGTGTCAAGTACGCGGCCTGGACCTACAACGGACGCGTCCCCGGACCCACGCTGCGCGCGCGCGAGGGGGAGCGGCTGCGGGTGCGATTCGTCAACGCCTCCCAGCATCCACACACGATGCACTTCCACGGGATCCACACCGCGGCGATGGACGGCATCCCGGGGATCGGGGCCGGCAACATCGAGCCCGGTCGCTCGACGACGTATGAGTTCGGCGCCGAGCCGTTCGGGCTCCACCTCTACCACTGCCACTCGACCCCGCTCGCGGACCACATCGCCAAGGGGCTCTACGGCGCCTTCATCATCGATCCCAAGCAGGGCCGTCCGGAGGCCGACGAGCTCGTGATGGTGATGAACGGCTTCGACACGAACTTCGATCGCAGCAACGAGATCTACGCCGTCAACACCGTCGCCTTCGACTACATGAACGAGCCGATCCGGGTCAAGCGCGACCAGCCCGTTCGGATCTACCTCGTGAACATCCTCGAGTTCGACCTGATCAATTCGTTCCACATCCACGCCAACTTCTTCAACCGCTTCCCGACCGGGACCTCGCTCGAGCCGACGGAGCTGACCGACACGGTGATCCAGGGCCAGGGCCAGCGCGACATCCTCGAGCTGCGCTTCCCCTACACCGGCAAGTACATGTTCCACGCCCACGTCTCCGAGTTCGCCGAGCTGGGCTGGATGGGCTTCTTCGAGGTCCGCGAGTGACCGTCGCGACGCGGCTGCCCGCCTGGCTGGCCGGCTTGTTCCCGCTCGTGCTGTTGGCCGCGGGGATCGCGATCTTCGTCGCGCTCGGCGCGCCGGGTCTCGAGCGCTCCGGCGTTCCCGTGGAGGAGGTCGCGGTCGACCGGACGGTGCTGCGGCCGGGCGAGATCGAAGTCCATGTGCGCAACGACGGGCCCGATCCGGTCGCAATCGAGCAGGTGTTCGTCAACGATGCGTTCGTCGCCTTCGAGCAGACCGATCCCGAACTCGGCCGGCTCGAAGCCGGAACGGTCACCGCGACCTACCCGTGGTTGGAGGGAGAGGCCTACGAGGTCGTCCTGCTGACCGCGACCGGGGGGACGATCCCGGCGTCGATCGAGGTCGCGACCCTGACGCCCGAGACCGACCTGTCGTTCTTCGGCCTGATGGCGCTGATCGGGATCTACGTCGGCGTGATCCCGGTGACGATCGGGATGCTCTGGCTGCCGTGGATTCGCCGGATCAACCCGCGCTGGATCGGCTTCCTGATGGCCCTGACGCTCGGGTTGCTCGGCTTTCTCGGTGTCGACGCGGTGTTCGAGGGAATCGAGTTCGCGGGGCTCGGCTCCCAGGCGTTCGGCGGTCCGCTGCTCGTGTTGGTCGGCGCCGCGGTCGCCTACCTGGCGCTCGCCGCGGTCGATGGGCTGCTCTCCAGGCGAAGGCGTGGCGGCGCGACCAGCGGTCTTCAGCTCGCCACGCTGATCGCCGTCGGCATCGGCCTGCACAACCTCGGCGAAGGGCTCGCGATCGGCTCGGCCTACGCGATCGGCTCGCTCGCCCTCGGCGCGACCCTGATCGTCGGCTTCGCCCTCCACAACACGACCGAGGGCCTGGCGATCGTCGCTCCGATCGCCGAGGGTCCACCCGCCGACCGCCGGCTAGCCAAGCTGGTCGGCCTCGGCCTGCTCGCCGGTGCGCCCGCAATCCTCGGTGCCTTCATCGGCGCCTCGGCGTTCGATCCCAGTCTCGCCGCGTTCATGTTCGGGCTCGGGGCGGGCGCGATCGCCCAGGTGATCGTCCAGATCGCGCCGACCGTCCGTGACGGCGCCGGCCGGCTGCTCCATCCGCTCGCGGTCGCCGGCCTGCTGAGCGGCATTGCGATCATGTACCTGACCGGGTTGCTGGTGTCCGCTATGACCATCAGCGACGCGGTCCAGGACTACGCCAAGGCGATCTACTCGCTGAGCGGCCGCCTCGACGGCCCCGTGTCCACCTCGGCGCTTGCCGAGCGGTTGTCGGTCTCGCCCGCTTCGGCCTCGGCAATGGTCCGGCGGTTGGCCGAGCAGGGGCTCGCCGAGCACGAACGGTACGGCGGCGTCGAGCTGACCGAGGAGGGCGAAGCCGTGGCGCTCGAGGTGTTGCGCGGCCACCGGCTGACTCGAGCTGTTCCTCGCCGAGTACCTCGACGTTCCCTGGGACCGTGTCCACGAGGAGGCCGAGCGGCTCGAGCACGCGCTGTCGGATTACCTCGTCGAGCGGATCTCGGCGAAGCTCGAAGATCCGACCCACGACCCGCACGGCGACCCGATCCCGGCCGCCGACCTGACGATCGAGGAGGAGCCGACCGTCAGCCTCGACGCCGCGGAACCGGGGGACACGGGGCGCTTCGTGCGCGTCTCCGATTCAGACCCGGAGATGCTGCGCTACCTCGAGCAGCGGGGGATCGGAATCGGCGCGGGCTTCGAGGTGCTCGATCGCCAGCCGTTCGACGGCCCGATAACGGTCCGTTTCGGCCGCGACGAGCACGTCCTCGGAGGCGCGCTGGCCCGCGCAATGCGAGTGGAGCTGAGCGGACCTCCGAGCGGCGAGAAGCGAGCCTGACGGCCGGAGGAGCCCGCGACGCGTGCGTGAGCACGCGAGCGGGTGAACAACACCGTCAGGTGACGCTTATCGCCGTTCGACGGTGGCGCGCCAGACCCAGAACATGAAGAGGAACTGACCGGGCAACCGCGCCCAGAGCGCCCACTCGGGGATGCGGCTGGGGTCGAACCCCTTGATGTCCTCGGGGTTGATCGCCATATGGAGATTGGCCGGGAACACGGCGACCAGCAGCGCGAGCAGCCACCAGCGCGCGAAGTTGCGCGTGCTCGGCGGAAGGACCGCCAGGCCGCCGACGATCTCGGCGACGCCGCTGATCAGGACCAGCTCGTGGTGGGCCGGCAGGTACGGCGGCATGATCGCCTCGTAGGTCCGCGGGATCACGAAATGCATCACGCCCGCGAAGGTAAAGACGACGGCCAGGGCGCGCTGGGAGAAGCTCGTTTGCCGCAGCGCTGACATCGGGCGGGCGACATTAGCAATGCCGCTTCACGACCGGTTCCCGCGGTGTGATCTAATCAGCGCGAATCCCGCTTCGAACCCGTCGAAGGAGAGTTGATGAGCGCGACCGAGCAGGTAAACGAGCGACTGGCGGCACTGACGGCGGCGGGCACGAGCATCTGGCTCGACCAGATCCGCCGGGGCCTGATCGAGGGCGGCGATCTCAAGCAGCTCGTCGACGTTGATTCGCTGCGCGGCGTCACGTCCAACCCGGCGATCTTCGAGAAGGCGATCCTTGGATCCGACGAGTACGACGAACAGATCGCCGAGCTTGCCGCCGACGATGAGATGGATGCGAACAAGATCTATGAGGAGATCGCGATCAAGGACGTCACCCTCGCGGCCGACGTGCTGCGGCCGGTCTGGGAATCGACCAATCACACGGACGGCTTCGTATCGCTCGAGGTCTCACCGGCGTTCGCACACGACACCGCAGCCACGATTGAGGAGGCGCGCCGCTTCTGGAAGCGGCTCGACCGCCCCAACGTGATGATCAAGATCCCGGGTACCGATGAGGGGCTCTCGGCGATCACCGACGCGATCGCCGACGGGATCAACGTCAATGTGACGTTGCTGTTCGCGGTCGCCGCGTACGAGCGCGTGATGGAGGCTCACATCGCGGGCCTCGAGCGCCGTCACGAGGCCGGCGGGTCGCTTGACGTCCACTCGGTCGCGAGCTTCTTCGTCTCACGCGTCGACAGCGAGGTCGACAAGCGGCTCGAGGATCTCGACCGAACCGACCTCCAGGGCACGGCGGCGGTCGCGAACGCGCGCGCCGCCTACGCGAAGTTCAAGGAGGTCTACGGGGGCGAGCGGTTCGCCGAGCTGAAGGAAGCCGGTGCGCCCGTCCAGCGGCCGCTCTGGGCCTCGACCGGCACCAAGAACCCCGACTACCCGGCCACCAAGTACGTCGATACGCTCGTCGCGCCGCACACGGTCAACACGATGCCGCTCGCGACGCTCGAGGCCGCGGCCGAGCAGCTCGAGGTCGAGGCCGGGACCGCCGAGCTCGACCCCACAGCCGACCTCGACGCGCTGCGCGATGCCGGGATCGACATGGACGACGTCACCGACAAGCTGCTGCGGGACGGTATCGATGCGTTCGTGACCCCGTTCGACAAGCTGGTCGCGGGGGTCGAGGAGAGCCGCGCGGCTGCCGTGCTGAAGGCGCGGGGCTGATACTTGGAGGGCACCGCTGCGCCGGCGGAGAACCCGCTGGTCGAGGGCCTCGAGCGGCTACCGGTTCACCCGACGACGCTGACGATCTTTGGCGGCACCGGTGATCTCGCCCAGCGCAAGCTCCTGCCGGCGATCTACAACCTCGCCCACGAGGGTGCCCTGCCCGAGCGGTTCAACCTGATCGGAGTCTCGCGCTCGGAAAAGCCACACGAGGACTTCCGCGCCGAGGCGACCGAGTGGATTCAGAAGTTCTCTCGCCGCGAGCCTGACCCGAAGGTGCTCGACAAGCTCATGGAGCACGTCCGCTACATCCCCGGCACCTTCGACGACCCGGCCGTCTTCGAGCAGCTCGAAGCGACGCTCGAGGAGTTCGACGACGCGGCGGGCATCGTCTTCAACCGCGTCTTCTATCTCTCCACCGCGCCCACGTTCTTCCCGCT
This sequence comes from uncultured Thermoleophilaceae bacterium, assembly GCA_963790245.1. Lineage (GTDB taxonomy): Bacteria > Actinomycetota > Thermoleophilia > Solirubrobacterales > Thermoleophilaceae > JACCVG01. The sequence goes on from CAWBNP010000002.1 coordinate 2,225,973, forward strand.
GATCGTCAAGCAGCTCGGCGCCCGCGGGCTCGACCATCGCGAGGGGGTCGACGTCCGGGTGGTGATCGAAAAGCCGTTCGGGACCAACCTGCAGGAGGCGCGCGACCTCAACCGTGACGTGCTCGAGGTCCTTGACGAGTCGCAGGTCTACCGGATCGATCACTACCTCGGCAAGGAGACGGTCCAGAACATGTTGGCGTTCCGGTTTGCCAATGGGCTGTTCGAGCCGCTCTGGAACCGCAACTTCATCGACTACGTCGAGATCACGGCCGCGGAGGACCTCGGCATCGGCTCGCGCGCCGGCTACTACGACTCATCGGGCGCGCTGCGCGATCTGGTTCAGAACCACATGCTGCAGTTGCTGACGCTGCTCTGCATGGAGCCCCCGGTCAACTTCTCGGCCGATGAGGTCCGCGACGAGAAGGTCAAGGTCCTCCACGCGATCCACGCGCCGACGCCGGAGGACGTCCCGGACATCGCCGTCCGGGCGCAGTACTCGGCCGGCCACTCCGAGGGACGACGAGGTTGCCGGCTACCTCAAGGAAAAGGACGTCCCGGCCGATTCGAGCACGCCGAGCTACGCCGCGCTGCGGCTCGAGGTGGATAATTGGCGCTGGGCCGGGGTGCCGATCTACCTGCGAACCGGCAAGCGGCTCGCGCGCAAGGTCACCGAGATCGCGGTCACGCTCAAGCCGGTCCCGCACCTCGCCTTCAAGCAGGACGGCTCGACGGGCATCCATCCCAACCAGCTGATCCTGACGATGCAGCCGAACGAGGGCGTCTCGATCTCGCTCGCGGCAAAGATCCCCGGCACCCGCATGAGCATCCGGCCGGTGAAGATGGAGTTCCTCTACGGGACCGCCTTCCTGTCGGAGTCGCCGGAGGCGTACGAGCGGTTGATCATGGACGCGATGCGCGGCGACGCGACGCTTTTCACGCGCAACGACGAGGTTGAGGCGCAGTGGCGCATCTGCGACCCGATCGTGCGCGCCTGGGAGACGACGCCCGGGCCGATCCCGCAGTACGAGGCGGGCTCTCAGGGCCCGGCCGAGGCGGACGCGCTGTTGCGCGAGGGGCATCGCTGGAGAGCCATCTAGTGCGGCGCGGCGCACGATGAGCGAGGCGGTCTGGGCGGAGCAGGACACGACTCCCTCGGCGATCGAGGCTGCCCTGCGCAAGCTGTTGCGTGAGCGCCACGACCAGGATTCCGACTTCGCGCCCGCGCGCGTCCTCAACCTGATCGTCGTGGCCGACCGCCAGTGGCAGGGTGAGATCCTCAATCGGCTCGAGTCGATCGACCGCTACCACCCGTCGCGAATGATCCTCTGCAACATCTCCGACCGGGGCGAGGGACTCAACGCGACCGTGGCGGTCGGTGGTGATGACGCCGCGCGCGAGGGTTCGATCGCGCTCGGACACGAGCGCGTGGTCGTCGACGTCGGCCCCGACATGGCCGAGCACCTCGATTCGATGGTCGATCCGCTCGTCGTCTCCGACCTCGCTTCCGTCGTCTGGGCGCCGCACCGCCACCACGCGTCGGTCGACTCGCTGATGAAGCTCGCCCAGGTCGTGCTGCTCGACTCGGTCGAGGAGGCCTCGATCGAGGCCGGGCTCGAGCGCGCGACGACGCTGGCTGAGCGCGCCTACGTCGTCGACCTCGCGTGGCTGCGTTCAACCCCGTGGCGTGAGCGGATCGCGGCGACCTTCGACCCCGACCAGTGGCGACGCGAGCTGGGCGCGCATCAGCGCGGTGACGATTCGCCATCAGCCTGACTCCGGTGTCGCGGGATTGCTGCTCTTCGGCTGGCTGGGCTCGCGGCTCGGCTGGAAGCCGGGCAGCATGGTGCATCAGAGCGGCGCGATGCAGGGCCACGCAACCGCGCGGCGAAGCGACGTGATCCTGAGGCTCGAGCCCGACTCCACGATGAGCACCCCCGGCCTCGCCGGGATAACGATCGAGTCAGCGTCCGGAATGAAGATCTCACTCGACCGGGGCGCCGGCGGGCTGACCGCGCACCGGACCGGGCGCAAGGGCGATGAGTCGACCTGGACCGTGCTCGGGGCATCACGCGGCGAGTCGGGCATGCTCGGCGAGGGGATCCGCCAGGCGCTGCTGCGCAACGAGACCTACGAGCCGGCCTTGGACGCGGCACGCGCGATGCTCGGATGAGACCCCACCGGGTCCTGATCGAGCTGCTCGGCCGCGAGCGCGGCGACTCGGTGAGCTCGGGCGGCGGAGGGTGAGAGCCGCGCGCGGCCAAGTCGAAGTCGTCGACGACCCGGCCGGCGAGATCGCCCTGCGGCTCGCCGCGGCGGCGAGCGCCGGGGCGCAGATCGCCCTGACCGGCGGCTCGACGCCGCGGATCGCCTACGAGCGCGCGCGCCGAGCTCGGCGCCGACTGGTCCTCAGCGACGCTCTGGTGCGGCGACGATCGCTGTGTCGGCGCCCGATCACGAGCAGTCCAACTACGGCATGGCCAAGCGCGCACTGCTTCGACCGGATCGAGGGCGATCCGCCGACGATCCACCGGATCGAGGGCGAACTCGGCCCGGACGCGGCCGCCCGACAGTACGAGGACGAAGCTGCGCGGAGCGTTCCCCGGAGAGAGCACTACCGCAGCTCGATCTGATCCTGCTCGGTCTCGGCCCCGATGCCCACTGCGCTTCGCTGTTCCCGCGCAATCCCGAGCTCGGCGAGCAGGAGCGGTGGGCGTGGGCGTGAATAGTCCGGGCATGGCTCCCCTCGTGCCACGCGTGACGCTCACGCTTCCCGTGCTCAACGCGGCGCGCAACGTCGTGTTCCTGGTCACGGGTGCGGACAAGGCGCCTGCCGTCAGGCGCGCTTTCGCCGGACCGCCGGATCCGGACGCTCCGGGAAGCCTGATCGATCCCGTCGACGGGAGCCTCGACCTTGATTCTCGACGCGGCCGCCGCCGACGGACTGGAGCCCGGATGATGCCGGACTCGGTGCCCAACGTGGTCGGGCCGAGCAGCGACCAGCGCCGAGCGAGTTCGTTTCCTCCGATCGCCGACTACGCCTTTCTTTCGGACTGCGAGACCTGCGCGCTCGTCGCCCCGAGCGGCAACGTCGAATGGCTGTGCCTGCCGCGGATGGACTCGCCGAGCGTGTTCGGCGCGATCCTCGACCGCGACGCCGGCGTGTTCCGGCTGGCGCCCGCCGACGTCACCGTGCCCACCGCGCGGCGCTACCTGCCGGGCACGATGGTGCTGGAGACGAGCTGGGGCACCCGCGGCGGCTGGATGATCGTCCGCGACGTGCTTCTGATCGGCCCCTGGCACCACGAGCAGGACCGCTCGAACACCCATCGCCGCTCGCCGACCGACTACGACGCCGACCACGTGTTCCTGCGCACGGTCCGCTGCGTCAACGGCGAGGTCCAGGTCAACCTCGACTGCGAGCCGGTGTTCGACTACGGCCGCGTCCGCGGCGAGTGGGAGTACAGCGGGCCCGGCTATCACGAAGGGCGTCTGCCAGGCGACGGCGTCGACATCCCGCTCAAGCTCACGACCGACATGAACATCGGCTTCGAGGGACCGCGCGCGATCGCCCGGACGCTGCTCAAGGAGGGCGAGTCCCGTTTCTGCGCGCTTTCGTGGTCCGAGCATCGGCGCGCCGCACGACCTACGAGGAGGCCTACGCGCGGCTGGTCTGGACCGCTCACCACTGGCAGCACTGGCTCGACCGCGGCGAGTTTCCCGATCACCCCTGGCGGACCTACCTCCAGCGCAGCGCCCTGACGCTCAAGGGGCTCTCCTACGCACCGACCGGCGCGATGCTCGCGGCCGCCACGACCTCGCTGCCCGGAGACGCCCGGGCGGCGAGCGCAACTGGGACTACCGCTACTCGTGGATCCGCGACTCGACCTTCATGCTCTGGGGCCTCTACACGCTCGGCTTCGACTGGGAGGCCAACGACTTCTTCTACTTCATCGCCGACTGCGCCGAGGCCGAGGAGGGCCAGCTGCAGATCATGTACGGCATCGACGGCGAGGAGAAGCTCGACGGAGGAGATCCTCGACCACCTCTCGGGCTACGAGGGCGCCCAGCCGGTGCGAATCGGCAACGGCGCCTACGACCAGGATCAGCACGACGTCTGGGGCGCCGTGCTCGACTCGGTCTACCTCCACACCAAGTCGCGCGACTTCCTGCCCGAGCGGGTCTGGCCGATCCTCGAGAAGCAGGTCGAGGCCGCGATCGAGAACTGGCGCGACCCCGACCGCGGCATCTGGGAGGTGCGCGGCGAGCCCCAGCACTTCACCTCGTCGAAGCTGATGTGCTGGGTCGCCTGCGATCGCGGCGCGCGGCTGGCGGAGCTCAAGGACGACTCCGAGCGCGCCGAGCGCTGGCAGGCCGAGGCCGACGCGATCCACGAGGACATCTGCGAGCACGGGATCGACAGCCGCGGCGTCTTCTGCCAGCACTACGACACCGACGGCGCTCGACGCCTCGGTGCTGCTGATGCCGCTCGTCCGCTTCCTCCCCGCCGAGCGACGAGCGGATTCACGAAGACCGTGCTCGCGATCGCCGACGAGCTGACCCAGGACGGCCTGGTGCTGCGCTACCGCGTCGAGGAGACCGACGACGGCCTCTCCGGAGAGGAGGGCACCTTCACGATCTGCTCGTTCTGGCTCGTCTCGGCGCTTGTCGAGATCGGCGAGGTCGAGCGCGGCCGGGCAGCTCTGCGAGCGACTGCTCTCGCACGCCAGCCCGCTGCTGCTCTACGCCGAGGAGCTCGACGCCAAGAGCGGCCGCCATCTCGGCAACTTCCCGCAGGCGTTCACGCACCTCGCCCAGATCAACGCGGTGATGCACGTGATCCACGCCGAGCGGGCCTCCCGACCGACGACTTCTCGCTGCCGGCCTTCAGCCGCGGGCTGAGCTGATCAGCGGCCGGACCCCGCGTCGAACGGGGAGCCGGAAAAGAACAGGAACCAGATCTCCATCGCCGCGAGCACGAGCGTCACGACCGCGGCGACGATCCGCTCCTGGGTCGTCAGCGGCGGCGGACCGTCGTAGCTCGGGCGCTCGCCGCGCAGGCTCGCAGCCAGGCGGTCGGCTTACGCGGCCCGGCGGGGGTCGCGGCCGCGCGGTCGTAAGCGGCGCTCAGGAACTTGATCAGCTGCAGTAGCAGGAAGCTGAAGATGATCAGCACGACGACCAGCACCAGAAGCGGGGTAAGCGAGCGGCTGGGTGCTCTGGCTGGTTCTGGACGGCGATCCAGAGCGCGAGCAGCGGGCTGGTCGTGAAGGCGTTGACCGTTACAAGCCCGATCGCGATCGGCGAGACCGATCCGGACGGCGGCCGACGCGCGTGTTGCAGTGCTCTCCACTCAGATCCCCTGGAGGAATCGTGACAGTTCCGCAGCGGAACCGTTCGGGTGCGTCCTCCGCGAGGAAGTGGCCGGCGTCCTCGACGATCACGAGCTCGGCGTCCGGGGATCTGCTTGTTCAGGCGGTGGGCGCCCGCCGACCGGGGCGAACTGATCGTCGCCGCCCCAGAGCAGCAGGGTCGGCACCGCGAGCTCGGCGAGCCGGCCACGGTAGGGCTCGAGCTTCTCGAAGTCGCCCGAGCGGTAGAGCTCGAGCTGCCCTCGCCGCCGGTCCTCATCGCTCCACGCCTTCGCAGCACTCGTCGATGAAGTCTTCGCCGAGGTTCGGGCTCGCCTGACGGAGGAACCCGGCCAGCAGCTCGCGCGTCATGCTCTCGACCAGCTGCTCACCCTCCTCGGGCCGCCGTAACGCCTCGGCGAAGTCGTGCCAGCGGCCCTCGGGAAGAAGCCCGAGTTGGAGATCACGAGCGCCCGTACGAACTGCGGGTGATCGCACGCCCAGCGCAGCCCGATCAACCCGCCCCAGTCATGGACGACCAGCGCCACCGGCCCGAGCTCGAGCTCGTCGCGGAACCGCTCGAGGTGCTCGATCTGGTGCTCCCAGGTGCCGGGCGGATCGGGCGGGGAGTCGCCGAAGCCGGGCAGGTCGGGCGCCAGCGCTCGCCAGCCGGCGTCGGCCGCCCCCGCCATCACGTCGCGCCAGATGTAGGACGACTCGGGGTAGCCGTGGACGAAGATGACCGGCCGACCGCCGGGGTCGCCGAGCTCGCGGTAGGCGATCCCGCCGACTTCAGCGAGATGCGGGCCCGGCACGTCGGTCAGGAGCCGCCCGGCGGGATCGGAGACGCGCCGCGGTCCTCGCCCGCGGGCAGCACGCCCGTCGCGCCCTACGTAGCCGTCCTTGCCGCCGGCGACACACGTAGCACGAGCGTCGTCGGTCTCGCTCGGGTTGCGCATGCCCGCGCGCGACCTCGGCGTTGACGCGGACAGCGCCGCCCGGGCCGAGCTCCTGGCTCGACCCGTCGCCGAACTCGATCACGAAGCGGCCGGAGATGACGATGTAGGTCTCCTCCTGCTCCTCGTGGTAGTGCTTGCCGGTCACGAGCCCCGGGGGCAGCACGAGGGCGTTGATCCCGAACGCCTCGACGTCGAGCGCCTTGCGGATCTTGCGGAAGCCGTAGCCGTCGCCGAGCTGGTCGAGCTCGGCTGCGGCCCAGCCTTCGCCACGGGTCACGTCGGGGTAGTCCTGATCGCCCACTAGAGCCTCACGATCGACGACCATCGCGATGAACAGCAGGGCGAGGTAGGCGAGCGAGAAGAGGTAGAGCCGCAGCGCCGAGCGGCGGTCCGCACGCCGGCGCAGGATCAGCGCGAGCGCCGGAAGATGCGCCCCCGAGCCCGACCGCCGCCGCGAGGTAGAAGCCGTCGAACAGCTGGCCCGCGAAGGGCAGCACGGAGACCGCGATCAGCAGCATCGTGTAGAGCACGATCTGCCAGCGGGTCTCGTCCTCGCCGCGGACGACCGGCAGCATCGGCACGCCGGCCTTCGCGTACTCGTCCTTCATCAGCAGCGACAGCGCCCAGAAGTGGGGCGGGGTCCAGTAGAAGACGATCGCGAACAGGTAGAGCGCGGCGCCCTCGATCGAGCCGGTGACGGCCGCCCAGGCGACCAGCGGGGGAACCGCGCCGGCGGCGCCGCCGATCACGATGTTCTGCGGCGTCGAGCGCTTGAGCCAGATCGTGTAGATGAAGACGTAGCCGAGCAGGCCCGAGAGCGCCAGCGCAGCGGCGAGCAGGTTGACGGTGAGTCGCCAGCAGCACGAACGCTGGCGATCCCGAGCACGATGCCGAAGCTGAGCGCCGCCCGCGGGCGACACCCGGCCGGAGGGGACCGGCCGGTTGGCGGTGCGCTCCATGCGCGCATCGAGGTCGCGGTCGTACCAGTGGTTGATCGCGCCCGCACCGCCGGCCGACAGCGCGCCGCCGAGGCAGGTGAGGACGACGAGCGCGAGCGAGGGGTCGCCGGCCACGTACATCGTCGTGATCGTCGTGCAGCAGCAGCAGCGACTGGACCGCGGCTTGGTCAGCTCGAAGTAGTCGGCGAGGACGGTACGGATGCCCGTCCGCGCGGCGACGGCGGCGTGGGTGCCCGCCTCCACTACGCGTTCACCTCGGCCGTGGTGCGTCGCCTGTCCCGGGGAGAGTACGGCTCCGGCACGCGGTAGAGCTGCAGGTTGATCCCGAACAGGTGGCCCCAGAGCAGCGTCGCGAGCGCAGGTGGGCGACGATCAGCGATCTCGTAGATGTCGGCGATCCAGACGTTCAGCGCTCCGACCAGGAGCTGGAGCACGAGGATCCCGAGCGCGATCCAGGCCATCCGGACGATCCGCGGGCTCGGCCTGACGGCGCAGCGCCATCACGGCGAGCCAGACGATCAGCGCAGTCGTGATGTAGAGGAAGAAGCGGTGCGTCAGGTGGATGTCGACGAGCGGCGCCTGGCCGAACGGCATGAAGGCGCCGTTGCAGCCGGGGAACTCCGTGCCGCAGGCGTGGTGGGCGCCGTCGCCGAGCTGGAAGTCGGTGCGGCCGAACTTCTGCGTCCCGGCCATGAAGCCGCCGGCGACGATCGTCAGGAAGAGGCCGACCTGGGCGAGGCCGGCGACCGCCTTGAAGCTCGGGCCGCCGTCGACCGCGCCGGCTGCCGATCACGTCGCGGCGCGAGGAGCGCCAGATGTAGAGCGATCAGCGCGAGCAGGATCATCGCGAGGCCGAGGTGCGCGGCGACCAGTCCGGCGCCCAGGTTGAGCTCGACGGTCAGCGGCGCCGAGCAGCCCCTGGGCGACGACGAGCAGGAACGCCGCGCAGCTCGCCTTGACGAGGTTGCGGTTGGCGCGGTAGCTGCGGATCGTCCAGACCGCCAGCGCGAGCATCATCAGGCCGACGATCGCCGCCGAGCGAGCCGGTGCGTGTACTCGATGATCGAGTTGAGGTCGAGGCCGGGCACGAGGTCGCCGTTGCAGAACGGCCAGCCGTGGAGGCCCGAGCCGGCCGGCCCGCAGCCGAGGCCCGACTCGGAGACGCGCACGATCCCGCCGACGATGATCAGCAGCGAGGGTGGCCACGCCGGTCCAGAAGGCGAGCCGGCGGAAGGCGTGGCGAGGGCGCCGTCATGCGGCCGGAGGGTACCGGACGCTCGGTCAGGCGACCGGCTGGGACACGGACCCGGCGACCTCGCCGGTGCTCTCGACGATGTCGCGGCGGATGTCCTTCATCGGCTCGACCGAGCGGACGCGCGGGACCACGTCGAAGTTGTTGACCGGCGGGGGCGAGGGGGTGAACCACTCGAGCGTGTTGCCCTGCCACGGGTCGTTGCCGGCGCGCTTGCCGGCTCTGCAGCGAGCACGCAGCACGTTGACGACGGTGATCAGCACGCCGATCCCGAGCAGGAACGAGCCGATCGTCGAGATCAGGTTGAAGCCCTCCCAGCCGGCCGCCTCGCGGGTAGTCGTAGATGCGCCGCGGCATGCCCGAGAGGCCGAGCGAGTGCTGGACCAGGAAGGTGAGGTTGAAGCCGACGAACATGACCCAGAACGAGAGCTTGCCGAGGCCTCTCCGAGAGCATCCGGCCCGACATCTTCGGGAACCAGTAGTAGAGCCCGCCGAAGATCGCGAAGACGCTGCCGCCGAACAGCACGTAGTGGAGGTGGGCGACGACGAAGTAGCTGTCCTGGAGCTGCCAGTCGACCGGGAAGATGGCGAGGATCACGCCCGAGATGCCGCCGATCACGAACAGGCTCGAGGAAGCCGGCCGCGAAGTAGAGCGGCGTCTTCATCACGATCGAGCCGCGCCACAGCGTGGCGAGCCAGTTGAAGATCTTGATCCCGGTCGGCACCGCGATCGTGAACGAGGAGATCATGAAGAACGACGAGCACGACCGCGGGGATCGGGGTGGTGAACATGTGGTGGCCCCAGACCAGCAGGCCGAGGAAGGCGATCGCCGCGGTCGCCGCGACGATCGCCTTGTAGCCGAAGATCGGCTTGCGCGCGAACACCGGCAGGATCTCCGAGATCATCCCGAACGCGGGCAGGATCATGATGTAGACCTCGGGGTGGCCGAAGAACCAGAACAGGTGCTGCCAGAGCATCGGGTCGCCGCCGCCGCTGACGTCGAAGAACGAGGTGCCGAAGTGGCGGTCGGTCAGCAGCATCGTGACCGCCGCGGCGATCGCCGGCAGCGCGATCACCAGCAGGTAGCTGTAGATCAGGACCGTCCAGCACGAAGATCGGCATCCGGCCCCAGCTCATGCCCTTGCGCGCGCATGTTGTGGATCGTCGCGATGAAGTTGATCGCGCCGACGATCGAGCGAGATGCCCGTGAGGTGGATCAGGAAGATCCAGGCGTCGATGCCGCCGCCCGGCGAGTAGGCGTCGTCCGAGAGCGGCGCGTAGCTGGTCCAGCCGGCCTCGCGGCGGGCTCGAAGAAGATGCTGGTGTAGAAGGCGATCCCGCCGAACAGCGAGCAGCCAGAACGAGAGCGCGTTGAGCCGCGGGAAGGCCATGTCGCGCGCGCCGATCATCAGCGGCACCATGTAGTTGGCGAAGCCCGCGAGCACCGGGCACGACGAACAGGAAGATCATCGTCGTGCCGTGCATCGAGACGAGCCCGTTGTAGGTCTCGGCGCCGATCAGCGTGTTGTCCGGACCGCCGAGCTGGAGGCGCATCAGCAGCGCCTCGACGCCGCCCAGGATGAAGAACAGGAACGTCGCGAACAGGTACATGATCCCGATCTTCTTGTGATCGGTGGTGGTCAGCCAGGACGAGCCAGCCGCGTCTGGCGCTGCTCGGCGCCGTGCATGCACGACCTCGGGCGAGCCGCTGCCGCCGGCCGTGCCGTTGGCTGGCCGTCGTGTCGAGAGATCGCTCATCAGCTCCTCCTGGGACTTGCCTGCTGCGCGGTCGCAGCCGCTTCTCGCGCTGCTCGGCGAGGCTGCGTCTTGGCTTCGGCGATGTCGGCGCGCTGCCGGACCGCCCAGGCCTCGTACTCGATCGACCGGCAGCGGCGCGCACCTGCGCGCGCATGTCGGCGTGGTTGGCCCCGCACAGCTCGGCGCACTGGCCTTGGTAGACGCCGGGCTCGGAGATCTTGAACCAGGTCTGGTTGGTGTGGCCCGGGATCGCGTCGGCCTTGCCGCCGAGCTCGGGGATCCACCACGAGTGGGCGACGTCCGGCGAGGTGATGCTCGAGCGTCACCGTCGTGTTGATCGGGACGACCATCTCGTAGTAGCTGAACAGCTGATCGTCGCCGTAGCCCGAGTAGTCGTAGCGCCAGAGGTACTGCTGCCCGTTCACGTCGATGTTGAGCGCGCCGCCGCCCGGCGGCGCGGGCTGGTCGATCGCTCGCGAACTTGACTCCCGCTGGCGGCCTGGTATCCGTCCGGGTCCGGTGGCCGGCGGGTTCTCGATGTCGCCGAGGTAGAGGAAGGTGACGACCGTGAGGACGACCAGGATCAGCGCGGCGCCGACCGTCCAGCCGATCTCCAGCGGAGTGTTGCCGCGGACCTGTGCGGGCTCGCGGCCGTCCGGCCGCCGGCGCGATAGCGGATCAGCGACCAGATCAGCGTGCCCTCGACCAGCACGAAGATCACGATCGCGATGTAGAGCGTGATCTCGTACAGCGAGGCGATGTCCTCGGCGTTCGGCGAGCCACCGGACTCGGGGGTGAAGATGCCGGCCAGCGCGCTCGGAGCGAGCAGCAGCCCGAGCACCAGGACCGAGGCGCAGGCCAGGGCGCTCCGCCGCCGGCGGCGCTGCGTGTCGGGGGCTCGGGGGCTCAAGACGCGGGGATCATACCCGGGGGTCGGCCGACCTCGACCGCCGGTTGTTCGCGCTAAGCCCCAGTGAAGGCGGGGTCGCGCTTCTGGATGAAGGCGCCGACACCCTCGATGAAGTCGGTCGTGCGGCGCGAGCTGCGTGCTGGAGCTCTGCCTCGAGCTCGAGCTGCTGCTCCAGATCGGGGAACAACGACTGGTTGAGTGCGCGCTTGGCCGCGGCGTAGGAGCGCGTCGGGCCGGCCGCCATCTTCGACCGCGAGCTCGCTCGCGGCCGCGGCGAGCTCGTCGTCGGGGTAGACGATGTTGATCAGTCCCCAGTCGAGCGCCTTGGGCGCGGGGATCCGCTCTCCGAGCAGCGCCATCTCGATCGCGCGGGCCTTGCCGATCGCGACCGGGCACGAAGAGCGTCGAGCCGCCGTCGGGCATCAGGCCGATCTTGACGAAGGCGAGGCTGAAGTAGGCCGACTCGGCCGCGAGCATGATGTCGCCGGCCAGCGCCAGCGAGCAGCCGATCCGACCGCCGGGCCGTTGACGGCTGTGATGACCGGCTTCTCGAGCGACCGCAGCCCGGTGATCACCGGGTGGTAGGTGTCGTGCGCAGGCTTTCGCGCAGGAGTCGGGCAAGCCGTCCTCGGCCGGCTCGAAGCCCGCCCTTCAGGTCGGCGCCCGAGGAGAAGGCGCGCCCGGCGCCGGTGATCAGAACGGCGCGGACCGAGTCGCTGCCTCAGCCGCGCGGACGACCGCCTCGTTGAGCTGCACACCGAGCTCGAGCCCCCAGGCGTTGAGCGCTCTCGGGTTGGTTGAGCGTGATGCGGGCGACTCCGCCCTCCTGCTCCCAGAGAACCAGTTCGTCGCTCAAAGCTGCTCCTGTCGTTTCACGGCGCCCGTGGGCGCGAGGTTCGATCGGTCGGCCCGGAACTATGCTGCATCGATGCTGCTCGACGCAGTCGAGTGGCTCGGGCACGCAGGCTTTCGCGTCGATACCGGGGGCGTGACCGTCTACATCGATCCCTATCGGGTCCGATGACGGACCGGGTGCCGACTTGATCCTGATCACGCACGGGCACTACGACCATTTCTCCCCGCTAGCGATCGAGCGGCTCGTCGCGCGCGGGCACGCGGCTGATCGCTCCACCCGTCGTCGCCGAGCGGATCGGGGGCAACGTCCGTTCGATCCGCGAGGGCGAGACGATCGAGCACGGCGAGGGGATCGAGATCACGGCGCTGCCCGCCTACAACACCTCCAAGCTGCGACGCCGAGGGCCGCCCCTTCCACGCGCGCGAGGCAGGCTGGCGTCGGCTATGAGGTGCGGATCGGCGGCCGAGCGGCTCTACCACTCGGGCGATACCGATGTGATTCCGGAGATGGATCGCGGTGGCCGGAGTCGATGTGGCCCTGCTCGCCGTCAGCGGCACCTACGTGATGACCGCCAGCCGAGGCGGCCGAGGCGGCCCGGCGGATCGCGCCGGGGGTCGCGGTGCCGATGCACTGGGGCGAGCACATCGGCAGCGCGCCGGACGCCGAGGAGTTCGCCAGGATGTCGACCGTGAGGGTGGAGATCCTGGAACCGCGGCCGGCGGACCGCGGGTGAGGCGGCGCGACGCGACCCCGTTGCGGGTCGGCGCTGCGGTGGCCGCCGCCGTCGGGTTCGCGGCGCCACGGCTGCGGCGCCGGCTCGGACTGCCCCAACCGGTGGTCTCTGCGCTGGCGTGGCAGGCGCCGCTCGCGCTGGTTCTCGCCGCTCCGCCCTCCAAGCGACGCGCGGCGGGGATCTACGCGCTCCAGATGTTCGCCTACTTCGCGCACTACGAGATGCCGGCCGACGACCTCGACGGGATCCAGAAGCGCACGCGGGTCCGCTACCCGATCCTGCTCGACCGGGTGCTCGGGCTGGGGCAGATCCCGACGCAGCGGCTTCAGACGGCGCTGTGGCGGCCGGGCCGGACCGCGCCCCACGACATCGGGCTCTCCGCGCTCCACTGGCTCTGGTACTTCGTTCCCCACCTGGCGGTGATCTACGTGCTGGTGAAGCGGCCGGACCGGTTCGGGCGCGCGGCCGGCGTCGTCGCGCTGACCTTCGACCTCGGGCTGATCGTCTACTGGGCAGTCCCGACGGCCCCGCCCTGGTGGGCCTCGGCCAACGGCGATCTCGAACCCGCGTCGAGCGGGTGATGCTCGAGGTCGGCGAACGGGCCTTCGGGCCCGCGTGGCCGCCGCTGTACGACTCGCTCTGCGCGCAATCCCTTCGCCGCCATGCCTTCGCTTGCACTTCGCCACTTCGCTCGCCGCCGCTCGGGCGCTGGGCGAGGTCGGCCCGCGCGCAGCGGCGGCTGGGACTCGCCTACGCGAGCGCGCTCGGGTTCGCGCTGGTCTACCTCGGCGAGCACTACGTGGCCGACCTGCTCGCCGGCGTCGCAGTCGTCGAGGTCGCCGGCGCGATCGTTGAGACGCCCGCCTTCCGGGCCCTGGAGGAGCGGCTCGGGTCGCCAATGACCCGCGACGAGGGACGCACCGACTTCGCCGAAACGGTCGAGGACGAGGAGGAGGCGATCGACGAGGGCGCCTTCTCGTCGCTGTTCGGCGACCGCCGGCGTGTGGTGATGGTCGTGATCGCCTTCCTGCTGGTCGTCGTCGCGATCTACGTGTTGCTTCCGCGACATCATCGGATTCGAGGACGTGCTCGTCCGGATCGGCCAGGCGACCTGGTACTGGCTGGTCGTCGCGCTCGCGGCGACCGGGGTCGCGTTCGCCGCCTACGTGGCCTTGTTTCGGGGGATTCTCGGCGGCCTCTCCCAAGCCGAGATCTTCAATCGCCTGGACCTGCGCGCCAGCTACCAGATCACGATGGCGGGGCTGGCGGCGACGCGACTGTTCTCGGCGGCGGGGGCGGGTGGGATCGTCCTGACCTACTGGGCGCTGCGCAACGCCGGCTTGCGTCGCAGGACCGCGGCCGCGCGGATGGTCGCCTTCCTGGTCGTCATGTACTCGGTCTACCTGCTCGCGCTGGTGATCTTCGGAGTGCTGCTGCGAACCGGCGTTCTGCCGGGCGACGAACCCGGTCGGCGGGACGATCGTGCCCGCGGCGGTCGCCGGGACGCTGATCGTGCTGATCCTGATGCTCGCGCTGATCCCGAGCGACATCGAGCGGCGGCTGCGGCGACTGGCCGAAGGAGGGAGGGGCGAGCGCGCTGCGCGGGTCGCCGCCAGGCTGGCGACCGGTCCAGCGACGGTCGCAGGCGGCGTCCGGACGGCGATCTGCCTACTTGCGCCATCCGCGCCAGGGAGCGCTGGCGGTCGGCGGGGCGATCGGCTTCTGGGCCGCGAACATCGCGACTCTGTGGGCGAGCTTCGAGGCGTTCGGCGGCGACGTCCCGTTCGCCGTCCTGGTCCAGGGCTTCTTCGTCGGCATGGCCGCCAACCTGATCCCCTCCCCGGCCGGCGGTGTCGGGTCGGTCGACGCCGGCATGATCGCGGCCTTCCTGCTGTTCGGCGTTCCGAGCGAGATCGTCTTCCCGGCGGTGCTCATCTACCGGGTGATGGCGTTCTGGCTCCCGATCCCACCGGGGGTCGTGGCGTATTTCCAGTTGCGGCGCACCGTTGCGGGCTGGGACGAGGAGCGCGCGGGGGGCTATACTTCAGAAAGTAAAGTAATGCCGGCGATGAGTTGAGAGACTGTGTCGAAGCTTCCGAAACGGAGATGCCTTGAGCGATAAGAAGATCGAAAACGTGATCATCATCGGCAGCGGTCCGGCCGGCTACACGGCCGCGCTCTACACCTCGCGCGCCGACCTCGAGCCGCTGGTCTTCGAGGGCTTCGAGTGGGGCGGCCTGCTGCAGCAGACGACCGACGTCGAGAACTACCCGGGCTATCGCGACGGCGTGATGGGCCCCGAGATGATGCAGGAGTTCCGCGACCAGGCCGAGCGCTTCGGCACGCGCTTCGAGCGCGACGACGTCACACGGGTCGAGCTGGACCGCGAAGGCGGTGTGCACCACGTCTGGGTCGACGACGAGGAGTACCTCGCCAAGGCCGTGATCCTCGCGATGGGGGCCGAGCCCAAGAAGCTCGGCGTCGCCGGTGAGGAAGAGCTCGCCGCGCGCGGGGTCTCCTACTGCGCGACCTGCGACGCCGCGTTCTTCCGCGACAAGCCGACGATCGTCGTCGGCGGCGGCGACACCGCGATGGAGGACGCGATCTTCCTGTCGAAGTTCGCCTCCAAGGTCGGCATCGTCCATCGCCGCGGCGAGTTCCGCGCGTCCAAGATCATGCTCGACCGAGCGCGCAACACCGACAACATCGAGCTGCTGACGCCGTTCACGGTCGGAAGCTTCGAGGCCGGCGAGGACGGGGCGCTCGGAACGGTCGAGCTGGTCAACACCGAGGGCGGCGAGGACCGCGAGCTCGAGATCGACGGCGCCTTCATCGCGATCGGCCACAAGCCCAACTCCGCGATCGTCGAGGGACAGGTGCAGACTGACGAGGAGGGCAACGTCGTGACCGAGCCGGACTCGACCCTGCACCGGTGCTGCCGGGCGTCTTCGCGGCCGGCGACCTCGTCGACCACGTCTACCGCCAGGCCGTCACGGCCGCCGGTTCCGGCTGCATGGCTGCGCTCGACGCCGAGCGCTACCTGCGCGACCGCCCGATCGACCCCGAGCGCCACTGGTCCGCGGGATCGGCGGAGCCGGCCGCCGCTTCGTAGCGCCGCGGCGGCTCGGGCCGCGCCCACGGAAGCATTTAGGTGCGTATAGCGCCGAAAACTTCCATTGCCCCGGGGGTGAGATTTCGGCGAGGGAGACCTTAGGTGTCTATGGCACCGAAAACTTCCATCGAACGGTGGGGCAAAGCGCTCAAGCTCGCGGCTCGTCAGCACGGCATCGCCACGCGCCAGCAGCTGCTCGGCCTCGGGTACCCGCCGGAGGCGATCCAGTTCCTGCTCAGCGCCGACAGGCTTCACCCGCTGTGGCGCGGCGTCTACGCGGTAGGGAGACCGGAGGTCGGTGATCTCGGCCGCTGGATGGCGGCAACGCTCGCCTGCGGGCCGCACTCGGCGCTGAGCCACCTAAGCGCCGCCAACCTGTTCGGAATCAGCGACCGCCAGCCTGATCGAATCGAGATCACCGTGCCGGCGACCGTCAGGCGCCGGCGGCGAGGGATCCAGGTGCACCGCTCATCCACCTTCCTCATTGCTGCCGTAACCACCCGCCGCGCAGGCATCCCCGTCACAACACCACTGCGCACGCTCGTCGACCTCGCGACGGTCCTCGATCGGAAGCCGCTTGAGCGTGCCATCAACCGGGCCGATCAATCACGGCTCCTCACCGTGCCGGCATTGCGACGAGGACTGGAGCAGCTGGCCGCCCGACCCGGAGTCCTGACCCTTCGCGAGATCGTCGACCCAGCGACATTCGCCCGTACGCGCTCCGATCTCGAACGCCGCCTTCTTGATCTAGCGCTCGGGGTAGGACTCCCGATGCCCGAAACGAACGTGCGCGTCGACGGCTTCGAGGTCGACTTCTACTGGCGCGACCTAGATCTGGTCGTTGAGACCGACGGCCTGACCTACCACCGCACTCCGGCGGCCCAGGCTCGCGACCGTGAACGGGATCACGCGCACTTGATTGCCGGCCGTACCTGCCTGCGCTTCACCCACCACCAAGTCCGCCACGATCGCGGGCGAACACGCACCAAGCTCTTGGCTGCCGTAGAGCGGTGCCGGGCCACCCGGGTATAAACGTCGCATGGCCACCTGGCGCAACTGGGCCGGCGAACAGCACTGCGCGCCGCACGCGATCGAGCGGCCCCGCTCCGAAGCCGAGCTGATCGATGTCGTCGGCCGCGCGGCCGACCAGGGCCTAGGCGTACGCGCCGTCGGCTCAGGCCACTCGTTCACGGACGCCGCCTGTACTGATGGCGTGATGGTCTCGCTGGACCGGATGGGCGCGGTGCTGGAGGCGGATCCGTCGAGCGGGCTCGTCCGCGTCCAAGGCGGAATCGTGTTGCGCGACCTCGCCCTCGCGCTCGCCGCACGCGGGCTGGCGCTCGAGAACCAGGGCGACATCGACGCCCAGACGATCTCCGGGGCGGTCAGCACCGCTACGCACGGAACCGGCACAGGGTTCGTCAACCTCTCTGGCCAGCTCGCGGGGGTGCGGCTGGTCACCGCCGCAGGAGAGGCCGTCGAGCTCACCGGGGACGACGACCCTCAGGCGTTCCGCGCGGCGCGGGTGTCGGTCGGCAGCCTGGGCGTCATCTCGGAGCTGACGGTGCGCTGCGTGCCGGCGTTCCGGATCCGCCGGATCGACGAGCCCCAGCCGCTCGCCGAGGTGCTCGGGGCGCTCGAGGAACTCGCCGACGGCCACGACCATTTCGAGTTCTTCGCTTTCCCGTACACCGACACCGCGCTGACGCTGACGAGCACGCGCACCGACGAGCCAGCCCGGCCGCGCGACCGTTACGCGGCCTGGATCGAGGAGGAGCTCGTCTACAACGGTGTGTTCGGAGCCCTCACCCGCCTCGGCCGCGTCTTCCCGGCACTGGTCCCCTCGCTCAACCGCCTCGTGACGCGGATGAGCAGCGGGTCCGAGCAGCTCGACTCGAGCCATCGGATCTACGCGCACGATCGCCGCGTCCGGTTCACCGAGATGGAGTACGCGATCCCCAGCCAGGCGGCGCGGGTCGCGATCGAACGGGTCATGGATCTGGTCGAACGGCGGTCGCTTCCGGTCGGTTTCCCGATCGAGGTCCGCTTCGTCGCGCCCGACGACGCACTGCTCTCCCCCTCTCATGAGCGGCCCACTTGCTACATCGCGGTGCACATGGTCGCGGGCGTGGAGTTCGAGTCACTCTTCCGCGCCGTCGAGGAGATCATGCGCGAATACGGCGGCCGCCCTCACTGGGGCAAGCGCCACTACCGGACCGCCGCCGACCTGGCGCCCGCCTACCCGGAGTGGGAGGCCTTCCAGTCTGTCCGTGCCCGCTTTGATCCAACCGGCGTGTTCACGAACGATTACGCCGAGCGCGTTCTGGGTCCAGTCCGGGCGTGAGCACGGTGGGCGGCATCGATCCCGGCGCCCAGATCGGGCACGTCCATCTCAAGGTCTCCGACCTCGAGCGCTCGATCGCCTGGTACGGGGAGGTGCTCGGCCTCGACCTGATGCAGCGCTTCGGCGACAGCGCCGCGTTCCTCTCGGCCGGCGGCTACCACCACCACGTCGGGCTGAACACGTGGTTCAGCGCCGGGGCACCGCGAGCCGAGCAGCGCGGGGTCGGCCTCTTTCACCTCGCCCTTCTCTACCCGACCCGCCCGGCGCTCGCGACAGCGGTCGCGCGGGTGCTCGATAACGGCGTCGAGTTGACCGGCGCCGCCGATCATGGTGTCAGCGAGGCGATCTATCTCGACGACCCCGACGGCAACGGCGTCGAGCTCTACTGGGATCGCCCGCGCGAGGAGTGGCCGCGGCCCCTGAGCGGCGAGGGTGTGGAGATGTTCACAGCAGCGCTCGATCTGGGAGCGCTGCTCACGCTGGCCGCCTAGCCCTAGACCCCACCGGGGTCATGCGCACGCGACATTCAGCCCTGAGCGCGGGTTCTCGCGCTAGTCCGTCTTGACGATCACGACCGAGCAGGGCGCCTTGTGCGAGACCTTGTTCGGGACCGAGCCGAGAATGCGCCGGTCCATCCCCTTGGAGCCGACGACCAGCAAATCGGCCCCGAACTCGCCGGCGATCTCGCAGAGCAGGTCGGCGGGATCACCCTGCCGCGCCTCGCTGGTCACCCCGACACCGTGTTCAAGAGCCTTTTCCTCGGCCGTCTTGAGCGCAGCCTCGACGTCCTCGAACGGGTTCAGCGACCACTGGACGTCCTGCGGCGCGTTGGCCTGCTCCTTCTTCAGCCGGTACTCGGAAACGGGCCGGTAGGAGCTCGCCACGTGCAGCTGCGCGCCGAAGCGCTCGGCGAGCTCGACAGCGAAATCGATTGCCTTGACGGCGGTCTCGGAACCATCGGTTCCGACGAGGATCCTGGCGATCATGGAATGCCTTTCGGTTGTGGCGAACGGCCTTAGGAGTTGTCACGGCCCTGTTTGCTCGACGGCAGGTAGGCCTCGCCGGGCTCGCGTCGGATCGATCGTTTCGTGGTCTGGGCGGGATAGCGACGGTGGTGGTAGGCGACCATCACGCCGTAGGTGGTGATGATGATCCCGCCGAGGACGACCCAGCTCGCCCAGCCGTCAACCACGGTGCTGACGGCGTACCCGCCGAGCGCGACAACCGCCAGGAGGATGGCCGCCTGAATTGCAGTCGTTGCTCGCATCCGGTCCTCCCAAGTCGATGGCTGAACTGCCCAACTCGTCAGCGCGCGCGCTGTCGGGTTGACAGAGGGTGGGCCATGAGTGGAGCTGGCTGTGTGAACCTGCGCACGGTGCCCACGGATTCTCTGCATCGCAGAGCCCTCGGCGCGAACCGATGTGCGAGTAGGGGGCTCCTTCCGCTCAACACCTGCTCCGAAGCACGTCTTTGCACTCATGTGACTCAAACGCATATGCCGAGCGCAAGAAGCGCGAGAGGTGGTCGACGATCGCCTCGCCGGCAAGCGGATAAGGGACGTTGCGACCCCGAGAGTCAGCGCGACCCACCCCGATCGCCGAGCGATCGGCCGAATCATCGAAGGTCCTCCCGAGCAGGCGCCCGACCGCGCTACGACGCTGGGCGAGCTCCCTGTTGTTCGGGGGCCCGCGGAAGGCGATGCCCTTGAGGTAGCGATCAAACCACGCCAGGGCGTAAAACACGGCGACCCGCTCGCCCTCACTGGAGGCGTTCACGAAGGGCCCCTGGACCGGGTTAGGCAGCTGATAGGGCGTGAAGCTCCACTCCTGATGGGTAGAGCCGCGCAGCGCGACCTGCATTGTCTCGACCCCGGCCCGCCGGAACTGTTTCCCGACCTGGGCCGAAGGATGGCGATCTGGCGAGCCGCGCTCGAGGCGCGGGCCGGCGTAGTTCTCACCCTCAGCGAGCTGCAGCATCGTTGGCACATGCGGCCGCGCGCCTTTCGGGGGCAGGCCGAACCCATCGAAGGTCACAGCCGCTGAGAACCCTTGATCGGGGTCGCCGTTGGCGCTCACCAGCGCCCCATAGGCACCGAGCGAGTGACCCATAACGCCGACCCGACGGAAGTCGATCCGGTCGTGCCACGGATTGGCTTTTGACCGCATCCAAGCGAGAGCGTCGAGCGCTCCGAATACGAAATTAGGTCCGGCCGCGTCATACAGCGGTTGGATATCGCTCGGTTCGCTGTGCTCCTCGATCACGAAGGGTAGCCCCTCGATCGCAAAGCCGATTCCAGGAGCCGGTGAGGCGAAGAACGGGGCGGCCAGCGGCTCGAGCGGGCTCGCAGCTGACTCCGGAAATTCATACACCCCGGCACACTCACCCGTTTCGCGGATGCCCGCTTCCTGCGGCTTCGTCCAGGTTCCACCAGGCTTGCAGAACTTCTTCGACGGTCGTGGATCGTCCTCTGAGCCACCCTGCCCCTGGGGGTCGAAGCTCATCACGACGTAGCCCGACTCGGCAAGGCTCTGGACGATCCCGAAGTAAGTCTCCTGTGGGGCTCCGAGACCGTTGACCATCACGATCGCGGGTAGTCGCCGGCCGGCGGGCCTGCCGGTGACGGGGTCGCTGTAGGGCAGCCTTGGACCAAACAGCTGCCCGGCGATTCTTGCCCCGTAGCGGTTGCGGTAGCTAACCGGCAGCGCCCGTCCACGGGTCGTGCCCCAGTCCTTGCGGAACGGATCGCTGAAGATGCTTTGTGTGTCGGAGCCGGCGATGAATTTGGCCACATCGCCGGAGCTCCGCTCGATGTACTCGGGGTTAGTGACCTGGTCAAAACCACGGCCCTCGGCGAACAGGCGGTTCTCGAGCGACTCCGCGTAGAACTCGGGCGCTGGGGGCTGGGCTCCAGGTGCCGCAATCGCGGAGCTCGGCACGGCGGCAAGGACGGCGGCGATTAGCGCCGCCCGCCGCAGGTTGAGATCTGTCAGCGCCCGCATGAGCTGCGGTCGTCCCAGCCGATGTGGTTCGCTCCTCACAGCGCCGAGCGCTCCCCAAGAATCGAACCGATCTCCTCGGCGGTCAGCTCGCGCACATCGCCCTCGCCCGGTTCGAGGCCGAGCGCGTCGGAGATCACGCTCGGCTCGAACGCCGTCCCGCCCCCGGCGACGCGCTTGACGCAGTCGGCGAAGGCAAACAGGTCGGTGACCCGCTCCTTGAGCAGGTAGCCCACATGGGTCGGGCTAGCGTTGAGCAGTCGCGCGGCCGAGTCGGGTTGGATGTCCTGGGAGAGCACGAGCACGCCCATCGCGCGGTGCTCGCCGCGGAGGCGCACAGCGGCGTCGAGTCCCTCGCTGGTGTGGGTCGGAGGCATGCGGACGTCGGTGACGGCGATGTCGGGGTGGAGCTCCTCGGCGAGCGCGATCAGCTGCTCGGCGTCGCCGGCCTGCCCGACGACCTCGAGGCCCGCTTCTTCCAGCACCCGCGCGACACCCTCGCGGACGAGCGCTGCATCATCCGCGAGCAGGACCCGAATCCGACGGGCCTGATCGGGCGACCACGGAACCTGCCAGCTGGTCGTCGTGCCCTCGAGTCCTTTCAGCGCGATCTCACCGGCCGGCACCAGGGTCGCGTAATCGCGCGCGAGAAGGCGGGTCGCGTCGGAAACCAGGATCTGCCCCGAGGCGGCCGCAGCGCACAGGCGGCTGGCCTCGATCACGGCGGTGCCGAAACAGTCGTCTCCTTCGAGTCGGACATCGCCGCTGCTCACCCCGACGCGGATCGAGACGCGTATGTGTGCGCCGGCCGGCGGATCCACACACGCCTGCTGCAATGCGACCGCGCAGCTGGTTGCAGCCTCGGCCGAGCGGAAGCTGACCATAAGACCATCCCCGAGATTCTTGATCTCCGTGCCGCCGGCTCGCGCGACGCGATCGCGGAGGGTTGCGAGGTGACCGTCCAGCAGCCGTCGTGAGGAGCGCGCGTCGAGACTGGCCAACAACTCCGTCGAGCCGACGATGTCGGTGAACAGCACGGTTAGCGTCATGGTTCCACTCATGGCCGCCACGATCGGCGATCTGGGCCGCGGCGGCAACCGCGCTAGCACGTAATCGCGTTGCGCGGTGGCGCCGACCCCTGAGCGGATCGCCTCTCCTAGGGTCTGCAGACAATCGGCGGAAGGGGACGTTTCGATGAGTGAGAGCGCGAGCTGAGTTCACGAGTGGGATCGACGAGAACCAAGCGGAGTCATACGAGCGAGACCATGGGGCGCCGGCGTTTGTCTCTTGAGCGGCTCTACGCCAGAGGCCCGCGCCGGTACGTGGTCGCGTGTGTCGCGATCATCTGGACGATCGCGCTCGGAATGACGACGCTGATCTCGCTCGTCTTCGGAGCCCTCTATCTACGAATGGGCGTCGACCAGCTCGTGACGGTGACCCTGTTGGCTGATGCGGGGACGCTCGCAGGGGTGATTGTGGCGGCGGCCGTCGTGGCACGAACGACGGCGCGACCCCTCCTGCGCTGGGTTGCAGGGATCCGGGATGAGGACGGAGCCCGAGCCGCCTGGGAGTCGGGTACGAGAGCCACCTTCAGGTGGCCGGCCTTGGCAGGGCTGTTGTGCGCTCTGTTCACGATTCCGGCGGGGCTTTACATCTTCTCCGTCTCGGGGGTGCCCGTGGCAATCATGATCTTTGTAGTGGCGCCGGTGGTGCAAGTAGGGATCGTGGCCGCCGTCATCGTCTGTTACTTCGTCGTCGAAAGCTTCATGCGTCCGGTGATCACCGAGATCAACGGCAGCCTCCCAAACGAGTTCGAACCACGCGCCTGGTCCCCGAGCCTGCGCGGACGGCTGGTGCCGACCGTGCTCGCGGTCGAGATGTTCGCCTCGTTGCTGGCCGGCGGGCTGGTGAGTCACGCGTCGGGGGTCGCCGAAACCCTCCTCTACAGCCTGCTCGCCGGGATCGTCGTCACGCTGACGTTCTCGCTCGCCTGGACCTTCGCTCTTTCGCGCTCGATCCTAGGCCCGGTCGGAGACCTCGTGGCGGCCACAGGCTCGGTCCGCCAAGGAGACCTGACGCAGTCGGTTCCGCTGGTTGGAAACGACGAGTTGACCCAGCTCGGGAGGAGCTTCAACGAGATGCTCGATGGCCTGCGAGAGCGTGAGCATCTGCGTGATGAGAACGTGCTGCAGGCCGAAGAGCTGCGGGCTTCGCGGGCCCGGATCGTCGCGGCCTCCGACGCCGAGCGCCGCCGCGTCGAGCGCAACATCCACGACGGCGCTCAGCAGCAGATGGTTGCGCTCGCGCTCTTGCGCTGGCGCTTGAGCTGCGGCTGCTCGAGGCACGGGCGAGACCGTGCCGCCGCAGAGATCAAATCCGGCACTTTCAGGAGCCGGTGAGTCGCTGTCGACAGCGCTCGCCGATCTACGCGAGCTCGCCCGCGGCCTCCACCCCCAGATTCTCACGACGAGTGGGCTGGGACCAGCCGTTCGGCAGCTCGCATCGCGCTGCCCGATCCCAGTCGACATCGAAGTCTGCGACGAGCGGTTCGAGGAGCAGATCGAGTCGACCGCCTACTTCGTTGTTTCAGAAGCGCTCGCGAACGTCGCCAAGTACTCCGAGGCGAACGAGGCGCAGCTGTCAATCGCCCGCGTCAACGGATCGCTGCTCGTGAAGGTTTCCGACGACGGAGTCGGCGGCGCGGATGCGGCCGCCGGCTCGGGCCTCGCGGGTCTCGCCGACCGGGTCGCCGCCGTCGGCGGTGAGCTGCGGATCGAGAGCCGGGCGGGGCGGGGGACGCGGGTAGTGGCGGAGCTGGCGCTGGAAGCTGCCCAGACGTGAGCGAGCAGGTCACGGGAGCATCCCGCCCGCCTGCGCTCGTGCGGCTGCTCGACCGCGGCTACCGGCGCTGGGGGATCGGGTATCCGGTCGCGGTCGCGCTCGCGACGGGATTAATCCTGGCTGGTCTCAGTCAGCTGACGATGGTCATCTTCTGGCACTACCTGGGCGTGTCCGTCGAGACCGCGCTCGTGCGGGGGCTTCCTGTGGTCGCGCTCTGGGGGCTCGCGGGGCTCGCCGCGCTGGCGGTCATCAGCTGGATACATCGCGACCTGTTTCTCTGGGCGCACACGAAAACGAGGGGCTCAGCAGATCCGCAGGCACTGGCCGCTCACGCTTTTGCGGCCTGGCGTCAGATGACGATCTGGATTCCGGTCGCGATCGTCCCGGCCTCGATGGCCGTCTTCGTCAGCCAGTTGATTGCGCTCGAGATCACCGGCACGCTCGAGCTCGCGCTCGCGGTCGCGGGAACGACCTCGTTCGGATTGCTGGCGGGCCTCGTGATCGATCTCGCCGGCGGCATGGTGTTCCGACCGGTGTTGGCGGACCTCAGCCGCGTCCTGCCGCTCGGCTCCGGCGAAGCCGACGCCAGCGCGGGCGGTCTCGCGCGCAGGATGCTCGCGGTGGTCTTCCTCACGATCTTCATCACCGGCGCTGGTGTGGGAGGGCTCTCGAGCGAGCCGGGCCAGGGCGCGGGGGCGCTGTTCGACGTGTTCGGCATCGACCTGCTGCTCTCGCTGACGCTCGGCCTGGCTCTGGCGCTGCTCTTGACCGAAAGCGTCGTCGGCCCGATCCGGAGCTTGGTCGAAGGGACCGCACGGGTCGCTCGCGGTCGGTTCGACGAAGACGTTCCGGTCGTCACCCGGGATGAGATCGGCGTGCTCGTGGGGAGCTTCAACCGGATGCAAGAGGGGCTGCGCGAGCGAGAGCGGCTTGCGACCGAGAATGCGAACCTGCTCGAGGAGGTCCGTGCCTCGCGTGCCCGGCTGATCGCAGCGACCGACGCCGAGCGCGCCCGCGTCGAGCGCGACATCCACGATGGTGCCCAGCAACAGCTCGCGGCGCTCGCCCTCGAGCTGCGCCTGATGCAGTCGCGCGCGGACGCGACCGGCCAGGACGAACTCGGCGAGGAGCTGTCGCATGCGGCCACGACGCTGTCGAGCGCGCTCGCCGAGCTGCGCGAGCTCGCGCGCAGCCTGCACCCACAGATCCTTTCGACGAGCGGCCTGGGCCCTGCCGTGGCGCAGATTGCGGCCCGTTCCCCGGTCGACGTTTCGATCGAGATCTGTCAGGAGCGCTTCGAGGATCAGGTCGAGTCAACCGCGTACACTCTCGTCGCCGCGGTGCTGGAGAACGTCGCCGAGCACTCCCCGGACAGTGAGGCTGACGTGTCGATCGCGAGGACCGAAGGGAAACTGCTCGTCACGGTGACCGCCGGCACGAGCGTCGGCGTGCGCCGCGCGGGCCTCGCCGACCGGGTCGAGGCGATCGGGGGAGAGCTGACGATCGAGCAGGTGGCCGGGCGCGACACGCGTGTCGTTGGAGAACTGCCGATCACGGATCTCAGCACCGCAAGAGTCTGGGAGTGAGCCTGATCACGCTCAGTGTTAACACGCAAGAGCTGGGCGTCCCCGGCGTTTACGCTGGTTCAGTGACTCCGGGGATCCTGATCGTCGACGACCACGCCGGCTTCAGAAAGCAGGTCCGCGCATTGCTCGAAGCGGCGGGCTACCTGGTGATCGGGGAGGCAGAAGACGCGGCGGGGGCGGTCAGGGCCGCGGGTGAGTTGCACCCCGAGACGGTGCTGCTCGACATCCAGCTGCCCGACGGCAGCGGCTTCTCCGTCGCCGACCAGATTCACGCCGACGACGAGCAGACGCGGATCGTCTTCGTCTCCAGTCGCGAGGCCTCCGACTACGGAACTCTGCTCGAGGCGCGACCCGGCGACGCTTTCATTCACAAGGCCGAGCTCTCCTTCGACAGCTTGGCCGAGATGGTCGGGCCGCCCGGCTGAGGACTAGTCCTCGCTCCTAGGGCGGCTAGGCTCAGCACATGGGAGAGGCGCTCCGGGTCGTCGTGGCGGATGATTCGACGCTGCTGCGCGAAGGGCTTGCCAGCCTGCTGCGTGAGCACGACTTCGACGTCGTCGGGCAGGCTCCCGACGGGGCCGATTTGCTGCGCAAGGTGTCCGGTCACAAGCCCGACGTGGCGCTGGTCGACATCCGCATGCCGCCGACCGGGACCGATGAGGGGCTGCGCGCCGCGGACGAGATCGGTGAGCGGTTTCCCGACGTGGGCGTGCTCGTGCTGTCCGAGCACCTGGAGCCCGAGTACGCGATGCGTCTGCTCGAGGCCGGTTCGCCCGGCCGCGGCTATCTGCTCAAGGAGACCGTCACCGACATCGAAGCGTTCATCGACGCCGTCCGTCGCGTCGCCGCGGGTCAGTCGGTCGTCGATCCGGCGATCGTGAGGGCGGTCATGGGCAGGCTCCGCACGACCGACCCCTTGGGCGAGCTGACCGAGCGAGAAAGGGAGATCCTCTCGCTGATGGCCGGCGGGCCGGTCCAACCACGGGATCGCTGACGAACTGGTGCTCTCCGAGCGGACGATCGAGAGCCATGTGCGCCGGATCTTCAAGCAACTCGACCTGGGCGAGGCGCCCGACGACCACCGCCGGGTACTCGCCGTCCTTCGCTACCTCGAGGCCTGACCGACGGCTTACACTGCGCGCAACGCGACCGGCAGGGTCGTGACAGGGACAGGGAGCGGACTTCATGGGCCGAGGCCCGACACGGACGTCGATGTTCGCCGCGGTCGGACTCTGCGCTGCGTCGAGCGGGCTCGCGTGTGGCGATCAGGGAGCAACGAGCACCGACGGACCGACCACCTCGGTGCGAGCACGATCATCCGCGGGACGACCGACCTGCCGGTTTCCTTCGATCCGGCCGGCGCCTACGACCTTCCCTCCTACGACGTGATCGGCAACGTCTTCCAGACCGTTCTGACTTTTAGGCCGGGCGATACCGAGCCGCGGCCCGATGCCGCCGAGCGCTGCGAGTTCGAGACCCCGACGCTGTTCGAGTGTCAGATCCGCGAGGGCCTGACCTTCTCCGACGGCTCGCCGCTGACCTCCGAGGACGTCAAGTTCTCCTTCGATCGCAACATCGGGATTGCGGATCCACGGGGCGCCTCCTCGCTGCTCAGCAACCTCGAACGGGTCGACGCCCCCGACGAGCGCACCGTCCGCTTCCGCCTCAAGGAGCCCGACGCGATCTTTCCCTACGTCATCTCAGAGGCGTCGTTTGCGATCGTCCCCTCAGACCGCTTCCCGGAGGACGAGCTCCAGCCGAGCGAGGAGGTCGTCGGTTCGGGCCGCTACACGGTCGCGCAGTACGAGCCCGGCCGCCAGACCGTGCTCGAGGCCAACCCCGAGTACTCGGGAGAGGACCCGCCGCGCAACGAGCGCGCGATCTTCCAGTACTTCGACCGTCCCTCGGCGCTCAAGCTCGCAATCGAGCAGGGCGAGATCGACATCGCCTACCGCAGCCTGAGTCCGACCGACATCGCCGACCTGCGCGAGAACGACGGCCTCGAGGTGATCGAGGGGACGGGCACCGAGCTGCGCTACATCGGTTTCAACCTCGACCTTCAGCCCGGCGAGACGCCGGCCGAGAAGCTCGCTATCCGGCGTGCGCTGGCCCAGTCGATCGATCGCGAGGCGATCGCCGAGAACATCTACAACGGCGGCGTGAAACCGATGTACTCGATGGTCCCCGACGGAATCCGCCACGCGACGCGGGCCTTTGAGGACCGTTACGGCACGGGCCCCGACCCCGAGGCCGCCAGGCGGACGCTCGAGGAGGCCGGCGTGGAGATGCCGGTTCCGCTCGAGCTGTGGTGGACCCCCTCGCACTACGGTCCGGCCTCCGGTGATGAGTACGCCGAGATCGCCCGCCAGCTCGAGGCCGACGGGGTGTTCGAGGTGGCGCTCGAGTCGACCGAGTGGACTCAGTACTCCGAAGCTGCGCGCAGCGACAAGTACCCGGTCTTCCAGTACGGCTGGTTCCCCGACTACCCAGACGCGGACAACTTCACCGCGCCGTTCTACGCGACCGAGAACTTCCTCGCCAACCACTACTCCAACAAGCGGGTCGACGAACTGCTGTCGCGCCAGAAGGTCTCTGACGACGCCGAGGAGCGCGAGCAGCTGTTCGCCGAGATTCAGGAGATCGCCGCGCGAGAGACGCCGGTCGTGCCGGTCTGGCAGGGGACTCCGACCGCGATCGTCGGGGAGGGCGTCGAGGGGATCGAGGACGCACTCGACGTCACTTCGATCTTCCGTTTCTGGCTGATCAGCAAGGAGTGAACGTGCCCGTGGCGTCGCTCCGTCGCCACCTGCTGACTCGACTGGTGCTCGCGATCCCGACTGCGCTGATCGTCCTGACGCTCGTCTTCGTGCTGCTGCGCATCGTGCCCGGGGATCCGATCCAGGCGGCGCTCGGCGGCCACGTCCCCCAGGCCGAGATCGAGGCTCGCAAGGCGGCCGCCGGTTACGACCGCCCACTGCCCGAGCAGTACGCCGATTACCTGCGCGACGCCGTCACGCTCGACCTCGGGACGACGTTGACCGACGGTCGGACGGTCAGCTCGATCGCGGCCGAGAACGGCGCGGCGACGCTCGAGCTGACGCTCGTTGCGTTCCTGATCGCGCTTGCGATCGGAGTTCCGGTCGGTGTGATGGCCGCGCGCCGTCGCGACGGCGCGACCGATGCGGCCGCGCGCGTGCTGGCGATCGTTGCGTTCGCGGTCCCGGTCTACTTCACGGGGTTACTGCTCCAGCTCCTGTTCTCCAGCGCGCTCGGCTGGCTGCCGAGCTCGGGTCGGGCCTCGCCGCTGACCGAGCTCACGCTCGAGCGACACACCAACCTCTATGCCGTCGACGCGGTGTTGGGGGCCGATTGGGCCGCGCTCGGCGACACGCTCGCGCACCTGATACTGCCGGCGCTCGCGCTCGGGCTGCTGGTGACCGGGCTCGTGATCCGGCTGGTGCGTGTCAACGTCCTGCGGACGCTCGGCGAGGGGCACGTCGAAGCGGCGCGAATGCGCGGCGTCGGTGAGCGGCGTCTCCTGCTGAGCCACGTCCTACCGAATGCGCTCGTCCCCGTGATGACGATCGCGGGGCTGCAGTTCGCGATCCTGCTCGGCGGGGCGATCCTGACCGAGCAGACGTTCAACTGGCCGGGGATCGGCTCGGAGCTGGTCCGCTATCTCGGCGAGCGCGACTACGTGGCAGTCCAGGGAATCGTCACCTTGGTCGCGTTGATCGTCGTCGGCGTGTCGATCCTGATCGATCTCGCGACGGCGCTGATCGATCCGCGCGTGAGGTACCGGTGAGCGATATGGCCGCCCGTATTCGCGCTGCGGTGCGCAGTGCACCGAAGCGGCAGAGGGTGACGCTGGGGATCGCGCTCGTGGTGCTCGGCGGCTTCGTGGCGGTTGCGGTTCTCGCGCCGCTGATCGCCCCCTACGGTTTCGATCAGGTGTCGGCGGGCAGCGCCCGCTTCGAGAAGCAGCTCGCGCCCTCATCCGCCCATCCGCTCGGGACCACCGTCCAGGCGACCGACGTGCTCTCGCGGACGATCTGGGGGGCGCGCACCGCGCTTGAACTCGTGGTCGTGGCGGTCGGGGCCGCGCTGGTAATCGGTCTGCCGCTGGGCCTGCTGTCCGGCTTCCTGGGCGGTCCGCTCGACAGGGTGCTGGTCCTCTTCAGCGACGCGCTGCTCGCGCTGCCGGCACTGCTGCTCGCGATCGTCGTCGCATTCGTTCTCTCGGACGCCGTCGGCGGCGGGCTGCTGGCCGCGGCGGTTGCGGTGACGGCGGTCTTCGTCCCGCAGTACTTCCGCGTCGTCCGCAACCAGGTGCTGAGCCTTCGCGAGGAGACCTACGTCGAAGCGGCGCGAGCCCTCGGCGCTTCGCGGCGGGCAATCCTCGGCCGTTACGTACTGCCGAACGTCACCGCCAACCTCCCGACCCTCGCGGCGTTGAACGCGGCCGACGCGATCCTGACGCTCGCCGCGCTCGGCTTCCTCGGCTACGGGATCCAGCCGACAGACGCGGCGGAGTGGGGCTATGACCTGCAGCGCGCGGTCGACGATGCCGGCGCGGGGATCTGGTGGACGGGCCTTTTCCCCGGTCTCGCGATCGTGACGCTCGTGATCGGCCTGACGCTCGCGGCGGAGACGCTCAACGAGATGCTGAACCCGACTCTGCGCGGCAGAACCGCGCGGCCACCGTTGATCAAGGGTGCCGATCGTGGCTGATATCGACGCGCTGCAGCTCGTGGACCTGCGCGTCTGGTTCGGAACCGACGGCGACCCGGTCCGTGCGGTCGACGGCGTCACACTGACGATCGCCGCCGGTGAGGCCGTCGCCCTGGTCGGCGAGTCAGGCTGTGGAAAATCGACTCTGGCGCGCGCGATCCCCGGGGCGCTGCCGCAGAACGCGGCCCTCGACGGTCGAGTTCTGCTCCGCGGTCAGGACGTGCACGGACTGGACGCGCCCAACCTGCAGCGGCTCAGGGGTCGCCGCGTCGGGATCGTCTTCCAGGATCCACTCGCGCGGTTGGACCCGCTGATGTCGATCGGACGGCACATGCAAGAGGCGATCGAAGTCCTCTCCGGCGAGCGGCCGCGAGCCGCCGCGCTCGACGCGCTCGAGCGGGTCGGCATCAGCCCCGACCTTTGCGAGCGCTACCCGCACGAACTCTCCGGCGGCATGCGCCAGCGGGTGCTGATCGGCCTCGCGCTCGCAGCCGCCCCCGACCTTCTGATCGCCGACGAGCCGACGGCCTCGCTCGACGCGGTCGGAGAGGCGGAGCTGTTGGCGATGCTCGACCGCGAGCGCCGGCGGAACGCCGGCGCGCTGCTGCTGATCACCCACGACCTCGCGGTCGCCGCACGCGCCTGCGAGCGGATCGTCGTGATGTACGCCGGCCGAATTGTGGAGGACGGGCCCAGCGAGACCGTTCTCGCCGCGCCCGCTCACCCGTACACGCGCGCGCTCGTGCGCGCGAGGATCGGCCCGGCGACGCGCAGCCTTCACCCGATCGCCGGCGAGCCGCCCGACCTGCGCCGGCCGCCGTCTGGCTGTCGGTTCCATCCGCGCTGTCCGGAGGTGATGGCCCGCTGTCGCGAGCTCGATCCCTTAGAGATCACCGTCGGTGAGCGGCGAAGCGCCGCCTGCTGGCTGCACGACCCGGGCGAGGAGGATCCCGATCGCTGAGGCCTCGCCATTGCTGGAGGTCCGCGACCTGCGCACCTACCTGACGCCGCAGGGCGGGTGGCTCGACCGGTTACGCGGCCGAGAGCTGGGGGAGATCAAGGCGCTCGACGGGGTCAGCTTCGAGCTTCGCCCGGGCGAGACGCTCGGCGTCGTTGGCGAATCGGGTGCAGGCAAGACGACGCTCGCGCGCACGCTGCTCGGCCTCGTTCCCGCCACCGGCGGGTCGGTTTGCTACCGCGGCCGTGAGCTGGTCGGCCTCGCCGAGCGCGATTTCCGCCCGCTGCGCCGCAAGCTCCAGATCGTCTTCCAGGATCCCGACGCCGCTCTTAACCCCGCCCTGACGATCGGAGCGTCGATCGGCGATGCGCTGCGGTTCCACCGACTGGCCCACGACCGGGGCGAACGAAGACGGCGTGTCCACGATGTGCTCGAACGGGTCGGCCTGGAGCCCGCCGGGGCCTATGCCGGGCGGCTGCCGAGCGACCTGTCGGGGGGCCAGAAGCAGCGCGCGGTGATCGCGCGGGCGATCGTGCTCGAGCCCGAGCTGCTGATCGCCGATGAAGCCGTCTCGATGCTCGACGCGAGCGTGCGGGCTGCGATCCTCGACCTGCTTGCGGGGCTGAGACGCGAGCTGGGCCTGACGCTGATCCACATCACCCACGATCTCGCGACGGCGCGGCTGCTGTGCGACCGGATCGCGGTCATGCGCGCCGGACGGGTCGTCGAGATCGCGCCCGCTGACCAACTCTTCGATCGCCCGGCCGATCCCTACACCGCCGCGCTGATCGGGGCGATGCCGTCGCTCGGCTGGGACGCGACCTAGCCGGGCAGCTGCTCGGCCAGCTGCTCGGCCCGGGCCTTGTGGCGAGCCATTCCGATCTCGCCGTAGCTCGCGATCGCATCGGTCACGAGCGCGGTCGCCCGCTCCGTCTCGCCGACCGCCAGCAGAGCCCGCGCGTAGGCCTCGCGGACCTGGGGTTGCTCGATCCGGTGGGGCAGCGTCTCGGCCTGCTCGAGCGCCAGCTCGAAGTGGTCGCGAGCTTCGTCGTGGAGGCCCGCGGCGCTCGCCGTGACGCCGGCGCAGGTCTGCAGCAGGCGACCGTCGACGAGCCGCAGCACCGTCCCGGTGGCGATCGCCTCCTTGACGAGCGGATAGAGGGTGCCGGCACGATCGGCGTCGCCGATCAGCGCCGCGCTCTCTGCGGCGAACAGCGCCATGCTCCAGGCGCCGAGGGTGCCCGGAGACCCGGCCCGGGGGAGCTGGGGATCGAGTGCGGTGAGCAGCACATTGACGCGCCGCTGCTCGCCTGCGAGCGCCAGCGCGACCATCAGACAGCCCTGCGGGACGCCGAACCAGAGCCCCGGCCGGGAAAGCCTCACTCCATCGGTGAGCGTCCGCTGCGCGGCGCCCCAGTCCCCGCGCCAGAGCTCGAGGGTGCCCATGAACGACTGGGCGATCGGCGCCCACCCGCCATCAGAGCCCTCCGCGAGGCGGACCAGCTCGTCGGCGTAGGGCTGCAGCGAATCGAGGTCGCCGACGCGCGCCGCGTCGATCACGAATCGGCTGCGCAGCGCGGCGCTGGTCCACGGGCCGAGCGAGCCCTGGCGCCGCGCGAGTTCATCGAGCTCGCCGAAGGCCTCGAGGGCCGGCTCGAAACGACCCAGGTAGATGTCGGCGATCGCCCGCATCGTGAGCGCGTCGGCGAGGGCGAAGGAATCGCCGAGCTCGCGCATCCTCAAAGCGGCGCGCTCCGCCGCCGCGGTGCAATCGTCGAACTGCATGAAGTAGTAGTGGTGATCGGTCGCTGCGATCTCGAGCCGCGCGGTGACCCATTTGTCCTCCATCCGCGCGCCCACTTCCTGGGCCTCGAGCAGGTGGGCGTGGGCGTCGTCATAGCGGCCCGCGATCCCCTCGGCGGTCGCCAGCAGGCCGAGCAGGATCGCCCGTTGGGGGCGGTCGAGTCCGCCCAGCGCCGCGAGCCCGAGGCGCGTCGTCCGGCCGACCTGCTCGAAGCGGAAGATGAGCGCGAGCTGATCGGCCCAGGCACGGGCGACCTCGGCCGCCGCGACGGGTTCGCCGGCGGCGACGAACAGCTCGAATGCCTCCTCGAGCACCCGGATGGACTCCTCGGGCGGTGCCGTGCTTCGTAGCCCGAGGCCGATCCGGTGCAGGACCTCGGCGCGCTGCAACTCCGGGAGGACGTTGGTCGCGAGCGCGCGCCGGTACATGCGGGTCGCCTGCTCGAAGGCCGCGCCCTCGAACGCCCGGTCGCCCGCGAGCACCAGGAAGCGCGCGGTCCGGTCCGCCTCGGCCATCGACCCCGCCTCAACCAGGTGATGTGCGATGTCGGCCGCATCGGTGTCGGCCCCGCGCGCCCGCATCTGTTCGAGCGCGTCGGCGACCAGCAGGTGCTGGCTGCGCCGCCGCGGCGCCGAGAGGCCCGCGACCAGCGTCTGGCGGACGAGCTCGTGCGAGAAGCCGATCCGCTCGTCGTCGCCGGCCGCCACGGCACTCAGCAGACGCGCCCGCTCGGCTTCGTCCAGCGCGTCGAGCAAACGGTCGCGATCGGTCGCGCAGACTTCTCGGAGCAGCTCGAAGGAGAAGCTGCGGCCGATCACGCAAGCGGCCGTCAAGGTCTCGCGCGCCTCTGGCGAGAGGCCTGCGAGCCGCTGCTCGACGACCAGCCGGACGCTGGTCGGGGCTTCACGTCGCGCGAGCGCGGCATCGGCGCGCAGCGCGCCGTCCTGGTCGAGCAGCTCGCCGGACGCCGCGAGCTCGCGATAGACCTCCTCCACGAAGAAGGCGTTGCCGTCGGTCTGGGAGTAGATCGTTTGGGTCAGGGCGCCGGGGGCCTCGTGGCCGCTGAGCCCCGCGATCAGCGCGCCGACCTCGGTCTCCGTGTGCCGGGCGAGGGCGATCGTCTCGGCTTGTCGGGTGCGGGCGAACCGCGCGAGCATGCTGGCAAGCGACTCCGGGATCTCGCTTGGGAGGTCGCGGTGGGTCGCGAGGAAGAGGATCGGCTCGTCGGCTGTCGACTCCGCGAGGTGCTCGAGCAGCAGGAGGGTCGCCTCCTCGGCCCAGTGGAGATCCTCGAGCACGAACAGCCGCGGTCGCTCGCGGGCGAGCCCGAGGAGGAAGTCGCTGACCATGTTGAAGGTGTGCCGCCGCTGTTGCTCGGAGGGGAGCGGCAGCGGCTCGGGTAGGTCCGGCAGGATGATTCGCAGCCGCGGGACGAGCCGCGCGATCTCTCCGCCGCCGGCGCCGAGCAGCTCCCGCAACCGCGCGGCCGGCAGATCGGCGGCCGCTGCCTCGATGATCTCGACCCACGGTCGGTATGGCAACCCGCGGTGGCTCTCGTGACAGCCGCCCGTCGCAGACACCATTCCCCCGCGGAGCGCGAGTTCGGCGGCGGCCTCACACAGCCGCGACTTGCCGACGCCGGGCTCGCCGCTGATCAGTAATACGCCTCCCTGCCCTCCGAGGGCACGGCTGATCGCATCGCTGCAGCGCGCGAGTTCGGCGCTACGGCCGACGAATGGAGCCCGGTCGTGGTCGACGCGGGGAGGGGGTTGAGAGCCGACTAACGCCTCGGCGCCGCGGTCCTCGCGTCGAGGAGTCGCGGTTGACTGCTCGGGCTCATAGACGCAAAAGATCCCGGTCCGGATCGTGCGGCCGAGATAGCGCCCGAGCCCCGGATCGAGCTCCTCGATCTTGCCGATTGCCGCCTTGATCCGCTTGGTCACGTTGACCCGCGCCCGCTCGGCATCGTCGGCGAGCGGCCGGTCGCGGCCGCCGAGGCCGACTGCCGCGCTCAGCTCCGTGCCGATGAAATCGATCTCCTGGCGCGCGCGCTCGGCGCGCTCGGGATCGTTGAACCGCTCGGCTTCGTCCAGCTCCTCCCGCAGGGCGTCGAGCCGTTCGCGGTACTGGCGCTTGGCGGTCGGGTCGAGCGCCGCGATCCCGGTGCGGGCCTCGACAACCGACCCTTCGGGGGCGATCGCGACCAGGTCCGTCACGCCCGTAGCGGCTCGCCCGCGCTCGTCAGTCGTAGCCAACTCGGTGGCGTGGAGCTCGACGCCAGGGTGGGCCACCAGCACCGCGAGGTAGTGCAGTCCCTTGCGGTCGGCGACCCGCAGCTCCGCCTCGCCCCGCCGGACGATCCACGTCTCCCCGTCCCGGGCAAGGGAGAGCTCGTCGGTCATCGAGGGCGGGGTGGTCGGTGATTGGCGCTGGGACTGGGATGCGAGCTCATGGGGGAGCGGGAGAGCCTACCCGCGCGGCCTGCGGCACAGGCGACGGCACATCGTGCCTTTCCGTGTCACGCCCCTCTGGTGACAGGGGTTGCCGAACAAGGGGAGCCGGACCGGATGGGCGCGAACGACCTACAGGCGGATTTGCTGGACTGGCTGCGGATTCCGTCGGTCTCCACCGGCGGCGGCGACGCCAGTGGACTGGCAACCGCCGCCGACTGGGCGGCGCGAAGGATCCGCTCTGCCGGCGGGGCTGCCGAGGTCACGCGGCCGACGGCGGGCAATCCGCTCGTCGTCGGCGGCTTCCTCGCCAATCGCCACGACGCGCCGACGATCCTGATCTGCGGCCACTACGACGTTCAGGGTCCGGAGCCGCTCGGGCTGTGGGAGACGCCGCCGTTCGAGCCGACGATTCGCGACGGACGGATCTACGCGCGCGGCGCCTCTGACGACAAAGGGGGCTTTCTGCCGCTCCTGCACGTCGTCTGCGAGCTCGCGCGCGCGAAGCAATTGCCCCTGAACGTGCGCGTGCTGATCGAGGGCGACGAGGAGACGCTCGCCCCGACCGCCGAGACATGGCTGCGCTCCGAGCTCGGCGGCGCCGACTGCGCGCTGGTTTTCGACGGCGAGATGGCCGATCCCCTGACGCCCGCGCTGACGACGTCGGTCAGAGGACTCG
Source organism: uncultured Thermoleophilaceae bacterium (assembly GCA_963790245.1). Classification (GTDB taxonomy): domain Bacteria; phylum Actinomycetota; class Thermoleophilia; order Solirubrobacterales; family Thermoleophilaceae; genus JACCVG01. The sequence goes on from CAWBNP010000002.1 coordinate 2,262,250, forward strand.
TCCAGCTGCATATCGACGTCCGGACGGCGCGGGCGGACCTGCATTCGGGCGACTTCGGCGGCGGGATCCTGAACGCCGTCCACGTCCTGCACTCGATGTTTGCGAAGGTCCTTCCGGCGGCGGACGGGCGGCTGCGTCCGGAGCTGCGGTCGGGCCTCGGATCAGATCCGCGTTCGGGCGAGTCCGCGTGGCATGGACTACCCGGAGGCGACGAGCTGATCGCCTCGGTCGGCGCGCGGCCGCTGCATCCGCACGCGGGCGTCGAGCTGCACGATCGCCGGGCCTCGGACGCGGCGTTGGACGTCGGCATGATCTCCGCCGGCGAGCCGCGCGCGATGATCCCCGCGACAGCCCAGGCGACGGTAACGATGCGGCTGGCGCCCGGCCAGCGGGCGGCCGAGATCGCCGAGACGCTCGAGCGGCTGCTCCGCTTGGGAGCTCCGACGAGCGCCGAGCTCGAGATCTCTCGCATCCTCGCGAACCCCGCGGCGATCGACGCTGACGGTCCGGCCATGCGGATCGCCGCCGCCGCGCTGGAGCGCGCCTGCGGAGCGCCGACTGCGCTGCTGCCCGCGGGCGGCTCCGCGCGGATCATCCCGGCGCTGAACGAACTCGGCATCCCGGTCGTCCTGACCGGGTTCGCCTTGCCCCACGATCGCCCGCACGGGCCGAACGAGTCGTTCTCGCTTCGCCGTCTCGCGCTCGCGCAGGTGGCGGCGAGCGAATTGATCGCAGGGCTCGCCGACCTTCCGGCTCGGCCCGACCGGACCACCCTGCCGGCGACCGGGCAGACAGCTCCGCTCCGCCGCGAGCTCGGGGTCGGCGCGTGAGTGCTGTCGAGATGGAGTCGGGCCGCCCGGCCCCGGTTGCCGTGGCAGCGCCCGCCCCCGGGCCGGCGACTCGAGCGGGAGGGGTCGAACGGACGCTGCAGCGCTTCTACGAGCGTTACGGGTCTGGCGGGAGTCTGCTGCTGGCGATGACGCTCGGCCTCGCCTCCGTGGGCGTCGCCGCGCTGATGGTCGTCGCCGTGCCGGCGGCCTTCCTCGAGGTCCCCACCTCGAAATGGTGGACCTGGGTCTGGCTCGGTCAGGCGGTCGGTCTGGGTGGCGCGGCGATCGGCCTGTTCCTGTCCCGGGAGGTGTTGCGCACCGTTGCGGGGTGGTCAAGGGGGCGCAGCGTGGAGCGCGCGAGCCAGGTCTGGACGACGATCGAGAGTGCGCCCCGTGCCGTGATAACGCGCAACGCGGTGATCGTGGCGGCGATCGCCTGTCTGACGGTGGTTCCGTTCTGGATCTCCGACGCGGATGCGCCCGCCTACACGGCGTTGCTCGTGATCATCACCAGCGGAGTGATCATCGCCTCCGACGCCCTCTTCACCATCTTCCTCGCCGAGCTGATTCTCAGGCCGGTCGCCGAAGACGTCGGCCGCTTCTTGCCGAGGGGGTTCGAGCCGGCCCTCAGCGGGTGGCGGTTGCGGACCAAGGCGGTCCTGCCGGTGCCGGCCCTGATCTTTTCGACCGCCGTCGTGGTGGGAGCGTTCTCGGACATCTTCACCGGACCGGCGAGGTTTGTCATGACTTTCGGGGTCGCTCTCGTGGTCGGCGCTGGTGCGACCGCGCTCTATCTGGTCGTGACGCGGACCATCCTGCGGCCGATCGAGGAGCTCGGCCGCGCTACCGAGCGCGTTCGCGCGGGCGACCTCGATTCCCCCGCTCCGCTCCTGGGCGCCGACGACCTCGGCGAGCTGACGACGCGCTTCAACCAGATGCTCGAGGGCCTGCGCGAGCGCGAAGAGCTGGCGGTGCGCAACGTTGCGCTCGACGCTTCGCTCGCCGAGTCGGTGCGGGCCCTGGAGGCCTCCCAGGTCCGGATCGTCGCCGCCGCGGATGAGTCCCGACGACAGGTCGAGCGCGACCTCCACGACGGCGCCCAGCAAACCCTCCTCCTGCTCGCGCTCAAGCTGCGGACGCTCTCGGCCCAGGTCGAGCGCGGGGCCGCGAAGGAGCAGGTCGCGGCCGTCGTCGAAGATGCGATCGCCGATGCCGAGTGCGCCCACCGCGAGCTGCGCGACCTCGCCCACGGCATCTACCCGATCGCGCTCGAGACGGGTGGACTCGAGCCCGCGCTCGCCCAGGCAGCGAAACGCGCCTCGATCCCTGTCGAGATCGAGGCCGACGGGATCGGACGGTACGAGCCCGCGGTCGAGGCGGCTGTCTACTTCTGCTGTCTGGAGGCGCTCCAGAACGCCGCCAAGCACGCCGGACCGGGAGCGGTCGCGCGGGTGTCGCTTGCCGACCGGGATGACGCGCTCCAGGTCGAGGTTTCAGACGACGGGCTCGGCTTCGAGGTCGCCCGGGCGGGCGAGAGCTCTGGCCTGCAGAACATGACCGATCGGATCGGGGCGGTCGGCGGCACTGTCGCTTTGAGCTCGACCCCGGGCGTCGGGACGCACGCTGTCCGCCGTTGTCGAGGTCCGCGGTCGTGGCTGAGGGGGCAACGCAGCTCGCGGGCGGGCGTGAGCGGGCCGCTCTGACCCCCGTCGATCCGTACGGCACGAGCGCGGATGGAATGTTTGAGCGGCTGCATGTGCTCTTGGGGCGACGCTACCTGTCCGTGCTCCTCGTTGGCGCGGCGGGCTCGATCCCGATGCTGACGCTGCCGACGATCGGACTCGTCCGGCTGACGGACGTCGACCCCTCCGATTACTGGCGCGCCATGGGCCTGATAGTCCCGTGGATGACCCTCGCGGGCGTGGCCGCAGAACTGGTGGTCGCCCGGATCATGTCGCCGCTGCGCGGCCTGGCTAGCTGTCGAGCCCGCTCGGCTGGAGCGACCGAGGCGTGGCACGCGGCGGTGACGGGCCTGCCGCGCGCCGTCCTGCTGGGCGGGTTGTTGGTCGCGTGGCGGCCGTCCCCGCCGTCGTCGTCGTGCTCGGGAGATTCGCGGGTCAGCCGGCGGGCATCGTCCTGCCGACGATCCCGACGGTGCTGATCTGGGTCTGGCCGGCGCCGGACTCCACTATCTGATCTGGGAGCGAGCATTGCGACCGGTCGCGATGGAGATCGTGCCGTGGCTGCCGTCCGATTTTCGGCCGCAGACGGCGCTCGCTGTCGCTGAGCACGCGCCTGTTGCTGCTGATCCCGATCGTGAACCTGCTCGTCGCGTTCGGGTCGATGGGCATCGCCGGTCCCGACCTCGACGGATCGGCGCGCGTTCTCGTCGGCCTCGTGACCGCCCTCGGGATTACGTGTCGGATCGGGGCTGCCGCTGACGCTGATGCTTCGCCGGTCGCTGCTGCTGCCGATGGGCAACCTTCTCCAGGCGATGGGCCGCGTGTCGAGCGGGGACCTCGACGCGCGGCTGCCGATCGTCACCGGCGACGAGCTCGGGACCGTCGCCGAGCATTTCAACAGCATGCTCGCGGGGCTCAAGGAGCGCGAGCGGCTGAGCGGCGAAAACAGCCGGCTCGAGGCCGAAATCGAGGCACATCTCACCGAGGTACTCGCTTCGCGGGCCCGGGTCGTGGCCGCCGCCGATGCCGAGCGTCGCCGGGTCGAGCGCAACCTCCACGACGGCGCCCAGCAGCAGCTCGTCGCGCTCGCGCTCGAGTTGCGGCTGCTCGAGGCGCGCGCCAAGTCGAGCGGCAATGCCGAGCTCGGCCAGGGGCTCTCGGAGGCCGGCGAGTCGCTTTCGACGGCCCTCGGCGACCTGCGCGAGCTCGCTCGCGGGCTGCACCCTCAGGTTCTCGCCACGAGCGGCCTCGGGCCGGCGTTGCGCCAGCTCGCATTGCGCAGTCCGGTGCCGGTCGAGTTCGAGCGCTGCCCGGAGGGGCGTTTCGCGGACCAGGTCGAGTCGACGGCCTACTTCGTCGTCTCCGAGGCGCTCGCCAACGTCGCGAAGTACGCCCAGGCGAGCGAGGCGCGACTGTCGGTCGACGTCGCGGCCGATGCGCTACGCGTAGTGGTGGCCGATGACGGCGTCGGTGGCGCCGACACTCGCGCCGGCTCTGGTCTGCTCGGTCTGACCGACCGCGTGGCCGCGCTCGGCGGCGAGCTGCTGGTCGACAGCGAGCCCGGGCGAGGGCACGCGGGTCACCGCGACGCTGCCATTGACGACCGAGCCGCCCGCCGCGCAGGACGAGGCGCCGGTGATGGAGCGGGTCTCGTGAGAGTCGATCGGGGATCCGCGATGACCGTGGCGCTCGTGACCGGGTTCACCGGCTTCATCGGACGGAGGTTGACCGCCCGGCTGCTGGCCGACGATCACGAGCTGCGCGTAGTCGTGCTCGCGCGGTCGCCGCTGGATCGTGCATCCGCGATCGCGCGAGAGATCGATCCAGACCGGATCACGGTTCTCTCAGGTGACATCGCCAAACATCGGTTGGGGTTGGCGGACGCGGAGTACGAGCGGCTCCGAAGCTCCGTCTCACGCGTATTCCATCTGGCCGCCATCTACGACCTCGCGGTCTCGGAGCAGGACGGTTACCGAGCGAACGTCATCGGAACTCGCAACGTGCTCGCGCTGTGCGCTGAGGCCGACGGGCTCGAGCGGTTGCTGTACGTGAGCACCGCGTATGTCGCCGGCACACGTACCGGGGTCGTCCGCGAGGACGAGCTCGCGATGGGTCAAGGATTCAAGAACCACTACGAATCGACCAAGTACCTGGCCGAGGTCGAGGTCCGCCAATCGATGGAACGGATTCCCACGACGATTGTCCGGCCTTCGATCGTGGTCGGAGACTCTCGAACGGGCGAGACCGAGAAGTTCGACGGCCCCTACTTCGCGCTCAGGGCGGTTGGGTTCGCACGGCGTTTGCACCTGCCGCTGACCTACTTCGGACAGTCGCGCGCGCCGTTCAACATCGTCCCGGTCGACTACGTCGTCGCGGCGATCGACGAGGCAGCGGCGACTGATGCGGCGCTTGGAGAGACCCTCCATTTGGTCGACTCCGATCCGCTGACCGCGCGGGAGTTGACCGCGCTGCTGGCGAGCGCCTATTGCGGCCGCTCACCGCGAGGCGGCTTGCCCCGGGCGGCGGCCGAGGCCTCGCTGCGACTCCGGACGTTCAGGAGACTCCTCGGGGAGGCTGCCCGAGAGTCGCTGGCCTACCTGAACCATTCGGTCAGCTTCGACACGTCGACTCGCACAAGAGTGCTAGCCGGGATGGAGCCGCCGTCTCCGATCGATTACGTCGGACCGCTCGTCGACTACTTCCGATCGCACGAAGCGGCTCCGGAGCTGCTGCCGAGGAACCGTTCCGAGCGCCGCTTGGTCGCGTCGGCGGCATGACGAGCGGTCCCGTCGAGATCTCCCGCCGGCGCTTCATCGGCCAGGCGGGTATCGCGACGGTCGGCGCAGCCGGGTTGCTGGCCGTGCCCGGGCTCGCCGGTACGCCGACAGGCCGTCGCAAGCGCCGTCAGACGGTGGCGATCTTCGGCGGCGGCGTCGCTGGCCTTACAGCGGCGCACGAGCTCGCCGAGCGCGGGTTTGACGTGACGATCTACGAAAGCCGCGCCTGGGGAGGCAAGGCGCGCAGCACGGTCGTCCCCGACAGCGGCAAGGGCGGGCGGCGAAATCTCCCTGGCGAGCACAGCTTCCGCCTTGAATTCGGCTTCTATCAGAACCTCCCGGAGACGATGCGCCGGATTCCGTTCGACTCCAATCCCAACGGGGTCTTCGACAACATGGTCGCCGCGCCGCAGCTCGCCTTTGCCAGAACAGCGAAGCGCGACATTTTCCTGCCACTCGGCGATCCCGACCCGCAACGGGCCTACACGAACCCGCAGCAGGTGATCGATCTGATTGTCGGTCTCGCTCTCCAGATGCAGCTACCGCCCGATGCGGCAGCCTATTTCGGACAACGAATGTCTGTCTTCCTGTCCAGCTGCAAGGCTCGACGGCTGGATCAGTGGGAGAAGACCACCTGGACGGAGTTCATCGGTACCGATCGCTACCCGGAGGACTACTACAAGCTGCTCGGCGCCGTACCCCAGTACACGCAGGCATCGAAGCCGGGCACGACGGCCGCCAACTTTCTCGGGATTGCGTTCGAGATCCTCATCTTCGGGCTGATCGGTCGCGGCGCGAACGGTCCCAACTTCCGCGTGCTGGACGGTCCGACGAACGACACGTGGATCGATCCATGGTTGCGGGAGCTTCGGCGACTTGGAGTCGATCTACGCCTCGGCCATCAGGTGCAAGAGCTAGATCTCGAGGGGGGCAAGCTTGCCGGAGCCCGGGTGCGGACGCCCGGGGGGACCCGAAAGCGGGTCACGGCGGACTGGTACCTGATCGCGCTTCCGGTCGAGTTTGCGCGGCGGCTGTGGACGCGGCGCATCCTGGATGCAGACCCACACCTCAGGGGGATGCAGCGACAGCAAGTCTCCTGGATCAACGGCATCCAGTTCTATCTGGATCGACGACCGGAGATTTGCAATGGGCTGCTGCTTTGCGCCGACTCGCCTTGGGCGGTTTCGATGATGCCGCAAGCCCAGCACTGGCCGGGCGACTTCTCAGCTACGTACGGGGACGGGAGGGTGCACGAAAAGCTCTCGACGATCATCGCCGACTGGGAGACGCCGGGAATCGTCTATGGCAAGCCGGCCCGCGAGCTACCGCCGAAGAAGGTCATTCGCGACCTCTGGGAGCAGATCAAGCTCCACATCAACGAGCCTGGCGAGAGGCCGAAATTGACCGACGACATGGTCGTCAGAACCGATATCGATCCGGGCATGCTTCTGCGGAACGGACGGCTCGTGAGCAAGGACCCACTGCCGGACCCGACCGCTGGGGGCGCGAGGTATCGGCCAGACGTCACGACCAAGATCTCCAACCTGTTTCTGTGCGGCGATTACCTCAAGTCGGCGTGGATCCTCGGGACGATGGAGACCTCGAATTACAACGCGCGACGGGCAGTGAACGCGATCGTCGACGAGGCCGGAGTCCATGAGTCTCCGGCCGAGGCGACTCCGCCGTACGAGCCGCCCGAGTTCGCCCCGCTCAAGGAGATCGACGAGGATCGCTACCGGCAGGGTCTGCCGAATCTGTTGGACGTGGGCTGATGAAGCGGACCCGGCGCGAACTCCTGAAGGACACCGGGACCGTTGCGGCCGGCGCGGCCGTGCTCAGTCTTCCGGGTGCGACCTCGGCGTTCGCCCGCAAGCGCCGGCGTCGCCAGACGGTGGCGATCTTCGGCGGCGGTGTCGCTGGCCTGACCGCCGCGCATGAGCTGATCGAGCGCGGCTTCGACGTGACCGTTTTCGAGCGACGCCGGTGGGGCGGCAAATGCTTCAGCTCGGAGGTAGCGGACTCCGGCAGGAACGGCCGCCGGGGGTTGCCCGGTGAGCACGCCTACCGGGTCCCGTTCGGCTTCTACGCGAACCTTCCGGAGACGATGCGCCGGATACCGTTCGAGCAGAACCCGAACGGCGTCTTCGACAACCTCGTCGAGCAGACCCAGGTCGTGTTCTTCCGCGATCACAAGACCGACCTTCCGTATCCGATCGCTTCGCTCAACCCCCGCTCGATCACCCCCGAGCAGATCCTCGAACTGATCGTGGCGGCGGGGGTCGAGATGGAGCTACCGCTCGACGCTGCGGCGACGTTCGGCCGCGCCGTGCTCAGCTACTTCTGCAGTTGCGAGGCTCGTCGCCACGAAGAGTGGGAGAACATCTCCTGGCTCGAAGCGATCGAGGCCGATCGCTTCGGAGAGGACTATCGCCGCACCCTCGGCGCGATCCCGCAGTTCACGCAGGCCTCCCATCCAAAGGACACCTCGGCGAACTACATAGCGAACTTCTTCGAATCCACCGTCTTCAACGTGCTCGGTCGCGGAGCGAACGGGCCCTGGCTCCGAATTCTCGACGGCCCGACGAACGAGCGCTGGATAGATCCCTGGGTTACTGAGCTACGTCGCCTCGGGGTCCGGCTGCGATTGGGCGACGAGTTGAAACGGATCCACTACCGAGACGGCCGGATCAGGAGTGTCGAGATCGCGGGTCCGCGGCGCAGGCGCGAACTGACCTTCGACCATTACATCAGCGCATTGCCGGTCGAGCGCGCCAGGAAGCTCTGGACGAAGGCGATGCGCCGCGACGATCGAGACCTCGCGCGGATGGACAACCTTCAAACCGCCTGGATGAACGGGATCTCCTACTTCCTCACTGAACGGAGCAACCTGGTCGAAGGTATCGGTGTGGCGGCTGACTCCCCTTGGGCGGCAAGCTTCATTCCACAGGGCCAGTACTGGGAAGCCGACTTCTCGAGCACCTACGGGGATGGCACCGTCGTGGACAAGATCTCGGCCGCGATCGCCGATTGGACGGCGCCGGGGACGTTCATCGGCAGGCCAGCCGAGGACTGCTCGCCCGAGCAGGTCGCAGAGGAGCTCTGGGAACAGATCAAGCTTGCCGTCAACGACGATGGATCGCCGCCGAAGCTGACCGACGCGATGCTGCACTCCTACGAGATTGACCCGGGGATGCTGGTCCGCGACGGACGCCTCGTCAGCGGCGATCCGCTTGTGCTGCCGACCAAGGGGACCGAGCGTTTCAGGCCGCCATCCCGAACGCGGATCGAGAACCTCTCGCTTGCGGGCGATTACATCTCACGCGACTGGATCATCACGACGATGGAAGCCGCAAATCACGCCGGGAAGATGGCAGCTAGCGCAGCCGTCGAGCGGTTGAAGCCAAACGCGGACCCAGTTCCGGTCATCGCGCCCTACCAGGCGCCCGAGTTCGCCCCGCTCAAGGCGATCGACGAGGACCGATATCGACGTGGGCTACCGAACGCGCTCGACACCGCGTGATCGTGGCTCCCGGCGACGGTGATCAGGCCAGGTACTTCGCGACCTCTTCCGGCGAGTGGACGATGATCCGGCCGCGCTTGATCGTGATCGTGCCCTCGTTCTCGAGCCAGTGCAGTACGCGCGAGGCCTCATCGTCCGCTGCGCCGGCCAGCCGGGCCACGTCGCTCGGCGCCGCAATGATCTCGACGTCTCTGCGCGGCTCGCCGCCCTCCTGGCGGGCCTGCACCTGGGACAACAGCGCAGCCGCGACGCGGCCGCTGTCGCTCGAGAGGGCGTGGTCGAAGAGCCGCGCGTTGGCAGCTCGCAGCCGGCGCGAGAGCTCGATCACCAGCTCGATCGCGGCGCGCGGGTGAGACTCGAGCACGGAGATGACGACCTCGCCGCTCAGCCGCAGCCCGCGCGAGGGCTCGACCGCCTCGATCGTCGCGGAGCGGGTCTCGCCGTCGAACAGCGCCAGCTCGCCGAAGAGGCTCCCCGGGCCGAGCGTCGCGAGGCTGATATTGCGTCCGTCCAGCCCGCTCCGCAGTACCTGCACGGCTCCGTCGAGCAGCAGGAAGCATTCCTCGCCCCGCTCGCCCTGGCGGAAGATCACCTGGCCGGTCTCCCAGTTCTCCTCGACTGCGCAGTCGGCGAGGCGGCCGAGGCTCGAATCATCGACAGAGGAAAGCCAGCGGAGGCCTCCGAGGAGGGCGACCTTCTTGTTCTGATCGAGCGCTTGGGCCATCGCGGTGCACGTCGTGATCAACGCCGGAGCCAGCATAACTCTTCGCCTGGCGGGGCCAGATGATGTCGGCGGTCCTGCGTCTCGGGGTGCGCAGGCCGAAGGTGGTGCTGGGTGCATGGCTGCTCATGGTCGTCGGCCTCGGGATCGCCGGGATCGGCGTTCAAGACCGCCTGCGGCCCTCCAATCTCGTGATCCCGGGAACCGAGATCGCCCGCTGGGCCGAGCTGCGAGCGGATCACTTCGGCGACGAGGCCACGGTCATCCTGACGGGGTCGCCTGGGGCAATCGACCGGCTCGGGCCCGGGATCGCCGAGCGGCTCTCCGAGCGCGACGACACCGCGGTCCTCTCCCCCTGGAGTGGCAAGCAGGCCGAGCAGCAGCTCCGTCCGAGCCCGGAACGTGCCGTGATCGTCGTCGACCTCGGAGGCGACACCGGTCAGGCCGAGGCCGGCGAGACAGTCGGCGAGCTCCAGGCCTACCTCGAGGAGGCGATCCCGCCGTCGCTCGCGTGGCACCTCACCGGCCTCGGCCCGCTCGGCCGGGACATCAACGTGGCGGTCGTGGAGTCGATGGAGACCGCCGAGCAGCTCGCCGCCCCGGCGCTCCTGATCGTGCTGCTGATCGTCTTTCGCACCGTCGTCGCGGCCGCGATCCCGCTGCTGATCGCCGGGGCCACGACAGCCAGTTCGTTCGGCCTCGTCGCGTTGCTGACCCGTGTGTTTCCGCTCGATGCGATCACCCTGAGTCTGGCCTCGCTCGTCGGGTTGGCACTCGGCGTCGACTATTCGCTGCTGCTTGTCACCCGCTTCCGGGATCAGCTGGCGCTCGGTGATCCCGTTCGCCGGGCCGCTTCGACCGCCGCTCATACGGCGGGGCGGACCGTCTTCTTCGCGGGGATCGTCCTGATCGCGATCCTGACGGTCTCGTTGGTGCTCTCGCCCGGGACGGTCCTGCTCTCGGCCGCGGTCGGCGCGATCAGCTCGGCCGCCCTCGGCGTGGTCGGAGGCGCGCTCGCGACGCCGGCGATCCTGACCCTCGTCGGCGAGCGCGTCAACCGGCTGGCCGTCGGGCGCTCAGTCACGGCTGCGGGCGTCGGTCGGCTCGAGTCGGTCGCGGGCCGCGCAATTCGCCGCCCCGGCATCGCGACCGTGCTCGTGCTCGGGCTCCTGCTCGCAGGCGCCGCGCCTGCCCTCGGCATCGATTCGATTCCGCCGGACCCGCTCCAGCTTCCGGAGAACAGCGACGGGCTCGAGAGCTACCAGCAGGTCAGGGCCGCCGGCCTCGGTCCGACGGTCGAGGTCCTCGTCGCCTCGCCCGAGGGCGCCTTGACGAGGCAGGACCATCTCGAGCGGCTGGCTCGCTTCGAGCGCAGGCTCGCAGCGATTCCCGACGTCCGACTGGTGCTCGGCCCGGGTCTGCTCGCACCGGGCGGCGATCGCCCGTCGTCGGATGCCTCAGACGAGATCGACGCCGTCGGGCGCGACCTCGCGAAGCTCGACAGCGGGCTTCGTCACGCCGACCGGGGCGTGAAGCGGCTGCGTGGCGGGCTCGGGGAGGCTGCCGACGGCGGCCGGCTGCTGGAGGCCGGGGTCGGGGAGGCGGGAAGCGGCAGCACGAGGCTCGCCGCCGGCGGTGGAGTCGCACGCGAGGGGGCGGAACGGATCGCGAGCGCGACCGGGCGCGCCGACCGGGAGATCGGCACGGCGAGCGACGAACTCGTCGACGCGCGGCGCAAGGCACGGCGGCTGCGCTCGGGCAGTGAACGCGCCCGGACGGGCTCCGAGCGGCTCGCGAAGGGCAACGCCCGGGTCGACCGTGTGATCGGGGAGCGGCTGCTGCCCGGGGTGCGGCGCCTCGCTGATGGGTTGCGCGGCGGCGAGCGCGCGTTGGGCGCGCTTGGAGAGCCTGCTGAGCTCGCCGAGCGCGAAATCGGTCGCACCGTTCGCGAGCTCGACCGGATGTCCGTCGGCAAGGCCGATGCCGGGTACCCCGATGCCGTCCGCGCGGCCCAGACGGCCCTGGCCGCCGTGACGGGACGCGACCCCCGCGACGGGTCTCGCGTCCGCCCGGGCTACGACGGGTTGCCCCGATCGCTCGAGCTGGCGGCGGACGAGGCAGACCGTGGGCACAGGGGTGCTCAGCAGCTCGCCCGCGGTACGGCCCGCCTGGGCGACGGGACGGGCGCGCTGCGCGACGGCTCGCGACGGCTCGCGAACGGCCTCGGGCGCCTCGATGGCGGTGGGAAGCGGATCGTCTCGCAGGTGAACCGCTTCAGCGATGCCGTGGAGCGCGCCGAACCGAAGGTCGGCCGCCTGGCCCGCGGCGCCGACACGCTCGTGGATGGGCTCGGACGGCTGGCCGGGGGCAACGCGCGGCTCGCTCGAGGTCTCGCGGACGGGGAGAGCGGGCTGTCGGAGTTGACTGCCGGACTCGAACGGGGGCGTGACCGGGGTCAGCCGCTCGAGGCTGGACTCGGGAAGATCTCAGGCCGCGTCGCAGGCTTGCGCGATGCCGTCGCCGGCAAACCCGGCGCGCAGAGCCAGAGCCCGCTCGCCGATTTCGGCCGGCTCAACCGCCGCTCGCCCGGCTTCCTCGATTCGGGCTATGTAGCGCTCGCCGCGCTCGACGGAGCACGGACCGCGGATCGTGAATCCGCGGGCTTCCTGGTCGATCTCGACGACGGCGGCAGCGTCGGCCGCATCGTCGTGCTCCCGGACGTTCCGACCGATGATCCGCGGACAGTCGCGGTCGTCGACCGCGCGACCGCCCTCGCGCGCGAGTTCAGTGCGAACGGAGACCTCGAAGCGGCCGTCGGGGGAGCGGCCCCCGAGCTCGTCGTTTACGACCGCGAGACCTCGGCGCGGCTGCCGTGGCTGATCGCCGCGACAGCGCTGATCACCTACCTGCTGCTCGTTCCGGTGCTCCGGTCGTTGTTTCTGCCGCTCGTCGCAGTCGTACTCAACATGCTCACCGTCGCGGTCGGATTCGGTGTCCTGACGGTGCTGTTCGTCGGAGAGGAGCCGCTGCTCGGCGGCGCTGGTGCACTCGACGTGGTCTCGATTGCCGCGATCTTCTCGATCACGTTCGCGCTGTCGATCGATTATCAGGTGTTCCTGCTTACCCGAATGCGCGAGGAGTTCGTTCGGACGCAGTCCAACGACGCAGCAATCCTGTTCGGGATCCGACGCACGGCGGCGGTGGTCACCGGGGCCGCGGCGATCATGGTCGCCGTCTTCTGCGCGTTCGCGCTGTCGGAGTTCGTCGTCATCCGCCAGTTCGGCATCGGCCTCGCGGTCGCCGTCCTGATCGACGCCACGCTCGTCCGGCTCGTCCTTCTGCCCGCCCTGATGCGTCTTTTCGGCCTCTCGACGTGGTGGCTACCGACCTGGCTCGACGATCGGCTGCCGGTACTCGACGTCGAGGGCTCGCGGTTCGAGGCCCAGCAGCAGGGGTTGGCGCGAGTCGCATCGAGCTGACCGCGACGCTCTACAGAAACGCCTTGCCCTCGCCCCGATAGGTCGGAACCTGGTCGACGACCCGCCCGCCCTCCACGAGGTGGAGCGAGTTGAACCGCTCACACAGCTCTCCGGCTTTGGCGTGGCGGAAGTAGACGTTGTCTCCGACCGCGAGCGTGTCCGCCGCCGTGCCCCGGACCGGGGTCTGGACCTCACCCGCGCCTTCGAGCGAGTCGAGCTCAAGCCCCGGGGGCAGGCTGGGCGTCGGGAGTCGATCCGCTTCCGCGGCGCCCGAGGCGATATAGCCACCGCCCAGCACCGTGGCGATGCCTGACGAGGGCTTGCGGACGACCGGCAGTGCGAAGTAGGCGGCCGGGCGTGAGGCGGAAGGCCGAGTAGCTGTCGAACAGGGTCGGCGCGTAGAAGCCGGACCCGGCGGTCACCTCGGTGATCGCGCTCTCGGCTGAGGTCGTGTGGAGGCTGCCCGTGCCGCCGCCGTTCACGATCGTGATCGGGGCGATCGCCCGGACCGCCTCGACGGCCGCGGCGCGGCGCTCGGCAAGTTCGGCGACCGAGGCGCGCTGCATCCGCCGGATCAGCGCTCCGCGCAACCGCCGCCCCGGCGGCTCGTCACCGACGCCCGCGATGTGGCCCTCGTAGGCCATCAGGGCGCACAGCTCGAACCTCGGCCGGCGGATGATCTGCTCGGCGAGCGAGGCCGCCTGGCCGGGCGAGTGGACGGGTGAGCGCCGCGGGCCGACCTTGAGACGGCCGCCGAACGCCCACCACGCGGCGTCGAGGTCGATGCAGACGCGGATCCGCGTGCCTCGGGCATCGCCGACCGCCGCTTCGATCAAGTCGATCTGCTCGACGCTGTCGATCATCACGATCGGCGCGGTTTCGCTCTCGAGCGCGGCGAGCTCCCGTAGCGCGGAGCGGTCCACCGTCGGGTAGGCGAGCAACAGGTCCTCAAAGCCCTGGCCGGCTAGCCACAGCGTCTCGGGGAGCGTGAACGTCATCAGCCCGCGTAGTTGCTCGTCACTCGCGAGAATCCGCTCGAGCAGGGCTCGGCAACGGACCGACTTCGAGGCTAGGCGGATCCGCTTGTCCCGCGCGCGGCGCGACCATCTCGGTCGAGTTCGACCGCAGCGCGTCGAGGTCGACGAACGCAAACGGCGCGTCGATCCCCTCGAACGCCGCCTCGTAGCGGCGGTAGGCGTCGCCGCCGGTCACCGCAGGTAGATCGGGTTGGAGAGGATCCAGGTGCGCTCGCGCCCGCCCTGGCCGAGCAGCACCTCGACCCGATAGGCGCCCGGGGTCTCGGCGTGGTGGTGGAGACCCGTTCCTTCCGTCTCGACGATCGTCTGCCCGCGTGGACGAGCCGCAGGCGCGCGCTGCGCGGGAGCCGGACCTGCAGCTCCCAGCCGGGCGCGGCCGGCGCCGTCCGACCCCATCGCGAGCGCGGTCGACCGACCGTGCTCGGCCCAGAAATCGAATCCGTCGGCCTTTTCGATCGAGTCCATCGCGAGGAACGAACGACCTTCGCGCAAGGCGTCGAAGACCTGCGCGCGGTCGTGGTCGAGATCGCCATTGAGCCGCTCCTCGCAGAGCACGTGCGTGCGCAGGTGGCTGAACGATCGCCGGTAGGACATCAGCCGCAGCGGCACTACACCGAGCATCCGCAGACCGATCTGGTGCGCGTCGATCCCGCCCAGCGCGGCGACCCGGCGCGTCCGGCACATCTCGTCCCACTGCTCGAGGTTGCGCCGCGGCGCCAGATCGACGAACGCGCCCGGCCGCCTCAGGAACCGCGCGGCCTCGCCGCGCGAGCGATCCGCTCGCCGTTGTCGTTGACGAAGCTCCACAGCTCGATCCCCTGGAGCTGCTCGGTCTCGAGGTCGCCCCAGGGCATCGGTCGCGCGCGCTCGAACCGCTCCGAGCCACGCGAGAACGGGTGCGCGGCGAAGCCGAACCCCCCGTCGGCGGCAACCGCCTCGCAGATGGCCGCGGGGGAGAGGCCGTCGTGGTCGATGACGCCGCGGTTCCCGAACGCGAGGTAGTGGTTGCCGCCCTGCGGAGAGACCTCTTCGCCGACCAGCACGAGCACGTTGCCGTAGTGGCGCTCCTCGCCCGACTCGCGCGCGGCGAGCGTGTCGTGGTCGGTGAGCAGAACCACGTCCACCGCTGCTCGGCGCGCCGCCCGGCGATCTGGCGGACCGTCCCCGTGCCGTCCGAATGGGTCGAGTGGACATGCGACGCGCAGACGTACTCGTGTGAGATCTGGGCGAGGCATCGGAGTCGATAGCGTAGGTCGCGATGGCCCCCGCGGACACCCACCCCGACAGCTTCGGCGCGCGCTCGACGCTGTCGGTCGGCGGACGCGAGCTACGAGATCTTCCGGCTCGACGCGCTGCAGGCCAAGTTCGACGTGGCGCGACTGCCGTACGCACTGAAGATCCTGCTCGAGAACCTGCTCCGCTTCGAGGACGGCGAGGCGGTCACCGCTTCGGACATCGAGAAGCTCGCGCGCTGGGTGGCAGCCGACGAGCCCTCGAACGAGATCGCCTACACCCCGAGCCGGGTGCTGATGCAGGACTTCACCGGCGTCCCGGCGATCGTCGACCTCGCGGCGATGCGCGACGCGATCGACGAGCTCGGCGGCGATCCCAAGCGGATCAATCCGCTCGTCCCGGTCGAGCTCGTGATCGACCACTCGATCCAGGTCGACAGCTTCGCCGAGCGGTTGGCCTTCCAGAAGAACGCCGAGCTCGAGTTCGAGCGCAACCGCGAGCGCTACGCGTTCCTTCGTTGGGGGCAGACGGCGTTCGACAACTTCTCGGTGGTGCCGCCGAACACCGGCATCTGCCACCAGGTCAACCTCGAGTACCTCGCGCGCGTGGTGATGGAGCGCGACGGCCAGGCGTTCCCCGACACGCTCGTCGGGACCGACTCCCACACGACGATGGTCAACGGGCTCGGCGTGCTCGGGCTGGGGGGTCGGTGGGATCGAGGCCGAGGCGGCGATGCTCGGCCAGCCGGTCTCGATGCTCGTGCCCCAGGTCGTCGGCTTCGAGCTCGTCGGCGAGCTGCCGGAGGGCGCGACGGCGACCGACCTCGTCCTGACCGTCACGCAGCAGCTGCGCGGCGCGCGGCGTCGTCGGCAAGTTCGTCGAGTTCTACGGTTCCGGGCTGCCGACCCTTCCGCTCGCCGACCGCGCGACGATCGGCAACATGGCGCCCGAGTACGGCGCCACCTGCGGGATCTTCCCGGTCGATGCCGAGACGCTGCGCTACCTGGAGTTCTCCGGTCGGCCCGCCGAGCAGGTCGAACTCGTCGAGGCCTACTGCCGCGAGCAGGGAATGTTCCACGACGAGGACTCCGAGCAGGCGGTCTACTCCGACACGCTGCGGCTCGATCTCGCCGACGTGGTGCCGAGCCTCGCCGGACCGCGGCGGCCACAGGATCGGGTCGCGCTGAGCGAGGCGGCCGACGGGTTCCTCGGCGAACTCGACGAGCTGCTCGGCGGCAACGGCCGCCCCGCCCTCGGCGCCTACGAGGAAGCTCAGGCCGATTCCTTCCCGGCCAGCGACCCCCCGCCGCACGACGCTGATTCAGACGGCGCGCCGAAGGGTTCGGACCGTGGCGCGCCCGCGGCGACGGCCGAGGTCACCGAGAGCCTGGTCCACACCGAGCTCGGCGACGGCACGCCGTGCCGGCTCGACCACGGCACCGTCGTGATCGCGGCGATCACGAGCTGCACCAACACCTCCAACCCCTCGGTGATGCTCGGGGCGGGCCTGGTCGCCAAGAAGGCGGTGCAGCGCGGCCTGCGCCGCAAGCCGTGGGTCAAGACGAGCCTCGCGCCGGGGTCCAAGGTCGTGACCGAGTACCTCGACCGCGCCGGGCTGACCGAACCGCTCGAGACGCTCGGCTTCAACCTCGTGGGCTACGGCTGCACGACCTGCATCGGCAACTCCGGTCCGCTGCCCGAGGAGATCTCCGCGGCGATCGACGAGGGCGACCTCGCCGTCTGCTCGGTGCTCTCGGGCAATCGGAACTTCGAGGGCCGGATCCACCCCGAGATCAAGATGAACTACCTCGCCTCGCCGCCGCTCTGCGTCGTCTACGCGCTCGCCGGGCGGATGGACATCGACGTCACGACCGAGCCGCTCGGAACCGGCGACGACGGCGAGCCGGTCTACCTCGCCGACGTCTGGCCGACCCAGGCCGAGATCCATGCCGAGATCGAGCGGGCGGTCGAGTCCGACATGTTCCGCCGCAGCTACGGCGAGGTCTTCGAGGGTGACGAGAATTGGAACGGGCTCGAGATTCCGGAGGGGGATCGCTACGCCTGGGACGAGGAGTCGACCTACGTCAAGCGCCCGCCCTACTTCGAGGGGATGCCCGCCGACCCGCCGGACGGGTTCGAGCCGATCGAGGGCGCGCGGATCCTCGCGCTGCTCGGCGACAGCGTCACGACCGACCACATCTCACCCGCCGGTGCGATCAAGGCGGACGGCCCGGCCGGGCTCTACCTGACCGAGCACGGCATCGAGAAGGGTGCGTTCAACTCATACGGCTCGCGTCGCGGCAACCATGAGGTGATGATGCGCGGGACCTTCGCGAACGTCCGGTTGCGCAACCAGCTCGCGCCAGGCACCGAGGGCGGCATCACGATCAAGCTCCCGGGCGAGGAAGAGACCTCGATCTTCGACGCCGCGATGGCCTATGCCGAGGAGGACGTGCCGCTCGGGGTGCTCGCCGGCAAGGAGTACGGCTCGGGCTCATCGCGGGACTGGGCGGCGAAGGGACCGAGGCTGCTCGGCGTCCGGTTCGTGATCGCGGAGAGCTACGAGCGGATCCATCGCTCCAACCTCGTCGGCATGGGGATCTTGCCGCTGCAGTTCCCCGACGGGGAGAACGTCGCTTCGCTCGGCCTGACCGGTAAGGAGACCTTCGCGCTCGCACCGCTCGAGGACGGCGCCCAGACGCTCGGCGTGACCGCGACGCCGGACGAAGACGGTGCGCCGATCGAGTTCGAAGCCCGCGTCAGGATCGACACGCCGAATGAGTGGCTCTATTACCGGGGCGGCGGGATTCTGCACTACGTGCTGCGCCAGCTCCGCGATCGCGTCTGAGGCCTCAGTCGACTCGCGGATCGCTGTCTTCGAGTAGCTCGATGAGTTCGGCAGGCTTCTCGACGACCGACCACTCCCCGTGCTCCTCGACGACGGTCTCGATCTCCGGGATTTCATGCCCCGCGGCGACCAGGAACCGCACTGAACTGGATCTGACCGCTTCGTACTCCGGCTTGCGCAGGGTCACTTTCTCGCGGCAGTCGCGGTCGGAGCATTCGCACAGGTAGCTCTCGACGGCGTCGAGGACGTGACGCTCCTCCCAGCCCGCCATCCGCTCGTTCGCCAACCGGAACAACGCCTCGTTGTTGGCCAGCCGTTCTTCGCGCGGGGTGGTCATATTTCGATCCTACGCGCTGTTCAGCCCAGCCGTCGTTTGACGGAGGCAACCTTGTCGGCGTTGCTCTGGTCGGGCTTGTCGGTGCGCTCGTCGAGCTTCAACACGCTGTAGACGCGCGGAATACCCATCTCGAAGGGCACCCGATGGAGTTCGCCGACCACGGCGAGGATGTCCTCGGTCGAGCCCTCCAGAGCGGTGCCCATCCCGTGCATCGAGTAGCGAACGCGGTCCTGGGCTGCCAGCCGCCGCTGGATCTCGGCGACGTACTCGCTGGCGCTCGGATCACCGCGGCCGAGCGCCAGCACCGTCAGATCGGCGGTCGCCATCTAGGCCTTCACGCGATGTTGGTCCAGACCGTCTTGATCTCGAGGTAGGCGTTGAGGTTGGCGTGACCCATCTCGCGGCCGATCCCCGAGGACTTGAAGCCGCCGAACGGGGCGCCTGCGTCGCTGGGCGCCCAGGTGTTGATGTAGATCGAGCCCGCCTGCAGCTTCGCGGCGAGCTGGTGGGCCTTGGACAGGTCGCGGGTCCAGACGCCCGCGGCGAGGCCGTACTCACTGTCGTTGGCGCGCCGCGCGACGTCGTCGAGGTCGTCGTAGGGCATCGCGACCAGCACCGGTCCGAAGATCTCCTCACGGGCGATCCGCATGTCGTCGGAGACATCGGCGAACAGTGTCGGCTCGACGAAGTAGCCGCCGTTGCGAGTCCTCGGGAACACCACCTCCGGTGACCGCCTCGGCGCCCTGCTCACGACCTGACTCGATGAAGGACAGCACGCGTTCGTGCTGCTCCTTGGAGACAAGCGGGCCGAGCTGGGTGCTCGGATCGAGGCCCGGCCCGACCTTCATGTCGCCGGCCGCGTCGGCCATCGCGCCGACGACGTCGTCGAACTGGTCCTTCTGGATGAACAGCCGCGAGCCCGCGTTGCAGGCCTGGCCGCTGTTGAAGTAGATCCCCTGCAGCGAACCGGGGATCGCGGCCTCGAGATCGGCGTCGGGCAGGATGATGTTCGGGCTCTTGCCGCCGAGCTCGAGCGTTACGCGCTTGAGCATCTTGCCGGCGGTCGCGCCGATCAGCCGTCCGACCTCGGTCGAGCCGGTGAAGGCGATCTTGTTGACACCCGGATGGTCGACCAGCGCCGCCCCGGTTTCGCCGTCGCCGGTGAGGACGTTGAGGACACCGGGCGGAATTCCAGCCTCGAGCGCCAGCTCGCCGAGCCGCAGCGCCGTCAGCGGGGTCTGCTCGGCGGGCTTGAGCACGATCGTGCAGCCAGCCGCCAGCGCGGGGCCGATCTTCCAGGCGGCCATCAGCAGCGGGAAGTTCCAGGGGATGATCTGACCGCAGACTCCGACCGGCTCCTTGCGCGTGTAGCAGTGCATGTCCGGCGTCGCGACCGGGATCGTCTCGCCCTCGATCTTGGTCGGCCAGCCGCCGTAGTAGCGCAGGTGCGCGACCGCGAGCCGTACGTCGACGAACTTCGCCATCGAGACCGGCTTGCCGTTGTCGAGCGCCTCGAGCTCGGCGAGCTCGTCGCCGTTGGCCTCCATCAGGTTCGCGAGCGCGTGGATAGCGGCCTCGCGGCCGGCTGCGGGCATCGTGCCCCAGGGGCCCGCGAGCGCCTCGCGGGCGGCGCGCACCGCGCGATCAACGTCTTCGGCCCCACCCTGGGCGATCGAGCAGATCGACTGTCCGGTGGCCGGGTCGGTCGTCTCGAAGCTGCGCCCATCGGCGGCTTCGACCCACTCGGCGCCGATCAGCAGCTTGTGCGGCCCGGCGGATACGAACTTCTCGGCGGCGGCGGAAAGGGACGGCGCGGCGGTGGCGGTCATGCGGAAGGGGCTCCTGAAGGCTCGGGGTCATCCGCAACGCTACACCCGCGCCCTCGCTTTCCCGTAAGCGTTGGGTAAAGAGTCGCTAACGGCGCGCGACGCGACGGCGCAGCAGCGGGGCGGCGCGATAACGCTCCTCACGCCGCTCCTCCCAGAGCCCATCGATCGTCGCGAGAACGGCCTCGAGGCCGATCGCCTCGCCCCAGGCGAGCGGGCCGTGCGGGTGGTTGAGTCCGACCTCAAGCGCCGCGTCGATGTCCGCTTCGGAGCCGACGCCCTCGCCGAGCGCGAAGTGGGCTTCGTTGACGAGCTGGGCGACGATCCTGCCAATCACCAGGCCGGGTGCGTCGTCAACCCATTCGGTCAGCAAGCCGAGTGAGCGGAAGTGCGCCTCGGCGGCGTCGGCGGCGGCATCGCGCGTCGCCGCCCCGCGAGTGATCTCGACCAGCGGCGCGTCGAGCAGCCGGACGAACCCGACACCATCGGGCCGCTGGGCGGCGAGCGATCGCGCGCTGCAGTCGACGAGGCCGTCCGGTGCGGGCAGCGGGTCCGCCGCGGCATCCGGGTGCTCCGGATCCTCCGGCCGGTAGGGCTCGACCGAGTAGTCGTAGTAGCCGCGCCCTGACTTGCGGCCGAGTCTGCCCGCCGCGACCATCCGCGCCTGGATCGGGTTCGGCCGCCAGCGCGGCTCGCCGAAGCTGAGCTCCATGAACGATTCGGCGACCGCCAGGCCGACATCGATGCCAACTAGGTCCATCAGCTCGAACGGGCCCATGCGGAAGCCGCCGGCGAGCCGGCAGATGCGATCGATCTGGTCCGCCGTCGCGACCTGCTCCTGGAGCAGCTTGAGCGCCTCGGTGTAGAACGGGCGGCCGCAGCGGTTGACGAGGAATCCGGGACCGTCCTGGGCGACGATCACGTGCTTGCCCATCGCCTCGCCCGCGGCGCGCGCGGCGGTCAGGGCGCGCTCGCCGGTCTGGTCGGCGGCGATCACCTCGAGCAGCTTCATCAGCGGGGGCGGGTTGAAGAAGTGCATTCCGACGACGTTCTCGGGCGTCGCGGCGGCAGTCGCGATCGAGCCGACCGGGATCGAGGAGGTGTTGGTCGCGAGCACGGCGTCGGGACAGATCTCCGAGAGGCGGGCGAACAGCTCGCGCTTCAGATCGGGCAGCTCGGGCGCGGCTTCGATCACCAGGTCGCAGTCGCGAAGGTCCTCGAGCGCTCCGCCGGTGGTCAGTCGCCGGCGGGCGGCCTCGGCGTCGGCCTCCGTCCAGCGCCCGCGCGCCGCGCCCTTGTCGAGCCCCGCGCCGATCTGGCTGGCGCCGCGTTCCAGCGCGCCAGGTATCGGGTCGTGCAGGATCGTCTCGATCCCCGCGCTGACACCCAGCTGGGCTATGCCCGCGCCCATCGTCCCCGCGCCGACCACGCCCAGCCGCTTGATCGGTCCGCTCACGAGCGCAGTTCTACCGTTTCTGTGAGCGGGCTACGCTGCGGCCGTGGACAAGCGGCTGCAGAAAGTCGAGGTGCCCGAGGATCTCCGGCTGGAGCTCGATGCCGGTGAGCTGGGGGAGGACTGGAACCGGCTGTCCCGCGCTCAACGCGAGGAGCACGTCGAGCGGATCGAGCAAGAGGCCGAGGGCTCCGGGGAGCGCGCACGGCGGATCGCCGAGCTGATCGAGGGTCTTTAGCGGCCCTTGAATTCGGGCGGGCGCTTCTCGAGGAACGCGTTCATCCCCTCGACGCGATCCTCGGTCGCCATCGCCTGCTCGAACAGTCGGCGCTCTTCGTCGAGCCCCTCCTCGAGTCCCATCTGCTCGGCGGCCAGGATCGCCTGTTTGCCGAGGCGCACGGCGGCCGCCGGCCGCTCGGCGATCAGCGTCGCAACTTCGATCGCGCGCTCCAGCCAGTCCTTCTTGCCGGTGACCTGGTTGACGAGCCCCCAGCGGTGCGCCTCCTCGGCCCCGATCCGGCGTCCGGTCAGGACGAGCTCCATCGCGCGCTGCTTTCCGATCACCCGCGCGAGCCGCTGACTGCCGCCGCCCCCGGGAATGATCCCCACCATGATCTCCGCCTGGCCGAACTCCGCGGTCTCGGACGCGATGATCAGATCGCAGACGAGCGCGAGTTCACAGCCGCCGCCGAGCGCGTAGCCGGAGACCGCGGCGATCAGCGGTGTATCGACGGCGGCCAGCTCACGCCAGAATGCGGCGCCGACTTCGTCGGGGGGACCGTTGCGGTCGCGGGCGGCCATCGCCCGCAGGTCGCCGCCCGCAACGAAGTAGCGATCGCCGCCGGCGATCACGATCGCGCGGATCTCCGGATTGACGTCCCAGACCCGGATCTGCCCGAGCAGTGCGTCCTTGAGCTCCTGCGAGAGCGCGTTGCGCGCGTCGGGACGGTTGAGCTTGGCGACTCCGACCGCGCCCTCGACGCGGGCGATCACCGGCGCGTCGGTTGGACTCTCGGGGGTCTCCTCGCGTCGAGCCACGATGGCTCAGACCATCGCGTTGATGCCGGTCACCGAACGGCCGATGATCAGCTTCTGGATCTGCGAGGTTCCTTCATAGAGCGTCGTCACCCGCGCGTCGCGCAGGTAGCGCTCGACCGGGATGGTCATCGACATAGCCCGACCCGCCGTGGACCTGGATCGCGGTGTTGGCGGTGCGGATCGCGGCTTCGGAGGCGTACAGCTTGGCAACCGAGGTCTCGAGCGTGTTGGGCTTGCCACGATCCTTGAGCCAGCCGGCCTGCCAGACGAGGCCACGCGCGGCGTCGGTGTCGACGACCATGTCGGCAATCATCGCCTGGACGAGCTGGAAGCCGCCGATCGGCCGATCGAACTGCTCGCGCTGCTTGGCGTAGTCGACGGAGGCGTCGACGCAGCCCTGGCAGATTCCGACGCAGCCCGAGGCGACGCTGAACCGTCCTGAGTCGAGCGCCGACATCGCGACCTTGAACCCGTCTCCGATCTCGCCGAGCAGCGCTTCGTCGCCGACCGCCACCTCGTCGAGCGCGAGCTCGGCCGTATCGGAGGCGTGCAGACCGAGCTTGCCGTGGATCTCCGAGGAGCTGAACCCGTCGCTGTCGGTCGGGACGAGGAAGGCCGCGAGGCCGCGGTGGCCGAGCTCGGGATCGGTCTGGGCGAAGATCAGTGCGAGCTTGGCGTGGTTGCCCATCGAGATCCACTGCTTCTGCCCGGAGATCGTCCAGCCGTCTGACGTCTTCTTTGCGCGCGTGGCGAGATTGGCGGCGTCGGAGCCGGTGTTCGGCTCGGTCAGGCCGAAGCAGCCGAGTGCTTCGCCCGAGCAGAGCTTCGGCAGCCACTCGTGCTTCTGCTCCTCGGTTCCCCAGCGCTCGATCGAGGAGCAGACGAGCGAGGTCTGCACGGAAACGACGGTCCGCGCGGATGAGTCGCCCCTTCCAACCTCTTCGACGATCAGGCCGTAGCTGAGGTAGTCGAGCCCGCGGCCGCCGTACTCCTCCGAGACGATCGCCCCGAGGAAGCCGAGCTTCGCCATCTTCGCGACCAGCTCGGTGTCGAAGCGGTGTGCGCGGTCGTTCTCGCGAGCTACGGGAATGATCTCGCGGTCGGCGAAGTCCTTCGCCGTTTCGCGGATCAGCTGCTGCTCGTCTGTGAGCTCGAAGTCGATCATCGCGCGGACCTTAGACCCCACCGGGGTCATGCGCACGTGACGCTCAGCCTTTCGCGAGAGTTCTCGCGCTAGCCGTCGGCGGCTTCGTAGTCGGCGTGGGCGGCGTCGGGGTCTTCGTAGGCACGCCATTCGAGGACCAGACCCGCGCGAATCCGCCAGATCGCCGCGTACGGGTGCTCCTCGGCCAGCTGGCCGTCGTCGACCCAGCGCCAGCGTCGGATGCCGGTTGCAAAGACGCGTTCACCCGCGGTATCCCAGCTCTCGATCTGTACCGACGAGGTCAGGTTCTCGCCTGGCCCACCCAGCCAACCGCGCGCCTCGGCTCGACCCTCCTTGGGTCCGCGCCCGGTGTGCAGCACGACGTCTGGATCGAGCAGCTCCTCGAACCGGTCGGCGTCGTGGCTGTTGAAGGCTTCGACGAAACGGCGCGCGACCTCCTCCGGCGATGGGCTGGGCCGCTCGACGCTCACGCGCGCGCATACTAGGACGTGCATGGCAAAGCGCAAGGGACCGCTCGCCGACTACGACCGCAAGCGCGACTTCTCGGCGACACCGGAGCCGCCGAGCGGCATCGCCGCAGGCAACGAGGGCTTGCCGCGCTTCGTCGTGCAGGAGCACAGCGCGCGGCGGCTGCACTGGGATCTGCGCCTCGAGCGCGACGGCGTACTCGCCTCCTGGGCGATCCCGAACGGGATCCCGCTCGATCCCGAGCAGAACCGCAAGGCGATTCGCACCGAGGATCACCCGATCGGGTACCTCGACTTCCAGGGCGAAATCCCCGAGGGCCAGTACGGCGCCGGGACGATGACGATCTGGGACCGCGGGACGTATCAATGCGAGAAATGGGAGCAGGGCAAGGTGGTTGTCCACTTCTTCGGCGAGCGGCTGAGCGGGCGCTACGCGTTGTTCACCGCCGGGTCGGAGAAGGATTGGTTGATCCACCGGATGGATCCGCCCGCCGACCCGCACCGGGAGTCGATGCCCGAGCGGGTCGCCCCGATGCTCGCCCGCGCAGGTGACCTGCCGACCAAGGACGACGGCTGGGCCTACGAGGTCAAGTGGGACGGCGTGCGCGCGCTCGCGTACATCGAGCCCGGCCGGATCCGCGTCGAGAGCCGCAACTCCAACGACATCACGGCCGGCTACCCGGAGCTACGCGGGCTCGTCCGCGAGCTCGGCTCACGCGAGGCGCTGTTGGACGGCGAGCTCGTCGCCTTCGACGATCAGGGCCGCCCGAGTTTCGAGCGGCTGCAGCGCCGGATCCACCAGCGGTCGGAATCGACGGTCAGGCGCCTTTCCAGGAGCGATCCGGTGACTTACGTGATCTTCGACCTGCTCCATCTTGATGGTCGCTCGCTGCTGCGTGAGCCCTACGTCAAACGTCGCGAGCTGCTCGAAGGGCTCGGTCTCCGCGGCTCCGCCTGGCAGGTGCCACGCCATGCCACCGGCGAAGGGGCCGCGCTGCTCGCCGCCTCGCGCGAGCGAGGTCTCGAGGGGCTCGTCGCGAAGCGGCGCGACTCCCGCTACGAGCCCGGCAAGCGGAGCGCCGGCTGGATCAAGATCAAGAACGCGGCGCGCCAAGAGCTCGTCGTCGGCGGCTGGCTACCCGGGGCCGGGAAGCGCTCGGGCCGTCTCGGCGCGCTGCTCGTAGGCTTCTACGAGGGCGACGGGCTGCGTTACGCCGGGCGGGTCGGGACCGGGTTCAGCGAGATCGTGCTCGCTGACCTGGCGGCGCAGCTCGGTGCGATCGAGCTCGCGGAGTCTCCGTTCGAGGGAACCCAGCCACCAAAGGGGGCGCGGTTCGTCGAACCGCAGCTCGTCGCCGAAGTCGAGTTCACGGAGTGGACCGCCAAGCGAATGCTCCGCCACCCGGTCTTCAAGGGGCTGCGCGCCGACAAGGACGCCCGGGAAGTCTTCTTCGAGCCGCCGACCGCCCGACCCTAGACTGCGGCATGTGGATGGGTTCACGCTGCTGATCCTCGGCTTCGGAGCGCTTGCGTTCGGGGCCTTCTACCTGCTCGGGACCTACCACCCCAAGAGCGGGCCGGAGGTACTTGACTGGAAGCCGACCCGCTCGGCCGAGCTCGAGGCCGAGCTCGAGCTCGACGACATCGATCAGATGCTCGAGGCGCAGAACCGCCGCCGCCGCGAGAGCGGGCGGCCCGAGCTGAGCGAGGAGGGCGTCCGCGCCGAACTCGATGCCGAGCGGCGCCGAGCCGCCTCGGACGACCGGCCGTAGGTGAGCGCCTAGTGGCCCGCGTGCTGGTCGTCGGCTGTGGCTGTCGTGGTCGCGAGCTTGCCGCCGCGCTGCTCGCGCAGGGCTACGCGGTCCGCGGCACGACCCGCGACCCGGGCCGCCTGGAGCAGATCGAGGCGGCGGGCGCGGAGGCCGTGGTCGCCGATCCCGACCGGCTCGCGACGATCGCCCTCGCGCTCGAGGGCGTGACCGTTCTCTGTTGGCTGATGGGGAGCGCGGACGGCGAGCCGGAGGCCGTCGCGGCGTTGCACGGCGCGCGGCTCGGATCGCTGCTCGGCACGCTCGTCGACACACCGGTGCGCGGGTTCGTTTACGAGGCATCGGGCTCGGTCGATGCTGTCGCGCTCGAGTCTGGTCGGGTGCTGGTGGAGGGCGCCCATCGCTCCCACCGGATGCCGGTCGCCTTCGTCGAAGCGTCCCCGACCGACCGTGAGGCATGGCTTGCCGATGCGTACGCTGGGGTAGAGAGCGTCCTGACCTGATTCTTCCCCGGAAGTGAGGCACCGATGGCTGACTACGCAAACGACGTGCTCGTCGAGACCGACTGGGTCGAGCAACACCTCGATGACGATTCGATCCGGATCGTTGAAGTCGACGAGAACCCCGCCCTATACGCCGAGGCCCACATCCCGGGCGCAATCGGCTTTGACTGGAAGACCGATCTCCAGGATCAGGTCAAGCGCGATTTCCTCGGCCCGGAGGAGTTCGGTGCGCTCTTCGGCAGCCGAGGGATCTCCAACGACCACACGGTCGTCCTCTACGGCGATCGCAACAACTGGTTCGCGGCCTACACCTACTGGTATCTCAAGTACTACGGCCACCACGACGTGAAGCTTGTAAACGGCCCGCGCGAGAAGTGGATCGCCGAGGGGCGCGCGACCAGCAGCGACCTGCCCGAGCACGAGTCGCAGACCTTCACCGCGCAGCCCGGCGATGAGGCGATCCGCGCCAAGCGCGACGAGGTGTTCGAGGCGATCGGGAACAAGAAGCTCGTCGACGTCCGCTCGCCCCAGGAGTTCTCGGGCGAGCTGATCGCGATGGCGGGTTACGAGCAGGAGGGCGCCCAGCGTGGCGGGCACATCCCGGGCGCGGCGTCGGTCCCGTGGGCCCAGGCGGTCCAGGAGGACGGCACGTTCAAGGCCGCCGATGAGCTGCGCGAGCTCTACACCGGCAAGGGCGTGATCGGCTCAGGCGATCCGGTGATCGCCTACTGCCGGATCGGCGAGCGCTCGGCCCACACGTGGTTTGTGCTGCACGAGCTGCTCGGCGAGGGCGACGTCAAGAACTACGACGGCTCCTGGACCGAGTGGGGCAATCTCGTCAACGTGCCTGTGGAGAAGGACGTCTGAGGCGCTACAGGCCGTACTTCTGAAGCAGTCTCAACCACACTTCGCTGCGGGTCGGGAAGGCGGGGATCGCGTGCCAGAGCCGCTCAAGCGGAACCTCGCCGACGATCGCGATCGTCGCGGCATGGACGAACTCGGCGACGTCCGGGCCGGTGAAGGTCGCGCCGACGATCACGCCGCGTGATTCGTCGACGACCAGTCGGGCGAGCCCCTCCGCACCGCGACCGTAGAAGCTGGCCCCGGCCACCGCGCCGGTCGGATGGTCGACGGTGCGGACGACGAGGCCCGCCTCGGCGGCCGAAGCGGCGGTGTGCCCGACGGCCGCGACCTGTGGGTCGGTGAAGATCACGCGTGGCGATCCCGGCCCGTCGGCCCAGGCCCGGGCCTCCTTGCCGAGGATCACGTCGGCGGCGACCCGCGCCTGGTACTTGCCAGAGTGGGTCAGCAGGGCGCGTTCGTTGACGTCGCCGATCGCAAACAGCCAGTCGCCGACCGGGGAGCGCAGCCGGTCGTCGACCTCGATCGCGTGCCCGGGCTCGAGACCGACGCTCTCGACGCCGAGGTCGGTGGTGTGGGGCTTGCGGCCGGCGGCGACCAGCAGCCGGTCGGCGCGCAGATCCTCGCCGTCCTCGAGCGAGAGCACGATCTCCTCGCCCTCGCGACGTGCGCCCGCGGCCTTGGCCCCGAGCCGCAGTTCGACGCCGAGCTTCTCGAGCGCAGCGCCGATGTGCTCGGCGGCGAAATCCTCCTCGCGGGCAATCAGCCGATCGGCGGCCTCGACGAGCACGACCTTCGAGCCGAGCGTCGACCACGCCTGGGCCATCTCGACGCCGACCACGCCGCCGCCGAGGATCAGCAGACGAGCCGGTACCTCTTTGGCGGTCGTGATCTCGCGATTGGACCAGGCGCCGACCTCGTCGAGCCCGGGGATCGGCGGCACCGACGCGCCGCTGCCGGTGGCGATCACGACCGCCTTGCGCGCCGTGAGCAGTTCACCCGCGACGCGGACCCTGCGCTCCCCATCGAGACGCGCCGTTCCGCGCATGACCTCGACGCCGCGCTCCTCGAGCCATGGCAGCTGGGCGGAGTCGTCGAGGTCGTGGATGACCTCGTCACGTCGCACCAACACGGCGTCCACATCGATCTCGCCGTCGACGGCCTCGGCGGCGCCCGGGACGCGCAACGCCTCGTCGATCGCCTCGGCCGGGCGCAGCAGAGCCTTGGAGGGCATACACGCGTAGTAGGAGCACTCGCCACCCACGAGCTCGCGCTCGACCAGCACGACGGTCAGGCCGTTCTCGGCCAGGCGGCCGGCGCACTCCTCGCCCGCCGGGCCGGCGCCGATCACGATCACGTCGAAGGCTCGTTCAGTCATCTTCGGACCCAATCTTCCCGACGGGAGGTTGCGGTTGCATTACGCCGAGCGAGCCGATCCGCTCGAGCAGGTGGCCGAGAATCCGCGCCGTGGCACCCCAGACGAACGCGTTCCCGACCGAGTAGGTCGCCGTCTTGAACGGCACTCCGCGCCGAACCAGCCGCCGCAGCTCGAAGCTCCGCAGCAGCGCGGGCAGCGAGAGCTCAAGTACTTCCTCGACCTCGGTCGGCTGGGGGATCCAGCGCGAGCCGTCGGCGATCAGACCGACGAATGGATTGATCCGGTAGCCGGTGACGAACGTGCGGAGTGGGGGGCAGCGCGCCGACGATCTCGACCAGCTCGCGGCCGAGGCCGATCTCCTCCTCGCTCTCGCGCAGGGCCGTTTCGCGCGAGGTCCTCGGACGGGAAGTCCTGGCGGCCGCCCGGGAACGAGATCTCACCTGCGTGGCGGCGCATGTCGACGCGCCGGCGCGTGAAGACGGCGTGCAGCTCGCCATCGCGTTCAAAGAGGGGAACCAGCACCGCAGCCTCGACGCTGCCGAGCGCGTCCATCGCAGCGGCCGCCTCGGCGCTCAGCAGGGAGCTCGCCAGCTGCTCGGCGAGCGTCGGACCCACGGCTGGCTACTCGACGTTCAACTGCTCGTCGAACATGACCTCGCCCTCGAGCGTGCGGTGCACCGGGCAGCGCGCGGCGATCTGCATCAGCCGTTCCTGTTGCTCGGGATCGAGGTCGGCGGGCAGGTTGACGTTCATCTTGAAACGGGTGGGCGAGCCGCGCTGGGCGGGCTCGTAGTCCACGTCGACGGTCAGCTCGCCGATGTCCCAGCCCTTGCGGCGGGCGTACATCTCGATCGTCACCGCGGTGCAGGAGGCAAGGCTCGCGGCGAGCAGCTGCTGTGGGCTGGGCCCGGCGTCTGTGCCGCCGACCTGGGAGGGCTCGTCGGCGACCAGCTGATGGCCCCCGACCTCGATCTCGTGCTTGAGCGAATCTCCGACACGGCGTGCGGTTGCCTTCATTTGCCTCTTCCTTCGAACAGTTCGGGGTTGTCTTCGTCTGCGTAGCGGGCCATCGCGAACGCTGCATCGGAGGCGCGGTTCAGATAGCGCCAGCACCGTGTCGTCGGCGAGCTCGCCGGCCAGCTTGAGCTCGACCACGCCAGCGCTCGGCCCGGCGGACGCCGTCCGCGCGACATCGAGGCGGGCCGAGAGCTCGCTGCCTCCGGGGATCACGAACTTCGGCGGCAGGTCGACCCGGTCGATGTACTTGTCGATCAGCGTGCTCGAGGTCGTCGACCATCTCCGGGGTCACCTTCGAGACCCCGGCCTCGAGCCGGTCGGCCGCCTCCGGAGCGGTCGCCAGCTCAGCGGCGGCGACGAACAGCTCGTTCTGGAGCGCGAGCATGTCGACGCGCCAGCTCGGGCTCGGACGCGGCGGTCGCGCGGCACATGCCGAGCGCCGCAGCCGGCCTCGTCGAGCGCTCCGTAGGCGCTCGGGCGCAGGCTCCGACTTCGAAACCCGCCCGCCGTACCAGAGGCCGGTCGTGCCGTCATCGCCCTTGCGCGTGTAGATCTTGACCACGACGGCGGATCCTACCGACGCCCGACGCGGCTCACTCGAGCGAGTTGAAGATCAGCCCGGTCGGGATCTTGGGGAAGAAGTAGGTGGACTTCGGCGGCATCGACTCGACCGGCTTCGGCGACCTCGATGACCTGCTCGATCGGCGTTCCGCGCATGAAGAAGGCGGCGTCGCAGCGCCCGTTCTCGACGGAGTCGAGCGCGTCGGCGAAGCTCTTCGAGTAGGCGAGCCCGCGCTTGGCGGCGATGTCCTCGACGCTCATCCCGAGCGCGCCCGCCGAGCAGCAGTGTCTCGAGCACTGCGGTGTCGAGCCGTCGGTAGGGCTCGGGCCGGTCGGGCATCGCGGCGTCGGCGATCGCCTGGTCGCGCAGCGTCAGCCGATAGGGCTGCTTGTGGAAGGAGTCCATGTAGCCGAGGTTCACGCCGGGGGCATCGGCGGGCGGCTCGAGCTCCTCGGCACTGATCGGGGTGATCTCGAAGTGCGCGCTTGATCGCGTCGCGCAAGGCCTCCTGGCTCGCCGAATTCTTGACGTCGGTCAGCAGCCGATGGGTCGGGAGCACCGTCAGCCCGGGATCGGACAGTGAGCAGAGGAACATCAGGACGTAATCGTGCTCACCCTCGCCGCCGATCTCGGCCGCGTAGGTGCGCGCCGTCTCGTAGCGGTGGTGGCCATCGGCGATCAGAAGCTCGGCGTCGGCGAGCGCGGCCTGGACGCGCGGTGATCGTGTCCGGGCTCTCGATCCTCCAGAGCTTGTTGACCGCGCCGCCCTCGTCGGTGACGGTGTCGAACGGGTCCGCCGAAGTGTGGGGCTCGAGCGCGGCCCAGGCAACGTTGTCGGGGTCGGGAAAGAGGCTGAAGATCGGCGAGAGGTTCGCGCGCGTCGCGCGCGTCAGCCGCAGGCGGTCCTCCTTGGGTCCGGGCTGGGTGCGCTCGTGGGGCCGGATACGTTCCGGCCCCGTAGTCGTCGACTCGCACGCGCGCGAAGAAGCCGTGGCGGGTGCACCTGGCGGTCTGTGCCCGGCACGGTGTAGTCCTGGGTCAGCGCCCAGATCGACGGTTCGCGGTCGCGCACGATGATGTGGTCCCGGCGCCAGGTCTCGAACAACGAGCCGGCGCGCTCGTACGGATCGCCGGCGTCGGCGGCGGGGAGGTCGAGCTCGACGACGTTGAAGGGGCTGCGCGCGGCGAGCTCGGCGCGCATCGCCGCGTCGATCACGTCGTAGGGCGGCGCGGCGACGGCGTCGAGCGAGCCGACGGCATCGAGTGAGTAATGGAGCGCGCGCAGCGGCTGGATCTCGGCCATCGCGGCAGCACCCTAGACGTTTGATGCGAAATCGCCGCGCTCGCGCCGCTGAGTCGCAGCGAAAATCGGGGCGCCCGGATTTGAACCGGGGACCTCCTGCTCCCAAAGCAGGCGCGCTACCAAGCTGCGCCACGCCCCGCGAGAACGAGTCTACCCAGCGGAATCGGAGCTCCCAACCGGGGCGCGCGCCGGCAGGTCGCGGATCGATCGGACCAACCTCAGCAGCGCGCGAGTTCGCTAGGTCGCTAGGGCTGCGCGCCGTCCTGCTCGAACAGCTTCGCGGCACGGATCGTGGCGGCCATCTCGGAGGACTCGGCCCGATAGGCCGACCCGCCTTCGAACTCGATGACGGGCAGCAAGTGTTGCCCGCTGAGACGCTCGACGTCCGTACGCCGCCCACGCGGAAA
The DNA here is from genome assembly GCA_963790245.1 of uncultured Thermoleophilaceae bacterium. Lineage (GTDB taxonomy): Bacteria > Actinomycetota > Thermoleophilia > Solirubrobacterales > Thermoleophilaceae > JACCVG01. The sequence continues at coordinate 2,294,463 of CAWBNP010000002.1, forward strand.
CAGGGGTGCCTTGACGATTTCGTAGTCGACGCCCTGCTCATCAAGCGCGCGCTGGACCTTCCAGCACGCGTCGTGGTCGGTGTGGAGGAAGGTCAGCGGACAGCGATGGAGCTTGATGGTGGCCACGGCCTGAGGAGCCTATCTCGCCGCCTGTCGCGGTGGCTTCAGAGTGGTGTCTACCTGCACAGACCGGGGCGCCCGCAGGGGCCCCGGTCCGCGCATCAGAACTGACCCTGGGCGTCAGCCCGCCGGCGTACCTTCACCGTCTCCGGGCGTGGGGGCCTCGGGCTCAGGGGTCCCTGGGGTCTCGGGTGTCTCGAGCATCCTGCTCTCCTCTCGTTGGGGTCGGTAAGCCGCACGTACCCGGGCTCAGGTCGAACCAATCACCGAGCGCGCGGCGCCAATCTGAAGCGGCGGTTTGGCCGGCTTCCTCGCCGAGCAGCGGCAAGCCAGGCGATGATCGCTAAAGGAACTTGCCAGGTAGCCGATAGGACCTCATGAACGTCACGCCCACGGACGGCGCCGCGCGGCCGAGTCTGCTCGTAGCCGACGATGACGCCGTTGTTCGCTCGATCCTCAGTGGTCAGCTGCGCAACAGCTTCAACGTCCTCGCCGGGGCGGCCGACGCCGCGGAGGCGATCGAGCAGGCCGAGCGGCTGCGACCCGACGCCGCCCTGATCGATGTCAACATGCCGGCCGGCGGCGGGCTCACCGCGATTCGCGAGATCGCCCGGCGCTCGCCTGAGACCTGCCTCGTCGTACTGTCGGCCGACGAGACTCGCGCTTCGGTCGTGGAGCTGCTCGATGCCGGCGCGATGGCTTACGTGCGGAAGGGCGCGAGCGGCGCCGAGATCGTCGAGACGCTCGAAGCATCGATCCGCGCCCACAGTGCTATTGCGGCCGGTTGACGACCGGTCGACACTCGGGGCCCGCGATGATCAATCGCTTCAGGGACGGTGACCCGGCCCCAGCTACTCGGCCTTTTCAGAAAGCCGGCCTTCTGCCCCGGGTCGGGCCGTTCGTAGCTACCGCCGTCGTCGTATTCGCCCTGGTTCCGCTCGGTGACGTGATGGACGTGCTGGATCTGTGGGTAGCAGCCGGGTTGATCGTGGCGTTGATCGTCGCGATCTTCGGGGTCCGGTGGGACAGCCTGCCGAGGTGGACGGACGCGGTTGTCCCGTTGGTGTACCTCGTGGTGGTTGCCGTCCTGCGCGAGGCCGAAGGCGGCCAGAGCGCGTCCGTCAACATGCTCGTGCTGCTCCCCGTCGTCTGGTTTGCGCTGTTCGGGACGCGCGCCGAACTGGTCGTGTCCGTCGTCGGATCGGTCGCGATATTCGTCCTGCCGGCCATCTTCATCGGCGAGCCGCGGTACCCGGCTACCGAGATTTTTCGCGGGACGATCATCGGCGTCGTCACGAGCATGGTGGCGTTCGTGGTCCACCGACTGGTGGCCGAACGTACCCGGCTGGTCGGTCACCTCGAGGTCCAGGCGAAAGAGCTTCGGCAGATCTTGGAAACGGCGCATGACGCCTACGTGTCGATCGACGCTGATGGGCGCATCCAGCAGTGGAACGCGCGAGCAGAGGCGATCTTCGGGTGGGCGCCAGAGGACGTACTGGGTCTACGCCTTACCGAGACGATCATTCCGCACCGGTACCGCGATGCGCACGCTCGCGGGATCGAGCGATTTCGCAATACCGGGGTCGGCACGGTCCTCAATCAGCGCCTCGAGCTCACTGCCCTACACCGGCATGGCTGGGAGTTCCCGATCGAGCTCGTCATCTGGCCGGTCGTCAGTGGTGAGCGGATGACTTTCAGCGCGTCGATCCACGACATTCGCGACCGCAAGCGTGCCGAGGGCTATCGGGACGCGCAGCGCGACGTCGCGATTGCGCTCGCGACGAGCACGACGTTGCCGTCGGCGCTTCCTCCCGTTCTGCGAGCGATCGGAGACCATCTGCACTGGGACCACGGAGCGATCTGGCTGATCGACGAGCACGACGAAGACCTGCGCTGTGTCGCAACCTGGCATCCAGGCCGGCCGGAGCTCGACCGCTTCGCCACGGTCTGCACCGAGACACGTTTGCCCCGCGGCGTGGGGCTCCCGGGGTTGGCCTGGGCCCGCGGCGAGCTGATGACGGCCGACGAGGTGGATCGTTCGAATATGCCCCGGGGGGCCGAGATCGCGAAGGCAAGTTTGCTCGACGCCATAGCCGTGCCGCTGACCGTCGACGGGCAGGTAGCCGGGGTCATCGAATTCTTCACCGCCGACCCGTTGCCGGTTGATCGGGAGCTCCGCGACATGATGTCCTCGATCGGGGCGCAGGTTGCGCAGTTCGTCGAGCGCACACGCGTGGAGGCCGCGCTTGCGGAGGGTGAGGCGCGCTACCGGCGACTGGCGGATCAGCTCGGCAGCGCCCAGCAGATAGCCCGACTCGGTAGCTGGGAGTGGGAGCCGACCTCGAGCGTGCTGTCTTGGTCAGACGAGCTGTACCGGATCTACGGGTACGAGCCGCAGTCTTTCACCCCTACCTTCGAGCGGTTCCTCGCGGGCATCCACGTCGATGACCGCGCCGCCGTGGCCGCGGTGATTGGAGCGGCCTCGGAAAATGGCGAGGCGTTCGAGTTCGATCATCGGATCGTGCGCCCCGATGGGAGCGTGCGCTCGCTGCACTGCCTGGGGGAAGCCGTCGTCGGTCCGAGCGGGACGGTCGAACGAATGAGCGGAACCGGCGAGGACATCACCGAGCGAGCGCGCGCCGCGGCGGAGCTCGCCGCGAGTGAGGAGCGATTTCGCTCGCTCGCCACCTCCGCGCCGATCGGCGTCTTCGAGACCGATTCCTGCGGACAGTGGACTTACGCCAACGGGCGCTTGCAGGAGATCATGAGACTGGACGCGGAAAAGGTTCTCGGTGACGGTTGGGCTGGAGCGATTGTTCCCGCCGAGCGCGCGAGGGTGCTCGCCACGTGGCGAGCGGCGGCGAGCGCCGAGCTGAAGTGGAGCGATCGATTCCGGATTCACACGCCCGAAGGGTCCACTCGCTGGATCGACGTGCGCGCTGCGGCCCTCCACGACCAGTCGCAGCGTCTCACCGGCTTCGTCGGAACGATCGCCGACGTCACGAAGACCATCAGAGCCGAGCAGGTACTCGAGCGGACCCGGGACGAGGCGCTCGAAGCTTCGCGAGTCAAATCGGAGTTCCTGGCCAACATGAGCCACGAGATCCGGACGCCGCTCAACGGCGTGCTCGGGATCGCCGACTTGATGTTCGACGGCGATCTGGACGAGGAGCAAGTCACGCACCTCGCGACCTTGCGCGATTCCGGACGCAACCTGCTCGAGATCATCAACGACGTGCTCGACTTCTCGAAGGGCGCGGCGGGGAAACTGGAGCTCGACACGATCGAGTTCGATCTCCGCGAGACCGTTACGAGCGTGACGTCCGTGCTCGCCTCCCAGGCGAGGCAGAAGGGCCTCGAGCTCGAGCTTGAGATTGCGGATGACGTCCCGGGCTGGGTACGCGGCGATTCGCCTCGTCTGCGCCGCATCCTGATCAACCTGCTCAGCAACGCGATCAAGTTCACCGACGTCGGGGGCGTGGAGGTGCAGGTCACGGTCCCCGCGGAGGGGCATATCCGCCTCGAGGTCTCCGACACGGGCATCGGCATCGACGAGGTTTCGCGCGCACGGATCCTCGAACCGTTTACACAGGCGGAAGCCTCGACGACCCGGCGCTATGGCGGGACCGGCCTTGGGTTGTCGATCTGCCGGCAGCTGATCGAGCTGATGGGGGGGACCCTGGAGTTCGACAGCGAGCCCGGTCTGGGCAGCACCTTCAGCGTCGGGTTGCCGCTCGAGACACTCGGTCCGCGGGCGACGCCGCTTCGCTCCCCGCCGACGAGCTCGCGACCGGCCCCCTGTCACGCGGGTCGCGGCGGTCGGGTGTTGGTCGTCGAGGACGCGCCGGTCAATCAGCTCGTAGCGACTGCGATGCTGCGCCGGCTCGGCTACGAGCCCGAGGTGGTCGGCAATGGCGCCGCTGCCGTTGAGGCGGTCAGAGGTGGCACCTACGACGTGATTCTCATGGACTGCCTGATGCCGGTGATGGACGGATTCCAGGCCACCGAGCGGATCCGGGCCGGCGAAGCGTCGAACGCCCACGTCCCGATCATCGCCCTCACCGCGTCGGCGATGGCGGGTGACCGGGAGAAGTGCTTGAGGGCCGGAATGGACGACTACCTCTCCAAGCCCTTCGACCGGGCGTCGCTTGCGGAAACACTCGATCGCTGTCTGTCCGGCGAGGACCCGGCGAGCACGGCTCCAGGCCCAGAGGGCGGCGAGCCGGACGCGCCCGGTCCCCTCGATGACGCTCTCGAGGCCTTGCAGGAACAGATCGGGGACGCCGCCTTCCGAGCGGTTCGCGAGGCTTTCTTGACGACTGTTCCGAGCGATTTCGTTGCACTCGAGCGAGCCGTAGCCGATGGCGCATCAGCTCGCAGCGCCGCGATCGCTCACAAGCTCAAGGGGAGCTCCGCCAGCATCGGGGCCGAGCGGCTGCGGGAGCTGATGCGGCGGGTCGAGACCGATCTCGAGGGACCTGACGCCGCCGCGGCGCTCGGTCGGGCGCGCGCTGAGCTCGAGCTCGTGATCACCTCGATCCGCGGTCGCGGGACCGAGTGAGATGCGAGTCCTCTTGGCCGAAGACGACCCGGTCAGCCGTGCGCGGGTCGACGCGATGGTCCGCGGGCTCGGTCACGAGAGCCTGACGGCGAGCGACGGGGAGGAGGCGTGGCGACTGTTTCGGGCGGAGCGACCAACCGTCTTGATCAGCGACTGGGAGATGCCGGGTCTGACCGGGCTCGAGCTGTGCCGACGCGTGCGGGAGAGCGGCCCCGGGGCCGAGGATTACACCTACTTCATCCTCCTGACCGTCAAGGATGACCGCAATGAAGTGATATCGGCAATGCGCGCCGGAGTCGATGACCACCTGCCCAAGCCGATGCGGCTCGAGCAGATCGAAGCTCGGCTGATCGTTGCCGAGCGCGTGACCCGTCTGCATCGGGAGCTCGGGCGGCGCCGTGCCGCGCTCGAGACGAGCAATCACCGGCTAAGCGATCTGGCCCATCGAGACACGCTCACCGGACTCGGCAATCGCCTCGGCCTCGAGCAGGAGATCAGCCTCCTCGACGCACCCGGCGATAGTGCGCAGGCGCGATTCTCACTCGCATTGCTCGATGTCGATCGGTTCAAGCAGTACAACGATCGCCACGGACACCCGGCCGGCGATCGGCTGCTCGCCGAGATCGGACGCTGCATCCGGGCGCAGGTGCGCTCCACCGACCGTCCCTATCGCTACGGGGGCGACGAGTTCCTGATCGCCTACCTCGATGAACCGGGCGGATCGGCTCTGCGAGCCGCGGAGCGGTTGCGGGGGTGCATCGAAGCCGCGACGGTTTCGGCGAGTCTGCCGGCGCCCGCCACCGTAGCGATCGGCCTGGCCTCGGCCGAGCCAGGCGAGCGTTTCGAAAATGTGATCGCCCGCGCGGATATTGCGCTGTACCGCGACAAGCGCCGGCGCGCGCTGGGTCTCAGCAGGTACCCGGTCAGCTAGACGGTTCGGGACTCCAGCGGTCGCGTAGCCGGACCTTCCAGCACGGCGCCGTCGACATCGAAGCGGGAGCCATGGCAGGAGCAGTCCCAGCTCCGCTCGGCGGCGTTGAACCGCAGCAGGCAGCCGAGGTGGGTGCAACGCAGCGAGACGGCGTGCAGATCGCCCACGTCGTCTCTGTACATACCGGTCTTCCCGAGCCGATCGCGGATGACCCGCGCCTCGCCGCGCGGAATCGACTCAGCCGATGGGGCCTCGCTGGGCCGTACACGGTCAAGGACCATGTCACGCGCGACCTTTGCGTTGTTGAGCGCGAACTCGTGCGCCGACCCGACCGATAAACGGTTGGGCGAGAAGATCTCAGTCCACTCGCTCTTCCGCCCCGCGAGCAGGTCGGAGAGGACGATCGCCGCCGCGCCTGCGCTGCTGAGCCCCCACTTCATGAAACCGGAGGCGAGGAACACCCGGGACGAGCGCGGGTATGGACCGATCACCGGCAGGTGGTCGTAGCTGATCGGGTCCTGGGCCGACCAGCGGTGGGCGACCTCGCCGATATCCCAGTGCTCGCGCGCGAACCGCTCGAGCACTTCGAAGCGTTGCGGCTCGGCCTTGGAGGAGCCGACGGGGTGTCCCTCACCGCCGACCAGCACCTGATCCCCGAAACCCCGCACCGAGCGCGTCGTCTCGCCGGCGCTGATCGCCATCGTGCTCGGCACCGCACCGGATGTCACCCGCGCCGCAATCGCGTAGGAGCGCTGCGCTTTGAGCCGGGCGAAGAACAGGCCGCGATCGAGCATCGGGTAGTGGGTGGCGTCGACTACCCGCTCCGCACGTAGTTGTGTGCGATCGGTTTCGATCACGCACGGCGATCCGTCGCTTACGCGGAGCGCCCGCGTTTGCTCGAACACCCGCGAGTCGCCGCCTTCGACGAGCGCGCGAGCAAGGCCTTCCACGTAGCGGACCGGGTGAAAGGCGATCTGATCGGCGAGTGTCACGGCCGAGGCGATCGGAAACGGAAGATCGAGCCGGTCGACGAGCTCGACGGCGAGACCTGCGCCTCGCGCCAAGTCGTACTCCCTCTCCACTGCGGGCGAATCGTCGCTGTCGAACGCGTAGGTGGCGGCGGGCTGCCTGAGCAGGTCGCAGTCAATCGAGAGGTCCTCGGCCAACTCGGCCACCAACGCGACGCCGGCCGCGCTCGCCGCTGCATAGGCGGCGACCGAGTTGCGGCCGTGACGATCCTCGATCGAGGAAAGAATGGTCGACTGGAGCGCGCTGACCTTGGCGGTCGTGCAGCCGGTCACCCCGTGGCCGATCTCCCGGGCCTCGATCACGGCGACCCGTGCGCCGGAGCGCTTCAGGAGCGTCGCGACCGTCAGCCCGGTGATTCCGCCTCCGAGCACGGCGACGTCGAACACCGCCGCGTCCGCGAGCGGCGGGTAAGCAGCACGAGCGGCCCCGTCGAGCCAGAGCGAGCGATCTGCAGATGTCGTGGCCACGTCCACCGCAGCCGGGGCTACCCGCATCGCATGCGGCTTAGTCGCGCCCCCGCCCTAACTCGGCTGGCTGCGCTCCTCGATCGTCTTGCGGAGCTTGTCGATGGCCTCGGGCATCGAGCGCTGCATCCGCTTGATCTCCCAGGTCGTGAGGCTGACGAGCCGCATCGGGGAGGTCGCGACGACATCGGCCGTCCGCTTGTCGCGCTCGACGACGCCCATCTCGCCGAAGTAGTCGCCCGGGCCGAGGCTGGCGAGCTTCTCGCCCCCGCGCAGCACGTCAGCGGTGCCCTCCTCGATCGCGATCAGCTCATAGGAGTAGTCGCCCTCCTTGGTGAGGATCGTGCCCTCGCCGACGGAGACCTCTTTCACGAACGGCGAGATGCTCTTGAGGTCCTCCTCGGACACGGCGGAGAAGAGCGGTAGTTGCTTCAGGCGGCCTACGTCCATTCGGTTTCCTCCCATGGGGTTAGCGCTGATCGGAAACCTAACCGACCCGGTAGCGGAGCGGCGAGCGATACTTACCGGACGGCCCCCGTAGCTCAGTTGGATTAGAGCGAGGGACTTCTAATCCCTAGGTCGCAGGTTCGAATCCTGCCGGGGGCGTTGGCGGCCAGCCCGTCAGTTCTGGGGCGGCGGCGTGGAGCTGTGAGTGAAGGTCAATCGTTCAGGTCAGCCAGATCAGCTCGAACCGCACGGTCCCGTCCTCGATCGTTGCGAGACCCATCGTCGGATGTGGTTGGCGACGCGGGTCGGTGGGCGAGCCCGGATTGAAAATCTGAAATCCGCCACAGGTCTCGTGAAGGGGGATATGGGAGTGGCCAAAGACGACAGCATCGGCCGCGCCAAACCGGCTCCTCAGCCGGTCAAGTCGCCCTCGCGCGGGTCCCGCATCATGGAGTACGGCGAGTTGCGCTCCAGCAAGGTCGAGCTCGAGCTCTCCGGGAAGGGTCGATCGCAGATCCTCTGAGTCGACGTTCCCGTGCACCGCTGCCACCGGGACGCCGATGCTCTCGATCTCGTCCAGGACCGGGCGCCCGACGAAGTCTCCGGCGTGCAGCAGCAAATCGGAGGACTCGATGATCTCGACACACCGCCCCGGGATCCGGCGAGGGCCGCGTGGCAGGTGGGTGTCAGAGATGATGGCCACGCGCATGCGACATATATTGGGCGGGTGTCAACTCCCGTGTGTCCGTCGTGCGGTCAGCCGGCCAGCGAGGCGCTCAGCGGCGGCGACCCCGGTTTTGAGTGTCGCAACGAAGCCTGTCCGGAGTTTGGCCAGCCGATCCGCGTCGATGAGCCGCCACGACCCGAGCCACCAGGGCCGCGCTAGCTTCCGGCGCGCCTAGCCGCACCTAGGCGGAGGCGCCGCTGGCCGATACCCTGCCCACGATGTCCACCTGTCTCGTCACCGGCGGCGCCGGCTTTCTCGGCTCCCACCTCTGCGAGCGGCTGCTCCAGCTCGGCAACCGCGTCATTTGCGTCGACAACCTCGAGACCGGGTCGCTGCGCAACATCGATCAGATCCGCAGCCCCGAGTTCGACTTCGAGATGCTCGACATCACCTCGCATTTCGAGGTCGCCGGGCCGGTCGACTTCGTCTACCACCTGGCTTCGCCGGCGAGCCCGATCGACTACGCCCGTCTGCCGCTCCATACCCTGAAGGTCGGCGCCTACGGCACCCACAACTCGCTCGGCCTGGCGAAGATCAAGCGCGCTCGGTTCCTGCTCGCCTCGACCTCTGAGGTCTACGGCGATCCGCAGATCCACCCGCAGCCCGAGTCCTACTGGGGCAACGTCAACCCGATCGGACCGCGCGGGGTCTACGACGAGGCCAAGCGGTATGCCGAGGCGCTGACGATGGCCTACTTCCGCCAGCAGGGCGTCGATACCGCGATCGTCCGGATCTTCAACACCTACGGCGCCCGGATGCGGCCGCACGACGGCCGCGCGGTTCCGACATTCATCCGCCAGGCGCTGACCGACAAGCCGCTGACCGTCTTTGGCGACGGTTCCCAGACACGCAGCTTCTGTTACGTCGATGACCTGATCCGCGGGCTGATCGCGCTCGCCGAATCCGGCCTGCACGACCCCGTCAACATCGGCAATCCCGACGAGCTGACCTTGCTCGAGATGGCCCAGCTGATTGTCGAGCTGACCGGCGCGCGCTCGGAGATCGTCTACGAGGCGCTGCCGATCGACGACCCCCAGATCCGCCAGCCCGACATCTCTCGCGCGCGAGACCTACTCGGCTGGGCGCCGGAGGTGAGCCTCCGCGACGGCCTGCGCGAGACGATTGACAGCTTCTCCGCCGGCCTCGACAGGACCGCGCTGTGAGCTCGGAGGCCAAGAACCTCGAGGCGATCTCGAAGGCGATCGACGATCACAACAAGAACTGCCCGTTCCCCGCGCTGAGAATCCACATGAACCCGTTCGAGGTCGAGCGGCTCGGCTGGGAGACGATCCGCGGCCTGCCGATCGAGCCCGACCCCAACGTCGGTACCGGCGCCTTCCGGCTCGTCTGCGCTCGTGACGGCGATGGCTCCGAACTCGAGGAAAGCGTCGAGGCGGTCGCGGAGGATCTGGTGCCGGTCGGGCTGCCCGAGCCCGCGCGCCCCGCTCAGTAGGGGCCAGGTCGGCCGCTGCTAGATTCGCCGCACGTGGTGGGCGTAGCTCAGTTGGTAGAGCTCTCGGTTGTGGTCCGAGTGGTCGCGGGTTCGAGTCCCGTCGCTCACCCTCCAGAAGTGCCTGCCAAGGCGCACATTTAGGAGCCCCTGCCTCGGGTCGGTTACGAGTTGTGGCTCATAGATGGCTCAGATTGTCGGGCCGCTTGGGGAATTGGCCCGTCCTGGGTGCCATTCAGGCCAGGGGCCTAACCCACCCGACCTGACCATCTCAAGCAGGCAACCCGGAGCGCGTCCGCCGCGTTTCGGGTTGCCTGCCAAGCACATCCCGAGCTAGGGGATCGAGCGCGTCTCCCTACAACCCGCGCCGCCGGAGTCATCGCCAGAGCCGCCGAGACATGCGTCGTTGCGGCCAGCTCCGCCCTTGAGCGAGTCATCGCCGGAGTTGCCGGCGAGCTCGTCGCTGCCTGAGTTGCCTTCGAGCACGTCATCGTCGGCGCCACCGCGCAGATCGTCGCTTCCGTTATTACCGACAATCGCGTCATCGCCGCCGTTACCGTTGATCTGATCGCCGGAGCCGCCGCCGCAGATCTGATCATCGCCGCCCAGACCCTCGATCTCGTCGCGTCCGCCAAGACCTGCGATCACGTCGTTGCCTGGGGTTCCGCGCAGGGTGTCATCGCCTCCTGTGCCGAGGATCGTCGCTTCCCGTCCACGGCAGAAGACGGGGTCTGGCTTCGGGGTCGTGGTGGTTGGAGTGGTGGTGGTTGGAGTGGTGGTGGTCGGGTCCGGCTCCGCGTTCGACTCGCAGGCGTTGCCTGTGCCGTCGTTGTCGCCATCGGCCTGACCGGGGTTGGCGACACCGGGGCAGTTGTCCGTGGAGTTCGGGACACCGTCACTATCGGAGTCCGGGACGCCACCGCCACCGCCACCGCCACCGCCACCGCCACCTGGCGTAGCTGGCTCGAGCTCGAAGGCGCCAATGTCATCGGCAGGGCCCTGTGGCCGCGAGATCCCGCGCTGATCGGCCGTCAGCGCAGTCTCGCCCTTGTCAATTGCGGGGCTGCCCACCAGCAGCGCGTGGGTCTCCGTCGTGCCCGGGGCGTTCAGCATCAGCGGCCCGAGCTTTGCGTCCTCGACGACCTGGTCGGTAGAGCCCGGGGCGGTCGAGAAGCCGCAGCTCGGCGTGCCGCCCGTCCCGGTCGCCTCGAGGTTGTTGCCCGCGGAGGTAGGGGTACCCGCGCAGTTGAACCCAACAATCGGCTCGGCGAGGATAGTGTTCTTCAGGGTCGTCGGCCCCGCAACGTTCAGGTTCGCCCCCTGCGCGGCAGAGTTGAAAGCGAGCGTCACGCTGTCGAGCAACGATCCCGATGTTGCTTCAAGGCCACCAGCGAACGAGGCGCCCGGAGAGGTGACGGTATTACCGCTGATCGTGGAGTTTTTGATCGCTACGGCGGAGACGGCTCCGACGCCGCCAGCGCCCGCGGCCCCACCCCCGCTCGCTGAGTTATCGCTGACCGTACTGTCGGTGATGGTCGCGGATCCGACCGTCCGCACACCGCCGCCAAAAGCGAAAGCGGTGGGCTCGGGTGCCGTGGTCTTATTGCCGTCGATGGTCGACCGCAATATCGAGAGACCGTCCTCGGAGAGGATGCCGCCACCCGCAGCGGTCCCGTTTATCGAGGTCGTCACGGCCTCGTTGCGGATGATCTGCGAGTCCTCGATGGCCAGGGTGCCCCCGCCCCCGCTGAAAATCCCGCCACCGCCCGACGAACTGGTGGCGTTCACCGCCCTGTTGTCGCTGACCTGGACTCCGTCGAGTCTCAGTTCGCCGAACAACACAAAGATCGCGCCGCCATTCGGGGCGAAGCCTTTGGTGATCGTGATCTCCTTGAGAGTCGCCAAGCCGCCGACCTGAAGGAACACGCGCGTTTGATCGTCGCCCGAGATCGTCACGTCGCCCCCGCCGTCGATCGTGACGCCGTCTGAATCGTTCAAAGTCAGCTCGCTCGCGAGGGTGATCAGCGAGAGCCCGCTGGCGAACGTGATCGTATCCGGACCCACGGAGGCCGACGCCGCGGCGACGGCGTCGCGGAGCGTGCACGGCGGAGGACCTGGGTCGCAGGCGGCCGCGCTACCGACGGCCGGGTCCGTGCTGTCATCGACCGTAAATTCGGCCGCCGCGGCGGGAGCCGCAAGGATCAGCGCCCCGAGTGCCGCCAGAGTTCCGAACGCTCGTCTGATTCCGGTTCGCCGACGCAGCATGGTTTTCCCCCATCTTGGATTAAGGTCGTTGCGGCTCTGATCCAGCGTTCGCGAGTAGAGCAGATGGCGGAATCTCTGTCCAGCGGGGGCTAGGGCACCCGCTCGGTCCCGATGTCAGTTCGGTTGGCGGCCGAGCTTGGCCAGCACCACTGGGCATTTGCGTTCCAGCGCGACGACGATCTCCGTCCGGTCTCACCCGGTGCTGAACGCCAACGCTCGACGGATCCACCTGGAGCGTGACTGTGGACAACGCGGATCGCGGTCGCACCGTGACAGAGGCCGGGTTGTGGTCCGAGTGGTCGCGGGTTCGAGTCCCGTCGCTCACCCTCAGGTGTTCACGGCACCCGGCGCGACGGCGGCGGCGTGGCCGGAGCCACCTCGGTCGGCGTGCCCGCGGCGGTATCGGGACCGTCGGTGAGCACCTGCGCGGCCGCGCGGACACGGGTCCCGAGCGAGTTCCCGTGGGCGGAGGAGGGCGATGGGTGCTCGACGCCTGCCGAGCCCGACTTCGCGAGACCGCGGCTGATCATGTAACCGACCGTCACGACGATCACGAGCAGCCACACACGGCCCGCCGGGAGTGCGTCGGGCCCTGGACCGCTGCCCGTGATCGCCCCCGCCAGAAGCAGACCCAGTACGACAACCACGAACGCCCAGAACTCGGTTGTGTGAAACGCCTGACGGGTCTCGGTTCGATACTCGTGGTGGTCCGGTTCGCTCGCGCTCATCTCTGCTCCTCGTTCCGTAGTTGCCCGGGCTCAGGTTTCCTACCCGAACGCCCCTCCCGCAAACGGCGTCGCGACGTTTGCCCTGTACGCGAGCTCTCGCCTAAGCGCGGCCGCCCCTCGTCCGAAATCGCGACCAGCCGATCCGCGCCAGCAGCACCGTGAGATCGGCGACCCCGCCCCAGAGCCGCCCGATCGGACCCGTATAGATCCACGCGAGCAACCGTTCTGCCGCTCCGCGGCGCAATCGAGCCCTCTCTGCCATCGCCTTGTAAGTATCGTGGCTGCCCGATGGCCGACGTGCTCACGACCAAGCGAACCGATCTCGATGACTCGCGCGTGCGCGTAGAGGTCGAAGTCGATCCGGGGTCGGTCGATTCGGCCGTCAACGACGCCGCGACCGCCCTTGGCCACGACCTCAAGCTGCCCGGATTCCGCAAGGGCAAGGTGCCCGCTCCTGTCGTCCTGCAGCGGATGGGCCGCGAGTCGGTGCTTGACGATGCGATCCGTCGGTCGCTTCCCAGCTGGTACGCCCAAGCCGTCTCCGCTGCGGGCATCGTGACGGTCGGCGACCCGAAGCTGGACCTCTCCGAGGTCCCCGAGAAAGGCGCGGCGCTGGCGTTCTCCTTCGAGGTCGCCGTACGACCCGTGGCGACGCTCGGCGACTACAGGGGGCTCGAGGTCGGCCGGCGCGAGCCGGCTGTCGATTCGGCCGTCGTCGACGCGGAGCTCGAGCGAATGCGCGAGTCGATGGCCAAGCTCGAGACGGTGCGAGCGCGCTGCCGCCGAAGGCGATTACGTCGTGATCGACTTCGTCGGCAAGGTCGACGGCGAGCCTTTCGAGGGCGGCGATGCCCGCGGCTTCGTTCTCGAGCTCGGGTCCAATCGGCTGGTTGAGGGCTTCGAGCCCCAGCTCGAGGGCGCCTCGGCGGGCGACGCGCGCCTAGTCGAGGTGAGCTTTCCGGAGGAGTACCGGGCCGAGCACCTGGCCGGCAAGACAGCCATCTTCGAGGTCGACCTCAAGGAGGTCAAGGAGAAGGTCGTTCCCGAGCTCGACGATGACTTCGCGGTCGAGGCGGGTGGCTTCGACTCGCTCGAGGAGTTGCGCGCCGACCTCGAGTCGAAGGTGCTCGAGCAGGACGCGGCCAGCAGGTCGAGAACGAGTTTCGCGAGGCCGCGGTCGATGCGGCGGTCGCCGTGTCGAAGGTCGAGGTGCCGCACGACCTCGTCCACACCAAGGCGCACGAGATGTGGGGCGAGACCGCGCAGCGGCTCGCGGCCCAGGGTCTGGAACCCCAGCGCTACCTCGAGATGGTCGGGCAGAGCGAGGAGGAGTTCATCACCGAGCACGAGGGTGACGCCGAACGCGCGCTGGCGCGCGAGAGCGTGCTCGCGGCGATCCTCGAGGCCGAGCAGATCGAGGTCTCGGAGCTCGAGGTGCTCGACGCGTTGCGCGCCGCGGCCGCCCAGACCGGCGCCGGCCAGAGCGACAAGGCGATTCGCCGCGCGCTCGAGCGCGCGCGTGACGCTGGACGCGAGGAGCTGCTGCTCGAGGACATCGGAATGCGCAAGGTCGTCGACTTGCTCGTCGAGTCGGCCAAGCCGATTCCGATCGAGCAGGTCGAAGGCTCGTGAGGAGCTCTGGACGCCCGATAAAAGCGAGCCGGAAGAGGCCAAGGAGATCTGGACTCCGGACTGGCCTGAAGCGCGCCTCTCGCACCTGGTCGGTCGCCCGCGGGTCCTAGATACACTGGCCCGCACTGAAGGATTCGGACCCGACAAGCGAAACAAAGCGAGAGCCATGAGCCCACTTAGTCCCAATGGTCGTCGAGCAGACCTCTCGCGGAGAGCGCGCCTTCGACATCTACTCCCGTCTGCTCAACGAGCGGATCGTCTTCCTCGGCACGCCGGTCACCGACGAGATCGCGAACCTGATCGTCGCCCAGCTGCTCCATCTTCAGGCCGAGGATCCCGACAAGGACATCTCGCTCTACATCAACTCGCCCGGCGGCTCGGTCTACGCGGGCCTCGCCATCTACGACACGATGCAGTACATCAAGCCCGACGTGCAGACGATCTGCGTCGGCATCGCGATGTCGATGGGCGCGCTGCTGCTGTCGGGCGGTGCCCCGGGCAAGCGGCTTTCACTGCCGAACGCGAAGATCCTGATCCACCAGGTCTCCTCGAGCTTCCAGGGCCAGGCCTCCGACATCGAGATCCACGCACGCGAGATCATCGACACGCGCCAGCGGCTCGACAAGATCCTCGCCAAGCACACCGGTCAGGAGCTCGACAAGGTCGCCAACGACACCGAGCGCGACTACTTCATGAGCGCCGAGGAAGCCGCCGACGTACGGCCTCATCGACAAGGTCATCACGAGCGTGGTAGCTCGAGCCCTGATGGCCCGGCCGACCGACTCGAACGAACAGCTTCTCTGCAGCTTCTGCGGGAAGTCGCAGCGGCAGGTCAAGAAGTTGATCGCCGGGCCGGGCGTCTACATCTGCGACGAGTGCATCGATCTCTGCAACGAGATCATCGACGAGGAGCTCGCCGGGCCGGCCACCTTCGATCTCGAGAACCTGCCCAAGCCGAAGGAGATCAACGCCGTCCTGCAGGAGTACGTCGTCGGCCAGGTGCCCGCCAAGCGGACGCTCTCGGTGGCCGTCTACAACCACTACAAGCGCGTCCAGATGATGCAGCAGGAGGACCGCGAGCTCGAGCTCCAGAAGTCGAACATCCTGCTGCTCGGGCCGACCGGCTGTGGCAAGACGCTGCTCGCCCAGACACTCGCCCGGATCCTCAACGTGCCCTTCGCGATCGCCGATGCGACGGCGCTGACCGAGGCCGGCTACGTCGGCGAGGACGTCGAGAACATCCTGCTGAAGCTGATCCAGGCCGCTGATTTCGATGTCAAGAAGGCCGAGACCGGGATCATCTATATCGACGAGGTCGACAAGATCGCCCGCAAGGCCGACAACCCGTCGATCACCCGCGACGTGTCGGGCGAGGGCGTCCAGCAGGCGCTGCTGAAGATCCTCGAGGGGACGGTGGCCTCGGTGCCTCCGCAGGGCGGTCGCAAGCATCCCCACCAGGAGTTCCTGACGATCGACACGACGAACATCCTGTTCATCTGCGGCGGGGCGTTCGCTGACCTCGACAAGGTGATCGAGCGGCGGATCGGCCACAAGGGCGTCGGCTTCGGCGCGGCCGTCCGCTCCAAGCACAACGCCGACATGGGCGAGGTCTTCGAACAGCTGCTGCCCGAGGATCTCGTCGAATACGGCCTGATCCCCGAGTTCATCGGTCGCCTACCGGTCTGCTCGGTGATCCATCAGCTCTCGCGCGAGGATCTCGTGACGATCCTGACCGAGCCGCGCAACGCGCTCGTCAAGCAATTCCAGCGGTTCTTCGAGTTCGACGGCATCGAGCTCGTGTTCGCCGACGAGTCGCTCAACTCGATTGCCAACAAGGCGCTCGAACGCGAGACCGGCGCCCGGGGTCTGCGCTCGATCCTCGAGGAGGTCCTGCTCGAGGTTCAGTTCGAGTTGCCCTCACGCCGCGATGTCACCAAGTGCGTGGTCACAAAGGAGACGATCGAGAATGGTCTCCAGCCGACGCTTGTCACTGAAGCCGTCAAGGACGAGCTGCCGGTCGCCCAGGACGAGCAGCAGTCGGCCTGATCGATACCTAACCGCGTCGCTCCTCGCGGAAGAGCCGCAACGCGAACTGGCCGGCGGGGTGTTCGCGCCAGGCCTGGAACCGGGCGGCGAGCTCGCTCGGCATCTGATCGGGCTGGGGCAGCGGGACCCCGTAGTCGGGCGGAGTGATCGCGGCGGCCGAGAGCGCGGCGAAGGTCAGGTCGGCGGCCGTGAACCGTTCGCCGGTCAGGTAGCGCCGCCCGTCGCTGAGCCGCTCAGCGACCGCGTCGAACTCGGCGTCGACACGTGTCTTGGCGATCGCCGCCGTCCGCTCGCTGACGTCGAGGTAGCGCTTGATCCCGACGTTCGCAATCGGCATCAGGATCGGGAACAGCCGCGCCTCCCAGGCGGGCACGCCGGTCAGGTTGAAAGAGGTGAATAGTTCAGGCAGATCGAGCGCCTGCTGGTACATCCAGCGTCGCGCCTCGGGCCCGAGAACCTCGTCGAACCGCCGCTCGAGCTCGGCGACCTCCGGCTCGCCGGCGGGGTAGAGCGCTCGCTCGGGCGCGACGAACCGATCGCAGTAGGCGAGGATGTCGCGCGACTCGGAGAAGACGCCCTCGCTCGTCTTCAGGACCGGAGCGGTGCGCCCGCCGCCGGCACGCCTGACCGCGAGCACGTGGATGCCCTGGACGTGGCGGCGCTCCTCGTAGTCGAGCCCCGCGCGCTCGAGCGCCCAACGTGCCTTCTCGCAGAAGTGGCTGATCGGGATCGTGACCAGAACGCGCTGGTCGGGAGGAGTGGCGGAGGCCATTGGGATAGTTTTCGATCTCGATGAAGGAGATCGCCGACGGGGTCTATCAGCTAAGCGGCTTTCCGCCGAACGCGATCAACGTCTTCCTGATGAACGGCGTACTGGTAGACGCGTCGACGCGGTACGCGACGCGCCGGATCCTGCGCCAGCTGAAGGGCCGTCAGGTCAGCGCGCACGCTTTGACCCACGCCCATCCTGACCATCAGGGCGCGAGCCACGCTGTCTGTCAGGCGCTCGGCGTCCCGTTCTGGGTCGGCGAGGGCGATGCCGACGCGGCCGAGAATCCGGATCTGATCGGCGAGCGCCAGCCCGACCACTGGCTCGCCCAGCTGTTCTTCCGCACGATGACCGGCCCGGGCCACCCCGTCGACCGGGCGCTGCGGGAAGGCGACGACGTCGCGGGCTTCCGGGTGCTGGAGGTGCCGGGCCACTCCGCCGGGCACGTCGCCTTCTGGCGCGAGGACGATCGCGTTCTGATCCTCGGCGACGTGCTCAACGGCGCCGATCCGCTGACTGCCGTTCCCGGGCTGCGCGAGCCGAAGACCTTCTTCACGCCCGACCCGGTTCGTAACCGCGCTTCGGCCCGCCGCTTGGAGGAGCTGGCGCCAAAGGTCGTCGCCTTCGGTCACGGCCCGGTCTGCCGCGACACGCGCAAGTTCGTCGATTTCGTCGGCTCGCTGGGCATCTAGGTGCCCGACCTCAGGTCCGGCGCTCGTCGCCGAGCGCCTCGGAGAGGATTGCCAGCACGACCGCGTCACCGCGCATCAGCGCGCTGCGGGTTGGGGCGTCGAGCTCGAAGCTCCGGTGGACCGTCGCGAGTTTCTCGACGGCCTGGGTCCAGTAGTCGCCCAGCCCCATTGACGAGGAGCGCGTGACGCCGAAGTAAGCGTCGTAGTCGGCCAGCGCCTGCTCGCCTCTGACGACCGTTTCGACGTAGTTGCGGAAGTCGAAGTTCTCGCTCTCGCGCAGCATTGCGGCGACGGTGTCCTGCAGCAGCGACTTGCCGGGATGAAGCGCCGAGATCACCTCGCCGTGGTGCTTGGTCCAGTAGCGCTCGGCCTGGCGAAAGACGCGCAGATCCTCCTCCAGGGCGGCGCCACCAGCAATCAGGACCTCGACCAGGCTCGCCTTGCTGTCCATCATCGTCAGGAAGTCACGCGACATGTCGCCACTGAAATCGGGCCGCGCGGTCTCCATCGAGGCCCTCAGGCACGGGTCGTAGATCTCGGGGTCCAGGTCGCCGCAGTAGTGCAGTAGCGCACCACTTCCGCGGATCAGCCGGTCGACGCGGGCCAGCCAGCGCCGGGCTTCGCCGAGGTCTTCGTCGAGAAACGCCGCTCTCGCTCGCCGCGCCGCGAGCCGCGTCGCCTCCCAGTAGAGAAACTCGACGTGGTGGCCGTGGCAGAAGTGGAACCAGCCGTCGCGCTCGCGCGCCGAGGGGAGATCGACGAGCGGGCTCACGTAGGGCTCCTGCCACGGGTGACCCTCCTCGTAGCGCGCCGGGCGCTCGATCAGGGCCGCCGGGATCTCGCTGTCGAGCGGCAGGACCATCCGGGTCGGCCGACGATCACCCGCTGCGAGGCTCATGGTCGTCATATTCGCAGGGGATGTCGGGCCTGCGGCAAACGAAGCGCCCACGCTCAGGGCTGATCGAGACGGCCGAAGCCAGTACGCCAGAAGCCTTCGGGGGGGCCGAGTGGGGGTTGCTCGCGGCTGTGGCGCTGCTCTGGGGTTCTGCCTATCTGCTGATCGAGTTCGGGCTGGAGTCGCTCCCGGCGGCCGCGGTCACCGCCCTCCGGGTCTGGCTCGCGCTGGCCGCCCTCGCCTTCCTGCCGGCGGCTCGGCAGGCTCGCGTCGCGAGAGCGGATTGGTCGAGGGTGGCGCTGCTCGGGGTGCTGTGGCTGGCGCTGCCGCTCACTTTGTTCCCGCTCGCCCAGCAGTCGGTTTCCTCGGCGACCGCCGGCGTGCTGACCGGCGCCCAGCCGCTCTTCGCGGCGTTGATCGCGGCCTTCCTGTTGCGTCGGACGCCGGGCCTGCTGCAGGGCATCGGTCTCGTGCTCGGGTTCCTCGGCATCAGCGCGATCGCGCTCGCGACGAGCGGCGGGGCGTCCGAGATGACGGCCGTCCTGCTCGTGCTGGTGGCGGTGCTTTGCTACGCGCTCTCGGCCAACATCGCCGTCGGTCTGCAGCAGCGTTACGGAGCGCTCGCGGTCCTCCTGCGTGCGCTGGTGGTCGCCTCGGTGCTGGTCGCCCCCGCGGGAATCAGTGGCCTCGCCGGCGCTCGTCCAACGGCGACATCCGTAGCCGCTGTCGCGGCGCTCGGGCTGCTGTCGACGGCGGCGGCCTACGTCGCGTTCACGACGCTCGTCGGGCGCGCGGGAGCTACCCGCGGCACGGTCGCTGTCTACTTCGTCCCGGTCGTGGCGGTCGCACTGGGGGTCCTCGTCGAGGGCGCTCGACTGAGCGGCTTGGAGGTCGCCGGAGCTCTCGCGGTCCTGGCCGGTGCCCTCTTGGTCAGCCGTCGGGCCGATCCCGGTTCGTCTCCCCGCGCCGCTTAGCGGCGGCGGGCATACTGCGAACCTGATGCCCGCCTCCGACCGCCTTGCCGCGCTCCAGGAGCGCACCCGCTACGAGCCCGCAGCGGTCGAGCCGCGGATCTTCGCGGACTGGCAGGACTCCGGGGTCTTCAGCGCCGAGGCCGAGGGCGAGGCGGCCGAGAACTATTCGATCGCGATCCCGCCGCCGAACGTCACCGGCGTTCTGCACATGGGTCACGCGCTCAACGCTTCGATCCAGGACACGCTGATCCGGCTGCGGCGGATGCAGGGCCGTCGCACGCGCTGGATCTTCGGGACCGACCACGCCGGGATCGGAACGCAGGTCCAGGTCCAGAAACGGCTGATCGAGGAGGGGACGAGCCGCGAGGAGATCGGTCGCGACGCGTTCGTCGAGCGCGTCTGGGAGTGGCGCCGGGAGTTCGGCCCGGCGATCGTCGAGCAGTTCAAGGCGCTCGGCTCCTCGGCCGACTACTCCGAGGAGCGGTTCACGATGGACGAGGCCTACGCGAAGGCCGTCGCCCACGTCTTCAAGCAGCTGTTCGACAAGGGGCTTGTCTACCGCGACAACTACATGGTCAACTGGGATCCGGGAACCCGCTCGGCGATCTCCGACCTCGAGGTCGAGCAGCGCTCGGTCGAGGACCACATGTACGAGATCGACTACCCGCTCGCATCGGGCGGCGGCTCGGTGACGATCGCGACCGTTCGCCCCGAGACGATGCTCGCCGACGTGGCGATCGCCGTCCACCCCGACGATGAGCGATACACGCTGCTGATCGGCGAGGAGGCCGTTCTTCCGCTGGTCGGCCGCCGGCTGCCGATCATCGCCGACGAGTACGTTGACCCGAGCTTCGGAACGGGCGCGCTGAAGATCACCCCCGGCCATGACCCGAACGACTTCGAGATCGGACGCAAGCACGGGCTGGCCGAACTCGGCGTGATCGGCGAGGACGGCTGCATGACCGCCGCCGCCGGTGTCTTCGAGGGGATGACCGCCGATGACACGCGTACCGCCGTTGTCTCGGCGCTGCGCGACGAGGGGCTGATCTCGGCCGAGCGGCCCTACGTCCACGACGTTCCGCACTCGCACCGCTCCGGGATGCGGATCGAGCCCCTGATCTCGCTCCAGTGGTTCTGCGACATGACCAAGCTCGCCAAGCCGGCGATCGAGGCAGTGGAGACCGGCGCGGTCCGCTTCCATCCCGAGAAGCCGTGGTCCAAGGTCTACCTCGACTGGCTCCAGAACATCCGGCCCTGGTGCATCTCCCGCCAGCTCTGGTGGGGCCACCAGCTGCCGGTCTGGTACTGCGACCCGTGCGAGGAGACGATCGTCTCGGAGACGACGCCCGAGAACTGTGGGAAGTGCGGTGGCGAGCTGCACCGGGATCCGGACGTGCTCGACACCTGGTTCTCCTCGGCGCTGTGGCCGTTCGCAACGCTCGGCTGGCCCGAGCAGACCGATGCGCTGCGCGCGTTCTACCCGACCGACGTCCTCTCGACCGCGCGCGACATCATCTTCCTCTGGGTGGCTCGGATGGTGATGATGGGGATCGAGTTCACCGGCCGCGCGCCGTTCGCCGACGTGAACATCCACTCGGTCATCCAGGCGCCCGACGGCCGTCGGATGTCGAAGTCGCTCGGGACCGGGATCGACCCGCTCGACCTGATCGCCGAGCACGGAGCCGACGCGCTGCGCTTCGGATTGCTGGCCATGTCCTCCTCCCAGGACGTCCGCTTCTCACCCGAGAAGGTCAAGCAGGGCGAGGATCTCGCCAACAAGCTCTGGAACGCGTCTCGCCTGATCCTGCTGCGCGCCGATCCCGACGTGGCCGCCGAGCCGCGACCGGAGACGATCGAGGACCGCTGGATCATCTCGCGGCTCGAGCGAACGACCAGCAGGGTGACCGAGCTGATCGAGGCCTATGACTTCTCGCACGCCGCACTGGAGCTCTATGCGAGCTTCTGGAGCGAGGTCTGTGACTGGTATCTCGAGCTCGTCAAGCCGCGCCTCTACGACGAGGGGGCCGACCGCTCGGCGCTATCGGCGACGCTGCTGCACGTCTTGGAGCGGACGCTCACAGTGCTCCATCCGGTGATGCCGTTCGTCACCGAGGAGATCTGGGGGTTCCTGCCGCCCCGAGCCGACGGGGTGCGCGCCCAGCTCGCAAGCGAGCCCTGGCCGACCGTCGATCAAGCGCTGATCGACGAAGCCGCCGAGGAGCGGGTCGAGCGCACACTCGGCGCGATCGGCGCTATCCGTAGCCACCGAGGCGAGATCGGCGCGCCCGCAGGCGCAGTGCTCCAGGCTCGTCTCCTCGCCGGGGGCTACGACGAGCTGGCCGGTCAGATCGCGCGGCTTGCGCGGCTCGAGTTCGTCGAAGCCGACGGATTGGAGCCTGCGGCCTCGGTCGGCATCCCGGGCGGAGCGATCGAGCTGCTCGCCTCCGATGTCCTGGCTGTCGAGGACGGGGGCGCCGCCGTGGCCGCGCGTCGCACTCGGCTCGAGGCCGAGGTCTCCCGGGCAGAGGGCAAGCTCGCCAACAGCGGGTTCGTCGAGCAGGCCCCGGCCGCCGTCGTCGAGGCCGAGCGGGACAAGCTGGCCGAGTACCGACGCCAGCTCGCCGACCTCGACGGCTGAGGCCCTCGATGGACGCGCGGCAGGCCGAGGCCTATCTGCTCGATCTCGAGCTGTTCGGAATGCGGTTCGGGCTCGAGCGGATGGAGCGGCTGATGAACGCTCTCGGGCGACCGCAGGAGCGCTTCGCCTCGATCCATGTCGTCGGGACCAACGGCAAGACCTCGACGACGCGGATGATCGCCGCGATCCTCGAGCGCCACGGCGTGCGCGCCGGGGGCTACACCTCGCCGCACCTGCGCGACTTCGCCGAGCGGATCGAGGTGGTCGGACGGCCGGCGACCGACGAGCAGTTCGCCGCCGCCGTCACCGGGGTGCGGAAGGCGGCCGAGGAACTCGACCGACAGGCTGAGCCCGGGGAGGAGGTGACCCAGTTCGAGGCGCTGACCGCTGCCGCGTTCTGCGAGTTCGCCCGCCGGGAGGTCGACGTCGCGGTAATCGAGGCTGGGCTCGGGGGGCGGTTCGACGCAACCAACGTGATCCCCTCTTCCGTGACGGTGCTGACGAGCATCGGACTTGACCACACGCGCTGGCTCGGCCCGGCGCTCAGGGGACATCGCGGGGGAAAAGCTCGCCGTACTCCGGGAGGGCAGCACCCTGGTCACTGGGGAGCTCCCGGCCGAGGCTGAAGAGGTCGCCGAGCGGGTGGCGGCCGACCGCGGCGCCCTCCGCCTGCGCGCCGCAGAGGACCTCGGCATCGAGCTGAGAGCGGCCGGTGACTGGCAGCGGCGCAACTTCGCGGTCGCGGCGCGGGCCGCCGAGTCGTTCCTGGGTCGACTTGACGATGCGGCGCTGCTCAGCGCGGCCGCCGAGACCGAGGTGCCCGGCCGGCTGCAGGTGGTCGGGCAGGACCCGCTCGTGATCTTCGACGGTGCCCACAACCCGGATGCGGCCGAGGCTCTGGCCCGCTCGCTGGGCGAGGTCACCGGCGAGCGGCCGGTCATCGCGGTGATCGCGATTCTCGACGACAAAGATGCGATCGGAATCCTCGAGCGGATCCTGCCTCTTTGCTGCGGGGCGATTTTCACGACCTGCGACGGTTCGCGGGCGCTCCCGCCGGCCACGTTGCTCGCGCTGGCCGAGAAGCGCTCGCGACTTAAGGCCGAGGTCGTCGTCGACCCCCGCACGGCGCTCGGGCGCGCGCGCGAACTGGCCGGTCCGGACGGAGCGGTGCTCGCGACCGGATCGCTGCACCTGATCGCCGATCTCGTTCGCGAGCCGGGCACTTCGCGCGCGTCGGTGCTATGACGGTGCCATGAACGACGGCGACGGTCCGCGGCTGCTGCACATGATCGGCATCGTCGCCGTGGTCGTCGCGCTGGTCGTGCTGCTGTTCGTCGGGATCGGCTACCTCGGCGGCTCGCTCCTGCTCAAGGGCTGACCGCTCGCCGGCGGGCTCGGCAAGCTTCCGCCCACAGCGATCGCTCGCGCGCGGGTAGACTGCGGCGCCTCATGGGCTCCCTGGCCATTTTCGGTATCGAGAACGACCTCCTGAACCTCGTCTCGAACCTGTTCGTTCTCTTCCTGGTCGTCGTTTACGTAGCGCTCGTGGTATGGACCTACAGCGACGCACGGCGCCGGATCAGCGACCCGCTGCTCGTCGGCTGCGCGACAGTCGCCGCCTTCATCCCCTTCTTCGGCGCGATCGTCTACGTGATCCTGCGCCCCCCCGAGTTCCTCGAGGACGCGCGCGAGCGGGAGCTCGAGATGGCCGCCGCCGAAGCGCGCCTGCAGGAGCTCAATGCGCTCGCGTGCCCGAACTGCCGCAACCACATCGAGCGCGACTACCTGCGCTGCCCGGCCTGCCACCAAGGTCTCAAGCAGCCGTGCGCGAACTGCGCCAAGGCGCTCGCGCCCGAATGGCGGCTCTGCCCCTACTGCGAGCATCAGGTCGGCCAGCCGGTCCAGCGCCGGCGGCCGCGCGCCGCCGCCCCCCCGACCGGGCAGAGCGCCGCCCCGCGACCCTCCCAGCCGCGCACCGCGGCGACCCGGCCGGCCACGGAGCGCCCCCAGTCCACCTCATCGGCCGCCGCATCTCGCAGCGCGGCGCGACAGGCCGACCGCACTGATGCACCGGCCGCGCCGGGGCCACGGACCGCGCGCCAACGGACCACCGAGGGCGACGCCCCTCGACGACCGCGACCCTCATCAGCCGGCTAGTCAACGAAGTCGCGCCGGCCCGTAAACCTCCCGAAAGGAACCCATGGACAGGACCCTGATCTTGGTAAAGCCCGACGCCTTCGAACGCAGCCTGACAGGCGAGGTGATCGCCCGTTTCGAGCGCAAGGGGCTGAAGATCGCCGCTCTGAAGCACATGGAGGTGCCGCGTGAGCTCGCCGAGGAGCACTACGCCGAGCACTCCGAGCGCCCGTTTTTCGGTGAGCTGGTCGATTTCATCACCGGCGGCCCGCTCGTCGCGATGGTGCTCGAGGGTCACGAGGCCGTGGCTGCCGCCCGGCAGGCGATCGGCGCGACAAATCCGGTCGAAGCAGCACCCGGCTCGATCCGCGGCGACTTCGGCCTCGAGGTCCAGACAAACCTCGTTCACGGCTCCGACTCGCCCGAGTCGGCCGCCCGCGAGACGGCGCTCTTCTTCCCCGAGCTCTGACCCTCACCCTCGCCTCCGGCTCGCCCCAGCGGCGGGCGATCCTCGAGCAGCTCGGGATCGCCTTTGCGGTGGTGGTGCCTGAGGTCGACGAGCTGGCCCTCGGCGATCCGCGGGAGCTCGTGGTGGAGAACGCGCTGCGCAAGGCGCGGGCGGTGGAAGGCCGGCGTGTTTTGGGGGCTGATACGTGCGTTGCGTTGGGCGCACGGGTCTACGGAAAGCCGGGCGATGAGGGTGAGGCCCGAGGGTTCCTGGTCGATCTCGGCGGTGGCTGGCACGAGGTGTGGAGTGGGATAGCGATGATCGAGGGCGGGGTGGAGCGGACCGCGGCGCGCCGGACCCGCGTCCGCTTTGCGCCGCTCAGCACGGCGAGGATCGATTGGTACCTGGCCCATGGCGAATGGCGCGGGCGGGCCGGCGGCTACGCGATCCAGGGCGCAGGCGCGGCGCTGGTCGAGACCATCGAGGGCGACTATTCGAACGTCGTCGGTCTCCCGATCCCGGACCTGCTGGCCCTCGCACCCGACCTGCTCGATCGCGGATGAACGTTATTAGGGTCCATATCCCCTGAACCTTCCATCCCCCGACCAGCAGGCGTCGTCCGTTACACTGCGACCCACGTCCGGCCGTAGCGCTGTTGCTTCTCTCTCACGGCCAGACGTGCAGTGTCCTTCCCGGACGCCCTACTCTTTTTCCTGCACATGGCCCTTTTCTCTTACCTGACCGGATTCGGCGGCCGCGACATGGCGGTCGATCTTGGCACCGCCAACACGCTCGTCTACGTGCGCGGGCGCGGAATCGTGCTTTCAGAGCCATCGGTGGTCGCGATCGACTCCCGTACCGGTGAGGTCCACGCCGTCGGTGTCGAGGCCAAGCGGATGCTCGGGCGCACGCCGGGCACGATCTCCGCGATCCGGCCGCTCAAGGACGGCGTGATCGCCGATTTCGACGTCACCGAGCAGATGCTGCGCCACTTCATCCAGAAGGTCCACCAGAACCGTTGGGCTCACCCGCGCGTCGTCGTCTGCGTGCCCTCAGGCGTCACCGGAGTAGAGAAGCGGGCCGTCGAGGAGGCCTGCCTATCGGCCGGCGCCCGGCACGCCTACCTGATCGAGGAGCCGATGGCAGCCGCGATCGGGGCCGGTCTGCCGGTTGGTGAGCCGACCGGGAACATGGTCGTTGACATCGGCGGCGGCACCAGCGAGGTCGCCGTCATCTCGCTCGGCGGGATCGTCGTGTCGCAGTCGATCAGGATCGGTGGCGACGAACTCGACGAGGCGATCATCAACTACGTCAAACGCGAGTACAAGCTGATGATCGGCCAGCAGACGGCTGAAGAGGTGAAGCTCGAGATCGGCTCCGCCTTCCCGCTGCGCGAGGAGGTCCAGGCCGAGATCCGCGGCCGCGACCTGGTTTCCGGGCTTCCCAAGACGGTCGTCCTCACGAGTGAAGAGGTCCGACTGGCGCTCGAGGAGCCGATGACCCAGATAATCGACGCGGTGAAGGAGACCCTCGACCGGACGCCGCCCGAGCTCGCGGCCGACATCATGGACCGCGGGATCATGCTCGCCGGCGGCGGGGCCCTGCTCCAGGGCCTCGAGGACCGGATGCGCGATGAGACGCAGATGCCCGCGCACCTCGCCGAATCTCCGCTCACCTGCGTCGCGGTCGGCTCCGGTCGCTCGCTCGAGGAGTTCGAGGCGATCCACCGGTCGAACCAGAACTCCCGACAGCGCCGCCGCTTCTAGCCGATGTATTGCCTCCCAGAGCCGCGCCGCGTGTGGCATGGCCCCGGTGGGGCCTAGCCGCGGGACGTCCTGCGAATGCGCGACGGCCGCAATGTGATCCGGAGGCGCCGGGCGATCCTGGCCGCCCTCGTCGTGACGAGCGTCCTGCTGCTGACCGCCTACTTCGGCGAGGGCTCCGAGGGCGGCGTCCTGCACTCGATCTCAGGTGGCGTCCAGACGGCGCTCGGCCCGATCGAGGAGGGCGTCAGCACGGTCTTCAAACCGGTTCGTGACTTCACGAGCTGGGTCGGCGACACGATCACCGCGACCGGCCAGAACGACGAGCTGCGCGCCGAGGTCGCGTCGCTGCGCGAGCGGCTCGCCGGCTCCGAGGTCGCCGCACGCGACGCCGACCAGCTGCGCGAGATCGCCAAGCTCGATCGCGAGAGCGAGTACCCGGTCGATTCCGACCCGGTCGTCGCGCGCGTGATCCTCCAGCCGCCCGACCGTTTGGTATTCGACCGTCCAGATCGACAAGGGCGAGAGCGCCGGGATCGAAGTCGATCAGCCGGTCGTCACCGCGGAGGGGCTCGCCGGCAAGGTCACCGCTACGACCAGCTCGACCGCCACCGTCACGCTGATCACCGACGCCAGCAGCGCGGTCTCGGCCCAGATCATGCCCAAGGGGCTGCGCGGGATCGTCAAGCCGCAGGTCGGTGATCCCGACGACCTGCTGGTCGACTTCATCGAGAAGGACGCGACGATCGAGGAAGGCGACACGGTCGTGACCTCGGGCTCGGCCTCGACGCGCTTCGAGTCCCTTTTCCCGCGCGGGATCCCGATCGGCGAGGTGACCGACGTCGACCCGGCCGAGCAGGACCTCTACCAACGCGTCCACATCGAGCCCAACGCCGACCTGCGCAAGATCGACTTCGTACGCGTCCTGACGGCGGATCCGGGAGCGCAGGTCGGGCCGTGAAGACAGACGCCCCCGCGCTGCTGCGCGTTACCGGGATCGTGCTCGCCGCGACCCTGCTCCAGGTCTCCGGCGTCGGGTCGATCGAGCTACTGGGCGGCAACTTCGACCTGATCCCGATCGCGATCGCCGGGATCGCCTACTACGCCGGGGCGGTCCCGGGCGCTGTGACCGGGTTCGCGGCCGGCATCCTGCTCGACCTGATGGTTGGGCGAGAGGTGGGCGCGAGCGCCCTGCCGCTGATCACGCTGGGCTACTTCGTCGGCCGCTACCGCGAGCGGCGCGACCCTGCTCACGGCTTGACTCCGATCGCCGTCGTCGCGGCTTCTACCGCGATCTATCTGGTGGCGGTCGCCGCCGTAGCGTTCATGCTCGGGCTCGACGCCGCGATCAGCTTGCTCGTAATCCGCGATCTGATCCTGACGGTGTTCCTCAATTCGCTGCTCGCCCTGCCGCTGTTCTGGCTGATCGGCAGGACGTTGCGCCCGTCTTTGCACGTCGACCCTTTCGTTCGCCGGCGCAGGCGCGGTCGTCCGATCGAGTCGGGCCCGATCGGTCTCCGCGGGCTCGAGGTCTAGGCGATCTACAGCGACATTGACAATCGACCCGCGATCACCCCGCAGCTCGCGCTGCGCGTCGCGATCATCGGAGGAGTCGCGCTCGCGCTGTTCGCGATCGTCTTCTTCCGGCTCTGGTACCTGCAGGTCCTTTCCGGCGACGAGTTCCTGGCGACCGCCAACGAGAACCGCGTCCGGGAGATCAAGATCGCCGCGCCGCGTGGGGAGATCGTCGACCGCAACGGCAAGACGCTGGTCGAGAACCGGGTCGGTCTCGCGGTCAAGATTGCGCCTGACAAGCTGCCGCCCGAGGGCCCGCCGAGGCAGACGCTTTACAAGAACCTGGGCCGCGTGCTGAGCGTCAAGACCGACAAGGTCGGCGAGCGGGTCGAGGACCAGTTCGAGGCTCTGCCCTTCTCTGCTGCGACGGTCAAGCAGGACGTCGACCTGCCGGTCGTCCAGTACGTGCTCGAGAATTCACAGGATAGCTGCCCGGCGTGACGATCGAGCGCGTCTTCCTGCGCTCCTACCCGCACGAAACGATCGGCGCGCACCTGTTCGGGACGGTCGGCGAGGTCAATCAGGAGGAGCTCGATGCGGCCGAGGATACGATGACGTCACGCTCGGCGACCGGATCGGCAAGTCCGGCGTCGAGCGCGAGTACGACCGCTACCTGCGCGGGCGGAACGGGGCGAGCCGCGTCCAGGTCGACGCCGGCGGAGTCTTCCGGGGCGCCGGCGGAGTGGAGGAACCGGTCCAAGGCCGCCAGCTGCGGCTCGCCGTCGATCTCGAGACCCAGAAGGTCGGCCAGCGAGCGCTGAGCGCCTTCGCGCCGACCGGCAAAGGCGGGTTCGTAGCGATGGATGTCAACGACGGCGAGGTGCTCGCCCTCGGCAGCGTGCCCTCGTTCGACCCCAACCAATTCGCCCGGATCATCGAGCCGAAGGCCTACAAGCAGCTGACCAGCGACGAGAATGGGTCGCCGCTCACCAACCGTGCGACGTCGGGCCTCTACCCGACCGGCTCGACCTTCAAGCTGATCACCGCCACAGCCGCGCTCGAGTCCGACCTGATCGAGCCGAGCGAGACGATCTTCGACCCCGGCAAGATCGAGATCGGCGAGCAGGTCTTCACCAACGCCGGCAGTCGAGCCGAACGGGTCCGTCGACCTGCGCCAGGCGCTCCAGGTCTCGAGCGACGTCTACTTCTACACGCTCGGTGCACGGATGAACGATGCGACCGAGGACAGCGCGCTGCAGCAGTGGTCCGCGCGGCTTGGGGTCGGCCGCCCCACGGGGATCGACCTGGCCGGCGACGAGCAGGTTGGATTGGTTCCGTCCCCTGACTACCGCAACAAGCTGTTCGAAGACGGGAACACCGACCGCCCGTGGTCGATCGGCGACAGCGTCCAGCTCTCCGTCGGCCAGGGGGACCTGCAGACCAATCCGCTCCAGATGGCTGTCGCCTACGCGGTGATTGCCAACGGCGGCCGGGTCGTCACGCCGCACCTGGCGGATGCAGGTGGAAGGCACCGACGGGCGCGTGATCCAGGAGTTCGACATCCCCGACCAACGCCAGGTGCCGATCTCCGCTGAGACCCAGGAGACGATTCTCGGCGGGCTCAGCGACGCGGCAACCAAGCCCGGGGGAACCTCCTACGACGTCTTCAAGGACTTCGAGGTTCCGATCGCCGGCAAGACCGGAACCGCCGAGCGGGCGCCGAACGCCGATCAGTCCTGGTACATCGCGCTCGCTCCATACCCGGACCCCCAGTACGTCGTCGCCGTCACGATCGAGGAGGGAGGGTTCGGCGCCGAGGCCGCTGCCCCGGCGGCCCGGCAGATCCTCGCCTCGCTCTTCGAGTTGGGCGAGAAGGAAGAGTCGAAGATCGTGCGAGGGGACAGCCAGACGCGATGAGGGTCCACCGGACCCCGCAGCACGCGACGTTGGTCCCTTTCCGGCAAGACTCGCTGCGCTTTACTCGGATGGCTAACCCCATCGGTAGGGTGGGGAGTTGATGCAAGCCTCCCGCTTCGGAGACTCGATCAGGGAGTTCCACGAGGACGGGCCGGGACCAGGCAACGTCTTCGCTCGGCTCGACCCTCTCCTGCTACTGGCCACCCTCGGCCTCGTCGCCGCCTCCCTTTACGTGATCGCGGGGGCGACGGCCGACGATGTGACCGGCAATCCCTACTACTTCGTCATGCGCCAGGGGATCTACGTCGCCGTCGGCATCCTGCTGATGCTGGTCATCTCGCGGATCGACTACTCGCGGCTGCGGGAGCTGCGGATGGGGATCTACGCTGCGCTGATCGGATTGATCGTCCTGGTTCTCGCGATCGGCACGGCTGCGCGCGGCTCACGACGCTGGATCGAATTCCCGTTCTTCACCTTCCAGCCGTCCGAGTTCGGGAAGGTCCTGCTGATCCTCGCGCTGTCGGCGTTCATCGTCGACCGCACGCGCAAGGTCAGCGCCAGGGAGACGACGAGCCGCATCATGCTGCTCGCGCTGCTTCCCGCGGGCCTGGTCAGTGATCCAGCCCGATCTCGGCACCGGGCTGGTGTACGTGACGGTGGCGGCGGCGCTGCTGTTCGTCGCCGGCACCAAGTGGACCCACTTCGCGGCGCTCGCCGGTCTGGCCGTCGTGGCCACCGTGCTGACGCTCGTCGTCGCGCCGAAGCTCGGCGTGGAAGTGCTCAAGCCTTATCAGGTGGATCGACTGACGTCGTTCCTCAATCCAAGTGAAAACCCCCAGGGGGAGGGCTACCAGGTCTCGCAGTCGATAACCGCGATCGGGTCCGGTCAGAAGACCGGCCGCGGCGCCGAATCGGCTACCCAGACCAAGCTCGACTTCCTGCCCGAACATCACACCGACTTCGTTTTCAGCGTCGTCGGTGAGGAGTTCGGCTTCATGGGGGCCGCGATCATCCTGTCGCTCTACGCGCTCATGATCTGGAGGTGCTTGCGGATCCTCACGACCGCGAAGAACCTCTACGGAGCGCTGATAGCCGGCGGCATCGTCGCGATGCTGATGTTCCAGATTTTCGTCAACGTGGGCATGACCATTGGGATCATGCCCGTCACCGGAGTCACTCTGCCGCTGATGAGCTATGGCGGCGCTTCGGTGATCACCACATTCCTCGCCCTTGGCCTGCTCCAGTCGATCCACGCGCAAGCTCGCGTGACGGCTGCCGCCAAGGGCCGCGGAAGCGAGCATTTGTATGAAAGGCATAAGTGAAAAAGCAAGTACTCGTCACGGTCGACCGTGGCGAAACCAGAGTCGCGATCCTCGAGTCGGAGGGCACACCCGCCGCCAAGGGATCGAGTAACGGCAACAAACAGGCGAGCCCCGGCCGCGGGCGCGGGCAACCTGGCAGCGGCCAAGGACGACGCCGGTCGCGTCGGTGAGCTCTACGTGGAGCGCCGGGGCAACCGCTCGCTGGTCGGAAACATCTACAAGGGGCAGGTCGACAACGTGCTCGCCGGCCTCGAGGCGGCGTTCGTCGACATCGGACTCGACAAGAACGGGTTCCTGCACGTCGATGACATCGTCATCCCGGGCGTCGAGGTAGCTCGACGAGGCCGCGATGGCTCCAAGGGCCAGCGAATCTCCGAGCTGCTCAAGCCGGGTCAGGAGGTCATCTGCCAGGTCGTAAAGGACCCGCTCAAGACAAGGGCGCGCGGCTGACGATGCAGCTCTCGATCGCCGGGCGCTACCTCGTCTACGTGCCGCAGGGCGAGGGGATCGGGGTCTCGCGACGGCTCGAGGACAAGGAGCGCGAGCGGCTGCGAAGCAGACCAAGGGCCTCGATCTCAAGAAGGGCGGGGCGATCATCCGCACGGCTGCCCACGGCGCCGCAGAAGGCCGACTTCGAGCGCGAGATCAAGTACCTCCACAAGCTCTACGAGGTCCTGCAGACGCGAATCGACGAGGCGGTCGCGCCCGCGATGGTCTTCCAGGAGGCCGACCTCCCGGTGCGGGTCGTCCGGGACATCTTCTCGGCCCACTTCGAGAAGGCGATCGTCGACGACGAGAAGCAGTTCAGGCGGTTGACCTCGTTCTTCACGCGGACGGCGCCCGAGCTCGTCGACCGCGTCGAGCTCTACGAGTCACGCGATTCGCTGTTCGAGGGCTACGGCATCGACAAGGTGATCAGTCGGGCTGATCGACCGGCGGGTGGACCTGCCCTCGGGCGGCTACCTGATCATCGACTACGCCGAGGCGATGACCGTCATCGACGTCAACTCCGGCTCGTTCACCGGGCGCGGCAAGGGCGCTCGGCTGGAGGACACGATCACGCGCACCAACCTCGAGGCAGCCGAAGAGGTCGTCCGGCAGCTGACGGCTGCGTGACATCGGCGGGATCATCGTGATCGACTTCATCGACATGGCACGGGCGCGAAACCGCGACGCCGTGCTCAAGACGCTGCGCAACGAGCTCGAGCAAGGATCGGACGAAGACCTACGTGGTCGAGATCTCACCGCTGGGCCTGGTCGAGATGACCCGCCAGAACGTCACCGAAGGCGTGCGCGAGATCCTGACCAAGCCGTGTCCGACCTGTCAACGGCGACGGAGTCGTGCTCTCGGAGGAGACGGTGGCGATCGAGGTCGAGCGCAAGCTGCGCGATCTCGTCCTGGACCGGCCGGACCCGGAGGCCTACCTGGTCCAGGTCAATCCGCGGGTCTCCTCGCTCCTGCTCGCCGGTCCCGGCCAGCCGCTGCTCGCGCTCGAGGACGAGGTCGGCAAGCGGTTCCACTTCGAGGGCTCGGAGGGGCTGCCGGTCGATCACTTCGCCGTGACGGGCGAGGGCGCACGCGAGGAGATCGAGGAGCGCTCGCTGCCGTTCCGCGAGGGCGAGGAGCTGCTACGTGTCGATTCTCGGAGCCGCATATGTACGACGAGGACGCCGCCGTCGCCAAGCTCGACGGCTATGTGATCTCGGTCGCCGGCGCGGGCCGCCTGATCGGCGAGAAGCGGCTCGTGCGGATCGAGCGCGTCGGCCGCAGCTCCGCTTCGGCGAGCCTCGTCGACGACGGCGGTCAGCCGACCGCGATCGCCGCGGCCGCGGCGACCAACGCCCGCGTATCGGCCGAGGACGAGGGCGCCAAGCCCGACACCGAGGAGAAGCCCAAGCGCCGCCGCGGGTCGCGCGGCGGGAGAGGTCGCAAGAAGGCGGTCGAGCCGGCCGAGTAGCCGCTGCCAGCCGAATAGCGTTGCCGGGCACGGTCATGCGGCCCCTCGCGTGCAGAGCACGCGTCGGAGCCTTTTCCGCGCCCGGCTCGCTCTTCACCAGGCAGGGAGTCTGATCCGCGCCGGCCAGCTACACTGCTGGTCCGGCGCCAGCGAGGCGCCCTCTTTCTGTCATGTACGCAATCGTCAAAGCCGGCGGTAAGCAATACCGCGTCGAGAAGGGTGACAAGCTCGTCGTTGACCGCATGGCGGACGACGAGGGCGCGAAGGTCCTGCTCGAGCCGCTGCTGTTCCGCTCCGATGAGGCCGTCTTCGATGGCGCTGATCTCGGCAAAGTGAAGGTCGAGGCGGTCGTCGTCGGTCATCATCGCGGCAAGAAGATCCACATCCAGAAGTTCAAGCCCAAGCGCGGCTACAAGCGGACGACGGGCCACCGGTCGGAGCTAACCGAGCTGGAGATCTCCGACATCAAGATGCTGACCCGTAAGCCCGCGGCGAAGAAGGCTGACGCCGAGACTGAGGCCAAGCCGAAGGCCGAGGCCAAGCCCAAGGCTGCCGCCAAGCCCAAGGCTGCCGCCAAGCAAGGCGCCGCCAAGCCGAAGCCGAAGCCGGCCAAGGCTGCCGACATCGAGGAGAAGAGTTCGAGATGGCGCATAAGAAGGGGCTTGGCTCCAGCCGCAACGGCCGCGACTCCAACGCGCAGCGACTCGGCGTCAAGGTGTTCGCCGGGGAGGTCGTGAGCGGCGGCGAGATCATCGTTCGCCAGCGCGGGACCGTTTTCCGTCCCGGCGAAGGCGTCGGTATCGGCAAGGATCACACGATCTTCGCGACCAGCGCGGGGACCGTGGAGTTCAAGACCGGCCGTAGGGGCCGTACGATCAGCGTTCTCCCGGCCGCCGACTGAATAGCTTCGTCGGGCACGGTCATACGTTGCTCGCGTGCGGAGCACGCGTCGCCACCTCTTCCTGCGCCGGGCTCGCTCTTCAGCCGGCGGTAGCCGAGCCGATGATGGCGGGGCGCACCAGCGGTCCGGCGAGGCGGGGCAGCTCGATCTGATCGAGGCGCTCGACTGTCAGCGGGCTCGCGTGCAGGAGGGCGGCCGTGTCGCGATTGGGGTGACAGCCCCCGGCGAACAGGGACCAGGGCCGCTCGAGGCGGTCCTGCCAGCTTGCTCGGCGCTCGCCGTCGCGTGCGCGGACGTGCTCGAGGAACAGGTAGCGCCCGCGCGGGCGGAGCACACGCGCGATCTCGCCAAGCACCGCGACCGGGTCCGGGGCGGTGCAGAGCATCAGCGAGGCGGTGACCGTCTGGAAGCTCTCATCCGGGAACGGAAGCGCCTCGCCGGGCGCGATCATCACTTCGGGGGAGCGCGCGTCCACCGCGGCGCGCCGCCGCAGTTTCTTGGCCATCGCAGGCTCGGGCTCGCTGAGGACCAACCGGGTCACGGTGGCGGGGTAGTGCTCGAGGTTGAGCCCGGTACCGGCGCCAACCTCGAGTGTCTCGCCGCCCGCGCCTGCGAGTTGTTCACGCCGCAGGGCGCTCAGCCCGGACCGCTCGAGCCCGGCGAACACGGGATCGTAGATGGCGGCGAAGGCGCGGTCGCAGACCTGGGGCATCGACCTATACCTCGGCCGGACTGAACGTGTCGCAGGCCGCGGGGTCGGCGGCGTCGTAACCCGCCTCGAACCAGCGGCGACGCTGCTCGGAGGTTCCGTGGGTGAAGCTGTCGGGGTCGATCGCGCCGCCTGCCTGACGCTGGAGCCGGTCATCGCCGACTGCTTCGGAGGCCGTGAACGCCTCATCGAGATCGCCGGGCTCAAGCGCCCCCTCGGCGAACACCGAATGCGCCCAGACGCCCGCGTAGCAGTCTGCCTGGAGCTCCTGGCGGACCGAGAGCTCGTTGGCGGAGCCCGGTTGCTCGCGGGCCGCGCGGTCCACCTGCGCGGCGACACCGGTCTCGTTCTGGACGTGGTGGCCGACCTCGTGCGCGATCACATACGCCCAGGCGAAGTCGCCCGAGGCGCCGAGCTGGCGGCGCATATCGCCGTAGAAAGTGAGGTCGAGATAGACGCGCGAGTCGGCCGGGCAGTAGAACGGGCCGACGGCTGAGTCGGCGTTGCCGCACCCGTCAGTCGAGACGGCTCCGTCGAAGAGGACGAGTTCGGCGTCGTCGTACTCTGAGCCCAGGGCCTTCCCCCAGCCTTGCTGAGCGTCCTCGAAGACGTAGACCGAAAAGTCCTTGAGGTCGCGCTGGGGGTCCTGTGAGCGGGGGATCGGGTCCGGGTCCTCGGCGCTCGCGCTGCCGCCCGTGGCCTGCAGCACCTGCCCGATGTCGAAACCGCTCGTGCCGCCGCCGCCGAGCAGCTGGATTCCGAGGAAGATCAGCACGCCGATGAGGCCGACGCCGCCGC
The DNA here is from genome assembly GCA_963790245.1 of uncultured Thermoleophilaceae bacterium. Classification (GTDB taxonomy): domain Bacteria; phylum Actinomycetota; class Thermoleophilia; order Solirubrobacterales; family Thermoleophilaceae; genus JACCVG01. Next base: position 2,330,298 of record CAWBNP010000002.1, read on the forward strand.
CGACGGCGGGTACCGACCGCGAGCGCGAGCCCGCGCCGCGGACGTCGATCACGTTCTTGCTGTTCGTGCGCTTCCACTTCACGCGCCCAAGGTAACGGAGCGCCTACGATCGAACGATGCTCCACGACCGTGCCCGCATCTTTCTCCAGGCCGGCTCCGGCGGTGACGGCTCGGTGTCGTTCCGGCGCGAGGCCCACGTTCCCAAGGGCGGCCCCGACGGCGGCGACGGTGGGCGCGGGGGAGACGTCGTCCTGATCTGCGACGCCTCGCTGCGCGACCTGCAGTCCTTCCGCCGGCGCGGTACCTATCGCGCGGGTGCGGGCGGACGGGGCGATGGCTCGAACAAGCACGGCGCCGACGGCGCGGCGCTCGAGCTCTCGGTGCCTCCCGGGACGGTCGCCGAGGATCCCGAGCGCGGGGTGCGGGTCGATCTGACCACGGCTGGACAACGCGCGGTGATCTGCCGCGGTGGGGGCGGCGGGCACGGGAACAAGCGGTTCACGGGCTCGACCCGGCAGGCGCCGCGGTTTGCCGAGCGCGGCCTCGCCGGAGAAGAGGCCTGGGTCGAGTTGCGGCTCAAGCTGTTGGCCGACGCCGGGCTGATCGGGCTTCCGAATGCCGGCAAGTCCTCGATGCTCGCGCGGCTGACGCGAGCCGCGCCGAAGATCGCCGACTACCCGTTCACCACGCTGGAGCCGGTGCTCGGGACGATCGAAGCCGATGAGCGGCAGGTGATCGTCGCCGACATCCCGGGGCTGATCGAAGGAGCGGGTGAAGGCGCCGGGCTGGGCCACGAGTTCCTCGCCCACGTCGAGCGCACGCGGCTGCTGATCCACGTTGTAGATCTGGCCCCGCTCGACGGATCGGATCCGATCGCCAACCACCGGCTGATCGAGGCCGAGGTCGCCGGATACGGAGCCGGGCTCGAGCGGCTGCCGCGGTTGCTCTGCCTCTCGAAGGCCGATCTCGTCGCGCCCGAGCGCGCGGCCCAGGCCGTCGAGGAGTGGTCCGAGCTGCTCGGTGACACCGTCCTCGGAGTGGTGGCCACCTCGGCCGCAACCGGCACCGGGGTGGAGGAGCTCTCGCGCGCGATCGCGCGGTCGGTGCCGCTGGACACGACGCGCGCCGAGGTCAGCGAAAGCATCGGCGACTCCCCCGACGAACGCGTTGAGCACCGGCTCTACCGTCCGCTGGCCGACGACGGCTTCCGGGTCGAGCGTAGCGGCGAGGGGTTCCGCGTGGTCGGCACGGGAATCGAGCGGCTGATCGCGCGACACGACCTCCAGAACCCCGACGCGCTGCGCTACGTCGAGGGCAGGCTGCGCGCGATCGGCGTTATCCGGTCGCTCGAGGCGGCGGGCTTCGAGCCCGGCGATGACGTCGAGATCGGGGGGATCGTCTTCGAGCTCGATCCCGGCGCACCATTCGGCTGAGGCGCCCGCCTCCGGGGCGCTCCGTAATCTGACTCACATGAACTTGGTCGTCCTGAAGCTCGGCTCGAGCATCGTCGCCGACGAGCGCGGCGAGGTCCGCGCCGAGGTGCTCGAGCACGTCTGCGATGAAGCCGCTCGGCTGCGCGCCGCGGGCACCGACGTCGTGCTCGTCACCTCGGGTGCGATCGCGCGCGGCCTGCGGGCGCTTGACCGCGACGTGCGCCCGCGGGCGATGGAGGAGCTCCAGGCGGCCTCGTCGATCGGCCAGGCGCGGCTGTTCCGCTTCTACGAGGAGTTGCTAGAGCAGCGCGGCCTGGCCAGTGCGCAGGTGTTGCTGACCTACCTCGACATCACCGACCGCGGTCCGTACCTGAACGTTCGGCGAACACTCGCCAAGCTGCTCGAGTGGGGCTACGTGCCGGTCGTCAACGAAAACGACACGACCGCCACGGACGAGATCTCCTTCGGCGACAACGACTTCCTCGCCGCCCAGCTCGCGATCCTGCTGGGGGCCGATCTGCTCGTCCTGCTGACCGACATCGACGGCCTCTACAGCGCCGATCCCAGGATCGATCCCGGTGCTGAGCTGGTCGCCGAGGTGACCGATTTCGAGCAGCTCGAGCGGCTCGCGATCGGCAACGCCCGCAGCGCGATCGGCTCGGGGGGAATGCGATCGAAGGTCGTCGCGGCCGAGATGGCGACCGCGGCCGGAATCGAAGCGGTGATCGCAAGCGGCGTCTCGAGCGCCGCGCTCGGCGGCGTCCTGCGGGGCGAGCCCGTCGGAACCCGGTTCCGCCCGCGTGCTGGAGTGACGTCGAGCTTCAAGCTCTGGCTCAAGTACGCGCGGCCGAGCCGCGGGCGGCTGGTGGTTGACGCGGGCGCGGAGGCCGCGCTACGCGAGCGGGGTACGAGCCTGCTGCCGGTCGGCATCATCGCGGTCGAAGGTGACTTCCAGGTCGGCGACGCCGTCGAGGTCGTCGCGGGCGAGGGCGGTGACGCGGTCGGAAAGGGGCTCGTTCAGCGCAGCTCGGGCGATCTGCGCCGGATCGCTGGCATGAAGACCGAGCAATTACTCCAGGAGCTCGGTGGCGGTCCCCCCGAAGCGATTCACCGCGATCGCTTCGTGCTCGGCTGACTCCCTAGCCGACGGTCGCGCCGGCGGGTCAGACGCCGCGAGGCATAACCCCGGCGCGGTCCAGCGCCGTTCGCTGGACGGCTGGCCGCCCGTCGCTAGGCTTGACCGATGGCCGTGGCGACGAGATCCGTAACAGACGTCTGCGCCGGCGCCCGCGGGGCTGCGCGTGCTGTCGCGACCTCGACGGCCGAGGTCCGCAATGGCGCCGTCACCGCGATGGCTGATCTGCTCGAGCAGCGGGCCGATGAGATTCTCGGCGCGAACGGGCGCGACCTGGAGGCCGGGCGCGAGGCAGGCCTGACCGATGCGCTGATCGATCGCCTCACCCTGACCCGTGAGCGGATCGATGGGATCGCCCGTGACACGCGCGCGATCGCCGCGCTGCCCGACCCGATCGGCGAGGTGCTCGAGGAGCGCCGGCTCGACAACGGGCTCGATCTTCAGAAGCTGCGCGTCCCGCTCGGCGTCGTCGCCGTCGTCTATGAGGCCCGGCCCAACGTCACGATCGACTGCTCGGCGCTCTGCGTGAAGTCGGGCAACGCGATCGTGCTGCGCGGGTCTTCCTCCGCCGAGCACTCCAACGCAGTGCTTGCCGGGGTAGCGGCGGACGCGGTCGCCTCGGTCGGGTTGCCCGCCGAGGCAGTCTCGATCGTCTCCGGAGGAAGTCGGGATGAGCTCGCGCAGCTCGCGACCCAGGATGCCTCGCTCGATCTGATCATCCCGCGCGGGGGAGAGGGCCTCAAGCGCGCGCTGACCGAGCACGCGACCGTTCCAGTCCTCTACGCGGCCGATGGCAACTGCCACGTGTTCGTCGACGCGGGCGCGGACGTCCAGGACGCGGTCGAGATCATCGTCAACGCCAAGGTCCAGCGCCCGGGCGTCTGCAACGCGGCCGAGACCTTGCTCGTGCACGCCGATATCGCCAGCGAGTTCCTGCCGGCGGCGCTTGCGCGGCTTCAGCGGGAAGGAGTCGAGCTGAGGGTCGATGGCCGGTCGCGGTCGGCGGCCGGACCGCTCGACGGCTTGGTCGACGCCACGGCCGAGGACTGGGAGACCGAGTTCCTCGCGCTGGTGCTCGCGGTCGGAGTCGTCGACTCGGTCGATGAGGCAATCGATCACATCAACCGCTACGGGAGCGGCCACTCGGAGGCGATCCTGACGGGCTCGGACGAGTCGGCCGAGCGGTTTGCTGCGGCGGTCGACGCCGCCTGCGTCTACGTCAACGCGTCGACCCGGTTCAGCGACGGGGCAGAATTCGGACTGGGGGCGGAGATCGGCAACTCAACCCAGAAGCTTCACGCGCGCGGGCCGATCGGCCTGCGCGAGTTGTGCTCGTACAAGTACGTGCTCCGGGGCAGCGGCCAGGTGCGTCCCTGAGCGGCGGGGTCGGGGTTCTCGGCGGGGTGTTCAACCCCCCGCACATCGGTCATCTGGTTTGTGCGTGCGAGGCACTCGAGACACTCGGATTGGACCGAGTCGCGCTCGTGCCGGTCCGGCGCGCGCCGCATCGGGCGATCGTCCCCGAGCCAGGTCCGGAGACGCGGCTCGCTCTCTGCACCGCGGCGATCGAGGGGTTCGCGAGGCTCGAGGTCTCGAGCCTGGAGCTGGAGCGAAACGGACCGTCCTACACCGCCGACACACTGCAGGCGATGCACGACGCCGCCCCCGACGAGCAGCTGACGCTGATCCTCGGTGGCGACCAGGCGCTTGCGCTGCGCAGCTGGCGCGAGCCCGAGCGCGTGCTCGAACTGGCGAGGCTGGCCGTTGCCGAGCGCGGCGAGGCGCGCCGCGAACGGGTCGAGGAGACCCTCGCGCCGCTGCTCGAGGGTCACGAGATCCAGTTCTTCGAGATGCCACCGATCGAGATCTCCTCGACCTTGATCCGGCAGCGGATCGCCGCAGGTCGCGAGTTCCGCCACCTGGTCTCCGCGGGAACCGCGCAGGAGATCGATCGCCTCGAGCTCTACCGGGACGAGGCGGCTTGAGTCAGGCGCCTGCTTTGGCCGACCGGATCGCCGCGATCGCATCCGATCGCAAGGCGATCGACATCCGCGTGATCGATCTGCGCGAAATGGTCTCCTATACCGACGCGTTCGTCATCTGCACCGGCAACACCGATCGCCAGACCAAGGCGATCCACGACGCGATCCTGGAGCAACTCAAGCGCGATGAACCACGCGTCCTGCCGCGGCGGGTGGAGGGCCTGGGCAAGGGCGGCTGGATCCTCATGGACTACCTCGACTGCATCGTCCACATCTTCACCCCCGAGGCCCGCTCCTACTACCGGCTGGAGAACCTCTGGGGCGAGGCGCCCGCGCGCGAGGTCGTCTAGGCCTGTTGCCGACGCGCATGCGCCCCGATGACGGTTGCCGGGAAGGTAAGCGCCTGATCGCTTCCGGCAAAATTCGCGGCGCCTTCCAGCGCCGATCCACGGATTGCTTCGAAGTCTGACTCTGGGAGCGCGCCGAGGATTGTGCCTAGCGGTCCACCGACGGCAAGCATCTCGTCCCACCAGTCCTCGGCGGAGAGGTAAGTCTGCTCGGTCTGGAGCGCTTCGAGGGCGATCTCGGTGAAGCCGGCCTTGGTGAGCAGTGCTTCGAGATGCCGCTCGTCGCCGAGCGCGAACGGGCCGGGGGTCCCCGGCCCGGGCGGAGGTGCGTCGAAGTGCTCCATCACGGCCTGCAGGATCGTCATCAGCCAGGGGTTGTCGGCGCTGGGTCCCCAAACCGCCAAGACCAACCGCCCATCAGGCGCAAGTGCCCGAGCACTCTCGGCCAGGGCGGCCGCGGGATTGCCCATCAGCATGTAGCCGAAACGACACAGCACGACATCGAAACACTCGTTCTCGGCGAGCTCTAGGCGCTCCGCGTCAAGGACGCGCGCGTCGAGGTTGGAGAGCCCGGCGCGTTCGGCGCGAGCTTGGATCGCCGTCACCATCGCATCGGCGAAATCGGAGCACACCACCCGTCCCCGGGGGCCCACGATCGACGCCGCCTGGAGGCCGACCCGCCCGGCCCCGGCTGCCAATTCGAGGACGCGCTCGCCCGGTTTGAGGCCCGCTTCGGCGAGCATCCACTCCGCCGATCGCGCCGAGGCGCCCGAGTCTGGTTGGTCGGCGCGGAGAGCCCAAACCTCGGCGGCCGAGTCCCAGGTCTGTCGGCTTGCGTAGCGGTAGTCAGTTTCGGTCATACCGGCGAATCTATGACGCCCGCCGCGGCGGGTCAACGCGGTCGAGCGCAGGATCGCGTCGACGCATCCAGGCGGTCAGTTGCCTTCCACGATCGGCAGTTGTCGAAGCAGGCCGGAAATCTCGAACACCCGCCGCACGGCTCCGGTCGGCTCGGTCATCTGGAATGAGTGACCGTTGGCGCGCGAGGCCGCGTCGGCCTCGATCAGGATCTTCAGTCCGGTCGAGTCCATGAAGCTCAGTCGCGAGAGGTCCAGGAGAATTCCGCTACCGGGGAAGCGGTCCGCGTTCAAGGCCTCCGCCAGCTGGTGGGCATTGGACAAGTCCACTTCACCGACCGGAGCGACGTGCACTACGTCCTCGACGCGTGTGATCTCAATCTTCAGGAGCTCGAGCCGCATCCGACAATCTCCTCTCGGTTAGCTAATGCCGATCAACGGAAATCGCGTGTCCCTGCCCGAGCCGAACTCAGGCAGGTCCCCTGCGATGGACCCCCGATTGCGCCGACCTTCAGCCGACACAACCAATATGCGCGGAGAATAGCCCGCTCTTGCCTGCGACTTCAAGGGCATCTCCCAGCCGACAGAACTAACGGGTGCTCCGGCGGGATCTGACCCGCCGGAGAGCACCGCAACCCGTGTGGCTACCCCCTTTCTTGCGCACTGCCCTCGACCATCGTGCTCGCTCCGTTGGAGCCTTGGATCTCGATCCTCTTCGGCTGGCGCTGAGTGGGCTTTGGGATCCTCACGCTCAGCACGCCGAGGTCACAGGAGGCCGAGATCTCGTCGGCGTCGACGCCGTCGGGGAGCGTCAACGAGCGGCTGAACGTCCCGAACGAGCGCTCAATCCGAAACCATCCGCGGCCGCTCTGTTCCTGGTCGAGCTCGCGTTCGCCCGAGAGACGGAGCACGCCGTCGGAGACTTCGATCGAAACCGCTTCCTCTGAAACGCCCGGAAGGTCGGCCTTGAGCGTGTAGTGGTCATCGGCCTCGAGTAGGTCCATCGCCGGAGTCCACCGCTGGCCCTTCGCCTGCTCCCCATTGAAAAGAGTGTTGAAGACGCGGTCGATATCCGAGGAGAACGCCTGTGGTCTAACCAGTAGCGACATTGGTCACCTCCACCATGGGTCTGGATGATCTTGGCTTGCGGTCGCCAGTATAAAATCTGAGTCTGCACGTGTCAAGTCTCAGACTCGCCTGAGCTACTGCGGCGCTGTAGGGGGCGGTCGATCCGAGCGCGTCGCCGAGTTCACTCAGGAGCCGGTCGGCGGGGAGCAATCGCACGGACAGAGTTGCGACGGCGGGGGAGTGGAGCTAGCCGGGCTCGAACCGGCGACCTTCGCGCTGCCAGCGCGACGCTCTTCCAGCTGAGCTATAGCCCCCGGAAAGGCACTGCGCGGCCCAGTTTAGCGCCGCGGCCTGACCATTTCTTGCAGGCTGCGTCCGCAGCCAGATGGCTCGTCGGCGGGCGACCTCGCAGACCTCCAGGCAGAAGACCAGTGACGCGACGAGGGTGACGGTCTAGAGCGCCCGCAGCCCTTCGAACAGCCCGCGCCACCGTTCTTCGTCGCGCTCCTCCGGAATGCTCAGGGTGAGCCGTGTCGCGATGTCGCCGTAGCGGCGCGCGATCTCGTCGAAGGCGGCCTCGGGGGTTCCGATGATCGCGAAGGTGTTCAGGACCTCGTCATCGACCAGGCTCGCCATCTCTTCCCAGCGCCCGTCCTGGCTCAGCCCGTGGAGCGCCTCGCCGAGCTCGCCCCAGCCGTGGACCTCGAGCACCGGGCGATACGCCGGCGTCGAGCCGTAAAAGGCGACCTGGTTGCGGACCATCTCGGTCCCGGCAGCGAGCTCCTCGTCGCTGTCGCGCGCGACGACGAACGCGGGCGCACTGATCTCGAACCCATCGAGGGTGCGGCCCGCCTTCTCCGCGCCGGCCTCGAGCCTCGGCACGGTCTTCTCGCGCAGGTAGCGCTCGGTCGTGAACCCGTGCAGGATGATCCCGTCGGCAACCTCGCCGGCCGCCTCGGTCATCAGCGGGCCGACTGCCGCGAGCAGGATCTTTGGATTGCCGTGCGGATTGGGTCCCGGATTGAAGAACGGCGCCATCAGCGTGTGCGTGTAGAACTCGCCCTCGAACTCGAGCCGCCCGCCCGTCTCCCAGCACTCCCAGATCGCGCGCACGGCGAGGATGAACTCGCGCATCCGCGCCGCCGGCTTTGACCAGGGCATCGAGTAGCGGCGGGTGATGTGCGGTTTGATCTGCGATCCGAGACCGAGCGTGAAGCGGCCGCCCGAGAGCGCCTGGACGTCGTTGGCCGCGAGCGCGACCGTCATCGGGTTGCGGGCGAAGGCGACCGCGATCGCGGTGACGAGGTCGATCTGGTCGGTCCGCTCGGCGGCGACCGCACAGCCGAGGAACGGATCGATCTGGGTCTCGAAGGCCGCCCAGCCGTCGAACCCGTCGCGCTCGGCCTGAGCCGCCGCGCCGCCGGCGTCATCGATCGACGCCGCGTAGACGCCCGCGTCGACCTTCATCGTGGCGGCTAGACCGCGGCCGGAGTTGCCGGCAGCCAGTCGACGGGCAGCGCGGCCGGGACGGAGCCGGGGTAGTCGGGGCATACCCGGCGTGCGAACTCGGCCGCCGGGCGTCCTTCGAAGTAGGGGCGCAGATCGTCCATCGCCATCAACAGCCGGACGCTCGGGGCGATCTGGAAGTCGGCGGCGTTGGGCTCGGCCCCGCCGATCACACCGTCGGCGATCAGCGCATCGACCTGGTCGATCCAGCCGGGGAGGGCGGCGAGGTCGGCACGGACATTGTCATCGGTCGACTCGTTGAAGCGCGCCGAGAGGGCGGCGATCGGAGCCGCCGTCTTGACGGCGATGCTGACCGGCACCCCGATTCGTGCGCCTTCCATCAGGCTCTCCATCCCGTCGCGGTTGCGCTTGAGCAGCCACCAGACGATCCGCCGCGGGGCCGCCTGGAAGATCTCATCACCCCAGCGCTCGGCCTCCTCGACCGATCGGCGCCGGTCGGGGTCGGAAGGAAACAGCGCGGGCTCGGACTGGGCGCCGTCCAGCGCACGGGCGATGTCGCGCGAGCCCTGGATCTTCTGGCCGTCGAGGCTGAGCGCTGGAACCTTGACGCCCGGGAAGCCCGCGGCGCGCAGGATCCCCTTCGACGCGACCGGGATCAGATCGACCCGCTTGTAGGGAATCCCCTTGTGCTCGAGCATCAGACGGGCGCTCATCGCGGGGTGCGAGCCGGGGATCACGAACAGGCGGACGCTCATCGGGCCGCATCCTACCCGCCCGCGGGCCGCTGATCCGGCCCCGAACGCGACAGGAGCGGACCGGTGCTTGACGCCCTCTCCATCGGGGTAAGAACCAGTCCAACTCTTAAATCAAGGAAGGCACAGACCATTGACTGACAGTGACAACAACGAGCAGGTGGCGGGAGGGGTCATCGGGAAGGTCGCAGGCCGCGTCAAGGAGGCAGCCGGTGAGCTGACCGGCAACGACGATCTGGCCCGCGAGGGGCGGCTGCAGCAGGCCCAATCGGACAAGCAGGCGGAAGCTTCGGCAGTTGCTTCGAAGGCTCGCGAGCGCGAGCAGGAGGCCGAGCTGGTCGAAGAGCAGGCCGCGACCGAAGCCGAGCGCGACCAGCTGCGGGCCGAAGTAGAGGCAGAGGACGCCAAGGCCGCAGCCGAGCGCGACCAACGCGAGGCCGAAGCGCAGGCCGAGCAGCGCGCCCAGGAAGAGATCGCGGCCGCCGAACGCGAACGTCGCTCGAAGGAGTCTGCGGCTGACGCGGCCGAGCGCAGCGCTCACGCGACCGAGATCACCGAGGAGCAACGCGCCGCAGCGCTGAAGGCCGAGGCCCGTCGCACGGACTCGGCGGCCGACAACATCGACCCGGAGGCGAGCTAGATGCCATTGACGAAGATCCCCCAGAACGCGGTGATCGGGTCGGCCCGACTGGCCCGGCTGCCGATTGACGGAGTCCTGGCGCTCGCGGGCAGCGGCTCGCGCGCGACCTCGGCAAAGGTGACCCTCGATCGGGCCGAGGCAGCGCTTCGCGACGCCGTCGGAAAGGCGACCGGCGATCGAGCGCTTCGCGAGGATGCCGCACGGCGACGCCAGGCGGCCGCCAAGCGCGAGCAGGCCGTCGAGCTCCGTGACCGCGCCGAGGTCGTCTCCGACCGCGGCGAGGACCACGCTGAGGCAGTCGAACGGAGAGCCGAGGCCAAGCGTCAAGCTGCGCAGGAGGAGGCCCAGAAGAAGCGGGCAGGCGCTCAGCGCCGGCGCGGTGAGGCGAAGAGCTCGGCCAGCAAGACGACCGCCCAGCGGCGCCAGGCCGCCGAAAAGAGGGCGACCAACACCAAGGCTGAGAGCGCGGCGGACGCAAAGCGCGAACGGCTCGAGGCGCTCGAGACCAAGGCGGCCGCGCTCGAACAGCAGGAGGCTGCGCTTCAGACCGCGGATGAGGCCCGTCGGTTGAAGGAGGCCGCGGCCGCGGCGAAGGCGGCGCGCAAGGACCTCTGAAGCGGAGTGATGGCGCCCGGGACGGACTGATCCCGGGCGCCGAGGTGGCCGGGGCTGCACCGACGGCCGCCGCTAAGGTGCGGCCGGACGATGGATCGCTACGACCCGAGCACGATCGAACCCAAGTGGCAGGAGCTCTGGGAGCGCGAGCACACCTGGGAGGTCTCCGACGAGCGCGGTGACGAGCGGCCCAAGTCGTACGTGCTCGAAATGCTCCCCTACCCCTCGGGTGAGCCCCATATCGGCCACCTGAAGACTTACTCGGTCGGCGACGCGGTCGCCCATTACCGCCGCCGCAACGGCCATCGCGTCCTGCACCCGATGGGCTACGACGCCTTCGGCCTGCCCGCCGAGAACCACGCGATCAAGACCGGCAGCCACCCGCGCGAGTCGACACAAACGGCGATCGAGGAGTTCCAGCGCCAGTTCCGCCGCTGGGGAATCTCGATCGACTGGACGCGCGAGTTCGGCACCCACGAGCCGCGCTACTACCGCTGGACCCAGTGGATCTTCCTGAAGCTGTTCGAGCGCGGCTTGGCCTACCGCAACGAAGCCGCCGTCAACTGGTGCCCCAACGACGCCACCGTGCTCGCCAACGAGCAGGTCGTCGAGGGTCGTTGCGAGCGCTGCGGCGCTGAGGTTGAAACACGCCAGCTGGAGCAGTGGTTCTTCCGCATCACCGACTACGCCGACCGGCTGCTCGAGGACATGGCCGACATCGAGTGGCCCCAGAACGTGATCACGATGCAGCGCAACTGGATCGGCCGCTCCGAGGGAGCGGAGGTCGTTTTCCGCTGCGCGGAGCTCGACGCCGACTATCCGGTCTTCACGACCCGGCCCGACACGCTGTTTGGCGCGACCTTCTTCGTGATGGCGCCCGAGCATCCCGACGTGCTGCGGATGAACGACTCCGAGGAGGTCCGCGCCTACGTCCGCAGCGCGCTGACCGATTCAGCCGAGGATCGCGGCGCCGAGGGCAAGGAGAAGACCGGCGTCGCACTCGGCAGGACGGTCACCAACCCCGTCAACGGTGAGCAGATCCCGGTCTATGTCGCCGATTACGTGCTGATGGAGTACGGCACCGGCGCCATCATGGCCGTCCCCGCGCACGACCAGCGTGACTACGACTTCGCCGTCCGCTTCGAACTGCCGATCCAGACTGTCGTCGAGCCGATCGAGGGGGAGGCCGAGCCAGGCCAGGCGTTCGTGTCTTCCGGCGGGGGTGAGCGGCTGGTCAACTCCGGCCGGTTCGACGGGATGGCTCCCGGCGAGGCCAAGAACGCGATCGTCGCCTGGCTCGAAGGCGATCAACGCGGAAAGGCCACTGTCAACTATCGCTTGCGCGACTGGCTGCTCTCCCGCCAGCGCTACTGGGGCTGCCCGATCCCGATCGTCCACTGCGACGCATGCGGAATCGTTCCGGTGCCCGAGGACCAGCTTCCGGTCGAGCTGCCAGAGGTCGTCGACTACACGCCGAAGGGCCGTTCCCCGCTCGCCGCGGCCGAGGATTGGGTGCGGACCGACTGCCCGAGTTGCGGCGCCCAAGCGCGCCGCGAGACCGACACGATGGACACGTTCGTCGACTCCTCCTGGTACTTCCTGCGCTACTGCGACGCGCTCAACGACGAGCAGGCCTGGGATCCCGATGTCGTCGACCGCTGGATGCCGGTCGACCAGTACATCGGCGGTGTCGAGCACGCGATCCTCCACCTGATGTACGCGCGCTTCTTCACGAAGGCGCTGGCCGACCTCGGTTTGCTCTCCTTCCAGGAGCCGTTCGCGAAGCTGTTCACCCAGGGGATGATCACGCGCGAGGGGGCCAAGATGTCCAAGTCCAAGGGCAATGTGATCAGCCCGCGCGAGGTCGTTGAGCCCTACGGTGCCGACACGGCACGCTGCTACATCCTCTACATCGGGCCGCCCGAGCAGGACGCCGACTGGTCTGACGAAGGCGTCGGCGGGATCCATCGGTTCCTCTCGCGGCTCTGGGTCGCCACCAACGAGGCGCCCGCCGCGGCCGGCGACCGATCCGCGGCCCCGACCGGCGAGCCGACCGAGCTGCTGCGCAAGGCCCACTGGGCGATCGACAAGGTGACGCGGGACATGGAGCGGTTCGCCTTCAACACGGCGATCGCGGCCGTGATCGAGCTGGTCAACGAGGTCTACAGATCGCGTGATGCCCTGGTCGAGACGGCAGAGGGGATCTCCCAGCTGCGCTTCGCGCTGGCCACCGCGAGTTCGCTGATCTTCCCGTTCGCGCCCCACCTCGGTGCCGAGGTCTTCGAGACGATGACCGGCGGCCGGGTCTGGGAGGAGCCGTGGCCGAAGGCCGATCCGGATTTGCTCTCCTCGGAGTCCTTCGAGCTGATCGTCCAGGTCAACGGCAAGCTCCGCGACCGTGTGCTCGCGCCGGCCGAGACCTCGCGGGAGGAGCTCGAGCGGATCGCGCGCGCCTCGGAGAAGGTCGCCGCCTATCTCGACGGGGCGGAGCTGATCAAGACGGTGGTCGTTCCGGGGCGGCTCGTGAACTTCGTCCTTCGGGGCTGAGCTTCGTCGCAGGCAGGCGTCCTGGCGTGCGCCGCGGCGCCGTACCTTCGCCCGCGTGCAACAGAACACGCGGGGCCAGCTCATCACTTATGCGGTCGTGGCGATCACCGCGCTGGCGATCGGCGTGTTCGCGTTCGGCGGGGACGGATCGAGCAAACCTGTTCCCGTAGAGATCTCAGGTCCGGAGGTCCCGGGTTCGGACACGAACGAGGCGGGCGGCGTGATCCTCGTTCACGTCGCCGGGGCGGTCCGCGCACCAGGGCTCTACGAGATCGCGCCCGGAGCTCGAGTCGGCGACGCGGTCCGGCGCGCGCGAGGACTGAAGCCGGGAGCTGATCAGACGGCGATCAACTTCGCGGCGAACGCGGAGGACGGGCAGCAGATCGTCGTGCCAAAGCGAGTCCGCACCGCGAGTGGCGCCGCCGTCGCGGCACCGGACCCCGCCGAACCGCTCGCCGCCACCGATTCTCCCGCTCAGAACGTTGCACGGAAGCTCGACCTTGCGACCGCGACCGCGACCGAGATAGACGCGGCGGTCGAGGGGTTCGGCCCGACGCTCGCCGCGCGCATCACGGAGTTCCGCGACCAGAGCGGCACCACGCTGACGAACGTCGATCAGCTCGGCGAGATTCCCGGAATCGGTGAGGCGCGAATCGAAGCGTTGCGCGCCGTCTTCGAGCCGGCCGGACCCGGCTGACGTCGAGAACTAGCCGACTGTGAGCACGTTCAGACGCCGCACTCCGCGCGGCGTCTTGACGACCGCCGTCTCCCCGGCCTGCAGGCCCCGGAGTGCATCGGCGACCGGCGACTCATAGGAGAGCTTCCCTTCTGCGAGCGACGCGTCATGAGCGGCGACGAGCGTGTAGGTCAGATCCTCGCCCGTGTCCTCGTCGCGCAGCGCGACGGTCGAGCCGAAGGCGACCACATCGCCGGTCTCGACCTCGACGACATCGGCGTTGGAGATCTTGTCGCGCAGCAGCAGGATCTTCGTCTCGAGGTGGGCTTGGGCCTCTTTGGCGGCGTGGTACTCGGCGTTCTCCTTGAGATCGCCCCACTCGCGCGCGGTCTTGATCTGCTGCGCGATCTCCTTGCGCTCGGTCCCTTCGAGCCGCTCGACCTCGGTCTGCAGCTCGGCCAGTCCCTCGGCCGTCATAGGCGTTCGCTCCACCGACCGTAGTCTAGGGTGCGCGCCATGCCCTGCCTGATTGCCGTCCTCGCCCTGCTCTCTCCCCGCCTGGCGATCTTCGCTCTCTGGCTGTTCACCGACGTGCTCGGCCGCGCGTGGGACAGCTGGGTGATTCCGCTGATCGGATTCTTCGTCCTCCCCTGGACGACGCTCGCCTGGGCGACGATGTTCTGGCTCGGCAAGGGCGGCATCGACGGCTTCGAGTTCCTGATCGTCGTGTTCGCGTTCGTGATCGACATCGGGTCCTACATCGGCGGCGCGCGCTCGCGCGGCGACTGAGTGGGTCTCGAGCCGGGTAGAAAGACACCATGCTCCGCCGGATCGCCTCTATAACGCCTGGTCTCAAGCTGCTGCCGATCGTCCGCATCATCGCGATCGCCGAGGTTGCGATCCTGGCCGGCCGGCACTTCGGGCGGCTCGATTCGACCGAACGATCACGGCTGCTCTGGCTGATTCGTCGACCGCGGTCGCTGACGCCGGCTCAGAAGGTAGAGCTGCGGGCACTGGTCGCAAAGCTCGAGCCACGGCTGTTTGCCGGGCTCGTGCTGGACAAGTTCTCGCCGGTCCCACTGCCGGACTGGATTACCGGCGCGAAGGAGGTCGAAGAGGCAAAGCAGGCCGCCGAGCCCGCCGCCGCGCCGCCTCAGGCAGCCGCGTAGCGCTCGGCTGAGCGCGCCTTGGCCTTCGCTGCCTCGACCTCGCGATTCTTCGGCGGGGCAGAGGAGACCAACGCGGCGAGCAACGTCGAGGTCACTTTGGTGACCTCCTCGACCGCCCGGTCGAAAGCCTGCTCGTTGGCCTTCGAGGGCTTCGTCGAGCCGCTGACCTTGCGCACGTACTGAAGCGCTGAGGCGCGGATCTCCTCGTCGGTCGCGGGCGGGGCGAAATTATGGAGTTGTCGGATGTTTCTGCACATCCTGCAAACCTACACCTGGGCCGGCCTGGCTCCGGCACCATCGGTCTCCGGGGCCGGCGTGTCGGTGAACTCGCGCAGGACCGCCTGAATCGATCCGGCGACCGGCAGGGCGACAAGCGCGCCCAGGATGCCGGCGACCTCGACCCCGATCAGGATCGAGACCAGGACCGCCAGCGGCGAGAGCTCGAGCGCTCGGCCGTAGATCAGCGGGCGCAGCGTGTTGCCCTCGATCACGTGGTAGACGATCAAGACCGCCAGGACGATGATCGCCGCCGCGAGGCCCTGGGGGACTGCCACGGCGGTGCAGAGGGCGATCGCGATCAGCGGCCCGATGAACGGGATCAACTCGATGAGGACCACCAGCAGTCCGACCGGGAGCGCGTAGGGGACGCCGATGATCAGCAAGAGGATCGTCGCGACGATGCCGCCGAGCAGGCTCGCGAGCAGGTTGCCGGTGATGAATCCACCGACCGCGCCGTAGACAGCGGTCGCGATCCGCCCCGCGCGGCCGCGGCTCTTGCGCGGGAACAGGCCGATGATCCGCGCACGCCACTCGGGTCCCTCGAGCAGCATGAACAGCGTCAGAAAGATGATCACGATAATCCCGACAACCGTCGCGGCAACGCCCCCGATCAGCGCGAGCACGGGCGCCGCGCCACCGGTAAGCAGATCGCTGGTCAGGCTTTCGGACATCGCCTGGACGCCCTCCACGACCTGGTAGTCACGCTCGAGGAAGCCGAGCGGGCCGTTGCCGGCGCTGATGGCCGCGACGACCCCCGGGATCGATTCGATGAACCGCGCGATCTGCTCGATCAGCAGAGGTATGAGGACCAGCGCCAGCAGAGCGATGACTCCTGCTGCGAAGATGAACACAGAGGCGACACCGACCGGCCGCGAGCGGCCGCGGCGCTCGAAGAAAGCGACCGCCGGGTCGAGCGCGAGCGTCAGAAAGATCGCGACGGCGATCAGCGTCAGCGCGCCCTGCGCGAGGATCAGGAAGCCGACGAGGGCGCCGACTCCGAGCAGCACGCCGAGCAGGACGAGGATCGCCCGCGGTCTGAAGATGATCGCGCGCTCGGGCGGGCGCTGGCTGGGTTGATCGGTCACGCGCTCAGCCTAGATCGGTTCACTCGCTCGCGTCGGCTCCGCTAGGCCTGGCGAGGTCGTTGGCGAATGCCTGGCAACGATCGCGGCGGTCGCGGTAGGTCCGCTCGCGCGCCAGCAGATCTCCGGCCCCGCGCAGCAGCGAGCAGATCACGCGCTCGCCGATCGTCGGCGAGACGTTGAAGAAGTAGTTGTCGTTGTCGATCGGGGAGACCTCGTCGCCGCGCTCGTTGAAGAAGCTGCGGCGGATCGGCTCCGGGTAGGCCTCGTACGGCGCGATCAGGTACCCGAGCTGGTCGCCCGCGAGCCCGGCCGTCATGTGCCCGCGGGCCGGGACGAGATCGGCGATCGCGGCGGCAATCTGGGGATAGGCCTCGCCCGGAACGGCCGAGAGCAGTAGATCGCCGATCCGCGCGCTTGAGGTGACGGTGCCGACCAGGTTGACCGTCAGCCAAGGCGCCGACAGGGAGCGGGTCACGTTGGCGCCGAGCGGCCCTCCGGCGTAGTTGAGGCCGAGGATCAGTGGATTGGCCGAGACGTCCTGGACCAGATAGGAACGCGCGTCCACCAAGGCGCGGCCGCGTATCGGGCGTGCGCGGGCCACGGCCCGGCGGGCCTGCTTGACGATCCGGGCCGCGTAGTCCTGGATCCGGCAGAGGTTCGCGGGCGGGCCGCTCAGCGAACGGTCAGGGCAGCGGTGATCGGCCGGCTGCGTACGCCCGAGCGTTCCGACCATCGTCATCGCGCGCCCGCCGAACGCCCGCTCGAGCGCCGGGTTGGCCGCCTGGACCCAGTCGCCCGATGCCCGTCTGTTGTCGGAGCCGAGCACGGTCGTGTGGGCCGAGAAGTTGAGCAGCGTCGCGAACGGGCGCCCACGCGCTCCGAGCGCCTGGAGGATACGAAGCTCGTCGTCGACCTCGGCATTGGCCCGGTCATAGTCGAACTGGTTGCTCAGCAGCGCGGGAGCACGGACCGCGCCGTAACGGAGGCTGCCTTCCCGCGCCTTGCGCCGGGCGGCCAGGATCGCTTCGACCGTCCGGTCGAAGACGAGCCGGCGGTAGGCGAGCGGGACGCCGCCCCAGACACCCAGCCCATCCGGCGCGGAGTGGCTGTGGTTGGACTGGATCACGACCTCGCTCGGCTCCAGTTCTCCGCCGCTGCGCGCGGCGACCGCGCGGCGCATGTCGGTCAGGCCCAGCGGAGCGTCCTTGTTGGCCGTGAACCAGCCTTGCGACTCGATGTCGGCAATCGCGAGATCGCCCCCGCGGCCGTCCGAGATCGAGATCGCTCGGACCCGTACCCCCTTGCCGAGCACGCCGGTCGCCGGGCGGACCGAGCCGATCCCGTAGCCGCCGAGATGGACCGGGGCCCCAGCGAAGCTGCCGTCGCGATCGGGGTTGATCGAGCGCACCGCGATTCCGACGCGGTAGTCAGCGGCAGCCGTCGCTGCGGGAGCGAGCAGCAGGCCGACAAGTGTCGCGGCAATCGCAGCGCGGGAGAGCATCACGATCCCAAGGCTACGCTCTGGGTACCCGGCCCAGAGGAGACTCGGATGCTGTTCGGACAAGAACACGTGGATCGCTACGTCGAAACAGATGGCGAGGTGGGCCACGACTGGCGCGGAGCGAAGGCCTTGATCCTGACCACGACCGGGCGCAAGAGTGGCGAGCCGCGGCCTGCGCCGCTGATCTACGGCGAGCACGACGGTGATCTGATCGTCGTCGCCTCCAAGGGCGGCGCGGATGAGCCGCCGGCCTGGTTCCTCAACCTGGAGGCGACGCCCGAGGTCGAGGTACAGGTCAAGGCCGATCGGTTCAGCGCCCGCGCCCGCGTTGCGGGCGCTGAGGAGAAGCCCGAGCTGTGGACGATCATGACGCGGGAGTGGCCCGACTACGACAGCTACCAGCAGAAGACCGAGCGCGAGATCCCGGTCGTGATACTCGAGCGCTCCTGAGTCGTTGCGGTCGGGAGGCGGAGGGTTTAATCTCGGCCGGGTGAGTTCCCGCACCGTTCTCACCGACCGACCGACCGACCGACCGGCTCCGGGCTCCCAGTTCCGCGCGCGAACGTGAACTCGTCGGCGTCGATTAGCGGCTGACCCGTAGGTCGCCGATGGTCGATTGGCCGCAGATCAGCGACCCACTGTTGCTGGAGCGGTTGGCGATGAGCGATCCTCGGTTCGAGGAGTTCTTCCGTGGCCTGCTCGAGGCGGTCGGGTCAAGAGAACTGAGGCCGGGTCATTACGAGTCGGCGATCGGCTACCCATGGCCCCGACCCGCCGGGTCGTACCTGCTCCGTGACGGCGTCGTCGAGGAGTTGGACTCCGACAGGGCTGCGAAGGGTGTGGCTGCCTACCTGGAGGCGCGTGGCGACCGGCAACCGCCAATCCCGTTGCTCGCCTACGGCTCCAACGGCTCGCCCGAACGGCTGGCCGTAAAGTTCGCGCATCTTCCCGACGGGGATCGCGACGCACTGATCGTGGCCGGCAGGCTGACGGGCTTCGACATCGGCGCATCGGCGCTCGCTCCGGTCTGGAAAGCAATGGCCGCGACCCTGTTCCCGAGCCCGGGCACGACGGTCAGGATCGCGGTGCTGTTCGTCACGCCCGCCCAGCTGACGGCCCTGTCGTGGACCGAGCTGAGCTACCGGCTGGGTGCGCTTGACGAGGTCGACATCACCCTGGAGCTCGACACCGTCCGGGTTACGAGGGTCTTTGCATACGTCTCACGCTTCGGCACATTCTGCGTCGAGGGCGCCCCGGTCGCGATGGCCGCCGTCGGTGCCGAGGGCCGCACCGCGCGCGCGCTGACCCAGGTCGAGATCCTCGATAGCGCGGCCGAGATCACGCTCGGCCGAGGCGCGACCGCGCGCGATCTCATCAAGGCCGCGTTCGAGGAGCCCGCCGCCTTTGTGGCGGAGCACTATCGGACGTTCCGGTCGGCCTCGGTCGCATTCGAGTCGGACCGCTGGACCGGGCTGCCGGTTTCGACGGGCACCACTCCCTAGTAGCTCGTTACCGGGCCACCTCGTGATCTCATTGGAACTGCGTACCCTGCGTGCCGTCCGGCTTGTTCGTCCCGGCCGTCACGGTCGTCGCCTCAGGGCCATCGCGGAGAACTTCGGCGGCGGCCTTCACCCGGTCGCCGATACCAATCTCACCAGTCGTGTTGCCGGGGTCGTTCCAGTAGGGGTCGCGACTGCCGGACTTGGCTAGGCCGCGGCCGATCAGGTAGGTGCCGGCCAGAATGACGGCATAGAGCCACACCTTGCCGGCGTTGAGGTCATCGCCACCATTCGTCGCCTCGCCGGCCGCAGCCGTCGCCCCGCCGTCATCGCCGCCGGTCACGGCACCGGCGATGAACAGGCCGATCAGTAGCACGACCATGACCCAGAACTCGGTTGTCTTGAACGCCTGCTTCGTCTCCGTGGACAGTCGTTGGCCCCGGCCGGGGCCGCTGATAGTGGACATCACACCCTCCTCATCGTTAATGACAGGGGCCCCCCTTACCCGTGATCGGAGGCCGCCATGCCTTGGCTGGCTGCGCGGTCGCGCGGCGGCGTCACGGGCCCGAACGCCTGAACGCGACGCACTCGTAATGCACCTGCTCGCCACCAAAGCGGTAGTCGGACTCTGAGACCCGCCCACCGCAGATCGCGCAGCGCGGCCCCTCGGGCCGCAGAATCGCGATCAGCCCGCCGCCGAGGCCCGTCAGGTTGGCGATCAGACCCATGCCCAGCCTCGGTCAGCAATTCGAAGTTCGGCCAGCACATGCTGGACGCGCGGGCGGGTGATCTGTAGAGGCGGCGAGTTCAAAGTTCTGTTCCCATGCGAGCGGGATCGGTCTGCGGGGACGGAACGAACTTACGTCAGGTACCCGTCCGTATCCGGTCCGAAACGATGGCGCGGGAGTCGAGCGCGAAGTGGTGGCTTCCGCACCCCTGCGGTTCACCGGTCCGTCCTCGGGGTATGTCGTGGCCCGTGTTGCGAACTTCCGATCCGCAGAGCGCCCGGGTGCGCACCAAGTCCGCGGTACGCCACTTCTCCCACGAGCAGTTCACCCAGGCTGACATCGTCGCTGGCCGGCGCCGGTCTACCTCGGTGTGTCTGCCCGCCCGTAACGAGGCGGCGACAATCGGCCCGATAGTCGCAACGCTCGCGAGGCTGCGCAGTGACGGATGGATCAACCAGCTGGTCGTGGTCGACGATTCCGAAGACGCCACCGCCGAGTTGGCCGAAGCCGCCGGCGCCGAGGTCCATAGCCAATCATCTCTTATGCCGCAGTTCGGCCCTGTGCTCGGCAAGGGCGATGCGATGTGGCGCGCCCTCAGCGTGATTCATGGTGATGTGATCGTGTTCCTCGATGCCGATACCGAGGACTTCTCCCCGCACTTCGTACTCGGACTGCTCGGGCCGATGCTCGTCCCCGCCCGATCACCGTCGTTCGTCAAGGCGAGCTATCGGCGTCCTCTCCGCATCGGCGACGCGGTCTTTCCCACGGGGGGTGGACGCGTCACAGAGCTCACCGCCAGGCCCCTGTTGCGGCGGCTCTTCCCAGACCTCGCTGGAATGGCGCAACCGCTGGCAGGAGAGATCGCTGTCGATGCCGCGCTGCTGCGGGCCTTGCCGTTTCGGACCGGCTACGGAGTCGATGTGGGGCTGCTGATCGACGCACTCCGAGCGGTGGGAGCCGGGGGGCTCGCGCAGGTTGAGTTGGGCACGCGCCTCAACCGCCACCAGCCGCTCACCGCGCTACACAGCATGGCCTGCGAGGTGAGCGACACGATCCTCGATCGAGCGAGCGGGACGCAAAGCGAAGGCGTCATCGAACGCCCACCGATGGTCTCCGTGCTCCCGAGCGATCTGGTCGCGGTGTCGTAGACGTGGCCGGCGAAGTGCATCTGACTTTTGACGATGGTCCCGATCCGGTCTGGACACCGGACGTGCTCGACGCCCTCGAGCGCTCAGGCGCCACGGCGACGTTCTTTCCGATTACGAGCCGGGCGCAGCGCCACCCGGATCTGATCGAGGAGATTCGAAGCCGCGGACACCAAATCGGACTGCATTGCCACGAGCATCTCCGTCACAGCGCGCTGACCGCCGGTCAGATCGAGCGCGACACCGACGCCGCGCTGCGGGTCCTCGCCGAAGCCGGAGTTCGTCCGAGCCTGTGGCGTCTGCCCTGGGGCGTCAGCACCCCGGCCACCGAGGCGCTCGCCCGAGAGCGAGGCCTCAAAGTCCTCGGCTGGACCGCCGATAGCGAAGACTGGCGCGGTGATCGGGTCTCGATCCTGCTCGGGCGAGTTCTGCCCGGGCTGCGAGCAGGAGCGATCGTGCTCGCGCACGACGGGATCGGGCCGGGCGCGCTCCGGACCTCGTGCGCAGCGACGGTGGAGCTCGTCGAGCCCCTCGTAGAGCGCGCCCGCGCGGCCGGCCTGCGCTGCTGCCCGCCGGCCGAGGCGCTCCTCGCATGACACCTCCGGTCGACCTCGACGTCGCGGCGGTGCTCGACCGGCTCGACGACCTGGCGGGCTCGGCGGCCGAGGAGATGGAAGGCCACGATCGCCTCGATGACGGCTCGTTCCCCGACCGGGCATGGAACGCGCTTGACGCCTGCGGTGCGACCGCCGTGGGTGCGGGTCCGGTCCCCGACAGCGATGAGCTCGCGCTCGTCCGCGCGGTCGCTGCAGTCGACGTCAGCCTCGGCCGGATCTTCGACGGGCATCTCAACGGGGTTTCGCGTCTGGCGGCCCAGGTCGAGGATTCGGGTCTCGTCGCCATCGAGCTCGAGGGCATCCGCGCAGGAAGGCTGAGGCTCGGGGTCTGGGGCGCCGATCCGGCGCCCGGCGAAGGCGAGCCGGCCCGGATCTCCGACGACTCGGACGGCCCGAGGATCGATGGCACCAAGACCTTCTGCTCGGGCGCGGGTGGGCTGCAGCGCGCATTCGTCCTGACCCGCTATGCGGAGGAGTCCCGGCCGACGCGGATGGCCTACGTCGACCTCGCGCACGGCGTGACGGTCGATAAGTCCTGGTATCGCGGCGCAGGGATGCGCGGCAGTGCCTCTCATCGGGTCCGCTTCACTGGCGCGCGGGTCCTCTGGGTCGCCGAGCAGCCAGGCGCCCTGTCCAGCCAGCCCTACTTCGCGGGCGACGCCATCCGTACCGCGGCGAGCTGGGCCGGGGGCGCGGACATCGCCGTCGAGGGGCTGCTCTCGATCCTGCGCACGAAGGGTGCTACAGGGGATCTCGACGCTCTGGCCGTGGCTCGCGTACGAGCCGCTCAGCGAACGATCGGGTTGTGGCTGGAGGAGGCTGCGCGGGGGTTGGCAGACCCCGCGGCCGCGGAAGCCGACCTCGCCCGACTCGCCATCGAGGCACGAGCGGTGATCGCCGAGAGCACCCGGCTGATCCTCGATGAAGCGGCGCGCACGGTCGGCTCGCGTCCCTTCGCGACCGGGCAGCGGTTGGAGCGGGCGCGTCGCGATCTGGATACCTATCTGCTGCAGCACCGGCTCGAGCCGCTGCTCGTGACGGCAGGTCGGCGCGCGCTCGAGGCCGCTGCCGATCGCAGCCCCCCTCCGCCGTCCCGAGTCGACCCCTCCAACTTCGAGGCGCTCTACCGGCGTGAGCGCGATCCTTGGAATTTCGAGACCAGCCCGTACGAGCTGGCCAAGTACGAGCAGACGGTCGCCGCGCTGGCGGGTGACCGGTTCCCGAACGCCCTCGAGCTCGGCTGCTCGATCGGGGTCCTGACAGCGGCGCTTGCCCCGATGACCGGGCGGCTGGTCGCCATCGACTCCTCAGCGACCGCGATCGCAACGGCCCGCGAGCGTCTTCGCTCGGCGACCGATGTCACCCTGCTCGAGGCAGTCCTGCCCGAGGAGCTGCCTCCGGGGCCTTGGGATCTGATCGTTGCCTCGGAGATCCTCTATTACTTCGACGCGGCTCTGCTCGATCGACTGCTGGACGACCTCGAGCGCAGCCTCGTTCCCGGCGGCACCCTGCTGGCAGTCCACTACACCGACACGGCCCCGGACCACCGGCTCTCCGGTGACGCAGCCCACGCTGCGCTGAATGGCCGCGCCGCACTGCGCCACGTCGATGGCCGGCGACACCGCGGCTACCGTATCGATCGGTTCGAGCGTCGATGAAGCCGACGGTCGGGGTCGTGATTCCTGCGCGGAACGAGGAGAGGCGTGTCGGCGCGTGCCTGGAGGCGCTGGCAAAGCAGACGGGCGTTGATCAGGCTCGGGTGCTCGTGGTGCTCGTCCTTGACGGGTGCAGCGACGGAACCCGCGCGGCGGCGCTGGCAGTCTCGGCCCGCCGCCCGGGCCTGAGGCTGCGCCTGATCGACGGCCCTTGCGGCGGAGTCGGCGCCGCCCGTGCGCTCGGCATGCGTGTCGCGCGCGAAGCGATCGACTGCGGCGACCGATCGGCGCTGCTGCTCAGCACCGATGCCGATACGCGGGTCAGCACGACCTGGATTGCCGCGCAGATCACGGCCGCCCGCAACGGTTCGCTCGCAATCGGGGGCCTGATCAACCTCGACCCGGACGAGGCCCGGCTCCACCCGATGGCGGTCGAAGCGCGCGCTCGCCGCGCGGCCGGACGGCTGCTCGCGGTCCGGATCCACGCCGCCTCCGCCGAGCACCATCACTTCAGCGGTGCGTCCTTCGGGCTCACGGCGGGGACCTATGACCGCATCGGCGGGCTCCCCACCCCCGCAGCGCTCGAGGACGAGGCGCTCGAGCGACATCTGCGCGAGCGAGACATCCCGATCTGTTATCTGCGCAGCGTGCAGGTCGTTACCTCAGCGCGGCTGGACGGCAGGGTCCGGGGCGCGGGGCTGGCTCACGCTCTCCGCCTTGACACCGAGAATGTCTGACGATCGGGTGGAACTGCTGGTCGTCGGCGGCGGACCGGCCGGCTTCGCGGCGGTCAACGGCTACCGCGATGCCGGTGGTGGCGGGTCGGTCGCGATGATCGCCGCCGAGCAGCAGCTGCCGTATGAGCGGCCCTCGCTCTCCAAGGAGCTGCTGCGCGGCGAGATCAGCGAATCGGAGGTCTGGCTCGCGCCTGAGAGCTGGACGGCCGCGCGGGCGGTCCGGTTCGTCAGCGATCTCGCAGTCGCACTGGATCCGGCTAACCATCGCGTGAAGCTCGCCGGCGGACGAGAGCTCTCCTATTCGACCTGCGTGATCGCCACCGGCGCGGAGCCAACGCGGATTCCGGTCCCGGGTGCCGACGATCCCGGAGTCCGGGTGCTGCGCAGCCTCGAGCAGCTACGCGAGCTCAAGGCCCGGCTGAGCGATCGGGCCGCGGTCGTCGTGATCGGCTCGGGCTTCATCGGGTGCGAAGTCGCCGCGTCATTACGCGCCGGCGGCCACCCCGTCGAGCTGATCAGCGGCGAGCGGCTGCCGAACGAGGGCCGCCTGGGCCCCGAGCCGGCCGCGCGCGTGCGCGATTGGCTGCGCGAAGTGGCGGTCACTCTCCACCTCGACTGCGAGGTCGAGCGGATCACCCGGACCGAGCCTGGCTACGAGGTATCCGGCACAGGAGCGAGCGCAAAAGGGAGGCTGGTCGTCATGGCCACGGGTGTGACACCGCGATCGGAGCTGGCCGCGGTCGCCGGTGCTCGGATGTCGGAAGACCGGGCGATCTGCGTCGACTCCGCGATGTGGAGCTCGCTCGACGGCGTGCTGGCGGCCGGCGACGTCGCGTGCGCGGAGAACTCGACCGCCGGGCGAGCGCTGCGGGTCGAGCACTGGGGAGATGCTCTGGTCCAGGGCGAGCTCGCAGGGCGGAGCGCCGCCGGCGATCAGTGTTCGTGGGGCGAGGTGCCGGGGTTCTGGTCCTCGATCGGCGCGCGGACGCTCAAGTACGCGGCCTGGGGCGACGGTTTCGAGGCGATCGACTTCGAATCGCACTCAGGTGGGGGCTTTACGGCGTGGTACCGCAGCGGAGGCGAGCTGGTCGGCGTGCTTACCCACCATGCTGACGCCGATTACGAGCGTGGACGCGACCTGATCGCGGAGGGAGCGAGGACCGGCGGAGGAGCGCCAGGTTCGTCAACCTGAGCACCGGGCAGGTTTACGAGCTGAGCAAGGGGGGAGATTCAGGCCAGCACCCGGCGTGAAGAGCGGGCGGGTGCAGCACACATCCAGGGGACGGCAGCTCACGACCAGGAGCGCGCCGGCCGATGGCTCAGCGAAAGGACCCCGTTGCCACCGGCTCAGATTTCCCCGTGCTTGGATCGCGAGACCCGGTTGGGCCCTCGGTCGGATGCTCGGCGAACTACCTGCCGACCGGACATCGAAACGGATTTCAGGGACGAGCTCGTCCACACCCACATGCCGCTCGCTCGTAAACTTGCCCGGCGTTATCGCCACAGCGGAGAGCCGCTCGAGGATCTCGAACAGGTCGCCTATCTCGCGCTGGTGAAGTGCGTCGACCGTTACCGATCTGATCGTGGCCCGATCCAGGCCTACATCGTCTCGTGCGTACTCGGTGAGCTCAAGCGCCACTTTCGAGATCACGGCTGGGCGCTCCACGTCCCGCGCGGCGCCAAGGAGAACTATGGCCGGGTTAAGTCCATCATCGAAGACTTCACCAGCGAGCAGGGCTCGATGCCGAGCCCCAGGGAGATCGCGACCGCGTGCGGCCTCGACCTGGAGCTGGTGATTGAGGCCCTCGAGCTTCAGTCCGCATACAGCCCCAGGTCGCTCGATGCTCCGACGAACTTCTCCGACGCGGACTCCCCAAAACTCGTCGAGGCGCTCGGGGCAGACGACGAGCGTTTCGCGATAATTGACGAACTCGCCTCGGCAGCGCCGGCGTTCGCCGAGCTGCCCCCGCGTGAGCAGCGCATCCTGCACATGCGCTTTGCCGAGGACCTCACCCAGGTCCAGATCGCCAAGCGAGTCGGCCTCTCGCAGATGCATGTTTCCCGCCTGATACGCGATTCGCTTGCGAAGCTTCACGGTTCACTCCATGAGGCGGCATGAGGGACGCGCTAGAATTGACAATCGATCACGGTGCCCAGCCCGGCCGGCTTGTCATTGGGTTCCCTCACCGCTCTCTGTCCACGCTTCTGTGCAGCCTCGCGGTACCCCATGACGAGAAGCTGAAAGGCGAGTAGGCATGGAGGCACCACCGAAGCGACTCTCGCCCAGCGAGGAGTTATCGAATGCGTTGGTTGTGATCTTCAAGGAGTACGTCGGACGCGGGCCGACAAAAGCCCGTGTGCTCATACACGGAGATGTCGTTCTGGGGTTGTTCTCCGACACCCTTACAAAGGCCGAACGCACCCTGATGCGCAACGGCGATGGCGAGATCGTTCGGACCCTGCGGCGCAAGTTTCAGGACACGATGCGGTCAGAGATGACCGCCGCGGTCGAGCGTGTCGTGGGCCGCACGGTAGTCGCGTTCATGAGCGACAACCACCTCGATCCCGATGTCGCCGGCGAGTTGTTTCTGCTCGCGCCGCTCGATCCGGGGTCCGGGCGCGACCGCGCGCATGAATCTCCCGCTATCGGGTAGACCGCAGCTGTCTCCTGCGAGAGACACATGGGCCGCGCAGGACTGCCGGGGTCCGAGCCCCCTAGGGACTGCCGTGGCCCATCCAACGCGGACGGCCTGAACAGCGACCGCGACCGCGAAGGCGAGCCGGAGCGCCGGGAGCAGCGCTCCGATGATCTACCGAACCGAACTCGAGGCCCTCGCCGCCGTCGCTGATCTGGTCATTTCGACGGTTGGATGGCACCCCGCGAGTAGGCTCGCGAGGCATGGATTTGGTCGCACACGTGCTGAGCGGCGGGTGGGCCTCGGGGGTGAACGCTTACCTAACGGTTGCCGTGCTGGCGCTGCTCGGTCGCTCCGGCGCGGTGGAGGTACCCGACGCGCTGAACTCCGACCTCCTTCTCTATGGGTCACTTGCGATGTTCGCCGTGGAGTTTGTGGCCGACAAGATCCCCTTCCTGGACAGCGCCTGGGATTCGGTCCATACGGTGGTGCGGCCGGCGATCGGCAGTGCGCTCGGCGTCGCGTTTGCAGGCGACGCGAACGTCAGCGGGCTCGACGAGGTCCTGGCCGGGGCGGGATCGGGGACGACTGCGCTCGCCAGCCACGCGGTCAAGGCGGGGCTTCGCCTCGGCATCAACTCCTCACCGGAGCCCATCTCAAACACCGTGGCGAGCCTCGTCGAAGACGGCCTGGTCGCGGCGATCACGGCTTTCTCACTCGAGAATCCTGAGCTCGCCGCCGCCCTCGCGCTGGTCCTGCTGGTGGCGGGGGCGGCGGTCGTCTTCGTGATCTGGTCGCGTGTCCGGCGGGCGCTGGGACGGCTGCGCGAGTGGCTCCCGTTCGGGCCGCGCGGATGAGGGGAGTAAGGGCTGGGCGCTGAAAGTTCGCCCCGGCGGGCGATCGAGCCACAGGGTCTATAGCGCTTGCTCAGACAGAGTCTGTCGTCGAGGCGACACTTAGCGAGGGCCAAAGCAACTACCCTCCGGCGATGCGGAAGGGATGGAGCCAGGTCGCAGTGCCGGGCTTGCTGGTTCTCGCAACCGGTGGCATCGGTCTCGAGGGGGCGGGGGCTCAGACATCGGTGTGCGAGCGTCCCGGCGGGAGCGGTCGGATCTGCCCGATCGAAGAGCTTCGCGTGGGCGGGGAGCCGATCGATTTGACCCTCGCGTTCCTCGGGCCCGACGCGCTCCTAACAGAGCGCCCGCAGATCCTCGTCGGACGCCGCAGTGGAGTGGCGCGCGTCTACGCACCACGGCCAGGCGATGGGGTCGACTACGGAGCCGCTGGGACCCTCGATGCAGGCTTTGATGCGCTCGAGGCCGTCGAGGCCTTCGAGTCTGGGGCGCCCAGGCCTCCCGGGAGCACGATCCCCGACAGCCGATCGGCTCCAGACCTGGTCGCAATGCTGGGCACCGTTCGCCGTGAGAGCGACAGGCTTGCGCTCTTCAGTGGGATCGGCCCGCCCGCCCAGGTCTTCGGGCTCGGCAACGCTCGCGGCGCCTCCTTTGCAAGCGCCGATTTAGACGGCAACGGAGCCGGCGACATGCTCGTGAGCACCCCCGCCACTCGTCGGGTTCGCGTGTTCCTGGCAGGCCCTGACGGTGTCTTTGGCGAGTTGCCCCCGGTCAGGCTGCCGACTTCGAGAGTCTCCGCGATCGCGGCGCGCGATTTTGACGGCGACGGGGATCCGGACCTCGCGGCGGTGTCCGAGCGCTCAGATCGCGTGCTGTTGCTTGCCGGTGACGGCGCCGGGGGCCTGGCCCCGGCAAAGACCGTCTATGACGGGGGCTTGCTGGATCTGCGCGGCGCTCCGGCGACCGGCGATCTTGACAACGACGGCGCGAGCGACGAACTCGTGATCGGTACGCGCAATGACATCGTCGCGCTCTCTTTTGGACCCGATGGCAGCGCGGGCGCGACTCTCAGTCCGGGCGTCGGCGGCCTTGGCGATATCGAAGCGCAGGAGATCACCGGCGATGGGGCCGAGGATGTGATCGGGGCCAGCGGCGAGATCCTCATAAACCGCGGCTCGGGCAGGTTCGATCTCGCCGGCGGCCAGCTCGCGCGCGCACTGCTCGAGCGCGCGCCGGCAGCTCCGGTCTTCGCCCGACTGGACGGCGACGAACTGCTCGATGCGATCGTGCTGAGCGCCGACCGCCGCCTCGCGCTCTACCTGAGCGACCCAAAGCGGGTGGAGGGGCCGCCGCGCGCCGGCGCTCAATTGCTCGCGCGGACGATCGCCGGGCGCGTGCTGGTTCAAGCGCCAGGTGAGCTGACGTTGCGAGAGCTACGCGAGGAAGAAGCGCTGCCGATCGGCACGCTCTTTGATACAAGCAGCGGAGAGGTAAGAATCACGGTAGACACCGAGGATGGACTGCGCTCGGCGATCTACACGGGCAGCGCTTTTTTCGCCCGCCAGGACCGTGGCCGATCGGATGAGCTGATCGCTGAGCTTCCCGGAGAGCTCAGTTGCGAGCGTGGGCACGCCATCCGAAGCGCGGCCGCCCGGCTCGAGAAGACTAAAAGCCAAAAGGCAAGACGCGGGATTTTCACTCGCGCCACGCGGGGTAAGGCGGGCACGAAGACCCGCCACGGCCGCGCAATTGACCGCGGGACCGAATGGCAAACAACCGAAACCTGCGCCGGCACGCGGTTCAGGGTCGAGTCCGGATCGATCGAGGTGACCGACTTCGCGGATGGCAGCACGCGAATCTTGCGCGGGTCGGGCGAGACCTACTTCGCGCGCTCGAGGTAGGTCGAGCGATGTCTGCGCGTGCGCGTCCGTTACTGGTCGCCACCGTACTGATCGCTGGCGCCTGCTGCGCGCTCTATCTCGCCGGCTCGCTCGCGCCGCTCGAGCAAGCGACGGTGGATACGCGCTTTCAGCTGCGCGGTGAGCAGGACCCACCCGAGGATCTGGTGCTAGCGCTTATCGACGAGCAGACGCTCAGGCGAACGGGCGTGACGGGGTCCCAGATCCCCCGACGGTGGCACAGGGAGGCGCTTGAACGTCTCAACGCCGAGGATGTTGGTCTTGTCGTCTATGACCTGCTCTTCGAGGTCCCAAGCGCCGACCTGGCAAGCAAGGGAGACATTGCCTTTAGCTACGCGATCAAGGCATCCAAGGCGCCGGTCATTCAGGGTGCGGGCAGCGGTGAGCGCCCAATCGTCGGTGGCGAGGGAGCCGGGGCGCTTGAAGGTCACGCGCTTTATGACTTTGATCCGCTCGGCCGGGTGGCGCGGGTTCCCTACGCCGATGAGGACAACTACATGGCGCTCTCGATTCTCGCCGCGGGCCAGGCACGCGTGTTGGGGGGCGAGTCCAGGCCGTCAATCGCCCGTTCTGAGCTCCCGGAGGATCCGTTCTTGATCGACTGGAGCGGAGGGTCGGGAAAGATCCCCGCCTTCTCCTTTGCGGAGCTGCTCGATTCGGGCTTCTCACGCGATCTGAAGGGCAAGACGGTCCTGATCGGCACGGCGCTTGAAGTCGGCTCTGACAAACAGTCAACCGCGGTGGACGTCGAGATGGCGGGCGTCGAGGTCCAGGCAAACGCGATTGCGACCGCACTTGCGGGCTTTCCGCTGCGCGAGGCACCGGGGCTGATCGGTGTCCTGATGATTGGCTTTTGTGCGTTTCTCCCGCCACTTGCGGGGCTCAGTGGCAGGCGCCTAGCGCTGCCGCTGGCCACCACCATCACTGCAGTGGGGCTCGCGCTCGGCGGCCAGCTCCTGTTCGGCGCCGGGCTCCTGGTGCCGCTTGTCTACCCGGCGCTCGCGCTTGGGCTCGGGCTCGCAGCGACGCTGCTCTACTTGCAGGCAAGCGCCGAGCGCCGGGCAGCTCGCGCGCGCTCGGCGCTGCGGCGATTTGTGCCCGCCTCGATGGTCGAAGCGGCGCTCGCCGGAGTCGGTCAGGACCTGCGCCTGGCCGCCGAGCGCCGGGTCTGCAGTGTCCTGTTCTGTGACCTCGTCGGTTTCGTGCGCTTTGCTGAGTCGCGCGGCCCCGAGGTCGTCGTCGAGGTGCTAAATCGCTACTTCGTCGAGGTATCCCAAGCGATCGAGGAGCAGGGCGGGACGATCATCGCCTTCCTCGGCGACGGAGTCATGGCCGTCTTCGGCGCCCCGCTTGACCAACCAGACCACGCCGACCGGGCACTGGCCGCGGCGCGCTCGATCTCGACCGATTCGATCGACGCGCTCAACCGATGGCTCTCCTCACGCGGGATCGCCCAGCGCTTTGAGATCGGGGTCGGGGTCAACTCAGGCGAGGTGATGGCCGGCAACGTCGGCTCTGATGAGCGGCTTGAGTACGCCGCCGTCGGTGATGCGACCAACACCGCAGCAAGGCTTCAGGCGGCTACTCGTGAGCGTCCCGAGGCTGTGCTCATCTCAAACGCAACCCGCGAGCTACTGACCCGGCCGGCTGGGCTAAACGAGGTCGGCTCGGTCAGCCTGCGCGGGCGCTCAGACCCGATCCGGGCCTTTACGATCTGAGCTGACTCGATCAGGCGGAGAGGCGCGTCGGCGAGGACGATCCGCCCTCGACCGAGCTGCAGGCGGCCGGCTCTCGCCTCGGCGGCGAGGGCCTCTGAGGCGACCTGGCGCGATGTTCCCGCCAGCTGGGCGATCTGCTCCTGGGTAAGCGGGATCGTTACCTGGCCTGCGCCGTCTGCGTAGCTGCGTGCCAGCTGATCGACGCAGGTCAGTACGCGCTCGGCCGCGGGAACGAAGCTGAGATCCATGACCTGGCGGGTCAGCCGCCGCATCTGGTTTGCGAGGATCGCGATCAGGACGTCGCTGACCTGGGGATTTTCGCGGCGGAGGCGACCGAAGTCCGATCCAAGCAGCGCGAGGGTGCGGCCGTCTTCGAGCGCGACCACGTCTGCCGAGCGGCGAGCGCCGTCAGAAAGCAGCGCGAGCTCACCGAAGTAGTCACCGGGTCCAAGGATCGCGAGCATCCGCGTCTCACCCCGGCTTGTCCTGGCCTGGATTGCGAAGCGGCCGGACTGGATGAAGTGCAGTGTCTCTGCGAGGTCACCTTCGCGAAACAGGACCTCCCCGCGACGCCAGGAGCGCCCGACTGCGAGTTGGATGACCGAGCGTTGTGTCTCTTCGGAGACGCCATCGAGCAGCTTCCAAGTGGCCATAGCCAACCTTCCCATACCGCACCGCGCCGACCTGTCGCGCCCTGGACGGGTGCGCTGTCGCCGCGGCGACACACCGCCAGGAGATCGCGCTTGAAGCTTGTGCGCACTACAGCGAGCACAAGGAGGCGGCGATGCGACGAGCACTCGTAGAACCGGCGGCATGGCGCAGGACCTGGCGGTGGCGCTATTCGCGCTGTTGGCCGCGCAGAGCGCGCTTGACCGCGCACAGCAACGAGCGCCTCGATGAGCGCAGCCAGAAAGCATGGGCCATCGCCCACGCGCAAAGACTCAGCCGTGCAGGAAGCAAGCTTTGCACTCCTCGGCGAGCTCTCGGCCGGGCAACGGGTCCAGGTCCGATCCTGCGCGATTGAGCGCCGCTGGCTTGAGGGCGAGTTGGTGTTTCGCCGCGGCGACTACGCCCGTGGGCTCCACCTCGTCGACTCTGGGCGCTTTGCAATCGAGATCGAGCCGGCGCGCATCCTGGGGCTCGTCGGCCCCGGCGCAAGCTTCGGGGAGCTCGGCGTACTCGCTCGAGCACGACGGCGCTCGGCCGATGTCCGGGCGCTAGAGCCGGCCCGCACGCTCGTGATCCTTGACACGGATCTGGAACGGCTTCGCGCCGAGATCCCATGCCTTTCGGCCGCCCTCGACGCGCAGGCGGCTGAGACGGTCGATCGGCTCACTGGTCAGCTTCTCGAGCTGCAGCTCCGCACAGCCCGCGAGCGGGTCCTGAATGCTGTGGCTCGGTTGACCGGAGCTCTACGAGGCCCGATCTGACCTGTCTGTTGTGATTCCCCAGACACAGGAGTTCGTCGCAAGACTCGCTGCGACCTCACGGCAGGTTGTCTCTGAGACGCTCGCCGAGGAGGCCGCGCGGGGCTCACTCCAACTCGGTCGGGGTGAGATCACGGTGATTGATCTGCTGCGTTTCCGCAGAATCGCCTTGGCTTCGCAGGCAGTCCTCAGATTCGGCCGGGCCTAGCGTCGCGGCATGGAAGCCGATTCAGCGACCACGGCCGGATCGGCCCCCGCCTCATCGCCGGCCGGGCAGTTCCGGATGATCACCCGCTCCCGTCGTCGGGCCTATGAGGTCCTGCTCGTCTATGACATTCGCTGCGGGGGGCTCAAGGCGCTGATCGAGGAGCGCTCTAGCGGCCTCCTGGCCCCGTGTGCGGGGGGAGATGAGGCCGTGGCCGTCCTGATGCACCCGACGCGCTCGCGCGGGTGGGTTTGCTCGGTCGATCAGTTGAGGAGTTTGCCTCGGTCCCGTGTCTGCTCGAGGCGAGCCTGCGCGCGCACAAGGCCCTGCGGGTCGCTCCAAAAACCCTGACTTCGCTGGAGGCGAGATGCGTGGCGCAGTGGAGGGCCCTGCTTGCGGACGCGGTTGATCGGCTCGCCCACCGGCTTGAGCGCGACCTCGGGCCGCCCCGCCGTGGCCTGAGCCCTGTCGCGGCGCTCGAGAGAGGGCCCTACGGCCTGCTTGCCGGAGCCACCGAGGCTACGGCGCCAGGCGCGGATTACACGATTGCGAGTGGAGCGCTGAGTGCGAGCGTTGCGGCGAGCGCTTTGACGCGCGCGGGCCAGCGCGGCGCTCGGTTCGCTACGTGATTGGCGGCGTTCAGTTCCAGATTGCATTGTGTGAGCGCTGCGCCTGAGGGCTGTCAGCACGCAGACGTTTTGAGTGTCGGCGCGATGCAGTGGGATCGGCCGGGGCAGGCCAGCATCGGACTCATTGCAAATCAACCAGGAGGACCTGATGTCGACCTAGTCGAATGCTCGCCTGGCGGTCGGTCTAGGTGCCGCCGCGTTCTGTGCCCTACCGGCCGCCGCCTCGGCGGCCGGCCTTGTCTCCGTATCTTCGTTGAGCCCGCGCAGTGATCAGAACTACGCGTTCAGCGTCTCGGGCGATACCGAGCAGAAGGCGTCTGTGACGGTCTATGAGGACTCCGATACCTCGCGTCCGTGTGCAGCGACGCCGCTTGATGAGGATGATCGCTCAAGCGCCCGACGTCTTCTTCCAGGAGGCACGCGCGGGGAGCTTTACCTACACGCGTGTATCCGTCCCGGGGCTTCGTCATCGAGGTCGAGGACAACGAGTTCTACGACGAGTACGTCTATCCCCGCAATCCGGCGAGTGGCCCGTACAGGCTCTGTGGCTACCTCGTCTACACCGTTGGCAACCCGCGCGCCGAACGCCGCGACTCGCTCGATATGCGTTTTGTGAGCGGCAAGCCGGAGCTACGCGCGCTCCGAAGACAAAGACCAAGGCGACCGTCGCTCGCTTTGCTTTTGAGGCGCCCAATCCGAACGAGCGGTTTGAGTGCGCCTTGACTCGAGGTCCTTTGATGACTGCGGCCCGGCGATCACCTACCGCAACCTGAAGGCGCGCAGCCACACCTTCCGCGTGCGGAGCATCGCAAGCGATGGAGCGGTCAGCGCCAACACGGTTCACCGCTGGCGGGTCGTCAAGTAGGACCGGGGGCCGAGCTGGCCCGAGGATTAGGCGGTCGAAGCGGCCCGGGCGACCGGGCCGCTTCGGCTGTCGCGCCGGGTCGATGCGCGTCCTGGGCGCGACAGACCGCCGAACGCGGGAGCGCCAGGGTTGGCGGTGGGAGTCGCACGGACCAGCGAGAGGGCCGTGTGTCGGGGCCAGGTGCCTCGGCGTGCTTGCGGTCCCTTCGCTGCGGCTCAATCAGGAAATTTTCCGTTGGACGAGTTGTCAGCAGGAAGACGTTCAGAGAATCATGTTGATAACGCCGTCTCGGCTCGTCGGGCAGGAGGACTGACATGCTTCGACCCAGTCCGAATAATTGAACTCGATACGCCGCGTCCTCAATCGTCGGCGATGCCCATTGTGGGTGCGGCTGGCGGCGTGGGTCAGTCGGCGAGCCGCGGACTTTCGCGCGCGAGGATGCCGGTCGCCCGGAGAGGGTCGATGGCGCAAGAAGGCGCCGCCTGCGCCGGGCTACCGGGTTGTCGTGAACGCGGGGCTGCTGTCACCGGGGCGAGCCGGTAGGGACGCGAGCGCCGCCTAGCTTTCGGCGATCGCTTCGCATCTCGGATGGCTACGGGTGCTGGCCGCGCCGCTCGTTCAACGCCCACGGCACCTGATGGTCGGCGCGATCGGGTTGGGCTGGCGCTAACGGATGCATCCGTCGGGTGGGCGATCGGTGGAGCGCTGCTCGCGCTGGGCTCAGGTATCGCGGTGGGCCTGCCCCGGCGGGCCACGGTTCTGCTCGCGGTCATCCTGCTCGCCGCTGTCGCCGCCGGCGAGCTGAGGCTAGCGGCGCTGCTACCGGGCTTTCCGCCTTCAGGGTCCGGTCCAGGCGCGGGCTGTCCTGCTCGAGCCGCCGCGCTCGTCCGAGTTCGGCGCTTGGGCGCGGATCAGCTGATCGATGGGCATCCGGCTGATGGCCAGAACCCGCGAACGAGAGCAGTCTCCAACCGCCATCGAGCCCGGATCGATCCTCCGGGTGAGCGGCTACGCCCGTGCCGCGCGTCGCTCCGAGGGCTCGGAGTTCGACTACCCGGCGTATCTGCGGCGCGGGGATAGCGGCTGAGCTTGAGGCTCGCCGAGGTGAGCGCGACCGGCGAGCGCCGTGGCGGGATCGAGGGCCTCATCGACGCAGCCCGAGCGCGGGCCGGCGCTGCGATCGGCACGGGACTATTCATCCTCCAACGCCGCCCTGCTCCGCGGCATGGTGCTCG